>CAVZXO010000001.1:0-270839 GCA_963779295.1 Ilumatobacteraceae bacterium
CGGTAGTACCCGTTCCGGGCGGTCTCCTTCCGGAGAGTGATGATCGACGACGCCGGCTCTACCTGCTCGTACGGTTCATGTAGTGACGACGACCTTGCCCCGGGCGCGGCCTTCGCTCACGTGCCGGATGGCGGCAGGGACTTCGCTCAGCGGGTAGGTGCGGTCGATCGCCGGCGTGACCTGTCCGGACTCGATGAGATCCCGGACGACCCTGCAGATCCTCGGAGTTCTCCGACGAGGCGAGCATGCCCAGCTTCTGGCTCACGAACGGGGACAGCAGCACCGCGCGGAGTCAGCGGTCGAATCCGCCGAGCCAGCGTCCGCCGGTCTCGCCGCCGACGATCACGAGGGTGCCTCGTGGGGTGAGGGCCCGACGGAGATGGGACAGCGGCCGGTTGCCTCCGATGTCGAGGATCACGTCGTAGCGGTGCTCGCCGTCGGCGAAGTCCTCGCGTGTGTAGTCGATGACGTGATCGGCGCCGAGCGATCGGACGAGGTCGACCTTGGCGGTGCTGCACACGCCGGTGACCTCGGCTCCGAAGGCCTTCGCGATCTGCACCGCGAAGGTGCCGACGCCTCCCGACGCGCCGATGATCAGCACGTGCTGGCCCGGCTGCACCTTCGCCTTGTCGCGAACGGCCTGGAGCGCGGTCGTCGCCGAGATCGGCACGGCCGCCGCCTGTTCGAAGGAGAGGTTCGCCGGCTTGGGGGCGAGCTTGCTCGCGCGTGCGCGGGCGTACTCGGCGAAGGACCCGTCGCAGGTGCCGTAGACCTCGTCGCCCGGCTCGAACTCGGTCACGTCCTTGCCGACGGCCTCGACCGTTCCGGCGAGGGCCCGGCCCGGGTTCGGCGCCTTGGGCGTGCGAACGCCGAAGCCGGCGAAGCGCATCGCGTACGGCAGGCCGGTCATCACGTGCCACGTGCCTCGATCCACGCCGGCCGCGCGCAACCGCGCACCAGGATCTCGTCGTCGCCGATCGTGGGGCGAGCGATCTCGGCGAGTCGGAGCACCGCCTCAGGCACGGTGCCGTAGACGTCCTGGACGATCGCCCTCATCCTGGAGCACTGTACTAGGCATGTTGTTTCTCTGATCGGGGTCGAGGCGCCGGAGCGACAGCGGCGTCACGTCCAGTAACGCCATCCGCACCGGCGCACCCGTCGCCGGGCAGATCTAACATCCAACTCGATCGCCCCGACGTCGTCCTCGACAAGATCCACGAGTTACTCCAATGAACCCTTCAACCAAACCGGTCATCCTCATCGTCGACCCCGAGGCCGACGCCTCGGACACCGTCGAGCAACTGGTGGCCCGGTACTCGCACGACTACACGATCGTCGTCGATCCCGACGTCGTCTCGGCCAGTCAACGCATGCGGGCGCTCGACGAGTCTGCCAGCGACGTTGCGCTGATCCTGGCCGACCGCGCTTCGAACGGAGCCGTGCTCCTCGACGAGGCCCGAACGGTGCACCCGCACGCACGACGCGGCCTGCTGCTCAACTGGAACGAGAGCCGGTCGTACCGCGAAGAGATCGCGGCCGCGTTCGCACAGCGACAAGCCGAAGGCTTCGTCACCAAGCCATCGGGCACGCCCGACGAACGGTTTCACCGCAGCATCACCGAACTACTCGACGAGTGGTGGCGCATCCGCGGTCCTCGCACCACAGCAGTGCACATCGTCGGCGCCGAACGAACGGCACGGGTGTACGAGATGTGCGACCTGCTGCAGCGCCACAACATGCCATTCGCCTTCCAACGTGCCGACTCCGAAGCCGGTGCGGCGATCCTGCAGACGGCAGGAGTCAACGCCGACACCGCGCCGGTCGTCGTCCTCCAAGACGGCCGCACGCTCGTCGATCCCTCCAACATCGAGATCGCCGATGCGTTGGGTGCACGCACCCGCCCCGGATCCGGGATCTACGACCTCATCGTCGTCGGCGGCGGACCCGCCGGTCTGTCAGCGGCCGTGTACGCGGAGTCGGAGGGATTGCGCACGGCGCTCATCGAGCCGACGGCCATGGGCGGTCAGGCCGGAACCAGCTCGATGATTCGCAACTACCTCGGCTTCCCGCGTGGGATCAGCGGCGCCGAGCTGGCGGCCCGTGCCTTCGACCAAGCCATCCTGTTCGGGACCGAGATGATCTACGGCCACGCGGCAGCGGGTCTGCGCGTCGACGGCGACCTGCGGATCGTGCAACTCACCGACGGCACCGACGTCCCGGCACGGGCCGTCGTGATCGCCACCGGGGTGTCGTACCGCACACTCGACATTCCGTCCCTCGAGGCGTTCAACGGCGTCGGCGTCTACTACGGAGCCGCAATTTCCGAAGCGGCCGCCCTCGCCGGCCAAGACGTGTTCGTGGTCGGCGGCGGCAACTCCGCCGGCCAAGCAGCCGTGCACCTCGCCAAGTTCGCGTCTCGCGTCACGATCCTCGTGCGGGGCGAGTCGCTGGCCCAGAGCATGTCCGAGTACCTCATCACCGAGATCGACGCGACCCCCAACATCGACCTCATGTACGGGGTCGAGGTCGTCGGCGGGCGCGGGCGACGGCCGGCTCGAGACCATCGACGTCCGACGTCCACCCTCGGGAGCAGTCGACACGCTTCCCGCCGCCGCGCTCTTCATCCTCATCGGTGCCGAGCCGTTCACCCAATGGCTTCCGTCAGACGTCGCACGCGACGACTGGGGCTTCGTGATGACCGGACCATCGGAAGAAGACTCCGTCACGCCTGCCATTCGAGTCCACGCTTCCCGGCGTGTTCGCCGTCGGTGATGTGCGACGCGACTCGACCAAGCGCGTCGCGTCGGCTGCCGGAGAAGGTGCCGTGTGCGTACGGCTCGTGCACGAGTACCTCGCCGTCCAACGAGATCCTCTGACGAACGCGGAGATGCACCGGTTGGGTGAGCGATGAAGGCTGCAGTCTGCGAACGATACGGGCCGCCGGAGGTCGTGCAGATCCGGGAGGTGCCAAAGCCCGTGCCGGCGGACGGCGAGGTGCTGGTCAAGGCCTTTGCGACGACGGTCAATTCCGGCGACACCCGGGTGAGGGCGCTGCGCGTCCCGCGCGGACTGCGCCTGCCGATGCGGCTGAAGCTCGGCTTCACCAAGCCGAAGCAGCCCATCCTCGGCTTCGAGATGGCCGGGCAGGTCGAGGCGGTGGGGAGCGCGGTCACCCGCTTCCAGCCGGGCGACAGGGTGGTCGCCTCGCGCGGGTTCGACTTCGGCTGCCACGCCGAATACGTGACCGTGGCCGAACAGGGAGCGATCGCCACGATCCCCGAGAGCCTGAGCTACCAGGATGCCGTGGCGCTCTGTTTCGGCGGCACGACGGCGCTCATCTTCTTCCGGCTGGGCAAGCTCGCCCCTGGTGAAACGGTGCTGATCAACGGCGCCTCCGGTGCGGTCGGCACCATGGCCGTGCAACTCGCCAAGCACCTCGGCGCCGAGGTGACCGCCGTGTGCAGCGGCGCCAACGCGGAACTGGTCAGCGGCCTCGGGGCCGACCACGTCATCGACTACACGACGGAAGACTTCACCCGCAACGGGCAGCGCTATGACGTGATCATGGACAATCACGGCAACGCGCCCTACGCGCGGGTCAAGGGCTCGCTGAAACCAGGCGGCCGCTTCCTGATGGTCGTCGGCGATCTCTGGCAGATGCTCGCCGCGTCGTGGCAGAAGGCCACGATCAGCGCCAGCCGAGAACGATTCCTCGATGACCGCCGACAACTACCGAACCCTCATGTCGCTGGCCGAGCAGGGAGTGCTGAAGCCGGTCATCGATTCGGTCCTGCCATTCGCGCAGATCGTCGAAGCGCATCGCCGGGTCGACGGCGGCCACAAGGTCGGGAGCGTCGTGCTCACGTTCGGGCAGGACGACTGAACAACGAGCTGAGAAACGGCGAAGGCCCTCTCCGCTCGGCGGAGAGGGCCTTCGTGCTGGTCGTTGGTAACGGTTCATCCACAACCTCACGTGGGGAATCGATCATGTCGACACGGTCGCCGTCGGCGGGCGTGTGTCGATGGTGGTCGTGGTGGGCGGACTCGCCAGGTACCCCGTGGACGGGCGCGGTGTGTCGGGGCAGTTGTGTGAAGGCGACGAGGGCAGCGCAGAAGGCGAGACCCGCGGCGATCCAGAGCGAACTGTTCATGGAGTCCACGAAGGCGTCCCGGGCGACGGATGCGATCTGGTCGCCCTGCGCTCCGAGCTGGCGGCTCGCGTGGATGGCGGCGCCGACGTTGTTGGTGAGCAGGCTGCGGTCGATGTCGGTCAGGTTGGGGAAGCGGTCCAGCTCGCGGTGCATCGACGACGCGTAGCTCGTGGCGGCGATGCTGCCGATGACCGCGACCCCGAGTGCTCCGCCGAACTCTCGGACGGTGTCGTTGACGGCGGAGCCCACTCCGGCGCGAGCCGGTGGAAGGGTCGCCATGATCATCTCGGTCGCGGCCGGCATCGCGATGCCGGCGCCGAGGCCGAACAGCAGCAAGGCCGACGCCGGTCGGGAGGTACGACCCGCCGTCGACGAACGCGGCCTGCACCGCGACGCCGGCGGCGGCGATCAGCGTGCCGGCGGTGACCGCGATCCGCCCGCCGTGGATTGGCGGCGAGGTGGGCGCCGGCGCCGGTGCCGAGCAGCATCCCGATCGCGGCCGGGACGAGCGCGAACCCGGCGGCGAGCGGCGTGTAGTCGAGGACGAACTGCAGGTACTGCGCCTGCAGGAACACGGTGCCGGCCATGGCGAAGAACAGCAGGGTGAGGGCGATGCTGCCGGCCGAGAAGCCGCGGTTGCGGAACAGGCGCGATGTCGAGCATCGGATCGTCTCGGCGCATCTCCCAGGCGACGAACACGATTCCGATGGCGGTCCCTGCCGCGAAGTTGACGAGCGACGCCGTCGAGGTCCAGCCGCGCTCGGGAGCCTGGATGATGGCGTACACCAGCGAGCTGATCGCGGCGATGGACAGGACGGCGCCGACCGGGTCGAGCTTCGTGGCGTGCGGGTCGCGGGAGTCGGGCACGAGGTGCATTGCTCCGACGAAGGCGGCGACGAGCAGCGGCACGTTGATCCAGAACACCGACGACCACGAGAAGCTGCGCATCAACGCACCGCCGACGATCGGCCCGAGGGCGATGCCGGCACCGCTGGCCGCGGTCCAGACGGCGATCGCCTTGGCGCGTTCGCGGGGATCGCCGAACACGTTGACGAGGATCGACAGCGTGGTCGGCATGATCAACGCGCCGCCGAGGCCCATCACGCAGCGGCCGACGATGAGGGCGGTCGTCGAGCCTGCCGTGGCGGCGACCACGGAGCCGGCCAGGAACGTGGCCAGGCCGGCGAGCAGTGCGTGTCGGCGTCCGAAGCGGTCACCGATGCTTCCTGCGGTGAGGAGCAGCCCGGCGAACACGATGGTGTACGACGGCGACGATCCATTGCAGCTGGGCCGAGCTGGCGCCGAGATCGCCGACGAGCCGGGGCATGGCGACGTTGATGATGGTGTGGTCGATGGAGGTGACGAGCAGCGCGAGCACGAGCACGCCGAGGATCCGCCAGCGATTGGGGTGGCTGGCGTGGGCTTCGCCGGGGGACTGGGTGATCGGGACGGCCGTGCATGGTGACTCCTTGTGTTCGGTATCGGTGATCGTAGTGCGGTCGCATGGCAGCGAGCACGGTCGTCCTAAGGGGTGGCGGTCCGCATCGGCCACACCCCCTCAGATCTGCGGACGTCGACGCTCGGTGGATCGGAGCTGCCGGGCGCAGCGATACTGGACGGCATCGTGCCGGACCGCTCTGCCGACCGAGGACTTCGTGGGACGGCGCGCGGAGCTGGCCGTCTTCGAACGGGCGATCGTCGACGCCCGCAACGGGCTGCCGTCGGTCGTGTTGGTGGGCGGTGACGCCGGCATCGGCAAGACGACGATCGTGAGCGAGGGCGCCTCGCGAGCCGATGTCGCCCTCTACCTCGGGAGGTCCACGCACATCGGCGGCGACACCATTCCCTTGGCGCCGCTCGCCGATCTGCTTCGCCAGGTCCGCCGGTCGAGGCCGGATCTGCTGACCGACACGCCGGATCTGGCGCCGCTGCGCCACTGGTTCGCACCCGGCACGGTCGCGCCCGGAGCGGTCCGGACTCGCCTCAGGGCGGGCTGTTCGTCGCCGTGCTCGAGCTGATCACCCATGCTCGCGGTCGACGACGCGGTGATCGTCGGGTTCGAAGACCTGCACTGGGCCGACACGGTGACGTGGGACCTGTTCGAGTACCTCGCCCGCAACCTCATCGACGAACGAGTGGTGCTCGTCGGCACCTACCGCGCCAACGAGGTCGGCGTCCACCCGTCACAGCGGCGCCGACTGGCGGAGCTGAGCCGGCTCCCGGCGGCCCATCGGATCCACCTGGAAGGGCTGGATCGCGACGAGGTCGCCGCGCGAGTCGCGGCGCTGATCGGCAGAGCCGGCGCCGAACGCGCTCGTCGACCAGGTGGTCGCACGCGGTCAGGGAAACCCGTTCTTCACGCGGGAGCTCGTCGCCGCGCACCTGGCCGGCGAGACGATTCCGATGGTGTTGTCCGATCTGATCTCCGTCGGAGATCGCCGGTCTCGACGACGACGCTCGCCAGGTGTTGGGGGCAGTCGCGACGATCGGTCGCGAGACGAGCCACGAGCTCCTCGCCGCGATCGTCGCGCTGTCCGACAGCGAGGTCGAAGCCGCGGTGCGGACCGTGATCGACGCCCGGTTGCTGGTCGTCGACGAACAGCGACGCGTACCGGTTCCGGCACCCGCTGCTCGGCGAGGTCGTCTACGCCGACCTGCTCCCGCCGCAACGACCGCGCCTGCACCGCCGAATCGCCGAGACGCTGCAGCAACAGCCCGCCGATGTGTTGCGCCGCGCCGACCGGGCCGGCGAGCTCGCCTTCCACCTCGACCGTTCCGGCGACAGCGAGGGCGCGTTCTTGGCCTTGCTCGCCGCCGCCGACGCGGCCGAGACCGTCGCGCCGGGTGCCGCGTTCGGTCATCTCGAGCGCGCGTTCGAGCTGCTGGGACGCGGTCGGCGAGCGCGCCGCGACGGCCAGCCGAGGCGACCGCCTGTGGCAGGCCGCCGAGATCGCCACGTCCACGGTCGGCAACCAACGAGCGGTGGAGCTGGCGCGCGCCGCGTTCGAGGTCGGGCCGCCTCCGCTCGGCGCGGCGTGGGGCCACGAGCGGCTCGGCCGCTACCTGTGGTCCAGCGGACAACTCGACGAGAGCCGCGTCGAGTTCGAACGGGCGGCCGCGCTGCTGTCGGGCGACGAGGGCGCCGAGGCCGCTGCGGTGTTCGCCGGTCTCGGCCAGGCGGAGCTGATGTCCGGCCACTACGCGACCGCCGAACGTTGGTGCGCGAAGGTGTTCGACCTCGTCCCGACCCCCGACGACAACCCGGCGGCGTGGGTGATGGCCCGCCGTGTGCTCGGCATCGTCCGCAGCAACCAGGGTGACCCCGACGAGGCGGTCGAGCTGTGCCGGGAGTCGGTCGCCGCCGCCACCAGCGCGCAGAGCTCGCGCCTTGGCCACGGTCTACCTGTGCGTCGCACTCGTCGACGCCGGCCACTACCAGGCGGCGATCAACACCGCCCTCGACGCGGTGGCGGAGGGACAACTCACCGGCCTCGATCAGGGCTTCGGCGGCTACTTCGACTCGCTCGCCGCCGAGGCGCTCATCCGCCTCGGCCGTTGGTCCGAGGCTGCGACGGTCCTCGCCCGCCACCCGTTGCCGAACACGCTTCCGGTCGGTCTCGCTTCGGTTGGCGCGAGCCGGGGCGATGCTCGCGGCCCGACGCGGTGAGACCGACCGGGCACTCGGCCAGCTCGCCGAGGCCGCGGCTCAGCCCGTCGACGGATGGCATCAGTCCGTGCTCGACGCCACTGCGGCCGACGTCCACCTCGCGCTCGGGAACTGGGACGAAGCGGCTCGCGCTGCCGAGCGAGGCTGGGAATCGACGCGGACGACGTCGGTGCTGTGGGCGGCACGATTCGCGATGCTCAGCGTCGCTGCGACGGTCGAACGGACCCTGGACGAGCGTGGCGCGTCGCGAGCCCGTCGATCTCGCCGGAGACGATCTCCCGCCTTCAGCAGCGAATCGATGCCGCTCGATCGTTCGCTGAGCACTGCCCGACACGGCCCGCAACGCGACACGGCGGCACACCTCGCCCACGCCGCCGCGAGCCTCACCCGCCTCACCGTGTCCGACGCCGATGCGTGGGCCGAGGCCGCGGCTCGTTGGACCGACCTCGGCGATCGATGGGCGACCGCGACGGCGCTGCTTCGCGAAGCCGAAGCGGCAGCTCTGGCCGGCGCCGCGGACCGGGCGGCAACGTCGCTCCGACAAGCGCACTCGATCGCCGTCCGAGCTCGGCGCCGCCCCACTCCTGGCAGAGATCGACGCCGTCTCACGTCGGACACGGATCAGCGTCGAAGCCCCGACCCGTGTCACGCTCGACGAGAGCTCTGCGCAGCAGCCTCGGGCTGACGCCCCGGGAGGCGGAGGTGCTGACCCTGGTGGCCGCTGGGCGCACCAACCGCCAGATCGGCGACGAGCTCTTCGTCTCGGACAAGACGGCGAGCGTCCACGTCTCGAACATCCTGCGAAAGCTCGGCGTCAACAGCCGCGTCGACGCCGCCGCCGTTGCCCAACGGCTCGGCATCGCCTGACAGACGCCGGTCTCCGACATCTGAGGGGTCGCGCCCGATGCGGGCGAAGGGCCTTAGGTCGACGATGAGCTCATGGCCCCACCAACCGAGCCCTCGAACCCATCCAGCGACGACAGCGCCGTCCGAGGCGAGACCACCGTCACCGACCTCACCGTGCACGGCACGCTCCCCGCTGGGCTGTCCGGTCGGCTCGCTCGGCATCGGCACCGACTCTGACAGCGGTGGCTCGGGTCGCCGCGACTCGATGCTGACGACGGATGGTCCACGCGGTCCATCTGCACGCGGGTCGTGCATCGTCGTACCGGAGCCGCTGGGTGATCACGGACGCCGTCGCCAAGCGACTCGGCAGCGACCCGTCGCCTGGGCCACGAAACACGGGCCCGGACGTCGTCGCCAGCAACATCGTCGCCTTCGGCGGCTCGATCCTGGCGCTCGGCGACGGCTCGCTCGCCTACGAGCTGACCCGCGATCTCGACACGCTTCGCCGAGTCGACCTCGCAGGCCAATCCCGCGGACTTGCCGCCTATCCGAAGCGTGACCCGATCACCGGCGACCTTCACCTCCTCGCTGTCGGCGCCAACGGAGCTCAGGCGCACGTCGTGGTGTCCTCCGGTGCTCTCACCCGGACGAGCCGGCCGATCCTGGAGCACCGAACCGGGTCAAGGATCTGGCGATCACCCGCGACCGCGTCGTGTTCGTGGCCGACGGCTTCGTCGGTGTCACGTCTCGCGACGGCGAGGGTCGCATCACGTGGATCGCGACCGGTGCTCGACGCCCCCGACCTTGTGCACGCTCACGATGTCGGCGACACCGTCGTCGTCTACGCCGTCACGCCGTCGCTCGAGCGATGGACGCTGCACCCCGCATCGGCGACCGTTCACCGCGACGGTACTCGATCCGACACCACGACGCTTCGCCCACCCCAACGACCATCGCGGCGCCGAGCCGGTTCGCTATCTGTGGGCCACCGGCGACGAGACCGCCGACAAGCACGATCTCGCCACCTCGACCTGCTCCCGCCACGCCTTTCGGGCTGACTGCCAGCCTGGTGACCTCGTGTTCGTCGCGGACCATGCACGACGCAGCGAAGCCGACGGCGGCTGGCTCGTCGGGTTCGTCCACCACACGTCGAGGGACGAGACGGACCTCGTCGTTCTCGACGCCGCCGACATCGCCCGTCCGGCTATCGCAACAGTCCGCATTCCCCGACGCATCCCTCGCGGGCTCCGCAGCACGTGGATCTCCTCGACGACATCAAAAACCCGGAATGAAGGAGACAATCAGTGAGCATTTCGAGGACGGGCGATCTTGCCAAAACATGAACACTTCAAGTGTTTACATGCCTACTCTCTGCGTCCTACTCTCGGGCGATGAAACTGTATTGGAACTACACACCGTCCCCGGTAGACCAATGCGCCGCAGAGACATGGGTCGACGCCAACGACTGCAGCGTCGTTGACCTGATCCTCATCGGCGAGCACTCTGTGGCTGCCTCCGCCAGCGAACCCGATGGAGGGCGATCACCGATTGTGAACGTCAAACGGCGCACCGATCTCGGCAACGATCTGGCGACAGCGCTCATCGATCTTCGTCTGCGGCTGCCACCGAGTGTCGGGACTCGTTCGCTGACGAACTTCTGAGGGCAGGGCGCAGCTCCACCTCGCGGTTTCGTCCATCCGAACTCTTCGTGGCTTGCGTTGCTGTTTGACACGCCACGAGCTCTGCCACCGCGGCGATCACGTTCGGCATCGCGGCCTCGACCGCAGGCGAGAGTCGGTCGCCGAACTCCACCGACTGCACTCCGCAGCTGACGACGCTGACCTCGGCGGCCCTCCCATACAGCTGATGCGAAAGTGAAACGAGCGTGGACGGGCTGACGTGGTGTGACCAGGTATCGCTCGTTCGTCCGAGTGGTTGGACCTGCTCGACACCGACCTGACCCGGTGGGAGCGACGTTGTCGCGTCGATGAAGACGACGAGCGCCGCACCACTGATCTCGAACGACAGCTCGGGCACCAGCTGATGTCGTTGGAGGACGGTGATCCCAGCGAATCGCGGGTCGGCGGCGAGGCGCTGGGCGGCATGCCAGCCGAGACCGTCGTCGGTGCGCAGCGAGTTGCCGAAACCGACGATCACGATTTCGTCGGTCAACGCGCCAGCTCGTCGAGCACCGTGCCGGACGGACCGACCAGCTGGAGTCGCAGCGCCATCTCACCGAGCGCGTGCGTCGAGCACGACAGGCAAGGATCGAAGCAGCGGATGACCGCTTCGACACGGTTGAGCATCGGCTCGGTGAGCTGCGCGCTCTTCACGTAGCGCTTGGCGACCTGCAAGACGCCGCGGTTCATCGCCAAGTTGTTGTGACCCGTGGCGATCACGAGGTTTGCCCACTGAACGATCCCATCGGCGTCCACTCGGTAGTGGTGCAGGAGGGTGCCGCGCGGCGCCTCGGAGACGCCGATCCCCTCGTTGCTGTTGATCCCCGCAAAGGAACGAACGCGGGGCAACAAGATGTCGGGTCCGCGGAGCAGCTCCTCGATCCGCTCGGCAGCGTGGAGCATGTCGATCAGCCGGGCGTAGTGGTAGTGGAACGAACTGCTGGGCACGCGGCCGAGCCGCTGCCGGAACTCTTCGAGCTCGATGTCGGCCCGCGGGGTCCCCATGTGGTCGGAAACGATCACCCGTGCCAGCGGCCCGACCCGATACACGCCCTGCGGATAGCCGAGCGCCTTCCAGTACGTCGACTTCAGGTAGGTCCAAGGCTCGACGGCTTCGCCGAGGTACTCCGTGTACGTGGTCGGGTCGATGCGATCGGCCAGGAGGTTGCCGTCGGCATCCATGACACGGAGGAACCCGTCGTAGTGGTCGACGTTGCCCTCGCTGTCGACCAGACCCATGAACGCAGATCGGAAGTCGCCGAACGAGGCCGCTTCGTCCGCCCACTGGAGCAGCGACGACTTGTACCACGCCAGTGCCCGCTCGATCGCGGCGATGGCTTCCGGGATCGTCGACAGGATGCGGTCGCGTGTCTCGGCAGAGAGTGGAGCGTCGACGCCGCCCGGCACGATCCACGATGGATGGATTCGCTTTCCGCCGAGCCATTCGATGATCTGCTGGCCGAAGCGGCGGACCGCAACGCCGTCACGAGCCAGCGCAGGATTGGCCTCGGCGACACCGATGATGTTGCGCTTCGCCGGGTCGGCGTCGAAGCCGAACAGCAGATCCGGCGATGACAGGTGGAAGAAGCTCAGCGCGTTCGACTGCACGATCTGGGCCAGGTTCATCACTCGACGCAACGCCGACCCCCGTCGGCGGCGGCTCAACCGCAAGTATCTGGTCGCACGCCTTCGAGGAGGCGATGAGATGGCTGACGGGACAGATGCCGCAGATGCGCGCCATGATCGACGGCATCTCGTGGACCGGACGACCTTGGGCGATCCGCTCGAAGCCCCGGAACTGGGTCACGTGGAATTGGGCGTCGACCACCTCGCCCGCGTCGTCGAGGTGAATGGTGATCTTGGAGTGGCCTTCGATCCGGGTGACCGGGTCGATGACGATCGTCTTTGTCATGGCTGGCCTCAGCGCCCGAAGCGGGCTTGGTCGGTGTCGGGAGTGCGACCTTCGAGCAGGTCGATGAGCGCCTGGTAGATCAGGTCGGCTGACGGCGGGCAACCCGGCAGGTAGAGATCCACCTTGACGACGCGATTCACCGGCTGCGCCATCGGCAGCAGACGCGGGACGACCTCGACGGGGATGCCCGGCTTGATGGTGACGTTCTCGACGTACGCGCGATCCAAGAGCGGCTGCACGCCGATCGGGTTGCGCATGGCCGGCACGTTGGCGGTCACGGCGCAGTCGCCGAACGAGATCAACGTACGAGTTCGCTCGCGCACCTTTCTGATCTTGTGGAGATCGTCCTCGCTCGACACTGCTCCCTCCACGAGGCAGAAATCGACATCCGTCGGGTACTCCTTGGCGTCGATCAACGGGCTGTAGACGATGTCGGCCCGCTCGGTGATGTCGAAGAGCCGCTCGTCCATGTCGAGGAACGACATGTGGCAGCCAGAGCAGCCATCGAGCCAGACCGTGGCCAGCGTCGGCTTCTTCACGGCTGCTCGACCTCCCTGCCGACTCGCTTGACGAACGGCAGGAACGGGTGAACCGTCCGGGTCCCTTCGGCCACAGCGCGACCGTTCTCGAAGAGTGCGCCGGTCGGACAGACCTGCACACACTTGCCACAACTCGTGCACGTCGTCGATTCGCCCCACGGTGTCCCCATGTCCGTCACGACCCGCTCGTCGATGCCCGATCCCATGACTCCCCACGTGAACGCGCCCTCGATCTCCGCACAGACCCGTACGCAGCGAACGCACATGATGCAGCGATTGTGATCGATCGAGAACAGAGGATGACTGGCATCGATGCCGACCGTCGGGTTGATGGCCGGTAGTTCGAAGTGGTCGACATGCAGTTCCTCGGCCAGGTCTTGCAACTCGCAGTGATTGTTGGCGACGCAAACCGAGCAGATGTGATTGCGCTCGAGGAACAGCATCTCGGTGATCGTCCGGCGGTACTCCATGAGCTGCTCGGATCGCGTCGTCACATCCATGCCCTCGGTGACAGCGGTCGTACATGCCGGTGTGAGCTTGTTGGAGCCGGCGATCTCCACGATGCACAGACGACACGAGCCGGTGTCGGACAATCCGTCGAGATGGCACATCGTCGGGATGTCGATGTCGTTCTCGGTCGCCACGTCGAGGATTGATTGACCCTCGGTTGCTGCCACCTCGACACCGTCGATTCGCAGAGTGTGGACCGCAGTCATGAGAGCACCGGCGCAGCTTCGATCGTGCACACTCCCGCGGGGCAGACCCGATCCACGATGTGAGCGATGTACTCGTCGCGGAAGTACCGCAGAGTGCTGAAGATGGGGTTCGGCGCGCCTTGGCCGAGCCCACACAGGCTGGTGCGTTGAACCATGTGACTCAGCTTCTCCATCTGATCCAGGTCGTCCAAGGTCGCCTCGCCTCGGGTGATCTTGTCGAGCAGCATGAACAGCTGGGTCGTGCCGACGCGACACGGAACGCACTTGCCGCACGACTCCTCGCGGCAGAAGTCCATGAAGTATCTCGCCACGTCGACCATGCACGACGTGTCGTCCATCACGATCATCCCGCCGGACCCCATGAACGAGCCGACGTCGATCAGCGACTCGTAGTCGACACCCATGTCGAGGAACTCGGATGGAATGCAGCCGCCCGACGGACCGCCGGTCTGGACCGCCTTGAAGGCACGACCGCCGACGATGCCACCGCCGATGTCGAACACGATCTCGCGCAGTGTGGTGCCCATCGGCACCTCGATGAGGCCCGTGTTGACCACCCGGCCGGCGAGCGCGAAGACCTTCGTGCCCTTGCTCGTCGCGGTTCCGATGTCGGCGAACCAGGCGCCTCCATTGCGGATGATCGACGAGACGTTGGCGAACGTCTCGACGTTGTTGATCAATGTCGGCCGGTTCCACAGGCCGTCCACTGCGGGATACGGCGGCCGTGTTCGAGGGGTGCCACGCCCTCCCTCCAGCGATGCGATCAATGCGGTTTCCTCACCGCACACGAACGCACCCGCCCCCTGGCGCACGTCGACCTCGAACCCGAAGTGTGTGTCGTGGATCGCTGCACCGAGATAGCCCGCGTTGCTCGCAGCACGTATCGCCTTGCGGAGCCGACTGACAGCGAGTGGGTACTCGGCCCGGCAGTAGACGTAACCCTCGCTCGCGCCGACTGCGTATGCCGCGATCGCCATCCCTTCGAGGACCCGGTACGGGTCGCTCTCGAGCACACTCCTGTCCATGAATGCGCCCGGGTCGCCCTCGTCGGCGTTGCAGATCACGTACTTGGTCGAGCCGATGGCCTTGGCGACGGTGTTCCACTTGAGTCCAGTCGGATAGCCAGCTCCACCGCGACCCCGCAAACCACTTCTGGTGATCTCGTCGCGTACCTCGGCGGGAGTCATCGACGTGAGAGCCGAATGGAGAGCCTCGAACCCGCCGCGCTCGACGTAGTCGTCGAGGCTCTCGGGGTCGACGCGACCGGAGTTCTCCGTCACGATGCGCAGTTGCCGGCTGAAGAACGGCGCTTCCTCGACGCGCTCGGCACCCGGTGTCACCTCAGCGAGTGCATCGACGATGCTGCTGAGGTCGTCGGGCCGAACGTGGGAGAAGAGCTGGCCTGTCTCGGGGATCTGGACGAGCGGTCCGGCGGCGCACATCCCCAGGCAGCCGACACGTTTGACAGCGACATCGGTGAATCCCGCGGCCGTGACCCGCTCGCCCAACCCCATCAGCACATCGTGCGACTGTGTCGACAGACAGCTGACGGCCTCGCAGACAAACGCGGAGGCGCGCGCCGGCCCTTCGAGACTCGACACGTTGACGACACGGCGACGGCGAAGTCGTTCCAGCGCCGCATCCGTCGACGAGTCGGTCACAGCTCCTCCAACCGAGCCACGAAGTCGCCCGCGACGACCCGCCCCTCTACCGTCGCCGTCGACGACCGCGACGGGCGCGAGGCTGCAGGCGCCGAGGCAACGGGCGGTCAGGAGTGACAGCTTGCCGTCGGCGGTGGTCTCACGGGGCTTCACACCGAGACCGGCGCGAATCGAGGTGAGGATCTCGCCGGCTCCGTTGATGTAGCACGCCGTACCGGTGCAGACGACACAGGTGTGCTCACCGTGTGGCTTCAGCGTGAAGTAGTGATAGAAGGTCGCGACACCGAAGACCCTCGACGGTGGAACCAAGAGACTCTCGCCGATGAATCGAAGGGCGTCGTCGTCGAGGTAACCGAACGCCTCCTGAGCTGAGTGGAGTGCTTCGATGAGCGCGTCGGGACGATTGCCGAGACGACGCATGCGCGTCTCGACGACGCGCCATCGTTTGTCGTCGGTGGGCGCAGCCGGCTTCACGCGTCCATCCTCGTGCGACATGCGTCCAGGCAAAAGGGCCGAATGTCACTGCGATGACCGGCTCAGCAGGGCAAATGCGAGGGTGACAGCAATCGAAGGACCCTACTGGGCAGAATGGACGTGTTGGAACGCCCTGCGTTTCCCCCACCAGCGTCCCCCGAGCCCTTTGGAAGTTGTAATCACCATGTACTCACCGCGATCAGACACGCCCGTACGTTCCTCTCGACGGTCTTCCCGGCAGGCGAGTCGCCGATTCGGAACCGTCCTGGGCTTGCTCGCCCTGGTCGGAGTGGCCGCTGCATGCAGCAGCGACAGCCAGACGGCCGCCACCACGGAGGTGACGACAGCGTCGACCGTCAAGGCGACAACCACCACCGAGGAATCGACCACCACCACGGAGAAGGCCACGACCACGACGGTGGCGGCGACCACGACGACGCTGCCCCCCGACCCGGTGTACCCCCTGACCGGGGTGGAGAATCCTGATCCCGTCATTGCCGCTCGTCCGGCGCTGGTCGTCAAGATCGACAACGCCGGAGGTGCCCGTCCTCAGAGCGGTTTCAACGCAGCCGACCTGGTGTTCGAGGAGATCGTCAATGACCACATCACGCGTTTCGCGATGGTGTTCCAGAGCGGCGACAGCGATCCGGTTGGGCCGATCCGTTCGGGTCGACTCCAAGACGTCGCCCTCTTCACAGCGCTCGACCATCCGCTGTTCGCGTGGAGCGGTGGCAACGCCACGGTGACCAACGAGATCGACAACAGCGAACTGGTCAACATCGGCCCGAGCCACGCGAGGGTCTACTACCGCGCCAAGGACCGCTCGATCCCTCACAACCTCTACTCGAACACGGCTGACCTGTACACGCAGACGCCGCCGTTCGCTCCACCCGCCAAGCAGCAGTTCGCCTATCGCGAAGCAGGCGCGCCACCGGCCGGCACACCCAGCGCCGGGGTAGCCGTGAAGCTGGACTCCATCGATGTCGGCTGGGAGTGGAACGCGGCTGACGGGGTGTACTACCGAGAGATGGAGGGCCGCCGGCACATGGACCGCAACAGTGGTCAGATCAGCACCAACAACGTCGTCGTGCTGGAAATGGAATACGACCCAGGCATCTCCGGCAGTCCCGACGCACAGACGCTCGGCAAAGGTAAGGCGTTCGTCTTCACCGGCGGGAACTACATCTCCGGCACCTGGAGTCGCAACGACATCCACGATCCGTTCGAACTGGTCGCTGACGATGGCAAAGAGATCCTGCTCCAGCCGGGCCGCACATTCGTCGAGCTACCTCGCAAGGACAGCACGCTGCCGCTCGGCCCTGTCTGACCAGCGCGCTCGAGCGATTCACGAAATCTGCATCCGTCCCGGCAGGCCGTGGCGTACTTGAAGACGACGTAGCCGTCAGTCACTTCTCAGCGCGGCCGCGAAAGGGAATGTGAGTGCATGTGTGCCGTCGAGTTGATCACGGTCCCTCCCCCCGCTCTGTCGGCCCCGAGCGGGGCCGGCAGCGTGCGGCGAGAACTGGCACGCTGGTCTATCGCCGTCGATCATCGATACAGTCACTGTGTGTCCGACGACGTGGGCGAGATCCACGAAGGCAGTGAGCTGGAGCGGTCGTTCGCCGACGGCGGCGACGTCGCCGTGCGTGATGCCTACGACCGGTACAGTTCGATGGTGTACACGTTCTGTCGGCGAACGGTGGGGCACGACGACGCAACCGAACTCACTCAGGACGTGTTCGTCGCCGCCTGGCGATCGCAGCGTTCGTACGATGCGACACGTGGGGGGCTCGGTGGCTGGCTGATGGCGATTGCACGCAACAAGGCGATCGACCATCTGCGTCGCCAGGGTCGCCGACCGCTGATCGCGGCGGGCGACGTCGAGGATCTGGGTGGTACATCAGCTGACGACGTCGACATGCTCGCCAATCGAATGCTGCTCGCCGAGGCACTCGGTGAACTCGCACCACGCGCTCGGCAAGTGGTCGAGCTTGCGTTCTGGCACGACATGACCCACGAGCAGATAGCAGCCAAGACACACCTGCCACTCGGCACGATCAAGAGTGATGTTCGTCGCAGCCTTCCGGTGCTGAAGCGGGCAGTGGCGGGGATGACCAGCGGAGCCACCGATGAATGACCGACCGCAGTCAGAACCTGTCGATCCCGAGCTGCAGCAGCTGAAGATGATCGCCGATCGAATGACCGACGAGGACTTCGATCGCGTCGACCCGCCAGCGCAGATGTGGAGCGGGATCGCGGCGAAGATGGATCGTCCGGTGAGCGACGTGGTCGTCCCGCTGCAGGCTCGTCGTCGAGCGTGGCTCGGGGTGGCCGCTGCCGTCGTTGCGGCGTTGGTCATCGTCGGCGGATTGCTCGTGTCGGAGAGCGACCGCGACAACGTCGTGGCTTCCGTCCCGCTGACAAATGAAGGGCTCAGTCCGCTGGGCTCGGATTCGTCGGGGAAGGCGAAGATCGTCGAGCGCGGTCCGTCGTTCCTGCTGCGCCTCGACGTCAGCAGTCCCCCGGAGGATCCGGAGAGCTACATCGAGGTGTGGCTCATCGACAGCCAAGTGGAGGGCATGATCTCGTTGGGGCCATTCCATGGCAACGGCGACTATCCGATCCCATCGGGCGTCGATCCGGCGAAGTATCCGATCGTCGACATCTCGATCGAGCCGGCGGATGGAGTGCCCACACACAGCGGAGTCAGCATCCTTCGCGGCGTCACTGCCGCTCAGTAGGGCAACAGCACACAACTCGCACCGCCGCGGATGCTGCATCCACCGGTGCCTCCCGCAGCGTATTGACGAGCATGGCTCGGTATGTCGTCACAGTCCGCACACCTCAAGACCCGCAGGCCGCGTTCGCCTACATGTCGGACCTCCGCAACTTTGCTGAATGGGATCCTGGTGTCAAGGGGGTCACCCAGGTAGCCGGTTCGGGTGGCGGGCCGGACGGCGTGTTCGACGTGGTAGTGGCCTCCGGGCGCGGCGAATTGACCCTTCGATATGTCACCAAGCAGTACGACGAGCCTCGTCTCGTGCTGATCGAGGCACGAAGCCGAATGCTCACGTCGATCGACCGCATCACGATCACCGACTCGGCCTCAGGCTGCAATGTCACCTATGACGCAGAGCTCAGGCTGAACGGCCCACTCCGATACGTCGACTTCGTACTGAAGCCGATGTTCAACCGGATCGGCAGTCGTGCGGCACAGGGCCTGGTTGGGGCACTGGCCGGCGAGGTGGTCGGCTCGTGACTGTGGCCGGCGTGGTCGACGCGCTGATCGAAGCGCCCATAGCACCGAGCTTCACGAAGGTCGGTTACCAATTGCGTTCCCGTTTGTACCGTTGGACACCACTCGCGAGCTACGACCTCTCCGGACGCACGATCGTCGTCACCGGGGCGACGTCGGGGCTCGGCCGCCAGGCTGTCGAACAGTTCGCCCGCCTCGGTGCACATGTGGTGATCTCCGGCCGCAATGCTGCGAAGGCGACACGGGTACGAAGCGAGATTGCTGTACGAACCGGTTCCTCCGACCTCAGCATCGCCTGCGCCGACATGAGCGAACCCGAGCAGGTCAACGCAATGGCCGACGAGCTGCTCGTGAAGCATCAGCGGATCGACGTGTTGGTCCACAACGCCGGTGCCCTCACAGGGCATCGCGCCGTCAACTCCTCCGGCATCGAAGCGACGGTCGCCAGCCAGGTGATCGGGCCATTCTTGCTCACCAGCCGGTTGCTTCCGGCGCTCACTGACGGACGGCGCGGGCGTGTGTTGACCATGTCGTCGGGCGGCATGTACGCAGCCGGGCTCACCGTCGACGGTCTGCAGATGACCGACGCCGAGTATCGCGGCAGCGAGCAGTATGCGAGAGCAAAGCGCGCTCAGGTGACTCTCAACGAGATGTGGGCGTTGCGTGTTGATCCAACTGCGGTCGTGTTCCACGCGATGCACCCTGGGTGGGCCGACACGCCCGGCGTCGAGGCATCACTCCCGCAGTTCCGTCGATGGATGGGGCCGTTGCTGCGAACCCCGGCAGAGGGTGCGGACACGCTGGTGTGGCTGGCCGCCGACGATGGCGAACCCGTTCGAACCAGCGGTGACTTCTGGCTCGATCGGCGGCGGCGGACCATCCATCGGCTGCCCTCGACTCGTCGTTCCGACACTCCGGTCCGTCGACGCGAACTGTGGGATTGGTGCGTCGCTCAGACCGGTGCGCGCGTCAGTTGATGACCGGCTCCAATCAGCGGCTCCGGATCGCCGTCGTCGGCTCGGGGATCTCCGGGCTCACCTGCGCGCACTTGCTCGGTCCGCGCCACGACGTGGTGCTGTTCGAGGCCGATCGTCGCCTCGGCGGGCATTCGAACACCCTCGACGTCGACGATCCTCGTGCGGGGCACCTCGCAGTCGACACAGGTTTCATCGTCCACAACGACCGCAACTACCCGAACCTGGTTCGCTTGTTCCGCGAGCTTGGTGTCTCCACCGTTGACACCGAGATGAGCTTCGCGGTCACCGATCGAGACCCTGCTTCGCCCACGGTTGGGTTCACCTACCGGGCCACCAACATGAGCACGCTGTTCGCCGACCGCCGCAACCTGACAAGCCCGACGATGTGGAAGCTGTTGAAGGAAATCGGTCGCTTCTACCGGCGCGGCCGGCAACTCCTGGACAACCCCGATCCATCGATCTCGCTCGACCAGTTCCTCGATGTGAATCGCTTCTCACGCGACTTCGTCGAACTGCATCTCCGGCCGATGGGCGCTGCGGTGTGGTCGGCCGATCCGTCGACGTTCGGCGAATTCCCCGCAGTGAGCCTGTTGACCTTCATGGAGAACCATGGTCTGCTCGGGCTCAGCGGTCGACCCCAATGGCGCACGATCCCGGGTGGCAGCCGAACATATGTCGATGCGATCGCGGCGCGATTCGCCGGCCAGGTTCGGCTCTCGTGTCCTGTGACGGGCGTCGAGCGAACGACGGACGACACGGTGATGGTCTCGACGGAGCACGGGACGGACGAGTTCGATGTCGTCGTGCTGGCCGTGCACAGCGACCAGGCGCTAGCGATGTTGACCAGGCCGACGGCAACCGAGAGGGCGACGCTCGGCGCCATCCGGTACCAGCGGAACCGCGCCACGCTGCACACCGACACGACCTTGCTCTCACCTCTGCCCAAGGCGTGGGCGGCGTGGAACTACGACCGACGCGGGCACGACCAGAAAGAAGCGACGCTGACCTACGACATGACGGCGCTGCAGCACCTGTCGGGTGCACGCCGATATCTCGTCAGCCTGAACAGCGACGAGTACATCGACCCGTCCGTCGATGTTGGCAACGATCGACTACGCCCACCCGGTGTTCGACGCTGCGGCAATCGACGCGCAGCAGCGCTTCGCGACCATCGACGGGGTCGGCGGCGTCCACTTCTGCGGTGCGTGGTGGGGCCACGGATTTCATGAGGACGGGATCACTTCCGCCCTCCGGGTCTGCGAGCGCTGGGAGTTGCGTGGAAGGCGACAGACCTGTGATGCCCGGCGTTGCGGCCACCTGCGACGGCCACGTCTACCATCGCCGCCTGTCGCCAGAGGTCCACGAGTTCCGGTATCCGGTGAGCTACGTGTGGCTTGACCCGGATGCCCCTGGTGACCTGTGCCGTCGCCATCCATTGTGGTCGGCAACCCGGCCTGCACCGGCCCGCTTCCGCGTCAGTGACTACGGGGATGGCTCGACGAGTTCGCTCGGGGACCAGGTCCGCGCCCAGTTGCATCCGGTGACGGGTTGTCGACCCGACGGCCAGATTCGGATGCTCACCCAGGTACGACGATGGGGATGGCTGTTCAACCCCATCACGTTGTACCTGGCGTGGAATGCGGGCGCCGACATGCCTGTCGGGGCTGTGCTCGAAGTCACCAGTACGCCGTGGAAGGAACGGCATCGATACGCCGTCGCACTCATTTGCGTAGATCAGGGCGACGGTGATTCGTCTCGGCTCACCGCTCGAGTGCCCAAGGTGCTCCACGTCTCACCGTTCCTCGATGAATACTTCGACTATGTCATCGGTCTGTCCGCTGGTCGAGACAACGACCTGCTCGACCTGACGATCGACGTCGTCCGGCCCGCCACCGATCGAGTGGTGCTGACCACCAGACTGGAACTCGAGCGACGACCGGCGACCCGACGCTCGTTGGGGGAGTCCCTGCGGCACAACGTCGCACCGACCCATCGAGTTTCGGCCGGCATTCACGCTCAGGCGGTACGGCTGTGGGCCAAGCGCGTGCCGTTCGTCGCGCATCCACGACGGCGACGGGGGGAGTCGTGACAGCCACGACGATGACCGACAGGCGTGCGGCTGTGCACCCCGAGGCGTTGCTGTCGCGTGCGCAGCAAGAACGGCTGCCATCGCTGCGATCCCGCAACTCCGGCGCCGTCGGCAGCGCGGCACGCACGTTGATTCATGCACTGCTTCGCCGAATGACGCGTGACCAACTGACGATCCGTGAGGTGGTTGCAGGTACGGGTCCGGCGAACGCAGTCACTTTCGGTTCGCAGGTCGGCGAACTCGTCGGCGAGATCGTGGTCCACGATGCCCGCGCCTACACGGCGGTCGTCACCGAAGGCGCGATTGGGCTCGGCCGCGGCTTCATCGAGGGTTGGTGGACGAGCCCTGACCCGGTGACCGCGGTGCGGGTGATCATTCGCAACCTCACGGCGATCGACGATGCCCGCAATCGTGCCCATCGCCTGACCGGCTGGGCGACGGACCGATGGCGCGCGGTGCTTCCGCGCCGCGGTCGGGCGGGCAACCGCGACGACATTGCCGCTCACTACGACTTGGGCAACGCGTTCTTCGAACTGTTCCTCGACGAAACGATGACGTACTCGTCGGCGGTGTTCGAATCGATGGGCTCCACCCTCGCGGAGGCCAGTCGTCACAAGTACGACGTGTTGCTGGCCAAGCTCGCTGTCGGCGAAAACGATCGGCTTCTCGAGATCGGGACTGGATGGGGCGGCCTCGCACTGCGCGCCGCCGAGACCATTGGCTGCCACGTCACCACCACGACGATCTCGGCCGAACAGTTGGCCGAGGCACGACGGCGAGTCGATGAGGCCGGGCATGACCAGCCGGGTCGAGTTGCTCGACGTCGACTGGCGCGACCTGTCGGGATCCTTCGATCGGGTCATCTCGATCGAGATGATCGAAGCGGTCGACTGGCGAGACTACGAGGCGTTCTTCACCACCATCGAACGCTGCCTGAAGCCGGATGGGCTGGTGGCGATCCAGGCGATCTGCCTACCCGACGGACGATATGACCGAGCCAAGAACACCGAGGACTTCATCCGGCGATTCGTCTTCCCCAACGGGTGTCTCACATCGATCGGAGCAATCTCGAAGGCAGTCAGCCGGGCGACAGGAATGCAGATCATCGGGGTCGAGGACTTCTCGTCGCACTACGCCGAGACGTTGCGGCGATGGAGGATGAACTTCGAGGAGCGACTCGACGATGCCCGCGCGATGGGTCTCGATGATCGCTTCTGCAGGCTGTGGCGGTTCTACTTCGCTTACTGCGAGGCAGGGTTCCGCGAACGCCATTGCACGGTGAATCACATCGTGCTCGCAGGTCGCGAATGGCGAGGCACGATCGAACCAGCGATTCCTTCGACGTAGCCGAATATGCGTGCTCTGTGCACGCACCCCTTGAACAAGCCACGCGGAGCGCTTGTGCGCGCGCACAGAACCTTCACCGGTGCACGCAGTGCCGGCGCGGTGTGCGTTGCCGATCAGCAGCGCCTCGGGCGCGGTTTGGGAATTGGTGCGTCGTGTTTCGCTCCCGAGCATGTCCCGCGGGCGCGATGTCGGAAGCCGAGATTCCACTTTCGCGCCCAAGGAGCCCGGCGCCGGAGTCGCACTCGACAGCGCACCCGTACGGGCGATCACCAAGTCGGGGGTCGGGGGACCGCCGCGGACGGCGAACGTTGCCTGATACGCGACGTAGCTATGGAACGCGGTTTCGACCTCGACAAGGTTGTCGCAGAAGGTCGGCCCGTTGGCCAGGTCGCCGAGGGAATCGCTGGTGAGCGAGTTGGCACCTCCCGTCGCCGGATCGGATCCCCATCGACCGAATGGGACAGCGATCGTGCCTGCTGGAACATTGTCCGTGATCGATGCGGTCAGCCGGATCCGCCCGAGGTCGTTGTACACCGCGATCTCCGCTCCGTCGTCGATCGAGCGTGCCGCGGCGTCGTCGGGGTGCATCTCTGCTGTGGCGCGCGGTTCGGCGTTGAGCATCACCGGCAGATTCCCGTACGAGCTGTTGATCGAGTAATGGCGTTTGAGCGTGAGGAGCCGCAGCGGATACAGACTGTCGGCGCCGGGCGTGCGGGCGGGCGGGATGTACTCGGTGACCGGGTGGAGCCCTGCACTTGCGAGTGCGTCGTTGGAGAACGCGAACGTCGAATTGGATGCGACCGCGGTTCCTGTCGGCGGACCCACACGCGCGAATCCCTTCGCGCGGAGCTCCCCAGCATTCAGCCCAGCGGAGGCCGCAGGCGAATCGGTCAGCGCGAGTTCCATCAGCTGGTGATCATCGAGTTGGAACACCTGGTCCTCGAACCCCAGCCGCGCTGCCAGGAGACGGGTGACCTCGGCGTTCGACTTGGACTCGCCTACCGGCTCGATGGCTGCTTCGTTCCAGGAGAGGTAGGAAAATCCCCACGAACCGACGAGATCGGGATGCTCGAGCATCGTCGTCGCTGGGAGGACGATGTCGGCATAGCGGGCGGTGTCGGTCACGAACTGGTCGTGGACGACGGTGAACAGGTCTTCGCGCTGGAGGCCTTCCAGGACTTTCTGCTGGTCGGCTGCGATGACCGCGGGGTTGCTGTTCCAGACGAAGAGAGCTCGAACCGGGGGATCCATCGCCGGATCGGTGAGGACCCGGCCGAGTTGGATCATGTTCACTTCGCGCGTGCCCGCGGGGGAGAGGTCGGGGCGTGAGAGTGCCGACAGATTCGTCTGCCCGATCGAGACCGCTCCGGCGATTCCTCCAGCGGGCCACTGCCACTGACCGGTCAGGGCGGGCAAGCATTGGATGGCCCGCAACGCGGAACCCGATCCGGTCGATCGCTGCATGCCGACCCCGAGCCGGATCGCCGCCGGCCGCGCGCCGGCATAGCGCCGAGCGAACTCGACGATGTCCGTAGCCGCGACGCCGGTCTCTGCCGCGGCCCGTTCAGGTGTCCACGGTTCGACGGCTGCCCTGTAGGCATCGACGTCGGTGCTGTGGGCCGCGAGGTATGCAGCATCTTCGAGGCCCTCAGCGAAGATCACATGCGCTGCCGCGAGCGCGAGCGCACCATCGGTGCCAGGGTTCGGGCGGAGATGGAGGTCGGCATAGCGCGCCGTGCGGCTCCGGTAGGGATCGATCACCACGAGCTGTGCACCGTTGTCCTTGCGGGCCCGTCGAATCAACTCCCACGTGTGGATCGAGGTCGAGACCGGATCCATCCCCCAGACCACGACCATCTTCGCATCGGGCAGGTTCTCCGGGTCCGACCACGGCCAACCGGTGATACCTGACAGCGCGAACCACTGCGGCCCGCAGATCGAGCGTTCCAAACGGGTCGCGCCGAGCTGGTTGAACAGCGCCTGGGTGGTGCCGAACGCATCGAGGAGCCCCATCGATCCGAGGTACGAGTAGCCGAGGATCGATGACGGGCCCGGGCTCCTCGACAACACTTGCCACCGCGAGGTGATCTCGTCGAGCGCCTCGTCCCAACCGATGGCTGCGAACTCGCCGTTCCCCTTGGGACCGATTCGTCGCAGCGGAGTGAGCACCCGATCAGGGCTGTAGACCCTTTCGAGATATCGGTCGACCTTGACGCAGAGATGCCGGCCGGTGACCGGATGCGAGCGGTCCGCCGTGATGTCGATGGCTCGTCCGTCGGCATCGACCGAGACCAGGGCGCTGCATGCATCCGGGCAGTCGTGCGTGCAGGTGATTCGAACCTGGCGGTCTGTCATGCCCTACCCCCGATCGTTTGACTAGACGAAGTTGACGGTCTTGTCGGAGAAGCGGGCGATCGCCGCCTCGACAACACCCTGCTTGGCCGGTGGTACACCTGACACGTCGAGTGATCCAGCGCTGAACGCCCCGCCCTTGTTGACCGTGAGGCTGCCCCGAACAACGTCCTCCTGGAACGACGCGTAGTCGTCGTAACCACCGTGACCATCACCGATCAACATCACCCAGCCGCCGACAACGAAGTCGATGGAGTCCTCGTCCCCGGTGGCCTTGACGTTGTCGCGATTGACAGCAGCGATCGCGTCGAAGTCCGACTCTCCTGGGACCCAATCCGGGTCGATGCCCATTGCGACATCGGTGGAGCGCCCGCCGAGCGCTGAAGTCGCGAGGTCTTTGGACACGCCGCTGAACGATGTGCAGGCCAGCCAATACAGATCGCCGGTGTAGGTGCCGAGGATGCCATCGCACGTGTGGGTCGCCCCGGCGGCCACGGCACGTGGGTCGGTCGGGCAGGTGTCCGGGCTGCCGGTGCACATCAGGATCGGATCAGGCACGCCGTCGACACCGGCACGGATGAGCGTGTGACCGCCGAAGCTCGGGCTGTTCTGGAGCTCGGCCGCCCAGAGCTCAGCAGCGTTCCCCAGTGAGAAGTTGTAGGTGACATTGGTGGAGTCGAGCGGCGCCCATGGTGCCTGCAGCTGCTCCCAGAGATCGAGGTCGTCGGAGCCGTAGACGAGGCCCTGGCCTGAATCGGCATAGAACTGGATCGTGGTGCCTTTCGGGATGGCGAGGATCTCCATCCCTGCGGGGATTGCGCCGGCTTGCACGTCGAGCCAACCGTGACCGAGGAATATGTAGCCCATCGAGATCCCCTCTCTCGTTGCTCGCCGGCACAAGACGGCGTGGCGCGATCACATCGAAGTTAGCGCACCCGCGTGGTGACGATTCCCTGGGAATTGCGCAGCGCCCGTGGCCGTGCTTGACTCGCCGTATGGACGAGACAAATGACGAAGGCGAAAGCGAAATTATCGTCGAGACAGCGCTGATCGATGTCGACGGCGATGGGGTGATCGATGCGGTCAGTGAAGTGACCACGACGGTGACCGACATCGATGGCGATGGCGTTGCCGACATAGTCGAGCAGACGACCATCACCGCCTACGACGTCGATGGCGATGGCGTTGCCGACATCATCGAGCAGACGACCATCACGGGCTATGACGTCGACGGTGATGGGGTGCCCGACATCATCGAGTCGACGACCGTGACCGGCGTCGATGTCGATGGTGATGGCTCGCTCAGCGACGACGAACTCACTGTCGAATCCACGCTTGCTGTCCGCGAGGACCTGGTCGCCGAGGACGACGACACTCCCGCCTGACGCCCCTGCCTCAGTCGAGGTAGCAGTGCACAGCTAGAGGTGCCCGCCGTCACGCGCGCGCCTGTATCACGAGTCGCGCTCGGCCCCCTTCCTGTCACCCCGCCCAACCGGGCGGTGGTCACAGGGAGAAAGCGTCGTGACATCGACAATTGCATCAATCGCATTGACCCTCGCGCTGCTGGCCGGAGATGGTCTTGCCAGCGACGAGTCGGTCGCATCCGCCGGCCCACTCGCTGTCGGCATTGTTCCATCGGTCGACGTGCCGGCCCCGCTGGACTGGGGTCTGGGAGACGGGGTTCGCCGCGGTGGTCAGGCCACCAGGATCGAATTCGACGACCCCGATCTCGACGCTGAGCTCTCGGCGTGGTACCGGCTGGCTTACCTCGACGGCGGCACCCGTTTGCAGGTCTTCGAGCACAGCGCTGCTGGGACGACCGGTCCCGACTCGGTCATCGTGAAGAGTCAGAAGGCAGCGTGGCGTGTAGCCAACGTGGCAGTGGGCTCGCACGGTGGCGCGACGGTGATTCCCGAGTTGCCGAGCTGGGCACGCGTCCGCACCGGCATCACCACCGGGCCGTCGGCAGGGTTGATCTTCACGCTGGCCTACATCGATCTGCTCACGAGAGGCGCCCTCGTCGGCGACCTGCGGGTCGCGGGCACCGGCGGCATCAGTGCCAATGGATACGTGTTCACCGTGGCCGGGGTCGAGGTCAAGATCGCCACAGCTCTCTTGGCTGGCCCCGACGTGGTCTTCTCGCCACGGCCGTCGAAGCTGATCAAGCACACCACGGTCGTCGAGTCGGGCGACCGCAATAGCCCTCAGGCCGGCGACACCGTCGGCGAATGGCTGAACGTCGACGGATACGAACAGGCCGGCCGAAACGCCGCTGCTCATCCAGGTGTCGTTGCGTTCGTTGTGGTGCACGACTTCCGTCAAGCACTGGCGTGGCTGTGCGGAC
This sequence comes from Ilumatobacteraceae bacterium, assembly GCA_963779295.1. GTDB lineage: Bacteria > Actinomycetota > Acidimicrobiia > Acidimicrobiales > Ilumatobacteraceae > JAENVT01. Next base: position 28,011 of record CAVZXO010000001.1, read on the forward strand.
GCACCGGGACAGCGACGACATGCGATATCTCCCATCGGCTCGCGGCCATCGCCATCGCAGTCGCGAGGCCATGAGGTGTGGATCGCGATTTCGCGCCACGAGATGTATCAGGGGGCGAATCCAAACCCCTTGGAACTACCCGCCGAGCCCGGCGGAACAACAAGGAGGACACCATGTTTTACCACCCGATCATCGTCCAAATGCTCGCTGCCGAGCATCGTGCAGACCTGGAGCGCAAGCTCCGACACCTGCAGCACCGCAGCGATCTCGAGCGTCGACCGCAGCGTCGTCGCCTTGGGCGACGTCACCTCAACGAGTAGTCAGGTACCGGGTATGCGGGCAACGAATTGGACGATCGTTGCCCGCAACCCGAATTTCCGTGTCGAGCACGCCTGATGGGCCGAGCACTCGTCAGCCGGCGCCGAAGCAGACGAACCCGGAGGCAAGTGCCCGCTCTCGCGGGTCCACCTCGGAGGCCCGCCGTCGAACCTCCAGGAGCGCTCGCGCAGGCTGATCGCCTGCCGCCAGCCGTTCGTGGAGCTCGAGCATCGCGGCGCCGGTTCGGCTGGAATCCGGCACGAGGCTGGGACTTGCGATCACGGTGGCCGTACCGCGTTCCATGAGGACCGTCGAGGCACCGAGCACATCGCCAATCGGCCCGGCACTTCCCTCAGCGGCCTCGCACGCCGACAGGACGACAACGGCAGGCAGCTCAGGCACGCGGAGAAGGTCGTGCAGATATAGAGGCCCGTCGGCGAGCTCGAGCGAACCGAACAGCGGGTTCTCCCGTCGATGGTGGTGGTGCGTGGCGAAGTGGGCGAGCCAGGTGCCGTCGATTGCTTTCAACACACGCGCTGCCGTAGCGCGAGCCTGGGTCAAGGTGGTCACCGATTCGTGCAGCTTGGCGATCGAGCGGACCTCGTCGGCGGCATGACGCAATCGTGAGCCGACGATGAGGGCGACCGGCCGTTGCTGTGGCAGCGGACGACTCGACGCTCGTGACCAGATCGTGGCCGAGGCCGCGATCGTGAACGGGAGTGCGGCGAGGCTCGGGAGCACCGCCCACGCCGCAGCGTGAAGCTCCGTCGGTGGTGCGATCACGACCTCGGCTGCGTTGTGCCAGCACGGTGCGAATGCTTCGTCGAGTTCGTGTCCGATGGCATCGAGACGCGACAGCGCGGCGCTGATCGAGGGTGCACTGAGGTTTGCTCGCGCCAGGCGGCTGAGCGCGAGACCGGCCGCATCGAACAGTGCGGAGATGCTTGCACTAGGTCCGATGTCGAGTCGCCGCGTTCGGCTGCCGTCGACGATCACGGCGATCAGCCGACCGTGGATCACATCGAGCTCGACAAGACGACGTCCGGCAAGGGCGGAGCGCAGCTCGGCGAGGGTGATGACGTCGGAGTTCGCATAGCGTTGCGCCGCGGGCGTCCTCGTCCGCTCACGCTCTGCGATGAGGCGCTGAAGATGCAGTTGTCGCGACAGAAGATGTCGCGGAGTAGCCGGGTCTGCGGGTTCGCGAAGTGCTCGGGTGACCGATCTCAATTCGTCGAGAAGGTACGACAACTCCGCGTCGTCGGATCGCACGAGCGGTGATCGCCGCAGCGCGTTGGCGCGAGCGAGTTCGATCGCTCGGAGCAATTGGTCATTGTGGCCGCGTCGCAGCGCCCGATCACGGCGGAACTCCAACAGCGGGCGGGCGTGCGCCGTCACACTCCAACGGATCTCGGCCGAAGCGAAGCCACTCTGGTATCGATCGAGCTCGCGCGATCCGCGATTCATCCAGCGTGTGCAGGCCTTGTTGTCGTTCGCCTGGTCGGCGATGCGCGCTGCGATGTCGCACACGCCGAGCCGAAGATCCGGCGGGAGCCGTCGTGCCGACAGCTCGGAGAGCGATGCGCGAGCCTCAACGAGTCTGCCCTGTCGAAGGAGCAGGTCGGCAACGAGCAGACGTGCCTGCAACGCGCCGAGGAGCAGGCCACTCGCGTCGAGGCGAACTACGAGCCCGCGTGCTGCATCGAGTGTTGTGCCGTCAGGCGGGAGGCACCGCAGCCGCACCAACTCGGCGAGATCTGCCCAGCCGGTACGACCAAGGGTCCGAAAGTCGTGCTCCGCGGTCGTCGCCCAGCGTATGGCTCCGACCGGGTTCTCGCACTGCAGACTGGCAACGGCCGCCACGAGTTCAGCCTCGGGCACCTCGAACCGGTTGCCGTTTGCCCGTAGCTCTTCCGTCGCAGATGTCGCCCGTTGCAGCGCTTCTCGAGCGAGCCCCGCTGTCAGCAGTGCGTCACAACAATCAAGATCAAGGACGCCGAGGTCGAGCCCGACGGACTGGAACTCGGTGCGTGCCAATTCGAATCGCCCGAGCGCGCCAATGATGTCGCCGCATCGGGTGTCGAGAAACGCGAGATTGTGGAGGGAGAGGGCTGCGCCCCTCGTCATGCCCAGTTGAAGGTACAGACGCCGGGCGCACTCGAGGTCGGTCCTGGCCGCCCCGAACGCCCCCGCATACGTCCGGACCAGACCTCGATTGTTTCGGCCGTGGGCTTCGTACATGTGTGCTCCACCACGCGACAGCACAGGAATTGCCCAATCGATATCACGGGCTGCGGAGACGTCGTCCGACAACCGGACGAGGATGCTTGCTCTCTGGAGCACGGCGACCGCGCGATCGACGCCGTCCAGCAGTATCAGCGCTTCGTCCAAGTCCCGCAGCGCGGCCGGGACGTCGCCGATCGCCTGTTCGCAGGCAGCGCGACTGTCCAGCACGAGGCCACGCAGCCGTGGGTGGCTGCCGGCTCGATCGAGCGCCTGATTGAGCTGCTGCAATCCCCGCTCCGGGTGGCCGAGCATTCGCTCGGCGACTCCGAGCGCCCGACGAGCATGAACCTCTTCGGCTCGGTTCCCGTTGGCCATCGCCTCTCGCACCGCGGCAGTCGCGTCTTCGAACGCGCGCTCCGGGCTGATCTCGGCAAGCAGGAGCAGATCGTGCTCGTGCTTCGCGGCGGGTGGCGACGCCGGTCAAGCGTCTACCGCAGGTTGAGGCCGCATTCCATGAAGTCCGGACCACTCGGAAAGGCGTCGTACTCCACGAATTGGCCGGCGACGGACATAGCGAGCGCGCACGGTGTCGCGAACGAGGTCCCGCTCCACGCCGCCCAGTGGTCGGGGGACCCCCATTGGTTCGTGGCAGGCAGAAGGCTGACGGTTTTGCTGCCGCGGGCCTGCGTTTCCACCCATGTGCCACGATTCGAGTAGTCGACGCCATCTTTGGGGTCGCTGGCGACACTGTGAAGCCAGTCGTACAGAGGTGCCCATCCAGCCGGATAGAAGATTTCCGGTGTTGAACCGTCGCGTCCGTCATTCCCAGATGCCGCGAACGCCTCGAGACCGCTTCCGTCCAGCTGCTTCATGACCGTCCGAACTCCAAGCGGTGTGTAGTACGGCTCGATCTCCTCCTGTTCAGCGTTGCCGTCGTGCAAGGCGGTGCAGCCATAGCTGCCAAACGACATGTTGAGGTACTCGACCCCACCGCCAACGGTCGCGGCCAGAGCACGGGTGACGGAGTAATCATCGCGGATGCTCACGACGGAACTGTCGGACAGCTCGTAGTTGTCGTCCGTCGTGTAACGCGACTCGATGCCACCGGCTACGAAGCTGGCGGCGGGAAGAAGCTGACCCAAAAGGTTGACGATGAAGGTTCCATGGCCCGCAGCGCGGCCATCCAACACCTCGGGCGGCGCCGTAGCTGCGATTCCCGGTGACGTGGTGGTGGTTGTTGTCGCCGCAGGAGTGCCGTTGGTGGTGGGCACCCAACCTGTGTCGAGCACGGCAATCGAAGCAGAATTGGTCGACAGGGGACCGCCGCGTACCAACTGCACTGTTGATTCAGGGTCGTCGTACGGCGAATACTGCCAGCCGGGCGCGAAGGCGTAGATGTAGTTCGGCGACGCCTCGATTCCTTGGTTCGCAAGCTGAACTGCAGCTAGTAGCGGGTCAACATCGATTCCGTAGAGATGAAGATCCACGGCGATCTCACTGTCGTCCGGCGTGACGCGGCCAAGGTCGTCCACCACACCACCCACAACTGTCTGAATGTCGCCGGCTGTCGCACGCGAGATCAGCTCGAGATTGCGGTACGTGCATGTCGGGTTTGTCGGATCCACGAAGGTCTCCGCGTTGGAGATACCGGCAACCGGTGTGATGTTTGGCGATGCAGTCGTGACGGGTGCCGTGGTCCCCGACGCCGTCGTGACAGGCACCGTGGTCCCAGCCGGTTCTGTCGTGCCCGGTGCTGTGGTGCCGGTAGCGAGTCCGGTCTCGTCGGTGGTACTCGCCGAATCCTGATCGTCGTCGCCGCCACAGGCGACAACGCTGGTGACGGCGATAAGCGAGACGAGGGTGATCCGAGCCCCACGGTTGCGGGTGATGTGTTTCCGTTGTGTGTTCATCAGTCACCTAGGTTCTCGAGGCGTCGGCTAGATACACGTTTGACTACAAAGTGACCCACCTGGTCTTGACCGTGCCGCCGGCGCGACGCGTGATGATCAGCTGAATGGGTCCGGTGGGCGGGTCGATGAACCTGGCAACGCCGGCATCGTCGATGGCGGCGGTGACGGTGTCGCCGGATGGGGTGACGATGCGAACCTCCGAGGCCCAGTTGCCGCCGAGATCCACGACGAGCTCGGCTCTGTCGGCGTGTAGCTCGAGCTCGATCACCTGATCGTCGATGACAAAGGTGAGGGTCGTCGCGTCGTCTCCACGGACGCCGGCTGGCTGGTCGGAATCACTGAGCTCCAACTCCGCCAACTCTGCGTCGATGGTGCGCCACGTGAAGAGCCCCTCGGAGATGCGGATCACGTCGTCGGGGACTGGATCGTTCAACGCTGCTCGAATTTGCAGCTCTAGTTCCTCGTCGGAGAGGTGGTCGTCGCTCATGGTCGCCTCACCTCTCTAGGGTCCCGAGCTCGGGGATAAATACGACTAGACACCGAGAATCCCTCGCAATTCGTCGAGGCACCGCGCTCGCTGGGCGCCGAGGCTGCCGATCGGGCGTTGGAGGAGATCGGCGATTTCTTGATACGAGTACTCGATTTCGCAGAACAGCAGGTGCAACAGTTCGCGGCAACGCGCCGAGATGTTGTTCATCGCCTGACGGATTTGCACGATCACATCTGATCGTTCGATGCGATCGGAACCCACCTCCGCATTCGGATCGGCGAGGTATTCCAGCGCAGTGTCGTTTCCGAGCCGACGTTGAGCCTTTGAAACCCGGATCGCTTCGTGGCGAGCGACGGTCATGAGCCAGAAGCGAATCGACTCGTCGTTGCGGATGGTCCAGATCTTGTCGAGCAGCACGAGCCACACCGTCTGGACGACATCGGATGCTTGTTCGGCGTTCAGCGACTGGGCCCGCGCCGTAGCCCAGATCCGCCCGGCATATCGTCGCACCAACTCGGCCCACGCGGTGTCGTCACCTGCTCGGATAGCCGTCAGAAGCTCCGAGTCGGAGCTTTCACGGTCCACTGGGTGTGGCAGCGTAGCGCGCTTCGAATGTGCGCTCGGACGAATTAAGCCTTCCGGATTGTTGGCACCGATTACAGCGCTCGCCACCCACGAGGCAACATGATCTCGATGAACGAGCTGCGATAGATCCACGGGTTGTCGAAGGCGTCACGACGCATGTCCCAGGCATTGTTGGACAACGCGACGACGAGCGAGCCGTTGTCCTGACGCCATGGCATCAGCGACGCAAAGTACGTGTTGCAGTCGACGCACTTCGTTGCCGGCCACATCTTTACGATCGTCTTCCACGGTCCGATCGGGGAGGGAGCGATGTCCACGTAGACCGTCGTTCCCCACCAGTCGCCCTCCTTCGACACCGACACGAACGTGTGACCGAAGCGTTGGATCGACACTGGATTGATCGGGCGGTTGCCTGAGAAGTGGAGCGGTTCAGCGGCAGCTTCGTCTGCGTGCCAAACACCATCGCCGAAGTACTCGAGCGGAGAATCGAACTGGCCACGCGGTACCCGGCCAACACGTACATCGCCGACGCACGACGCATCATGCCCCAAGTACTCGCCGGCGATGAACTGGCGATAGCAGTACGAGTACAGGTAGGTGTACTCATCATCCGAGGCGACAGCCCAGCCGTAGAGTCCCACCCCGGGATTGGCTGCAGGCAGGAACGACTGAACCTCGAGCGTCGAGGGGTCGATCGTCGCGTGCCACGTGGCCGCTGGCCGAGCGCCCATCGCCGCGCCGGTTCCGTTGGGATTTCTCATCTCGGCTACCATTACATGGAGCAAGCCGTCGGCGCCGATCGCTCCACCCATGGCCCAGAACCACCTCGATAGTGGTGTCGTTCGACTGCTTCCGATGTAGCTCCGGGTTCCGCTCATCGTTCGAACAACGCAACGCTGGGTGTCGAGCAGCACCGCAGCGTTGTGGGCGAAGTCCGCGTGCCTCAAACTGACCGGAGGCTGCTCCGACTGCGCCCCGTCGAGGAACACGTCCTGCATCAGTAGCAGAGTGTTGCCGTTCGGCAGGACGAATGGACGCAGATAGTCCGAGCCGACGACCCGGCCAACCTGACCTTGGAACATTCGGTCGAGCCCTGCTGCACTCTTGCCACCGCACGGGCCCTGCGACGTTGCGCGAGCGATCCCCGGAACGAGGCACACGAGCTCGAGAGTGGCCGCCACGACAGTGACGACCAACCCGATTCGTCGCGCGTGCCGTTCGGATGAGTTGCTTCGACATGCGCTCCCAGGGGAGCGATGCACCGCTCTAGATACAGAAAGGTCAGGCGAGCGGGTTCTACGGCACGATCGCGATCTGCATCGTCGTACCGTTCCGCGGGGTCGGCCGTCTACTGTTCCACCGTTCGTGACACTCGGTGGCGCTGGCGATCGGGTTGGCAGATCGGGAGAGCATGGTAGGCACCGTTACACCTGACATCGACAGGATCCGCGACTCTGTCTTCTTCGAGGGCCCCGACGCGTCTCAACGGATCAGCCGCTTCTGGATCCTGCTGATCCTTGCCGCCATCATTGCCGCGGCAGGAGTGGTCGCCGATTCCACGGCGACGGTGATCGGCGCCATGATCGTTGCCCCGCTGATGACTCCGATCCTCGGCACGATGCTGTCGGTGGTGCTCGCCGACCGAACCAACCTGGTTCGCTCCATTCTGTTGGTCGCGGCCGGCGCCGCGACTGCAATCGCGATCGGCTGGCTGATAGGCTGTTGGTCACGACCGATGTCGTCGCGGCCACCAACTCGCAGGTTGCCGGACGTGTACACCCGAGATTGATCGATCTGCTGGCGGCGTTTGCGACTGGCGTCGTTGGTTCGATCGCACTCGTTCGCCGTGACATCGCTGACACCCTTCCCGGTGTCGCGATCGCGATCTCGCTGGTGACCCCGCTGTCGGTGGTGGGCCTGACGTTGGAGTCGGCGAACCCCGCGAGGCGTTCGGAGCACTGCTTCTGTTCGCCACAAACGTCACTGCAATCCTGCTGTCGGGCATCATCGTGATGTCGCTCTACAAGGTCCGAGCACCCGCACCTGCCGAGGGCGCAATCGGTGCAGAACTGAGCCGACGCAAAGCGATGGGAGTCGTGGCTGTGGTTGCGGTGATCACCATCGGCACGCTCGGCTCGAGCACGGTCCGGATCGTCAGAGACATCACGCGTGAGAAGAGGGTGTCCGATGTTGCGGAGCGATGGGCATGCCGGCGCGGATTGGGATGTCATTCATGTCACGACCGACGAGAATGGTGTCGTGGTGAAGGTCGAGGGACCATTGCCGGAGCCCGACACGGCACTGCTCACGACACGTTGGATCGCGCAGGGCGTCGACGTCAACGGTGTCGAGGTGCAGTTGGTGCCTCGCTCCGAGATCGATCTCGGCGGTTGACCGTGTCGCTTCCGGAACTGCCCAACTGGGAGACCACCCCGCAGGACCGAGGACGCGTTTGCGTCCGGCTCGAGCCCGACCGACTTCCCCGAGGAGCACTACGAGCGCACCTGGACGGACCGGTTCACGATCGACGAGCTCAACGACGTCGGTCGTCGAGGACTCGGCATCGACCGGCAGTGTTAGCGTGCCTGGGCGATGGCAGCGAAGGCGGTCCGGCGATGGCTGCCGGGGCTCCACGTCGCACGCACCTACGAACGGTCATGGCTGCGACGCGACCTGACCGCAGGTGTCATCGTGACGATGCTGTTGATTCCCGCTGGGATGGGTTACGCGGAAGCTGCCGGCCTGCCACCGGCGACCGGCTTGTACGCAACCATTGTCCCGCTGCTCGTGTATGCCGTCTTTGGCCCATCGAGGATCCTGGTGCTCGGACCGGACTCGTCACTGGCACCGATCATCGCTGCCTCTGTCCTGCCACTCGCAGCGGGGGATACGGAGCGCGCCGTCGCTCTGGCGGGGCTGCTCGCCATCATGATGGGCGCCGTGCTCTTGATCGGCGGCCTCCTGCGCGCCGGGTTCGTCACCGACCTGTTGTCCAAGCCGATCCGGGTCGGTTACCTGAACGGGATCGCCTTGGTGGTTCTCGTCGGGCAACTGCCCAAGTTGCTCGGCTTCTCCACCGATGCAACCTCGTTGGTCGAGGAGGTTCAGGCGATCGTGGACGGAATTTCGGCCGGCGAAGTCAACTCGCGGGCCTTCGTTCTCGGCGTCGGTGCCCTCATCGTGATCCTGATTCCGCGCCTGCTGGGTAGCAGGTTGCCTGCGATCCTGTTGGCTGTCGTCGGGCCCACCGTCCTCGTCGCCGTTCTCGGTTGGGAGGACGACCTGCCGGTCGTCGGCGCGCTTCCGAAAGGGTTGCCCTCACCACAGCTCGCCGGACTTGCTTGGGCAGATGTGCGGTCGTTGGCTGCGCCGGCGCTGGGCATTGCTCTCATCGCGTTCGCCGACACTGGAGTTCTGTCGCGAACATTCGCGGCGCGTCCGCGGTGAGAGCGTGGACGGCAGTCAGGAAATGGGTGCAATCGGATTGGCCAACATCGCCGCGGGCTCCCTCGGCGGTTTCTCCGTGTCCGCATCGTCATCCCGAACGCCGGTTGCGGAGCAGGCGGGCGGCCGGACCCAACTGGTCGGCGTGGTCGGCGCCGGCCTGATCGTTGCCTTCATCCTGGTCGCCCCCGGCGTCACCGCGTACCTGCCGTCGTCGGCACTTGCGGCGGTGGTGATCACGGCGGCGATCAGTCTCATCGACATCGATAGCTTCCGCTGGCTCGCCCGGTCCGATCCGGCCGACGCGCTCCTCGGGCTGGCCGCGTTTCTCGGAGTCGCTTTGATTGGTGTGTTGGAAGGCATCGTCATCACGATCGGGCTGTCGTTCCTTGCATTCGTGATTCACGCGTGGCGCCCCTACCGCGCAGAACTGGGGCGGGTTCCCGGCGTGCGCGGTTATCACGATCTCGCTCGCCATCCCGAAGGTGAGCGTGTGCCGGGCACGGTGATCGTGCGCTTCGACGCGCCGCTGTTCTTCGCCAACGGAGGGCTGTTCGACGACTTCGTGAGATCGGTCGTCGACGCCGCACCGGACGTGGTTCACACCGTGATCCTCGCATCGGAGCCGATCACCGACATCGACACGACCGCGATCGACGAACTACTGGAACTCGACGAGTTCCTCGCATCGAACGGAATCAGGCTTGTATTTGCCGAGATGAAGGACCCCGTGCGGGATCGGCTCATCCGGTACGGGCTCGGTGATCGGTTCACTTCCGATCGGTTCATGCCGACTGTCGGCGCAGCAGTCGACGCCGTCACCGGTGATTTTCGGCGCGATCTCGAGCCCTAAGGGCAAGGCGCGATTGCCCGCTAGCACCTTGACCGGTGCTGGAACCGGCGGGACCATGTGCTCATGGCTATCCCAACGCAAGCGCAGCTCTACGAAGAGGTGGACCGCCGTTTCGCGGCAGACCACCCGGATGCACCGCAGCGTCTGGATCCGGACGATCCCAACCAGCAGCAATGGGTGCAGGAGTGGCTGCAGATCCGCGACCAGACTCTCAACGAGTGGACCGACTACGTCTTCTACGAGTACTTCCCGCACGCCCAACGACTCGACCCGTCCAACTCCGCCGACGCCGACCTGATCGCATACTGGAAGGACATCCAGCACCAGATCAACACTGGTGAAGCAGGACGTTGGCCGTGGGATTCCGACCCGCCACCGATGCCATTGAGTGTCACGTTCGTGGAGGCAGATCCCGTCCGGCGCGGCTTCATCTTGACCTTCTCGCGGTCACTCGCGGATCTGACAGAGGCCGAGCGCTACTTGTTCGGACAGGATCATCCACCCGTTGGTGTGACAATCGAACTGCTCAGCGCCACGACCGTGCACCTCCAGCCGACCATCGACTCGTTGCAGACGATGCCCGAGGACGTCGCCCGGCGGATCAGCGAAGCGGGAATTCTCACGGCCGAGTAATCCTCCTGCGTCGTTTGGCGCGTTAGAAGCGGCCGCCGTCGACGAGAAATTGCTGCGCCGTGCACGCCGCTCCGTCGTCGGCGGCCAGGAACAGCACCATCTGAGCGAACTCTTCGGGCGCGATCCGGCGTTTGATCGACTGGTCGTCCATCGTCTGCTGCTCGCCTTCGGGCGTCCACCACTTGGCGAGTTGCCGTTCGGTCGGTACCCATCCGGGCAGCACGGTATTCACCCGCACACCGTGCGGCCCGAACGTCCGCGCCATCGTGCGGGTGATCCCCTCGACGGCCGACTTGGCGATCGCGTAACCGGGGAACATGTCTTCTTTCATCATGTAGCTGCTCGACCCGATGTTGATGATCGAGCCTGCGCCCGCCTCGATCATCTGTGGTGCCAGCGCCTGGATGGCGAAGAAGTAGTGACGCAGGTTTGTATTGATCCGATTGTCGAAGTACTCCGGACTCATGTCGCGCCAATCGTGCCGGTCGTCGTTGGCAGCGTTGTTGACGAGAACGGCAACGCCACCGAGTGCACCGACGGCTTCGGCGCATGCGCTTTGCAGCGCGGCGATGTCGACGAGGTCGACCTCGTAGAAGATCGGCGCGTGGGCTGCACCTGCATCAACACATCGCTGGATCGTGGCGTGCGCGTACGACACGTTCTTGTCGACGAATGCCACCTTGCTGCCTTGGTGGGCGAACTGCTGGACCATCGCGCTGCCGATGCCGTCGGCGCCGCCCGTGATGAACACGGTCCGATCGGCCAGCGATGGGTACGAGGCGTAGTTGCCGGTCATGAGCACTCCTGTGGGATCGAACGCATAGAGGGCTTCCGGGTTGTCGACGAGGATGCGGCGCAGCACTGCCTCGTCGGGCATCCACTCGAACGCCAATCGCTCGACGGCGTCCAACGACGGGGGAGTGGCCTGGCCTGGGTGCGGCCAGTTGCTCGCCCACAGCATTCGTTCGGGAGCATGATCGACAAGCACCTGGACCAGGCGACCGACAGCCACGTACTCGTGAGTCGGATCAGGCGCAGATTCGTAGGGCGCCGAGAGCTTGACCCAACAGTTCCCACCGTCAAGCATTCGCCGCAGTACGCCGAAAAGTTCGTCGGCGGGATCGACCGGAGGCATGTATCGACCGACATGATCAATGACCAACGGTGTCGGGAGCGCGACGAGTGTGTCGGCCCGGTCGATCAGATCTCGTCCGTTCATCTGCAACTGGATGTGCCATCCGAACGGTGCGATCCGATCTGCGACAGTGGGCATGATCTCCCACGGAACGGCACCGCCGGGCAGCATGTGGAACCGCGCACCGCGGGCACCGCGCAGTGTCAGTTGCTCGAGCTCGGCATCCGTCACTCGATCATCGACGACCACGACCGCTCGAGCGTCATCGCCGAATTCGGCAACAGCATCGAGAGTGCAGGAGTTGTCGAGGCCGTACGTGCTGGGTTGAACGACCACGACGCGTTGGAGCCCGAGGCGTGCTTGCAGCTGCCTGTACTGCTCGATGGTCGCGTCGGGTGGCCGCAGCAGCGACGATGGCGCAGCCGGATACCGGCTGTCGTAGAAGTGCATGTGCGTGTCGCACGCGCCGGCCGGAAATTGTCGGCGGGTCATCTGCTGACCCACCACTGTCGAAGACGACGGGCGTGGTCGGCGTTGACCGCACGTGGCGGCATCGCTCCCGCCGAGATGGCCCGCACCTGCTCGACGGAGCTCAATGCCTGCGCGTCGGCATTCTCCGGCGTGAGTCCTCCGAGGTGAGGCGTTGCGACGACCCCCGCACGTCCGGCGAGCGCGGGTGACGGACGCTGGTCCGCAGCGCGACCGACATCCATCGCGAACCCGCCGAGATGGCCGGAGTCGAGAGCCGCGGCGACAGCGTTCTCGTCGATCAGTTCGCCTCGCGACACGTTGACCAGCATGGCGCCCGGTCGCATCGCGGCAAGCGCATCCGCATCGATGAGGTTCTCTGTCTCGAGCGTCGCCGGAGCGAGTGGGAAAACGAAGTCGGAGCACGCCAGCACCTGATCCATGCTCGCCTGGTCGAACCCATCGACGGTCGCATCAGCGGCCGGATCGCTCACGACCACGCGCATGCCGATCCCGCGCAGGAGCTGTGCAAGGTACGAGCCGATCGCGCCGTACCCGATGATGCCGGCCGTACGCCCTCGCAATTGGAAGCCCGGTCGTTGCGGCGGTGTCACCCCGTTGCGGTAGTCGACCGTCGACTCACTGACATTGCGCGCCAGGTCGAGCAGCAGAGCAAGAGCGAGTTCGGCTGTTGATGGAACGAAGCTCTTGTCTGCGTTGCCGATCAGTACCCGCCGAGTCGCTCGCCGCAGCGACGTCGATCGTGCTGATGTCGACAGCACACCGAAGGAACGCCAGAAGTCCCGGCAGATCGGAGAACACCTCTGCCGCACCGGGGGTGGATCGGTGAGCGATGATCACGTCGCAGTCCTTCGCTGCGGCAATCAATTCGGGGGTCGTGAGGTCGCGGCCGATCGGGTTGAACACCACCCGGGCAATCGACTGACAGCTCGGTCAGGGCCCGCCCGTAGTAGGCGTCGAGGTCCTCAGGGTTGTGCGTGAGGAACGCCGTCAACATCCCGGCGACGCTAGCCGCAGCTCGTCATGCGTGTTCGGTTGCCGACACCGGTTCAGCTGGTGTGCCGGACTGCAGATTGTTGCGCTGGTTCAACACCACGAACCCGAGAAGGCCGGCTATCACGATCCCCATCCCGAGCACCTGCCATCCGTTGAGGACCTCACCGAGCAGCAGGAACGACCACAGCGCCGCGAGGGCCGGCTGGGCGACCTGGGCGATACCGATGCTGCCGATCGGGATCGTGCTCTGGGCGTACACCATCAGCCCGTGGGCGAGCACGCCGGTCATCAACGTCAGCAGCACGATGTACTTCCAGCCATGGGCGGTGACCGACAGCATGTCGCCACGGGCAAGTGCGAGGGGCAGCACTGCGATCGTTGCGACTGGGGTCATCGCGGCCATGTAGCTGGCGACGTCCATCTCGCCGCGCAGGCGTCGCGTGCACGATATGTATCCGGCCCAGCAGCCCAGCGCGAGAACACCGAAGATGCAGCCGCGTAGCGACGCGTCGCCACTGCTCGGTGCAGCGAACAGCACGATCGCGACTCCGCCGACGGCGAAGAACGCGAAGAAGAGGGCCCGGGAATGCAGCCGTTCGCCGAAGAATGCGGCCCCGATCGGTACGACGATGAACGGCGTCATCGCGCTGATCATCTCTGCGTTGGCGACGGAGTTGTGGGTGGCGCCGAGGTAGAAGAATGCGATGTCGAGGCCGAAGAAGACGCCCGGCAGGGCCGCCAGGCGAATGCTGCGCCAACTCGGCCGGCGTCCGGTCATCAGCACGATGCCGTTCCATACGAGCGACGTGATGACCATTCGCCAGAAGGCGACGAGCTCGGCGGCCGTGCCGGCGCGCTTCACCAACGTCGATGCGAACGAGAAGACGACGATGGTGATCGCGACCGCCAGTGCGCCGAGTGTCCGAGTGCTGACGAGCCCTCTCCGTGTGCCCGAACCGTCAGGCGAGAGGTGTCGGACTTGCACGACCCAACACTGCCAGGGGACGTCGAGCCAACCCAAGCCCGGTCGGACGCGATGAGAGATGAGCCGCTTGGCGCCGCACATCTCTCATCTCATCCGTGGTCAGTGTGGGCGCGATGAGGAATGTGCGGTGCGGGGCGGCTCATCTCTCATGTCACACGACGATCACGCCGTCATGAGGCTCATCTGGATCTGGTCGAGCACAGCCTGGTCCGGTTGGGGTGCAACGGTGGCGAACGGCGAGCGACGGGTGGCCGCGATCGCTTGATCGAGGTGGCTGCGGCCGATCACCGGCGTGTGGCAGCCGACGAAGTACGACGCGCCGAGTGCCTCGACCCGCTCGACCGTGGCCTGGAACTTGCGGTCGTCGGTCAGAGTGATCCACGGCGAGACGTACTGGTTGAACGTTGCCATGCCCTCGTCCCAGAAGCCGGGGTCGAGGTCGGCGACGTTGCGCACCGGAGTCAGCATCGGTGTCGCGAAGCTGTCGGAGGCCCAGTAGACGCCGGTGGTCGGATCGAACAGCCCGCGGGTGGTCGGCGAGTCGAAGATCGGCGGGCGGACCGTCAGCAGTGTGCGGTCGCCGAGCTCGATGCGCTCGTCGTCGCCGACCCAACGCTGGCGCATCGGAGACACGTCGAGCGAGGCGCCCATGCGCTCCTGCATGAACCAGTTGATGATGACGGTGGCGTTCGGAGCTGCTGCCATCAGCGCGTTGAGGTTGCCGGTGTGGTCGACGTCGTCGTGGCTGATGAAGACCCAGCGGATGTCTTCGGGCTCGACGAGCGAGAAGACGTCGGCCATGAACTGGTCATGGTTCTCGGCCATTCCGGTGTCGACGACGACTGGTTCTGCGCCGCGGATGACCATCGAGTTCAGGGGCACCAGGACGGGCGCGTGGCCCTCGCCGGCATGGTCGTGGATGAGGAAGGTCTCGCTGGCGATCTCGGTCGGCTGCGAGACGGGTCTTGGTGGGCATGAGTGATGTGTTCATGCCATCAACCGTGCGCCCTGGCACTTGGTAGGCGCTTGACAGCGCCTTGCAGACCACTACCGGGCCGGACTTTCGTTATCTGACCGCCAGCCGCCCTGATGCGCGCAACGCCGAGATTCTCGGGAGAATGAGTACTGCACCCTGTTCTGTGGCCAGTTCCTCCGCTTCGTCCAACAGTGTGCTGGCCTGGTCGCCGTCGCCAAATCTCAGATCCGCCTCGGCCCGCAGGCGAACGATCTCCGCCAGCCACCACACCTCACCACGCGACTCGGCTTCTTCCCGTGCCTGATCGAGAAGCTCGACGGCCCGAGCATCGTCCACCACCAGACATGCATCGGCCAGGAAGCTGCGCAGGCAGGCGCGCAGGCTCCGTTCCGAACCGTGATCGATCGCCTCCATCGCGGCGAACGCGGCGCCGAGGCTTTCGTCGAGCCCGAGCTTGGCGCGTGCCCAACCTGTCAGCAGGTCCGACATTGCGACCTGCTCCTCGACGAACGCTCCCTCATCGATGCGTGGGGAGTCGCCCAACTCGTCGAGGACAGCGTGCGCCTCGCCGAGCAGGGCCTGGATCAGCGCCCGGCTGAAGGCCAAGGCGACGCCGGCGGTCGCGTCCACCTCGCTGCGTTGCGACAGCCAGGCAGCAGCTCGGCGATGGGAGTGCTCGCGGGCGAGGTCGGGCTCGCCGCGCATCGCGGCGATGATCCCCGCAACCATTGGCAGCAGGACCAGTGGGACATGGTCCGGTCGGGTGTCGGGATCCGTCGAGCCGGCGGCGGCAATCGCCACGTCGACATGCTCGGTGGCCTCGTCGATGCGGCCGAGCAGCAAGGCATACGAAGCGAGCATGTACCGAAGCGTCACGACCGCATACGAGTCGCTGATGCGCGCCGCGACTGCCCGAATTCGCTCTACTGAGTCCGCGAGTTCGGAGAGGTCGTCGGTCTCGTCGATGTCGCCCCAGTTGACGAACATCGCGAGTGCACGAGCCGCCTCGCTGCCAGTGCGGTCGGCGAACTGTTGCACGCGGACGCCCACGTCGGTGATTGCGGTGGGCTGCCGCGCCGGTAGGCAACGCCGATGATCGCCTCCAGTGCGTCCGCCTCGACCGCGTTGACCTGTGGCGATCGTGGCACCCCCGCGAGCACTTCGAGCGCCTGATTCGCGAGACGATCCGCAGTGTCCAATGCGCTCCGCCATCGGGCGACGTCCGCAGCGCGGACAGCGGCCCTGGCTACGACAACGGGATCGGCGAACGAGGCCGAAGCGAGCCGATGGTGGGCGATCGGCTCGGCCTCGTCGGGGCCGTCGCCGTGCGTTGCGAGGATCGCTTCTGCAGCGCGGTGATGCAGACGTGCGCGCCGAAGGTACGGAATCTCCGCCAGCACGGCGTCGCGGACAAGGGCATGGGTGAACCTGAAGCCACCGACGTCGGGCACGAGGATGCGCGTGACGATCGCCGAGTCGAGTGCATCGAGGCAACTGTCCGGGTCACGCTCGCTCGCGGCCATCGCCGTACGCAGGTCGAAGCGCTCGCCCAGCACAGCGGCGACCTCCAACTCGGCCGTCGCCCGGTCGGGTAGCCCAGCCAGCCGGCCTCGCACGACATCACGGATCGCCGCCGGTACCACGCTGTCGTCGTCGAGACCGCGTTCACCCGCGAGCCGGGCCAATTCTGCGACAAAGAGAGGATTGCCGCCGGTCCGGGTCTGCACCCGATCGGCGAGGTCACCCGAGGGGGCGAATCCGGTGGTGATCTCCATCAGGCGCGCCACCCCGGTCGCGTCCAACGGCGACATGTGGACCCGCGTCGTGACAACGGGAGTCCTGTGGAGATCACCGAGGGCGTCGCCGAGCAGCGAATCGGGCACGATGTCGGGCGGGCGATGGGCGCCGATCACCAGCACAGGACGTGACCCGAGGCGTTCGAGCACCAACCGCACCACGTCGAGCGTCGCCCGGTCCGCCCAATGAAGGTCGTCGAGCAGGATCACCGTCGGCTCGCTCCCGAGCTCGTCGGTCATGGCGAGGAACTGGTCGGCCATCTCCACGGGTGAGAGCGAGACACCTGAACTGGCACCGCCGGTCACCGATTTGCTGCAACCGGTTGGCCGCGGCATTGGTCGGCGTCGGGTCCGATGCCGCGTCCTCCAGGATCGCTCGGACGATCTCGATGCACGGCCACAGTGATGGTGCCAGACCGGGCTCGACGCACCGGCCAACCGCGGTTCTCCAGCCCATGGCCGATGCATGCGCGAGAAAGGCGTCGCTCAGAGTCGACTTACCGATTCCTGGCTCACCATCGATCAGCACGAGTTGTGGACGCCCCGAGCCGGCTGCCTCGAGCGCGGTGACCAGTGCTTGCCACTCGTGCAATCGTTCCACCAATTCAGTTCGCGGCGCAGCCACCCGCTCCGGGACAGTGGCAACCGGCGGGTGTGGCTGCGGAGCTGTCAACAGCAGCGTCGTGTCCTGGGCGAGAATGCGGCTCTCGAGCTCACGCAGCTCCGGCCCAGGGTCGAGGCCGAGTTCGTCGAGCAGTATCGATCGGGCCGTGGACAGCGCTCGCAGCGCGTCGGCCTGCCGGCTACTTCGGTACAGCGCGAGAGCCAGCAAGGCCCACAACCGCTCTCGCAATGGCTGCTCGTCGACCGCTGTCTGCAGTCTTGACACGGCTTCGGAATGTCGACCCAGCGTCAGCAGCACCTCGAACCGATCTTCGATCGCTGATTCGCGTTCGCCGTCGAGGCGCACCACGATCGGGTGCACCAGGTCATCAGGTCCGACACCTCCGAGAGGCGGTCCGCGCCACAGGGCGAGAGCCTCGTCGAAGAGATCCAATGCCGGCAGGGCCTGTCCCGAGCCAATGGCTGCGCGTGCTTCGGCGACAAGGGCCCGGAAGCGGTGCACGTCGATCTGTTCGGTTGGCAATTGCAGCACGTACCCCGGCGCCTCCGAAACCAGGACCTGCGGTGCTTCCCCTGCGGCACGGTCGGGTTCCAACGCTCGACGCAACCGGGAGATATAGCTCTGCAGCGTCCCGAGTGGTGTGCGCGGCGGCTCGTCACCCCACAAACGGTCGACCAGTCGTTCCACCGATACAACGTGCCCGACATCGAGCGCGAGATGGGCGATGACGGCGCGTTGTTGCGGGCCACCCAGCTCCACTGGCTGGCCGTCGCGTCGCACCTCGACCGGGCCGAGAATGTGCACCGTCAGCACGGAGGCGAGGGTACATCACACCAGGCAAGCGCCGAATTATCGGGCTCATTCGTTGCAGTAGCCTCTGCGCAACGACGAGCGAAGGAGATCCGCATGCCTGTATTGATGATCGGTGAAGTGCCGAATCTGACCGAGGAGATCTACGGCGGGATGATCGGTCAAATGTCGCCGCTGATGAAAGCCGCCGAGGGATTCATCTCACACTCCGGCGGGCCGAGCCCGAGCGGCGGATGGCGCGTCGTCGAGATGTGGGATTCGGAGGAGAATGCTCAAGCCTGGTTCGACGTGAACGTCAAGCCGAACCTGCCGCCCGGCATCGTTCCCGCCCGGACGTACTATCCGCTGCACACAGCCTTCACGCGCTAGCGGTCAGCTGCCAACCGTCAATCTGTCGTTGACGGGTGCGCCGGTCGTTGACGATGTCGGCACACCGAAACGCAGAATCAGGATCGCTGTGTCGTCGTCGCTGCCATGTGGCCGACGCCCTCGTTTGAGGGCTCGGATCGAATCGGCCAGCTGCTCGATCGGTTGATCGCCTTCCGCTTCGAGGAGCGCCGCCAGTTCGTCGACCGAGACAGCCTTGTTGGCTGGCGCGTCGGTGAGTCCATCGGTGTACAGCACGAGCGTGTCGCCAGGCATCAGGTCGACGGCTGCTGTCGACAGGGTCGGCTCCATCATGCCCAAGAGCATCCCGATCGTCCCGACCGCCTCGACGGAACCGTCGCGGCGCCGCAGAAGCGGTTGCGGGTGCCCACCGAGAGCGAGCTCGATCCGGTAGTTGCCGTCGCCCAACGGCGACATGAACGCGAAACAGGCAGTGCAGAACGTGACAGGTCGATGCTCGTGCAGCGCTTCGTGCACCGCTTGCAAGACGTCGGTTGGTGACGACGAGTGCCGCGCCGCGCCGCGCAGTGTGTGCCGGGCAAGGCCCGTCAACGCTGCAGCCTCGATGCCTTTGCCACACACGTCGCCGATCGCGATGCCCCATCGGTCGTCGGCGACAGCGAACATGTCGTAGAAGTCGCCACCGATGAGGTTCGCTGACCCGGCCGGCCAGTACCGCGCTGCCACCGCAACGCCGTCGGGTGTGTCGAAGTGCTGTGGAAGCAGGCCGAGCTGCAGCGTTTCGGCGATGTGGCGCTGTTCGCCGTAGAGACGCTCGTTGTCGGCCGCGAGTTCCAAGGCTGTGTCGCGTCTGTCGAGCAGACGCCGTGTGAGGATCGCGAAGCCGGCTGCCACCAGCGCGCCGCTGACGGCGACGATCCACCACAGGTTGGCGAACAGGTCGCCGCTGAGGTGACCGATCGGTGTCATCACCAGCAGCAGTTGGTTGCTTCCGAAAGCGACCGTCTTCTCGGCTGTCCGGCCTTGTAGCGGGAGGTCTCGGACGCTTGCGCTGAGCAGGTGATCGGCCGTCGGCTCGGAGCCGATGTAGATCGCATAGTCGAGCTGGGCGAACGGCTGGTCGGTGCGCGTGCGTACGTTGGGGTCGGGCGTCAGTGCGCGCTCTGCGTACGCCACGTAGCGGGCGTCGGCCCTGGCGCTCGCGATGGCATAGCCAAGCTTGCGGGGCCCGACATCGAGCAGGTCGAGGACGACGAACGGTTGTGGTGTGTCCGCCTTCGGCGGTTCGGTGGTCGCCTCGTCGAGCATCGCTTGCAGTCCGGCGTCGCCGGCAGTCGGCAAGACGATGGGTTCGCCGACCTCTGCGATCGGCGTGGTGCTGCCCACGGGGTAGAGCACTGCCGCGGTGTAACTCGTACCGGGTCCGGTGCCGATGACAGGCCCGATGATCTTGGCGAACACGGCCGGGTCACCGTCGGTCTCCTCGGCGATCTTTGCCGCAGCATCGAGCGGCGCCTTCACCCCGTTGACGCCGATCTGCAGCGTGGCGGCAGCCTCGTTCGTGCGTTGCTGCAACAGCCGATCCTCCGTCTGATCGAACAGCACCCGGCATCCGACGGCCAAGCCCAGGAACAGGGCCAGACCGCCGATCATGATGGCGATCGGAAGCCTGCGACGGCTGCGGACGGAACTCACGGAGGGAATATTGCCACCGCTCGCTGGTTTCAATCCCGCGTCGACATGGATTGACGTTGCCTGGTCCGAACGGTATGGTCCGGGCACATCTCGAAAGTGCCGTGCCCAGACCCCGCTCGGAGGGACAGATGGAAGACAGCTCCTCGTTGGCAAGCGTGCCGACTCGGTTGACACTGAGCACATGCACCGTCGATGTCGAGACGATGGTCGACCGCGTCGACGTGCTGATCGCCGGAGAGATCGATATGGCCGACGCAGACCAGGTGGGCGAGGTATTGATCGGCGCCATCGACGCCGGCAAGCCGATGGTCCGTCTGCAGCTCGCCGAGCTCAGGTTCGCCGACTCCTCGGCGATCAAGGCGATACTCATCGGCGCCCAGGCAGCCGAAGAGCGTGGCGTCGGCTACGAGCTTGTCAATCCCCGCGGTCTGGTGCAGCGGTTGTTGGAGGTCACAGGTCTGAACCACGCCCTCACAGTCGTGCAGGAGCCGGCGAGCCCAGGCAGCTCCAACTGACCCGACCAGCGCTTCTCGCCAAGCGTTCGTTCACTGCTCGTCCACGTCGATGCGAAGCCGTGCTGTGACGACCAGTTCGTCGCCGAGATGTTCGATCGTGACGTCCTCCGACAACGAATCGACGATTGCCAGTCCACGACCACGCAGCGACAACTCCTTCAGTGACAGGTCCCCGACGGGTCGCCACAGCTCGCGAGGGGGCGGGAGCTTCGCGGTGGGCCGATTGCGGACCGAGATCGCCGCCAAGTGATCTTCCAGCCGGGCAACCTCCATGACGTACGCCAATCCCGGCGAGTTCTGGATTGCGTTTGAGCAGAGCTCGCTGACGATCAGCGCACCACGCTCCTGGGTTTCCTCGTCCGCCCGCTGTGCCGTCAGCCACTCGACCACGTCCCGCCGAGCTGCGTGAAGGGTCCTCAGGTCCGCGTCGTACACGCGACGCAGCGCAGCCGAGGGGTCGGTCATACGTCTACGAGCATAAGCAGGTCACGACGCTCGTGGCGACGTCTTGCTAGATCACCAGCGATGTTCCACCGTCGACCACGACGACGTGACCGGTGATGTACGAGCTCTGGATCAACCCGAGCACTGCGTCGGCGCAGTCCTCGGGCGTCGCCGACCGGTGGAGAGGTGAGGTCGCCGCAACCGCGGCATGCTGGTCTTCCCACTGCGATGTCCACGGCGTCGCGACGAGACCCGGAGCGACCGCGTTGACACGCACAGGGCCGCACGACTTGGCGAGCAACGCGGTCATGTGGTTGAGCGCGGCTTTCGACATCGCGTATGCGATCGACGAACCGATTGGGCGAAGCCCGGCGATCGACGTCACCGACACGACGTTTCCGATGGGTGAGTGACGCAGGTGTGGCATTGCGGCCTTCGTCAGCCACCAGGTGCCGAACACGTTCACCTCGAAGGTCTTGCGAAAGATGTCGTCGCTGAGTGCATCGAGGTCGGCATGAGCAACCCGGGTCGTCCATCCGGCGTTGTTGACCAGGATGTCGAGGCGGCCGAATCGGTCGATGGTCTTCTCGATCAGCTCGTGTCCCTGTTCCTGATCACTGATGTCTGCCTGGACGTACAACGACTCGGACGGCAGCGACTCGCACACCGTCATTCCCGCCGCGACCGACGACGAGGAGTTGACGACGACCTTCGCTCCGAGACTCGAAAGTCGGCGGGCGATTGCCTCGCCGATACCACTCGACGAGCCGGTCACTATCGCCACTGTCGCCGTCGAGTCCTGGGCCGTCGAGTCCGTCCATCGTGATCATCCTCCGTCTGCGGTCGCCCGAGCCTAGGAGACTGCTGAGTATGAGATCACTCGGTCGGAGTGGGAAGGTGGCCGACCGCGGGTGACCTGATCGCCTCGACGACGTCGGCGAGCGTTGCGCCCGGCGTGTCCTTGAATCCGGCCAGCCGCTCGTACACCTCGGACGCCGCCATCCCGAAGCCGTCGGGCAGGTGGTTGGCACGGAAGCTGGCAGCTATCTCGTCGAGTTCACCGGCAAACCGCCACGCCTTGGATGCGTTGCCCGATGCGGCCCGCTCCGACTGTTCGGTCAGGCCGGGCATCGACGTGGCCCACTCGGCCAACAACGCATCGTCGACACCTTCGGCATTCGCGAGCGCACGAATCGCCAAGAGCAACGCCGCACTTCCTTTGGTCCAGGCAGCGAAGCAGATCTTCACGGCAGAGGCGGCCCCCACCCCTCCCGCTACCACACGTGTCTCGAGTGGAGACCCTGCCCACAGCTCGGCGACTTCGGCGGCATCGGCACCGGAGAGGTAGAGCCGTGTCGAGCCCGCTGATCGCACCGGGCGGTCCGACAACACCGCCATCCACGAAACGCGTGAACTGCCCACCGATGAGCCGCGTCGTTGCGGGAGCGATCGCGTTGACATCGACGTAGATGCCCTCGAAGCCGACTGCCGCCACTTCCGTCGCCACCTCCAGTGCTGCCGCCGGCGGACAGACCGAGACGATCACGTCGGCGCGGGCGACGAGTGCCTCGATCGAGCCGACGTCCTCCAACCCGGCTGCCGCGGCGCGCGCCCGGGTTGCCTGCGAGCGACCATCACCGCACCACAGTCGAGCACCTCTACATACGGCGGCCAGCGAGGCGCCCATCGCACCGGGGTGGAGGAAGCCTGTGGCCATGGATCAGCTGCTGGCGAGTTGGCTCGCCGAGTAGCGCACCGGGGTCGACCAGGCGGGGTCGGTGTGGCGCTGCCAGTATCGGTCGCGCAGGTCGGTGGTTCGCGGGCCGACCCGACCGTCGCCAATCGGTGTGCCGTTCAGTGTTGTCACCGGCATGACACCGCCTGCTGTCGTGCATGTCAGCACCTCGTCGGAGCGAAGCAGTTCGTCCGCGGTGAGGCGGCCTTCTTCGGCCGGGTGACCGGTTTCGGCACACAGGTCCAGCAACGTACGCCGAGTCACGCCCATCAGGGTGCCGCTGGCCGGCGTCAGCCATCGCCCGTCGACGAAGGCGAAGATGTTGTAGCCGGGCCCCTCGGTGATCGCGCCCTGCAGGTCGCGCAGCACGACCATCTGCGCATCGTGGTCGTACGCGTCGAACAGTGCCATGTCGAGGTCGAGCCAGTGGTAGTTCTTGACCGAAGGATCCACGCTCTCGGGCGGGATGCGCGGGATCTCGCTGATCCACATGCTGGCGCCCGTCTTCTGTTGCTCCTCAGGGCTCACCCAGATGTATGGCACGGCGAAGCAGTAGAGGTTGTTGCGGCAGGTGCGCAGATCCCTGCTGCCGGCGGCCGGACGACCACGGGTGCATGTCATCGAGACGTACGCGCGTTGCAGGCCGGAGCGGTTGACGCATTCGTGCAGAATCGCTTCCAGGTCCTCGCGCGACAGGCCGATGTCCAACCGCAGCTGGGCGACACTGTGCAGGAAGCGGTCGAGGTGGGCATCCAGCCGAAAGAACCGACCGTCCCACACGCTGACAACATCGTAGGTGCAGTCCGAACGGGTGACGCCCATGTCGAGGATCGAGATCTTGGCTTCGCCGATCGGACAGAAATCCCCGTCGACGAATGCTGTACCGGCTGCCCACTTGGAGGCTTCAGAGTCTGACATCACCCACTCATAGCAGAGTTTGGCGTGTCACCCGCACGGGTACGACTCTCCTACAACACGAGCCGGACTCGGAGCTAACGTCACTGGCGGAGGCGAACACGATCCGGAAAGAGGCACATCATGAGCAGTACATCCGTCGGCGATCACCTTTCAGATGTCCAGACCCTTCGCGAGAACGCTCGGGCGCACATCGAGCAAGGCCCCCTCACCGCCAACTATGGCGCTGACCGCGAGCGTGTGATCAACGTCCTCAACGAGGCGCTCGCCACCGAACTCGTCTGCGTGCTCCGCTACAAGCGTCACTACTACATGGCCGACGGCATCAACTCCGCCTCGGTCGCCGCCGAGTTCCTGCAGCACGCGACCGAAGAGCAGGGTCACGCCGACCAGATCGCGGCGCGAATCGTGCAGTTGCAAGGCGAGCCCGACTTCAACCCGGCGACGCTCGTCGAGCGCAGCCACGCCGAGTACGTGGAAGGCACCGACCTCATCGACATGATCAAGGAAGACCTCGTTGCCGAGCGCGTTGCCATTGCCTCGTACAGCGAGATCGTGCGTTGGCTCGCGGACACCGACATCACGACCCGCCGATTGATGGAGCAGATCCTCGGTGTCGAAGAAGAACACGCCGACGACCTGCTGACCTTCCTGAAGCAGTTCGGCGTCGACCTCTAGACCGGGTCTCGGCGCTCAGCCGACCTCACTTCAGACGTTCGGGTCGGGCATCAACTCCCGAACCTCTTGTGCACATCGGCAGGCGACGGCGATCTTGGCAGCCCACCGCAACGCCTCGTCGTGTGAGGACACGTCGACGATCGAGAATCCGCCGATGACCGCCTTGGTCTCCGGGTACGGGCCATCGGTGACTGTGCCGTCGGTGGCCACGACGCTCGCGCTCTGACCGATCACCCCGCCGCCGAAAACCCACACGCCGGCGTTCTTGGCCTCGTGGACCACCTGGTGCGCGGCCTCCGCCACGTCGGGTAGGTCCTCTGCGGGGAAGGTCATCGCTCCGTCATCGAACGAGATCAAGTATCGCGTCATCACATTGCTCCTTGTCCAGACGGCAACTTACCTTGGGGGCGAACTCAGCCGACCCTCATGCTGGTCATCGACAGAGAACCCATCGCGTAGCCGTCGATCATCACGTCGGCGGGCTCGCCGGCGGCACGCGCCAGGCCGGCGATGTAGAGCAGTGGGATGAAATGATCCGGCGTTGGTGCTGCGAGTTGGAAGTGCTTGTGCCGCTGCAGAGCCGCTGCATCGCCGGGGTTGTTCGACAACAACTCGATCGCATGTTCGTTGAACTCGCGCGCCCAATCGAACGCCCCATCGGGCTGGTTCCATTGCAACAGCCCAAGGTTGTGCACGATGTTGCCGCTGCCCACGATCAACACGCCACGCTCGCGCAACGCCGCTAGCTGTGCACCGAGTGCGACGTGGTAGTCGAACGGTTTCGAGGCGTCGATCGAGAGCTGCACCACAGGGATGTCGGCGTCGGGAAACATGTGCACCAACACCGACCAGGTGCCGTGGTCGAGTCCCCAACTGTCGAGATCACTGCCGACCCACGTCGGCTTCACGAGATCGGCGATCTCGTCGGCGAGCTCACGGCTCCCCGGTGCGGGATACCGCACCGCAAAGAGCTCGTCAGGGAAGCCGAAGAAATCGTGAATGGTCTTGGGTTCCGCCATAGCTGTCACGGCAGTGGCGTTGATGTACCAATGGGCCGAGACGGCGAGGATTGCGCGGGGCCGTGGGATCGTGCCGCCGAAGTGCGTCCATGCCTCGGTGTAGCGATTCTCCTCCAATGCGTTCATCGGGCTGCCATGTCCGACGAACACCGCGGGCATCGTCGCTGTTGGGCTCATACGTGCTCCTCGACCTGGTCGTAGTGATCAACAGTATCGACACGCCATCTAGCGTGTGGCCGTGAAGACGGAGATGACGGAGGTCGGGTGGGGCCATCGCATCGCGTTCGCGATCCTTGGCGCTGTCTATCGCCTTCTCATCCCGGTGAAGATCGTCGGCGTCGAGCACCTTCCGAAGCAGGGTCCGGTCATCCTGGCTGCGAATCACATCTCCTTCTTCGACACCGTGGTGCTGATGTTCTCCGTTCCGCGCAGGACCTATTTCGTCGGCAAGGCCGAGTACATGGATTCGTGGACGACCCGGCGGCTGTTCCCTGCCTTCGGGTTGATTCCGATCGAGCGAGCGGCAGCTCGTCAGGCGATGGCCGCCCTCGGAGTCGCCGCCGGCGCGCTCGACCAAGGTCACGTCCTGGGCATCTATCCCGAGGGCACACGGTCGCGCGACGGTTTGCTGCACCGGGGGCACTCCGGTGTTGCGCAGTTGGCGATGATGACGGGCGCGACCGTGGTGCCGGTCGGACTGATCGGCACCGATCGCATTCAACCAATCGGCGCACGCGTGCCGAGGCCATTCCGTCGTGCCGAGATCAGGTTTGGACCCGCCATCGATCCCGCGTCGTACGGCGGCTCATCCCGGCGCCGGCGACAGTTGTTGACGAGCGACTTGATGGAGGCGATTCGCCAGCAATGCGGCAGGCCGACCTCGGACGATTTCGCGAGCGACGAACCGCCTCTGATCCGTGGTGGCAACGAGTCGGTCTACCAAGTCCATCGCGTGACCGGCAATGGTGTGACCTGGCATCAGGCAGCGAAATTTGCCGTGGCGGAAGTGTGCGGCCGGCACGACGACGCCCGCGTCGGCGAGGTCCGTCGTTTGCAATGCCACGTCGATCGAGACGGTGCGGTTCGCCTCAGCGCCGAACTGGCGATCTCTGTGAAGTATCTACCCGTGCAAGGAGCAACAGGATGAATGACAGCGTGTACCAAGTCGTCGAGCTGATCGGATCGAGCAGCGACTCGTGGGAGTTCGCTGCCCAGAACGCCGTGCGCGAAGCATCGAGGTCGTACAAGGATCTGCGCGTCGCCGAGGTCGTGGAGATGGACGTGTTGATCGAGGCCGGTGCGATCATCGCCTACCGCACGAAGCTGCGCCTCAGCTTCAAGTCGGGTGCCGCGGCCTGACCGAGCACACTGAGCACACCGAACACACTGGGTCCTACCGTGGACTCGTGGGACCGAGCCGCGTGTCGACCGCCGACAGCATCATCGATGATCTGAGTTCCGCCGGGCTGCAGCGCGGCGGGCTCCTCGCGCTGACGATGGCACCCGGAGTGGGCTTGGGCGTTGCACTGCCGCGGGGATGGTCGGGCGCGGTCGCAGCGGAGAACCCCGTCGAGGTCGTACGTCGCATCGAAGTGGCCCTGCGCCCGCGATGGATCGTGTGGGGCGGCGAACTGGCGACGCTTGTCGACGGAGGTGTCCGCATCGCCAAGTGCTGGCATGTCGCCGCAGTGCAACGCTTGTTGGCCGGTGAGTGGCGGACGGATCCGGCGCGAGCGTGGGCACAGCTTCACGACCTCGCCGTCGAGGGATTGCCCGTGGCATCACCGGTCGACCTGTTCACCGAACCCGACGAGGGCGATCCCGATGAGGCGCTACGTGTCGACGGCTACATCAAGCCGGACTGGTTGGCGACGGACTTCGAGTGGACAACGGATCGCCTCGCTCGTTGGGCGCAGTTGGTGGCCGATGTCGCGGACCTTCAAGATCGTCGACTTGGAGGTTTGAGCGATCGGCCGATGGCGCGTTCGGTCGCTCGATCGGAGTCTGCTGCTGAGCTGTTGTGCGCAGACCTTGCTCACGATGGTCTCCCGATGGATCGGGCAGCCGCAGAATCGATCGTCGCCTCGTTCGTCGGCCCGCGTCCGTTGTCGGAGGCAGACGCCATCGAGCAGCGCGCTGCACGCGATGCCGAAGTCCTCCGGCACTCGACCAACCCGCAGTGCGACCTGCGAAACCCGGCACAGGTCAAGTCACTGCTCCGTGGCATCGGAGTCGAATTGCCGGATACCCGCGCCTGGCGTCTCGAGGCGATTCGCGATTCGCATCCGTTGATCGAGGCGTTGTTGGAATGGCGCAAGGCCGAACGAATGGCGACCACGTTCGGTTACAGCTGGCTCGACGAGCATCTTGGCGCGGACGGCCGGCTACGCGGCGAATGGTCAGGGAGTGATGGCGCAGCAGGCCGCATGACCGCGTCGGCGGGGCTGCACAACATGCCGGCACTTCTGCGCTCCGCCGTGATCGCCGAGCCGGGTCACGTGTTGGTCCGCGCCGACCTGGGGCAGATCGAGCCGCGCATCCTCGCCGCTGTCTCCGGTGACGCCGCGCTCGCCAAGGCGACTGCCGAGGACGACATGTACCTACCGGTGGCAACGCAGTTGGGAGTCGATCGAGCAACTGCGAAGGTCGCCGTTCTGGGCGCGATGTACGGACAGACGACCGGACACGGCGCGGTCGCGTTGCGAGGTCTCGAACTTGCCTATCCCGTCGCGATGGGCTACCTCACCGAGGCCGATCTTGCCGGTCAGGTCGGTCGCGACATTCGCACGTACGGAGGCCGCTTGGTTCGAATGGGATCTGGTACCGACAGCGAGCTCAGCGACCGCGACAACCGCAGCCGAGCGGCGGCGCGGGGCCGGTACGGCCGCAACGCAATGGTGCAAGGCGCGGCGGCCGAGTTCTTCAAGGTGTGGGCCGTGACGGTGAGATCGCGAGCCGCATCGTTCGGTGCCGAGATCGTGCTGTGCCTGCACGACGAATTGCTGGTACACACGCCGCTCGAACACGGTGCTGCGGTCGCCGAACTCTTGGTCGCGAGCCTCGACGACGCTGCCGCTCATTGGGCACCGAGCGATGCGGTCAGGTTCGTCGCCGACGTCGGTGTGATCGAACGCTGGTCCGACGCCAAGAGCTGATCACCGAGGTCGAACTGCCGCGGACGGCCAGAGGTATGGTGCCGCATGTCCGCCCGTCAACCGCGTGTGCTCGCTCATCTCACGAATGGCGCCACCAGCCTGTTGATCACCGGTGACGGTGGGATGCCGTGCCTCGCTCACTGGGGCGCGCCGCTCGGTGACATCGGTCGCGACCTGGTAGCGGCGCTCGAGCGGCCGGTGCCGCGAGGCGGTCTCGATGTCGATGCGCCACTCGGTCTGGTCGCTGAGTCGAGTGTCGGATGGTTCGGCAATCCGGGCATCGAGGGCCATCGGTCGAATGGGCACGACTTCGCTCCGCAGTTCGTGATGAGATCGAGCGACGTCGGCGCGAGCGCGGCCACGTTCGTCCTCGCCGACGAGTCTGCAGAGTTGTCGCTGACGATTTCTGTGGTGCTGCATCCCAGCGGCGTCGCCGCGTTCAGCGCATCCATAGCGAATGACGGAGCGACCCCGTACGCACTCGACGCCCTTCGGCTCAGCCTTCCCGTGCCGGCACAGGCGCACGAGTTGCTGACCGTCGGCGGGCGGTGGACCAACGAGTTCGGCCAGACGCGCACGCCGTGGACTGGCAACTGTCTGACAGTCGAGAATCGGCATGGCAAGACATCGCACGAGCGACTCGGCGCTGTCTTCGCGGGCACCACCGCGTTCGCGGAGCAGTTCGGCGAGGTCTGGGGCTGCCACATCGGCTGGAGCGGCAACTACGAGATCATCTGCGATTCGGTGACCGACGGGCGGAGGTCGCTGCAAGTCGGCGAGCTACTGGCCTCCGGCGAGATCAACTTGGCTACGGGGGAGCACTACGAGACTCCGACGGTGTACGCCGCCTACTCCGCCGCAGGATTGAACGCAGTGTCCAACGCGTTTCACGCGTACATGCGCAGCCGCCCGCAACACCCCTCGACGCCGCGTCCGGTGCTGCTCAACATCTGGGAGGCGGTGTACTTCGATCACGATTTCGACACGCTGCGAGGGCTCGCCGACATTGCCGCCTCGTGTGGCGTCGAGCGATATGTGGTGGACGACGGCTGGTTCCATTCGCGCCGAAGCGACGACGCCGGTCTTGGAGATTGGTGGGTCGACACGGCCGTGTGGCCGAACGGACTGACTCCGCTGATCGAGCATGTGCGCAGCCTTGGCATGGAGTTCGGCATCTGGGTCGAGCCGGAGATGGTCAACCCGGACTCGGACCTGTACCGCGCTCATCCCGATTGGACGCTGGTCGACGAGCGGTATCCGGTCGTGCTGGGTCGGAATCAGCTGGTGCTCGATCTCGGCCGAGCGGAGGTGTGCGAGTACCTGTTCGCTCACCTCGATGCCCTGTTGGGCGATCACGACATCGGCTACGTCAAGTGGGACATGAATCGCGATCTGGTTGCCGCGACTTCGGGCGGGCGAGCCGGCGTGCACCGGCAAACCCTCGGCGTCTACGCGTTGTTCGACCGGTTGCGGTCGGCGCATCCCGGGGTCGAGTTCGAAACGTGCGCGTCGGGTGGTGGTCGTGTCGACTTCGGGATCTTCGAGCGCACCGACAGGGCCTGGACGAGCGACTCGATCGACGCCCTCGATCGCCAGCAGATCCAGCGCGGCTTTTCGTTGTTGTTCCCGCCCGAACTGATGGGGACCCACATCGGTTCGCCAGTCGCTCACACGACCGGACGATCGCACCGGCTCGGCTTTCGGGCGATCGCCGCCATGTTCGGTTCACTCGGCATCGAGTGGAACCTGCTGAAGGCGTCGGATCGAGATCGTGCCGAACTCGCCGAGATCATCGCCATCCACAAGCGGCTTCGCCCGCTCCTTCACCAGCGGCACGGTCGTGCGTGTGGACCATCCAGATCCCCATGTGATGGTGCACGGCGTCGTCGCGCCGGATCAGGCCGAGCGCGGTGTTCGCATGCACCCGTTTGAGCTCGGGTCCGACGCTGCACACCAGCCCTGTTCGACTCGTCGGCCTTGCTGACGACGAGACCTACGACGTGTCCAGGCTCCCGGTCGGACGGAGCAACGACGACATCGCCCGTCGCCAGCCATCATGGCTCGCTGACGGCCTGCGGATGACTGGTCGTCAACTGGCCGCTGTCGGGTTCAACGCCCCAGTGTTGATGCCGGAAACCTCGATCCTCATCGAGGTCGCGGTCGGATGCAGCCAGATCGACCTGAACCTGCGGCAGTCGCTCAGACGGCGTCGGCCACAGCGCGTTGGACCGCAGCGAGGATCTTCGTGTAGCCGGTACAGCGGCACAGGTTGCCGGACAGCCCGATGCGCACCTCTTCTTCGGAAGGCGATGCGTTGCGGCTGAGAAGTGCCGTGGCCGACATGATCATCCCGGGGGTGCAGAACCCGCACTGCACTCCGCCCTCGTCGAGCAGCGCCTGCTGCAGCGGATGCAGTTCGTCGCCTACCATCACGCCCTCGATGGTCGTGATCGGCCGGCCCGCTGCCTGCGCCGCGAGGTAGGAGCACGAGTTGACCGGTTGACCGTCGATCAGCACCATGCATGCTCCGCATTCGCAGTCGTCGCAGCCCTCCTTCGTGCCGGTCAGGCCGATCTCGGTCCGTAGCACGCCGACGAGATTGCGACCAGGATCGATCGCGACCGGGTAGTCGACACCGTTGACGTTGAGATTGATGTGGATGGTCACGATGCTGCTCCAATGCCGAGGGTGCGGTTGACGGGTACGCCGATCGACTCGCCTCGTGCGCGTCGCGCAGCGGCGTCGACTGCGCGTCGAGCCATCACGCCGACACAGTGCCTCCTGTAGGCATCGCTGGCCCGCAGATCGCTGATCGGTACGGCCTGTGCGCTGGCCAGTTCGGCCACTTCGGCGAGGAGCGATGCGTCAACCGGTCGTCCGGCGAACGCATCGGTTCCGTGCACGGCGATGATCGTCGGCGCGACGGCCGTGAGTGCGATCGACAGCGACACCAATGCGCCGTTGGCATCGAGCGCGACCGATGCGGCAGCGCCGACGACAGCGATCTCCATCGCCCGGCGGTACTCGAGGCGCACGTATGCACTGCCTGAGTTCGTCGGACGGGACGGAAGATGAACGGCGACACACAGTTCGCTGGGCTGGGCCGAGGTGCGACCGGGCGCGGTCCACAGGTCGCCGATGGCGATGCGCCGCGACCCCGTGGTGGATTGCAGTTCGACCTCGGCATCGAGGACGACCAAGGGTGCGCCGGTGTCCATGGCAGGCGATGCGTTCATCACGTTGCCGCCGAGTGTGCCGACGTTGCGCGTCGATGGCGATCCGACGAGCGCGCTGGCGTCGGCCAGGGCGGTGTATCCGTCGACGATGACTGCGTCGGTCTCGAGGCGAGCGTGGGTGACGAGGGCACCGATGCGCAACCCGTCTCCACCGGAGTCGATGTTGCCGAGCGACTCGATGCGATCGATGGCGACGACGTTGTCGGGTAGGGCCGCCTTGCCCTGGCGAGCACCGACAACGAGGTCGCTGCCGCCGGCAACCGGGCGAGCGCCGGCAGCGACCGCGGCGAGAGCTTCGTCGAGTGAAGTGGCCATGGTGAAGTTCACGATTGATCAGCTCCCGACATCGTCGCCCACACACGCTCGGCAGTCATGGGCAGTTTGCGAACGGGTTTCCCGAGCAACTTTGCGAGTGCGTTGGAGATTGCGGCCGCGGTGGCGACGTTGGGCGCCTCGGCCAATCCCTTCGCGCCGCGCGGACCGGCGTCGGGAGTGTTGATCTGCACGAAGTGCGTGTTGATGACCGGCGAATCGGCGCACGTCTGCAGCTTGTACTCCAACAGTGCGGCGTTGCGCTGGCGGGACTTGTCGTCGTACACGGTGCCCTCGGTCAGCGCCTGGCCGATCCCCATCATCACGCCACCTTGGATCTGCCCGAGGGCGCCGGTCTCGTTGATGATCGTGCCCGAGTCGTGGGCCGCGCCGACCTCGATCACCCGCACAACGCCGGTGTCGCGGTCGAGCCGGATGCGCACGGCGTGGCAGGAGAACTGCGGAGCCACGAACGAGGCCATTCCGACATCGCCGACACAGCTCGACCCGGCGAGTGGAGGCGCCGACGGGGGAGTCCCCGATCCGTGGGCGATCAACAGCTCACCGCCGGCGGCGATTCCGGCAAGCTCGGTGATCGACACCGTCGATGTCGGTGTTCCCGCGACGTGGGCGTGGCCGTCCGCCAACACGATGTCGGCGGGCGATGCTTCGAGGTGCTCGGCTGCGAGCGCCTTCAGCTGTTCGGCGATCTGACCGGCAGCCGCGACGACGGCCCTGCCGTTGTTGAACAACGTCTGCGAACCGGTGGCACCCATGTCGTACGGGGCGACGGAAGTGTCCTGGTAGATCAGTTGGAAATCCTCCGGATCCATCCCCAACTCCTCGGCCGCCAGTTGTCGCAGTGTCATGACCGACCCGGTGCCGCATTCCTGTGCACCGGTGATGATCTGTCCTGAACCGTCGCCGTCGATCTTGATGTATGCGCCCGACGGAACCGAGAAGCTGGGCCACCATCCGATGGCAACGCCGATCGCCTCGTCGTCGGGCAGCGGACGTCCGTATCCGACCAGCTTGGTGGCCTCCTCGATGCACTGCTGCACGCCGATCTCCCCGTAGGTCTGCCCGCTCGGACCCTCGACGCCGGTGTCGACAGCGTTGAGGCGACGGAAGTCGACCGGGTCCATCCCGACTGCCGCGGCAACCTCGTCAGTGTGCGACTCGATGGCCCAACAGGACTGCGGTGCCGTTGGCGCACGAACCGAGCCCGACGGCTGGTGGTTGGTGTAGACGAGGTGGGCCGACGACATGAAGGTGGGGGATCCGATACGGCCCGGAAACGTGCATCGCCGACAGCTGCGAGAAGAAGCCGCTGTCGGCCGTGTAGGCCCCGTTGTCGATCGCGATCCACGCCTTGCGGGCGGTGATGGTTCCGTCGTTGCGCACACCCGTGGTGATGTCGATCACCATGCCCTCGCGTCGACGATCGGGAGCGACGAACTCCTCGTGGCGAGAGAACACCAGCTTGACGGGTCGCTTGGCCGCGCGCGCCAGAGCAGCGATGTGCGCCTCGTAGTGGAACCCGCACTTGCCGCCGAAGCCTCCACCGAGATGGGGGACGATGATCCGCACCCGGTTGGCGGGCAGACCCAATGTCTCGCACACCCCGGCCCGTGCGTCGAACGGCACTTGCGTCGAGGTCCAGATCGTCACCTTGTTGCCCTCCCATTGGGCGACGACAGCGCGCGGTTCGATCGGCACGGCGTGGCTTCCATCGGCGACGTAGCGACTTGTGACCACGTGGTCTGCCTCGGCCATGCCGGCGGCGATGTCGCCCTTGCTGATCGACGAGTACGAGGCATCGTTGCCGTCGCGTACCAGTTCGCCCGCTGCGCCGTAGGACGCCCACTCGGTGTGGACCAGCGGCGACTGAGCGGTCAATGCAGCCTCGAGATCCGTGACGACCGGCAGCGCCTCGTACTCGACGACGATCGCGTCGACTGCCTGCTGCGCGATCGCGGCAGTTGTTGCTGCGACCGCTGCGATCACCTCGCCTTCGAAGCGCACGACGTCGCGGGCAAACAGTGTGCGGTCCTGCACGAACGGGCCGAACCGAACGTCGGGCACGTCGGCGTCGGTCAGCACGGCCATCACGCCTGGGATCGCCCGTGCCGCGGAGACGTCGAGTTTGGTGATGCGCGCGTGAGCGATGCCGGCGTACAGGAACTTCGCTGCGAGCATCCCCGTCAGTGTGAGGTCGGCGGTGTATCGCCCGCTGCCGGTGACCTTGTCGGGTCCGTCGGCGCGGATGAAGCGTGGCTTGGTTGCTGCCGTCATGGTCGCCAATATGCCACGTCAGAGGTCATCGGCTTTCACGCAACAGCGTTCATCACACGCACTCGCCGTTGTCGACGGGCGTGTCGGCCGCAAGGTGGTCGGCGATCAGCGAAGTTCTCATGGCCCACGCCCGAGCCTCTGCCTGGCGACTTGTGGCCCAGACCAGTGCCACCGCCTCGTCGTCGATCACCACCACAGCACCGGAATCTCCGGCGCGGATGTCGAGCGTCAACTCGTAGCCCGGCCGTACATGCTTGCCTTCCCCGTAGATGTCGGCCGTGCGAATGTTGACGAGGCGCTGCACGCCGGCGGGCAGTTCGATCGGCGCATCGTCGCGATAGACGATCACACTTCCTTGATCGCCGGGCGAGGCATCGCCGATCGGGATGGACGTGGCAATCTCGGGATCGACCTTCAGAACCGCGACGTCGAGAATCGGATCGAAGTACACGACGGTTGCTTCACTGGCGCCTCTTGCCCCGCGAACCTCGATGTCGTTCGCGCCTGCAACGACGTGGGCGACGGTGGCGACCTTGCCGGGAGCGACCATCAGCCCGGCGCCGTGCACCTCGACTTGGCTGCAGCCGTTGGCAAGGATCTGCACCGCGGCCGCGGAGGGCTTCACCGGTGGCACGGTCGTCGTCGCGGCGGTCGACGAATCGGTCGCGCCACACGACACTGCCGTCAAGCCGCAAAGGACGACGGGAAGGAGGCGACACAGCAGTTTCATGGTCAGGTCGCCAATCATGTCCCATCGTGCCTGCCAGCTACTATCGCGGTCACAGTGGCAACCATCGGCAAGCGTGACTACTCATTGATCGGCGAGGAATCTCGCCGCGCCGTCGAGCGGGGCCTGTCGCAGGCCCAGTGGTATCGCACCGA
Source organism: Ilumatobacteraceae bacterium (assembly GCA_963779295.1). Taxonomy (GTDB): domain Bacteria; phylum Actinomycetota; class Acidimicrobiia; order Acidimicrobiales; family Ilumatobacteraceae; genus JAENVT01. The sequence goes on from CAVZXO010000001.1 coordinate 63,508, forward strand.
CGTACCGCGCAAGCGGATGAAGGAACTGATGCACCGTCGCAACGGCCCGGCCATCCGCGACACGCTGTTGTGGATCGGCCTGCTGGTGCTGTTCGGCGGCCTCGGCGTCTATCTCTGGTTCTCGGTGTGGTCGCTGCTGAGCTTCGCCGTCTACGGCGTGCTCTACGGGTCGGCCTCCGATGCGCGGTGGCACGAGTGCGGCCACGGCACCGCGTTCAAGACACGCTGGATGAACACCGTCGTGTACTACCTCGCCTGCTTCATGATCATGCGCGATCCCACGGTGTGGCGATGGAGCCATGCTCGGCATCACACCGACACGATCATCGTCGGTCGCGATCCCGAGATCGTCGCCCACCGACCACCAGCGCTGGGACACATCGCCGCCGACTTCCTCGGTCTCTTCGCCGTGCCTCAAGCGTTCAAGCACATGTTCATTCACGCATCGGGCCGGTTGACCGCGGAGGAAGCGACGTTCGTGCCCGACACCGAGCGGCCCAAGACGTATTGGACTGCACGAGTGTGGTTGTTGATCTACGCCGGCGTCGTCGCCGCATGTGTGATGTCGGCCAGCATCCTGCCGGCGATGGTCATCGGGCTGCCGCGGATGTACGGGGCATGGCACCACATCGTCACCGGGCTCACCCAGCACAGCGGTCTCGGCGAAGACGTCACGGATCACCGTCTCAACAGTCGCACCGTGTACATGAATCCGCTCAGCCGATTCGTGTACTGGAACATGAACTACCACGTCGAGCACCACATGTTCCCGATGGTGCCGTTCCATGCTCTACCGGCGTTGCATGCGGAGATCAAGGACGACCTTCCCACGCCGGCGCCCAGCATCGCGGCTGCCTTCGGCGAGTTCATGCCCGTGCTGTTGCGCCAGCGCAAGGACTATCAGTACTGCATCCAGCGTCAGCTTCCCGACCGTTCCAGCGCGGTTGGCACCACGAGTTAGGACACCGCTGTTGCCGAATTGGATCGTGGTGTGCGGTATCGACGACATCGATCGCGAAGACGTGATCCCGGTCGAACACGGTGGCTGCCAGTACGCGATCTACCGCTCGCCCGACGACACGTACTTCGCGTCCGACGGCACCTGCACGCACGAGCACGCGATGCTCGCCGACGGCCTGTTGATGGATTACATCATCGAATGCCCGAAGCACAACGGACGTTTCGACATCCGCACCGGTGAGGGCAAGGGTGCACCAATTCGCGTCGACCTGAAGACCTACCCCACCAAGGTGGAGAACGGCACCGTCAGCATCGACATCGGCTGAACCTACGGCTGCCCGCAGAACATCAGTCTCAACGTGAGGGTTAGGTCGTAGGCGCCCGAATGGTCCCTGAGTCTTCATACCAGTGTTAGGCCATTCCCACAGTTGGTGTTCGCTGAGGCACGGTGAGGGGGGTCTTTCGGCCCTTGCAAGAATTTCTTCGAGGGCCCGGAGCGGTTCGGGAATGACCTCGACCAGTGGGTCCATTCAAGCGCTCTGAGCTGCGATGATCGGCTAATTCTAGGCGATCGAAAGCGCCGTCTGAACGGTGGCTTCCGGACCCGATGGAACGCAGCTGGCGATTTTGACCCCTTGCCAAAAGTCTTAATCCTTGTTTATAGTCCCGTCACTCTTGGTAGCGGATGGCGCCGGGAGTAACACGAGGACGGAGAGGGACGGGCGTGAGCACCAAACTGCTTTCACGCGGATTGGCGGTTCTATGCCTATGCGCAGTCACTGTTTTGGATTGGTCGATTTCGGCATCGCCGGCTTCGGCTGCGGGGGTCGGCACTGTTTCATTTGCCGTGTTCCCGGCGTACGACAGCGGACCCCAGCTGCCGTTCCGTGACTTTGCCGTGGACGACGGAGTCCCGGTCGGCGAATTCAAGTGGTTGATCAACGAGGACTCGATCGGCGATGTCACGTACGACCCGGCGAAGTGCCTGCCGACGAGCGCCCAAGACGCCAACACCCCGACCGCGGGTACCGCGTATTCCGGCGTCGGCGACGATGTCTACCCGAACAGCTGCACGTGGCCCTCGGTGCGAGCCATCGACGGCCACAGCAAGATCGTCGCCAACGGCGACCAAGACGACATCCCGACGGGCGGACTCACCCTCGACGAGGGCAAGTACCTCATCTCGGTCATCGCCGACGGCTTCAAGATCGACGGTGCGCACTTCACCGTCGGCGCCGGCAGCGCCCAGACCGTCGCGGTGAGGATGAACCCGCTGCCGCTGCCCACAGTGACGGTGCGAGTACAGGTCTTCAACGACAACGCCTCGACCAACGGCCAGTTCGACGGCGTGCCCGAGTCCTATGTCCCAGCGAACGGCCCAGCCGACCGGGACCCAACTCACCAGAAATCAACAACATGTCGGGCTTCACCGCCCAGATGAGCGACATCGCCGGTGAGGTCGAACTTCGACGTGTTCGGCAACCCGCTGTGCACCGAGTACCAGACGGAGACGAACAACAACGGAACGCCCGGCAATCTCACGGACGACTACGAGGAGATGCTGTTCGACGGCGACGGTGCGCCGATCCCCGCAGTGCTCAGCAACGGCGGTGCTACCGGTGGCCAGTTGAACGGCGGCACGACCTCGTGCCACTCCGACAAGGAAGGCATGATCGTCATCCCCAACATCGGGCCGAACCGATATGCGGTCTCGGTCACGCCGCCCGATCCGCAGAACGCAGGCCGAGGCCAACAACCCGTGGATCCAGACCACCACGCTCGAAGGCGGCCACGACTGGGACACCTGGAACATGGAGGGCTCGACGGGCTACGACACCGAGCTGGTCGTCGGCGGCGAGGCCACGCCGTTCGTCACTTCGGTTTCGTCCAGCAACAAGACAGCCTGAGCCACGCCGCCAATGCACCGCACCGGCAAGATCAAGGGTCGGATCATGGTCGGCCGTACGTACGTCGCCCAGACCGACGGGACTGCCGAACCCCGGCACGATCTGGGGTGGCGGCACCGGCACCGAGCTCGAGGGCCCGGTCGAGGACGGATGGGTCTCGCTCGCATGCCTGTCGGGTTGCGTGCGGTCCGACCGACCAGGCGCAGTACGTGCAGCGAGCGAACGATGACGGCACCTTCCACATCGCCAACGTCCCCAACGGCACCTACACCGCTCACCCTGTGGGACGAGGCGCAGGTCCGCATGCTCGACTTCGTGCAGGTCACCGTGCGCAACGGCGGCACGGTCGACGTCGGCACGTTCCCGCTCGCCGGTTGGTTCACCGACCTGGAAGGCTCGGTCTTCCTCGACAAGAACGCCAACGGCAAGCGTGACGGCGTCGGCACCCCGTACGAGGAGCCGGGTGTCCCCGAACTTCGGGCTGACGTTGCGTACCCGGGTCAACACGCTGAACGACCAGGGCCAGCCAGCGCGACGACCGACTCCAAAGGCGAGTGGGACGATGCACGGCCTACCCGCTCGGCCAGTTCCTGATCCTCGAGGCGTACCACCCCGGATATCGCACGACCACGGGCGCACCTGGACGCTCGACAACGACGCCGGTCGCGCACACCCAGCTCACCGACCAGGTCGACTGGAACGTGCTCAACATCTTCGGCCTCGGCGGCCACTTCGACGTCGGCGTGCAGCCGTACGCGCCCGACGAGAACGGCGGCATCGTCGGCACGGTCAGCTACGACGTCACCCGCAACGAACTGAACCCGCGCAACGCCGCCGCCGAGGACTGGCAGCCGGGCGTGCCCGGACGTGACCATGCAGCTGTGGGTTCCCGAACAAGGACGGTCAGTGGCAACGTACCGAGCGGCGGCCAACGGTGCCGTCAAGCAGTTCGGTGCCAGGCGGCTGCGAGCGCCCCGAGAACGAGTACGGCACGATCGACGAGCCCGGAGTCGGCTGCGATCCCGTGCCCGACAACACCGGCGCCGAGACCACCCAGCAGACCGAGAGCTGGACCCGCCCGACAGGGTGCGTCGCTCGCACCGCCGACGGAACACCGGCGTACAGCCAGGCGCTGCCACAGTCCGAACCGCAGTACGAGAGATTGACCCGACACCGGACTGCCTCGGACGTCGCCATGCCCTGCATCGAGGCGCCGATGATGGGCGTGCAGTTCGGCGAGAACGGTGCGGTCGACGGCAACTACGGCTTCGGCGATCTCGAGCACGCGGCGACTACCTCGTCGAAGCCATTCCGCCGTGCGACACACGGTGCTCGGCGACCGGCAACGCCGACCGCTGTACAAGTTCACCGACGAGGCCGCGATCAACGTCTTCACCGGCGACACGCTACGTCCCGCAGGGCCCGTGGACGTACGACACCCCGGCTCCACGCCGAGCGACCCAGGCTACCCCCGCTGCGACAGAACGAGCTACCGCGCGAAGAACACGTCGACGTCGGCATGCGCCGGCGCGACTGCACCTGATCGACACGATCGACCGACGCCGGAACAACCCCGACTTCAACGCCAACGGCGGCAGCCCCGGTCGAGGGCGAACGCGTCCGTACTGCAACGTCAAGCTGGTGCAGGTGCAGCCTCGCCGCTCGATCGCCCCGATCTTCCACATCTACACCGACGTTCCGATCCCGACCCGCTTCGTCGGCTACATCATCGACGACCTCAACGTGTCGACCGACCCGAAGAGCACGGTGTTCGGTGAGAAGGCCGGCATGCCGAACGTGCCGGTGGGCGTCTACGACTACACCGGTCGCCTCGTGTACACCGCCGAGTCCGACTACAACGGCTACTACGAGGTGCTGCTGCCGTCGACGGACACCATCGCCTGCCCGACACCGTCGGGTGTGTGCCCCAACGTGTACCGCTTGATCGGCAACGACCCGGGCCAGCAAGGCACACCCAACAACGGCCGAAGGTCGTCCGGCTACAACCCGCAGTACCGCACGATCAGCACCAAGTTCCAGGGTTGGCCCGGCGTGGTCCACCCGGTGGACCAGGCGCCCACACGGGTTGCGGCGTCGCTTCCAGCTGCCCGGCAGCCAGGTGCGTCATACCCGCCCGCCTGCGCGCGTGCCGGCAGCGACAGCCCGAGTTCTACACGATCGACAAGCCGTACTGGACAGCGTCGGCACCAGGCGAATCGTGCGACGTTCACCATCTCGGGCAAGTGCGTTCGGCGCAGCGCCAGGCGCGGTGCACCTGACGCTCGGCAACACCGGCTTGACACCTGCCGCTCGCCACGCCACGTCGTGGACCGACACGACGATCACGTTCAAGCTGCCGCGCGACCAACGCTCCAGTCCGGGGCCTACAACCTGCAGGTCGTCAGCCGACAACGGCCAGGCGGCCACCAACGGTGTCACGTTCCACGTCATCGGCGGCAACGACTACAACCCGCCCGTCTTCGAGGTCAGGGACTTCCCGTGCGGCACGTCGAGGACAGTCGGCAGCGAGCCGACGGTTCGACCCGGACAATGACCCGCTCGATGGCAGCGGGCCGCGCGCGATCCAGCGGGCCATCGAGGCCGCCGACGCCGGTGCGCTAACAACAACAACAACGGCAACGTCCTCATCGTGGTGTACCCGAACGACGGCGGCGCAGTACGCCGACTTCAACCCGGACCGCGCCTACTTCGAGAACCTGGTCATGCACAACAGGGTCAAGCTGCAGGGCGTCGGCCCGGCGGCCCGGCGGTGCTGGGTTCCCGCATCGACGGTCGCTACTTCTGGAGCTCGCCGGCCGACGGCACGGCGTGTACTTCGACTACGTGGCGACACATGGTCTGGGCCTCGCCGAAGGCGGTACCCCGACCGGCACCGACCCGATCGTCCGAGTGGCCAGGTCATCTACGTCCGCCCGGAGACGACGAACCAGTTCAACAGGACGCAACGTTCAACCCCACCATCGACGGCTTCACCATCACCGGCGGCGACCAGCAGGGCTTCGCCGACCAACCTCAACTTCCTCGGCGGTGGCCCGAACGGCACACCTCGTCCGGTCAACGTCGAGGCGCAGGGCGGCGGCGTGTTCGTCAACGCGTACGGGCCAGCAACACCCGATCACCAACAACGTGTTCCAGTCGAACGGCGGCACGTTCGGTGGCGCCATCCGCATCGGCACGCCCGAGCTCGAGCAGCGCCGGCCTCAACCCGAACAACAACACCGACAACGTCAGGATCCTGCGCAACCGCATCGTCGCCAACGGCGGCACCAACCTCGCCGGCGCCATCGGCATCTTCTACGGCTCCGACGGCTACGAGATCGTCTGGCAACGACATCTGCGGCAACTTCAGCGCCGAGTACGGCGGCGGCATCAGCCACTACGGCCGCAGCCCCGGCGGCACGCATCCACCACAACCGGATCTACTTCAACCAGGCCTACGACGAGGCCGGCGGCATCATGGTCGCCGGCGAGATTCCCGCCAACACCACCGTGCTCATCACCGGCGCCGGGCGCGGTGACGATCGACCACAACGAGATCATCGCCAACCTGTCGAACGACGACGGCGGCGGCGTGCGGTTCCTGATGGCGGCCGGTCCCAACCAACGACCGGATGACCGTGCAGCAACAACATCATCGCCAACAACGTGGCCACCCACGAAGGTGGCGGCATCGCCATCGACGACACACCCAGACGTGCGAATCGTCAACAACACCATCGTCAAGAACATCACGACGGCGACGGCGATGACCAGCGACGGCTTGCCGGCGCCGGCCGGCGTGTCCACCGGTGCGAACAGCGCGCTGCTGCAGGCACGCCTCAACCGCCATCGGTGGCGCTGGCGAACGCACGAAGTTCTCCAACCCGGTGCTGCTCGAACAACATCTTCTGGGACAACCGGGCGGGCACGTGGACCGAACGCCGGCGTGGCCGGCATCGGCCTCGCCGGCGACCCGTCACCGATCCTGCGATGGGACGTCGGCACCACCGACGGCAGCGGCACGCCGACGCTCTACGGCTCGGTGTACGACTCGAGCCCAGCAAGCCCGCTGTACCACGGCGGCACCGGCTTCTCGCTCGGCACGGGACGGCACGACCTCGGCAGTCAATCCTCGACAGGTTCGGCATCCCGTCGGGCATCGCCCAGGTGCAGTTCAAGGCGACCTTCGACACTCAGGTGTCGGTGGCCAGCTGGAGGACGTTCCCCGGCTTCCGTCCGGCGGCGATCGTCACGCTGGATCTGCCGGTGGCACAGCTGGCCGACTACCACCTGCTCGAGGCCGGCCGCACGTCGACGCGACTGGTGGTCAACACGGGCCATGCGCGATCACTCACCGGCACGGCAGCGGCAACCCGAGCGGCTACTTCCCAGTGCCGCGCCCACCACCGACATCGACGACCAGGCCAGGCCCGTCCCGGCCGGAGTGCCAACGTCGATCGTGGCGCCGACGAGCTGGCACCGCCGCCGCACCGCCGGCACCGCCGTTGCCCGGCACACCGAACTCCTGCTCGACTCGCTTCAACCGAGCGGCCACTACGCTCGGCCTCGGGAGCGACTGGACCAGCCGTACGCCATTCCACTGATCTCACCGATGGGCATCAACGCCAATGCAGGCGCATCGGCCGTGCCAGCGGCTTCGAGATCTGGGGCAACCGCAAGTCTCCGTTCGGCGCCGACCAGCAGGCGGGTTTCACCTCACCGCACTTCCGACCGCGGCGGTGACGCAGCTCGATCAGCCTGGTCCTGAAGGCCAACGGCACGACACCGTTCGGCCTCGACGCCGCAACCGTTACATCGAGGTCCGCTACACCGAAGCGCCTACGACCGCATCACGGTCGGGCTACTCGACCAGCGGGCTCGACGGTCATCGTCCCGACCTTGACCATCCCGCAACGTCAACCTGGCCCTGGCGGCACAATGCATCGAGGCGACGGCCAGCAGCCACCGGCCAGGTGCAGGTGTTCGTCAACGGTCGTATCGCGATGGTACAGCCGACGTCAGCCGGCTTCGGCAGTCGCCAACAACGCTGCCGGCGGCAGCATCGGCATGCGCTACGTCGGACCCAACGGTACGACTGCAACAACACACGACCAAGGTCGACGATTTCCTCGGAGGAACCCTGTGAGCGAGATCATCAACAACGACAGGAGCACGCCGGCTCATGTCCCGGCGGGATTCTTCGTCATCGGCAGCGGCGCAGTCGTCGCCCTTGCCGCCGGCGGGGCATACGCAGTCGGCGAACGGCGATCAGGACCGCGCCCCACGCGGCAAGATGCCCGGCAGGGCTGAACCCCGCCAACGGTGCCGGTGTCACGAAGCTGGCCTTGGCGGTCACCGACGGCTGGGCGGGCATGCCTCGCACGCTGCCGCCGATCGACCCGTACTTCCCCGACACCATCATCCACGACCGGACTGACCGGCGTCGTTCGACACCTACATCTTCGGCTTCCGCGACGTCACCGGTCTCGAGCGCAGCCAGGTGCAGGCCCAGCAGGGCAAGGCGCAGATCTCGGCGCCGATCATCGAGTGCGTCGTCGGCGAGGAGCTGTGGGTCACGCTCAGCAACCTCGGTCTGCTGACACGCCCCGACCTGGTCGACTCGCACACCCTGCACTGGCACGGCTTCCGCAACGCCATCCCGTTCTACGACGGCGTTCCGGAGACCTCGGTCTCGGTGCCGATCGGGCGTGACTTCACCTACGTGTTCCGTCCGCTGGACGCCGGCACGTACATGTACCACTGCCACTTCGAGGACGTCGAGCACGTCACGATGGGCATGACCGGGCATCGTCTTCGTCGCGCCCGGGCACGACGCCGAATGCCGCGACCTGGGCCTACGACGACGGCCGCCGACACGGCGTTCGACGTCGAGTACCCGATCCTGCTGACCGAGTTCGACTTCAGCCGGCCACTGGAACGACGCCCACATCAGGACGTCCGACTGGACCAACTACAAGCCGAACGTCTGGCTGATGAACGGTCGGGCCTACCCCGACACGCTCGAGCCCGACAGCAGCCCGCGACGATGCCACCGGCGACCTGGACGTGCCGGTCGGCTGCGCCGCACCTGCAGTACCAGCCGATCAGCTCGAGGCTCACGGCGCCGGCCGGGCGAGCAGGTGCTGATCCGCCTGGCCAACCTCGGGTTCCAGGAGCAGACGCTGAGCATGCCGGGCGTGCCGCTGCGCATGGTCGGCAACGACGCCCGCTACATGAGCCCCGACACAGCAGACGATCACCGACACGGTCGTGCTCGGCGCCGGCGAGAGCCGCGACGTCCTCCTCACCGCACCCGGCAGCCGGGGACCTACCCGTTCTTCAACACCGACCCCACCAAGTACCGCGGCGACGGCAACGACCAGCGTGTCGGCGGGCAATACACAGAACTGGTCGTGCGGCCAGCGACAACCGAACTCGAGAAGGGACGGGTTCGATGTATTCAGAGCCGACAACCGCTCGGCGCCCGGCCGCGCCGACGGTGGGGCACGAGCGGCGCGCGTCGCCGCTCGCCTCGCCGGTGTGCTCGGCGCCACCATCGTCACCTCGGCGCCGGTCGCCGACCGGTGCAGCCGCGCCGAGCGAGCCGAGGGCATCCGATGCGCCGATCCCGACGGCAGCTCGCGCCGGGCGGTGACAGCAACTACGTGCTCACGGCCGAGAGCGGCATCATCAACACTGCCCGACGGCAACAGCATGCTGATGTGGGGCTACGCCAACGGCAACGGTGCGTTCCAGTACCCCGGCCCGGTGCTGTGCGCCAACAGGGCGACCGCGTCACGGTGACGCTGCGCAACCAGCTCGACGGTGACGCACCTCGCTCAGTTCATGGGCATCGACAGCGTCAAGGCCAACGGCCGGCCGGCGCAGGCCCAGTTCGACGGCGCCGGCGGCTGAGTCGCTGACCGACGACGTCGCTCCGGGCGGGTCGATCACCTACAGCTTCACCGCCGACAGCCGGGCACCTACCTCTACCAGAGCGGCAACGACCCAGCAACTGCAGATCGAGATGGGCCTGGTCGGCGCGCTGATCGTTCACCCGTCGACTGCCGAGCGAGCCGATCTGCTCGTGCCGACCGACGAGCAGGCTACGCTCGCCTGGCCTACAACGACCAGCCGACAGCCGCTACAGCCGCCGAGCACGAATACATGGTGATGCTCACCGAGCTCGACCCCGAGGTGCACTACGCGGTCGAAGAGTCGGGCGTGCTGCACGTCGGCCGACTACGCCGGCAACGTGGACACGCCGCGCTACTTCATGATCAACGGCCGCTCGTTCCCCGACGCGATCGCCCCGAACGGCGCGGCTGGCTGCCCGACTCAGCCGTACGGCGCGCTGGCCCACGTCGAGCCGTACGACCCGGCGACCAACCCGCTTGCCGGCGCTGATCCGCTACCTGGCGGTCGGTGGCGAGTCGTACCCGTTCCACCCGCACAGCAACCACGAGAGGGTGATCGCCAAGGATGGCGGCTGCTGGCCGGACGGCGCGATCGACCTGTCGCTGGAGAAGTTCGCGATCGTGGTCGACCCGGGCAGCACGATCGACGCCACCGTTCACGTGGGAGAACGTCGAGGACTACAACACCGTCGGCAATCGCCAGACGCCGGTCGCCGGTGGCCGTGCCCACGCACAGAACCTCACCGAAGGCGAGTACTGGAGCGGCTCGCCGTTCCTCGGCGGCCAGGGCGTGCTCAACCCCGAGGTGCAGGGCAAGAACGCCTGCGGCGAGTACTACCACGTCGCCCACAACCACAACCTTGCGGAATCCACGAACTACGGCGCGGCATTCGGTGGCCAGCTCACGCTGATCCGTGTCGATCCGGCCGATACCACCAACTGCGGAAACTCCTAGGAGACCGGCGATGCGAACCTACACGAAACTTCATTCTCTCGTCGCTGTTGCGGCGGGTGCGGCGGCGCTGGCTGCCGCGAACACTCGCATTTGCCGCTCAGCGCGGCGACCATCCAGGAGCGGCTCGTCGACCCAACCGGCCTGATCATCACGGGCACCAACCCGGTGCCGGTGCAGCAGATCATCGGCGACTGCGGTGCGACGTGTGCCGTCTACGGCCGAGGCCGGCATCGTGCTCGGGCTTCAACGTCTGGGGCTTCACCACGGTGCCGGGGAGCCTCAGCCTGCCTGGACCGACGATCGTCGTCGATCAGGATGCCGAAGTCGAACTGACAGTGACCAACGACTTGCCGCCGGGCGCCGGGCGACCTCTAGCCTCGACCTACCCAGCGTTGTCGACTCCGACGTCAGCGCCTCCCCGACGATCGCCGAGGGCGGCTCGGGCACCGTGAGGTTCACGGCCAGCCAGGTCGGCACGTCGATCTACCGGGCCAGCGCACGAACCCCGCATGGCAACCTTCAGGCGGCAATGGGCTTGTCTGGCGTGCTGATCGTGCGCCGTCGGCGACGTGTCCGGTCCGGTGCCGCTCGGTGGCTGCGCCTACAGCGACACTCGTCGGCGACTTCGATGACGAGGCCTCGCTGGCGACCAACGACCTCGACCTGAACCTGTCGACAGCTGCTGATCCGCTGGCGTTCGACATGACCGACTTCCACCCGACGTATCACCTGATCAACGGCAAGGCGTTTCCCGACACCGAAGTGATCGATACCCAACCCGGTCACCGAGTCTTGATCCGCTACGCCAACCTCGGCCTGGCCGATCACTCGATGGGCCTGTCCGGTACTCGCCAGGTTGTCGTCGGCCGCGACTCGAACGCCTCGCTGCACGCTCCTCCGAGGTCGTCGTGCCGCTGAACGTCGGCCAGACGGTCGATGCGATCGTCACTGTTCCCACCGAGGCCAAGGCCACGTATCGCTATGCACTCAGCGATCAGGTGGTGCAGACCGGCGCAAAGTCTGCGGCGCCGGCGATGACGTTCCTCGCCGTGTGGCAGCCCGAAGGAGTGGCCCCCGATGTGGCCGGACCGCGGGCGCACATCAACGCGATCGATCCTCTCGAGTCGGCCGGTGATGTCGATCTGACCTTCGACGGCACCATTACGTTGCCATCGGGCGTCGACCCGGCAACGGGCGGAACCTTCTCGATCGACGATCCTGGTGCTGCGCTGCTGGGTGGTGGATCCAACATCCTGGCTTCCGCAGACGCATTCGCAACCGTGTTCAACGCAACGGTGCCGGCGTCCGAGTTGAGCTACCTCGAGAACGGTACGCACACCCTGTGGGTGCAGCTCTCCAATGCCACGACGTCGGGTGATCCCGACGGCATCGCCTTCACCATCGACCGCGCCGGACCCGTCGTGCAGCCAGTGCAACTCGACCCCGCCTACACGAACGGCACCGTCGACGTCACAGTGACTGCAACTGCCGACGCCAGCCTCACCGGCACTGATCTTGTGCAAGAGGGCAACGCCTCGTTCGGAGCCACATGCCCCGACTTCACGGCGCAGCCGATCATCGGCGCCGGGAACTACCCGCTGGCGGTCAATGGCCCGCAGGCAATCGCCGAGCTGTCTGGCACCATTCCGGCAGCCGACGTCGGTGCGCTCGCCGATGGTACGCATGCGATCCAAGTAGCGGCCGCCGATAGTCGCAATGTTTGGAGCAACGATGGTGCGGCAGCGCCGAACACACCGTCCGGCGTGTGCGCCTCGGCCGACCTGATCGTCGACAAGACCGTGCCGACCACGACATCGGGATCCACCGATCCGTCAGGACCGAACGACGGCACCAACGCCTACAACGGCGGTGAGAGCTTCCTCGAGGTCGTCCGCATCTTCGCCACGGTCAACGACGCGGTGTCGGGTGTCGACAAGGTCGAAGGCTTCCTCGAAACAGATGTCGGAGGTGGCTTCGTCGAGACCGGTGAGGGCACCGGCTTCTTGTTCAGCCCGGTGGACGGCACGTGGGGTCCGGTCGGCGACGAGGACGTGTATGCCGACATACCGCTGGCTTCGGTCCGCAGCCTCACCCCTGGAATCCACAACATCTACATCAGGGCTCACGACAGGGCCGGCAACTGGGGCGCAGCCACTGCAGCAACGCTGCTCGAAATCATCTCGAGCCTGCCGGCGATCACAACCCTGACGTACGAACCCGCGGGCAACACGGCGATCACGGCGACGGCGTACGGCAATGGCGTCACAGTGACCGCCATCGAGTACAGCGTCGGAGCGGTCCCGGCTGACGGTGGGTTGGGCGTCAATGTCCCGCTCACGGTGGTCCCGTCGGGCCAAGTCGTCACCGAGGTGATCGCCAGCCCGGCAGTTCCCACCGGTGACAACTTGTGGGTGCGTGCCCTGGACTCCCTCGGTTACTGGGGTCCCGCGACGGGCCTGCCCACGATCTCGAATCTGCTCGTCGTGAACCCGAGGAGGATCACCGGCACGGCGTCGTCGAATGGCACCGGTGGCATCGCGGCGGTCCAGTACCACATTGGTGGGACGGCGACCGCCCCTTGGACCAACGTGCAACTGGGCAACCAAGCGGGTGCTGTGATCGTCAACTTCACTGCTCAGCGCCCGAACAATCTGTCGGTGTTCACAGGAAACACCGTGTGGTTCCGTACCCAGGATGCGTCCGGCAACTGGGGTCCAGCCACGGCGATCGTCGCCTGATGAGCTCGGCAACCATGACACGGTCTCCCGAGGTGGCAGCGCAACCCTCGCCGACGTCCACCCGACGTCGGCGAGGGTTCCTCGCCGTGCTGTGCGCAGTCGCGGCATTGATCGGAGCCTTCGCCTGGAGCGAGTCGATCAGCCACGGTGACAACGCTCCTCGAACGTCGACGATGCCGACGTCGCCCGCGATCGAGGACCGCTACGGGGTTCGCCTGCTCGGCGCGTACATCACCGCAGCTGGTGGGATGGTCGAGATCGAGTACCAGATCATCGATCCCGCCGCTGCTGCGTCGATCCACGACGACGATGTGTCGCCCGTGCTCGACGTACGCGGCATCCGTTTCGACACCCCTGGAATGGTGGGCCACGGTCACTCGAAGGAAACCCCGGTTGCAGGTCGTACCGGCTATGTGCTGCTGGCGAACTCGCTCGGTCTACTTCAGGTCGGCGACCAGGTCTCGATCGTTGTCGGCGAACTCTCGATGAGTGGCGTCACACTGAACTGAGCGGTGGACCATGACACCAATTCGAGTAGGGACTTCGATCGTGCGAACCGCAACACATTTCATCCGCAGAACGGATCTCGCCCAATCATGGTCGACCGTCAGCGCATGAAACGGTGGTGCGCGGCGGCGCTCGGCGCCGTGGCCGTCTTCGTCCTCCTTCCGGTGTCGAACACCGCCGCGCACGCCTCATTCGTCGACTCCAACCTCGTCGACGGCTCGGTGCTGGCCAAGTCGCCGCCGGTGGCCGAGCTGCGGTTCAGCGAGCCGGTGTTGGCCACCGCCATCGACAGTGCGGTTGTTGCGCCTCGGCTCCGGAGTTCGACGAGTCGCTCGAGCTGGGCGCTGCACGGGAGCCAGACGACCTTGCTCGCCGAGATTCCGAAGCTGCGAGCGCGGGCGCGTACATCTTGCGGTACGTGGTGGTCGACCCGGCGGACCTGCACAAGACGGTCGGGTCGATCTCGTTCGGCATCGGCGTTGCTGCGCCGCCGTCCGAATCGGGCGAGCAGGTGGACAGTTCGTGGCTGTCGATCGCCCTGCGAGTGATCAGCGACGGCGCAGCGCTGCTCGCGGTCGGTGCGGTGGTGGTCGCCGCTCTGATGGTGCGCAGCGGTCGGCGGCGACTTCGACAACGTCACGTGGCTGGCCGTGCGTTGCAGCGCTGTGTCGTCGCGGTCGGTTGGATCGGTTTGTTCGTGGCCGACGCCGCATCCGTCGGGTTCCAGCAACGTTCAGTGGTCGAGCCTGCTCCTCAGCAGCGATCCCGGGCGCCGCGCCCTGATCGGCGTCCAGCTGGCCATCGGGGTGTGGTGGGCGGCGCGCCTGCTGCGCAGGGCCACCGACCAGGCAGCGCGAGTGGTTGGTCGTTCGCATCCTCGCGGTCATCGCCGGCGGCTTCGTCGTCGCTGCTGCGTACGGCGGTCACGCCGGCATCGGTGGGTCGTTGGTCGTCGGGGTGCGCTGCGGGCGTTGCACCTCGGCTCGTTGTGCGTGTGGATCGGCGGCGGTGGCGGCGATGTGGCTGCTCGCCCGCCGAGATCATCGGCTGCGAACGCTGTGGCCGTCGGTCAGCTCGCTGGCCGTCGTCGGTCTGGTGGTCACAGGGCGAGCGGATTCCTTCTCAGTGGCCGCGTTGCGGTGACGGTGACGGCGCTGTTCTCGACGAGCTACGGCCAGCGGATCGTGATGAAGGTGGGTCTGCATCGTGGCGCTGGCGGTCTCGGGGCGATGGCTCGGCGGCGGGTCAGTGCGCGGCCGCGAACCAGGCACGGTTCCGATGGAGCTCGGCTGTTGCCGGCGTTGCGGTCGTGATCGCCGCGTTGCTCGTCGGCTCGGCGCCCGCGCGCGGCGAGCAGTTCGCTCCGGTCTCGGTCGGTCGCGCCACAGATCGTCACGGCCGACGCTCGCGATCTCACGGTGAGCGCGTCGATCGAGCCGGCACGACCCGGTCCGAACCTGGTGCAAGTTCGTGTGCTCGACACCCGTCGGCCGTCCCCGGCTCGGTGCGAGAAAGTCACTGTCCGTATCGTCGGAGGAGATGGCGCCGTGGTCGCCGAACGTGCGGGCCGACCGGCCGATGGATTCGTCGAGTGGGCCGATGTCGCGGTGCCCGAGCCCCGGCGTTGTATCGCGTCGAGGTCGACGTCTCCGCCCGACGCTCGCCGGTCTCGCCGTTCGTCGCGTCGTGGCAGGTAGAGCCGACTCCCGGTGCCACGCGTGCCGACCGTGGTGTCGACGCGGTCGTGGGCCCCGATCGCGGCGGCTTCGCCGCTCGTCTGGGTGCTTCTGGTGGCCGCTGGATGGTGGGTGACCCGCCGCGTTCGGCCAGGCTGTCTCCGACGCCCGGTGCAGACCATCCAGTGCGATAGGTCATTCGGCCCAATCGCGCCCGGTGGGCTTTTCAATTCCAGGAGGCCGTGGCACGATGCAGCACGTCGAGGAGAAGCCTCAGGCAGATCCTCGGATGGGCAAGTACATAGCAGGGGACGGATCACAACTGAAGCGGTAATCAAGCTGACCAGCGGTGAGTGTCGAAGCGAGCAGATGGGTCGTAGCGGGCCTGCTCGTGGCGGCGACACTTCACCGGCGGGTCGGGACGGGCCCTTCAGTTTCCAGTTTCGACCGACGGGGTTAGCTGAGGGACGGTCTGCTAACCCCGTCGATCGATCCCTGATCGTAACTGCATTCCTCACGCTGTGCGTTGGTCGAGCTACAAAGTTCCCAACATTCTTCCATCACCCCTGCACAACCAGCTCTTGGGCCGCCATGTGTTTGGTGGAGCCGATATCGTGTGCGGTCTTGTCCTGGTCGCGGCATCGTGACCTGACACGGCGACGTGGCCGAGTGGTTCAGGCAAGGGCCTGCAAAGCCCTGTACATGGGTTCGATTCCCATCGTCGCCTCCAGTTGATGGGGAGGCGTGTTCGGCTGCGGGTCGTGATTTGGGCCGTATGCGCCCGTGCGGGAACCCACACCGACCGGATCGCGGTAGCGATGAACATTTCCGGGTCGTGTCTCAGGCGACACGGCCACCGTCCAGTCGCTGAATCGCCACTGTGGCAGGGCGTGGCCGCCCGGCAAAGTCGGGCCAGTTCGATTGCGCCGCCGGCGATCCGAACGTGGCCAGTTCGCCGGGATGCTGGATGTTGACGAAGAGCGTTCGGCCGTCGTCGGCGACGGTCCAACCCGTGACCTCGCAACCGCGCGGTCCGACAAGGAAGCGGCGAACATCGCCGGTCGCCGGTTCGGAGACGAGCATTTGATTGTTGCACGCGACTGGTTGGCCTCCATCGGTCTCGATCCAGACCCAGCCCTTTTGGTCGACGGCGAGGCCGTCGGGTGAACCAAATGCGTCGCCAGGGGCAATGGTCGAACCGTCACCAGTACCGAGTCCGGCTCCGCCGAGTGCGTAGACCGACCACACGAACGTTTCTGCGCCGTGGTCGCCTCCGGTGTTGTGCCAGCGAAGGATGTGGCCGTGAGGGTTCGGGAAGCGCGGGTTGGCGGGATCAGCGGCGGTTCGGGCGGTGTTGTTCGTGAACGTGCCGTAGGCGAGGCCGGGGACATGCGGGTGTACCGCGACCCATTCGGGCCGATCCATCGCCGTACCTCCGGCTGCTGCAGCCGCGCCTCGAGTATCGATCAGGATGCTGGCGAGGTCGGTGTAGCCCGGAACTGATCCGGGTACCAGTGGAACCCATGCTCCGGTCCCGTCTGCGTCGAATCGGGCCACGTACAACGTGCCCTCGTCGAGGGGACTCTGGCCAGCCCGGAGCATCTGCTTCCATGGGCGGGCGGAGACGTACTTGTACAGCCGTTGGAATCGTTCGTCGTCGCTGGTGTAAATGACGGCGCGGCCGTCGTCGGCCTCGGCGAACGCGGCGACCTCGTGCTTCAGCGCGCCCGAGTGCGGTCCGCTTCTTCGGCGTCGACGATGGATCCATCGGGTCGATCTCGACCACCCAACCGAACCGATTGGATTCGTTCGGGTCCACGGCGATGTCGAATCGGGGATCCACGCGGTACCAAATCGCGGCGAACGGGGCCTTCACGATTCCGTAGGCGTTCATCAACGGCGTCGGAGTGAAGGCAGCGTCGTCGGTGCCGAAGTAGCCATTGAAGTTCTCTTCGCAGGTCAGGTACGTGCCCCAAGGCGTCGACCCGTTGGCGCAGTTGTTGACCGTTCCGAGAACGCTGACGCCGGAAGGATCATCCAACGTTTGCAGTAGTGGGTGTCCGGCGGCGGGACCGGTGAGAACCATCGGCGTGTTCGGGGTGATCCGGCGCGCTTTGGGGCTCGACACGCGGGTCCACGTGCCGCGTCGAAGCTCGAGTTCGCAGATGCTGACGCCGTGACCGTTCTGCGAACGAAGCACGGTCTCCGGATCGCTCCAGTCGGGCGCGGCGTTGAACATGATCGCGCTGTCGACGAACTCGTGGTTCATCGCCAATAGCCCTCGCTTGCTGCTTGTACGGAAGAAATGCATGCCGTCGTGCCCCATCCCGAACTGCTGACCCTGCTCCGCGGCAGTGTTCCCGCCGTCGAACCGGAAGGCTGGCCCACCAGGAACGATCGGGTCACCCCAGGGGATGAGCACCGTCGCGGTGTAGCCGTCGGGGACCACCACATCGTCGGCGGTCGACGGTGCAATTGCAGTGAAGTTCAAGCCGACCTGCTGGGTCGAGCGGCCGTTATCGTCATTGTCGCCGCCGTGGCGTGCATCCTCATCCGGTGAATCCGCAACGGCGCTGCCGGGTCGGGCCAAGAAGGCGGCAACGCCGGTGATCATGCCCCCGCTGATCAGGGTTCGCCGATTGAGCGGCAACCTCAGGTCGCCGACAACGTCGGGTTCGTTCGCTGCATCGTTGTTCACTGGTCCTCCTCGTCGAGTGCCGCTTTCCCGCGACAATGATGTCACACGCCTGCGGGCGCGTGAACCTGCTGGATCTGGTCGAGCCCGTCGTTTACCTTGTGGATCGGAACGGTGGCCGGCCACCTCATGGTGGCGATCACCAAGCCCTAAGGCGACACGCCGGAGTACTGACCGAATCGAACGGAGAGAGCGATGGGATTGAGAGACCGCAAGCGCGACGACAACGCACGACGCTTCCAAATGAGAGAGAAGATGATCTCGATCGGCGACGACTATTGGATCGAGGACGATTCGGGTGAACGGGCGTTCAAGGTCAATGGCAAGGCTGCACGGATCCGAGACAGCTGGGTGCTCGAGGATGTACAGGGCAACGAAGTGGCCACGATCCGCGAGCGAAAGCTGAGCGTCCGTGATGCGATCAAGATCGAGTTCGGCGGCCGCGAGGCGACCGTCAAGAAGGCCATGATCGGCATCCGTGACCGCTTCCATGTCGAGGTGGAAGACGGAGAGGACCTCACCGTGAAAGGGAACATCGTCGACCACGACTACGAGATCGAACGCGATGGGGACAAGATCGGTGAGGTCTCCAAGAAGTGGATGCGAGCTCGCGACACGTACGGCGTGGAAGTGCACAACGCGCTCGACACCGTGCTGATACTCGCCGTCACCGTGGCGGTCGACGCCCTCGCCCACGACTGACGCCTCCTCGAAGACACCACATTCGCAAACGTCGTTGAGGTCCCGCGTCACGCGGTCACGTATCCATCCGCGTTCACCGGGGTCTGGACGACGTGATGCACCGAACCTCCACGAACCTGTTGCGCGTCGGCGCGGCACTCGGCCTCCTTGCGATGGTGGCCCAACCACTGCCTGTCTCCGCCATCCAAGTCGTCCACAAGCTCAGCGGCGTGATGCCGACGTTCGGAGACATCGATATCGGAGAAGCGCGCCGCCCCACGATCAGCCCCGACGGCCAGTACGCGATCTATGTGGCCGACCAGACGACCGATGAGGCGGGCGAGCTGTGGAGCGTCCCGATCGATGGCCAATCGTCACCGGTGCGGCTCAGCGGGTTACTGCCTTCCGGTACCCGAATCGAACGGTTCACCATTGCTCCTGACAGCGGACACGTGGTGTACATCGCGGCGCAAGACAGCTGCCGGTGTCATCCGAGTTGTACGTCGTGCCGATAGCGGGTGGAGTGATCACGAAACTCAACGGCACGTTGGTGGCGGGTGGCGATGTGGAGTACTTCCAGATCAGCCCGAACGGCGACCGAGTCGTCTATCATGGCGGATCAGATCGTCGACCGCCGCGGCGAGATCTTCAGCGTGCCCATCACCGGTGGCGGTGCGGTGAAGCTCAACGGCACGCTGGTGCTGGGCGGCAATCTCTTCGGCTTCGACATCACCCCCGACAGCAGCCGGGTGGTGTACCGAGGGGACCAACAGGTCGACAGTTTCTTCGAGTTGTATTCGGTACCGATCGCCGGCGGGGCCTTCACCACCATCTCAAACGGTGCCAACGTGGTCGCCTCAATAGGCGTCACGCCCGACAGCGCGCGGATCGTGTACCTCGCTACGTTCGCGATCTCGGCGGTGGTCGAATTGTTCAGCGTCCCTGTTTCCGGAGGCGCGTCCGTCCAGCTCAACACGCCCCTCGTCGTGGGACGAGTCGTGTCGAATGCACGCCTCAGCCCCGATGGCGGCCGCGTGGTCTATGTCGCCGACGAGGTGGCGGACGACGTCTTCGAGATGTTCAGCATCCCCACGACCGGGGGCACCCGCGTCAAACTCAACGGTGCGTTGGTGACGGGCGGCGATGTGTTTGCCAGTGCGATCACTGTTCAGCCCCGATAGCACCCGAGTGGTGTACACCGCCGATCAACTGACCGATGACGTGCTCGAGTTGTTCAGCGTGCCGGTCGTCGGCGGGGTCATTACCCGGCTGAACGCGCCACTCGCCGCAGATCGCGATGTCGACACCTTCGGTACGACAGTTTCCGACGACAACCGTGTCGTGTTCCGCGCCGACCAGGACACCAACGACGTCCTCGAGTTGTACAGCGTGCCGATCCTCGGCGGAGCGACGACGAAGTTGAACGGCCCGCTCGTCGCCGGCGGAGACATCGAAAGCTTCCGGGTCAGCCCGGACGGTGGCCGTGTGGTGTACTCCGCCAGTCAGAACGTCGTCGACCGGTTCGAGTTGTTCAGCACGCTGCTCTCGCGGCGGTCCAGCCACGGCGATCAGCGGTGCCATGGTCAGTGGTGGCTCCGTGGACTCCAACTTCGTCTTCAGTCCCGACAGCAAGCAGGTCCTGTACGTCGCCGATCAAGACGTCGACGAGGTCAACGAGCTGTACGTCAGCCTCGATGCGGCGTCGCAGCCTCCGCCGTCCGCCGCCACCGACGGAACCGACCCTGATCCCGCTGGTGCCCGCACGATTGCTGGACACCCGCCCCGGCGAAACAACGTTCGATCACCAATTCGAAGGAATCGGATCGGCGCGATGCCGGCAGCATCCTCGAACTGACTGTTGCCGGCCGTAGTGGTGTGCCGATCGGTGCCGCCGCAGCGGTGCTCAACGTCACCGCAATTGACGCGGGTGGATCGGGGTTCGTCACGGTCTACCCATGCGACGCACCGCGACCTGTGGCTTCGAGCCTCAACTACGTACCTGGATCGACGACTCCGAACGAGGTGATCGCCAAGCTGTCTGCGAGCGGCACGATCTGTCTGTTCACGCTGCAACCCGTCGATCTGGTCGTCGACATCACCGGCTGGGTGCCCAGCCCGAGCGCACTTGCACCGCTCGTACCGGCCAGATTGCTCGACACACGCCCCGGTGAACCGACCATCGACCACCAGTTCGAGGGTCAGGGAACCCGCCCTGCCGGCTCAATCCTCGAGCTCCCGATCATTGGACGAGGTGGCGTCAGCAGTGGCGCCGTCGCTGCCGTGGTCAACATCACCGCGGTCAATGCCACAACTGCCGGGTTCGTCACGGTCTATCCCTGCGACGCACCACGACCGTTGGCCTCGAGCCTCAACTACATGCCCGGCATTGGCGTCCCCGAACGAGGTCATCGCCAAGCTCTCTGCGACCGGCACGATCTGCCTGTTCACGCTGCAATCCGTCGATCTCGTCGTCGACATCACCGGCGAACTTGGCTCAACGCCGGACTACGTGCCTGCTCGGTGCCGGCTCGGTTGCTCGACACCCGTCCCGGTGAACCGACGATCGACCACCAGTTCGAGGGTCAAGGAATCCGCCCTGCCGGCTCCATCCTCGAGCTGCCGATCACCGGACGAGGTGGCGTCAGCAGTGGAGCAGTCGCTGCCGTTGTCAACGTCACCGCGGTCAACGCCACAACTGCCGGGTTCGTCACGGTCTATCCCTGCGATGCACCGCGACCGTTGGCCTCGAGCCTCAACTACACACCCGGCTTGGCGTCGCCGAACGAGGTCATCGCCAGGCTCTCTGCGACCGGCACGATCTGCCTGTTCACCCTGCAATCCGTCGATCTCGTCGTCGACGTCACCGGCTTCGCCACCTGAGCGCCCGCCGCGATCGCTCGACCGAGTTCGACCCGGCTGGGCGCGACTCGCGAGGATTGGGCAGGACATAGGAACGGAGCATTTGATGACGGCGTTGAAGACCACGATCGACATGTTCGATTTGCGGATGTCGGAGGCGGCTCGTCCGTTGTATGACGCCGTGAAGCAATTCATCGAGACCGAGGTGGAACCGCACACCGAGGAGTACCAGCGAAGGGGCGAGGGTCGCGCCGAACGTTGGGGCTACGGCGAGGGGCAACTCGAACTGCTCGATTCGATCAAGGCCAAAGCCAAGCAGCAGGGCCTGTGGAACTTCTTTCTGCCGGATGCCGAGACCGGGGTCGGGTTGTCGAATCTCGACTACGCGTACATCGCGATCGAGCTCGGAAAGGATCGGATCGCGTCGGAATGTCTGAACTGTTCTGCTCCGGACACGGGCAACATGGAAGTGCTGGAGCGCGTCGGTACCGAAGAGCAGAAGCGGCAGTGGTTGTTGCCGTTGCTGAACGGTGAGATCCGTTCTGCGTACGCGATGACCGAGCCCGATGTTCCGTCGTCGGACGCCAAGAACATTGCGTGCCGGGCGGTGCGCGACGGCAACGAGTGGGTGATCAACGGCGAGAAGTTCTACATCTCCGGCGCCGGTGATCCGCGTTGCAAGATCATGATCGTGATGGTCCAGACGAGTCCGGATGGCCCTCCGCACAAGCGCCAGTCGCAGATCCTCGTGCCGATGGACACACCAGGTGTCGAGATCATCGGGCCGATGCAGGTGTTCGGGGAGGACGACGCTCCGCATGGGCACATGCACCTTCGCTTCACCGACGTGCGCGTCCCGGAGGCGAACATGTTGCTGGGTGAGGGCCGCGGGTTCGAGATCTCGCAAGTTCGGCTTGGCCCCGGTCGCATTCACCATTGCATGCGGTCGGTCGGCGCGGCCGAGAAGGCGCTCGAGCTGATGGCCAAGCGCGGCTTGTCGCGTGAGGCATTCGGGAAGCGGATCTCGAACTTGGGTCGCAACGTCGAGACCTTGGCCAAGGCGCGCATCGAGATCGAGTCGATGCGGCGCATGGTGCTGACCGCAGCGAAGGCGATGGACGAGCTCGGAAATGCCGAGGCTCGCGTATGGGTCAGCGCGGTCAAAGCGATGGTGCCGATCCGCGTCTGCGCGATCATCGACGAAGCGATTCAGGTTCACGGCGCAGCGGGTGTCTCGCAGTGGACGCCACTCGCCAGGATGTACACGAGCCAACGCACCCTGCGACTCGCCGACGGTCCCGACGAGGTGCACTGGCACGTGGTCGGTCGTGCCGAGCTGGCCAGCTGGGAATCGAGCGCCGAGGACTACGACCCGAAGGTCACCTACTACGCCAACGCCGGCGACGACTACGGCGCCGTCTTCACCGGACCGTGAGCTGCGGCGTCAGGCGAGTTTCATGAACATTCGCTGCACGTCGTCGATCGCGTAACCCTCTGCGGCTGATTCCTCCGGATTGGCGATGCACCAAGTGAGGCCGCTGGCGACCAGCAGGAAGCCGGCCTGATCGAGCGCCTTGCTCGCTGCCGACAGTTGAGTGACGATGTCGCGGCAGTCGCGTCCATCGGCCAGCATCTGTTGAACACCGCGAACCTGCCCCTCGACACGGCGCAGGCGGCGAGTCAGATCGGCAACTGTTTCCTCGGGGATATCCATAGAAAGACCCTTCGCTCGATATACCTAGGGGGGTATCCTACCCATACCCTGGGAGGTAGAAAACGCGACGAGGCTCATACCACTGCGTTGCCCAGGCGTTCAGTGAAGTGCCAGGCCGGATCGGATCGCGGTGTACGTGGCAACGACCACGAGGAGTCCAACGAACCAGCGTTGGAGCGAGCTCGAGTCGCGGGTGCTGGCCAGGCGGCTACCGACGATCACGCCGAGCAGACTGGCGATCGTGAACGGGATGACCGTGCCCCACTCGATCGAGCCGGCGTGAAGCCGTGTGGTGAGAGCAACGGCGGAGTTGATGGCGATGACGAGTAGCGATGTTCCAATGGCCTCGGGCATCGTGAACCCAAGTGCCAGCACGAGGGCGGGGACGATGACGAAGCCGCCACCGACTCCGAAGAACCCGGTGAGTAGCCCGACGATGGTGCCTGCAGCGATGACCTTGAACATGGTCATCGGTTCGATCCGGATGGGGGCCGCGACATGCGGTGCCGCCGCGGCGCTGGCTGAGAGGGAAGTAGTGACTCTCGGTGTGTCGTGTGTTCGTCGCCACATGCCGTAGGCGGCAATCATCATCAGCCCGGAGAACGCGAGGAGCAAAACGTTCGGGTCGGCCGCCTTGTTCCAATGTGAGCCCAGTAGTGACCCGCCAACTCCGGCGAGCCCGAAGATCGTGCCAGCGGCGAATCGCACTCTGCGGGCGCGCCAATGCGGCACGATACCGATCATCGCGGTGACGGCGACAAGCACGAGTGACGTGGTCGTGGCGTGCTTGGGTGTCTGGCCAGCGGCGTAGACGAGGGCAGGTACGGCGAGGATCGATCCACCTCCACCGAGCGCACCGAGCGAGATGCCGATGAGGAACCCGAGAGGGGAGGCGAGCAGGGCGCGCACGTTGCGTCAGATCACGATGCTGGGGCAGCCGGCGTGGTTGATCTACGGACGACAGCGAGTGGACTGGCTGCCTGATGTGCAGACCAGGCGGTGTAGCCGCCGATGAGGTCGGAGACGTCAGTGAAGCCGCGCGATCGCATCAGGCTGGAGGCGATTGCGGATCGATAGCCGCCGGCGCAGAACACCACGGTCGGTGCTGTCTGATCGAGTTGGTCGAGGTTGGTGAGCAGCGCAGGAAGGCTGATAGTGCGGGCGCCAGGGATGGTGCCGAGCGCTACTTCGCCCGAGTTGCGGACGTCGATCAGCACCAGATCGGGAATCGTCCGCGTGCGCTCGGCGAGCGCCGCGGCCGACAGACGGGAGAGCGGTTCGACGAGCGCGGGATTGGCAACGAACGCGTCGACCGGATGGTCGAGTGCGCCGAGGACGCGGTCAAACCCGATTCGCGCCAAACGGACCTTCGCCTCCGACTCGTGGCCAGGCGGTGTCACGAGCACGATCGGCGTCTCCGGCCGCATGACCTCACCGGCGTACTCGGCGAAGCGGCCACCCAACCCCACGTTGACCGAACCGCGTACGTGTGCGGCGGCGAATTCCATGTCGTCGCGGGCATCCAAGACAATGGCGCCGTCGTGTTGGTGGGCGATGACCTGGCTCATCGTCAGGCTGGGCACCGTGATGTCCTCGTCGAGAAGGGCACGGGATTCGCGGTTGCGGTTCGCGGCGAAAGAGAAGTAGAGCGGAGCGACGGACTGACCTTGGGTAACCGCCTCGACGAAGTCGTCCTCGCTCATCGGTGCGAGCGCATAGTTCGTGCGGCGCTGCTCGCCGATCGTCGACACGGTCTCCGTCGACAGGTTCTTCCCGCAGGCCGAGCCGGCGCCGTGAGCGGGGAACACTTTGGTGGCATCCGGCAACGTCAGCAGCCGTTCGTGGAGGGAGTGATAGAGCTGGCGCGCCAACTCCTCAGCAGTGACACCGACCGAGGCAAGCAGGTCCGGGCGGCCTACATCGCCGATGAACAGCGTGTCGCCGGTG
Organism: Ilumatobacteraceae bacterium; assembly: GCA_963779295.1. Taxonomy (GTDB): domain Bacteria; phylum Actinomycetota; class Acidimicrobiia; order Acidimicrobiales; family Ilumatobacteraceae; genus JAENVT01. The sequence continues at coordinate 89,064 of CAVZXO010000001.1, forward strand.
AGCACCCCGTACGGCGCAGAACCTTCACCGTTCGGGTAGACGACGATACTGATCGACTCAGGAGTGTGCCCTGGTGTTTCGCGGATCTCCAGATCGACGCCGTGGGCGTCGGAGCCGAGCTGAATTCGGTCGCCGTCACCGAACGTCTCGATTGGGAACTCGGCCCGGCCCACCGCGGCGTTGCCGTAGCCGATCGAGGCGCCCGTGTGAGCGGCGATCTCGAGATGGCCGGAGAGGAAGTCGGCGTGGAAGTGGGTCTCCAGCACCTTCACGATCGTCAGTCCGTTGGCTTCAGCGTCGGCGAGGTACTCGGCGACATCGCGCTGCGGATCGACCACCACAGCCAGCCCGGTCGTTGTATCGCCGATCAAGTAGCTCGCGTGGGAGAGACAGTCGAGGTAGTACTGACGGAAGAACATGTCGATCGCGCTCCTTGGATGATTCGTCGCCTCTTCTTCAACTATACCCCCAGGGGTATTATTCCCCGCTCGCAAGTTGGTTGCACAGAGGGACGACAAAGCGAACACCTCCCCGAAGATCGACGGCGCCCTGCCGGGTGGATCAGTCTGGTTCGGCGAGATCGCCGTCTTCGTCGATCTGCTCCATCAGATCGCTGTCGACGAGCACCTCGGGCTCCACCAGCCGCAATGGCGAGCCAACGACTTCGGGGATCTCTCGCGCCGCACGTTCGGCGAGCGACTCGTCGGTGACGTCGGCGTCGGCGAACGGCAGGCCGACGGGGCGGTCCGGGGCATCGTCGAACGCCCCCACCTCGTCGCTGTTCACCGCGTCGGCCCCGACCACTTCCTCGTCGACGCTCTCGGCAACATCCTGCTCATCACCCATGGCAACAGGTGTACCCCGACCAGGTGGGAAACGCAACCCAGGAGTCGAACCCGATCTACGCTCGAGCTTGCAAGCGTTCTCACGATCGGCCACCTGTGACCGCAGGGCGGGACCGTGGACGATGCGAGACTGGGTCACGTGACCGCGACCTACGAGGCCCTTGATCCGTGTAGCGATGAGCCGACCATCGAGCGGATACCGCTCGCGGACCGGCCGACACGGCTCGACGGGCTGCGCGTCGCGCTCATTCAGACGATGCCTGCGGGCTCGGGTCTCGAGCCGGTCATCGATGCGTTGGCGGCTGAGGTTGCCGCGATGTGCCCAGCAGCGCGGCCCACTCACTACATGCGCAAGAACTTCATGGCCACCGATCTTGTCGAGATCGACCAACTCGCCGAGGATTTCGACGTTGCCATCGCCGTCGCCGGCCCCGCCGGAACGATGGTGCACCTCGCCGTGGTACTGGCCGCCGAGTTGGAGCGCCGCGGCGTTCCGTGTCCGGTGGTCTACTTCGAAACGCTGAGAGCGGCTGCGCAGCACTCCGTCGCGACCGGAGGCGCGCCGGTGCGGATCTGGCCGGTCGGCAACCCGCCGCGCACGACCGAGGCGACATCTGCGTCGGCTCAGGCGGTGGTCGCCGATCTCACCAGCCCGGCACAAGCCGGCGAGCAGCTCACCGGTTGGCGCTCTCCGGTTCCGCGCGAACGCATCGCGGTCCGCGGCTCCCTCGCCGATGTCAACGACACATTTCTGGCCAATGGATGGACGGACGGCTTGCCGATCATCCCACCGACGCAGGCCGATGTCGCAGCAATGCTGCGCGGCACGAGCCGAGCCCCGGACACCGTCGTCACCGAGACCTTTCGTCCGGAAGGTCGGCGGATCACGGTCGAGATGGTTGCGATCAACGCGGTGATGGCGGGCGCCCGACCCGACTACCTCCCCGTGATCCTCGCCACGGCGTCCGTGTTCGGAGACATCCAGTTCGAGTCGATGACCCGCTCCGTCAACTCCTTCGCCTTCGCCCAACTCGTCAGCGGTCCGATCAGCCGCGAGATCGGATTGGCCGGCGGGCTCAACGCGCTCGGACCGGGACATCGGGCCAACGCGACCATCGGCCGAACACTCAATCTGATGCTTCGCACCCTTGGTGGAGCACAGCTCGGTGTCAACGCGACACCGGCCCAGGGGAGTGCGGTGTCGTGGGCATTCGCGTTCGCCGAGAACGAGGCAGGAAGCCCATGGCAGCCCTTCCACGTCGACCTCGGATTCGAGGTGAACGACAGCGTTGTGAGCATCCTGCTCGGCGGCTGGGCGCACAACGGGAACTACTACTACGGCGATCTCGACGATGTCGCGTCGACATTGCAGGACTTCGAGATCCCTCAGACGGGTGCTCTCGTCCTGCTCTCCGAGAAGCGCGCCCAGCACCTCGCGACCGAGGGGTACACCAAGCAAGCGGTGGTCGACCATCTCCATCACAAGGCGACGATTCGCCTCGGCGCATTCCGGGCAAGCGGATTCTTGCCGATGATGCGCAACGACATCCTCGGCCTCGGTCCCTCCACCGCGCCCAGTTGGCCGCCCGATTATCTCACCCGCCCCGACGACGACGTCGTGCCCGCCTACCCACCCGGCGGGATTCGCGTAGCCGTCGTCGGCGGCGACGTGTCGTCGACGATGCAGGCCTGGAAGCTGCAACTGCATCGCAGCGTGTCGGTCGACGACTGGCGTTGACCCCGGCGCAGTCCAGGAGGATCAGGTCATGTCGTCGCGGGCGTTCTTGGCGCGGGCTGCACCAATCGCCGTCTTGACATGCTTTTGCTCCTCTGGCGGCGGCAACACCGCAGGAATGCCGAGCGAGTCGATCCACAGCTCGCGGGTCCAACCCGTGCTGTGATACAGGTGCTCGTCTTCCTCCTCTTCGACCTGCTCCACAGCTGCCTTCAATGCTGAGGCGGTCGTGCCCGTCGCCTCTTGCGCGGCGACGCTCATGAGCTCCCAGTTGAGATGGTCCTTCGTTTCGGCGAAGACAACGCATTCACCGGCCACGAGCTGGGCCGCCTCTCGAGGTCCCGAGCTCAGCGCCATCTCCATCGCCGTCACGAGCGACTCGCCGATGTGTCGCACCACGAGCCGACCGGGCGTGTCGGTGCCCGGATCAAGCCCGAGCTTGTCGAAGACACCGCGGACGATCTCCTCGTGCCGGGTCGTCTGCTCCAAGTACTCCCCCCACTCCTTCTTCAAGTCATCGTTGAGCGCACATTGCAAGGCAGTGGTGTACACCTGAATGCCGCCCTGTTCGGTTTCGAGCGCCTGATACAGCAATTCGTCGAGCTGTTCCTTCTTCATGTTCAACCCTTCTGATGTACGTCGCAACAGACGTCGCGGATGAGTGACGGACACGGGCATTCCCTCTCGACTGGGTCCTCAAACGGGTCCTCTCGTCGGGTCTATCTCGCGTCACCGGCAAGGCGTATGGTCGCGCCGTGGGTGACGATGCGGTTGCTGGGATCTCGATCGAGGAGCTCCAGTTGGCGACCCGCAACCATGGCATGCCGATGGAAGCGCTGCGGTACCCGGTCACACCGATTGGCCTGCACTATCTGCTGACCCACTACGACATCCCGGTGATCGACCCTGCCACCTGGCGGCTGCGGGTTGGAGGTCTGGTCGATGCCACGCTCGAACTCAGCCTCGACGATGTGCGGGCGATGCCGTCGTCGACGCGGGTACTGACGATGGAATGCGCCGGCAATGGAAGAGCGCTGCTCGATCCGCGTCCCGCGAGTCAGCCGTGGCTGCTCGAGGCGGTCGGGACAGGGGAGTGGTCCGGTGTCGAGTTGGCGAGCGTGTTGGCGCTCGCGGGGCTCGCGGACGTTGCGGTCGAGGTGTTGTTCACGGGCGCGGATCGCGGAGTCGAGGGCGGCGTTGTGCAGTCGTACCAGCGCAGCCTCAGCGTGGCCGATGCGGTCGGCTCTGGGGCGTTGTTGGCGTACGGGCTCAACGGCTCGCCACTTCCGCCTCAACATGGGTCTCCGCTACGGCTCGTCGTGCCGTGCTGGTACGGGATGACCAACGTCAAATGGCTCACCGACATCACCGTGCTCGACACCGCGTTCGCCGGGTACCAGCAGTCGACTTCATATCGGCTGCGCCATGACTCGTCCGAAGCCGGCATACCCCTGATGCGGATGATGCCGCGCTCGCTGATGGTCCCGCCGGGAGTCCCCGAGTTCTTCACTCGGACGCGATCGATGTCGGTCGGCGAATGCACGCTCGCCGGCCGCGCATGGTCCGGTGTCGCCGAGATCGTCGCCGTCGAGGTCAGCACTGATGGTGGTGCGACCTGGGTTGCCGCCGAACTCGACGCGGTCCCGGTTGCGGCTGGGGTATGGCGAGGTTGGACCTACCGGTGGGACGCCAAGGCGGGTGGGCACGAGTTGTGCTCGCGGGCGACTGACGCCGCAGGCAACCGGCAACCGGTCCAGCCGGAATGGAACCTCGGTGGGTATACGAACAACGCTGTCCAGCGGGTGCGCGTCGAGGTCGATGTCTGATTCCGCTGTGGTTCCACCTTGCCGAGCGGACGCTTAGGCAGAATGATCTGTAGATGAAACCCGGTTCCCACTACTCGGCCCAGCAGGGGATATTGGTCGGCATAGGGTCTCTGCTGTTGATGGGACTCATCATCTACCCGTTCCGTCACTATGACTACGAGATCGAGTTCCTCCTGGTGCTGCCGGTTGTGTACGCCGGAGTCTTCGGTGGGCGAACAGCGGCGATTGCGACAGCGGTCGCCGCCGTCGCGGTGTTCCATTTCGTTGTTCGCTTCGAGGAATCCGGGTTTCAAGAAGACATCGTCGCGTTTGCTGTTTTCTTCGGCTGTGCTTTCGCGGTGGGTTCCATCGTGGGTTCCAGGGTCGACCTCTTGTACCTCGCCGAACAGCGTCAGCAAGAACAGCGACGCCTTGCTGAGCTGAACATCCAGGTTGCCGAAAATGCCAGCCGAATGGCGGTGCTCGAGCAGGTCGATCAGCAACGCGTCGCATTGCTTCGATCCGTTTCCCACGATCTGCGTACCCCGCTGGCGACCATACGAGCGGTAGCCACCGATCTGCGCGACGAGGATCTGCACGACGAGCGGGTTCGACAAGAGTTGCTGAAGAGCGTCTCCGACGAAGCAGAGCGCCTCGACCATCTCGTCGGCAATCTGCTGAGCATGAGCCGCATCGAAGCCGGGTCGATGCGCGTCGAGGATCAGGTCGTCGACCTCGTCGAGGTGATGAACCTGGCCGCTCTTCGCCTCAGCCCGCTGTTCATGGACGCGACGCTCGATGTGCAGATCGATCCGACACTCCCACTCGTCGACGGCGACCCCGTGCTGCTCGACCAGGTGATCTCGAACCTGCTCGAGAATGCTGCCCGGTACGCACCTTCGGGCACTTCGGTGTCGGTCGAGCTCACTGCGAGCGAAGGCCCGACAGTTGTACTACGCGTCCGTGACCATGGACCAGGCATCGACCCGGAGCACGCCGAGCAGGCGTTCCAGCCGTTCTGGCGAGGACCGGACAGCCGTTCCAGTGGGCTCGGGCTAGCAATCGTGCGAGCCATCGTCGAAGCCCATCACGGCACGATCACGCTCAGCCCGACACCCGCAGGAGGAGCAACGTTCGATGTCCACCTACCTGCTCGCGACGATGCGCGGCTCGAGCAAGAAGCCGGGACCGGCAGTGGTTAGCTGAATGTGAGATCTGTGTCGTAAAGGCGGTGTCTGCGGGCGATCTACAGTCTCGGTCGGAGAGTGAGGTGATCTTGGGGTGACCACTTCCGCATGGACCGACGACTCCGCCGCCTCGCGACACCCAAACAGGTCTGCTGTCGTATGTGTCCGGCGCTGCGGGACGGCTCATACTCATCAGCTTCCTCAGTCTCTACCTCGAACTCACCTTCATCCGTTGGGCCCCGATGCAGGTCCGGCTGTTGGCGTACTTCTCGAACTACGTGCTCATCGCCGCTCTGCTGGGCTTGGGTCTCGGCATGATGCTCGCGGACAAGCCCCGTCGGCTGCTCGTGTTCTTTCCACCGGCGCTCACGTTGATGGTCATCGCTGTCCTGGTTCTCGAGCGAAGCGATTTCGTCGTGCCCCTCGTCGCCGAGGGTCAGTTCATCTGGAACTACCTCGCCGGGATCAAGGCGTCGGGTCTGCTTGCCTATGGCGTTCTGGTCGGCTTCTTCCTCGCGGTCGCCGGGCTGTTCGCGCTCATCGGTCAAGAGGTTGGTCGAGCCCTGCGGCCGTTCGCTTCGTTGAAGGCGTACTCGCTCAACATCGTGGGCAGCTTGCTGGGCGTGGCCGGGTTCGCTGTCGTGAGCTTCATGGAGGCACCGCCACCGGTGTGGTTCGGCGTGGGCGGCGCCGTGCTGATCGCGTACATGTGGAGTGCTGACCACACGAAGACGGGCCTCGTGCTCGCTGTCGTGTGGCTGCTCGCGACCGTGTTGATCGTCCAACGCGACTCGTCCGAAAGCGGGGTGGAACGCCACTGGTCGCCGTACTACGAGATCGAGGCGACGCCGATCGTCCGCAGCGGGGTGAGGATCGGCAGCAACATCACTGTCAACAAGGACAGCCACCAACAAGCGTTGAACCTGTCGGAGCCGGCGGCGACCGATCGCTACATCACCGGACGCGCTCGCCTCTACAACCTCCCCTACAACTTCGCCACGCCGGACCGTGTGCTGGTCGTCGGGGCAGGCACTGGCAACGACACCGCCGCCGCGCTCCGCAATGCACCCACGGCGCAGATCGACGCAGTCGAGATCGATCCGGTCATCGCCCGGTTGGGTTCGTCGCTGCACCCCGAGCATCCCTACGACTCCCCGAACGTGAACGTGGTCATCGACGATGCCCGGTCGTTTCTGCAGAAGAGCGACGAGCGTTACGACCTGATCGTGTTCGGCTTCCTCGACTCGCATCGCCTCTTCTCGCACATGTCGAGCGTCCGGATGGACAACTACGTCTACACGCTCGAGAACTTCCGGCGAGTCAAGGAACGCTTGACCGACGACGGCGTTGCCGCGGTCACCTTCACGATCCACGAGAAGTGGATCGCTGATCGCATCTTCACGGTGATGACCGAGGCATTCGGGCACCGACCGCTCGTCTACCAAGGAGACTCCAACGGCTATGGGACCACGTTCCTGATCGGTCCGAAGGAGTTGACCGCTCCTGCCAGCATCAACCGTCATCGACGTGGCTTCGGCCAAGGATGAAGTCTTCGCTGACCGTAAGCAGATCACATGGCGCTATTCCGACACTGAGGGGTATCTCGACTCGGCCCTGTTCTCGGACCGCGCCGAACTCCTCACCGACGACTGGCCGTTCCTCTACATGCGTTCTCGGTCGATCCCACCGAACTACATGTTCGCCTTGGTCCTCACGTTCATCGCGACGCTGCTGCTGGTATGGCGGATGGTGCCATCGATCGACATGAAGCGTTCGTCCAACTGGAACTTCTTCGCTCTCGGTGCGGCGTTCGCCCTTGCTCGAGACACGCGGGATCACCGAGATCGCATTGGTCTTCGGCTCCACCTGGGTGACCAACACGATCGTGATCGGCGCCATCCTCACGATGATCCTGCTCGCCAACCTGGTCGTCGCTCGATGGCATCCTCCGCTGACGTGGATCTACGCCGGGCTCTTCGGTGTGGTGATCCTCGATTTCCTGTTCCCGCTTCAACGGCTGTTGGGGCTGTCGTTCGAAACTCAGGTGTTCGCAGCAGGGATCCGTGTCGCGGCGCCGATGTTCTTCGCCGGGATCGTCTTCGCCCATTGGTTCGAACGCACCGACACGCCGAGCGCGGCGCTCGGGGCCAACCTGATCGGCGCCGTCTTCGGCGGTCTGCTCGAGTATCTCTCTCTCATCATCGGTCTGCGGAAGTTGTACCTGTTGGCGCTGCTCTTCTACGCCGTGTCGGCAGCAATCGCATTCGGAGTGGTTCGGCACTCGCGGCCCGCCCTGGCGGCTGCCGACACCGCGTGATCTCACGCGGGAGTCAACGACGGGCCGCATCATGGTAGTCTAGGTTGCATGCCTGTCAGAGCTACTGATTCGACTACCATTCGTGTATCGAAAGGGGTCCGTGACGAGATCGGGGCGCTTGCCGCAGCCGAGCACGTCACTCTCGACGAGATGCTGCGCCGCCTCGCCCGCGCGGAACGCCAGCGTCGCATGGGTGCCGAATTGGCGGCCCACGAGCCGACCAGTTCCGACCACGCCATCGTCGCGGCTGGGCTCGCCGCGGTGGAGCAGCATGCAGGCCGGTGACATCATCACCGTCGACTTCGGCATTCCTGCGGGAAGCGGGCCGGGTTTCGAGCACCCAGCCATCGTGGTGACGGCCGACCTGATCGTCACACAGATGCCGCGCACTTTCCACGTCGTGCCGGTGACATCGAACGTGCGACGATCGATGGCGACCGACGTTCCGGTCGATGGCAAGGGGCTCGACAAGAACTCGGTTGGTCAGTGCCATCTGTTGACGGTCGTTGAGGTCGAGCGAGTGAAGGATGACGGTGGTCGCGGCAACGTCGGTCCGGCCACATTGGCGCAGATACGTTCGGTGATCGCTGACCTTCTCGACCTGAACTAGTTCCGCGTCAACAAGCCTTGCTCTGTGCGCGGACACAGAACCTTCACCGGTGCACGCATTGCCGGCGCGGTGCACGTTGCCGATCGGCAGCGCCTCGGGCGCGGTCTGGGAACTGATGAGTCGTGTTTCGCTCCCGAGCACGTCCCGCGGGAGCGATTTCGGAAGCCGTGCTTCCACGTTCGCGGCCCAGGGCAGCCGGCGCCGGAGTCGCACACGACGGCGAACCCGTCACGGGCGATCAGCGAAGTCGTGTGACATTGTGCTCTTTCCCGGGTGCGCAGGCGGCGCATGATTGACGACACAAGGCCGATGGGAGGATCATGCGTCGGGGTCGAGATGTTCGTCGTGTTCGTCACGGCCACGCTGCTGGCTGCGTGTGGCAGCGACGGGTCCGGCGGGGCGACCACCACGAGCGAGGTTGTTGTCACCACGACGCAACCCGCAGTGACCACGACCCAACCGGCCGCGACGTCCACGACTGAACTGCCGACGACCTCGACGCAACCAGCGGCGACCACGACCCTGCCGGCCGCCGGCACAGCTTGCAATCTGGCCGGCAGCCGACGTCGTGTTCGATACTCCCGAGGCTGCGGGAACCGACTTTCTGGCGAACGTGTTCGGTGAAGGGCCAATGCTCGGCGAGTTCCGAGCGGGCGATTCACGCAGCGGCGAGATGGAGGTGTTCGCCTCGGTGGACGGCGTTCCGCTGACAGTGGCGCGCAGTGTGTTGCTGCTTCGTCAGCTCGGCCCGTCGGACGGCTGGTTCGTGATTGCCGCGGTCAACGACCACGCCACGATCACGGTTCCCGAGTCGGAGTCCGTCGTCCCCGCCGGTCCGTTGACTGTCGAAGGTGTGGCGCGTGGCTTCGAGGCGACAGTGGTGGTGAGCGCGTTCCTCGCCGGTCGAGCCGATGTCGAGTTCGACCGCGAGATCACAATGGCCGGCAACTTCGACGACGCCCTGCCGTACAGCGTGGTGCTCGACTTACGGTTGCCACGCCCGGCGACATCGTCGTGCTGCTGGTGCGCGGTGGCACGGGCCTGGAGACGGACTCGGGTGATTTCGGAGCCATCCCCGTGGTGGTCGGCAACTGACGAGCTACGTTCTGGCACAACGGTGGGTCGCGATGACGTTCGGCCCTTGCTCGCAGGGTCCGAGTTGTCGCATCATCGACGGTAGAACGCAACAGGGAGGGTCTCCGTGAAGGCTGGCAGGGTTGTCGCGCTCGTCATTGGTTGTCTCGTCGCCCTGATCGGTGCGGCAATGTTCGTCGGCGCAGGCGCGCTCACCTGGGCATATACGACCCAGCGCGATGACGACGGCTACTTCGCCTCGCACCGGGTACGGATCGAGACGGTCACCGCGGCGGTGCGTTCGCAGAGCATCGACCTCGGGAGCGATACACAACCCGACCGGTGGCCGTTCGGCGATGGCCGATTGGCCACCATCAGGCTGGAGGCCACGGCGCCGCGAAGGCGAGCAGATCTTCATCGGTGTCGCACACACCTCCGACGTCGACAGCTACCTCGCGGACGTCGCTCACGATGAGGTGACGGACATCAATTGGTCACGACGCAACGACGTCGAGTACCGCCGCTCGGATGGCGTCTCTACTGCAACAGCGCCGACTTCTCAGACCTTCTGGGTCGCCGACGCCAGCGGGACTGGTCTACAGACCGTGACGTGGGACGTCGAAGGCGGCAATTGGTCGATCGTGGTCATGAACCCAGATGGCAGCGCTCGAGTGGCCGCCGACGTGTCCGTCGGCGTCAAGGTTCACGCCCTGCTCGGATTGACAATCGGCATCGGCGTCGGATCCATCCTGCTGCTCGGTGGCGCAGCCGCACTGATCGTGTTCGCCACTCGTCGCCCGACGACAGCCGCGGCAGCCGCCCCGGTCGAAGCGTTGCACGTTCCTGGTCGATCGCCGGTCCGGCTCGCGGCGACCCTTGACGACCCACTCAGCCGCGGGCTGTGGCTGGTCAAGTGGTTCCTTGCGATTCCGCACTGCGATCATCCTGTTCTTCTTGTGGATCGCCTTCGCCGTGCTCACGTTTGTCGCCGGAGTTGCCATCCTCTTCACGCGTCGCTATCCGCGGTCGATCTTCGACTTCAACGTGGGCGTGCTTCGTTGGACGTGGCGAGTGACCTACTACGCGACTTCGGGCATCGGTACCGACCGCTACCCGCCGTTCACCCTCGCGCGCCACCGACTATCCGGCAACCCTCGAAGTCGAGTATCCGGAGCAGTTGAACCGTTGGCTCGTGCTGGTGAAGTGGTGGCTGCTCGCCATCCCGCACTACCTCGTCGTCGGATTCTTCATGGGTGGTGGATGGTTCGTCGCGGGCGACGACGGACGTGCTGTCGCCGGGTTCGGTCTGATCGGGTGGCTCACGGTCTTTGCCGGTGCGTCGCTACTTTTCACGGCGCGCTACCCCCGTGGTCTGTTCGACTTCGTGATGGGGATGAACCGTTGGGTCTACCGCGTCTACGCCTACACGTCCCTGATGACGGATCGGTACCCGCCGTTCACATTCGACGCCGGCGCAGATGAGCCGGGCCCGCTTCCGCCCCCAAGCCCGCCCAGTGCGCCGGGTGATGTGGATCAGAGCTTCCGCGAGCGTTGAGCGGCGATGGCCTCCCGCTGCTGATCCGACAGTGGTTTGACCGCCTCGCGCAGCGTCACACCCGACGCCCGCGGCCGGCCCGGGGGAGCAGCCAGTCGAACACCATGGCGGGTCGCTTGCGACCGGTATCGCGCAGCACCCAGCCGATCGCTTTGCGGATGAAGAACTCCTTCTCGTCGAGCATCGCGTCGGCATACCTCGAGAATCGCTCGAAGTCGCCCCCGCCTCGGCGCAGCGGAACGAGGAGTGCCAGCATCGCCGAGCGACGGATCCAGAAGTCGTCGTCGATCGACCACCGATCGAGCACGTCGCCCAGCACGGGATGATGCTCGACGAGGCGGCCGGCCACTGACGCCGCCAAGCCATCGACGAGCGCCCAGGTCCCCGACTCCCGCAGCATCTGCTCGACGAGCGCCATGTCGGTCACCTCGAGCCGATCGGCGTAAACCCCGAACAGCTCGACGACGACCATGCGGTCCTCGTGTGCCGGCATCGACCACAGAGTGCGGAGCATCGCAATGAGATCGCCGTGTTCGATGCCAGGGTGCTGGCGGCCGACTGACCTGGCGATCGAGCGAGTCGAGGGAACGGAGGTGCCGTAATGCTCCGCGTGCTCTTCAGGTAGGCCTTCTCGTGCTCCGCGCGATCAGGTGTTCCCTGTGCGCGCAACTGGCTGTCGATCTCGTCAACCAACCGTTGGACGTCCATCTGCCCGAGATCGTAGGAGGCAAGAGCTCGTTGCGATGCCCAACGAAGCGACTTTCGCCTCTGGCGGCGAGAGAGTTTCGGCGGCACGCTGAGGTCGTGGACCGTGGAGTTTCAAGAGCGGCACTCGTGGCGATGGCCGCCTTCATCGCGTCGGCCTGTGGTGGCGGCGATCGCGTCGGGACACCGACGACTGGTTCGCCGACAACTGCTCCGGTGACGACGGCTCCGACCTCGTCGGCAGCCGAGCGCCAGGCGTTGTTGGATCACTTTCGCACGTCGTTCGGTGCACCTGGCGCTGTAGCGGTGCTCGTTGACGGCAAGGGCCAGTGGAACGGGTTCTCGGGATCGGCCGACGTGAGCGGAACTGACCTCACGAGCGAAAGCCGGTTCCGCATTGGGAGCATCACCAAGTCGATCACGGCAGCGTTGATGCTCGACGAGATCGAGCGTGGAACCGTTTCGCTCGACGACCATGTGGCCGATCTGTTGCCAGGAGTTTTGAGCACCGAGCCGCAGATCTCGGTCAGGATGTTGCTCGACCACAGCAGCGGTCTCTTCAACGTCGGCGATGAAGGCGACACCATCGCGGACATCGCCAAACTGACTGATCCGGCGACGCGAGCAGAAGCAGAGGACCTGGTAGCCAAGTACCTGGCCGGCAAGCAGGTGATCGTGCCGGATCGCCTCTTCGTTGCGCTCGCAGAAACTCATGGTCTGTACTTCGAGCCGGGAACGGGAATCCACTACAGCAACGTCAACTACCAGCTTGCCGGCATGGTGTTGGCCAAGGTCACTGGCATGTCGATCGCGGATCTCGTGCGGACGAGGATCGTCGAACCGCTCGGGCTTCGCCATACAACACTCGCCCCCGAAGATGCACACTCACCGGAGATGCGCGGCTACCGCGTCGACGCAGGCGAGAGCGAGCTGACCGATGTGACAGACGACTTCCTCGCGATCGGTAACGGGGCCAGCGGCGGGGTGATCTCGTCGGCCGAGGAAGTCCTCACGATGATGCAGGCAATCGTTTCCGGTCGGCTCGTCGATCCGCTGCTCCTACGCGACATGAAAGACGCAACGGTCCAGTCAGACGGGTCGTACGGTCTCGGTCTGGCCACGTACTACCTGTCGTGCGGAAGGTTCTACGGTCACGGTGGCTCCATCGATGGCACCCAGTCGATCGCCATCGTCAACGACGACGGAACGTCGGGTGTCGTGCTGGCGATCAATCTCCGCAAGGCCACTGACCCCAACCTCCTGGGCCTCGCCGACAAGCTGCTTTGCTTCTGACGTAGTCTGCGACTGGGCGAATCGAGGAGGCGTCGTGGGAATCTACGCAGACCACGTGTTGCCCCGCATGATCAACATCGCCTGTGGCATGAAGGCATCCAACCCGTTGCGGAGCCGCGTGTGCGAAAGGCTCCATGGGCAGATCGTCGAGATTGGCTTCGGGTCGGGGCTCAACGTCCCGTTCTATCCTGCCGCCGTCACCGGCGTCGCCGCGATCGAGCCGGCGGACCTCGGCTGGAAGCTCGCCGCTGAGCGCCTCGCCGCGACAAGCGTCCCGGTCGCGCGATGTGGCCTCGACGGCCAGAGCCTGCCATTGCCAGATCACAGCTGCGATGCCGCGCTTTCGACCTGGACGCTGTGCACCATTCCTGACGTTGCGACGGCGCTACGCGAGGTGCGCCGGGTTCTCAAGCCAGGTGGCGCGCTGCACTTCGTCGAACATGGGTTGGCCCCCGATCAGAATGTGCAGGTCTGGCAACACCGCCTCGAACCGATGCAGAAGCGGCTGTTCGGCGGCTGTCATCTCACTCGGTCGATCGCGGATCTCTTGACCGACGCAGGCTTCGCCATCGTGGATGTTGACGTGTTCTACGAGAAGGGCGCTCCGAAAGTGTTCACTGCCTACTCTCTCGGCACTGCCGTCCCTGTCTGACTCACAGTTGGCGCAGCGAGTCTCGTCGAGACGCTGAATGGTGCGCCGCCTGTTGGCCGGTTCACGACCATGCCGATCGGGTGCGGAGTCTCGCCGGCCGTCGGGGTGAGATCGAGCCGTTGGGCGAGGCGGGCGACGATGAGGGCGAGCTCCATCTGGGCGAGCGCGAACCCGATGCACATGTGGGGACCACGTCCGAACGGTATCCAGGCCTGATCGCTGATCGTCTTCTGCTCCGGGGTCATGTCGGCGAACCGGTCGGGGTCGAAGACCAACGGGTCAGTCCAAGAGTCCGGATCGCGTCCGGCGAGGTGTGGGGACCACACCACCAGCGTCCCCTTCCGGATCACATACCGGCCGAGGCGGAGATCGCTGGCAGCCATCCGAGCGCCGATGAGCCCAGCGGGATGGAGCCGAAGTGACTCGTGCACCACGCGCTGTGCGTACTCGAGGCGGGCGAGGGTGCTGTGGTCGGGTTCGCTGGTGGCTGCGGTGCTCCAACGCTCCGAGAACGGAGTCGGCTTCGGCTCTCAGCCGGGTCCAGCAGTCGGGAGAGAGCGCTGCACACCACAGCACCCAGGCAAGTGCCGACGCCGTGGTGTCGTACCCGGCGCCGATCAGGGTCCGGACCTGGTCGCGGATCTCGGTGTCGGACAGCGAGCCATCGATCACGATCGCCTCGAGGACGTCGAACGGGTCGCCGTTCGGGTGTGATCGCCGTTTGGCGATTTCGGCATCGATGATCACGTCGATCGCCCGTCGATCGGCCCGGACCCGCGACCGCGCGGTGAACGGGAACGGGTGGGGAAGTTGCTTGACCGCTGGTGCTTCGATGAACTGTTGCGGGCGTTCGTACAGAGCGCCGATCTCGTCGGCGCGCACGGCGAGTTGCTCGCCGAAGAAGGCGTGCACAGTGATGCCGAGGATGAGGTTTCGGCCGATGGGGTAGAGGTCGAGCTCGGCTTGGCGGGTGCCGAGGGTCTCGACGACGCGGTCGATTGCCGCATCGGTTCGTGCGAGGATCATCGGTATCCAGCTGTTGATCCGGCGACGGGTGAAGGCCGTCTGGACCGAACCACGACGGCGATGATGATCCTCGCCGTCGGACACGATCATCGAGCCCTTGCCGACGACGAACCTGACCCCGACCATGTTGAACTTGTGGCCCCAGCGAAACGATTCGGCGGGCATCGAGAACATCTGATGGAGCAGGCCGGGATCGCCGATCACCACGATGCGCGTCGGCCCGAGCCGCAGTTCGCTGATCGGTCCGTAGGCACTGCGAAGCCCATCGAGCGCCGTCGACGGATCACGGAACAGCTCGCGAACCCGACGTAGCTTCTCGCGACCGGTCGGTCCCGGGAGTGGCTCGATCTCCACCGCTGTCGCCGTCTCTGAAGAGGTCATGCTCCAAGCATTGCCCGTCCGGATGCAACAGCGTGACCGGATACCGTGTCGCGCGGCCGAAGTGGCGTGCCGCTCGAGTCTCGAGGAGGCAGGAGTGGGAGTCAGACGTGTGGTCACCGGTCACTCGACCGAGGGCAAGGCGATCGTCGCCAGCGACGAAGTGGTCGAGCCCATCCGGCTGGCGTTGCTGCCCGGTTTCGAGTTCGTCCGCTTGTGGGGTGCCGATACGGCGCCGCAGTTTCCAGGTGACGGCTCGATGCCGGCTCACCACGCGTATTTCCCCCGGTCGGTGGCTTCCGGTTCGGGCTGTTCACCGTGCCGCCGGCAACCGATGTGATGATGGACGACCTCGACGTCGGGGCGGCCCTCGCGGCGATGGAGGCGAGCCTGCCGGGGCTGGCCGCCCACATGGAGCCCGATCATCCTGGGATGCACACGACGGCGAGCATCGACTACGAGTTCGTCGTCTCCGGTTCAGTTGTGCTCGAACTCGATGACGGAACCGAGGTCGAACTCCATCCCGGCGACACCGTCATTCAGAACGGCACCCGCCATGCGTGGAGGAACAAGGGCAGCGAGCCCTGCCAGATGGTGGTCGTCCTCGTCGGGGCACCTCACGGCCAGATCGGCTGACCGCTTCTTGATCAGGACGCGAGCGACCCGCTCGGGTCGCCGTCGTTACGAACTAGGTTTGTCGTTCCAGTCGTCGTGAAGGAGCCTGTGAAATGCCCGCCGATAGCCCACCGATTTCCGTTCAGTTGTATTCCTTTCGCGACGAGGCCGCCAAGGATTTCGAGGGAGTGCTGAGGCGAATCGGCAATGTCGGGTTTGTCGGTGTCGAACTCGCAGGCTTCCATGACCTCACACCCAAGCAGTACGCCGCCATCGTCGAGGAGTCGGGCCTCGTGACGTCGAGCGCTCACTTGACCGACCTGACACCGGAGGGGTTCAACGCTGCCCTCGACGACCAACAGGAGGTCGGATGCGACATCGCCGTGTGCGCCTTCATGCCGCCCGAGAGCTTCGCCGATCTCGACGCCGTGAAGGCGTCCGCCGATGCCTTGAACAAGGCGAACGAGATTGCGGTGTCCCGCGGCGTATCTCTCGGGTATCACAACCACTGGTGGGAGTTCTCGACGATCCTCGACGGCCAGACCGCGTGGTCGGCGTTGATCGAGCGTCTCGATGCCGCCGTCTTCACCGAGCTCGACATCTACTGGGCGACCCTCGGCGGCGCCGATCCGCGACAAGTCATCGCCGACCTGGGCGACCGGCTGTGGCTGCTCCACGTCAAAGACGGGCCCTGCGACGCCCCTGAGAATCCGATGGTCGCTGTCGGGTCGGGCACCCTCGACATACCCGCAATCCTCACCTCCGCACCCACGGCAAAGTGGCACATCGTCGAACTCGATCGTTGTGCCTCCGACATGCTCACGGCCGTTGCCGGCAGCTACCGGTATCTCGTTGGCAACGACCTTTCGCAGGGACGGAAGTGAGTACCAGTCGGATCGGAATCATCGGCTGCGGCAACATCTCGCCGGCCTACGCGAACACCCTCGCCGAGCTCCCATGGATCGAGATCGCGGCCTTCGCCGACGGGATCCCTGAGCGCGCCACGAAGTTCGCGGCTCGGTACGGCGGTCGTGGCGCTCGAACTCGCCGACATGCTGGCTGACGACTCCATCGACGCGGTCGTCAATCTCACACCTGCCCACGCGCATACGAGCGTCAGCCGGCTCTGTCTCGAGGCGGGCAAGCCAGTGTTCAGCGAGAAGCCGCTGGGGACCGACTTCGACGAGGGTCGCTCGTTGGTGGAGCTCGCCGGCGAGAGAGGTCTCCGCCTCGGTTGCGCGCCCGACACGTTCCTCGGCGCGGGTCTGCAGGCCGCGCGTGCCGCCATCGACCGCGGGATGATCGGCGAACCGATTGCTGCGAACGGGTTCATGCTGGGCTTTGGACCCGAATGGTGGCATCCGAACCCCGAGAGCTTCTACGTACCGGGCGCGGGCCCGCTGTTCGACATGGGGCCGTACTACCTGACGGCACTGGTGAACCTCCTCGGCCCGGCACGATCGATCTCGGGCTCGGCCAAGATCGGCATCGCCGACCGCGTGGTGCACTCGAAGGGCCGAGTCGGCGACGTGGTTCAAGCCACGACACCGACCCATGTGTCGAGCATGATCGATTTCGTCGGCGGTGCCTCGGCAACGTTGGTCACCAGCTTCGATGTCAAAGCAACGCGGTTCAGGAACATCGAGATCTACGGCACCGAGGGAACCCTGTCGCTCCCGGATCCGAACACGTTCGGCGGGCCGTTGAAGGTCCGGAGCATCATCGCCGATGATTGGCGCGACGTTCAGTTGCCGACCCCCAACATCCCTCAGCAGCGCGGCATCGGACTGGCCGACATGCTCTCGGCAACCAGCGCCAACCGTCCACATCGCGCCTCGGCCGAACTCGCCCTGCACGTCCTCGAGCTGATGTCCGCGACCTTGCGGTCATCCGACGAGGGACGACGAATCGACCTCACCACAACCTGCGAGCAACCCGCGCCGATGCGATTCGATCTCCCGACCAACACCTTCGACGACTGAGGACATGTCGTAATCGAGCGACTACGAAAGAGGATGACCACATGAGCAAGCTCTCGATGTCGAAGCAGGAACGCGAAACGTTCCTGGCGGCGTTGCACGTTGGCGTCCTGGCCGTGGATCGACCCGATGGGCCGCCTCTGATGGTGCCCATCTGGTACCGGTACACCGCGGAGGGCGTGATCGAGTTCAACACCGAGAGCGAGAGCGAGAAGGCGCGGCTACTCCAGCAGTCGGGTCACGCTTCCTTGTGCGCGCAGCGCGAGGAGCTCCCCTACGCATACGTGACGGTGGAGGGTCCGGTCGAGATCGATCAGACGGACGCGCGGACGCGCCTCGATATCGCGTCGCGCTACCTGGGTGCCCAGGGCGGCGCCGACTACGTCGCAGCCGCTCCTCACGCCGACGACATCGTCGTCCGGCTACGGCCCACCCGGTGGCGGACGTTGGACTTCTCCAAGCTGGAGACCACCGGCGGCTGAGCTTGGCAGCAAGGTCCCGCGTTTACGTCCGCCGGCCTTCCGACGTGTGCCGTGACCCACGCCGAGCGGGAGTTCGGCGTCACCTCGAGCCCCAGCCAAGGCGTTGGGAGTCTGGCGCCCCGTAGCGGGGCGTGCGGCGCCAAACGCACCGGCCTGGCAGTGCGTCTGATGACGACCTCGACCTGCTCATCGACGAATTGTTTGTGTTCGCCGACCAACTCGACCAACAGGCGTAACGGTCAGCGGGCGTCGCTCTTGGCTTGACGTCGTGCACCTGCTGATGCTGTCGCCGACACCTTCTTGCGCTCGATGGGTGTCGGCTGACGGCTGCGCGACGGACTGGCTTGTTGACGCGTCGAAGGCTTGGCCGTCCGGGCTGACTTGGCCGGAACCTTGCTGCTCGTCTGACGCGCCGCGGCGATCCGGTCGGCTCGAAGCTCGGCTGCGCTGGCCCGTGCACGCTTCGCCAGTTCCGAACTCACTCGCGCCAACGCATCCTCGAAGATCTCGGCCTTCGATGCACTGCGGCGAGGGGGAGTGCTCGCCATTCCTCGCGCTCCCTTTGCGCTGACTTGGCGGCCGACTTCTTGACGGTGCAGCTTCACGTGCTTGTTCCGCGCACGACGCACCCGATCGAGCAGCGCCAGCAAGTCGTCTTCATCGAGGGCGATGAGTTGTCTGCGATCGGTTTCAGCGACCAGCGAGCGTTCGCTCTTCGTCAATGACTGCACCGTTGCGGTGGCCACACGCACCTCCTGTTCGGACGCGCCATCGGCGCTGGTTTCAGCGTAGTCAACAGGTGCTTGAGCGTCTCACGCTGCGCGGAAGCGGATCGACGGAGGAGTCGCGCCGGCAACGAGATCGCCTATCACGAATGCCCACGTCGTCGGGGGAGTGCCGAATGTGCTCGTGCGGCGGATCACCGACGCGTAGGTCGTGGCATCAGGCGCGATCAATCCGAGCGGAACGGCCGACGACAACGGGAGCGATCGAATCGAGGCTGTGGAGGCACCGTGGACCCCGACCCAATAACGCACGCCCGGCTGGAAGGTGAATGTGACCGGTGCGGACACGAAGACCGCTGCCGCCGTCGACAGGTTGGTGGTCTGCAGCAGCAGTTGATCCGGCCAACCTGCCGCGGTGGATGAATACACGAGGACTCTGGCGTTGCCAGCCACACCGGTCGACACGCTGATCCCGGCGAGATTGACGGTGAGCGCAACGGCTGTCGCGAACGGAACCAACTCGATTCGGTTGTTCGCCAAGGCACGCGCCGCGGTAGCCGTCGCACCCAGCGTGTTGTCGACGTACAACCCGGGCGTTGTGGCCAGCACCGTCGCGCCTGGGGTGCCAACCGCACCCTGTGGTCCGGTTGCTCCGGTAGCCCTGTTGCACCGGTTGCTCCGGTTGGTCCGGTTGCTCCGGTGAGTCCGGTTGGTCCGGTTGGTCCGGTTGGTCCGGTTGGTCCGGTTGGCCCGGTGAGTCCGGTTGGGCCGGTCGCCTTGGGGTCCGGTTGGTCCGGGGTCGCCTTGGGGTCCGGTTGGTCCGGTGAGTCCGGTGAGTCCGATTGGACCGTTGGTCCGGGGTCGCCTTGGGGTCCGGTTGGTCCGGTGAGTCCGATGAGTCCGATCGGTCCGATTGCTCCCGCCGGTCCGATTGGCCCGGTTGGACCGGTTGGTCCGGGGTCGCCTTGTGGTCCGATTGGTCCGATTGGTCCGATTGGTCCGAGGGTCACCCTGGGGTCCGATTGGCCCTGGGTCACCTTGGGGTCCGGTTGATCCGGGGTCGCCTTGAGGCCCGATCGGGCCCGGTATCACCGACGGGACCCGCTGGACCCGCTGGTCCAGATGGGCCCGATGGTCCGGGAACGGAGATGGTATTCAACGAGTTGAACCGGGTCATGAGATCGACAACGACGTCTGTCGTGACCGATGTGTACAGCAGGAACGTGCCGTCAGCCTCTACGGGAACGATGATGTAGTTGGCGACGGTTGCACCAGCTTGGTAGGCGTTCAGCACGCTCGTGTTCGGCTTTGGCCCGCTGGCCCACGCTGTGAGGAAGCCGGGTCCAGCCGCCCCGGTGATGGTCAGGTTGATCCCGACGGCATGTGCTCCCGTCTGACCCGTCGACACCACGATCGTGGAGTCGGCCTCCAGAGCAGTGGATTCGCGGGTGTCGAGAAGGCGCGTCAACGATTGGTTCTCGACAGATTGCGGCGGGTTCGCCTGGGCGGCGATGTGACCCGCTGAGCGTGGGATCACAACGACGGTGACGGCAAGCACCACTGCAAGCAGACCACGCCGGAGCCGTACGCCCGACCGTTTCGTGCGTCCGCCGTCGAAATTTGTGGTGCGACTTGGTGTGTACACGAGATCTCCCGTTGCGCGGTAGGTGAGTTGACAAATGAAACGCTAGATGTCCCACAGCCCAGGACGCGTCTTCGGACCAGGTGGCGCGTCGCCTCTAGTCGTTGGGCGGCGGAGGTGTGACTGCGGCGAACGGGACTCGCGAGGGTGCTCCGACGATCTGCATCTCGGCGGGAATCTGTCGGGCTCGGGTCAGCAGGATCACGCTGAGCATGAAGAGCCACACGGGGAACACGATCGCGAACCACGCCATGAACGAGGCGCTCAGAAGCAGGAACAGGCCAACCGCGTAGCCGACGAAGCAGAACCATCGCGGCAGGATCTTGGTCGTCCGGCCGATTGTCGATGTGGTGAGAACGAACATCGAGGCCATACGGAATGCAAACACGAACAGCAGCGTGCGGCCGAGGTCCGGAAAGCCGCGGGCGACCCCCGCTTCCACCTGGCCGTCGGTGAACTCGACACTGGCTGCAACGACCGACAGCGATCCTGCAGCGCAGAAGAACAGGGCCACGTAGATGATGCTCGAGACGAGTTGGATGTTCGAGAGCAGGTAATTGGCGCGGCGGATCGAGCCCTCGATCCACATCCGCAACGCAACGCTGAACCACATGAACGCGATGCCGGCGAACGGCATGAGGTACAGCCCGACGAGCAGCACGCGGCGACGAGAGTCGTCCTGGTAGAACGCAACGATCTCGTCGGTCGAAGCGTCCGCGGCGGGTGCGTCGTTCAACAGCAGGAACGACAGCAGAAAGAGGATGGCATGCGCCATGCCGACCACAGCCGTGATCGTCGCGGCGCGGCGCATTGACCTGTGGGTGGTTTCATGGGCTTCTTCGTCGGGTTGTGAAGCGGAGGCGATGTCCATCGTTGACTTCCGTTCGGGGCAGGCGTGGCTGCTTCCAGGAACGAAAGACGCCGTACTCGCCTGATGCACCACCCACTGGGGGTGACAGTGGCGGGTTCAGCCGCAGCGGTCGGATTGCAGCGGTGCACCGTCGAGGTTGCAAAGCACGCGACGCGCGGTGCGCGGTGCCAGCGTGTGCTCGCCGAGCCCGATGAACGCGAGGGGAGAAGCGGCTGCCGCGATTGTGGCGGTGATCAGCAGGCCGAGCCTGAACGCCTCTGTGATTTCGGCGGGGCCCGTTGCTGCGGTGAGGCCGGAAACCACCGGAATCACCGCGATCGCGGTGAGGTTCGCCGCTCTGGCGATTGCGTTGTTGACCCCCGATGCCACGCTGACGTGGTCCGGATCGGCGGAGGCCATGACCGTCGCCGTCAGGGGAGCCACCAACGCAACCAGGCCGAGCCCGAACACGATCGCTCCGGGCAACACGTCGGTCACCCACGACGCATCCTCGTCGATCCTGGACAGCATCAGCAGTCCGGCGGCGACGATCAATGGTCCGACTGTCAACTGCAGTCGGGGTCCGATCCGCTGCGCGAGTGCTCCAGAGCTGGAGGAGAGAACCAGCATCAGCCCGGTGGCCGGCACGAGTGCAACGCCCGCCTCGAGCGCCGACCAGCCTGCGGCGACTTGCAGCACATACGACACGAGGAAGAACGACACCCCGAGCGCGCTGTACATCAAGGCGGTCTGCAGGTTGACGACCGTGAACGTGCGGTTGCGAAACAAGGCCGGCGGGACGAGCGGATCCGCTGTGTGCATCATGCGCCGCACGAAGGCGGTCATGGCGGCGATGGCGATGGCCGCGGCAGCCAGTACTCCGGTACTGGTCCAACCCTGCGGGCCAGCCTCCGTCAGTGCCCAGGTGCTGGCGGCGAGGCCGACAACTGCGAGCGCGGCACCGACGAGATCGAGTCTGCGCCCCGCGTGCGGGTCCCGGCTCTCCGGAATCGCCACCCGAGCGCACACGATGGCGATGCCGGCGACAGGCAGGTTGATCAGGAACGCCCAACGCCACCCGGGCCCGTCCACCAGTCCGCCGCCCACGAACGGTCCGATCGCGCCGGCCACGCCACCGAGTCCCGACCACGCTCCGACGGCTGCGGCGCGATCCGATTGTCGAAAGCTGGCCTGCAGGATTGCGAGGCTGCCCGGTGTGAGCAGCGCCCCACCGACCCCTTGCAGCACTCGCGCGGCCACGAGGATCTCGATGTTCGGCGCTGCTCCGCAGAGCAGCGAGGCGATCGCGAACCACACGGTGCCGATCACGAAGATCTTCCTGCGTCCGAACCGGTCGCCCAGTGCGCCGCCGAGCAGGATCAACGACGCCAGCGCGACCAGGTATCCGGTGAGCACCCACTGCAACGAGCTCACAGACGCGTCGAACTCCTCGCCGATGTGCGGCAGCGCGACGTTCACGACCGTGGCGTCGAGGCTGACCATTGCGCTGGCCGCGACGGTCGCGACCAGCGCCGTGCGACCGCGAGCAGATCGCAGCACGAGCCCATCCGGCTCGCGCACTTCGGTGACAGCGCGGGTGAACTCAGCCGGTGGCAAGTTCGGCTTGGTGCTTGGCGACCATTTCCTCGACGGCCTTCATGTTGCGATCGGCAAGCTCCGGTCGCGTTTCGACGGCTCGGGCCTTGGCGTTCAACGTGCTGTACGCCTGGCCTTGGAACTCGGGCATCACACGTTGAGCGATCAACTCGTAGCTGCGGTGGGTTGCGACCGGGTTCGCCCATTCGTGGGCCAACTGCATGTAGCAACCGAAGCCACCCGACTGCTTGGTGAGCCGGTCGATCTGCTCGCACGCCATGTCGGCCGTGCCGATCGAACCGAGGCCGCTGTCGTTGACGAAGTCGATCATCTCGCGGACGTTGTCACCGTTGACAGCCATCTGCGGGAACGCGGCAACCTTCTGGAAGTAGTTGAACCAGTGCTCGATGCCGAACTCGACGTTCTTGTACGCCTGTTCCTTGGTCTCGGCGATGTGCATCATGCCGACGAGCCTCCACTGGTCGCGGTCGGCGACAGTGTTGAACTTGGCGGCGCGTTCTTCCATCACGTCCCAATGCAACCCGAGCAGATCGAAGCCTTCGGACTGGGTGGCGCCGATCGACAGCAGGCCGATGCCGTGGCGACCGGCGAGACGCGGACCTGATGGTGATGCAACCGCTGGCACCGCGACATCGAACAGCGGGTTGGAGTAGGGCCGAAGATGCAGTCGCGCATCGACGAGGTTCCAGCTCTTGGTCTGGCTGGTGACCGGGTCGTCGGTGCGCAGCAACTGCATGATCACATCGAGGCCCTCTTCGAGCAGCGGGCGCGTCTCGGTGGGATCGAGGCCGAGCATGATCGCATCGGTGGGCAGCGAGCCCGGCCCGAGGCCGAGCATGAATCGGCCGCGGGTGAGGTGATCCAACAACACCGCACGTTCGGCGACCATGTAGGGGTTGTGGTACGCGACACTGGTCACGCCGGTCCCGAGCTTGATGTGTCGTGTCCGCTCTGCAGCCGTGGCGATGAAGATCTCAGGGCAGGCGATGATCTCCGTGCCGGCGGAGTGGTGCTCGCCGATCCAGGCCTCGTCGTAGCCCAGCTTGTCGAGGTGAGCGATCAGGTCGAGGTCGCGCTCCAGAGCCAGAGTCGGGTTCTGGCCGGCAGGGTGGAACGGCGCCATGAAGATTCCGAAACGAAGACGATCCGACATGAGGAACTCCTTGCTTGAGACGGTGCGATGCCCGACACGGATGGGATGAGGCAGACCGTAGCTGTGCC
Organism: Ilumatobacteraceae bacterium; assembly: GCA_963779295.1. Lineage (GTDB taxonomy): Bacteria > Actinomycetota > Acidimicrobiia > Acidimicrobiales > Ilumatobacteraceae > JAENVT01. The sequence goes on from CAVZXO010000001.1 coordinate 113,377, forward strand.
GGCCGACGGCGTCGTCAGGGAGCTAGCGGGCTGCGGCGCGACTTGCACCGCTGCCGCCGCCATTGTTCGCGGTGGTTGCGGCCTTCACTTTGCTGACCAGGTTGTTGGGCAGGATCTCGTCGTGATCGTGGGTCGCCACGAAGCGCCCGCGACCCGCTGTGATCGAACGCAGGTCGAGCGCGTAGCGAATGATCTCGGCAGTCGGCACCAGTGCGGACACCTCTTGTTCGCCATGCTCGCCGGCGGAGGTTCCGACGACGCGTCCACGGCGTGTCGTGAGGTCGGCGAGAACATCGCCTTGGTAGGAGGATGGGATCGTCACCTTCAGCAGGGAGATGGGTTCGAGCACGACGGCACCGGCGCGACCGAGCGCCTCTTTGAAGCCAGTTGCTGCGGCGTTCTTGAACGCCATGTCGGAGGAGTCGACACTGTGGTACTTGCCGTCGTAGCACTCGACGCGTACGTCGACGACCGGGAAGCCGTGGGCGCCACCGGTGGTCATCGCCTCCTCGATTCCCTTTTGCACGGCAGGGATGTAGTTCCGTGGAATCGCTCCGCCCACGATCGAGTCGACGAACTCGAAGCCGGCGCCGCGTTCGAGAGGGCTGACACGGAGATTGGCTACCGCGTATTGCCCGTGGCCACCTGATTGCTTCTTGACCTTCCCCTCGGCGTCGCCTATACCGACCACGGTCTCGCGGTACGGCACACGCACGTCCTCTGTCTCTACATGAACGCCGAACTTTCGTGCCAGCCGCTCGAGCGCGACGGCCAGGTGAGTGTCGCCGGCTCCGCTCAGCACTGTCTGGTGGGCATGGTTGCGATCGACACGGAGCCCCGGATCCTCGGCAAGCAATCGGTGCAGAGCCCCCGACAACTTGTCGTCGTCCGTCTGTGTCAATGGCTTCAACGCCAGCCCGAACACCGGCGGGGCAGGCTCTGTGCCGACGACGCGAACGGGCATGTTGCGTGGGGCAAGGGTCGTGCCGGTCGTGGTGTTGGTGAGCTTGGCGACGGCGACGATGTCGCCGGCAACCGCCTTCGCGCACGGCAGTTGCTCCTTGCCGCGCATGTGGAACAGAGCGTGCAGACGCTCCTCGGCAGCGCTGGAACTGGCGATCAGGCGATCGTCGACCGAAATGGTGCCGCTGACGACCTTGCAGAGCGAAACCTGACCGACGAACTGGTCGGCCAGCGTCTTGAACACATACGCCAAGGGTTGAGCGCTTGGATCTGCAGGGACCTCGATCTCCTCGTCGCCGGCGACGACAGTCATCGGGCGGTCCGCGGGTGCGGGTCCGATCTCGCAGATGAAGTCGGCCAGCCGGTCGATGCCGACGCCTGTCATCGCCGAGCCGACGAGGACCGGAAACTCGAGTCGATCGAGCACTTCGTGGGCAAGGGTTCGTTCGAGCTCGGCCGTGGTGGGCACGTCGCCCGACAAGTAGCGCTCGAGTTGGTCGTCGTCGCCCGAGACGATCTCCTCGACCAATTCGTCGTGGATGCGATGTTCCTCTTCGACGATGTCGGATGGCAGGGGAGCGGTGTGGTGTTGGCCATCCGGGTCGTACTCGAATGCCTGGTCCGACAACACGTCGGCGACGCCGTGCAGGGATTCCTCCTCGCCGAGCGGGAGCTCGAGTGGCACGAAGCCGTGTCCCCACTGCGATTGCAGCGAGGCCAGCACGTTGTGGAAGTTGGCGCGCGGCTTGTCGTCCTTGTTGACGAAGATCAGTCGTGGGATCTTGGCCGCCTCGCAACGCTCCCAGGCCAGTTCGGTGCCGACCTCGATGCCGTCGACCGCGCTGACCACGACGATCGCGAGGTCGGCGACACTGAGTGCTGCCATTTCCTCGCCCACGAAGTCGGCGTAGCCGGGAGCGTCGAGCAGGTTGATCTTGTATGTGTCGCCGTCGGTCGCCTTCCATTCGAACGGGGCGATGCCGAGCGACAACGACATGCCCCGTTTGACCTCTTCCGGATCGGTGCCCGTCACTGTCGTGCCGTCTTCGACACGCCCGACGCGAGTCGTGACGCCAGCTCGGTGGAGCAGCGCTTCGACGAGCGTGGTCTTGCCACAACCGCTGTGGCCCACCAGCACCACGTTGCGGATGCGCTGTGTTGGTATGACGTCCACCGGCTCGACCCCCTGGCAGTGTTCGAATCTCCTTCTGGAGTTCGGACATTACCTATCGTCGCGGGGGTCGCGTGACGGCTTGTGCACAAGCGAACGAGCACACGATGTGGTGGCGAGCAGTTGCGGCTGGCGCCTACGGCTGGCGTGAGGAGTAGTTCGAGGGTGACGGGCGCAGACCCGGGAACTGCCCGAGGCGCTCGAGCGCAGCCACCGTGCTGCGCATCGCGTCGGCCGGCACGGGGTGGCTGATGAGATACCCCTGCGCCTTGGTGCAGCCGAGGTCGCTGAGGACCTGCAACTGATGCACGCTTTCGACGCCCTCGGCAACCATGTCGAGGCCGAGCGAGCGGCCCATCGCCACGATCGTGCGAACCAGCGAACGATCGTTGGGGTTGTCGGCGACACCGTGCACGAATGCGCGGTCGATCTTGATGCGCTGCAGCGGGAACTTCTGCAGCAGAGACAGCGAGCTGTAGCCGGTGCCGAAGTCGTCGAGGGCAATGCGTACGCCCAGCGAACGGACCCGCCGAAGGGTGGCAAGCGCGAGTTCTGGCTCGGCGATCATCACGCTCTCGGTGACTTCGAGCCACAGCAGTTGCGGCGACACGCCCGAACGCGTGAGCGCTTCGTTGACGATCGAGGGGAAGTTGGGGTCGCTCAACTGGCGAGGCGACACATTGACCGACATGGTCGCCGACTCGCTGCACACGCCGTCGTCGATCCAGTGCCGCAGTTGTGACAGCGCTTCGAGCAACGCCCACGATCCGATCGGCACGATGGTGCCAGTGTCTTCGGCGATGGGGATGAACTCGGCAGGCGACACCATGGTGCCGTCGGCCTGCTGCCAACGCATGAGGGCTTCGAAGCCGACGACGTCGCCCGATTCGAGATCGAGGATCGGTTGATGGAACAGGCGTAGTTCACGACGATCGAGCGCGCGGTACAGCGCGGTCTCGACCGAGAGCCGGTGCGCAACTCGCTCGTGCATCGACTCGTCGTAGACGGCCAAGCAGTTGCGGCCAGCGTCCTTGGCGCGGTACATGGCAGTGTCGGCGTGGCGCAGCAGATCCTCCGCCGAGGAACTGGAGCTAGGGCTCAGAGATGCGACGCCGATGCTGGCCGTCACGAACACATCGCCCTGGCTGATCGGCAGCGGCTCACGGAAGATCGACAGCAGGCGCTCCGCGAGTGCGAGTGACGAACCGGGTGAGCGGGTGGAAGGATCGAGCACGACGTACTCGTCGCCCGACAGTCGAGCAACGGTGGAGTGCTCGGGTGCCGCCTTGCTGAGCCGGATGGCGACCATCTTCAGCACCTCGTCGCCGGCCGCGTGACCGAGGCTGTCGTTGATGTTCTTGAAGCGGTCGAGGTCGACGAAGTACAGCGTCGGGTGACTGTCGGACTGCCACGCCATCCGCAGGCACTCGTTGATCCGCTCGAGCAGCAGTGTGCGGTTGGGAAGGTGGGTCAACGCATCGGTCTGGGCGCTCAGTCGCAGGTTGTCCTGCGTGCGGCCATTGGCGCGCACGGCCTGCGTGACTCGCAAGGTGACAGCGCCGGCGAGCACGAGCGCAGATACCGAACGCACGAGGCCGTCGAGGCGGTCGGCAGGACCGGTTGCCGCAAGAGCGATGATCGGGATGATCAGCGACGACGTGGTGAGGATGAGACGACCGAACGTGCGGTTGTTGACCGGTTCGCCGGCGGAGCGCTTCAGCCAGACGACCGTCGGGTGGATGAACGCGCCCGCAGCCGTGAAGTAGGCGGCGACGTAGAGGCCCATCGACGTGCGGGTCGCTCCCTCGCCGAGGTGGCCGGCGGCCTCGAGGCCCCACAGGACGTCGGCTGCGAGGTTGAAGGCCATCGCGACCGTGACGAGCCAGACCGATGCCTGACGGGTGCCCGAGCCGGAGAACAGCAACAGCACGAGAAGGAACAGCACGACCGTGCCGGCCGGTTGATAGGCGCCGTCGAGGACGGAGTCGCCGAGCGATCCGCCACGATTTCGCAATGCCGGTTCGATCAACGCGACCCAGGTGATCAACCAGCTTCCGAGACCGACGATCAACGCGTCGCCGAGAACCGAGCGGATGTTCGCCGATGCTCGACCGCTGAGCATGTTGACGAGAGCGATGATGATGCAGATCGACCCGAACAGCCCCAGCAGGTTGGAGAAGCGGGTGAAGCCGGCGCCGTCGCCGAGGCTGTCGACGATCTGCGAAGCGGCGAAGAAGCCACCGATAGCGCTGACCGCGGCGACGAACCGGCGGTTGAGCCGATGCACCCGGGCGGCGATGAAGGTGGCGGCGACCAGCGAGAGCGAGGCGGCGAGATAGGCAGCGGTGCCCAGCCAGGTCACGGGCAGCACAATGACGATCAACGCCAGTGTGTAACCGATTCCAATAGCCCACCATGTCAGGGGGGCCAGCGCCCGCTTCATACGCCTCCCATTTGCCCGTCTTCGCCCTGGAACAGCGTGTATCCACACCCCGTCCGAAGCGTCTCGTTAGGCTACACGAAAGGCCCGATTTGCACAAGGGGTGGTTTTCCCCACGCGAGCAGTCACAAGATGTAGTCAAGAAAGGCAGGAACCTCCTCGATGTTCGTCACACGCCACAATTCCGTGGTCGAACGTGGGTTGCTCGAACGTCTGTGGGAGCTGTACGAACTCGCCTACCGAAGGACTGCGGAGGAGTCGGCCAGCCGGGAGATGTTCTTCCGCTCCGAATTCGATGCCGCCATCGCCGATTCCAGCAACCGGCTGTGGGTGCTGTGGGCCGACGACGAGCCCGTCGCGATGGTGCTGATCGCCACCGACATCGGTTCCACCCGGTATCTCAGCCAGCCGTTCTTCGACCGTCACTTCACCGACCACGCCCGGCGTGGCGCGGTGCACTACATCCTCTTCGTGGTCGTGCATCCACGCTACGCAGCCAAGGGGGCGCTGACTCGAATGGCCCGCGACGTGCTGGGAACCGAGGCCGCCGAAGGTGTTCTGCTGGTCTTCGATTCACCGGAGATCAACCAGCCACGCGACGAGGGTGGCGTGGCATTGATGATGGAACGGCTGGCCAACATGGTCGTCAGCGGTGCTCCGTTGGTGCCGCTCGATGTGTCTCGCTACTTCTGCATCGACTTCGCCGCCACATCGGCATACATCGAGGCTGCCGCAACCCGAACCGGCCGAAGTCGACAGCACCGACCGAACGGCTTGACCGAGCGCCCAGCGGGCGCACGGGCACGTCGATAGCAATCGTTGTCGATGAAACTTCGCCGGGTTCGCTACCGTATGGGCAAATGAGTCCCATCTCGGGCCGAACTTGCCCATGACAGCGCTGACCCCATGACCCCGACCACCCCATGACCGCGCTGACAGGGGTGTACAGCGTCATCGTTCCCGGTGCGCACCTGATGCCCGCTCTGCTGGGGCAACGCGATGTCAACCTTCGAGCGATCGAGCAGGCCTTCCCGGCGGCGACGATCGTCGTCAGAGGCAACGAGATCACCGTCGATGGTCCGCAGGCCGAACTGGTCAGCCGGCTTGTTCGAAGAACTGATCGTCGTGCTGCAGGGCGGACAGCATCTCGAAGAGGGGATGTTGCGCCGGTCGATCGCGATGGTGCACGACAACGAGCGGCCCAGCGCCGTGCTGACCGACGACATCATGCGCGGCGCCAAGGGCAAGCCGGTGCGTCCGAAGTCGGCCGGTCAGAAGCGCTACATCGATGCCATCCGCAACAACGTCATCACGTTCGGTCTCGGCCCGGCCGGCACCGGCAAGAGTTGGCTGGCCGTCGCGATGGCGGTGCAGGCGTTGCAGACCAAACAGGTGCAACGGATCATCCTGACTCGGCCCGGCCGTCGAGGCAGGCGAGCGGCTCGGGTTCCTCCCCGGCGACCTCATGGCCAAGATCGATCCGTACCTGCGGCCGCTGTACGACGCGCTGTACGACATGGTCGAGCCCGAAGGTGCGCAACGATTGCTCGAGCGTCAGGCCGTCGAGGTGGCGCCGTTGGCGTTCATGCGTGGCCGCACACTGAACAGCAGCTTCATCATCCTCGACGAGGCGCAGAACGCGACACCCGAACAGATGAAGATGTTCCTGACCCGAATCGGCTTCGGCTCGAAGGTTGTCGTCACCGGCGACACGACCCAGGTCGACGTCCCCGACGGCCGCAGCGGACTCCTGGGCCTCGAGCGCACGCTCGCGGACATCGAGGGACTTGCCTTCGTTCGGCTCGGGACGGGCGACGTCGTTCGCCACCGCATCGTTGCCGACATCGTTGCCGCATACGGCCGTCAGGACGAGCAGGAGGCCGAGCGCAAAGCGGAGCGCAAGGACGCCCGGAAATGAGCGACGACGGTCGACCTCGTCTCGCACGGCAACAACGTGTCGGTGGCGACGGTGTCCCCGAGGTGTTCTGTGCCGACGAGCAGGTCGACGTCCCCGTCGACCTCGAACGCTGGCAACAACTCGCGCTCGACGTTCTGCTGGCGGAGGGTGTGCGCGGCCTCGCCGAGCTCGCGGTGCTGTTCGTCAGTGAGCGTGAGATGGCCGAGCTCAACGACAGCTACATGGGCAAGCCCGGTCCGACCGATGTCTTGGCGTTTCCGATCGACGCCGCGGAAGCGGAGATGGTGCAGCACGGTCAGCCGCCCAGCCGCGGGCCCGATCGCGCGCCGCCCGATCCGGCCGACATGCCGTTGCTGCTCGGCGACGTGGTGATCTGCCCGGCAGTTGCTGCCCGGCAAGCGCCTGAACATGCCGGCACGGTCGACGACGAGATGGCGTTGCTGGTCGTGCACGGTGTGCTGCACGTCCTCGGGCACGATCATGCCGACGATGCCGAGCGTGTAGCCATGCAGGCTCGCGAGCGTGAGCTCCTGGAGACCTACCTCTGGCACGGCCCTGCCCCGTCCACCTTTCGCCAGGAGCACGTCATCTCGTGATCGCGTTCGACAACGTCGACCTGTTGATGCTGGTCACGATCTTCATCCTCCTACTCGTGCTGATCTTCACGTCGGTGGCCGAGATGGCCCTGTCGCGGATCACCAAGCCGAAGGCTGCGTCGCTCGCGGACCAGGGCTTCAAATCGGGCAAGGCGTTGAAGAAGCTCGTGGGCGCGCCCGAACGCTGGGTCAACCCGCTGCTGTTGACGGTCAACGTCTGCCAGACCGTGCAGGCCACGCTCACCGGCATCCTCGCCGCCCGGCTGTGGGGGACCATCGGCGTCATCGTCGGTGTTGCGCTGAACGTGTTGGTGTTCTTCGTGCTGGCGGAGGCCGTGCCGAAGACCTACGCGGTGCTGTATCCGCAGAAGGCCGCGCTGGCCACTGCTCGTCCGGTCGGCTGGCTCGTTGCGTTTCCGCCGCTGAAACTCGTCTCGCGCTGGCTGATCTCGTTGACCAATGTCATCGTTCGTGGCAAGGGTCTCGAACAGGGACCGTTCGTCACGGAATCCGAGTTGCTCGGGATCGTCGAGACCGCGGCCGACGACGGTGTGGTGGAGCACGAGGAGCGCGAACTGATCGAGAGCATCATCGAGTTCGGCGACACCGTCGCGCGCGAGGTGATGGTGCCACGACCCGACATCGTCATGCTCGATGACTCGATGACAGTCACCCAGGCGCTCGACGTGGCGATTGCGCACGGCTTCAGCCGGCTGCCGGTCTTGGCGGCCGAGTCGGACGACGAAGATGTCGTCGGTCTGGCGTACGCCAAGGATTTGATGCGCGCCGAACGCACCGGCGGCGGTGATCGCCTGATCACCGAGCTGGTCCGAGACGCACGTTTCGTGCCTGAGAACAAGCCGGTCAATCGGTTGATGCGCGAGATGCAGGCCGAGAAGTTCCACATCGCGCTGGTGGCCGACGAGTACGGAGAGTTGGTCGGGCTCATCACGCTCGAAGACTGTCTCGAGGAACTGGTCGGCGAGATCGTCGACGAGCACGACGAGGAAGACACCCAGGTGCAGCGGCTGCCAGACGGCAACTACTCCGTCGACGGCGGTATGAGCATCTCCGATCTCAATGATCTGCTCGACCTCGGGCTGCCCGACGATCATTGGGAGACCGTTGCCGGGTTCATCTTCGGGACCCTCGAGCACGTGCCGACGGCGGGCGAGAGTGTGTCGCAGGAAGGCTGGCGGTTCACGGTGACCGAGGTCAAGGGACGGCGCATCCGGCGGGTCAAGGTCACCCTCGATTCCGATGTCAACGCCTCGTCGTCCGAGGTCGACACCCGTTAGCTTCCCGACATGCAGATTTCGTTGGAGGGCAAAGTCGCGCTGGTGACCGGGGCGTCGAAGGGCATCGGTCGGGCAATCGCCGGCTCGTTGGCCGAAGCGGGCGCGAAGGTGATGTTGAGCTCGCGCAAACAGGATCAGTTGGAAGTCGCTGCTGCCGAGATCGCCGCATCCGGCGCGGCCGGAGAGACGGCGGTGTTCGCCGCAAACGCGGGCGACGTGGCCTCGGCGAAGGCATGCGTGGCCGCGACGATCGAACGCTTCGGGGGACTCGACATCCTTGTCAACAACGCGGCGACCAACCCCTACTACGGACGGACGCTAGGTGTCGACGAAGGGCGGTTCGACAAGACGTTCCAGGTCAATCTGCGCGGCCCGCTGTTCTGGTGCCAGGCGGCGTGGGAACAGGCGATGCACGACAAGCCAGGCGTCATCATCAACATCGCCTCGGTCGGCGGTCTGCGGGCCGAAGGTGCGCTCGGCGTCTACAACCTCACAAAAGCGGCATTGATTCACATGACTCGCCAACTGGGTGGCGAACTCGGTCCTACGCGTGTTGTCGGGATTGCTCCGGGTCTCGTCAAGACCGACTTTGCGTCGGTGCTGGTCGCCAACTTCGGCGACAGCCTGGCGGCCTCGATGCCACTGAAGCGTCTCGGCGAGCCACAAGACATCGCCAACCTGGCGACGTTCTTGGCATCCGATCTGGCGTCATGGATCACCGGCGAGACCTACGTGATCGACGGCGGCGCCGGCGTGCGCTCGGGAGCGATGGACTAGCCACGTCTCGGGCCGTTGTTTGGTCGATGGCGTAGGTACACGTTCTGTCGGCCTGCGTAGTCTGGCTTTGCCGCTCGACCGAAGGAGTCACCACGTGCCTGTCACATCTGGGTTCAACCACGTCGCCACCTTGACGTCCGACATGGACCGCACTGTGCAGTTCTACCGGGACGCGTTCGAGGCCGAGTTGGTGTTCGAGATGGATGCCAAGGACGACCATCCACGCATGTCGATCCTCGATCTCGGTGGCGGTGCTGCGCTCAATGTGTTCGAGGTCGAAGCCGGCGACATCATCGGCGAGCGTCGACAACAAGGTCACCGGGGGGCGATCGATCACTACGCGCTTGCCGTCGCCTCCAAAGAGGTTCTGGAGGCCGTCAGGTCTCGCCTGGTGTCGGCCGGCGCAGAGATTGGCGAGATTCAACGTCTCGGCGGCGAGTGGTCGCTGTTCTTCCGCGATCCCGACGGCATGGAGCTCGAAGTCTGCGCGAAAGCGGACGACGAATGAGCCATCCCCTCGGCCGCACAGGGATCTGGAGCGGAGTGCTGCGCAGTGGCGACGCCCACGAGACGGCTGCGGCCGCGGCCGAACTCGAATCGCTCGGCTACAGCGCGCTGTGGATTCCGGACGTCGGCGGCGATGTGTTCGGGGCAGTCGAGCACCTGTTGACAGCGACCTCGACGGCGACCATCGCCACTGGCATTCTCAACCTGTGGATGCACACAGCGCAGGAGACAGCCGCGCAACATGCGGTCCTGACCGCCCGGCACGGACATCGTTTCCTCGCTGGAATCGGCGTCAGCCACGCACCGCTGATCGACTACAAGCTGGACCCAGGCACGTACCAGAAGCCGATGGCGCAGACGCGCGCGTATCTCGACGCGCTCGACGCCGCCGAGGTGCCATTGGCACGGCAGGATCGGGCGCTTGCTGCGCTGGGCCCGAAGATGCTCGAACTCGCTGCCACTCGAACCGCCGGGGTTCATCCGTATCTCGTCACGCCCGCGCACACACGCATCGCTCGCGAGGCGGTTGGCCCCGACGCGCTCGTCGCACCCGAGCAGGGCGTGATCCTGGAAACCGACCCTGAACGCGCCCGGTCGATCGCACGATCCAACCTGGCCGGCTACTTCGCATTACCCAACTACACGAACAGCTGGAAGCGCCTCGGCTTCGACGAGGAAGAGATCACGGATGGGGGTAGCGATCGCCTGATCGATGCCCTCGTCGTGTGGGGTGACGAGAGCGCCATCGCAGCGCGAGTTCAGGAGCATCGCGACGCGGGCGCCAGCCATGTGTGCATCCAGGTGCTCACGGACGCGCCGAAGGCATTGCCGCTCGAACAGTGGCGTGTGCTCGCGCCGGCGCTCTGCTGAGATCCGACGAACATCGTGCCAACACCAACCGACCGCGATGCCTCACCGGGTCCACTATCGGGACTGCGTGTCGTGGATCTCACGCAGGCACTTGCCGGTCCCTTCTGCACGATGCTGCTGGCAGATCTCGGTGCAGATGTCATCAAGGTCGAGCCACCTGCCGGCGACATGACGCGGTACACCGGTCCGTTCACCGCTGAAGACAACGCACGCGAGTACGGCGGCTACTTCGCGAGCATCAACCGCGGCAAGCGTTCGATCGTGCTCGATCTGAAGCAGGGCGCTGATCGTGACCTTCTTCTGCTCCTCGCAGCCAAGGCCGATGTCGTCGTTGAGAACAGTCGAGCCGGCGTCATGGATCGCCTTGGCGTTGGCTACGAGACACTCGCTGCGCTGAATCCGAAACTCGTGTACGCGGCGATCCGTGGCTTCGGCGACCCACGTACAGGAGCGAGCCCGTACTCGGATTGGCCGGCGTATGACATCGTGGCCCAAGCCATGGGAGGTGTGGTCAGCCTCACCGGAGACGGCGACGGCACTGTCATGAAATGTGGCCCGAGTGTGGGCGACATCTTCACGGGTGCGCTCAATGCCGTCGGCCTGCTCGCAGCAGTGATCAACGCCCGTGCAACCGGGGAGGGTCAGTTCGTCGACGTGGCGATGTACGACGCGGTGTTGTGTCTGTGTGAGGGCGCTGCGTACTCCTACTCGTACACCGGCCGCGTGCGTCCGGCGACGGGCAACGGGCATCCCACCATCGCACCGTTCGACATCTTCCCGACGAGCGATGGGCATTGCGCGATCGGCACGCCGTCGGACCGTATGTTCTCAACGCTGTGCGAGCGAATGGGCGTTGCGGAGCTCGCGGGCGACGAGCGCTTCGACAGCGCATCGCGTCGGCTCGCGAATCGGCCCGAGCTCAACGAGATCCTCATGCGATGGACAACCTCGAAGACGACTGCCGAGATCGTCGACCTGCTCGGCGGTGAGGTGCCTGTCGGGCCGGTCAACGACATGGCGGCGATCTTCGCCGATCCTCACGTCGCGGCACGCAACATGCTGGTCGAGGTCGAGCAACCCGATGGCAGTCGGCCCGTCGTTCTTGCCGGTCAACCCATCAAGATGTCCAAGTCATCTACCGGAATTCGGGCGCGTCCGCCGCGACTCGGTGAGCACACCGACGAGGTCCTCGCCGAGGCCGGCATCGTTCGTTGACGACGTGCGTGCGATCGTCACTGCCGTGTCATCGCGTCGCGCACCAACGCCTGGAACCGTGCTCCGATCTGGTCCCAATGGGCAACAAGATTGCCTCGTCCAGAAGCCGATGACTGGCGGCCGGCCTGAAGACGGGCGAGAACGGGGACGTCCTGTTCGTTCACGCCGAAGATGACATCGGCCAGCGACGATCGGGCGATCGCGAACTCGTCACCCATAGCGTCGCGATCGACGAACAGCGCCATGTGCTCGATCGTGTGGTCCGGCGCGATGGGCTCGAATCCGATCACCTGAAACCAGTCCGCCTCCATGAAGAGAAGCGCGTTCGGGAAGAGACAAAAGATGTCCTGACGCGCCTGTATCTCGAGCGGTACATCGCCGAAGGTCGGCATCGGCCGGCCAGCTTTCGACGCCTTGCCGGTCGCACCACGCGGGTACGTACCGCCGATGATCCGCTCGTCGAGAACGACATCGTCCACGTCGAGGGCCGCGGCGGCGGACCCGACCTGAGGATGGATGAAGGGCAGGTGGTAGAAGTCGAGGAAGTTCTCGACGACGAGCTTCCAGTTCGCGGCGATGTCGAAGCGGCGCGTCGCCACGTGTGCGAGGCGACCGAGGTCCAATGTTTCCCATCGCTCTGACAAAGCCGCCGATGCGTCCGCAAACGATCGGTCGACCAAGCCAAGATTCACGAAGATCATGCCTGCCCAGACAGCACTCGAAACGACCTCGAGATGCAGCTGGTCGCGGGTGGCGTCGTCCGGCCCGCCCTTGTGAGAGCCGTCCCAGTACGGGGTGGCCTGCAGCGAGCCATCGAGCCCGTAGGCCCAGCCGTGATACGGGCACCGAATCCGCGTCACGGAACGGGGTTCGTCACAGAGCAGCAAGCCGCGGTGCCGGCACACGTTGTGGAACGCCTCGATGCCGTCACGACCACGGACGAGCACGAGCGGCTGGCCGGCGATCGTGACCGGACGGACATCCCCCGTCTCTGCGAGCCAGTGCTCGTAGCCGGCCCATACCCAACCAGCACCAAAGATCGCTTGTTGCTCGGCGGCAAACCAAGCCCCATCGGTGTAGGCGTCTGCCGACAGCAGGCTCTGTCCGACCGTGCCAGGGTCGAGCGGACCTGACACTCGCTGCCGCGCGTGATCGTCGGACGACATGCAGTTGCACACTAGCTCGCCGGTCGTGCCGGCCACCTGGCGTCAGTCGGGCCAGGGGTAGAGATCGGTTTGGACCGGAGTCTCGTCCGCCGATGTCGTGTTGAGCTCCGACATCGACTGCGGTGTGATGGAGAACAGCAAGGTGACGAGCGCGACAAGGCCGAAGCCGGCGCCCATGAAGAAGGGCGCGCGCAGCCCGAACTCGCGAGCGACGATGCCACCCAGTGCGGCACCGATCGAGATCGAGCCCCACACCAACCATCGATAGACGCTGTTGACGCGACCGAACAGGTTCGCCGGAACGATGCGCTGGCGAAGCGAGACGGTCACGGTGTTCCACACGGTGGTGCCGAATGCCATCGCCATCGTCGCTATCGCACTGACCCATAGACGCGGCCAAAACCCTTCGGCGAACATGCACAGAATCCAGACGATCACCGTTCCATAGACGATCCTCAACGTGCCGAGCCGCTTGGTCAGCCGCTCGGCGACGAGGCCTCCACCGACCGCGCCGATCGCGCCGATCGCGATCAGCAGGCCGTACCAGCGGTCGCTGAGATCCAGGAGGTCCTGGGCGAACAGCACGAAGATCGCCGCAGTCATCTGCATCCCCAGCACCGACAGGCTGGCCGCCAGCGCTAGTCCGCGCAGCACCTTGTGACCGGACAGCCAGCGCAGGCCATCGGCAATCTCGGTGCGAAGCGGCCGGCGAGTCTCAGTGGCCGCTGGACGCGGTGTGGCGGCGATGTGGATGGTGGAGACCAGCACCGCAGCGATCGCAAAGGTGACGGCATCGAGCCCGAACGGCAGCCACATCGCCGCGACGAACAGCATGCTGCCGATCGTCGTGCCGACGAAGCTGTTGGCTGCGATCTCAGCAGCAAACCGGCGGCCGTTGGCCTTCTCCAGCAACTCGCTCGGCACGATCGACGGAACCATTGCCTGTGACGCATTGTCGAAGAACACCTCGGCGACGCCCAAGCACGCCGCGGCCACCCACAACATCCACATCTGCGCGTTGTCGGACGCCACTGCAATCGTCAGAGCGCCAACCACCAGCGAGCGAAAGACGTCGGCGCGCACCATCAGCAGTCGGTGATCGATGCGATCGACGAACGCGCCGACGGGAAGTGAGAACAGCAGCCACGGCAACGCTGCCGCAACACCGATGAATGCGATCGACAACTCGCTTCGCGTCAGCCGCGACGCGAGAAGTGGCAGCGCAACGAGCAGTACGCCGTCACCGAGGTTGGAGATCGTGCTCGCGGTCCACAAACGCCAGAAGGCCGAAGAGAGCCGGGGCCTGGCGTCAGTCGGATTCACCCTGGGCCACTCCGACCAACAACGCTGTGTGTTCCGAATGATTATTCCGCATCTGAGTCGACCTTAGTCGGTGAGGTAGGCAAATCGTGTCGACGCACCTTGCCCGACGACGTGGTCGGCAGGCTCTCGACGAGACGAATTTCCTTTGGTGCCATGTACATCGGCAGCGAATCGGTGGCCATTGAGCGAATCGATGCCAGGGTCGGCGGATTCCTTGGATCGGCGGCCACGATCCAGGCAACGACGCGTTGCCCCCATTCAAGGTCGGGCTCGCCGGCAATCGCAATGTCGGCCACAGCCGGGTGTGCCGACAGCACCGCCTCGACCGCTGCCGGCCACACGTTTTCCCCGCCAGTGATGATCATGTCGCCGCGCCGACCGAAGACCGTCAGGTTGCCGTCGTTGTCGACCGTTCCGAGGTCGCCGGTGGGGAACCAGCCGTCCACGAGGGGATGGGTGCCGTCGCGGTAGCAGCGCAGCAACATCGGACACCGCACGTGGATCTCTCCATCGGACTCGACTCGGACCTCGACGTCGTCGAGCGGTCGACCGTCGTAGACCACTCCGCTTCCCGTCTCGGTCATCCCGTACGTCGTGACGACGTTGTCGGGTAGGTCGTCGGGCGGTCGCGAGCCACCGAGCACGATCTGGCGAAACAGCGATGGATCGACCCTGCGCATGGCAGTCGCCACCAGCGACACCAAGGTGGCGCCTCCATGGGCCGCTTCCGTGACCGCCTCGGCATCGAATCCATCGTGAACCATCAGCCGACTGTTCGTGACCAAGGCGCGGGTCACCACCGACAACCCGCCGACATGAGACAGCGGAAGGCAGGCAAGCCACACATCGTCGTGTGACACGCCGAGCCGAGCGGTGGTCGCATTCGCCGACGCCCGAACGGCGTCGTGCGTCAGAACGACCCCGCGTGGCGAACCAGTCGTACCGCTCGTGGCGACGACGAGGGCATCCCCGTCGTCGGCCCCGCGCCCGTTCAGGCGATGACGTCCCTGTTCGTCGATCAGCTCGTCCGGGGCGATGGTGTCGAACAGAGTCTGGCGAGCTCGTGGCGGCAGGCGCCGGTCCACCGGAAACACAGCGTTGCCCTCGTCCCAGACCTGCCGAAGCGCATCGACGAAGTGCTCGCCGCCGGGAAGATCGATCGCAACAAGGTGCGCCACGGTGAGAAGGCTACGGTGACGCCGTGAATCGGTGGATACTTGGCGCTCGCCCGCGCACCCTCCCAGCTGCGGTGGTGCCCGTGGCGATCGGTGCCGGAGCGGCGGTCGGCGGACCATCGCCGGTGTGGTGGCGCGTCGGCCCAGCCCTGGTGGTCAGTTTGGCCCTGCAGATCGGCGTCAACTATGCCAACGACTACAGCGACGGAGTCCGCGGAACCGACGATGTACGAGTAGGTCCGGTACGACTGGTTGCCGGCGGGCTCGCACAGCCATCGCACGTCAAGCGCGCCGCACTTGCGGCATTCGGGGTTGCCGCGCTCGCCGGGCTGGTACTGGCGATGGCCACCACGTGGTGGCTCGTCGTCGTCGGGCTTCTGGCGATGCTCGCCGGCTGGGGCTACACGGGTGGGCCGAAGCCCTACGGGTACCTCGGTCTCGGGGAACTGTTCGTGTTCGTGTTCTTCGGTCTGGTTGCAACAGTCGGATCGACCTACGTGGTGATCGAAGGGTTCCCGGCACATGCCTGGCTGGCCGGCTGCGTCGCCGGATTCCTGGCATGTGCGCTGTTGGTGGTCAACAACCTGCGCGACATCCCGACCGATCGAGCTGCAGGAAAGCGAACCTTGGCGGTTCGCCTCGGCGACGCTCGAACGCGTTGGCTGTACATCGGCTGCCTCGTGGCTGCCGCAGCGCTGATCGTCGTCATCGCCGAGGGGTGGCGGACCTGGGCGGGCCTCGCCTTGGCGGGATTCGTGGTCGCCGGTCCCCCCATCCGTCTCGTTCGCCGGGGTGCGGTGGGCAGAGAACTGATCCCTGTGCTTGCCGGAACCGCACGAATCCAACTGGTCGTTGGGCTGTTGCTCGCTCTCGGCCTGGCGCTGGGACCGGTCAGAACTTGATCTTCTGCAACCAGTCGTTCAACGCCTTGGCGACCAGTTCGGGCTGCTGTAGATGAGCGGCGTGGCCGGCCGCCGGTATCTCGATGGACTCGCCTTCGGGCACTGAGGCCGCGACCTGTCGCCCGATCGCCGCGAACTTGTGGTCGAGTTCGCCGGAGATCGTGAGCACTGGCATGTTCATCTCGCGCAGGCGCGGCCACAGCGAACCCTGCGCACCCGTGCCGGCGTGGCGAAGGCTGCTGGCCAAACCCTCCGCGGTGTTGCTGAGTCGGTCGGCGCGTTGCGTCGCATCCAGCTCCAAGCCGGCGAACAACGGTTGGGCGAGCCACACCTTCAGAAACGCGTCGACGCCGACGTTGACGATGTGATCGGCCAGCTTGTCGTCGGCAACTCGGCGCTCGGCGCGCTCGGTCTCGTCGGCGATGCCGGGCGACGCGCCCACGACCGCGAGACCGTGAACGAGGTGCGGATACATCAGCGCCGCGTGCAGGCACAGCCTGCCGCCGAGGCTGTATCCGATGTACACACCGAAGCCGCAAAGTGCAGTCAACATGTCGGCGGCACGGCGCAGGTCGGCGCGAATGTTGGTGCTGCCGCCATGGCCGGGAACGTCGACGACGACGGTCTCGTAGCCGTCGGCTGCGAAGCGGGCGGCGATCGGCTTCCACGAGTTGGCCGTCTGTGTGAAGCCGTGGACGAACACCAGCCGCGGGCCCTCCCCGCATGTCCAACCGGCGAGCCGGCCCTCGATCGGGCGCCAGTCAGACATCTGCTGTGCGCTTGGCGACGACACGGCGCAACACCTGCACGAACGTGTCGGGGTCTTGCGCTCCGGGCACCATCCACTTGCCGTCGAAGACGAACGTCGGCACCGCGGTGATCTCCAGCTCGGCTGCCGAGCGCAGCTCGTCGTGCACCTCGGCGACGCCGTCGTCGCTGTCGAGGAAGGCTCGCACGCGGTCATGATCGAGTCCCGACCTCGGCTGCGCAGGTGGCCAACACGTCGGGATCGCCGATGTCGAGACCGTCGATGAAGTACGCCTGCAGCAGCCGCTCCTTCAGCGCGACCTGATGCCCGGTCGATTCGGCGAGCCACAGCAGGCGATGGGCGAGCAGGGTGTTGGCGCGCAAGGCGCGGTCCATGCGGAACTGCGAGCCCGCTCTCGGCGGCGACCGCCGTGACGTGATCGATGATCTGCTGGGCACGCTCCGGCCCGCCGAACTTCTTGGCGTAGGCCTCGATGACCGGGCCGGCCTTGCCCGGCGATGCGGTGGGGTCGAGCTGGAACGGCCGGAAGACGATGTCGACGTCGATCTCGTCGTCGAGTTCGGCGATCGCCGTCTCGAAGCGACGCTTGCCGATGTAGCACCACGGGCAGACGACGTCGGACCAGATCTCGACCGTGACACTCGGGCGGACGTCGGGGCGCACAAGGCGATGATAGGCCCGTATCGTGGCGATCATGACCACCGCGCCGCAGGACGTGCAGGCCACGTTCTGCGCCACGCTGGTCGACCAGTGGGTGCTGCACGGCCTGCGCCACGCGGTCGTCGCGCCGGGCTCGCGCAGCACGCCGATGGCGTTGGCGCTCGCCGGCCGATCCGACATCGACCTGCACGTCTTCCACGACGAGCGTTCGGCCGCGTTCGCCGCGCTCGGCGATCGCGCTGGGCAGCGGGCACACCGGCGGCGCTGCTGTGCACCAGCGGTACGGCGGCGACGCACTTCCACGCGGCGGTGGTCGAAGCCCATCAGTCGGGTGTGCCGATGCTGGTGCTGACGGCCGATCGCCCGCCCGAGTTGCACGGCGTCGGCGCGCCGCAGACCATCGAGCAGAACAACCTGTACGGCGACGCGGTGCGCTGGTTCCACGACCCCGGCGTGGCCGTCGACGAGCAACGAACGACGTGGCGCTCGCTGGCCTCGACGGCGTGGGCGCGGGCGACGGGAGACCGACCCGGGCCCGGTGCACCTCAACCTGCCGTTCCGCGAGCCGTTGGTCGGGGTCGCCGGCGAGCTGCCCGACATCGACCCTGTTCGAGTTGCTCTCGCCGCCACTGCTCGTCATCGACGACCTGGTCGATCTGCTCGGTGCGTCCCGCGGGGTGATCGTCGCCGGCAACGGCGTCGACGAACCGCCGTCGTGTCGAGGCGCTTGCCGAATCGCTCGGGTGGCCGGTGCTGGCCGACCCGATGTCGGGCTGCCAGATGCTGCCGATCAGCAGTCGTGCGGTTCGACGCGCTGCTGCGCCACCCGGGCTTCGCCGCCGACCATCGGCCGGAGGTCGTGCTGCAACTCGGCATGCCGCCGGCATCGAAGGTGCTCGCCCAGTGGCTTGCAGCGTCGGGTGCTCACGCACGTCGCAGTGTCGCCGACCGGGTTGGTCTCCGACCCCAATCTGCTCGGCGCGAGGCAACTGCATGCCCCGATCGGCGTGCTGTGCTCGCAGCTTGCTGCCAGGGTGGCGCGCACGCGATCGGGAGTGGATCGAATGCGCTGGCGCGAGCGGATCACACAGCTCGCACCGCGATCGACGATGTGCTCGGAGTCGGAGGTCGAGCTGTCGGAGCCGGGCACGGCGCGGGCGATCACTGCCAGCGTCCCGTCGGGCGGGCACCTGGTGGTTGCCTCGTCGATGCCGGTGCGCGACGTCGAGTGGTTCGGCACGCCGCGCAGCGATGTCACGGTCCATTCGAACCGCGGCGCCAACGGAATCGACGGCGTCATCGCGACGGCGATCGGCGTTGCGATCGGCAGTGGTGCACCGACGGCCGTGCTGCTCGGCGACATCGCGTTCTGTCACGACGCGTCGTCGCTGACCGCTTTGCAATCGCGAGGCCTCGATCTCACGATCGTCGTGACCGACAACGACGGCGGTGCGATCTTCTCGTTCCTGCCGCAGGCATCGTCGCTGCCCGCAGATCGGTTCGAGCAGTTGTTCGGCACGCCGCACGGCACCGACATCGTGGAGGTCGCCCGAGCATTCGGCCTGCGCGCGTACAACGCCGCAGCGGAAGAGGTGCTGGCCGCGGCGTTCGACGAGCCCGACACGTGCGTGGTTCGTGTCGCCTCCGACCGGCAAGTCCAACGTCGACGTGCATGCCGCGCTCAACGCGGCGGTGGTCGTCGCGGCGCTCGGCTGAATGCGCTACGGCCGGACGATGGCCGACAGCATCGCCTGGAACTTGGCCTGCGTCTCGGCCAACTCCGCCAGCGGCTCGCTGTCGGCGACGATGCCGCCGCCGGCGACCAGCCGTGCGCTGCGACGGTCGTCGGAGAACTCGGCGCACCGCAGCGCCACGGCCCACGTGCCGTCGCCGGCGGAGTCGACCCAGCCGACCGATCCCGCGTAGCGGCCGCGCTCGAAGCCCTCGACCTCTTCGATCAGCGCCAGCGCTTCGGCTCGCGGGAACCCGCCGACGGCGGGAGTGGGCGCCAACGCCCGGACCAGTTCGAGCACGTTCGGTCGCGGGTCCGAGAGGTGCCCTTCCATTCGGGTGCCGAGGTGCTGCACGTTGGCGACGGCGACGATGGACGGCTCGGGTTCCCAGTCGAGGTAGCTGCACCACGGCAGCAAGGTGTCGTGGATCATGTCGATGACCACACGGTGCTCGGTCTGGTTCTTGGCGCTGGCCAGCAGCTCCGCCGCGGCCTTGCTGATCGGTGTCGGGATCGCCGCTGCGCGGCGTCGTGCCGGCGAACGGGTGGGCCTCGGACCGTGTTGCCCTGCACCGACACGAGCAGCTCGGGCATCGCGCCGACGAAGCCATCGATCGAGTAGCGATAGCTCGACCCGAACGACATGCGCAACCGCACGAGCACCGCGTGGATGTCGATCGGCTCGTCGCTGCTGACGCGAGATCTCGCGGGCGATCACCGCCTTGGTCAGTCGACCGTCGCGGACTGCGTCGCGCGCCGCGGTGACAGCCAGCGAGGTAGTCCTTCACCGGCGTCAGTGGTTCCGTCGTGAAGCTCTGCGCGCGAGGCTCCGGCCGCGGCGGCGTGTCGAGCTCCGCACGGAGCATCGTCGATGGTGGTCACCCATTGGCGACCGTCGGCGGCCTTGACGACGGCCATCGCCGGGACGACGAGCTCGCACGGCGCGCCGGGTTTGAACGGCACCACGCCGAGTCGCCAGTGGCCGTGCTCCGTCGGCGTGGTCGTCGTGGTCGATCGCCGCGAGAACGCTGGCGACATCGTCGATGGGGACTCGGGCGGCGACGCCTCGTCGCCGCGACCCCGACGCCGTCGCGGACGAACAGGTAGCCGTCGCCGCGGGCGATGTCGTTGAGGTCGACTTCGCGATCGAGCGGTCGACTGACGGCGCGCACGTGCTAGCTCCGTGTGCCGAGCAGGAGCTGGGTGATCCCGCCGGACAGTTGGTGGTGCTCGGCGTCGGCGAAGCCGGCTGCGTCGGAGGTCGGCCAGCATCTGCTCGCGTGAGGGCAGGTAGGCGACGCTCTTGGGCAGGTAGCGGTACGCCGCGCCGTCGCTCAGCAGGCTGCCGATCTTCGGGACGACCTTGCCGAAGTAGATGTTGTTGCCCCAACGGATCACCTTGTTGCGCGGCACGCCGACGTCGAGCAGCGCGATCCGCCCGCCGGGGCGCACCACGCGGCCGAGCTCGTCGAAGAACCTCGGCAGCTCGACGAGGTTGCGCAGCGCGAACCCACACGTCGCGCCATCGACGGAGTGGTCGGGTAGCGGCAGCCGCAAGATGTCGGCTTGCGCCCGTGGCGCCCCGCTGCGGTCGGCGGCCAGCATGCCGTAGCTGAGGTCGAACGACAGCGGGCGATGACCGGCACGGGCCAGGTCGACGCACAGGTCGCCGGTTCCGCTGGCGAGGTCGATCACCGTGCTGCGCAGGTGGCAGGGCCAGCAGCTTGACGGCCTTGCGCCGCCAGTGCACGTCGAGGCGGAACGTCATGATCCGGTTCACCAGGTCGTAGCGCGGTGCGATGGCGTCGAACATCTGCCGAACTGCGGTGACCTTGTCGTCGCCCTGCGGCAACGTCTCGCTGTCCCACGCTCGTTTGCTCACCCGGTGGAGGCTATTCGCCAAGACCCCATTCGAGTGTTTCCGTCCCGGCATGGCCGTCTATCCGAGTGCTAGCCGGCTCACCCGGGTGGGACGGAGACACTCCGATGGGGTCAGCGGGGACGAGTGCGGCGATCTCGCTTGGCCCAGCGGTAGTCGGCCTTGCCGGAGGGGGAGCGGACGACCTCGTCGACGAAGACGAACGCCTTGGGCAACTTGTAGCGGGCGATGTGCCGCTCGGCCTCGGCCAGCAACGCGGCCTCGTCGATCTCGCAGCCTGTCGCGAAGTCGAACCACCGCGACCACCTCGTTGCCCCAGCGCTCGCTCGGTCGTCCGGCAACGACGCAGTCGTAGACGTGGGGATGGGCCTTGAGCGCGGCCTCGACCTCCTCCGCGAAGATCTTCTCGCCTCCCGAGTTGATGGTCACACTGTCGCGGCCGTGCAGTTCGACGACTCCGTCGGCCCGCAGCCGGGACCGGTCGCCGGGCACCGCGTAGCGAACTCCGTCGATCACGGGATACGACCGAGCGGTCTTCGCTGCATCGCCGAGGTAGCCGAGCGCGAGCCGGCCGCTCTTGGCCAACCAACCGAGTTCGTCGTCGCCCGGCGACAACTCGCGATCGAGGTCGGCGGACAGCACGTGGTTGCCCGGACTGATCGCGAACGTGCCCGTTGTCGCCGTGGTTCCGGCGGAGACGTGAGCCAGTTGCCCACCGGCCTCCGACGAGCCGAGGCCGTCGACGATGATCAGCGACGGGAGGTGGCCGAGGAACTCCTCCTTCAACCCGGCGCTCAGCGCGGCGCCTCCGGAGAGCAACACCGTCAGCGATCGCAGGTCGTACGTCGATGAGCGCAGCTCGTCGAGCAGCGGTCTGGCGAACGCATCGCCGACGATCAGCAGGAAGTTCAGTCGCTCGCGCTCGATGAGGCTCCACACGTCGGCCGGGTCGAGGCGATCGGGGATCGATTGCACGTAGATCGTTCCGCCGAGGTTCCACGTACGGAATGCCATCCAGTGTCCGGCGCCGTGCATGAACGGGGGAGCGAGCACGGCTTTGAGGCCGCCATCGGCGGCCGCGATGACGCCCTCGAGAGTCTCTGCCTGCGAGCCGCCGAAGCACTCGACGTTGGCATCGCCGTTGCGCCACAGCACCCCCTTGGGCATGCCCGTGGTGCCGCCGGTGTACAGGATGTAGAGGTCGTCCGGGCTCCATTCGGCGGCCGGTTTCTCGGGGGACGCCGATGCCAACGCATCCTCGTACCAGACTGCCCCGGGCAGCAGGTCGTTGCCCGAGTCGTCGGGCACCTGGAGTGATCACGCGCAGGTTGTCGAGGTCGGGGAGGACCTCGGCAAGTGTCGGCGCGAACTGGCTGTGCACGACGATTGCCGCGGCGCACGCGAGTCGTTGAGCAGGTAGCGCAGTTCCTCCGCCACGTAGCGGTAGTTCACGTTGAACGGAGCGACCCGAGCCTTGAACGCGCCGAGCATCGACTCGAGGTACTCGTTGCCGTTGTGCAGGTACACGGCGAGGTGATCCTGGCCACTCTCGTGACCCGCGAGTTGTCGACCGTTCGGTGTGCACTCCCAGGCCGGCATCGATCAGATGGTTCGCCAACCGGCGCGTCCGCTCGGTCACTTCCGCCCAGGTCAGGCGGCGGTCGCGGAACACGAGACACTCGGCATCGGGGCGCGACGCGGCGATTGCCTCGTGAACTTCGGCGACCGAGAACTCCATGGCCGCAACATATGCAAGCTGTGACCAGGGTCACCCATCGGACCGGCGATCCCAGCCCAGGGCACGTCCGCGACCCACCACTAGGGTGCCGCAAATGAGCAAGATCATCTTTGGTGTCTTCATGCCGCAGGGTTGGAAGATGGAACTGGCGAGCATCGAAGGGGCCGAGGCGAAGTGGCGGAAAGCCGTCGACATCGCCGTGCGTGCCGAGGCGTTGGGCTACGACTCGATCTGGGTGTACGACCACTTCCACAACGTTCCGCGGCCAGCCGGAGAAGCGGTTTTCGAGTGCTGGACGACGATGGCAGCGATCAGCCAGCTCACCAGCACCGTTCGGCTCGGCCAGATGGTCGGGTGCAACAGCTATCGGCAACCCAGCGTGCTCGCCAAGATCACGTCGACGATCGATGTGATCAGCGGTGGCCGGCTCGATTGGGGGATCGGCGCGGGTTGGTACGAGAACGAGTACAAGGGCTACGGCTTCGAGTTCCCCCGCCCGAAAGATCGGATCGGCATGCTGCGCGAATGCGTCGAGATCGTCAAGAGCATGTGGACCAACCGGAGACGACCTTCGACGGGAAGTACTACCAACTGTCACGCGCCAACTGTGATCCGAAGCCGCTGCAGTCTCCGCACCCTCCGATCTGGATCGGTGGCGGAGGAGAGCAACTGACGTTGCGGGTCGTGGCTCGACACGCCGACTACTCGAACTTCGGTGGAGTTGCCGCAGGAGTGGGCACGCAAGCGCGAGATCCTGAAGGGTCACTGCACTGCTGTGGGTCGCGACGAGGAGACGATCGGCAAGACGTGGTCGCCGGAGATGTGCATTCGTTCGACCGAGGCCGAGCTGAAAGCGTTGGGCAGTCGCAGCTTGTGGGGCGACCCGTTCGAGAAATGGCAGGCCAACGGATTGGTCGGCACACCCGAGCAGGTCTGCGAGAAGGTCCAGACGTACGTGGACCTTGGTTGTACCGGGTTCATCCCGTGGTGCAGCGACTATCCCGACACCGAATCGATGGACCTGTTCGCCTCGGAAGTGATGCCTCACTTCCGCTAACGCACTGGAGTTCCGCTAGCGCATTCGGATCACGTTGCCGGTCACCATCCTCGCCTCGTCGCTGCACAACCAGGCGATCACGTCGGCGACATCCGAAGGTTCGGCGACATGGAAGTGCTCGGTGCTGGTCGCCGCGAACTCGCGCACGCCGTCGTTGACCCAGCCAGAGTCGGTGATCGGGGGATGAATCATGTTGGCGGTCACCCCGCGACGGCCGAGTTCGGTCGCGGCGGCCATGGTGTAGTTCTCCAGCGCCACCTTTGCTGCGCCGTACGTGACCTCCGACGGAAATCCGTTCGGGCCACCCGATGTCAGTCCGACGATCCGGCCCCACTCGCCGCCGCGTGCGAGCAGACGACGAGCGAACTCGGCGATCATCAGCGCGCCGGCCCGAGCATCGACACCGAACGTTCGGTCGAACAGTTCGGCGGTGACTTCGGGCGTCGCCCGACCGGCGCCATCAAGCCCGCCGGCAGCGAACGAGTCTCCCGAGGTCCAACCCGTGGCGTTGTTGATCACGATGTCGACGGGTCCGAACTCGGCCTCGGCGCGATCGAACAACATCGCCGGAGCCGAGGAGTCGAGCAGGTCGGCCTCGATCGCGATCGCCTGCCCACCGTTGTCGATGATGCGTTGGGCGACCTCGTCGCCCGACCTCATCCGGTTCTCCTGGTACCGCTCGGGTGTCGCCGGATCCGACGTGACCCGACCTCGCAGATACGTGATCACCACGCCAATCCCGTCGGCGGCCAATCGCTCGGCCGTCGCCGCGCCGATCCCATGATTGGCGCCCGTGACAATCGCAACGTGGCCGGGTGCCGACTTCATCGTCGAGACAACCTAGTTCGCTGAGTGCGGGCAGCTAACTGACAAAGATGACGTTTGAGTCGTCAAGGCCGGCGGACAGCGCAACGAGTCCGCGATCCAGCGTGGCGACGGCTCCACCATGGCGGCGGCCCAACGCCAACATGTGGGCGTCAGTGACCTGCCGGTAGCCCACAAGCCGCTCGTGCGGGAACCATGTCGACACGCTCAGCTCGATGTCGTCGACCCAATACTGATGAGCGCCGACTCGGCGCAGTTCTGTCAGGAGCGCGCACGCTTCGGTCGGTCGGACCGGATCGCCCACCACGGTCGCATTGGCTGAGATTCGGATGAATCCGGCCTCCGTTGATCGACGATGTTGCCCAGCCATCGTTGGCCGTGGCGTCGAACCACTCAACAGCGAGCTGGTGGAACGTGTGCTCCGGCCAAGCGATCGCAATCAGCACATTGACGTCCGGAAGGACGATCACGACTCGTCGAGAGCGTTGAGTACAGCCTCGGTGTGATCGGCGGCGCTCCCTTATCGAGGAGCGAAGGTCGGTACACGGACCCGATGCTGTCGATAGGTTTGGAAGCTTCGACGGAGCTCGCGTAGAGCTCAGACCGGCTATTCGTAGCTGCGGTAGATGACTTCGGCGACGCAACTCGGCTTCGCTGCGCCCTCACATTCGAAGGTCAGCTCGTACGTGGACTGCACGCCGCCGGCGATGTCGTCGACGCCGAGCAGCTTGACACCGAGCCGCAGGTTCGCGCCGACGGGCACGGGCGACATGAACCGCACCTTGTTGCAGCCGTAGTTCACCCCCATCGAGAAGCCGGTGGTCTGCACCACGAGAGGCATCATCATCGGCGCGAGCGACAGCGTGAGGTAGCCGTGCGCGATCGGCCCGCCGAACGGGCTCTCCTTCTTGGCCCGCTCGGGATCGATGTGGATCCACTGGAAGTCGCCGGTGGCCTCGGCGAACTGATTGACACGTTCCTGAGTGATCTCCATCCATTCGGTGTAGCCGAGATGCTCGCCGATCACCTCTTTGAGTCCGGCGGGTCCGTGAATCGTGCGTGCTGGCATGCTGCGAGCATTGCAGTCGTCGCGACCTACGGTGAAGTCGTGACCGATCGGTTGGTGCGCGCCGCACTGCTTCCGCTTCGCTTGACCAGGAACGCGGCCCGCCTGCTACGAAGTGCGCTGATGGCCGACTTCCTGACCGCCTATTCCATCACTCATCCCGACAAGTTGGCGGTGATCGACGATCGACCTGATGGAACCATCACGACGTGGACCTACAAGGAGCTCAACGAACAGGCCAATCGTCTGGCGAATGTGCTGCTCGATCTCGGTGCCGCGCCCCGGCGAACAAGGTGGTGTGGTGTGGTCAGAACTCGCCGGGCGTCGTGGTGCTGATCAACGCAGCGCGCAAGATGGGCGTCACCGCAGTGCCGCTGAACTACCGGCTCAGTGACGAGGAAGCCGCGTACGTCGCGGATCACTGCGACGCAACGATCGTGTTCGTCGATGCCGAGTCTGCACCGATGTTCGAACGCATCCGCGGAGGCCTGCCGAAGGTGTCGCACTACCTCGTGTACGCCGGTGACGCGCCCGACGGCATGATCGATGTGGACGCCGCGATGGCCGCTGCGTCGGACCGCGAGCCCGAGCTGCCTGCGTCGACCGAGGCCGGCGCGACGATGATCTACACGAGCGGCACGACCGGCAAACCGAAAGGCGCGTTCCGGCGCAATGCCAGCAACCCTGCGCAGGCGGCGGCGATGCTCGCGTACATCGGCTACACGCCGAGCGACGTCTACATCACGACCGGTCCGCTGTACCACAGTGGCCCCAGCGGGTTCATGGCGATCGCACAAGTTCTCGGGCAAACGGTCGTGTTGCAGCGCAGGTTCGACCCGGAGGATTGGCTGCGTCTCGTGGAGAAGTACGAAGTCAGTTCGACGTTCAGCGCGCCGACTCCGATTCGGATGGTGTGCAATCTGCCGACCGAGGTGAAGGTCAAGTACGACACTTCGTCGATGAAGCGGATGATCGCCAACGCCGCGCCATGGAGCTTCGCGTTGAAGCAGATGTACCTCGCCGACTTCCCGGACGACTCGTTGTTCGAGGTCTACGGATCTACCGAGCTCGGCGTCAACACGATCCTGCGCCCCGAGGACCAATTGCGCAAGCCCGCATCCTGCGGCAAGCCGGCACCGTTGGTCGAGATAAAGCTCTTCGACGACAACGGGAATGAGGTGACGGGAACCGGGCCTGAGCACACCGGCGAACTGTTCGTGAAGAGCCCGAGCATCTTCGCCGACTACTACAAGCAGCACGACCAGTTCCTGAAGGATCAGCATGGCGACTACCAGACCGTCGGCGACATCGCGTACCGAGACGACGAGGGCTACTACTACATCTGCGACCGTAAGAAAGACATGATCATCAGCGGAGGCATGAACATCTACCCCGCGGAGATCGAGGCCGCGCTGGAGATCCACCCCGACGTCCTCGAGGCTGCAGTGTTCGGCATCCCGAGCGAGGAGTGGGGCGAGTCCGTGCACGCCGTCGTGGTCGTTCGCGAGGGCGCAACGATGACGGAGGACGACGTGATCGCGCACTCGCGCGACCACCTCGCCGGTTACAAGATTCCGAGGTCGGTCACTTGGAGCCCCGAGCTACCGAAGACCGGCAGCGGCAAGATCCTGAAGCGCGACCTCCGCGCCCCCTTCTGGGCCGGTCGAACCAGCAAGGTCTGAGGACTGCGGCGTCGCCGGAGTCGTACGTGCTCTACTGGGCGCGCTGAATACGCCACACTTGGCCAGAGTTGCGCCCGAGCACAGAGCGTGGGCGCGTCAATATGCTGGCCCTGGCCGAAACCGCGCCCAGTGGGCTCGAAACGCACGCCAGGTAGCTGAGGCGGCACTAACTGTCGCCGAACTCCCATGAGAGCTGGCGGGAGTTGTCGCCGACGATTCCGCCTGCAGATCGGTAGGTCGCCGTCGCGGCGGCGTTGTCGTCGTCGGTCAGAACCCACATCCCGTAGCACCCGCGTTGGCGCGCCAGTGCCGCGAGCGCACTGACCAGGCCTGTGCCCACACCCTGGCGCCGGTGGTTCTCGTCGACGCCGAGCTCGTAGAGAAACATCTCGGTGCCTTTGTCGGGGTGCGTCATCTCCACGCCGGTGACCATGCCGACAGACTGGCCCGCGATGTACGCCACCAACAGGTGGTGTCCCGGATCGTTCAGAAACCGATCTGTGGCATCGACACGCGGTGGCTCGTCGAACAGTGCCGCTGCGGCATGCACAATGGCCGGATCTGTGATGCGACGAATCTCGACAGTGACCACCCGGGCGATCCTATGAGGCGTAACACAACACGACCTGCGAGTTCGTCGGTGCGAGACTGTCGGCCGTGACGACCGATGAGGAGAAGAGCGCGCGCGGTTATGAGGCATTCATCAGCGGCGTCGCCGAGAGCATGGGGCTCGGCGATGGCGTGCAACGTCCGGGCACGACCGTCGTGCCTGCCGACGATCGGGCCGAGAGCTCGATGGTGGTGGCGTACTCGATCTCGGAGCACACCGTTCTGTGGTGCGACCCGGCGATCGCGGATGATCTGGCCGAACTGGCCGATCCCACAGTGTCCAAGTCGCACGAAGAACTCAGCTCGTGGGCCGAGCGAGTCGGTTGGGAAGTTGTCAGCTTCGCTCGAATGCAGTTGCTCCGCGAGAGCGGAGTGGCGCAGTCAGCGATTCCTGTCGGAGTCGTGATGCGGGCGCTCGATCGGCAACAAGCCGAAGATGTCGCGCTGATCGACGCATTCAAGGCGACGTTGTCTGACGATGACCTGGACGAGGCCGATCTCGATGGTGATCGACTCGACGAGCACATCCTGGCGGCCCTCGACGAGCGCGGAATCGCCGCCTTTGCGTCCCAGCAACCCTTCTTCTACGCCGACGGATTCGGCGACATCGCGATCGCGAACGCGGCCCGATGTCGCGCGGTCTCGGACTCGGGCGGGTGGCCGTCGCCGCGCTGTGCGACGAGATCGAGGAGCGGGGGCTGTTTCCGCTGTACCGGTGTGACGAGGAGAACCCTGGGTCGGTCAAGCTGAGTGCGGCGTTGGGGTTCGTCCCGGTTGTCAGGGTCCTCGCCTGCAAGCGGCCGTAGCCGCGTGGCCATCAGTAACCGAGGCGTTCCACGCGATCCGGGCGTCGCTGCCAGTCCTTGTCGACCTTGACGAACAACTCGAGGTATGCGCCCTCGGGCAGCTGCGCGCGGGCCAGCTTGCCCACTTCCTTCAGGACTGAACCGCCCTTGCCGATGACCATGCCCTTCTGGCTTTCACGCTCGACGATGATCTCGACTCGGATCCGCGGCCATTCCCACTCGGTCACCCGAGTCGCAATGCTGTAGGGCAACTCGTCGTGAGTTACTGCAAGTAGTTGCTCGCGGACCAGTTCGGCGACCCAGGTTTCCTCCGGCTGATCACTGACGGTGTCATCGGGGAAGTACAGCGGTCCTTCGGGCATCAACGCTGTGAGGTGGGCGATCAACGCGGGGATCCCTTCACCGGTCTTTGCCGACACGGGGAAGTAGTCCGACGCGCCCAGCGACGACGCTGCGCTGAGCTGACCGATGACTCGATCCTTGCTGACCGCGTCGATCTTGTTGACGATCACGATCGATGTCGGCAGGTCGAGATGCCCGGCTACCCACTGGTCGCCCGTACCGAACGGCTTGGTGGCGTCGATCACCAGGCACACTGCATCGACATCGCTGACACTGTCGAGGGCAGTCGCGTTGACCCGCTTTCCGAGTGCCGTGACCGGCTTGTGCAGGCCGGGTGTATCGACGAACACCACCTGAGCCTCGGGCGTCGACAGGATGCCACGAACGCGTGTGCGCGTCGTTTGCGGCTTGTCGCTGACGATCGACACCTTGCGTCCGCACATGGCGTTGACGAGCGTCGACTTTCCCACATTGGGGCGACCGATGAGAGTGACGAACCCGCTGCGCACAGCTAGGCAGTCGTTGTCGCGACGGTTGTCGTCGTGATGGTCGTTGTGGTCGTAGGCACCGGCGGGTTGAGCAACTCGTTGTAGTCGCGGCGAGACAGCGGCTCGGTTCCATCGCTGAGCCCGCCGCTCGGGCCGCGTGGCACCTGCAGCGGGGAGCCGTTCTGAGTGAACACGACCTGGCCGATTCCTCCGACTTCGTTCAGCACGGTGAGCACGATCTGGCCGATAGCCAGCAGCTGGTCCTCCTGCGGAATCTGCTCGAAGAAGCCAGCAGGTAGCTCGATCGTGGCAACCCCGGAATCATCGTCGGTCGACTTGATCACGCCGTCTTCCTTCGTCGGAACCGCAGAGCGTATGCCGACCCCGAGATCGCCGGGCGGAGGGCCTTCCTGCAGCGCGCTGAGGACCTGGTTGGTCGTCACGGGTTTGGCCAGCGAGCGGGGGTATCCCTTCAATTGGCCGCCGCTGATGAAGTACAGCGTGACATCGTCGGTGGCGATCGTCGTCGCGGTATCCACGATCGACGTCGATGTGGTCGGCTCGATCGTCGTCGGAGGGATCGTCGACGTCGACGTGGGCGGGATGGTGTCGCCGAGCTGACGGAGGTCCTTGCTCTGGATCGAAGCGACCTGTCCGCTCTCGGGAATGCCGCACGCAATGGGGACTGCGATCAGCGCCACGCTGATGACGACGAGTCGTTTCAACATCAGTTCACCTCCGCGAAGCTGACTTTGAACCTGGCGCCGCCGCCTGGACGATCCTCGACCCATGCCTCGCCTCCGTGGGCGTGAGCATGCTCGGCGACCAGCGCCAACCCGAGGCCTGTGCCAACTCGATGTCGAGCGGCACTGCCTCTGGCGAAGCGCTCGAAGATTCGTACTCGTTCGCCGCGAGCGACTCCGGGTCCGACATCGTCGACAGACAGCGCAATTCCGTGGCGTCCGTGTGGCTCGACCTTGACCCGTGTCGGCCCACCGGCATGCTCGCGGGCATTCTCGAGCAGATTGGCGAGGATTCGCTCGAATCGCAGCTTGTCGACTCGCAACGTCTTCGGCACCTTGGGGTCGATCTCGATGGGCACGTCGCCGAAGCCGTACCGCTGGGCAATACGTGAGACGAGTTCGCCGACATCGACCTCTTCGCGAATCAGTTCGGTGGAGCCGGCGTCGATGCGCGAGAGCTCGAGTAGATCCATCACCATCTGATCGAACCGACGAACTTGCCCAACCACAACGTCGAGGGCCTGTTGGGTGCGCTCCGGCAGGTCTGCCCGCCGGGTGTCGAGCACTTCGACGGCGGCTGTCAGCGCCGTGATGGGCGAACGAAGCTCGTGGCTGACATCGGACGCAAACCGGGCCTCGCGCTCGTACCTGATCTGCACCGCATCGGCCATTTCATTGAACGACTGTGCCAGCCTGGCCAGGTCAGGGTCCGCTTCCGGCGCCATGCGGGCGTCGAACCCGCCGGAGGCGATCTCGCCGGCAGTCGTTGCGACGCGCGAGATCGGTCGCAACAGTCGCCGGCTCGTCGACCATCCGAGCGCGCCGGCAAACAGGGTCGTCACTGCGGCACCGATGCCCAGCGCCGTTCCGATGGCGCGCAGTGCCCGGTCCGTGTCCCTCAGGGGAATGGCCTCGAAGTACTGGGCATCGGCTGCCGGGATGTTGAGGCCGACCGCCATGAACGGCTCGCTGTCGACGCTGAAGCGCTGGGTTCCGCTACCGCCACCGGCGACATAGTTCATCAGGCCCGGCGGGTACGCGGATCCGGGAAAGGCGGCATTCGACGTCAGTGGGTCCTTACCGGTGACGATGAGAAAGGCGTAGCCTTCGCTCCCGCGCTTCAGGCTCCGCACGAGGTCGCCGACTTGAGACTCGGTGGGTGGAGGATTCTGCTGCAACAACGTGGCTCGCACCGACGTGGCATTGGCGACAGCTTGGGTGAGGATGACGTCGGAGCGCTGATCGACGAGAAAGCTCCGGGCCACGCCGTAGGTGACGACGGCCAAGGCAAAGCTGGCGACCAGTGCGGTCAAGCAGAAGAACAGAGTGACGCGAGTTCGTAGACGGAGAGAGCGTCGTTGTCGATCGGCCACGGGCACAGTGTGCCCGATCCGAAGCCGCGCTGCGGTGGCGGGTGAACTCAGGCGGCGACGCTGACCAGCGGCACAGCTTGCTCTTCGCTTTGCAGCACCGGGGCGAGCGTGTCGAGGTCGGCAAGGATCAGTTCGCTGCGCAGCATCAATTCCGTGCACACGAAGACCAGTTGTTGACCGCGTTCGGTACAGATGCGGGCGACATCGCGCAACGCCTCGACACCGACTTCGGCCAGCAGTGAGACACCCGACAGGTTGATCACCAGGCCGTAGGACTGCGGCCCGATCAGGCATGTACTGCGGATCGACATCGCCTGCTCGCGGTTGATGATCGGTCCGGAGACGCTGATCATCGTGAAGTGGCGGAAGGTGTCGGTATGCGCGGTCAGGATCGGGGTCAACACTTGCAGCCTCCTACGTTGACGGTGTGCTGCCCGCACTCTCGCGTTAACACTTTTCGCGCTGCCGGTGGAGTACCAGGGGGAGGTAGGTACCCCACCGGGGCAGCGTGAACAGTGGCTATGGTGACGGACCAATGTGACGGGACAACGCGGCGAGTGTGCGTTTTCTGTAACAGAATGACCACAGCGAGTAGGTTCTTGAAGTGCATTCCTTGTTGTTCATCGAAGATGACGATGCCATTCGGCTGGCGTTGAGCCTTGCTCTCGAGGACGAGGGCTACGAGGTTCGCGAGGCGGAAGATGGTAGATCCGGTCTCGCTGCTTTTACTGAGCGAGAGCCTGACCTGGTGCTTCTTGATCTTCGGTTACCTGATATGAGCGGTTTCGAGGTATGTCGCAACCTGCGAGCCACCAGCATTGTGCCGATCATCATCGTCACTGCGCAGGCGGATACCTACGATCTGGTTGCCGGCTTGGAGGCGGGAGCCGACGACTACGTGACAAAACCGGTCGTGCCGAAGGAATTGGCTGCTCGGATCCGTGCCGCATTGCGGCGCGTCCACCTCCACGACACGCCGTCGCTCGCGCCGGCCAGTCGCTTCGGCGACGTCGAGTTGCGACGTCAGCAGGGGATTGCCCTGAAGGGTGGGCGAGAGTTGAGCCTGACCAAGACCGAGTTCCGCTTGTTGTGCGAGTTCGCCGACCATGTCGGCATGGTGCTGTCGCGCGACCAGCTGCTCGAACGGGTGTGGGGCTACGAGTATTTGGGTGACAGCCGCCTGGTCGACGCCCACGTGCGCCGCCTGCGGGTGAAGATCGAGGACCAGCCCGACGACCCGAAGCTGATCGTCACCGCCCGCGGCATCGGCTACCGCCTCCTGCCCTGACCGCTCACGACGCAGACGGGGGTGCGGCAGCCCAGGGGCGGGCGCGGAGGTATTCGCCGAGGCCTTTGGCCTGGGCGTCGAAGGCGGTGCTGGAGGCTACGCCTTGCCCGAGGTAGCCGACGATCACGAAGTTGAGGGCGAGCAGGTTCGGTAGTTCGTACCGGCGCACCTCGAGTCCGGCGGCCTCGGAGATCAGGTTCCGAAGCACGTCAGACGTCAGGTTTGCCTCGAGCCAGGCATAGCCGGCGGCGTCGGCGGCCCAGACACCGACGTTGGCATTGCCGCCCTTGTCGCCCGAACGTGCCCCGAAGTACAACCCCAATGGCTCACCGGGCGCAGGGCCGACGGCCGCCACCACGGCATGAGCGGCTGGCGCGGTCACCGACACGGTGCCACCTGGCGACGGCGGGATCGGGATTCGACTCCCGTCCGCCAGAACCACGACCTGTTGGACCTCGCCGTTGTCGACCAGGGCAGGCCAGTACACGCCGAAGGGTTGGGCATCCGTTGGTTGCGACGAGACGAAAAAGCCGGGGTAGTTGGCCAACGCCAACTCGACCACTGCCGAGGAGAAGGCGCGCCCGACCAGACGTTCGTCGCTGGATTTCACGGTGACGTGGAGCTTTCCCGAGGAAGCTTCCTGGCTCGTGGCATCGGACGGAGCCTCGACGAATCGCACGTCGACCTCATCGAACCGACCTTTGCCACCGAGGCGCGCGAACAGGGCCGCCTCCGCCCATGCAGCCTTTCGCGCCTGGTTCAGTCCGGTGAGCACGAATGTCATGCGGTTGCGGTAGCCACCGTCGTAGTTGATGCACACTTTGATGGTCGGGCGGCGCGGGCAGACCCCGGACGCCGCTGACTCGCACCCGATCGGGGCCGTCAGCAGCGAGCTGAATCGAACCGAAGTCGGCGACCACGTCGGGATTGAGGTAGTGCGAGCCGCCGATCTCGTAAAGCAATTGGGCGGTGACGGTGCCGACGCTGACCAGGCCGCCGGTGCCGGGGTGCTTGGTGACGACGAAGGCTCCGTCGCGGTCGATCTCGGCCAGGGGGAAGCCGGGCGGCGCGTCGAGGTTGGGAATCTGATCGAAGAAGCTGTAGTTGCCACCGGTCGCTTGCGCACCGCACTCGATGACGTGCCCGGCGACGACGGCACCGGCCAAGCGATCCCAGTCATCCCGAGCCCAATCCCACCACCACGCTGCTGGACCGACGACAACCGAAGCATCGGTGACACGTGGGCAGATCACGACATCGGCGCCTGTGCCGAGGGCGGTAGCGATGCCCCAGGCGCCGAGGTACGCGTTCGCCGACACCGGGTCTGTGGTGAACGGTTCGCCGGTGTCGAGGTTGGCCAGTTGCGGTCGCAGGCTGTCGATCCGCGGCATCAGGTCGTCACCCTCGATGTGCGCGACCACAACCGACAGCCCCGAGCGTTCGGCGAGCTGGCGGACCTTGTCGGCGCAACCGGCGGGGTTGAGGCCACCGGCGTTGCTGACAACCTTGATCCCGCGGTCCACGCACGTGCCCAGCACCTGTTCCATCTGCGTGAGGAACGTGGATGCGTACCCGAGATCGTGGTTGCGAGCCCGCTGCTTGTGCAGGATCAGCATCGTCAACTCGGCCAGCCAATCGCCGGTGAGGACGTCGATGTCGCCGCCTTCGACCATCTCCTTCGCGGCCGAGAGCCGATCGCCGAAGAACCCGCTGCAATTGGCGATGCGCACGGGCCGGTCGCTGGTCACGCCGATTCGATCCTGACCAGGGCCTGACCGGATTCCACCTGCTGACCTGCCTCCACGAACACCTCCACCACCGTTCCCGCGACGGGCGACACGACCTGGTGCTCCATCTTCATCGCCTCCATCGCCAGCAATGGCTGCCCGGCAACAACCGGGTCGTCGATACCGACGAGAACTCGCAGGATGGAACCCGGCATCGGCGCGACCGTCGACCCGGCGCGGCCGGCATCGTCGGGAGGGGCGTACCGGGGTGGAACGGGGAACCGATGGAGCCCACGCGAGACGAAGACGACATCGCCGACGATCTCGGTCTCGATGAGACGCAGTGCCGGCAGCCAATCGCGGCTGATTGCGACCCCGTCGACGGTCGCTTCGGTCACGGCCCCGCCGCGGTCGTAGCGATAGCGCACTTCGTGCTCGCCCACGCCTACCAGCTGCAGCTGGCTGGGGTTGTTGCGCCAGCCGGCTGGGAACTGGGCCAGTGCGTTGCGCTGCGATCGTCCCCATGCCAGTGCTGCGGCGGCGACGTGTGCCGGCTCGACCGTGGGCGCTGTAGGCGGGTTGCGGTCGAGCCAGCCCGTATCGATCGCCTGCCAACCGCTGACGAGCTCCGGAAGCAGGCTGAGCAGCTGCGACCGGTTGGTGACGGGCCCGATCAGATCGGCCTGCCGCAGAGCCCGCTGCAGCTTGTTGATCGCCCCAGCTCGCGTTGGCGCGTGGGCGATGACCTTGGCGATCATCGAGTCGTAGAACGGGCTGACCACCGAACCGCTGACGACGCCGCTGTCGACGCGGACACCCTCGATCTCGGGGAACTCGATGCGGTGGAACGTGCCTGAGCTCGGCATGTACCCGTTGTCGGGATCCTCGGCGCACAGCCGCACCTCGATCGCATGACCATTGATCGCCGGGTGCAACGCCGACTCGGGAAGTGGGTCGCCACCGGCGACCGACAGCTGCAACTCGACGAGGTCGAGTCCGGTGGTCATCTCCGTGACCGGATGCTCGACCTGCAGGCGGGTGTTCATCTCGAGGAAGGAGAAGTTGCCGTTGTCGTCGACCAGGAATTCGACCGTGCCGGCGCCGACGTACCCGACCGCTTGCGCAGCGGCGACCGCAGCAGCGCTCATGGCTGCCCGGAGACCATCGTCGACGGCGGGGGAGGGCGACTCCTCGATGATCTTCTGGTGGCGACGTTGCGTGGTGCAGTCGCGTTCGAACAGCGACACCGTGTTGCCGTGGTGGTCTGCGAAGATCTGTATCTCGATGTGACGGCCACCCTCGACGAACCGCTCGACGAACACGGTGCCGTCGCCGAATGCCGCCGCTGCCTCGCGCTGGCCTGACGCGACCGCATCATCGAGGTCGGCCATGTCTCGGACGATTCGCATCCCCCGACCCCCGCCGCCCGCGGAGGCCTTCACGAGAGCGGGGACACCGATCTCGGCCAGTGACTCGACGGTGCTGTCCGGCAACACCGGTACACCCGCTGCACGCATCAGTCGCTTCGCTTCGATCTTCGATCCCATTGCGGCGATCGCAGACGACGGCGGGCCGATCCACGTCAATCCGGCATCGACGACTGCTTGCGCAAAGTCGGCGCTCTCGCTCAGAAACCCGTACCCGGGGTGGATGGCGTCGCACCCGCGAGCGATCGCAGCAGCAATCAACAAGTCGCCACGGAGGTAGGTGTCGGACGGCGCGTTCCCGGCCAGTGGCCATGCCATGTCGGCATCGCGTACATACGGTGCGTCGGTGTCGGCTTCGGAGAACACAGCGATCGTGCCGACGCCGAGCCGCCGGCAGGTCCGAATGATGCGGCTGGCGATCTCGCCGCGGTTGGCGATGAGGACTCGGGTGATCATCGCATCACATCCGGTACACGCCATAGCCACGGGTGCCCTCGATCGGTTGGTTGTCGATCACGCTGAGACACATTCCCAGAACCGTTCGGGTATCGCGGGGGTCGATGATCCCGTCGTCGTAGACGCGGCCGGTCATGAACAGCGCAAGCGACTCGCGTTCGATCTGCTCCTCGACCTGTCGGCGCAGTTCCTCGTCGGCCTCCTCGTCGAAGGGTCGACCCATCGACGCCGCCGATTGCCTGGCGACGATCGACATCACCCCCGCGAGCTGTTGAGGCCCCATCACCGCAGTCTTGGCATTGGGCCATGCGAACACGAAGCGGGGGCCGAACGCCCGGCCGCACATGCCGTAGTTGCCGGCGCCGTACGACGCCGCCATGTGGATGGTGAGGTGCGGGACGCGGCTGTTGGTCACGGCATTGATCATCTTGGCGCCGTCTTTGATGATGCCGCGCTGCTCGAAGTCCTTGCCGACCATGTATCCGGTCGTGTTCTGCAGGAACACCAGCGGAGTGTCGATCTGGTTGGCCAGTTGGATGAACTGCGTGGCCTTGTGCGCCTCCTCGCTGAACAGCACGCCACGGTGGTTGGCGAGAATGCCGATGGGATAACCGTGAAGCTCGGCGAAGCCGGTGACCAGAGACGAGCCGTACAACGGCTTGAACTCGTCGAAGTCGCTGTCATCCACCAGTCGGGCGATCACATCGCGCGGGTCGAACGGGACTTTCGGATCGACGGAAGGAATGCCCAGCAGCTGTTCGGGATCGAGCCGAGGCGGGTTGCCGGGTCCACGCGGGCCTGGCCCGCGCTTGCGCTGGTTGAGACGGCGAACCACCTGGCGGCCGAGGCGGATTCCGTCGAGCTCGTCAACGGCGAAGTAGTCGGCGAGACCGCTGACGCGCGGCGTGCATCTCGGCACCCCCGAGCGACTCGTCGTCGCTCTCCTCACCGGTCGCCATCTTGACCAGCGGTGGTCCGCCGAGGAACACCTTCGAGCGCTTCTCGATCATGACGATGTAATCGCTCATCCCCGGCACGTACGCGCCGCCGGCGGTCGAGTTGCCGAACACGATGGCGACAGTTGGGATGCCCTCCGCCGAGAGCTGCGTGATGTCGTGGAACGCCTGCCCGCCCGGGATGAAGATCTCGCTCTGGGTCGGCAGGTCTGCGCCACCCGACTCCACCAGGTTGACGACTGGCAGCCGATTCTGGCGGGCGACCTCATAGGCACGCAGCGACTTGCGCATCGTCATCGGATTCGTCGTTCCGCCGCGGACCGTTGGGTCATTGGCCATGATCAGGCATTCGGTGCCCTCGACCACACCGATGCCGACCACGAGACCGGCCCCGACCGGGAAGTCGGTGCCCCACGCGGCAAGCGGTGAGAGTTCGAGGAATGGAGACTCGATGTCGAGCAACGCTTCGACCCGCTCGCGTGCCAGCAACTTGTCGCGCCCGCGATGACGCTCCACGTATTTCGGACCGCCGCCGCCGTTGACTGTCGCGAGTTGCTCGTCGTGCTGCTGGAGTTGGGCCAGCATCGCGTCGCGGTTGGCGCGGAAGGTGTCGGACGCGGGCACGACGCGGTCGGGCAGGAGGGTCACCGCGCCCACCTCGGAGGCCGCTTCTCCGCGAAGGCGCTCATTCCTTCGCGGCCTTCTTCGCTGGTGAACAGCGA
Source organism: Ilumatobacteraceae bacterium (assembly GCA_963779295.1). Taxonomy (GTDB): domain Bacteria; phylum Actinomycetota; class Acidimicrobiia; order Acidimicrobiales; family Ilumatobacteraceae; genus JAENVT01. The sequence goes on from CAVZXO010000001.1 coordinate 152,043, forward strand.
CTCCGACAATGCCTGCAACTCGGCCATCGTGTGTGGGCGACGAAGCAGCGCCTTGGTTGCGCCGAGCGCATTCGGGCCACCGAGCAACAGATCGCGACACAGTTGGGAGACCGTGGCGCGGACATCGTCGACGACGTGCGTCACCAGGCCCATGTCGAGCGCTCGGGCCGCGTCGAACACCTCGCCGGTGAGATAGGGCGCCGCCAACTTCGACCACCCGCACCGCTGCAGGATTGGAGCCGTGATGATGGCCGGAGCAACGCCGATGCGGACCTCGGTGAACGCGAACGTGATCGCCGGGTTGACCACGACGAGATCGCAGGCTGCCATGATCCCGATCCCCCCGGCGCGGACCGGGCCGTCGACAGCAGCGATCACCGGTGCGGCCATGGTGCCGAGCCGATCGATGGCGCGCACGAATGAGGTCGAGTCGACCTTGCCCGCCGAACGCTCCTTCAAGTCGGCGCCCGCACAGAAGACAGGAGGTGTGTGGGTGAGCACGACGACCCGGGCACGGTCGCGCTCGGCCACGTCGAGAGCGGCATGAAAGTCGGCGAGCAGTTGTTGCGACAAGGCATTGCGGTTGGCCGGCGAATCGAGCGTGACCGTGGCGATCCCATCCACAGTTGCGATGCCGACGAGTTGCCCCACGACGGGGGACTGTACCCGCCTAGCTCGTGATCTCCCGAAGAAACGCCTCGACCTCGCCGCGCTCGCGCGTGCGCTTCATCGGCGGCAGAGCGTTGACGACCTGCCAGCGGTAGCTGGCTTTGCCGAGACGCGGATCGAACACGGCGACGACACCCCGGTCGGTGGCGTTGCGGATCAAGCGACCGGTGGCCTGGGCCAGCAGCATCGCCGCTCTCGGCAGATCGATCTCGGCGAAGGCTGCGGCGCCCAACAGCTCGCGGCGCGCCGTCAGCAGTGGATCATCGGGGCGTGGGAACGGAATGCGGTCGATGGTGACCAGCGACAGGGTTCGCCCCGGAATGTCGACTCCTTGGAAGAACCCGGCCGTCGCGAACAGGCACGACGATTCGTCGTCGGTGAATGCCTTGACCAACGCGGTCTTCGGAAAATCGCGCTGGGTGAGGACCTTCACATCCACTCGTTCCTTCACTGCCGCGGCGGCGGCTTCCATCGCCTTCCAGCTTGTGAAGAGGGCCAGGGTTCGACCGCCCGCGGCGGTGATCAGCGCCACCAATTCATCGTGCACTGCGGCAGCGAACTGCGGCGATCGAGGGTCGGGTAGGTGCAACGCGCAGTAGAGGAGCGCGTTGGTGGCGTAGTCGAACGGGCTACCGACGTCGATTTGCGTGTACGTGCCCTCCGGGATTCCGACCCGATGTGCGAGCGTTGCCGGCAGTGTTGCGCTCGTGAGAACTGCGGTTCGCTTCGTCCAGATTCCGGAGGACAGGACTGGTCCGACATCGAGTGGCGCGATCTCGAGTCGGGCGTGATCCGGACTGCCCGAGACGAACGCGACGTACCCTTCGTGAGCGCCCAGCGAGATGTCGATCTGCTCTTGAACTCGGGTCGCCACTTGCTGAGCGCGCAGCTTGCGCTGTTGGGCCTCCGGCACGTCGGTGTTGATCGCTCGCAATGCCGTCTGCGCCTTCTCGATCCGGCCTCGTGCATCGATGAGAGCATCCTGGATGGCGTCGGGAAACGGGGTGCTCAACCGTGTGCCGGCGAACGGCCGTAGTGCCTCGCGGATGGCCGGTGCGGCCTCGGCGAGGCCGCCGACGATGGCGGGATCGTCGATCACCCTGCGTACCACCGCGGCGAGGTTGGTGAATCGCCCGGGCCCGATCTGCACGCCGACCGTGTCGCTCATGATGTCTTCGAGCTGGTGCGCCTCGTCGATCACGACCACTTCGTGTTCTGGCAGCAGTACGTTTCCGCTCGCGACGTTGAGGCCATAGAGGTGGAGGTTGACGACGACGACGTCGGCGACCGCTGCACGGGCACGCGCCAGTTCGGCAAAACACACCGCGCCCATCGGACACTTCGTCCCGCCAGGGCATTCGTCGCTGCCGACACTGACCGCCTGCCACGAACGGTCGTCGGGCGACCAGTCGAGATCTGCCTGATCGCCGGTCTTGGTGGTGCCCGACCATTCACTCAGCCGTTTGATCTCGACCTTGGTCGTTGCTGCGAAGTCCTCGATTTCGAGCTGGCCTTGGCCTGCCGATGCCTGTAGTTCGCGCACGCGTTGCATGCAGATGTAGTTGCTGCGCCCCTTCAGCACGGCCCAATCGAATGGCCGTCCGAGGTGCGCCTCGAGAAACGGCAGATCCTTGGCAGCCAACTGATCCTGCAATGCCTTGGTCGCCGTCGCGACGATCACCCGCTTTCCTTTGAGCACAGCTGGCACGAGATAGCCCAATGTCTTGCCGGTCCCGGTGCCTGCCTGAACGATCAGGTGCTTGCCGTGGGCAATCGCATCGTCGACGGCTGCTGCCATCTGCTGTTGGCCGGGTCGATCCTCGGCCGCCGGCAATGCCGCGGTCACCTTCGCCAGGGCGACGTGAAGGTGGTCGGCAGACATGGAAGACGACCCTACCGACAGGCGTCGCGAACCTCGGTGATGACACTCCGTCGCTGCGAAGGGCGATCAGCGTCGGGCGACGGCGATGGCGGCGTCGAGTTCGACCGCCCCGAAGTCTGGCCAGGTCTGCTCGGTGAAATACACCGGGGACCCGGCCGACTGCCACAGCATGAAGTTGGAAATGCGCCGCTCGCCAGACGTGCGTACGACGACGTCGATGGGTGGTAGCTCCGGCAGGTACATGTGTGCGTCGACGTCGGCTGCCGTGATCAGCGCCCGGCCCTCCGCCACCGCTTGCTTCGTCGCTTCGTCGGCGGCGTGCACGATCTCAGCGCGGCTGCCGTAGTCGAAAGCGACCGTCAACACCATTCCGGTGTTCGTTGCTGTATCGGCGATTGCCTTCTCGATCGCCTTCTGCACGTAGCGCGGAGTACGGGCATCCGGCCCGCCGAACGGTCTGCCGATCCACTGGACGCGAACGTCGAGGTCGTTGAGCTCGGCGACGCGCCCGAACAGCTTCTTGTGCAGGCCGAGGATATGGCGGACCTCGACACGTGGCCTGACCCAGTTCTCGGTGGAGAACCCGAAGACGGTCAGCCAACCGATATCGCGTTTGACTGCCAGTCGCACGACGGCGGCCAGGTTCTCTTCTCCTTCGGTGTGTCCGGCGGTGCGAGGCAGGTTGCGGCGACGTGCCCAGCGACCATTGCCATCCATGATGCAGGCGACGTGAAGTGGTCGATCAGCTTCGTCGTGCACAGGCTGTCAACGATAGCCAGCGTTGACGCCTCGGTGGCCGCCACCTCGCAGTCCGACGTGGGATGATGAGCCACATGAGCCGCGTTGCCGATTCGCCTGTCGAGCTGCGCCACGTGGTGATCGTCGGGGGCTCGCTGGCCGAGTGGAACGCGCTCGGGGAGACGGGTTGGAGGGAGCGGATCGTCGAGCTCGTCAAGGCTGCCGAGCACGCCGGCGCGGAGTGGCTGACGATGCGCCCACTCGATCGTGTCGACCCTCCACACGGCGGTACCCCGGCCTCCATCACGCGAGTCGGACGCTGCACGGGGGTTGTCGATCCGCAGACCGACGGTCGCCAACGACTGGTCGCGGCTGTCAATGTGCTGCGCCGCGATGGGCGCGCAATCACCGATGCAAACCTTGCCGAGGTCGTCAACGCGCCGGCGCCGTTCGATCCCGACCTGGCGATCATCGTCGGCCCCGACACCGACTTGCCGACGACGTTGGTCTGGGAACTGGCCTATTGCGAGCTCGTCTTTGTCGACATGCCATGGGCCGACGTTCACGGTGACGATCTGGAACGGGCCGTCGCCGAGTTCGCCGGGCGCCATCGTCGGTTCGGGGGCCTCGACTGATGGCTTCCCCCGTCTACCGAGACTCAGCCGTCGTGTTGCGCACCTACAAGCTGGCCGAGGCGGACCGCATCGTCGTGCTGATGACCGAGCATCATGGCAAGGTCCGCGCGGTCGCGAAGGGTGTTCGCAAGACGAAGTCGAAGTTCGGGGCCAGGCTCGAACCGATGAGCCACGTGCAGCTCCTCCTCGTCCACGGCCGCGCCGATCTCGACATCGTCAGCCAGGCCGAATCGATCGAGACGCTCGCCCCGATGGTCGCCGACCTCGACCACATGACCAACGGCATCGCGATGCTCGAAGCGGTCGACCAATTGGCCCTCGAGCGTGACCCGGCCCCGCATCTGTACCGGATGCTCGTCGGTGCCCTGCGGACCGTCGCGAGGCGGTCGGGGCCGCTGGTGGTTCCGTCGTTCTACTGGAAGTTGTTGGCGGCCGAAGGCATCACCCCTCTGCTCGACGAGTGCGCCCGCTGTGGCGAGCCCGGTCCGCTGGTGGCGTTCGACATGGACCATGGTGGCGCCCTCTGCCGCAACTGCCGAACGGGTGCACCGCTCAGCGAGGATGCACTCGAATTGATGCGCATGGTGCTGGGCGGCCGTCTCAACGACGCCCTGGCGGTGCCGGCGTCGTCCGCCACTCACGAGGTCGCCGCGCACGCCACCCGGGCGATGGAGCACCACATCGAGCGTCGCCTGCGAACGGTGGCGATGTTCGAGCGAATGGAGACCTGAGTCCTCCTCATTGCGTGGCAATCGCCCGCATGACGTCGAGTCGAGCTGCCCGCCATCCCGGCCGAACAGCGGCGAGCACACCGCCGAGCACACCGATTGCGACGATGACAGCGAGGGACGTCACGGGCACGTTGAACTGGGTGAGTCCCTCCTGGCGGAGGGTGACGCTGATCGCCCATCCGAAGCACAAGCCGAGCAGAGCACCAAGTGCGGTGCCGAGCAGCGCGACGATCGCGGCCTCCCAGCGGATGACGCTTCCGGTCTGGTGCCTGGTCATACCCACCGCCCGCAGGAGGCCGAGCTCGTGGGTGCGTTCGTGGATCGACAGCGAGATGCTGTTGGCGATGCTGATCAGGGCGATGATGATGGCCAGGGCGAGCAGCCCGTACATCAGGTTGACGATCTGGTCGATCTGCGCGGCCTGAGCTTCGATGTACTCGGCGCGGCTCTGGAGCTTCGCGTTGGGATATTCGTCGCTCGCGGAGGCGATCGCCGCCTTGGCGTCGGCGTCGCTGACCCCGGCGGCGGTGGCGACGTAGACCGAGAGGTCGAACTGGTCGACTCCGGTCTGCTCGTGCAGTGCGTGGCTGACGACATACCGTCCGGCGAGGTCGTCCTTTGTGTAGATGCCTTCGACCGTCAGTGTGCGGGCACTGCCGTCGACGAAGCCGAAGTCGAGGGTGTCGCCGACGACGAGGTGGCGGTCGCCGGCCGTGTCGTCGTCGATCAGGATCCCGTCGGGGGTCAGGGCATCCATGGTTCCGTCGATCATGCCGATGTCGAACACCCGTCCCGCGGTTCCCGGATCGACTGACACGTATCCGATGTCGCCACCTCCGCCGCTGATGTCGCGGGCGCCACCGACGCGGATCCCGGCGGCCGCGGCCACTTCGGGCAGCGAATTGAGGCGCTCGGCGAGGTCGGGGCTGATTCCGCCGAAGCCGACCGTGTTCGTGCTGACCACGAAGTCGCCGGTGAACTGCCCGGCGAACACGTCGCGGGTCCAGTCCCTGGCCGTCGCAGCGATGACCGTGATGGCGACCACGAGGGCGACGCCGACCATCAGGGCGCCTCCGGTGCGGGCGGTGCGCTTCGGGTTGCGCATTGCGTTCTGGCGTGCGAGCGATCCTGTGACCCCGATCATTCTGGCGACCGGAGCACCGACCGTCTTGGCGACCGGGCGGGCGATGAGCGGGGCGAGGACGAACACGCCGATGAAGACAAGGAGAGCGCCGACACCCACCATGAGGATGCCCGAACCGGTCAGCCCGGCGACGAAACCGGCGATACCGAGCACCATCACCGCGCCGCCCTCGATCAGGCGACGCCGGCCGTGGGTCGCCCCGGCATCTGCGGCGATCTCGCGGATCGCGGCCAATGGTGGCACGCGTGACGCGCGCAGCGAGGGAAATACGGCCGAGGCAATCGTGACGATTGTTCCGATCGACATCGCCACGACCGCGGTGCGCGCCGTGAAGACGGTGCCGCCTGCGGGGATGTCGATCCCGAATGCGCTCATCATGGCCTTGAGGCCTCCGGCCACGGCCACACCGGCGAACAGGCCGACGACCGACGCCGTCACGCCGAGGATCACGGCCTCGAGCATCTGCGCCAACAACACCTGACGTCGGCTCGCTCCGACCGATCGCAGCAATGCCATCTCCCGGCTGCGCTGAGTGACGATGATCTGGAATGTGTTGTAGATCGTGAAGCACGCCACGACGAGGCCGATGGCCGCAAAGACCAGCAGGAAGGTGCTGAGGAAGCCGAGGCCCTCGTGCATGACGTCCTGATTCTCCTTGGTGATCTGCGTCCCGGTAAGGGCCTCGACGCCTTCGGGGAGTTCGGCGGCGATGCGCGACGTCAACTCCTCTTCGGAGATGCCCGGCGAAGCGTGAGCCATCACGGCATCGACCTCGTCGGCCCCGCCGAGCATGACTTGCTGGGCAGTTGCGAGGTCGAAGATGGCGACGCTGGCACCAGCTGGGGAGTCGACGGATCCGAAGCGGGCCGTACCGACGAGGGTGAACTGATGAGGGCCGGTCTGAGTCAGCACCGTGACGGTGTCACCCAGCTGCAGATTGCCGGCGTCGGCGCTGCCCTTGTCGATCACCACGTCGCCGGGACCCGGAGGGCGACTGCCCTCGGTCAGTTCCCATGGGCTCAAGGCGCCCGACACGTGGCTCATCCCGATCGTCGGTGCCCCCTGCCCGGGGTTGCCGATCGCGTTGCCGTCGCTGCCGACGATCTGGGCGAAGCCCGCGACCAGGCCGCGAACCTCGGCGACGCCGGGCACTGCCGCCACTGTCGCCACCATCGACCCGGGGATTCGGGAACGCTGGCTGACGCCCTGGCCGAGATCGATGCTGGTCTCAGCTCGGACGTAGGAGTCAGTGTCGGCGTAGATGCCGGCGAAGAGGTCGTCGAAGGTTCGGCGAATCGTGTCGGTGAACACCAGGGTCCCGGCCAGGAATGCCACCCCGATCATCACCGACAGGGCGGTGGCGAACAGTCGCCGCTTCTTTGCCAATGTCGATTTCAAGGCGAGCTTCAACACGGCTCATGCCCCCAGACCCTTGAGCTGATCGAGGATGTCGTTCATCGTCGGCGTACGGAGCTCGTGGACGATGCGCCCATCGGCGAGGAACACGACGCGATCGGCGTAGCTGGCGGCCCGAGCGTCGTGCGTCACCATGACGACGGTCTGCCCGAGACCGTCGACCGCAGCGCGCGTCATCTCGAGTAGCTCCGTGGCCGACTTCGAATCGAGGTTCCCGGTCGGCTCGTCGGCGAACACGAGCTCCGGTCGGCTCAGCATCGCCCGTGCCGCCGCCACCCGTTGCTGCTGCCCGCCGGACAATTCCGACGGACGATGCCGCAATCGGTCCTGGATGCGCAGGCTCGTCACGAGGGTGTTCATCCAGTCCGGATCGACGCGCCGGCCGGCCAGGGCCAATGGCAGCGTGATGTTCTCCGCGGCGGTCAGCGTTGGCACGAGGTTGTACGACTGGAACACGAACCCAACCCGATCACGACGAAGCATCGTGAGGCTCCTGTCGTTCAGCGTCGTGATGTCGGTGTCACCGATGAACACGGTGCCCGAAGTGAGCGAGTCGAGGCCGGCGAGACAATAGAGAAGCGTCGACTTGCCCGAGCCCGACGGCCCCATGATCGCGGTGAGCCGGCCGGCTTCGAAATCGATCGTCACGCCGTCGAGAGCGCGGACTGCCGTCGCGCCCTGCCCATAGATCTTCACGGCGTCGATTGCCCGGGCGGCGACAACGGTCGCCCGTGACGTAGGTGTAAGAACAGCGGCCATGAGCGACCTCCACTCGGTCCGAACAACTACTGATAGTTTCCGCCGAGCTGCCGAGGGCTGCCCAGGGTCGAAGGTCTGCGAACGAAGATCCCTCGGTCACACCTCCGAACGAGGGGGTGTCGCCGAGAATCCGTGCAGGTTGTGCAACTCATTCGCGGGAGTCCCGGCAGCCCTCGTAGCCTTGCACGGGTATGCCTGCGACCGATCTCGATCAAGTTGTCAATCTCTGCAAGCGGCGGGGTTATGTGTACCCGTCCGCGGAGATCTACGGCGGTTTCCGCAGCACCTACGACTACGGGCCGCTCGGTGCGCTCATGCTGCGCAACATCCGCGAGGCGTGGATCCGTTCGATGGTGCAGCAACGCGACGATGTCGTGCTGATCGATGCCGCCATCCTCGGTCCGCCGCAGGTGTGGGAGGCCAGCGGACACCTCGCCAACTTCACCGACCCGCTGGTGGACTGCACCAACTGCAAGAACCGGTTCCGCCTCGACAAGCTCGACGATCCGAACACCTGCCCGAGTTGCGGCAAGTCGGGGACGTTCACGGAGCCACGCCAGTTCAACCTGATGTTCAAGACCCATGCCGGGCCCGTCGAGGACGCCGGCGCAGTTGCCTACCTTCGTCCCGAGACGGCGCAGGGCATGTTCATCAACTTCAGCAACGTGTTGAACTCGACACGTCGCAAGCCGCCGTTCGGCATCGCCCAGGTCGGCAAGAGCTTTCGAAACGAGATCACACCGCAGAACTGGATCTTCCGCACTCGCGAGTTCGAGCAGATGGAGATGGAGTACTTCGTGCCGCCGGCGGACAGCGAGAAGTGGTACCAGTACTGGTGCACGCAGAGGATGAACTGGTACCTGGATCTCGGTGTGCCGACCGAGTTGCTGCGACTTCGTGCCCATGAGGCCGACGAGCTGTCGCACTACTCGACCGGTACGTCCGACGTCGAGTTCCTGTTCCCGTGGGGCTGGGACGAGGCCGAGGGCATCGCCCAACGCACCGACTACGACTTGACGCAGCACTCGAAGCACTCGGGGGAGAAGCTCGACTACTTCGACCAGGCGACCAACGAGCGCTACAAGCCGTACGTGATCGAGCCGGCCGTCGGCGTGACCCGGCTGTTCGCGATCTTCTTGCTCGCGGCATACGACGAGGACGTCATCAACGATGAACCGCGCACGGTATTGCGGCTGCACCCACGTCTCGCGCCGTACAAGGTCGCGGTCCTGCCACTGTCGAAGAAGGACACGTTGACCCCGTTGGCCCACGAAGTGCGAAAGCTGCTGAGCGACCGCTACATGGTCGAGTACGACGAGACGCAGGCGATCGGCCGGCGGTATCGGCGCCAGGACGAGATCGGCACCCCGTTGTGCGTCACGATCGACTTCGACTCGCTCGACGACGGAGCTGTCACGATTCGAGATCGTGACACCACCGAGCAGGTACGGGTGCCGATCGACACCCTGCTCAGCGAGGTCGGCTCGCGGCTCGGCTTCTGATGGAACCCAACGCATCGTGACGACGTACCTCGATCGCATCCTCGAGCACCATCGAGCAATCGCCGAGACGGATCGTCGCTCGATTCAGGAACTGCTCGGTGAGGCGGCCGAGATGCCGCCGGCGCGAGGCTTTGCCAGGGCACTTCGCGGACAGGACACCCTGGCGGTCATCGGCGAGATCAAGCGACGCTCCCCGTCGAAGGGCGACCTGTTCGCGGACCTCGATCCGGCCGTCGTCGCCCAGGCCTACGAGGCGGGCGGCGCGCGCTGCCTGTCGGTGCTGACGGACGGCCCGCACTTCGGCGGGTCGGTCGCGGACCTGCAAGCCGCCCGCAACGCCTGCTCGCTGCCGGTGCTGCGCAAGGACTTCACGGTGAGCGAGCGCGATGTGCTCGACACTCGGATCATGGGTGCCGACTGCGTGTTGCTGATTGCTGCGGCCCTCGGTCGCAACGAGCTGCTGGCGTTCCACGAGCTTGCCACCAGCATCGGTCTCGACGTGCTGGTGGAGATTCACGACGAAGCCGAGCTGGAGGTCGCCTTGCAGGTCAATGCGACGATCATCGGCGTCAATCAGCGCGATCTGGTCACCTTTCAAGTCGATCACGAGCGGGCGGTACGCATGGCCGGGCTGATCCCCGACAAGATCCTGCGCGTCGCCGAGAGCGGCGTCCGCGATCGCAACGATGCGCAAAACCTCCGCCGCGCCGGCTACGACGCCGTACTGGTCGGCGAATCCTTGGTGACTGCAGACGATCCTGCTGCAGCGATCGCCGAACTCCGAGTGCCGTAAGACGAAATCGATCACACCCGACACCTCCTGCGCCCGGTACGTTTGGCCAGTGCGTTTGGCTACAGCCGAGGAACGGTGATGTTCGTCAAGATCTGCGGTATCACGAATGAGGACGATGCCTTGTTCGCGGTCGCCATGGGCGCAGATGCCGTCGGATTCATCTTCGCCCCGTCGACGCGACAGATCGCCGCTCAGCAGGTCTTCAACATCACCCGCCGCCTGCCGCCCGAGATCCTCACCGTCGGGCGTGTTCCGCGACGAGCTACCCAGCAGAGTGATCGAGACCGTCAATCGTGCCGGTTTGAAGGCGGCGCAGCTGCACGGCCACGAGTCGCCGGCGATGGTGGCCGAAGTGGCCGAGCAGATTCGCTGGGTGATCAAGGCGGTCGTCGCCGGTTCATCGGACGCGCGGCGGATCAAGGACTTCGGTACGGACCTGATCATGGTCGACGCTCCCAATCCCGGATCCGGCGAGCTGTTCGACTGGACATTGTTGGGCGAGGTGCCGGAGGGCCCGCGGCTGATCCTGGCCGGAGGTCTCGATCCCGACAATGTCGCGACGGCGGTGCGCAAGGTGCAACCGTGGGGCGTCGACGTGTCGAGCGGCGTCGAGAAGGCGCCCGGGCGCAAAGATCCGATGAAGGTCAAGTTATTCATCGAGCGAGCACGTGCCGCTGCACCGCAGCAGCATCTCGGGCCCGACTCGATGCCCTACGACTGGGCCGACGACGAGGAGTAGATGATGTCGCTGATGGCAGAACCATCGGCCACTGGACGTTTCGGCGAATTCGGTGGTCGTTTCGTACCCGAGACCTTGGTGCCGGCGTGCCAGGAGTTGGAGGCAGCGTTTCGCGATGCGTGGGCCGACCCGGCATTTCGCGCCGACCTCGACTATCAGCTGCGGCAGTACGCGGGCCGGCCTTCGATTCTCACCGAGTGTGCCAACCTCAGCGAGCAGCTCGGCATCCGCCTGATCCTGAAGCGCGAGGACCTCAACCACACGGGCTCACACAAGATCAACAACGTTCTCGGACAGGCGTTGCTGGCCAAGCGGATGGGCAAGAACCGTCTCGTCGCCGAGACCGGCGCCGGCCAGCACGGTGTCGCCAGCGCGACCGCTGCAGCGTTGCTGGGGATGGAATGCAAGGTCTACATGGGCGCCGTCGACGTCGAACGTCAGGCGCTGAACGTCTTCCGCATGAAGCTGCTCGGGTCCGAGGTCGAGGCGGTGCACAGCGGCAGCCGCACGTTGAAGGACGCGGTCAACGAAGCGATGCGCGACTGGGTTGCATCGGTCGAGACCACGCACTACTGCCTCGGCTCGGTCATGGGCCCCCACCCCTACCCGTGGATGGTCCGCGAGTTCCACCGAGTTGTCGGTGACGAGGCCAAGCAGCAGTGTCACGATCTCTTCGGCGACGTGCCCGATGTGGTGGTGGCGTGCGTCGGTGGGGGATCGAACGCAATCGGCATCTTCTCCGGATTCGTCGACGACCGCACCCGCTTGGTCGGCGTCGAGCCTGCCGGCGGAGCCGCGGTTGGTCGCGGTCAGCCCGGCGTCGTGCACGGCATGAGGAGTTACCTGATGCAGGACGAATACGGCCAGGTGCTCGAGGCCGAATCGATCTCGGCAGGGCTCGACTATCCGGGTGTCGGGCCCGAGCACAGCTATCTCGCGTCGATCGGCCGGGCAGAGTACCCCTCGGTCACCGACGCCGAAGTGATCGACGCCTTCCAACTGCTCGCTCGAGCCGAAGGCATCATCCCTGCGTTGGAATGCGCGCACGCTCTGGCCTGGATCACGCGCGAAGCGCCGAACATGCAGGGCTGCACAGTGTTGATGAACCTGTCGGGTCGAGGCGACAAGGACGTCGCCCAGATGATGGACATCCTGGCCCGATGATCGGCACGTATGGAAACGGCGCTGCGCCGTCGAGCGCGATTCGGGACGCAAGTTACTGGTGCCGTACATCACGGGTGGCCTTGCCGGATGGCAGGAGGCTGTTCGCGCCGTCGCCGCGTCGGGAGCCGACGCGATCGAGATCGGCCTGCCGTTCTCGGATCCGGTGATGGACGGCCCGGTCATTCAACAGGCGTCGCAGATGGCGCTCGAGAGCGGTGCGACACCGGTCTCGATCCTCGATCGAGGTGCGCGACCTCGACGTCGGCATCCCTCTCGCAGTGATGATGTTACTACAACACCATCCATCACGCGGGACACGAACGGTTCGCGCACCAACTGCTGGCCGCGGGGATCAGCGCTGCGCTCGTGCCCGATCTCCCGCTCGAAGAGTCGGGTCCTTGGTGTGCCGCTGCCGATTCGGCAGGCGTCGAGACAGTGATGTTCGCCGCTCCGACGGCGCCGGACGACCGACTACCGCTGATCGCGGCGCGCGCTCGGGGCTTCCTCTACTCGGTCGGCCTGCTCGGTGTCACTGGCGAGCGCACCGAGTTGGCGACCACTGCGGCATCGCTGGCCCGGCGCCTGAAGGCAATCACGGATGTGCCGGTCCTGATCGGCGTCGGTGTGTCGAACGCGGCGCAGGCCCACGAGGCCGTGCAGGTTGCGGACGGCGTGATCATGGGCGCGTCGGTGATACGACGGATGCTCGACGACGGCCCGGATGCGGCGGGTGACTACATCGCCGAGGTCCGAGCAGCGATCGATGCCTGAGTCGTGTGAGCTCTGTGAAGCAGCGCGGCTGACGGAGTGGTTCTACGAGGACGACACGTGCTGGATCGCCGAATGCGAGCAGTGCTACGTACCGATGGTCGTCTGGAAGCAACACGACCCGATGCCGCCGCAGGAGATGCGCGAGGCCATGTGCGAGCTACTGGGTGCCGTCGTACGAGCGTCCTATCGCTTCGACGGCTACTACATCGACGACAACATGCGCTCGATTCCGCACCACTATCACGCCCATGCTCGGCCACGCGGTGGTTTCTTCGGTCACGGTCTGCGCCGTTCGGACTGAACGGGTGCTGTGACGAAATAGCAAACGAACCACCGTGCGTGGTTCGTTTGCTGTTGATCGACGTACGTCCGACGAATTACCTGGACGGGAGGGTCTGAGAAGAGACTTGGATCAGTGGGGGACGACGATGGGACGACGCATCTGTATTCCTTTGTTCCGTCGGCAGCGGCTTCGCCGAGTGGCGTCAAGATATCACACTCCGTGACCGGGCTTGCAACTTGCTTGAGCAGAAGTTGCAAGAATCTTTAGGGCACCGTCCGTGGCGGTTCACGTCTCACCCGATCGCTAGCATCGCCGCATGCTCACTGCCGGTCAACTTGCGCCGAAGTTCACCTTGACGAACCAGAACAACGAAGAGCAGACCCTTGCCGCACTGCGTGGCCGCGACGTTGCTGGTGTACTTCTATCCGAGGGCCGACACGCCTGGATGCACACAGCAGGCGTGCGCGTCTGCGCGACATCGCCGACCAGGTCGGCGACACCGTGATCCTCGGGATCAGCCCGGACAAGCCGGCCGCGCTGGCCCGGTTTCGGGAGAAGTACTCGTTGAACTTCGACCTGCTGTCGGATCTCGATCATTCCGTCGCAGAGGCGTACGACGTGTGGAAGGAGAAGAAGAACTACGGCAAGACGTACATGGGCATCGAGCGATCGGCGTTCCTGATCGGCGCCGACGGAGAGCTCCGCAACACCTGGTACAAGATCAGCCCGAAAGACACACCGACCAAGTTGCTGGAAGCTCTCGCCGGATGAGCGCGTTGCCTGCCCCGGCCGACGTTTTGCCGCATCGGCCGCCGTTCCTCTTCGTCGATCAGTTGATTGCTCTCGAGCCGGGTGTCAGCGCGGTCGGTACGTGGTCGTTGACAGGAGACGAGTGGTTCTTCCCCGGTCACTTCCCGGGTCGGCCGACGTTGCCGGGCGTGTTGATGTGCGAAGCGATCGCCCAGGTTGGCGCGATGGCTGTGCTGACCGACCAGCGGTTCGCCGGCAAACTGCCGCTGTTCGGCGGCCTCGACAGTGCCCGCTTTCGCCGCCAGGTCGGTCCGGGCGACACGCTGGAGCTGCACGTCGTGTTGGATCGCATGTCGGCACGTGCAGGCAAAGGGCACGGCCATGCGCTGCTGCGCGGCGAGACGGCATGCGAGTGCGAGCTGATGTTCGTGCTCGTCGACGCCTGAGATGACGGTCGGCTGAGCTCAGGCCGCGGCGAGCCAGAGCGGCGCGGCGACGAGCGTGCAGTGCTCGCACGGCGTTCCACGCTCGACCAGTTCGGCGTCGGCGATCAGACCGTGACGGAAGGCGACCTCCTCGACGACGTCGGGATCGTCGCATGGCGCCGCCGAACCATTGATCGACGACGTCGACGAGCCCGACGTGGTCGGGGCAGTCGAGGCGGGTGTGCACCAGGTTGGGGCGGTCGATGTCGAAGATCACGAATCGAGCGGGGCGGGTGGTGGGCTGGATTAGGCTTTGCGCTGTGTCATGCCGTGATCATGACAAGGGGGTGTCACACGGTCTGACGTGACGCCTCAGCGCAACGTGGGCCGATGATCGATGCTTCCGTTGTGGCCGCCGAAGCCAAAGCTGTTCGAGATCGATGGTGCCGGCGTCCAGGCGCGAGCCGCGCCGACGCACGAGATCGATGGAGAACTCGGGATCCACGGTTGTCGTCCCTGCCGTTGGCGGGATGAGGCGATTCTCCATCGCCAGCAGCATCGCTATCGCCTCGAGTGCGCCGGCTGCGCCGAGGGCGTGACCCGGTGACGCCCTTCGTCGACGTGATCGGAACCGCGTCGGCACCGAACACCTCGGTGACCGCAGCGGCTTCAGCGGCGTCGTTGAGCGGAGTCGAGGTGCCATGGGCGTTGATGTGGCCGATGTCGCCAGGCTCGAGCCCGGCATCGGCGAGCGCCAATCGCATGCAGGCAATCGCGCCCGTTCCACCCGGCGCCGGCGCCGTGATGTGGTGAGCGTCGGCGTTGCTCGCCGCGCCAAGGATCTCGCCGAGAATCGTTGCACCTCGGCGCTCGGCCTCCGACCACTCCTCCAACATCGATGCACCGCTGCACCTTCGCCGAGCACGAATCCATCCCGATCAACGTCGAACGGTCGACTGGATCCCGACGTCGAGAGCGCGGTCATGTTGCCGAAGCTGACGACGCCGACGTGGCATCCGGCCGACTCGGTGCCGCCGGTGACCACCGCGTCGCACATGCCCCATGAGATCAATCGCGCCGCGTACCCGATGGCGTGTGTCGATGCTGCGCACGCCGTGCGTGATGGTTTCGTTCGGGCCGCGGAACCCGTAACGCATCGAGATCGCCGCACCTGCTGCGTTGGGCATCATCATCGGGACGAGGAAGGGCGAAACTCGGCGCTCGCCCTTGGTCAGCATCACCTCGATCTGATCCTGGGTCGAGCGCAAGCCGCCGACACCGGTGGCGAAGATCGTGCCGATGCGGTCCGCCTCGACAGTCGGCCGCCCGGAATGCTCGAACGCCTCTGCCGCTGCGGCGAGAGCCAATTGCTCGACCCGGTCGGCGCGGCGCGCCTCTTTGGGGTTGTCGAAGTAGGGGAGCGGATCCCAATCGGCAATCTCGATGCTGTTGTGGTCGGTGATTCCCGGCCCGTTGAGGCCGTCCCAGAATGCCTTCTTGCCGATTCCGCAGGGTGCAACGACGCCGTAGCCGGTGATGGCGACGCGCCGTCCCGCCCCCTTCATCAGAGCTTGCCGACGACCAGGTCGTAGGCCTGGCCGACAGTTTCGATGCCCTCGAGATCCTCCTCGGGGACTTCGACGCCGAACTCTTCCTCGAGTGCCATGACCAGTTCGACCAGGTCGAGGCTGTCGGCGTCGAGATCGTCGCCGAACTTCGCCTCTGGTACGACTTGGTCTTCCGATACCGACAGCACCTCGACGGCGCATTTGCGGAAGCGGGCGAACAATGCTTGATCCACGACTATCTCCTTGTGTTCGTGATGCGGACGATGTTAACGACTGCCCAGCTCTAGTGGCCCATCCCTAGTCCGCCATCCACGGGGATCACGGCGCCGGTGATGTACGCGGCGTCGGCGGACGCAAGGAACGCGACGACGCCGGCGATCTCGTCGGCGGAAGCCATGCGAGCGAGGGGAACGGCAGCGGTCAACTCGGCCAGCCGCTTGTCGCCGAGTGCGGCGGTCATGTCGGTTTCGACGGGGCCTGGGGCGACGACGTTGACGGTGATGCTGCGTGAGCCGAGTTCGCGAGCCAACGAGCGAGCCAGTCCGACCAGTCCGGCCTTGGACGCCGCGTAGTTGGCCTGGCCCGCCGAGCCGAGCAGTGCGACCACCGACGACATGAAGATGATTCGCCCCGCTCGGGCGCGCAGCATGCCTTGCGTCGCCCGCTTCGCAACGCGGTACGCGGCCGTGAGGTTGGCATCGATGACCGATCCGAAGTCGGTCTCGCTCATCCGCAGCAACAGCCCGTCCTTGGTGATGCCGGCGTTGGACACGAGCACCTCGACGGGACCGAACTCGGCCTCGACGGATTTGAACGCAGCGTCGACCGATTCGGCTGACGTCACGTCGCAGGCAACGGCGAACAAACCGGGCGGCGGGGGAGACGAGTTGTAGGTGACCGCAACACGGTCGCCGAGCGCGGCGAACCGTTGCGCGCAAGCCAACCCGATGCCTCGCGATCCGCCGGTTATCAGAACGACTCTGCTCACGCAGGCCCACCGGCGGGAGCCCCGCCACCCCAGCGCAGCACAGCGCTGGCGGCAGTCATCCCACCCCCGAAACCGACGAGCAACAGCAGGTCGCCTTCTTTGACCCGGCCGGTGTCGAGCGCATCGGCGAGCGCCAACGGCACCGATGCCGACGAGGTGTTGCCGGTTCGATCGAGCACGGTGACGGCTCGCTCGTACCCGATACCAAGGCGATCGCACGCGCCTGGATGATGCGGACGTTGGCTTGGTGTGGAATCACCAGGCTGATGTCGTCGGCCGTGACCCCGGCGTGGTTCATCGACTTCGTTGCCGAGTCGACCATGATGCGCACGGCGCGGCGGAAGACCTCTTTGCCCTCCATGTGGATGAAGCCCCCGACGTCGGCGTAGAGCAGGCGGCCGAGCGAACCGTCGGCATCAAGATCCCATGCCAGCAACTGGCCGGGTCCTTCAACTGCCTCCAGCACGACTGCGCCGGAACCGTCGCCGAACAGCACCGCGGTGTTGCGGTCTTCCCAGTCGACGATGCGAGACAGCGAGTCGGTGCCGATCACCAGCACCTTGCGTGCACCCATCGCGATCATCCCGTGGGCATGGACGAGGCCATACATGAAGCCCGAACATGCCGCGTTGATGTCGATCGCGCCGCAGCGAAGGCCGAGTTCGTTCTGCACCGTGGCGGCGTTGCCCCATTGCATGTCGGGTGTGCACGACGCCAGCACGACGCCGTCGATCTCGGAGATGTCGACGCCCGACATGTCGAGTGCGGCGCGCCCAGCTTCGGTCGACATCCCGACTGTCGTACCTCCGACGTGTCGCTCGCGGATGCCGGTCCGCTCGACGATCCATTCGTCGGACGTGTCCATCATCTGCTCGAGGTCTTTGTTGGTGAGCGTCTTTGGGCCGAGGGCCGTGCCCCAACCCGTGATCACTGCACCGCGGACTCCGGAAGGTAGTGCTGGCATATCAGATTGTCCTCAACCATGCGATGGGTTGTCTCATTGTGACGCGTTCGCCGTCGACTGCAATGTAGCTCTGCAGAACGCCGGCGAATGGCGACCGGACCTCGGTGTCGCCGACGTGGCCCAGAACGTCGCCGACGGTGAGGTGACTGCCGTCGGCGAGATCGTCGATCGGGATGAACAGCCCGGCGGCCGGGCTGACGACGAGTCGTTCGTGGGCGAAGAGGTGCTCGCCTTCGAGTTGCGAGGCGCTGTGCTTCGACCCGGCGTTGACCCACTCGAGCAGCTTCTCGAGATCCTCGGGCGTCGAAACGGCGATGGTGCGGGCAGCGTCGACGGTTCGCTTGGCCATGCCGGTCAGCACGCCGCCTGGACCGAGTTCGACGAACTCGGTGACACCGTGCTCCTCGAGCGCGAGCAGGCAGTGCTTCCATCGAACCGGACTGCTCAGCTGGGCCGACAGCAGGCTGGACCACTCGGCACCGGTGTTGTGGGCGAGGGCGTCGACATTGGAGATCACCGGAACTTCGGTGTCGCGGGGGTTCGCTTCGGCGATGGCCTTGCGCAAACGGTCGCGAGCCGCAGTCATGAACGGCGTGTGGAACGCGCCGGAGACCTGCAACGGCATGACCTTCTTGGCGCCGAGCTCCTTGGCGACAAATGCCAGCGGCCGTGACGCCTTCTTGCGAGCCGGCGATGACGACCTGACCGGGGGCGTTGAAGTTGGCCACCCACACGTCGCTGTCGGCGCGTCGGCATGCGACCTCGACCTGGTCATCGTCGAGGCCGAGCACCGCGGCCATGGTGCCGGGGTTCTCGATGCCGGCCTGGTGCATCGCATCGGCTCGCTCGCAGACCAGCCGCACGCCTTCGTCGAACCCGAGTGCGCCGGTGGCTGTGAGAGCCGTGTATTCGCCGAGGCTGTGGCCGGCGCAGAAGCTCGGTTCGAGCCCGAGACGTTCTGCTGCGTCGAGCACCATCAGGCTGGAGACGAAGGTGGTCAGCTGGGCGTGACGGGTGTCCTTCAGCTCGTCGGCATCGGCGTCGAGGAGCAGCCTGCCGACGTCGCGTTCGGCGACGTCGGATGCCTCGTCGACGAGCTCCCAGCTTTCGTGGTCGACCCAGGGCCTGCCCATACCAGGTCGTTGAGAACCCTGGCCAGGGAACGTGAAGGCAAGCATGATGCCGACACGTTAGACCCTTTCCGGTGACCGCGAATTGCTACCGGCGAGTAAGGGGCGTGAACTGGATCACTTCCGCCGATACGATCTCGGCGTCACTCGCCCGAGTGGCGGAATGGCAGACGCGACGGACTCAAAATCCGTTGTCCGAAAGGGCGTGTGGGTTCGAGTCCCACCTCGGGCACCACCAACCGGCGGCTTCACAATTGCATACTCGCGCCGACGGCGAAGTGCGTAGGTTGAGCGCGACCTGTGCGCGTCGAATCTACGCACCTGGGTGATTGCTCCCTGGGGGACGCGTGTCAGCTGCTGCCTGACGGTACCTGCTCGGTTCGGCTGGGCTGGATCGTCTTGTTGCCGGCGAACTCGCCGCTGAGCACTCGCACGACGAGTTGGCCATTGGCGAGCGATGCTTCGACACCTGAACCGAAACCCGTAGGGGTTTCCACGAACCGTTCGTAGCCGCCGTACTCCCATTCGTGAATCGAGTACTCGCGCGGGCCTGCGCTACGCAGCTCCGCACAGAACTTGACGCCGTCGGCAGTGAGTTCGATTGATACGTCGTTCTCCGTCACAGCGGGAAAGGGCGCCACGATCACGAAGGCGCCGGTCGTTTGGTAGGCGTTCACCGGCACGCTCTGCGGGGTCATGTAGCGCGCCGTCTCGGCGGTCGTAACTCGGACTTCCTCGGGCGATGGTCGGGTCGTCGTCATGGGGTCGACGTTACGCCCAGCACGTGGTGTTGTCGACAGGGTCGCATGATCGGGTTGACCATGGTGCACGTACAGGCACGATTGACCGCTGGGGATTGACTTGTCGCCGAGTTTGCCGATACTGCCGAAATGGCCATCGACGACCCGACCGCGATTCCACAGTCGCCCGAGCAGCGCACCGAATACATGCAAGAGGCCGATCGCCTGTGGAACGACAACCGAACCGAGGAAGCACACACGCTGTACAGGTCGGTCTTCGGCAGCATCAGCGGCACGCCGGAGACGAGTCTCTCGGCTCATCGGTTGGCGCTCTATCTGCAGTCGATCGGCGACACCGATGGCGCCTTGGGGTTCCTCGAGAGCTCGAACGAGCCAGGCAAGCACGATCTCGAGATCGCCCTACGAGCTGCGATGCCGGACCAGGCGGTCGATCCGTCGAATCCGCCCCAGACGACCGAAGCGTGCGAGCGGTACCTCGAGAGCATCAACGACGCGTTTGATCGCAGCGATTGGACAACCGTCGAGGCGCTGGTGCTGGCGTACCAGGACACGCCGGTCGATGTCGGCATCGGTCGCCACGCAGTCGCGCAGACCTACCGCGGCGTCGCGCTGGTGCACCTCGGCCGCAACGACGAGGCCCGTCCGGTGCTGGAATACGTGCTCGCCAACAGCAACAGCCCGACGCGACTGAAGCAGGCGCGCGACGCCCTGCTACAGATCGGCGTGCAGGTCGACGACGGCGGGAACCCCTACCAGACCGACGATTCGGAACTGCTGCTCGCCGGCATCGCCGCGTTTGAGCACGGTGATGAACTCGTCGCGATGACCGAACTGCAGTCTGTTGTCGACTCTGATGCAGCGGGTGCAACTGACAAGGGGCGAGCCCACTTCTATCTCGGGTCGATGGCGTACCACAACAGGAAGTTCGAGGAGGCGAGGACTCACCTGCACGCCGCGCAGCAAGATGCGCCCGATCCCGAGCGGGGATGGGCGGCCGACATGTTGTCGTGGCGCTGGCAGGAGGACTGACCCGTCCGACGTCAGTGACCTGCCGTGCCCGATCTACGCGCTCGGTCTGTCGACCAACTCCACGAGCTTCCTGGGGGCCAACAGGCAGAAGCTCTCGGTGAGGAGCTCCGCAATCTCGCTCCAGTCAGTATCCGGCTCGATGAACACGCCGACGATGCCGGGCCGCCACACCGGCCTGAAGAACGGATGACCGAGGTTCGAGAAGGCCTCGAGTTCCTGGTCCGATGATTGGAATGTCAACACGACTGCCGGGCCGTCGGTTCCGGTCGTGCGTGCGTAGACGGGCGGCCAGCCACGGTCGATCATCAACACGTGGGCGAACGTCTTGTTGCGGACGCACCAACGCGTCCCGACCCAGGCCTGCTCCTCGTAGGCCTCGGGCAGCACGAGGCAGACGGCCCGGAGTCGGTCGACGATGTCGGCGGACACGTCGGCGTGCCCAGACGGCTGCGACACATCCCCGGGCACGCCCTACATCGTAGATTTCACCGACGTCACGACCGTGCGTTACCCCCTCCGTACAATGCTCCCATGGGGAAACGGGCCGTCGAGAAGAAGCTGCGCAAGACCAGCGCCCGGCTGCGCACCCTTCGCGAGGAGCTGGTGGTGATCGACGAGCAACTCGCCCATCTCGTCGAGGACGCCGAGGAGAAGAGTCTTCGGGCCCTGGTCGCGGACAATCCGGCTGCCGCGGTCGAGCACCGCGAGGCTGCCGGTCACTCGGAGGCGATGGCGGATCATCGGCGTCACGTTGTCGCCGAGATCGATACCCTCGAAGCCCGACAGGACGAGTTGCTCGATGAACTTCGCCTACTCTGACTGCTGCTCTTCAACCGGCCGCTTCGACCAGAACCCACTCGACCACCACCTACGCGAAAGGACTGCCGCCAGTGACGATTCGTGTTGTGATCGCCGAGGATGAGGCAATCATCCGCCTCGATTTGCGTGAAACCCTCGAGGAAGAGGGCTACGACGTCGTCGGCGAGACCGGTCGTGGCGACGATGCGGTCACGCTGGTGCGGGACCTGAAGCCGGATCTGGCGATCCTCGACATCAAGATGCCTGGGATGGACGGACTCGAGGCGGCGCGGATCATCACCACCGAGCGGATCTGCGGCGTGCTGATGTTGACCGCGTTCAGCCAGCGCGAGGTCATCGAGGAGGCACGCGACGCGGGTGCGTTGGCGTACCTCGTCAAGCCCTACCAGAAGAGCGATCTCATTCCGGCGATCGAAGTAGCGATCGGACGATTCCGCGAAATGCAACACCTCACCGGCGAGGTCGACGGCCTCGTCGAGCAACTCGAATCCCGCAAGATCATCGACCGAGCCAAGGGTGTGCTGATCGACGAGTGCGGCATGCGCGAGGGCGAGGCGTTCACCTTCATCCAACGCACTGCAATGAGCGAGCGTTCACGCATGCGTGAGGTTGCCGAGCGAGTGCTGGCCGGCACGCTGCGCCCGTGAAACTGCTCCTGCTCGATGGCAACTCGCTGACCTACCGCGCCTTCTACGCTCTGCCCACCGACATGGCCACGGCGTCGGGGCAGGTGACCAACGCGGTGTTCGGCTTCACGTCGATGTTCGCCTACCTCCTGAAGGATCAGCATCCCGATGGCGTGATGGTTGCGTTCGACCGCCCGGAGAAGACGTTCCGTCACGACGCCAATCCGCTGTACAAGGCGCAACGCGAGGCGGCGCCCGACATCTTGCGCCAGCAGATGGGACTCGTACGCGAGGTGCTCGACGCGCTTCACGTGACCGTCGTCGACTTGGCCGGCTGGGAGGCCGACGACATCTTGGCGACCGTGGCCGAGCAGGCCAAGGCAGAGGGTCACGAGGTCATCATCGTCACCGGTGACCGCGACAGCTACCAGCTGGTCGACGACCCGGGCGTGAAGGTCCTGTACAACCGGCGCGGTGTCAGCGACTACGCGCTCGTACGACGAGGCTGGGATCAAGGAGAAGACCGGCGTGACGCCGGCGCAGTACACGCAGTACGCGGCGTTGCGTGGCGATCCCAGCGACAACCTCGATGGTGTGCCCGGCGTTGGGGAGAAGACCGCGGCCAAGCTCATCAACACGTACGGCGGGCTCGACGGGATCTTTGCCAATGTCGAAGCGCAGACCCCCAAGCTGCGTGCCTCGCTGGCCGAGCACGAGGATCGGGTTCGCAGCAACGCCGAGTTGATGATCCTTCGACGCAACGCGCCGATCGAGGTCGATCTCGAGAAACTCGACCATCGAGCCCGATGTCGACGAGGTCCGCAGGTTGTTCGACTTCCTGGAGTTCCGGGCATTGACCGACCGGTTGTTCGAGGCGCTCGGCACACCGGGCGCGCAACAGCCATCGGCCGAGGCTCAGGTGCTGGAGGCCGAGATCACCGATGTCGTCGATGCGGCCGACGCGGTCCGGGTGATCGACGCGCTCGGGGCGCTCGACATTGTTGCGTCCTGGGTCGGTGATCCTGGTCGAAGTGACCTGATCGGGTTGGCGGTCGTCACCGATCGCGACGCATGCGAGGTGGCGTGGATTCCTGCGTCGATCGTCGCCGAACCTGAGGTGTTGTCGGCGGTCGCGTCGCATCCAGCCGTGCGTGGTCACAACGCCAAGGCGTTGATGCGCTGGGCGCTCGGTCACGGTGTGTCGATCACGGGACTGCAGATGGATGTGGCGATCGCCGCCTACCTGATCGACCCCGCCGACGTGCGGTACGCGTTGGCCGATCTGCTGCAGCGGTACACGCCATTCCAACTCCCTGCCGACGATGCGTCGTCCGTGGGGCAACTCGACTTCACCGAGGAAGGCGACGACAATCGGCGGATCGCCGGGCGCGGCGCGTTGGCCGTCGCTCACCTGTCGGCGGCTCTGCAGGCCGCGCTCGACAAGCAGGGGATGGCCGAGCTGTACGCGACGATCGAGAATCCGTTGGTCGGCGTGCTCGCCGAGATGGAGTTCGTCGGCATCGCGGTCGACATGACCGAGCTGAAACGACTGAACCAACACCTCACATCGGAGAGCGAACGACTTGCCGCCGAACTGCAGCGCGTCGTCGGGCGGCCGTTCAACTTCAACTCGCCGGTGCAGCTGCGCGAGCTGCTCTACACCGAGAAGCAGCTGGCGCCGCAGAAGAAGACCAAGACCGGCTATTCGACCGACGCGGCGACATTGCTACGACTGCGAGATGAATGGCCGGAGTTCATCGATCCGCTGATGCAGTACCGCGAGATGGAGAAGTTACGCGGCACCTACGGCACCGGGTTGATGGCCGAGGTCGCGCCCGATGGGCGCATTCATGCGACCTTCAACCAGACGGTGGCGCGCACCGGACGGCTCAGCAGCGATCAGCCCAACCTGCACAACATTCCGGTGCGAAGCGACGAAGGTCGCCAGTTCCGCAAGGCGTTCATTCCAGCGCCCGGCTACGTGCTGCTGGTCGCCGACTACAACCAGATCGAGCTTCGCTGCATCGCCCACCTCGCAGCTGATCCCGGGCTCGATCGAGGCCTTTCGCAGCGGCACCGACATCCACAACGCGACCGCATCGAGGGTGTTCGGCGTGGAGCCGAAAGACGTCACCATCGAGATGCGTTCGAAGGCGAAGATGGTCAGCTACGGCCTCGCGTACGGCATGGAATCGTACGGACTCGGTCAACGCCTCGGCATCCCGACCGCCGATGCGGCGGTCATCCTCGACGCGTACTTCGTGGCCTTCCCCAATGTGAAGGCGTACATGGATCGCACTGTCATCGAGGCCCGCATGCGCGGGTACACCGAGACCCTGTTCGGTCGTCGGCGACCGATTCCGGAGCTGTCGAACTCCAACTTCAGGATCCGCCAGGCCGGCGAACGCCAGGCGATGAACGCCGGCATCCAGGGGCTCGCCGCCGACATCTTCAAGGTCGCCTTGGTCCGAATTCACGATGCGCTGTCCCAATCCAACGTCGCCAGCCGGCTGATCCTGCAAGTGCACGACGAAGTACTGGTCGAGGTGCCCGAGTCGGAACGCGAGACGGTCGGCCCGATGGTGATCGACATCATGCGCAACGCCGCCCAGCTCGACGTCCCCCTGGAGGTCAACGTCTCCTGGGGTGCCAGCTGGGCCAGCGCCAAGGGGTGAGGCGTGTGTCCAGCGGTGATGTAGCGCGCGGCGAACAGCGCCAGCGAGGACGCAAGTCCGAGAGCAGCGAAGCGAGGCGAGTGAGCCACCAACATTGGTTCGAACCGATTGCGGACCACTTGGGTTCCGCGTATCTGCGGTACTCGTTCACCAAGGGGACCGTGCAGGAGGTCGACTTCGTCGTGGAGACGCTCGGTCTGACGGCGGGGGATCGGGTCCTCGACGTCGGCTGCGGTCCGGGCAGGCATGCCCACGAGCTGGCACGTCGAGGTGTGGAAGTGCACGGCATCGACATCAGCCAACGGTTCATCGATCTGGCGACCGAGGGCGCTCCGCCCGGGGCGACCTTCGAACGGCTCGACGCCCGTGCGATGCCATTCCGCGAGGAGTTCGACGCAGCGATCTGTCTCTGTCAGGGAGCATTCGGCTTGATGACCGTCGACGGAGACAACGATGTCGTTCTGGGAGGAATCGCATCGGCGCTGAAACCGGGCGGCACCATGGCTTTGTCGGCCTTCAGCAGCTACTTCGCGGTCAAGTACCACGAGGGAGCCACCTTCGACGCTTCGAGCGGAGTCAGCCACGAACGCACAGAAGTGCGCGACGAGCAGGGGCGTCGCCATCGAGGTCGACCTGTGGACGGCGTGCTACACACCTCGTGAGCTGCGCCTGATGTGCGACCGGGCCGAGCTCGACGTCGTCGATCTGTTCAGCGTGGAACCGGGCGGTTACAGCCGGATGACGCCGACCACCGAGTCAGCTGAATTCTTGGTGATCGCCCGTCGTCGCTGATGAAGCGCGCAATCGGCGCTGGTATCCTCACTCGGTCCGGAATTCGCCGGACCATTCTTGCAGTGCTATTCGAAAGCGATTGTCCTTTGTCCGATACCACGACCTTCTCCGTAGCCAGCGGTGCCATGGGCACCTTCGACGAAGAAGGGAATTATCAGCCCCGCCAAGTCACCGAAGACGACTTGGGCATGTCCTTCGCAGATGCCATCGAAGGCACGATGGTGGAAGTCGAAGACGGCCAACTGGTCTTCGGCTCCGTCGTCAAGATCGACAAGGACGAAGTACTCCTCGACATCGGCTACAAGAGCGAGGGCGTCATCCTCGCCCGCGAGCTCAGCATCCGTAACGATGTCAACCCGCACGAGATCGTCAAGCTCGGCGAGAAGATCGAAGCACTCGTCCTCCAGAAGGAAGACAAAGAAGGCCGCCTGCTCCTGTCGAAGAAGCGTGCGCAGTACGAGCGGGCGTGGGGCACGATCGAGAAGATCAAGGAAGCCGACGGCATGGTCGAGGGTCCGGTGATCGAGGTCGTCAAGGGTGGCCTGATCGTCGACATCGGTCTGCGTGGATTCCTTCCCGCATCGCTGGTCGAGCTGCGTCGTGTTCGCGATCTGGCGCCGTACATCGGCAAGACCGTGCAGGCCAAGATCATCGAGCTCGACAAGAACCGCAACAACGTCGTGCTCAGCCGCCGTGCATTCCTGGAAGAGACGCAGAAGGAATCGCGCGACAGCTTCTTGACCAACCTGAAGCCCGGCGAGATCCGCGAGGGTGTCGTCTCCAGCGTTGTCAGCTTCGGCGCATTCGTCGACCTCGGCGGCATGGACGGCCTCATCCACGTCAGCGAGCTGTCGTGGAAGCACGTCGATCACCCGGGTGCGGTCGTCGCCGTCGGCGATGCCGTCACCGTCCAGGTCCTCGATGTCGACTTCGAGCGCGAGCGCATCAGCCTGTCGCTGAAGGCCACCCAGCAGGACCCGTGGCAGGAGTTCGCCAGCACCCACGAGGTCGGCCAGCTGGTCTACGGCCGTGTCACCAAGCTCGTCCCGTTCGGCGGGTTCGTGCAGGTCGGCGATGGCATCGAGGGTCTCGTGCACATCTCGGAGATGAGCACGCACCACGTCGAGGCGCCCGAGCAGGTCGTCACCCCCGGCGAAGAGCTGTGGGTCAAGATCATCGATCTCGATCTCGCCCGTCGCCGCATCAGCCTGTCGATCAAGCAGGCTGCCGAGGGCGGCGAGCTGGCCGAGGAGTATCGCCAGCACTTCGAGATCGACGAGCACGGCAACTGGACCGCCGGTGGCGACGATGCCGAGCGCGAAGCCGCATGGGCCGAGTACTACGAGAACAACCCCGACGCAACGCCCGGCGAGGCCGAAGCAGCCGTCGAGGCCGCGTCAGTCGCCGCGGCCGCGGCAGCAGCCGACGCACCCGCAGCCGATGTCGAGGCTGCCGCCGCTCCCGCAGCCGAGGTCGAGGCCGAGGTCGAGGCTGAGGTCACCGAGGTCACCGAGGCCCCCGCAGCCGAAGCGTCCGCAGAGCCCGACGAAGCCTGACCGCAGCCTGCGGTTCGGCCGTGCGTTAGTCACCGGGCGCCCCGTACGGGGCGTGCGGCTCCCAACGCTGCGTATGGCCTCGCGCGGGTGAGACGGTACGCCGACGGCGTATCGTCACACGGATGGCCATACAGAAGAAGTCGACCAAGCCGGTGGGGATCACCAACGAGTCGGGGCAGCCTGAGATCGTGCTCGAGATCGACGGCCTCACATTGTCGATGACTCCGCCGCGCAAGCCGTGCCGGCTGAGCCGAAAGGCGACGACAAGGAGTGACCGCAGGGTGCGAGCGCTTCGTCGACGATTGACGGCAGCGGTAGGTTTCGAGTGTGAGCTTCAACGTCGCAGCTGAGAGCTACGACCGCTTCATGGGCAGGTACTCGACGCTGCTCGCTCCTGTCTTTGCCGACTACACGGGCGTCCGCGCCGGACAGCGAGTGTTGGATGTCGGCTGCGGGCCCGGTGCACTGACGACGGAGCTGGTCAGCCGACTCGACGCGACCGATGTCTGCGCGATCGATCCTTCGGAATCCTTCGTCGAGGCGATACGTGACCGCCTTCCAGCGGTGACCGTCCGACTCGCACCCGCCGAGGAGATCCCGTTCGAGGTCGGAGCCTTCGACATCGCGATGGCGCAGCTGGTCGTTCATTTCCTGACCGACCCCGTTGCCGGGCTGCGCGAGATGGCACGCGTCACCCGAAGTGGGGGTGTGGTCGCGGCGTGTGTCTGGGACCACGGCGGTGGCAAGGGTCCGCTGAGCCTGTTCTGGTCGGCGGCCCGCCAACTGGATCCGGATGTCGCCGACGAGTCCGGTCTGGCCGGAGCCCGCCAGGGTCATCTTGCGCAACTGTTCAGCGAGGCCGGACTGAACGAGATCGAGGACAGCACACTGTCGATCAGCACCCAACACCGGAGCTTCGACGAATGGTGGGAGCCCTACACGCTCGGTGTCGGCCCGGCCGGTACCTACGTCAACGGTCTCGATCAGGCGCATCGCGATCAGCTGCGCGATCTCTGCCGCGACCTCCTGCCGGCTCCGCCTTTCGAGTTGACTGCTGAGGTCTGGGCGGTGCGCGCGGTCGTCTGAACCGACTACTACGTCAGCTTGACGATGCCCATCTTGACGGCCATCAGCACGGCTTGCGTACGGTCACGAGCGTTCAACTTCTCGTAGATCGATGCCAGGTGGTTCTTCACCGTCTTGCCACTGATGTACAACCGCTCGGCGATCTCGTTGGTGCCGTATCCGTCGGCGACGAGCTGCAGCACTTCCTCCTCGCGGACGGAGATCAACGCATCCTCGCGTCGCGCTTCGTCGAGCATCGCCGCGGCGAGGCGTGGTGACATCGGGCGGTCTCCGTTGGCAGCGAGTTGGATCGCGAGGATCACTTCACTGATCGACGAATCCTTGGTGAGGTAGCCCACAGCGCCGGCACGAATGGCGCGATCGATGACATCGCGGTCGATGTGCATGGTGAGCATCACGACACGCTGACGACCATCGGCTTCGACCAGTCGTCGTGCCGCCTCGACGCCATCCATCCCAGGCATCGACACATCCATCAACACGACGTCGGGTTTGTGCTCGAGGGCCAGCCGGATTGCTTCCGCACCGTCGCTGGCCTCGGCCACGACCTTGATGCCTTCGCTCTCCAGCGCGCGCCGGATGCCCTGGCGCAGCATCGTGTGGTCATCGACCAGGATTACCGAGAGTCCCAACGTTGTCTCCTGTCGTCAGAGCGCAGATGAACTTGAATCTCCGTGCCGCCACGCACGGATGGTCGGATCGAAAGCTCAGCCCCGATTCGGGCCGCACGCTCGCGCATCCCAATGATGCCATAACTGTCGGCCCGACTCGTATGCACGCCGAGCCCGACCCCGTCGTCGCGTACCGAAATCGACGCGCTTGTCGTGGTTTCGTTGACCGTCACCGTCAGGTTCTTGGCCTGCGAATGGCGCTCGACGTTGGTGATGGCCTCGCGCGCGATCTGCCACAACTCGCGCTCTTGCATCAGCGGAAGTCGACCGGCGATGCGCACCTCGTGATCGGTGTGAATGCCGGTTCGCTGTTGAACCCGCGTGAGGAAGTCGCGGACAATCGCGGCCAAGTCGTAGGTGTCGGTGACCTCGGTGCGTAGATCGAACAGCGTGTCGCGCACGTCGGAGACCACCGCGGTGACCTGCGTGCGCAGATCCTCGAGGACAGGAATGATCTCGCCGCCGTCGGCCGCTATCGAACGGGCCCGGTCGACCTCGTAGCCGATCATCGCGAGTGACGAGCCGATGTGATCGTGCAGGTCGCGGGCAATGCGAGACCGTTCCTCGTCGGCCGCGAGGGTACGGATGCGACCGAACATTCGGGCATTGTCGATGGCGATTCCGAACGGCTCCGTCAGCCCGTGCACGATCTCCGCCTGCTGCTGGCCGAACGAGTCGGGTTGGTCGGCTTCGACGGCGATCAGACCCACCAGCGCACCGCGGGCGCGCAACGCCGCGTAGAGGCCACTGCGCGCCGATGCCGACACGCCGCCGCGGAAGCTGAGGTCGTCGATGCGGACCGTTCGCGGCGAATCCATCGCGGCACGCAGGCCTTCGGGCAATCGATCGAGTTGGAACGACGCCGGCGGCGTGAAACCCAATGCGCGTATCGGTTCAACGGCGCGGTCGGTCGCGTTGACGAGGAACACCGAGAGCGCATCGTGTCGCACCATCGCCTGCATTCGTTGAACAGTCGAATCGAGCACATCGTCGAGGTCGAGCGAGGCCGGCAGCGTCTGGGCAACCCGCTGCAACGAGAACAGCAGGGAGTTGGCCTCGGCGAGACGGCTGACGCGGTCGAGTGCCAACTGCTGCTGGCGCGCCGCTTCCAGACCGGCACGGTGGGTCAGGCCGCTGGTGAACGCGACGAGGCCGAGCAGCCCCGTCCAGAGCAATCCGTCGCGGAGCCCTACACGTGCCCCGACTTCGTTGATGTGCCGAACGGTGACGGCCGCTATCGCAGCGACGCCCAGTTGGGCACTGAAGAAGCCGCCCGCGGCGAACCCGGCGAGCATGCCGGTGGGAATGAGGCAAAGCGCGAACGGTGACGTCCAGGCACCCGTCGCCAGCACCACGATCACGTGCATTGCCTGCTCGGCGATGATGCGGATTCGGACCTTGGTGTCGTCGCGGTACGGGACTGGACGGATGCACGTGACGAGGGCGTAGATGGTGACGACCACGGCGGAAACGATGAGTCTCCAGTTGTCCCAGCTGAAATCGTCCCTGGAGCGGGCGAGCGCGCCGGCGAGGGCGGCGAGTCGGAATGGCCAGAGTGGCGCGGCCGTCAGGCTGGGGATCGGGGCAGGAGCAGGTGGTCGGGTTGCGCGTCGTTCGACGCCGCCCGGCGGGGCAGCGTGCACCCTGCGTCGCTCGACCAGCGGCCAACTGAGCGACATCTGGTCGCGATTCGGAGGGTCGTTGCCGCGTACACGCTGGTCAACATCTTCTCCCATCGAACGAGATGATACCGATAGCGCGTCGCTTGAGCGGGCGACAGGTACATTGCGCCGATGATCCTGGTCGGGCTCACTGGCGGAATCGGTTCCGGAAAATCCACGGTCAGCTCGCTGCTGGCTGCCCGAGGTGCCGAGATCATCGATGCCGATGCAGTCACGCGCGAGGTGCAGCTACCGGGGTCGCCGGTGGTAGCGGCGATCGCCGAGCGGTTCGGTGACGAGGTGGTTGATGAACGCGGAGCGTTGCGTCGCGCCGAACTGGCGGAGATCGTCTTTGCTCACTCGGATGCCCTACGCGACCTCAACGCCATCGTCCATCCGGCCGTGGGCGTCGAGATCAAACGACGAGTCGACGATCTGGCGACGACCGACAAGATCGTCGTGCTCGACATTCCGCTGCTCACCGAGAATCCCCGTAGCGACCTGCAGGGCAAGATCGTCGTCGACGTGCCCGTCGATCTGCAGGTCGAACGCCTGGTGCGGTATCGAGGGTTCACGGAGGCCGACGCACGCGCTCGCATCGCCCGCCAGGCCAGCCGCGAGGAGCGATTGAAGGACGCCGACTTCGTGATCGAGAACTCCGGCGCGATCGAGGATCTCGATGCGCAGGTCGAGAAGTTGTGGGCGTGGCTGACCTCGCTGCCGCAGCTGCCCGCCGACTTCATCTTCGGTCGTCGCCCGGGGTGATCTGCCCCGCATACTCGCCGGCCAGCATCGCGAAGCGGTCGTCATCCACCCACTGGCCACGCACGAAGACCGACTGCACCGATCGACCCTCGTAGCGGAAGCCGAGTTTCTCCAGCAGTCTTCGTGACGCGACGTTCTCGGGATCGATGCCGGCCGAGATCCGATGGAGATGGGCTTCGTCGAACAGGGCGCCGATCACTGCACCGACCGCCTCGGTCGCGTATCCCTTCCCCTGCTCGGTCGCTGTGATCGAATACCCGATCGTCGCCTGCCGCCCGTTGTCGTGGATGCCGACGGCCACATCGCCGATGGATCGTCCATCGACGACGACAGCAAGCTGCACCCAGTCCTCGTTGGCAGGTCCGTCGAGCTGCGACTGTCCATCGATCAGTCGCTCGGCCATCTCGATGGTGAACGGCGTCTCCCAATCCTGGAATCGAGCGACCTCGGCGTGGCTGCGGTACTCGGCGAGGCTCGCAGCGTGTTGGGGTCTCATCATCTCCACCGTGAGGCGGTTGGTCTTCAGCGGAAGCACGATCACGGGAACATTGCAGCAGATGGTCGTGGTCCGAAGCTGACCGATCGCGCCGCAGGCCGTAACCTCCACGCCGAATGATCACCTTGGCCGACCCACTCGCCTACGCCCGGAACAGCTTCGGTGACCGCGTTGCCGTCGTCGACGGCGACCAGTCGCTGACGTATGCCCAACTCGCCGACCGCTGCGACCGCCTTGCTGCGGGCCTCGCCGCACTCGGTGTGCGCGCCGGCGAGCGCGTCGCCCTGCTGTCGGCGAACGGCCATCGGTACCTCGAGGCATTCTTCGGTCTTCCCGCGGCCGGCATCGTGTTGGTACCGCTCAACACGCGGTTGGCCCCGGCCGAGCTTGCGCACATCGTGCAACACAGCGGCGCCAGGGTGCTCATCACCGACCGAGATGCGGGAGACCTCGCCGCCCTGGTCGAACACGTTGTCCACATACCCGAGCAGTACGACGGACTGATCGAGGCCGCCACCGCGGCACCGGTTGATGCGGAAGTCAGGTCTGACGACATCGCCGCCCTCTTCTACACCGGTGGCACGACCGGGTTGCCGAAGGGCGTGATGCTGACCCACGCGAACCTTGTCGCGAATGCGTTCAACAAGATCGTCGCCTGTTCGCTGAGTGCAGACGACGTCTTCCTCGCGCGCCCCGGCGATGTTCCACGTTGCCGGTATCGCGCCGCTCACAGGGTTGGCGTGGCTCGGAGCGCGGACGGTGACCGTGCCGATGTTCGATGCGGCTCTGTGCCTCGACGTGATCGCACAGCATCGGGTCACGTTGTTCCTGCCCGTGCCCACGATGCTCGCGGCCTTGGTCAACGAGCAGCGGGCTCGACCGCGCGATGTGTCATCGCTGCGGTTGCTCGGTCACGCAGGTTCTCCGATCGCAGCCGAGCTGATCCGGCAGGCCCACGAGGTGTTTGCCGACACCGAGCTCGCACAGTTCTACGGGGCGACGGAGACGTCGTCGGTGGTCACTCGATTGCGCCACGAGGAAGCGACACTCGGTACCGATCTCGCCGGTTCGTGCGGACAGCCGGCGGTCGGCGTCGCTGTGCGGACCGTGCGACCGGATGGCACCGACTGCGAGGTCGGCGAGGTGGGAGAGGTGCTGGCCCGATCGAATGCCGTCACCATCGGCTACTGGGAAAACCCGGAAGCGACGGCAGATGCGCTACGCGGCGGGTGGTACCACACGGGCGACCTCGGCTACCTCAACGACCGCAACTACCTGTTCGTCGTCGACCGCGCCAAGGACATGATCGTGTCGGGTGCCGAGAATGTCTATTCCGTCGAGGTCGAAGACGCGTTGTATCGGCATCCTGCGGTGGCCGAGGCGGCGGTGTTCGGGGTACCCGACGACACGTGGGGCGAGGCCGTGCACGCCGTCGTGGTGCTGCATCCCGGCGCCACTGCGACAGGTGACGAGTTGCGGATGCATTGCCGGGACCTGATCGCCGGCTACAAGGTCCCGAAGGTGATCGAGATGTCGACGGAGCCGCTTCCGAAATCGGGCCCTGGCAAGATCCTGAAGCGAGTTCTTCGCGACCGCTATCTCACCGAGTAGGTACTCTTCGGGAATGCTCCCTCTCAACGCGTTCGGTCGTACTGGCCATCAATCGACCCGGGTGATCTTCGGCGCGGCGGCACTCGGAGCGATGAGCCAGGAGCGTGCCGACACCGTGCTCGATTTGATCGAATCGAGCGGCATCAACCACATCGACACCGCGCGCAGCTATGGCGAAAGCGAACTTCGGCTGGCGCCCTGGTTGGCGGGCAACCGGCACAGGGTGTTCCTCGCGACCAAGACTGGCGAACGCGCGGGTGCGGCGGCCCGAACCGAGTTGGAGGAGTCGCTCGTCAGATTGGGTGTCGATCAGGTCGATCTCATCCAGTTGCACAACCTGGTCGAGCCAGAGGAATGGGACACGGCATTTGCGCCGGGCGGGGTGGTCGAAGCGCTCTGCACGGCGCGCGACGAGGGCCTGTGTCGATTCATCGGGGTCACCGGCCATGGAGTTCGAATCCCATCCATGCATCTGCGCAGCCTGCATGCCTTCGACTTCGACTCCGTGCTGTTCCCGTACAACTTCGTGCTGCTCGAACGCCCGGACTATCGGGCCGATGTCGAGGCACTGCTGGAACTCTGTGCCGAGCGGGGGGTCGCTGTGCAGACCATCAAGGCGATCGCACGCGGTCGTTGGTCGGGTAGTCGCGAGGGCAAGTTCAGTTGGTACGAGCCGCTGACCGATCCCGAGGCGATCGGTCGGGCTGTTCGTCATGTGCTCGGCAACACGCAGCTGTTCCTCAACAGCAGCAGCGATGCAACGCTGCTACCGGCGATCCTCGCAGCAGCGCAGGCCGACGATCTGGCCGCACCATCGCCGGACGAACTACGCGCCGACATCGAATCGTTCGGCATCACGTCACTGTTCGACGGAGGCGCGCTCGAGCGCATCTGATTCCGCGAGATCATGGGACGAACGGGCGATCGATCGCGCTTGCACAAGATCATCAATTCGGTCATTCTGGGCGGGCACGACCCGAGACTCTGTCGAGGAGTCCTTTGGAGCAGATCGAAGTTCACGGACTGCGCATCGCCTACGAGCGAGCAGGACACGGACCGCCGCTCGTGCTCGTCCACGGCTACGTCGGAGATGGCTGGACCACGTGGCATCATCAGCTCGAAGACCTCGCCGACGAGTTCACCGTGGTCGCCTGGGACGCGCCCGGTGCAGGAGGCTCGTCCGATCCTCCAGAGACTCTTGGCATGGCGGGTTATGCCGATTGTCTGGCGTCGTTCATCGACGCCCTGGAACTTGGGCAGGCACACGTGGCGGGATTGTCGTTCGGCGGAGCACTCACTTTGGAACTGTGCCATCGCCATCCGAACATTCCGGTAACGCTGGTGCTGGCGTCCGCATACGCCGGTTGGGAAGGATCGCTATCGCCTGACGAGGTCGAGCGACGGCTCAGGCAAGCCCTCGACCTCTCGGAGTTGGCGCCACAGAAATTCGTCGAGGCGCTGCTGCCGACAATGTTCTCTGCGTCCACCTCGCCCGAGGATGTGGACACGTTCGGGGCAGCCATGTCGGAATTCCATCCAGTCGGGTTCCGAGCGATGGCGCGTGCGTTGGCCACAAACCTACGCGAGGCCCTTCCCCTCGTCCGCGTCCCAACACTCCTCGTCTTCGGCGACGAGGACGTGCGTGCGCCGATGTACGTCGCAGAGGATCTGCGCGACTCAATTCAGAACTCGACGCTCATCGTGCTGCCCGGTGTCGGACACGTGTGCAACATAGAGAATCCGGAACGGTTCAATCACGAGATCCGCACCTTCCTTCGCGACCATCGCCCTGACGACGGTCGCTAGTGCCGAACTGCCGCTCGGCGCTAGCCCGTTCTAGGTACTCGGGCATCGTTGGTCGTTTTGGTGAGCGCCGGAACATGCAGCCAGTTTGTGTCCTCACCGAAATCGACCATCACGCAGTGCGAACCTACCCATCTGCCGACAAGGACGCATCCGACGGGGGCTGAGGCGGCTGGGCCTCGAAGGCCACTAGCGCCAGATGTGGTCGGCGGCGTCGACGGTCAGGCGCAGCTTGGCCCACTGCACGTCTTCGGTGATGTCGTTGCCGTGCACCGTGCTGCTGAAGCCGCATTGCGGGCTGAGGCAGAGCTGTTCGATCGGCACGTACTTGGCGGCTTCGTCGACTCGTTGAGCGAGATCGTCGATCGACTCCATGTCGGCGACCTTCGAACTGATCAAACCCAGCACGACGGTCTTGTGTGCCGGCACGAATCGCAGCGGCGCGAAATCTCCGGAACGCTCGTCGTCGTACTCGAGGAAGTAGGCGTCGACGTCGAGATCGCCGAACAACACTTCGGCGACCGGCTCGTAACCGCCCTCGGCGAACCAGGTGCTGCGGAAGTTGCCACGGCACAGGTGGATGCCGACGGTGAGATCAGCAGGCCGGCCCTCGAGCGCATGCGTTGATCAGCGCGGCGTACGTTCGAGGCAGCTCGTTGGGATCGTCGCCGCGTTCGACTGCGCCGGCGCGCATCTTCGGATCGCAGAGGTAGGCGAGGTTGGTGTCGTCGAGTTGGATGTACCGACAGCCCGCCGCGTACAGCGCGGCGATCTCGTCGCGGTAGCACTGGGCCAGGTCGGCGAAGAACACGTCGAGGTCGGGGTACGACTCGATGTCGATCGCGGCCCGGCCGCCACGGAAGTGGACCATCGTCGGCGATGGAATCGACACCTTCGGCGTCTGCGTCGTCACGCCCGCGAGATAGGTGAAGTCGTCGACCTGGATGTCGCGCACGTGGCGCAACGGGCCGGTGACCGCGAGGCGCGGCGGGGTGAAGTGGACGGTCTCGGCGGCGTTGGAGCTTGCGGCGATCGCGCCGCTGACCTCGACGCCGGCGAGTTGTTCGAGGAAGTCGAGGTGGAACCACGTTCGTCGGAACTCGCCATCGGTGATGCTGCGCATCCCGACAGCCTCGACCTGGCGGACCGCGTCGGCGATGGCCTCGTCCTCGACAGCCGCGCTTCTCGTCGCGGTGATGGTGCCCGAGGCCCACTGCTCGCGAGCGTCGAGAACAGCCTTGGGGCGCAGCAGGCTGCCGACGTGGTCGGCTCGGAACGGCGGGTCGATCGGGCTCATGCGTCGCACTGTAGAACAGCTGCTGATAGGTGCTCGGCAGGCTGTTCGTGCAGGGCGAACGTCGGGTAAGTCCACTTCGGCCAGGTCATGAGTATTGTGTGCGACATATGGCACATGACTCCCACCCTCGTTTCAGGGTCCATCATGCGGTCCGCATCAAGGGCTTCGTCAAGGTCGAGAACGTTGCCGAACTGGCCGGTCTCACCGAGGAGGAAGCTGCTCGCCCATCTGCAGGCGATGCAAGAGGAAGGGCACACCAACTACCGCGAGAATCGCGGTCTGTGGCAGCTGACGCCAGACGGTCGCGAGGCCTACGTCATCGCCCTCGAGGAAGATGTCAGTCGCCCGGGATTCCTCGACGGTCTCGCCGAGAAGTACCACCGATTTCTCGAGATGAACGAGATCGTTCAAGGGGCTGTGCGCGGACTGGCAGTTGCGCAACGGCGAGCCGAACGACCACTCCGACGAGGCCTACGATCAGGAGTGCATCCAGCGGCTCGGGGTGCTCGACGACGAGGCCCAGCCGATCTGCCATGCGTTCGGGGAAGTCGCCGTGCGTTACTGCGGCTACGCAGCCGCGCCTGACCGGCAGCCGCAAGGCGCTCGAGGCCGGCGATCAGCGCATGTTCACCGGTGTGATGTGCGGCTCGTACCACGACGTGTGGATGGAACTGCACGAGGATCTCATCCTCTCCCAGGGCATCGACCGCGTCGCGGAAGGCAGCTTCTAGGACGCCACCTGCTGCCCGTCAGGGCGTGTTGGCTCCAGGAATGTGTCGAGCGCGGCAGTGAACTCTGCTTCACGGTCGAGGTTGCTGAGGTGGGCTGCGTCGAGCTCGACCAGTCGGCTGCCGCCGATCTGCTCGTGGAGCCAGCGGGCCTGCTCGATCGGTGTCGCCTGATCGTTGATGCCGCCGATCAACAGCGTGGGTGCGGTGATCGAGGCGACCTCGTCGCGCATGTCGGCGTCACGAAGTGCTGCGCACACACCGGCGTACCCCGTGGGGTCGGTTGCCAGCAACGTTGCCCGCGCCCGCGGCGAAAGCGCGCGGGTTCGCGTTCGGCGAAGTCGGGCGAGAACCATCGGGCGATGACGCCGTCGACGAGCGCGCCCATGCCCGCTGATCGGGCGATGTCGATGCGCTCGCTCCACAACTCCGGCGCGCCGATCTTGGCCGCGGTGTTGCACAACGTGAGCGACATCAGCCGTTCAGGATGGTGCACTGCCGAGCCACAGTCCGGTGATGCCGCCGACCGAGAGGCCGCAGTAGTGGAAGCGCTCCAGCTCTGCTGCGGCGGCGACCGCGAGCACGGCGTCGGCCATGTCGGCCAATGTGTAGTCCCCGGCGGGGACATCGCTGTCGCCGTGGCCGATGTTGTCGATGGACGACGATGTAGTACTGGCTCTTCAACGCCTGCACCTGCGGGTCCCACATGTGGTGGTCGCTGCCCAGCGAATGGGTGAGGATCAGCGCTGGTCGCCACGGCCGGCCCGCCGTCGGCGTAGGCGATCTCGGGTTCCGTCGGCGGAGGTTGCGAAGATGGTCACGGTGATTGCTCCAGGACTGAGGTGACGTAGGCATTTGCTGCGGCGACGTCGATCGTCGGCGACGACCAGCGTCGACGGCTCGACTTCGAGCGAAGCCGAGTGCGGCGCCGATGGCCTCCATCGCCGCGCCGGCGGTCTGGAACACGAGCGGAACGGCGAACCACTCGGCATGCCAGCTGCCGAGGCCGCGTTCGAGTTCGTGGGGTTTGGCATGGGTGATGACGGTCGAGCAGCCGAGGCACACCTCGGCTGCGGCCATCGCCCGCATCGCGTCGATCGGATTTCG
This sequence comes from Ilumatobacteraceae bacterium, assembly GCA_963779295.1. Taxonomy (GTDB): domain Bacteria; phylum Actinomycetota; class Acidimicrobiia; order Acidimicrobiales; family Ilumatobacteraceae; genus JAENVT01. The sequence goes on from CAVZXO010000001.1 coordinate 190,577, forward strand.
CTTGCCGGTGGCCGCCGACGATCCTCCGGCGCGGGTGGTGATCTCGCCGAGTTGTACCAGTTGGGCGATGTCGGCGCCGACCTTGTCGGCCCAGCGGGCGAGGTCGGTGGCGACGTTGACGACAGCAATGATCGGCCCCCGATCGGCGTGCCACGGTGCGACTGCCTGGAGGCCGAGGTTGACGGCCGCAGCCTCGACGATCTCGTCGGTGAAGCCCAGACGGTCTCCGATCAAGCCACCGAGTTGCACCGGGAACCGGGCCGGTCCGTGGCGCTGTCGCGCCTGTTGTAGTTGGTCCAGCCAGCGCGCCGTGCGGAACCCGACCGTGGTGACGTCGGCGGCTTGCAGGAATGAGCGGGCCGGTGTGGCGACGTTGCCCGAGCGTCGAATGATCTCGCGCATCGATGCTGCGGCATCTCCGGCGAGGTCGTGAAGGTGCTGCAGGGCATCGTGGACGAGGACCATGGTCGCCGAATCGATCACGTCTTGCGTGGTCAGGCCACGGTGCAGGTAGGCGCCGGCAGGTCCCGGCAACCTGGAACGCAACACATCGAGCAACCCGAGCACCGGGGTGCCGACATGCCAACCGTCCGCCAGGATCGAAACATCGACAGGCTCGTTGCACGCGGCGACGATCGCAGCCGCCGCGTCGCCGGGGATGTCTCCCGCCGCGCCTTGGGCCGTTGCGACGGCAGCCTCGACCGCGCACATCGCCGACACCCGCGACGAAAGGGCAGAAGATTGCGTCCATGCGATCGGTCGAGAAGCCGGGGTACAGGGTCATGGCTCAGACGTCGAAGAAGACGGTTTCGTCGTCGCCCTGGTAGCGGATGTCGAATCGGTAGGTCGGCACCGACGAGTCGTCGCCGTCGACTCGCTCGGCGATCAGCGACGACCGACGGCTTGCCGGCACTGACTGCAGCACTGGGTCCGCGGCGTTGGCGCTCGGTCTCGTCGTCGAAGTACACGCGGGTGAACGTCGGGTTCAGCATGCCGCGGGCCTGGATCGTCAGGCTGAGGTGCGGTGCCTGCATCCCACCGTTCGGGTGCGGGACCGGACCGGGCTTGATCGTCAGGAACGAGTACGCGCCGGTCTTGAAATCGCTGGCGCATCGGCCGAAACCGGTGAACGATCGGATCGAGCGGGACGTCGGCGCGATCGTCCGCCGGATGGTGGTAGCGACCGGCGCTGTCGGCCTGCCACAGTTCGATCAACGCGTCCTCGATGTGGTTGCGGTCGCCGTCGAGCACCCGACCCTCGATGCGGATCCGCTCGCCGACGGACTCCGGGCGTGGTCAGCACGTTCTCGCCTTCGCCCGACAGCCGCATCGTGAAGTACGGACCGACGGTCTGCGACGGAGTCTGCAGGTGTCCGGTAGTGCTCACGGTGTTGCCCCGGCGCCGCGCAGCACGATGTCCCAGCGATAGCCGAGCGCCCAGTTCTCGATGGTCACCGAGTGGTCGTAGGCGGCGATCAAGCCGATGCGCGACTGTGCTCCGGCACGGACTGGAAGATCGGGTCGAGGTCGAACAGCGGGTCGTCGGGGAAGTACATCTGCGTGACGAGTCGGGTGGCCACGCGACGGGCCCATCAGCGAGAAGTGGATGTGCGCGGGCCGCCAGGCGTTCGGGTGGTTGCCCCACGGGTAGGGCCCGGGCTTGACCGTCAGGAAGCGGTACTCGCCGTCGTCGCCCGTGCGGCATTGGCCGACGCCGAGGAAGTTCGGGATCGAGCGGCGCCGGGAACGCGGTCTCGCGCCAGTGCACGTAGCGGCCGCACGCGTTGGCCTGCCAGATCTCGACGAGCGTGTCGGGCACCGGCTCGCCGTTCTCGTCGAGCACGCGGCCGGTGATGATGCTGCGTTGCCCGATTGCCTCGGCACCCGTTCCGGCGTTGGTGGTGAGGTCGGCGTCGTCGACACTGAGATCGGCCCATGCCGGACCCGGCCCCGTGGTCTCCGTCAGGGTCTGAACGATGGCGATGAGGTCGTGCGACGGCGACCGCTTCACCGTCGACTTGTAGTCGGAGTACAGGAACGGCGGATGGTCCTCGTGGGCGCGCGGGGCGTATGTCGGGCTCACGATTGCCGCGCCGATCGTGGCCGTTTGGAAGGCGTGGTTCGCCGCGGGAACGCCGGCGTAGATGGCGACGTGTTGCAACACCTGGGCCAGTTCCTCGTCGCTGACACCCGTCGTCGGTCGACGCCCGGAGGTGCAGCGCCAACTCGTCGCGACCGAGTGCGGCGAGGATCGCGATGGTGATCATGCTGCGTGTCTTGCGGTCGAGCGTGTGGTCGGTCCACAGATCACCCCAAACGTTGGTGGTGATCCACTCGAGGAACGCTCGGTCGAGGTCGGTGGCGTTGGCAGTCGATCGTTCGACGTGTTCGCGGCCGAGGACCTCGGTGCGGACCCGCAGGCCTTCGTCGTAGTCGCCCATCGAGTTGCACGGTAGCGGGGTGAGGCGCGACAGCGACGCCGTCGTGCTCAGAACGGCAGGCCCGTGTAGTTCTCGGCCATCGCCGTCTGGGCGGCGACGGAACCTGCGAGGTAGTCCAACTCGGTCTCCTGCATGCGATGTTCGAACTCGCCGGCATCGTGGAAGGTGTGGAGCATGGTCGTCATCCACCACGAGAACCGCACGGCCTTCCACACACGCCGCAGTGCCTTGGCGCCGTATCCGTCCAACGCGGTCGCGGATCCGGTGGCGTATCGGTCGCTCAATGCCTCGGCGAGATAGAGCACGTCGGAGAACGCAAGGTTCAGGCCTTTGGCGCCCGTCGGCGGCACGATGTGCGCGGCGTCGCCCGCCAGGAACAGGTTGCCCCATTGCATCGGCTCGGCCACGTAGCTTCGCAAGCGGCGTGACCGACTTCTCGATCGATGGGCCGGTGACGAGCGGCTGCCGCGGCCTCCTGAGGTATTCGCCGGCGCAACTCGTCCCAGAACTGATCGTCGGTCCACGACGCGGCGTCGGTGTCGGCGGTGCACTGCACGTAGTACCGGGACAGCATCGGGTTGCGCATGGAGCACAGCGCGAATCCACGCGGATGCCGTGCGTAGATCAGTTCGTGGCTGACTGGGGGAGTCTCCGACAGCACGCCCATCCAACCGAAGGGGTAGAGCCGTTCGTACTCACGTCGGGCATCGGCGGGAATGGCATGGCGGCTGACGCCGTGGAACCCGTCGCAGCCGGCGATGTAGTCGGCCTCGATCGTCGCGGCGTCGCCGTGCACGGTGTAGCTGACCGATGGCAGGGTTTCGGCGATGTCGTGCAGTTGCACCCCCTCCGCCTCGAAGACGATCGGCCATCCGGCGTCCGCTCCCGAGTCGTACAGATCCTTCTGGATCTCCGTCTGCCCGTAGACCATGACGGCCCGGTCGACCAAGGCCTTGAAGTCGACCCGGAACGGTGATCTGGAGTTGGAGATCGTCACACCCTCGTGGACGAACCCCTCCCGATCCATCCGCGAACCGAGGCCCAACGACCGCAGCAGATCGCTGGTGCCCTGCTCGATCACGCCGGCGCGGATTCGTGCCTCGACGTACTCGCGCGATCGTTGTTCGATCACGACGTTGTCGATGTCGGCTCGCCACAACAGATGCGACAGCAACATTCCCGCTGGGCCGCCACCGACGATCGCCACCTTCGTGCGCACGGGGGCACCATAAACGAAATTCGTCCGGCGGCAAGGGTTCCGCCCATCGGGACGATGGATACTCAGTCCAGGTGCCTCAGCAGCTAGGTTCGGCCTCCATGACCAGCAGCTTCGATGGAGGTCTGTAACGGTGGGGAGCATCCTCGGCAATCGGGTCCAGCGTGTCGAGGACCCGCGAATGCTGACCGTCGGCGGCACATATGTCGAAGACGTTCCCGTCGACGCGGCGTGGGTTCACTTCGTGCGCAGCGAGTATGCGCACGGCCGAATCCTGTCGTACGACGTCGACGACGCGAGGAAGGTGCCCGGCGTGCTCGGTGTCTTCACAGGAGTCGACCTCGGCCTGCCGCCGTTCCCACACGTGCAGCCGATCCTGAAGACGGGCAGCGAACGACCCCTGATCGCCAAAGGCACTGTTCGATTCGTCGGCGAGCCGGTCGTCGCCGTCGTCGCCGTCGACCGGCACACCGCGGTCGATGCCGCAGCGCTCGTCTACGTCGACATCGAACCGTTGACTGCGGTTGTCGAGCTCGACGATGCGTTGGCCGACGACACACTCGTGCATCCCGACCTCGGCACCAACACCTACGCGACGTTCACATCCGACCACACGGCCGACTTCTCGGAGTGCGAGGTGGTGCTCGATCTACGCGTCGTGAACCAGCGGATCAATGGCTCGCCGATCGAACCGCGCAGCGGGCTGGCCTACTGGGAGCCCGACCCTGCGGGCGATCGGCTGGTGCACTACTCGGCGTGTCAGGGTGCCCATCCCACACGCGACATCCTCGCCAAGCTGTACGACCTCCCGGCCGATCGGGTCCGCGCCGTGGTTCCCGATGTCGGCGGCGGCTTCGGCGTGAAGTCGCGAACGATCGGCGAGGAACTGACGCTCGGTTGGCTGTCGAAGCAGGTCGGTGTACCGGTGCGTTACACCGAGACTCGCACAGAGGCGATGCAGGCGATGCCGCAGGGCCGTGGTCAGCGGATCGATGTGAAGATCGGCGGCACACGCGACGGGCGCGTCACGGCATACCACCTCGACGTCGTCCAAGATGCCGGCGCATACCCCTTGATGGGCGCCTACCTGCCGATGATGACGCAGCGGATGGCGCCCGGTGTCTACGACATTCCCAACTGCTCGTTTCACGGGGTGTCGGTGGCGACCAACAAGATGTCGGTCACGGCGTACCGCGGCGCCGGACGCCCCGAGGCCGCCCTCGCCATCGAGCGGGCAATCGACTTCTTCGCTGCTGAGATCGGCATGGACCCGGCAGAAGTGAGGACACGCAACTTCATCCCCAAGTTCATGGAGCCGTACACCACAGGTATCGGCACGGTCTACGACGTGGGCGACTACAGCGAAGCCATGCGTCGCGTACTCGATGCCGCCGACTACCCGGGTCTGCGTGCAGCGCAGGCTGCTCGGCGGGCCAGTGGATCAACGGTGCAGACCGGGATCGGTCTTGCGGTTTACGTCGAGATCACCTCGGCTGCGGCTCCGACCGAGTACGGCGCGGTGCATCTTCTTGCGGATGGTCGGATGCGGGTGCTCACCGGCGCGACACCGTACGGGCAAGGTCACGTCACCACTTGGAAGATGATCATCGCCGACCGCCTTGGCGTGCCGATGGACGCAGTAGATGTCGTGCACGGCGACACCGACGAGGTGCCCTCCGGTGGGCTGACTGTCGGATCGCGCTCGGTGCAAGTCGCCGGGTCGTCGCTGGTGATCGCGGCCGCCAAACTCGCCGATGCAGCCCGGGATCGTGCGGCCACCTTGCTGGAGGCTGCGGTCGAAGATGTCGTGCTCGACGTCGAAGCCGGCACGTTCCATGTCGCCGGTTCTCCGGTGCCGGCTGTTGGTTGGGCCGACGTCGCCGGTGCAAGTGGCGAACCGTTGGTCGGGCTCAGCGATTTCAAGGCGGCGCAACCGACGTTCCCATTCGGTGCCCATCTCGCTGTCGTCGAGGTCGACACCGAGACCGGCAAGGTCACGTTGCAACGCATCATCGCTGTCGACGATGCGGGAACGTTGCTGAATCCGCTGATCGTCGACGGACAGATCCACGGCGGCATCGGACAGGGCGTCGCTCAGGCGTTGTTGGAGTGGATGCAGTACGACGAGGATGGCAACCCGGTCACGTCGAACTTCGCCGACTATCCGGTGATCTCCGCGGCCGAACTGCCGAGCTTCGAACTGGTGCACATGGAGACGCCGACGTGGGTCAACCCACTCGGTGCCAAGGGTGCAGGCGAGTCGGGCACCATCGGCTCGATACCTGCGGTGCTCAACGCCGTGATCGACGCGTTGTCACCGGTCGGAATCCGTCACCTCGATGGCCCTGCAACTCCGCAGCGAGTGTGGGACGCGATGGAGTTGGCGCGACACTAAGTTTCAAGCATCGACCACTGGGGGTCACATGGCGTTAACCGAATCGAACACCGACGAGTTCTCGCTGCAACAGCGTTACGAGACGGCACCGAAGCAGATCCTGGCGACGGGCATCCAGGCCCTCGTGCGCCTGCCGATCGATCTGATGCGCGCCGATCGGGCCAAGGGCTGGAACACCGCGGCATTCATCTCCGGCTATCAGGGCTCGCCATTGGGCGGATACGACCGAGAGCTCCAGACCCAGCGCAAGCTGCTCGACGAGCTCAACATCGTGCACGTGCCGGGACTCAACGAGGAGCTCGCTGCAACGTCGGTCTTCGGTTCGCAGATTGCCCAGACATACGAGCGTCCCAAGTACGAAGGCGTCGCCGGTGTGTGGTACGGCAAATCGCCCGGTCTCGATCGCGCGGGCGACGCGATCCGCCACGGCAGTTTCGGTGGAACGGCTCGCAAGGGCGGTGTGGTGTTGCTGGTCGGCGACGACTCCGCTGCGAAGTCGTCCACACTTCCGTCGCGCAGTGATCCCACGCTTGTCGCGCTGCATCTCCCGGTGCTGTACCCGGGGACGGTGCAGGAAGTGCTCGATCTCGGCCTCCACGCCTTCGCGATGTCTCGCCTGACTGGCCTGTGGGTGGCGATGAAGATCACCACGCCTGTCGCTGATGGTTCCGGTATCGCCGAGGTCGCTCCGGGAAGGTTCGATCCGGTTCTGCCCACGTTCGAGGTCGATGGCAAGCCGTGGACGCCGACGCTCAGCGGGCACGTCGGCGTGCCGTTCGCCAACACGCTCGAGATCGAAGTGCTCGGCAATCGCATCGAATGGGCCAAGCGCTATGTGGCCGCCAACCCGCTCAACCGCTTCGTGTCCAATCCGTCGGACGCCTGGCTCGGCATCGTCGCCGGTGGTCACGACATGGAGCAGGTCCTGCAGGCTCTGCGCGTGCTCGGCGTCGAGCCCGAGCGGCTCGCCGAGCTCGGTGTCCGCGTGTTGAAGCTCGGCGCGTTGCATCCACTCGACCATGGCGCGATCCGCGAGCTCGCCAACGGCGCCGCAACGGTGATGGTCTGCGAGGACAAGATCGACTTCCTCGAATCACGAGTTCGCTCCGTGTTGTACGGCTCGGCCAACGCGCCTGCCGTCATCGGCAAGGTCGACCACGAGGGAAAGCCGTTGATCACCCACTACGGCGCGCTGACGATCGACAACCTCGTCGACTCCTTGCGCCGCGTGTTGACGCTGCGCATCCCCGCCGATCAGCTGGCGACGGTTCGCAAGTCCGAGCCGATTCGAATCAAGTTGGGCGCCGAGGCTGTCCGCACGCCGTTCTTCTGCTCCGGGTGCCCGCACAACACCGGCCTGCTGGTTCCAGAAGGCTCGTTGGTCGGTGCCGGGATCGGTTGTCACGGGATGGTCAGCATCGTGCCAGCGCGAACAAACCGGTCACGTCACCGGCATCACCCAGATGGGCGGCGAGGGTGCGCAGTGGATCGGTACCGCCCCGTTCGTCGAGGATCACCACTTCTTCCAGAACATGGGCGACGGCACCTACTTCCACAGTGGCCAGCTCGCAGTGCAGGCCGCGATTGCCTCGGGCACCACCATGACGTTCAAGATCCTCTACAACGCCGCAGTGGCGATGACCGGCGGGCAGGATGCCGCAGGTCTGCGCTCGGTACCCGAGATTGCACAGATGTTGATGGCCGAGGGGGTCAAGCACATCACCATCACCACCGACGATCCTGCCAAGTACCGCGGTGTCGATCTGCCTGGCGGCGTCGATGTCGTGCACCGCGATTCGATCGTCGACGCGCAGGAGAAGCTCCGCGCGATGGACGGCGTCACCGTGCACATCCACGACCAGCAGTGCGCAGCCGAGAAGCGTCGCGATCGCAAGCGCGGCATCCTCGCGCCGGCGACGTTCCGTGTGATGATCGACGAGCGTGTCTGCGAGGCATGCGGCGATTGCGGCGTGAAGTCCAACTGCTTGTCGCTGCATTCGACCGAGACCGAGTTCGGTCGCAAGACGGTCATCGATCAGGCCAGCTGCAATGTCGATGCCAGCTGTGTGAAGGGCGATTGCCCGGCGTTCATCACGGTCAAGCCTGGCAAGGCCGGCAAGGGCAAGCGTGGCGTGTCCGCTGAGACCGAGCTGCCCGAGCCGAAGCTGGTCGTACCCGCCGACGTGGCCATCCGCATGCCAGGCATCGGCGGAACAGGTGTGGTCACCGTCAGCCAGGTGCTGGCTGCAGCGGCACAGATCGCGGGCGTCGATGCCAAGACCGCCGACCAGACGGGACTGTCGCAGAAGGCAGGGCCGGTGGTGTCGACGGTGACCATCGGCGATCCGATACCAGGTCAGATCGGTGTGCTGATCGCGTTCGACGCCTTGGCGTCGTCCACCCCGGCGAACCTCTCCGGTCTCGATGCGCAGAGCAGCGTCGCTGTGGTCTCCACCAGCATTGCCCCGACCGGCAGGATGATCGGCAAGGTGGCGTCGCACGGCCTCGACTTGACGCCCCTGCGGGTCGAGCTCGGTAAGCGAACCAACGCAGATCGCAACCTCTACGTCGATGCCGGCCACATCGTCACCGCGCTGCTCGGCAATGCCGTCACGGCCAACGTCTTCATGGTCGGCGTGGCATACCAGGCAGGGCTCATCCCGCTGCCGGGCGAAGCGATCGAGCGAGCGATCGAGCTCAACGGCACGGCCGTCGAGGCAAACCTGGCGGCGTTCCGGTGGGGCCGACGTTGGACGGTCGATCCGGCTGCAGTCGAGAAGGCTGCCGGAGCGAGCATCGCCTACGAACTCGAGCCGTACGCCATCGATGGGATCGACGACGACGAGTTGCAGAACCTCGCCGAGCGTCGCGCCGGCGATCTCGTCGCATACCAGAACCAGCGGTACGCCGCTCGGTATGCCGGTGTCGTCGTGAAGGCGTACAAGGCGGAGCAGGCGGCGGGCGGCGGCGGCGAGTTCGCCACGATGGTTGCCCGTCAACTGCATCACGTCATGGCCTACAAGGACGAGTACGAGGTCGCCAGGTTGCTGCTCGGTGGTCGGGCCAAGGTCGCTGCACAATTCGGCGACGACGCCAAGATGACCTGGAACCTCTACCCGCCGATGCTTCGTTCGATGGGCCTCGGCCGCAAGTTGCGCTTCGGTGCGTGGTCCGCGCCGGTGCTGTCGACGCTGTCGAAGATGAAGGGATTGCGCGGCAGTGCATTCGACCCGTTCGGTCACTCGAAGATTCGCCGAACGGAGCGGTCGCTGGTGAAGGACTACATCAAGCTGGTCGACGAGGCATCCAAGATGCTGTCGAGCGACGCCGGTAAGGCACTCGAACTGGTCGGCCTCATCGATCAGGTCCGGGGCTACGAAGGCGTCAAGATGGCCAACGTCGAGCGGTATCGCACCGCCCTGGCTGCGGCCCGGAAGAACTAGTGCTCTGACCGGCAACGTTTGCCCTGTCCGCAGGGTCGAGGATCTGGTTGCCAAGGATTTCGCGGACCTGCGTCTGTGACCCGGTAGTGGCAACCAGATCGACTTCGTGGACGCACCGCGCGGATCTGTGTGTGTCCGATATCGTGCCCCGCCATCGATAGGGTCGAGCGTGTGAAGCGAGATCCACGATGGGAAGAGCTGAGTCCGGGGAAACGCAGAGCAGTCGTCGCGGCTTCGGCGATAGAGCTCGTATTGACTGCTGTGGCCCTCTTCGATCTTGCACGACGACCGAAGGCGCTGGTGCGTGGACCCAAGCGACGGTGGGCCCTGGTTTGTTTCGTGCAGCCGTTCGGCCCGATCGCGTATCTCGTGTTCGGTCGGCGCTAGCCCCCTGTCGCTACAACGACGTCTCGGGCCAACCGGTGTCGGCAACGAATCGGTTGACACGGTCGACGCACTCGCTGCGGTCGTACATCCCGTAGAGCGCCTGCTTCATGCGAGGCGGGTCGCCGAAGAAGAACAGCTCGTAGTGCGATTGCCGTCCACCGAACGAGCTGATCGACATGTCCCACGCCAGGCGGAACAAGGCGACGCGCTCCTCGGCCGAACTCGACGCACCTTGCAGGTACTTGGCGATGTCTGCACCGCGTGGCCCGTCGAAGTCGGCCTCCGTCGGAATCGTGATGAGCCCGCTGGTGGTCACGAGTTGCACGATCTCGACAAGCCGTTTGTACACACCGGGATACCAGTTGCGGGCGGCGTCGAGCGGAGGACGTGCCGGGGTCATGACGCCGTACTTGTTGAGGCTGGCTCCGGCCTCGCTGGCGATCTTCAGGCCTTTCATGATCTCCAGGATCATGATGACCTCGGCAACCATGTGCTGCACGTGTGGTGCGTCGCCGGATCCGACCATGTCGATGGCCGCTTGGATCACGCCGAGGAACGCCTCGGTCTTGGCAATCTTGAGGTTGACGACCTGGTGGGCCATGTGGAGGACAGCGCCGGTCTCGGCATAGGCGCGGTTGGCCAGGTCGACGTCGTTCATCAGCAGCACCCGTTCCCAGGGGACGAGCACATCGTCGAAGTAGACCATCGCATCCATCTCGTCGAATCGCGACCCGAGTGGATGATCGCGATGGCTTCGTCCGAGATCCAGCGGCTCGCGACATTGGAACGACAGGCCGGGTGTGTTGTTGGGGATGCCGAACGCCAGCGCATACGGCTTCATCTCGTCGCCGCCCTTCACCACCGTCGAAGGGAAGATCAGGATCTCGTCGCTGATCGGGAGAGTCGCCAACATCCGCGCGCCGCGCACGATGATGCCGTCCGAGGTTTCGCGCACGACACCCAACGCGACGAATGGATCGTGCAACTCGTACGCCTGCTTGCGCTTGTCGACTTGCGGGTTGGTGAGTGCATGCGTCAGCGCAAGGTCGTTCTCGCGTACGTACTCGAAGTAGTTGCGGGCGTTGTCGGCGAACTCGGGGCGGCATTGACCGAAGTACTCGGCTGCCGTTCCGGCACCCATGAGGTTGACGTTGAGGTAGTCGGGCATGCGACCCATGAAGCCCAGGCACGCGTCGGCCCACACCTTGTGCATCGCCGAGCGGCGCTCGAGGTCTTCGCGTGTGCGCGGCACGATGAAGCTCATGCCGACGCGGTCGCCAGTCGACGGCGATGCGAATGTCATCGTGTCGACGAGGTCGGGCCGGTGTTGTAGCTCGTACAGCGCGGCCAGGGAGTGGGCCGCATTCGCGGTTCGGGGATGGGTCGTCGGGTCGGTGACCAGTTCGCCTTCGACCCACATCGCCGGCGGTTGGTCTCGCAGACGGTCGAGTACCTGCTGTCCGGTTCGTGCTCCCATTGATACCCCTCGATTCCCTGGCCGGTTCGGTCTGAGATGTTCTATAATCGAACACATGATTCTAATGTCGAACGCGAACGTAGCACCATCGCAGACCCTCGATCGAGGGCTGGCGTGTCTGGACTTCGTCGCGACGTCCGATCGCGGTGTGTCGGTGGATGCAACAGCGCAGGCGCTGGGTCTCCACCGGTCGATCGTCTACCGCTTGTTGCGGACTCTCGAGCTCAGACATCTCGTCGAGCGCGATGCCGACGGCGACTTCCTGCCGGGGACGTACTTGGCTGTGCTCAGCCGTTCGGTGCGTCGCTCGCTACGCGCCGCTGCTGCACCAGTGCTCGCTGATGTCGCCGAGGATCTGCAGATGACAACGTTCCTCGTCGTGGCGGACGGTGACGAAGCTGTCACCGTCGACAGCGTCGAACCGACCTCACTCACCGCCCACGTCGCCTATCGGCCCGGCACTCGACATCCGATCGACCGCGGTGCGCCCGGGATCGCGCTTGCTCGCGGGAAAGCCGGCGGTCGCTGGCGAACGGCCCGAGGTGTCTCGGGCACGCGACGTCGGTTGGGCGCAGAGCCGGGGAGAGGTCATTCCTGGGCTCGCGGCGATCGCCGTGCCGATCAGCGATCAGGGCGCGATCGCCGCGTTGTGGCTCGCCGGTACCGTCGTCGACACTGCAGCAATCGTCGACCGGCTCAAGTCCGCAGCCGAAAAGGTGGCCTCGGCCCAGTGACGATGTCGTGAAGATGAGTTGATTCTTGTCCCATTCGGCGCGACGCTCCGTGCTGTGGTGTACCGCGAGCCGGAGTTGTCGGAGGCTGACGAGCTGGAGGCGCTGTCTCGGTGCTATCCCGGGATTGATCCAACAGCTGCGCACCGAGGACCTCGGCCGGCGACTCCGGCGGACGAACGGAATGGCGATAGCTCACAGCCGCAGCGGAATGTGCGGCGACCGGATGACACTCTGGCTCGACAGAGGCGATGTCCTACGGCTCTGGCTGTTCTGGCCGAGCCGTCGCCGTGGTGTCGCCGCCCTGCGCTCGATCGCGTGGGCCGACAGCATCGGCTGGGTTGTCGACCTGCGAACGACTGCCGGTGACAACGAGCGCGTCTTTGCCTGGCGTGCCCGCATCGAACATCGCCCGCTGCCCGACTGGTAGTCAGTTCGTCCGAGAAGCGAAACGCGACGACATGACAAGCTGCATGCAACTGCGTTCATTCAGCACTTGTAGCGATCGGAAAGGGGCATGATGGCGGAACCGGGGAACCAGAGCATCTTCACCAATCCCGATGCGTATGCCGACTTCGACGGTTGGCACACGCGGGCGGCCGCCCTCCGCGAGACTCCCGGCCCGCTCAAGATCGAAGATCAGGGATTTGCGCCGTTCTGGGCGGTGATCCATCACGCCGACGTCAAAGAGGTCGCCCAGCGCAGCGCGGTGTTCAAGAACGCCCCCTATCCGATCCTCGTGCCGGGTCCCGACGCGAGGGTGGAGGCCCTCCCGTCCGCAACCTTGTGGGAATGGACGACGACGAGCATCGCACCTACCGTTCGCTGATCGCGGAGTGGTTCCTCCCCGGCGCCATCCGGACGCGCAAAGCCGAGATCGAAGCCATCGCCAAGGAGCGGATCGATGCGATGAGCAACGGCGCCAGCCAGATCGATTTCGCCAACGTCGTCTCGGCGGGCCTGCCACTGCGCTTCATCAACGCCACGCTCGGCATACCCCCCGATGACGATGCGCAGATCCACAACTGGACGAGCGAGCTGTTCGGCATCGACGACGACTCGGTCGCCCGGAGCGACCGCGAGACCACCCTCGCCCAGGTCGTGAACGAACTCGGCGGTTACTTCATGGGTCTGGCCGGCCGCCTGCGTGCCCAACCCGACGACTCACTCGGATCGGTGCTGGCCAACGCGGAGATCGATGGTGGACCACTGCCTCCCGATCTGCTCGTGCCGTACTTCATCTTGTTGTCCGCAGCCGGACACGACACTGTTGCAACCGTCCTCGCAGGCGGGGTCGAGGCCCTAGCTCGCCACCCCGATCAACTCGCGCGGCTGAAGGAGGCACCGGAACTCATCGGCAACGCTGTCGAAGAGATGATGCGGTGGGTGACGCCAACCAAGCACTTCATGCGCAACGCGGTCGCGCCGACGAGCGTGGGCGGCACGGAGATCCAAGCGGGTGACTGGATGCTGCTGTCATGGGCGTCGGCAAATCGCGACGAGTCGGTCTTCCACGACCCGTCCCGGTTCGACGTCGCCCGCCAGGATGTGCGAGAGCACTTGGCGTTCGGCATCGGTCCGCACCGGTGCATCGGTAGCACGCTGGCCAGGCTCCAGCTCAACACGTTCTTCGAGATGTTCGTGCCACGCGTCCAGCTGCTCGAGCTCGACGGAGACGTGGAGTATTCCAGCACGACCTTTGTCTCGACGATCAAGTCGCTCCCGATCAGACTGGAACTCAGCGCCTGAACCTGCCTACAGGCCGTCGACGGAGAAGGCGATCGTGTGTGCGGAAACGTGGCGGATCTTCGCCAGCTGCTGGTACTCCTGATCGGCGTAGAAGCGATGGATCGCCTCACGGTCGGGGAACCGGAACATGATCGACGCGATGGGGCACGAAGTCACCTTCGTACACCTCGGTGTCGCCGCCGCGCGCCAAGTACTCGCCGCCGTGTCGCGCGACGAAATCGCCGACGCGCGCTCGATAGGCCCCGAAGGTCTCCGGGTCATGGACGTCGAGGTCGACAACGAGATAGGCGCTCATCGCTCGGATAGTACCGGCACGCGTCCGCGGGCGACACCGGCTCACAGCTGACCGGACGTAGCGCCTGCTCCGCCGATCTGGATGCCAGCCTCGCTCACCGCTGCAGGTCGTCGGAGATTTTGGCAACCAGATCCCGCAGAGGCGCAGAGAACAGCGCATCGAACCGGCGACCTGTTCGCGACATCCGGCTCACAGCGCCCCGAGGTGCCCGCTGACCTTCTCGACCTGAACTAGCTAGTTCACGCCCCAGCCACCGTCGACCCGGATCAGCTGGCCGGTGATGTGCTTCGACTCGTCGCTGCACAAGAATAGCGCGGCCTGGGCGTGATCGTCGGCCGACAACGGACCGCCTCCCGACACGGGCATGCGCGCCTTGACGATGTCGAGCGTCTCGGGATCCGAGGCGGCGCGCTTCGACATCGGTGTCAACGTCAATGCCGGCAGGATCGCGTTGAACCGAATGCCGGCCGCGCCGTACTGGCAGGCGCCGTTGAGCGTCAGCGAGTTGATCCCGCCCTTCGCAGCCGCAGTACGCGAGGGTGTTGAACGTGCCGGCGACCGGGTTGGTCGCGGCGACCGAGGAGACGTAGACGATGGACCCGCCCGTCGGTTGATCGAGCATGATCTTGACGGCCTCGCGCGAGCTGAGGAACGCCGTGTTGAGGTTGAGTGACACGGTGGTGTTCCACGATTCGAGCGACGTCGAGTGCAACGGCCCGTCGCCGAACGGCCGGCCGCTGCCGCCGGCGCAGGCGAGCAGCGCGTCGAGTCGGCCGAAGGTCTCGGCGCACCGCGCGAAGGCACGTTCGGTCTCGCCCTCGTCGGTCAGGTCCGCGGCGACCCATGTGATCTCGGTGGTCGTACCGATGCTCTCGGCAAGAGCGACGCAATCCTCCTCGCGAAGTGCCACGACGAAGAGCCGTGCGCCTTCCGCGGCGAAGCGCAGCGCCGCTGCTTCGGCGATGCCCGGTTGCGCCGGTGATGCCGCAGACCTTGCCGGCCAGGCGGCCGCTGCATTTGGCGATACGGCGTTGGGCTGACTCATGTCTGGCATGCCTCCATCGCGATCTCGACGAACTGTCTCGACAGACTTGGAATGATCGTCGATGCGCCACACCAGATGGAATTCGTCGAATCGCTCGACCGGCTGCAGGGGCCGGATCGACGACGCCGTCGCGACTGACGTGCGCGGCCTGCCACGCGTTCAACCAACCGATTCCGGAACCGACGGCGACCATGTCGAGCATCCGCTCCACCTGGCTGGCCGGGTGCACGACCCACGCCGGTCGCACGTCCATGCGCAGCGCAATACGCAACGGTCGCATCGTGGTAGGTCGGAGCATCCTCGCGCTCGACGAGCAGCACCGGTTGCCCCTCGAGATCGGTGGCGTAGATGACGTCGTGGTCGGCCAGCGGATGGCTTTGCGGTACGGCGACGTGATCGAACGGCACCCGCGCCAGCGCCTGCGAGACGAGCTCGTCGGGGTAGGGCACCGGTGGGTGGACGAGGCCGACGCTCAGGCGCCCCTCGCGCAGATCCTTGAAGATCCGCAGCGAGGTGAACGCCGAGGGTCGAACGGCCACGTTCGGGTGGGCTTCGTGGAATCGGCGGGCAGCCGTCAACGCGGCGTGCTCGCTGCCGTGGCAGTAGCCGAACGTGAGTGGTTGATCGGTCGAGTCGGCGGCGCGTCGAAGCGTCTCGGCGAGGCTCGTGAACCGATCGACGGCGCGCAGCGCGGAACGCGCTTCGTGCAGCAGGCGGGCTCCCGCCGGCGTCAGGTCGACGCGCCTCGTGGAACGCTCGAACAGTTGCACGCCGAGTTCCTCTTCGAGCTCGCGGATCCGTTGCGACAACGGGGGAGCGGTCATGTGCAGCCGTGCCGCGGCGCGGCCGAAGTGTTGTTCCTCGGCGACCGTCACGAAGTAGGTCAACCGCCGCAGATCCATGTTCGGACGGTAGCAGCCGAGCGCCGATCATGACCGATCGCGACATGATCCATGTCGCAGCGGGTCGTGGACTTCTGCAGCGCCCCGTTGAGACAATCGTCACATGAAGATGATGTGGTTCCACCTGATGCCGTACCCGGCGCTGCCGGAGGACTTCAACACGAAGCATCGCAGCGTGTGGGTCGACATCGATCCGGCGCTGTTCGACCGCGAGGTCATGGCCGAGACCTACGACACCTACATCGATCAACTCGTCTACGCCGAGGATTGCGGCTTCGACGGGATCTGCGTCAACGAGCACCACAACAACGGGTACGGCCTGATGCCGTCTCCCAACCTGATCGCATCGATCCTCGCCAATCGCACATCGCAAGCGGCGATCACCGTGCTCGGCAACTCGGTGGCGTTGTACAACCCGCCGATCCGCGTCGCCGAAGAGTTCGCCATGCTCGACCTGTTCTCGCGTGGTCGGCTCATCGCCGGCTTCCCGGTCGGCACCGCGATGGACACGACGTCACTCGTACAGCATGAATCCCGGCAACCTTCGCCCGCAGTACTACGAGGGCATCGAGCTGATCATGAAGGCGTGGCAGGCGACCGAACCGTTCGCGTTCAACGGCCGGTTCAACCAGCTGCGTTACGTCAACCCCGTGCCGCGGCCGTGGCAGCAGCCGCATCCGCCGGTGTGGATCCCGGGCGGCGGCTCGGTCGAGACGTGGGACTTCTGCGCAGCAACGACTTCGTCTACGGCGCGCTGACGTACTACGGCTACAAGATGGTCCGCGAAACCGTCGCGGGTTACTGGGCTCGGGTCGACGCCCACGGCAAGGACGACAACCCGCACCGCTTGGCCGTCACGCAGTTCATCGGCGTGGCCGACACCGACGCCGAGGCGTACAAGCTGTACAAGCGAGCCGGCCGAATACTTCTTCAACCGATCGCTGCACGTGTATCCCGGCTTCACCGATCCACCCGGCTACGTCACCGAAGCTCGGTGCGGGCCCGATACAAGTCGCAGGTTCGCCAGGTCGGCCCGCAACAAGCAGGCGAAGCACGACCTGACGTGGGACGAGATGGTCGACAACGGCTACGTCGTGATCGGCGGCCCCGACACGGTCCGCGAGCAGTTGGAGGAGGCGGCAAGCGAACTGCGCATCGGCCACCTGTGCGCCATGCTGCAGTTCGGCAACATGAACGACGAGCTGACCCGCTACAACACCAAGCTGTTCGGCGAGAAGGTCGCCCCGGGACTTGCGGACCCTGTTCTCGCGAGTACCCGATCCGTGGTGGCCGCAAAATGCCCGATAACGCGACTCATCTATCTCTTCGGCATCGCCGGCCACGCCGAGCTGTCGCCGGCCATGCGTCTGGTGGAGCAGGACGGATGGGAGATCGTCGTTCCGACCGTTGCCCGGCTTCGATGGTGTGGCGGGTTTCGAGCCGCCCGACGAGTACCTCGATTGGCTCGACGATGTTCTGGGACGCGCTCGACGCGACCGGCGCGCCGCCGTGCCCGGTCGTCGGCGCCTCGGTCGGTGGAATGATCGCGGCCGAACTTGCCGCGCTGCGACCCGAGGCGGTCACGGCGTTGCGTTGCTGGCGCCGTTCGGTATCGCCGACGGCGACCGAGCCCGGGATTCAACCTGTATCGGCACACCGGCAGCCGAGCGAATGGCTCACCTCTTCGCGAAGGGTGTGCCCGACGCGTTCACCAACCGGTTCGCCCAACTCGGCCCGGAGGAGGCGCCGGTCGCCCGCTACCTCAGCGACATCGCCGCGGCCAACATCTTGTGGCCGCTCGGTGATCGGGGCGTTGCCAAGCGACTGCATCGCATCACTGCACCGCGACTGACCTTGTGGGGAGATCTCGACGAGGTCAACCCGGTCACCAATGCCGTCGGCCTGGGGTGGCGCCGACATCATCGCCGGCGCCGGCCATCTCCTCGAATGGGACGCGCCCGAACAGGTGTCGACGGCCTTGCTCGCCTTTCTCAATTCACTCGGCCTCAACTCGCTCGGTCGATGATGTCTCGTACGGCTTCGACGTATCGCTGTCTGGCGCTGAGGAACGAGTGAATCCCGTGCGGCGCGCCATCGATCAGCCGGATGTCGATCTCGGGATTGACTTCGTGCTGGCGCGCCGCGTGTTCGGGGAACAACGCCGGTCCCATCTGTGGATCGGCCTGCAGGATGATCATCGGTTTGGTGATGCGCGCGTCGGGGTCGTAGCCACTGAGCGCGCCACCATGGATCGCCGGCAACCACACATCGGGGTCGCCCAACATCAACGAATCGACGCGGCTCTGCAACGCGCGCTCGCTCATGTGGTCGCCCGCTCGTCCCCACGGCATGATCGCGTCTCCCACCATCGCTTCGTAGAACTCACGAGGCTTGCCCTCCGCCTGAGCAGCACGCATGTTGGCCTCGAGGATCGGGAAGACGCCCGCCATGATGCTCTGCTCGAACAGGCTCTGATCGCAGAAGTACAGCGGCGGATCCTCGCACAGCGCCGACCGCACGAGGTCCGGTCGCGTTGCAGTGATGTGGTGTGTGATCACGCCACCGAGCGAATGACCGACAAGCACGACAGGTTCAGCGATCACCTCTTCGATGAACGCGATCACGTCGTCCGAGTAGAAAGGAACGGAGTACGTACCAGGCGCATGGTCGCTTCGACCATGACCGCGAAGATCAAGACGGAACACATCGGCACTGTCGCCGAGGTCAATGACGACCTCGTCGTAGCCGGTGGATATTCCGGAGAGACCGTGCAGCATCAGCACCGTAGTTGCACGCGGCGAACCGTCACGCGACCACTCAAGACCACTGTTCCGATGGTTGAAACGCATGACGCCTCCGATAGTTGTTCGTCGAAATGTTATGCACTATGGTGCCCATCGTCACAGGAGGTGTTCGCCGACGCAACGGGGCGTCGTGGAACCTTCTCGTGGCATCTCGCATCCACACAAGGGGGAATACATGGCTCGCCGATTCATGGCAGCCGCGGTCATAGGAGCGATGCTCCTCGTGGCTTGCGGCAGTGACGACAACGCTTCCGATTCGACATCCGCGGCAACCGCAGCACCGGGCACAGAAGCACCGGCAGCGACGGAGGCACCAGCCGCAACGGAGGCTCCGGCTGCGACCGAGGCACCGGCCGATACGACAGGGGACACCACCGCTGCGCCAGCAGGTGACGGCCTCGTCGGCGACAGGCCGGCAACGGCAGGTACCGAATGCGGTCTCGGCAACGGCGAAGCGGCCACTGGCGACCCGATCAAGCTCGGCAACGTCACGACGTCTGTGCCTGGCATCGACTTCAGCACCGGCCCGGCGATGATGGATGCCTACTTCCAGTGCGTCAACGAGAACGGCGGCATCAACGGTCGTCCGGTCCAGATGTTGATGGAGAACGACAACCTCAAGCCGGAAGACGCAGCAGCCGCAGCCCGCAAGCTGATCGAGACCGACAAGGTCGTCGCGGTCGTCGGTGGCTTCAGCATCCTCGACTGCCCGGTCAACGCCGACTACTACGCCACAGCAGGGCTTCAACGTCATCGTCGCCGGCGTCCCCGCCGAGTGCTTCAGCTCGCCGGCCATCGCCGCCGCCAACATGGGTCCCGGCTACAGCGCTCTGGGTGCTGCCCAGATCGTGGTCGAAAAGGGTGCCAAGGGCAAGATGGTGACGATCACCGGCAAGACGGCGACGTCGGACTACAACAACTCGCTGGCCGGGCTCTACGCCCAGGACGAAGGGTCTCGAGTGGGAAGACATCCAGCCCGAGGTTCCCATCTCCGATCCGAACACCATCATCCTCGACGCGGTCAACAAGGCCGGCGAGGGTGGCGCCATCGTGCTCAACTTCACGCCTCCCGAAGGTCTGAAGCTGCTGAAGGCCGCTGAAGAGCTCGGCCTGATCGACAAGGTCCTCTGGGGTTCGTCGACGCCGCTCAACGACAACTCTGTCGCCGCTGCACTCGGTTCGGCGTGGAACGGCAAGCTCAACGTCAACGCCGAGCTCAGCCTGCTCGACGATCCTCGTCCGGAGATGGAGCTGTACCGCTCGGTTTCGGCTGAGTACAACCCGGAGGCGCCGTTGGGCAGCTTCCAGCAGATGGGCTTCATGATCGGTCGCATCATCGTCAAGACGCTGCTCGACATGGATCCCGCCGACCTGGATGATCCGGTTGCCGTCAACGCAGCGATCAAGGGCATCAAGAACTTCGACACCCACATCGTCTGCAAGCCGTGGTACTTCGGTGGCCTGCCGGCCGGCAACGTGCCGAACAACTGGGACTACAACGTGGTTCCCGACGGTACCGACACCATGGTCCTCGACAAGGATTGCTTCGCAATCGCCGAAGTCGAGCCGATCCTCACCGCCGTTCGTGCGGCCGAGGTCGATCAGGGTCTCAACGTCGGCGGCGGTTGATAGGTCACAACCGGACTACAACCACAAACATAAAGGAACGACCTCGATATGCCAGGTCTTGGTGAATTGTGGCCCTATGTCATTCAGGGCCTGGCCTTCGGGGCCATGTACGCGGTGACCGGTACAGGACTTGTCGTCCTGTACCGGACCACCGGTGTTGTCAATCTCGCGTTCGGCGCCATCGGGTGCATGGGCGCCCACATCGCTTGGTCGCTGATGGGCGGGAGTCTCAGCACACCGACACCGATCGGTCAGGGCGTGAGAATTCTCGCCTATCCGGCGTTGGTCGTGATATGCGCAGCACTGACGCTGTTGTACGGCATGTGGCTCGCGCCGAAGCTGTCGCGTCGTGATCCACTCGTGAAGGCGCTCGGAATGGTCGGTGTCGCACTGTTCCTGCTGGGAATCATGAAGGAGCGCTGGGACACCTCCAAGCCACGGGCGCTCACGCTGCCCAGCAAGGTGTTCACCATCGGCGGTGCCGTGGTGACCTCGACGCAGATCATCGCCCTTGCTCTTCGCCCTCCTGGTCGTCATCAGCGTCACGATCTTTCTCAACAGCACGTCGACCGGTACGGCGATGCGTGCCATCGCCAACGATCGCGACGTGTCGGCGCTGCTCGGTGTGCCCGTTCGCCGCGTCGAGGCGATGGCCTGGCTTGCGTCGGGCATCATCTGCGGTTGCGTGTTCCTCATTCTTCCGCCACTGTTCAAGAGCCTCGATCAAGGAACGCTGACCTGGTTCGTCATCGGTGCGCTCGGAGGCGCGATCGTCGGTCAGTTCCGTTCGCTGTGGGTCACGTTCTTCGCCAGCCTCACGATCGGCGTCATCGAGTCCGTCTTGGCACCATTCACGGACAGCTGGCAGTTCCTGGCCGACTTCCGCAAGACCACACCGTTCGTCGTTGCGGTCGTGGCGATCGTGTGGATCAGCCGGAAGCGGACGGTCGTGCTATCGGGGAGGGAGATGCGATGACCGCCGTCGCCGCCCCGTCACGTGCTCCGGAGGAGACCGAGAAGCGATCGATCGTCGCTCGGATCACGCAGACCCGCTGGTTCGAACCGTTTGCCGTCGCCGCCGTGCTGACTTTCGGATTCTTCGGCATTCCTGCGCTCTTCGATTCGTTCTGGGTCGCCAACTTCACCCAGATGGCAGTGTTCTCCATCGTCGCCGCCAGCGCCGGTCTCCTCTACGGTCGCGTCGGCCTGGTATCGCTCGGGCAAGTCGCGGCATACGGCATCGGGTGTTGGGTCACCATACGGCTGTCGTTCGCAACGACATGGCCGTTTCCTGTTCTGCTGATCATCGGCGGTGTCGTCGCCGCGTTCATCGGGGTGCTCATCGGAATGCCGGCCCTCAGGGTCAGCGGTCTGTACCTCGCTCTCGTCACGTTGATGCTTGCCGCCGGCATGGAGATCGTGCTCGGGGTCACCAAGTTCCCGAACGGTGGCTCGGGATTCCAAGGCCTTGCAGGAACGCTGAGCGACATCAAGCCGACGCGCCGGCCATCCTGGGCGATCACCGACGAGGGGTATTACCGCTTCATCGTCATCTGCCGCCTTCGTCATGTTCATGCTGGCGTCGTTCGTGCTGTCCCGTAAGCCCGGGCGGGCGTGGGCCTCGATTCGCCAGAGCGAAGCGGCGGCATTGGCCGCGGGCATCGACGTGACCCGCTACAAGTTGTGGGCCTTCGCACTCTCTGCCTTCATGGCTGGTGTTGCCGGCGGGCTGTACGCGGGAACGGTGCCCAAGGGCATGAGCATCGATGCGTTCAACCGTCAATCGGCGATCTTCCTGATCGCGGTGGTCATCATGGGTGGCATCTACAGCCTGTGGGGCGGTCTGCTCGGAGCATTCTTCGCGACCTGCCTGCTGAAGTTCCTCACGCAGAACGTCGTCGGTCACCAGTTCTGGACGCGATTCGCGCTGTCGTTGTTCGGATTCGGTCTGCTGATGAACTTGATCCAGAACACGAAGGCCGCCGAGAAAAAGGGCGTCGAAGCGTGATCGACATCGAGGACTTGTCAGTTCATTTCGGTGGCGTCGTCTCGCTCGATCAAATGACCATTCAGTTCCCCGAGGGAACGTGCGGCTTGATCGGTCCCAATGGCGCCGGCAAGACCACGTTCTTCAACGTCCTGTCCGGGTTCGTCACGCCGCGGTCTGGCCGTATCGAGGCGATGGGCCAGGACCTGCTGGCCTTGCCGGATTTCAAGCGAGCCCGCTGGGGCCTGCGTCGCACGTTCCAGATGGAGCAGGCGATCGAGAAGCTCACCGTGTTCGACAACGTTGCCACGGTGTACGAGCACGCCGACCACGGCGGCAAAGCAGGGCGCACCGCTGCAGTCGACTCGGCACTGGAGTTCGTCGGGCTCACCGAGGTAGCTCACAAGACGGTGCGCACACTCGGCGCCAAGGACAGGCGATTCATCGAAGTCGCCCGCGCAGTCGTCGGTCAGCCGAAACTGATCCTGCTCGACGAGCCGGCGGCCGGTTTGCCCGATGAGGAGACAGCCCTGCTCGGACAGATCATCCGCGACATCCCGGAACGGGTGGGCGCAACGGTGATCCTGGTCGATCACGACATGAGCCTGGTGCAGGCGTGCTGCGACTGGACTGCGGTGCTCGACTTCGGCCGGCTGCTGGCGTCCGGTCCGACTGCCGAGGTGCTCCGCGATCCCAACGTCATGAGGGCGTATCTCGGAACAGAAGAGGTCGCAACGTGAGCACGCTGTCCATCGACAACGTTTCGGTCGCGCGTGGGCCACGCAACGTCGTTCACGACGTCTCCATCGAGGTTCCACCGGGCGAGGTCACGACGATTCTCGGCCCCAATGGTGCCGGCAAGTCCAGCCTTGCCCTGGCGTGCGCAGGTCTGGCCAGAGTCACCAAGGGCTGGATCAAACTGGACGGTACCAACCTCGCCAACATGCGCCCCGAGAAGATCCGGGCTGCGGGCATGTCGGTGGTTCCCGAGGGGCGCCGACTGCTCCCCAACCTGACCGTCGAGGAGAACCTCAAGGTCGCCACGTACTCGCTCGGCAAGAAGGCGGCCAGCGAGGGGCTCGCCTACACGCTGTCGCTGTTTCCCGAGCTGGAGAAGCGCTGGGAGATTCCTGGCCGGTCACTGTCGGGTGGTGAGCAGCAGATGGTCGTGCTCGCCCAGGCACTGGTGTCGAGCCCGAAGGTGCTGCTCGTCGACGAACTCTCGCTGGGTCTCGCGCCGATCGTCGTGAAGCGACTCGTGCCGACACTGGCTGCGGTGGCCGAGTCGGGTATCGGGGTGCTGCTGATCGAGCAGTTCGCCCACGTCGCGCTGTCGCTGGCCAATGCTGCGTACGTGCTCGAAGGGGGCAGGGTGCGCTATAGCGGCTCGGCCGCAGAGCTCACCGAACGGCCGGAGTTGCTGCATTCGGCCTACCTGCTACGTGGGCACGGCGCCGGCGCCACCTGAGGTCACGCAGTTCGCCACCGGCGAACGCTGATAGCCGATCGGTGCCTGCCCTATGAAAGAATTTGCCGTCCGCACGATCTCGCTGGGGGAATCATGAAGCAGAGCACCGACCGTATTCTCACGACGCACGTCGGCAGCTTGGCCAGGCCGCATTCGCTCCTCGACATCATGAAGGAGCGCGAGCACGACCGGCCGTACGACGCCGAAGCGCTCGACCGCGAGATCGCCGCCGCGGTCAAGGATCGCGTCCAGCAGCAGGTCGAGTCAGGCATCGACATCGTCGCCGACGGCGAGATGAGCAAGGTCAGCTTCCTCGGCTACGTCAAGGATCGCCTCGGCGGCTTCGAGGTCGACACGGCTCCGTCGAAGTTGGCGCCGTCCTGGCAGGCCGAGTTCGACATGTTCCCCGAGTACTACACCGAGTACTTCAAGAAGTACTCGTCGGCAGTCAGCCCGCTGCGGCGGATCGTCGCCAAGGGCCCCATCACGTACATCGGGCAGAAGCTGCTGCAGACCGACATCGAGAACCTCAAGGCAGCGTGCGAGGGACTGGATGTTGCCGACATCTTCATGCCCTCGAGTGGCCCCAGCGGCTTCGGCAAGAACGACTACTACAAGGATGACGCGGAGTATCTCGACGCAGTCGGCGAGGCGATGCGCGAGGAGTACCTCGGCATCGTCGAGGCCGGATTCATCCTGCAGGTCGACGATCCGTGGCTGATCGACATGCTCGGCGATCCCGCCGAGTCGCTCGAGAATCGCCATCGATCGGCGAACATCCACGTCGAAGCGCTCAACCACGCGCTCCGCGGCATCCCCGAGGATCGCATCCGCCACCACACGTGCTACGGCCTCAATCACGGTCCGCGTCTGACCGACATCCCGTTGAAGACCGCGCTGGAGTACACGTTCCAGATCAAGGCGCAGGCCTACTCGTTCGAGGTGATGAACCCTCGGCACATGCACGAATGGCGCCAGGTGGAAGAGGTGGGCGTTCCCGACGGCAAGATCCTGATCCCAGGTCTGCTCGGGCACGCCAACAACTACGTCGAGCACCCTGAACTGATCGCCGAGTTCATCTGCAACTACGCGTCGATCGTCGGCAAGGAGAACGTCATCGCCGGCGCCGACTGCGGCTTCTCGTCGCGGGCCAGTTACGCGCCCGAGGTGCATCCGACCGTGGTGTGGCCGAAGTTCAAGGCGTTGGCCGAGGGCGCCGAGCTCGCCAGCAAGAAACTGTGGGGATAGGCAACACTAGAATGCGCAAGGTCGCGGCAGATGGGGTGCCGCACCGCTACCAGAGGGGGTATGCAATGACTGACACTGCCGAGCAGGTGACGTTTCCGGGACCGGACGAGATCGAGGGTTTCTGGGCCTTCGACAAGATGCACGCGCCACGGCCACTTCACCCGTTGTCGCAGGACTTGGTGATGTCCACGCTGGCGGTCGGCTTCACCAAGGCACAGGCCGAGTACGACTGCCCGGTGGTCGCGTCCAACCAGGCCATCAACCACTACTTCTACATGGCCTTCCACCCGCACCCCGACGAGGCAGTGGTCGAGGATCGCATGTCGCGCTACCTCGACACCATCGACGAGAAGGTACCCCTCGTCGGCAAGCGCTGGACCAACGAGTGGCTCCCGCTGATCCGCACTCGCAACGAGGCCGAGCGCGATGCCGACTACTCGGGATTGAGCAACGCCGAATTGCTTGCCAAGTTCGACGACATGACCGACTGGATGACCGAGATGTGGTACATCCACGGGCACATCAACTTCGCGTTGGTCTCGGGCGCAAGGCTCAGCGACCTCTACACCGACGTGATGCATCCGGACGACCCCACCGAGGCGTACCAGATCCTGCAGGGCTACCACACCCGCCCGGTCGACGCCGCGCACGGCCTGTGGCGGCTCAGCCGCATCGTTCGCGACAGTCCCACGCTGCACCAACTCTTCGACGACAACCACCCCCGCGACCTCGCCGCGAAGTTGGCCAAGACCGACGAGGGACGCGCCTTCCTCGACCAGTTGAACGAGTACCTGTATGACTTCGGCTGGCGCAGTGACGCCGTCTACGACATCGCCGACGTGCCGTGGCGCGAGAACCCGTCGATCCCGCTGGGCAACATCGCTCGTTACATCAACATGCCCGACGAAGACGACCCCATGATCCAGTACGAGCGGGCAGTCAAGCACCGCGAGGAGCTCACCGCCAAGATCCAGGCCAAGCTCGCCGACGACCCGGAGCAGCGAGCCAAGTTCGACGAGCTCTTCGATGCCGCGCGGTTTGCTGTTCCGCTCACTGAGGATCATGCGTTCTACATCGATCAGATGGGCGTCGTACTGCTGCGCACGTTCTGCCTCGCTGTTGGCGATGCGCTCGCTCGCGATGGTGTGATCGACGACCGCAGCGACGTGTTCCTCCTGTTCAAGGACGAGGTCCGCGACGCTCTTGCGAACGGAGGCGACAAGCGCGCCACAGTCATCGAGCGCAAGGCATCGGTCGAAGCCGCAGCACAGGCGTCGCCCCCAGGTGCACTCGGTACACCGCCGCCGCCGCCCTCCGGCGATTTCGTCGATCCGTTCATGGACGCAATCGTCACTCGTCTGCTCGGCATCAAGCCGCCGGCCGAAGGCGAAGTCGACGCTGCGGTGATCGATGGCGTGGCCGGGTCGCCGGGTATCTATCGAGGTGTCGCCCGCGTCGTGAAGTCGCTCGACGAGGCCGGCGATCTGGAGGATGGCGAGATCATGGTGTGCGAGATGACACTTCCGCCGTGGGTGCCGATGTTCTCCATCGCCGGCGCTGTCGTTTCCGACGTCGGTGGCGTGATGAGCCACTGCGCCATCGTCGCTCGCGAGTTCAACATCCCGGCGGTCGTCGGAACGGTGGACGGCACCGACGCGCATCAAGACTGGTCAGGTCATCACGGTCGACGGCATCAAGGGTGACGTCTACCTCGACGGACGCGAGCTGTAGGAGGCATCGCCGCCGGCGAAGAACATGTGTCAAGCCTCAGATGTTCTTCGCCGGGCTGCTAGCGCCGCGCCTTCCATAGCGTCGGGGCCGACGCGCGAGCCGTTGCGGTCCGATGCCAAGGATCGTCTCATCCTGCTGGGAACGGCGGGTGCGTCGAATCCCAAGGCGACACGAGCCGGCTACTCGAACGCGATCGTTGTCGGCGACGTCGCCTACATCGTCGACTGTGGCGAAGGGGTGCATCGTCAGGCCTGGCGGTCGGGTATCTCGATGCATCCCGAACGCAAGCCGAAAGGTGGCAGCACCGTGCGTTCGATCTTCTTCACCCATCTGCACAGTGATCACGTCATCGACTACATCAACCTGATGTTGGGGTTCTGGCCGACCGATCGCGTCGATGTGTACGGCCCCGGCGAGGCCGGATTGCCGATCGCGGTGTTTCCTCCCGGACGGGTCGCTCCGGTCCTGTTTCCGGACGCGCCGACGCCCGGCATTCGCGTCCTCACACAGAAGCTGTTCGAAGCATTCGCCTACAACATCAACGTCCGCATCGCCGACGAAGCGCGCAAGGACGTGACGGCCAACGTCTTCACCCACGAGATCGGCGTCGCTCACGACGACTATGTGCCCGACATCGACCTGGCGATACGAGGCCAGTGGTGCCTCGATCCACACGGCCGCTCCACCGATGGAGCCGGTCGAGATCTACCCGCTCGACGAGAACGGCGTTCGCGTCACTGCCATCCTCGTCCAACATGCGCCGGTGTTTCCTGCGTTCGCCTATCGCTTCGACACGCCGTCAGGCTCGGCTGTCTTCAGCGGCGACACCGGGCCATGCGACAACGTCGTGCGATTGGCGCAGGGTGCCGACTACCTCGTTCATGAGGTGATCGATCTCGACTTCGTCCGCGGTCGTGTCGCAAAGCTTCCCAACCGCGACAACATCATCAACCACCTCACCGAGTCGCACACCTCGCCGGAGGACGCAGGACGCATTGCGTCGCGAGCCGGCGTGAAGACCCTGGTGCTCAGCCATCTCGTCCCCGGCGACAGCGAGATCGCCGAGGACGTGTGGGAAAGCCGGGCACGTTCGGAGTTCGATGGCAACGTCGTGTGCGGTGTCGATCTCGATCAATTCGCCCTCAGTCCGTCTACAGGAGGTCCGCCATGAGCGTGCTCGATGACCTCGAGTTCATCTTCTTCCACCTGATGCCGTACGCGCCGCTGCCGGATGGCTACAAGGAGCTCGACTCGTTGTGGGTCGACTATCCCAACAGCAATTTCGATCCCGCCATGGGCCACGAGTTGTACAAGCGGTACTGGAGCGAACTGCTGCTGGCCGACAAGTTGGGGTACGACGGCGTCTTCGTCAACGAGCATCACAACACACAGTTCACGATGAACCCGGCGCCAAACCTCACCGCGGCGGCCATCATTCCGCACACCTCATGCCGTATCGGGGTGTACGGCACGCCCCCCAACTTCGAGTACCCGAATCGCCTCGCCGAGGAATACGCGATGCTCGACGTGATGTCGGGCGGGCGGCTGGAGGTCGCCTTTCCGCTCGGCACCGGCATGGAGTACTGGGCCAACTCGGTCAATCCGGCCACCGCTCGCGCCCGGTTCCGCGAGGGGCTCGACGTGATCTTCAAGGCGTGGACAGAACCCGGTCCGACGGCGTACGCCGGCGACTTCTACAACTACCGGTACCTCAACCCGTGGCCGACGCCGTACCAGAAGCCCCACCCGCCGGCGTACATCGTCGGCTCCGGGTCCGAGGAGACCATCGAACTCGCTGCTGAGCTGGGCCTCGGGTACTCGGTCGTGTTCATCCCGACGAGCGCGCAGTTGAAGGTGTTCGACAGGTACCGCGAGCGGCTCGCCCATCACGGTCACGAGCTGGATCGCAAAAAGCTGACGTTCGGAGTCATGGCCTACGTCGCCGAGACCGACAAGCAGGCACAAGAGGAGTTCATGCCGCACTGCATGTACTTCTTCGAGACCGCGCTGAAGACCACACCTCGATACCTGATGCCCCCGGGCTATCTCACAGTGCCGGAATTTCGCAAACGCATCTCCGGGCCAGATGTGCATGGCAATGCCAACTGGGACGACCTGACAGCGATCAACCGGATCGTCGCCGGCACACCCGACACGGTGGCCGACGCGATCGCGAACTGGGCGGAGGAGGCCGACGTCTCGAGGATCTCGTTGAACCTTGCGCTCGGCGACATGCCGCATTGGAAGGTCGTGAAGAACCTCACGCTGTTTGCCGAGGAAGTCATCCCACGCCTTCGTTCCCGCAAGGTTGCCGTCGTATGAACGCAACGGACGGCTTCGAGAAGCTGCACCTCAATGTCAACGGCACCGACACCGTGGTGCTGGCGCTCGGCGATGCGGCTGCACCGCCGCTGGTGTTCTTCCACGGTGCGGGCACCTTCCATGGCTGGGAGTTCGCCCGGCCATGGGCATCGAACTTCCGCGTGCTGATTCCCAACCACCCCGGCTTCGCCGAGTCGGGCGACATGGACGGGTTACGCGAGTTCGGCGACTTCGTGCTGCACTACGGCGCCCTGTTCGATCAGCTCGGCTTGCACAGCGATGTCAACCTCGTTGGCCTGTCGCTCGGTGGCCGCCTGGCCGCCCGGTTTGCCATCAGCCAGCAACACCGGCTGCGGCGGCTGGTGCTCGTTGCTCCGGCCGGGTTGCGGGTCGACGAGGCGCCGATGGAGGACCTGTTCAGGATTCCGCCGGACCAGATCGTCGGACGGCTGGTCAAGAACTTCGATGTACTGCTGCCATGGCTGCCAACCGATCCTCACGACCTCGACTTCGCCGTCGACCGGTACCGCGAGACGCGAACGGTTGCCACCGTTGCATGGGACGAGCCGTTCGATCGAGTGATTCCGCGTTGGATCAAGACCATGACCGTGCCGACGATGGTCATGTGGGGCAACGACGACGCACTGATCCCGGTCGGTCAAGCCGCGGCTTGGGCCGCGATCGTGCCCGACAGCGAGCTGCGGTTGTTCGACGACGCCGGGCACCTGTTGCTCGACGAGTCACCGGCAGCGGTGGAGGCGGTGGCCGACTTCTGCAAGTAGCAGACGCCGCCGTCAGCAGTGGCCGACAGCCGTCGCGCCACGAGTTGCGCGCGTTCGCCGGTCTGTCGATGGCGTCGGCGGCGATCTCGATCGACCTGATCCTGCCTGCGTTCGGCGAGATCCGATCCGACCTCGGACTCGCGCCGGGCTCGGCCGCCACGGCCGGGCTCGTGACTGCGTTCTTCCTCGGCATGGCTGTCGGCCCGATCCCGTTCGGTCTGCTGGCCGACCGCTTCGGGCGTCGATGGATCCTGCTGGCCACCTGTGTGCTGTTCGTCGGTGGGGCCGTCGGTGCCGCGGTAGTGCCGAGCCTGCACTGGATGCTGTGGGCACGCTTCGTGTGGGGCCTCGGTGCTGCCGGCCTTCGCGTCATCGCCGTGGCGACGATCCGCGACCGGTTCGTCGCCGACGACATGGCTCGTGAGATGGCGTTCGCCATGGCCGTGTTCATCTGCGTTCCGGTCGTCGCGCCGGCGCTCGGCGCCGGGTTGATCAAGGTCATGCCGTGGCGCGGCACCTTCCTGATCTGTGCCGGCTTCGGTGTGATCATCGCGCTGTGGTCGTTGCGCCTGCCGGAGACGTTGCCGGTCGAGCGGCGTCAACCGCTGCAGGTTCGCCAAGTCGGGATCGCCACGATGGCGATGGTGCGCAGCCGTCCGGCGTTGGTGTACACGCTGTGCAGCGTGGTGATCTTCGGAGCGTTCTCGTCGTACCTGGCCACGTCCGAGCGAATCATCGGCGACGTCTTCCATCGTGCGTCGTGGTTTCCATACGTGTTCGGCGGGACTGCGGTCCTCATGGGGCTCAGCTCGATGGCGGTCGGCCGCAACGTTCAGCGGATCGGTCTCGATCGGCTGATCCGATGGGCGATGGTGGCATTCACCGCGGTGTCCGTGGCGATGTACGTTCTCAGCCTGGCCTCGGGGGGCACTCCGTCGTTCTGGCCGTTCCTCATCCTGCTGTCGCTGGTGCTGATCGGTCTACAGCGTGTTGCTGCCGAACCTCAACTCGGCCGCAATGGTGCCGGTTGGTCACGTCGCCGGCACGGCAGCGGCCATCTATGCGACGGTCACGACCGCTGGTGCAGCGATCATCGGGCAACGCTTCGACAAGGCGTTCGACGACACGGTCAACCCGTTCAGCCTGGCGTTCGCCCTCGCCGGAATCGTCTCGCTGGTGATGGTGCTGGCACTGCGGCGGTGGCAGCTGCGAGAGGTACGTTAGGCCAATGGCCAGAGCTCTACTGTTCGATGTCGGCGATGTCTTGATGGAGTCGAACTGGGTCGTCGTCGACGAGCTCGAGCGGCGCACCGGTCGGCGTTTCACCGGCCGCGGCGCGATGGATCCGGCGGGCGATCCTGCATGGCAGCGATGCCTCAGCGGAGAGATCGAGCATCGACGAGTACTGGAATCAGCTTGCCCAGTCGGGCGGCTACGACGATCGCATCACGTTGTGGCGGGCAATGAGCGTCGAGCTGGGCGGCGGGGTGTTCGCCGACGATGCGCTCGCGCTGGTCGACGAAGCGCGGGCCGCTGGGATCAAGGTCGGAATCCTCAGCAACGACCTCTATCGATCGGCCACACGCGAATGGGTCGCCAGTCGACCGGAGTTCGACCGGTTCGACGTCCTGGTCGACTGCACCGAGTTCGGCGAACGCAAACCGGCGCCCGGGCCGTACCTGAAGGCGGCTGCCGACTTCGGCCTGCCGCCCGAGGAGATCGTGTTCCTCGACGACACTCCGTACTGCATCGAGGGTGCACGCGCGGTTGGAATGATCGCCGTACCGATCGATCCGTTGGCCCGCTCGCACGGTTTCGATCTGGCTCGCCGACTGGTCGGTCTCACGCCGCCGACGACTGCCGATGAGGTGGTCGCCGCGGCGGAGGCCGCGTACCGCAGCCAGGACGTGTCGCAGATCATGCCGTTGCTGCATCCCGACATCGTCATCTACTGGAACGGCATCAAGGTCGCCGAGGGGCTGGACGCAGGCTCGCGAATTCCACACGCAACGCCTCGGGTTCGGCACGACAGACGCGCGTCGACTACCAACTCCGCAAGACCCTTCGTGCAGCCGAGGGCGACACGCATCTGTGTCGAGTGGGAGTCGAGCTATCGCACCGACGACGGTCAGCTGGTGCGCGGTCGAGCGGGAGAGTTCTGGACGATGCGATACGGCCTGCTGATCGAATGGCGCGCGTACTACCACCGACTGCCGGACGAGGAGGTCCCGCAATGACATTTCGGCTGGCGGCGATTCAAGCCGCACCTGTGTTTCTCGACAGGCAGGCATCCACCGACAAAGCCTGCGAGCTGATTGCCAAGGCCGGCGAGATGGGCGCAACCATGTGTGCATTCGGCGAAACGTGGTTGCCCGGCTACCCGCGCTGGGTGCATGCCCGAATCCCGTATCACCATCGTCGGGCGCTGACGGGCCGCTACCTCGGCGCCGCGGTCACGATTCCCGGGCCCGGAGACCGCACAGTTGTGTGCGGCTGCCAAAGCTGCCGGCTGCGACGTCACGATCGGTGTCGCCGAACTCGACGAGACATCGGCGGGCACCGTGTACTGCACGCTCCTGTTCATCTCCGCCGATGGCGAGATCCTCGGCAAGCACCGCAAGTTGAAGCCGACCGATGCGGAGCGGACCGCCTGGGGAGAGGGCGACGCGACCGGGTTGCGCCCGTACAAACGCCCGTATGCCTCGATCAGTGGACTGAACTGCTGGGAGCACAACATGGTGCTGCCCGGCTATGCGTTGATGGCACAGGGCACGCAGGTGCACGTTGCCGCGTTCCCCGGCCACGAGACCGAGCCCGTGGCCATGTCGTCGACCAGGCAGCTGTTGCTGGCCAGGGCGTTCGCCTCGCAGGGCGCGGCGTACGTGGTGCTGGTCGGCGGCCTGATCCACCCCGACGAGATCGCCGACCCGGAACTTCGCGAGGTCGTGTCGACGACGCAGCCGATGAACGGCGGCAGCTACATCATCGACCCGATGGGCGAGATCATCGCTGGACCCGCGCAGGGCGAGGAGATCCTGGTCGCCGAGGCTTCGCTCGACACGGTTCGAGCCGCCAAGGCGATGTGCGATGTGGCCGGGCACTACTCGCGGCCCGATCTGTTGCGGCTCGTTGTCAACCGCAGCCCATCGCGTCGCCTCGTCGAAGAAGAGACTCTCGTGACCACGGTCGTCATCACGGGCGCCAACCGCGGGCTCGGCCTGGCGCTCGCCAAGCAGCATCTGTTGCAGGGCGACACGGTGATCGGAGGATGCCGCAACGCCGCGGCAGCAACGGAGTTACGTGAGGCCGGCGCCGAGGTGTGGCCCCTCGACACCGGCTCCGGCGAATCGATCGCCGCATTCGGCGCTGCGATCGGGAATCGTCCGGTCGACGTGCTGTACAACAACGCCGGCATCGATGCCCGCGCGGTCGGTGCGCAAGACGGTGCCAGGGGAGCGCTCGACATCACCGAGGCGCAGTTCCGAGCAGTGATGGATGTGAACGTGCTCGGGCCCGTGCTGATGGTGCAGGCCCTGGCCTCGAATCTGGAGAGTGCGGGCGGCACGATCGTCAACGTCTCCTCGCAGGTCGGCTCGATCGAGGTCGCTCAGCGAACCGGCCGCGACGTCTCGTACACCTCGTCGAAAGCCGCGCTCAACATGGTGACCTTGAAGCAGTCGCAGGTGCTGCGCCCGCTGGGTGTCACCGTGATCGCCCTGCACCCCGGTTGGGTGCGCAGCGACATGGGTGGTCCAGGTGCAACGCTCGACCCAGTGGAGTCCGCCACCGGAATCGCCGCCCTCGTCGGCAAGTTGACGATCGACGACAGCGGTTCCTTCTACCAATGGGACGGCACGATCCACTGTTGGTAGGTAGGCCCGCCTGCCGACTGCGACCCTCCGGGCCGCCGTCTGCAGCCGGCCCTAGGACCGTATCTTCGGCCGCCCGCCATCTGGCCGACTCGCGACCCTCCGGGCCGCCGTCTGCAGCCGGCCCTAGGACCGCATCTTCGGCCGCCCGCCATCTGGCCGCTCGTGAGACCCACGTGCGTTAGTAACCGGGCGCCCCGTTACGGGGCGTCCGACTCCTAGCGCCGCGAGTTGGGTCTTCAGCCGCCGCTACTCAGCCGATGGTGATCGACAGGGCGTCGACGGTGACGGGGCTGTCGTAGTAGGTGACGGTTGGCTCGGAGCCGTATCTCGCCGCGAGACGCGTTCGCCATTCGGCGTCGTACAGGGCCTCAGCCTGCTCGCGGCTGTCCCACAAGTAGACACCGCCGGCGCTGCGGCCGTCGTCGGCAAGCAGGAAGTGTTTGCGACGAAGTCCATCGACGTTCTGGTAGTTGGGAGCACTGGCTTCGAACATGGCCCGCGCCTCGTCGGTCGTCAGCGGAGCCGGTAGCGCAAAATTCACCACGGCAACGATCATGCACTCACCGTAGCCCGGCGGTGTGCCCAGGGCTCGACGCTCTCCAAGGCGGCGGCAACGGTGATCAACCGGTCGTCGCGGCCGATCGGCGCGATGATCTGCACCCCCCGTGGCAGGCCGTCCGCCGGCCAGCCCAACGGGACGTTGATCGCCGGTTGTCCGGTGATGTTGAATGGTCTGGTGAAGGCGCTGCCACGACCCGACGAGTAACCCTTCGTGTACTCGCCGAGCAGTGTCGGGGCACCGGCAGTCGTGGGAGTGACGAGAACGTCGAAACGCTCCCACCACGTCTCGGCCTGTTCCGTGTGTTCCAGCAACAGGCTCTGCGCGGCCAGCACCTCGATGCCAGTGACGACGCGTCCGGCCTCCACCATGCGCCACGTCATCGCCTCGAGGTCGTCCTCTCCCAGCGATCGGCCGAGCTTCGCCGACCACGTCTCGACCTCGACGGCGACGTTGACCGACAACAGGGTTGCCGCCGCCTTCCACAGTGCAGGGTCCGACAACGCCGATGGCGACGAGATCTCGACGCCGCAGCCGAGGCCTTCGAGCAGCGATGCGCAATGCTCGGCGGCGAGCGCGTTCTCAGGGTCGACAGAACTGCCGTTGAAGGGCTGGGTGCACAGTCCGACGCGAAGCGACGGGCACGCCTGCCCGACGAACGGCAGGAGTGGCTGCGTGCCCGGAACAGAGATCGCGTCGACCAGCGCCGCGGTGTCGCGCACCGAGCGGGTGACGACCCCTTCGGTGTTCATCCTCGTGCGGGCGTCGGCGGCGATGCTGGCGACGGCTCGACCGCGCGACGGCTTGAGGCCGACAAGACCGCAATGCGCCGAGGGAATGCGGATCGATCCGGAGATGTCATTGGCGTGCGCTGCCGTGACCAGCCGTGCTGCCACCGCCGAAGCTGACCCGCCCGACGACCCGCCGGGGGTGTAGTCGAGTCCCCATGGGTTGTGGGTCGGCCCGAATGCCTCCGGCTCGCACGTACCGACGGATGCCAGTTCCGGCGTGTTCGTGCGGCCGAGGGGGATCAGTCCGGCGGCGCGAAAGGCGAGGGCCAGCGGAGCGTCGCTCGTGGCTCGATAGTCGACGTCGCGCAGCGCTCGCATGCCCATGGTGTACGGCTCGCCGGCTTCGCGGCAGCGATAGTCCTTGAACAAGAACGGCACTCCACGGAACGGTCCGTTCGGCAGTGGTCCGTCGGCGTCGCGGCGCGCCCGCTCGTACTGGCGATGCACCATGACGTTGAGTTGTGGATCGAACTGCTCGATCCGGTCGATCGCCCCGTCGACCAACTCGCGCGGGTGCACCTCGTTGTTGCGAACCAGTTCGGCGATCGCGGTGGCGTCGAGGTCAGTGAGGGAATCGTCCACCGTTGACCAGGATCGTTTGGGCGCTGACGAACTTGGAGTCGTCACCGAGCAGATAGCAGTACGTGCCGAGCAGGTCATCGGGTTCCATCACCCGTCCGAGTGGTGTGGCCGTCGGGTCGTAGGTGCCGAGCACGGCCGAACCCTCGGTCGGCGTGAACCCTGGACCCACGCAGTTCACCCGGATCTGCTTCGGACCGAGTTCGAACGCCAACGTGTTGGTCATCGAGATCACGGCTCCCTTCGAGGCGACGTAGTGGAGGAAGCCTTGCGATCCGTTGAGGGCCGTCGTCGACGACACGTTGACGATCGAACCGCCGTTGGGCATGTGCTTCGATGCTTCGCGCGCACACAGGAACGTGCCCCGGACGTTGACTGCCATCATCCGATCCCATTCGTCGACCGAGATCTCCTGGAACGGCCGGCGACCCACCAGGAGCGCGGCGTTGTTGACGAGCCCGTCGATGTCGCCGACCTGATCGAAGAGTGCGATGACGTCCTGCTCGTCGCTGACGTCGCAGACGATGTCGCATTCGGGAAGGATGTCGGTCGACGTCACCTCGGCGCCACGTTCACGAAGCTCGCCGACCAAGCGCGCGCCGATGCCGCGGGCACCGCCGGTGACAACGATTCGTTTGCCTTTAACACTCATGCGTTTGCGGCGCGCTCCACGATGGTGACCACGCCACGTGTGCCGTCGACCTCGATGAGGTCGCCGGTCTTGATGCGCAGTGTGGCCACCGACGTGCCGACGACGCACGGAATGCCGTATTCGCGGCTGACAGTCGCGGCATGGGTCAATGAGCCGCCTCCGTCGCAGACGCAGGCACCGATGATGGCGAATGCCGGTGTCCAGTTGGGTGACGTCGCCTCTGTTACGAGGATCTCGCCCTCCTCCAGATCGAACAGTTCGGTGGCCGACACCATGACGCGGGCGCGGCCCTCGTAGACGCCTGCCGAAGCCGGGAAACCGTTGAGCGTTGTCGTGTGGGGATCGGCCTTGAGGCCGGCGAAGTAGTGACTGTGCATGCCGAAGATCTCGATCAACACAGGGTCCTCGACCTTGTCGGGCAGGGTCCCGACAACCTTCGGGATCTCACCCCGAAGCCCCTGGTAGTGGTCGTAGTATTCGTGCCGAGCGGTGGCGATCGACTGCTTGTCCTTCCACAGCACGTCGCCGCGGCACACCTCTTGCAACTCTGGCCAGAACAAGAAGGTGGTGTCGTCGTACGTGTCGGCGCCGACGGCCTCGGCCGCAGCCAGCGCGCCACGCCGAATCGGGATCGAGGACCGCAGATCGATGTAGTAGTTGTGGTCTTCGTTCCACCAGGCAAAGTTGGCGACCGTGCATATGTCGAGCAATTGGTTGAAGCCGGCGAGGCTGTCGCCGTTGAGCTGCGAGCGAGCGTCTTCGATGGCCTCATCGCGCTCGCGGTGCGAGTCGACGAGCGACTTGTCGAAGTCGTGGCGCTCTTCCATCTGCACGAAGTTGCGCAGCTGGCCGAGCGGCGATGCCTGGTTCTCGATCCACGACGGGATGTTGATGTCGGCGATCCCCTCGGTGCGCCAGCCGTGGACCTTCAAGAAGTCGTCGAACTTGGTGAGCCAGATCGAGGCATTGCCGCCGGCCTTCGACAGCGCATCGCGGATCTGGTCGGGCTCGTGCTCGAACAGGTCGGCGATGCCGAGCCGCTTGGCCTCGTCGGCAAGGTCCCACATCGCTCGGTCGGTCTCCATGATCTTCGAGTCGCGACCCTGCAGCATCTTGGCGATGTTGCCGGGGTCGATGCCGTTTCCGGCGCACAGCCCGTAGAGCTGCAGGTAGATCGCCAGCAACGGGTACATGATCTCGAAGTGGATCTCCCACGCCCGCATTTGGAAGGCGCGCGCGTCGTTGAGGTACTGACCGATGTCGGCCAGTGATTTGTCGGAGAAGTCATAGCTCTCGAAGTATCCGAGACCGAGCTCGAGCTCCCATTTCCGCTCCTCCCAGATGGCATCGAAGTTGCCGAGGAACTTGGGCATGTTCTTCTCGATGCGAGCCGCCCTGAACCCGATCTCCCATCCCGACGTGACCGGGACTTCGCTCTCGTAGAGGAACGGTCCGCCCATGCGTTGCACCAGTCCGCCGGCCGGCGGCAGCGGCAGTTGGTGCGCGGCGAGTTGCGTTGACCAGGCAGCACCGGTGACGAACTGGTACCCGAGTGGCGAGAAGCCGCGCGGCCAGTGGAAGTCGACGAACCAGAAGCGGGACTCGTCCTCCTTGCGGAAAGGTCCCGATTTCATCCGTAGCCAAGGATCGTCGATGTGCTCCGGCTTCCAGCCCGGATACCAATCGAGGAACTGGTCGACGGGAACGATCTCTGCCATGGTCATGACCCCCAAGTAGTCGGTGTTCTCGTTACCCGTCCCCAGACACGGGCTACGAGCGGCGATGCTATATCACGCAGTTCGAATCACTCACGTCCGTCGACGAGCAGCGCGATTCCCTTCGTGGCTCTCAACCGCATGGCTTGGCGACGGCTCGATACTCGTCGAGCAGTTCCTGATCGACGATGGACGCGTTGATGACGAACAGCACCTTGGGCATGGGTGAATCTTGGCATGGGCGTGGCGCGCCACCGGCAACTAGGTTCGCCGGAGTGAGCCACCCGAACCTGCTTGAATCCGCCATCGACGCAGCCAGGGCGGGTGGAGAGAGATTGATGGACGGTCTGTTGCGGCCGCCCGAGATCATCCAGAAATCGGCGCGCTCCAATATCGTCACGTGGGCAGACGAAGCCTCGCAGGCGACGATCGTCGAGCTCCTGCTCGGCCGCTACCCCGACCACGCCATCCTCGGCGAGGAGGGCTCGGCGGGAAACCCGGACGGACCGTACACGTGGATCGTCGATCCTCTCGACGGCACGTCGAACTACGCCCGTGGAATGTCGCCGTGGGGGGTGTCGATCGCCGTTCGCGAGACCGGCGGTCCGTTGCTCGCCGGCGTCATCCTCGACCCGCTGCGCGGCGAGATGTTCGCCGTGGAGCGCGGCGGCGGCACGACGTGCGAGCCGAGCGACACAGTCGACGTCGGCAAGGCGCTGATCGCCACCGGGCTGCAGAACGACGACCCCGACGACCATCCATCAACACGCGCTACGCATCGAGCAGATGCACCTGCACTGCCGGGGCACCCGGGCGATCGGTTGCCCGTCGTTCGCGCTGGCCTATGTCGCGGCCGGAAAGCTGGACGGGTTCGTCGAGAAGGACGCCACGTACGCGTGGGATGTCGCCGCAGCGGTGCTGCTGCTCGAGGAGGCCGGGGGAGTGGCGACCGACTTCGACGGCGGCCCCGTCAACCTCGGCGTCGGCGTCACCAACATCGTCGCCGCGAATGCTGCGATCCACGCAGATCTGCTCGACATCATCAACCTGAGGAGGGCGTGAGATGGGACGGTTGGAGGGCAAGCGGGCGATCATCACCGGCGGGGCCAGTGGGCTCGGCGCGGCGACCGCGCAACGGTTCGCCGGCGAAGGCGCGCTCGTGGGCGTGATCGATCTGCCGCGAGAAGGCTGAACGCGGGCAACGCAGTTGTCTCCGCACTCGAAGCCGGCGGTTCACGTGCCGTGTTCGTTGCCGGCGACGTTCTCGATGCCGACTCGATTCGATCCGCCATCGATCAAGCTGCCGCGGAGATCGGCGGCGTCGACATCTGCATTGCTTCAGCGGGCGTTCCCTCACATCCCGACGCCGGGTTCCGGGGCTTCATCGATCTCGACCCCGACCACTTCGACTACGTCAACAACGTCAACGTCCGCGGGGTGTTCCTCACCGCGCAGCGCACTGCGCAGCTGATGATCGAGGCCGGTCACGGAGGCAGCATCGTGACGCTCGCGTCCATCGCTGTCGAAGCGACCGTCTGCCGGCGTGTACAGCGTCTCGAAGGCGGCGGTGTGGATGCTCACCCGTTCGCTCGCTGGCGAGCTGGCACCGCACAAGATCCGTGTCAACGCGATCGGGCCGGCGTACGTGAAGACCGAGATGCTCGAGAGCATCGTCCAGAGCACGGTCGGTGACGATCCGGCGGCGCAACAGGCGTGGTACGACCAGAGGGCCGCGTCGCTGCCTCTTGGGGTTCTGCCGTCGCCGCTCGACATCGCAAACACAGCGTTGTTCCTCTGCAGTGACGAGGCTGCATCCTTCACCGGATCGATCCTGCACCCCGATGGCGGCATGACGTCGTCGACCGGCGGCGGCTGAGGTGGCGGTACCCGACCTCGGTGTGCCGATCACGACGTCGGCCTCGGGCGTCACCGCACACCATGGCGTCGAGTTCGCCGTTGTCGAGGGCTTTCGTCCGCTGCTGCTCGACCTGTACCAACCGGCCGCAGGGTCGGGGTCGGGCGCGGCAATCGTGTATCTCCACGGCGGGGGATGGGCTGTGGGCACGCGCCGCCGCTTCGGGCGCGCATTCGCCTCGTGGTCCCCGAGTCCTCTCGACCTGCTTGCCCAGGCCGGCTTCGTCGTGGCAACGGTCGACTACCGGCTCAGTGGAGAAGCGCAGTTCCCCGCTCAACTCCACGATGTGAAGGCGGCGATCCGATGGCTGCGTGGCAACGCGGCACGTCTGGAGGTCGACCCCGCTCGGGTCATGGCATGGGGCGAATCGGCTGGTGGCCACCTTGCCGTCCTGGCAGGTCTCACAGGCGATCGCCCTGACCTCGAAGGCGGCATCGGCGAGTTCGCGAGCGAGTCGAGCGCGGTCTGCGGTGTCGTCGATTGGTACGGCCCGATGAACCTCCTCTCGCTCAGCTCGCAACACGCTGCTGACAGCGAGAAGCGACCGGACGATGCGGGCTCGTGGGAGTCGACGATGGTGGGGGCGCCGCTGCAGACTCGATCCGGAGCGCTCGCGTGCGGCGAGCCCGATCTCCTATGTGCACGACGCAGCGCCACCGATCCAGATCCACCACGGCACGGTCGACACGCAGGTGCCGTTCGCCCAGAGCGTCGAGTTCGTCGAAGCGCTACGTCTGGCCGGTGGAATGGTCGAGTTGGTCGTCGTGGAGGGCAGCGATCACTTCTGGACCGGCGCACCCGACGTGCAGGCCATCTTCGATGCATCCCTGGCCTTCGCACGCCGCGTCACGACGTGAGCCATAGACCTCACCCCGCGTTTGGAGCCGCAGGCCCCGCTACGGGGCGCCAGACTCCCAACGCTGCGGTGTTCGTGCTTGTGTTGCGAGCGACGGGCGGTCAATCTGTAATGGTGTCGCGCGTTCGCTGACATCGTGAGATTGGGAGGAACGCTGTGGAGTTCGGGGTGCATCTTCCCCTCATGGACTTCGGGGGTCATCCGTACACCCTCGATCATCTCATCGCGTATACGAAGAGCCGCGTCCGAACTCGGCTTCAGTGCATTGTCGGTCAACGACCACATGGTCTTCTCGGTGCCGTGGCTCGACGGACCCATCGCACTCGCGGCCGTCATGGAGCACTCAGGGGAGATGACATTGGCGACGACAGTCGCGCTCTCTGTGGTGCGTGGCCCGGTGCCTCTCGCCAAGACGTTGGGGGCGATCGATCGTCTGTCCGGGGGTCGGCTGGCCGTCGCCGTAGGTCCGGGCTCATCGCCTGACGACTACGCGGTCGTCGGTCTCGACTTCTCGGAACGTTGGCAACGGTTCGAAGAGACGATCGGTGTGCTGAGGGCGTTGTGGCGACCGTCCGGCGAGCCGTTCGTCGGCCGCTTCTACTCGACGGAGGGTCTGTCGTTGCTGCCAGCACCAGCACGTCCGGATGGGCCGCCGATCTGGGTGGGGAGCTGGGGCTCGGAGGCCGGCCTTCGTCGTGTGGCCCGGCTCGCCGACGGCTGGCTGGCATCTGCGTACAACACGACGCCGGAACTGTTCGGCGAAGCGTGGCGAGTGCTTCGGTCGAAGCTGGCGGACCATGGGAAGGCTGCTGACACGTTCCCGAACGCGCTCGCGACGATGTGGTGCTACATCACCGACGACCGCGCCGAAGCCGACCGCATTCTCAGAGAGCGGGTCGATTCCCGCCGTGCATCGGCCCGAGGAGATGCTCCGCGAACGTCTCCCGATCGGTCCCGCCCGAGCTCTTCGCGGAGAAACTCGTGGCCTTCGCGAAGGCAGGCGTGCAACGTGTCTTCATCTGGCCGGTGGCCGACGAGGTGCACCAACTCGAGCGCTTCTGGAACGAGGTTCGGCCACTTGTCGCGACCGCCGAGGGGGCTACGACAGC
The DNA here is from genome assembly GCA_963779295.1 of Ilumatobacteraceae bacterium. Classification (GTDB taxonomy): domain Bacteria; phylum Actinomycetota; class Acidimicrobiia; order Acidimicrobiales; family Ilumatobacteraceae; genus JAENVT01. The sequence continues at coordinate 232,677 of CAVZXO010000001.1, forward strand.
GCCGGGATGACCTCGTGTGCGAACATCCGCATCGACTTGTGGGTGTCGGCATTGCTCATCCCCGGCTGACGCATCTGCAGCGCCAACTGTGTGATGCGCCCGAGGTGGCCGTCGACGAAGGGACGGAGCTTGCCAATGACATCCTCGGGCGTGCCGACGGCAGCGAACCAGAAGCCGGCGTTGCCGGTGCGAAGCATCTCTTGGGTGATGCGGGCATCGGCCGGCGCCGGCTCACCCTGCAGGTTCTTGCGCATCTGGTAGAAGTTGACGAAGTACTCGATGCCCGGACCGGCGATCTCCCATGCCTTGTCGGTGGTGTCGGCGACGCAGACCGGCACCATCACCGATACCTGATAGTCGGCCGGGTTGCGTCCGCAGGCCTCCAGCGCGGCGTCGTAGCCGGCGTTGAACGGAGCGATCAGGTTCATGCCCCGTTCGGCGGCACGCTTCAGGTTCATCGGGCCCATCCCGCCCCACCACATCGGCAGTGGCTGCTGCACCGGCTTGGTGGTGAAGGTCATGTCGGGGATGTCGTAGAAGCGCCCGGAGTGGCTGAACATCGACGTCTCGGTGAACGCCCGTTGAATCCAGTCGACCATCTCCCACGATCGCTGGTTCATCTCGGCCGGATTCTTGCCGAACGTGACGAACTCCTCGTACTGCGAGCCCGGGCCGACACCGAGGTCGAATCGTCCGTTCGACAAATGTCGGCGATCGCCGCGTCTTCGGCGACACGAATCGGGTCGTGGAACGGAAGCAGCACCACCGACGTGCCGACCCTGAGTCGCTCGGTGCGTGCCGCGACAGCGGCTGCCAGCATCATCGGCGAGCCGGTCCATTGGCACTCGCGGAAGTGGTGCTCGCCGTACCACGACGCGACGAATCCGATCTCCTCGGCGAGCACGGCGTCGCTGATGAAGTCGGAGTACACGTCCTGGAGGGCATATGGCGTATCGGGATGGTTGCGAACCCCGTTGATCAGCGCGTATTGCACAATGAGATCCTTCCGTCAGTAATTCTGCATCACGTTTTAGCACCTTTGCGAGGAGCACTCGATGCTCACACGGAAGCTGCAGGTCACCGTGCCGAGCGGTCCGTAGTCGGCGACGAAGCGATCGCCAGGCCGAGTTGGCGACGCGCGTGTGAACGAACCGGCGAGCACGATCTGGCCGGGTTCGATCGCGAGTCCGTACGGAGCGAGTCGGCGGGCGACCCAGGCGATGCCGTTGGCGGGATGTCCCAATACGCCGGCGGCAAGACCGGTCTCTTCGACCACGTCGTTGCAGGAGAAGATCGCTCCGATCCATCGCATGTCGACATCGGCCGGCTTGACCTTCTCGCCACCCAGGATCACGCCCGCATCCGCAGCGTTGTCGGCAATGGTGTCGACGACAGTTCGAGCTCGTTTCGTGACGGGATGCACGCGATAGCTGCGGGCGTCGATCAGTTCGAGGGCCGGTTGGATGTACTCGGTCGCGTCGAGGACCTCTTCGACGGTGACCGAATCTCCACTGAGGCGCTTGCCGATGATGAATGCCACCTCGACCTCGAGCTTCGGGTCGACGAAGTCGGCATGGCGTAGTTCCACGCCACTTCGCATGATCATGTAGTCGAGCAGTGCGCCGAAGTCGGGCTCGTCGATCTTCATCTGCTGTTGCATCGCACGCGATGTGAGACCGATCTTGCGGCCGACGAGCTGCGCGCCGTCGGCGATCTGCAGGTCGACCCAGGCCTGCTGCACCGCGTAGGCATCGTCGATGGTCAGGTCGGGATGCTCGGCGGTGATCGGGTCGATCGACTTGACCTCCCGTCGAGCCCGCTCGTGCTGCTGGGCAAGCTCGAGCGCGAGCTCCGCCGTGATCATCGCGTCACGCCGTGACCGTCGGCGCCAACGGTGATGCGCTGCTCGTCGCTCTTGCGCTCGCGGATCGGCTGCAAGTTGCCATCGAGGTCGAGCACGCGACTGGCCTCCTCGTACCACCGCGGCACGACCGGGTTGGCCCAGAAGTCGCGGCGCCGCTGATCGTTGACGCTCCATCGCAACGGCTGATGACCGGGATCGCCCGTGAAGTAGTCGGTCGTGTAGATCTCGACGCGGTGTCCGTCGGGGTCGCGGAGGTAGAGGTAGAACGCGTTGGAGACGCCGTGTCGGCCGGGGCCCCGTTCGATGTGGTGATACTCGTTGGTGGCACCGAGCGTGTCGGCGAGGGTCAGGATGTGGTGCGACTCGGGGCACGCAAAGGCGAGGTGGTGCAGCCGCGGCGACGACCCCTGGGTGGAGGCGATGTCGTGCACGGTCTGCTTGCGGAACATCCACGTCGCATACAGCGTGCCGTCGTCGTCCTCGATGGTCTCCGACAGTCCGAAGCCCAGCGCGGAGTACCACTGGTAGAAGGCCTGCACGTCGTCGGTCACGAGGTTGATGTGGTCGAGCCGATTGATGCTCGGAGCGTGGCGAAGGTCGTAGCGCTGGTGGTGATGACCGGTCCACTCGATGTCGTGGAAGTACTCGACGACGAACCCGAACGGGTCCTGCACGCGGACCGTCGGCCCGACGGCGAGCGTCGTGCCCGCCGGGTACCGGCGCACTTCGCAGCCCCGGTCGGTGTGGAACAACGCGGCGCGGTCGAGGTCTTCGGGTGTGCGCACGCGGAACGCGAACCGCGAGCACGCCGGCTCGGTGCCCTTGCGCAGGATGAGGCTGTGGTGAACGAACTCCTCGTGGCCGCGGAGGTAGACGGCACCGTCGTCCTCGGCGCTGATGACGAAGCCGAGTCGGTCGACCCAGAAGTGCTTGCTGGCGCCGAGGTCGGTGACGATGAGTTCGGCGTACGCCGACCGAACGATGTCCGGCGGGGGCGAGAGAGGTGGAGGCGGGGGAGGAGGCCATCGACACGATCGTAGGCCGCGTGGCCGTCTAACGTGCGGTGGAACGACTTGTACAGGGGGTACACATGCCGGCTCGATCTGGGGAAGAATTTCTGAAGGGCCTTCGCTCTCGCAATCGCGAAGTCTGGCTCGGAGGCGAGCGTGTCAACGATGTCACGACGCATCCGCAGCTCGAAGGGGCGGCGCAACAGTCTGGCTGGCGTGTTCGACCGCCAACATGGAGTTTGCCGACGACTGCCTGATGCCCGATCCCGAGACGGGCGAGGCGATCAACGTCAGCCACATGATCCCCCGTTCGATCGACGATCTGAAGCGTCGTCACCGTGGACTGCGGCGCATCGCCGAGTACTCGGTCGGGATCATGGGCCGAACGCCTGACTACATGAACGTCACGTTCGCGGGCTTCGCCGGCGAACGATCGGTGTGGCTCGGCCCCGAAGGCAGGAACGAGGAAGGCCACGACAACCTCGTCGCCTACCAAAGACTGATTGCTCGCGAAGACCTGTCGCTGACGCACACGATCGTGCACCCGACGATCGATCGCGTGAAGGACCAGTCGTTCGCCGGCAACCCGGTCCCGCTGCACAAGGTCGGCGAGACGTCGACCGGCATCATCGTGCGTGGTGCGCGAATCCTGGCGACGCTGGCGCCGTTCGCCGACGAGATCGCCGTCTATCCCGGTGTTCCGCTGCCCGCCGGACGCCCCGAGCCCGTACGCCCTGAGCTTCGCCGTGCCGATGGACACGCCCGGCTTGATCTTCCTGTGCCGCGACAGCGCGGCGACCGTCGAACTCGAACTCGTTCGATCATCCGTTGTCATCGAGGTTCGACGAGCAGGACGCGTTCGCCATCTTCGACGATGTCGAGGTGCCACACGAGCGGGTCTTCATCAACGGCGACATCGACGTGTACAACTCCGTGATGGGGCCGACCGCATGGTGGGCCAACATCATGCAGCAGACCACCATCCGCGCCTTGACGAAGTTGGAGTTCGCCTACGGGCTCGCCTGCGCATGGCCGAGGCAGTCAACGACACCTCTCCGCCGACCATCGGAGATGTTGGGTGAGCTGACGACCTACGTCGAGGTCACCCGCAGTGCCATCCTGTTGTCGGAGGAGCACGCCTACGACCGCGGCGACGGCGTCGTCTTCCCCGACGGGCGGCCGATGCATCCGATGCGCGCGATGCTGGCCGCCTGGTACCCGCGGGTTCGCGAGATCCTGATGTTGATCGGCAGTCACAACCTGCTCGCCGCCCGAGCCGGGCGATGCTCGCCGACGCCCGGCTGCGCCCGTTGATCGACGAGTTCATGCCACGGCGCCAACGACATCGATGCCGAACGGCGGGCCGGTATCTATCGCCTGGCGTGGGACTTCATCGGCTCGGGCCTCGGCTCGCGCAACGAGCTGTACGAGCGCAACTACCTGGCGTCGGCAAAGACCGAATCGCCTGACGCATCACACCATGATCTACTCCGATCGGACAGCGGCCGTACGCGCTGGTCGACTCGATGCTGGCCGTAGACGCGCCTGCTAGTTGTTGGCAGGAGCGAACGCGACGTAGTTGGTGTCGTCGACGAGCGCTTCGGGTCCGTCGAGCGGCAGTACCTCGAAGTGGTTCAGCGCGGCGTTGACGTCGCCCGACCACACTTCATCGGGGAGGTTGTAGAGGCACTCGATTCCGTTGCCGTCGGGATCCTCGACATATGCGCTGTGGGTCATGCCGTGGTTGCCGCGGACGCGGAACTCGACGCCTTGCGCTCTTCATGTAGGCGATCTGGTCGAGCCACGATTCGCGGCTCGGATAGCACACGGCGATGTGATCGACGCCGGGGGTCGAGCCGAACATCTGCCACGGCGTCTCGGGCGGGGGAGCGCTGGCGGGGTCCATCAGTTCGGCCAGCGCCAGATCGTGATGGCGCTCGGCGCTGCCACGGTAGAAGCGCATCTTGTAGTCGGGGAACTTGTCCTTCTCGAGCTCCGCACACTGCTCGAAGCCGAGGATGCGCGTGTAGAAGTCGTGCGCGACCTCCAGGTCACGAACCCGCAGCACCAGGTGCTGAATGTACGCGCCGCTCGATGGGCGGACGGGACCGTCGGACTGCTCTGCCATGTTGGTTACCCCCTAGCGAGATGTGCAACGGATTGTAACGATAGTTCGGGAACGAAGGAAAGCCGAGCGTTCTGCGGTCAGGAACGTTCATGTGGTCGGCTGCGCGGCATCGTGTGATAGCAACGCGTCGCACATTTCGTCAATCTCTCTGGGGGAACACGATGGCCAAAGAAGGCGCACTCGATGAACTGTTGGCCGAGGTTCTGTCGCGGTACGACAACTCGCCGAACCCACGTCTGAAGGAAGTGACGACGGCGGCGATCCGCCATCTGCACGCGTTCGCCCGAGAGGTCAACCTCACCCGAGAGGAGTGGTTCGCGGGCATCATGTTCCTGACGCAATGCGGCAAGATCAGCGACAATGTGCGCCAGGAGTTCATCCTGTTGAGCGACACGACAGGTGTGTCGACTCTGGTGGAGATGTTGGCGTACGACGCGAGCGCGTCGAGCCTCACCGACAACACCGTTCTCGGTCCGTTTCACGCGGCCGGTGCACCGGACCGCGCCTTCGGCGAATCGATGCTCGACGATCCCGACGACGGCGACCGGGTCGTCGTGCGCGGCACGATCACCGACGTCGACGGCAAGCCCGTGGAGGGAGTCGTCCTCGACTGCTGGCAGAACGCCAGCAACATGTTCTATGCGGTGCAGCAGCCGGGCATTCAGAGCGAGTTCAACCTCCGTGGCATCTATCACTCGCAGGCCGACGGGACCTTCGAGATCCGCAGCATTCGGCCCGTCCCGTATCCCATTCCCAGCGACGGCCCTGCCGGCGATCTGCTGAAGAAGAACGGTCGTAACTGGTGGCGTCCCGGGCACCTCCACATCTGGGCTCGCCATCCGGAGTACAAGGATCTCATCACCCACGTGTTCGATGTAGAGAGCGACTACCTCGACGGCGATGCCGTGTTCGGCGTGCAGCGCAGCCTCATCCGCGAGTTCAAGCCCGACGACACCGGAGAACTCGCGACCAACTTCGACATCGTCCTCGACCGCGTCTAGCGCACCCGCCGCGCAGCTGGAGCTACGTTCCGCACTGACGCGAGTGCGCCGTTGGCTTCCGCTTCAGGCACGCGGACGACCGAACCATACTTGCAGCGTGTACCGGATCCTTTCTGTCGGCAGCGACTTCCACGAGATCTGTGACGAGTGCGGGTTCCACGGCGGCACGCTCGACCTGTCCGCCACCGTCGCTCGAATTCGCGCTCTCCCCGACCGATGGTCGGAGGTGATGTCGCAGGATGAGGAGCGGCTTCGAGCGCGCCCCGAACCCGACACGTGGTGCGCCGTCGAGCACGCGCAGCACGTAATCAATGCCATCGCCAGTATCGAGTGGGGTGCCCGTGTCTTCGCATCGGGCAGCTCGCCTGACTGGGACGAGCTGTCGGAGGATTCACTCCCCGGTGTCTTCGAGCACGACACGCACGATTGCGGTCGATTCGACATCGCCGACACACTCGAGTCGCTCGGTACCGTAGCCAGGTCGATGGCGACCTTCGCCGAGTCGCTCACACCTGAAGAGCAGGTCGTGATCGCTGTCTACTTCAAAGATCAGGTGATCAACACGACCGCCGTCATCCGACACGCACTCCACGACGCCGAGCACCATCTGCTCGACATCCGTCGCGGCATCGCCCGCCAGCAACTCCGCCGCCGGGACTAACTTCCGCGGGCCTCCTTCAACTGGGCGCGGAGGCCGGTCATCACGTTGCCGAGGTCGAACCCTACGGTGATCATCCGCCATCCGGCTGAGCGCCGCTTCTCGGCGAGGCCGGCCTCGGCGTGGATGGCGGGGATCACGCCGTTGCGTTCGCAGGCTGCCTTGACCCGCTCGATCGCCTTGTTCCATTCGAGGTCATCCTGGTCGGGCTTCGGCTCGAGTCCGTACGTGATCGACAGGTCCGCCGGGCCGATGTACAGCGCGTCGATCCCGGGAACCGCGGCAATCTCATCGACGTTCTCGACGGCCTCCTTGGTCTCGATCATCGGGATGCACAAGACGTTGCTCGTTGGCGGTCGAGAAGTACCCCTCGCGGCCGGCGCGCGCCGAGACCCCCACCGGCCCCATGCTGCGGCTGCCGACAGGTGCGTACCGACAGGCGGCGACAGCGGCTCGGGCCTCCTCGACGGTGTTGACCATCGGCACGATCACCCCGTAGGCGCCGGCGTCGAGCACCCTGCCGATGATGCTCGGTTCGTTCCACGGCACCCGCACGATCGGCGTCGTCTCGGTTCGAGCCATCGCGTAGAGCATCGTGACGGAGTGCTCGAAGCTCTGCAGCCCGTGCTGCATGTCGACGCACACGTAGTCGTAACCGGCGAGTGCCGCGGCCTCGGCGATCAGCGGTTCCCGGAGGAAGAGGAATGCGCCGAGAGCGGTGTCGCCGCGGTCCCAGACCTGACGCAGGTGCGTCGTCACGGGGTGCTCACCGCGGCCGCTGCTGCTTCGGCGATCGCCCGGTCCTGCTCGGCAGAACCACCCGACACCCCGACTGCGCCGACCAACGCGCCGTCGATTCGCACCGGGGAGCCGCCGCCGAAGACGATCAGCCGCGGCGTGTGGGTGATGCCATGCACGAGTGAAGGATCGTCGGCGATCGCCTGCCACCACACATGTGTCGGCAGGCCGTTGAACGACGCAACGGTGTAGGCCTTGTTGCGGGCTATGTCGGCCGAAAGCCGCGGAGCGCCGTCCATGCGTATCGTCACGATCGGTTCGCCCGCGGGATCGCTGACAACAATGCATGCGGACACCCCGTGGGATTGTGCGGCGGAGATGGCAGCGTCCGTGATGCGCTGGGCAGCGCTCAACGAGAGCGAGTTCATCGGAATCAGGTCGGTATCGGACATCGACTCTCCAAGGTGTGTGAGGTGGCTAGAACTTGATGACGGTGCGCGCCGACTCGCCGGACAGCATCATCGCGAACCCTCGGTTGACGTCCTCGAGTGGCAGCGTGTGCGAGATCATCCCACTGAGGTCGAGTTGGCCGGATCGCCACAGGTCGGCGTAGCGCGGGATGTCGATCCGGGGATCGGTTCCTCCCATGAACACGCCGATCATCTTCTTGCCACGTCGGAATCCGGTCACGGGCAGGGTCAGTTCTGCATCGTCGGCCTGTATGCCGACGAGGTAGGCGCTACGGCCGGGGGCGGCCATCTCGAATGCCTGGCGGACCAGCGCGGGTCGACCGACGACCTCGAAGACGTGGTCAGCGCCCGGTCCGGTGATGTCGCGAACGGCGGCGATCGTGTCGACGGCGGAGGCATCGATCGTGTCGGTCGCACCAAGCTGGCGGGCCCGCTCGAGCTTCGCCGGGTTGGCATCGATCGCGATGATGGTGGCGGCCCTGGCAAGGCGGGCGCCTTGGATCACATTGAGCCCGACGCCTCCGCAACCGATCACTGCGACCGATTCTCCGGGTTGCACATCGGCCGTGTTGAGGACGGCGCCGAGACCGGTCACCACGGCACATCCGAGAATGCAGGCAAGCTCCATCGGGATGTCGGTGTTGACGGCCGTAACGGCTCGCTCGTCGAGCAGGATGTGGTCGGCCAACGAACCGACATTGGCCATCTGCCCGACGCTGACGCCGTCCAGCGTCAACCGCGGCCGATGGCCGGACGGTCGCTTCGTCACCTGTGGATGCAGGCATGCAGTCGGCTCGCCCGCGATGCAGCGGATGCATTCGCCGCAGCCCATCACGAGGCACGTCACGACGTGGTCGCCGACGCGAATGTCGCGCACGTCGGGCCCGACGGCCTCCACGACCCCGGCACCCTCGTGCCCGAGGATGACCGGGCGAGAACGATTCAGCGTGCCGTCGAGGTAGTGGTAGTCGCTGTGGCACAATCCCGCTGCGGCCGACCGCATGAGGATCTCACGACCGATCGGCTCGTCGTGGTCGACATCAGCGATCTCGAGCTCGTCGGAATTGTCCAGCAGTACAGCGGCGCGCATGCCGCCGAGCGTAGGCGCGACTACTTCGCCGTACGTCGTTGGCGTGGAAGTGAATAGGCGCCTGCGGCGAGGGAGTTGGTGATCTGACGAGCGGCGTTGAGCATCAGCCGGACGTGGTGGGATTCGTGGTCGCCGAGCAAACGTCCCGTAGGTCCTGCGGTCGACATCGCCGCGATCACCTCGCCGTCGGGCTGATCGCGAATCGGCACGCCGATAGACGACAGTCCGATCTCACTTTCGTCGATGCTGATTGCATAGCCGCGCTCGCGAATCCTGGCGAGCTCTTCCACGAACATCCGCGGGATGACGATCGTGTGCCCCGTGAAGGGGGTCATCCCGGCCTTGATTCGTGCCGCGGCGACCTCTGGTCGAAACGCGGCGATTGCCTTTCCCGCGCTGGAGCGGTGCACAGGAGATCGTCTGACGGCCTCGATGCTGAAGCGCAGGGCACCGAGTCCTTCGACTCGTTCGAAGTAGAGCACGTCGCCCCCGGAGGGAACGCCGAGTTGCACGGTCTCGCCGATGGCGTTGCGAAGTTCGACGAGCAACGGCCACGCCTGTGCACGCAGGGCCGAACGGGTAGTGACCAGTTGTCCGTACTCCAGGAGGTGGACGCCGAGCCGATATTTGCCGCTGGGAGTCCGTTCGAGCGCGCCGCGGTCGACCAGCACTCCGCACGTGCGGTGCATGGTGCTCTTGGTCACGCCGACCCGCCGGGCCAGCTCGCTCAGCCCGATCTCCTTGTCGGCGAAGAACGCGTCGAGGATGTCGAGCGCGATTGTCACACTGCGAAGCGCAGGCTTGTCTGAGGTCGGCACCGTAGTCACCATCGCCGCCTACCCTAGATCAGTGTTCGCCAGAGCGGAACACCGGGCGAAGGCGAGGGGGTCGGCGATGTTGGTCGGCGAGGTGGTGGGGCGAAGGGCACTTCGGCGGGTACGCGTCGGGCGCGGTTTCGGAACCGGTGCCTCCGATCTCGCGCCCGAGCAGGTCGTGTGGGCGCGATCTTGGACGTGCGGCTTCCATTGACGCGCCCGAGGAGACCCGGATTTCGGGGGACGCCAGTGTGGGCCGGGGGATGTAGCGTCGGGCGCGGTACGAGCACGACGGGAGTGGCCACCAGTTGCAGTATGTTCGTGACAGACGAACGACATAGTGGTTGACCAGGACTCATGTAGTCATACTGCGTTCCATGACTTACGCATCGAACCTCTGGTACGCAGCACTGTGGGATCAAGACCTGGCAGAGGGCGCGTTGCAGAGTCGCACGATCTGCGAGCAGCCGATCGTGTTCTTCCGCGGGCCGGACGGCGAGCCAGTTGCCCTGGAGGATCGCTGCGCTCACCGTTTCATCCCGTTGAGCATGGGGCAGTTGTGCGACGGGGCCAAGTCGATCGAGTGCCCTTACCACGGTCTGCGATTCGGCACTGACGGCGCATGCGTGCTGAACCCGCATGGCTCAGGTCGCATCCCGGCGACACTGGCGGTTCGTTCGTACCCGGTCGTCGAGCGGCACACGATGCTGTGGATCTGGATGGGGACCGACGAGGCGGACACGGACCTGATCCCCGATTTCTCCTACCTCGACCCCGGTGCGCCCGGTGTCCTGTCGAAGCGCGACTGGATCGAGATGGATGTCGACTACCAACTGGTGATCGACAACCTGCTCGACCTGAGCCATGCCTCCTTCCTGCACCGCGGAGTGCTCGGCGATCCGTCGACGTTGGAATGCGACATCGACATCGCCAGTACCGAAACGTCGGTCACCGTGACTCGCACACGGTCGGAGGTGACGCCGGCCAAGCTGTTCGATCTGATGTTCCGCAACGACGGAGAGTCTGTCGACACGTGGTCGGTCATGCGATGGGATGCACCGAGTTGCCTCCGTCACGAAGCCGGCGTCTGCCCCCCGGGCGCCGGGCGTGACGAGGGCATCACGGTCATCGGGACGCACCTGGTGACGCCGTCGGCGAAAGGCAAGTGCACGTACCACGTCGCCGCGGTTCGTATCGGGGAATCGGCGGGTTCGGACGATGCCGAGATCTCCGAGCAGCTTTCTGCATTGCGTCGCTACGCCTTCGACGAACAGGACCGCCCGATCCTCGAAGCGCAGCAGCGTGCCTACGACCTGGCGGGCGGTCCCGACTCGTTGCGCCCCGTGATGTTGAGCATCGACGCCGCCCCGCTGCGAGCCCGGCGGGTGCTGGCGAAGATCATCGAAATCGAGAATCAGGACGATGGCGAACGAGTGTTCGTGACCCTAGACTGAGGGGCGTGTCCGACTTCAAGGTCGTCTCCGACTATCAACCCGCAGGCGATCAGCCGCAGGCCATCGCCAAGCTCGCGGAGGGTGTCAACCGCGGTGATCGTTTTCAGACGCTGCTCGGCATCACCGGGTCGGGCAAGAGCGCGACCATCGCCTGGACGATTCAGGAAACGCAACGGCCGACGTTGATCCTGGCTCCCAACAAGTCGCTCGCCGCCCAGTTGACCCAGGAGATGCGCGAGTTCTTTCCCGAGAATCGCGTCGAGTACTTCGTCAGTTACTACGACTACTACCAACCCGAGGCGTACATCGCGTCCAGCGACACGTACATCGAGAAGGACTCGTCGATCAACGACGAGATCGACAGGTTGCGGCACTCCGCGACCGCCGGCTTGTTGACCCGACGCGACACCATCGTCGTCGCATCCGTCAGCTGCATCTACGGCATGGGCAACCCCGAGGAGTACAAGGGGCAGTTGCTCGACCTCAGCGTCGGCGTCGACTACGACATGCGCAGCATCCTGCGTCGCCTCGTCGACCTGCAATTCGACCGCAACGACATGACATTGGGTCGCGGCAAGTTCCGCGTGCGCGGCGACACCATCGAAGTACACCCGTCGTACGAGGAGACGGTGCTGCGCATCGAGATGTTCGGCGACACGGTCGATCGGTTGACGATGATCGATCCACTCACCGGCGAGACGCTCAGCGATCTGCCACGGACCCAGGTCTTCCCGGCCACCCACTACGTCGCCGGCGACGAGCGGATGCGCAAGGCCGTGATCGGCATCGAGGCCGAGTTGCAGGAGCGGCTGGCGTGGTTCGAGAAGGAAGGCAAGCTGCTCGAGGCGCAGCGCCTGCGGATGCGCACGCAGTACGACCTGGAGATGATCCAAGAGGTCGGCTATTGCAACGGCATCGAGAACTACTCCATGCACATCGATGGTCGCAGCCCGGGGGAGCCCCCGTTCACGTTGCTCGACTATTTCCCGAAGGACTTCCTGCTCGTCATCGACGAGAGCCACGTCGCGGTGCCGCAGCTGCACGGCCAGTTCATGGGCGACCGCTCGCGCAAGGACATCCTCGTCGAGCACGGCTTCCGCCTTCCCAGCGCGCGCGACAACCGCCCGCTGCAGTTCGAGGAGGTTCTCGGTCGTATCAATCAGTGCATCTTCATGTCGGCCACCCCTTCGCCGTACGAGATCCAGCACAGCGAGCAGGTCGTCGAGCAGATTGTCCGCCCGACCGGTCTGGTCGATCCCGAGGTCATCGTCAGGCCGACCAAGGGGCAGATCGACGACTTGATCGAGATGGTCAACGATCGGGTGACCAGGGGCGACCGAATTCTGGTGACGACGCTTGACCAAGAAGATGGCCGAGGATCTCACCGAGTACCTGCTCGAGCAGGGCCTGCGTGTGCGCTACCTGCACAGCAACATCGACACCATCCAACGCATCGAGATCCTTCGTGGCCTGCGCCTCGGCGACTTCGACGTGCTCGTCGGCATCAACCTGCTACGCGAGGGCCTCGACCTTCCCGAGGTCTCGTTGGTGTGCATTCTCGACGCCGACAAGGAAGGGTTCCTGCGCAGCGAGACGTCGCTGATCCAGATGACCGGTCGCGCAGCTCGCAACGTCGATGGCCAAGTCGTGATGTACGCCGACAAGGTCACCGCGTCGATGCAGAAGGCGATCGACATCACCCAGCAGCGCCGCCAGCGCCAGATCGCCTACAACCTCGAGAACGACATCAACCCGCAGACCATTCGCAAGGCCGTCGGCGACATCCTGTCGATGTTGCGGCCCGACGACAGCTCGCCGGTGCCGGGCAAGGATCGCCGCCGTCAACGCGAGCGCGACAAGGTGCAGCGCGAACTGAAGACGTTGCCGGAGAAGGAGCTCGCCCGGCTCATCCTGACGCTCGAGGAAGAGATGCACGAAGCCGCCGCCGAGTTGAAGTTCGAGTACGCCGCCCGTCTGAGAGACGAAGTCAACGAACTGAGACGAGAGTTGCGAGACGCCGGCTAAGGCTACCGCTGGGCCGACCAACTGCGACGACTGCGTGAGGTTGCTCCAATGTGTGGATCGTCGGACGATCGGGCGTCGCGTCGGATCGCGGGGGCGAGTTGCGCGGCGACCCAGACCGTCGAAGCTGGTCAGTCAACGACGGTGACGTGACGAGGTCGAGGCGCCGGCTGGTGCGGCGCTGTTCGGCACAACGATAGCGGCGAGAGTGGAGATTCGACTCCCGACGAGCCAGATGTGGGTGTCGGCACGAAACGATCTATCGATGCTTGTACGTGGAGGCCAGAGGGCCAGTCCGTCGAGCATCTGATGAGCTACCTGACGTTCACGACAACCCGACGTAAACCACACCAGACCAGCGGTGCAGCCAAGGAACACGGCACGCATCGTCGGAATGATCTCGACGCACAACGTCGCCGACGAAGCCGAGGATCGAGCAGTCGGGCATTGGAAAGGTGATCTGATCATCGGTGCCAACATGTGAATCGGCGATCGTCACCCTCGTCGAACGATCGACCCGTTACGTGATGCTGGCCGGCATCGAACGCAACCACGACGCCGAACCACGTGCGCGGTGTTGACCGAGCTCGATCCAACGGCTGCCCGACGCAGCTGCGTCGCTCGCTGACCTGGGACCAAGGCAGCGAGATGGCCGACCATGCCGAATTCACCATCGCCACCGCCTGCCGCGTCTACTTCTGCGACCCGCACAGCCCATGGCAACGCGGCAGCAACGAGAACACCAACGGACTGCTGCGCCAATACTTCCCCAAAGGCACCGACCTGTCCCGCTTCACCCAAGACGACCGCGACGCCGTCGCCATCGAACTCAACGACCGACCTCGACAAACCCTCGACTGGATGACACCATCAGAGAAACTCAGCGAGCTCGTTGCACTCACTGCTTGAGACCGCCAGTTTCTGTCCTCACTGCACGGCTTTGATCAAGCGTTACGAGCCGCACGCCGCCGCTACGGGGCGCCCGGTTACAAACGCTGGGTGGCTGAGGTCACCAAGCGGAGACGAGGGGAGCCGACAGGACCGTCGTCATCGAGTCGGGAGGCAGGGGGAGGGCGAAGAGGTAGCCCTGGCCCAAGCGGCAGCCGAGGCGAACCAGGCGGTCGCACTGTGTCTGTGTCTCCACACCTTCGGCGATCACTTCGAGGCCGGCATCCGCGGCCATCGAGATCATCGCCTTCACGACTGCCGGCTCGCGCTCGCCATCGATCACCTGGCCGGTGAAGCGGCGGTCGAGTTTCACGCCACTGATCGGCAGCGACGTCAAGGTTTCGAGGCTGGCGAACCCGACGCCGAAGTCGTCGAGGACCAGCTTGACCCCTGACTCGGCGACGTCTGTCAGCTCCGACAGTGTGGCCGGCGACAGGTCGAACGACTGGCGCTCACTGAGCTCCAGCGAGATCAACTCGAGAGGGATGTTGTGCTTCTCGGCGAGATCGGTCACCGCCTTGCGCAAGCCGGATGCCGGGATCGAGTCGAAGTCGAAGTTGACTGCGAGTCGCAGGTTCGGAGAAACGTTGCGGAACGTCGCCAAATGCGACAGTCCGTCGTCGAGCATGCGGTGGAACAACGATGCGTTCAAACCAGCACGCTCGATGCCCGGAAGGAACTCGTACGGCTCGCGTATGCCGCTGTCGGTCTGCCACCTGGCCAATGCCTCGATGGCAACGACGTCGCCGGTGCGCATGTCGACGATCGGCTGGAAGTAGGCGCGGATCTCTCCACGGTCGAGCGCGTTGACGAGTTCGGCCGTCGCGTCGTCGAACCGTGTCGTCGCAATCGTGACGGCGGAGCGAGCGGCGGCAATCGATGCCTCGGCAGCGTCGAGTGCGGCGCCGAGCCCGACGCCAGGCAGGCGACGACCGACTCCGACCCATGCCCCGATCCCGGCGGCGCTCAAACACTGGCGCAGGTTCGTCTCCAACGCGGTCGCCTCGGCCGCGCACAGATCGACCGCGAGGATCCCGAACTGGAGTCCCGTGATCCTGGCGCAGAAGTGGCGGCCATCGACCGTCGACTCCAGCAGCTTGCCGAACTCCGAGAGGAGCTCGTCGCCGGCTTCGTGGCCCTGGCGCTTGTTGAGTTCGTGCAGCTCATCGAGACAGATCATGAACACCCAGGCCTGCTCGCCGTTTGCGTTGCAGCGATCGTCGTCGCGACCGAGTTGTGTCTCCCATGCCTGTCGGGTGGCGGCACCGGTCAGTGCATCGCGGGGTGCCTCTTCGCGCTCGGCGTGGCGGACGCTGGCGGCGAGGGCGGTCTCGGCACCGGCGAGCGAGCCGAGCATGTTGGCGAGCAGCGGGATGAGGGTCTCGGCATGGGACGGCATCGGCGACGGAAGGTCTCGACTGAGCCCGATCAGGTCCCCGTACTGCTGGCCATTGGGGAGTTGCACCGGCACAACGATCTTGGAGGCGCTACCGAGGAACCGGTCCGTCGACAGATCGTTCGGCAGCACACTGTTGGCGACGATCGAGAACTGCGGGTCGACCGCAGCGACCACGATGCGCTCGTAGTCGTTGATACGCGTCAGCAGCCAGGTCGGATAACCCGACTGTCGTCGTAGGTGTTCGAGCGCGGCGCGAGCCGTCCGCCCTAAGGTCGCATCAGTAGTCAGTCCGCCATTCATGCATGAGCTATCGGCACGTACCGACCAAAACTACACCAGAACGTGTGTTCGTTTTCGTGCTACATTGAGCGACATGTTCCACAGCAGCCGATCCCACTCCGCTCGGTAGCCTCGCCGTAATGCCTGCTGCCGACTCCGGAAAAATCATCGTTCGCGGCGCACGCGAGCACAACCTGCGAAATGTCAACGTCGAACTGCCTCGCGACAAGATGATCGTCTTCACCGGGCTGTCGGGTTCCGGAAAGAGCAGCTTGGCCTTCGACACCATCTATGCCGAAGGTCAACGCCGCTACGTGGAGAGCCTCAGTGCCTACGCCCGGCAGTTCCTCGGACAGATGGACAAGCCCGACGTCGACATGATCGAGGGCCTGTCGCCGGCGATCTCCATCGACCAGAAGTCGGCCAGTCGCAACCCTCGCTCGACGGTCGGAACGATCACCGAGATCTACGACTATCTCCGCCTTCTCTACGCCCGCATCGGCATCCAGCATTGTCCGAAGGACGGCACACGACTGCAACGCCAGACTCCTCAGCAGATCGTCGACCGCATTCTCAAGTTGCCCGAGGGCACGCGGTTCCAGGTCCTGTCGCCGGTCGTGCGTGGTCGCAAGGGCGACTACGACACGCTGCTGGAAGATCTTGCGGGTCAGGGGTACGTGCGGGCCCGGGTCGATGGCGAGGTCGTCGACATCGCCGAGTTCTTGAAGCGCGACGAGCGACTGGCTCGCTACGAACAGCACAAGATCGAGGTCATCATCGATCGTCTCGTGCGTCGCGACGGAATCGAGCGCCGCCTGACGGATTCGCTCGAGACTGCGCTGAAGCTCGCCGAAGGTGTCGCCGAGGTCGAACTGATTCAGGGCGGCGACGGCGGTGACAGCGAGATCCTCACGTTCAGCCAGCATCTTGCTTGCCCCAAGTGCGGCACCAGTTACGACGAGCCCGCTCCCCGTAACTTCTCGTTCAACTCGCCATACGGCGCGTGTGAGGCGTGCGACGGCCTCGGCACCACGTTCGAGGTCGACCCAGAACTGGTGATCCCCGACCCCGACCAGTCGATCAACGGTGGGGCGATCGCTCCATGGCGCACCTCGAACACGCAGTACTTCACGCGCATGCTCGAGGCAGTAGCCGAGGTGTACGAGCTCGATCTCGACGCGCCGTACCGCACCCTCACCGCCAAGCAGCAGAAGGTCGTGCTGCACGGTGTCGAGGGCAACCTGAAGGTCAAGTACAAGAACCGTTATGGCCGCATGCGCGAGTACTCGACGGCGTACGAGGGAGTCATCCCGTGGCTCAACCGCCGCCGAACCGGCGCTGAGAGCGACTGGTCGCGCGAACAGTACGAGGGGTACATGCGCGAGGTGCCCTGCACGGCATGCGGCGGCGCCCGCCTGAAGCCGTCATCGCTCGCTGTCACCGTCAACGACCTCAACATCGCCGAAGTGTGCGACATGGCAATCGGGGAATCCGCCAAGTTCCTCGCAGCACTCGAGCTCAGCGAGCGCGACCGCTTGATTGCCGAGCGCGTCACGAAAGAGATCAACGCTCGCCTCGGCTTTCTGCTCGACGTCGGCCTCGACTACCTCAGCCTGTCGCGCTATGCGGCCACGCTGGCGGGCGGCGAGGCGCAACGCATCCGTCTGGCCAGCCAGATCGGCTCGGGCCTCGTCGGCACGTTGTACGTCCTCGACGAGCCGTCGATCGGACTGCACCAACGCGACAATCGACGGCTCATCGACACCTTGCTGCGGCTGCGCGACCTCGGCAACACCGTGCTGGTCGTCGAGCACGACGAGGAGACCATCCGCGAGGCGGACTGGATCGTCGACATCGGGCCAGGCGCCGGCGAGCACGGCGGCGACGTCGTCTACAGCGGTCCGGTGAAGGGCATCACCAAGGTCAAGGAGTCGATCACCGGGCAGTACCTCGCGGGGAAGAAATCGATCCCGCTACCGCAGCACCGCCGCCAGCCGGGGCTCGAATGGTTGGAGATCAGAGGCGCTCGCGAGCACAACCTGCGCAACATCGACGTGCGCATCCCGCTGGGCTGCTTCGTCGCCATCACCGGGGTCAGCGGCAGTGGCAAGAGCACGTTGGTGCGCGACATCTTGCTGCCGGTGCTGATGCAACGGATCTACAAGTCGAAGCATGCCGCCGGCAAGCACAAGAAGATCGAGGGCCTCGACCTACTCGACAAGGTGATCGACATGGATCAATCACCCATCGGTCGCACGCCACGATCGAACCCGGCCACCTACACCGGAGTGTTCGACAACATCCGCAAGCTGTTCGCAACCACGGCGGAGGCGAAGGTGCGCGGGTACATGCCGGGACGTTTCAGCTTCAATGTGCCCGGCGGACGCTGCGAGGCGTGTTCGGGCGACGGCACGATCAAGATCGAGATGCACTTCCTCCCCGACGTGTACGTGCCGTGCGAGGTGTGCAAAGGCGCTCGCTACAACCGCGACACGCTCGACATCGCGTTCAAGGGCAAGAACATCGCCGAGGTCCTCGACATGCCCGTGTCCGAGGCAGTCAGCTTCTTCGCCAACCAACCCGCGATCGGCCGCTACATGCAGACCCTGCAGGATGTCGGCCTCGGCTACGTACGTCTCGGCCAGTCGGCTCCGACGCTGTCGGGCGGAGAGGCGCAGCGGGTGAAGCTGGCATCCGAACTTGCAAAGCGATCGACCGGTCACACGATCTACCTCCTCGACGAGCCGACCACGGGCCTGCACTTCGACGACGTGCGGCGGCTGTTGACAGTGCTGTCGCGACTGGTCGATCAGGGCAACACGGTGCTGATCATCGAGCACAACCTCGATGTGATCAAGACCGCGGACTGGCTGATCGACCTCGGACCCGAGGGTGGCAGCGGGGGCGGCCTCGTGGTCGCCCAGGGAAGCCCGGAGGACGTTGCTGCCGTCGATGCCAGCCACACCGGCCGCTTCCTGCGACCGCTGCTCCAATAGGACTCGCTGTCACCGGGCGTCCACGCGCTAGACCAGACAAGTGAGCCTCACCGAAGCCTCGGTTGATCGCCCCGCGTTGCAGCGGCGGACGATCGCGACACTTCGCATGGCGCAGGTGCCCGGTCAGGCAGCGATCGCCGGCGTCGTCGCGGTCCTCGCGCTGTTCGTCGCGGAGCTGCTGGGCGACGACCGCTTCGCCGGTGCGGGCAACGCTGCGTTCACCTTTGGCTCGGCGTTGATGGCTCCGTCGTTCGCCGCGTTCAGCAAGCGACGAGGACGACGTCCGGCACTCGTCACGGCGTTCGTGATCGGGGCGTGCGGCGCGGGCGTCGCAGCCTTCGGTGGACAGATGCGCTGGGTGTGGCTGCTGCTCGTCGGCATGGTGTTCTTCGGTGGATCGCAAGCGGCGTCTCTTCAGGGCCGGTTCGTGGCCGCCGATCTCGCCGAACCAGACGAAGGTCCCAGCGCCATCGCCGCGGTGGTGTGGTTGGGAACTCTGGGTGCAATCTTCGGTCCGCTGCTGACTCCGGTGTGGAAGCGCGCCGCAGTCCACATGGGACTGGATCCCAGCGTCGGCCCGATCATCTTTGCGGCCGTCCTGTCGCTGGTCGCCGCGGCCATCATCTGGTTTCGTCTCCATCCCGACCCACTCGCCGTCAACGGTGGCATCGACCCGACCGCCAGTCGCTCGCAGCCGATCAAATCGGTCAAGCGTTCGTGGGTCGTCATCGAGCGCGAGCCGATGGTGCAACTCGGATTGGCCTCGATGATCACCGTCCAGGCCGCGATGGTGGCGGTGATGACGATGACGCCTCCGCACATGCGCGACCACAATCATGGCGGGTCGTCGGCGTATGTCATTGCCGTGCACATTGCAGGCATGTACGGCCTGGCCCCGTGGGTCGGTCGATTCGTGGAGCGCGTCCATCCCGATCGCGCCGTGATGGTTGCCGGAGTCGTCCTCGCCTCCGGCACAGCGGGTGCAGTGCTGGCCGGCTATCACCGTCCGCTGATCTTTGTCGGGTTGTTCCTGTTGGGTCTTGGCTGGAACATCGGGTTGATCGCTGGAAGCTCTCTGGTGACGAGTTCGGCGGCGCCCTCGGAACGGGTCGAGCTGCAGGGCACCGCCGACTTGATGATGAGCTTCTGCGGTGGTTGCGCGGCGTTTGCCTCGGGATTCATCAAGCGTGCGTGGGGCTTCCACCTGCTGGCAAACCTCACGAGCATCGCCGCCCTCGGCCTTGCTGCATATGCCGGATGGATGGTGCTGAAGCCTCGTCCGACGCGTTTCGCCTAGGTAAGAGCGGGGTGAGGCACAGTAAAGGTCCACCTGTTCCGTACCGATGTCCTTGTTTGTGAATACGGCGGGACCTTTGTGAACAGTCATATCTCGATATCGACCAGGTTGGGTCGTGTCGCGCTCGCCGCGGCAATAGTGGGCGCAGGGGTGGCGGTCGGTGGCGCGACCGTGGTGCAGGCGGTGTCCGATCCGGGCATTGTCTACGACTCGATCGGGGTGGCGCCGGGCAACGTCGCCAGTCTCGGCTTCGAGGCGACGTCGACGAGTGAGTTCGGGGATCGCGTCCAAGTCGGGCCCGGGACCCGCGAGCTTTCGAGCATCACCGTCTTGATGTCGAGTTGGGCATGCCAGACCGGTGGATGGACAGGACCGATCCCGTGCTCGACTCGCACCTGGTGCGACCTTCGACCACCCATTGACCGTCAACATCTATGCCGACAACGGCACCGCGACGCCCGGCGCTGCTTTGGCGTCGCTGACGATCAACGCGACGATTCCGTATCGCCCGTCTGCCGATCTGGTGAACTGCACCGGCGGTCGGTGGTTCAACGGGACGACGTGCTACAACGGCTACGCCGCTCCGGTCGCCTTCAACTTCCCCTCGGGAACAGTGCTGCCGAGCCGCTTCATCTGGGCGATCTCGTACAACACGAGCCACCACGGATACAACCCGATCGGTGCCGCAGCGTGTGGCACGAACTGCCCCTACGACTCGCTGAACGTCGGCGCCGCATCGCTGACCGCGAAGCCGACGAAAGGCACGGACGTCGACCCGTCCGGCGTGTTCCTGAACAGCTCCGGAGGAGGCTTCTACTGCGACGGTGGCGTCGGAGGCGTCGGTGTGTTGCGCCTCGACAACGCATGTTGGGCGAGCAACCGCCCGATGGCGATCGTCAACACCCGGGTGCTCAGCCAGGCCGACTCGACGGTCGTTGTCAGGGCCTCGACACCGACCTGGGGGTTCTTCACGGAGAACACCGTCGGCGCCCAGACGGGCAGCTACGCAACCGGTCCATCGGTGCCGCCACTCGGAACCGGCAGCGCCCAGATCGGCCTGACCGCCGCGAACCAGGGCATGGCACTCGGCACGCTCGGCTACGTCGGCAAGCCGTTGGCGAACCTCACCAACCTCTCGTACTCGAGTTACCAGACGGGCACGCCGCAAGCGATCTCGGTGCAGTTCGACATCAACTACCACGGTCCCGGCGATGTCCTGTACGCCGGCCGTCTCGTGTACGAGCCTTACCTCACGGAAACCGTCACGCCCAATGTGTGGCAGTCGTGGGACGCCTTGAATGGAAAGTGGTGGGCATCGCGCACCGGTACGCCGGGATCCGGTGGACTGTGCCCGCAAGGCAGCCCATGCACCTGGGCCGAGGTGATGACCAACTGGCCCGACGCGACGATTCGCGGGACGTTGCTGTTCAAGGCGGGCAGCGGATGGCCGTCGTTCAGCGGCGCGGTGGATGCGCTCTCGGTCGGGGTCAACGACGGTTTCGGCAACGTCACCAACACGACGTTCGACTTCGAGCCGACGCCGCAATGTTCGGCGGAATGCTTCGTCGATGCCATCAGCGGCAACGACCTCAACGGCGGCACCGGTGCAGTCGATGCGAAGAAGACGATCCAGGCAGGCGTGAACCAGGTCAATTCGGGTGGCCTCGTGCATGTCGCTGCGGGTACGTATGGCGAGGATGTGGCCGTCAACAAGGCCGTCACGTTGCAAGGTGCCGGAGCCGGTCTGTCGACGGTGATCGGACAGAGCGGCGGCTCGCACGCCACGCTGTTCGTCACCGCTGCCGATGTGGTGATCGATGGCTTCACCGTCACCCGCGCCGGCAATGCGCTGGCGACGTGGAACAACCCGCTGAACACCGCCGGCGTCTCGGTGAACGCAAGTGGGCGCGCCGAGATCCGCAACAACACGTTCACCGGCAACCGGACCGCGATCGACATCAACAACAGCACCGGAAACGTCGTGCGTAACAACGTGATCGACGACAACAGGACCGGCCTGATCCTGTGGAACACGACCGACAACACGGTGGTGACCGAGAATCAGATCACCAACAACTGGACGCTCGGTGTGCTGTTGATCGATGGGAGCGCGGGGACGAACGTGCCGCCGCAGCGGTCGACAGGATCGACCTTCACGAACAACAACATCTCCGGGAACTGGTACGGCGGAATCGTCGATCGTCACGCCGGCGGGTCGCTTCCGGCGCCGGGTACCAATTTGAAGGACTTCAGTGGCAACTGGTTCGGGACGACGTCACCCATGCTGACGACCGGCGACAGCGGCGAGCCTGGCTACGCAGCCTTGATCCCGGTTCAGTTCGGCGGCACCGACGTTCAGCCCCTGGGCGTGCCCGACGTGTCGGGTGCCGGCTCGGCAAACATCGACTTCACGCCATTTCTCGAATCGGGTGTCGATACCGGTGCTGCTCACGGTTTCCAAGGAAGTCACGCCGCGGTGGCGGTGACGACGGAGGGTGCCCAGACCGGTGGTCTCGCCCGTCTACAAGAAGGCGTCGATCTGGTCGATGCCGGCGGAATTGTGCGCGCCGGCGCCGGTACCTACCCAGCGATCGTTCCCGTACAGATCGCCAAGGACCTCAGCCTGATCGGTCCGAACGTCGGGATCTCGCCGAATGCGGCGCGTGCTGACGAGGCGTCGATGGATGCTGCCGGTGCCAGTGAAGCTATTCGTACGCTGTCGCCGAACGTGACGGTCGACGGGTTCACCTTCACCTGCGCGGCCGGTTGCATCGTTGCCGATGCGGGCTCCTCGAACTTGGTGGTCAGGAACAACGACATGTCGCTCGATGGCGGTGCGGCAGTGCACCTCACGTCGGCATGGTCGGGCGGGGACGTGTCCATCCACCACAACCTCCTCAACGGGATCACTGAGCCGGCTGTAGCCGTCGACAACGCCGCGGCCAGCCTGGCAAGCGTGGTTGTCTCTCGCAACGCCATGATCGGTTTTGGTGTGCGCAACGACCTCAATCCGGGTGCACTCGACGCAACCTGTAACTGGTGGGGTAGCGAAGAAGGTGCCGACGACGCTCAGCACATCGGCAACGTCACCGTGACACCATCGCTGCACACCTCTGATCTGGATGGCCCGTGCGTGGATCCGGTCGACCCCGTGATGATCCCGTCGATCCGGTCGATCCGGTCGATCCGGCACGCCTTCCAGACTTCATTCCCGTGAATCCGTCACGTGTGTTCGATACTCGCCCCGATGCGCCTCCGGCACTGCGGGTCGTCGACAAGGTGAAGGTCGGGGGCGAGCGGATTCTCGAAGTCAAGATCACCGACCTCGCCGGTCTGGTTCCGGCGAGCGGCGTGGGCGCTGTTTCGCTGAATGTCACTGCGGTGGATCCCGATGGTGCCGGGTTCGTGACCGTTTACCCGTGCGGGCAGATGCCGTTGGCGTCGAACGTCAACTACCTGGCCGGCCAGACGGTGCCGAACGCAGTGATCGCACCTCTGTCGGCGACGGGGACCGTGCGCTTCTACAGCCTTCGACAAGCGGACATCGTGGTGGACATCAACGGCTGGTTCCGCGCCGGCGGGGGATACACCCCGGTCGGACCTGAACGAGTTCTCGACACACGCCCGGACCCGCACACCAAGACACTGCGATTCGTACCAGCGACGAAGCTGGTCGCCGACACCGAGGTCGAGGTTCAGCTCTCCGATCTGAGCGCACACGTTCCACAGACTGGTGTCGCCGCAGTGTCACTGAACGTCACCGTCGTCGATGCCGAGCAACCCGGATTCTTGTCGGTCTATCCATGCGGCCGGCGGCCGCTCGTGTCGAGCGTCAACTACGAGGTCGGCGCGACGGTCGCCAACGAGGTGATCGCGGCGCTCTCCTCGACGGGGTCGGTGTGCTTCTTCGCCAACGCAACGATCGACCTGGTTGTCGACGTCAACGGTTGGATGGCGTCGGTCTCGGATTTCACCAGATCGGGTCCCGTCCGAGTCGTCGACACTCGCCCGGGCGAGAACGGCAACGCCCTGCTGCAGGTCGCCCCCGTCCCGCTGCAACCGGGCAAGGTACTGGCGGTGAACGTCGCAGATCTGGGGGACCTGGTACCGAGCAGCGGCGTGTCGGCCGTGTCGCTCAACGTCACCGCAACCAATGTTGCCGCTGCGGGCTACATCACCGTGTTCCCGTGCGGTCAGGTCCCATTGGTGTCGAGTGTCAACTACGCCGCCCCACAGTCGAGCACGGCGAACGCGGGGCTGGCGCCCGTTTCTGCCCAAGGCACTATCTGCTTCTACAGCCGGGCCGCCGTCGACCTCGTCGTCGATATCAACGGCTGGTTCGCTACTCCGCCGGCCTAGCGCCGGGAGTCAGCTTCCGCGGAGACGCTGCTGAGCTCGTTGAGCCGTTCCTTCTCTGCCTTGCTCAACGAGTTGATTCCGTTCGCACTGATCTTGTCGAGCAGTTCGTCGAGTTCGCTCTGCGCAGCCGACGTGGTGGTGGTGCTGCTGCCGGCCCATGGCCCGGCCACGACGGCCGGGCGTCGGCTCTGCTTCGGCTGGCGTCGCCGGTGCGGCATGGAGATCTTGGGGATCCACGGATAGTTCTCAAGCAGTCCAACGGCTCTCGCCGGGAATGCGCCGACGAACAGCGAGATGAGGAAGAACACCAAACGTCGTCCGTCGCGGGCTCCCATGAGCTGCAACACCTCGGCGGCGACATAGACAGCGCCCAGTACCCACGCTGGGATCCCGAAGAAGAACCGCACGTTCGGAAACTCGGCGATGAAGGTGAGGAGTACCACCAGTTGCACGGTGTGGACACCGGCTTGGGGAAGGTCGAGGGCCGTTCCGGCCAGCCCCGGGATCACGATGATCGCCAACAGGGACCAGGTGAACTTGACGCGCCCGACTCGCCCTCGAGATGTGCCCGAAGTACCACAGGATCGCAATGGAGACGATGACCCAGAGCAGCTGTCGGTCGAGGCCGTTGGCGAGCGGCCATGTCAGCACCCGCCATGCCTAACCCGACCGCACCTCGTCGGGAATGAGCGCCAACCTCGTGAGGATCGGCTTGTGCACGGGCTCGACGGAGTATCAGGCCGTCTGCAATCCCTGAGGAAAATCACTTCCCAAAGCCGGGTGTTTGTGGCATACTCAGAGGACAGAAAGCCGTGCAATTTAACCGAGCGATGTTATTAGGCGCACAGCAAGTTTTCGGCTGGTTTTGGGGTTATCCGATAATTATGATTAGAGGATAAAAGCCCATGAGAAAAACATATATCTTAGATACCAATGTCTTACTGCACGATCCTGATTCGTTGTTTTCTTTTGAAGATAATGCCATAGTTTTGCCCCTGTCGGTAATTGAAGAGTTGGACCGTATTAAAAGAAGAAGTGACGAAGTTGGCAGAAATGCCCGAGAAGTATCCAGAAAATTGGACGAATTAAGAGTGAGGGGGCGGTTGTCCGAAGGAGTGGGACTTGCCAATGGCGGGTCGGTTCGCATTGAGATCAACGGTAATCAACCGGACAATCATCCCTATGGCATTGATTTAAATACCACCGACAACCGGATTCTGGCGTTAGCCTATGCGCTCATGAACCATGGCCAGACCCCCGTCATTCTGGTCACCAAAGATTTAAATCTGCGCATCAAGGCTGATGTCTTGGGGTTGGCCGCCGAAGATTTTTACAGCGACAAGGTGGATTACCATCAATTATACAGCGGCGTCACCGAACTCTACCTTTCCCACGAAGAAATCGACCGGTTTTACCAGGAGGGGTACCTGGATTACCGCGCCGGCGATCTTCAGCCCCACCAGTTCTGTATCCTCAAATTGGACGAATCGTCGTCAAAATCGGCGCTGGGCCGATACTCCCACCACCGGCTCCATAAGCTGGCGCATGACGGCAAGGCGGTCTATGGCATCAAGGCGTTGAACAAGGAGCAGAAGTTCGCCCTGGATCTGCTGCTGGATGAGACTATCCAGGTGGTGACCCTGGTGGGCAAGGCCGGCACCGGCAAGACCATCCTGGCCCTGGCGGCCGGCCTGGAAAAGGTCCTGGAAGGGGGCGGCCGCTATAACCGCATCCTCATCACCCGGCCCATCGTGCCCCTGGGCAACGATATCGGCTACCTGCCCGGCGACAAGGAAGACAAGATCAGGCCCTGGATGCAGCCCATTTACGACAACCTGGAATACCTGTGCAACGAGCATATTCAACCCAACGGCTGCATCGATTATCTGATCGCCAACGGCAAGATCGAACTGGAGGCCCTGACCTATATCCGGGGCCGGAGCATCCCGAAACAGTTCATCATCTGTGATGAGAGCCAAAACCTGAGCCCCCACGTGATCAAGACCATTCTCACCCGGGTGGGGCGGGGCAGCAAGATCATCTTTACCGGCGACCCGGAGCAGATCGACCATCCGTATCTGGACGCCTCTTCCAACGGCCTCAGTTACCTGGTGGAGAAGATCAAAGGGGAAGAAATCTCCGGGCACATCACCCTGATCAAGGGCGAGAGGTCCGGGATCGCCGAATTGGGCGCCAGATTGCTCTAACGGCTTCTCCCGGCGGCGCCCGGGGCCTGTCCGGTAGGCTTCGTCCTGGCGCGCACCCTGACTTTTAAGGTAGATCGTCCGGCTGCCGATATACCTTCAGGGTAACCACCCCAGAAGGCAAGCGGTGGAATTTTTCGGATTTGGCCAGAGAGCCCTCGGGGGAGATGGCCCGGGCGAGCGCCAAAGAGAGCGAAGGTGATTATGGACGGATTTGCAGTGATGGATTCCCGGCCGGGGCAGCTCAGCCTGGCCGTGGACAAGCTCAAGGGCAACCCGGACCTGACCCGGGAAGTCCAGGCGGAATTGGCCGCCATCCGGGGCATCCAGCAGGTTTCCACCGACCCCGACCTGGGCCTCCTGGTGGTGGCCTATGATAAAAGCCAACTCACTTCCTTCACGTCGCTCTTAGCCCTGAAGGCCACGTTTTCCGCCTTTTTCCCGGAAGTTGACTCCATGAAACTGGCTTTCTGGCTCAGCCAGAGCCTGTAATTGCCCCGGCGCCTCCCGGGCGGCCGGGCGGGACCCCATCAGCCTGGCAGGGCAGGTGCATCTTGAGCTGCCCCGGGAAGCCAGGGATAAGATTGAGCCGCTGGCGGCCAACTCAGGGCAATCGCGGCTAAGCAAAAAAAAGCAGCCTGGACGGGGTCCAGACTGCCTTGAGGAAATTACCGGTTAAATTGTCACACTCATTAATTGGTGGAGGCGGCGGGAGTCGAACCCGCGTCCGCCAATAGTCCCTGGAAGCTTCTACATGCTTAGCCGGCGTTTTAGTTTCGCCCCTGAAGACTTCCACTGGCAGAATTCTTAGAGGCTATCCCGCTTAAGTTTTCGTCCGCCAACCCGCAGGCGTTATTGGCAGCTTTGCCAGGATACCGTCATCTCAGGGCCCTCTCCCGGCGTCGAACCCCAGATGCTAGCCTTAAGCGGCTAGAGCGTAGCCGTAGTTGTCGGCACTTATGGTTTTCCTACCCGTTTAACGAGCGGACAGGACCTCGGCATGCAACTTACAGTTCTCTATTTACGTCGAAGCCGTTACGCCCCCTTAGATATAATTATAAGCATTATTTAGGTTTCCGCAAGCCCTCCGGCGCCGCCAGGCGGTTAGCCGGTCCCGGGTCACGGCGCTCCGGCCCGGGGTGCCCGTCAGCGGCTCTGCCGGAATTTGTGGGCGGCCCCCATCAAGCGGTAGACCGAGGCGCCGGCGAGGGCGGCGATGTCCTCGGTGGGGAAATACCGGGGGATGGTTTCATCGAACAGGATGGTGGCCTCGGGGGAAATTCCTCGTCTCCCCCCCACAGGACATGGGTGATGGGCACCCGGGGAAAGGCCATAAACCGGGCGGCGGCATCGCCCAGGGGCAGGGGTTCTCCCCCCAGGCTGGCCGCCACCTTGACGTAGAGCGCCAGGTCGTGGCCGAAGGTCTCCAGCAACGGCTTTTGGGCCCGGGAGACGAAGGCGGACCAGTAGAAACCGCCTTCCGGGACCTGGCGGAAATCGATGGTCCGGCCGGTGAGAGGTTCTCCCGAGGCGTTGAGCAGGTAGTGGAGGATGAGGATCTGCTCCGGGAGGGAAATTTCGCCGGCGCCGTTGCCCGGGGTCACGCTGACCTCCGGCCAGGTGATGCGCCGCGCCTGGCCGAAATAGGGCACGATGAGGCCCTCTTGGGCCGCCTCGACAAAGTGTTGGGCGCCGGTGCGGTTCTCCAGGCGCTTGGGATTGATGGTTTTCAATTCCGCCACGGCCAGGGCGATGGCCGTCTTATAATCATCGCTGCGGGGCATGCCGCCTCCTTCATGGTCTCCGGATCGAGCGGGCCAGGCAGCCGGACAAAGTCCGGCGTCTCTTAAGGCCGCCCGCATTCGCCCGGTGCGGTCGCGTTCAGTCGGAGTTCAGCTTTTCACCCGACTCCTGATTCAACTCCAGCCTGATGGCACTCGTGGCAAGAATCACAGATGGTGTGGGTCATCCGGGGCATCGAGTGGTGGCCAAAGAGGTCCAGGGCCTCGATGGCCGCCTCGATCTCCCCCCAGCCCCGCCCCGGAATATTAATTTTCTTGCACCAGCTGCAGACTTTCAGGAATTCCCCGGATCTATCCCGGGAGGCATCCAAGAGGTCTACGGGGTCACGCCATTCCTCCCGGAGTATGTGAGCCATGAACTGGATGGCATCGCCGGGTAATAAGGAAAGTTTCATTTCCATGAAACGCCGGCAATCGGGGGAGTCACACCGGAAGGGAAATTTGACCGGGGAGTTGCCGGCCCGGACCCGGCTGAAAATCTGTTGATATAAATAGACTGGTTTCCTGCCCCTGAATAAAACGCCAGATGGGTTGATCCAGGACTACGGATGCGGTTAATTGGGGCGCGGTATTTTCTCCGGCGAAAGCCAGCCAATCGTCGTTGACGTGGACAATCTTATCGGCGTCGTCGATGATCCAGATGAAGCTGCGATGATCGAGGGGTTTTTCCATAGTCCTTGCAAGCCGTGGATGGCGCGGTCTGCCAAACCCATGAGCCGGCCGGTGGCTCCTTACCCCAGCCAATCCCGAGTCTCCGGTGGGATGACCGCAATTTAAGCATATCACAATTAACATCATAGCCAAAAAAATTTCTGTTGACACCGGGAGCATGAATATTTTAGGGTTAAAAAAGTCGAGGAAATCAATAAAATGCAATCCAGCTGGCCCCGGACCCCGAACTTTTATTTTAGCTATTATTATTTTACCGGGCCAGGAGTGCGCCTCGACTTTTAAAAGAATGTAGGCACAAGGAAAAAAATCTTTTAAAAGCCGTGGCGCAGGCGAGGCGACCACGGCTTTTTTTATCGGCGGCCGTGGGGTCTCAGGGCCTCACAGGCACTGCGGCGAGGGAGGAGAAAGTGGTCGGCAAACAGATTCGCATGGAACGCATCATGAACCGGGACACGGGGCGCACGGTGATCGTCCCCATGGATCACGGCGTCACGGTTGGCCCCATTGAAGGCCTCATCGACATGAAGACCACCGTCAATGCGGTGGCCAGCGGCGGGGCCAATGCCATCCTCATCCACAAGGGGCTGGTGTCCAGCGGCCATCGCCGCCGGGGCAAGGACGTGGGGTTGATCATTCACCTGTCGGCCTCCACCGCCCTGTCACCCTATCCCAATGCCAAGACCCTGGTGTGCACCGTGGAGGAGGCCATCAAGCTGGGGGCGGACGCCCTCTCCATTCACGTCAACGTGGGCAACGGCTCCGATCAGGAGATGCTGTCCGATCTGGGCCGGGTGTCCCGGGAGGCCCGGGAATGGGGCATGCCGCTGTTGGCCATGATGTACCCCCGGGGCGAGAAGATCAAAGATGAATACGACCCCCAGGTGATCATGCACGTGTCCCGGTTGGGGGCGGAACTGGGGGCGGACATCGTCAAGGTCTCCTACACCGGTTCGGTGGAGTCCTTCCGCCAGGTGGTGGCCGGCTGCCCGGTGCCGGTGGTCATTGCCGGCGGCCCCAAAATGAGTTCGGACCGGGACATTCTGGAGATGGTGCAGGGGTCCATCGAGGCCGGGGGCGCCGGGGTGTCCATCGGGCGCAATGTCTTCCAGCACCGTGACCCCAGCCGCATGGTGGGGGCCATCAGCATGATCGTGAATGAAAATTCCGGCGTCGACGAGGCCCTGTCCTTCCTCAAGGCCAGTGTGAGCCAGGACGCCGCCATGAAACAGCTATGGGTCAAAGTTGACCCCTGGGACAAAAAGCTCGTGACCACTGCCCTGGAGAGCGGGGCGGACGCGGTGTGGGTCCCCCAGGGCCGGACCGAGGAGGTTAAGGCCCTGGGGCTCATCACCGTGGTGGCGCCGGACGGCGACCTGGTGCCGGGCCAAGACGTCCAGGAAGTCGCGATTTCAAGCACCGCGGACGAGGCCGAGGTCATCCGCCTGGCCCGCCAGGGACCGGTGGTGGTGCACACCCCCGACTGGACCATCATTCCTTTGGAAAACCTGGTGGCCCAGAGCGCACAACATCTTCGTGGAGGTCAGCGATGAGGACGCGGCCCGCACCGCCCTGGGGGTGCTGGAAAAGGGGGTGGACGGCCTGGTGGTCACCGACGGCGACGCCGGCCATGATCAAAAAAATCGCCCGCCTGGTGAAAGACGCCTCGCCGCCGGTGACCTTGACCACCGCCAGGATCACCCGTCTCAAGCCCCTGGGGATGGGCGACCGGGTCTGCGTGGATACCTGCAGCAACCTGGGCCTGGGGGAGGGGATGCTGGTGGGCAACTCCTCGGGGGGCCTGTTCCTGGTGCATGCCGAATCCCTGGAAAACCCTTACGTCGCCCCCCGGCCCTTCCGGGTCAACGCCGGGCCGGTGCACGCCTATATCCGGGTCACCGGGGACAAGACCAGGTACCTGGGGGAACTCGCGGCCGGGGACGAAGTCCTGGTGGTCAATCACCAGGGGCGCACCACCCCGGCGGTGGTGGGCCGGGTCAAGGTGGAGCGCCGCCCCTTGATGCTGGTGGCCGCCGACGCCGGCGGCCGGGAGATCGCCACCATTTTGCAGAACGCCGAGACCATCCGCCTCACCCGCGCCAGCGGCGAGGCCGTGTCCATTGTCACCTTACAACCTGGGGATGAAGTGCTGGTAGCCCTGGAAGAGACGGGCCGCCACTTCGGCCACAAAATCCAGGAAACCATCCTGGAGAAATGACGATATGACGGAAAAAGAAGCCATCCGAAATCAGATTGACGCCCTGGACCAGGAACTCCTGAACCTGCTGAACCAGCGCCAGACCCTGGCCCAGGCCATCGGCCGCATCAAAAACCAGGAAGGCCGGGGCACCCTGGATTTTCAGCGGGAAGAGGAAGTCCTGGCCCACCTCATGCACCTGAACCCCGGCCCCTTGAGCCCCTCGGCCCTGCGCAATATCTTCCGGGAGATCATCTCCGCCGCCCGGGAGGTCCAGATGCCCTTCGGGGTGGCGTTCCTGGGGCCCGAGGCCACCTTTTCCCACCTGGCGGCCCTGAAAAAGTTCGGCCGGGCCACCCGCTTCGGCCCCATGACCACCATCCAGGAGGTCTTTGCCGAAGTGGAGAAGGGCAAGTTCCAATACGGGGTGGTGCCCATCGAGAATTCCACCGAAGGCATCGTCAACATCTCCATGGACCTGTTTGCCGAGACCTCGGTGAAGATCTGCGGCGAGATCTTTCTGGAGGTCTCCCACGACCTGGTGTCCAAGTCCGGGCAGCGGGCCGATATCGAGGTCATTTACACCCACCCCCAGGCCCACGCCCAGTGCCGCCGCTGGCTGGGGACGCATCTGGGCGGAGATCCCCATCCTGGAGGTGGCCTCCACCGGGGTGGCGGCCCAGAAGGCGGCCAAAAACCCCAACGCCGCGGCCATTGCCAGCGCCTTCGCCGCGCCCCTGTATGACCTGCGGGTGGTGGAGTCCCGCATCGAGGATAACCCGGGCAACGTCACCCACTTCTTTGTCATCGGGGCCGATGCCCCCGGGCCCACCGGCAAGGACAAGACCTCCATCCTCTTTGCGGTGGACAACATCCCCGGGGCCCTGTACAAGACCCTGCGCCCCCTGGCGGAGCGGGAACCTCAACATGACCCGCATCGTCTCCCGGCCGGCCAAAAACGAGGCCTGGCGCTACCTCTTCTTCGTGGACGTGGACGGCCACACCACCGAACCCCAGGTGGGTCAGGCCCTGGAGGAAGTGGAGGCCATCAGCGCCCACTTCAAACTCCTGGGCTCCTTCCCCCGGGCCGCGGGCGTGGAGAATCTCAGTTGAACGGTTTTTGGTTTTCGGTTTTCGGTTTTACGGTTAGGAGGTCAAAGTTCAGCCTCGGCAGAGCTTCGTCCAGTAACTTGTCATTCCATTCAACACGCTTAGAATTGTCAAAAGGGGACGTGTGAGCGCAGGGCGGAAATGCCTCACATGAAAACACGAACAAAACTGGAAAACCGAAAACCTCCTCTACGCATCTGCGTGCCGGTGGTGGAGGCCACGGTCAACCGGGCCCGGGGCAGGTATCAGCGGGCCGCCCGCAAGGGGTTGTGGACCGAAATCCGCCTGGATTATCTGGAGGAGCCGGCCCCGGACTTGCAGCGGCTCTTCCGGAGCCTGCCGGGGCCGGTGATCGCCACCAACCGCCTGGCCGCGGAAGGCGGGCGCTGGACCGGGACCGAGAGCGAGCGCGCCGGGACCGCCTGGCAGGCGGACCGCCTGGCACCTCCTGGCGGAGGCCCTGAATCTGGGCGTGACCTGCCTGGACCTGGAACTGGCCGCGGACGCGGGCTTCCGCCGGGAGATCTGGGCGCGCCGGGGGCCAACCAGACTCATCCTCTCCTGGCACGATTTTGCCGGCACGCCGGAGACGGCCCGGCTGGAGGCGGTCCTGGAGGAGATGCTGGCCGCTGAGGCGGACATCGTCAAACTGGTGGCCCTGGCCCGGGAGCCGGCCGACAACCTGCGGATGCTCTCCCTCATCCCCCGGGCCCAAGCCCAGGGCAAGGAGATCATCGCCTTTTGCATGGGGCCGTTGGGCAAATGGTCCCGGGTGGCGGCGCCGCTCTTGGGGAGTTGGCTCACCTTCGCCCCCTTCAGCAAAACCGGGGCCTCGGCCCCGGGCCAGCTCACGGTGAACGACGTGAAGCGGGTGTGGCAAATGTTGAGAAGATAGCTATCAGCCAAGACCAAGAAAATGTAGGCGCAGGCTTCAGCCTGCGTAATGCAACATGAAGGTGACAGAATTAGTGGCACAGGCGTCGCGCCTGTGCCGCATAATAGGGCGGCTCATGGCCGCCATAAAGCGTGCGGGCACGGCCTGCCCTATAACTGCTGCTAGCTGCACACGCAAAATGATCAACGGCCAGACCAAAATCTTCGGCATCCTGGGGCGGCCCGTGGCCCACTCCCTGAGCCCGGTCATGCACAACGCCGCCTTTCGCCACCTGGGGATCAACGCGGTCTATGTGGCCTTTCCGGTGACGGACCTGGCCCAGGCCGTGGCCGGCTTCCGGGGTTTGGGGATCGGCGGGGTGAGCGTCACCATCCCCTTTAAAGAGGAGATCATCCCCCTGATCGATGAACTGGACCCCCGGGCCGCCAGGATCGGGGCGGTGAACACCGTGGTCAACCGGGACGGGCGGCTCACCGGCTACAACACCGACTGGCTGGGGGCGGTGACCGCGCTCACGGCCAAAATCAGCCTCAAGGGGCGGCACGTCCTCATCCTGGGGGCCGGGGGCGCCTCCCGGGCCATCGCCTATGGCATTATCCAGGCCGGCGGCCGGGTCAGCCTGACGGATATCGACGCCGCCCGGGCCGCGGCCCTGGCCCGGGACCTGGGGGCCGAGGCCATCCCCCCGGAGGCCCTGGAGCGACTGCCCCGCCACCATCCTGGTGAACGCCACCCCCGTGGGCATGACCCCGGACGTGGACGGGATTCCCATCAACCCGGACCTGCTGGGCCGCTTCGAGGTCGTCATGGACATCGTCTACCAGCCCTTGCAAACCCGGCTGCTCCGGGAAGCTGAGGCGCATGGCTGCGCCACCATCGACGGCCTGCAGATGCTCATCCACCAGGCCACGGCGCAGTTTGAGCTGTGGACCGGGCAGGAGGCCCCGGCGGAGGTCATGGCCCGGGCGGCTTACGGGCCTGAAGAAAAATATTTCACAGAAGCCAATTTCAAAGATAGTAGTTGATAAGGAATAACAAAATGAAAAAAGATTATCCAACTTCGATTGCCCCATTAACTTACCAATATTCATGCTCTACGGAAGACATGATGCGCCTAAAGATTTCATAATAATGGAGGTTAAATCATAGAGAAAAGAGAATTGACGAATATGATGTCATTTTCTTTCATAGGTTATTTAAAAAGAATTATGGAGAACCATCAGATATTGAATGGCAAGATGTTAAAATAGCTGAAATGGATAACGGTGCCAACATAATATGGAACATTGGGAAAAGGAATGGAGATATTACTTAAAAACTGATTCTGCAATATAATTCAAGTAGGAACGAAAAATAATGTAGCAGAATGGAGATTAATGTAATTTTACAAGACAAAATCATATTGATGAATTTACTGATAAAGATCTGAAAAAATTGAAAGACGCACAACTAAATTTATTGATGCGCTATTAAAAGAGGCTAAATATAGAGGAGAGAGATTTGATCTAAAGAGAGAGATTGAGACAAGGCGAAAACCTTGATGAGATTTTATGGCAAGAAACTTATTCTTTTCAAATTATACATGTGCAGAATTAATGATGGAATGGCTTAATAGGATTATGCCAGAAATTATAGAAGATGAATTTAACGAGATCATTGTACCAATAACGAGTGAAACAGCCTTTTCTATAGTAAGACGTGTAGATAAATATCTATGCGCTAATGAAAGTTTTATCATTTCTGGCTTGTTGTATTATTATATGGCTATTGAAGCTTTTATTAATTTAATTTACAAAGCTTTTCTATTAGACGAATATAGACAAGAATAAATATGGCAAGAGCACGAGGAACTTAGAAGATAGATTTAATAAAATTGAAGATATTGAAATTAAATTGAATTTAATGCCACATTTTTGTCATGGCTTTAAAGCAAAACATTTTGATAAAGAATCAGAATATATATACTGAATTTATTAAAATTAAGAGATTATCGTAATGATATTATTCATGGTAACATAATGGACTCAACGAATGTAGTTATGAATATCTCTACAATTTCTATGTCGTTGGCGCAAAGATAGCATCTTATATCCACAAATATATTGACAAGAAATTACTTAAAAAAAAAATGGTAGATAAATTATACATAGATATGTTAAACTGATTTATATGTTAAAAGAATTTTTACCATCTTAATTTTAATAAATATTAATGAGACTAATAAAGAGATTATTTATTGTGCAAGGAAGTTAAACACAGAGTATACTGGCATACTTGATCTCTCAGCATGGGAAATTGGGAGATAATTAGGAGCAGGCCGAAGGCCCCATATAGCGATGAATGTGATTTGGAAAAATATTGGTGTCCACAGACGCTTCTCGCCCAAGCAAACGCTCAAAAACAATACGTATCATCGTGTCATAAGAAGCAGTGGAGGACTACCTAAAAAAGTCAGAACGTCAGCGAAAGAACGATGACGAAAAGTTAGTTAAGTTTATTAAATCAAATCTTGAAAACTTTGGTGCGCACCGCGACAATCCGATGCACTTCCTACGTCCCCGAGGCACCACCATGGATTGCCGGTGGTGACATTCTGAATCGCTAAACTCCGATGTGGTGGGCAGTGCCCACCCTACATTATGACTTACGGAACCATGGCCAAAGAAATCAAACCCTGCCAGCAAGTCCAGGCCACCCTCACCCTGCCCGGCTCCAAGAGCTACACCCACCGGGCCTTGATGGCCGCGGCCCTGGCCGCGGGGGAGAGCGTCCTCACCAACGCCCTGGCCGCCGAAGACACCGAGCTCACGGCCCAGGCCCTGACGCAGTTGGGGGCCGGGATCGACTGGCAGGGAACGACCATCCGGGTGACGGGCCGGGCGGCCGCTGGCTGCCGGCGCGGTTGCCCATTTACCTGGGCAACTCCGGCACCTCCATGCGCTTCCTCACGGCCCTGGTGGCCCTGGGAGAGGGGAGTACCTCCTCACCGGCACCGAGCGCCTCTGCCAGCGGCCCCTGGGGGAGTTGCTGGAGGCGCTGCGCCAGGTGGGGGTTCAGGCCGTTTCCGAAAGAGGCGACGGCTGCCCCCCGGTCAGGGTCACCGGCGGCCTCACCGGCGGCCGGGCGCAACTCTCCGGCGGCCATCAGCAGCCAGTACCTCTCGGCCCTGCTGTTCATCGGGCCCCTGGCGCCCGCAGGGCCTGGAGATCGACATCACCGGCGAGCTGGTGTCCCGGCCCTACGTGGACCTGACCCTGGAGGTCCTGGGCGACTTCGGCATCTCCTATTACCGGGAAGGCTACCGCTATTTCCAGCTTCCCGGCGGCCAGTGCTACCTGCCCCAGGACTATGAAATCGAGGCCGACGCCTCCAGCGCCTCGTATTTCTGGGCCGCGGCGGCCTTAACCGGCGGGCGGGTCACCATCACCAACCTGAGCCTCGAGTCCAGCCAGGGGGATGCGGCCTTCCCCGAGGTGCTGGGGCGGATGGGCTGCGCCATCGAATCCACCCCGGCGGGGCTGACGGTTCAGGGCGGACCGTTGCGGGGCGTGGACGGTGGACATGGCCACCATGCCGGACCTGGTCCCCACCCTGGCG
The DNA here is from genome assembly GCA_963779295.1 of Ilumatobacteraceae bacterium. Classification (GTDB taxonomy): domain Bacteria; phylum Actinomycetota; class Acidimicrobiia; order Acidimicrobiales; family Ilumatobacteraceae; genus JAENVT01. The sequence continues at coordinate 269,679 of CAVZXO010000001.1, forward strand.
GTGCTGGCGGCCTTCGCCCAGGCGACACCGTCATCACCGGGGTGGCCCACCTGCGCCACAAGGAGTCGGACCGCCTGGCGGCGGTGGCGACGGAACTGGCCAAGCTGGGCATCGAGGCCCGGGAAACCGCTGACGGCCTGGTCATCCGGGGCGGGACGCCTCAGGGCGCGGTCATCCACACCTATAACGACCACCGCATCGCCATGAGCTTCGCGGTGGCCGGCCTCAAGACCCCCGGCATGGTCATCACCGACCCCGACTGCGTGGCCAAGTCTTTCCCGGATTTCTGGGAGTTTTTCCACGGCTTTACGCCTGAAATAATTATCCTGACAGGGCTTGATAGTTGTCAGAGATGAATAATAATTGCAATCTGACGCTGACCACTGGCTACTGGCTACTCCAATATGCCCCTATCCCTGACCACCCGCGCCCTGATTATCCTGACCGCCCTCAACCTCCTGGACTATCTGGACCGCTTCCTGGTGGCCTCCCTGGGCAGCCTGATCAAGGCCGACTGGGGGTTGACCAACACGGCCTTCGGATTTCTGGGGACCGCCTTTATCCTGGTATATTTTCTGACTTCGCCCTTATTCGGCTACCTGGGGGACCGCTGGGGCCGCCTCCGCCTTATGGCCGGCGGGGCGGTGTTGTGGAGCCTGGCCACCAGCCTGACCTACTGGGCGCCGTCCTACCCTTTCCTGGTGGCGACCCGGGGCCTGGTAGGGGTGGGAGAGGCCTCTTTCGGCACCCTGGCCCCGGCTTACCTGGCGGACCTCCTGCCGCTGGGGCGCCGGGCCCGGGCCCTGGGCCTGTTCTACCTGGCGCTGCCGGTGGGCGCCGCCCTGGCCTACCTGGTGGGCGAGATAGTGGGCAGCACACTGGGGCTGGCGTCCGGCCTTTCTGTTGGCGGGGCTGCCGGGGCTGGCCCTGGCCGGGCTGATTTACCTATTGGGTGAGGTCAGGCCGGAGCCTGTAACACGCGAAACCCACGACCACGCGGTCACCCCTGACGGCCTACTGGAGCTTTTCAAGGTCCCTACCCTGCGGCGGGTAACCCTGGGCTACGGCATGGTAACATTTGCCCTGGGGGGGTTGGCGCTCTGGATGCCTATCTATCTGACGAAGTCAAGGGGCTCACCCTGGCCCAGGCAAACCTGCTCT
>CAVZXO010000002.1:0-311903 GCA_963779295.1 Ilumatobacteraceae bacterium
GTGGCGCCGCAGTCGACCGCAGCGACGACATTCACACGCGAGACCCGGTCAGCGGAGAAAGGCCGCGGCGACGCCGGAGTCGACAGGGATGTGCAGGCCTGTGGTCAGGATGAGGTCCCCGCCGGTGAGGACCGAGACGGCGGCGGCGACGTGCTCGGGTAGGACTTCACGCTTCAAGATCGTGCGCTGGGCGTAGAACGATCCGAGTTCGTCTTCGGAGATGCCATAGGTCTTGGCCCGCTGTGCACCCCAGCCAGTGGCGAAGATTCCTGACCCGCGTACGACGCCGTCGGGATTGACACCGTTGACCCGAATGCCGTGCTCGCCGAGCTCGACGGCGAGTAAGCGGACCTGGTGGGCTTGGTCGGCCTTGGCGGACGAGTAGGCGATGTTGTTGGGTCCGGCGAAGACCGAGTTCTTCGACGCGACGTACACGATGTCGCCACCCATGGCCTGGTCGATCATCACCGCGGCCGCAGCCTTCGATACAAGAAATGATCCTTTGGCCATCACATCGTGTTGTACGTCCCAGTCATTCTCGGTGGTTTCCAGCAGCGTCTTCGACAACGACAGACCTGCGTTGTTGACGACGAGGTCGACACCGCCGAACGCAAGGACAGCTTCGTCGATGGCTGCCGCGACCGCAGCGGCGTTCGACACGTCGGCTCCGATCCCGATCGCGACGTCGGCGTCGCCAATCTCGGCAGCGACGGCCGCAGCACGGTCGGGATCGAGATCGGCGATCACGACGCAGGCGCCGTCATCCGCGAGTCGCTTAGCAATCGCCTTCCCGATACCAGACGCGGCACCGGTCACGAACGCGATACGGCTGGCATGTGATTTTGGCTTCGGCATTCGCTGGAGCTTGGCTTCCTCCAACGCCCAGTACTCGATGCGGAACTTCTCGCGATCGCTGATCGGCTGGTACCTCGACAACGCCTCGGCTCCGCGCATCACGTTGATTGCGTTGAGATAGAACTCTGCGGCGACACGCGCAGTTTGTTTGTTGCGCCCATAGCTGAACATTCCGACACCTGGAACGAGAACGACGAGTGGGTCGGCACCGCGCATCGGCGGCGAGTCCGAGTCGGCGTAGGTTTCGTAATACGAGCGGTAGTCGTTGCGGTAGCTCTGATGCAGTTCGCCCAGCCGTGTGATGCACTGGTCGGTCGGTGCCGCGCTCGGTAGGTCGAGCAGCATCGGTTTCACCTTGGTCCGCAGGAAGTGGTCTGGACAACTCGTTCCCAGCCCGGCGAGTCGCGGGTGTTCCGATCGCGACAGAAAATCGAGCACCATCGGGTCGTCGGTGAAATGTCCGACCATCGGCGTATCGCGTGAAGCGATGCCACGGATCGTCGGGGCGAGCGCCGCCGCCTTCGCCCTGCGCTGTGGCTTCGGCACGCTTCATATCCGTCGAGCACCGCTCCGAACGGCTCGGGCTTGCCGTGGGTTTCGATGTATCGGGCGGCGGTGCCGATGATGGACAACGAGTTGCGCTCACACTCGTCGCTCGTGGCGCCCCACGCGGTGATGCCGTGCCCACCGAGCATCACGCCGATGGCATCGGGATGGTCATGTTGGATCTGCGCAATGTCGAGTCCGAGCTGAAAGCCGGGGCGCCGCCACGGTACCCACACCACGGTGTCGCCGTAGATCTTGCGAGTGAGCTCCTCGCCGTCCACCGCCGTGGCGATTGCGATGCCGGCGTCCGGGTGCAAATGGTCGACGTGCGCTGCCGTCACGAGGCCGTGCATTGCGGTGTCGATCGATGGGGCCGCGCCGCCGTTGCCGTGAAGGCAGTAGTCGAACGCCGTCACCATCTCGTCTTCATGCTCGATGCCCGGGTACATGTGGACCAAGTGCGCGGACCCGGTCGAGACGGAGGACGGCGAGGCCGGACTCCGAGAGGGTACCGAGGTCGCCGCCTGAGGCTTTGACCCACATCAGTTCGACCGGGCCGCCGGTGACCGGGTCGGTGTCGGTGCCTTTCGCCGATGTGTTGCCGCCGGCGAAGTTTGTGTTCTTGCGATCGGATCCGAGTCGGTTGGAACGATCCAACAGCTCGGCGACAACCGGGTGCGTCATCGTGGAGCCTCATGCACCCCAGCCGGCTTGGCTGCCGCCGACTCGAGTGCGTTCGATTTCCTCTTGGTAGCCCGAAGCCACGTAGGCCTCCATGGGGTCACGTGGCAGACCGCGCTCCTCCCGCAGATCGGCGAGCGCCGGCCGGACGTCGGTGTAAAAGGCGTCCATCAGTATCTCGTTGGCACCCAGCACGTCACCGGATTGTTGAGCGACCGTGAGCGCATCGTGGTCGACGAGTAGTGCGCGGGCCGTCATTTCCTGGACGTTGAGCACGCTGCGGATCTGTCCGGGGATCTTGGCTTCGATGTTGTGGCACTGATCGAGCATGAACACCACACCCGATGCAGGGTCGAAGCCGCCACCGCGGTTCACCTCGTACAGGATTCGAAAGAGCTGGAACGGGTCGGCGGCGCCGACGATCAAGTCGTCATCGGCATAGAACCGCGAGTTGAAGTCGAACGAACCGAGTTTGCCCAACCTCAACAGTTGGGCGACGATGAACTCGATGTTGGTGCCCGGTGCGTGGTGGCCGGTGTCGAGGCAGACGACGGCCCGCTCGCCGAGCGCCAGGCAGTGCACGTACGACGTACCCCAGTCGGGAACGTCGGTGTGGTAAAAGGCCGGCTCGAAGAACTTGTATTCGAGGACCAGGCGCTGGTCGTCGCTGAGCCGCTCGTAGATCGTCGCGAGCGATTCGGCGAGGCGGTCTTGGCGACTGCGGATGTCGTCCTGGCCCGGATAGTTCGTGCCGTCGGCAAGCCAGATCTTCAGATCCTTCGACCCGGTCTCATGCATGATCTCGATACAGCGGAAGTGGTGGTCGATCGCGGTTCGGCGCACGGAGGAGTCCGTGTGCGCGAGGCTGCCGAGTTTGTAGATGTCGGCCTGAAAGGTGTTCGAGTTGATGGTGCCTAGCCGGATACCGAGCCCTTCAGCGTGCTCGACCAATTTGGCGAAGTCGTCGACATCGTCCCACGGGATGTGCAGCGCCACGCTGGGCGCCAACCCTGTGAGTGCGTGCACCTGCGCGGCGTCGGTCAGCTTCTCGAACGGGTCCCTCGGCACACCTGCCCGAGCGAACACCTTGAAGCGTGTCCCGGAGTTGCCGTACGCCCATGAGGGCACTTCGATCGATTGCCGTCTGAGTACTTCGAGCACCGTGGAGCTGATCGACATGCTGAATCCCCTTCGTCTCGTGGGCCTCGTAACGGACTCGCAACACTGTGCCGCTGAACAATACCCCGCATGTTTGAACGATTCAATTACCATTCAGCGACCGGTGGACCGAACGATGCTACTATCGCCTTAGTTGTAGCCTTGACAGTCTGAGGAGACGGGTCTTAGGTTAGATGAACCGTTTCAAGTTGGTTGGTGCCGACACGAGGGGAACTGATGAGCACCACGATTTCATCGAGACCAGGTCCGAGCCGCGGCTCGCCACGTAACGAGGGGGAACACAAGGTCGCCGCTGCGTCGTCAGGGCGTGGCCCGACGCGACGGCCGCCGGGAGGAGCACGTCTCCATCTGTCCCGTGGCTACCCTCGATGGTTCTACATCCCTGCCGCAGTGGTGTTCGGTGTGATGTTCGTCGTCCCCACCGTGTTGTCCCTCTTCTACGCATTCACGCGTTGGACGTTGTTCGAACACGAGTGGATCGGGCTGGACAACTTCCGACAGTTCTTCCGCGAGCCCTCGCTGACCAAGAGTCTGCGCAACACCGTCATCTACGCAGTCGTGACCAGCGGGCTGAAAGTCGTGATCGGCATGGCGCTCGCGGTGCTCGTCACCTCCCCGACATTGCACATCAAGACCACGATCCGCTCGATCATCTTCTTTCCCGTCCTCGTCAGCACGGTGGCTGTCGGTATCACGTTCGAGCGGCTCATGCATCCGAGCACCGGTCTCATCAATCAGGCGCTCGGGGTGGTGGGGATCGACGGACCGAAGTGGTTGACGGACCCGAACATCGCACTGCTGTCTGTCGCTTTCGTCGACGTTTGGCAGGGCGTCGGACTGGCGTTGGTGATATTCATCGCCGGGATCTTGTCGATCCCTCAGGAGCTCTATGAGTCGGTCGCTGTCGACGGCGGCGGAAGTTGGGATCGGTTTCGCCACGTGATTGTGCCCCTCAGCCACCCGGCGACGTTCACGGTCATTCTGCTGTCGTTCGTCGGAGGGCTTCGTCGCTTCGACCTCATCTGGACGATGACCGGCGGCGGTCCAGGGTTCACGACCGACGTCATTGCGTCAACCGTCTACAAGCAGTACCAGGCCGGGTTCTATGGCCTATCCACTGCCGGGAACGTCGTGCTCTTCATCCTCGTGATGATCCTCGTGTTCCCTCTCAACTGGTTCCTGCGCCGAAAGGAGCTCGCCCGATGAGGACACGCTTCAAGAACATCTGGCTCGACGTCCTCGCGCTCGCCGTGGTTGTCGTCGTGTTCATCATCCCGTTCGTCTTCATCGTGGTAACCGCGATGAAGGGCCGCCAGGAAGCCGCCCTTCTCCGGCTGTCGTGGCCGACGGAGTGGCACGGAATCGAGAACTTCAAGGCAGTACTGGACGCCCGCGACCGGATCCTGCTCCTGGCAATGAAGAACAGCTTCATCCTCACCATCGCATCGGTCGCGTTGCTCGTGGTGCTGGCGTCGATGGTCGGATTCGTCCTCGAACGTCGCAACGACCGTGTCGCCAAAGTCGTCAACATGTTCCTGTTGGCCGGCTTGATCGTGCCACCAGCTGTCGTCCCGACGATCTACGTCCTTCAGGAGATCAACCTGTTCAAGACACTTCGAGGAGTCGTACTGATCGAGGTGGCATACCTACTGCCGTTCGCCGTGCTGCTCTTCCGGGCGTTCGTCGCGACCATCCCGCGCGAGCTCGACGAAGCCGCGATGATCGACGGCTGCTCCGGACTCCGGCTGTTCTACAAGGTCATCTTCCCTCTGCTCCGGCCCGTCGTGATCACCGTGATCGTGACGAGCTCGGTGATCATCTACAACGACTTCCAAAACCCGCTCTACTTCCTTCCCGGCAAGGACAACGCCACCGTGCAACTCACCCTCTACAACTTCCGAGGCCAATTCAACACCCAGTGGAACCTGCTGTTCATGGACGTCCTGCTCATCACCATTCCGCCGCTGATCATGTTCATGTTCTTCAGCCGCAAGATCGTCGCCGGACTGACAGCGGGAGCGATCAAGGGATGAGCACCTCGCACGCGGTCGCCGACTTCACAGCAACACCCATCACAGCGCACCTGGCCGGGCCCCCGGAGCGCCCAGTCCGCTTCCGCCGAGAGTTCAGCGTCGAACCCGGACTCATCAGCGCCGAACTGCACATCACAGCGCTCGGCATCTACGTCGCCGAACTCAACGGCGCTGCGGTGCACGACCATGTTCTTGCGCCGGGTTGGACGAGCTATCAGGAACGTCTCCGCTACCAAAGCGTCGACATCAGCGATGCGGTCCGTGAGGGGCGGAACTGCATCGGTATCACCGTCGCCGAAGGCTGGTATCGCGGTCGCCTCGGCTTCGGCGGTGGCGTACGCGAGGTCTACGGAGCCGACATCGGCGCGGTCGCACAACTCGTGCTCCGCTACGCCGATCGCGTGGTCACGGTCGGCACCGACGTCGAGTGGCGCGCTGCATACGGACCTGTCCTGTCGGCCAGCCTCTACGATGGCGAATGCTTCGATGCGCGTCTCGCCGAACCCGACTGGGCATCTGCGGGCTTCGACGACACGACATGGACTGAGGTGGTCGAACTCGCATCCGTCACCGACCGCCTGGTTCCACAAGGATCGCCTCCCATCCGCCGCATCGAGGAGCTCCGGGTCGCCGACGTAATCACCACGCCAGCGGGACGCACGATCATCGACTTCGGGCAGAACATTTCCGGTCGAGTCCGGTTCACGATCGACGGCGACGCCGGTACCGAAATCACGCTCCGCCACGCCGAAGTCCTCGAGGACGGCGAGCTCTGTGTACGACCTCTGCGGTACGCCCTCGCGACTGACACCTACATCCTCGCTGGCGACGGGCCGGAGACCTACGAGCCGACCTTCACCATGCACGGGTTCCGATACGTCGAGGTGACCGGCTGGCCGAAGTCGCTCGACCCCGGCGCATTTCGCGCCATCGTCTGCCACACCGACATGCCTCGGACCGGATGGTTCGACTGCTCCAACGCACTCCTCAGCAAGTTCCACGACAACGTCGTGTGGAGCACGCGTGGCAACTTCGTCGACGTTCCGACGGACTGCCCACAACGCGACGAGCGTCTCGGCTGGACTGGGGACCTACAGGTGTTCGCCCCGACAGCTACCTTCTTGTTCGACTGCAAGACCTTCGTCGACTCATGGCTCGCGGACCTCGCCGTCGAGCAGGCCGAACTCGGAACCGTTCCGCCCTACGTCCCATGGGTCGAGTTGATGTTTCCACCCAAGCCCGCGGCAGCCTGGGGAGACGCCGCTGTCGTCGTGCCCTGGGTGCTGTACGAGCGCTACGGCGACATCGACATGCTCCGCCGGCACTACCCGAGCATGCGCGCCTGGGTCGACGAGATCGCAGGCCTCGCCGGCGACGATCACTTGTGGAACAGCGGCTTTCAACTCGGCGACTGGCTCGACCCCGCCGCACCACCCGATCGCCCAGCCGACACTCGCACCGATCCGTACCTCATCGCCACCGCTTACCACGCCCGCACAGCCCGACTGCTCGGCCGTTCACCGCCGAGGTCCTCGGCCTCGCGGAAGCCGCTGACCACCACGCGCTATGCCGACTCCATCGTCGCCGCCTTCAACCGCGAGTTCGTCACGCCCGTCAGGTCGGCTGGCCAGCGATTCGCAGACCGCATATGGACTCGCTCTCGCATTCGACCTGCTGCCCGAGGGCGAGCCGCGGCGACGTGCCGCGACACGGCTCGTCGAACTCGTCAAGTTCGACGACTACCGAATCGGAACCGGATTCGTGGGCACCCCCCTGGTGTGCGACGCACTCGCACGTCAGGGCTTCGTCGACGAGGCCTATCACCTCCTCACCCAGGAAGCCTGCCCATCGTGGCTGTACCCGGTCACGATGGGCGCCACCACGATCTGGGAACGGTGGGACAGCATGATGCCCGACGGCTCGGTCAACGACGGCGAGATGACATCGTTCAACCACTACGCCCTGGGAGCGGTCGCCGACTTCCTTCATCGCGTCGTCGCCGGACTCGCTCCTGCCGAACCCGGCTACCGGACCATCCTCGTTCGACCTCGACCTGGTGGCGGTCTCACCTCGGCTCGAGCGCGACTCACCACCGGCGTCGGTGAGGCGGCGGTCGCATGGCGGCGGGAGGGCGAGATGCTCCGCGTCGATGTCACGATTCCCGAAGGCGCACGAGCCCGCGTCGACGTCGAGGGATGCGAGACCACGGAACTCGGCCCGGGACAACACCACCTGACCGGAACGTGCCGCGCTGTCGCCGACGACCCGCAGCGACCGTCTCGCCACACGCCGTTCGACGAGATCGGTGCGTCCATCGACGATGCCGACTGAAGCCTTGGCCGTCAGGGTTCCCGACGAGCACCTCGTACGCTGTGCCCGGCATGGCCATGAAAACCGCTGATATCAGGCAAGTCGCTGAGCGCGCCGGCGTTTCGGTCGGCACGGTCTCCAACGTGCTCAACCGACCGGACACTGTCGCAGAACTCACCCGCAACTCTGTGCTGGCGGCAATCGAAGAACTCGGTTACGTCCGCAACGGGTCGGCCTCGAGGCTGCGATCTGCCCGAAGCAAGATCGTCGGACTCGTCGTACTGGACACGGGCAACCCCTTCTTCACCGAACTCGCACGAGGCGCCGAAGAAGCGCTCGAACGACGCGGCTATTCGGTCGTGCTCTGCAACTCCGACGGATCGGCCAAGCGCCAAGAACGCCATCTGCAGTTCCTCGACGAACAGCGCGTCGCCGGCATCCTGATCACACCGGTCGATCCCAAGCGGGATCGACGCACCTTCGAACGTATGCGCGCACGCGGGCTGTCCGTCGTGCTCGTCGACGAGGCCGCCGACTCTGCAACCGCGTGCTCGGTCGCGGTAGATGACCTGCGAGGTGGCGAGCTCGCCGGAAACCATCTGATCGACATCGGTCGGCGCCGCATCGTCTTCATCGGCGGCCCGACGTCGGTCCGCCAGAGCGAGGACCGCTGCGCCGGACTGCGGCGGGCGGTAGAACACCACAGCCGAGGCTCAGAGGTCTCCGTCGACGTCGTTCGCGTGCAAGCACTCAATGGACGAAGCGCGCATGGTGCGATCGGCGAGGTGCTCGGCTACAAGCCCGATGCCATTTTCTGCGCGAACGACACGGTGGCCCTCGGCGTGCTGCTGGGTCTGTTCGAGAACGGTCGGTCGGTTCCCGACGACATTGCCCTGGTCGGTTTCGACGACATCGAATTCGCGAGACTCGCAGCGGTCCCGCTGACATCGGTGCGGCAACCGGCGGCCCAAATGGGCGACGCGGCCGCATCTCTGCTGATTGCCGAGGCTGCCCAAGATCGGGACCACCGGCACCAGAAGATCACGTTCAGCCCCGAACTCGTTGTTCGGCGCTCGACGACCGGTGCGTAGTCGACGTCGGTGGTAGCCGTCGGCATCGACTGCTGATTTCGGCAGCAAACGATTCAAGTCCGGACCGTGGCATGTGTCGCCGCGCCCATTGACAATACCGCTCATTGAACTGTATCGTTTCAATACCAGTCGTTGACTGGTTCGTTTTGGGGGGTGCCGCATCGGTGCCGCCGCGAACTTCTGAAGGGGGAATGATTTGATGCACAGATCTTTCAAGCGACGCACGTCGGCGGTGTTACTTGCGACGGCGATGGTTCTCGCTGCCTGTGGCAGTGACGGCGACGGGTCGAGCGACGCAACAGATGCAGCTCCGGCAGCGACCAACGCCTCGAGCGACACGGCGGCCGCCGCGCCGTCGGACACACAGGCGGCGGGTACGACGCAGGCCGAAGAAAGCTCGAGCGGCGACGTTGTGACGATCTCGATGTTCATGGGGAACGTCGAAGCGAACGTCAAGACCGCAGAGGCGTTGATTGCAGCGTTCGAGGCCGAGAATCCAGACGTCAAGATCGATCTCGACAGCTCCGGGCCGACTGGCTCCGAAGGTGACAACCTCACAAAGACCAAGCTCGCTACCGGCGAGATGGAGGACATCTTCTGGTACAACTCCGGCTCGCTGTTCCAGGCACTCAACCCCGACGAGTCTCTGCTCAATGTCGGCGACGAGCCATGGGTCGACGCGCTCAACCCGGCTTATGTCACGACTGTGTCCACCGACAGCGGCCTGTACGGCGCACCGGCCGGCACGGCCACCGGTGGGGGCGTGTTCTACTGGATCCCTGACTACGAGGAGCTCGGCCTCAAGGTCCCGACCACCTGGGACGAGTTCATGTCGAACAACGCCGCACTCAAGGCGGCGGGCAAGACCCCGGTCATCCAATCTTATGGCGACACATGGACGTCACAAATCTTCGTACTCGCAGACTTCTTCAATGTCTCCGCGAACGATCCCGACTGGGCCACGAAGTACACGAACAACCAAGTGAAGTATGCAGATGACCCCGTTGCGCAGGCAGGCTTCCAACACCTGCAGGACGTGTACGAAGCCGGATACCTCAACGAGGATTTCGGATCGACGAGTTTCGATGACGCGCTTCGACTGGTTGGAACAGGCGAGGGTACCCACTACCCGATGCTCACCTTTGCGATCAGCACAATCGTCGACCTGTACCCCGATTCCAGTGACAAGGTCGGATTCTTCGCAATGCCCGGAAATGGTCCGAATGGGCTCACGGTCTGGATGCCGCCGGCAATCTACGGCGCCGCCACAACCGAACACCCGGACGAAGTGAAGCGGTTCCTCGCATTCGTTGCGAGCGTCCCGGGCTGCGATGCGATGACGGCCGCGGTCGTCCCGACAGGCCCATACCTCGTCAAGGGATGCACGATCCCCGATGAAGTGCCCCGGGCCGTGGCCGACATGTTGCCGTACTTCGACAAGGCAGACGCCACGTCGCCAGCGCTCGAGTTCCTGTCTCCGATCAAGGGTCCGCAGCTCGAGCAAATCACTGTCGAGGTCGGCTCTGGTTTGCGAACTGCTCCTGACGGTGCCGCACTCTATGACCAGGATGTTGTGAAGCAGGCACAGCAGCTGGGCCTTCCCGGCTGGTGACGTTCGGGTCGCCGGCCCCCTCCGGCGACAACCGCAAATCGATGTGGGGCGAGTTCCTGGCTCGCCCCACATCGCGTTTCACACCCCTCGCGCAGTCAGGAGCAATCGGTGAGTTTCAGTGTGCGGCCGCTCGAATTCGAGACCCGTGGGCTCACCCTTCGAGGTAGTGCCTATGTTCCCTGCCGGAAACTGATCGTTCGCGACCGCGGTCCTGCTTCACGGCTTCGGAGGGCAGCGGACAGAGGCCTCCCGCGCCTTCGTGCAGCTCGCACGTGCGCTCGTCGTCCGAGGACGCTCGCGGTGGTGGCCATGGATCGGGCCGGGCACGGCGAAAGCGATGGCGACTTCGCAGACACCGTCGTTTCCAACGACATCGTCGACTCGCTCGAACTCATTCGGTGGATCGCGGGCCTCGGCTTCGTCGATGCCGACGACCTTCATCTCGTGGGCATCAGCATGGGCGCGGTGATCGCGAGCGTCGTCGCCGCCGAAACGCGACCTCGACATTCGCTCACTCACAATGTGGTCCGTCGCCGCGTTGTTCGTCGACGAACTGCGGAGTGGAATGTTGCAGGGTCGTTCGACCACCGACGTCGACGTGCTCGGCTACTTCGATTTCCATGGATTGCGCGTTGGGCCCGGCGTTCTTCGCCGATGCCTGTCGGTTCGATGTGTACGGCCGGGCGCGAGGCTTCGACGGTCCCGTGCGGGTGCTCCACGGTGATCGGGATTTCATCCCCGCGAGCTACGCCGAGCGATACCTGGATATTTATGGTGACGCGATGGAGTACTCGCTCGTGCCCGGCGCCGACCACTGCTGGGAGTCCGTGCCCGGCGCGTGACTTCGTTCTGGGCGAGACGGTCCACTTCGTCGCCTCGCACGCTCTGCGGCGCTGCCGTACATGACACTCGAGGACCACGTCGCAGACGACAATCACTTGGTGAGCGTCGACGACTCGACCCACCCAGTACCATCCCCAGGCATGCGACCAAGGGGTCGATATCCCAAGGGAGTCGCCAAGCGAGATGAGATCCTCGACGCGGCGCTGGAGATCTTCTCGAAGAACGGCTATGACCGCACCTCCGTTCGAGAGGTAGCCCGGGCGACGGGGCTGAGCCAGGCTGGCCTTCTCCACTACTTCAACGGCAAGGAAGACCTCTTCATCGAGGTGTTGCGTCGCCGTGATGCTCGCAACGAGCGGATCTATGACCAGAACCGGGGAGACCCAGTGACCGCGGAAGGGCTGGTGTCGATCGTTCGACACAACTCCGAAGAGCCGGGTCTCGTGCGCCTGTTCGTGGCGATGTCGGCCGAGAGCACCGCCGTCGACAGTGCCGGCCCGATCCTTCTTCGCTGCCCGCTACGAGGCACTGCGCGCGGGAATCGCCGCAGACATTCGACAGCAGCAGGAACGGGGCGAGATCGCCAACGACCTCCATGCCGACGTGGTCGCATCACTGCTGCTGGCCGCAGCCGACGGTTTGCAGATCCAGTGGCTGCTGGACCCCGAGTCCGTCGACATGGGAGCCCGACTCAACGAACTGTGGACCGCCGTGCGTCGTGTCACGTCGCCGGCGCATACCGAGACCGAGGCATAACCGCGATCGACGGTCGCGGACCGGCGGCGGCCTTCGTTTAACATCTCGAAGTGGATCTGAGCGGATCGTCCTGATGCTCGGCCGTATCGTCCGGCTGGCGCTGGCGGCGGTTGGTCTCTATCTTGTGTGGCCTTCGGTGGTCGAGGTGTTCGGCTCTTACGACCAACTGGCGGCGATCCGGCCGTGGTGGTTCGCGGTGATGGCAGTGTTGGAGTTCGCGAGCTTCGTGTGCGTCTGGCTGCTTATCGGGATCTCTACATCGAGCTCGCACTGGCTTCTGATCGCGACCTCACAGCTCGTCAGCAACAGCGTGAGCTCGATCGTCCCCGGCGGCGCCGCCGCCGGCGGGCCTTTGCAATACAACTACATGGTCCGCGGTGGCGAGGAACCAGCACGCACCGCATCCGGACTGGTAGCGGTTTCACTGCTCACCACCACAGCTCTGTTCGGACTAGCCGCGCTGTGTGTGCCGCTCAGCTTCCGACTCGCCCACATCGACGCCCGCTTGGAGCGCGCCTCTTGGCTTGGAGCCGGCGCGTTCCTCATCCTCCTACTCCTGGGATTCGCGGCGTTCACCACCGACGGCCTCCTCCGCACACTGGCAGGCGCCACCCAATGGGTACTCAACCATGTCCGCCGCCGCAAGCCGCGCTCTGCCGACATGCCCCAGCGCGTTCTCGAACAACGCGACCGGGTACGCCAGGCCCTCGGGTCACACTGGTCATGGGCCGTCATCACCGTGGTCAGCAGGTGGGCGTTCGATTACTTCGCGCTCGTTGCCGCGGTCGCCGCCACCGGCTCCCGCGTCGAATCCGTTCCGTTGCTCCTCGCCTACGTCGCCGCCAGCGTCCTCAAGATGATCCCGATCACCCCAGGCGGCCTCGGTTTCGTGGAGGCCGGTCTGACAGTCACACTTGTCTGGGCTGGACTGTCCACCGGCAACGCGACATTGGCCACCCTCGCCTACCGGCTGGTCTCATATTGGCTACCGCTCATCGCAGGCGTCGCCGCGGCCATCGTCTACCGAAACCGCTACCCGACCCCAACTGCTTCCATCGACACGGGCGGCGGGGCGCGACTCTGAACTGCACAAAGGTGCACAGGATTTGCGACTACTCGGCGATCACTGCAGCACACCAACGTGCTGGACGGACTAGTGCCGCGGTGAGTCGGTTGCCGCCGACCAGGTCGGGGAGAGTACTCAGGTGGGCCCGAGTTGGCTATCGTTGAGCGAATTGTGGACACCACCTTGACTCGGGTGGTTACGAGATCTCGGTCTGTTGGGAGTGTGTCGCTGTGGTGATTGATCGAACCAGGAAGGACCGACGCGTGCGGACGAGGTTCGCCGTGACGCGACGCCGATCGGCGGCGGCGTTGATCGCCCTCGCCCTGGTGGCAACGGCGTGCAGCGACGACGATGGTGGCGCTACAGAGACATCGTCCGACCAGGATCCGGTTGCGGCGGCCGAGGCGCGCGTCGACGCTGCGGAGTCGGGCGTGACCGAGTCGCAGGCTGCGCTCGAGGCGGCGCACGAGCAGTTCTGCGTCGACGCCGAGGGTTATCTCGACGTGATCGACCGGTACGGCAAGTTGTTCTCCGACGACGCAGCAACCGTCGGCGACGTCCAGACGCTCGGCGCCGACCTCGTCGCGCCGCGCGAAACGGTGGCTGCCTCGGTGACCGAGGTCGAGGACGCCAAGTCCGCGCTCGCTGTCGCCGGACAGGAGCTCGTTGACGCCCAGGCGGCACTCGCAGAGGCAATCGCAACGGCGTCGAGCGTTTCGACCAGCTCGTCGTCGACGTCGACGACGTCGACGACAACCACCCTCGTTCCGCCGGCCACGATCGGACGGGTTCAGCAGGCCGAGGCCGATCTCGCCGACGCCGGCGAAGGGATCACGGCGTCGACGCCGCTCGCCGAAGCGACCGCCGAGTACAACTCGGCGGCATTCGCGCTCCAGATCGCATGGCTCAAGCTGTTCGCCGACGCCGGTTGCCTGGACGACGACCAGCAGGCGGAGGCCGTGGCGCAAGTGACCGCCTACACGACCACGCTGCAGACCGAGTTGCAGCTCGTCGGGTACTACGACGGTGCAATCGACGGGATCTACGGCCCGGCGACGGTCGACGGCGTCAAGCGCCTACAGGCCGACAGCGGTCTGCGCGAGACCGGGTTCGTCGACAAGGCGACTGCTGCCGCGCTCGAAGCGCTTCTCGCGGACCTCGACCTCCAACAGGCGGCATCCGACCTCACCCACACAGCGTCGGTGCAGACGGTCCTCAGCGTGACCGGCTTCTGGGATGGCCCGATCGACGGCGTGTGGACCGACGACCTCACCGCCGCCCTACAGGCGTTCCAGACCGCTCTCGGCGTCGAACCCACCGGCATCGTCGACGCTGCCACGCTGGCAGCGTTCCAGCAGGCACTCGCCGCTCTGGGAACTGCGCCACCGGCCACCGCGCCGCCGTCACCTCCCGACACCACCCCGGCCCCCACTACCGCTAACGCCCCCACCACCGCTGCCCCCAGTGCCGAGGCGACGCTCGCCGTCGCCGACTCGGCGCTCGGCCAGATCCTCACCGACGCCGAGGGCATGACGCTGTACCTGCTCACGTCCGATGCACAGGGCGCGCCGACGTGCATCGACGCGTGCGCCACTGCGTGGCCGCCGTTGCTCGTCGACGATCCCAGCCAGATCTCGGTCGGTGACGGCTCGATGCGTCGCTGCTCGCAACCATCGCCCATCCGGCTGGGACCCAGGTCACCTACAACGGCTGGCCGCTGTATCTCTACTCGGGCGACACCGTTGCAGGTGACACCAAGGGGCAGGGCGTAAACGGCGTGTGGTTCGTGCTCGACCCGACCGGCACTGCGATCGAGGCCTGAGCAGGTCCACATGGGGCTCCGAATCGGGCAGTAACGCGGATCGCGACGGAGCCATGTCTACGGTCGCTGTTGCGGCTGTATCTCGGTTGGGAGTGGTTCGTATCCGGCTGGGCCAAGACATTCGGTGGCACGCATGTCGGATGGTTGAAGGCGTCCATTTGATCAGCGGTGTTTCCGAACACTGCTCCGAATCCGGGACCTCACCTCGCATTCCCTGCACATTGGCAGGCCGCCCGTGCCCGGAGCACGGTTGCACTCGCTCATCTGGCGACCGCCATAGCAGTCATCGTAGATGTGATGGACGGCCAAAGGCTTGCGCCGAGTGGAGTGGTACGCAGGGCTCGCAACGGGACCGAGATCCGCCTCTCCGAAGACGGTGCGCTCGAGTTGTGGACTAGCGCTGTCAGACACGATCGTCCAGTTCGCGGATCCGCGACGCGAGCGTCTGCATGACCTGAATCGCGAACATCGGAGTCTCGGCGATCAGGAACAAGAACATCCTCCGGTCGATGACCGCGATCTCCGACGCCTCCACGGCCACGGCCGTGAGCGCACGAGGTGCACTGTCGATGATCGCCATCTCACCAAACGTCTCACCCGGCCCGACACGGGCCAGCACCTGATCACCGCGGCGCAGTTCAATCTGGCCCGAGACGACCCCGAACATCTGGTCCCCGGTGTCACCGGCCTTAAAGAACACCTCACCGGGAACGAGATCGCGTCGCTCTTTGGCATTCATGAATAGCCCAGGTACTGCCATCGCGGCAGTCTGACGCACACGATCCGGGGCCGCCATCTGCGGGCAGGATGTTCAGCTTCCATTCACCCAGCGTTCGATCAGAGTTTGTTCCGACGAGCGTGAAGAGCTACGAGTCGACGTGATGGACCCGCGTGTAGTCGGGGTTGTCTACGACATCTGCTCGACGAGTTGAGAAAGGCCGTTGTTGAGGTCTTGGTAAAGGTCGCCGGTTCGTCCACTGCGCACGACCTCGCTCGTGCGGTTCGGTCGGACCGACCGAATGAACACGGCGTCGTCGGTCATCTGCACATCGACGGCGGGGTCAAACGCGGCGAACCACAGTTCCAATGCGTGGCGCTCCTCGTCGTAAGTCATCGGCGGATGCTAGTCGACCGTGTGGGTCGGGTTTCAGTCGGAACGGACGTTCTCGTCGGGGTGTCGTGATGGTGAACAATCGACCAGCGCTCAGCGATCGAGCGGACACCTCCCGCTCGACAGGTTCCTCGATCAGTGCTGCTGGAGGCTTGGCCCGGCAGGCCATCGACCATCGAGTGTGTGCTCGGACCCGCCAGACCGTCGATCAGGCTCGTTCGATCGTGATCCTGGCTCGGACCGCGTCGGCGATCTTGCGGATGTCGGTGTGGTTGGAGGTCACGATCGCGTCGCGTCTGCGGATGGCTCCTTCGACGACTGTGACGTCGACGATGTCGTCGTGGTGGGCTTTGCCAGCGAGCATGCCGACGGCCTTGGCTTGCTGCTCGCTCATCGGTTCGAGCGAGCAGAGCGCCAGGAAGCGCGCCAGGCTCGCTTGACGCGTGCCGCCACGCCATGCTTCGGCGAGCACTGGGGCAGGCACAGTCGGGGAGATTTCTTCGGCGAGGAATCCGGCATGCAGTGCCCACATGCGTCGATCGTTGCGGTCGGCCGCGACCAATGCGCCGGCGTCGTAGGTGACACCGCTCATCAGGCGGATTTGCGTGACGGCGTCGAGCGGCGAAGGATGGCCCGGGCGTGGGCGAGTCCTTCGGCGAGCTCGTCGGCGGTGAGCGTCCCGTTCTTTCCCTCCCACTCCGCGATCCCTCGACGGCCGGCATCGAGACGGAGACGGTGCGCGGCAGTCTCGGCGAGCCAGGCGCTGACGGTCGTTCCCTCCCGCGCGGCGGCGAGGTCGATCGCCTCGGCGAGGTCGGGTGGGAGCGAGATCGAGCGTTTCTGGCGGACAGCCATGGAACCCATGGTAGTACAGATGGTAGGACAATCGCACTCGACCAGGGCTTGATCAGGCTCGTTCGATCGTGATCCTGGCTCGGACCGCGTCGGCGATCTTGCGGATGTCGGTGTGGTTGGAGGTCACGGTCGCGTCGGGTCTGCGGATGGCTCCTTCGACGACTGTGACGTCGACGATGTCGTCGTGGTGGGCTTTGCCAGCGAGCATGCCGACGGCCTTGGCTTGCTGCTCGCTCATCGGTTCGAGCGAGCAGAGCGCCGAAGCGCGGCAAGCTCACTTGACCAAGCCGCCACGCCATGCTTCGGCGAGCACTGGGGCAGGCACAGTCGGGGAGACTTCTTCGGCGAGGAATCCGGCATGCAGTGCCCACATGCGTCGATCGTTGCGGTCGGCGGCGACCAATGCGCCGGCGTCGTAGGTGACACCGCTCATCAGGCGGATTTACGTGACGGCCTCGAGCGGCGAAGGATGGCCCGGGCGCGGGCGAGTCCTTCGGCGAGCTCGTCGGCGGTGAGCGTCCCGTTCTTTCCCTTCCCGCTCCGCGATCCCTCGCCGCCGCATCGAGACGGAGACGGTGCGCGGCGGTCTCGGCGAGCCACTCGCTGACGGTCGTTCCCTCCAGCGCCGCGGCGAGGTCGTCGCCTCGGCGAGGTCGGGTGGGAGCGAGATCGAGCGTTTCTGGCGGACAGCCATGGAAGCCATGGTAATACAGATGGTAGGACACTCGCACTCGACGAGGCCGCACCGGCCCGAGCACGCTTAGAGGGCACCGTCATCAGATCTCTCGGCAAGGCTCGCGACCAAACGCGAGGCCGTCGCAGCGTTGAACAACGCGCTGATCGACGTCGAACACGACAACAGCCGTTAGCAACCCGGATGCGGTGTGACCTGCGCGTCTATCTCGCCGAGTGGCTCGAGCGGCAGCGTCCGTATCTTCGAGCATCCACATTGCACAGCTACCGAATCGCTGTTGGTCGCATTGTCGAGTCGGCTCGGACACACGACTCTCGAATCGCTGACCCCGATACAGGTGCAAGCAACTGCAAACCGATCTGCTCGGCAGCGGTGGACGAGAAGGCCGACCGCTCGCTGCCAAGACAGTCGCCAATACACTGGCGTAGTGCTCCGCAAGGCATTGGCGGACGCGGTGCGACTTGGTCTGCTCGACCACAACGTCGTTGCGGGCGGTCGCTCCACCTCGCGTGCCGCGGCCGGAGTTGTCGGTGTGGACGGTCGATCAACTCCGAGAGTTCCTGAGCGTGGCGGGCTCGCATCGGTTGTCGGCGGCGTTCGTGTTGTTGGCTACGACCGGGATGCGTCGCAGCGAAGTGCTCGGGTTGCGATGGTCCGACATCGACTTCGACGACGGCTCGCTGTCGATCGTCACACCCTGACGGTTGTCGCTGGTCGCCCCGTTGTTGCCGCACCCAAGACTGCGCGAGTCGCCGGTTGGCGTACCTCGACTCGGGCACCCTCGCCGCGCTGCGAGAGCACCGCGAGAGGTCAGTCGCGTCGCGTGGCGAGTACGTGTTTCAATCAGCCGGTGGTCAACCGGTGAACCCGGCCTCCTTCAGCTCCACCTCGATCGCCTCGTCACTCGGAGCGGTCTGCCGCGCATCCGGCTACACGATCTGCGCCACACCTACGCGACGCTTGCGCTGCGGCTCGGAACGCATCCGGCTGCTGCTCAGCGAACGACTCGGTCACACATCAATCGCAGTCACCATCGATCGCTACTCGCACGTCATCCCCAGCGTCGACCGAAACGCCACCAACCTCGTCGCAGAACAGGTCCTTCCGCCTGCGCATTGAGCGACCAGGCGCCAAGAGTGACACTCAATCCACGCCACTTGCACAATGTTCCCGACAGACCCTCACCCGGCCCGGACTGCTTACGAAGCTCAGCGAACTAGTCGCTAAGGGGTGAACGAGGCGCGGAACCATTGAACTAGCGACAACGCAGAGCCTGTATCACGTCACGACGATCGGGATTCGACCGAAGACGATGTTCCGCAGGCGATCCGACGCATACCAGATCTCATAGTTCCCTGGGTTGTCCGGCGCGGTCAGCTTCGTCGGGCTTCCCCGGTCGGTCCAGTCGTACGACCCGAAGGTACCCGGCGCTGAATCTGCAGGCACGATCGTGATGTAATCGGTCGGGCCGATGGGACCGGTCACGCAACGTCGAATTGTGAACCATGTTGGACCTGTGCGGGAGCGTCAAGCGTCACCGTGAGTGGCGTGACGGTGATCGGACGAGTCGCCAGCGAGGCGCTGTCGGGATCCCGATCCACGTACCAGAGCTCGTACTGGCCAGCGTCGAGCGGAGCGACGAGCGAGCCCGGATTGCCCATGGACGTGTAGAAGATGCTCTCGTCCGTCCAACTCGTTGCACCTTCCTGGACGATAGTGACATAGTCACCCGGTGCCGCTGGGCCGGTCCACGTGACCTCGAAAGTCTCCCCCGCGCCGATCTCAGACGGTCCGTCCAGAGTGACATCGACGATTGTGGTCGTCGGTGCTGCGGTGGTCGTCGGCGCTGCTGCGATCGTTGTAGGCGCAAGAGCCTCGACGGCACCTGCGGTCGAGGACTCGCTCACAGGGGCTGCGCTCGACCGGGCGGAGTCCGAACCACAGGCTGCTTCGCCCAGCAGCAACATGCACATCCACACAACAGCAACGTGGTGTCGTAGGTCCGACACTCTGACGTGGTCGGGACACGGATCCGAAACGGTGCGCTCTGACACTGGTTCCTCCTTGGTCTCGATCCTGGTGTCAGTGATGATGAGTTGACAATGCGCCAGCGTTGTCACCGTCTTGTCACCGAATTCTGGAGCGGTCTTCGGCACGATCCCGACGTCGTCGGCGAACGGAGCGATGGTCAGCAGCGTCTCGTAATCAGGTCACGTGGCCACCGACTTTGCCGAGCGACGAATGGCGCGACGTGAACGAGAACTCGTGCTGTCACGAATAGTCACCAAACTCGTCGCGCACGTTGCGGGTCTGGAACTGGACGGTGACAACAGCGGTGACAGCCGGGACTCACAATCACCCTGCAAACACGGCGGCAGCCGGCAGCGAAATAGGAGATGCAATGTCAGAGCAACAACCACCTCGGGTGCGTCACAACGAGTTCAGGCCACCTCGTGCACACCACCTCGTGAGCGTCGCGTCGATGTGCGCATTGCTGCTCGGCGCAGCGGCCTGCGGTTCCGATTCGAAGCAGGCGACCGCTACCTCGGCCACGCCGGCGCCGGCGGTGGAAGAAACCGAGGCTCCTACTACTACCGCTGCTACTACCACCACGACCCTCGTGGTGACCACGACGACCGAGCAGGCGACGACCACGACAGCCGCAGCGAGAACTGCGACGGGCAAGGGCACGTTCGTTGGCATCCCGGAGGCGCTGTTGCCCGGGCCGCCTGCGGCCGACGGGTGGGTCACGGTCACTGGCGCAGCCGCGTTGGACGGTGACCTCGTCGGCCAGGAGACGTACACCGCGGCGTTCTCGCCCACGGACGCCGCCGGTGTCATCACCGAGCGCGCTGACGTCACGTTCACCGGCACGCTCGTCGGTGTCGGTGACGGCTCGTTCAGTTGGCACGAGGCGGACCACCCGGCCAACGACCACAACTCGGGAACCGAATCCCTGGTCGGCGTCTCGGGCGTGTTCGAGGGTGCGACGGGCACGCTGCGTTGGACACACATCGACGACGAGCACGGCACCTACGAATTCGACTTCGTGTGGGCGTAACTCAGGCTGGGTCGTGCTGGTCGCGTTCGCTGCTCAAGTCGATCGAACGCGAAGTCGACGAGCCTGGACCTGTTCATCGATCGTCCTCGACGGTTGTAGGAGCCGAGGGACGGAGTTGCATCGACGACAGCCTGGGCCCGCCGACGGCCGGCAACCAGGAACACGCAGGCCCGGCCATGGGCATCGAGGCCGCCGAGCAAGGTGGCTGCCTCTGGCAGCTTGGCCGTGTCGGCCCAGTGGATGGCGAGCGTTTCGAGCACCATCCACAGGTGTGCCGAAGTTCCGTCTACGGACAGCACGCCCAACGCCTCCACGAAGATCGCCTCAGTGTCGGGGCCAGGGCGCGCTGCGGCCGCGAGGGTCAGGCCCTGCAGCGCCTCGCCTTCCAGGCTTCGTAGACCGCTGGCCGCCCGCTGTGCCTCGCGGAAGCAGGCGATGGCGGCGGAAGAGTCACCGTTGATGAGCTCGACGATGCCGGCGGTGTAGGCGGCCTGGTGCCGGTCCTGGCGTCGATCTGTTTCCCGGGCGATCGCCGCCAGCCGGCCGGCGTAGCCGGCCACCAGTTCCGGCTGGCACGGCCATGCACACCAGCAGGCCAGCATCAACCCGAGGCGCACGTCGCGATCCACCGGGCTGAGAGCGATGACGTCTTGTGCCGCGGCGAGGGCCTCGGCCGGTTGGCCGAGGTGAACTCGGGCCTCGCCGATCACGACCCTCGAGCAAGATCTGCTCGAACGTCGATGACGAGTCGACGGCTAGGCCGTGGTGGGCCAGCCGCAGCGCCTCCTGATGGTCGCCGAGAAGGTTCGCCCACCACCCCGCAAGGCAGTAGAGAACGGCGGCGAGCCGGTGATCCTCCGGCAGCACTTCGAGCACTGCAACGACCCAACGCTGGTGCTCGTCGCGGGAGGTGTCGAGCGCCATCGACAGGTTGGCTGCCAGGCTCGCGGCGCGGTCGATGTCGCCGGAGTCGAGCGCCCATTGAGTCGCATTGCGAAAGTTGTCCCACTCCCGCTGCAGCGTGGCTTGGGGCGGGCCGTCGTCGATCTCGTTCGATCGCCGGATCTCGACGGCGAGCGCGTTGAAGTGCTGGATGTGAGCCGCCCGTACCTGGGCTTCGAGCCCGCCCTCGGCGAGTCGTTCGAGGGCGTATTGGCGCAAGGTTTCGAGCAGCCAGTACCGAGTCACTGGTTGGCGTCGGTCGGCGATGACCATCGACTTGTCGACGAGTGACAGGACCACATCACCGACGTCGAGCGATGCCCGGCAGCCGACCATGCACACAGCAGTGGCGGCGTCCAGATCAAATCCGCCCGCAAACACCCCCATTTGGTCGAACACGGCGCGCTCGTCGTCGTCCAGCGACCGGTACGACCAGTCGACGGCGGCGTGCAGCGTGGCGTGCCGGCCGCTGTCACCGCCGCTTCGGCGCAGCACTGAGAACCGGTCGTCGAGCCGGCCAAGGAGGTCGCGAATCGTCAACGAGCGCATCCGCGCCGCGGCGAGTTCTATGGCGAGCGGAAGTCCGTCCAACCGCGCCGCGATCATCTCGATCACGGCGCGGTCGTCGTCGCCGTACTCGAAGCTGTCGTCGGCCTCGCGTGCTCGTTCGCAGAACAGGTCGATGCTCTCGAACGCGTCGAGCGGCGCTACGGCGTGCACGCTCTCGCCGGGCACGTCGAGCGGCTCGCGGCTCGTGACCATGACGCTCACCCGTTCGCAGCCGCCCAAGATGGACGTCACCAGTTCGCCAACAGCGTCGCGCACGTGCTCGGCATTGTCGATCACAACCAGCGCAGGCTGTTCGCGTAGGACATCCACGATGGACTCCAACGGGGTCACACCCGCCTCGCCACTTGCGCCGAGCACGGTCATCGTGGTGTGCAGCACCGCGTCCCGATCGTCCACCGCCGCCAGCTCGACAACCCACACTCCAGAGGGAAAGTCTGCAGCCGCGGCCCCCGCGACCTCCAGGGACAGCCGCGTTTTGCCGACGCCCCCAACGCCGACGAGAGTGAGCAGCCGCCGTGATCGGAGCGCGTCGACGAGGGTCTTGACCTCGCGCACACGGCCGACAAAGGACTGGGCAGGCGATCGCAGGTTTCCCCAACCCGCCTTCGAGCGCGGGCCGCGACTCGGAGCCGAGCTCGCCTGCGGTCTCCGCGTCGAGGAGCTCGCTCTCCAGCCAACGCAACGCGGGGCTGGGCTCGAGTCCCACGTCGTCGCGTAGGGACGTGCGCAGCCGCTGATAGGCACGCAGCGCCTCGGTGAGTCGACCCGCATCTGCCAGCGCCCTCATCAGCAGCGCAACGGGACGCTCGCGGTACGGATGGGCGTCGATCAATCCGCCCAAGAGTGCGATCGCCTCCGTGGAACGGCCGCAAGCTGCCAAAGCCTCGGCGCGATCTTCGAAGGCAGCTGCGCGCTGCGCTCGTCCAGTCGCGTGGCCGTGGCTACCGCCCAAGGTTCGTCGGCCATCCCCTCCAGCGCGGGGCCACGCCACATTGCCAGTGCGTCGGTCAACGCGGCCAGGCGTGCCAGAGGCGGGGCATCGACGGACCGGATCATCAGCTCCGAAAAGCGCCAGCTGTCCAGTTCGTCGGGCCCGAGCTGCAACCGATATCCGGCTGAGGTCTTCTCTACCCGGTCGCCGAGAATTCGGCGCAGGCGTGAGATAGCGGTGCGGATCACCGATCCGTCGAGTCGTCCGCCGGTGATGTGGTCGGCGATGCGGTCGATTGATACCGACGCTCCGTCAGCTGTGATGAGTAGAGCGAGCAAACGTCGTAGCTGCGGCGAGAGCTGCACGACCACTCCCGCGTCGTCCCACACCGCAACCTCGCCGAGAATGCCGACGCGCGCCAGCGGTCGATTTGGACTGTTCGAGAGTCCACCGTCGTTCACTGCGCTCGACAACATCCCACACTGTAGTAATCGGGCGCTACGAGCACGACGAAGGTCGCGAAAACTGGTCTTCGACGCCGTGGCAGACTGCAGTGCTCGCCGGTCGGCGAGAGGAGCGCTCCTGGGGGTAGCCATGACGGTTCTGTTGGTGTGGACCCTCGAGGTCGATCCCGCCCGGCGAGATGAGGCGTTGACGCTGGCCGCCGAGCGCCGCGGGCAGGTGGTGCGCTTCGGGGCGCGGGCGTTGCGGCTGTTCGAGTGCCCGCAGGGCGACGCCGTAGGCGAGCGGTGGCTGGCGATCGAGGAGTTCGCGTCCGAGTCAGCTCTAGAAGAGTTCGCGGCCGCCCAGGCCGCGGACGCGGAGGCACAGGCCACGATCGCCAAGACCTTCGCACCGATTGGGCCGATTACCGCGCTCGGCTACGAGAAGGTGACCGAGTTCCCGCTGCTGTAGCGGCCCAGGATCCGGCAAACCGTAGTAACTCCTGCGCCGCCCGACGCGACCGGTTGGCCACTCGCCCAGACATCGCGCGAGCAGCTTGGCTTGATTCCGCAGCGGTCAGTACATTCGGCTCGTGTCGCCACCGTCGACCGTGATGACAGCGCCATTGACAAAGCTTGCTGCGTCTGAGCAGAGCCAGGTGATCGCTGCCGCTGATTCGTGACCCTCGCCCAATCGGTTCATAGCGGAGTGCCGCCTGACCATCTCGTTCAGGCGTTCGGGCGCTGCCTCCGCGGTTGCGTCAACAATGTCCGAATGCGTGAACCCGGGCGACACCACATTGCAGCGCACGCCCTGGGTGGCGTAATCGATCGCCGCGCTCTTGGTGAGCCCAATCAGGGCGTGTTTGGTGGTCGCGTACGGAGCGTGGCCAAGCGGACTGGGCTTGGACCCATAGATCGACGAGATGTTGACGATAGAACCTGCGCCGCCGGCGAGCATCGCAGGGATTTCGAACTTCATGCACATCCAAACGGCGCGCAGATTGACGTTCATGACCTCGTCCCACTGGTCTTCTTCGACGTCGGCGATGGGTGTGTTGACCGTTCCGACGATGCCGGCGTTGTTGACAGCGCAATCCAGCCGCCCGTAGACGTCCACCGTCCGGGCGATGAGCGTCTCGACATCAGCACGCTTGGTCACATCGGTGCAAACGAACTGCGCGCCGCCACCAGCCTGCCTGATCGCATGTTCGACGGCGAGGCCTTTGTCTTCGCGGCGGGCGGCAAGCACAACTTGCGCCCCCTCGAGTGCCATCATCATCGCCGCTGCTTCGCCGATTCCTGAACTCGCACCTGTCACCAATGCGATCTTGCCGTCCAACGACCCCACGCGAGCCCCCTTTGCGCAGACATCTCGTCGCCGAAGGGTAGCGTGCCCTGGCAGATCCACCTGCGGGGCTGTCGGCGCTACGGGTGCTCAACCTCGCGGCCTTCGACGATCTGCGCAGCGACCCGAGATCGCGCCCGGTGACAAGACGGTGACACGACGGGCGCACCATCACCGGTGAGCACCGGCCACCAGGGACATCAAGGAGATTTCAATGCCCGACCCACGTGTCGCTCATATCCACCGTCACTACGTCAGGCGTTCCGATGTGCGAAGTCATGTTGCCGCCGCGTCGATGTGTGTGTTGTTGTTCGGCGCGGCTGCGTGCGGTTCGGACTCGCTAGATTCGACGGCACCTTCCGTCACTGAGGCGTCTCTGATAGCTACGACCGTGGGTCCTTCGCCGACCGCACCTGCCACCACCGCAGCACCCGCGACGACCGCCGCGCGGTCGACTGCGGCGGCATCGTCGGGATCGGTGGACTCAGGATGTGCTCTGGCCACCCCTGGCGTGCACGACGTGGTCGTTCCATCAGGCTCGGGAGGTGAATCTGTCCGCATTTTCGTGCCCACGGTGATGACCGGAACGTTGGCTCCGACAGTCATCGACTGGCACGCCAGCGGGGAGAACGAGGACAAGGAAGCGCTTGTTACCGGTTATGAGGCTGTCGCCGAACGCGAAGGGTTCATCGTCGTGCACCCCGCTCACACCACGCCGAGCTACGACAATTCGGCCAGTTGGCAGACGGATAGCACCGCGCTCGAAGCAGACGACGTCACCTACGCGAATGCGCTGATCGACGAATTGGTGGCGAACTGGTGCGCCGACCCGGCACGGGTGTACAGCACTGGGTTCTCGCTCGGTGCACTGTTCACCTCTCGGTTGGTGTGCGTGTTGTCCGACCGTCTGGCGGGCGCTGCGTCCATCGCCGGCGTGTTTCACACCGACGACTGCAAGCCGTCACGGGCGGTGCCGTTCATTGCCTTCCACGGCACGAGCGACCCGGTGCTGCCATACGACGCGACGGTTACTGCCCGGTTTGGCGGCGATCCTTCCTTCCTCGCCCAGAAACCGTTCGACGAGTTCCAACAGTTCGCCGTCGATGCCGGCTGCACAACACCGTCGGCCGTCACCCAACTCTCCGAGGAGGTCGTGCAACATGACTTCACCGGCTGCACCGACAGCATCGACAGGACGTTCTACGAGATCGTAGGGGGAGGCCACACGTGGCCCGGCTCGACGACGACAGCGCCGAGTACGAAGCCCTGGGTCTTGGGCACACCACCGAACAGGTCAACGCCACCGAGGTCAGCTGGGCGTACTTCAAGCCACTCACCCTTCCGTCTGGCACGCTCGACAGCGCGCCGACCCTGACAGTCGAGTCAGCCACAGCGGTCATTGACGCCATCGTCGATGCGTTCAACGCCAAAGATGTCGCCCCAATCGCTGCGATCGTCGGCGACTCGGGCACATGGATCGGCATCAGAGGCAATCGTTTCGACCACACCGACGCCGGGAGCTACCTCGAGCCGTTGCTCGTACCCATCGACAGCACCGAGCGAATCGGAGACCCGACGCCCATCCCAGGAGGCTTCTCGTTTCCGTTGCGCGAACATGTCGGCACCCGCACCACCGACTACTACATCTTCGTATACCTCGACCCCTCTGGCGCACAAATCATCAAGGAGAGCCTCGCCAGCGCTCCGACCGGATGACGTCCGAGCCACGCGAGTGGGCACGGGATCTCTGATGCATCGCCGATCAGTGCTCGCTGGAAGTGTGCATATAGTTCGGTGATGGCCGTGGGGTCGACGGGTGCCGGATGAGACTGTGTCTGCTCGGCGACGTGGAGGTCATCGGCGACGATGGTCGGCGAATTGCGTTGCCTGTCCAGTTGCGGCGGCTGGTCGCGATGCTCGCCATCGGCGGTGGGTCTGGATTGTCAGGGGATCGCATCTCGGAGTATGTGGTCGGTCACGGCGTGGACAGTTCGGCGACGCGTATGGCGGTGTCGCGCCTTCGCAAGCAGCTCGGTGGCAGGATCGAGACGACTACTAGCGGGTACCGACTCGCCCTTGCGACCGAGGAGCTCGACGTCGCGAGTTCGAGTCACTTCTGGAACGCGCCGCCACGGTGGATCCCACCGAACTCCGATCGGTCCTGCACGCCGCGCTGCGACTGTGGCGCGGTCCGGCGCTTGGCGAGTTCGCCTGCGAGGAGTGGGCGGTGGTCGAGTCGGCGCGCCTCGAAGAACTTCGCGCCCTGGCCACAGAGGACTTGGGCGAGGCGATGCTCGCCGATGGCAAAGCGGCTCAGGCGGTTCCGTTGTTCGAGGAGCATGTCGCCGTTCACCCGTATCGGGAGCGTCCGGTTGGTCTGCTCATGCAGGCGCTGGCGACATCTGGGAGGCCGACCGATGCCCTGCGCACGTTCCAGCGATATCGGCTGATGTTGCGGGACGAGGTCGGGGCCGAGCCGACGGCTGACCTGTGCCTTCTCGAAGCCGAGCTACTCGAGGCGGCCGATCGCAACAACTCCCCGATGTGGGACGCTGCGACCGCGAATTTGCCGCGGCCCGCCGACGGGTTCGTCGGACGAAAGGATGAGCGCACCCGCCTTGCCGCAGACGTGCAGGCGCGATCTCTCGTGACGTTGACGGGACCGGGTGGAGCCGGCAAGACGCGGATGGCGATCGAGACCGGCTGGGCGATGGCCGCTGAGTTTCCGGATGGCGTCTGGCTGATCGACCTCGCACCCCTGACTGATCCAGCCACTGTGTTGCCGACGCTCGCGGCGACACTCGACGTCTCGTCGGAACAGCGCTTCAGCTTGACTCAGTCGGTCGTGTCGGCGATGCGCACCAAGCAGGCACTGCTCATCGTCGACAACTGCGAGCATGTCGTTGACTCCGTGTCGTCACTCATCGATGCGCTGGTCGGGGGGTGCCCTCAGCTACGGATCTTGGCTACGAGCCAGCAATCGCTCGACGTCCGCGGCGAGTACGTGCATGTCCTCGCGCCGCTCGACGAGCGCGAGGGGTACGAGTTGTTCTGTGAACGAGCCCGATCCATCGACGACCGGTTCATCGACACCGACCGGGTCGCCATTGAGTCGCTATGTCGTCAACTTGACGGCCTGCCCTTGGCAATCGAGTTGGCGGCAGCCAAGACGCGGTCAATGACTTCCGCCGACATCCTCGCTCATCTCGACGACCGCTTTCGGATGCTGCGACGACACCGCAGCGGATCGCGCGACGACGACCGCCATCAGACCCTGCAGGCAACCGTGGCCTGGTCGTACCAACTGCTCGACGACGCCGAACGACTCCTCTTCGAGCGGCTCTCGGTGTTTGCCGGCGGGTTCTCGCTTGCCGCAGCCGAGGGGGTGTGCGGGACGTCTCCGATCGGCACGTTCGAAGTCGTCGACATCCTCGCGTCGCTTGTCGACAAGTCGATGGTGGTCGCCGACGTCGGGGGCTCAACGGTCCGTTACCGCCTCTTGGATACTCTGCGCCAGTTTGGTTACGAACGCCTCCGAGAGCGCGACGATCTCGACTCGCTTCGGCGGCGCCACTTCGAGTTCTACCTGGCCCTCGCTGAATCCTTCGACAGGGTCGGCCCGACCGGCACTCTTCCGGCCAATGAGCTCATCGAGTTGGAGTGGGCCAACTTTCGGGAGGCGGTCCAGTGGGGAACCGACAACGGCGAGGCCGCCCCAACCGGGTGGATGATCGGGTTCATCGGTACCCGGATCCAGGGTGCTCGAGACGAGTACGTGACATGGGTCGATGCGGCGCTCGACGCGCTTCCAGCCGATCACCCGGTGATGGCCGACCTGTACGCATGCGCGAGTTCTGAAGCGAGCACGCGCGGACAATTCGGCGAGATGCTCGCCTTCGCCGACCGTGGGCTCGGGATCGACCCGAATTCGGCGAGACTCCACTCGTGGCGCGCGCTGGCGCTGTACAACCTGGGCCACGCTGATCAAGGTCTGGTCGCCGTTCGCCAGGCGCTGGCGACCCCGCATGTGGATCTCGAACATCGCCAGACGTTCGCACTGCACACTGCCGTGACGTGCGCGAGCGTGGCCGAACCCGGATCACTTCCCGAGTTCGCTGGACGCATCCGCGAGATTGCAG
Source organism: Ilumatobacteraceae bacterium (assembly GCA_963779295.1). Classification (GTDB taxonomy): domain Bacteria; phylum Actinomycetota; class Acidimicrobiia; order Acidimicrobiales; family Ilumatobacteraceae; genus JAENVT01. The sequence continues at coordinate 28,889 of CAVZXO010000002.1, forward strand.
ACACCAGCGGCCATCCGTACGACATCAGCGTGGCCAAGCTGGCGGACGGAGTCACAAAGTTCGTCGCCGGTGATCCCGTCGCCGCGATCGAACAGTTCCGCGCCGCTCGCCATCACGCCACGTCGATACCACCAGTGGAGGTGGCCGTCCTTTTCTTGATGGCACGAGCGTCCGCCGCCGCCAACCTCGACGACACACCCATGGTGATCCGCGAGTGCATCGAGCTGAGCACGCAACTGCAGAACGCGGTCTACATCTGGAGGGCCATCGAGCTGCTCGCTATTTACTGGACGCGGATCGGACAGGTGGAGGACGCAGCTGTTCTGCTGGGCGCCGTCGAGGCAGCCGGTGTCGCCTCGCCGGTCTTGGGTGGTGAGCGACGAGAGGCAACCGAGGTGATCTCAGCAAACGCCGACCTGTCGGCATTGCTGCGTCGAGGGACGGATATGTCTCGCGCCGAGATCCTGACGTTCGCTCTCGAGCGACTCGACTCCGCCCGCCTCTGACACGCCCTGTCACATCGACACGGCAATTCGTGACGGAGTCGTTACGCACTTTTCAGACAGTCACTACCGACAACACACACCCGCCGGAGACTCGGCGGACAATCGGAAGGACTGACCATGACCGCACACTCGAACATCACCACGAACACTCGGCACCGTCCGGGCTACCTGGCAGCCAGGACGCTCGCAGCGGGGCTGCTCATTGCCGCGGCGATGTCCGCTGAAGTTCACGCTTCGCCGGCGGTCGGCACGGTCCCGATCTATTCGGGTCCAGCCCCGGCCTACGGAGGCGACCCTGTCGTCGGCGAGACCCAGGAGTCATACGTCGCCCGCACCGGCGACCCGATGCCGGTCGCCTGCCTGACATCAAACTCGACCCCGGTCGTGGGAGGAGCGTCGGCAGCTGGCGAGGCTGGCGATTCCCCGAGTCGAACGCCTCGCCGCGCTGCTTCGCTCGCCCCAGCCATCACCAACCCAATCACCTGCGCAGCCACCGAGCGGTGACCAGGATCGAGACCAAGGAGACACCAGTGCCAGAACGAACCGTCTCTGATCACCGCTCCGACCACGTCAGAGCATCCGATCTACGATCAGGCGGTTTCGCCGGCCCAGCTGAGTTGCAGCGATCGACGAGGGAGTTCCTCGTCGGGCGTCTGCGTCAGGTACAACTTGAGGTCTCGCTTGTTGCCGGTCTTTCCGTCGAAGTTGCCGACGATCACCGCGATCGTCGTCGGAGGGGTGGTCGGCTTCACGTATATCGATTGAGTGATGTAGCCGACGTGGGGTCGCTCCTCTGAGAGGTACGGATCGAGCTGGCTGTACCCGGAGTCGAAGATCCACCCGTCCGTGGACATCCAGTCCTTGTACGCGGCCGTGAGCTCCTGGATTGTGTAGCCAGTCACGCGATATCCGTCGCCGGAGTCACCTGTGGGTGTCGACGTCCCCGGCACCGGGATGCCGTGGACGCCTGAGTCCTTCGTCGCATTGGTTGTCGGGTTGTCACCGACCTCGAACGCCGGCTCCTCGGTCGAGGGTATGGCCGTGTCGATCGGATTGGCGACGTGGAAGCCCGAAGCGCTGGCTGCTGCGCAGAGGCGGCGATCGGCACTGCTGAACACGTCAGCACCGACGAGGTGAGCGGCTGCAAGATGGACGGCGTCGTAACCGCGCAAGCTGTGCGTCGTCGCCAGATCGCCGGCTAGACGCATCAGGCCTTCGTCGACCTCGACGACGGCTAACTGCGACCACAACACCTCGAGTCCAGCTACCGCGCTGCGAAGCACGGCGGCCGTGATCCGCCTCTGTCGCCGGGCGGCAGCGAGGGAGGCGCGTGCCTCGACGTGACCAACCCTGACCGAGACGAGAACATCGGGCTCGTCCCAGATCAATCCGGCCTCAGGTGTGCCGGCCTCGTCGATCAGCAACTTGATGAGGGTGGACGTGTCGACGTAGGTGATCACTGGCGGTGCTCAGCCACCAACTCGCTGACGGAGCCTTCTGCGCTGAGTGGCGCGGGACGCTGCCGCACCTTCGACGTCGGTGGACGAACGAGACCCGCCTCGATCAACACTGCGAGTTTGTCCCTCGGCTCGTCGTCGATGCCATTGAGCCGAGCGATGGGACGACCGCGGTCGGTCACGACGACTTCGACGCCTGCCTCGACCTGGTCGAGGTAGCGGCTCAGGTTGTTCTTGAGATCGCGGACGCCGACCTCGATCCGAGTTGTTGTAGCTACCTTCATCTCCACAAGTGTAGCTACCCACCACGCAGTTGTCACGGCGTGTCGGCGCTGTGGGTCCTCCACTTGGGTGACAGAATCTGATCTGTGGAGGGCTCATCCCGATCGGAGGGCACTATGGCCATCAAGGTGATCGTCGAACTCAAGGCTCATCCCGGGCGGCGCGGGCAGCACGTGGAGGAGGCTGCCGCGACGGGCACGTATTCGCCGTTGCTCGAGCTGCTCGCGGAGCCGTTCCGGGTCACCGTGTTGAGTCGACTGTCCTGAGCGGACCTCCGTACGAGCGGGCTCCGGTGAACTTCCTCGTCATCGGCTGAACGTGAGGTGGGTGACGCCACTGGGCGTCGAGACCACCTCCACGTCGTACTGCTGCTCCAACGCCTCCAGGCCGTCCCACAGCCGAACACCGCGGCCGAGCAGGATCGGCACCTGCACGAGGTGTAGGTGATCGACGAGACCGGCGGCGAGGAACGCACGCATCATGGTCGGGCCCCCGCCGATGCGGACGTCCTGACCGGCGGCTGCGTCTCGCGCAACCTCGAGTGCATCCGCTGGCGCGGCGTCGAGGAAGTGGAACGTGGTACCACCCTCCATCTCCAGCGACGGGCGCGGACGGTGGGTCAGGACGTACGTCGGCGTGTGGAACGGTGGGTTGTCGCCCCACCACCCGCGCCACTCCGGGTCGTCTTGCCAGCCCGGAGGGCCGAACTTGCCAGCGCCCATGATCTCCGCACCGATCCCGGGTCCGTGCCGGTCGGCCATCACGTGATCGACACCTTCGGTGCCGCCCGGCTGGCCGAGGATTTCGCGGTGGGCGAACCGGGTGGCGAGCAGCCACTCGTGGAGCCGATGCCCGGCGTGGCCGAACGGTGCGTCGAGGGTCTGCCCCTCGCCGGTGGCGAACCCGTCGAGCGAGATCGAGAAGTTGTGGATGCGAACCGCGACATGGGGGTCTAGGCGACCCCGAGGTGGTGGGCGAGCTTGTTCATCGTCTGCAGCCCGAGCTCGACCGCGCCGAAGCCGATGCCTGCATCTCGCTGCTCGACGGTTGGGTGGAGCTGCCGCAGCGTCAACACCGTCTTTCCATCGGCTTGTTGATCGAGGACGATTGTCACTCGGAAGCGTGCCGGGTCATCGTCGACGTCGGACCCGTGATCCAGCACCAGTCTCTCGCCTGGAACAACTTCGAGGTAGTCGAAGCGGTTCGTGTACAAGGTGCCGTCTCCGGACACCATGTCGAAGCACGCTCGACCTCCCGGGCGCACGTCCATCTCTCGGATAGTGCAGGTGAACCCGTCGGGACCAAACCACTGGCAGAAGGCATCCGCATCGGTCCACGCGGCGAATACCGCTTCGCGTGTGGCCTCGAGGACTCGAACGAGGACGATCTCACGATCGAGAGCCCACGTCGTCGGATCGGTGATGGCTGGGGTACTGCTCATGGCTTCTCCAATGTCGGTTGGGATGCGGTTCGGTCCGATGTGCGCCGCAGGTGCGCATCGAGACGGTCGAGACGTTGCTCCCACGCAGCTCGGGTGTGCTCGGCCCATTCGGCGATCTCGACCAGAGGTTCCGGCCGCAGCCGGCATGGCCGCCGTTGCCCATCTCGGCCACGACTGATCAGACCAGCCTGCTCGAGGACCTTCAGATGACGGGAGATGGCCGGGAGACTGATCGGGAACGGCTCGGCCAGCTCGAGCACCGTTGCCTCGCCGTCGGCCAGCCGATGCACGATCGAACGCCGCGTGGGATCCGACAAGGCGGCGAAAACGACGTCGAACCGATCGGGGGCCGTCACGGTCATCGTTGCCGTCGCTTCTGAAGATACTTCACAGGTTAGTTATTTAACAGAGTGGCTACATGTAGTCAAGGACGCCCAGAGTGTCGACGCAGCAAATCGCTCCAATGTCCGCGAGGAGTCAGGATGTGAGCCGGTATGTCACCTGTGTGCTCCCGGACGAGTCCCGGAACGTCAGCGTGCTTCCCGAGATGACGAAGTTCGTGCTCGCTGCCAGCGCGGCGAGGTACTGACTTTCGAGGGTCATGAGATCTTCGGGGCATGCCTTGCGAGTCGTGGCCACGCCAGTGATGGAAATGCGATTTGGAGCCGACACTTCGTACGTGCCGTTGTACGTGTTGCATCCGGAGTTCCCCGAGATCGAGCCATCTGTACCGAAGGCGGCAGTGACGGTCTCAGTGGTGGTGGAGGTCGCGACGGCACCCTTGCCATTGTTGACACCGGTTGCCGTCCACGATGTGCCGGCAAGGGAAGCCAGCCCCTTGTCGTACGTGAGCAACGCCTTGCCGCTCGAGTCCAGCAGCACGAGCTGCTCGTCAAGGGTGAAGGTTGCGACGCTGGGGAGGTGGCCGAGGATCGCGGTCTCCTGAGCGGTTGCCGCCGGATCGGTGCATGCGGCCAGCGTGACCGGCCCGAGATTGATCGTCAGCTTCGAATCCGTCTGCGTGTAGACGCCCGCGAAGCGGTTGCAGCCCGTGGATCCGCTCATCGACGTGCCGTCGTCGCCGAACGCGAGCGTTCCTTCGGCGACGGCAGGGGACCGATTTGTCGGCGATGGTCATGTCGGCAAGCGTCCACGACGTACCCGCGAGAGCCGTCGCCGACGAGGTGTCAGCCGATGGCGCGTCATCTCCACAAGCACTGGTCACGACCATCAGTATGGCGGCCGCCGCGAGGAGCGTGAACGAGCCCGAACAGCGACGACTTGGCGCGCTGCGACCTGCAGAGCTGGTCGGCTTCTGATAAAGCATGCTTCCCTCGATTCGCGCTGTCAGAGCAATCACAGCCTGAGCGGATCCGACTCGGCATCCCCCGACGAGGGTGACCCGCATGTCCCCACCTGCGGCCAGCAGCGTCCGTGTACGGTCAGATCTGTCAGTACTACGGTCTGAACGCTCCCGATCACCTTCTGACCCGAACGGACACAGCATGGACGCACCGACCACCACCATCGACCTGTGGACCGACGAGGCGCTCTTCGACCCGTACCCGGTTTACGCCGAGATGCGCGAGCTCGGCCCGATCGTGTGGATGGAAGCCCACGACGCGTTCGTGATCACCCATTTCGACGAGGCTCGCGCTGTGCTGCGCAACTGGTCGGTGTTCGCATCCGGGAAGGGTGTGTTCATGAACGCTCCGTCGAACGAGGCGCTCGCCGGCCGCGTGATGCTGTGCACCGACGGCGAGCACCACACGCGTCTGCGCCGTGTGGTCGCAGCGCCGTTGACGCCCAAGGCGCTCGACGATGTCCGCGCCCACATCGACGCCGAGGCTGCTGCGCTCGTCGAACGATTGGTCGACGCCGGCACGTTCGATGCTGCGACCGATCTCGCCGAGCACCTTCCTGTCGAGATCGTGTCGTCGCTCGTTGGCATCCCCGAGGAGGGCCGCGAGCGCATGATCGAGTGGGCGACCGCGGTGTTCAACACCACCGGGCCGCTCAACGAGCGGTGTGTAGCGAGCCTGCCGACCGTGTTCGAGATGACCGCCTTCATCGAGCAGCACTGCGTGCCGAGCGAACTCCGATCCGGCGGCTGGGCTGATCTCGTGTGGCGCGCTGTTGAAACAGGACAGCTCCTGCCGCACGAACCACCGAGCCTGATGAACGACTACATGGGGCCGGCCCTCGACACCACCATCAACGGCACCACCAATCTGATGTGGCTGCTCGCCCACCACCCCGACCAATGGAACCGCCTTCGAGTCGACCCATCGCTGATCCCCAACGCGATCGACGAAGCACTGCGCCTCGAGTCCCCGATCCAGAGCTTCTCGCGATCTACGACGGAGGACACCGAGGTCGCCGGCGTGACCGTACCCGCCGGATCGCGAGTGCTCGTCCTGTTCGGCGCCGCCAACCGCGATCCGAACGCCTTCGACCAGCCCGACACATTCGACATCTCCCGACCCAATGCCAGCGAGCACCTCGCGCTCGGCCACGGGCGACACGTCTGCCCCGGCGGCCACCTCGCCAAGATGGAGATCCGCGCCCTCCTGTCCGAACTCGTCCGTCGTGTCGAACAGATCACCCCCGTCGATGAGCACCGCCGCCTCAACAACTCGATCCGCGGCCTCGACCGCCTCATCGTGCACGTGACCCGACTCGCCGCGGCCTCCTGATGGCTGACGTCGATCAGGCGCGTGAGCGGCTTTCGCCCCGCCTACCGACTCAACTCGACGATTCGGCCCGGGCCGTGTACGACCGGATCATCGCCAGCAGGTCGCAGGGGCGCGCCTCTCCAAACCTGCTTCTGAATACCGACGGTGCACTCGTGGGGCCCTTCAACGCGATGGTCGCCGCACCGCACGTCGGTGGACCACTTGCGGATCTGGGAGCAGCATTGCGATATCGAGGTCGTCTCACGGATCGTGCTCGGGAGTTGTCGATCCTCACAGTTGCGGCACGGAGTGAGAGTGAGTTCGAATGGCAGAGCCACGTCGGAATAGCGAAGAACCTAGGAATCATCGACGACATACTCGCTGCGATTCGAATCAGCGCTGATCCCGCGACCTTGACGGACCCCATCGAGCGCGCCGTCGTCGCCGCAACTGTCAGGTTGTTGGAAGGCAGCGAGCTCGATGACGTCGAGTACTCCGGACTGGTCGAGCTGATCGGCGAGGATGGGGTCATCGAGCTGGTTGTGTTGGTCGGGTACTACGAGCTGCTCGCACGCCTGCTGCGCGTACTCAGAGTGGAGTCGCCCGCAGTCGCCGACTGACAGCTCGCACCGTGGCGCCCAGATCCGCAACACGGTGGCGCTGTCAGGGCTAACGCGGTGTCATGTCGGGATGGCTCGTGAGTGGCGCTTGGCGATGTGGGCGATGCCGAGTAGCACGCCGGTTCCGGTGATCACGAAGGCGACCAACACGGCAAGAATCCCGATCTCCCACGCCTCGACTCCGAGACCGGCGGCGACGATGACGGCGACGATGATGCACGGACCGGCGAGCATGAGCTTCCACCAGCCGTCAGTGGAGATCTTGCTGCCGCCGATCGGTCCGGATCGTCTCCAGGTAATGACTGCGATCGTGCCGGCGACGATGGCGATGCACATGCCGATCGCAACGATCGTGATGTTGCTTCCTCCGACGATCGCGAACAACAAGCCGCCGGCGGCGAGCGCTGTGTACAGCAGCGGGACGAGGTGGTTCGAGGGACGGTTCATGTGGGCCTCCATGTGCTGGGTTGGAATCGTGATTGCCAGGTCGAGCGCGGCGCGGGCGCCGACTTGCCACGGCGGGCTCGTCGTTGCACTGGTCGCGCAGGAGCTGCACCATGTCGGCGCCGTACTGCGTCGCGGAACTCGCGTGGGTAGAGGCGAAGGAGCATGCGGTAGGCGCGTACCACCGACGGGTCACCGCTCATGCCGATGCTCCGCCAGCGAGATGATCCGCCACGCGGTGCACGAGCGACTGCAGCCGGGCGAGCTCGGCAAGCGCTGTCGCCCGCCCGTTCGTGGTGAGTTCGTAGTAGCGACGCCGCTCGCTGTCGGTGTTGGTGGCGTGGCCGGTGGTCTCGATGATGAGGCCGTCGTCGACGAGCCGGTTGAGCGTCCCGTACAGCGTGCCGGGGCCCATCTTCACCGCGCCGTCACTGAGCTCGCTCACCCGGCGCATCAATGCGTAGCCGTGCAGCTCTCCGTCGAGGAGGGCGAGCACGATGTGGAGCGAGGCGGCCGGCAGCGGCTTCGACGGACGATTCATGCTCGAAGTATGATATATCGATATTCGATAGTCAAGGCCGTTCGCGACGGGTCACGGGGCTTTCGATCGAGTCGGCGACGAGGACGCCGTGGTCCACCAGGGTGACCCCGCCCACGACAACCGTTGGCGATGCCGGCATGAGGTCGACGTTGATGGCCGAGTCGTTGTCTCCGCCCATGTAGCGGTTCTCGCCGAGCGCGAGGAACACCGCGCCGGCCCGATGCTCATCGACGATGGTCCACCCGATCGTGCCGGTCACGAGTGGATTGGCGGCGATACCGAGATGTGAGATCCGCTCCCCGGCGTAGATCCCGTCGACGACTCGTCCGCTGTCGTCGAAGCGAAGCACCGTGCCGTCGGCAAGCTCGATCCGGCCGCGGGTCGCGTCCTCGACGACAGTCCAATACACCGATCCCGCCGGCAGGTTCGACACGACAGCGCCGCAGGCAATGTCGACGAGATCAACCATCCCGTCGTCGATCATCAACGACCTCCGGCCACGGTCGACCGTGAGCGTTCCGGCCGCGGTCGTGACCTCGACCCGTGGGGCGGCTTCGAGCGCGCTCACGAGCGGTGCGATCCGGTCCTTCAACGACAGGCTCGACATCAAAAGACCGGGCCACACCCGCGCCTCCAACTCCACCAACCCGATGCCCAGACGCTCGGCGACGTATGTCGTCGGCACCGCCACCACGACCGTCGGGATGTTCCGCTGTTCCAACGCTCGCTCCACCCGCGCAACGCCGGCCGCCCACGCTTCGACCGATTCAGTCGGTAGACCGGTGAGGTCGGCGAGCCACCCGCCGAGCACGATGAGGCCGTTCACCAAGGGAGTCAGCTCAGCTCGATCGAGGTCCCAACGAGCCAACTCGGCGGGTGAGGCGGAGCCGATGACCTCGCGAAGATTCTCGTTCGAGACGTGCTCGACGACCGGATCGAGTCCTCGTGTGCGGCACTCGTCGACGACGGCGTCGACGATGTCAGCACGTCCGCAACGGTCTCGCACGAGCACCGTCCCCGACACCGTCGGCAACGCGTCAACCACTCGTCGGGCGACGGTCCTCATCGACCGAATCTACGTCCATCCGTGCCACGAAGCGGCGTCGCACCAACGGATCTAGCGGCCGGCTCCACGGTGGCCATCGGATTGCCCTGAGCGGACGGCCCGCCGGGCGAGCACGAGGCGGCTGAGCCGGGCGACGCCGAGTTCGTACGCGGCGGCACCGATGTTCGTGCCGGCGATGAAGACCAGTGCGTCGGTCGCGTCGACCGAGTGGCTGATCACCGCGGTCCCGAACGCGCCGGCGTAGTACGGAGCCTCCTTGGCGATCTCGGCGATGAGGTAGCCCGCTGCGGAGGCCCCCCTCGCAATCCGCCGGTTGTCCGATCGGCATCGGGCCAGCTCGAACATCAGCTTCGAGAGGAGGTTCGTGCTCGTCCCCGTCTGCTCGAGGAGGCACCAGTTCGCGATGACGTTGACCCTCAGCCCGACGATCCAGAGGAGGTATGTCGCGGCAAGGAAGCTGAGCAGGACACCATGGGACGCGCCGTCGAGCACGGGCGACGCCGCCAGGAGGACGCCCGCTGCTGTCGCAAAAGCGTCGAGAGCGCCCGTCGTTACAATCGTGGCGATGATCACGATCACCCAGCGCTGGGCGCCCGGATGCGCTGGATCGGCGGCCGCACGGTCGTCTGGTCTCGGTCGAACGGGCGGTCGTCGTCGACGGGTGAAGACATCGAAACCCCAGCCGGCCCGCTGATCACCGGTGCACCAGCTCGCGGAGTTGCGGGCCGTGCTGAGCAGTCATGGCCCAGGGCTCGGTGCCGTAAGCACAGATCACGAGCGCGGAGGTCGGAGTGCCGGTGCACATGGCGCCCACGACACAGCTGCGGACCGGGCCCAGCTGTACTCGGCGGATCGCCTGGAGATCCCTGAGGCTGGCATGAATCTGCGACCGCACGTCCTGCTCCCGAACGCCCTCGTGCTCGACGAACAGGCCGCGGCCTGTCTCGGGGTCCTGGACCCAGCCGACGCCGGCCCAGACCTGCTCGCCTGGCACGCTCGTCCGTTGCTCCGCGTAGACGGCGTAGAGCCGGTCTCCCCACCGCCCTTCATCGCTGAAAGGGCACGATTCGATCTCGATGATCTCGCTATCCGGGGGTATCACCGAGCTCAGGCGCACCAGGTTGAAGTTGGCGACCCCTGCGCCGACGAGAGCGGCGTCGAACGCCGCCAAGGGGGTGCTGCCGCGACCGATGGCCTTTGCCAGGAAGAGCCTCATAGGGCGGAGCATGCGGGGACGGCGTTACCCGGTCGTAACCCGGACGATCGAGAGGGAGCCAGCGCGTGGGCCGGGCCTGGCCCGGTGCGCGCAGGGCCCGGTTGATCATGGTGAGCCGTCCGCGGGCGCCCGGGCGTCGAGCGCCGTATCCACCGTCACCGCTGCGCGACGAGCTCGTCCGGGTGCGCCTGGTCGAGGCGCTCGTCGGCAGGTTTGACGTTCCGATCACCGTCGTGGTGGCCGGCGCCGGGTTCGGTAAGACGACGGCGCTCGCGCAGGCGATTCGGGCCAACGACGCGGAACCGCGGGGTGTCGACGCCTGGGTCGCCTGCGAGCCAGGCGACGAGGATGCCGGCCGATTGTGCTCAGCGATCCTCTCGGCGCTCGGCGTCAGCGAGGGTGGTGGCAGTGCCATCGATCGAGTGCTCGGCGCGCTGAACGCCGTCGCCCCCCTCGATGTCTGCGTCGTCATGGACGACCTCCATGAGCTTGCGTCGGGGTCGGCCGGCGAGCGCCTCGTGCAGGAGTTGGCGGTGCGAATGCCACCCCATGCTCACCTTCTTCTCAGCAGTCGCGGTCCAGTGCCGGTCCCCCTCGCCCGGCGACGGGCAGCTGGCCAGGTGGTCGAAGTCGACGGGGACTCGCTTGCGTTCACCGATGCCGAGGTGGCGTCACTCGCTGGCATGCTCGGTGAGCGCGAGGCGTTGTGCGTCGGTTTGGCGGGATGGCCCTCGCTGGTGCGGCTGGTCTTGTCGGCGCCCCCCGGTGCCACCCGCCAGTTCCTCTGGGAGGAGATCGTCGCTGCGCTGTCCGAGGCTGAGCGTTCGGTGCTGCTCGCGCTCGCGATGCTCGGTGCCGGCTCGTCCGGCGAGGTGTTCCTGGTCGCCGACCGGGAGATCGACATCGATCGGCTCATCGGTGCCGTCCCCCTCCTGCATCAGGACGCCGATGGCATGCTCAGCGCGCACCAGCTGTGGGAGGAAGCGGCCGAGCGGATCTTTCCGGCGGCGGAGGTCCTCGAGGTGCGACGGCGAGCGCTGCGGGTCCTCCTCGAGCGAGGCGAGACGGTTCGCATGGGGTCAGCCGCCATGCGGTGGGGGGATGCGGACATGTTCCGCACGGCCTGCACGTCGCTGGTGCGCGAGAGTCTGGGCGTTCTCCCGACCGACACGGCGGAGCGTTGGCTGGCGAGCGCGCCGGCGCACTGCCGTGGGCACACCGGAGCACCGGCTCCTTGCGCTGGCTTTGCGTCACGCCCAGCTGCGATCTGTGCACGACATGGATCGCGAACTGGACGCACTCGAGGCCAGCTTCGTCGCATCCGGCGATGAGGGCGCACAGGCTGTGACCCTGGCATTGGGTGTCGTCGCCGCCCATGCACGCGGTGACCTGACCCGTGTCATGATGCTCACGGAGCGCATCCGAGTGCTTCCCGGAGTGACAGAGCAGCCCGAGCTGCAGTTCTTCGTCGGTGCCGTCGATGCCGCTCAGGCCTCGCTGGTGGGCGATGTCGAGCGAGCCCTGGAAACCATCGAGATGATGTCGTTCGAGAGGGTGCCGCCGCTCGTGCGAGAGCTCGTGGTCCGGCTCCACGCCACGATGCTGGTGCTGGCGGGTCGGGCTGACGAGGCAGTTCCCATCGCCCGGTCGCTCGTCGAGTCGCCACACGCCTACGTCAGGTCCATTCCGTCGATGCTCCGCTGGCTGGCGGGTGATCCGTCGGTCTATCTGACAGCGCCGGTCTCGATCGAACCCCTGCTCGATGCCAGCGCCTACCGCCTCGTGTCCGCCGCGCACGCCATGGGCGTGGCGGCATCCCTTGGTGATCGCGTGCTCGCGGAGGCCGTGCGGCCCGAGATCGAAGCTTGCAAGCAGCAGGTCTCTGGATGCTCGTGACAGCGCTATTGCTGCCGCCAGTCTGGCCTGCTGCAGGATTCTCGAACACGACGAGGAAGCGGCCGAGCTCGCTATCACCGACCACCTCGAGCGCCACCCGCTCCCGGACGCACCGGCCGAGGCGCGACTCCGGCGCAACCTCGCGATCGCCTACGTATGCAGCGATCGCGTCCGCCGGCGATGGGACGCAGCGGAGCTCGGCCCGATGCACATCCGGGCCCGAGCGGTGGCCCGCCATCTCCTGGCCGCCCGGGAAGGCCGCCTCGGTCCCGACGCCGAGCTCGGCCCACCCTCGACCGTGGTGACGTCACTCCCGCTCGCGTGGTCGGTTGAGCTGGCCATCCGTGCCAGCGCGGCCGGCTGCCCGGACGGCCGCTCGCTCCTTCGAACGCTCGCTGCATGGCTGCCCTCGGCGACCCGTCGCGAAGTCGCGTGGCTCGCCGACCATGGCGACGCGACGTGCCGAACCAGGGCCGCGAGCGCTCCGCGAGGATCTGGGCGACCTGACCCTGGAACCTCTCACCATCGACGTGCTCGGCCCGATGCGCCTGAGCGTCGCCGATGTCGAGATCTCGAGCCCGGAGCTTCGACGCAGTCGGGTGCGTACCCTCCTCGCCTTGCTCGTGCTGCGGGGCCCGCTGCGTCGTGAGTGGATCTCCGACCTGCTGTGGCCCGACCTCGATCAGACGACGGCTGCGCAGAACCTCCGTGTGACCCTCAGCCGGCTTCGACGGCTCCTCGAGCCGACCGCCCGACCGGCGAGCCCGCAGCCCGGATTCGGCGCGCGGCCGACCCGATCGAGCTCGAGGGACCGCCACTTGTGGACACCGACCTGGCTCAGTTCGACAGTCACGTCGCGCTGGCGAACCGCGCGCACCAGGCGGGCGACTCCGCCGAGGAGCTGGCGTGCCTCACGCGGGCCATCGACCTTTGGCGCGGGGACCCGCTCGTCGATCTCGCCGCGATCGCTGAACTGGACGGCGAGGTCGAGTTCGTCCGCCGGCGCCTCGTCGACGGATGCCTACGACTCGGGGAGCTGCTCCTGGTTCACGGCCGGTTCGACGAGTCCCTCGCGTGCGCGGAGAGAAGCAGGGTGGCGTCGCCGTACTCCGAGCGCGCGCACCGACTGGCGATCGCCTGCCATCTCCAGCAACTCGACCGTTCCGGACTCGAGTCGGCAGTGCGGTTGACCCAGTTGATGCTCGACGATCTTGGCGTCGAACCCGACGACGCCACGAAGATGCTCCTCCGACGAGCGGCCGGCCGCCTCGGAACAATCGCTCGTGTCTGATCGAGCGCTGCCCTCATCTGATTCAAGGCCGCGAAGGTCGCGACGGTGCATCCAACGGTCGCCGATCGGGCGTACTAGTGGCGAGTTGCGCAACTCCAAGTTCATTCCCACAACGATTGGAGAGCCATGAAGATCACAGTGAAAGCCGTCGCGTGGATTGCGGCGATGGGCATCGGACTGGGCGTCACCGCACCGGTGTCGGCCCACGGCAAGGACGATGCACCGAATCAGACACTCGCCGAGATCCTGCTGTCGGATTCGGCGAAGGACGGCGCCGACGGCTTCGACCGCCGGTGGCATGACTTCGACATCGTCACTCAGGCGGTGCTGCTGTACCCCGACCTGGTAGCTGCGGCGTCGAATCCGGACCTCGACCTCACCGTCTTCCTGCCGAACGACCTGGCATTCCGCAAACTGGTTCAGGACCTCACAGGCCAACGACTGGGCACGGAGTCGGAGGTGTTCGGGGCCGTTGCCGGGCTCGGGCTCGAGACGGTGGAGACGGTGCTCACGTACCACATCATCGTCGGCTCGGCTATCGACTACCGCACTGCGCGGCAGAGCGACGGTGCCGTGTTGACGACGCTTCAGGGCGGATCGTTGACCGTCGATGTGCGCGGCCACCGCTGGTGGTCATCTGTTCGGCTTGTCGACAACGATCCCGATGATCGCGACGCGACCGTGGTGTGGCCCAACGTCGGCGGAGAGGCGACCAACGGGTTCGCCCACGGCATCGATCGGGTGCTGCGTCCAATCGACCTGTAACACCGGCGAGTGATTCGGAAAGTGCCCGGTCTTGCCAAAGACCGGGCACTTTTGTGTTCCAAGTGACAGGGCGCTGACGTCGCCGTTGCATCCAGCCGGTCCTGTCTTGGCGTACTACATGGCGACACACCCGTCACGCCGTGCTCCGGCGCGGTGACCCCCAAGCAAATGTGGAGTTCGAACAATGACTACATCCAGAACCGCAGCGACTCTTGCTGCCGTTGGCCTCGCGTCACTCTTGGCGCTGACCGCGTGTGGCTCCGACTCGGAGGACTCGGCGACCACCGCCGCGCCCGCGACCACGGTGGCTGCTGCTGCACCGACGACCACCGCGTCGGCGATGGCCGAAGAGCCTGGCACCATCGTCGACGTCGCTGTCGGCGCCGGCGACTTCACCGTGCTCGTCGAAGCAGTCCAGGCCGCCGGCCTGGTCGAAACGTTGAGCGGGCCCGGACCATTCACGGTCTTCGCGCCGACCGATGCCGCGTTTGCAGATGCGTTGACGACCCTCGGAATCACCAAGGAACAGCTGTTCGCGGACACGGAAAACCTGAAGACCATCCTCACCTACCACGTCGTCGCCGGAGAGGTGATGGCAGCGGATGTGATGACCATGGACGGTGAGGATGTGCCGACCGTCGCCGGCCCGACCGTCAGGGTGACGATCGATGGAGAGACGGTGATGATCAACGATGCCAAGGTGACCACCGCCGACATTGCTGCCTCCAACGGCGTCATACACGTGATCGACAAGGTTCTCTTGCCGCCAAGTTGATCGCGGTCTCTGCCTCCGCACTGTCGGTCTCTTCGGGCGTCAGCCGAGCTGTCGGGCTGCCCGCTTCGAAGAATTGCTCGGTGAGTTGGCGGCGCTGCGCTTCCTCCGCGGGTTCCAGACCCCAGCCACCCATGGAAGCCAGCGCCGCCGCCGACACGTACAGCTCCCACAGACCCAGCGAGTCGAGCCGCAACGGTCCGATCGTGGCGCGGTGCGCGGCAAGGTAGTGATTGGTGAACTGCTCCATGGCCTCGTCGCCGTACCGGCACAACAGCTCGACCCGGGCGGTGGCGAGGTCAGCCAGCGGATCGCCAAGGCGCGCATCCTCCCAATCGATGACGGCCACGAGACGACCGTCTTGCCACATCACATTCCCAGGCCAGTAGTCGCCGTGGAGCAGCACGCAGCGATTGACGCCGAGCTGTATTTCGCCGGAGCCGAGCATCGCTCGTGCGTGGTGCCCAGCTTCGGTTGACGGCAGGTAGGAAACGACCGCCGCCGCAGGGTCCTCGATCGGTTCGAGTCCGGGGATCTGCAATGACGACGCATCGAGGGAGTGGACGCCGACCAGGAACTGGGCCATCTGGTCGAGCGCTGCAGGTAGGTCACCGGGAGCGAGCTCAGTCGAGCCATCGACCCAGTCGATGATCAGGTACGGGGCCGTGACTGAACCGGAGTCGTTGCACAGGTACGGCTCCGGCACGGCGAGGCCCTTGCTGTGCAGGGCAGCGAGCACGCCGAACTCCGTCGCGGTGACCGTCGGACCGTGTTGCTTGAAGTCGGCGGATCGGTGCTGACGGAACACGACCCGCCGCCGGCACCCGGCAGCTGTGGCGATCTCGAGACCGAGCACGTTCGCCGAGACACCACCGGTCAGCTCGACCACGCCAACGAGCTGACCCCCAGGTTCGAGCTCAGCAACGGCCTGTTCGATCCCGGACATCACGTCCATCGCGTCAAGACTAATCCCGTTTGCCTTGGGTGAATTCCAGGCGAATTGTTCGGCGTATGCGAGGTGGTGGCCGTACATTCTCGGCCGTGACTGAAGATGGGCAATCCCGGCGAGGCGATCACGGCATGTCGATCGTCGAACTCGAGCAGTTGATCGATGCGTTGAAGGCGGATCTGTCGGCGGACGAGTTCGTCGAGCGCGGCCTATCGGTGCAAGGCACGTTCGACCACATCGACGACCCCGTGCTGATCGGGCCCGACGGGACGCCGATCATGACATGGAAGGAGGGGTATCCGTACGAAGAGCGAATGAGTCGCCATGACTACGAGGAGGAAAAGCGCCTGCTGCAGATCGAGTTGCTGAAACTGCAAACCTGGCTACAGCACACCGGTCACAAGGTGTGTCTGGTATTCGAGGGCCGCGACGCGGCCGGCAAGGGCGGCACGATCAAGCGGTTCATGGAGCACCTGAACCCGCGGTTCGCGAGGGTTGTCGCACTCGGTGTTCCGACCGCCCGCGAACAGGGCCAATGGTACTTCCAACGTTGGATCGCTCATCTGCCGACGGCCGGCGAGATCGTGCTGTTCGACCGGTCCTGGTACACCCGCGGCGTCGTCGATCGTGTCATGGGCTACTGCACCACCGAGCAGTACCTCGAATTCTTGCGCCACGTGCCCGAGTTCGAACGATCGCTACAGGCATCCGACATGACTGTGATCAAGCTGTGGTTCTCTGTGTCGCGCAAGGAACAGGTCACACGATTCACGATTCGCCGGATCGACCCGGTCCGCCAGTGGAAGCTCAGCCCAAGCGACCTCGCATCACTCGACCGCTGGCACGACTACACGATCGCCAAAGAGACGATGTTCCTCCACACCGACACCACCGAGGTGCCATGGACAGTCGTGCGCAGCAACGACAAGAAACGCGGCCGGGTCGAGGCCATGCGATCAGTCCTCGCTCGGTTCGACTACCCGGACAAGGACCACGACGTCGTCGGCGTTCCCGACCCCCTCATCGTCGGCCCGCCCGGACTCGTGTCCGCCGACGCCGGCGAACTCATGACCTGATCATTCGTTCAACTCGGGCGCGGCGTGAGCGCCACGCGGTGAACTGTCGACTGACAGCAGGTCAGGTCCAGATGCGGTCCCGGCGCCAAGAATTCATCTGCTTGACGGTCACCGTTCACCGTAGATGCCGCGACGGCGGATCACGGTGACCCTATGTTGAGAGCGTGATCGAAGCCGCTGGTGGAGTCGTCTGGCGCCCGGCGGGTCGACACCAACACGAGGTGCTGATCGTCCACCGACCGCACCGGCAGGACTGGTCGCTGCCCAAGGGAAAGCGCCGTCGCCGTGAGACCGCCCTCGAATGCGCGCTCCGAGAAGTCCGCGAGGAGACCGGGCTGCGATGCACGGCCGGCGACGAGCTTCCGGAGGTGCGCTACACCGACCGTCAGGGACGCGCTCGACGAGTCCGCTACTGGACGATGCAGGCCGTGCGAGGCGACTTCCAACCCAACGACGAAGTCGACGAAGTGCGCTGGATCCCGCGCGGCCGGGTGGGCGAACTCCTCACCTACGAGCACGACCTGATCGTCGTCGCCGGTCTCCGCCTGGCCCGCATCCCCGTCGCCGTCGCCTGACCACGGCACCGACTGAGCCGACCCGGGCTTCAACTTCTGTCAACTCCCGTTCGATGAGAGCTCATCTGTGCCAAATGCAGATGTGTGCAACGATTCGATTCATCGGAGGACGCGGACGGTCCCTTGCTTGGGATCGACTTCGACTTGGGCGCCATGGGGGATGCGGGTCGTCGCTCCATGGGCGCCGATCACCGCCGGCAAGACCGAACTCGCGCGACACGATCGCGGCGTGGCACATCGCTCCGCCTTCTTCCACCACGAGGGCGCCGACCGCGGGCAACAACGAGTTCACCGACGGTCCGGTGAAAGGCGCGACCAACACATCGCCCGGCTCGAGCTGATCGAAGGCGAGCATCAGGTCGCGCACCACGCACGCCCGCCCGCGGTAGGTGGTGTCGCCGATGCCGACACCACTGACGGTGGATGGTTCGTCGTCTGCGGGCGGAGGCGTGGCGTCGGCGCCGAGGTTGGCCATGATCGCTGCGGTGGCTCGAGCCATCGCCTTCGGAAGTGCGTCCAGCGGGGGAGGAGCCTCGGGCTCGCCCAGCAGTCGGGGCGGGGGTGTGGCCTCGATGCGGTCGCGCTCGGCGGCGCGCTCGGCGAGATCGTCGGCCGATGGTCCGTCCGCGCCGGGCAGCACACGACCGAGCAGCACACGGTCGAGTTCGTCGGGGAACAGCTCGACGACGTGCTCGACCTCGTTCAGGCGTCCCGCTGCGCGCAAGCGTCGCCCGGCTTCGAGTAGGGCGCGCCGCACCAGTCCGCACGGCCAGTTCCAACAGAGGCCGCGGATGTCTTCGCGCTGGCGATGCCCGTAGCGGGCTTCGGTGAGCAACTCGTCGAAGTGTCCGCGGTGCTCGGCCGGGACGCGGGCGCGAGCAGCTGCGTCGTCGGGTTCGGCGACATCGAGATGCTCGGTTGCACCGAGCAATGCCGCCAGCTGAAGCGCCGGGACCTCGGCCAATGTGGGCCGGTCGACATCGTCGCTGGAGACCGTGCGCCAGGCGTGGAGTTCGAGCCAGGCGTCGACAGCGGCTCGGGCGTCGGGCCCGAGGGCTCGCACGTCGTCGACCGATTCGAGAGACGTCGCCGGCACCCCGCTGTGCTTGATGGCGCGGGCCACCGGGCGCAGCATCACGGCCGTCTCGACGGTTGCCGGTGAGCTGCCGGTCAGCAGGCCGCCCACCTCGTTGGCGCTGATTCCCCACCGCTCGCAGTGCGCGAGCAGATCGCCGGTGGGCACCAGATCGCCGCCGTGTGTCGCCAGATTCCTGCGTGCCGACTGTTCGAAGTGCGACAACGCGCTGGCAATGTGCGCGGCAAGCTCGGCATCGTCGAGGGCGCCTGGCTCGACGGCCTGCAGCGCACGGTTCGAAGCCAGCTGCGCTGATCGGTCGCGGTCGAACCACTCGTCGACCTCCTGGCGCCAACGCCGCTGCGCGAACGCCTGCTCGGCAGTCTTGGCGCGCCTGCGAAGCTCTGGGTGCAAACGGGCGATCAGCTTCATCACGAAGGCCGGCGGTGGTGCCTTGGGCGTGGAACCGGGTTTCTCGCCAACGCCAAGCGGGCGCATGTACAGGCAGCCGTGGACGAATTTGGCCTGCACGGTGACGAGCGGCAGGCCGTAACGCTGCAACGGCTCGACGATGCCGGCCTCGAACGCTCGCTGGTACGTGTCGCGCAGGAAGGGGGAGAGCGGCCGTAGCCCGTGGTGGGCAGTCTCGAGTTCCCATCGACCGGGTGCCGGCGGATCGAACGTCACGGCGGCCAATGTTTCGGCGGGTGGTGCGGTGTCGGTGATGCGGTCGATGCGATCGATCATGGTGCCCCCTGGCTCGCGACGACTTAATCATGTCTGTCGACTGCCGTCAATACAAAATCTTGTCATCATGACGCAGATCTGCCAAGATGGTCGTGACATATGGCGGGAGGAGCGATGATCGAGTCACCGAAACGATCCACGAGCAAGCCCTACACCTCAGCCTTGCGCGACCGTCAGGTGGCCCAGACGCGCGAGTTCATTCTCGACGCCGTCACCACCCTGCTCGGCGACCGACGCGCCGACGAGGTGACCACGCGCGACATCGCCGCGGCAGCCGGGGTTGCCGAGCGGACGGTGTATCGCCACTTTCCGGATCGCGACTCCCTGCTCGAGGGGTTGACTCAACGGTTGCCTCAACTCGACGGCGTCAAACCGTCGTTCGGGCTAGGGAGCCTCGATGACATCGCTCCCACGAGCCGTCGATTGATGGCGTTGCTGGACGAGCACTACGTGACCGCGCGCGCCGAGGCAGTGTTCAACGCCGACCCGCGCCGCTTCGCAGCAGACACCCAGGCCAACACTCGCGAGATGCGCGAGTTGCTGGCGAAGGGACTACCCGAGCTCGGCGAGCGCGAGCAGCTTCGCATCGCCGCCGTGATCCGCTGTTTGGTTTCGACGCAGGCCTGGCTGCGGATGCGCGAGGAGTTCGGTGTACCCGGCACCGAGTCGGGCCCGGTGGTGGCCTGGGTGATCGACACGATCATCCGCGAACTCCGCGCCGGCAACACCCCCACCGCGGAGTCGACCACCTGATGCGCGGCCCTTGACGACGGTCCGAGGCTTTGCGCTGGCCGGTCGCATCGGCGACCGGCGAACCGGGACACGCAGCGTCAGGGCCTGCGGAAGACACTCGAACAGGAGGGGAGGCTCCATTTCGACGCTCTCACCGTCGATGCCGAGTGCGACGGTCGAGCCGGAGTCGACACGGAACACCGGAGTCGTCCACTCGTCCGCACCTTTCGGCGGTGGACCGATGAGGGCGATGATGCCGAGGACGCCCGCGTCGAGGCGACCTCGCGTCCCGCGTCGTGGCCGGGGGGCGATGCCGTAGGGGTTGTTCGAGACGAGGAGCAGGACCGCGCTTCGTTGGGCGTTTCCATCGGACAGCTCGAAGCGGAGATCGAACGGCGCGGCGTCGGGGCCGACCAACCCGGGCAGCATCCGGATCGTTGTGCGGACCTTGTTGTCGCGGTACTCCGGCGACTGGACCACCGCACCGTAGACGCCCATCGCGACGTTGTTGACGAACACGCGTCCATTGACGCGGCCCAAGTCGATCCGACGCTCTTCGTCGTGGAGGAAGGCATCAAGCGAACCGACGACGTCGTGAACGTCGACCCCGATGTCGAGCGCGAAGTGGTTGCGCGTGCCGGCAGGGATGCACACGAACGGCACGCCGTGCCGCGCGGCGACCGCGGCGACGGTGGATTGTGATCCATCACCGCCCGCCATGCCGATGACGTTGGCCCCATCACGAATCGCTGCCTCCGCGATCGCCGACAGATCCTCGCCGGGCTCGAACACGATCGGTTCGATCCCCCGAGTGCGGCACTGCGCGACGAGGTCGTGGCGGACGGCCTTGCCGCCGCCGGAGCGCGGGTTGACGATCAGCACCGGGTTCACAGAACCCGACGCCGGCTCACCGGTGCTGCGCTCGGGACTCACGTCTCGATGCTCACTGTCGTCGCTTCCGGTGGATCGACGACGCGCCGGTGAATCTCGCTCGTCAACGTATGGATCGTCTGTGTCAGCTCGGTGTTGCGGCGCAGCTCCTGCGCTTCCGTCGCGAAGTCGTGGTCTGCCTTCGCACGTTGGAACTCGCCCTGGCGGTTCTGGCCGATCATCACGAAGGTCGACAGGAAGATCGCCTCGAGCGAGACGATCAGCGTGAGCCTCGGCCATGGATCGGACTCGACGAACAGCATCCACATCGTGAACACGACGATGTGGACGTACACGAACGGCATCGAACCGGCGAAGGCTGTGATCCTGTCTGCGACGCGGAGTTGCAGGTCCGCGGCCCGCTTCGCAGCGTGCTCGACGACAACGGGATGGTGAAGCGGTGGGATGCGCGGTCGATGCGGACTCTTCGGGGCAGCGTTCATCTTCCTTCCAATCGGTTCCGGCGCGTGGACGCCTCGGCTCAACCGGCTCAGTTTGCGCCGGAACCTCTGGTTGCGCCAGGCCGCGCCCAGCCGAACTGCCGGCAGTCAGGGCGTGTGTTCACTGATGACTATCCTTGTGGGTGCGGGCCTGGGTCGGTCTGCAATCTCGACCCTGTTGCCGAAAGGAGGACCTTCATGAAGGTCTCAAGTGTTGTCTGTTTCGCCGCGATAGTTGCTGCTGTCTGTTATCTCATGGGAACGGAGCGTGGGCGTCAACGTCGCGACGATCTCGTTGCCCGGGTTCGCAAGACAGCGAGCTCAGAAGCCGAGTCGACCTCCGACTCCGTGTCCGCTGCTGCTGACGTCCTCGCTGACAAGGCCGCCGCTCTCGGGAACTGATCTGCGAGGGGGAGCATGGAACGATCGAGCGAACTGGAAGACCTTGTCGAGGCGTGGTTTGCTGCGGCGTCGCGCGGTGACGCATCGCTGGTCCTCGCTCACGTCTCCGACAGTGAGGGCACGCGACTCATCGGAAGCGATCCGTCCGAGGTTTTCAAAGGAGGTGCAGCGGTCCGCCAGTTCCTCGCCGGTGAGATCGAAGGTGGCGGTGGTCACGCAACGTTTCGTCCGGCGGACACCGAGGCGTTCGCCGAGGGCAGCGTCGGCTGGGCCACGACCTATCTCACGATCACGCTGCCGGACGGCCGACGTGTCTCGCCTCGGTGGAGTGCCGTCTTCCAGCAGGAGGACGCTGTCTGGAAGTTCGTGCACACGCACGCCTCGATCGGTGTCCCGAACGACGAGATCGGCTGGGTATACTCCGACTGAATGCGAACCTTCCCCGCCACTGCCAAAGTAGCGCAGGGAGGGGGCTTGCCGCAAACGACGAATTCGTGCTGACAATGATGCGATGACCGAGCATGCGGTGGTGATCGCGGGAGGCGGCCCAACCGGGCTGATGCTGGCGGGCGAGTTGGCGTTGGCAGGGGTCGACGTCGTCATCGTCGAACGACGCACCAACCAGGTCGTCGACGGATCGCGGGCCGGTGGTCTTCACTCACGCACCATCGAGGTGCTCGATCAGCGCGGCATCGCCGACCGGTTCCTCGCAGCGGGGCAGGTGCACCCGGGTTTGGGTTTCTCGCTGGTTCCCTTGGATCTCAGCGACTTCCCCACCCGTCACAACTACCTCCTTGCGCTGTTTCAGAGCCGCTTCGAACCCATCCTCGCTGACTGGGTCGGTGAGCTCGGGGTCCCGTTCCTACGTGGCTGCGAAGTGGTGGGCCTGGCCCAAGACGATTCCGGCGTCGACGTCGAGCTGTCGAGCGGCGAGTCGCTTCGGGCGGAGTATCTCGTCGGCTGCGACGGAGGGCGCAGCGTGATCCGCAAGGCGGCCGGCATCGAGTTCGCCGGGTTGGATGCCTCGACAAGTTGGATGATCGCCGAGGTCGAGATGGACGAGGCGCCGGAGCCCGGCTTCCGTCGCGACCGAGCCGGCACCCACGCGATCGGTCGGGCCGCAGACGGGAGATCCGTGCGGGTGGTACTGACGGAACGAGACACCGAACACACCGGCGACCCCAGCATGGACGAACTCCGCGAGGCGATCGTCGCCGTGTACGGGACGGACTTCGGGCTTCGCAGCGCCAGCTGGATCTCGAGGTTCACCGACATGTCGCGCCAGGCGGTGTCCTACCGTGATGGCCGTGTTCTGCTGGCGGGCGACGCCGCACATGTCCATCCCCCGCAGGGCGGTCAGGGCCTCAACACCGGCGTGCAGGACGCCGTGAACCTGGGATGGAAGCTGGCCCAAGTCGTCAACAGGGTCTCACCCGAAAGCCTGCTGGACACCTACCACGCCGAACGGCATCCCGTCGGTGCCCGGGTGTTGCACAACACCATGGCGCAAGTCGCGCTTGCCAGTCCCGATGACCGTCACCAGGCCCTGCGCGAGATCATGAGCGGACTGCTGGGCATGGACGAGCCGCGCAAGCGCATCGCCGGGATGCTCTCCGCTCTCGACATCCACTACGACCTCGGAGACGGACACCCGCTCCTCGGGCGGCGCATGCCCGACCTCGACCTGCTTACAGCGGACGGTGCCACGCGTGTGTTCAACCTGCTGCACGACGCCCGACCCGTGCTGCTCAACCTCGGTGAACCGGGCGGCTTCGACATCACACCATGGGCTGATCGAGTCCGGTTCGTCGACGCCAAGCACGAAGGCGTGTGGGAGCTACCGGTCCTTGGCGAGGTCGCGGCGCCTGCGGCCGTGTTGATCCGCCCCGACGGGCATGTCGCGTGGGTGGGTGAGCTCACCGACGCGGCGCTTCCCGACGCGCTCACGTACTGGTTCGGACTGCCATCACCCGTTCGAAGTGATGCTCGACGCGCTAGATGAAGATGCTCGCCGCCCTCCCGCCAACTCCGAGTCACGTCGGCAGCGGCGCCCGCATTCTTGCGATGAGCCTTTCGGCAAGCGCGACGGTCGTGAGGTGGGTGTTCGCCTTGGGAAGATCCGGCATCACCGATGCGTCGCAGACTCGAAGTCCCGTGTAGCCGATGACGTTGCAGTCCGTGTCGACCACGGCAGCAGGATCGTCGGATCGCCCCATTCGGCACGTCCCGACCGCATGGACGTAATCGGTGACTGTCGTGCGAAGCCAATCGTCGATCGACGCGTCATCCTGCAGTTCGTCGAGGGGGGTGTCCAGCGCGACGGCTCCGCTGGAGATCTTCGTGATCGCCGGATGGCCGAGGATGCTGATGATCCGGCGGGTGCAATCACGCAGACGAACAAGATCGCGTTCGTCGGACAGCATGCCGAACTCGACGATGGGGTCGTCGTGGGGATCGGATGACTTCAAACGGACGTGGCCAGTCGAGAACACACGCATGACCGCGCCGATGACGCGCGCACCCGCACATGCCTCTTCGCTCGGGCCTACGCCGTTGAACCACAAGATCTGCATGTCGTTGAGCCCAGCCTCCGCCAGGCCCGATGTGTATCGCGTCACGGAGGTCATCACGGGCGCATTCGGGGAAGGCATCCGCCCGGCGGGTTCCAATGCCACCTCGAATCCGGCCGTTGCTGCGTGTTCCTTGAGATTCGCGCCCACGGCGAGACCGTCGTCGATGCCGATACCGGATCGCAGCAGGATCGCCGGTGAGTGGATCGCGCCTGCGCTCACGACTACTTCACGGGCGGCGATCTCCTCGCCATCGGCAATTCGCACCCCGACCGCCCTGTTGCCATCCAGCAGGATGCGATCGACCAGTGCGTCGCCGCGCACCGAGAGGTTGGGCCGAGGTCGAACGGGGTCGAGGTACGCATCGTTCGTCGATACACGTCGACCGTCGCGCAACGTCAACGCAAATCGGCTGATGCCGGTCGAACCGGGGGCGTGGTAGTCGTCGGACACCGCGTAGCCGAGTTCGGTCTGCGCGGCGATCATCGCGAGGTCGAACGGTGCGCGTGCTTCGATCGGCGTTCGGGAGAGCGGGATCGGGCCACCGCGGCCGTGCATCCCGTCGCCGCCGTAGTCGACGTCGTCCTCGACCGCGAGAAAGGTTTCCAGCATCTCCGCCCAGCCCCATCCGGCGCACCCGAACTCGTCGACCCAGCGGTCGTAGTCGTCAGGCAAGCCGCGGATCGCCCCCATCCCGTTCACCGACGACGACCCTCCTGCACCGAGACCGCGGGGATAGACCGACGCGGTCTGACCCGCAGCGCGGGTGGCGAGAAGCTGTGGCCAGATGCGCCCCGGTGTGGTCACGGCGGCGAAGAAGTTCGGACCTCGAATGCTGTCAGGCGTCTGCGCCGACGTGTGATCCGGGCCGGCCTCGATCAACAACACCGAGACCGTCGGGGTTCTCCGACAGACGCGCCGCGAGCACGGCACCGGCCGAACCGGCGCCGATCACCACGAAGTCGAATGGATCGATCGAGATGGCCCCTCCATCGCAGTGTGCGAAGGACATCAAACCTAATCGCCCGGCGGGTACGGAGGCGCGCGATCTGGTGTAACGCGCTGGTGTCGGAGCAGGACTGTTCGACAACGGGGTGCGTCAGATATCGGCACCAACGACGACAGACGAGGAGACGGAGCGATGTTCGTTCAAATCATCAAGGGCAAGACGAGTGATCCGGCGGGAGTGACGGCTCAGTCAAAACGATGGGCGGCCGAGGTGCGCCCCGGTGCGGTCGGATTCCTTGGCAGTACGGGTGGCGTCACCGCCGACGGCACGGTCATCGTGTTTGCTCGCTTTGCCGATGAGGCATCGGCGGCCGCCAACTCGAATCGTCCTGAGCAAGCGACATGGTGGGAGACGACAGCCAAGTACTTCGAGGGAACCCCGACGTTCCGTGAGTCGAGCGACATCACGACCCTGTTCGATGGCGGCTCCGACGATGCCGGCTTCGTGCAAGTGATGGAAGGCGCAGTAAAGGACCGAGCTGCCGCAGAAGCATTCGAGACGCCGGAGATGATGGCCGCACTTCGCGCCGCCGCGACCTGACCTGCTCGGCGCGCTGCGCGTCTGGTTCACTGATGGGACATTTGCCGAAGTGGCCTACTTCACGAGCGAGGAAGCGGCGCGCAAAGGCGAATCGTCGCCCGACTTCGCGGCTCCGCAACAGGAGTACACCGACCTGTTCAGCGAGATGACGTTCAGCGACATTCGCGATCCGCTTCTCATTGCCAACTGAGGTTCGGTCAGACGCTCACCGCCAACGGCGTAGGGTCGCGCGTCGTGGACGGCGATGCCGATCTGGTCGAACGCCTTCGGCTCGGTGACGAGTCGGCCTTCGTCATGTTGATCACCCGCTATCAGCCGCCCATGTTGCGGCTCGCCGAAGCGACGGTGGGCAGCCGAGCCGTCGCCGAGGAAGTCACGCAGGACACATGGCTGGCGGTCATGCGTGGCGTCGAACGATTCGAAGGACGCTCGACGTTCAAGACATGGCTCTTCCACATTCTGATGAATCGTGCACGCACAGCGGCAAACAGTGAACAGCGGGCTGGGCGCCCCGATGAGCACGTCGAAGAGCGCTTTGACACGGATGGCGAATGGGACTCGCCCCCAGAGCAGTGGGCCGACCGCGCCGAGGACCGACTTGTCGCCGAGCACCTTGCGGCACGCGTCCAGCAGCTGCTGCCGGAACTGCCGGAGACGCAACGTCAGGTCGTGCTGCTACGTGACGTGGAAGGACTTGCTCCGCACGACGTTGCTGCGCTTGTCGGGGTCAGCGCAGGGAACCAGCGGGTGTTGCTCCACCGCGGCCGCGCACGACTCCGCCAGCTGCTGACGAACGAGATGGGGAGGGCATGATGTTGCGCACCTGGTGGCTTCGTCGCTCGATCGTCTGTCGGCAAGCGGTATTGCTGATGAGCGATTACCTCGACGGCCAGCTGCCCAAGCGGGATCGTCTGCGGCTCGAAGCCCATCTCGGCGAGTGCCCACATTGCACGGAGTATCTCGAGCAGTTGCGGGTCACCATCGCATCGCTCGGACGGGCGGAGCCGGCGACGCTCGATGACGATGCGCTCCGCGAACTTGTCGACCTGTACCGCCGCTGGCAAGCGGACACCTAGCAGCGTCTGCCGTGTCCGCATATTCGTGTAACGCGCCTACGCGGGACGGGACTGTATGAACACGCGACATGTTGCCGTGGTTTGAGGAGCGACCTACTAGGAGGACACGATGGCTGGAGTAGTGAAGAAGAGTTTCGGATCGCCCGATGAGCGTCGGACCCCGGACAAGACCTCGGTAGAGGTCGTCGACCTTGGTTCGGTGAAAGCGGCGAAGATGACATTGCAGCCGGGGTGGCGGTGGTCGGAGTGCATCAAGCCGATCGCCGGAACCGAGAGCTGTCAGATTCATCATGAGGGAATGGCCGCAGCGGGGACCATGCACGTGCGCCACAACGACGGGACAGAGATCGAGATCGGACCGGGCGACGCCTACGTGATCGAACCTGGTCACGACGCATGGGTGGTCGGTTCTGAAGTCTTCGTCGGATACGAGTTCGACAGCAAGGCCGCCGAGACATTCGCGCGTAGCTGAACGTTCTGAGGTTGTACGAGCTTTGGCCGTCGTCCACCACGGCGATGGCGCTGATCTCGATGAGAAAGTCGGGTGATGTCATCTTCGTGACCTCGACCATCGTCGATGCGGGAAGCGGAGGCTTGAAGTACTGGCGGCGAACCTCGTGAATCAATGGGAAGTGCTCCATGTTGCGGACGTACACGTCGACCCGGCAGATGTCGTCGAGCGTGCCTCCCGCGGCAGCCATCGCGGCCTTGAGGTTCTCGCAGACTTGCCGCGTCTGCTCACTGACGTCACCGATACCGGCGATCGTCCCGTCGGCACGACGGGCGGTCAGACCGGAGACGAACACGATCGTGCCGCGGGCGGCAATTGTCGTCGCGTGGGAGAAGTGGCCGGAGGGTACCGACAGATCCTCGCTCACGATCTGGCGCTTGGTCATGTCGCTGCCTTCCTCATCCGTTCGCCGGCGGTCGCACGAAGCGGACGTCGATGAATAGGTCGATCTCGTCGCTGATCACCTCGGGGGCGTAACTCACGCCGAATGCCGAGCGGCTGATCGTGGCCCCCCCGGTGAAGCCGAAGTGCGTCGACCCGTCGATCGGGAAGATCGCCTCCCCGTTGTAGGTCACGTCGAACGTCGTCGGGATGGTGACGTCCTTGATCGTCAGGTCGCCGGTCAGGGCGTAGCCCGAGTCGCTCTCGGTGATCGATGTCGAGTTGAACGCCATGCTCGGGTGGTTGGCGACATCGAGGTACTCGGGAACCATCACGTTCTCGTTGCGGTATGGATTGCCGGTGTTGATCGAGGCCATCCCGGCTTCGATGGTGACGGAGGTGTGGTCGAGGTCCTCGCCAACCTCGAGCGCTCCGCTGAATTCGTCGAACATCCCGCGGATCGTAGAGATGCCGATGTGCACCAGCGAGAAACTGAGCTGGCTGTGCGCCGTGTCGATCGGATACGTGCCGACCTCGATCGGTAGCCCCATCGTTTGGCCCCCCTTCTGACCCCGACACGCGCAGCCGGCGGTCGTCTGCCGAGACTGTATCGCCGGTGCGATGTCGCTCTCTACCACGCCGATCATCCGTCGTCAGGAGATCACCACATCCGTCAGTGCGCCAACGCCATACGTGACGAGCATCGCCACTGCTCCGCCGATGACGAGCCGCAGCATCGCCGGTGGCTTTGGCGATTGACCGAGGTGTGCGCTGAGCGCGCCGGTCGCCGCCAGCGCGACGAGCACGGCGACGAATGTGATGACGATGCGGGCCGACGCAGGGGAGAGGACGATTGCGAGGAGCGGCACGAGCGCGCCGAGTGTGAAAGCGATTGCCGAAGACGCGGCCGCGGTCCAGGGATTGGCGAGGTCTTCGCGGTCGATGCCGAGCTCGAGCGCGAGGTGTGCAGCAAGCGCGTCATGTGCGGTGAGCTCGTCGGCGACGGTCTTCGAGGTCGACGACGTGAGACCGCGATCCTCGAGCAGGCCGATCAGCTCGCGTAGTTCGGAGCCGGGCATCTCCTGCAGCTCGCCGCGCTCTTTGATGATGAGCGATCGCTCCGTGTCGCGTTGGGTGCTGACCGAGATGTACTCGCCGAGCGCCATCGAGACGGCCCCGGCCACGAGGCCGGCGATGCCGGCGGTCGCAATGGCTGTTGAGCTTGTCGTCGCCGCGGCGACGCCGACAACCAACCCGGCGGTCGAGATGATGCCGTCGTTGGCCCCGAGCACGCCGGCGCGAAGCCAATTCAATCGTGATGCCAATGACCCGGAATGAGGCTCTCGGAGATGTGAGGATCCGTCCGATGACGTTTCGGGCATGGCACACCCTATGCACACGGGCGAGCGACGACGACGAGAGCTGCCCACTCGCGCACCCCTCACATTGCGCTGTACTCGTGACCATGCTTGACTCGACCACGTGACGGGCCGGTCTGCGCGTGGGTGAAGACCGATCGTCACCTTGGGAGTCGCTCCCCGAGAGAGTGCCAACCGAGGGCGTGCTGTCAGGGTTCCAATTCGTCGCGCTCACGCCGGAGCTCGTCAAGCAGGACCTGGCGGCGTTGATGGCGGATCCCGCGTCGCTGAACCGTTGGAGCAACAGCACATGGCCGACAGACGACTTCACGGTCGAGGAGAACCTGGTCGATCTGCAGCTCCATGAGCGCGAACAGATCGAACGAATCGCGTTGACCTACAGCGTGCTGATCGACGACGTCGTCCGCGGATGCATATACGTCCGGTCGGCCCAGGACGCGTTGCGAACCCGGGGGATCGATCCGTCTACTTGCACCCTGCCTACCTCGCACGCCGTCGTTCGGGGATGGCTCCACGGTGGCTCCGCATCGTCGCTGATCGCGACGTCGGTCGCCTGGTTGAGCCGCCCTCCGTTCACATTCCCACGAATCTGGTGGCAGGCCAACGAACGCACACACGACCAGCTCGCCGCGTGCGCCGATCTCGGACTCACGAACCTGCTG
Source organism: Ilumatobacteraceae bacterium (assembly GCA_963779295.1). GTDB lineage: Bacteria > Actinomycetota > Acidimicrobiia > Acidimicrobiales > Ilumatobacteraceae > JAENVT01. The sequence goes on from CAVZXO010000002.1 coordinate 58,915, forward strand.
AACTTCGACGGAGACGGCATCCGCTGGATCCTCGCCTCGTCGCCCGAGGGCCCGATACCTGACGAACGTCCGACCATGGGTGTTCGCTAGAACACACTCCCGACGGCGGACCAGGGTGTGGTGTGGTCGGTTTGGCAGCGCCCGGAGCGAAGATCGCAGCCGGGCCACATACACCATCGATCACCCAACAGCACCGCATCACGGGCCCCACCGGTGAACAACCGTGACCGGCGGCCGAGATCGATGACAACGCCGGCAGCATCGAACACCACCCGACGCACATGCCCCGTGAGGGCAGCGGCGAGCATGTCGGCCGGGTCGATCTGATGCCCCGAGGCTGTCTCGCACCGACGCTGGGCGACCGTGGCTGGGTCCAACGGTTCGGGATCCGCGCCCAACGGCGTGGCGAGATCGAAACTCGAAGTGGCCTGGTCGACGACGATGTTGACCAACGGATCGAACACCCCGACCACACCGGATGCGGCGGCCGCGACCATCCACAAAGACGTGCTCGCCGACGACACTGACGTGAGCGTCGCGACCGGCGTGCGCGCGCTCCTGTGCCCCGTGGGCACCATCCGCGTCGGCCAACGTCTGCCAGCGTTCGATGACGATCTGGAACTCGTCGAACCACAACGACTCGGCATGACCGACCAACAGTTCTGCCGACTCAGGCGAACTGTGCGGCACACCGTGGATTGGCGAACACGCGGGCCAACAACCGTGTCTGGGCGACACCCAACCGAGCCGGCATGCGCTACCGCACGTGCCTCGGGAATGGCGTGCAACAACCGTGCGCATTGCACCATCGACCTCGTCTCGGCTTTCGAGGTGTTGCATGTCGCCTTGACCCACCCGGTCACGGAGGCATGACCATCTTCCGAATAGGCGGCGGTGCGATCGGCGACTCCCACCGCTTCGGCGATCAAGGCCTCGACCCGCCGCCGAACCTGGTCGAGTTCAGCCAGCGTGCGACCCAGTTCGCGCGGATCCAACCCCTCCAGATCGACAAGCTCCGGCAACTGAACAGAACGCATGTTCCCACTATGACAGAGGGGTGTTGCACGGTTCCTTGGTTTCGTCGCGCTCGAAGCTCACCCCCGTGGAGCGATGCGCGGATCCCGGACGGGATCCAGAATGAGTCTCGTGATGGAAGATCTCATGGCTCGGCTCGACGCCACGCAGCGCCGTCGCCGAGTCATCGCCTTCCCATATGCGGTATTCAAACGATACGTAGAGGACCATGGGCCGTGGTTCGGTTCGCTGATCTCCTACTACGGGTTCTTCTCGCTCTACCCGGCGGTCGTCGTGTTCGTCACCGCGTCGACCTGGCTGTTGAAGGACCGGCCCGATGCACTGCAACGGATTCTCGAGGCGCTGTGGTCGAAGTTGCCGTTCGCCGAGGCAGGCTCTACCCAGGCCGAGGTCGAGAAGCGGGTCTCGGAGTTCAGCGCGAATCCTTGGGTTCTGGTTGTTTCGTTGCTGATCACGTTGTGGGGCGCTCTCGGTGTCGTTCGAGTGCTCCAGGACGGCGTCAACACGATCTGGGGCGTCGCCCGTTTCCGCAGACCGGGCATTACACGGAAGGTCATTCGGGCCTTCGCCATCATCGGGCTCCTCGGTGTCGACCTGATCGGAACGGCGATCGTCGCCGGCGTCAGCGTTGGCGCGGATCTCCCGTGGGGCGGATTGGTTGTTGTGGCTGTCGCGACCATCGCCCTCAGCGTCGGTGTCGCTCTTGCCGTGTACCACCTCGCGATCGCGACCACAGTCACGACACGCGAACTGCTCCCTGGAGCGTTCATCATCGCGATCGGGAGTTACGTGGTGACGTTGATCGGCGGTATCTACGTCAAGAACGTCGTGACGAGGATGACAGGGCTGTACGGGCCGTTCGCGTCGACGATCGGTCTGCTCGCGTACGTGAGCGTGATCGTGCAGGTGTTCGTGATCGCCACCGAGGTCAACGTCGTCAGTGCCAAGCAACTGTGGCCGCGATCGATGACCGAAGTCCTGCACCCGCCTGATCACCGGGCGATGAGCCTGACCATGTCGCGCGAGGCGCTGGCGGCCCCTGACGTGTTGAACACGAGTCGGAAACCGACAACGAACTGATCTGTGCCTTCAGGAGACGAGGAGCGGGCGTTCGAGGAGATCGCGGGGAGACGTGTAGAGGCCGACGAACGCCCGCGCATCGAGCTCCCGGGTGACACGCTGCAAATTTCCGAGGGCCTCGGCGAAGGCGAGATAGCCGTCCTTCTCGCAGAAGTCGACGAACGAGTCCTCGCTGATGTCGCCGTGGGCCTCCAACGATTGGAGATGGCGGAGCAGCAGCGGCTGTGCTCGCTCGAGGATCTGCTGCAAATCTGCGTGCATGGACTGCACCTGCTCGGCGAGCTCGGTCAGCGCCGGCTTGGACGTGGTAGACATCGCGACAACCCCCTGTCGTGACAAGGGGCGGGGTCTGGGCCACTTCTCTTTTTGCAGAGTATCCGTGGCAGTCGTCACGGTCAAGCGTCGTCGAATCGCTCCAGCGCGAGCTTTCAAACCTCCGTGGACAACAGGCCGGCTGCCAACTCGTCGGGAGCTTCGAACGGCACGAGATGGCCGACGTGCGCCAGTTCGACGTAGCGAGCTCCCGGGATCAGCTGGGCGAGTCGCATGCCGTTTCCGACGGGGAACAGCGGATCCTCGCGGCCATGGATGATGACGGTCGGCGAGCTGATGCGCGCCAGGCGTTCCGGACCGGTCCATGTCGCCAGCGCTCGCGTCTGGGCGAGCACGCCGGCGCGCGGTGTCGGACGTTCGCTGATCCGGTCGACCAGTTCATCCACGAGGTCTGGCCGGCGTTCCTCGAACCCAGCGCCGACGGTTGCACCCCACGTTCGGCGAAAGTAGTCAGGCACTGTCTCCGCGGGCAGGCGGGGGGACATCACCGCATCCAACGCTCCGGCTTTCGACAGGAACCCCGCTGGAGTCGGCGCTCGAGTGCCGCACAACACGAGCCGCTCGACCAGCAGCGGATGTCGCAACGCGAATTCCTGGGCGATCATGCCGCCCATCGACAGGCCCGCGATCATTGCCGACTGTGCCCCGACGAATCGGATCACGTCGGCCACATCATCGGCCATCTCGGCGATCGTGAAGGGTGCCGGCGCCATGCGCGAATATCCGCTTGCGCGGTTGTCGATGCGAATCACGTCGGCTTCCGACTCGAGTTGCTCGACGAGCGAGTGCGGCCATACCAGGCCCGACGCAGTCCACCCGTTGAGCAGCACGATCAGCGGCTTCGCACCGTCCACGACGTCGGGTCCATGCCAGAACACCTTCGGCACTCCTCGGCCTCGCGTGGGCCGTCCGGGTGCGAGCCGACGTCGCTGTTCGTCTTCCTCTCGAATCCTGCGTTGATTCTGGTTCAGGTGACCCGTCGCTGATGCGAACGCGCTCTCGTACCGTCCGAGTTCACGGCGCAGGAAAGCCTCGTAGCAGATGGTCGCGCGAACCGCGCCGGAGCCCACGCGATTGCGAAGGAGTGGCTCGCTCAACTGCGCGGATCGCGTCGTGATCGGACCGATGAAGCGATCACTCATCGTGCGTAGCACACTCATCGGACGCTCGCTCTGGCCTTCGACGGCAAGTTCTCGGCAAGTGACCTCTTCAGCACCTTCCCGGTGGCGTTCCGGGGGAGTGCGTCGATGAACACGACATGGCGGGGCACCTTGTGGCGCGCAAGGTTCTCGCGTACGTGCGTGCGAACCTCCTCGCTCGTGAGATTCCCGGCAGCGACGACGAAGGCAGCCAGGACCTGTCCGAACTTCTCGTCCGGCACACCGATGACGGTGACGTCGGTAACTGCGGGGTGATGGCTGAGCAGCTCCTCGATCTCGATCGGAAAGACGTTCTCGCCGCCGGAGACGATCATGTCGTCCTCGCGGCCCTCGACGAACAACCGTGCCGCCCTCGAAGTGGCCAAGGTCGCCGGTCGACAGCAGCCCGTGTTGTTCCTCTTTGCCGCCCCCGGTGGTGTAGCCCGCCGAATCGCATCGCACCCCCGACGAAGATGCGTCCGACCGAGCCCGTCGGAACGGGCCGGCCATCGTCATCGAGGATCTCGACGGTGACCCCGAAGGCAGCTCGGCCCGCAGTCGCCGGCTCCGCCTCCAGGTCAGCAGGTGTGGCGATGGTGGCGATGGCGACCTCCGTCGATCCGTAGATGTTGTAGACGACCGGACCGAATCGGTCGAGCGCGCTCCGCGCCAGCTTGGCTCCCATCGCCGAGCCGCTCGACGCAATCACGCGGAGGCGTGGTGTCGGCGCCGCCACCAGCACGTCCACGGGCAACTCGACGATTCGGCTGAGCATCACCGGGACCACCACGACGACGTCGGCTCGATGATCGCTGATCGACCGCAACGCCGCCTCGGCGTCGAAGGCCCTGGCGAGCACAGTGGTCGCGCACCGACCGATGCCGAGCAGCAGATGCGCGAGTCCCCATCCGTGGAACAGGGGTGCCGCGACGACCTGGACGTCGCCGAGTCGCAACGGGATGCGGCCGACGATCGATGCGACCCCCTCGTAGCCGGCGCCGGCGCTCGACCTGGCTGCACCCTTGGGTCTCCCTGTCGTGCCGGACGTGAGGATGACCACGCGACCGTCCGAGCGCCTCGGCGAATACAAGCGCTCTGTCGACTCCAGCCGTCCCATGGCGCCCTCGTCGAACGTGCGCGCCAGGCTTCCCGCTACCACTGGAGCGAACTCGTCGTCGTGGATCACGAAGTCGATGGCCTCATGATCAATGACGTCGGCCAACTGTGGACCGGCGAAACCGGTGTTGAGCAGAACCGCGTCGGCACCGATCGCCGATACTGCTGCCAACCACACCAGGAAGCCGCGATGGTTGCGGCACAACAAGCCGACCTTGGTTTCCGCAGTGACGCCTTCGTCGGCGAGTCCCGCAGCGACACGCCTGGCGAGGCGCCACGCATCGCCATACGTGAGCGAGCCCTCGTCGTCGTACACGGCGATTCGAGCGGGATAGCGGGCGGCCGCTGCGGCAAGGGCCCCTGCGGTCGACGTCCCCCATGGCCTCATCGCCGCCATCGCCCGCGGCAGGCGGTCCGGCCGCTCGAAGAGCGCGAGGTTGGCGCGGGCGACGATTGCTCTCGCCGCAATGCCGTTGACAGTTCTCGATATCAATTCAGTGGTCTCCGATTTCGCTGACTGTCTCGACGAGGCCGACCGTGTGCATCAGTGCCCAGTCCTCGTCCACCCTGATGGCCAGCACGATCAGATCGCTGAAATTGCCATTCCGATCTCTCACGTGATCCTCGAGGAGTGCCTCGGCATGAAAGCCGAGATTGGTGAACAGTGCAATCGTCGAGTGCTGGGTCGCGGCGACCTCGACCACGACCTTCGTGAGCCCGGCATCGATCGCCGCGGCCAGGCCATGGCGGGCGAGTCGATGCCCGATACCCCTTCGTCGCTCGTCCGCGTCGACCACGAGACGAAGCTCTCCGACGTGGCTCGACCAGCCGATGCCGGAGAGAATGGCCGCGTAGCCGACCACGCGACTCGCCGACCTGGCCAATAACCGCACGCTGCCGGCCGCATCCACCCACCGTTGCACAGTGGCGACGCCATCGACGGGCTCCTTGACGAAGCTTCGGTCCTGTTCCGGTATGCGTTGAAAGAACGCCCAGACGCTGTCAACGTCTCCGGGTTGCAATGGCGATATCTCGATCGACGTCATGGTTCGACCACCTCGCTGTGTTGTGCGATCCAATCGATCATTCCCGGAATCGACACCCGGTGCGCCCGCTTGCCGAGCAGCAGGCCGGCATGACCGGCCTCGAACTGCAGATCGTCGGCGTGCGGGACGATGTCGAGCACGGGCCGGTTCGATTCGATCGGCACGATGTGGTCAGCGGTCCCGACCGCGTTCATCACCGGACAATCGATCGAGGTGAAGTCGAGTGCACCTCGACCGGTGACCATTCGGTTCTCCGTCATGCGGTTCTCCCGCACGATCCATTCGACCATCTGACGAAAGCAGGCCCCGGGAAATGGAATGTGGTCGTGGGCCCATCCGTGCATCGCCTCGTGGGCGGCGACGTACTCGCTCCGATCGAGGTTTGCGAGCAGCGCAGCGTAGGTCGACAGATCACCGGTTGGCTTCGTCGAGTTGACGCCTCGGAGCATTGTCGCTGCGGGTACGTTTCCGGTTTCGTCGAAGAGCGAGTCGATGTCGGTTCGCGAATCGCGGAGCAGGTCCAGCATCCCGCCCATCACCGAGAAGTCGATGGGCGTCGCCATCAGCGACAAGCTCCTGAGAGGGATGGCGGGGTGCCCAGCGGCGAACACCAGTGACAGGACGCCGCCGAAGCAGTACCCGAAGATGTGGAGCTCGTCGGCGCCGCTCGTGCGCAGCGCCGCGGCACAGGCGAAGGGTATGTACTCGTCGCAATACGTCTCGAATGTGTTGCCGGCTTCCGCGGCGTCGGGCGTACCCCAATCCAACATGTACACGTCGAATCCGCGATCGAGGAACGCCTCGACGAAGCTGTTACCGGGAAGCAGGTCGAGCACGTACGGCTTCGAGACGAGGCTCATGATCAGGAGCAGCGGAGGTCTGACGGTTCGTCGATCGCTGTGGTATCGGTAGAGCTGGACCTTGTCGCGTCCCCAGACGACCTCCTTCGGTGAGGCGCCGACTTCCGCTCGACCCACTTGGGCGAGATGCTTCAGCCCGTTGCGGGCCCGCACGGCGTTGCGCTCGACATCTCGCCGGAGGCGATCGAGCAATGCGGTCGGACCAGGCGCGGCGGGCATCTAGCGGGCTTGCTTCTTCGGCGTCGTTCGCTTCTTCGGCACGGCACCGGTGGCCCCCTGGTGTCGTCTCGCCTCCAGCGCGGCGAGGTACTCGGCGTTCTCGCGGTCCCCGAGCTGGTGGCGGAGGTCGCGCACCTCCCGTTCGAGTCGCGCAACGTGTTGGAGAATCCGATTGACGTCGCTGCCGGCTGGAAGGTTCAGGAAATGCAGCGCTCGGCGCGAGAGCTCGCTCGGCTGCTCGTTCGATGTCCGCGCGGCTGCGAAGCCCGAGTGCTGTCAGCGACACGACCTCGTCGCTCCTCGCGAATTCGTTGAGGGTCGGGCTGAAACGCTGGTCCAGGGCATCGAACAGCTGCTTCCACACGGGTGACGTTGTTCGTGACATGGTGATCACACTATCATTGTACCGACCGGTCACGTTACAATGATATGTGTTCTGGGGTCGATTGTCCTGCGTCAGGCGTTGACGGCCTCGCGAATCCCGTCTTCGAGTTGCTGGGGCGAGATCAACCAATCTGCCTCGGCGGCAGTTGCATACGGAGCCGGGAGGAATTCTGTCGCCACACGCACAGGGGGCGCGTCGAGATGCCAGAAGCAGCGATTGGTGATCTGCGCAACGATTTCGGCTCCGACACCGCCATTGAGCACTGCTTCGTGGGCGACGACGATGCGCCCCGTCCTCTCCACAGATTCTGCGACCAGGTCGATGTCGAGCGGTGCGACCGACCGCATGTCGATGACCTCGCAGGAGATGCCATCGGCGGCGAGTTGCTCGGCGACCTGTAAGCCGACATGGACCATTCGTGACCAACTGACAACGGTGACGTCGGTTCCCGGCCGCCGAATGATGGCCTTGCCGATCGGAACGAAGTGTTCGACCGGCGGCTTGTCGCCTTTCATTCCGTAGAGCAGGCGGTGCTCGATGACGATCACCGGATTGGGGTCGGCGATCGCGGCTCGAAGCAGCCCGTATGCATCGGCAGGCGTCGACGGCATGACGACGGTCAGCCCAGGCACGTGGGCGAGCAGCGCCTCGAGGCTCTGGGAGTGTTGCGCGCCCGAGGAGCGGCCGGCACCGAACTGGGTCCGCACGACGAGGGGGACGTCGAGTCGACCACCGGTCATGAAACGAATCTTGGCCGCCTGATTGAGCAGTTGATCGAAACACACGCCGATGAAGTCGAGGTACATGATTTCGACGATGGGGCGCGATCCCGACAGCGCGGCACCGACGGCGACCCCGACGAGCGCCGTCTCACAGATCGGCGAGTCGAGGACACGACCGGGGAACTCGTCGCTGAGCCCGCGGGTCACGCCGAACACATTGCCCGCGGCGGCGACGTCGATGCCCGCGACCCACACGGACTCGTCGTCGGACATCGCCTGCTGCAGCGCGTCGTGAACTGCGTCCATCTGCCTGAAGATCTCGCCCGTCGCAATCGGCGCTGGTTCGTCGACGATGCTTCGCGGTGCATAGAGGGCGGCACGTGCGTCGTCGATCGTCGGCGAAGGGTCGGCTCGCGCAGAGGTCTCGGCGCGTTCGCACTCGTCGCGAACGTCGGCAACCATTCGGTCGATGTCGGCCGCATCGAAGCCGCGCTCGACCATCGTGTGCTTGGCGAGATCGACAGGGTCGCGGAGTTTCCATTCGGCAGCTTCTTCGGCATCCCGGTAGCGCTCGGGATCGCCCTCGTAGTGTCCGTGAACCCGATACGTCACGCATTCCAGCAATGCCGGTCCGTTGTCGCGACGACGGACATCGGCAACCAGTTCACGCATCGTTGCCGCGACGGCCTCGACGTCGTTGCCGTCGACTTCTGCGCCGCGCATGCCGTACGCGCTCGGCGCGCTCGACGACAGGCACTGGGTGCTGCGCGGCGGTGGGCGACATCTCCGAGAACCCATTGTTCTCGCAGACGAAGATGATCGGCAGCTTCCAGACCGAGGCGAGGTTCATCGATTCGTGGAAGGCGCCCTGGGCGACCGCGCCATCTCCGAAGAACGCTGCCACCACCGCGCCTTGACCGCGCAACTTCATCGACGCTGCGACGCCACAGGCGATCGGTAGGCCGGCGCCGACGATTCCGTTGGCGCCGTAGATGCCGCGTCCCACGTCGGCGATGTGCATGGATCCACCGAGGCCGCCACACGATCCGGTTCGCCGACCCATCAGCTCGGCGAACATCGAATGCAGTGGCACACCTTTGGCGATGCAATGGCCATGGCCTCGATGGTTCGACACGATGCCGTCCTCGAGCGACAGCCCCGAGCACACACCGACGGCTGACGCTTCTTGTCCGATCGAGAGATGGACGAAGCCGGGAATCGCGCCATCGCGGTAGAGGACGGATGCCCGTTCTTCGAAGAATCTGATCCGCAGCATCTGACGAAACAGAACGCCGAACTCATCGTTGTTCATCGCCCATGCGTCCCCATTGCCGGGGCCTGGTTGGGTCATCGGTTCCTCGTTCGTGCTCATCGAAGGAGATTCTACTATTAATGTACCGATCGGTCTGTTTATAATGACCCTCATGTCAACCGACGCACCAATCGAGATACCGGTGACCTTTCGACAACCGGGGGACGTCGCCGGCAAGAGGGTGATGATCACCGGTGCCGGACGCGGCCTCGGGTCGGTGCTGGCGACGGCATTTTCCCATGGAGGGGCCAGGGTTGCCTTGGTGTCGCGCACGCAGGATGAACTGGAGGAGATCGCCGGAACGCTTCCCAATGAGAGTCTTGTGATCGCTGCCGATGTCAGCGATTCGGATGCCAACGAGCGGGTCTGCGAGCAGATCGACAAAGCATGGGGTGGCCTCGATTGCGCCATCTTGAACGCCGGCATCTCCCCTTCGCTCGAGGATCCGCTGCTCGTGTCCTCACGGATGTGGCGGAAGATCCTCGACGTCAACCTGAACGGAGTCTTCTTCGGTGCGCGCGCTGCCGCTGCGGTGATGCACGACGGTGGAACCATCATCGCCACAGGATCCGTGTTGGCCGACCGACCGCGAATGGGTTTGACCGCCTACTCGACGTCGAAGGCCGGCGTCGTCGGTCTGGTGAAGGCCCTGGCGGTCGACCTTGCTGCACGCAGGGATCACAGTGAACGCGGTGGCGCCTGGCTGGTTCGAATCACCGCTGGCCGCCGGCTGGATGGCCGACGAGGCGTTGAGTCGCAGCATCGTCGATCACACCACGGCCGGCCGGTGGGGGAGAAGCGAGGACATCGCCGGGGCGTACCTGTTCCTCGCCTCGGCTGCGGCGTCGTACATCACGGGCTCGGTGATCGCGGTCGACGGGGGGTATCTGCTGGTATGAGCGGAATCAAGATCGTGTATTTGGTGGAGAAGCGAGCGGAGATGTCGGATGCTGCGTTCGTCGAGCATTGGACGACGGTGCATGCCGATCTGGCGCAGACGATGCCGGGGGTGTTGGGGTATTCGATCAACTCTCCTTCGAGTTTGCAGCGTGGTCCGCGTCCGCTCGATGGGTATGCGGTGTTGAACTTCGCCAGTCGTGATGCTGCGAAGGAGGCGTGGCAGTCTCCGGAAGGGCTCGCGACTGCGGCCGATGGTTTGCTGTTCATGGCCGCGGCACGCGCCCTGATCGTCGAGGAACGCATCGTCGTCGGACCACCGTCGTCGCCAGGCGTGAAGATCGTGTATTTGGTGGAGAAGCGAGCGGAGATGTCGGATGCTGCGTTCGTCGAGCATTGGACGACGGTGCATGCCGATCTGGCGCAGACGATGCCGGGGGTGTTGGGGTATTCGATCAACTCTCCTTCGAGTTTGCAGCGTGGTCCGCGTCCGCTCGATGGGTATGCGGTGTTGAACTTCGCCAGTCGTGATGCTGCGAAGGAGGCGTGGCAGTCTCCGGAAGGGCTCGCGACTGCGGCCGATGGTTTGCTGTTCATGGCCGCGGCACGCGCCCTGATCGTCGACGAACGTGTCGTCGTCGCCGGGAGTTCGGACGTCGGCGGCCGGCAGTGAGCCTCCACGACAAGGTCGTGGTGTTGAACGGGGCGGGTGGACACTTGGGCCAAGTCCTCACTCAGGGATTCGCCGCCGAGGGCATCGCTGGAATCGCCCTCGGTGATCTGCGCATCGATGCAATCTCGCAGAACTCGAACGAGCTGCCGTGTGCCGCGCTGGTCCGCGAGGTCGACGTACGTAGCCAGGAGAGCGTGAGTGCTCTGGTCAACGCTGCCGCTCGAGGAGTTCGGTCGAGTCGACGTCGTCATCAACAACGCGGGCGTCCTGTCGCCGAACGGTCGTATCCACAACCTCACCGACGACGATTGGCGACTCGCGTTCGACGTGAACGTGATGGGCGCGGTCCACGGTGTCCGGGCCGGCGTCGATGTCGATGCGCGCCCGCGGTGGCGGATCGATCATCAACACCGCCTCGGTTGCCGGATTGACCGCCTGGGCGTACTCCGGCCCGTACGCGGTGAGCAAGGCAGCAGTCATCCAACTGACCAAAGTCGCGGCCCTCGAGTACGCCAAAGAGCGCATCCGCGTGAATTGTGTGTGCCCCGGAGTGTTCCCTTCGGCGATGCATGCGGGTCTCGACGACGCGGTGATGGATTCGCTCGGCGCCAAGCACCCTCTCGGTTTGGGATCGCCTGAAGCGCTGCTCAGCGCCTATATCTACCTGGCGTCGGACGGCGCATCCTGGACGACCGGGAGCGCGTTGGTCGTCGACGGCGGGTATTCGGTCCCCTGATTTCACCTTTGTTTCGACCGGTCGAAGAAATTGCTTGATTTGAGTGTCGACCAGTCGGTACAATAATGAAATGGCTATGGGGGTGTACTACTTGCGAACGTCGGTTGCGGCTTCCTTGGTGAAGGGTCCGCCCCCGTGCGCAGCTACGTAATCCGCCGAGCCATCGGTTCGCTGGCGGTCCTCTTCGGGACCATCACGCTGATCTTCGGCCTCACTCGTGTCGCTCCCGGCGATCCCGCAGCGACGATTCTCGGCGCTGCGGCGACACCCGAAGCGGTTGCCAAGCTCAACCACGACATGGGGCTCGACCGCTCGCTCCCGGTGCAGTACCTCGACTACTTGGCGGACGCAGTGCGAGGCGACTTCGGCGAGTCGTATTACAGCCACCTGCCGGCGCTCGACTCCGTGTTGGATCGTCTACCCGTGACTGCCGAGCTGGCCTTCCTGACCATGACGGTGTCGATCTTCGTCGCGCTCGGACTTGCCATCGCGACCGTTCGCTTTCGTCGCCGCTGGTTCAGTCGGCTGGTCGACGGCGGCACGTTGGTCGGTCTGTCGATCCCGACGTTCTGGAGCGGTCTGCTCCTGCTCTTGCTCTTCGGCCTGTACTGGCCCGACATCGTGCCGGCAGGCGGATGGGTGTTCTTCTCCGAATCACCGATCGACAATCTGCGCCACTGCGTGCTCCCCGTATTGGCACTCAGCATTCCCACCGTCGCCATCCTCTACCGGTCGCTGCGTTCGTCGATGAAGGACGTGCTCCACCGCGACTACATCACGTACGCACGAGCCGGAGGAATCCGCGAGGCCAAGGTGATCCGCAAGGTCGCAGTGCCCAACGCCGTCGTTCCGACTGCGACTGTCGCTGGTCTGCTGCTCGGCTACATGCTCGGTGGGTCGCTGATCATCGAGACCATCTTCTCGATCCCAGGCCTCGGTCAGTTGGTCGTGCTGTCGCTGCAGCGTCGCGACTTCCCTGTCGCCACCGTGGCCGTTTCGTTCGTGGCGTTCGGGTTCATCGTCATCAACTTCCTGGTCGACGTCTTCTATGCGTACCTCAACCCTCGCGTGCGGGAGCTGTACTCGCGCAAGATCACGATGAGCGAGGCGTGACATGACCGACGCCGCCTTGGGTACGTTTGCCGTTGCGCCGCGAACCTCATCGCGGGGCATCGTCCGACGCACCGTGATATCGATGTTCCGCGACCCGATGGCCATCGCCGGGCTTGTCTTCGTCGCCCTGTTCGTTCTCGTTGCAATCGTCGGTCACTTCTTTGCACCCGACCCAATGCTGCAGACCGCTGCGATCGGCGAACCACCTTCGGCGGAGCATTGGTTCGGCACGGACGGTCTTGGCCGCGACCTGTTTGCCCGCTGCGCAGCGGGTGCGGTGGTGTCGCTGCAAGTAGCGGTCGGCAGCGTCGCGCTCGGGTTGCTCATCGGCGTTCCGATCGGGATGCTCGCGGGCTACTTCGCCACGACATGGCTCGACGAAGTGATCATGCGCATCGTCGACATCCTCCTGTCGCTGCCGCTGTTCATTCTCGGGCTCGTCGTCCTCGGGTTCATGGGATCCGGGCCGATGCACGTCGCCGGTATCGAGCTACCCCCTGTGACCAAGGTGATCGGGCTGATCGCCCTCGCCGGAGTCCCGATGTTCGCCCGAGTCGCTCGGCTCCAGCGTGATGGTGGAGCGACAAGAGGACTACGTCGACGCCCTGAAGGTGATCGGAGTCGGGCGAATGCGGATCCTGTTCGGCGACGTGTTCGTGAACATCGTCCCGGCGATCGTGGTGCAGGCCACCACGTGGATGGCAGTCGCCATCTTCGCCGAAGCGGGCCTCAGCTTTCTCGGCCTCGGCATCCAGCCGCCGCAACCGACCCTCGGCAACATCCTGCTCGAGTCGCAGAGCTCGATCCTGCTCGGGCGGTGGTGGCTGGCCGTCTTCCCCGGCTTGCTCATCTTCGCCGTCATCGTCGGATTCAACCTCATCGGTGACGGCATCGAACGCGCCTTCGGACGCGATGCCGGAACCTGACCGCTCCAAGATATCTTCCAAACCCCACCAGCAACCAGCAATAACAAACAGACAGGACTCCAAGACAATGCAGAACCCCACAGACGATCGTTTCGTCGTACCGCAACCGATCACCCGCCGCACAGTCATCAGGGGCTTCGGAGCCCTGGCAGGTTTCAGCTCGCTGGCCTCGTTGATCGCAGCGTGTGGTTCGGACTCCAACTCGTCGTCGCCGACCGCCGTCGCCACAGACGGCGGCGCCACATCAGACACCGGCACGACCGGTGAAACGACACCACAGGAAACGACCGGCGGAACCACCGCTCCCGCCGCCGCTGTTCGCGGCGGTGACCTGATCGTCGACGTGCAGACGGAGCCGCAGGGCTTCAATCCGCTGGCCTTCCCGAACGCCGCGTACGCGTGGCTGACGCGCCAGATCATCGACACGCTGTACTGGTACGACGACGACGACAACTTCGTGCCCGTGCTCGCCGCCGGACCCCCGGAGAGCACCGACGGGATGGTGTGGACCGTCAAGTTGAAGAACGGCGTCACCTATCACAACGGTGATCCGTTCACGGCCGAGCATGTCGCCGCGACCTACCTGATCAGCAACACGGCTCCGACCAACGCCTGGGGCGTCCGCTTCGGCGACTCAAGTACGTCGAAGCGGTCGACCCTTGACAGTGAAGATCACACTCGGCGCGCCGAACTAGCTGATCCCCGAGGTGCTCGGGATGGTCCCGATCCTGCACAAGGACTTCCTCGAGGAGCAGACCACGGTCATGGGCACCGGCGCGTCCGCGTGGACCGAGTCGGTACCCTGGAGCTCACCTCAAGCTGACGGCCAACCCCGACTACCACCTCGGCCCGCCGATGGTCGACACCATCACGTTCCAGTTCGTACCGGATCCCTCCACCCGCGTCGTGAACATCCTGCAGGGCATCTCGAGTATCGGGATGCTTCCGAGCTTCGAGACGTCGAAAAGCTCGAGGACGACGACAACGTCGAAGTGGTGGAAGTGCCGGCTGCAGTCATGATGCCGATCCACGTCAATGTGAACAGTGAGGTCTTCAAAGACGTCAAAGTGCGCCAGGCGCTCGGCTTTGCGATGGACCGTACCGCGACTTCGCGACACGGTGTTCGCCGGACAGGCAGAGGTCTTCCAGGGCGGCGTCATCCCTCCGACGCTGCGCGGATTCGATCCGGAGTACAAGCCCTTCCCGGAGACGGCCGATCTCGAAAAGGCAAAGTCGCTGCTGGCCGAGGCCGGCGTCACAGGACCCATTCCATTCACGGTCGACGTGTACAACGTTCCGAACGCTGTGGCGTCGATTCAGGTGATCCAGCAGGACTGGGCCGCGGCCGGCTTCGAGCCGACCATCCAGACGCACGACTTGGCCAGCTTCGCGAAGATCCTCCTGTCGAAGAAGTTCGACATGGCGATCTCGTACGAGTTCAACGGAACGAACTGGCACAAGCTCGGCGCCAGTCCCCTCGGCGTGTACACGGTCGACAACTTCGTCAACTTCGTCAACTTCAACGACCCGGCATACGACGAACTGCTCGCCAGTGCACGCGCCGAACCGACAGCGACAAGCAGGACGCAATCTGGCGTCAGGCGAACCAAGTCATCGGTGACGCCGCGGTCAACCTCATCCCGGTGGTTCCACGGCTCACGCTCGCCCACCGGACGACCACAGCGGGACTGCCGTTGAAGCCATTGGAGATGTCGTTCCTCCGCCTGCACGGGGTCTCGATCGGGTGATAGCGCAGGACTGCTCGAGCGTGGAGCACTCAACGGGTGCGTCGGCGGTCCTTTCCGTCGACGCGCTCAATGTGTGCTTCGAAACCGCCGGCAGATCTCGGCACATCTTGCGCGACGTTTCTCTCGTGTGCGACCGGGCGAGACGCTCGGCGTCGTCGGGGAATCGGGTAGCGGCAAGACGACACTGCTGTCCGCCGTCCTCGGCCTTCTCCCCCCGGAAGGCCGGGTGACGTCCGGAAGTGTGGGCTTCGACGGCCACGAACTGCCGCAGATCTCGGCCAACGAGCGGCGCCGCCTTCGCTCGACCGCATTGCGCCTGATCCCTCAACGGGCGATGACATCGCTCGACCCGGTCGCCACGATCCTCAAGCAGTTCGGCCGCTTCGCACGCGCAGTGGGCGTGATGCGCCGAGGCGGAGGAGCTGTCGACGATGCTGCGGCGTGTCGGATTGGCCGTCGATCCTTCGCGGTCTCAAGGGACATCCGCACGAGTTCTCCGGCGGCCAGCTGCAACGAATGCTCATCGCCGCGAGCGTGCTGTTGGGCGAGCCGTCGATCGTGTTCGCCGACGAGCCGACCTCGACACTCGACACCACGGTCCAGGCTCAGGTTCTCGATCTCCTCCGACGGTTGCAAGGCGAGACCGGGGTCGCAGTGGTATTCGTCAGTCACGACCTCGGCGTGGTCGCCCAGCTCTGCGAACGAGTCTGTGTGATGTATGCGGGCGAGATCGTGGAGGACGCCGACGTCGACTCCCTGTATCACGACCCACGACACCCGTACACCGAAGCGCTCCTCGGCGCGCTCGCCGAACGACACCAACGTCGCGAACCGCTCGCCGCAATCCCCGGCCGGGTCGGCGACTCGATGAACCTCGAGGTCGGCTGCCGGTTCGCGCCGCGGTGCTCAAGGCGTGGGAGCTGTGCCATGGCGAATGGCCCGCCGATCGGCGCGGCAGTTCGCCTCCGTCGTCAAGTGTCACCTCTTCCCCGAGGATCGCGCCGACATGACTGAGACACACGGTCCCCGTGCCCCGTCTCGAGGTGCGTCACCTCACGAAACACTTCGCGCTGCGGGGCGGCTTCGGGCGGTCGACAGACGTCGTGCATGCCGTCGACGATGTGTCGTGGACCATCGGCGCCGGCCAGACGTTGGCGATCGTCGGTGAGTCGGGATGCGGCAAGTCGACAGTCGCGCGCTGCGTCGTCGGTCTGCGGCGCCGACGTCGGGGGAGGTGCTGTTCGACGGTGAGAACATCGCCGATCCGGAGATCCTCCGGCGGCACCGGCGCTCCGTCCAGCTGGTCTCCCAGAACCCGCTGTCGGCGCTCAACCGGCGGCGCACGGTTGGCGCGGCGCTGACCCAGGCGATGCAGGTGCACGGACTCGGCAGCTCGACTCAAGGACGTCTCGAGGCCGCGGGTGATCTGCTCGAGCGTGTCGGTCTACGGCGCGACTGATCTCGACCGGTACCCCAGCGGGATGAGCGGTGGCGAGATCAGCGGGCGGGGATCGCTCGAGCCCTCGCCGTCGAGCCTTCGTTGCTGGTGCTCGACGAGCCGACGTCGAGTCTCGACGTCAGCGTGAAGGCCGACGATCGTAACTTGCTCGCTCGAGCTACAACGCGAACATGGGGCTGACGTACGTGATGATCACCCACGAGATCGACCTGGCGCTCCACATTGCCGACCGAGTCACCATCATGTATCTCGGCAAGGTGGTGGAGGACGCCGCTGTGCAACAGGCGGCCGACGCACCGCTGCATCCCTATTCGAAACTGTTGCTCGCCGCCAAGCCCGCAGCGGATCCGCGCCACCGCGGCAGCTACGAAGGCATCTCCGGGGAAGTCCCCTCAGCAGTGAACCCACCCGCCGGATGTCGGTTCCACACCCGATGCCCCTTCGTCGTCCCCGAGTGCACCTCGGCGGTCCCGGAGCCGGAGGACCTCGGTGGCGGTCAGTTGGTCGCCTGCCATCGCTCGCGCGAACTGCGCGACGATGAGAAAGGACTGGTCCATGACATCGGTGAACCCGACCGAAGCGAACTTCCGGCATGACCTGCGGGCGTGGATCGCTTCGAACGGCGTTCCTGCGCTCGCCGCACTGGCCGCACCCGAGTACCGATCCGTGCGACTTCATCTCCAGTTCGGAGCGTGGGTCGGCGGAAACGGCGCGCTCGGTGACGCCTGGCAGGAGTGGGTAAGTCGCAACGAGCGTGATCAGTTCATCTGTCCTTGGTGGCCGACGTCAGCCGGAGGCCGCGGTTGGGACCCGGTCCAGCAGATGATCTGGAACGAGGAGTTGGCGGCGGCAGGCATGCCTCGCGTGAATCGCGGGCTCGGGGAGCACTTGGCCGGTCCGGCGATCTTTCTCCACGGCACGGTCGAGCAGCAGCAACGCTTCCTTCCGCCGATCATGAACGGGACCGACTCGTACGTCCAAGGATTCTCCGAGCCCGACGCAGGCTCCGATCTCGCCAACCTGCGCACCACCGGTGTCGTCGACGGCGACGAGTTGGTGATCACCGGGCAGAAGATCTGGACAACCGTGGGTCTCGTCGGCAATCGGATGTTCCTGCTGTGTCGTACAGACCCCGATGCGCCGCTGCACAAGGGGATCAGCTATGTGCTGGTCGACCTCGAAGGCAACGACCAGATCGAAATGCGCCCGACGCGACAGATGACGGGCGAGAGTGAGTTCACCGAAGAGTTCCTCGATGGTGCTCGCGCGCCCCTGTTCAACGTGATCGGCGGACTCAACAACGGTTGGCGGGTGACGATGTCCACGCTCGGTATCGAGCGAGGGGGAGATGCAACGACTGCGCACCTCGCGCTCGGGCGACGGATGCGCGCACTTCTGAGCATGATGCGCGAGCGCGGACTGCTGGACGATCCCGTGCTTCGGCAGGACGCAATGCGCTCGCACATCGAGGTCGAGCTGATGCGGTTCGGTGGAATGCGCGTCGGCGCAGTGATAGCAGCGGCAATCGCCGGCGACGTCGGCATGCAACGAGAGATCGAGCGCGTCGCGTCCGCGAACAAGCTGATCGGCGCCGAGGTCGAACAACGGATTGCAGATCTGGCGATTCGCGTGCTGGGCGCTGACGGCTTGATCCGCCCGCCGGGTTGTGGCTATCCCACCGACGAATGGCAGCACCTGCTGCTGTGGTCGCGAGCACTCACGATCCAAGGTGGATCGGCCGAGATTCAACGCAACATCCTCGGCGAGCGCGTCCTCGGCCTTCCACGCGAACCGGCAGTGCGTTGAACTTCGATCTCGCCGAGGAAGAGACCGACCTGCGCGACCTGTGTTCGACCTTCGCCGAACGCGAGATCAAACCGGTCGCGGCGAAGGCGTGGGAGGAGGAACGCTGCCCTACCGAGTTGTTGCGGGCGATGGGTGAGCTCGGCTTGCTGGGATTGCTGGTCCCCGAGAAGTGGGGTGGCATCGGCATGTCGACGGTCGGCTTCGTCGCGGCGATGGAGGAGATCGGCAGCGCCGATCAATCGATCGCCTCCGCATGGCAAGCGCATTCGACGATCGGCTCGCTGCCCTTGTTGCTCTTCGGCACCGACGACCAGCGCGAGCGATGGCTGCGACCACTCGCAGAAGGACGCGCGCTCGGTGCGTTCGGCCTCACCGAGCCGGATGCCGGCTCGGATGTCAGAGGCATCACCACCCGGGCGATTCCGGCCGACGGCGGATGGTTGATCAACGGACGCAAGGCATTCATCTCCAACGCGGGAACCGACATGAGCTACGGCGTCGCGCTGCTCGCCCGCACGGGCGTCGACTCTGCCGATCGGCCGCTGTACGGGAGCTTCATCGTCGCCAAGGACACACCGGGCTTCACGATGGGCCCGAAGATGCGCGGCATCGGCTGGAAGGCCCTCGATACCCGCGAGTTGTACTTCGACGACGTGTGGGTGCCCGACGACCAGGTCCTCGGTGACCCGTCCCTCGGACTCTCGCTGTTCCTCAGCACTCTCGAGGTGGGCCGCATCTCCGTCGCCGCGTTGTCGATCAGTCTCTTGTAAAGCAGTGCTCGACATGTCGACGGAGTACGCCAAGCAGCGTCGCCAGTTCGGGCGGCCGATCTCCGACTTCCAGGCGATCCAGTTCAAGCTTGCCGACATCGCCACCGAGCTCGAGGCGTGTCGAATGCTCACCTACTACGCCGCGTTTCTCCGCGACCAGGGACGACCCTTCCGAAAAGAGGCAGCGATGGCAAAGATGAAGGCCAGTCGAACAGCGATGTGGGCGGCCTCGGAGGCCGTGCAGATCCACGGCGGCGTCGGCTACATGTTGGACAGCCCTGTGGCGCGGTTCTTCTGCGACGCAAAGGTCCTCGAGATCGGTGAGGGCACGAACGAGATCCAGCACCTTGTCATCGCCCGCAGCCTGGGTTGTTGAGATGGTTGCGACGACGTCACGCGACGATGTGATCCTCGCCCTCACCGGGCCTGGCCAACGTTTCGAGATCATCACGGCAGAGGTGTCGGGTGTGCGGATGCGCACCTACCGGCACGCGATGTCCTCGTTGCGAGAAGTGCTGCTGTTCAGTGAGCACTTCGACGACCGCGAGTTCATCGTGTACCAAGACGTCCGTTGGACATACCGGCAGCACCTCCGGATGGTCGCCGAGTTTGCCCGGTACCTCAGCGACGACTTGAGTGTCGTCGCCGGTGACCGCGTCGCGATCGCGATGCGCAACTTTCCCGAGTGGTCCGTCGCATTCTGGGCGGCCCAGGCGATTGGCGCCGTCGTCGTTCCGCTGAACGCGTGGTGGGTCGGCCCCGAACTCGCCTTTGCCATCCGCGACTCGGGATCGTGCGTTCTCGTCGTCGACAGCGAACGCCTTGACCGTCTGCAACCGCTACTCGGCTCACTCGAATTGCGCAGGGTGATCCTGGTGCGCGGTGAGGATGGTGATGCACTGGCGGGCATCGACCAATGGCAGCACGTCTGCACCGGACTCGACGATGACAGCACCCTCCCTGACGCTCGTATCGGGCCGGACGATCCGTCGACGATCGTCTACACCTCGGGCACCACCGGCACCCCGAAAGGGGCCTTGCACATCCACAGGAACCACTGCACGAGTGTCATGAACAACCTGCTCTTCGTGGAAACTGCACGGGTCTTGGCCGCAGCCGCAGTCGGGGACGCGTCGCAACCGGACGCAGCGCGTCAGCCGGCCTCGTTGTTGACGTTCCCGTTCTTCCACATTGCCGGCCTTGTCAACCTCTACCTGCCGCTGTCGTCGGGATCGAAGCTCGTTCTGATGCGCCGATGGGATGTGGACGAAGCGGTGCGTTTGATACTCGACGAGGGGATCTCGATGACGGCCGTCGTCCCGACCGTGCTACGCGAACTTCTCGACTCCGATCGACTGCAGGCCGCAGGAGGCGGCACGCTCGCCTCGCTCGCGGCCGGCGGCGCATCGGTGCCCGCATCGCTGATCCGCCGGATCGGAACGCAGTTCGGCACGCGCGTAGCGCCCGGCAACGGCTATGGGCTCACCGAGACCACGGCCGGCGTGATCGCCACCAGCGGGGCCGACTACCTGGCGCATCCCGACAGCATCGGCAGACCCTTTCCCGTGGTCGACGCCCGGATCGTCGACAGCGACGGATTGCCGTGCGCGGTCGACGAGGTGGGGGAGTTGATGGTGCGCGGCCCCAACGTCGTGCCCGGCTATTGGAACAACCCGGCAGCGACCGCCGAGGCCTTCACCGACGGATGGTTCCACACCGGCGACCTCGCTCGACGCGACGCCGACGGCCGTTACTACATTGCCGACCGCCTGAAGGACGTGGTCATACGCGGCGGCGAGAACGTCTACTGCGCCGAGGTCGAGGCTGCGCTCCTCGAACATCCGCAAGTCGATGACGTGGCGGTCATCGGAATGCCCCACGAGTCCCTCGGCGAGGAGGTCGTTGCGGTCGTTCGGCTGGCTGCTCCCGGCGCGCTCGATGAGCCGACTCTGATTGCTTACGCCAGTGGTTGCCTGGCGTACTACAAGGTGCCGGCGCGCATGGTCGTGTGGAACACGGAACTGCCACGCACGCCGTCCGGCAAAGTGCTCAAGCGTGTCCTTCGTGATCAGATCCTGCTCGACGACGGCTGACCGACAGCGACGACAGTGATGTCTTCGTCAGCGACCGACGAAGACGGGGGTTCGGCGGTCCGCCATGGCGGAAACACCTTCCGTGAAGTCGCTCGTGGCCGCCAACCGTGTCTGCTCCGCACGCTCGCGGATCAATGCCTGTTCGACCGCGTCGGCCAGATCTCCGCGGAGCGTCTCGCGGATGCTGCGTACTGCGAGCGGAGCGTTGGCCGCGATGCCGCGGGCAAACGTCACGGCTTCGGTGCGGATGGCATCGTCGGGCACGAGCAAGTCGACGAGACCCAGGCGCGCCGCTTCGTTGCCGTCGAAGCGCTCGGCGCTCAACAAGATCGCGAGTGCTTGCTGGAGGCCCACCACGCGGGGCAATGTCACGGACAGACCGAAGCCGTGATGGAAGCCGAGACGTGCGAAGTTCGCAGTGAACCTCGCGCCCGGTCCACTGACACGGAAGTCCGCAGCCAGGGCGAGGCCCAAGCCGCCACCGACCGCCGCCCCTTGCACCGCGGCGACGATCGGCAGTTTGCACCGAAAGATCCTGATCGCCTCGTCGTAGAGATGTCGCTCCGTCGCCGTCTCCGCCTCGGCACTGCCCGACCCCAACGCCGCACCAGCACAGAAGTGCTTTCCCTGTGAGCACAGCACGACGACTCGAGCGTCGTCGATCGTGTCGAGACGCTCCAACGCATCGGCGATTGCTGCTACCACGGACGTGTCGATGTAGTTGTTCGGTGGCCGGCACATCTCGATCGTCGCGACACCGCTGTCATCGAGGTCAACGGCCACTGCATCCGTGGTCCGGTCGTTCATGAGCACCTCCGTGGTCCGTTCACAGTCTCGTTTGTTTGTATCGTTCGGTCCAAACAAGATTCGTTGTCGCCATGGCCATCAAGATTGGGGGTATTGACATGCAGGAGCTCGACGTTCACCTGGGCGGCCAACGACCGCTCGGGTACACCTATTGGCCGTTGCCGGACGACGACCCGGGCGTGGCAGTCGACGAGGTTCCCGTGAGTACTTCAGCGCACCGTGACGCCGCGCAGGAAGATGTCGGCGAAGTAGTCGGCGATCTGCTCCGGCGAGAACGGGCCCTTCTCGTGGAACCAGATGTATGTGTAGTTGTGCAAGCCGAGCCAACCGAGTGCGGCCAGGCGAGGGCTGTCGATGTCGAACTCGCCGGCGTCGACGCCATCTTGGAGGATCTGTTCGATGGCCCGCTCGAACACACGCCTGCTCTTGCGGAACTCGTCGGCCGCCTCACCCTGGAGGCTGCGGAACTCGTGGAGGAACACCCAGACGTGGTCGGGGAACGAGACGATGATGCGCAGCAGTTCGCCGCCAAGGAAGCGGAGCCGTTCGGAAGCAGTGCCTTCGAGGGCAGTGGCCTTTTCTCCTGCGGCAAGCACATCCACGATGACACGGTCGTGGATGAGCGAGAGGAGGTTCTCCTTCGACGTGATGTAGTAGTACAGAGCACCCCGACCCAACTGCACCGCTTCCCCGAGCTCGGCGACGCCGGTTGCGTGGTAGCCGTTGGTGGCGAACAGGTGCGCAGCGGTGTCGACGATCTCGTTTCGTCGCTGCTCCCACGCCCCGTTATCTCGTTTGGTTCCGCGACGGACCATGCCTGTCTCCTCAAAACCCCGAAACGCCGGTCGACCTCCGCGAGGCCAACCAGGACGTTAGTCCATCCATGAGATCATTCTCGACTATTTCGTACCGATCGGTCAATGGAATCGGG
This sequence comes from Ilumatobacteraceae bacterium, assembly GCA_963779295.1. Taxonomy (GTDB): domain Bacteria; phylum Actinomycetota; class Acidimicrobiia; order Acidimicrobiales; family Ilumatobacteraceae; genus JAENVT01. Next base: position 82,121 of record CAVZXO010000002.1, read on the forward strand.
GCCCTCACCATCGACCGGCCTCCGATGAACGGCATGACTGTTCGGATGGTACGCGAGCTGTACGAGCTGCTGTGTGAGCTCACTCGAACCCTGGAGCCGGGTGTACTGGTCGTGACCGGAGCCGGCGGGCCGGGCAACGGATTTTGTCCTGGCGCCGACATCAAGCACAGGTTGAGTGGCGCTGCCGAGGCGGAGATGGCCGAGGACGGACCGATCGATCCGGCGGTCAGCCAAGTGGTCCGGCTGCTCCGCGAGTTGCCTGCCGTGACGATTGCTGCGATCAACGGCGCAGTCGCCGGCGCAGGGCTGGGCCTGGCGCTGGCGTGTGATCTGCGTTTCGCCGCACGCTCGGCTCGGTTCGCCACGGCGTTCTTGGCGCGAGGCCTCTCGGGCGACATGGGTGTGCCGTGGACGTTGCTGCGCATCGTCGGAGCTGCCAGGGCACGCGAGATCTGCATGCTCACCGACAAGTTCACTGCCGATGAAGCCGAGCAATTCGGTCTCGTGTCGCGTGTATGGGACGACGACCAGTTCATCGAACAGTTGGAGGCACAAACAGATCGACTGGCATCGTTCTCGCCTCCGGCATTGCGAGCACTCAAGGCGAATCTGCTCGACGCCGAGTCGCTCCCATTCGACCGATACCTCGAGATCGAGACCGCCAGACATGTGGAGCTCGCTGCCAGTCCGGAGTCACGCGCCTCGTTCGACGAGTTCCTGTCGAAGCGCCGGCCCGACTGAGGTTGTGTCGAGCTCGTCGCTACCGGTCAGGGGAGATCGCGCACGTCGACGAACCGCCCGTGAATTGCCGCAGCGGCGGCCATTGCCGGCGAGACCAGGTGCGTGCGGCCACCTTGGCCCTGACGACCCTCGAAGTTTCGGTTCGAGGTCGAGGCGCACCGCTCGCCACTACGCAAGGAGTCGCCGTTCATCCCGATGCACATGGAGCATCCCGGCTCGCGCCAATCGAATCCCGCGGCACGAAACGTGTCGGCGATGCCTTCGTCCTCCGCCTGGCGTTTCACCGCCGCGGACCCGGGCACGACCATGGCAATGACGCCATCGGCGACCTGCGCCCCGTCGGCGATCCGAGCAGCCTCGCGGAGGTCTTCGATGCGGGCGTTCGTGCATGAGCCGATGAACACCCTGTCGATCGTGATGTCGATGATTCGCTCGCCGCCCTCGAGGCCCATGTAGTCGAGCGCCCGCTGCGTCTGGGCTGAATCGGTGGTATCGGCCGGTCGAGGCACTCGCCCACTGATCGGTGAGCTCATCGCCGGTGTCGTGCCCCAGGTGACCGTGGGTTCAACTGCGCACACGTCGACGGTGAGGATTCGGTCATAGGCGGCGTAAGGGTCGCTCGGCAACGTCGACCATGCCGCGAGTGCCTGCTCGAGAAGCTCGCCGGCAGGCGCGTGCGGGCGTCCCCTCAGGTACTCGAAGGTCGTCGCGTCGGGTGCGACCATGGCGATTCTTGCTCCCGCCTCGATCGACATGTTGCAGAGCGTCATCCGGCCCTCCATCGACATGTCGCGGATCGCCTGTCCGCGGAATTCGAATGCGTGGCCGGCGCCAATTGCCAGGCCGAACTGTCGGATCAAGTGCAGCATGAGATCCTTGGGCGACGTGCCGTGGGGGAGCGCTCCGACGATGTCGATCGCCGTGTTCAGCGGTCGGCGTTGCATGAGCGTTTGGGTGGCGAGGACGTGCTCGACCTCGCTGGTTCCGATGCCGAAGGCCAGGCAGCCGAAGGCGCCCAGTGTGGACGTGTGGCTGTCGCCGCAGACGATTGTCATGCCGGGCCGGACCATGCCTCGCTCCGGCGCGACCACGTGCACGATGCCCTGGAATGGTGAGTCGAGGTCGTACAGCTGGATGCGATGATCGCTGCAGTTTTCGGCGAGGCGAGTCGAGCTGCCGGCGTACGACCGGATCGGGGATGCCTTCGTGTCGCGAGCCTGTCGGCACGACGTGGTCCATGATGCCGAACGTGCGATCCGGGCGCCTGACAGGCCGGTCGCTCTGCGCCAGCCCGGCGAATGCCTGCGGGCTCGACACCTCGTGGATGAGGTGCAGGTCGATGTAGATGAGGTCCGTCTCGTCGTCGATTGCCGCGACGACGTGGTCGTCCCAGAGCTTGGCCAGCAGCGTCCGGCTAGACATCGCGCTCGGCGATGTCTCGCCATCCGGCGAGATCGAAGAGCTCGAACAGCTGCTGGGGTGTCTGGAGGTGTGCGACGGATCTGTCGTCTTGGTCCTCGCGGAGGGCCTTCAGCGCGCGCATCATCCCGTCCATCGCACTGGCCATCGTGACCATGGGATAGATCGCCAGCGTGAAGCCGTACCGTTCGAGCTGCTCGAACGTCAACATCGGCGTCACGCTCGCCGAGATCATGTTGATCATCTTCGGCGCGGTCACCTCGGAGGCGATCCGCTCGACGTGCTGCAGGTCCTTCGGGGCCTCCACGAACACGAGATCTGCGCCGGCCGCGGCGTACCGGTTGGCTCGATCCAGCGCAGCGTCGAGCCCGAGCGGCTGGATCGCATCGGTGCGGGCGATGATCTTGAAGCGATCGTCGACGCGTGCGTCGCAGGCGGCGGCGATGCGCGCCGCGAACTGCTCGGCGTCGAGCACCTCCTTGCCATCGAGGTGCCCGCACCGCTTCGGGAACACCTGGTCTTCGAGCTGGATCGCGGCAGCGCCGGCCCGTTCGTATCGTCGCACGGTGCGCACGACGTTGGCGACGCTGCCGAATCCGGTGTCGCCATCGACGATCAGCGGAAGCGTCGTAGCCTCGCCCAACCGGAAGATCTGGTCGACCATGTCGCTCTGTGTGATCAGACCGAGGTCGGGCAGTCCGAAGTTCGAAAGCGAACCACCGGCCCCCGTGACGTACGCGGCGGAGTAGCCGGACAACTCGACGGCGCGAGCGGAGAACCCGTCGAACACGCCGGGCGCGACGACCAAGCCCGGCCCCGCGAGCAACGCGTCGAGCCGTGCCGGCCCGGTCTGGTTCGTACCACTCATGGAAACCTCTTTCTCAACCATTCGACGACGAGGTTCAGGGCCTCGGGGCGGTAGCCCTCGAGGTAGTGAGGAGCCCCAGGAATCTCGATCAGCGTCTTGTCTGCTCGCGCCCGAGCTCTCGTAGATCGCCTGCGCCTCGCGGCGACGGATCTCGGTGTCGGCGGTCGGATGGATGAGCAGCGTGGGGACCTTGATGGTCGGCATCGTGTCCGACATCTTGGCTTTGCTCGACAACGCCGACCACGTCGACAGCCATCCGCGTGCGGTCATCGTTCGGGCCATTCCGTTGCGACGGTAGTTGCCTTCCATGGGATCGGGGTACGCGAACAGGCTGCCCATCTCGCGGTCGTCGGGATCGATGCTGAGATCGACGTACGCCGGGTTGGCGAGCGTGCGGTAGATCACCATGTACTTGCTCCAGACGGCGCGGGCCTGCCAGTACCGCCAGGCCGCCGGGTCTGTTGTCTTGTCGATCGAGCGGCTCGTCGTGCGCGCCGCATCGGTGAACTCGATGGACTCGTGAGCGATGGCGTCGATCCGCGCCACCCGCGCCAGTTGCGCGGCGCGGTACGTCTCCAGCCACCCCTTGTCGTAGGTGCTCTGCTCCGGCCACGGACGCCAACCGTTGTCGGGGTTGTACATGTCGAGTTCGGGGACCACCGAGAACGGGTCGGACTCGTCGGCGACGGAGCCATCGATGTTCGAGCGCATGCTGACACCCTCGCCGGGATGAGCCGCAAGGCCGACCCACCCGTCGCCGATGCCGAACTCGGCGTACGCGAGCGCGGTCAACGACGCACCGCCGCTGTTGCCGAGCAGGACTACCGCTTCGGCACCGCGGCGGAACATCTCGTCGGCGACGCCCTTCACGTCGAGCGCCGCCTTCTCGTGGATGCAATCGGTGTCGTTGTTCATGTACCGGGTTCCGAAACCGCACACGGCGTAACCGGCAGCAGCGAGCAATGGGCAGGCGTAGTGCACGGAGAAATCTGCCGCGGGGTGGGACAGGATGACGGCGGTCTTCCACTTGCCTCCAGGCGGTGTCCACAGCAGCCCGCGAGTCAGGCCGCCGTCGGGCGCGACGAGGCGGATGGGACTCGCGTCCGAGTTCCACGCCGGGGTCGTCTTCCGGCAGCGGCCAATAGGTGTACCCGAGGGGGCGCCTGCCCCCGAGATGGATATCGAGTTCTTCCACTGTGCTCCCCTCCAAATGATTGTACCGACCGGTCAGCGTACCATACGGACCCTTGCGCTGAAAAGAGTGCTGTGTTTATGATGTAAACGTTCTCGACAACGATTGCAATAGAGGTTGAGGCCGCAGTTCGTGTAGAAACGGGCTGCTGGTCGGCAGTCATGTCGCGAGTGCGCACCGAGTGGGGCCAAACCGAGTGGGCGAAACGAGGGGGTGAATCGAGAGTGCTCGACGACTGCGTCACGCACGGACTGACGGCATGCTCGACCGCGTGACGATCGGCGACGTCGCCGAGCGCGCCGGCGTCTCGATCGCCACCGTCTCGCGCGTCGTCAACGGTCGCTACGGCGTCGCTCCCGCGACCCTCGACCGGGTCAAGGCGGTGATCGACGATCTCGGCTACGAGTCCAGCCTCATCGCCCGCAGCCTGCGCTAGCCAGCGCACCAACGTGATCGGCGTGCTGGTCGCCGACATCGAGCCGTTCAGCGCCGAGGTGCTGAAGGGCGCCGCCAACGCGCTGCGCGGCAGCGAGTACGAGCTGGTCGTCTACTCCGGCGGTCACGGCGGCGACCACGTCGGCTGGGAGCGGCGGTACATGTCGCGTCTCAGCGGCACGCTCACCGACGGCACCATCCTGGTCACACCGACCGTCACCGAGGTGCACACGAATCAACCGGTCGTGGCCGTCGACCCGCACGCCGGCGCGTCCGCGTTCCCGACGTTCGCGTCGCAGAACTTCGAGGGTGCGCTCGCGGCCACGCGGCACCTGATCGAGCTCGGCCACCGCCGGATCGGGTTCCTCGGCGGTCGCCGCGACCTCGAATCGGCGCGACTGCGCGAGCAGGGCTACCGCGCCGGCGCTCGACGAGGCCGGCATCGCGTTCGATCCCGAGCTGGTGCTCGACGGCGGCTTCAAGGAGGCCACCGCCGAGGCGCCGGCCCGCCAGCTGCTGTCGCTCGCCGATCGCCCGACGGCGATCTTCGCCGCCAACGACCTCGTCGGCGATCCAGACCATGCGCACCGCCGCCGAGCTCGGCTTCGACGTGCCCGACGACCTGTCGGTGATCGGGTTCGACAACATCCCCGAGTCGGCGCTCACCGAGCCGCCGCTGACCACCGTCGACCAGTCGATCCAGACGCTCGGCTACGAAGCGGTGCGCACTGCTGATCACGCTGATCGAGCAACCCGACCAGCGCCTCGACGCCGCCGAGCCGGGTCGCGCTGCCCACCGAGCTCGTGGTCCGCGGCTCCACGGCGCCGCCACGCCAGGATCGCATCGTGACGGCCGTTTCGCGTCGGCACGCGCCGACATTCTCTGCATCGTCCCTGTTGAAATCGTTTTCAACACCTCCGATCTACCACCACAACAAGCAACCCAACCGAGGGGGAACTACCAATGATCAGAACCAGAACCCGACAACGGCGGCGAGCAGTCGCCGCCCTGATGAGCATGGCGTTCATCGCCGCGGCCTGCGGCAGCGACGAGGACGACTGCCGACGCCCGCCGCCACCGACGCGGCACCGCAGCGACCGACGCCGCGGCACCAGCGGCGACCGACGCCGCCGCGCCGGCAGCGACCGAGGCCGCCCGAGCGGCGAGCAGGTCGAGATCGACTGGTGGCACATCCAGAACAACGATCCCGGGCAAGGCCGACTGGCAGGCCATGGCCGACGCCTACATGGCCGAGCACCCGAACGTGAAGATCAACATCACCGTGATGGAGAACGAGGCGTTCAAGGCCGCGATCCAGACCAACATCCAGTCCGGCGACGTTCCCGACCTGTTCCAGTCGTGGGGCGGCGGCGGCCTGCGCGACCAGGTCGCGGCCGGCGTCGTCAGCGACATCACCGACCGACGTCGGCGCCGTTCGTCGGCGACCTCGGCGAGGGCGCCGTCAAGCTGTACCAGGTCGACGGCAAGCAGTACGGCATCCCGTTCAACGCCGGCATGGTCGGCTTCTGGTACAACAAGGACCTCTTCGCCCAGGCCGGCATCGACGGCCCCGCCGGCGACGTGGGACGAGCTGCTCGCAGGACGTCCAGAAGCTGAAGGACGCCGGCATCACGCCGATCGCCGTCGGCGCCGGCGACAAGTGGCCGGCCCACTTCTGGTACTCGTACCTGATGGTCCGCCTCGGCGGTGCCGACGCGATGAACCAGATCGCCGCCGACAACAACTTCAGCGTGCCGAACGTGATCGAGGCCGGCGAGAAGGTCGCCGACCTCGTCGCCCTCGAGCCGTTCCAGGACGGCTTCCTCGGCGCCGGCTGGGACGCGCCCGACGGTGAGTCGGGCACGATGGCCAGCGGCGGTGCGGCGATGGACCTGATGGGTCAGTGGGCGCCGGGTGCGTTCAAGAACCAGGCCGGCCTCGAAGCCCGATCAGGATCTGCCGTTCGAGCTCGGTTGGTTCCCGTTCCCGAGCGTCGACGGCGGCGCCGGCGCAGCCGACCGACGCGTTCGGCGGCGCCGACGGCTTCGCCGTCGGCAAGGACGCCCCGCCGGAAGCGGTCGACTTCCTCGAGTTCATCACCAACGCCGACAACCAGCGCACGTGGGCGAAGAACAGCGGCCTGCCGGTGAACAAGGCGGCGAACGACGCGGTGACCGACCCGAACATGCAGGCCGTGCTCGACGGGCTGAACAACGCGACGTTCATGCAGCTGTATCCTCGACCAGTTCTTCACCGCCGAGGTCGGCGGCACGGTCAACGACCAGACAGCGCTGCTGTTCGCCGGCGAGACGTCGCCGGAGGACGCTGCAGCCGCGATCACTGCGGTCGCCGGCGGCTGACAGACACCGTCCCGACGAACTGTGGTCCGGTGGACGCCGCGAGAATGGCGTCCACCGGAACCACACATCTGACTGGACACCACCCGCATGAGCATCCAGCACCCGCCTCCGCGCCCGCGCGCTCGACACCAGCGTCCGCTGGTGCGGATGCCATGGCCGATGATCGTCGCCGTTCCTCGCTGCCGGCGCTGCTCGCTCTACACGCGTCTTCGTGCTCTACCCGATCGTGCAGAGCACCCGCTACAGCCTGTACGACTGGAACGGGCTCGAGTCGCTCGACAACTTCGTCGGGCTCGACAACTTCCGGCGCGCGTTCTCCGACGACCAACTTCACGGCGGCGCTGCGGCACAACGTCATCATCATCGTGCTGTCGCTGGCGCTCCAGATCCCGTTCGCGCTCGGGCCTGGCGATGCTGCTGAACTCGCGGATCAAGGGCCGCGCCATGCTGCGCACCCTGTTCTTCGCTCCGTACGTGCTGTCCGAGGTCGTCACCGGCGTCGTGTGGCGCCAGATCCTGCGCCCGAACGGGCTGCTCGACGAGATGCATGACGGCGGTCGGGCCTGGGTGCCCACACGCAGGGGTGGCTGTCCGACCCCGACGTCGTGCTCTACGCCTGTTCTTCGTGATCTCGTGGAAGTACTTCGGCTTCCACATGGTGCTCATGCTCGCCGGCCTGCAGCAGATCCCGAAGGAGCTCGGCGAGGCCGCCGTCGATCGACGGCGCGACCGTCGTGGCAGAAGTTCCGCTACGTCACCCTGCCGCTGCTCGGCCCCACCATCCGGGTGTCGATCTTCCTGTCGATCATCGGCGCGCTGCAGCTGTTCGACCTCGTGTGGGTCACCACCAAGGGCGGCCCGATCGGCGCGTCGTCGACGATGGCGACGTACCTCTACGACCAGTTCCGCAAGAGCCTGTTCGGATACGCCAGCGCGGTCTCGATCGTGATCTTCGCGCTCTCGCTCGTGGTCGCGCTGCTCTACCAGCGGTTCGCGCTGCGACGCGACCTGCAAGGGACTGGTCTCGTTGGCTGACCTCAGCATCCACGCCCGACATCCTCGCCGGCTCGCTACAACGGCGTCGCTGGCGCCCCGACCGCCTCGGTCTCTACGTCGTCGCCATGTTCGTGCTCGGCATCATCATCATGCCGCTCACGTTCTCGGTGCTCGGCGGCTTCCGCACCAACAAGCAGCTCGTCGAGCAGCCGGTCGGGCTGCCCGACCCGTGGGTGTTCGCGCAACTACACCAGCATCCTGTCGTCGAGCTCGTTCTGGCGCCAGGTGTGGAACAGCACGTTCATCGCGCTGCTGGCGACCGTGCGTCGTGCTGCCGGCGGCGTCGATGGCGGCGTTCGTGATCCGCGCTACTCGTTCAGAGGGCCGCGAGCTGGTCTACGGGCTGTTCACGCTCGGCCTGCTGTTCCCGGTCGCGGTGGCGATCCTGCCGCTGTTCATCACGCTGCGACAGGTCGGGTCTGCTTGTCGAACCCGCTCGGCGTCGCGCTGCCGCAGGCGGCGTTCGGGCTGCCGCTCGCGATCGTGATCATGCGGCCGTTCTTCCGCGCGATCCCGCAGGAGCTCCAGGACGCGGCGGCGATCGACGGCTGCGGCCCGTTCCGCTTCTACTGGTCGATCATGCTGCCGCTGTCGCGGCCCGTGCTCAAGCACGATCGCCGTGATCACGATCGTCGGCAGCTGGAACTCGTTCCTCCTGCCGCTGCTCGTGCTGGTCGACCCGAACGAGCACACCCTGCCGATCGGCGTGAACAACATCTCGACGCAGTACTCGACCGACTTCGCGCGGGTGCTCGCCTACACGACCCTGTCGATGATCCCGGCGCTGATCTTCTACGCGATCGCCGAACGCCAGATCATCGGCGGCCTCACAGCGGGAGCTGTGAGGGAATGAACAACGAACGGATGAACTGAATGACGATCCCTCCCTACGCACGTCGTGCCGTACCGCGATCCGTCCCTGCCGATCGCCGACCGCGTCGCCGACCTGCTCGCGCGGATGACGGTCGACGAGAAGCTCGAGCCAGCTCGGCAGCGTGTGGGTGTTCCAGATCGCCACCGAACGCGGCTTCGACGCCGGAGCGCGCCACCCCGTTGCTCGCCGACGGCATCGGCCACATCACCCGGGTCAGCGGTGCGAGCAGCTTCACGGCCGCGGAGGCCGCCGATCTGGCCAACGCGATCCAGCGCCACCTGCTCGAGCACACCCGCCTCGGCATCCCGGCGATCGTCCACGAGGAGATCTGCTCCGGGCTGATGGCCCGCGAGGCCACGGTGTTCCCGCAGGCGCTCGGCGTCGCCGCCACGTTCCGGCCCGAGCTCAACCGACAGCCTCGCCGACGCGGTCCGCGCCGCAGATGCGGGCGATGGGCGCCCATCAGGGCCTGTCGCCGGTGCTCGACGTCTGCCGCGACCCGCGCTGGGGTCGGCTGGAGGAGACGTACGGCGAGGACCCGTACCTCGTGTCGCAGATGGGCATCGCGTTCATCACCGGTCTGCAGGGCAGCGACGAGGCCGCGACCTCGCGCGACGGCGTCGTCGCCACGGCGAAGCACTTCGTCGGCTACGGCGCGTCCGAGGGCGGCATGAACTGGGCGCCGGCGCACCTTCCCGAGCGCGAGCTGCGCGACGTCTACCTGCGGCCGTTCGAGGCCGCGGTGCGCGACGCCGGGCTGGCCTCGGTGATGAACGCCTACCACGAGCTCGACGGCATCCCGTGCGCGGCGAACCGATGGCTGCTGACCGACCTGCTCCGCGGCGAGTGGGGATTCGACGGCACCGTCGTGTCCGACTACTTCGCGGTCAAGCAGCTCGACGACTACCACCGGTCGTCGGGTCGTGGCGAGGACGCCGCGGTCGACGGCGCTCACCGTCGGGCATCGACGTCGAGCTGCCCGAGCACCGAGTGCTACGGCGACGTGCTCCGTGCGGCGATCGACCGTGGCGCCATCGCGATGGCCGACGTCGACGAGGCGGTGCGGCGGGTGCTCGAGTCGAAGCTGCGGCTCGGTCTGTTCGAGCAGCCCGTACGTCGACGTCGACCGAGTCGCCGTCGCACACCCGGACGCGCCGAGCAGATCGAGCTCGTCGCGGCAGCTCGCCACCGAGAGCCTGGTGCTGCTGCGCAACGACGGCATCCTGCCGCTACGTCCCGGGATCGGCTCGATCGCGGTGATCGGGCCGAACGCCGCCAACGCCCGGCAGCATGCTCGGCGACTACAGCTACATCACGCACGTCGAGTCGCTGCTCGAGGTGCTGAAGCGCGGCCGCAACGTGTTCGCCATGCCGATCGACCGCGGCATCGACGTCGACGAGGACATCGACCTCGGGCCACGTCGTCACCGTCGTACGACGCGCTCGCCGCGGCACTGCCCGACGCCGACGGTGCGCTACGCCGAGGGCTGCGCGATCACCGGCGACGACCGATCGGGCTTCGACGCCGCTGTCGAGGCGGCCGCAGCGAGCGACGTCGCGGTGATGGTGATGGGCGAGCGGTCCGGACTGACCGACGACTGCACCACCGGCGAGAGCCGCGACGTCTCGTCGCTGCGGCTGCCCGGCGTCCAGGAGGAGCTCGTTCACGCCGTCGCCGCCACCGGCACGCCGGTCGTGCTCGTGCTGGTCGCCGGCCGCCCGGTCGGATCGCCCGACGTCCACGCCGCGGCGAACGCCGTGCTGATGGCGTGGCTGCCCGGTGAGCAGGGCGGCCGAGCGATCGCCGACGTGCTCACCGGCGCGGCCAGCCCCGGCGGCAAGCTGCCGATCACCTACCCGCGCAGCTCGGGCCAGATCCCGATCTTCTACGGCCACAAGGTGTCGGGCGGCCGGTCGCACTGGAAGGGCAGCTACGTCGACGAGTCGAACGAGCCGCTGTACCCGTTCGGCCACGGTCTCGGCTACTCGACGTTCACGATCGCGACCGAGGGCGCCGCCCCGCCCTCGGTCGCTCTCGACGACACGGTGGAGGTGAGCGCGCTCGTGACCAACACGGGCGACCGACGCGCCGACGAGGTGGTGCAGCTGTACGGCCGCGACCCGATGGCATCGATCACGCGGCCGGTACGCGAGCTGCACGGATTCGCTCGGGTCGACGCTCGCTGCCGGCGCCTCGGCCCGCGTCACGTTCGTCGTGCCTGTGTCGGCGCTCGGGTTCTCCGGACGCGAACTCACCTACGTCGTCGAGCCAGGCGACATCGAGTTCTTCGTCGGCTCGTCGTCGAGCGACCTCGCGCCGGCGGGTACGGTCGTCGTCACCGGCGACAAGCCGATGCCGACCGTGCGATCGACAACGAATCGCGTGATCATCGACAATGACGTAAATATCGCTGATCAATCCAATAGTGAGGGAGCACATTGATGTCCGAGTTCTTCGAGGGTGTCGAACCCATCCGCTACGAGGGCCCGGACTCCGACAGCCCGTTCGCGTTCCGCTGGTACGACGCCGACCGTGTCGTCGCCGGCCGCACGATGGCCGAGCACCTCCGGTTCGGTGTGTGCTACTGGCACACGTTCGCGTGGGACGGCTTCGACATCTTCGGCGCCGGCACACTCGATCGACCGTGGCACCCGAACCAGAATCCCTCGCTCGATCCGATGGACGCGGCGAAGATGAAGATGGACGCCGCGTTCGAGTTCTTCTCCAAGCTCGGCGCACCGTTCTTCTCGTTCCACGACGTCGACATGGCGCCCGCCGGTGCCACGTTTGCCGAGAGCTGCCGCAACCTCGACGAGATGGTCGAGATCGCTGCCGGCCACATGGAGCGGACGGGCATCGAGGCTGCTGTGGGGCACGACCAACGCCTTCTCGCACCGCCGGTTCATGGCCGGCGCGGCGACGAACCCCGATCCCGCAGCGTTCCGCTACGCGGCCGCCCAGGTCGCTCATTGCATGAACGCCACGAAGCGTCTCGGTGGCGCGAACTACGTGTTGTGGGGCGGGCGTGAAGGGTACGAGACGCTGCTCAACACCGACATGAAGCGCGAGCTCGATCAGCTCGGCCGTTTCATGAACCTCGTCGTCGAGCACAAGTACGCGATCGGATTCGACGGCACGCTGCTGATCGAGCCGAAGCCGATGGAGCCGACCAAGCACCAGTACGACTACGACGTCGCCACCGTGTACAGCTTCTTGCAGAAGTACGGGCTCGAGCACGAGATCAAGGTCAACATCGAGGTGAACCACGCCACGCTGTCGGGTCACGACTTCCACCACGAGGTCGCGACCGCGGTCAACAACGGCATCTTCGGCTCGATCGACGCCAACTCCGGCGACGATCGACTCGGCTGGGACCTCGACCGCTTCCCGGCAGCGTCGAGCAGATGACGCTCGGCATGCTCGAGATCCTCCGCGGCGGCGGATTCACCACCGGCGGCCTGATGTTCGACTGCAAGCTGCGTCGCCAGTCCGTGTCGCGCGACGACCTGTTCATCGCCCACATCGGCGCGATGGACATGATGGCCCGGTCGCTGCTCGCCGCGGCGTCGATCATCGACGACGGCGAGCTCGATTCGCGCCGAGCCGCTCGCTACGCGGGTTGGGATGCGGCGCAGGACGTGCTCGACGGGAAGGTGTCGCTGCAGCAGATGCACGACGAGCTGGTGGCCACCAACGTCGAACCTGCCCACACAAGTGGTCGGCAGGAGGAGCTCGAGAGCCTCGTCGCCCGCCACATCGAACGCGTTCGCTGATGCCCACCCAAACGATTGAGGGAGTTCACATGGCATCGGTGGTTCTCGACAAGATCAGCAAGGTGTACGAGAACGGGTTCCAGGCCATCCATGACCTGAGCCTGCGCATCGAGGATGGTGAGTTTCTCGTTCTCGTCGGGCCGTCAGGTTGCGGCAAATCCACCGCGTTGCGCATGATCGCCGGACTCGAGACGATCACAGATGGCGTGATGCGGATCGGCGACCGAGTCGTCAACGACATGGCTCCGAAGGACCGCGACATCGCGATGGTGTTTCAGAACTACGCGCTGTACCCGCACATGACGGTGCACGACAACATCGGGTTCGCGCTCAAGCTCGCCAAGACGCCAAAGCCCGACATCGACGCTCAGGTCCACAAGGCCGCCGGCGTCCTGGAGCTGACACAGCTGCTCGATCGCAAGCCAGGTCAGTTGTCGGGCGGGCAACGTCAGCGGGTGGCAATGGGACGAGCGATCGTTCGTCAACCGGCAGCGTTCTTGATGGACGAGCCGCTGTCGAACCTCGACGCCAAGCTCCGCGTCCAGATGCGCGCCGAGATCGCCTCGCTGCAACGCAGCCTCGGCGTGACGACCGTGTACGTCACCCACGATCAGGTCGAGGCGATGACGATGGGCGATCGGGTCGCAGTGCTGAAAGATGGCTACCTGCAGCAGGTCGACACCCCACAGAACCTGTACGACCATCCCTCGAACGTGTTCGTCGCCGCGTTCATCGGATCGCCGTCGATGAACCTCTACGACGCGGTTGTCACCGTCACCGGAGATGGCGGGACCATTCAGCTCGGCTCGCAGCAACTGACGCTCGCCCCCGAATCGCTCGCTGCCCGACCGGCTCTGCGAGGGTACGACTCGCGTCCGATCGTGCTCGGTGTGCGCCCGGAGGACTTCGAGGACGCGGCGAAGGTCCAGAATCCCATTGCAGGGTGCACGTTGAAGGCCCACGTCAACCTGCTCGAATCGCTCGGCTCCGAGATCATGGTGCACTTCGCGCTCGACGCGACACGTGTCGATTCCGGCGATCCGGATAGCGCGAAGGAGACGGTGGTGACGGGTACGACCAACGCCGTCGGGCGATTTCATCCTCGGTCTCGCGTCCGCATCGGCGACGACATCGAGGTCGCGGTCGCCGTCGAGAACCTCCACTTCTTCGATCACGAAACGCACCGGGCCATCTGGGACTGACTCGACTTTGTACGCTGCCGGGGCGGGGGTCTTGGGCGCGGTAATACGCAACCGATGGCCGAAATCGCGCCCATTCTCCCTGCTTGGGCGCGGTAATACGCACCCGATGGCCGAAATCGCGCCCATTCTCCCTGCTTGGGCGCGGTAATACGCACCCGATGGCCGAAATCGCGCCCGAGGAGGGTCGCTTGGTGGGGATCGGTGCGATGCTCCGACAGACAGGGCTCCACCTGAGGTCGCGCTACCGCGCACCCTTCACGGGAGTAGCGGCGATCCTCTATCGCAACGGCGACGACTTTCAGGGTCTGCACAGCGATCGGGAGATGCGCTGGCTCGACGACACGCTGATCGCCATCGTCGTCCTCGGCACGCGGCGACCGTTCGTCCTGCGGCGGCGCGCGGAAGGCGGCGTACCGGTGGAGCGCGTGCCAGCGGGATCCGCGCCCGATGATCTCGTGCTGATGCCCGGGGACGGCGACATGCTCGTGATGGGTGGGGCGTGCCAACGCGAATGGTTGCACGGAGTGCCCAAGGCGTCGACGGATCAGCCTCGAATCTCTCTCACGTGGCGATGGACGAGTCGGCGGGGACGACCGGACACCAACCCGACCTTCTACGACGGGCGGCAGTTCAGCGACGGACCACGTGTCGCCGGGTCACGCACGCGCGGCGCTCCGCCTCGACGATGAGCCGCGCTACCGTCGTCGGCGAATGATGGATGACACCGCGTACGGCGCCCGCAACAAGCGGGGGGAGTGGTCGCCGAACCGACGTGTCGAGTACGCACCGCTGTTCGTGTGGCCGCCGCGCCCGAAGGCGTTCGCGCGCTGGCTGTTCGGTTACCCGGGCTACGTGTTGCCGTTCAACCTGTTGTACGCGCTCGTCGCGATCGCGGCGTGGTTCGTCGCGACACCGTCGCCCGAAACGATGTCGTCGTTCGGCGCCGGATGGATCGCGATCGTCCTCATCCGCAACGCGGCCGTGCTGGTCGCCTGGTACGGGGTGTTCCATCTTCGCCTCTACGTGCGCCGCGCCCAGGACACGCAGATTCAAGTACAACGCCAAGATTCCCTGCGGCGTCGAGCGACCGGTTCACGTTCGGCAGCCAGACGCGGGAGAACGTGTTCTGGACACTCGCCAGCGGCCTGCCGATCTGGACCGCGTGGGAGGTGGTGACGCTGTGGCTGTTCGCGAGCGGTCGCATCCCATGGCTCGAATGGGCCGAGCACCCGGTGTGGTTCGTCGTGTGGATGATGCTGATCCCGCTCTATCGCGAGCTGCACTTCTACGCGATCCATCGCTTGATCCACTGGCCACCGCTGTACAAGGCGATTCACAGCCTCCACCACCGCAACACCAACCCGGGCCCGTGGTCGGGACTATCGATGCACCCCGGAGAGCACGTCTTGTACTTCAGCGCGGTTGCGATCCACTGGGTGGTGCCATCGCACCCGATTCACGCGATGTACACGTTGTTCCATCTGGCCATGGCACCGGTGCCCGGTCATTCCGGGTACGAGCGGATCGAACTCGGCGCCGGGTCGTTCGCCACCGGAGGGTACGCGCACTATCTCCATCACAAGTACTTCGAGGTCAACTACGCAGATGGCGCGATCCCACTCGACAAGTGGTTCGGCTCGTTCCACGACGGCTCACCCGAAGCCGATGCGGCGATGAAGCGTCGCCGCATCGCCCGCCGCACACCCGAGCCAGTTGACAGTTAGCCCCAGAGGGCAGTGGTGGCGAGTGCCGCCCCATCGGTGAGCGTCTTGAGCTTGGCCCATGCCACCTGAGGATGGCAGCGCAGGCCGAGCCCGCAGTCTGTGGAGGCGATGACGTTCTCGCGTCCGACGAGTTTGGCGAAGCGCTGGATGCGATCAGCGACGAGCTGCGGATGCTCGATGAGCGGTGTCGAGTGGGTCACGACACCCGGCGCGAGGATCTTGCCGTCGGGCAACTTGGTGTCCTCCCACAGGGCAACCTCGTGCTCGTGGCGAACGTTGGCCGCCTCGATGGAATAGGTCTGCGCCTTGACCGACAGCATCACGTCGATGATGTCGGGCAGCGGCAGATCGCGCGAATGCGGCCCGTGCCAGCTCCCCCAGCAGAGGTGGTACCGGATCTGCTCCTCGGGGATGTTGCGCAGCGCGTAGTTGAGCGCTTCGCAGCGCATCTGGCAGTACTTGCGGTATCCGTCGAGCCCCATCTCGAGCCCGATTCGGTCCCACAACGCGCCGAGCCAGGCATCGTCGACCTGCACCTGGAACCCGGCTGCGGCGATCGCCTCGTACTCCTCGCGCATCGCCTCGGCGATTGCGTAGATGTGTTCCTCGTCGGACTTGTAGAACCCGTTCGCGCGGCCGGGTTCGACACTGAGGGGCGCCGTCGTGGTCAAGAACGCGTCGGACGCCGGCCGGTCGCCGAGTGCCGCCGTCAACATCGCGATCTCGCGTTGCAGCGCATCGTGGCCGCGAAAGGTGATGGGTCCGGTGCACACCCAGTCCTCGACGAAGGCGATGCTGTCCTCGGCCCCTTCCGGCACATGCGGCGCCGAACCCGACTGTTCGAACAGCGTGCCGTTCTGGAGGACCGCGAGATAGAACTCGTCGAAGTCGACCCAGTCGGCGCTCGACATCAGCAGCTTTCCGAGACCGCCGCGCTCTTCGGCAGGCTCGTACCCTCCGAGGCGGGAGGCAAGGTACTGCGTCCAGTGTCCGCCCTTGGTGAGCTCGCCTTCGTTGATGAAGTCGACGCCTGCGCTGGTTTGCATCTTCACCACATCGGTGACGGCCTCGCCGAGACGCTGATCACTGACCTCGAGCTGTGCCCACACGTCGTCGGGAGCGGGCAGCGCGCCGACGTGCGTGGTGAGAATCCTGTCTGTACTACGTCGCATGACGTGACCTCCGAAGCGGTGTGATTTTCCCCGATGATGCCTGAAACCAGTGCCGAGATTCGAGCGTACATTGCCACCGGCCAGGTCGGATACAGTCCGTCCTATGCCTACGCCCTCGGTCCCATCCACTCATGCCGATCTGCTCGACGCCCCAGTCGCCACCCTCGCAACGCTCGCCCCCGATGGCCGACCGCAACTGTCGGCGGTGTGGTTCCTCGCCGAAGACGGCGCGGTCAAGTTGTCGCTCAACACCGCCCGCCAGAAGACCAAGAACCTTGCTGCGAACCCGGCTGCCAACCTGTTCATCCTCGACACAGCGAACCCGGCGCGCTATCTCGAGATCCGCGGCGACGCAACGGTCGAGCCCGATCCGGACTACTCGTTCGCCGACAAGGTCGGCGCCAAGTACGGCGGTGTCAACCTGCGCGACATGGACGGCCCCGATGGCCGTCGTGTCGTGGTGACCATCGACCCGGTTCGCATCAACGCCGTCGATCTCAGCCGTTAGCCGCACTGGTGGTCCCTTGCTCGCCGAGGTAGCCGGACAGGATCAGCTGGTGGTCGGCGCGTAGCTTCTCGGCCGTCTCGTGGATCACGAGTTCGCCATGCGACAGCACGTAGCCGCGGTCTGCGACGGCGAGCGCGATCTGGATGTGCTGCTCCACGAGCAGCACGGCGCAGCCGCTTTCCTTGGCGTACGTGGCCACGACCGGGAGGAGCCGTTGGACGATGACCGGGGCGAGCCCGAGTGAGAGTTCGTCGAGCAGTAGCAGTCGCGGGCGGCGAGCCAACGCTCGCCCCAGGGTGAGCATCTGTTGCTCGCCACCGGAGAGCAACCCGGCGCGGCGTTCGGAGATCGCCGCGAGCGCAGGGAAGTAGGTGTAGGCCACTTCGGCGTCGAGGTGTTCGGCGCGGTATCCGAGACGGAAGTGCTCGGCGACGGTGAGGCCGAAGAACACCCCCCGACCCTCCGGCACGTGGGCGATGCCGAGGCGGGCTCGTGCGGTGGGCGACTGTCGAGCGATGTCGTTCCCGTCGACTCGGATCACGCCCGCCATCGGACGCACGAGGCCGGAGATCGCTCGCAGCGTCGTCGTCTTGCCGGCACCGTTGGGGCCCAGCAGAGCGACGACTTCGCCGGCACCGACCTGTAGGTCCAGCGCGCGTACGACGGCCGCGGCGTCGTATCCCGCCGAGAGTCCCTCGAGCTGCAGGACCGGGTCAGCGCCCATCGTCGAGCTCCTTGACCAGTTCCGTCGAATCCGTACCCAAGTACGCGGTGACGACGTTCGGGTCCTCGCGCACTTCTCTCGGCGTTCCTCTGGCGATCACGTGGCCGAACTCGAGCACCACCACGCGGTCACTGATTCCGAGTACCAGGCCCATGTCGTGGTCGACGAGCAGGATTGGCGTGCCCCGGTCGACGATCTCGCGTAGGTGGCGGCCGAACGCGACAGATTCCTGCGCGTCGAGGCCGGCCGCCGGTTCGTCGAGGCACAGCAGCTTGGGTCCTGCAGCCAAGGCTCGGGCGACGGCGACGAGTTTGCGTTGGCCTTGGGTGAGCTCGGTGGGTATCGCCTCGGCGAGGTCAGCGAGCCCGAACACATCGAGCGCCTCGTCGACCGCCCGGGAACGGGTCACCGGTCGAGCGAACAGTTCTTTCAGTGTTGTGAGTGCGGAGGGTTGATGGGCCGCGACGGTGAGGTTCTCGCGGACGGTCAAGTCGTCGAACAGTTCGATCGACTGCCAGGTCCTGGCAAGGCCGTGCCGGGCGCGCGCGTGCGGCGGCAACTCGCTGATATCGATGCCGTCCAACTCGACTCTTCCGCGGTGCGGCACGAATCCGGTAACAGCGTCGATGAACGTTGTCTTGCCGGCACCGTTGGGGCCGATGAGACCGACCAATTGGCCAGGCTCGACGTCGAGATCGACGTCGATGACTGCATGCACCCCTCCGAAGGAGACCGAGATGCAATGGGTCGACAGCACCGTGCTCATTGTTCGCTCACCATTGCCGTTGCTCCACCGGTCGCGAGACCCGCGTTGTTCGCCCGCTCGTCGTCGTCGGCCGCGCCTGCGGCGCGTTTCTTCGCCGCCTGCCGTTTGCGGTACGTCGTTCCCGCAACACCCTCCGGGTTCTGAATCAGCGTGACGATCAGGATCAGGCCACCGACGAGCAGCGTCCAGTTGCCGGAGATGCCGAGGATCTCCTGGAAGAAATGGGGGACGAGGCCCTCGGTCGCGACCAGCCCACCGATCACCGCGCCCGAGACCATCGTGATCCCACCGATGTAGGCGAATGCGACGAACCCCAGCGCGATCAGGATTCCGAACCGCGCGGCGCTGACGGAGCCGAAGTTGTACGCGTACATCCACCCGGCCGTGCCGGCGATGAACGAGGAGATCGCGTAGGCGGTGATCTTCACCCGGGCGACGTTGATGCCCGCGGCCGCGGCCGCCCGCTCGTTTGCCCGCACAGCCAGCATCTGCTGGCCGAGCACGGCTCGGCGCAGGTTGGAGACGAGAAGGCACAGCGCGATCACGGCAACGAGATACACGAACCCGAGCACGGGACTCGGGAGCTTGCCGTCGAGCCCGCGGAAGGACGCGTTACCGCCGAGGTCAACCCCGAACAGACGAGGTTGACCGACCGGGGAGCCCCTTGGGCCGGCGCCCCACGTCGAGTTGGCGAAGCCGAACTGCTCGATGGCGATGACACCGGCCAGCGTCACCACCGCGAGGCTCGCGCCGCGCACCCGCAGGGCAGACACACCGACGATGAGGCCGACCACCACACCGGCCACCGAACCGGCAAGCGGGCCCCATGGGAAGCCGATACCGGCTTTGACGAACATGTGCGAGACCACGAACCCCGAGACACCGGCAAGCGTGACCTGGGCCAGCGACATTTGACCGACGAACCCCGTGATCACGACCAGCGACAGGCAAACCACCATCCCCACCATCGACAGCATCAATGCCTGCCGATAGCCGAACGGCAACACCACCAACAATGCAACACCGACGACCGCCAGCAGCACAGCCGGGCGGGCGAGTCGCTGCGGTCGCGGAGCCGAGGGGAGACGCTTCTCGACCAGTTCGCCTCGTGTCGGCAGGCTCGCACCGCGCAACGACAGTGCGAAGACGAGCAGCAGGAAGGTGAGCAGCGCCTGGACTCCCGGTAGCGGGTTTCCGTCGTCGGTGGGGAACCACGACAGCGTCGCGACGTAGGACATCAGCGACTGGCCGATCCCGACGCCGAAGCCGGCCAGGCAGGCGATCCCGAGCGAGGTGAACCCGGCGAACAGCGCCGCGGCCAGCGCCGGCACCACGAACAGCACAAGGGTGTTCGAGTCGGCCTGCGCAAGGGGAGCGGCGACGATTCCCATCGCACCGGCCAGTGCCGATGCGATCACGGTGTTGGCCATCGACAGTTGGTTCGGCGACAAGCCGGCCAACATGCCGTACACCTCGTTTTCCGCCGCTGCTCGTGTCGCCAGGCCGAACCGGGTCCACCGGTACAAACCCGTGAGCGCCAGCGCGATGAGCACGACGATGGCGGCCATCCAGAACCTGTTGGCCGGGATCGTCGCGCCGAACACGTCGACGATGTTGGTCGGAAAGACGCTGGGGATCTGCTTCGACGCCGAGCCGAACCACAGCAGAACAGTCGCTTGCAGGATCAACAGGATTCCGAGCGAGGCGACCAGCTTGGCGAGTGGCGACGACGTCCGGAGTGGGCGGAAGACCAATAGCTCGCTGAGCACGCCGACGAGCACGGACAGCACGATCGTGACGGCAATCGCCGGGGCGGTCGCCAGAGTGAAACCGAAGTAGTCGGTTTTGAGCGCCCAGAAAGAGTATGCGGCGACCATCGCGACAGCACCGGTGGAGAGGTTGATGATCCCCGAACCGCTGTACGTGACGACCACGGCCATCGCGATGCCGGCGATGACCGCACCAGCCCCGAGGCCGAGCAAGATGAAGAGCGCAATGTCTGTCATTGCCAAATCAGCATCGGTTGCTCGACCTCGGGGCTGGCGATCGGGAACTCAGCAGGACTGCTATCCGACCCATCCTTCGGGCGGACCCACGAAGTCGCCGGCGTGCTCCCACTCCTGGGCACCGTTGTACTTGTAGAACTGCGTGAAGTCGTTGCACACGCCGGGCGCCTCTGGGTACTTGCCGCACTGCAGCACGGGCGAGCCGAGGATCAGCGGACCCTCGAACGCCTTCATCTCGGCGACGATCGTGTCGGTCGAGAGGTTGTCGGGACCGATGGCGTTGAGCCATTTCGCCAGCGTCATCGCCTGGCCGAAGCCGACCAGCACCCACGGATCACCGATGCTCGTTTCCTTGCCCTGTGCGGTGAGGATGTCGGTGTACGGCGGCACCGAGGGGTCGGTCGGGTCGATGCTGAGAGACGAGGCCACGGCGTAGAGCCATTGGGGGAGGTCACCACCGAGCCCGGCGGCCACATCTGCGTTGATGCAGATCGGGCTGGCGAGCACCTTCTCGTCCGGGATGTTGAGTTGCCGGGTCGCCTCGGCGAACTTGACGCAGTCGTTGGGGTTGATGACCGGCATCACGAGATCGACGTCTTGAGCGCCGGCGGCGAGCAGCGGGACCGTGAGGTCAGGCGTACTGGCCGGGTAGGACACCACCTTGATCGGGATGCCGGCAGCCTCGAAGGCCGATGCTTGCCCGGCAGCGCCCTCTTCCTGCCCGGCGCCTTCCGGATAGACGAGCGCCGCCGACTTCGTGCCCAACGTGTCGCGGGCAAATGTTGCGTACGGCGCCAGGATGTACTTGGCACCTCCGAACAAGACGGCAGCCGTGTCCTGCACGGTGTCTGCGGGGCTGACCGACACACCGGCGACCACCGGCTTGGAGCCGGCGATCGCGGCGTAGAACGACTCGGTACCGATGAACGTCGGGCCGGTGATGATCGCAACCATGTCGTCGTCGTTGGCGAACTGCTGGCCGCACTGCTGGCCTTCTTCTTCCGTGTTGGCGATGAAGCAGGTGACCACCTCGAGTGGATGGCCGCCAATGCCACCGGCCTCCTCGTTGATGAACGTGACGGCGGTCTCGATACCGGTGATGTTCGTGTCGCTGACGACAACGGCACCACCCTGCTGGTTGAAGTAGCCGATCTTGACCGGCGACAAGCTCGCATCGGCCGCGCCCGAACCGCCCACATAGCCTGCGAAGTCGGTTACCTTGCCGGAAGTGTCGGCCGGTGCCGCAGTGTCGGCGGGTGCCGCTGTGTCGGCGGGTGCTTCCGTGTCGGCGGGTGCTTCCGTGGCGGCGGGTGCCTCGGTGGCCGCTGGGGCTGTCGTGCCGCCTGCGTCGGTCGGAGTTGCTGAACCACCGTCGTCGTCGCTGCCGCAACTGACTGCGACGAGCGCCGCAGCCAGAAGCACAGCACTGAGCTTTCGTCGTGACCTACCGATCGTTGGCATGTGGTTGTTGCGCATGCTCCCCCATTTCGCAATTGGGCCTACCCCCCCGGGACCGGCCAGTGCACGAAACATACACCGAGAGATGTCACTAATGTCACGGAAATCGTTCGCTCTAGCCGAACGCCCGCCTTTCGTCGACAGCTTGCCAGTGGATCGAATCCGTGAGGCCGGCGTCTGGGAGGCCCGAGTCCGATGAGCGCACCTCGTCGTGCTGGCCGTGCTGCGTCGGCCGGTCGACGATGCCGCCCTGTTTCACGAGCTGGGCCTGCAGCGCGGGTATGTCGATGTCGCGCAACTCGATGTCACCGTCGACCGCGAGCGTGGCCGCGACGCCCGCCGCTTCGCCCATCGCCCAACACTCCGGGATCTCGCGCAGCGCGGCGTGCGACGACGTGTCGGCCGAGAGGTTACGGCCGGCGGCCAAGAGACCGTTGACGCTGGCGGGTACCAGGCTGCGGTATGGAATTTGGAGTGTCGGAAAGGTTGGCGTCATTCCGGGACAGAGCCCGATGCTGTCGGAGTAGCCGCCGTCGTCGCGCCAATGGTCGATCGTGATTCGTTCGGCACCGACAAGGCGCCTGGCATGTCGCGTGCCTACCTGCGAGGCCGTGTCGAGGATCCACGCGCGAGCGAACCCGGGAACGTTCTCGCGGAAGAACGCCAAGCCCTTGCGAGCGACGTCACGGGAGACGAACTCCACCTCGGTGAGATCGGCGACATTCAGCGCGGAGTAGCCCGCCATCTTCGGTGTCAGGAAGAGCGCGACCGAGTCATATGGCGTCGGGTGCGCGAGGAGCCCGATGCCTTCTTGCGACGCGCGCTGCATGATCTCTTTGAACTCGGTCTGATGCAGCATCCAGAAATCGAGGTAGCGGCGCATGTCGACATTGCCGAAACGAAAGCTCGTGGTGAGGCGGGCGTGCGCGCTCTCTCCATCGAAGTCGTCGTCGAACCCCGCCCCTGCCAACGCGAACACGTCCCCGTCGCCGGTGCAGTCGATGACGACGGGGGCCGTGAGCGCGAACCGTCCCTGCTTGCTCTCGAAGATCACACCGTCCACCTTGTGCCCGCCGCTTCCCTCGCGAACGATTGTTGCTACCACCCAACAGTGCAAGAGGGTGTGCACGTTCGATTCGCGGACGATGTCGTTGGAGACGAGCTTCAGCACTTCGGGGTCCACCGTTGGCGACCAGTGCACGGTGTCTCGCAGCGCGGAGGTGCGCACGCGCCAGTAGGCGGCTTCGACAGGGTTCTTCGATCCCCAGATCTCGGGGCGCGGTCCGAGCGTTGCGTCCGGACCGCACCGGTCGATCAGCTCCGCGCCGACCCCGGCGACGATGAGGTTCCCATCCCAGTCGGTCATCCGGTCGATCCACGACACGAGACCTCCGGTCGACAGCCCGCCGAGGTGGTTGTATCGCTCGACGAGCACGGTGTCGGCCCCGAGACGTCCGGCGGCAACGGCGGCTGCCGTACCTGCCGGTCCGCCGCCGATCACCAGCACGTCGCAACTGCCGTAGACCGGGGTCGATCGGGCCGGCTCCTCGACAGACGCACCTCGTTCAGACTTCACAATCCGCGATAGTACGGTGCCTGCGATGAAGCTTGGGCTCTACGCCATCAACTACGGGACCTGCGCCGATCCCGACTCGCTCGTGCGCGTCGCGCAGTACGCCGAGGCCGCGGGGCTCGATTCGCTGTGGGCCGGCGAGCACATCGTGCTCCCGGATCCGGCGCCGCCCGGCTATGGGATCGCTCCCGAGATCCCGTTCCTCGACGCGATCGTCGCGCTGGCGGTGGCTGCCGCGAACACCACGTCCATCACCGTCGCCACCGGCATTCTCGAGTTGCCGCTGCATCAGCCCGTGCTGCTGGCCAAGCAATTGGCCAGCGTTGATCAGATCGCCCATGGACGCTTGATGGTCGGCGTCGGCGTCGGTTACGTCGCCCTGGAGTTCGCCGCGCTGGGTGTACCGCTGGATGAGCGCGCCACACGCACCGACGAATACATCGAAGCGATGCGGGCGATGTGGACGATGACGACGCCGGAGTTCCACGGCCGGCACGTCGACTTCGCCGGCATCGACGCCAATCCCCGTCCGGTGCAGGGCGGCGGCCCGCCCATCATGATCGGCGGGAACAGTTCACTGGCTCGGCGCCGGGCGATCACGAATGCACGTGGTTGGATCCCTGCCGACTTCGATCTCGACGCCACTCGCGCGGCGCGCGAGGCGCTCGACCGGGACCTGAAGGAGATCGAGCGACCGGCCTCGCTCGGTCCATTCGACTTCACCGTCATCTCGCCCAAGAACCGGCTCGATCGCGAGCTGGTCGACGGATACGGCGAGCTGGGAGTCGACCGGCTGATCGTGCTCCCGGGACTCGACGTCCCTTCGGAGCGTCGCTACCACTCGGTCCCGATCGACGACATCTTCCGGACCATCGACCACCTTGCCGACCTGGCAGGGGGGTGATCGGCACGTCGCGGCAGGATTCGCCCGACGCCTAGGCTGATCGCATGGAAGTGGGGCTCCTGGGTCCACTCGAGGTGTGCGACGACAATGGCGAGCTGATCCAGCTCAGCGCCTCCCGCCAACGCGCCCTGCTGACCCTGCTGGCACTGCGACCCGGCGTCGCCGTGCCTGTCGAGCGATTGATCGACGAACTGTGGGGCGACCAGGTGCCTCGGCAGCCTTCGAACGCGTTGCAGATCATCGTGTTCAAGCTTCGCAAGATGGTCGGTGGTGAGCACATCGTGACACGTGCTCCGGGATACGCGCTGATGATCGAGGCGGACGATGTCGACGCTCTGCGATTCGAGCGCCTCGCTCGCGACGGCCGCGCCGCGCTCGCCGGTGGCAATGTCGACGGAGCGATCAAGACCTTTGATGCGGCACTGCGGTTGTTCCGCGGCGACCCCGTCGCGGACGTGGCGGACGCGGCTGTGGCCATCGCCGCAGCGAGCCGCTGGGAGGAGCTACGTGCCGCCATCTCGGAAGAGCGATTTGACGCCCTGCTCGCATGTGGACGACACCGCGAAGTGATCGCGGAGCTCGACGCGGCGGTTGCGCGGGAGCCTTTCCGCGAGCGGCTGCGAGCTCAGCAGATGTTGGCGCTGTATCGAAGCGGGCGACAGGCCGAAGCGCTGCAGGTGTTCAGTGAAACGCGTCGTGTCCTCGGCGACGAGCTCGGACTGGAGCCCGGCGCAGAGTTGCGACAACTCGAGCTGGCCATCCTCAACCAGGATCCGGCACTCGATGCGCCGATCGTCGATGTGCCTCCGCAGAGCTCCGACTCTCCGGCTAGCTTCCCGGGCAGTGAATCTCGCGATTCGCCGATCGGGGAGGGCTTCCGTCGGCGCGGCAACGTCCGCCACCCGGTTGGTCCCTGCATCGGTCGATCCGACGAGGTCGACCAGCTGATCGAGCTCGTCGAGCGCCATCGGCTGGTGACCATCACGGGCCCGGGTGGAGTCGGCAAGACCAGGCTCGCTCTGGAGTTGTGCATCGGGTTGAAGGACAAGGTCATCGACGGGGTGTGGTGGGTCGAGTTGGCTGCCGCCCGGACCGACGGCGATGTGCTCGCCGCGGTCCAGCGATCGCTTGGCGTCGATGCGGGCGGCGGCAACGACCCGCGTGTCGCTATCGATGCACTTGTCACGGTGCTCGCGGATCGCTCCACGATTCTCGCCCTCGACAACTGCGAACACATCCTCGTGCCAGTGGTGCCGATCGTCGAAGAGCTGCTCGGACGCTGCGGTGAGCTTCGGGTCGTGGCGACCAGTCGAGAGGGCCTGGACGTCTCGGCGGAGCGGCTCTACGCCTTGAACCCTCTGCGTCCGTCTGCGGCCGTCGAACTGTTCGAGGCGCGCATTGCCGGCTCCGTTGACGAACGGGACGGCTCGCTCGACGCGATCGTGGAGATCTGCGAGCAGCTCGACCGATTGCCGCTCGCCATCGAGTTGGCAGCTGCCCGCACCAGGCACCTGCGGCTCGACGAGATCCGCGACCGCTTGTCGAACCGATTCGAGTTCCTGCGGGAAGGGCCGCGAACGATGCAGTCGCATCATCGCAACCTTCGAGCAGTCGCCGACTGGAGCTACGAGCTGCTCGACGAACAGGAGCGGATCGTGTTCGAGCGGTTGTCCGTGTTCGCCGACGGTGCGACCGGTCGCGCAGCCAGCAGTGTCTGCGCCCATCGCGACGTCGATGCCTCCGACGTCGAGCGCCTGCTCCATCGGTTGGTCGACAAATCGCTCGTGGTTGCCGACCACTCCGGCGGCCAGACGCGATTCCGCATGCTGCAGACGCTCGCCGACTACGCGAGCGAGCGGCTCGATGCGCGCGGCGAGCGCGACTCGGCATTGCAAGCCCACGCCAACTGGGTGCTCGACCTGGCGCGTACCGTCGAATTCGAGGCGGAGACCAGCGGCACCGCAGTCGCCGCCGTGCAGGAGGAGGATGTCGCCATTCGCGACGCGGTGGCGTGGGCGCTCGATGCGGATCCCGTGCTCGCCTTGGAGATCTGCAATGCCTTGGCGGAGTTCTGGTTCGGCACCATGCGTGTCCCGGTCGGCTGGGAACTGTTGTCCGCAGCGCTCGCGGCGGCCGAGCTGCGCGATCGCGCGTTGCGCTCCTCGGCGTTGGCGTGGGCAAGCGTGTTCGCCACGATGGTGCAGGACCTGGACATGGCGAAGCGCCACGCCGAGGAGGCGGTGGCGTTCGAACGAGCGCTCGGTGATCCCGCGCGGCTGGGAAAGATCTGTTTCGCCCGCGCACTTGCTGCCGGCTACCGCGCGGATGCTGATGCCGACGCCTGGATCGACGAAGCGAGTGAGCACTTCAAGGCCGCCGGGCTGCCGATCGGACTCGGCCATGTCAGCTTCGCCGAGGGCGCGGTGCACCTGGTCTATGGCGACATCGACGGGGCTGCGACGAGCTTGCGCAGAGCGATCGCCATATTCGGCGAACATGTGGATCATCTTGGATTGATCCTCGCGGTGAGTCGCCTGGGCGAGCTCGCCTGGCGGCGGGGTGACATGGATCTGTTCGCCGACATGCATGCCGAGTTGTTGGCGCTTGGCCGTGCCAGCCGGTCGACGGGGGTGATCGCAGGAGCGACCGCCCGACTCGCCCTCGCTCGACTCGTGCAGGGCGATCTCGACGAGGCGCAGCAGTTGGCTCGCACGGCACTGGCATCGAGCAGCGAAAGCCTGATGCCGGTCGTCAACGGCTACGCGTTCAAGACTGCCGGTCTCGTCAACCTCCGGATGGGGCACGTCGGGGAGGGTCGAAGTCACCTGCACTCGGCGATCGAGGCGTTCGAGCAGGGCACGGGCAGTGTCGGGCTCGGGCAAGCGGCGTTGTGCTGGGTCGACCTCAGCAACTCGCACATGGAGTCAGGCGACGCCGAACAGGCCCGACGAGCGGCCGAGCGCGCCGTGGAGATCGCGGACGCTGCAGGCGATCCGTGGGTGCGAGAGCAAACCGAATCCTGTCTTGCCGTGGTGACTGCGCACACCGTCACGCGCTCAGCTCCGATCACAAGTCGCGATTTCTCGACGGTTTCCTCTGACGTTGCCCTGTCGAGGGTGTGCGGCAAGCGAGCGAGAAGCGATGTAGTCGACGATGCCCCGATCCCGCACACAGCGTGCGGGCACCCCACAGCCCAGGAGGCACCCGATGTCTGCATTTCTGTACCGTCTTGGCCAGCGTTGCGCCCGTCACCCCTGGCGGGTCGTCGGCGTCTGGCTCCTCGTCGCGCTCACCGTGCTCGGGCTGAACCGACAGCTCGGCGGTGACACCAAGGACAACTTCTCCGTCCCGGGCGTCGAGGCTCAAACCGCGACCGATCTGTTGAAGGATCGCTTCCCCGAGCTCTCAGGAGCTTCGGGTCAGATTGTCTTCCACGTCGATGAAGGCGCCATCACCGACGACGGCAACGTCGCCGCGATCCAGGCCTCGCTCAAACGATTGGCCGACACCGAGGACGTGTCGGCACTGTCTGATCCATTCGACCCACGCGGCAGCGCTGTCAGTGCCGACGGCAGGACCGCCTTCACGACGGTGTACCTCTCGATCGACCCTGTCGACGAGGAGCATGCCGAGGCCGTGATGGCGGCCGCGAACGTCGCCCGTGACGGCGGTGTGCAGGCCGAGATCACCGGCACCCTCGTCGCCGTGAAGATCGAGGGAAGTGAAGGCATCGGCTTGGTCGTCGCCGTGATCGTGTTGTTGATCGCCTTCGGTTCGCTGATCGCAATGGCCATCCCGATCGTGACAGCGCTGATCGGTCTGGCGATCGGTCTCGGCGGTGTCGGCATCATGGCCTACTTCGTCGACACCCCGGTCACTTCCTCGGTGATCGCCTCGATGATCGGGCTCGGTGTCGGCATCGACTACGCCCTGTTCGTCGTCACCCGCCATCGTCAGCACCTCCACGAAGGAATGCCGGTCGAGGATGCGGCAGGCGTTGCCAACGCGACGGCCGGCCAGTCAGTGCTGTTCGCCGGGATGACCGTCGTGATTGCGATCACCGGCCTGGTGATGGCCGGCCTGCCGGCCATCACGGCCATGGGATTCTCGGCTGCGATCGTCGTCATCTTCGCGATGCTGATCGCCGTCACCTTGCTACCGGCGTGTCTCGGAATCGCCGGACGGCACATCGATCGCTGGGCGATCCCGCACCGCAAGGACCGCGCCGGCGAGAGCCACCAGACCTTCGCCGGGAAGTGGGCTCACCATGTTGGCAAGCGCCCGTGGCGCTACGCCATCGTCAGCCTGGTTGCCCTGCTGGCGATCTCGGCTCCGGTCTTCCGTTTGCAGATGGGCTTCTCCGACGATTCCAACCAAGCAGCGGACTCGACCGAGCACAAGGCGTTCGATCTGCTCGCCGACAACTTCGGCGAGGGCTTCAACGGCCCTCTCACCATCGTCGTGGACCAGAGCGACGGCCGAGACGACGCGGCGGTGCGGCGGATCCACGACGCGGTCTCCGCCGATCCGGGAGTTGCCGCAGTGCAGCCGCCACTGCTCAATGAAAGCGGCGACACCGTCGTGATCATTGTCCAGCCGACCACCGGACCTCAGGACACCGAGACCGACGACACGGTGCAGCGGCTGCGCGGCGACGTACTGCCGCCGGCTGTTGCCGGCTCGACCGCCGACGTGATGATCGGTGGCCGCACAGCAATGTTGTCCGACCTCTCGGAGCGCATCACCGAGCGCTTGCCGCTGTTCATCTTCGCGGTCGTTGCCCTGTCGTTCGTGCTGCTGATGATCGTGTTCCGATCGGTGCTCGTACCGCTGAAGGCGGCCATCATGAACCTGCTGTCGATCGGCGCCGCGTACGGCGTGATCGTCGCTGTGTTCCAGTGGGGCTGGGCGAAGGGCCTGGTCGACCTCGACGCAGCGGTCCCGATCAATCCGTTCGTGCCGATGATCATGTTCGCCGTGCTCTTCGGACTCTCCATGGACTACGAGGTCTTCCTCTTGTCGAGGGTCCGTGAGGAGTTCCAACGGACGGGGGACAGTCATCAGAGCGTGGTCGACGGCCTTGCTTCGACGGCACGGGTCATCACCTCGGCGGCCTTGATCATGATCAGCGTTTTCCTCGCCTTCGTGGCGTCGGAGAACGTCACCGTCAAGATGTTCGGGCTCGGCCTGGCAACTGCCGTGTTCATCGATGCCACGGTGGTCCGCATGGTGCTGGTGCCGGCGACGATGAGCCTGCTCGGATCGGCCAACTGGTGGCTGCCGCGGTGGCTCGACCGGTTGCTGCCGCACATCGATCTCGAGGGTGGCAACGTCGCTCACGAGCCAACCATCGCTGCCGCAGGCGAAGTCGACGACCTGCCTGAAGACGATCGCGAGCTCGAGCTCGTCTGAGGTGCTCTCGAAGGCAGCGGAGGAGGTCCGGCCGACAGGCCGGGCCTCCTTGCGCGTCCAGGGCCTTTGTTGCAGACAACAGCGGGCGGACAGCGTGCTGAAAGTTTCCACCTGCAGTGTGATGCCATGAACACTCACGTCTCGACAACAACAGATGAATCTGGACGCACAGCAACGCTGATGTCCATGTGCCTCGCGCTGGTGCTGGTCGTCGCATCGGTATCGAGCGTCAATCTGGCGCTCACCGGTATCAGCCTCGATCTGGGCACGACGAGCTCGCAGCTGACCTGGATCGCAGACGGCTACACCGTGGCGCTTGCTGCACTCGTGCTGCCCTTCGGTGCGCTCGGCGATCGACTCGGTCGTCGCACATTGCTGCTCTGGGGCACCGTCGTGTTCGGGATCGCAGCACTCTGCGCCGCAGCCGCGCAATCAGCGTCGGGGCTGATCGGCTGCCGCGTGGCGATGGGCGTCGGCGCGGCGATGATCATGCCCGGCACGCTCTCCACCATCACCGCCGCGTTCCCTGCGAACACACGAGGTCGCGCCGTCAGCGTGTGGGCAGGATTTGCGAGCGCCGGAGCAATTCTCGGACTGCTGCAGTGCGGACTCATCCTCGAATGGTTCTCATGGAGGGCAACCTTCGTAGCGACCGCTGTGCTCGCCGCCGTGGTCTTTGTCGCCGCCAAGCTGTTGGCCCCGAACACTGCGGACCCCGATGAGGCAGTGATCGATGTGCCCGGATTTGCGCTGTCGGGTATCGGAGTCGGTGCCTTGGTCTACGCAATCATCGACGGAGCCGAGCAGGGGTGGACCAGCACCAACGCCGTCGTTGCGCTGTCCGTCGCCGCAGCGGCGCTGGTGGCCTTCGTTGTGTGGGAGCTGTGGACGGAACGGCCGATGCTCGATGTCCGTCTCTTCGCTCTGCGCGGCTTCAGCACGGGAACGCTGGCGCTGACGGTGCAGTTCCTCTGCCTGTTCGGCTTCTTCCTCGTCGGCATGCAGTTCCTACAACTCATCCTCGGCTACAGCCCTCTTCACAGCGCCCTGTGCCTGCTGCCGTTGGGGGCAGTGGTGATGCCGATGTCGAGGGTGGCCCCGCATCTCGTCGATCGGTTCGGCCAGCGAGCCGTCATGTCGACCGGCCTCGTGTTGCTCGGCACCGGTCTCGGCATCATGTCGCAGCTCGGCGGCCACTCGTCGTATTGGCACTTCCTCGGCGGTCTTGTGGTCTTCGGGTTAGGAATGGCGTTCACCTCGACGCCATCCACGACGGCGATCGTCAGCTCACTTCCCCGAGCAAAGCAAGGAGTTGGATCTGCGGTGAACGATCTCTCCCGGGAGCTGGGCTCGGCACTCGGCATCGCGATCCTCGGGTCGCTGTTCAACACGGGATACGCCGACGCGGTTCGTGCCAGCACGGGCGGTCTTCCGACCGAGGCAGCCCATGCTGTCGAGGAGTCGGCCGGTGCAGCCTTCTCGGTTGCGTCCAAGCTCGGCGCCGATGGACACCAACTCGCCGAGGCAACACGCAGTGCCTTCGCAAGCGGCCTCGGGAGCGCGATGACCGGGGGCGCGGTGCTCGCGATCCTCACAGCGGCCTTCACGCTGTGGCGGGCCCCGCGACGCACCCCTGCGATGAGAGATGAGCCGGTCCCTGCCGCACACTTCTCATTGCAGTGATCCGACAACCGCTCGAGATGAGAGATGTGCGGTGCCCGGCGGCTCATCTCTCATCGCGGGGTTGGCGGTCGCGGCGTCCGAAGGGGTGCACGTTCGGACCTTTCGCTCCCTCACGTCGCCTGGTATCACTTCACTCGAAGGACAACTCGAAGGGGGGCCAACGTGGTTGCTTGGTTCGGTTGGTGCTACGCGCCGGATTGGATGGACTACACGAATGTTGCCGGCCGCGGATCCGGTCGCTACTACGACTCGCGTAGCTCGGTCCACGACCTAGGACGGTTCGAGGTGCAGTCGGGACACGTGACGATCGTGGAGTCGTTGCCCAACTCGATGCACGTCACTTGGCAGCTCATCGGCCTCCGGGAGGACGGCACGCAGTACCCGTTGCCGCCGGACGGGTATCACGTCAAGTTGTACCACTGGTACGACATCGCGCCCGACGGCGGTTCTGTCAGTTTCAACTCGGGGAACTGGGAGAACATCGTCGACCGTGTCGAGGGCTACGACGGCTTGCTCCGCGACGACATCGTCGATGCCGACAGCGAGTTGCGTCCGTATTCGGATGAGCTCTCCACCAGCTTCTGCGAGTACTTGCGCGAGGCCTGGGAGACGGGCAGCACCGCCCAGAACACGTAGTCGCTGCTACGGGCGACTAGTTCTTCGCGCCGGGATGGGCGCGCTTTTGCGGATTGCCCGAACGGAGATCCTTCTTGGAGACGGCCAGCTTCTTTTTCTGCGACGCCGTGTACGCGTTCCAGATCAGCAGCACGATGATCGCACCGACCAGCGAGCCGATGATGCCGCTTGCGCGAAACTCGATCCCGTCGCCGGCGATGAGGCTGCCCAGCAGGCCACCGACGAACGAGCCGATCAGTCCCGCAGCCAACGACTGCCCGTTCGGACGTGTGCCCATGCCCAGGATCGCCTGCGCGATCCAGCCAATCAGCATTCCGAACCCGATCAGAGCAAGAATCAGCACAAGAACCTCCGAGGACATGTCATACGACAGATTGAGAGGATAGGCGATCACGACTGTCGGCGAAGAGCTGCCCGGTCTCTCGGTGTTGGCAGGTGCCTCCGATGTACCCTTCTCGGGTGGACCGCTCGTTCGCACGAACACTGCGCCAGCGGATGTCCCAGCTCCCTTGGACACCACCGACATCGACGGAGATCGGAGTCGTCGTCAAGTCGGCAGTCGCTGCGGGGGCTGCCTGGTGGATCGCGGGCCTGGTGACAGGCGTCGGAAGCCCCGTGCTCGCCTCGCTCTCCGCCATCGTCGTCGTCCAGGTCTCGGTTCGCGCGTCGGTGCGATCGGCGATCCAACGCAGCCTCGCCGTGGTGCTCGGCGTCATCGCCGCGTTGGCGATCAGTGAATGGCTCGAGCTCAACAGTCTCACCGTCACACTGCTCGTCGCCGCTTCGCTGGGTGTGGCCGAACTGCTGTTGCGACTGCCGCGAGCGGCGGCGCGACAGGTCCCCATCAGCATGCTCGTTGTTCTCGCCGCGGTGAGTTTGCCCAGCGAGCGGCAGGGCTGGCATCGCATTGTCGACACGGTCCTCGGAGCCGCCGTCGGGGTTGGCATCTCCCTCGTGCTGCCGGCCTCGCGGCTCGTCGACGCCCGCCAGACGCTGGACCGACTCTCGGACAACGTGGCGAATGTGCTGGAGATGATGGGTTCAGGGCTGCAGCAGACCTGGTCCATCGAACAGACCGAAGCATGGCGTCGTCAAGCGCGGGTGACTCGCGGCAGGCTCGTCGACCAAGCCGTCGAAGCCGTCGGGAACGGCAAGGAGGCAGCGCGATGGAACGTGAGGGATCGACGGCACATCGACGAGCTGACCCGATTCGAAGAGGCGATGCCACGCCTCGAACGGACCGCGATCGGGGTGTCGGTGATCTCGCGCGGCCTCGACGATCACGCTCGAGTGAGCGGGACCAGCCACAAATCGATGGCGGCGATGGGCGAGCTCCTCATCGCGCTCGCCACAGCAGTGCGTGCAACGGTGTCGAATGTGCTCGATCCGTC
Organism: Ilumatobacteraceae bacterium; assembly: GCA_963779295.1. Classification (GTDB taxonomy): domain Bacteria; phylum Actinomycetota; class Acidimicrobiia; order Acidimicrobiales; family Ilumatobacteraceae; genus JAENVT01. Next base: position 116,000 of record CAVZXO010000002.1, read on the forward strand.
GAAGAGTTCCGACATCGCGGCGGCGTTGGACGAGGTTCGTGCCAGGCGCAATGTCTGCATGCAGGCTGCGTCGCGCCGCGCTCGCCTCGCCATCGACCATGACGACGAGACCGATGCGGCACAAGCCGAAGGTGAGTGGCTCAACTACACAGCGATCCTCGTGCAGGTCGACCGCATCGTCGCCGACCTCAGCGCACCGCTGCCCGCCTGAGCTAGCTAGCTGGCCGGCGGGACGCCTTGCTCTGTGCGAGTCCGGTACTTCGGGGCTGATCCACGCAAGCAGGTCGCCGGTGCTGCGCGTTGTCGTCGGGTCGCATATGCATGATCTGTGTGCCACATAGACGCTCCGCGCTTGTGCGCGACACGGCGCGGTGTGCGTTGCCGATCAGCAGCGCCTCGGGCGCGGTTTGGGAACTGGGGCGTCGTGTTTCGCTCCCGAGCACGTCCCACGGGCGCGATTCGGATGCCGTGCTTCCACTATCGCGCCCAGGGAGCCGGCGCCGGAGTCGATACGACGGCGAACCCCTACGGGCGATCACGAAGTCGGGGTTCGGGGCGACCGCCGCGACAGCGACCGCTGCCCGCCTGAGCTACGTGCGCAGTTCGTCGGCGAAGAACTTCAGGGCCGAAGCTGTCTTCGTCGACTGCTCGCCTGCCAGGTCGATTCCTCGATCGGTCAGGTACGCCTGGGCTTCGGCGGCGACTTGCATCGCCTCGTTGGGCGGCGCCTTGGTGGACAGCTCGAGCACACGTGCTCCGTCGGGATACAACCACAGCTCGACGACCAGCCGCCGACCGAAGTCCTCCGGAACGAACTTGAGCTTGAACACGTTCAGCGGACCGAGGACCGACAGGTCGTCGAGGCCGAGCCCCTTTGGCGCGTGGGCCTCGTAGAACTCTCGTTGACCTGGCGAGAACAGCTTGCTGATCTTGCGCTCGCCGAGCATCGCGGCGCGCACGTGGTTCTTGCTGAGCTCGGCCTTGAACGACGCCGAGCACACGAAACCGCCGGGCATTGCGTCGACCTCCACCCCAAAGTTCGACATCGCCATCAGCTTCGGCGGCAGATCCTTGGGAACCACTGGCCGCAACTTGATGACCGTGTCGTCGGGATCGCCCTGACCACGGCGAGCCCTGACCACCACGCCGACCTTGTTGAGCGCGAGATCGGGAGTGTCGAAGAAGGTGACCTGGCGGATCTGGGCATCCAACGGGTCGAGCCCCAGGGCGCGCGCAGTCGAGCGATAGGCCTCTTGCGGGATCGTGACCTTGATCTCGACTGTCTTGGCCTGCTTGATGAGCTTCATCATCTCTGCACGTTGGACCGGCGTCAGCGGAGTGGGTCCCTTGCCCGTCGACTTCTTTACCTTGGTTGCTGCCATCAAGACTCCTTGCTCTGGGACTCGCAGCCTAACCATCTACGACAGGTGGCGAATTATGGTGACGGCCGTGCCCCGACCACCTGTTCCGCCGCTCGTCTCTGGTTGGGTCGTCGTCGACGGCCTGCCCATGTTCCACCGAGTGTGCCTCGATGCCGGGCCGCGATGCCGACGCAATCGTGCACGTTCACGGGTTCGGGATCTCCGGCACCTATCTCGAGCCCACCGCAGCACTTCTCGCTCCCCGACACAACACGTACGTTCCAGATCTACCTGGCATGGGTCGCAGCATGCGTCCAGAGCACCCGCTGGATCTGCAGGGTCTCGACGCGAGCGCTCGTGTCGTATTGCGACGCCGTCGGTGTCGAGCGGGCGACGTTCGTCGGCAACTCACTCGGTTGTCCGATCATCGTCGAGTTGGCGACGTCGTTTCCCGAGCGCATCGAGCGCGCGGTTCTCGTGTCGCCGGCAGGCGGCCCGAACAATCAACCGCTCGCTCGCGCGGTCCGCCAGATGGCCGTCGACGGGATACGTGAGCCGCCGTCGATGGTGCCGATCGCCGTCCGCGACTACCTGCGGTTCGGGGTGCTCCAGAGCGTGTCGCTGTTCAAGGCGATGACCCGCTATCCGACATTGGAGCGACTGTCGAATCTCACCGTGCCGGCGTTGGTGATCGCCGGCGTGCGGGATCCGCTCGTTGCAATCGACCGGGCGTTCGTGTTGTCCGCGATCCCACACGTCACGGCGGTCAAGGTCCCGGGCGCACACGCCTTGAACTTCAGTGCGCCCGAACTGATCGCTGAACTCATCGAAGCGCACATCTCGGACCAGCCACTTGTCACGGCCACCGGTCGCGCGGAGCGTCGTCGAGATCATCGAGATCGCTGCCGCCACCTGTGAGCCCCGCGGAGTGACCATGGCCGACGAGGTCGCAACGAAGATCATCCGGCCCGTCGTCGATCGGCCGTCGTGGCGGCAGGTGTTGTGGCGAGGATCTGTTGTCACGGTGGTCATTGCGGTGTCGCTGTGGATCCTCGCCGCCATCCTCGGGGGATTCACGATCGACGAGCCAGCGGATGCGCTATTGGCCGGATTCGTGGTCGGTCTCGCCAACGCGATCATCTGGCCGGCACTCGCATTCCTCGTCGTGCCGCTCTCGGTGCTGACCCTGGGTCTGGGCGCGATCGTCCTCAACGCGTTGTTCGTCAGCTTGGGTCCTCGATTTGCTACCGGGTGTCGAGGTCGAGGGCTTCTGGACGTCGATCTTCATCGTCGTCGGGTTGGTGATCGTCACCACAGCGATCACGACGTTGCTGGCGCTCGATGACAACGCGTACTTCGATCGGCGCGCGTCTCGACAGGCACGCAAGCGCGCGAAGGGTGCAACGGTGACCGACGTCCCCGGCGTGGTGTTCATACAATTCGATGGCGTCGCTCACGCCGTTCTGCGCCGGGCGATCCGGTCGGGTGACGTTCCCAATCTCCACCGCTGGCTCCGCGACGGCACTCACAACCTCGTCGGATGGGAGACGGGATGGTCCTCTCAGACCGGTGTCAGCCAGGCCGGTATCCTGCACGGATCGACTGTCGACATGCCCGCCTTCCGCTGGCTCGACAAGGCCACGGGCACGATCATCGTGTCGAACCATCCGAAGTTCGCGGCCAAGATCGAACGTGACCACTCCGATGGCAACGGACTGCTCGCCCACAACGGTTCGAGTTATGGCAACCTGTTCTCGGGCGACGCCGAGCGGTCGGTGCTGACGATGAGCGGCGCCGGCCGTCGCAAGGAAGGCCGAACGGGGGCGGGCTACTTCGGCTACTTCTCACGACCCGGCCAGGCCACCAGGACGCTGGTCGCGTCGTTGGTGGAAATAGCAAGAGAGCGTGTCGCGGCCGCCCGCCAGCGCCGGCGAGGCGTCGAGCCGCGCGTCGACCGGGATTGGACGTACGCGTTGCTGCGCACGTTCACGACCGTGGTCACCCGCGACGTGTCGGTGCAGGGTGTGATGAACGACATGTGCGAGGGGCGTGCCGCCATCTACGTCGACCTGTTGGGCTACGACGAAGTAGCCCACCACAGCGGGCCGGAACGGGTCGACGCGCTCGCCGTGCTTCGCGACCTCGACCGGCAACTCGGCAGGATCGAGCGGATGACGCAGTGGGCGCCGCGGCCGTACAAGATCGTCGTGCTGTCCGACCACGGCCAGACCCAGGGTGCGACATTCGCGCAGCGGACCGGCCAAACCCTTGCCGAGCTCGTCGCCGACCTCTGTGGCTCGGCAGCGTCGGGCGACACCGATGCCGAGGCCGGCAAGACCGAGTCGACTGCGTGGCTCCGACAGGCGCGTCACAGCGATGATTCGGCCGAGGAGGTTGTCAGCGCCGTCCCGATCGTTCTTGGTTCGGGCAGCATCGGGCTGATCTCGTTTCCTGGAGACCAGCACCGGCTGACTCGTGAGGAGATCGACGCCAGATACCCGAATCTGATCTCGGGGCTCGCAAGCCATCCCGAGATCGCTTTCGTGCTCGTCCGGCAGGCCGGCGGCTCATCGGTCGTGCTCGGGAACCGCGGCAGCCGTGATCTCGCGACGGGCGAAGTCGTGGGCGATGATCCGCTCGAGCCGTTCGGTCCCCGCGCCGTCGAGCAGGTCAGCGAAGTCGATGGCTATCGCACGGTGGCCGACCTGATGGTGAACAGCCGTTACGACCCCGAGCTGGAGGAAATCGCAGCGTTCGAGGGTCAGGTCAGCTCTCACGGTGGCATCGGTGGGCCGCAGACGCACCCCTTCTTGCTGTATCCGGCTGAGCTCACTCCACCGGTCGAGCCGATCTTCACATCGCCGGCGATGCACAAGGTGCTGAAGGGCTGGCTGGCGGAGGTCAGCCCGCCAGAAGCTTCGCTTTCTGTGCCGCAAACTCCTCCTCGGTGAGGATGCCCTGGTCCTTCAACTCGGCGAGCTGTCGAAGCTTGTCGAACATGTCGTCCGCAGCGGGCGGCGGGCGCTGGCGCAGGTGCAGGTTGAACGTACTGGGGTTGCGGTTGCACGTACTGCGGTTGCGGTTGCGCGTACTGCGGTTGCGGTTGCGCGTACTGGGGCTGCGCGTACTGCTGCTGCTGCTGGTACGCCGCCGCCTGATCCTTCTCGGCCCAGCGTCCGGCCTGACGGCGCGACACGCGGTTACCCACGGCGGTGGCCGTGCCCGCGATGACGGCCGTCCGGGCCATACCTCCAACAAGTCCCATGTCAGTTTCCTTTCGTCATGACTCGAGGGCATCGAGCGCGGCCAGGATGGCCTGGGTCGGGATGTGGCCTTGGGCGACGAGTTGGCCACCGGCCTTGCGGGCTGCCAGTGCGAACGGAACGGACCAGCGGTTCTCGTACACCACGAGCAACCCGAGGCTGTTAGGGCTCATCAGCTCCGCCGCTTCTGTGTGATCGTCGTCGGAGAGCAGGCCCGACGACGCACCCGCCAGCGCGCCGAGTTCGCCGACCTGCTCGACGTCGAGCTCAGACGTGGTCAATGACGTCGAAGTCGCCTTCGCCTCGCTTGACCAGGACAACCACGTCGAGTATCCGGATCAGCCCGCTGTCGACGAGATCCAGCAGCGGCGGGACCAAGGCTCCGTTGATCTGCCGGTCTGGGGCCTCGAGCAATAGATAGTCGATGGCCCCGGTTTCTTGGATGTCACTCACCGAGTTGAACCTCCTGCGTCGAATGGAACGTACCCGCCATACGGAGAGCCGGGATCACCCCGACCGGGTGATCTGACCGATCCAGCCCTCGTCGTCAGTCGTCCCACGTCTGGTAGTTGCGACGCATCATGGTGACACTGTCGGCGACGATGCGTTCGAGCACCGCAAGGTCGACGTCGGCGAGCTTGTTGATGTACAGACAGCTCTTGCCGATCTTGTGCTTTCCGAGAGCTGCCAGCTCGTCGCCGAACTGGTCGAATCCGGGCACCACGTAGACCACCAGGTTCGCCTTGCGCGGCGAGAATCCGGTGAGCCCGTATTCGCCCTCGTGTCCACTGTCGTACTTGTAGTGGTAGCGGCCGAACCCGACCATCGATGGCCCCCACATCCTCGGTGGGCAACCCGACACGCGGCCCATCATCTCGAGCAACGTCAGGGCGTCCGCTCGGCGCACCGCGTTCTCCACCGAGGCGATGAACACTCTCGGGTCCACATCGGTGACCGTGGTCTTGTTCGTTGCCATCTACGCCTCCCTTTCCTGGTCGTTCCACGTCATGACATGGCACTGCCATGGCGCGAGTTGCACGAAGAGGCCGTTCGCCGCAACGTCGTCACCGTCGCGTTCGAACACCTCGCCATTCACGACGTCCTCTAGTCGCCACTTCCGTCCAACGAGGTCGTTCCACGGCGGATGGACCTGCGCAGCCGCGGGTGCAGTCCGCGTAGTTGATCACGATCAGCGACCGTCGTTCGCTGTCGATCCACGACCATGCGAGGAGTTGCGCGTAGCTGGTGTCCTCAGGCCACCCGGTGGCCTCGCACAACGCCCATTCTCCGCTGCGCAATGTTGCAGTGGCTCCGAGAAGTTGGACAGAGAAGCCTCGTAATTCGTCATCGGTCGTTTCGGCGGGCCGCCGATCGAGGAACACCGGCAATCGCACATGCCAGCCCTCGAACTGGCCTTCGTGCCACAACGTGGCGCCGGGCAGCGTGGCGATTGCGACGGCGGCAGCGCGCTCCTTCGCCGGGGTGAACTCGGATGCGGCCCGAGGCTCGTCGTGGTTCTCGATGAACCGCACCATGTGCCGCTGGTAGTCCTGGTCGGCGTGAAGGTGCCGTCGTATCGCCTCGGGCTCGTCGTGGACGAGGCGGTCGTACAGGCGCTTGTCGTAGCAGTAGTCGAACCCCAGCTGCAAAAGGTCCCACTCGAGGTCCCAGTACGCCTCGGCGGCGAAGACGAAATCGGGGTGTGCAGCCCGGACCGACGTGATGATCTCGGTCCAGTACTCGACGTGCCGGCGGCGGACCGGCTCTATCGCCCCACGTGCGCGCGAACACGTCGTTCATCAACAACATGGCCATGTCGCAGCGCACGCCGTCAGCCTGTTCGGCAATGTCCATCAACGTCGCTTCGGCAGCCGTCCGCAGTCCTGGCGCGAAGCCGTTGAGCTGGGCGACATCGGCCCAAGGGGGAAAGTACGGGTCGCGACCGCGGGCGATCACGGCACCACCGGCTTCGAGAAAGCTCGCCGGTTCGCGAGCAAGGTCCGCAGTACTTCCCTGCACGAAGTACTCGGGGTGATCGACGAGCCATGGATGATCGGGAGCCACGTGGTTCGGCACGAAGTCGACGATCAGACGAACCCCTCGCTCGGCCAGCGCGGCGCGTGCCGCAGCGAGGCCGTGGCGGCCGCCGAACCGCCCATCGACGTTGTAGCCGCGTATGCAGTAGGCCGAGCCGATGATGTCGGAGTCGGTGAGATCGGGGAGTGCGGAGCGAAACGACGCCAACTGGCCGGCAGATTCCAGGGCCAGTCGGACCCCTGCCGGGCTGCGTTCCCAGACACCCATCAACCACACGGCGTTCACGCCGGTCGGGGTCACCGCGTCCCACTCGGCGGTGGAAACTTCGGCGAGTGTCGTGTCGCCGCCGGCCCGCTTGCCGACATCGTGGAGCCAGGCCGCGGTGTTCAGCTCGTAGATCACGGGATCCGGCGGCCATTGGCTCATGGCGATGGTTCTCGATACACGAGGTTCCCGCTCAGGGCGCTCGAAAGCAGATCTTCCGGGCGGAGGTAGCCGCGCACCTGGATCACGCGGGCCACGACACCGGTCCATCCGGTCTGGTGGCTGGCACCCAGCCCGGCGCCGTTGTCGCCGTGGAAGTATTCGAAGTACTGCAACATGTCCTTCCAGTTGGGATCGGTCTGGAAGCGACCCGACCCGCCGTACATCGGACGATGGCCTTGCTCGTCGGGTACGAAGATCGACGTCAGCCTGCGGCCGAGCTCCGTCGCCACTTCGAACAGCGTGCACTCGTTCCCTGAACCTGTGGGGCATTCCACCTTGAAGTCGTCGCCGTAGTACGTGTACAGGTGCAGCAGGGCGCGCAGAACGAGGTAGTTGACCGGGAACCACACCGGCCCCCGCCAGTTCGAGTTGCCACCGAACATCCCGGAGTCCGATTCGGCGGGAAGGTAACGAACCTCGTAGTTCTGGCCTCCTACCTGCAAGGTGAACGGGTGATCGGCGTGGTAGCGCGACAGCGAGCGCAGGCCGTGCGGGCTCAAGAACTCGTCCTCGTCGAGCATTCGATGGAGGATCCTGCGCAGCTTGGTCTCGTCGACCACCGCCAACATGCGCCGTCCGTTGACTCCTGGTATGCGCGCGTCGTGAATGGTCGCCAGCAGTTCTGGCATCGATTCGATCCTGCGGCGCAGGCGGGCCAGCACGTGCTCGCCGAGCCTTCCTCCGCTGACGGGCAAGATGGTCGAGGCACACAGGGGGAGGAGCCCGACCATCGAGCGGACCTTCAGACGCGAGGCACTGCCGTCCGGGAGTCGAAGCACGTCGTAGAAGAAACCGTCCTCTTCGTCCCAGAGCTCGTCCTGGTTGTCGCCGATCCGGTCCATCGCCGCGGCGATGAAGAGGAAGTGCTCGGCGAACTTCAACACCATGTCCTCGTACAGCGGATCGTGCTCCGCAAGCTCGAGCGCCATCCCGAGCATGCACTGCGAGAAGAACGCCATCCACGCCGTGCCATCTGATTGCTCCAGATGTCCGCCGGTCGGCAGCGGAGCACTGCGGTCGAACACGCCGATGTTGTCGAGGCCGAGGAATCCACCTTCGAACAGGTTCCGTCCGGTCGGGTCCTTGCGGTTGATCCACCATGTGAAGTTGATCAGCAGCTTCTGGAACGCGCTCTTCAACCATGCCACGTCGCCTTGGCCGCGCTGCTCGAGCTCGGTCTCGTACACAGCGAGTGTCGCCCATGCGTGCACCGGCGGGTTGACGTCGCCGAAGTTCCACTCGTAGGCGGGCAACTGCCCGCTCGGATGGAGGTACAACTCACGCAACATCAGCTGGAGCTGCGCCTTGGCGTCCTCGATGTCGACCATCGCCAGCGCAACAGTGTGAAAGGCGAGGTCCCAGGATGCGTACCACGGGTACTCCCACGTATCAGGCATCGAGATGACGTCGTCGTTGATCATGTGGAACCAGTCCTGATTGCGCGAGCCCGAGGCCGCCGACCTCCGCAGTGGATGCACGTGATGTTCCTCGAGCCAACGATCGAGGTCGAAGAAGTAGAACTGCTTGCCCCACAACATTCCGGCCAGCGCCTGACGCATGACCCGCGCTTCTTCGGCCGGAACTGCCGCCGGAGTGATCGATGCGTAGAACTCGTCCGCTTCGTTCGCGCGCGACGCGATCTCGACGTCGACCTCGGGTGCTGTCAGTGGCGGTGCCTCGGCCCTACAGAGGCGGGCGTGCACCACGGCGGATCCACCGGCGGGAATCTGCAACACGTAGTGTGCGGCGGCCTTCGTGCCGGTGCGCGCCGGGTTGACCGCGTTGTCCTTCCCATTGACCACGTAGTCGTGGAACGCGTCCTTCACGTACTCCGACGCGTTGTCCGATCCCCACAACCGCTCCGCGTTGGTCTCGTTGTCGGTGAACAGCAGCGTCGGGTCGCCGGTGCAGCGCAGCTCGAGCGCGCCGAGGTCGGGATGTTCGGCAGCGATGACGCTGCCGGGCGCGCCCGCCGGCACATGGAGCGTGCCCTTCGGTTGCCCCATCCACCAGGTGTTGCGAAACCACAGCGACGGCAGAAGGTGCACCGTCTCCGCGCTGTGGCTGTGGTTGGCCAGAGTGATTCGGATGTGGATGTCTTCTGGAGCGCTCTTGGCGTACTCGACATCGACGTCGACGAAACGGTCGTCGTCGAAGATCCCGGTATCGAGTAGTTCGTACTCCAAGTCGGTGCGGCTCCGCGAGCGGTTCGTCGTCACGAGATCGGCGTATGGGAACTCACCGAGCGGATATCGATACCGGTACTTCAAGTACGACCCCGTGGGAGTGGCGTCGAGGTAGAAGTAGTACTCCTTCACATCCTCGCCGTGGTTGCCCTCCGAGTTGGTCAGGCCGAACATCCGCTCCTTCAGGATCGGGTCCACCCCGTTCCACAGCGCGATCGCGAAGCACAGACGTTGGTGGTCGTCGCAGAAGCCGGCGATGCCGTCCTCACCCCACTTGTAGGCGCGCGATCGGGCTTGGTCGTGGCTGAAGTAGTTCCACGCGTCGCCGTTGTCGCTGTAGTCCTCGCGTACGGTTCCCCATTGCCGCTCGCTGAGATACGGCCCCCAGCGCTTCCACGGAACACCCGTTCGCGCCTGCTCGAGGCGATCTGCTTCTACTCCGTCGGCCATGTGGTACTCCTACGTTGACGAGGCCACGTACAGCACCTCAGATGATTGGCAGGTCGGCGATTCGCCCGGCAGCAATCGCCAACGTGACGACAGCCCCGATCAGCAACAGCAGACGCGCAAAGGTGACGCGGAACGACGACGTGACGCCGGCGAAGAACAGCGAGACGGCGAGCAGCAGCGCGGTCAGCACGAAGGCGTCGGCATGCTCGCTCGCTTGACCGGCTTCGAGCGTGAACCCCTCGGCAGCCGCATCGGCCTTCGTGTAGCCGGCAAGCTGCTCGTCGACATACGCCTGGTTGCTCAGCAGGTTCGCGGGCGTCTCGCCGTTGCGGACCTGCGTCGTCCACTCGTCGATGATGGGGAGGAATTTCGGGCGCACGAGGCTCGTCAGGTAGAAGTCCACCAATCGCTGGTCGCCTGCTGAAAGAGCGGCTGCATACTGCGTCACGACCGTCGTGTCGTACATGATGGTCTGGGTTCCGAGGCTGAACAACCGGTTTGCCTCGACGCGACTCGTCGATGCATCGCGCTCGAGGTCGCCTTCCCTCGTGTTCCAGCGCGTTGACTCATACGCGCAGAACGCGGACCCGACAGTTGCGATGCCGAGCAGGATCACCGCCACGACTTCCACGAGGCGACCACGGCCCGATCCACCGCTGCTCATTCCTCGGTCTCCTCTGCCGGGGCAGCATTCTCGTCCGGCTCGGATCTGGTCGACTCGGTCGATTTCTGTGGCGAGCTGTCGGGCGGGCGTGTGCATCATCATCGAGCGCTCAGCGGCCATCAGCCTGGCGACATCGCGCCACACTTCGTTCTCCCGATAGCGAAGGGCGACACCCGAGGCATCGCCGGTGACGAACGGCTGTAGCTCGGCGTCGTGGCGGGCTCGGGCCAGCCGAACCGGGGCCTCGGCCTCCTCTCGCTCGAGCTCCAGACGAGCCCGAATCGTGGCCTGGACGAGCTCGTTCGCCGCACCGAGGTCGGTGTTGCCGAGGCTGAACAGTGTCATGTCGAAACCTGCTCAGCGAAGCGCGCCGCCGATCGAGCCCTGCAGCTTCTCGCCGAGGTTGTTGCGCTCTGGGGGGCGCAGGTTGTCGAGGCTCACCTCGGGGTCGGCGACCGCCGACCGCACCGCCGACGTGCTGAGGTCGCGGATCGCCGACCAGATCCCGTCCTGGCCGAACCGCTCATGGATCGCTCGAAGCGCCTCGGGATCCAGACGAAAGCGAAGAGTGAACGCGATCGACGCATCGGCGCCGTCGCCAAGCGTCGCCCGCACCGCGGGACTGGTGCGCTGGAAGTCGGGCTACGACGTCGCCCGACGGGATCGAAGTCTCCCGCCCGGAACGAAAGCTCGAGCGACGGGTATTCCTCGACGGTCATCCGTCGGAATGCAGGAACGAAGTGAGGCCCGGGCATGCAGCGTCTTGTCCGTCGCTCGACCCTTGATGACCAGCAGCCCGAGCTTTCCGGGATCGACGCGAATCAACGCGTCGTCGGCCAGGAAGTAGACCAAGATGCCGACCACAGGCACGACGATGGCGACAAAGATCATCCAACCGGCGAAACTCATTTGAAACCCTCCACTCCGGCGCTGTCACATCAAGCATGCGTAGCCCCGGATGGTGAGTCATCACCCAGGTTGGGTGAGGTCCGGGCCACGTTCGCCTCATTCACAGGTGGCGAACTCGCGCATCGCGCCCCGGTCAACCATGACCTGGGGCGCGACGAACGATTTGCGTGTTGGACTGGCGCTTGTCGCGCCGGTCAGGTGAGGAGCTTGGCCTTCTGCGCCGCGAACTCTGCGTCGGTGATGATGCCCTGGTTCTTCAACGCGGCGAGCTTGGTGAGCTCGTCAGCAGAACTCGACGACGATCCCGCGGTTTGGCGTACATATGCGTCGAACTGTTCTTGCTGCTTCTGCATCGACTTGAGGTCGCGTTCGGCCATGTCACCGCTGTGGATGATGACGTACAAGAGCACGCCGAGGAACGGAAGGACGACGACGAAGATCAGCCACAGCGCCTTGGCGAGGCCGCCCATCTCGTGGTTGCGGAAGATGTCGGCGATGATCCGGAACAGCAAGAAGATCCATGCGACCCACAGGAAGATGAACAGCATGCTCCAGAAGAATCCGAGGATCGGATAGTCGTAGCCAACCATTTTGGCGGTCTCCATTTCGTTTGTCTGCGGCAGGGAATGCGCAACGCACGCGAAACATACTCGCGTTGGTCGGCCAAAAGAGTCTCTCCGCCACAAGCCGTCGCGCATCACCCGCGGAGAGTGAGCCCGGGCCTAGAACGCGAAAAGACCCTTCCGGCCTAGACGGAAGGGTCTTTTCTATCGAGCGGTGCTAGCTGAGGAGCTTGGCTTTCTGTGCCGCGAACTCTGCGTCGGTGATGACGCCCTGATCCTTCAGGGCAGCGAGCTTGGTGAGCTCGTCAGCAGAACTTGCCGTTCCAGCCGTCTGCTTCACGTAGTCGTCGAAGGCCTGCTGCTGATTGACGGCGGACTGGTAGTCACGCTGGGCCATCGAGCTCCCGTTGGCGATGACGTAGATCAGCACACCGAGGAAGGGAAGGAAGATCACGAAGAGCACCCACAGGGCTTTGGCGAATCCGCCCATTTCCTTCTGACGGAAGATGTCGCCGAAGATCCGGAACAGCAGGATCAGCCAGGCAAACCACAAGAAGAAGATGAGCATGCTCCAGAAGAATCCGAGGATCGGATAGTCGTAGCCAACCATTGCGGTGGTCTCCATTTCGTTTTGTCAGCGGCGGGAATGCGCAGCGCGCAGTACTCTAGGGCGTCGAGTCGTCGACCCTGAGGATCTCTCGGTCGTTTCCGCGCGCGCATCACCCGCGAAGAGTGAGTCGTGTCACCTGAACAGCCACATCAGCAGGCTGCGGCGATCGGCTATCGGAGTGTTTCCGTACACCCCGGGTGGGCGACAGACACTCCGATGAGCCGCAGACACTCCGACGAGCCGCAAACACTCGGACAACAACAGTGACCGCTGGTCGGGCGGGCTTCAGCGCCGGGTTCGGGCACGAGTCGCACTGGTCGTTGTCGCCGGAGCGGTGCTGGAGCGAACGACGAGGCGCGGACGCATCCGCACGTTGTGCCCCGACTCACCTTGCAGCATGCGTTCGAGTTGGTCGAGGCATTTCGCCGCGAGCGCTGGGAATTCCTGGCGCACCGTCGTGAGCGCTGGAACGTAGTAGGCCGCGTCGGGGACATCGTCGAACCCCGCCACCGACACGTCGCCGGGAACCGATACTCCCGCCTCCGAGAGAGCACGGAGGAGACCGAGCGCCATCTGGTCGTTGGCCGAGAACACAGCAGTCGGGAGCCCCTCGGCGAGCATCTGCAACCCGGCTGCGTAACCGCTCGCCGAACTCCAGTCGCCCGGGAACATCCGCTCGCCGGAAAGACCCTTCCGGCGAAGTGCGGCGCGAAAGCCGCGTCGTCGGGCGGCTGCCTCGGGGGACGTCTTCGGTCCTTCGATGATTGCGATGTCGCGGTGACCCAAGTCGATGAGGTGGTCCGTGGCGAGTTTGCCGCCGGCCTCGTTGTCGGTCGACACCGATGCGAGCTTCGGTTGAGTCGAACGAAAGTCCGCGCACATGGTGACGACGGGGAGATCGGCGGCGACGACTCGCGCTGCGGCGATCCACTCTCGCGCCGGCGCGATCAAGACGACGGCCTCGGCAGCTTGGTCCTTGAAATGCTCGACCGCGGTCCGAAGCTCCTCGGCGGAGGACTCGCTGACGCTGGCCAGGCTGACGAAGTAGCCCGCGTCGCGAGCAGCAACTTCCATCGCGATCATCGAACTCGTCGGGCCGTACAAGTCCGTTCTCGGAGTCAGGAGCCCGACCACGCTCGACCGGCGCGTGACGAGTGAACGGGCTGCGGCGTTCCGGCGATAGCCCAGCTCGGTGATCGCCTCGCGAACCCGCTCGCGTGTGGCAGGCCGGACGTGAGGGTGATCGTTGAGGACGCGCGAAACCGTTTGGTGCGAGACGCGGGCCACCCGCGCGACGTCGTGCATGCCTGGTGGTCGGGTCATTTCGTCGTCGACGATACCGCCCGCCGGCTCAGCCCTCACCGTGACGGCCGAGCGTGAGAATGCGCTGCATGACGATGAACATCAGCACCAACAAGCCGGTGGCGATGCGCGTCCATCCGGAGTTCAGGGTTCCGTTGAACTTCACGAGCGACGAGATGGTGCCGAGCACGAGGACCCCGAGCAGTGAGCCGATGACGAACCCGTAGCCGCCGCTCAGCAGCGTGCCGCCGATCGCAACCGCGGCGATCGTGTCGAGCTCCATGCCGATCGCGTGCAACGGGTTGCCGGACTGCACGGCGTTGAACGTGTAGAGCAGCGACCCGAGGGAAGCACAGAATCCGCTGACGACATAGACGCCGATCTTGGTGCGCGGCACGGGTAGGCCCATCAACGATGCCGATGGTTCGCTCCCACCGATTGCATACACCGTGCGGCCGAAGCGTGTCTTGTGGAGCACGAAGAACGCGATCACGACGACGGCGAGCGCCACGAAGACGGCGGGCGTGACGGTGGTGTTCGGAAGAACAGTGATCCGAGACTGCGACATGGTCACCCAGAAGGCGTCGCGAATCGGGATCGATTCGATGGAGATCACGTAGCAGAGGCCGCGGGCGAGGAACATCGCGGCCAGGGTGGCGATGAAGGGCTGGATCTTGAAGTAGTGGATCATCAGCCCGACCAGCAATCCCAGAACGCTGCCGGTCAACAGCACGACCGGGATGGCGGTGGGCGACGTCCACCCGGCCGCAAGGAGCCGTGACGCGATCATCGCCGACAGTGCGACGACGGCGCCGACAGACAGGTCGATTCCGCCGGTCAGGATCACGAACGTCATGCCGACCGCAAGGACGATCAGGTGCGAGTTCGTGATGAGGACGTTTGCCAGCACCTGGCCGGTCAGGAAGTTGTCGTAGAGCGCAGTGCCGATTCCGATCGACACGAGCAGCAGCACGCCGGTTGCTGTCACGGGCAGGTAGCGGGACCAGTACACACGCTCGCGCTGAACCGAAGGTGCTGGATGGAGGAGAGCGCCTGATGCCGACATCACGCATCCCCCGTGACATCGGAGGCGACCGAGACGAGATCCGCCGCGTCGACGGTCGAAATCGCGACGTCGCCGTCGTGCCCTACCGGTTCTGGTGACACAGCGACCGTCGGGTGGTCGGGCCCGCGCCGCAGCACCAGTCGGGCCGCCATCGCCCGGGCCTCGCGCGACTGGATGAGACAGACCAGCGTGACGATGGCGGCCTTGTACACCAAGGTGATCTCCGGTGCGATCCCGAGGGTCAGGATCATCGTCGTCATCGTCTGGATGATGAAGGCGCCGACCAGAGTTCCCGAGAGCGAGAATCGGCCACCGGCGAGCGAGGTGCCGCCGATCACCACCGCGAGGATCGCGTCGATCTCGAGGAACAGCCCGGTTCCGTTGGGGTCGGCCGCGGTGGCGTTGGACGTGATCATCAATCCCGCCAGGCCGGCAAGGAGCGCGCACATGATGTAGACGGTCCATGTGATCGAGCGCGACCGAACGCCCGCCAATCGAGAGGCTTCCGGATTCACGCCGACGGACTCGAGCAACACACCCAGCGCAGTGCGGCGAACCAGCAGCGCGGTGAGGGCGAAGATGGCGGACGCGAGGATGATCGAGAACGGCAGACCGAGCCAGTAGCCGCCGCCGATCATCTTGTACGGCTGGGAGCGAATGGTGATGATCTGCTCGTCCGTGATCAGTTGGGCGACGCCGCGGCCCGCGGTCATCAACACCAATGTTCGCGATGATGGGCTGGATGCCGACCACGGTGACCAGGAACCCGTTCCACACTCCGCAGAGAATCGCCAGCCCCAGGGCGATGCCCACGGCAACGAGGACGTTGACGACCAGGTTCGGATCGCTTGTTCCTTGCAGGAACATGGTCGCCGCCGCGCCCGAGATCGCGGCAACTGCGCCGACCGACAAGTCGACGCCGCGAGTAGCGATCACCAATGTCATCCCGAGTCCTACGAGCATCGTCGGTGCCGTGTTGCGAGCGATGTTGATGAGGCTTCCGAACAGGTTGCCGCGCACCACACGAATGCTGAAGAAGTTCGGCGCCTGCAGTCGGGTCGCGATCAGTAAGGCGGCCAGTACGAGGATCGGCCAGACAATGCGATGGCTGAAGAGCGCCTTCATGCCAGAGCCTCCTCGGCGTCCGCAGGACCGCTACCCTCCGCGATCAGTTCCATGAGGTCGTTGACCGTCGTCCCGCGGTTGACGACCTCGGCGACTTTCCGACGATCGCGCATCACGACGATCCGGTGCGACAGCCGCACGACCTCTTCGAGCTCGGCAGAGATGAACAACACCGACATGCCGTCCTCGGCGAGCGACGTGATGAGCCGTTGTATCTCGGCCTTGGCGCCCACATCGATGCCGCGCGTGGGCTCGTCCAGTATCAGCAGTCGCGGTGCGGTGAGCAGCCAGCGTGCGAGGAGGACCTTCTGCTGGTTCCCGCCGGACAGGTTGCGGACGATGGCTTCGGGATCCGTGGGTCGGATGTCGAGCGCTTTGATGTAGCGCTCCGCGATCTCGGCCTGCTGGCGTCGCGGGATGGCTCTGGCCCAGCCGCGTTCGGACTGCATCGCCAACACGATGTTGGCGCGGACCGACAGATCTCCGATGAGCCCCTCGGATCGTCGGTTCTCCGACGAGAACGCAATGTGTGAACGCAGGGCGACGTGCGGGCTGCGCATCCGCGTCTCGTGGCCTTCCAGGACGATCGTGCCGTGGTGAGCTCGGTCGGCACCGAACAGCAGCCGGGCGACCTCGGTCCGCCCGGATCCGAGTAGACCGGCCAGTCCGACGATCTCACCGTTGCGAAGGTCGATGTCGACCGGGCCGATCGCAGCGCCCCGTCCGAGTTCGGTCGCGGACAGAAACACGGGGGCGTTCTCGTCGGCAATGGACCTCGTCGTGACGTCGAGCTCGTCGAGAACATCGAGGCTCCTGCCCAGCATCTCCGACACGAGCTGCAACCGGGGGAGCTCGGCGGTGAGATGTTCGCCGACAAGACGTCCATTGCGCAGCACCGTGATGCGATCGCTGATGCGATACACCTGGTCGAGGAAGTGGCTGACGAACAACACCGCGACGCCTGATGCACGAATGCGGTCGATGACCTCGAACAGTTCGTCGACCTCGCGGGCGTCGAGACTGGACGTCGGCTCGTCGAGAACGAGGACCTGTGCGTCGACCTGAACCGCCCGGGCGATGGACACGAGTTGCTGCACGGCGAGCGAATGCGAGGCGAGCGGTGAGCCGGGGTCGACGTCGAGGTGCAGCTGCTCGAGCACTTCGGCGGTGCGGCGGCGCATGTCTTTGCGATCGATGGCTCCGAACCGCCGGCGCTCGCGTCCGAGCATCACGTTCTCGGCAACGCTGAGGTTGATCGCCAGGTTGATCTCTTGGTGCACAGTGCTGATTCCGAGGGATTGTGCGTGGGCCGGGTTCCGAACGGCGACCGTCTCTCCACATACGACGATCTCTCCGGCAACCGGGCGGTGGACGCCGGTCAACGCCTTGATGAGGGTCGACTTGCCGGCGCCGTTCTCGCCGAGCAGTGCGTGAACCTCGCCCGGCAGCAGTCTCATCGAGACCTCGTCGAGTGCACGTACCCCGGTGAACGTCACGCTGATCCCGCGCATCTCGACAGTCGGTCCACCCGCCTCGGTGAAGGATCGGCGGGACGGATCTGGCTCGCTCGTGTGGGTCAGCATCGTGTCATCCCGACTCGCGTACCGCGCCGGAGCCCGGCGTCAGCGACGCCGGGCCCCGGGGCATTGATTCCGATCAGTATTGCCGATCAGGCAATGCTGCAATGGCCTGTTCCTGGGTGAACGTGGTTTCCTCGGTCACCACTCGTGTCGGCACTGTCTCGCCGCCGAGCACGGAGCCGGCGAGTTGCATCAGTTGTGGCCCGAGCAGCGGTGAGCACTCGACGATGAAGTTGATCTTGCCGTCCGCAAGCGCCTGCATTCCGTCGTGGACGGCGTCGATCGTGACGATCTTGATGTCCGTGCCGGGCACGAGGCCTGCAGCTTCGATGGCCTCGATCGCGCCGAGGCCCATGTCGTCATTGTGGGCGAACACGAGGTCGATCTCCGGGTTCGCCTGGAGGAACGCCTCCATCACCTTCTTGCCACCCTCACGGGTGAAGTCTCCGGTCTGGGAGGCGACGAACTTGAACTTCGGATCGGTCACCTTGTTGCGGAACCCCTCAGCACGGTCGAGTGCCGGTGCTGAGCCCGTTGTGCCCTGAAGTTCGACGACATTCACATTGTCGGCGTCGGCGAACTCCTCGTTCGCCCAGTCGCCGGCCTTCTCACCTTCGAGGATGAAGTCGGATCCGAGGAAGGTCTTGTACAGGTCGGTTTCCTGTGAATCGATTGCTCGGTCGGTGAGGATCACCGGAATGCCGGCTGCCTTGGCCTCGCCCAGCACGGCGTCCCATCCAGTCTCGACGATCGGCGAGAACGCGATGAGGTCGACCTTCTGCTCGATGAAACCGCGAATCGATTCCACCTGAGACTCCTGCTTGCCCTGGGCATCGGTGAACAGCAGGTCGGTGCCTGCTTCCGTCGCCGACTCCTGGATGGACTTGGTGTTGGCAGTTCTCCAGCCGCTCTCGGCACCGACCTGCGCGAAGCCGATCTTGTATGCGCTGAGGTCGGGGATCGCGCCGGCGGGTGCCGCTGCATCGGATGCAGCAGGTGCGGCCGCAGTTGCGGCAGGCGCGGCCGTTGCCGCGGGCTCTGCAGTGTCGGTGGAGTCCGACCCACAGGCGGTCAGGACGAGTGCGAGTGCGGCCAGTGTCGCACCAGCTATCGACTTCTTGCTCGACATTTCATTTCCTCCCCATGAAGGTTTCTTCGTCGACGTGCAGCGCCCGAAAAGTCGGAACGCTTTGAATGCGTTTCCCCAAAGTCGACTCCGGATCACGGTGACCCGTTGGGGAATTGTTAACGCTAACAACCCGCCGGGTCAAGAGATTTCACGCGCGGATTCGAAATACTTGACAGCTCCAGTGTTAACGTTCACAGTGTCGTCGATCCGCACGTCGGTCAAGCAGTTCGATCTCACCGGTCGCACGAGTCCGGCGTTGACTCACATTGAAGGAGTGCTCGAGCCGTGTCGGCGCAAATCTCGGACAGGTACGTGGTCGGCGTCGACTTCGGGACGCTTACAGCTCGGGCGCTGGTGGTCCGCGTCGCTGACGGCCGCGAGGTCGGCACGGGTGTCCATGCGTACCGACATGCTGTGATCGACCAACGTCTGCCGATCTCGGGCGACGAGTTGCCCCCCGACTGGGCGCTGCAGGATCCGGACGACTACCTGGAATCGATCGGCGTCGCAGTACGCCTCGCTGTTTCGGACTCGCGCGTCGACCCGGCCGACATCGTCGCAATCGCGACGGACTTCACCGCGTGCACCATGCTCCCGACGCTGGCCGATGGAACACCACTGTGCAGTCTGCCTGAATTCAAGGACCGACCACACGCGTACGTGAAGCTGTGGCGCCACCACGCCGCACAACCACAAGCCGATCGCATCAACCGGATCGCCGCAGCGCGCAACGAATCGTGGCTCCGTCGCTATGGAGGGTTCATCTCGGCCGAGTGGGAGTTCGCGAAGGGTCTCGAACTGCTCGAAAATGACGCGGAGATCTATGGCGTGATGGAGCGTTGGGTCGAGGCGGCCGACTGGATCGTCTGGCAGTTGTGTGGGCGCTACGTGCGCAACACATGCAGCGCTGGTTACAAGGGGATTCGCCAGGATGGCATGTACCCCGCACGAGGATTTCTGGTCGAGCTCAACCCGGCGTTCGGCGACTTCGTCGCAGACAAGCTCGACCAGCCGGTCGGCGCGCTCGGCGATGCAGCAGGAACCCTCACGGCGGATGCCGCGGCGCGTCTCGGTCTACCCGAGGGGATCGTGGTCGCGGTCGGCAACGTCGATGCGCATGTGACGGCACCGGCGGCACGTGCAGTCGAACCCGGCCGCCTTGTCGCGATCATGGGCACGTCTACCTGCCATGTCGTCAACGGCAGCAGCCTCCACGAGGTGCCCGGGATGTGCGGTGTCGTCGACGGCGGAATCGTGGCCGGCAGTTGGGGATACGAGGCGGGTCAGAGTGGCGTCGGTGATCTGTTCGCATGGTGCGTGAACTACGGCGTGCCCGCCGAGTACTCACGCGCCGCGGATTCCGCCGGTCTCGATCTCCACCAGTACCTCAGCAATCTTGCGCTCGCCCAGCAGGTCGGAGAACATGGGTTGCTCGCCCTCGATTGGCACAGCGGGAACCGCTCCGTGCTCGTCAACCACGAACTGTCGGGCGCGGTGCTGGGGATCACCGTCAACACTCGGCCGGAAGACGTCTACCGGGCGCTCGTCGAGGCAACCGCGTTCGGAGCTCGCACCATTGTCGAGACATTGGTCGCGCACGGCGTCCCCGTCGACGAATACATCGTCGCAGGAGGCTTGGCCACCAAGCCGATGGTGATGCAGATCTATGCCGACGTCTTGCGACGTCCGCTCTCGGTGATGAAGTCAGAACAGGGACCAGCCCTGGGGTCGGCGATCCACGCGGCCGTCGCGGTCGGTGCGTATCCCGACATCGCCGCGGCTTCGGCTGCCATGGGATCGTCGTGCCCGGTCGCGTATCAGCCATCGTCGGCCGCGGCGGATCGATACGACCGGCTGTTCGCGGAGTACACCGCGCTGCACGATCACTTCGGCCGTGGCGGTAGTGACGTCATGCATGCGCTGAAGCGTCTGCAACGCGAGGCGACATCATGACGATCACAGCGGATGTCGCCGCGACCATCGAGCGTTTGCGTATCGAGGTTGCCCACCTGCACGGTGAACTCGTTCGGTACGGCCTGGTGGTGTGGACCGCCGGCAACATCTCCGCACGAGTGCCCGGCGCCGACCTACTCGTGATCAAACCATCGGGCGTGCCCTACGACGAGTTGTCGCCCGAGAACATGGTGGTGTGCGACCTCGATGGCAACGTCGTCGAGGGACATCATCAGCCCTCGTCCGACACAGCGACGTCTGCGTTCGTGTACAGGTCGATGCCCGGAGTCGGCGGTGTCGTGCACACCCATTCCACGTACGCGACCGCGTGGGCCAGTCGCGGCGAGGCGATTCCTTGCGTGCTCACAATGATGGCTGACGAGTTCGGTGGCGAGATCCCGATCGCGCCATTTGCACGGATCGGCGGTGAGGAGATCGGCAAGGCGATCGTAGAGACACTCCGTGGTCATCGGTCGAACGCCGTCTTGCTGAAGAACCACGGAGTGTTCACCATCGGCAAGACGGCCAGGGAGGCGGTGAAGGCCGCCGTGATGTGCGAAGACGTTGCCCGCAGCGTGCACATCGCTCGTCAACTCGGCAGCCCCCGACCCATCCTCTCGGCCGACATCGATGCCTTGTACGACCGATACCAGAACGAGTACGGGCAGCGCCCTGCGAGCCCGACAGAACAGGACACACCATGACCTCCCTCATCAGCTCGCTCGGATCGCGTACACGTTCCCGAGAGCCCGGGACAGGTGAAATCTGGTTCCTCACAGGCAGCCAGTCGATGTATGGCGAGGGCACCCTGCGCCAGGTCGAGGCCCAGTCGCGGACTGTGGCGGAGCGCCTGATCGCCGCAGCGTGGTTGCCCGCGCAGATCGTGTGGAAGCCCGTCCTCATCGATTCGGCGACGATTCGGCACGTCTGCCTCGACGCGAACCGCGACGACCGCTGCATCGGTGTGATCGCCTGGATGCACACGTTCTCGCCGGCCAAGATGTGGATCCAGGGTCTCGACGATCTGCGCAAACCCTTGCTCCACCTGCACACCCAGGCGAATGAGTCGTTGCCATGGTCGGAGATCGACATGGACTTCATGAACCTCAACCAGGCCGCCCACGGTGACCGCGAGTTCGCGCACGTCCAGACTCGCTTGGGCATCGCCCGCAAGACCGTCGCCGGTCATGTCGGCGACCCATCGGTGCAGCGTCGGATCCTCACCTGGATTCGGGCCTGCGCGGGCGCTGCCGCCCTCCGACAACTGCGGATGGCGCGGTTCGGCGACAACATGCGCAACGTCGCGGTCACGGATGGCGACAAGGTCGAAGCCGAGCACCGTTTCGGGGTCTCGGTCAACAGCTATGCCGTCAACGACCTCGTTGCCGTGGTCGACCAGGTCGACGACGTCGCTGTCGACGAGTTGATCGAAACGTATCTCGATCTCTACGACGTTGCTGGCGAACTGCGCCCCAGCGGAGATCGAGCAAGTGACCTCCGCGATGCTGCCCGGATCGAGGCAGGGTTGCGCGCGTTTCTCGACGATGGCGGCTTTCGTGGGTTCACCACCAACTTCGAGGATCTCGGTGGTCTGCGCCAACTTCCCGGACTTGCGGTCCAGCGGTTGATGGCGGATGGCTATGGCTTCGGTGCAGAGGGCGACTGGAAGACCGGAGCAATGGTCCACACCTTGAAGGCGATGTCGGATGGCCTCGCAGGTGGAACGTCGTTCATGGAGGACTACACGTATCACCTCGGTCCCGGTACGCCGAAGGTGCTTGGCGCGCACATGCTCGAGGTGTGTCCGTCGATCACGACCTCGACCGTCCGCGTGGAGGTCCATCCTCTCGACATCGGCGGCCGCAACGATCCGGTTCGGCTTCGCTTCGTCGCAGATTCGGGGCCGGCGGTCATCGTCGGGCTCGCAGACCTCGGTGATCGTTTCAGATTCGTGCTGAACGAAGTCGATCTCGTCCAGCCCGACGAGCCGATGCCGCGACTACCGGTCGCACACGCGATGTGGACGCCGCGGCCATCGATGACAACCGCGCTCGAGTGCTGGCTCACCAGTGGCGGACCGCATCACACCGTGCTGTCGTCGAGCGTCGACACCGAAGCCGTCGTCGATCTCGTGACGATGTTGCGAACCGAGTTGGTGGTCATCGACGGGGACACGACGCCCCGGCGATTTGCCGACGAGCTGCGCTGGAATCAGGCGTACTACCGGCTGGCACAGGGGTTCTAGCGAGGTGGTGCCCGGCGCGACTGGAGCGCGATAGTGCGATCGGCCCATTTGCGACCGATCGGTCCCACTATCTGTCAAGTTTTCCTCAAAGAATGACGACCTAATTCCACGGTGAGACCCGCACGGGGTCTTGGAAAGACGGTCCACAAGTCATGAAGTTCGATGTTTGGCGCTCACGATGGGCAGCGGCCGGAGCCGCAATCGCTATCACGTTCGGGGGTGGCGGGCTGCTGGGAGTCCATGCGCTCGGCAGCAACGGCGATGCGTCCGTGCTGGTTCCCGTAGTGCCGACCCGTGTACTGGACACCCGCGACGCGGTCAGTCCGATCCACGCAATCGGTCCTGGTGGCACCGCCACTCTGTCGCTGGTCGACAGCCTTCCCGCCGACGCAACTGCGGCATCGATCAACCTCACCGTGACCAACGGAACGGCTGCGTCGTACCTCACGCTGTTCCCGACGGGCGGCGAAATGCCGCTCGCCAGCTCGATCAACTGGGCCAGCAGCAATCCACACGGCGAACTCGACCGTCATCAAGCTCGGAGCGAACAAGTCGTTCGACATCTACAACAACGTTGGAACCGTCGACGTGGTCATCGACCTCGTCGGCTATTGGGTTCCTGCACCGGCCGGCGGCGGATCCGGAGGTCCGGCGGGCCCACAAGGCCCTGCCGGGCCGCAAGGCCCCACGGGCGCGGCCGGCGCCGCTGGCGCCGACGGTGCCGATGGAGCCGACGGTGCCGATGGCGCTGACGGTGCCGATGGCGACGCTGGTGCGCAGGGTATTCAGGGTGAGCCGGGCATTCAGGGTGAGGCCGGCGCCCAAGGGCGATCCGGGTGCGCAGGGTGCGCAGGGTATTCAGGGTGAGACTGGCGCCAAGGGCGATCCGGGCGATCCTGGCGCCCAGGGTGCTCAGGGTGCTCAGGGTGCTCAAGGCGCCAAGGGCGATCCGGGTGATCCGGGTGCGCAGGGTATTCAGGGTGAGGCTGGCGCCAAGGGCGATCCGGGTGATCCGGGTGCGCAGGGTATTCAGGGCGATCCTGGAGCCCAGGGTGCCCAGGGGGTTAAGGGCGACAAGGGCGATCCGGGTGCACAGGGTGTGCAGGGCGTGCCTGGTACGAATGGCGACCCTGGTGCACCCGGCGCGGCCGGCCCGGCCGGAGCGAAGGGCGACACGGGTGACACCGGCGCAACCGGTCCTGCCGGCCCTGCTGGTTCTGCCGGCCCTGCTGGTTCTGCCGGCCCTGCTGGTCCTGCCGGTCCTGCTGGTCCTGCCGGTCCTGCCGGTCCTGCGGGCAGCATCAGCGGCTACTCAGTGGCGACCTCTTCGGTGGTTGCGATCGGCAACAACGGCTCGACGGCGACGGCGACCTGCCCAGCAGGCAAGAAGGCCATCGGTGGCGGGTTCCAGGAGACCACCAACGTGGGCATCCATGTGCTCAGCTCGATGCCGACAGGTGCGACCAACAACAGCTGGACGGTCAAGGCCGACAACGTCCCTCTCGGTGGCAGTGCAAGCTTCACGGCCACCGCGATCTGCGTCACCGCTTCCTGATCGACAAATAGCGGCACGCGCCGCATCCGGACTCGTCGACTCCCTCGATCTGTGGCCATCGCCATGGGTCGGGGGAGTCGTGCGTTCAGCTGCTATGTGAAGCACCCTGCAGGGGTGATGCCACAGGCGCAGCCGACCTCGCAGTGTTGACAGATCACCGATACGACCAGGTACCAACTTTCACCGACTGAAGCGGTGGTCGCTCGCGCCGTCGATGTCTCCGACGTCGTGAGCGGATCGACCATCTCGGCAAGCGACGTTGTGCTCGCAATCGTCGTGATGGTGATCGCCTGGATCCTGTCGCGGCTGGCTCGACGCGGTGTCGTCGGTGCGCTCGGCAAGGTTCAAGGGATCAGCCCCGATCAGCGTGCATTGTCGGGTCGGCTTACCAACTACTTCGTGCTGCTTCTCGGATTTGGGGTCGCCCTGACGTTCCTGGGTGCTGCGATTCAGCCGTTGCTGTCGGCCGCAATTATTGTTGCGGTCGTAGCGGTTCTGGCGTTGCGGGGCGTCGCCGACAACTTTGCGGCAGGCGTTGTCATCCAGACGCGTCGGCCGATGCAACTCGGCGAACGCATCGAATCGCTGGGCTATCAGGGGGTCGTGCGCGAGACGAACGGACGGTCGGTCGTCATCGAAACAGATGACGGCCGCACTGTGCACCTGCCCAACGCAAAGGTGCTCGACAACCCGCTTGTCAACAGTTCTAGCCACGCGACTCGACGTACGGAGATCCAGGTGCACTCTCCAGGTATCGACGACATCGATGGCACGATCGAAGGAATACTTGCCGCAGCGGCTCAGGCCAACGGAGTTCTCGCCGAGCCCGCCCCAGACGTAGTCGTGCGGTCGATCGACCACGACACCATCACGATGCTCGTGCGCATCTGGCACGATCCCAAGCCCGACGTCGGGGCGGCCGCCGTGTCCGACGTGATACGACGGATCCACGCGACCGAACAACAGCACGGCCGGACCGCGACAGTTTTCACCCCGCCTGAACCTGCACCTGTAGTTGCCGCGCCGCCGCGCGCCTAGGAGCCAACGTGTCGAGCCATCAATTCGTACTGTTCCGATCGCTGTCCGGATACGAGACCCGCGCCTATGTCGCGGCGCGTTCAAGCGGCGGCCCGTGATGCTGTGGTCTCGCGTCGTTCGAGGTTGCTTCGTCGCATTCGTCGTTACGGCTGCCGTCGCCGGGACGCTCGCCACGTCTGCGACTGCCGATCCGTTCGATGATGCGTGCACGGCGCCGGTCAACCCGATCACACCTCCGACTCCTACCTCGACGCTGAACCTCGCAGCCGGACAAACACTGGTGATCGCCGCCGGCACCACGTTCCAGGGAGGCATCAACGCGCTGCCCACCGGCGCTCAGGTCTGCATTGCCGCTACCGCGACGTTCGCCCCTCAGTTCATCAACAACGCCCAGGGTTCGATCTTCAATCGTGGCACCGTCACGATGCCGGGACTCGCGGTCAACAGCGGCTTCGTTCTCGACAGCACCGGCAGCGTGACCTTCGCCTCCAACTTCAACACGAACGGAACGGCGACAGATTCGCAACGGGGCCGGCGGGACAATGACGTTCACGCCAGTACGAGCCGTTGAACAACTCGTCGACATTCACGAATGCCGGTTCGGTCATCTTCCAATCCGGTCTCAGCACCGACAACGGCACAGTCTTCGACAACTCGGGGATCGTCACCGTTGCGGCAGACTTCGTCCCCAACGGGACGGTTCTCAACAGCGGACGGATCTCGGTAGGGGGATCACTGACGACCAACTCCGGTGCGGAGATCCGCAACAACTGCTCGATCGTCGTCGCCGGTGGCTTCACCAACAACGCGAACCTCCAACTGGCGGGGACCATCGTCATCGGTGCCACGGCCTCGTTCGTGAACCAGGGTCGGTTGACGCTGGACGTCACCGGTGCCATCACTGGTGGCTCGTTCACGAACAACTCGCAGGTGAGCGGCGCAGGACGGTTCTTCTTCACCGGCAACACACTGAACCAAGGGCCATTCAACGGCGTGAGCCCAGCGTCGCCGTTGAACTTCTTCGACTCGACGCAGACGACCGGTGGCATCTTCGACACCAACAACTCGACGGTCACGAACACGATCCGGCAGTCGTTCACCCCGCCCGACGGGTCCACGGTGTCGCCAGGATGCGCCGGGGCGGGCGCGGATGTCTCGACAACGAAGACCGGTCCCGCCACGATCACCGCGGGCGCAACCCTTTCCTACGTCGTGACCACCTTCAACGCGGGCCCATCTGCGGCAACCGGAATTGTGGTCACCGACACGCTGCCTGCCGGTGTCACCGTTGTGTCCAGTGATGGAGGAACGGTCAGCGCGGGAACGGTGACGTGGAACATCGCCTCGCTGGTGGTTGGCGCGTCGCAGACGTTCACGTTGACCGTCGGCACCTCCGCATCCACGACGGGACCTCTTCTGAACGTCGTGAGAAGCACCGCAACGACACCGGACTCGAACCCTGGCAACAACGATGGTTCCGCGGCGTCGGCGCGTGTGACGACAACGGTGATACCCGCACCTCCTCCGAACCGGCCGCCCGTTGCCATCAACCAGGAGCGGAACACCCACACGCTCGCGACGGTCGTCGGCGTGATTTCGGCGTCCGACCCGGATGCCGGCCAGGCGCTGACGTGGCAGACGACGTTGGTCACCCCACCGACAGGTGGCACCGGGGTCATCGACCCTTCCGGTCGCTTCTCGTACCAGGCAACCGCTGCCTTCACCGGTATCGACTTCTTCGAGGCACGGGTGTGTGACAACGGGGTTCCCGTCCTGTGCGCCGTCGGCAGAGTCACGCTGCTCGTGTCGCCCGATCCGGTGCCCGACTTCGCAACGACGACAGCGAACACCCCGGTCACGATCCCGGTGAGCGACAACGACATCGGGCCCGCCACTGCGCCAGTCGTGATCGTCGCTCCGACGAACGGAACCGCAACGGCCAATTCGGACCGCACGATCACATACACACCCGATGCGGGATTCACAGGTCTCGACACGTTCGGCTACCGAATCTGTGCTCCGACGGCACCGACCGTGTGCGACGCGACTGCCGTGACTGTCCTGGTGCAGGAGCCTCCCAACAGAAGTCCGGTGGTCGGTGATGTCGACGTCGAGACGGCGGTCGATCAACCGGTCACGTTCGATGTGCCGACCAGCGATCCCGACCCCGGCCAGACAGTGACATTGACCACGACGCCCGTCACGGGCCCATCGAACGGCTCCGTCGTGATCAGCCCTGCAGGAACCGTGGTGTACACGCCGAACCCGAACTTCGCGGGCATCGACCTCTTCGTGGTGCAGGGTTGCGACAACGCGGCCACTCCGCTGTGCTCGACGGGCACCATGACCATCAGCGTTCCTCCGGATGCTGTCAACGATGTCGCGACCACAGCACTCGACGTCCCCGTGACCGTCGACGTGCGGAGCAACGATCGTGGAACGATCGGACCACCGGTCGTTCTCTCGCTGGGTCCCGCCGGAGCAGTAGCGATCGTCAATCCTGACGGCACCATCACGTACACGCCGCCGACCGGCTTCACCGGCGTCGGCCAGGTCGACTACCAAGTGTGCAGCACGAGCGCTCCCGCGCTTGTGCGACACGGCCCGACTGATCGTGTTCGTCGCCCCACCAGCCAACAGCCCGCCGGAGGTCGACAGTGTTGAGCGGACGATCCAGGCCAACACGACCCTGGCGATCACGTTGAGCGCATTCGATCCCGATCCCGGCGATGTGGTCACGTTCGACACGACGCCGGTCAGTGGCCCTACGAACGGAACGGCGACGATTGCCGCTGACGGCAGCTTCACCTATGTGCCCGACTTCGACTTCACCGGGCTCGACACAGTGGTTGTCAGCGCATGCGATCAATCGGACCTGTGCTCGCAAGGCACGGTCACGGTGATCGTGATGCCCATTGCCCGCGACGATGTGGCGTCGACGTTCTCGGGCGTCCCGGTCGTCGCCGACATCCGCGCCAACGACACGGGCGTCACGGGCCCTGCCGTCATCGTGATCCCACCGGCGCGCGGCACCGCGGTGATTCAGCTCGATGGAACGCTCCTCTTCACCCCCGAGCCCAACCAGGTGGGAATCAGCGTGATGCAGTACGAGGTCTGTTCGGGCACGCTCCAGACTGCGTGCGACGCCGCAACCGTCTACGTGTTCATCTCACCGCTCGCGGTACCCGACAGCGCCGTCACCGAGGCCAACCAACCGGTGCTGATCGACGCCGGTGCGAATGACTCCGGCGACGCCAACCTCATCCTGGTCAGCACTCCGCCGCAGCACGGGACGGTCGTCAACGAGGGATCGGGTTTGTTCACGTACACACCGGCGTCTGGCTTCACCGGCATCGACGTCTTCGAGTACGACCGATGCGACGCCACGTCGCGGCTGTGTACCAGCGCGGCCGTGACGGTGACCGTGCTCCCCAGTGTCTTCGACGACGAGGCGACAACGACCGAGAGCGTGCCCGTCCAGATCTTCGTCCTCGCGAACGACGTGGGTGCATTTGCGAATCCGCGCATCAACGACACCCCGTCCAACGGGTCTGCTGTGGTGGTCGGGGATCACGTCGTCTACACACCGTACGTAGGGTTCGTCGGCGAGGACGTGTTCACGTACTCGTCGTGCTCGCCGCTGCGGATCACCTTCTGCTCGTCGGCGTTCGTGCGCGTGACGGTCGTTGCGGCTGAGCCGCCGCCGACAGCTCCCTCGACCGTGCCTCCCGACGTCCTCCCGCCGTCACCGCCGACATCGTCGATTCCGGGTCAGCTGGTCGTCACCGGCGCGCAGACCCGTGCTCCAATCGGATTCGGCATCGCCGCGTGCGCGCTCGGCATCGGCTTGATCGTGGTCGCCCGACGGCCGCGTTTGCGCTAGCGATCGAGCGCCGTCACTCGGCCTAGATGGAGCGCGACGCTGCTCCCGAGAGGATGATCGCCAGCATGGTGCCGCCGGGCAAGGCACCCCAGTACGACACGTTGACGCCGACGTTGCCGAGGAACAGCATCAACAGCCATGTCGCCGGGAACGTGGCGACGAAGAACAGCACGAGTGCGACGAGCAACACCTTGAACATATGAGCCTCCCTGGTCGAAACAAATGTAATCCCATGCAGTCGGCGGTTTCTGTGATGATCCATCGACGCCAGGGAGGTCCCCGAGACCGCCACCTGCCGAAGCTACGATCTCGCCCATGCGCCGGATCGTGCCGGGCGGATGACCACTCCATCGGAACTCGACGTCGCGTTGACCGACGCATGTGGCCAGACTCCGTCGTTCTTCTGTGAGGCCGCCTGGAACCTGACGCACAACCGTCTGGTGGCCCGAGCCGCCGACTGGTTGGTGATGAAGCCGATCCTTGCACTGGTGATTCTCGGCATCACCGCGCTGGTCAACAAATGGCTGCGCCGCCTCGTCACCAGATTGATCGTCAGGTTCACCAACCGCGAGGAGTTGGCGGTGTCGGCATTGTCGAAGATCGGTGTCGACAAGTCGTCGTCGCTGACGGTCGTCGATCCACGCCTCGCGAGGCGAACTTCGACTCTCACAGCGGTCAGCCGAGCCGTTGTCTCCTCGCTGGTGTGGACCGTCGGCGTTCTCTTGGTCGTGGGTGTCTTCGGGATCGACCTCGGGCCGCTTCTGGCCGGCGTCGGCATCGCCGGCATCGCGGTCGGTCTCGGCGCGCAGAGCCTGGTGAGGGACTGCATCGCCGGATTTTTCGTGATCATGGAAGACCAGTTCGGAGTCGGCGACGAGGTGGACCTCGGTCCGGCGATCGGCACCGTTGAATCGATCACGCTTCGCTGCACAACGGTGCGTGGTGCCGACGGAACATTGTGGAGCGTTCCCAACGGCTCGATCCTGCGGGTCGGCAATCAATCGAAGCTGTGGTCCAAAGCCTTGCTCGACATCACGATCTGGTACGACGCCGACATCGATCGCGCCCTCGAACTCCTCGAGGCAACGTCCGCCGAAGTGTGTGCGCGACCCGAAGTGCAACCGATCGTGCTCGAGCCACCGGAGGTGCTCGGCGTCGAACGACTGACCAACGACGGTGTCGTGCTTCGCGTTGTGGTGAAGACCGCGCCTGGGCGCCAGTGGGAACTGATGCGCGATCTGCGCTCGGCGATCAAGGAGGCGTTCTACGGCTCCGACATCGTCATGGTCCGCCGGTAGTCGTCGGCGTCGTCCGCGTTCGCGGACTCCGCTGCCGCCGCGGTCGAGTTCCCGTAGAGGTAGGTTGCGGCGATCGCACTGATCGGTGCGAGCACGGCGTCAACAGCGACGATCATCAACGAGAGCAGCCAGAACGGTGGCTTGGCGACGATCAGGACGAGCAGCCCGATCGTCGTGGACACGACCTTCGTCGCGGCGATCATTGCCCCGATGGTCACAGCCGTGTGCCACCACCTGCGTCGCGTTGCGGCGATGCTGCGCGCAATGGCGCCTCGTGCTGTGCCGACGTCATCGAGCATGACGGCCTGTGGCAGGAAGACCCGTCGAACGAGCATGAACAACGCAACCGGCGCGAGCACGATCGTCGAACCGAGAACGATGACAAGGGCGGCGGCCAGAACGAACCCGGTGAGGAGGGGCCTCCTCTTGGCCAACGCACTGCCGACGGAGCGCCGCCACGAAGGTCGCCGCGAGTCGTCCATGTCGGCCATCGTTCGGGCAACCATTGCACCGACGAACGTGAACGCCAACGCACTGGCGACCGCCGTCGCCAGCATTGCCCCGATCAACGCGGACAGGCCGGTGGTTCCGGTGAGGTCGAAGAAGTCGTTGACGATCGGCAGCATCTGAACGAGTGCGGCAAGAACCGCACCAACGATGGCCACCGGAATGGCCATGACGCCGATCATCGTGAACGTGCCTTTCGCCTGCCAGAGCATCGTCGCCGATGTGCGCAGGATCTCTCCACTGCGTCGCTTCGCGACGATCGGTGTCGGCGGGGTGCGATTCCACACCGTTCGACGAGCGATGGATCTCACGAATACGAAGACGACCGCAAGCGCGAGCAGCATCGTCAGTGGCGACTGGACGAACCGCAGCAGCAGATTCGAGCCGAACTCCACGACGCCGCAGAACGAGTCGGCAACCGCCCCGGACCTGGTTCCCGCCGCCGGTACGACAACACTCGACGTTCGCAGGGTGTCCTGCCAGTCGATCGGCCTCGTCCAACGATCCTTGGTGGTCGGCCCGGTCGGACCGTTGTACGGGCCGCCGTGTCGCTCGCCCCATCGTCCTTCGAACGCCAGCCAGGCAAACGCGTCGGTCGCTGCCGTGGCCCCGTCGGGCAGGAGGACGACCGCTGGGCGAAGCTCGTCGGAGGGGCCGGTGGTGTCGTCGCAACCGAAGCCTTCGCCCGCGCTGCGCCCGATGTGGAGCGCGGAATCGAAGTAGCTGGCGTGAGACCCGGTCGATGGATACACGACAGGATGATCGCCGTCGCGGTGGAGGACGCCGGAGCTCCAGGACTGGCGTTCGCCGCCCTCGTGCTGGGCATAGCCGATGCTTGTCGGCTCGACCGACAACGCCTCGTCGGCGGTCGCCGCCGGGAACACCAGCTGGATGCCCTCCCAGTCACTTTCGTGCTTGTTGTTCCAATCGTTGTAGTACCAGTAGAACCAGTACTGCAGCACGATCTCGTCGGGATGGTCCTGCTGCGCGACCACTCGGGCATACACCGTCGGCGGGAGGTCGGCCGTGTAGCGATGGAAGTCCTGCTCGTATACGCACTCGGGCTCGATCGCTATCCCGGGGAAGTCGAGATAGAAGCCCTCCCCGAGGCCGAACAGATCGCTGGCCAGTGGTCCCCACTTGACTACCGGATCACCAGCGCCGACCTGACGGAGCGAGATCTGGGCATTGTCCAAGAGTGCGTCGATCGACATCGGCTCGAACGCCTCGCCGTCGTTCGAGCATGCGGTTGGCTGCGTCTGCACCATGACGACGGGGGAGTACCGATCGGCGAGCTCCTGTTCGGCATCGGTGGCGACGGAGTCGGCGTGTGCCGCCGTGACCGAGGCGAACTGAGTGAGGCATAGCGTCGCGATCGCGAACGTGATCCGCGACCGCGTCATGCCGGGATAGTAGCAACCAGGCTGGTCGCAGCACTCGACCTCGCTCGGTCAGCGCCGTAGGCTCGATCCATGTCGAACGCTGATTCGCCGAACGGTGCGGCGGAGGCAGTTGCGTTGTTGCGTTCAGAGGGCTACGACGACACCATCGAGGTGTCGGCCGATGGCATCTGGTGCGGAGGGTGCAATCAGCATCATGCGGTGACTGGCGTCATTCAGGAGCGGATCTATCGTTCGAAGGTGCGAGCAATCCCGAGGACATGTCGATCGTCGTCGGGTTGCGTTGCCGGATCTGCGGGCGCACCGGAGTCGTCGTTTCTGCCTTCGGCCCCGACGCCGACCCGCGTTTGTTCGACATCCTCAACCAGATTCCGATCGAACTCAGCGCCCACGACCCGCCCCACTGACGTCACACGTGGTCCACTTCGGCATCTAACCGACCACTCAATGTTGCGGTCGACCGATTGTGATTCCGGTGAGGACAGGAACCGACTGCACGTTCCGGCGCTCGCGAGAACCACCGAATACGTATCGAATAGCGTCGCCCACATGGCAAGCCCACGAATCGGCTTCATTGGTCTCGGCATCATGGGTCACCCGATGGCCGGGCATCTGGCCAAGGCCGGCCTTCATGTCACCGCCTTCGACAGCAACGCCGCCGCCACGGAGCGGCTCCACGAAGTCCATCCACAGGTTGTCGTCGCAACGAGCGCCGCCGAGGTCGGCGCGAATTCCGACATCGTGCTGACGATGCTGCCCGATGGTGACTGCGTGCAGCAGGTCGCACTGGGACCCAACGGTTTGAAGGAGACGATGTCAAGCGGCTCACTGCTGCTCGATACGTCGTCCGCTCAGCCGTGGAAGACATTGGAGACCGCGTCGAAACTGGCCGAGCGGGGCATCGGTATGGTCGACGCACCGGTCAGCGGCGCGCAGTGGGGGGCCGAGCAGGCCAACCTCGTGTTCATGGCGGGGGGAGCCGCGGATGACGTCGAGCGCGTGCAGCCGATCCTCGATCTTCTCGGCCGTGCGACCTTCCGCTGTGGCCCGTTGGGCTCTGGCCACATCATGAAGTGCATCAACAACACGATCACTGCGATGACGTTTCTCGGGACCTCCGAGGGTCTTGCGCTCGGCAAACGGGCCGGTCTCGACCCAGCAGCCATGAACGCGGTCCTCAACGAATCCACGGGCGGGTCGTGGATCACTGCCAACCATGTGCCGCAACGCGTCCTCAGTCGCACGTTCGACGATCCGTTTCGACTCGAGCTGATGCTGAAGGACGTCAGGATTGCCGCCCAGCTGGCGAAGGATCTCCAACTTCCCTTGCCCTTTGTCGATCATTGTGAGCACGCCTATGAGGCCGCTGACACCTTTGCCGGGGCAGGTAGAAGTCTCAGCGAACTCGCCCGATGGGTCGAGCACACCACTGGAGTCGACATCACATCAGACGAGTGATGGCGATGGTGCGAACGGGCACCGAATTGTTCCCGGTTGGTCGGGTGTTTCGGCGTCGAACCGTGGCGGTTACCGGTGAAAAATGGTCGCATGAGCGATGATCCTGCAACTCAGGCCGCACCGGCGCCTCCCAACGTCTACCTCATCGGCGAATCCGGGTTCACCCCGGTGTTCCCGAAGGTCGGTGAGCCGGTGACCTACTACTGGTCAGAGGCGAATGCCGGCGGTGAGCACCCCGACACCTACCACGCCCGCGTCGTGTGGAAGGTCGACGAGCAGACGATCGACGATGTCAGTGTCGACTGCACTCCGCTGGCTACAAACGGCACGGCGTACCGAACCACGGAACTGTCGGCACCGAGCACCGAAGGCATCGGCTACTCCATCGAGTTGTGGGTCGACGTCGACCATCATTCCAACTTCAGCGAGGGTTACAACTACGCCTACCACGCTGTCACGGTCGACGACTGAGCAATCTCGATCCGGCGACCGAGGGTGTCGGCTATGCCCCGGTGATGCTGGTCCGGATCGCATACAGCGAGGTCGTCGCGGTGATGAACAACATGTTGCGCTGCGGGCCGCCGAACGTGAGGTTGGCGGCATCCTCGGGCAGGTGCAGCTTGCCGATCAAGGTGCCGTCGGGGTCGAAGCAGTGCACGCCATCGCCGACCCCGGCCCAGATGCGGCCGGCGTTGTCGAGCCGAATGCCGTCGAAATGCCCGGCGGTGCAATCAGCGAACAGTCGGCCCTCGCCGAGGTCACCTCGTTCATCGACCGGGAAGACGCGGATGTGGTTCCGCCTGGTGTCGGCGACGTAGAGGTGCGATTCGTCGAGCGAGAACGCCAATCCGTTGGGGCGCTCGAAATCGTCGCCGACCTTGCGCACCTCGCCGGTGGATGGGTCGCAGCGGTACACGTTGCACGCGCCGATCTCGCTTGCGGCGCGGTGGCCTTCGTAGTCGCTGTCGATGCCGTATGCCGGGTCCGTGAACCAGATCGATCCATCCGATCGCACGACGACGTCGTTCGGGCTGTTGAAAGGCTTGCCCTCGAACCGATCGGCGACGACGCTGATGGATCCGTCGTGCTCGGTGCGGCTGACGCGGCGGGTGCCGTGCTCGCACGTGACAAGTCTGCCCTGCTGATCGAGCGTGTTGCCGTTGGAGAAGCCGGCGGGTTGGCGGAACACGCCGACGGTGCCGGTCGTCTCGTCCCATCGCAGCATTCGATCGTTGGGGATGTCACTCCACACGACGTACCGGCCCGCCGGGGAATAGACCGGACCTTCCGCCCAACGACAGCCGTCGTACAAGCGCTCGATGCGTGAGTCACCACGGCACTCCGCGAATCGCTCGTCGAGGAGTTCGAACCGCGCTGGGATTGTCTCTGTCATGGACCGATCATTAGCAGATTGGCGGGCGGGCCTTCAGAGGGGTGGGCGGCGCTTCGACGAGATCACACCGGTGTCGAAACCGGCCTGATGCAGGCCGCCGCGGAACCTGGCGTGCTCGATCTTGAGGCAGCGGTTCATCACGGCGGTGCGTCCGGCGGCGGTGACGATGTCGACGGCTTCGGGGGAGTCGAGGCCGAGCTGCGCCCAGAACACGCGAGCGCCAGGGATGGCCACGAACTCCTCGGCGACCGACGGGCAGATCGTCGGCCCTGCGGAAGACGTCGACCAGATCCGGGACACCCGGCAGCTCGGCGAGCGAGCGGTAGACGGGCCGTCCGAGGATCTCGCCGCCTTTCGGATTGACGAACCAGATCTCGTCGAACGAGCAACTCGACGACAGCAGGTACGTGGCGACGAAGTAGCTCGCCCGGCTCGGGTCGGCCGACATGCCGACGATCGCGACGGTCGACGTCGAGCGGATGATCTCGAGCCGCTCGCGTGCCGTCGGGTTGTGCCATTCAGTTGCCTGGTCGACTCATCCGACCGCCTTGGCCGCGACGGCTCAGAGCCTGCTCGATGTCCCAGATGATGTCGTCGGGATCCTCGATCCCGACGGAGATGCGAATGAGGTCGGCAGGTACGCCGCCGGCCTGGAGAGCCGTCATCGCTGAGCTGCCGATGAGTGGTGCTGGCAGGGTGGATGACCAGCGTGCGCGTATCGCCGATGTTGGCGAGGTGGCTGCACATCTCCAACGCCTCGATGAACGCCTGCCCTCCGGCGCGCCCGCCGACGACACCGAACGAGAACACCGCGCCGGGCCCGAGCGGCAGGTACTTGAGCAGCGCGTTCGTGGTGCGGATGGTCGGGCAAGTCCTGCCCATCGCACCCAGGACACCGCAGGGTTTCGGCACAGTGCATCGGCGACGACGCGGGCATTGGAGAGGTGGGCGTCCATCCGCTGAGGAAGCGTCTCGACGCCCTGCATCAGCAGGAAGGCGTTGAACGGCGACAGCGTCGGGCCGACGTCGCGGAGCTGTTCGGCGCGCAACCGCGTGCAGAACGCGAACTCGCCGAAGTTGCCCCACCACGACAGGTCGCCGTACGACGCCACCGGCTCCGTCATCCGCGGGAAGTTGCCGTTGCCCCAATCGAAGCGACCGGATTCGATGACGACGCCTCCGAGCGAGGTGCCGTGCCCGCCGAGGAACTTCGTCGCCGAGTGCACGACGATGTCGGCGCCCCATTCCATCGGCCGGCACACATACGGCGTCGCCACTGTCGAGTCGACGACCAGCGGGATCCCGGCGCTGCGCGCCACCGCGGCCAAGCCCTCGAGATCGGCGACGACGCCTGACGGATTGGCGACGACCTCGGTGTAGATCAGCTTGGTGTTCGGCTGAAGTGCTGCCTCGAAATCTGCGGCCTGGTCGCTGGTGACGAACGTGGTCGCTCACGCCGAATCGCGCCAGCGTGCCCTCCAGCAGCGTCCGCGTGCCGCCGTACAGCTGCGCCGAGGAGACGACATGGTCACCGCTCTCGCACAGGGCGCTGATGACGAGGAATTCGGCCGACATGCCACTGGCGGTCGCGACCGCACCGATGCCACCTTCGAGGCTGGCGAGGCGCTCCTCGAACGCCGCGACCGTTGGATTGCTGATGCGGGTGTAGACGTTGCCGTACTTCTGCAGCGCGAAGAGATCGGCGGCGTCGGCGGTGTCCTCGAAGACGAAACTGGTGGTCTGGAAGATCGGGACCGCTCGTGCCCCCGTGGTCGGCTCGGGGTGGGAGCCGGCGTGGATCGCCCTGGTGCGAAACGCCCACTTGTGCTCGCGGCCTGCCATCTTGTGACATGTGGCGATTGTCGCGCATGGTCGTGAGCAATCATGTTGTGGAAGCATGACGACGATCGCAGTAGCTGCCCCACCACGGGCAGCGTGGAGGTCCGAGATGACGACAGTGATACCCACCACCTCGCACTGGGGCGCGCACAGCGTGCGTGTCGTCGACGACGAGATCGTCGAAGTCGTACCGCACCCCACCGACCCCGATCCGTCGCCGCTTCTCGCAGGTGTCGTGGGTGCGGCCCGCCACCGGACACGCATCCAGCGTCCGGCAATTCGACGTGGGTGGTTGGAGAACGGTCCGGGCCCGAGCGACCGACGCGGGCGCGACGAGTTCGTCGAGGTCGAGTGGGACGAGGCGATCAACGCGGTGGCGACCGAGTTGGATCGAGTCCGCACCAATCACGGCAACGCGAGCATCTTCGGTGGCTCCTACGGCTGGGCCAGCGCGGGAATCTTCCACCAGTCGCAGTCGCAGCTGCAGCGGATGCTCAACCTCATCGGCGGCTACACGCGTTCGATCAACTCGTACAGCACCGGCACGTCCGTGGTGATCCTGCCGCACATCGTCGGCAGCGCTGAGGAGGTGCTCCGTCGGCCGACATCGTGGCCGACCATCGTCGAACACACCCGTCTCGTCGTGGCGTTCGGTGGGATCCCGGCCAAGAACGTGTTCGTGAACCACGGTGGAATGACCCAGCATCACACCGGCGGCTACCTCGAGCAGGCAGTCGCCCGCGGCGTCGAGTTCGCGCTGGTCAGCCCGGTGCGCAACGACCTTCCGCCCGGTGTCCCCAACACGTGGTACCCCGTCGTTCCCGGGACCGATGTGGCGTTGATGCTCGGCCTCTCGCACACGTTGTTGATCGAGAACCTCGCCGACCGCGAGTTCCTGCAGCGTTATACGACCGGCGCCGACACGTTCGAGGCGTATGTGCTCGGCACGTCCGATGGCGTCGCCAAGGATGCCGAGTGGGCCGGCGAGCGCTGCGAGATACCGGCCGACGACATCCGCCAACTTGCTCGCCGAATGGCGGCAGTTCGCACGCTCGTCACCGTCACGTGGTCACTGCAACGGATCCCGCACGGCGAGCAGCCCGTGTGGGCCGGTCTTGCATTGGCTGCGTTGCTCGGCCAGATCGGCTTGCCCGGTGGGGGCTTCGGACACGGCTACGGCTCGATGGGCGATGTCGGGTCGACAGGACCAGCGGTCGGTCTGCCTCATTTCCCGAAGGGTTCCAATGCCGTTCGCGACTTCATTCCGGTCGCGCGCATCTCCGACATGCTGCTGTCGCCCGGCCAGGAGTTCACCTACGACGGGGGCACCCACGTCTATCCCGACATCCGGCTCGTGTACTGGGCGGGTGGCAACCCGTTCCATCACCACCAGGACCTCGGTCGGCTGCGCCAGGCATTGGCAGCGACCGACACGGTCGTCGTCAACGAGCCGTACTGGACCGCCATGGCCAGGCACGCCGACATCGTGCTGCCGACCACGATTCCGACCGAACGGGAGGACTTCGGAGCCGGTCGTCGCGACACCCACCTCAACGCGATGCATCGGGCCACGTCGGCTCCCGGTGAGGCACTCGACGACCACGAGATCTTCCGACGGATCGCCGAGCACATGGGTGTCGGCGCAGCGTTCACCGAAGGCAGGACGCCCCGGCAATGGCTGGAACATCTCTACGAGAGGTGGCGGGCAGGTCTCAGTGGTCCCGTTCCTCCGTTCGACCAGTTCTGGTCCGACGGTGGGGTGGAGATGCCGTACCCGGCAGAGAACCTGACGATGTTCGAGAAGTTTCGCACCGATCCCGACACGTTCCGCCTGCGCACGCCGAGCGGCCGAATCGAGCTCGCCTCGGATGTCGTCGCAGGCTTCGGCTACGACGATTGTCCAGGGCACCCAACGTGGATCGAACCCGCTGCCGACGATGCCTCGTTCCCGCTCCACCTCATCGCCAACCAGCCGTCGACGCGACTGCACGGACAGATGGATGTGGGGGCCTACAGCCTGGCCAGCAAGGTGCAGGGTCGCGAGCCGATCCTCATCAACACTGACGATGCCAACGCTCGCGGAATCGCGGCGGGCGATGTCGTCCGGGTGTACAACGGTCGTGGTGCGTGCCTGGCCGGCGCGGTGGTCTCCGACGCGGTCCGTCCCGGCGTCGTCCAGTTGGCGACGGGTGCGTGGTACGACCCGCTGGATCTCGACGACGGGTCGGTGCTCTGCGTCCACGGCAACCCGAACGCTGTGACGGAGGATCGGCCGACGTCGCACCTGTCGCAAGGTTGCGCCGGTCAGCAGGCGCGGGTTCAGGTCGAGTTGTTCGTCGGCCCACTACCACCGATCCGTGCCCACGAGCCACCGTCGATGGTCGCCCGAGCCGCGCCCGGTGCGTCGCAGCGATGACCGAGCCGACGATCCGACTCGAGCCGAACCATCGCCGCGTGCGCGTGCATCGTCGATGGCGTGGCTGTCGCCGACACTGTCGATTCGATCTACCTGTTCGAGATCGGTCATCGACCCGTGTTCTACATCCCGAAGACCGATGTCCGTTTCGACCTGTTGGAGCACACGGATCACTCGACTCACTGCCCGCGCAAGGGTGACGCGGAGTACTGGTCGATCGTCGTCGGCGATCGACGAATCGAGAACGCCGTGTGGGGGTATCCGGTGCCACTCGATGGTGCTCCGGATCTTTCCGCCTACGTCGCGTTCTATTGGAACAAGGTCGACCACTGGTACGGGGACGACGAGGAGATCGTTGCACCAGATCCCTCCCCGAGCGAGGTGTAGCCAGCAGCAGTACCGGAACCGCTGACGCGGGTCGTGTGGGATGATGGTCCGGTGACATCGTCGGTGCCGGAGCTGATCGCTGCCGGCCGCGCCGCACTGACGTGCGGGTGATGCGGCCGGTGCACGGCAAGCGTTCGAGCTGGCGCAGGTCGAGTCGGATTGTGGCGATGTGATCGAGGGTCTGGCGCGCGCGTCGTACATCGAGATGAACTTTCCCGACGCGATCGAGCAATGGGAGCGCGCCTATGCGGCTCACCGCGAAGCTGGTGATCATGTCGGCGCTGTACGTGTGGCGCGGACGGTCGCTTACATGTACCTCGCGATCGTGGGCGATTGGGCGGTGGGCAGCGGATGGTTGACGCGCGCCAAGACGCTGCTCGGTGATTCGACCGACTCGCCCGAGCACGGCTGGGTTTCGTTGAACCGTGGGATGTTCGAGGGCGACCGCGTCCGCAAGGAAGAGAGGTATCGCGATGCGCTGGTTGCGGGTCGAGCTCTTGGCGATACAGATCTGGAGTTCCTGGCGCTCGCCTACCTCGGTGCCAGCCTCGTGCACAGCGACCGCGCCGAGGAAGGGATGATGCTGCTCGATGAAGCGCTCGCTGCGGTGGCGGGCAGCGATGTCGACGACTTCTGCGTGCTCGAAGAGATCTTCTGTCAGCTGTTCTCGGCCTGCGAGTACGCGCACGACGTTGGACGCGCCGATCAATGGATCCGCATCGGCGAGGCGATCGCCCAGCGACGTCGGCTGCCGGCCGTGTCGGCGTTCTGCCGCACTCACTACGGCGGAGTCCTCACGGCAGCAGGAAGATGGCCGGAGGCCGACGCGGCCCTCACAGAAGCGGTGCGGCTCTGGGGGTTGGGTCAGAAGTCGTTGCGTGGGGGTGCGCTCGTGCGGCTGGCAGATCTGCGTGTGCGCCAAGGGCGGTTCGAGGAAGCCGAGCAACTGCTCGAGGGACTGGACGCGTCGAGCGACGTCCTGGTTGCGCGATCGTTGGCAGCGATCCACTGTCGAGAGGTCAGACCGCCCTGGCCAGAGATGTGATCGAACGGGCCCTCGCACAGGTCGATTCGCAGAGCACGTCGGCCGCACCGCTGCTGGCCCTGCT
Organism: Ilumatobacteraceae bacterium; assembly: GCA_963779295.1. Lineage (GTDB taxonomy): Bacteria > Actinomycetota > Acidimicrobiia > Acidimicrobiales > Ilumatobacteraceae > JAENVT01. Next base: position 157,212 of record CAVZXO010000002.1, read on the forward strand.
CGTCGATGTGCACCTGGCCGCGAACAGCCCCGGCGATGCTGCCGCTGCGGCCGAGCAGCTGGCGACATGCGCAGAGCTGCACGGCAGCCACTACCTGATCGCTGTAGCGGCCTTGGCGCGCGGACGTGTGTGCCTGGCGGCCGGCTCGGGGGATCCACAAGCGTGTTTGCGCGACGCGCTGGCCGGGTTCTCCAAGGCGCAGATGCCGGTCGAGGTCGCCCATTCACGGCTGGAACTCGCCAGTGCTTTGGTGACCGAGCATCCAGAGGTGGCGATGTCGAGGCGCGCGCCGCGTTGGAGGCCTTCGATCGACTGAAGGCCGCCCGGCATGCCGATGCCGCGGCGGCTCTGCTGCGCACACTCGGGGTTCGAACAGCAACGGCGAAGCCGAATGCGGACGGGACTGGTAGCGGGCTGTTGACGAAGCGCGAAGCCGAGGTCCTCGAGCTCATCGGTCATGGATTGTCGAACCCCGAGATCGCCGAGCGTCTCTTCATCAGCCGCAAGACGGTCGAACATCACGTCGGCAACATCTTGTCGAAGCTCGGTCTGCGGACGCGTGGACAGGCTGGCGCGTACAGCTCTCGGGCGAACCCCACTCGCACTGAAACAAGGCGACGAATAGGGGACTTCCCCGATCCGCCCGCTGAGGGTTCCTGCCATCGTGACCTGCATCGCCGAACGAGGCGCAGAGTCGAGGAGAGCAGCATGGGCAAGGAATATGACTTCATTGTCGTTGGGGCACGTTGTGCGGGTTCACCCACCGCGATGTTGCTGGCACGCAAGGGCTACAGGGTCCTGGTGGTCGATCGGGCGTCGTTTCCCAGCGACACGGTGTCGACCCATGTCATCCATGCACCGGGTATTGCCGCATTGAATCGCTGGGGTCTCTTGGACGAGGTCACCGCCACCGGTTGCCCGCCGGTCGAGACCTATTCGTTCGACTTCGGGCCTTTCGCGATCCGGGGCACACCTCGTGCGATCGACGGTTTCTCCGCTGCCTACGCGCCCCGCCGACGGTGCTCGACAAGATCCTCGTCGACGCTGCCACGCGGGCCGGTGCCGAAGTTCGTGAACGCTTCACCCTGGACGAGGTCCTCGTCGAGGATGGTGCAGTCGTCGGAATTCGCGGTCACGGCGAGGATGGTGTGCCGGTCGTCGAACGGGCGCGCGTTGTGATCGGTGCGGACGGTCGCAACTCGCACATCGCGCAGGCCGTCATGCCGGAGCAGTACAACGAAAAGCCGATGCTGCAGTGGAGCTACTACACGTACTGGAGCGGGCTGCCGGTCGATGGCTTCGAGATCTTCATCCGGCCCGACAGAGGTTGGGCCGCCGTCTCGACGAACGACGGTCTGACGATGCTCGTCGTCGGCTGGCCGTACGCGGAGTCCTCGGCGTACAAGGCCGATCCCGAGGCGAACTACCTCAAGACCCTGGAGCTTGCGCCCGAGTTCGCCGGGCGGGTTCGTAGCCGCCGAGCGCGAGGAGCGGTTCCACGGCGGATCGGTGCCCAACTTCTTCCGCAAGCCGTTCGGCCCGGGCTGGGCCCTCGTCGGCGATGCCGGGTACAACAAGGACCCGATCACCGCACAGGGGATCCGCGACGCGTTCATCGATGCCGAACTGTGTTCGACCGCGTTCGATCAATCGTTCAGCGGAACGCATGTCGTTCGACGATGCAATGTCGGTGTACCACCGCATCCGCGACGCACACGCGATGCCGATCTACGAGTTCACGACGCAGCTCGCGACGCTGGAGCCGCCGCCGCCCGAGATGCAGCAGTTGCTGGGCGCCGTGTACGGCAACCAAGGCGCAATGGATGCCTTTGCGAGCATCACTGCGGGAACCGTTTCACCGGTCGAGTTCTTCGATCCAGAACACCTCGGGGAGATCATGGGTGCCGCAGCGCGATAGTCGTCAGACCTCCGTTGCGGGTGCTGCGAACTGGGCGTTGTAGAGATCGAAGTAGGCGCCGTGTCTTGTGCAGGAGCTCCTCGTGGGTGCCCTGCTCGACGATGTTGCCGGCGTTCATCACCAGGATGAGGTCGGCATCGCGGATGGTCGACAGGCGGTGGGCGATCACAAAGCTCGTTCGCTCCGATCGCAGTGCGGCCATCGCCTTCTGGATCAGGACCTCGGTGCGAGTGTCGACCGAGCTGGTTGCCTCGTCGAGGATCAAGATCGAAGGGTCGGCGAGAAACGCGCGAGCGATGGTGAGCAATTGCTTCTCCCCGGCGCTGACCGTGCCACCTTCGTCGTCGATCATGGTGTCGTAGCCGTCGGGCAACGAGTGCACGAACCGGTCGACGTACGTTGCCTTGACGGCTTCGTGGAAGTGAGCCTCGGTGGCGTCGAGGTTGCCGTACATGATGTTGTCGCGGATCGTGCCGCTGAAGAGCCACGTGTCCTGCAACACCATTCCGACGTTGGCGCGCAGGTCGTGCCGCCGCATATCGGCGATGTCGGTGCCGTCGAGTGTGATGCGACCACCGTCGAGCTCGTAGAACCGCATGATCAGGTTCACCAGCGTCGTCTTGCCGGCGCCGGTCGGTCCGACGATCGCGATTGTCCGGCCGGGTTCGGCCACGAACGACAGGTCGCTGATCAATGGGTTCGTCGGATCGTACGAGAAGGCGACGTGTTCGAACTCGACTCTGCCCAGCGGCTCGCCCTCGATTGCCGGGATCGCCGGATCTTCGCTCTGCTCGGGCGCATCGAGCAGCTCGAAGACGCGCTCGGCCGAGGCAACCCCCGACTGCAACACGTTGGCCATCGACGCGAGTTGCGTCATCGGTTGTGTGAACTGTCGGGAGTATTGGATGAACGCCTGAACATCGCCGAGGCTCAGCGACCCGTTCGAAACCTTCAGGCCGCCGATCACAGCGATGGCCACGTAGTTGAGGTTGCCGAGGAACATCATCGCCGGCTGGATGATGCCGGAGATGAACTGGGCTCCGAAGCTGGCCGTGTACAACTCCTCGTTCTTGGAACGAAACCGCTGCTCGACCGCTTCTTGCTGTCCGAACACCTTCACCAGTGCGTGACCGGTGAAGGCCTCCTCGATCTGGGCGTTGAGGGTGCCGGTGTGCCGCCATTGGGCAACGAAGCGCTTCTTCGATCGCGATGTCACGAGTCGGATGATCAGGAACGACGCCGGAATCGTCAGTGCCGCGACCGATGCCAGCAGCGGCGAGATCAGGAACATCATCGTCAGCACACCGACCAGTGTCAGCACGGAGGTCAGGAGTTGGCTGAGCGTCTGCTGCAGGCTCTGTGAGATGTTGTCGATGTCGTTGGTGACCCGACTCAGCAGATCGCCTCGTGGCTGGCCATCGATGTAGCTCAGCGGTAGACGATTGATCTTGTCCTCGACGTCGGATCGCAGGCGGTACACCGTTCGTTGCACGACGCCGGCGAGCGTGTAGGACTGCAGATACGACAGTCCGGCGGCGCCCACGTAGAGCGCCAGCACCGTCAGCAACACGCCGCGCAACTCGGGGAAGTCGATGGGCTGACCCGAGCGAACCGCATCGAAGATCAGGTCGGTCGCGTGCCCGAGGATCTTCGGGCCCAGAACGGTCAGCGTCACGCTGAACAGTGCGAAGACGAGCACGGCAATGCTGCGCGCCCGCTCGACGCGCATTCGGGCCAGCAGTCGCTTGGTCGACCCACCGAAGTCCTTCGACTTCTCGGCGGGCATTCCGATGGCGCGCATCGGGCCGGGCGAGGCCGCGGGTCGAGCGTCGGGAGGGCGCACGACCTCGTCGTCGGGTTCCTGCAGCCGGTGGTCGGTCGCATCGGTGGTCATGCGGCCTCCTCCGCCGTCATCTGCGACTCGACGATCTCGCGATAGGTCTCGCATGTCTCGAGCAGTTCGGCGTGGGTCCCGAGTCCGACGGTCTCGCCATCTTCGATCACCAGGATCTGATCGGCGTGAATGATGGTCGACACCCGTTGAGCGACGATCAGCACGGTGGCGTCGGCCGTGTAGGGAGTGAGGGCAGCGCGCAATCGGGCATCGGTCGCGAGGTCGAGTGCCGAGAACGAATCGTCGAACAGGTAGATCTCCGGCCGGCGCACCAACGCCCGAGCGATCGCCAGGCGTTGCCGTTGACCGCCGGACACGTTCGAACCGCCCTGCGCGATCGATGCCTGCAGACCACCGGGCATGGCGCGTACGAAGTCGGTTGCCTGGGCAATCTCGAGGGCCGTCCACAGCATCTCGTCGGTTGCATCGGGATCGGCGAAGCGCAGGTTGCTGGCCACCGTCCCGGAGAACAGGTAGGGCTTCTGCGGCACCAGCCCGATTCGGCCCCAGAGCGTGCTGGGATCGAGGTCGCGCACGTCGGCGCCGTCGACCAGCACGGAGCCCGACGTGGCGTCGAAGAGACGCGGGACCAGGCTGAGCAGCGTGGTCTTGCCGGACCCGGTGCTTCCGATGATCGCGGTGACCTGGCCGGGCTCGGCGAGCAACGAGATGTTGGTCAGGACCGGTGCTTCGGCCCCGGGATAGTGGAAGCCGACATTGCGCAACTCGAGCCTGCCGGTCGTGTGCACCTCGGTGATGGGTGCCTCGGCACGCACGACGGATGACGGCGTGTCGAGCACCTCGACGATGCGGTCGGCGCACACCGCGGCCCGTGGAACGAGGATCACCATGAAGGTGGCCATCATCACCGCCATGATGATCTGCGCGAGGTAGCTGAGGAATGCGATCAGCGCGCCGATCTGCATCTCGCCACTGTCGATCCGTGCCGCTCCGAACCACAGCACGGCGACGCTCGACGCGTTGAGCACGAGGAGCACGATGGGGAAGAAGAACGCCTGCAATCGTCCGGCACGCAACGCGGTGGCCGTGAGCTCGGCATTGACGTCGCCGAACCGCTCTGCCTCCGCTGGCTCGCGCACGAATGCGCGCACGACTCGAATGCCGGTGATCTGCTCGCGAAGCACGCGATTGACGGTGTCGATGCGGTCTTGCATCTTGCGGAACTGCGGCACCATCCGCGACACGACCAGGAGGATGCAGACGACCAGCACAGGGACGCTGACCGCCAAGATCCAGGCGAGCCCACCGTCTTCGCGAATGGCCATGACAATGCCGCCGATAGCCGTGATGGGAGCAGCGACCAGCAACGTGCACGTCATCAGGACCAGCATCTGCACTTGCTGGACGTCGTTGGTGATTCGGGTGATCAGCGAGGGAGCGCCGAACTGGCCCATCTCCCGAGCCGAGAAATCGGAGACTTGATGGAAGATGCCGCTGCGCACATCGCGGCCGAACCCCATTGCCGCTTTGGCGCCGAAGAACACCGCGGTCGCTGCGCACACGACCTGTACCAATGTGACGAGCAACATCAGTCCGCCGGTCGACCAGATGTACGCGGTGTCGCCTTGGGCGACACCCTTGTCGATGATGTCCGCGTTGAGGCTCGGCAGGTAGAGCGCGGCGAACGTCTGCGCCGTTTGCAGGATCAGCACGATGATCAACTGTCGCTTGTAGGGGCGCAGGTAGGTGCGCAGGAGCCGAACCAGCATCAGGCGCTCGCCGGCTGACGTGTGCGGTTGCGCATGCCATCGAGCAGCAGCGACACGATCTCCTCGGGCGTCATGGGTTCGCCATCGGCGATCAACGCAGGGTGCGTGCCGGCCAGCGTCAGTCCGCGCAGCAACTGCGCCGCCGCCTCGGGCTTGCGGCGCAGTCGATTTCGATACGGCTCGAACAGCTGGACCACCGCAGCGACATCGGGGCGATCGATCGTGGCTCGTGCGGCCCCCAGCGCTGCCGGCTTCGGCATCCCGCTGATCGACATCAGTTGCCACACGCTGGTCAGACGGTTCTGCAGGATCCTGACACCTTCCGCCAGGCGGCGTTCGAACGAGAGGTTGGCGTCGATTGCAGCGAGTTCCCCGGCGACTTGGGCAGGGTCGTAGGCGGCGTCGACGGTTGCCTGGAACAAGGATTCGATGTCGGGGAAGACACGAAAGATCGTGCCCTCGGCGATACCCGCCGCCTCGGCGATCTGGCGAGTCGTCACCGACGGGCCGTGTGCCAGCAGCAGTGGAAGCGTCGCGGCGATGATCGCAGCACGGCGCTCGTCAGCGGGCAGTGGCGCGGCGCGACCCTTGCGGGCCCGCTTTGCCGAGGGTCGTCGAAGGGTCTCGAGGCACGCCGGTCAGCCTATATGAGTGAGAACTCACTCACACATGGGCCTTACCGGGCGACCAGTACCGGAATGTCGGACCCGGGAGCGGCCATTCCGGTCGCCAGCTCTGGGCGCGGTAACACGCCACCGTTGGCCAAAATCGCGCCCAGTCTCCAGCTCTGGGCGCGGTAACACGCCACCGTTGGCCAGAAATCGCGCCCAGTCTCCAGCTCTGGGCGCGGTAACACGCCACCGTTGGCCAAAATCGCGCCCGAGGAACCGCTGGGTCCATCGGGTGAGTTCATCGAAACGCATGAGAACCTGCCGGGCGACAGCGACGAGAAGCCGCCGCCCGAGAAGTCCTGAAGACCGACGACTTACGCCTGCGGAGCGGTGAACTGCACGTCGATCTCGACGTCGATCTTCTTGCCGAGCGCGAACTTGTCGACGCCCAGTGGCATGTTGAAGTCGATGCCGAAATCGTCGCGCAGGATCTTGGTGCTGGCGATGAATCCGCTGTGCAGCTTGCCGTCGCCGGGGTGATCGGCGGCACCGGTGAACTCGACAGCGAGGGTGACCGGCTTGGTGACGCCGTTGATCGTGAGGTCGCCGTCGGCCTCGAACTCGTCGGTTCCGGCCTCGCGGATCTCGGTCGACGAGAACGTCATCGTCGGATGGGCGTCAGCGGAGAAGAAGTCGGTCGACAGCAGGTGAGCATCGCGGTCGGCGTTGTTCGTGTCGATGGTGGCGATGTCGATCGTGGCGCCGAAGCTCGTGCCGGCCAGATCGTCGCCGACCTTCAGCCATGCATCGACACCGTTGAACCGCCCGTGGACGTTGGTGAGGCCGAGGTGACGAACCTTGAAGTGGACGCCGGAGTGGCTCGGGTCGAACGACCAGGTGCCGGTGGCAAGGGGGAGTGTTGCGAGCATTGGTATGTCTCCTGTTGAATCGCTGCGGAACTAACGAGCAGGATAGTAACTGTAGTAACTATTTCTTCCAACACAATCTCCAAGGTTCGTTGATCCGCTATCCTGGCGACATGGCTGTCGACGTCGAAAACACCACAGGCACCAGCGACGACGCTGCTCTCGACATCCCCCATCGCGAGCTGCTCGAGATGTCAGCGCGCTTTGCACATGGCTTTCTGCGGTGGCTCGATGCTCGGCCCGCGGGCGGATTGACCTACCCGCGGTTGCGCGTGCTCGAGGCATTGCACTGCCAGGGCCCCGCCAAGATGAAGACACTGGCCGACACGCTCGGCCTCACTGCCCGCAACATGACAGCGGTCGCCGACTCACTCGAGAGCGAAGGTTTGGTGCGTCGCGTCGACCACCCCAGTGATCGCCGGGTCACGCTCTTGGAGCTCACTGACGAGGGTTTGGCGGCCGCCGACGAGTCGTTGGTGCCGCGACTGGCAGAGATCAGCCGCCTGTTCGACGAGCTGTCACCGACTGCGCGGCACGAACTTCGTGACACCCTCGCCACGCTCGTCGCAGCCATGGAGTCTGGCTGCAACCAACAGGGCGGGTGCTGACGCTCGTGCCGAACTCGCTGCAGAACGTGCGCAGGTCGGTGCTCGATCTGTCGGTGCTCAACGATGGTCAGTCGAGCGGCGAGGCGTTGCAGACGACGACTGCGCTCGCCAAGCGCGCCGACGAACTCGGGTACACCCGGTTCTGGGTGGCCGAACATCACAACATGCCGAGCGTGGCGTGCACCTCGCCGGCGGTCCTGATCGCCCATCTTGCAGCCATGACATCGACGATCCGTGTCGGGTCCGGCGGCGTGATGCTGCCCAACCATGCGCCGCTGGTGATCGCCGAGCAGTTCGCGATGTTGGAGGAGCTGCACCCCGGTCGAATCGATCTCGGGATCGGACGTGCGCCCGGTACCGACCAGCGAACAGCCGCCGTCTTGCGCCGCTCGTATCATCCGGAAGGCGAGGATGAGTTCCCTCGCGACTTCCTCGACCTCATGGGTCTGCTCGGTGACCCGCGCAGCGCCACTGGTCTGTGGAGCCAGTTCAAGGCCACACCGGCCGGCAGCTCGTCTCCCGACATCTTCCTACTGGGTTCCAGCGGATACAGCGCCCAGCTCGCCGGCCATCTCGGACTGCCATTTGCATTCGCCCACCACTTCGACACAGGTGGCACGATGCAGGCCACCGAGCTGTATCACCACACGTTCCAACCGTCGGTGGTGCTCGCCGAGCCGTACATGATCGTCACCGCCAACGTGCTCGCGGCGGACTCGAAGGAGGATGCGGACTGGCATTCGGCTCCTGGCCGGTTGACGTCGCTCGGGCGTCGCACGGGCAAGTTCATCCGCCTTCCATCGCCTCAGGACGCAGCAGTGCATCCGGATCTCGAGCAAGCCAACCAGCTTCCCAGCAGTCGGATCGTCGGCGAGATCTCCACCGTCATCAGGGATCTCGAAGATCTCGTGACCCGCACAGATGCCAACGAGTTGATGGTCACGTCGGTCGCCTACGACCTGTCCGCGCGGATCCGCAGCATCGAGCTGTTGGCCGAGCACTGGACCGGCGCGCCGGCCGGCGACGATCGGATCTGATGCTCGACCGGCGCGACGCCGATGCGATCGCCGGGTTGTATCAGCTCGGCGATGATGCTGTGCTGTCCGGGCCGGTCGCGAGGGGAGAGGTCGGCCAGGTCTGGCGGTTGACGACGTCGCTCGGCTCGTGGGCCGTGAAGGAACCGTTCGAGGCGCCGTCGATCGCAGAGGTCAACGACGATGCCGCGTTCCAAGACGTCGTGGCCCGGACCGGCCTCGACATGCCGCCGGTAGTCCGAACCGAGGGCGGCGATGTGCTGGCCGATGTCGGGTCGGCAACGGTTCGTGTCTACGGATGGGTCGACCTCGGCGAGCGCGATCCCTGGCTCGACCCGGCGACTGTTGGTCACATCGTCGCCTCCATCCATCGCGTCAAGCACATCGGCGACAACCCGGTGGATCCGTGGTACACGGATCCGATCGGTGCCGATCGGTGGGACCAACTGATCCAACAGCTCAGCGCGGCCGGTGCGGTGTTCGCCGAACGATTGGCCGCATGGCGCGACGAGCTAGTGGAGTTGGAGCAGCTCTTGGAGTGGCCGAGCGAGCTTCAGACGTGCCATCGCGACTTGTTCGCCGACAATGTGCTGCGAACACCGAGTGGCTCGGTATCGGTGATCGACTGGGAGAACAGTGGTCTCGCCGATCCCAGCCAGGAACTCGGGTTGGTGCTGTTCGAGTTCAGTTGCGGCCAGGCGTCGCGAGCCCGCGAGCTGTACGACGCGTATCGCGACAGCGGGGGACCGGGCCGGATCGATCGGCCGGGCAACTTCTCGATGGTGATCGCCCAGATCGCTCACATCGGCGAGATCGGCTGCACGCGTTGGCTCGATCCAGCGCGTCGCGACGAGCAGCAGCGCAACGCCGGCCGCGTCGAGGAGTTCGTCACGGACGGCATCACCTGTCAGATGATCAGCGATCTGCTCGACGCCGTGACGTGATCAGTCAGCTCGAGAAGTCGGGAATCGCGCCACGCACATTCTCGGAGCGATCCTTCGGCTCCTCCCACTCCTCCTGGCGGCCGAGGACCGTGAGGTCGAGGAACGCGTACGAGCCGCCTAGCCATTCGGTGCCTCGCGCGATAGACCGAGTTGGTGTGGAACACCTCTCCGTCGACATCGATGAACGTGCTGTAGCCGGGCTGCTCCGTCGAGCCCTCGAGCGTCCACCCGAATCCGTGTTCCTTCAATTCGTCAGGTCCCCGGAAGTTGAACTCCACCGGCGCGACCGATGCATCGAGGGTGACGTGGAAGTCGTAGTTGAAGTCGCTGCCGAACGACGAGTACCACGGGAAGGTCCAGCCCCGCGCATGCTTGTATCGCTCCAGCTTCGCGTAGGGAGCCCTGGAGACGACGGCGAGCGTCGTGTCGCGAACATGGAGATGGCGAAGCAGGCCTTCGGAGAGCTCGTCGGAGGCGCCCGTACAACTCGGGCAACCCTCATCCCACTCCGGGTCGAACATGAAGTGCTGCACGATGAGCTGACGTCGTCCCTCGAACAGGTCGCGGAGCGTCGCCGGTCCTGCCGGCCCCTCGAAGCGGTAGTCCTTGTCGACTCGAACCATTGGCATCGTGCGACGTTTGGTGCTCAGCGAGTCTCGGGCCTTCGTCATCGCCTTCTCCTCGGCGAGTAGCTCGATGCGGGCCTTGCGCCAGGTGTCGCGATCAACAATCTCGGGGAGTGCCATATCGAGAACCTAGGTGGCGAGGTGCTGGCCGAACCAGGCGAGCATGTCCTGGTACGCCTGGTCTGCCTGCTCCGGGTTGTACCGAGCGCCCGTGTCGTTGAAGAAGGCGTGATCGACGCCCGGGTACACCTTGATCTCGTGCACAAGGCCCGCCGCTTCGAGGGCAGCCCTCGCGGTCTCCTGCGACGCGTTGACCCGCGCGTCCTGCTCCGCATAGACCCCCATCACGGCGGCGTTCGGGGAGCCGCTGAAGTCTGCCTCTGCGGGCGCCGGACCGTAGAACGGGACCGCAGCATTGAGTCGGGGCTCGCCGGCGGCCAGGAGCTGCCATGTCATGCCACCGCCGAAGCAGAATCCGATCGCGGCCAACTTCGCGCCGGGAGCACGCGTCGACAACTCGTCGAGCCCGGCGCGGAAGTCGGCGATCAGTCGCTCCGATGGAGCGTTTCCAAGCGCCGCAGTCGCGTCGCCGTCGCTCGCCATGGAAGCGGTGCCTCCCTCCTCCGACAGCAGGTCGATCGCGAGAGCGGTGTAGCCATCGGCCGCCAGCCTGGGTGGAATCGAACGGATGTGAGGGGTCAGTCCGCGGTTCTCGTGGATCACGAGCACTGCGCCCTTCGGGGTCGCGGCCGTCGAGAGCACGCCGATGACGTCACCCTCGGGCCCGGCGAATGTGATCTCCTCGGTGACCGGATCGGAGCTGGAGGCGGCGGTCGATCCCGGCGCAGCCGTGGATTCGCTGCCGCTCGTGGCCGGCGTTGTGCCGGGGTTCGTTGCGACCGGAGTCGTCGATGCCGGTGAGGACGTGCCGCCGGTCGCCGTTGGCGTAGTGCCATCCGTCGCTGCGGGCTCGGCATCGTCGTCGCTGCCACACGAGGCGAGCATTGCCGCGGCCGCCGGTGCCGAGAGTCCGAGGAGCATCAGCCGCCGCAAACCTTCGCGGCGATTGAACAGACCGTCGCTGCAGTCGAGCACGATCTCGGATGCGAGGTAATCGTCGAGTGCCATCGCGAGATCGTACGACTTGCCCTACCGGCGGTGTTCGCGCCCGATCGACTTTCGGCGTACGCCTGCCAACACGACGCTCGTGTAGCCATGTGATCGATGGGCGGAGAGATCGCACACCTCGATGACACCGTCGTCCCAGTCGAAGTCTTGCTCCAACACGCGTCGGAGGTCCTCTTCGTCGACACACGCGCTGGGAAAGACCTTGCCGCCCACGACATAGCCGCTGCAACGCCGCAGCGCAGCGGTGATGAACAGCCCGCCCGGCGCCACCAACCCGGCGATGTGCCGCATGTACGTCTCCCACGTCGTCGTGTCGGCAGTCGCCGAATCCGCGCAGTAGGCGCTGATCACGGTGCCGTACGGCGCGGCGCCTTTCCCCTCGAGTGGATCGGCACAGCGGGCATCGCCGGCGAGCAGCGCGGTGATCTTGGCGCGCGTCGTGTCCTCCCGGTCACGAATCTCGTCTGCTGTGGGTTGGTCAACACCCTCGCACGCCAGTGTGTACGCAACGAATGGGCTCCAATCGTGCGCGTCGGATGCGCCCGCCAACCATCGCTCGATCTCTTGCACGTTCGTCGGGAGGTATTCGGCGAGGTGGATCTCGGTGGCCTTTTCCGCGGCGAGGAACACATGGTGCAGGGTCGGCCCGACCCCGAACAGCAGGACCGGTTGATCCGGTTCGGCATCTCGTAGCGCGTCGACGAAGAACGCGATGGTGGCCTGCTCGTCGGGCTCCACGACTCCGTAGTAGTCGTTCAGATATTCGTGCGGTCTCCAGTCGGTGTCGAACGAGGCGTATGACTCGGCGGGCTCCGACGGGTTCGGTCGCACGACGCGTAGCGATCGTGTGTCGAGGACGCTGCGGACCAACCGGGCGACTTCGTACTCGTACAAGGCCGCTCCGAGGTTGGCGCCGGCGACGAAGATCAGGGCGTCCTTCGAATCGACAGAGCCGCTGACCAGAGCCGCCCCGAAGGCACCGGCGTAGTACGGCGCTTCCTTGACGATTTCGGAGAGGACGTACCCGACAGCCGACGCGGCCCGCATCGCGCTCGGGCTGCACGACCGGAGTCGAGCGAGCTCGAATCCCATCTTGGACAGCGCGTTCGTGCTCGTTCCGGTCTCCTCGAGCAGCCGCCAGTTTGCCTTGAGGTTGACCCGCAAGCCCGCCGCCCACACCACGTATGTGGCAGCGAGGAAGCCGAGCACGACGCTTCGGTGCGCGCCATCGAGAAATGGTGACGCGGCCAGCAGGACGCCCGCAGTTGTGGCGACGGCCTCGAGCGCTACCGTCGAGGCGGCCGTGGCGGCGATGGTGAGTCCCCACCGTGCGGTGGAGCCGAACGGGCCGACTCGCGGCTGAGTCGCTGCGTCGAACGCGACTGGCTGCGTATTCGCAGCGTGCGGGTTCGTGCTCGGGATGCTGAGCTCTGCTAGGTCCACGATTCCCTCCTGCGTACGCGTTGCCGTACACCTCTGTACGGCACGTACGCCGTCTCGGTTCGCTCACTAGATTCGGCTCACGTCCGCTGGATACAGCGATTTGCGCTGATTGCAATCGGCGCGTTCGCCGATTCACAGCCCGGGAATGCGGGACATGTCGAAATCGGCGACGTTCGTTCGTCGGGGTGGTGAGACACGGTGCCGGAGCGGCACCCCTGGTACACGGAGGTCATCATGCCAAGCCCCATCGTCCACGCCGAGATCCGATCGACCGATCCCGATGCCACCCGCGCTGTTCTTCGAGGCGGCTCCGATGGACGACACGATGACGTGGAAGTTGATTCACGAGCAGCGGGCGTCGATGGCCGACACCTTGTCGGTGTTGACGCCCGACCAGTGGGCGCAACCTTCGCTGTGCGGAGCGTGGACAGTGCGCCAGACAGCGGCGCACATCGTCACCGGCGCCGAGCAGACGACCGGGAGGTTCCTGGGTCACATGGTGATGAACGGGTTCCGCTTCAACCGGATGATGGATGTCGATGCCCGCAAGCTTGCAGCGTGCCCGACCGACGAGATCATCTCCCGATTGCGCGCCCGACTGACCACGACGAACCGCCCGCCGGCCCCGGTGATGACGATGCTCGGCGAGATCGTGGTGCACAGCGACGACATCCGCCGTCCGCTCGGCTTGCCGAGCGACGTCGACCGCGAAGCGTTGGTCGCTTGCTTGGAGATGTACAAGAACTCCAGCTTCCCGATGGGTACCAAGAAGCGCATCGAGGGTCTGCGACTGGTCGCTACCGATGTCGACTGGACGCATGGCACGGGTCCCGAGGTCACCGGCCAGGCGATGCCACTGGTGATGGCGATGACCGGTCGAGCTGCCGGGCTCGATGAACTCGATGGCGACGGCATGGTGACGTTGCGCCGCCGCATGTCGGCGACCACATGAAGCCGCCACAGAAGCGACGGCCTATCGAGGCGGCCTCGCCGTGCTGTCGCGGATGACCAGTTCGGTGGGTAGCAGCACATGGCGTGCGCGTGCTGCGGCACCGGTACGCGATCGGTCGATTGCCGATGTCAGCGCAGCTGCGGCAGCGTGACCTTTTGCCGCGACGTCCTGGCGAACCGTTGTGAGGGCCGGGCGCATTCGCTGCGCCAACGGGTTGTCGTCGAACCCAACAACCGACAGATCGTCGGGCACGTCGAGACCTCGGGCCAGTGCGGCTTGCACGACGCCGTAGGCGACCACGTCACTGAAACACAGGATGGCCGTGGGACGTTTGGGCGTGTCGAGCAGGAGTCCAGCGGCTTCCTCGCCTGACCCCCGGCCCGATCCCGGCGTGGGGTAGTAACCCTCCTGCACGACGGTCGGCTCGATTCCCGCAGCCTGGAGGGCGTCGAACCATCCGAGCAGGCGCTGCTTCACGACATGATTGGTGGTAGCGAGTGGATCGCGCACGACGTGAACGGGGTCGGACTCCTTGGCGATGACGATGTCGATACGACGATGGCCGAGGTCGACGAGATGCTGGGCAGCGGCTCGGGCACCGGCTCGGTCGTCGATGTTGACGCTCGGAAATCCGGCCGCTGGAGCCTGATCGATGAAGACCAGCGGCAACTTGCGCTTCTTCAGCCAATCGACCGCGGTCGAGTCGGAGTTGCACGAGTAGACGAGGGCGCCGTCCATCGGCACATCGCGGGCCGGGATCGTGTGGGGTTGTTCGGCGGCAGACAGCAAGGTGAGTGCGAGCCCCGTCGGTGTCAATTCCTCGGCGATGGCACCGAGGAACGTGGTGGCCACCTCATCGGCGAACGCGTCCTTCAATGAATCGGTCATCAACAACCCGACCGCTCCCGCTGTGCCGCGTGCCAAAGCCCGTGCAGAGGGGTCGGGCCCGGCATATCCGAGCTCCTCGGCGGCGGAAAGGATCCGACCCCGGAGATCTGCAGAAAGCTGATCCGGTCGGGAGAACGCATTCGACACTGTCATGCGGCTGACCCCTACCCGGTCAGCGATCGTTTGCAGTGTCACTCTCGCCATCCCACGATTCTGGTCCTAATCCGCCGAGGAAACCCGCCTTGGTCGAAAATTCTGACCTCGATCACGAGGTCAGCTCATCAGCACTCGGTGCTGTAGCGAGTCGTTCGGACGGCGATCGTCGGCCGGCGCACCGGCCGGTGGATCGAGGCGACCATCTTGCGAATGCGGCGGCGGGGCTCGACGTAGGGCTGCACCGGAGCATCCGGCATGGCGCTGTATGCGACCTTGTGCAGAGAGGTCTTCGAGTACAAATCGGCGACTGCGTGAAACGGTTCCATTGCTTGCTCCTGTCTATGTCTCAGCACTCTGTGCTGTATCGGTATAGTACTTGACATACTGTACCGGTCAAGACGCGAGAGTCAAGCCTCATTGCATGTGATGTCCGTCACCAGATGGGAATCATCGTCCAACTCGCTGCGGCTCACTCGCTGCGGCGTCGCTGCCAGTCGCCGCCTCGTCGAAGTTGTCGGGCAGGACCAGTTGCTCGCGCGTTTCGTTCCTGACGGATCGCGGTGACCGCAACCTGCAACGCGCCTGACACCGGAACGGCCAGCAAGGGCGCCGAGAATGCCGAACACCTCGACGGCCAGTAACACGCTGACGAGGATGCCGAGCGGGTTGACGTTGACCTTGCGAGCCATGATCCACGGATAGAGGACTCCGTTCTCGATCTGCTGGTACACGATGAAGAAGATCAGCGCAATCAGCCCGGCAGTCGGGGAATGGAGGTACGCGGCGATCACGCCGACGGCGGCGCCGATCGTGGCCCCAACCAAGGGGACGAGGTCGGCGACCGCGACGAAGAGTGCCAGCACGACCGGGCTCGGAACGCCGAGCGCCAGGAGGCAGAGGAACGCGGTGACGCCGGCGATGAGACTGATGAGCAGGTTGCCGATGACGTAGCCGCTGACAGCTCCCGCCGCGTCCGTGGCGATGCGCTGGGCGGGAGCGCGCCGTCGATACGGGATGAGGTTCATGGCGGCACGCCCGATGGCAGCGGATTGGCTGAGGAACAGGAACGTGAGAAGGGTGATCGTGACGAACGCGATCAGTGCGCTCGCCGCTGCCTGTGCCGCCTCGAATCCCGATCCGCTGAGGCGGTCGGCCGCATTGGTGAGCTCGGTCTCGTTGGACTGCACATAGCTCTCGATGTGCAGCTTGTGCACGATGTTGCCGACGGGGCCTTTGCCGTCGGCCGCGTCGCGAACGGTGCCGGGCAGGTCGGTGATGATGTTGACCAACTGCGTCTTCACGGGGAGGATGAACAGCGCGAGCACGCCCGCCATCACCAGCAACGTGGCGAAGACCACCGTGCCGGTGGCCAGAGTGCGTCGCCCTCCGAATCGAATGTTCAGTCGACCGACAACTGGCGCGAGGACGATCGCCAGGAAGCCGGCGATCGAGATCCACACCAGGATGCGCACGGCAGCCATGAGCAGCACCAGCACGACGAACGTTGCCAGCACGACGCCGACCGTGGCGACGATCGTGCGCCACGGTACGTCGGACCACGTCGGGGCCTTGGGAGTCGGCGTGTCGCCACTGTCCTGCGGTTGCGGCGCAAGGCTTCCAGGTAGGTACAGACCATCGTGATCGGAGGCCGTCATGTGCTGCACGCTCGTCGATTGTTCCCGTGGGGCAGCGGATTCAAACCCAGAGCTGGAGTGGCCGACTCGGCAGCGGGTCACCGGATCAGGTTGCCGACGACGTTGATGGCGATACCGACGATGACCGTGCCGAACACGTACGACAGGACGGCGTGTCGAATGACGGTTCGTCGGATGTTTCGCTGCTCGATGCCGGTGTCCGACACTTGGAACGTCATGCCGATCGTGAAGGCGACGTACACGAAGTCCATGTAGTCGGGCGGCTCCTTCGAGCCGGCGAACTGGATTCCTCCCCGCGGCTCTCCGTAGTAGAGGCGCGCGTAGCGCAACACGAACAAGGTGTGAACCGTGAACCACGACAAGAACACGGTGAAGACGGCGACGCCGGTGAGCGTCGACGAGATAGCGCCGGAATGATTGCGTGCGTGGGAGAGCCCGAGGACGACGCCGATCACGCTGATCAGGCAGGCGGCCACCATGATGACATCGGCGGCCGTGCGACTGTCATCCTCGCGCGTCGCCACTTCCTCGGTCGCCTTCGCATCGAGCACGGCGATGAACGTCCACGCCGATCCGGCGACGAACATCGCCGCGACGTCCCAGCCGGTCAGCACACTGAGTTGCCACGGGAAGAAAAACGCGGCGACACCGCCGGCGAGCGAGCCGAGCGGAATGGCGATCAGCAGCCTTCGGCGTTGGTCGAGACGCACGCCCATCGCCACGATGCCATGGGTGCTCACGGGCGCAGCATACAGAGAGGTGCTCGCCGCACGTTTGGGCCGCGGGCGCGCAGGGTATTCACAGTTGGCATGTCCGCCCGCACTCCGCGGACGGTGTTTCCACATCTCCGAAGGAGAAGTTTCATGTCGTTCACAGAAGGTCCCCTGCACGAGCGCAGCGAACTGTTGGTCGAGCCGCCGGTGGCGGCGACCGTGGTCGATGTGCCGGTTCAAGGCGAAGTTGTCGTACCAGCGCACGGTTGCTTCCGGTGGCCAGGTCCGCCGGGCGTACAACTCGCGTTTCGCCCCCGATGCAATCATTGCCTCCATCGTCGGTCTGGTGATCCTGGTCGTCGGGCTCATTGCGATCGTCCGCGGTGGTTTCGACGGCCCGATGTCGGATCCGGTCGTCGAGGTGGTCGGCTTCACTCACACGACGACGCTCGGCTTGATCGAGATCGTGATCGGTGCCGCTCTGCTGATCAGCGGTGCGACCAGTTCGCGTAGCGGTGCGGTGTTCTTCGGAACCCTGCTCGGCATCGGTGGGTTCGTCGGCGCCGTTCAGGCCGAGTCGTTCGACACGTCACTCGCTCTCGAATCGTCGATGGCATGGTTGGCAGTCGTTGCAGCTGTCATCGTCGTGCTGTCCGCCTTGCTGATGCCGCGCTACGCCCGGCACTCGACGACCGTCGAGCGCATCTAGACAGTCAACTCGTCCACGAAGGGAAGGGGCGGCCGCTCGTCGGCCGCCCCTTCCTTCGCGAGCTGCGGTCCGCTAGTCGGATTCGGTCTTGCGCCGGCGGCAGCGGATGCTGACCTGGCCGGCCTGGAAGCCGGTGGAGATGTCGTTCATCAGGTGACGCACGATTCCCAGGCCGCGGCCGGACGTGTCGTCCACGCCCGCAACGTTCCAGGAATCTGGCTCCAGAAGTTGGGAAGGGGCCGCCGAAGCGCCGCCGACAACCTCGACTTCCCACCACTGCGGATCCGATACGTCGAGGTAGATCACCAGACGCGACCCGTCTCCGTGCTCGATGATGTTGGTGGCCAACTCGCTGACGACGAGGGCATAGTCCTTGATCAGTTGCGGGCTCGCACCATGCGCGCGAAGGGTGTCGGCGACGAATTGGCGCGCAGCACGCGCGCTCGTCGGGACCGCCTCGAACGTTTGATGCTCTCGATCGATCGCGCTGGAGGTCATGTCAGCAGGCGCGGGCCGTCATCGCCACGAAACATACCCGAGGCCATCTCATGGGCACTTGATACCCCGGTGTTCGCCGGTCGAAACCTTGCAGGATTGTTCGGTTCCGCCGTCCGCAGAGTCGATGCGATTCCTGATTGGGTACGACGTCGTCGCCAGATGACAAGATTGGCCGGATCGACGAGCACTCGACTCTTTCGGTGGAGGCACAGCGAGGCTCGCTCGACGATCTGTTGTGGCACGACCCGGAGCACCAGGTGTCGGGTTTGTTGCACGTGATGTCGGCGAACCTCGGCGGCGACCTCGTGGTGTGGGCCAAGGTCGACAAGGCCACAGGTCTGGTGACACTCGTCGATCTCGCCGACCCGATCGCTCCGTCGCAAATGTTGGCCGACCTCGTGCAGGGGAGCGGTGTGGTGTTGCCGGGCTCCCTGTGCGCTCGCGTGGCCGACCACGGCCCAGTCGCTGTTCGTTCCCAGGCTCGACGTCGCCGACGATCCCGCAGGTGCGTTCCCCGATCCGTGGCCGGATTACCTGGCCAAGAACCCGATCCACGGGTTGATCGCGGTGCCGATTGCGCTCGACGATGCCGAAACCGGTGTGCTGATCGCGGCACGACGTACTGAGGACAACCAGTACACGGCCGATGATCTGCGCTATGTGGAGTCAGGCGCGCGCCGCTTGGTCGGGCGATCGGCGAATGCGGCAGCGGACGACACCGACGCAGAAGGCCGCGTCGTCGTGCGATGGATTTCGAGGCAGCGTCGCCGTCTCAAACTGCGAGAGTTGCTGCTCGGTGCCTGCCTGCCTGCGCTCATCGTCTCAGTGCTGTTGACCCTCGACGATTCCGCCAAGTATCGGCCCGGAGTGCTCCTGCTGCTCGGATGTGTGCTGGCAGCGGTCATCGCCGGTGTGCGGGCGGCCGTGATAGCGGCGCTGCTGAGCACGTTTGCGTTGTGGTGGGCGTTCACCCCCGTCGAGCAGTCGTGGACCTTCGCAAGTCGTGGCGACGTGTTCGGTGTAGCTCTGTTCGTCGTTGCCGTAGGTGGTGTGATCCTGTTGGAGTTTCGCCTCGAGCAACTGCGCGAGTCCGAACGTCTGGAACGCCAGCTCAGCGAGACGTTGCTCGATCAGTCGCCGATACCGATGGCCGTGTTCGATCATCAGCTGAGATACGAGCGTGTCAATCGGCCGATGGCCGAGATGAACGGAAGATCGCCGGCCGAGCACGTCGGTTTGCGACCGGGCGACCTGAGCCCGATCGCCGGACAACTCTACGAACACCTGCTTCGCCGAGTGAGGGACAGCGGCAAGCCGATCACCGATCATGAAGTGACGATCCTGATGCCCGAGATCGGGTTGGAGCGGCACTGGAAGGTCAACTACCGGCCGCTGCGCGATGGCGGGTCGGAGGTTGTCGGGATCGGCGCGGCGGTGGCCGACGTGACGCACGAGATCGTGTCGCGTCGTCAGGCAGAACGGCTGCTGCAGTTGTCGGAGTCACTGACCACCGCGCTCGACGAGGAACGGATTGCCGAGTGTGTCTGCTCGTTCCTGATCGACACGTTTCAGGGTCGGGCGATGGTGGCGCTCCGCGACAACGATGCACTGGTGGTGGCGGCGGTCGCCGGATTCAGCGACGCCGACACGACTCGTCACCTCGGGATGCGGGTGATGTTGGTCGACGATGTTCCGATTGCCGAAGCTGGGCGCACCAACACACCGGTCGTCCTCGATGGGCCGGCCGACTTCGATCGGCGATATCCGGAACTGAGGGACGCCCCGTTCCTCTCCCAAGATCACGCCAGCCTGTCGATGCCACTCCGTGCCGACCCAACGGGGCTTGCGGTCGGTGTGATGCACATCGGGTGGGCTGCCGCGCGGCCGATCACCGAGGCGATGACCACCCTCGCCGGAACAGTCTCCTCACTCGTGACCCTCGCACTTGCCCGCATCGTCGCCACGCAAGATGCGCACGATGTCGAGTTCCGACACGCGCTCGATGCGATGCTCGATGACGTCGCCGTTGGCCGAGCAGTCAGAGACGAGAACGGCGAGATCGTCGACTTCGTGGTCGACTACGTCAACAGCCACGACTCGAGCGGGGCGCGACGGCGTAGCGACGTGCTCGTCGGGCAGCTCATCTGCGAGATCCATCCGGATTGGCGTACCTCTGGGATGTTCGATCACCTCTGTGAGGTGGTCGAGACCGGAACCCCGTACCAGGGTCACCGTGTGCAGTACGCCGACCCTCCGACGGAGGCCGGCGATCCAATCGACGGGAACCGGCAACAGGCATTCTGGACGGTCCAGGTTGCCCGGTTCGGCGACGGGTACATCTCCGCATCGCGTGACGTCACCGACATCGTGCTCGCCGAGGAAGCGACTCGCGCCACGATCGTGCAGGCTGCGGCAGAGCGCACTGCGATCGTTCTGCTGCAGGCCGCAGCACTGCCAACGACACTTCCGGAGCTGCCTGGCGTGCGCATCGCCGCGGTGTACGAGCCCGCCGATCCGCGCCAACCGGTCGGTGGAGATTGGTACGACGTGTTTGCCCTCGACGACAACCGTGTCGCGCTGGTGATTGCCGATGTCGCCGGCCACGGGCACGGTGCCGCGGTGTTCATGGTGCAGGTCCGCAACGTCTTCCGCGCCATCGCCGCCGAGCACACCGAACCCGACGATGTGCTGACCCGCGCGAACAATGTGACCGCCAAATTGAACGAGCCCGACGGGCCGTTCGTGACCTGCTGCTTCGCGGTGCTGGATATCGCCGCTCGCACGTTGCAGTGGGCACAGGCCGGTCACTTCTCGCCGATGGTCGTGAATGCGGACGGTAGGTCGTCGTATCTCGTCGAGCGTCCTGGCGCGCCGCTCGCGCTCTTCGAGGGGCAGCAGTACGTGTCATCGACGGTGGATGTGCGGCCCGGCGATCGTGTCTTGATGTTCACCGATGGCTTGGTGGAACGGCGACGCGAACACCTGGACATCGGCCTTGCCCGACTTGCCGTGATTGCCTCGTCGAATGCTCACCTGCCCCCACAGGAGTTCGTCGAGACACTTGCGGCCGCCGTCACGCAACGCTTCGACGACCTCGCCCTGGTGTGCGTCGACTTCGTCGGCGCTTAGCTCCGTGCCTCGTTCGGCCGGGCCATCGCCAACAATGCGTCGGTCACCGACGTCAGTTCCCCGCCATCGTGTTTTCCGAGCAGATCGGCAACCGAGATGCCCTGTTCGTCGGCTTGGTGCACCAGCTTGGATGCCGCGTCGTAGCCGATCCGTGGCGCGAGCGCGGTGACAATGGCCGGCGAGCGCTCCGCATTCTGTTTCATCCGCGCCGCGTTGACTTCGATGCCCTGGATGCATCGAGTGTCGAGAAGCGTCGTTGCATTTGCAAGTAGATGAATCGAGGACAGAAGGCTTCGAGCTGCAATCGGCATGGCGGTGTTGAGCTGCAACGTCGACATCGTCGCTGCGAACGAGATCGTCGCATCGTTGCCGACGACCTGCGCGGCAACCTGTTGCACCATCTCCGGGATCACCGGATTCACCTTGCCCGGCATGATCGAGCTACCGGCCTGCAGCGCAGGGAGTGTGATCTCGCCGAGGCCGCCGTTCGGGCCCGAGCCGAGCAGTCGCAGATCCCCGGCAATCTTGTGGAGCGAGAGTGCGATCACCTTGAGGATTGCTCCGGCCTCGACCAGCGCGTCTTGGCTCGACTGCGCTTCGAAGTGGTTGGTTGCCTCCGAGAACGTCACCCCAGTTCGTCGAGTCAACCGTTCTGCGACGAGCGAACCGAACTCGTGAGGTGCGTTGAGACCTGTCCCGACGGCGGTTCCGCCGAGGGGCAGTTCGGTCAGGCGCGGCAGGAGGGATGCGATGCGCTCGGTCGACAGTTCGACGCTGCGAGCCCACCCACTGACCTCCTGTCCGAATGTGATCGGCACCGCGTCCATCAGGTGCGTTCTTGCCATCTTGATGGTGTTCATGTGTCGATCGGCGAGATCGCTCAGCGACGCAGTGCAGCGCGGCCAGGGCAGGCAACAGCGTGGTCCCGAGCTGCAGAACGGCGGCGATGCGTACGGCAGACGGAAAGGTGTCGTTGGATGATTGCGACGCGTTGACGTGGTCGTTGGGGTGTACTGGCCCACCGAGGATCTCCGAGGCGCGACTAGCGATGACCTCGTTCAGATTCATGTTCGTGCTCGTACCGGAGCCGGTCTGGAACACGTCGACAGGAAACTGATCGGCCATGTCGCCGGCAACGATTTCGTCGGCGGCCTGATGTACTGCCGTGGCGATGGGCTCGGCAAGAACACCGAGCTCGGTGTTGACCATTGCGGACTCGGCCTTGATCATTGCCAGGGCCTCGATGACGCTCGGGGGGATTCGATCTCCCGATACCGGGAAGTTGTCGATGGCTCGCTGGGTCTGCTCTCCCCATCGGGGTGCCGTGGTCATGGCCGAGACGCTATGGGATTCCCGGGACGCTGTGAGATCCCGGACGTCAGCTGTCTACGAGCGCCAACGCTTTGACACCGTCGACGCCCTTCACGCGGCTCAAGCGGCGTACATGGGCTCCTGAATCGGGCCACTCAGCGGTGCTCGTCAGCAGGGTGACGACGCCGTCGTTGACAGCGACGTCCTTCAGCGCGGGATCGCGCCGCAGCACCGGATCGGAGGTCACAGCGGCGCGTACCTTGGCCTCGGTGATCCACTCCGACACTGAACGGCTGTCGCGCTGTCGCACGACGCGGCGGAGGAACTCGGACCAGCGGACCACGTCCTTGCGATTGACCCAGGCGCCTGAGGCCAGCGCAGCGATCCACATCGGGCGAATACGTCGGCGAACAACTCGTGGAATCATGAACGTCCTCTCATGGGTGTGGAGTGGTGATACCCATGTCGAGGAGGCATCAAACGGGTCGATGCGGGCCCTCGCGAAGGTGGCTGCGCAACTCGGCGAGGCTGGAGGCGATCAATCGGCCGACGTGAACCTGGCTGGTTCCGATCTGCTCGGCGATCTGCGCTTGGCTGAGCTCATCGAAGAATCGAAGCTGCAGTATCTGCCGTTGGCGTGGACTGAGGCTGTCGAGCAACCCGGCGATGACTTCCCGGTTCAGCACGGCGTCGAGGTTCGAGTCGATTGTGGAGATCGAGTTGCCGGCCTGATCGAGCGGACGGGCTCGGTAGGCGTTGTTCGCCTCCAGTGCCTCGATCACGGCCTCCTCGGGGATCTTCATCCGATCGGCGATCTCCGAGATTCGTGGGGACCGGCGAAGTTCCTTCGACAGGGTCTCCGTCGCGCTGTTGACCGCCGGCCGCAGATCCTTGGCACGACGCGAGACGTGGACGCCCCACGTGTGATCACGGAAGTAGCGGCGCAACTCACCCATGATCGTCGGGGTTGCGTAGGCGCCGAACGGAACGCCGTGGTCGGGGTCAAACCGGTCGATTGCGTTGAGCAGGCCGATGCGCGCTACCTGCACGAGATCGTCGAACGGCTCGCCCCGATCGGCGAATCGGTGGGCACCACGCGTCGCAAGCCACAGCGTATGTTCGACGATCTGGTCGCGTAAGGCCACGTCGCGGCTCCTCGAATACCGATCGAAGGAATTGTGGAGCCATTCCTCGTCACTTTCCGACGGGCTGTGCACCGGGCTCACGTGATCGACGCGTGCGCCACTGCCGCCCAGATCTGGGCTTGGTCGTCGACCAGTTCGATGCCGTGTCGAGCAGTCACGCCGGCGAGCACGGTGCGACACAGGACGAGATCAGGGTGCTCGGTGTCGAACGTTTCGACGGCTGTCCGTCCTCGGACGGTGAACGACTGATCCTCGACCAGGAATTGCACTTCGATCGTGTGGCCTCCGCCATGCTCGATGAGCGCCAGCATCACCTCGCTCACCGCGATCTTGATGTCCTCGATCTCGTCGACCGTGAAGCCCGCCATCCCGGCGATTCCACTGGCCGCCAATCGCAGCACGCGCGAAAGCGCTGGATCGGGCGGCAGGTGCAAGACGACCGGCCCGATTGACGTGGGTTCAGTCACGAGGGGTCTCGATGATGAAGCGTTCGGTCGTGCCGGTGATTTCCAGCAACCGCAGCACTTCGGATCCGACGTTTCTCAGTGCAACAGTGGCGCCTCCCTCGCGGGCTCGCCGACTGGCGCCGAGAAGGCATCGCAGACCGGACGAGTCGATGAAGAAAACGTCTTCGAGGTCGATCACGACCGGTCCGTCACCATCTCGTTCGCGGATCGCGGCATCGAGGATCGGCCCCCCTGCGACATCGATGTCGCCGTGCACGATGATCACGCCGCTCACGTCTGTCTCGACGCTGAGCGAATCCTGATTACCCATCTCGGTCACCGTGGGCCTCCTGGCGGCTGGAGTTCTGCGGGTCGTTTGCGACCTCTCTGTGCACACGCTACGCGCAGTGACCCGGATCATCGCCGATGAACGCTCGATCGCGGCGTGGGATTTTCTCAGATCGGAATGTTTAGGTCAGGCGCGAACGCGGTATTAGTGCGGTCATCTACCGATTTCCCACGAGGGAGGGCACAGTGAGCGAGAAGCGGTTCGGTCGAACAAGCGTCGCTGCAAACACTGCGTCCACGAATCCTGTCTCGTCGTTACCCGTCCCCAACGGCGACAGGCACCGGGTCACGGCGGTGGCATTGGCCCTTGGGCCGAAGCCACCGTCATGGCCTACTTCTCACAGCCATCCAAACTGACAACAGAGAGATGTCGGGTGAGTGACACCCGTCCAGACCTCGCTGCAACCCCCGCAGCGAGCGCTGAGCCCCCATTCAGCGATCCGAACATTGCCCAGCCCGACCCGTCCCCGGGGCTGGGCAATGTTTGTGTACGAGGCCCCGTTCGTCGGGTGCGACGCCTGAGTCCGCGCAGCGTTGCGCGGGCTCAGGGGCGGGCCCCCATCGCCTTCAACCACCGGCCGTGCGACATGATGGCCTGCCAGGGCGTGGCATGGGCATGGATGGTGAGTTGCTGTCGCTCGCAAACGCGGCTCAAGCGTTCCGCTACCAGCGGATACACGGTGTGAGGGAGTCGTGGTGCGAGGTGGTGCTCGACTTGGAAGTCGAGCCCGCCCATCAACCAGTGCAGTGCACGCCCACCGAGCTTCGTGCGGCAATGCACGTCGGCGGTGGTCCGAAGTTGATGAGCGACGAAGTCGGTGCCGCGGCGCGGAACGTCTGCGGCAGGGAACTCGGCCGGCAGGGCGCAGTGCGCCAGTTGGAACATCGTCGCCAGCATCAGACCGACACTCCACGAGATGGCGAGGTAGAAGATCAGCACGACCCACCAACGGTGGTAGACGAGCGGCAGCGCGACGGCCCACCCGATGTGGAGGATCTTGCCGAGTGCGAGCATGCCGATGTCGCGTCGTCGCGGCTGGCGGGTGAAGCGATGGCGTCCGATGCCGTGGTTCTTCAGGTCGACAAAGTCCGCGACCAGTAGCCACTCCAGAGTCAGGAACCCGTACAACCCCCACATGTAGAAGTGCTGGTAACGGTGCCACGGCCGCCACTGCTGGCCGGGCGCCAGGCGGGCAAACGGTACCTGATCGATGTCGGCATCGATCCCGACCATGTTCGTGTTTCCATGGTGCAGGTTGTTGTGCTTGAAGCGCCAGATCCATGAACTGGCTCCGAGTAGGTCTCCGGTGTAACCAGCCAGTCGATTGATGCTCCGCGACGTGCTGAACGAGGCGTGGTTGGCGTCATGAAAGACGCAGGTCGCTGCGGCGGTGAGGGCGATGATCAGGACAGTCGTCGACGCAAGCTTGCCGATCGCTGACGTCGGTGACAGCACCAGGAACCAGTAGCTGCCGATCGCCATCGCGCCGATCACGATTGCTTTCACATGAAGTTGCCGACGGGCCCTGGCGAGCTCCGGGCCCGATGGTCGCATCGCTTCGGTCAATGAAACCTGATCGTCGATCAGGCGGTCGGCGGGTGCTTCGGTCGTCTCCATGCCTCGCTCCTTCGACAACTCGTCGAATCACCTGCCGAGGTTTGGAGCGGGCACGCCACCCGCGGTACGAGCAGCGAATGCACCCTACCGCTGTCAATCGCCCCCGGTCGCCTGCCTGGTAGCGTTGCGCGAGACATCTACAGCGCTTGATTCGGTCCGAACCCTGCCATTCCGCTCTGTGGCGAAAGAGGCATGCCGAGGTGGTCCGCTCACCGTGAACGCCGAGCAGTCGATGCGTATCGCTGTGGCTTTCGCGCGCGCCGTCACAAAGTCGCCTCCTGTCGGCCTGTGCGACGCCTGCGTCGAGGTGTTGATTGTCTCGGGTGCGGGCATCACCGTGATGGGTGGAGGGCAATCAGGGCAACTGTGTGTGTCGAGTCAACGGATCGCAGCGCTCGAAGATCTGCAGTTCACGATGGGTGTCGGTCCTTGCCAGGACGCGTTTCAGCACCGGGCTACCCGTGCATGCGCCTTCGCTCAGGGCAGGCGCCGTCTCGCGTTGGCCTGCATTCGTCACTCTGGCGCGAGATGCCGGAATTGGATCGGTTTTTGCCTACCCACTCGCCTCGAATGGTGCGAAAATCGGTGTGATGACGCTGTACCAAGATCTCGAAGGCGAACTCACGCCCGATCAGCACGACGACAGCATTGCGATGGCTGACGGTACTGACCGAAACAGTCTTGAGCCTGCAGGACGCCGCGCCCGAGGGGGTCCTCGCCGAGGGGCTCCAAGAGGTCGTCGCGTATCGCGCCGAGGTGCATCAGGCCTCGGGAATGGTTTCGATCCAGTTGAAGATTCCGGTAGCCGAGGCGCTCGTGCGAATTCGTGCCCATGCATTCGCTCACGATCGACCGGTGGGTGTGGTGGCAGCGGATATTGTCGCCCGCCGATTGCGCCTAGAGGATGACAGGCAACAACCAGGGGAAGGGGTGTAGTACCTGTGTCAAACGATGCTGAACTGAGGGCCCTCAATCGACAGGCCCTCACCGCGACGACATTCGTCGAGATCGTCGACACGCTGGTCGACGATTTCGACGTGATCGAGGTTCTCACGGTGCTGACTTCTCGCAGCGTGGAACTGCTGGAGGCGTCTGCCGCTGGCATCCTGCTGGCCGACACCGACGGGCAACTCCGGGTCATCGGTGCCTCCACGGAGGAAGTCGGACTTGCTCGAGCTCTTCCAGATCCAGAACGACGAGGGCCCATGCCTCGATTGTTTCCACACCGGGCGTGTGGTCAGCGAAGACGACATGAGCTCGGCGTCCGCCTGGCCACGGTTCGCGGCCGAGAGTCTTCGCGCCGGTTTCCCGGCGGTCTGTGCGGTGCCGTTGCGGCTGAAGGACCTGATCCTTGGTTGCCTCAACCTCTTCATGAGCGAGCCCGTCGGGCTTTCCGAAAGCGAGGTTGCGTTGGCCCAGGCCCTTGCCGATGTGGCCAGCATCGCGATCGTCCAGGACATGGCGACACGAGAGGCGGCCGTCCGCGAGGGGCATCTTCAGCACGCACTCAACAGTCGCATCGTCATCGAGCAGGCCAAAGGCGTGATCGCCGAACGCGCCCAGGTCGACATGGACGAGGCGTTCGCCCGTCTGCGGGCGTACGCGCGAAACAACAACCGCGGCCTCACCGAGGTCGCGGAGGGATTGATCGCTGGAACGCTGAGCATCGACGTGGTCACCCAGTCGCGTCGGCCGCCGCCTCCACCCGTCCGCCAGCTGTAGTGCTCGTTGCCACGTTCGATGAACTATTTCCCGACAGCAGTTGTACCGGTAGAGAACCCGGAGTAGGTTCTACTCACGAGCGAATTCGCTCCAGCCGCGTGGCTCCAGATCCTTGGTTGCGCCCTCGACCACGAGGAGTTGCAGTGCGCACAAGGGACCTGCGTGCAATACCCGCAACACTGACTGCAACCGGTGCAGACCTGCCGTTGTCACTCAGCATCTCCCGCGACGGCAGAAACCGAGTCGTGCGGATCGGTGGTGAGCTCGATGTAGCAACCCGCAGCCTGGTGCGCGGTGCATGCTCGGCCAGTCGCCGTACAGCAGTCGTCGTGGAGATGGGCGACATGACGTTCATGGACTGCTGTGGCTACGGCGGTCTCGTCGCCGCCCGCCTCGCACTGCAAGAGCACGGCGGATCGCTGACACTGCGGAACCAACAAGGGCAGCCTGCCGAGCTGCTCGAGATGCTCGCTGACCTCGAGGTTCGCGGCTAGCGAACAGTCATCGAGAACTACATGTCGATGGCGTTGCGCGTGGTCTCGACGAGCTCGGCGAACTCGTCGAGCGCATTTTCGCCGATCGATTCGTAGATCGGCAACAGCATCTTCGATGTCAGGCGCTCGGCTTCCATTCGTGCTTCTCGATGGTCTGCGGCGTCGGGGAACGGACCGGTCCAACCGAGATGTTCTGCCCACACCGGACCACTGCGCGGAGGGGGAGCGGGAGAGGCCAGCACAGCTTCGAGCGGGGTGATGCCACAGGCGTGGACGGCGATGATGTGCGCGCCACCGCGCAGCTCGCGCAGCACGTGCATCGTCAGCGCGACCCTGGCGTTGACGTCGTCGGGTTGCGGCTGGGCCCGCCAACCGGCGAAAAGAACCCCGAACGATCCGTCAGCTGTATCGGCGATGCGTCGGCCGAGTTCATCGAGCCGTGCCATCCGGGTGCGATCGAACCTGGCGAGCTCGTTCGTTCCCCATTGGCAGCACAACGCCGCGTATGCGTCCGCAACCTGACGATGGGTGAGCCCGGCGGGAAGACGCTCCCACGCGGCGCGCACCCTGTCGGGACCGAGGAAGGCAAGGCCCGCGGCTGCCGTCGCCGCGTCGCAATCACCGAGCACGCCGGCACGTCCGACGATCCACAGGTCCGTCCCCGACGCAAATCCCAGCTCCGCGGCGAGTTGGTCCGTCGGTGCGCCGATCATCCAGCCGCGCACGAACTGCTGGATTGGCTTGAGGACTCGTTCGACCTGGTCGGCAGGTGTCATCGTCGTCATGTTCAGCTCCTTGCTGTGGGGGCGACGGCATCGTGCCAGCGAATGGCCGCAGCGAGGTGTTCGGCGGGTGTGGAGTACCCGCCGCCGGTGGTCGATACGCGCAGGTGGGTTGCGCCGAGCGCACGGAAGGCGGCGGCGGTGTCGACCCAGGTTTGCGGGTCGTCGTCGGCACGAACACGCATGCCGCACTCGACACCGAGCGTGTCGGGATCGCGGCCGGCCGCAGTCGCGTAGCCGCGGAGACGTTCGAGGGCACCGGCGAGCTGCTCGCCTGGTGGAAACTGTGGCATCCAACCATCGGCCAGGCGACCGGTGCGTTCGAGGACCCGCTCGACGAGGCTGCCCACGAATGATCCCATCCAGATGGGGATCGGTCGTTGCTTCGGCAGTGGGTTGATGCCGATTCGGTCGAGATGGTGCCATTTGCCGTCGAAGGTGACCAGGTCCAGCGTCCACAACAGACGCATCACCTCGACCTGTTCTTCGATCCGTCGGCCTCTGTTGGTGAAGTCCTGCTCGAGCGCCTCGTACTCCATCCAGTTCCTGCCGATGCCGACACCGAGCCGCAGCCGCCCGCCAGTGAGGAGATCGACCTCGGCGGCCTGTTTGGCCAGCAGCACGGTCTGGCGCTGGGTGCTGATGACGACCGACGTTGCCAGCTCGATGCGCGACGTCACTGCCCCGAGGAACGACAGCAGTACCAGCGGTTCGTGGCACGGTACGTCGTAGGTGTGGACCTTCTCGCCCGGCCGCTGCCGTTCGGGGTGGCCACCGGCGACGTGGTCGTTGGTCAGGATCGTGTCGAATCCTGCATCCTCGAGGGACTGGGCCATGTCTTTGAGGAATGACGGATCGTTGCCGATGTCGTCCGTGATGAGCATTGTCCCGAGGCGCACGACCCTGGAACGTAGCAACCCGGATCCGCGCCCGACGAGGTGGCTCAGGGGGTGAGGAGGGCGAGGAGTTGCTCTACGTCGTCGACGCAGCACACGCCAAGGGCTCGTAGCGCGGGTCGGGCGTCGATCGGGAGATCCTGTCCGGTGTCCTGGTTGAGGATGCCGCCCATGTAGATCGTCCCGTTCCAGTGTCCAATGCGCGTCCCGGCGGCCAACTGCTGGCCGAGCTCCAATGCGTTGCCGTTGTACACGCCGAGCACGATCGCGGCGGCGTCTTCTTCGATCGCGGCACGCACGATCCCGTCGACCGGCGTGTTCGCGCCGAGCAGTATCACCTCTGCACCCGCTGCAGGCAGCACCCGCGCCAGCGCGTCCCGAACCAGATCGTGCACCTCCAACACGGCCAGCACCACGCGCATCCCGTCGAGCCGCGGTGCGACGGCGTCGAGCCGTGCGGCGAGGTTGCGCACATGTGAGGCCTTCCACGGTTCGAGGTCGGCGATGTCGGCCGGCGCGACGAGGTCGACGCGTCGCTCGAGATCTCCCATCGACGTTCGACGAAGCGCCAACAACACCTGCGCGGCGTCGCCGACATCGATCCCGTCCCCATCGAACACGGCGAGGGCTCGGTCACGAAACTCGATCGCGTACTCCGCGACCATCGAACCGAGCTTCTCGAGGTGCGCCCAGTCGTGGATGTCGGGCGAGCTGCGCACCTCGCGCTCGATCTCGCGGGCCATCAGATGGATCTCCACGATCTCTGCTGCGCTGGGGATGCGTTCGGCCTCGGTCAGCGGCACGGGGTTGACCGCGTGCCCCGTCGGCCGGCGCAACTGCAACGCGATGTCGCACATCAGTTGCTCGGTGACCAATGCGGTGTTGTAGGCCTGATCGCCAGGCCGATGATCGACCGTGTTGCCGTAGATCATCGAGCCGATCGAATCTCGTCCACGAAGATCGTCGAGGGCGAAATGCACGACGGCCCGACATTCCGGGCGCTGAATCGTGTTGCCGAAACAGTGTGCCAACCGGGCGCCGATCAGGTCCTCGACGACGTACATCTCCAGCGCCGCCCAACCCACGTATGCGCCGAAGTGGGAGGCCTGCGTGGCAGATCCGTCCTCCAGGTTGGAGTGAGCGAGCGCACCGTCTCCGCGCAGCGCGCCGATGGCCGCGAGGGCGCGCACCGTCTCCTCGGTGACGAGGATCTCGTCGGAGCCCCCGAGCAGGTCGTATGCGGTGTACTGACCGACGTTGCCGATCGTCGTCACGCCGGCAGCCAGGGCGTGCAACGTGTTCTGGAACCCGGCGGGGAAGCCGATCATGTAGTCGCCGAGATGAGGCTGGATCGGTGCGGCTTCGCCGAGCCGGTGCCATTCCTCCGGCCCGATCCGTGGCCCGGTCTCCTTGACCGGCGAGATGCCGTTCGGTTTCCGGAATGCCCATCGCCCGATCGAGGGCCAGCCCGAACCGGTCGACGGTATGACCCGCATCGGCAAGAGCAGCGTTGACTTCGACGAGTGCGGCTTCGGTCGCTGCCCAAGTCGAGAGACCGACATGCATGTGGTACATCACTCGGCCCTCGTCGCGGCAGCGACGTTTGAACTCGGCTTCCGACCTCGCTCCGTTCGCGCGTAGGAACGCAGTCGGTGGCGGAGGTGGTGGCGCCGCCTCGCGACCTTCGGCAATCAACTGAGCGCCGGGGAGCATGCGAGGCACGCCCAGCAAGCTAGCCCGCGTCGTGAAGAAGTCGTGAAGAAGCGCACATCGGTTGTGAAGACGGTGTGAAGCGGCTCGAACCACGTGATGGCCGGGAGTAGAACGAGCGGGTGAACAGTCAGCCATCACGTGGCGAGCGCGCCCGCCGGCCCCGGCCCGACGCGGCTTCAGTCCCTTACATCAAGGAGTCATCCAGTGAGTGATGTCATCTACATCGCGGTACGTCATCGTGTTCTTCGTACTCTGCGCTCTCTACGTGCAGTTGTGCGACCGCATGATCGGGTCCGACGAAATGGCCCTGTCCGTCACGGGCGACGAGGCCGATGCCGACGGTGAGCCAGCCACCCTGATCACCACGATTTCCGACGCGACTGCTGGGGTGACGGCGTGATCGCGGCGGCGTTCGACAACACCGCGGGCCTCATCCTTTGCGTGCTCGCGTTCATCTACTTGATCCTGGTCATTCTGTTCCCGGAGCGTTTCTGATGAGTTGGCAATCCATCGTCCAAGCCGTCGTGCTGATCGTGATGCTGGCCGTTTCGGTTCCCCTGTTGGGGCGATACATGGCTGCCGTGTATGGCGTACGCAAGGATGGCTCCGCACCCGGTGACAAGTTCTTCGGCCCGGTCGAGCGATTCATCTACAGGGTGTGCCGGATCGACCACAAGCGCGAACAGCGTTGGAACGTCTATGCGCTCTCGCTTCTGGCGTTCAGCATCATGTCGGTGCTCTTCCTGTACGCGCTGCTACGTCTGCAGGGCAACTTGTTCTTCAACCCGACGGATCGAACCAGTTTGACGCCGATGGGTGCGTTCAACGCCGCGATCAGTTTCGTGACGAACACCAACTGGCAATGGTTCTCGGGCGAGGTGGCAATCAGCCACCTCAGCCAGATGATCGGCTTCACCGTGCAGAACTTCGTGTCGGCCGCGGCCGGCATGGCGATCGTGGTCGGTCTCATTCGGGGCATCACGAGGACCCGGTCCCGGACGATCGGCAACTTCTGGGTCGACATGACCAGGACCGTTGTGCGCATCCTGCTGCCGCTGGCACTCGTGTTCACCGTGGTCCTCATCTCCCAGGGTGCGATCCAGAGCCTCAAGGGTGATCGGATCGCGACGACGATCGACTCGACGAACGAAGTGACCGAGCAGCACATCCCGGGCGGACCGTTCGCTTCGCAAGAGGCGATCAAGGAACTCGGCACGAACGGTGGCGGCCCGTACAACGCCAACTCGGCCCACCCGTTCGAGAACCCGAACCCGTTCACCAACATCTTGGAGAACTTCTCCTTGCTGCTCATCCCGTTGTCGATGGTCGCGATGTTCGGCCGCATGGTGGCCGACAAGCGCCAATCGAGGATCTTGATTCTGGTGATGGCCGGGATCCTCGTGGTGTTCTCGGCGTTTGCGATCGTTCGCCGAACAGAACGGCAACCCGAACCTGACGGCGAGCGGTGCGGACCAGTCGGTCTCGGTGACGCAGTCCGGCGGCAACATGGAGGGCAAGGAGGTGCGCTTCGGAGCGGCCGCATGCGGCCTGTTCGCCGGCTCAACGACGGGTACTTCCACCGGTGCTGTCAACTGCATGCACGACTCATTCACCCCGCTCGGAGGCATGGCGCCGATGATGCACATGATGCTCGGCGAGATCTCTCCCGGCGGCGTCGGTGTCGGCTTGGCAGGCGTGCTGATCATGGCACTCCTTGCTGTCTTCATCGCCGGGTTGATGGTCGGGCGAACACCGGAGTACCTGGGCAAGAAGATCCAAGCCGCGGAGATGAAGTTGTTGACCTTGTACATCCTGGCAATGCCGTTCTCGTTGAAGCTCTTCGCAGCAGGGTCGGTGGTGCAGGACAGCGCCAACACATTCCAACCGGGTCCGCACGGGCTCTCCGAGGTGCTCTACAACTTCGCCTCGACGGCCAACAACAACGGCTCGGCATTCGCCTATCAAGGAACGGGCACCCAGTGGTACACGACGACGCAGGGCCTCTCGATGCTGATGGGTCGCTTCCTCACCATCATCCCGGTGCTGGCGATCGGCGGCGCACTGGCACGCAAACCCAAGGTGCCGGCGACCGTTGGGACCATGCCGACTCACACCCCACTCTTCGGCTTCCTGCTCGCAGGCGTGATCATCATCGTTGCCGGATTGACCTTCTTCCCAGCGCTTGCCCTGGGTCCCATTCTCGAGCACCTCTCACTGTGACCAGCGACCGATCATTGAGGACATCATGACCGCCACATTGCAACAAGCACCCGAGCCTCGGGCTCCAAAAGTACGTATGAAGGCACCAGGCTCGAAGTCGATCTTCGATCCTGCGATCGTGAAGACCGCAACAGTCGGTGCGATCAAGAAGCTGAACCCGCGCACGATGATGCGCAACCCGGTGATGTTCATCGTCGAGGTCGGGTCGGTGTTGACCACCTACCTGTTCATTCGCGACTTCTCCGACAGCGACTCGAAGCAGAACG
Organism: Ilumatobacteraceae bacterium; assembly: GCA_963779295.1. Classification (GTDB taxonomy): domain Bacteria; phylum Actinomycetota; class Acidimicrobiia; order Acidimicrobiales; family Ilumatobacteraceae; genus JAENVT01. The sequence goes on from CAVZXO010000002.1 coordinate 191,735, forward strand.
CCTTCGCCGGTCTCGTAGCGGCCTGGCTGTGGTTCACCGTGCTGTTCGCCAACTTTGCCGAGGCGATGGCCGAGGGTCGTGGTAAGGCACAGGCAGCCGCCTTGCGACAGACTCGAGCCGACACGGTCGCGACGGTCCGGATGCCGGACGGGACGATCGCCGAGAAGGCGTCGTCGGCGCTCCGAGTAGGGGACTTGTGCGTTGTCACTGCGCCCAACGTGATCCCGGGCGACGGCGAGATCGTCGAGGGCATCGCCACGGTCGACGAATCGGCAATCACCGGTGAATCCGCACCCGTGATCCGTGAGTCGGGCGGTGATCGTTCAGCGGTCACGGGTGGCACACGCGTCTTGAGCGACGAGATCGTCGTGCGCATCACAGCGAACCCGGGTGAGACGTTCCTCGACCGAATGATCGCCCTTGTTGAGGGCGCCAACCGGCAGAAGACGCCGAACGAGATCGCTCTGTCCATCCTGCTTTCCGGCCTGACGATCATCTTCCTTCTGGCTGTGGCCACACTCCAGCCCTTCGCGATCTACTCGGGAGCCGAGCAGAGCATCATCGTTCTGATCGCCTTGCTGGTGTGTCTGATTCCTACGACCATCGGCGGCCTGTTGTCGGCCATCGGCATCGCCGGCATGGACCGGCTCGTGCAACGCAACGTGCTGGCGATGTCCGGACGCGCCGTCGAGGCGGCCGGCGACTGCACCACGTTGCTGCTCGACAAGACGGGCACGATCACGTACGGATCGCGGCAGGCGTCGGAGTTCATTCCCGTCACGGGAGTCACGCCGAGAGATCTTGCCGATGGAGCGCTCGTGTCGTCGCTCGCCGACGAGACGCCAGAGGGTCGTTCGATCGTCGATCTCGCGGTGCACGACTTCGGTCTGACGATCATCGAGGACCCGAACGCCGTGCTCGTGCCGTTCACGGCACAGACCCGTATGTCGGGCATGGACATGAGCGATGGTCGCGAGGTCCGCAAAGGTGCCGCGGACTCCGTCCGGCGCTTCGTCGAAGCGCAAGGCGGAACCTTCCCGCTGGAGGTGCTGCCGGTCGTCGAACAGGTGTCGAGAGACGGCGCAACGCCTCTCGTCGTCATCGACCGCTCGGCGGCGGCGCCGTGGCGGGTTCTCGGCGTGATCCGGCTGAAGGACACCGTCAAGCCCGGCATGCGCGAGCGATTCGACCAAATGCGAGCGATGGGCATCCGTACCATCATGATCACCGGCGACAACCCGCTGACCGCGGCCGCAATCGCAGACGAGGCCGGGGTCGACGGGTTCCTCGCCGAGGCGACCCCCGAGGACAAGATGGCGTTGATCAAGCGCGAGCAGGCCGGCGGCAACCTGGTGGCGATGACCGGGGACGGTACCAACGACGCGCCGGCGCTGGCTCAGGCCGACGTCGGGGTGGCGATGAACACCGGCACCCAGGCGGCAAAGGAAGCGGGCAACATGGTCGACCTCGACAGCAACCCCACGAAGCTGATCGAGATCGTCGAGGTCGGCAAACAACTGCTGATCACCCGCGGCTCGCTCACGACCTTCTCGATCGCCAACGACGTCGCCAAGTACTTCGCGATCATTCCCGCCATGTTCTCGGGTGTCCTGCCCGTGCTCGACAGGTTGAACGTGATGAAGCTCGACAGCCCGAGCTCGGCGATCCTGTCGGCGGTCATCTTCAATGCTCTGATCATCATCATGCTCGTGCCTCTAGCGCTACGTGGCGTGAGGTTCCGCGCCGAAGCGGCCGCGCTGGTATTGCGGCGAAACCTCTTGGTCTACGGCCTCGGCGGCATCATCGCCCCGTTCGTCGGCATCAAGCTGATCGACATCATCATCTCTGCCCTGGGAGTAGTGAACTGAAATGCGTGCCCTCATCCGTCAACTTCGTCCAGCCTTCCTGACCCTGATCGTGTTCACTCTGGTCTGTGGTGTTGCCTACCCCTTGCTCAGCACGTTGATCGGGCAGGTGGCCTTCAGCGACAAAGCCGAAGGTTCTCTCATCAAGCGCGACGGCGTCATCGTCGGCAGCAGACTGATCGGACAGCCGTTCACTGCCCCCCAGTACTTCCATCCCCGCCCATCGGCAGCAGGTGCGGGTTACGACGGCTCGGCAAGCTCCGGTTCGAACCTGGGCCCGACCAACCCGGATCTGCTCAGCGCGGTCAGCGATCGCGTCGCGGCGTACCGCGAGGAGAATGGAATGGCCCCCGATGCGCGTGTGCCGGTCGACGCCGTCACCGCATCAGGATCGGGCCTGGATCCCCACATCTCGATCGCGAACGCTCGACTGCAGATCGCCAGAGTGGCGAGCGAGCGAGGACTCGATGTCGGCGTCGTTTCGGCGTTGGTCGACAAGTACACGGACGGCCGGCAGTTGCTCATCCTCGGCGAGCCCGGGGTCAATGTCGTCGAGCTGAACCTGGCACTCGACGACACCGGAACCTGAACCGGTCATGAACTCCAGCACCGGAATCGCGAAAGACTGAGGTCGTGGGAGCTCGCGGCGTACTACGCATCTACCTCGGCGCCGCGCCGGGCGTCGGCAAGACCTACAAGATGCTCGGTGAAGCCATTCGCCGGAAGCGTCGCGGCACCGACGTCGTCGTCGGCGTCGTCGAGACGCACGGTCGTGTAGAGACCCAGTCCCAACTCGGCGACCTCGAGGTGGTCCCATCGAAGGAGATCGACTACCGCGGCACGGTGTTGCTCGAGATGAATCTCGAAGCCATCTTGTCGCGGCATCCGCAGGTGGTGCTCGTCGACGAATATGCCCACACCAACGCGCCTGGGTCCAAGAACGAGAAGCGCTGGCAAGACGTCGAGCAATTGCTCGACGCCGGGATCGATGTGATCTCCACGCTGAACATTCAGCATCTCGAATCGCTCAACGACGTCATCTTGCGGATCACGGGTACTGCGCAACGCGAGACGGTGCCCGACGACGTCGTCCGCCGCGCCGACCAACTGGAGCTGGTCGACATGACGTCCGAGGCGATTCGGCGACGGATGGCCCACGGCAACATCTACCCGGCGGAACGTATCGACGCCGCGCTCGCCAACTACTTCCGTCCGGGCAACCTCGACGCACTCCGCGAGCTGGCGCTTCTGTGGGTTGCCGATCGGGTCGAGGAATCACTGCAGAGCTATCTCGACATGCATGCGATCGATCACTCCTGGGAAACCCGGGAGCGTGTGGTCGTCGCGATCACCGGCATCCCGGGAGGCGAAGCGCTCATCCGTCGTGCGGCGCGCATGGCCGGGCGCGTGGGGGGAGATTTCGTCGGTGTGCACATCGCGGTCGACGACGGCCTGACCCGCGACGATCCCGAGTCACTTTCGGCACAACGACGGCTCGTCGAGGAGCTCGGCGGCAAGGTGCACGAAGTCGTCGGACACGACCCAGCCGAGTCGCTCGCCGCGTTCGCGAGGCGCGAGAAGGCCACGCAACTCGTGCTTGGAGCGACGCGCCGCAGCCGATGGCACGAACTGGTCCACGGATCGTTCGTCGCCCGGGTCACGCGACTCGCCGGCGACGTCGACATCCACGTGATCGCCCAGCAATCGGTCGACAATGATGCACCGTCGTCTCCACCCCGAGCAGCGCCGAGTCTCGATCGACGGCGAGTGATCGCGGCGTGGCTCTTGATGGTGCTTGGGCTTCCCTTGCTCATCGCCGTCACCGTGCCCTTCCGCGACACCATTGCACTGTCTACGGAACTGCTCCTGGTCCTTTCGTTGGTCTTGGCAATCGCTGCGATCGGCGGCAAGTTGGTGGCAGCTGTCGCTGCGATCGCCGGATCATTGCTGGTCAACTGGTTCTACGTCGTGCCCTACAACACGCTCACGATCTCAGAGGCCGAGAATCTCGTTGCCCTCGTCGTCTTCATCGGCGTAGCCCTGACCGTCGGGACCTTGGTGGACGTTGCTTCCAAGCGTGCGATCGACGCCCGTCGCGCCCGGCTCGAAGCCGAAGCCATCGCCCGCTCCACGACCAGTCTCGCCGCCGACCCCGAACCACTGCCGCGCCTGCTCGATCAGCTACACACGACGTTCAATCTCAGCGGAGTGCGGATCCTCCGTGCCGAGCCCGCTGGAGTCGTGACAGTCGCATCCGTGGGCGACACAACCGGGCCGCCCACCGCATCGGTGGCCCTCGCCTCGCAGGTGCAGGGCGGCCAGGGGTCGCCGACCACTCTGGAGGTCTTCGGACGCCCGCTTTCGATCGACGATCACCGGCTGCTGCGGATCCTGGCCGACCAATTGGCTGTCGCGGTCGACAATCGTTGGCTCATGGCCGAGGCAGCCGAAGCCGCAGCGCTCGCCGACATCGACGCTGTCCGCACCGCGTTGCTGCGCTCAGTGTCGCACGATCTACGAACGCCCCTCGCGTCCATCAAGGCAATGATTTCTGGCCTGCGGGATCCCACGGTGAATTGGACCGACGAGCAACTGGCCGAAGCACTGGAGACGGTCGATCAGGAAACCGACCGCCTCAATCGGCTGGTCGGCAACCTGCTGGACGCAAGCAGGCTGCAGATCGGGGCCCTCGCCGTTGAAATCCGCCCGACTGTTCTCACCGACACGGTCAACTCGGCGCTGCAGAGCTTGAACGTCGAGCCTGAGGATGTGCAGGTCGACATCGCCCGCGACGCGACCGTCATGAGCGACCCGGTCCTGCTCGAACGAAGCCTGGCGAATGTGATCAGCAATGCTCTTCGTCACGCCCCGCCCGATCACCCGGTGCGCGTCGAGGCCGGAATCGTCGGCGCCGCGGTGCATCTGCGAATCGTCGATCGCGGCGAGGGCATACCTGCCGCCGATCGTGACAGGGTCACCACACCGTTCCAGCGGCTCGGGGATCAACGCACGAATGACGACGGTGTCGGTCTCGGGCTGTCGATCGCTCGAGGATTCGTGAACGCGATGCACGGGACGTTCACCCTCGACGACACTCCGGGAGGCGGACTGACGGTCACGATCACGCTGCCGAAGGCTGCCGAGGTGGCATCCACGGGCGTCCCCCAATGAGGGTCGCGTGAGGAAGGTCTTGGTCGTCGACGACGAGTCCCAGATTCGCCGGGCGCTCAGTCTTCATCTCGGCGCTCGCGGCTACGAAGTCGTCGAGGCGACTACCGGAACGGCTGCGCTAGTCGCCGTCAGAGCCGAAATCCCCGATGTCGTGCTGCTCGATCTCGGTTTGCCCGATATGGACGGCCTGGCGTTTCTCGGGCAGCTGCGCGAATGGAGCGATGTCGCAGTCATCGTGCTGACGGTGCGCGACGACGAGCGCTCGAGGTTGCAGGCGTTCGAACTGGGAGCGGACGACTACATCACGAAGCCATTCGACATGGCTGATCTCGTCAAGCGCATCTCGGTTGTCGTTGCCCCCGACGCGGGCGAGTAGCGCACTGACAAGTCAGTTGAGCTGCTCGCCGACAGACGGCGGACTGCGATCGATGGTCACGGCGAGCAGGTCCGAGAGGGCAACGGCGACCCGCCGTTGGTCGGTGGTCGTTCCTACTCCAGGCTGCGGAGCCAGCACGATCCGACCGAACGAGCGGGCTCCGGCGCTCACGGGAAGGGCGATGCCGTCGCGAGGAAGTTCCATTCCACCCCGGTTCCAGAACATGACCTTGCTGTCGAACCGGCCGTTGCGACCGAGCACATTCATCGAGGAGTCGGCATGGTCGCCGGGTTCGAACGTCGCGTCGACAAGTGTGAGCTCGTCGACCAACGCGGTACGCACAGCGGGCCACACCGTGCTGAGTGGCTGGCCCTCGGCGACCATCGCGCCGACCTTCTCGAGGTGGGCGACGCCTGCCTGATCGATGATCGACTTGCGCTGAGTGTGGCGAGCGAACACGGACAACTGGCCAACGATGAGGCCAATGGCGAACAGCAGAACGACGGTCCAGATGTCCTCGCCCGAGTCAATCCGCAAGCTGTACAAGGGTTCGGTGTGGAAGAAGTTGAAGGAGAGGCATGCAGCACCTGCGGTGATCGCGCCGGCCATACGGCCACCGAACGTGGCCGCTGCCACGATCACGACGACGAGGACGAGCGCAACATTGGTGTTGCCGATGACGTCTCGTACGGGTACGAGCAGGCCGCCGACGCCGATTGCAACAGCGACGCCTGCGGATCCGATCGCGAGGGACGTCGAATCGTTCTCACTCATGACGATGGACTCCTGGTTGGGAGGTCGTGCGTCTCGACGACGAGCACCACCACTGCGGTTGTCATCAGCGAAAATTCTACCTCCATGGGTCTTGTGAGCAGCTGGTTCTGTTAGGAAGTGCCCACGTGAACCGCATTCTCGTGGTCGACGACGAGCCGCAGATCCGTCGGGCTCTCAGCTTGCACCTCGGCGCGCGCGGCTACGAGGTGTTCGAGGCGGACACCGGCGAGCGTGCGATCCAGATGGCGGCCACCGAGCATCCCGACGTGGTGTTGCTCGACCTCGGGCTTCCGGGCATGGACGGCGTGTTGGTGATCGAAGCACTGCGCGGCTGGACAACCATGCCGATCATCGTGCTGACAGTGCGCGACGACGAACGATCGAAAGTGCAGGCGCTCGACGCTGGTGCCGACGACTACGTGACCAAGCCGTTCGGCATGGCCGAACTGCTGGCTCGCGTGCGTGCTGTGCTGCGTCGGGCGGGGGACACAGATGAGTCGGTTGCTGAGGTGACGACATCGTCGTTCCGGCTCGATCTCGCCGCGCATCGCGCGTTTGTCGCAGATGAGGAGGTACGACTGACGCCGACCGAATGGGCGATGGTCGAATACCTCGTGCGGTATCCGGGCCGGCTGGTGACCTACCGCCAGCTGATCACCGCGGTGTGGGGCCCGTCGTACGATCCCGACCCCAATCTCTTGCGGGTTCACATGGGGCACATCCGCCGCAAGTTGGAGCTCGATGGAGCCCGACCGAAGCACTTCATCACGGACTCGGGAATGGGGTATCGCTTCGAGAACCCGACAGGCTCGGAAGCCTGATTCAGCCCGCTGGAATGATGGGCTGGTTGCTGGCGTAGTCCTGGCCCAGCATCACGACGACCGTCGCGTCGCCGAGCGCTGCGGGTCCGCCGGTGATCGACACGGGTACCGGCATTCGTGTGACCACGAGCCCGCCCATCACCCGCCCGATCGATGCGGCGACATCGGCGCCCGCCGGCAGGTAGTACACCTTGCTGACGTCGAGCTTCTCCTCGAACCCGGCCGTGTTGGTCGCATCGCCCATGTGGAAGCCGAGGGCGGCCAGCTCCTGAGTCAGCAACGCAGCGGCGCCGTTGACTCCCGATGCGTTGGCGACGATCGCGACAGCGCCTTCTGTGATCAAGGGGATGGTTGTCGTCGTTGTCGTCGACGTCGTGGTCGTGGTCGATGTCGTCGTGGTGGTCGATGTCGTGGTCGTCGGCGGGATGGTCGTTGTCGTGGTCGACGTCGACGACGCCGTGGTGGTCGTTGCGACCGATGGGGGACCGAACGTGCACCCTGCGAGCAGTGCCACGAACGCAGTCATCACGATGGATCCGGTCGTCGCCTTCAACCCGAACGTCATACGGCGTCGCACCCTGGGATCATCTGCCCATCCTGCCGACTCTGCGCTGTGGAGACAAGTCGGATTCGCATGCTCTGTGCGACTTTGGTCGTAGGTCGTGACGTGTTTTCCAAACTGATTCTCAAGAAGTTCTCGGGTGATCCGTACCGATCGCGTGTTGTATGTGCGGCATGACTTCATCTCCGTTCGACCGACCCCTGGCAGACCGACGAGCATTCTTGCGAATCGGCGGAATCGCAGTGCTCGGCCTGGCGGGCGCGGCGTGCACCGACTCCGGCACCACGTCGTCCGCATCGTCTGCACCTGCATCGCCCTCCCCGTCATCTGCCGCATCGACGTCGCCCGCATCGACATCGCCATCCTCGTCGCCGGACTCGACCGCTGCCAGCCGAGACCACGGCGGCCGAGAACAGCACGGTCGAGACGGCTGGCGCCGCGTCCGCCCAGACGCCGTTGACCGCTGCGGCGTTCGAGGGGCTTGGAACATGTTCGCTGATGCCCGACAAGACCGCTGGTCCGTTCCCGCTCGACGAACAGTTCGATCGCAGCGACGTCACCGAGGGCCTTCCGGGCCAACCGATGCGTCTCGGGTTGCGAGTCGTCGACGAGTCGTGTGCACCGGTGCCCGGGGCGAAGGTTGAGATCTGGCACACCGATGCGACCGGTGACTACTCGGCGTTCACCGACAATGGCGGCGGCAAGGACGAGGGCGCCGGCACGACGTTCATGCGCGGCACACAGACCGCAAACGACGACGGCATCGTCGAGTTCCTCACCGTCTATCCCGGCTGGTACTCCGGACGTGCCGTCCACATCCACCTGCGCGTCCATCTCGACGATGCAACCGTGCTGACATCACAGATGTTCTTCGACGACGACTACACCGCCGGTGTGTACGCAGCGGCGCCCTATGCGGAGTTCGGCCTGCCGGACACCCCGAACAGTGCCGACCGCATCGCCGGCAACACCGAGGCCGAAGGCACCCTGTTGCACACATCGGCCGGTGATACGGCGAAAGGCGCCGGCACCGTCGCCCTACTGAACCTCGGCATCGCTGTTTGACCTGAACCACCCGTTCGAGGGAGACACAGCCGGTTGGGAGTGACAGAATCGCGGCCACGACTCACAGGGGGTAGTTCATGGCGATGGATCTGGTCATCGAGGTCGACAACCGGCCCGGCGCGCTCGCTCAGGTAGCGGCCGCTTGTAGTGATGCCGGCGTCAACCTCGCCGCAGCGACATGTGTGGGAATGGGTGACCGCGCCGAGTTGCACATACTGGTGCCGTACGCCGAAGCCGCACGGCACGCTCTGGCCATCACCCATCAAGCCGTCATCAGTCGTGAACGCGAGGTCGTGGTTGTCGAGGTCGAAGACAAGCCCGGCGCGCTGGCCGACCTCGCCCGAATCGTCGCCGAGGCAGGGGTCGACCTCGACCTTGTCTACGTCGCGACGAACAACCGGGTCGTGTTCGGTTCGCCGGATCTGGACGGCTTGAAGGCTGCGCTCGGTCAGTCGCACTGATCGAGCCAAGAGAAGCAGACACGGACAATCCTTCATGGTGGCGACGCGAATCATCTCTGTAGTCGGCTGCCATGCCGAAGGTGAGCAGGGCGATGTGATCACTGGCGGTGTGCTTCCACCGCCGGGCGACACGATGATGGCCAAGAAGCTGGCCTTCGAACGCGATCACGACGACATTCGTCGCCTGCTGATCTGCGAGCCCCGCGGGTCGGTTGCCGCGCCATGTCAACCTCATCGTCCCGTCGACCCGCGACGATTGCGCGGCGGGTGCGATCGTGATGGAGCCGACCGAATACCCGCCGATGTCGGGTTCCAACACCATGTGCATCGCCACGGTGCTGTTGGAGACGGGCGTGATTCCGATCACGGAACCGGAGACACGCTTCCGTCTCGACATGCCGGCAGGCCCCGTCGACATCGTCGCGGAATGCCGCGGGGGCAAGTGCGTGTCGGTGACGTTGAAGAACGTACCGGCGTTCGTCTTCGCGCTGGACGCCGCGCTGGAGGTACCAGGACTCGGGTCGATCACCGTCGACATCTCGTACGGGGGGATGATCTACGCGATCGTCGACGCGGCTGCACTCGGCTTCGGGATTGTTCCCGATGAAGCTCGCGACATTGCTGTCTTGGGCGAGCAGATCCGTCTGGCAGCACGAGAGCAGCATCCGGTGGTCCATCCCGAGTTGCCCGACATCAAGGGAGTGTCGATCGTGCAGTTCGCAGGGCCATTGACACACGATGGCAATCGGGTCAGCGCCCGCAACACCTGCATCGTGTCACCGGGTCGCTCGGATCGATCACCGACTGGCACGGGCACCACGGCCCGCATGGCCGTGCTCCACGCCCGTGGCGTGCTGCAGGTGGGTGGCGGGTTGACCCACTCGTCGATCATCGACTCGCAGTTCCACGGCACCATCGTCGGCGAGACGACCGTTGGTTCGTACCCTGCGATCGAGGCCACCATCCGGGGCCGGGCATGGATCACCGGCTTGCATCACTACTTCGTCGATGCCGATGATCCATGGCCCGCGGGGTACGTGTTGTCGGACACGTGGGGGACTTCCACGTCGGTGGTGCAGCAGTAGCACACGCCCGAATTGGTGGCGTCCTGTTCGGTGGCGTCCTGTTTGGCGTCAGGGTTGGCGACCGGTCCAGGCCACCAGCTGATCGATCAACGGGGCGCTGGTGCTGACCGCGATGGCGTTGGCGAAGGGCGCATCGAATTGCATGTTGGCGGGCATGGTTGCCTTGAACGCCTCCCACATCGGCGTGCGGTCGGCCATCGGCAGATCGCGGTGCATCGTGTCGAGCGACAGTTGGCAGACTGCGTCGTCCCACTTCGGGCTCTGGCCGGTGGCGTTGGCGAGGTCCCAGGTGTGGGTCGTGATCTCGCTGACGTACATCGCCAGCATCTCGGCGCCTGTCATGGTCGCCCAGGGCAGTACCACGGTGCTGGTGAGCAGGGCATCGTCGGACCACACGTCGTCCACGGCGTCGGCCGCGGCCAACCAGTCGGCCTCGTAGTCGACGTGGTCGATTGCGGGATCGCCCAGCGAGCCGGGCGCGAAGGCATCCTCGCCGCGGCCGATTGTCGCGACTCGATGCAGGACGAACACCAGGTGGTCGAGGAGGCCCTTCACGTCGAAGTTGTGACACGGTGATGCCAGTTCGAAGTGGTCGGTCCGGACACCGGCGATCACCGGTGTGGCGATGTCGACGGCGGCGACGAACAGGGGTCGTGGGTCGATGGCGGCGCCGGGGTTATCCGGCGGGGTGGGCCAATCTGCGGGAGCGAGTGTCTCTGTGGTCATGTCGACAGTGTGCGCCATCAAACAGGCCACCCTCTGTCCTGTTTCCGTGCAATGCTCGAGACATGCGCGCCGACCGACTCGTGTCGATCCTGCTGATGTTGCAGTCCCGGGGGCAGGTCACCGCCGCCGAGGTCGCCGCCGAACTGGAAATCTCGGAGCGCACCGCACGTCGAGACCTGGATTCGCTCGGTGTCGCCGGCCTACCGGTGTACTCCGTGCAGGGCCGCAACGGTGGTTGGAGGTTGCTCGGCGAGGGCCGCACGGACCTCACCGGCCTCACCTCGGCCGAGACGCAGGCGCTGTTTCTGTTGGCAGGACCGCGGGCGACCACGCCCGAACTGCGCGCCGCGTTGCGCAAGTTGGTCCGGGCCCTTCCCGAACCGTTCCGCGAGAGCGCCGAGGCCGCGTCCGCGGCCGTGGTCCACGACACGACAGCCTGGAGCGGCAGCGGAACCGAGCGGCCGGCACCACAGCATCTCGACATCGTGCAGAGCGCCGTGATCGCGGGTCGCCAGATCATCCTCGACTACGTGGCTCGTGCCGGGGTGCCGACCACGCGGACCGTGCATCCGCTCGGACTGGCGACGAAGGGCGGGTCGTGGTACCTCGTCGCCGAAACCGACGCGGGCCGCCGCACGTTTCGTGTCGACCGGATCCAATCTGTCGAGATCACCGAGGACCCCGTGGTGCGGCCGGATGGCTTCGTGCTCGCTGACGCGTGGCAGATGATCACCACCGAGGTCGAGCTGGTGCGAACGCCGATCGTGGTGCGCGCGTTGGTGGACCCGCAATCGATGTCGTGGCTGCGCCACAGCTTCGGCACGCGGTTGCGCATCGGCATGGCCAACGAGGACGGGCGCGTCGAGGTCGAGATCCGCAGTCACAACGAGTACTCGGTGGCCAGCGAGTTAGCCGGTCACGGACGAAGCGTCGAGGTGCTCGAGCCGGTCGAGATTCGTCACCGACTCGCAGCCATCGGCGCCGAGCTCGGTGCGCTCTACGCGGGCACCGCGGCCTCGGCGAACTCGGCCATCGATGTGAATCGCCACGTCGGCGACACTTCGCCCGAGGGTGTCGCGGTCGCACCGGTTCCGCCTTTGGCGTGACGTCGGTGGATCCACACTGAGGGCAGTCCCAGTGCGGCGGCCGGCTCGTGGTCGTGGAACAAGCTCTCGGCGACGTGGACGAGTTGGTCGCGGGCAACACCGAGTCGATCGAGCTCCCGGAACAGCTGATCGAAGTGCCCGCGTTGCGGCTTGTAGGAACCGACATCTTCTGCCGTGACGATGGCATCGAACTCGACGCCGAGGCGCGGCTGGCTGGCTGCGAACGAAGCGCGATCGATGTTGCTGACGATGATCAGCTTGAACCTCGTTGCCAGCCGCTGCAACGCCTCGGCCGTGTCGGGGAATGCCGGCCAGTCCTTCACCGAGTCGCCGTAGGTCGCGGCGTCAGCCGCAGTCACCGGCGCGCCCAATTCGACACCGACCCGACGCAATGTCTCGCCGAGGATCACGGGGTACAGCGCGCCGGGCATTTCGTCTTGCACCTTCGACTCGTATCGGCCGTGGGCAGCGATCAGTGCCTGGTCGTCGAGATCGAGGCCGTTGCGGACAGCCCATGGACGAAGTGCGTTGGCGATGCCCGTCTCCCAATCGATCAATGTGCCGTAGCAATCGAAGCTCATGGCCCTGAAATCGATCGAAGTCGCTCATCCCTTGCCCTTTCCGTGGACCTTGTAGACCTTGCGCCGCGCGGTCTCCGATCGCTGCCTGACCCAGCACCCCTCGACATGGTCGTTCACCAAGCCCATCGCCTGCATGAACGCGTACACCGTGGTCGGACCGACGAACGACCAGCCGCGCTTCTTCAGGTCCTTCGAAATCGCTGTCGAGGTGGGGGTCAATGCATGGAACTCGGTCGGAGGGCCCTCGAACGTGGCGTGAGGCCACATGTAGTTGGCGATCGACCCGAACTCATCGATCAACTCGAGTGCTCGTGACGCGTTGTTGATGGTCGAACGGATCTTGCCCTGGTGCCGAACGATTCCGGCGTCGCCCAGCAATCGATCGACATCGTCCTCGTCGAAGTCGGCAACGAGACGGGGATCGAAACCGGCGAACGCGGCCCGGAAGTTCTCGCGTTTGCGCAGGATCGTCAGCCACGACAGGCCCGACTGGAAGCCTTCGAGGCACAGCTTCTCGAACAGCCGATGGTCGTCGGCAACCCCGAAGCCCCACTCGGTGTCGTGATACGCGATGTAGTCCGGGGTCGACGCGCCCCAGGAACACCGCTCGTGCTTGTCATCGCCTACGACTACGTTCATCACGGCAGTCATCGTGGCAGCTGCGAAACATACGATGCGATTCATGACCTCCCTGCCCTCGTACCGCGACCTCCCGAAGCTCAACGGTCTTCCCGCGAGCTGGGGTCTGTTGGGCTCAGGCGGCCCGGACTACTTCGGGTGTCTGAACCTGTTGACCCCGGACAAGTTGGTGGCCGCGGCCCGGTTGGTGACGAGGGGCGCGGTGTTCGCGCTCAACTGGTCGGCGGACCTACCCGATCCGCCGTTGTTCGGCAGGTCGAGGCACACACACGAGGTGCTCGACCTGTCGGCCGGGCACGACGATGTGCTGCACGGCTGGAACACGCAGTCGTCGTCGCAATGGGATGGGTTCCGTCACATCCGCAACGTTCGCAACGGCTTCTACGACGGCATCCCGGATGCCGATCACGGTGTCGATCACTGGGCCCGCCGCGGCATCGCCGGTCGAGCCGTGCTGTGCGATGTCGGCCGATGGCGAGCTGCACAGGGGCGCCCGCTGCAGCACGCGGAGTCCGACGTGATCGAGCCGGACGACATCATGGCGACGCTCGAGGCGCAAGGCTCGCCGCTCGAACAAGGCGACGTGCTGTTGATGCGCACCGGTTGGACGGAGTGGTACGAGTCGTCGACCGACGAGACGATGCGCGCCGAAGTCGCGGATCGGGCACGGATGAAGGCGCCTGGTTTGCCGTCGGGTGAACGCACCGCGGAGTTCTTGTGGGACCTGCACATCGCTGCGATCGGGGCCGACAATCCGGGCGTCGAGGTGTGGCCCCAGGGCACGGGTCAGAACCCCGACGCGGTTGCCGACCTGAAGGCGAATCACCCCGACCGGATGCACGAGGTGTTCGCCCACTCGATGCTGCTGCCGATGCTCGGCATCCCGTTGGGTGAGATGTTCGACCTGTCGGCGCTCGCCGCTGATTGTGCCGACGATGGTCGGTACGCCTGCCTGTTCGTGTCGGCTCCCCTCAACGTTCCGCACGGCGTCGCCTCCCCTCCGAACGCCCTGGCGATCAAGTAGGCGTGGGATGACCGAGCTGCTACCAATCCACGATCTCGACACCTTCGTGTCGACAAGAGATGCCCTCCATCGCGTCGCCGAGCACATCGTCGCCAAGGCGAGGTATCTGGACGACCGCGAGATCCGGCTGACGGCGTATCCCGGCGGGTTCTCGACGCCGCCGCTCTCGGGTGGGGCGCGGGTGCGTGTCGAGGCAGACGATTTGGTGATCGACGGGCCAGACGGGTCACGGCGAAACACGCTGACGACGATCGGCGACGCTGCGGCGTTTGCCGGCATCGAGCCCGGATTTCCAACGGAGCTGTACGAGCCGGCGACATCGTTCGATCCCGATCAGCCGCTCGATCTCGATCGCGGTTCTGCCGACACGCTTGCGGCGTGGTACGGCTTCACCGCGGAGGTGCTCGCAGTGTTCGCTGCCGAGATTGCGGAGGCGCACCCGTCGCAGCTGATCCTGTGGCCCGAGCACTTCGACCAGGCGTTCTACACCGAGGATGCCGACGAAACCCGACGGGCCAACTACGGCGCATCGCCCGGCGACGAAGGGCACCTCGAGCCCTACATGTACGTCGGTCCATGGGGACCGACGACCCCAGACAGCTTTTGGAACGCCGAGCATTTCAATGGTGCCGTGCTGGCCCTGTCGGCGCTGCTCGACAGCCAGAATCCAACCGAGACTGCAATGCAGTTCCTACGTCAAGGCCGTTTGCTGTTGGCACCCGTTGCCACTCGCTGACCTGTGAGTCCGATCGCGCGCTGGGCGCGACACCGGGCTCACACCGACTCTGGCATCGGCGCGCTGTGAGCCACATCGCGCGCCGGGCGCGACACCGGGCTCACACCGACTCTGGCATCGGCGCGCTGTGAGCCACATCGCGCGCCGGGCGCGACACCGGGCTCACACCGACTCTGGCATCGGCGCGCTGTGAGTCCGATCGCGCGCCAGGCTGGACACCGGACTCACACCCGCCGCCGCAGGTCAGCTGATCGTCGAGTTGGTGACCTGAGGCGCTCCACGGCCGAGGAAGAAGATGCCGGGGAAGCCGGCCGTCTCGAAGCCGCGGCTGGGGTTGCGTTCCAGGATCGAATCGGTGATCCGTAGTTCGCCGGTCCGGTTGTTCGATACGAAGAAGATTGCCCCGCCACCCTCGTTGGCGGTGTTGTCGCGCACGATGCTTCCGGCAAGGTCGAGCGTGAACAGGTTGCCGTCGAGGTAGATCGCACCACCACTGCCACCGCCCGGCGCGCCGGGCCGCGAGGGGTTTGCTCCCGAACCGATCGCATTGTTGCCGGTGAACACGCTGTTGTAGATCTGCCACGACACGCCGATGCTCGACAAGGCCGAACCGTTCGAGCAGTTGCCTCCGGTGAACGTGCTCGTGGCGACGATCACCGGCAGACCGTGCGATTGGCTGAGCACCCGCAGCGCTGCGCCACCGAGATCGGGCCCGGTCGGATCACACTGGTTGTTCGTGAAGATGCTGTTGAGCACCTTCACGCGTCCGCCGCGTACGAACACTGCGCCGCCGCCGCCACCCTCGACGAAGTTGCCGGTGCTGTTGCCGCCCATGAAGTGGAGGCCTTGAATCGTGAGTTGCGGGGTCTCCTGGTCCTGGCAGTGCGACGTCGTCCAGATCTGGGCTTGATCGCAGGTGTTCATGTAGAGGATTCGCCGCTCGCCTCCTCCGCTGAGCGTCACCCTTCCACCCCCGTCGAGCACGACGACAGGTGACGTGTTGACGACCTTCGCGGTGTCGGTCATCAGAATGATCACGGGTGCAGGGCCGCAGTTGAACGTGATGATCCCGCCCTGCGCGACTGCGGCGACAACCGCCTGCGATGTGCAGCTCGCCGGCGTGCCGTTCCCGATCACCAGATCCGGATGCGATGTGTCGACCGGCAGTGCCTCGGCAGGAAGCGGGACGCCACCCGGGTTGCCGGCGATCGGAAGCGACAGCCGAGCGGCGGGCGCGTTCGCCGTCGCCGATCCGTCGACTCGCGCGGCGACGACCGCAGCGGCCTCGAGTGCCGCGGGCGCCGACGAGGCGCCAGTCGGGGGGATGACGATTCCGCCGATCATCGCCAGTGCAGCCATGGTCGTTCGAAGGTTCACGAACCCAGTATCGCCGACTCCCACTCAGCGTTGTGCATCAACCGCGCTCGGTCGAGCGATTTCTCAGAATTCCGCAGCAAACAGGCAGAACGGATGGCCGGCAGGGTCGAGCATGACTCGGACACCGGGCTGCGGCTGATGCTCGGCCACCGTCGCGCCGAGTTCGACCGCCCAGGCGATGCCATCCTCGAGGTCGTCGACGGCGATGTCGAGGTGCATCATCATCTGCTGGCGACCATCGGCGGGGGGCCAGGTCGGCGGGACGTAGTGCTGCTCCCACTGAAACTCGATCTTCATCGTTTCAGCAGGGGACCGCAGCTTTGCCCAGCCGTCTTCGGGCGGATTCCCGGGCCGAGGGCCCTCGCACTCGACCATGTTCCACCCCAACAACTGCTCGTAGAACTTGGCCAGCCCGATCGGATCCGCAGCATCGAGGACCGGCCCGGTGACTTCGGTGCGAGGGATCCTCATCAGTGACATCTTCGCGCGCATGCCAGACCCGCGATGAGAGATGAGCCGCCGGACACCGCACATCTCTCATCGCGCCTCGCGGCACATCGAGTGCTATGAGAGATCTGCGGCGCTGAGCGGCTCATCTCTCATCGCGGGATCGAAATCGCCCGGTTAGAAGCCGGGGGCCCAGCACGGCTGGTTGCGGTGCAGATAGTGATCTGCCGCGTAGTTGAGGAACCGCCTGGCCGCCCGAATTCGACAGGCGATGTCGCGCAGTAGCACGGGCGCCGTAGGCGAACTCTCGGCAGCGGCGCGATACCACGCCGAGCTCAACGTCTCGAGGGCGTCGAGGCCAGGTGTCGGCGACCCGTGATCGACGAGATGGTTCAACTCGTCGTCGGTCATTCGAACCGAGCGACCGAGATGTTCTGCTTGCGCGGACGACATTGCCGTGGCCCCGATGCTGTCGGGGAACACGCCGGCGCGAAACAAGGCGAGGTCACCGAGTTGGCGCAGCAGCACGATGTGATCGAGGGGCTGCACCGCGCCGAGCCAATCGACGAGCTCGTCGAGGTCGAGCCGGTCGGCCGGAACGGGCGCTGCTTCCGGTACAGCGAAACTGGCGAGGAGTTGTGCCGTGAACTGCAGACGCGCCGGCGCATCGGCGAACTCGACGAGCGGCTCGACATCGAACACCGGCAACCGGCAACCGGGGCCCGCCCATTCGTCGACCCAGTCGGTCGACATCAGTTCTTCTGCGGCACGATGCACGAGCACGGCGAAGAACAACAGGGGAGACACCGTGAACTGTTCGACCCCCGTGCCATGCAGGACGGACTCGACGACCTCTGGTCGGCGCAGTACGTCGTTGGCATGCCAAGGCCGGCGATCCAACTCGGCGCGCAGGCTTTCGCCGTCGACATCGAGGGCACGCGCCAGCACGGCGATATCCCCGTCCTGGAGATTCAAGTGCTGTCGTGTCATCGGTGTCACCTCCTGATCATCGTGCTGTGTACATCGGCACAACTTCTCATCGTGTTGAGCCAAGTCTTGCCGAGACCGACTGGCAGGATGGGTTCATGTTTGTTACAACTCCGTTAGGCCGAGGTCAGACCGCAGTCGCGTTGGTGGGTATCGGTGTGTTGCACACGATGTGGGGGAGTGGATCCACGTTCCCGTTCGCTGATCGCGAGCAGCTGAACGACACCGTGATCGGCCGCGACGCCACGCCGTCGCCCGCTGCGTGCTACGCGGTCGCAGGATTGCTGGTGACTGCCGGAGCCTTGGTCGCCGGCCTGCCGTCGCGCACCAGCCGGCTGCGCCGAGCGGGCGTCGGTACCGTCGCTGCGGTGCTCGGCGCACGCGCCGCGTTGGGTTTCGCCGGCAAGACCGAGTTGGTCTCACCCGGCAGCGTGTCGGAGAAGTTCAGGGAAACCGACAAGCGCTACCTCTCGCCCTTGTGCCTGGCATTGGCGCTCGGCGCAGCGCGCTCGCTGCGCGACTAGTGATGTCGACCAGTGCGTTGTCGGCGCGACAGCTCAATCGAGCCGTTCTCTCACGTCAGTTCCTGCTCGAGCGCGTCGACATCGACATCCCGACCGCGCTGCAGCACGTCGGGGGGTTGCAAACGCAGTACGCGCCGTCCGGTTACGTCGGGCTGTGGAGCCGCATCGACAGTTTCGAGCGTGACTCGCTGACCCGAGCGCTCGAGGATCGGTCGGTGGTCCAGGCGACGTTGATGCGATCCACGATCCACATGGTTGCGGCCGACGACTTCTGGCCGATGTGCGCGGCGATACGCGAGAGCCGCCGTGATTGGTGGTTGCGCATCGCCCGGTCCCGGCGGTTGCCGTCGATCTCGTTCGACGTGTTGACCGATGTCTTGCGTGCTGCGATGGCGGACGGGCCGGTGCCGAGTATCGAGCTGGTCGGCGCGATCGAGCGCGCCGGGTTCGCCAAGCCCTGCTGGGAGGCGGCCGGGCTGTGGCTCGACATGGTCAGGGTCCCTCCATCGGGTACATGGGAGCGTCGCCGCGCCGATCGATACGGGCTCGCCGAGCAGTGGATCACACGAGTCGAGGTCTCGGAGGAAGACGGTCTGCGCCTGTTGCTGACTCGATATCTCCAAGCCTTCGGCCCGGCGGCACTGGCCGACGCGGCGACGTGGGCAGGCGTACCGCGTGCTCGGCTGGAGCCGGTTGCAGCGCGGATGGAACTGATCGTCTACAGCGATGAGAGCGGCGCCGCGCTGTACGACCTCTCCGGCATCGAGCTTGCGGATGGGGACACTCCGGCGCCGGTGCGGTTCCTGCCGACGTGGGACGCGACGTTGCTGGTTCATTGCCGCCGATCCGGCATCCTGCCCGAGGAGTTCCGCAAGGTGATCTTCCACACCAAGATCCCGCAATCCGTCGGCACCGTCCTCGTCGACGGGTCCGTCGCCGCGACCTGGGCGTGGCGCGACGACCATGTCGAGGTCGACGAGCTGGCGAAGCTGACCGCCCGCCAACACCGGGAGGTCGCCGCAGAAGCCGACCGGTTGACGTCGTTCTACCGCGGCTGATCGACCCAGGAGTCGACGTTGCGGGCGAGTTGGTGCAGCGGAGTCATCCCGTTTCCGAGCACGACATCGTGGAAGTCCTTGATCGAGAACCGCGCACCGAGCCGTCGTTCGGCGTCCTGACGGAGCCTGTCGATCTCGAGGCGACCGATCATGTAACTGGTGGCCTGGCCGGGCTGTGCGATGTAGCGATCGACTTCCGTCTCGGCGTTGCGCTGATCCATCGGAGTGGATCCGAGGAGGAAGTCGATGGCCTCGCGTCGGGTCCACCCCTCGCGTGAATCCCGGTGTCAGCGACGAGCCGGGCAGCGCGCAACGAGTCGAGCGTCAACATTCCGATCCGTTGCAGAGGCGAGCTGTACAAGCCCATCGCGTCGGCCAACCGCTCGGCGTACAGGCCCCATCCCTCGCTGTAACTCAGGACCTCGAGTTCGCCCACGACAGGATGAAGATCGCATTCCTGTGCCAGCGCCAGTTGCATGTGGTGGCCGGGCACCGCCTCGTGGAAGGTCGTGACTTCGAGCTGATACCGGGTCCACGCGGCGGGATCGGCGGTGTTGAAGAAGTACGTGCCGCCGCGATTCCCGTCGGGCGACGGACCGGTGTAGTAGGCCATTGCACCGGAGGTGGCCGCGACGGCGCTGCACCGTGATCTGGGAAGTCGCGTGAACCATCGCGGCACTTCGGCCTCGGCGCGGGCGAGGCACGCCATTGCATCGGAGATGATCTCGTCGGCGCTGGAGTAGCGCAGCGCCGGGTCTTTGCGCAGCTGTTCGCGGAGTTGCACCGGATCGTTGACACCGAGCGTCGACGCACCGAGCTCGCGGTACTCGGCGTCGAGCTGCGCCAACTGCTGCAAGCCCAGTTGATGCACCGCGTCGGGCGTGAGGTCGGTCGATGTCGACGCCCACAACAGCCGTGCATACGCCTCCTCGCCGCCGGGCATGAAGCACACGCCGGCCCGGTCGTCAGGCCGCCCCAATGGCAGCAGTTCGTCGTGCAGGAACGTTCGCAGCGTTGTCAGCGCCGGCTGGCCATGGTCGCGGATTGCCTCGAGCGACCTCGGATTGCCACGCGGCCACCTCACCTGCTGACATCTCGCGGGGCGGCTCCTGCGACGCCAACGGATGATCGACCAGGCTGGTGCTCAGCAGCGCGTCGTAGGAGGCGATCGCCGCAGCGATCCCACGAGCGGTTGCGACCCGCCCCGACGCGGCACCGTCGCGCAGACCGTTGATCCAGTTGCCGACGAACATCGGCATGCCTCGCAGCTTGTCGACGTAGCCGCGGCCGTGTTCGGGCGTCGCCAGGGCATAGCCGGGTATCAGCACCGAGACGAACGCAGCGAAGTTGAACGGACCGCTCACCAACGCCAGATCCCGCTCGAACGGCAGCGTGGCAATCGTTGCCCCTGCGCTGAACTCGACCGCTGCCAGCAGCCCGCGGTCACGCTCGGTCGTCTGGTCGTCGCGGACACGCCGGGCCTGATCGGCAAACACGGCCGTCTGCCCGAGCCGGCTCGCGACCGCTCCCGGACTCAGATCCTCCCAGTGCTCGACCTGCTCGACGTCGCCACGATCGATGTTCCACAGCTGGGCCGAACCTCGGTAGTAGCTCCAGTACCGATCCGCGAGTTCGACAGCATCCGACAAGCCGTCGAATCTACTACTCGGCGTCTGAACCGTGATCGGGCTCGCCGGGCAGCGTGACGAGGAAGCGGGCACCGCCCGTCGGCGCTGCCTCGCAGCGCACGTCGCCTCCGTGCCGTCGGGCCGTGGCGCGCACGACGGCCAAACCGAGACCGACGCCACCGGTGTCGCGTGAGCGCGACGAATCCGTGCGTGCGAAGCGTTCGAAGATCTTCTCGCGGTCCTCTTCGGCAACGCCGTCACCGTCGTCGTCGACAGTCAACGTGACGACGCCACCGACATTCGCCAGCGACACGTCGACGCGGCTCGTCGCATGCCGGGTCGCGTTGTCGACCAGGTTGCGCACCAGTCGCGCCAGTGCCTGGCGATCGCCGATCAATCGTGCAGCACCCACGTTGGTCGTGCTGATCTCGACGTTCGTGGTGGGGGCGAGGGCACTGACCTCTTCCACGACGACCTCGTCGAGATCCGTGTCCGAGGTCGGAGGTGGTGCCTCGTCGGCCTTGGCGAGGTCCATCAGGTCGTCGACGATGTGCGACAACCGCGCCGCCTCGGCCCTGACTCCATCGGCGTCGCTCGGCCAGGTACCCGTCTCCAACTGGGCGCGCATCGACGCGAGCGGCGACCGGAGCTCGTGCGACGCATCGGACAGGAACTGGCGCTCGTGGTCGCGTGACGTCTGAAGGCGTCCGAGCATCGAGTTCATCGTGCGCGCCAGGCGCGCAACCTCGTCGTGGCTGCGCGGTTCGCGGACACGGCGTTGCAGTGTGGTCGCCGAGATGTTCTCGACCTCGAGGCGCATCGCCTCGACCGGCCGCGAGCGCGCGTCCTGCAAGGAACCACGCCACCAGCGCGACGGCGAAGACGACCAGTGGGATGCCGAGCCGCAATCCCGACCACAGCGTGCGCACGCTGTGCCGAACTTCGGCGAGCGACGCCATGCCGACGACGACGAAGTTGCCGCCGGCGACCGCGACCGGCGCCGCGTCGTAGGCGACGTCCAGGGAGTGCGAGCCTTGGATGAAGATCATCTGGTCGGATGGGGTCGCTGGACCGGACTGAGCGCCGGGCAACATGGTGATTGTCTTGATCGGCAGGTTGAACTCGCCTCCGACGGCAACTCCGGCGTCGTCGAAGATGCCGACGCCTGCTTGCTGGTCGAATGCCTGGGTGGTGATCGAGCCGAATGGAACGCCCTGCTCGACCTGGTCGACTGTGGCGCCGACGGCCGCCGCAGCGGCTCTCTCCCGATCGCTGACGAGGCGCTTCTCCACCGCGCTGGTCAGCAGCAGGGCGCCGACGACGAGGACGACCGCGACCAGGAACGTGGCGAGCAGCGTGACGCGGACGCGTACGGAATCGGTGACTCGACGGATGCTATGCATGCTCGATCACCCGGTAGCCGACGCCCCTGATCGTCTCGATCAGCGAGCGGTCACTGTTGCCGTCGAGTTTCTTGCGCAGGTACCTCACGTACACCTCCACGATGTTCGGGTCGCCGACGAAATCGGGCCCCCAGACCTCTGCCAACAAATCGTCCTTTGAACTGACGAAGTCACCTCGACGGACGAGGTGCTCCAGCAATGCGAATTCGCGCGGGGTCAGACGGACCTCGTCGCTGCCGCGGTTGCAGGTACGGCGGCGAACGTCGATGCACAGCGAGCCGCGGCGCAGAACACTCGGCTCCATCTCGGCACGTCGACGAGCAACCGCACGCAACCGAGCGAGTAGCACGACCATCGAGAACGGCTTCGACAAGAAGTCATCGGCACCTGTGTCGAGTGCCTCGGCGAGGTCGTAGTCGCCGTCCTTGGCGGTCAGCACCAAGATCGGTGTCCAGTTGTCCTCGGCGCGCAGCGTGGCGCAGACCTGGAACCCGTTCATGCCCGGCAGCAGCAGATCCAGCACGATCGCCGAGTACGAGTGTTCGCGGGCCCGCCACAGGCCCGTCAATCCATCGTGGGCGACGTCGACGTCGTAGCCCTCGGCGGTCAGGCCGCTGGCGATCGCCGCGGCGAGTCGCACCTCGTCCTCCACCACCAGTACACGCACGAGCGGATGCTGCCACGGCAAACGCCGATCTCCTCCGCGCCCCGCTGAGAAAGCACTCAGCAACTCTCAGCTTGTTGTCAGCACGGTCACTGATACTCCGGCCAACCCAACCCACGACGGAGAAGAAGAAATGATGCGACGACTGTTTCCAAGGCGACTAGCGATGTCGCTGATCGCAGCTGCCGTGCTGGCCGCATGCGGCAGCGCCGCGGCGGATGACCGTGAGGTCGCCAGCCTGTCGACGACGCCGGCCACAGATGCCCCGACCGGTAGCGGCGACACGACTGTTGACTCGACGGACGGTACCGCGCCGATCGATCCGAGCGAGGCGCCGCTGAAATTTGCCAAGTGCATGCGCGAGCACGGGATCGACATGCCCGATCCGACGATCACCGGGGACGGTGGCGTGATGATCGCGATCGGCGGCTCCGCGGAGACCGAAGGTGACGCCCCGGATCCGAAGGAGTTCGAGGCGGCCAACAAGGACTGTCAGCACTTCATGGAAGATGCCATGGGTCAGTTCGAACCCCCGAGCGAGGAAGACCAGAAGAAGATGCAGGAGCAGGCGCTGGAGTTTGCCAAGTGCATGCGCGAGCACGGCATCGACATGCCCGACCCGCAGTTCTCCGCGGGTGGCGCGTTCAGTATCGGCGTCAGCGTCGGCGGACCCGATTCGACCGGACCGGTCGACGACGGACCCCTGGTCGACTTCGACTCCGAGGAGTTCCAGGAGGCGAGCGAGGCATGTGGTGGTCCTGGCGGCGGCTTCGCCATCTCAACAAGGCCGGCCGACGGATGAGGCGGCGCTGGTTGCTCGTTGGCGTGGTTGCAATCGGTGCGGCCGCGCTTGGTGTGACGATGGCGACGCGACAGTCGACGACCGCCGCCGAGGATTCACCCGATACGACAGTGCCGCGTGAAACCGCCGAGGTGACGCGGACCGATCTGATCGAAGAGGAGCAGCTGCGCGGTTCGCTCGGTTACGGCGACTCGAAGGTGATCGGCAGTGAAGGATCGGGAACGATCACCGAGTTGCCCGAGCCTGGCACGGTGCTGAACCAGGGCGACGCGGCGTGGCACGTCGATGGTCACGTCGGGCCTGCCCTGTTCTTTGGCGACCTGCCGATGTGGCGCCCGCTGCGTTCGGGCGTCGACGACGGTGCCGATGTCGCTCAGTTGGAACAGAACCTGACGGATCTCGGCTTTGGCACCGACGTCGTGGTCGACGAGGAGTTCGACAGATTCACCACAGCCGCCATCAAGGCGTGGCAGGACAGTCGCGGATTCCGCAAGACCGGTGTCGTCGACCCGAGCGACGTCGTGATCGAGCAAGGCCCCGTGCGCGTGGCCGAGCAACGCGGCGCCGTCGGCGACAAGTTGTCGCCCGAGATCCTCAGCGTCACCGGTGCCCAGCAGGTCGTCGACCTCGACGTGTCGCTCGACAAGGTCGAAATGCTGTCGCCCGGTGCGCCTGTCGAGGTCGAACTTCCCGACGACACACGAGTCGACGGAACGATTGCGTCGATCGGCCGTGCGGCCACCGTGAAGCAAGAGGGTGGCTCGGCGACGGTCGAGGTGAACGTGTCACTGGTAGCCCCTGTCGAGTCATTGGACGCCGCGCCGGTCGATGTGATCGTCTCGACGGCGAAAGCCACCGGGGTACTGGTCGTTCCGATCCGCGCGCTCGTTGCCTTGGCCGAGGGTGGCTACGCGGTCGAGAAGGTGTCGGGTGCCACGACCCAACTCGTCGCCGTCGAGCCCGGCGCATTCGGCGATGGGATCGTCGAGATCACCGGCGACGGCGTCGCCGAGGGCGACAGTGTGGTGGTCGCCCAGTGAGCGTCTCGGCGAGCGATCCAGCGAGCGTCGTCGAGCTGGTCGATGTGTGCAAGACATACGCCGGTGGCGTCGAGGCATTGCGCAATGTCAACCTTCGGATCGATGCCGGCGAGTCGCTGGCGATCGTCGGTCCGTCCGGGTCCGGCAAGAGCACGCTGTTGCAGGTGCTCGGCTGTCTGGACCGGGCGACGTCCGGTCGGGTCGTGCTTGCCGGCCACGACGTGTCGACGCTCGGCGACCGTCGGCTGTCGGCGATCCGCGGATCGATGATCGGGTTCGTCTTTCAGCAGTTCCATCTCGTGGAGACGATGAGCGCGCTCGACAACGTCGCGCTTCCGTTGCTGTACCAGGGGGTGGGCAAGGCCGCTCGACGGCGCCGGGCGATCGAGTGCCTCGAGCGTGTCGGGTTGGCCCACCGCAGTGCGCATCGGCCGAGCCGACTGTCGGGTGGCGAGCGCCAGCGCGCCGCGATCGCCAGGGCGTTGGTCACCGAGCCGGCGATGCTGCTGGCCGACGAACCGACCGGCAACCTCGATCGACGCACCGGCGTCGAGATCGTCGAGCTCTTCCACTCGTTGCACTCCGACGGTGCGACGGTCGTTGTCATCACTCACGACCAGCAGGTTGCCGCACGATTCCCGCGGCGCGAGGAAGTGCTCGACGGGCAACTCGTGTCGTCGCTGGTGCCGGCATGACACCGACCGCTACTGCTGCACCCCCGTCGGGGCGGCTGCGGCTGATCGACATCGCTCGAGTCGGCGTCGGCTCGCTCGGCGCACGCGCGGCGCGAACCGTGCTGACGGCGCTGGGTATCGCGATCGGCATCGCCGCGTTGGTCTCGGTGGTGGGGATCTCCTCGTCGAGTCGAGCCGACCTCCTCGCTCAACTCGACAAGTTCGGGACCAACCTGCTGGAGGTTCGTGCCGGCCAAAGCGTGTTCGGCGAGGCCGCGACATTGCCGGAGGAAGCGCCGTCGATGATCCGTCGAATCGGCCCGGTCGACGATGTCAGCGCCGTGGCTGTGTTGAGCGCAACGGTGCGGCGCACCGACCTGATTCCTGCCTCGGAGACCGGCGGAATCGCGGTGGACGCGGCGACCACGTCGTTGCTGACGACGGTCGGCGGGACCCTTGCCGAGGGCCGGTTCCTGGACTCGTCGACCGAGTCGCTGCCTGCCGTCGTGCTCGGCTCGACCGCCGCCCGACGACTGGGCATCGAGTCGCTCGAGGGTTCACCGATGGTCTGGATCGGCGACCGCTGGTGGGCCGTGATCGGGATCCTCGAGCCAGTTCCGCTGCTCTCCTCGCTCGACGCTGCGGTGATGGTCGGCTTCGGAGCCGCAAGTGACCTCCTGGGTCACGACGGGAAGGTGTCGAGCATCTACGTGCGAATGGCACCGAAGTCGGTCGAGTCGGTTCGTGCCGTACTCGCCGCCACGACGAATCCGTCGGCACCCAACGAAGTGTCCGTCGAACGCCCGTCGGATGCCCTCAAGGCTCGCGCCGCGGTTGACAGCGGGCTGCGTGCATTGCTGCTGGCTCTCGGCGGAGTCTCGCTGTTGGTCGGAGGCATCGGCATCGCCAACGTCATGGTGATCTCCGTGCTCGAACGGCGCACCGAGATCGGTGTGCGTCGGGCGATCGGCGCCACCCGCCGACACATCCGCCTGCAGTTCCTCACCGAGGCTGCGACGTTGTCGACGCTCGGCGGCATTGGCGGTGTCGCGCTCGGGTGTGCGGTCACCGCCATCTACGCCCGCCGCCAGGACGTGCCGCTGACGATCCCGTTCACCGTGCTCGTCGGTGGGGTCGCCGCCGCACTCGTCGTCGGTGCGATCGCCGGCCTCTACCCGGCCACGCGCGCCGCCCGCCTGGACCCCGCGGAGGCCTTCCGCCCGGCATGACCATGCGTATGGAGCCGGAGGCCCCGTAGCGGGGCCTCCGGTTACCAACGCTGCGGAAATCCGGCTAGTACATGGCTCCGGACTTGGCTTCGGAGGGGCGAGCGCCGCGGGCCGTGGCCAGGTCGGCGACCAGCGAGCCCTTCATGGCCAGCATGTCGCTGGTGACGGTGATCATCCGGAATCCCTGCTCGAGACGTCGCTCGATCAGTGCCGCCGTGGCGTGGATTCCGGGCACGATGCCGGCGTTCTGGCAACCCTTCACAATCGTCGCGAGTGCATCATCGAACGCGGCCTTGCCGTCGTTGTTGCCCGGAGGCAATCCGAGTGTGATCGACAGGTCCGCCGGGCCGACGTAGATCGCGTCGATGCCGGGCACGGCGAGGATGTCGTCGAGGTTGGCGATGGCTTCGACCGTCTCGATCATCGGGATCAGGGCGATGCCGTCGGTGGACCATTCGTAGTGGTCTGCCCGGCGCATGCCGGCCACGACCGGGCCGAAGCTCCGGGCACCCATTGGCACGTATCGGCCGGCGCGAACGACCGCCTCGGCCTCGGCCACGGAGTTGACCATCGGCACGATGATCCCCTCGATGCCACCGTCGAGCATCTTGCCGATGATGCCCGGCTCGTTCCACGGCACACGGGCGATCGGTGTGCCACCACCCAGCAGAATGGCCTGAGCCATGGCCACCGTCTGCTGGTAGTCGTTGACGCCGTGCTGGTTGTCGATGCACACGTAGTCGTACCCAACCCGTGCGGCCATCTCGGCGGTGATCGTCGACGGGTTGGCCAGCCACACGCCGAGAGTGTCGCGACCCTCGTTCCATTGAGTCCTCAAAGTGTCCATCGCCCGGTTCTAGCAGACGCTCTGCACCGTGACGCCTACCCGGTGACGCCTACCCGGTGACGACAGTTGCCGGGCGTCCGGCCAGCACGTTGAGAGCGTTCTCGATGGCGTGGGCATACAGCCGCCGCCGACCCTCCACCGTGGCGGAGGCGACGTGCGGGGTGACGATCACGTTTGGATGGCCGAGCAACGGATGGCCCACCGGAAGCGGCTCGGGATCCGTCACATCGAGTCCCGCGCCGGCCACCTGACCCGAGTCCAACGCTGCGAGCAGCGCATCCTGATCGACCAAGCCACCACGAGCGCAGTTGACCAGGTAGACGCCACGCTTCATCGTCGCCAACGACTGGGTGTTGATCATGTGGCGGGTATCAGCTACCGCCGGGGCGTGCAGGGAGATGACGTCGGACTCGGCGAACACGCGAGAGAGGTCGACGAGCTCGCAACCCTCGGCCTCACTGAGGTAGGGGTCGTACGCCAGCACCGTCATCCCCATTGCCCGTGCCGCGGCACCGACACGTCGGGCGATGCGGCCGTACCCCACCAAGCCGAGCACTGTGCCGTCGAGTTCCAAGGCAGTCCCCGTGGTTGCTCCGGGCAGGCCCTCCCGCGCCCGGTCGATCTGCGCGGGCAGTTGCTTCACGACGGCGAGCATCAACATCAATGTGTGCTCGGCGGTCGACACGGACGGGGCATCGGGTGCGTTGCACACGACCACGCCGGCGGCGGTCGCGTCGGCAACATCGACGTTGTCGTACCCGATGCCGATTCGGGAGATCACCTTCATGGCCGGACCGAGCGCAAACGCCCCGGCGTTCCAGGCCCGCTTGGCACCCGCCAGCACGCCGTGCGCGGTGGCGAGTTCGGCGTCGTCGGGACCAACCGCGATCGCCCGGCCCTCGACGAGGTCGCGGTACGCATCGGGAAGGGGGTGGTCGAAGTACAGGATCGGTAGTTGTTGGTCCATCGGTCGCACCATATCGGGCGACCTCTCGCCAGATCTGATGCGACGGATATGGTTCGGCAATGCTCGATCACTCCAAGTTCTTTCACGTCGGCATCCGCGTCACCGACCTCGAGGCGGCAATGGCCGAGGTGGGCAAGCAGGTCGGTGTCACGTGGGCGTCGATGCAGGACCGGCCGATGTCGGTGTGGACGCCGAGCACCGGCCCGGTCGTGTGGCAACTCGCGGTGACGTACTCCATCGAGGGGCCGGTGCACTACGAGCTGATGCAGGGTGAGCGGGGATCGATATGGGATGGCTCCGATGTGCCAGGCGCCCACCACCTCGGCTACTGGTCCGACGATGTCAAAGCCGACACCGAGGCGCTGCTGGGCGAGGGGTACACGTTGGAGATGGCAGCGGCGGCGCCCGAGGAGGGCTACGGACGGTTCACCTACGTGCGGTCGCCTTCCGGTTTCCTCGTCGAGCCGGTGTCGATCGTCGACGTCAAGCCACGCTTCGAGCGATGGTGGGCGGGCGGATCCTGACCGACCCCATCGTGCCGTCGTGAGCGATCTGTCCGAGCAAGCCAAGCGTCACCTGTGGATGCACTTCACCCGTCTCGGGGCCTACACCGACAGCGAGGTGCCGATCATCGCCCGCGGCGAGGGTTGCTACGTGTGGGATCAACACGGCAAGCGCTACCTCGACGGGCTCTCGGGGTTGTTCACCGTGCAAGTCGGCCATGGTCGTGCCGAGCTCGGTCAAGCCGCGGCACGACAGGCCGAAACGCTCGGCTACTTCCCCGTCTGGTCGTTCGCCCACGAACCGGCGATCGAGTTGGCGACGCGCCTCGCTGCGTTGGCCCCAGGTGACCTCAACCGGGTGTTCCTGACACCGTCGGGAGGTGAGGCGCTCGACACCGCGATCAAGCTGTCGCGTCAGTACTTCAAGCTGATCGGCCAGCCGTCGCGCACGAAGGTCATCTCGCGAACGTTGGCGTATCACGGCACCTCGATCGGCGCACTCAGCCTCACCGGCGTGCCATCGATCAAAACCCCGTTCGAGCCGTTGATGCCAGGCGCTGTCAAGGTGCAGACGCCGTACCGGTATCGCTGTCACGATTGCCAGCACCTCGACGCGTGCACGCTGCGATGCGCCGACGACGTGGCGATGCGCATCGAGATGGAGGGCCCCGATTCCGTCGCTGCAGTGTTCATGGAACCACTGCAGAACACCGGCGGCGCATTTGCTCCTCCCGAGGGCTACTGGGCACGGATCCGCGAGATCTGCGATCAGTACGGGGTGCTGCTGGTCAGCGACGAGGTGATCTGTGCGTTCGGGCGGCTCGGGCACATGTTCGGCTCCGATCGCTACGGCTATCAGCCCGACCTCATCACGTTCGCCAAGGGGGTCACGTCGGGCTACGCGCCGCTCGGAGGCGTGCTGATCTCCGATCGCATCGCCGAACCGTTCCTCGACGACCCGAACCTGTTCCTGCACGGTCAGACATTCGGTGCCCATCCGGTGTGCTGCGCCGTCGCGAACGCCAACCTCGACATCTTCGAGCGCGAAGACCTGTGCGGAAACGTGTTGGCCCACGAGGACCGCTTCACCCAATTGCTCGACGGTCTGCGTGACATCTCGTTGGTCGGTGATGTGCGCGGCGACGGGTACTTCCGGGCCATCGAGTTGGTCAGCGACCAGGCCACGAAGGGATCGTTCACGCCCGACGAGTCCGAGTGGTTGCTGCGTGGCTTCATCTCGCCGCGCTTGTACGAGGCCGGTCTGATCTGTCGGACCGATGACCGCGCCGAGCCGGTGATCACGCTGTCGCCACCGCTGATCGCCGGGGAAGCCGAACTGTCGTTCATCACCGACACCTTGCGGACCGTGCTGTCCGATGCCGCTGTCGAGTTCGCGGCACGGCGGGGTTAGGGGCAGCCGGGATGCGACGCTCGATCGACGACTACCCGTTCAGCGAGGATGACCTCCCCGAGGGCGCCGACGACGCCATGCTCGTGTCGTGGGCGGTGGCGATCAGCGACGACTACGACGACACGGAGCCGCGCGTGGTGTTGACCGTGGAGGAAGTGGGTCACGCGGGGGAGGGATTGGTTGCCCACTGCACGTCCTGATCACGCCAGGCGGCTGCGGGTGGCACTGCGCGATGCCCTGCGCGAGATCGGTGAAGATCCGGGCCCGTGATTGCCGTCGGACTCTTTGAGCGATAATGTTGATCGGGTTAGTCGGAATTGATGAGTCGGATTGCCGAAGGTCGAAAGGGGTTGCCACATGAGCATCGCACCGGTTGTTGCTGCACCCCGCGATCTCGACGCCGAGCAGCAACGCGACATCGAGCGCTTCGAACGCGCTGTCGCCCAGTACCTGTCGGGTGAGATCAGCGAAGACGTGTTCCGCGTCATGCGTCTCAACAACGGCGTCTACGGCCAGCGCCAGGGTGGTACCAGCCAGATGGTGCGCATCAAGCTGCCGGCCGGCACCATCACGCCCGAGCAACTCGACCTGATGGGTCACCTCGCCGAGACGTACTCGCGCGGTTGGGGTCACATCACCACACGCCAGAACGTGCAGATCCACTTCGTCGAACTGACCAAGGTCACCGACGTGATGCGCGCACTCGGCGCTGTCGGCCTCACCACCCGCGAGGCATGCGGCGACACCGTACGCAACGTCATGGCCTGCCACCTCGCCGGTGCGTGCCCGCACGAGTTCCTCGACGTCACACCGTGGGCCGAAGCTGCGTTCCAACACTTCGTACGCAACCCGTTGGGTCAACGGCTGCCACGCAAGTTCAAGATCAACTTCTCCGGCTGCTCGACCGACTGCGGCCAGGCGATGTTCAACGACGTCGGCGTGATCGCCGCGACACGCACGCTCGAGGACGGCTCGACCGAATCCGGGTTCCGTGTGTACATCGCCGGTGGTCTCGGCGCCAACCCGCATCCGGCGTTGGCGCTCGAAGAGTTCACCTCACGTGAGGACCTTCTACCCACCATCGAGTCGGTGCTGCGAGTCTTCGACCAGACCGGCAACCGCGACAACAAGCTGCGCGCCCGGTTGAAGTGGGTCGTCGATCAACTCGGCATCGACGAGCTCCGTCGACGTGTCATCAAGATGCGCCACACCCTGCCGGCGTCGTCGTCGTGGCCTGGCGGGATCCCCGAGATCGTCCAGAAGGCCGGCGACGCCCCAGCCGGTCGGTCCAGCACCGTCGAGGCGACAGCGGTCGGTCAAGGCGTGGTGGTAGCGC
The DNA here is from genome assembly GCA_963779295.1 of Ilumatobacteraceae bacterium. GTDB lineage: Bacteria > Actinomycetota > Acidimicrobiia > Acidimicrobiales > Ilumatobacteraceae > JAENVT01. The sequence goes on from CAVZXO010000002.1 coordinate 223,624, forward strand.
TGACGCCTCGTGATCCGTATCAGCGCTGGGTGGCAACCAGCGTCGTGCGCGGCAGCGCCAACGGAGCCGTGTCGGCGGTCGCGTACGCCGCTCTCGGCGACGTCACCGCCTCGCAGTTCCGGGCATTGGCATCGATCCAGCGCGAGCTGGGCGCCGACGTGCGGCTCAGCAATCGCCAGAACGTGGTCTTCCGCGGCCTCACCGAGGCGCAGTTGCCGATTCTGTACGCACGGCTCGAGGCAATCGAGATGGCTCGCCCAGGTGCTGAGCTGGCCCGCGACGTCGTCGCCTGTCCCGGTGCCGACACCTGCAACATCGCGGTCACGCAGTCCCGCGGGTTGGCCAAGGCCATCGGCGAGAAGCTGGAGGAGGAGGGCCTCGCCGAGATCGGTGGGGTTCGCGTCAACATCTCCGGCTGCACCAACAGTTGCGGCCAGCATCACACCAGCGACATCGGGTTCTTCGGAGCCGAGCGCCGGGCCCACGGCAAGTCGGCGCCCGGCTACCAGATGCTGCTGGGTGGCTACATCGGCCAGGAGCAGGCCCACTTCGGCGAGAAGGCGTTGCGCCTCCCGGCCAAGGCCGCGCCCGATGCTGCCGTGCGCGTCATTCGTCGCTTCGCCGAGGAGCGCAGTGCCGGCGAGACCTTCCGCGGTTGGATGGATCGCTCCGGCGGGGCCACCGCCATCGCCGACGGCTTGCGAGATCTCGACTTCTTCCCATCACCCGAGGACGCCCCCGAGTTCTACGCCGACTACGACGAGACCGGCCCGTTCGTGGCCGACATTGGCGAGTCGGAGTGCGCGACCTGAGTCCGCGCTACGACGCAGCGGTCGCCGCCATCGATCAGGCGAACGCTGCGGATCCGAACATCGTCGAAGTGCGCGGACATCGGGTTGCCCTCGCGTTGGTGCACGGTCAACTGGCTGCGGAATGGATCGCCCAACTGGTCGACGACCCCGACGAGGCGTTGCTGCTTGCTGCCCGTGCCCACCATCTACGCCGGTGGGAGTTGCGACGCGATGCCTATCCGGCCGGTCGCTCCGGGTACCTGCGTTGGCGCCGCGACCAGAAGGTTCGCCACGCCACCGATGTCGCCGCGATCCTCGCGCCGTGTGGTTACGAGGACGACGACATCGAACGCGTCCAGCACCTGATTCGGCGCGAGTCCGTCGACGGCGCGCAGGCAGTCGAGGATGCCGCGTGTCTCGTCTTCATCGAGACGCAGCTCGCGGCTTTCGCGGCGCGAACCGAACACGATCTCACCATCTCGGTGATCCGCAAGACGGCTCGCAAGATGAGCCCTGAAGGGTTGGGACTGGTCGGCGCGATACCACTGGGCGAGGCGGACCAGAAATTGCTCGCCGAGGCACTCGGTGGCGAGATAGCGCCCGAGCAGGCGTCAGAAGAATAGGTCAAATGACCTAGTGCGTACCCATTGACACTGAGCGTGGTTGCGGGGCAGTCTTTCTGGGCACCCGCGGCTCCCTCCGCCAGGTGTGTTCGGGGACAACAGTGGCAGTACGCGACAGGGTCGAACATGACGACGACGGCGAGGTTGGTCGATGACCACCACGCTTGCTTTTGGACTCCGGCCGGCTCTGCCGGCTGACGCGGACTTCGAGTACGTGCTGTATGCGTCGACCCGCGACGACCTGCGCCCACTCGGCTCAGAGGTGTTCGATGGCTTGGTCGGCATGCAGTTCCGTGCCCAGTCGATGTCGATCCGCCTCGATCACCCCAATGCCGAGCGCAAGATCGTTCTCGTCGAAGACGCTCCCGTGGGTCGACTGATCACCGACGGCTCCGGCAGTCACATCGAGGTCATCGATGTCGCCCTGTTGCCCGAGTACCGCGGCCACGGCATCGGCACCGGCGTGTTGCGTGGTGTCATCGCCCATGCCGATCGTCTCGGTCGTGCCGTGCGGCTGCACGTCGAGAAGCAGAGCCGGGCTGTTCGTCTGTACGAACGCCTCGGCTTCGCCATCTGCGGCGACGTCGGCATGTACTTCGCCATGTCCCGCGGCTAACGCTGCCGCAGCAACAGATGGGCGCTCAAGCCAGCCGGACGATGAACGACACGTGGGTGAGACGGTACGCCGAAGGCGTGCTGGCTCAGCCAGCGATGATCGGCAGCAGCGTCAGTTCGGGCTCGTCGCTCTCCAGGCGTTGCAGCCTGTAGCGGTTCTCGAACAACGCAACCAGCGCGCCGTCGCCACGGGTGAGGATGCGGATGCCGCCGATGCGGCGTAGTCGCTCGCTCGATTCCTTGTCGGTCAGGCGGATCGCCTGGTACGGAGCGGAGAGGATCTCCGTCGGCGCACCGAACTCGCTGCCCAGCCGGTAGGCGAACACCTCGAATTGCAGTTCGCCGACGGCAGCAAGGATGGTCTCGGTATCGCCGAAGTCGGGGTCGCGCAACACCTGCACCACGCCCTCCTCGTCGAGTTGCTCGAGGCCTTTGCGGAACTGTTTGAACCTGCCGTTGTCGAGCGGGCGGGCCTTGGCGAACACTTCCGGCGAGAACCTCGGGATCGGCGGGAACTCCACGGCCAAGCCGGCGTAGCCGGCGTCGTACAGCGTGTCGCCCAGTTGCACCCCGCTGGCGTTGACCAAGCCGACGACGTCGCCGGGAAACGCTTCGTCGACCGTCTCGCGGTCGGGTCCGAAGGCTGTCGTCGCGTACTTGGTGGTGATGTCGCGACCCGTGCGGTGGTTGGTGACGCTCATGCCGCGCTCGAACCTGCCGGAGCAGATGCGGGCGAACGCGATCCGGTCGCGGTGCGACGGGTCCATGTTGGCTTGGACCTTGAACACGAACGCCGAGAACGGGCTGTCGAGCTCTCGCGGCTCGTCGTCGCGATCGAACCGTGGCGATGGCGACGGGGCCAGATCGATGACGGCGTCGAGCAACAGGCGCACGCCGAAGTTCGTCAAGGCAGACCCGACGAACACCGGTGTCGATTGCCCGGCGAGGAACGATGGCAGGTCGACATCGGCGCCGATCGCGTCCAACAGCGAGCACTCGTCGAGGGCCGCCTTCCACGCCGCGCCGTGCTCGGCCGACCCCGCGGCAGCGGCGACATCGACGTCGCTGGTCTCCTCGGCAGCCGCCGAAGCTCCGCGAGCGGTTCGGGTGAACCTGGTGTAACGCCCCGTACGCCGGTCGATGAGGCCCTGGAACGCGTCTCCGTCGCCAACGGGCCACGTCACGGGGGTCGGGCGCAGTTGGATCTGCTTCTCGATCTCGTCGAGGAGCTCCAGTGGTTCGCGGCCGGGCCGGTCGTACTTGTTGAGGAAGGTGATCACCGGCAGGTTCCGCGCTCGACAGACCTGGAACAGCTTCAGGGTCTGGGACTCGATGCCTTTCGCGGCATCGAGCACCATCACGACGGCGTCGACAGCCGACAGCACGCGGTACGTGTCTTCGGAGAAGTCGCGGTGACCTGGTGTGTCGAGCAGGTTCATGATGTGATCGCCGTACGGGAACTGCATCACGGTGGAACTGATGGAGATGCCGCGCTGCTGCTCCAGTTCCATCCAGTCGCTACGCGCCGATCGTCGACCCTCGCGGGCGTGGACTGCGCCGGCTTCTTGCACCGCGCCGGAGTACAGCAGGAACTTCTCGGTCAGCGTCGTCTTGCCGGCGTCCGGGTGGCTGATGATCGCAAAGGTGCGACGGCGCTTGGCCTCGGCGATCTCGTTCATGGCCGTTCGAGGTTACCGGCGATGAGAGATGAGCCGCCGGAGGCCGCACATCTCTCATCGCACCGTGGTCGGATGGCCTGGAGATGAGAGATGTGCGGCGCAGGGCGGCTCATCTCTCATCGCCGGGCTCACGCTATGTTTCGCCAGGCAGCGAGGCGCGCCGCGCTGTCGTCTCCTGGCACGGGCAACTGGCAGCACACTCGCAGGCCTGGCCATTCGCTGGGGGTCAATTGCTGGTACTCGAAGACGAGGTTGCCGGCACGAGGATGGGCGTACCGGCGCAGCCGTGTCTGGAACTGGGCGACGTCGATCTGCGGCCACCACTCGGCGAACTCCGGGCTCGCGGCCACCAGGCGATCGACCAGGTCGATGTAGTGAGGATCGTCGCGCAACGCGGCGGTGCCGGATCGGAACTCGGCCATGATCCGGCGGGCCTGATCGGCCCAGTCGGTCAGCAGCCGCCGTGCGTTCGGCTCGGCGAACACCACCCACAGCAGGTTGCGTTCGTCGTCGCCCAGTCGGTCGATGAGCGGATACAACAGCGACTGCGGGCGGTTCCAGGCCAGGAAGTCCCACCGCGGGCCGAGCACGTACGCCGGCGCCGGCTCCATCGACGTGATCAGCCGCACGAGTGCGTCCGGGGCGTGCTCGACGGTCTCGATCGGCTCCAGCGGGGGCGCGGGTCGCGAGGGCCAGCATGTGTTGTCGCTCGGCGTCGTCGAGGCGCAGTGCCCGCGCCAGCGCCGACAGCACATCGACGGAAGCGTTGATCGGGCGGCCCTGCTCCAGCCACGTGTACCACGTCACCGACACGCCGGCCAGCATCGCGATCTCCTCGCGTCGCAGCCCCTTCGTGCGCCGCGATCGTCCCTCCGGCAGCCCGACTTCGGTCGGCGCCAGACGCGTCGCGGCGAGCGCGCAGGAATGCGGCCAGCTCGTCGCGTCGGGTCATCGGCCCATTCGATCACGCCGAAGATGGTGGCGACCTAGTGGTGTTGCTACCTGTCAGCCGCCGTTCGAGGCCTGGACCCACGTTCTGCACGGCTCACCGCGCAGTGAACCGCACGCCGGCGGGGCGTCCGGCGGCACGTCGACTCCGGCGACGACCGGCAGCACCAGCTTCGACATGCGCACGCCGCCCGTAGCGACGGTGACCGTCTCGCCGCTGGCGATCGTGACGAACTCCCACACCGGCCGGTTGTTGCCCGGTGCATCGATCGTCAACCGCAGCCGGCTGCCGGCTCGGAAGGGATGGGCGAAGGGGAAGAGCTCGACTCGCACCTCGGTGAGCTCCCCAACGGGCAGGTCTGCAGAATCGGCTTCGAGGTTGGTGTGGGCCGGACGCAGCTCGGTCGCACTGTCGGCAAGCGCACGCTGGCTGGCCCGCAGCCATCCACTCTGCACGTAGATCTCCTGCCCGTCGGGACGCACTTCGCTGATGGTCGCCTCGATGTCGGTGTCGGCCGACGTCGCCGTGATCCACAGATCGACGGACCCCGGTCCGGCAACGACCACGTCGTCGGGGAGTGGAGCGGTGACGAAACCGAGGCCGTTGTCGGCGGGAATCGGCCGCCAGTCGTACTGCACGCCGGCCTTCCAGATGTCGCTGCTCTGACCTCCTGGATAGAACGTGGCGGGAAGTACCGACGGGTCGGCGATGTACGTGTACTCGTTCGGTTCGACAGGCGCGAGCTGGTCCAACGCGCCACCGTCGCCGAGGTACCACGTCGTCGCCGTTTCCGATGGAATCGGCCACGAGGAAACTCGGCGACGAAGTTCGGCTCCGGGGTGCCGGGCGCGTACGCAGGATTGCCGCCCTGCTCGAACCCGATCCGGATCGACGGCTCGGCCTCGAACTCGGCCAGCGCCGTCTCGTACGTGTCGCCGGCGAACCGATCCTCGAACGGGGCGAACGTGTCGACACCCCAGATCGTCGGTTCCGATCAGCGGCACGATCAGGTTGAGCGGTGTCACTGAAGGAACCTTCTTGGCGACGTAGAGGTCGAGGAACTCGACGTATCGACCGAGCACCGGGGGAGTCAGCGCCTCGGTGTGCAGGCCGTTCATCAAGGTGACGTAGAGGTGTGGCGAGCTGGTGAACTTGTCGAGCATCGCCGGGAAGTGACCGCCGGTCTGCTCGTCCTGCCAGGCGCCGGCGAGGAAGACCGGCACCGTGATCTTGTCGACGAACGTGATCGGTGCGAGCGAGTCGCCGAGCTCCGGCGAGTAGTACGGGTTGTCGTCGATCTCTTCCACCAGGTCCGGGTTCTGCAGTCGCAGCTTCTGGTTCTCGGCGCACACGGTGTCGCCGGCGTCGGCTCGCGCCTTCGTCCATTCCTGACCGAACGGCTTGGCCTCGTCGACCCGCTCCTGCGTCCACGTGACTGCGAATCCGGTGTTGAGGATGCCCCCCGGATACAGGGTCGCCCGGTAGCTGTCGTCGAGCACCGACAACGGCGTGATCGAGTTGAGACTCGGTGGTTGCGTTGCGGCGACGAACAGTTGGGCGATGCCGGGATACGAGATGCCGACCATTCCGACCTGGTTGTCGAGCACCCACGGTTGGGCTGCGATGGTTTCGATCGCGTCGTACCCGTCGAGGCTCTGCACGGTCTCGAAGAATCTGATACGAGCCGCCGCTGCATCCGGTGCCGCGCATGTTGACCCCGACGTAGGCGAAGCCCATCGTCGTGTAGAGCTGGGCCAGTTGGGCACTGTCTGGATCGCTGGGCTGATAGCCGCTGTACTCGACGACTGTCGGGTACGGGCCCTGGTCCGCGGGTCCGGGAAGGATCACATTGGCGCTCAGCGTCGTGCCGTCGCGGGTCGTGATGTAGCCGAACCCACCCTCGGGCAGCTTCGGCTGGCTCGAGTAGAAGTCGGCCGGAGGATTGACGGTCGGATCGGCGACCGTGACCGTGTCGCTGATTGCGGTGCTGCTGCTGACGGTGTACCCGTCGCCCGGTTCGAGCTCGCGGAACAGCAGCGAGCCCTGCTCGTCGACGGTGCCCTTGGCGACCTCGAGCGCCATCGCGCTTCGGACGCAAGGGTCTCGCCCGGCGTGTCGTCGAGGATCGCGATCTGTTCGGTGCCCGGCTGGACGGTGAACGTGGCCTTGGCCAGCGGGATCGTGGTGGTCGGTGCATCGGTCGCCGGGGCCGTGCCGGAGCCCGGCGTCGAGGTCGCCGCGTCTCCGGACCCCGAGCAACGGCGGCGATCAGGGCCGCGGCAGCGAGGACTTCGGACGAGGCGGGGGCGCATCGAACGATTGTTCCATGTTCTGTCCGATGCGGTTCAGTCGGTGAGCCAGGTGTCACGTATCCAATCGGCGGTCGGGCTGCTCTGTACATCAACAAGGGACGGTCGCTGGAGGAGGTGTGCGTATGGCGACGATCATCATCGGATCGTTGGCATTCAGCATCGGCGGAGCCTTCATGGGCGTGTCGAACGGTTTCACCAGGTTCTGGCCCAGCGTCCTCATCGCTGCGTGCTTCGTGATCGGCGCCGGGTTTCTGGCGAAGGCCGTGAATCGGGGCGGGTTGAGCACCACGTACGTGATCGCGCTCGGCTGCGAGGCCGTGATCTCGGTCGGCATCGGCCTGGCACTCCTGGGCGAGCGGTTGACCGCTCCGCAAGTCGCAGGGATCGCGATCATCCTCGTCGGCCTCGCCACCTTGAACCACGGCTAGGGCGACGCTGGAGTCTCCCGCGGCACCTTGGGTGGCGCCAGACACTCCGCTCAGCAACAATGGCCGGGTGCTATCGCTCGATTCAATGCTGGAGGATCTCGAATACCTGGTGTCGATCGAATCGCCGTCGCACGACATCCCAGCGATCACGAGATCCGCTGCTGCAGTTCGCGATGTGATCGAACGCAGGCTCGGGCGTCACGCCGAACTGGTCGACAGCGAGGCCGGGCCGCACGTTCACAGCCGTTTCGGGCAGTCGTCGAAGGTGTTGATCGTCGGTCATCACGACACGGTTTTCCCCATCGGGGCGCTCGCCGCCCGACCGTTCGCGGTCAACGACGGCAGGGCCACCGGGCCGGGCGTCTTCGACATGAAGGCCGGCATCGTGTTGGCCGTTCACGCCCTGTCGTTGCTCGACGACCTCGACGGTGTCGAGTTGTTGATCACCGCCGACGAAGAGGTCGGATCAAAGGCGTCGCGGGCCCTGATCGAAGAACGCGCACTCGCGTGCGGTGCCGTACTGGTGATGGAACCGAGCGCCGACGGTGGGGCGTTGAAGACCGCCCGCAAGGGAACGGGCACGTTCGAGGTGGTGGTGCACGGCCGTGCCGCGCATGCCGGCCTCGAGCCGGAGAAGGGGATCAACTCGCTCGTCGCCGCCGCTCAACTGATCACCAGGATCGCCACATTCGGAGACCCGGAGAAGGGCACGACCGTGACGCCGACCGTTGCGACAGCCGGCACTGCCGACAACGTCGTTCCGGCGCTCACCAAGGTCCGCGTCGACGCACGTGTCAACGTGGCGGGGGAGAAGGAGCGCGTCGAACACTTGATGGCGACGCTGTCGTCCGACGTTGCCCGGTGCCGGAGTCGAGGTGTCGGGCGGTCTCGACCGGCCGCCGATGCAGGAGTCCGCGTCGACCAGTCTGTTCGCGGTTGCGCAGACGGCCGCGGCCACGATCGGTCTCCCCGCGGTCAGCGGAGTCGCAGTCGGCGGCGGCAGCGACGGCAACTTCACCGCGGCATGCGGCGTGCCGACGCTCGATGGGCTCGGCGCCGTTGGCGGAGGCGCCCATGCGGACCACGAGTTCGTCTTGGTCGACACGATGGTCGATCGTGCCCGGCTGCTCGCCGGCGATCGTCGCCGAACTGATCGCCTAAGGCTTGGGCGTGTCGTCGTCCGAACCAGTGTCGCCGTCGCTCAACTCCATCAAGCCGCCTCCGGCACTCAGCGTTCCGGCGTTGCGGTAGACCTCGAGCTTGCTGCGGCTGTCGTCGATGTCGAGGTTGCGCATCGTCAACTGGCCGATGCGGTCGAGCGGTCCGAAGGCCGCATCATCGACCTTCTCCATGCTCAACCGCTCGGGCGCATACGTGAGGTGCGGGCCGGTGGTGTCGAGGATCGAGTAGTCGTCGCCGCGGCGCAGGCGCAGCGTGACTTCGCCGGTGATCGCCGCGCCGACCCAACGCAACAGCGGGTCGCGCAACATGAGGCTCTGCGGGTCGAACCACCGTCCCTCGTACAGCAGGCGACCGAGACGTCGACCCATGGTGCGGTAGTTCTCGATGGTGTTCTCGTTGTGGATCGCGGTGACCAGCCGCTCGTAGGCGATGTGCAGCAGGGCGAGCCCAGGGCCTTCGTAGATGCCGCGGCTCTTGGCCTCGATGATCCGGTTCTCGATCTGGTCGCTCATGCCCAGCCCGTGCCGGCCGCCGATCGCGTTGGCTTCTTGCACCAACTCGATCTGGGTCGCGAACTCGTTGCCGTTGAGCGCGACGGGCCAGCCTTCGTGGAACCTGATCGTGACGGTCTCGGTGGTGATCGCCACGTCATCGCGGTAGTGGGCGACACCCATGATCGGCTCGACGATGTCCATCGACGTGCCGAGCTCCTCCAGCGACTTGGCCTCGTGCGTCGCGCCCCAGATGTTCGCGTCGGTCGAGTACGCCTTCTCGGTGCTGTCGCGGTAGGGCAGGTCGTGGGCGATCAGGAACTCGCTCATCTCCTTGCGGCCGCCGAGCTCGGTGACGAAGTCGTTGTCGAGCCACGGCTTGTAGATCCGCAGGTTGGGATTGACGAGCAGGCCGTACCGGTAGAAGCGCTCGATGTCGTTGCCCTTGTACGTGCTGCCGTCGCCCCAGATGTCGACGCCGTCTTCGTGCATTGCCCGCACCAGGAGCGTGCCGGTGACGGCGCGTCCGAGGGGTGTGGTGTTGAAGTACGTGCGACCCGCGGTGCTGATGTGGAACGCGCCGCATTGCAACGCCATCAGGCCTTCGCGGACCAGTTCGGCGCGGCAGTCGATCAACCGTGCGAGTTCGGCGCCGTACTGCTTGGCGCGTCCCGGCACGCCGCTGAGATCTGGCTCGTCGGCCTGGCCGAGGTCGGCGGTGTACGCGTACGGCAGTGCACCGTGGTGGCGCATCCAGGCGACAGCAGCCGACGTGTCGAGGCCGCCGCTGAAGGCGATCCCCACTCGCTCGCCCTTTGGCAGTGTGGTCAGCACCTTCGACATAGACCCGAGACGCTACCTGAACCGGCACGCGTGAGTCGGCACGCCTTCGGCGTACCGTCTCACCCGGGCTCACGGAGTGGTTTACGCTGCCGCCCGTGAAGGTGTGTGTTCGCGTCGGCCGAGTTCGCACCGTTGGCCCGAGTCGGCGGGCTTGCCGCGGCGGCGGCCGGGTTGGTTGCCGAACTTCGCCGCCAGGAAGTCGACGTGCAGGTCGTCGTCCCCGACTATTTCGGCACCAAGCTGCAACACGAGACGGTGCAACCGCTCGCCGTCCCCGAGTGGGCCGGCCCGGCGAAGGCTCGCACGGGCACTCTCGCCGGAATCGGCGAGATCACGCTGATCGACGCATTCGGGATCGCCAAGAGCCATCCATACCTGCAGCCTGACGGGACGGGATGGCCCGACAACGATCGGCGATTCATGGCTTTCTCGGCCGCCCTCGCGGCGTTGACCGAGGTGGTGGCGCCGGATGTGTTGCACCTCAACGATTGGCACACGTGTGCGTCGCTCGGTCATCTCGCCGTGGCACCACCGACGATGCTCACGATCCACACGCTCGGCTATCAGGGCCGCACGAACCCTGGGTGGTTGAAGACGCTTCCGCATCACGTCGGCGCGTTCGAACAGTGGGGCGACTGCAATCCGCTGCTCGGCGGAATCCGCCTCGCCGACGTGGTCGTCGCGGTCAGCCCTCATTATGCCGTACGAGATCACCACACCCGAAGGCGGCTTCGGGCTCGATGGGCCGCTCCGTCAGCGCGGCGATCGCCTGGTCGGCATCCTCAACGGCATCGACACCGATGGAGTGGGACCCGCGAGACCGACCCGCACCTGCCGACCAACTATTCGGCCGACGACGTCGGTGCCAAGGCGGCGATGCGAGCCGAGCTGCTGACGCGCTTCGGCCTGACCGATGGCGGCGGACCGCTGATGACCATGGTCACTCGGCTCGCCGATCAGAAAGGTGTCGATCTGCTTGTTGCCGGTCACGCCATTTCTACGCGGGCTCGGCGCCTCGCTGATCGTGATCGGCGACGGCCAGCAGGGGTCTGGCCGATGCGCTGACCGCCGCGGCCGCCGCGGACCCGCACGACGTCGCGTTCATTCGCGGCTACGACGAAGCACTTGCCCACCAACTCTTCGCCGGTGCCGATGTGTTCGTGATGCCGAGCCGGTTCGAGCCGTGCGGCCTCGCCCAGATGCAGTCGATGCGTTACGGCACGCTTCCGCTGGTGACCGACGTCGGTGGGTTGCACGACACCGTCGTCGACGTCGATGCCGCCCCGACTCGCGGCACAGGCGTCGTCGTGCCGGGCGCCAACTCCGTTGCCCTGATGGACGGTGTGCATCGGATGGTGAAGGCGTATTCGCAACCACGTCGGCGATCTGCGATGCAGCGCCGCGGAATGAACATCGATTGGTCGTGGCGTTCGCCTGCCGCGGCACATGTCGAGTGGTATCGACGAATCGTTGCGGAGGCCCAAGTCGCAGAGGCCCACGTCGCACAGGCACGGCCGAGAAGGGTCTAACCTCCCGCTCTATGGCTGAACCCAAGGTCCTCGTGGTGGTGTTGGCGGGCGGGGAAGGGAGGCGCCTTGCGCCGCTGACCGCCGACCGCGCCAAGCCGGCGGTGCCCTTCGGTGGCACGTACCGAATCATCGACTTCGTTCTCTCGAACTTCGCGAACGCCCGCTACCTCAAGATCGTCGTGCTGACTCAGTACAAGAGCCACAGCCTCGACCGTCACATCAGCCAGACGTGGCGATTCTCGACGTTGCTCGGCAACTACGTCACGCCGGTGCCGGCACAGATGCGTCGTGGCCCGCAGTGGTTCAGTGGTTCCGCCGACGCGATCTATCAGAACCTCAACCTCATCAGCGACGAGCGTCCCGACATCGTCTGCGTGTTCGGTGCCGATCACATCTACCACATGGATCCGCGACAGATGGTCGACCACCACGTCGCCGTCGGGGCCGGTGTCACGGTCGCCGCGATCCCGGTACCCGTGTCGGAGGGATCACAGTTCGGGATCATCGAGTCCTCGGATACAGGCAAGATCATCGCGTTCCACGAGAAGCCGGCCAACCCACCGACGATGCCCGGCGACACCTCGCGTGTACTGGCGTCGATGGGCAACTACGTGTTCGACACCCAGACGTTGATCGATGTCGTCAGCCCGACCGGAAGCGACGACATCGCCACCGACATCGGTGGCGATGTCATCCCGATGCTGACTCGCGCCGGGGTCGCTCACATGTACGACTTCTCGACCAACGACATCCCTGGGCAAGCCGAGCACGAGCGCGGTTACTGGCGCGACGTCGGGAGCCTCGACGCGTACTACGAGGCCAACATGGACCTGATCGCGCCGGTGCCTCCGTTCAGCCTGTACAACAGCGAGTGGCCCGTCTACAGCCTGCAACTTCCGCTGCCACCGGCCAAGATCGACCACGGACCCGGCGGCGAGCGGCCGACCATCGACAACAGCTTGTTGTGTGCAGGCTCGATCGTGTCGGGTGGGACCGTCGAGCGCTCGATCCTGGGACCCGAGACCTACGTCGATGCGTCGGCGGTCGTCAGCGAGTCGATCCTGTTCCCCGGCGTGCGTGTCGGGCCGGGCGCGAGACTCCATCGCTGCGTGATCGACAAGAACGTCGACATCCCGGCCGGCCGCTCGATCGGCCACGATCCCGATGCCGACCGCGCCGAGTTCGTCGTCAGTGACCGTGGTGTCGTGGTGGTCGAAAAGGACCGCAAAGTCACCTAGCTGGTGCTCACCGGTGCGGCGGCGAGCGGCCGCCGGTACATCCCCGCGAGCGAGGCGACGCTGATGCACAGCGCTGCGCCGGCGACCACCAGTTCGACGACGGCGAGCCATTGGACTCGTCCGAGATCACCGGCCCCGATCGCGGCCCCGATGAACGCGACACCGATGCCGAGATATGGCGCATAGCGCCAGTTGGAGATTGCTGCGGCGGCCACCAGGACCGGCCCGTAGAACGGCAGCAGATTGATCAACACCAAGCGCGGCTCGGCCTCGGCACCCAGCCACCACGTCGACAGACCGATCACACGCGACGTCTGCCACACGGCCGCATAACCGACGATGATCGCCGCCCACCCGATTCCGAAGGCCAGACGCCATCCAGGGCTCAGTTGCCCGGGCCGCTTCGGTGCCTGCTCGACCCACGGTGGCTCCGGGAGCCCCGGCTCGGACACCCAAGACTCCGACATCGCCGCCTCCGCCACGTTGGGCTGGGCCGTCGGTGGGGAGAACGCCGGAGGTGCGGGCATGGGCTGAGAGTCAGCTGGCGCGCCGGGATCCATCGGGTGGCAACCATATCGGGCGACAGGTCAGGCGGGGGTGCGCCCAGCTACCCTTGCGCCGATGGCAGCCGAGCGGGCGACTCCTTTCCGGAAACTCAGCGTCTTCTTTCCGATGTGGAACGAAGAGGCGTACATCGACCGCGCCATCGAAACGGCCACTGCGGAATGCCGCTCGTTGATGGACAACAACGAGATCCTCGACTACGAGCTGATCATCGTCGACGATGCCTCGACCGACCACACCGGCAAGCTCGCCGACGAGATGGCGGCCGCTGATCCGCGCATTCGGGTCGTGCATCACCCGGTCAACCGCAAGCTCGGTGGGGCGATGAAGACCGGTTTCGCCACAGCGACGGGCGATGTGGTGCTGTACAGCGACGCCGATCTGCCGTTCGACATGGCCGAGGTGTCGAGGGCAATCCGGCTGATGCGCTACTACGACGCCGACATCGTCAGCGCCTTCAGGTTCGACCGCACGGGCGAGGGCTCGCTGCGCACCGTGTACACGTTCTTCTACAACTTCTTGATCCGGCGGCTCTTCGGCGTGCGCATGCGCGACATCAACTTCGCCTTCAAGCTGTGCCGCCGATCGATCTTCGACCACATCTCCCTGCGTAGCGAGGGTTCATTCGTGGATGCCGAGCTGATCATCCGGGCCAACAAGCTCGGCTTCAACGTGATCCAGTTCGGAGTCGACTATTTCCCCCGTACCAGGGGCGAGAGCACCCTGGCTTCGACCAGCGTGATCCGCAAGATCGTCACCGAAATGGTGCAATTGCGCCGTGAGCTGCGCGACCTGCAACCGGTCGTGCGACCCTTTACCTGACTCGTCACCAGCTGCTGGTGTGACCGTTACCTGACTGGGCCGCGACAGGTCGGCTGATAGATTGGCTCCGACGCCCCCAGTCGGAGTTTGTTTCGTTTTGAATGCCCGTCGACCAACCCAACCACCACCGCGCCGCCGTCGTGGCAGCGCGCCCGCGCCCATCGGTCGCTGGATGCCCGTGGTCGCCGGTGCCGGCGTGCTCGCCGTGGTGATCATCGCCGGGGTGTCGGGTAGGGGCGGCGCCAGCAGCGCCGACACCGTTGCACCCACCATCGTCGGGGCGGCCGCGGCGACGACGACGAGCATCACGACACTTCCGATCGTGGTCAATACTGATCCGGCAATCGTCAAGACCAACATCAGCCAGACCATCGGCAAGGGCAATGCTGGTGAAGATGTCAAGCAGGTGCAGCAACGGCTGACCGACCTCGGTTTCGCTCCCGGCCCCATCGATGGCTTGTTCGGGTCGGGAACGCAACAAGCAGTGTGGGCGTACGAGAAGTTGATCCTGAAGACCCCGCGAGCCGATGCCAAGGGTCGGGTCAGCAACGAGATGTGGCAGGCGATGCAGGACCGAATCACCATTCCGCCGCGCCGCCCGACCGGGGCCGGTTCCACGCATGTCGAGATCTATGTGCCGGAGGCAGTGCTGATCGTGTTCAAAGATGATGCGCCGCAACTGATCGCGCACATCTCGACGGGCGAGCAGAATCCCGACGGCACGCCCAAGAAGTGGTGCGACACGCTGACGTACGACACCGGCCCCAACGGCGAACCGCTGACGGAGCCGGTGACCAAGCAGGAGTGCGCCGACGCCAAGACGCCGGGCGGCGTGTTCAGGTTCACCCGTCGGTACGACGGCAAGCGCACCGGCCCGTTGGGCGGGATGATGAACCCGGTCTACTTCAACTACGGGATCGCCATTCACGGAGCCGACAACGTGCCGCTGGCGCCCGCGTCGCACGGCTGCGTGCGCCTCAATCAGACGATCGCCAAGACGTTCCCGTCGATGGTGGCCAAGGGCGACCTGGTGTACGTGTGGGGCCAGGACGGCAAGCAGCCCGAGCATTACACCAGGCGTGAAAGCTTGCCGTCGTTCAACTACGCCGACCCTGATGCAACGACCACCACCGAGGCGACCACCACGACGGTTGCCAAGACGACGCTGCCGCCGCCGACCACGGTGAAGCCGACGACGACCCCTCCGGCAACGACCACCACGCCGCCGACCACCTCCACCATCCCGGCCGGCACCACGACCTCGACGTCGGCTCCTGTTCGGTTAATCCGCCAACCTGCTGGGGTGCGCGGCGACGATCTCGACGCGCCGGCCCAGCACCTCTTCGAGAAGGTCGCTTCGCTCGTTGGCGGTGTACAGCTCGAGGCTGATCTCCTTGCCGCGTTTGCCCAGTGCCTCGACCACGAGACGATCGCGACGAACGTGCGCCGCCACCGATCGAACCCTTCCGTCGTGGCTGCGGTCCAACCCGATCGCCACCCGCAAGATTGCGGCCAGCGTCTTGACCAACTTCTGGTGATCGGGCGACAGACGCCCGAACTCGACGTGGCCGGCCTTCGGGGCGCTCTTGCGGTGGTAGCGGGCGATCTGGGCGATGATCTCGATCTCGGTGTCGGTCAGCCCGGTCAGTTCGCTGTTGCGGATGACGTAGTAGCTGTGCAGATGGTGCTTGGTGTGCGAGATCACGAGTCCGACGTTGGCCAACAGCGCGCCGGCTTCGAGGTACTCGCGCGCATCGGCCGGCAAACCGTGCAGTGACTCGGTGGCGTCGAACAGCTGCAGGGCCATCGAGGCCACGTGCGTGGAGTGGGCGACGTCGTCGTCGCATCGCTCCGCCAGGGCGCGGATCGACCGGCGCGACACGTCGCGGAGGTGGTGCAGCGCGCCACCCTGCAGCCTGGCAATCGTGTCGAGCAACACACCTTCGCGAAGGGCCGCCTCGCTGAATGTGAAGCTCTTGATCCCGAAGATGTCGGCAACGCCTTCCAGGACCAGCGCCCCGGCGACGATGATGTCTGCTCGCGCAGGGTCGAGGCCGGCGATCGACCTCCGATCGTCGGAGGTCTTCTTCTTCGCCAGTGATTCGGTGATTCCTTGCAGTTCGGAGACGGTGAACTCGAAGCGGTTGAAGGTGCGCAGGTCGGTGTCGTCGCGCGTCGCGTGGATGATGCGGGCAATGGATTCGGCGGTTCCCGACGAGGCGATGGCGATGTCGAAACCGAGGTCTTCGACTTCGCGATCGAAGGTCGCCACGATCGAGCGGATGTACGAGCGGCAATCGCGGACGGAGTCCGACGTCGTCGTGCCTCCGGCAAAGAATCGGTCCGTCAATCTCACTGCGCCGAGCTTGAAACTTCGCGCGGCCAACATCTCGCCGCGCTCGCCGATCAACACCTCGGTCGAGCCGCCGCCGATGTCGACCAGTATCAGCCGCTGTTCGAATGCGGGGACGGCCTGCAGGACGCCGAGATGGATGAGCCGCGCTTCCTCCAAGCCCGAGATCACCTCGATGTCGACCTTCGCCTCGTCTCGCGCCCTGCTGAGGAACTCCTCGGAGTTGTGCGCCTCGCGGACAGCGCTCGTGGCGACGGCGCGCACCGGCGCATTGTGTGCGGCAGCGATGCGCTGCATGCGGCGAAGCGCTGAGATTCCACGCTCGATGGCATCCGACGACAGCGTCTTCATGTCGCCACCGCCGTGACCGAGTCGCACGGTTTCCTTCTCTCGGGTCACGATCTCGTACCCGTTGTCGAGCAGGCGGGCGACGACGAGGTGGAAGCTGTTGGTGCCGATGTCGAGCGCAGCCAGATTGACCGGGCTCGGCGTCGTTGTCACGGCGAGATGCGGTCCTGGCACGATTGCATGCCGCCGAGCACTCCGGCC
Organism: Ilumatobacteraceae bacterium; assembly: GCA_963779295.1. Classification (GTDB taxonomy): domain Bacteria; phylum Actinomycetota; class Acidimicrobiia; order Acidimicrobiales; family Ilumatobacteraceae; genus JAENVT01. Next base: position 240,592 of record CAVZXO010000002.1, read on the forward strand.
CGGAAGGCATCGACTTTCTCGAACGCGGTGCCGTTGATGTTGGTGTCGCTGGTCGAGTCGCCGCGTACGATCGCGGTGACGATTGCCTCGTCGAGATCGCCCGCCGAGAGGTACAGCGGTCGCCCATCGGGTTGCGGCGGCAGGTCGTCGCGAATCCATGAGCCGGTGAGGCAATCGTTGAGGAGGGCGCGCGGCTCGTCGGTCAGCGTGCTGTTGAGGAAACCCTGCACTACCTCGCTGTATCCACGCGAGATCAGATACCCGACCGACATGTCGCCGAGCAGCGGATCAGAGATCTGTTGCTCGGCCCATTCCTGGTCGAGGAAGATCGTGTTGCTCGCGGGGCAATAGAGGATGTTCTGTTCGAAGTTCGAACTGTCGAAGCCGTCGCAGGTCGGTAGGTCGCCGCCGTCGGGTGTGAACACCGTGAGAGTCGGCGCGGCGAAGGTGAGGTTGCTGGTGGCGAGTTGCGCGGTCCAGTAGCGATTGAGATCCTCAGGAAGCAGTGTGACGACGTCGCCGGGTCCGTCGGTCGGATCCGGGTTGGGATCGATCAGCGGCAGGTTGCCATCCGGGTCACCGGCGTTGAACGGGATGTTGATCAGTTGGTTCTCCCGGCCGTCGGTGAAGAAGGTCTTGCATCGCTCGGCCCCGCCGAGGAACCCATCCTGAAACGCGCCGACGCGATCGAAGCCGGTGCCGTGCGAACTCTCGTCGATGATGCCTCCGAACTCGATCGGATCGCGTACCTGGATCATGGCGATCAGGCCCCCGCTGACATCGTCGTCGTTGAAGTTGATCACGTCGCTCTCGCCACGCGGCGACGTGCGCCGCCCAGGCGCCGGCGAAGCAGTCGGCTTGTTGTTCTTTGAGGATGGTGGGTTGCCCGGTCTCGTCAGCTCGAAACTGAACAGCGTGGCCGAACTCGTGGGCGAGCACCACGGCGACGGCGGATTGGCCGAGTTGGGCGACGAGTTGCGGCAGCAGTTCGGCATCGTCGTATGCCATGAAATCGCCGTCGAGACAGTAGAACGCGTTGCCCTGCACATCTTGGTAGAACGTCTGCGGTGTGCCGCAACCGGGGATCGGCTCGACGCGATCCGGATACGCGGCGTAGATGCCCCCGGAGAGCGGGGTGAACGCGCTGCCGTAGACGGCGGGGAACTGCTGCTCCCAGAATGCCTGGATGTCGCTGAACGCTGCGGTCAGGTAGCCGTCGTAGCCGTTGTCGACGTGGTTGGCGCCGAAGTCGATGATCCCTTCCTGAACGGGGATCGGCGTCGTGTCGACCGTCGTGTCGTCGGTGGGGGTCGTTTCGTCAGTGACGACTTCGGGCTGGTTCGCGAGGATGTTGCGATCGTCGTTCTGACGTGACCGCGTGGACGCAACGCCGGGCCGCTCGACCGAGCAGCCGGCCATCACCAGCAGGCAGATCGCCACCGCCGATGCAGTCCGCACACGCATACGTCTTGAGCTTAGGCAGCGCATCGGCGAAAAGCCCGTCTGCCTGCTCACGCCGCGATCAGGGCCCGCAGCTCGTCGATTTCACCGGTCTGCGATGTGAGCATGGCGTGGGCGAATCGTTGAACTTCGATCTCGTTGGCGTGGTCGAGAGCGTATTGCGCCATGTGGACGCCACCTTGGTGGTGGGCCACCATCAGGTCGACGAACAACTTGTCGGCGTCGGAGCCGCTACTGGCCAGCAGCTTGTCGATGTCGCCATCCGATGCCAGTCCCGGCATGCGATCGTGGGGGGTCGGTTCGTTCATCCACGACATCGCCACGTCGCTCTCGTTCGTCTCCGTTGCGCCGTACAGACGCAGCAACTGGATCATGCGACCGATGTCGATGCTCTGTCCGAAGACGATCTCGCGGGCGAGCACCCGCAGATCGGGATTGGTGTCGTCCAGCGACAGGTAGTAGAGGCCGAGGTTGACGGCTTGCTCGTGATGCGTGCGCATGTCCTGCAGGAACCCGATGTCCACCGGGTTCGGATCGGGGGTGGCGCGATTGTTGCCGATCACCCATCCGAGCGCTCCGCACAGCACGGCGATCGCGACGGCGAGCACGCCCATGTTGAGCTTGCTCTGCCACCACGGCCGGATCTCGATCTCGTCGGGCTCGGCGACGATCTCGTCGACTTGATTCATACCCATCAGCTTCGCAGCTGAACCGCCGGTCGAGTCCGTCGCCCCAAAGTACTACCGTGTGCCAATCGACACATCCGAGGGCCGAAGCACGGGGGGTACTGGCGCAAGGTGACTCTTCTCGATGTTCAGAGCGTGTCCGTGCGATTCGGAGGAATCCACGCCCTCGACCGGCTCAGCTTCACGATCGACCAGGGTCAGATCTGCGGACTGATCGGACCCAACGGCGCGGGCAAGACGACGATGTTCAACGTCGTCAGCCGCATCTATCAACCGACCGAGGGCAGGGTGCTGTTCAGGGGCGACGACCTGTTGATCGTGCCGGCCCACGGCATTGCCCGCCACGGCATCGCCCGCACCTTTCAGAATCTGGCGCTGTTCCCGACCATGACGCTGCTCGAGAACGTGATGGTCGGTGCTCACTGCCAGGGCAAGGCCGGGTTTGCCCGCTCGACGTTCCGGCTCGGCATCCACAGCGAGGAGCGCCGGATCCGACACGATGCCGAACAACTGCTCGTCCGACTCGGGTTGGCGCACCTCGCCCATCGGCCGGCCAGTGGCCTGCCGTTCGGCACGCTGAAGCGTCTGGAAGTGGCCCGTGCCCTGGCGTCCAAGCCGACGTTCCTGATCATGGACGAACCGGCCAGCGGGCTGACCCACGGCGAAGTCGACGAGCTCGGTGAACTGGTGAAGTCGGTCCGCGACGAGTTCGGCCTGACGGTGCTGCTCGTCGAGCACCACATGGCAATGGTGATGGGGATCAGCGACAAGGTCGTGGCCATGGAGTTCGGTCGCAAGATCGCCGAAGGCCTGCCTGCCGAGGTGCAACAAGACCCGCATGTCATCGCCGCCTATCTCGGGACCGACGCATGACGATCCTGCTCCGACTCGGTGGCCTGTCGGCCGGCTACGGCCCGGTCGAGGTGTTGCACAAGGTCGACATCGAGGTGCAGGAGCACGAGGTCACGGTGATCCTCGGAGCCAACGGAGCCGGCAAGACCACCACGATGCGCGCGGTCTCGGGAATGATCCAGCGCAAGGGCGCGATCGAGTTCGACGGGAAGAACATCGCCAAGAGCTCGCCCGATGCAATCGTTCGGATGGGGATCGCCCAAGTGCCGCAGGGTCGCGGAACGTTCACCGACCTCACCGTCGACGACAACCTGCGCGCCGGCGCGTACGTGCGTCGCGATCGTCACGTCGACCACGACATCGCCCTGTGGTACGAAACCTTCCCTCGCCTCCGCGACCGCCACGCGCAGAAGGCGGGCACGCTGTCGGGTGGCGAGCAGCAGATGCTGGCCATCGCCCGGGCGCTGATGAGCCGGCCGCGGTTGCTGCTGTGCGACGAGCCGAGCCTCGGGCTCGCTCCACTGATCACCAAGGAACTGTTCCAAATCATCAAGAAGCTCAACGAGGAGCAGGGTCTCTCGGTGCTGCTGGTCGAGCAGAACGCCAACCTCGCCCTCGAGATCGCCCATCAGGTGTGCCTGCTCGAGACCGGCACCATCGTTGCCGCCGGCACAGCGGCTGCCCTTGCCGACGACGATGCGGTTCGCCGCGCCTACCTGGGCGCATGACGCCATGAGGCAGATTCAGTGAGCGATCTCCTCCAGTACATCCTCGACGGCCTGTCGATCGGGTCGATCTACTCGCTGGTGGCTCTCAGCCTCGTCGTCGTCTATCGCGGAACCGGCCAGATCAACTTCGCGCAGGGCGAGATGGCGTTGTTCTCCACCTTGATCGTGTGGTGGTTGAACGACATGGGCATGGCGTTGCTGTTGGCCATCGCCGTGTCGGCGGCGCTGTCGTTCGTCGGCGGTGCCGCGATCGAGGTGGGCTTGATGCGTCCGGCCGAGAAGCGATCCCCATTTGCGCCGGTGGTCGTCACCATCGGGTTGTTCCAGGCATTGAACTCGCTCAGCCAGTTGCTGTTCCCGAAGGCCGGCCAGGGTCTTCCGTTCCCGTCGCTGTTCCCCAACGATCCCGACGACTTCGTCACGATCCTCGGCGCGACGTGGCGCATCGAGCGGATCTGCGTGTTGGCCACGGTGCTGGTCATCACCGCGTTGCTCTTCGCCTTGTTCCAGAAGACCCGGATCGGTCTGGCGATGCGCACCGTCGCCAACAACGGAGCGTCGGCCAAGTTGGTCGGGGTACCGACCGGCAAGATCTTGATGTTCAGCTGGGGGCTCGCTGCGGTGATCGGCACGATCGGTGGGTCGCTGAAGGCGGGCATCGACACCAACGTCAGCATCGGTTCGATGTTCTCGGTGTTCCTGCTGTCGTCTGCGGCAGCAACACTCGGCGGCCTCGACAGCCTCGGCGGTGCAGTGATCGGCGGGCTCACCCTCGGTGTGATCGAGAGCCTCGTCGGCAACTATCCGGAGGACTGGCCCGGCAGCGATTGGATCGGCATCGAGACCAAGACCGCCGTCGCGTTCCTCATCATCCTCGTCGTGCTGATGGTGCGGCCCGCCGGCCTGTTCGGCTCCGTCAGAGTGGAGCGTGTCTGACCATGCCAATCACGTATCAAGTCGGGCAGCGCGCGTGCACTGGGAGTTGCGCATCGTCGTCGCCGCGTTGCTGGTGCTGCTGGTGTGGCAACTCGTCAGCGGTGCCGAACCATCGAGCCTCGGCAAGTACACCGAGGCAATGGCGCTCGCTATCGCGGCGCTGTCGCTGAACCTGCTCTTCGGGTTCAACGGTCAGATCTCGCTCGGTCATTCGACGTTCGCCGGCATCGCCGCGTTCTTCCTCGGCTACTCGGTCCGGTTCTGGGACAACAGGCCGTTCGTCTCACTGATCGAGGCATGCGTGCTGTGCTTCGTCGATCGGATTCTTGGTCGGCCTGCCCGCGCTGCGACTGAAGGGTCCGTACCTCGCGCTGGTCACGTTGGCCATCGCGCTATGTGTGGCCGACCTTCGCCGCCCAGTTCATCGACCGCAAGGTCACTCCGGTGACCGGAGAATCGGCGCTGACCAGGTTTCGCGTCAACCCGCCGACGTGGACAGGCCTGTCGACGTCGCGCGAGGACCGCGCCCTCTACCTGTTCTGGGTCGCGCTGGGGTTGACGTTGATCTGCTACGTCATCGTTCGCAACATTCGCAAGAGTCGCGTCGGGCGCTCGTTGGTCGCAGTCCGCGACAACGAAACGGCTGCCGCAGTGATGGGTGTCAACCTGGCCCGTACCAAGACCGTCACGTTCGGAATCTCGGCGGCTATGGCCGGTGTGTCGGGCTGGCTGATCGCCGCCAAGATCGGCACGGTCGACGAGAACTCGTTCACGATCCTCAATTCGATCAAGTACATCCTGGCGTTGATCCTCGGTGGCGTCGCGACATTCACCGGGCCGATCGTCGGCGCATTCGCCTACTACTTCGCCGACGACTACCTCAAGCAGCATGCACCGACATGGGAGTGGCTGCCCGGAAGTTTCGGTGATGGGCCCATAGCCAGCTTCCTGCTCGGCGTGTTGGTGATCGCCTGCGTGTTCGTTGCACCACAGGGCATCGTTGGCCTGTTTCGCCGTATCGGGCGTAAAATTGCCACGGTCGTTCCCGAACCCATCCGGGCAGAGGCGACTACCACGCCGGACGAGGCGTCCAGCCTCGTGGCCAATCCGGCGATTCCTGAATCGATTCCTGAGGGGGAATGACGTGAACAATCGTCGACGAAGTCTGTATGCATTCACCGCGACCGCGGCCATGGTGCTTGCGGCATGCGGTGGTGGCGGTAACTCTTCCGACACCACTACAGCGGCGACTACCGGCGGAACCACCGCACCGGCAGTCGAAACCACGGCTGCATCGACAGAGACCACTGCTGCAGGCACCGACGCCACCACAGCGGCGACCGAGCCGGCGGCACCCGCCGGTTGGACCGTCGACACGTCGGCGTGTGCCGACGCTGCGCGCGCCGAGCAGCCCATCGAGGGCGACATCAAGATCGGCGCCGCAATGCCATTGTCGGGTGGCCCCGCTGCCGCCTTCGGCCCCGTCAAGGACGGCTTCCAGCTCTATCTCGACTACGCCGACGCGCAGGGCCTGCTGCCCGGCTACACGATCACCGCCGACATCCAAGACGACCAGTACGACGCCACCCAGACTCCCGGCGTCGTCGACACCTTGATCGACGGCGGTGTCGATCTGTTCTCCGGCATCATCGGCTCGCCCAACAACCTGTCGGTGCGAGACACGCTGAACGAAGAGTGCATCCCGCAACTCCTCGCGCTCACCGGTTCGCCGGCGTGGGGCGACATCGCCAACTACCCGTGGACCACGGGTGCGCTGATTCCTTACGACACCGAGGCCTCGATCTACGCCACCAAGCTCAACGAGTTGAAGCCAGGCGCCACGGTCGCCCTGTACTACATCAACAACGAGTTCGGTAAGGCGTACATCGACGAGTTCAAGAAGCGTGCCGAAGAGTTCGGCTTCGAGATCGTCGACGAGCAGACCGTCGAGCCCAACGACAACAACCCGCCCATCACCCAGGTCGGCAGCATCGCCGCCAAGACGCCCGACGCGATCGTGGCCATCCCGCTCGGCCTGCAGTGCCCGACCTTCCTCACGGAATTGGCCAACGCCAAGGCGCAGACGGCCGGCTGGAACCCGCCGGTGTTCGTCACCAACACATGCGCATCGAAACTGTTCTTCGGCCTCGCCGGCCCCGCAGCGGAAGGCGTCTACACGTCGAACCACCTGGTCGATTCGAATGATCCGAAGAACGTCGACCACCCGGGCATGAAGGTGTTCCTCGAGCAGTACGCGGCCGCCGGGCTCACCGGTGACCCCGGAGTCACCTCAGCCGGTTGGACTGTGGGCGAGGCAACGGTCAACATCTTGAACGCGGCACTCGACACGGGCACGCTCAGCCGCAAGTCGATCATCGAGGCGGCACGCAACCTCACGTTCGCCCCGTCACTCGGTCGCGAAGGTGTGGAGTACCGGATGAACGGCGAAACGGATCCGTTCTCGTTCGAGACGCTGCAGGTGCTGCAGTGGAGCGTCGCCTCGCAGACGTTCACCGAGATCGGCGACCCGATCACCCAGTACGAGCACTGATTCTTCAAGTCGATCCTCATCAGGTCGTTCCTCAGAGCCCCACCCGAATCGTCGGGTGGGGCTCTCAGGTTCTCCGACTCACGTCGACAAGCAGGTGAAGAACTTCTGGATGGCCTCCTGGTTCGGAGTCCCACCGGCTTCGACCATCTTGCGCAGTGATTCGTCCTCGAGGAGCGCCGTGAAGCACGCCTTGTCGACCTTCATTCCCGCTGCCTCGAACTGGGCGATCATCTGATCGATCACCTGCTGGGGAATGCTGACGTCGCTGACGTCGATCGGTAGTGAGACGTCCGGCAGCGAGATGTCCGGCAGCGAGATGCCCGGGAAGCGTGACCCCGATGGAAGCGTGACCCCGGCGGCGGCCGAGCTGTCGTCGGAGACGGTCACCTTGGCGTCGTCCCCGCACGCCGATAGCAAGCCCAGCGTGGCGATGGTGGCGAGTGTTCCGGCAACGATGCGTTTCATTGGTGATCCCTTCGGTTGGGGCACCAGTGTGCCTGATTTCTACACAGGAATGGGTTCGGCCAGCTGCGGTTTGATACGCGAACGCCTCGCGGTGTCGACGGTCGCGATGACCAATCCCACCCAAACCAGCGCGAATCCGACGATGCGCGACGGTGGTAGTGACTCCTGGAACACCAGCCAGCCAAGGCAGAAGTTGATGGTCGGCACGATGTAGTTCAAGGGGCCGATGACGGTCAGCGGCATGCGTTGCGCGGCGTAGGCGAACAACGTCAGCGGCACGACCGTCGCCAGGCCGCTGCACAGCACCAGGGCGAATTGGCCGGTCGTCGCCGTGTCGGGAATGCTGCCGGCCCCGCCCGCCAGCACCGTGACGGCGATGATGGCCGGGATCAGCACGATGAAGCTCTCGGCCGCCATGCTCTCGATGGGTGTCAATGGCACGTGCTTCTTGAGGTAGCCGTAGACGACCCACGTCGTGGCGATGATCAGAGCCAGCCACGGAACGCGCCCGTAGCTGAAGGTCAGGATGCCAACAGCGATCAGGGCGAGCACGAACACGAATTGCTGGGCACGGCTGACTCTCTCGTGCAGTACGACGACCCCGACTGCCATCGTCCCCAGTGGGGCCAGGAAGTAGCCGAGGGCGGTTTCGATGACGTGATCGTGCACGACCGCCCACACATACGTGGTCCAGTTGATGGTCAAGAAGAGGGCGCACAGCAAGACGGAACCGAGCAACCGCCGATCGTGAAGGATCGGGCGGAGATGCTGCCAGCGCCGACTGATCGACAGCACGATCGCCATGATCGCTGCCGAACAGATCACCCGCCAGCCGATCAACTCGACGGCGTTGAACTCCTCGAGGTGACGCCAGTACAGCGTCAGCGTTCCCCAGATCAGGTAGGCGGCGACTCCGGCGACGATGCCCCGCTGCTGAGTATTGGGCCGCTGTTGATCCTCGGGACTCACCGAGGCGATGCTACGGACGGGCGCAGGCGATGGCCAATGCGTTCAGATCGCGGCACCGGCGCAGATCGTGACTGGGATCGAACTGCAGCGTGTCGTGCAGAAAGCAGAACGACAGCCCGCTGTCGTCGTCGATCCAGCACAGTTGACCGCCGGCACCCTGGTGGCCGAACGCACGGGGCGTGTGCGGAAGCCAGCGGTAGTCGTTCATCCCATCGACTCCGGAGACGACACCGGCAATCGTCCGGTTGGCCGGTGTCCCGTCGCTGGCCATGATGCTGACGTTGCGGATCGTGCCTCGGGCATCGGCCAACCAATCCGCCGGGTGGGCGTCGCCGGGGTTGTGCAGGAACGACTGGTAGATGGTCGCGATGTCGACGGCGCGGGCGATCCCTCCTCCGCCTGGAATCGCCGCAGCTTGCGCGCGTGGGTCGTTGAGGCTCAGCAACAGTTCCGGCGACACCGTCGTGTCGGGCACCAGTTCGGGCCGGCCGAACTCGGCGAGGAGATGCTCGTAGCTGGGCACTGCACCCGCGGTGCGAATGGTCACAACGGCTCCGAGCTCAGCAGGGCCGAGAACGCTGGGCACGCCTGCAGCTTGCGAGACGCGCTCGTTGACCACCTCGACGTACGGTCGCCCCGACATCGTTTCGATCAGCTCGGCGATCACCCAGTGGGCGGCGATCGGGTGGTACTCGGTGCGGGTGCCCGACGGCCACGCCAGAGTCCACTCCGAGAACTGCCGGCGCCGGCCCTCGCTGGATCCCCAGGAATCGGGCCCGATCAGCGCCTGGGGGAATCCGCCCTGCATCGTCAGCAACTGCAGCACGGTGACCCCTTGCTTGCCGTTGTCGCCGAAGGAAGGCAGGTAGCGGGCAACCGGCGCCGTCAGCTCGATGCTGCCGTCCGCGAGGTGTGGTAGCAACGCCATGGCCACGAGCGCCTTGGTCGCCGAGAAGATGACGAACCGCGAGTCGGCCGTGGCCGTTCCGAACGACTCGGCGGCGACGACCTCGCCGTTCAACGCCAGGGCGAACTGCGCGGCCTGCGAGTGGCCGTCGTCGATCTCGGCTTGGATTCGGCTCCGGAGGGCGTTGACTGCAGCGGGGTTCAGCACGGTTCGTAGAGTACGAGTTCGCGCTGCCACAGGCGCAGGCGCGCTGAGGAAGGAAGGGCGAAGGGAGATCCGTGGACATCGTCGTCGCCCCCGATTCGCAGGCCGCAGCGCTCGAGGCTGCGTCGTGGGTTGCCCGCCAGTTGCGCAACGCCGTGTCGCGGAGGGGAATGGCAACGGTGGCGTTCAGCGGAGGCTCGACGCCGGCGCTGATGCTCGACGCGCTGGCCGGGCTGCAGGTGCCGTGGGAGTCGACCATGGTCTTCCAGGTCGACGAGCGTGTCGCCCCCGATGGTGATCCCGATCGCAATGCGACGTTGCTGGATGTGCTCCGACTACTGCGGCCGACACGACCGGCGATCCATCTGATGCCGGTCTTGGCGACCGACCTCGACTCGGCCAGTGCGCGGTACGCCGCGCTGCTGCCGGATCGATTCGATGTCGTTCACCTCGGTCTCGGCGACGACGGACATACGGCGTCGTGGCCACCGGGCGATCCGGTGATCGATGCCGCCGGTTCGGTTGCGATGTCGGGGGAGTACAACGGCAGGCTGCGGATGACACTGACAGTCCACACCGTCAACGCCGCCCGTCATCGAATGGTGCTGGCCACCGGGTCACCGAAGGCCGGCATCGTCGAACGCTGGATGCTGCACGACCCGTCGTTGCCGGTGAATCGGGTCAGCCGCACCAACACGCTCGTGGTGCTCGACACCCAGGCGGCAGCGCGCCTGCCGTACCAGGCTCGCTAGCGTCTGGCGACGATGGACATCACGACGACACCTGCCTGGTCGGCGCTGCAGTCGACCGCACGTCCGGCGCACTTGCGCACGCTGTTCGCCGACGATCCTCGACGGTCGGTGCGCTACCGCGTGGAAGCCGGCGACCTGGTGATCGACTACTCGAAGCACCTGATCGACGACGATGTCGTGCGCCGCCTGTTGGCCGTCGCCGCGGCCGCCCAGATCGAGGCTCGCCGGGCGGCGATGTTCGCCGGCGAGCCCATCAACGTCACAGAACGGCGTGCCGTGCTGCACACCGCGTTGCGTGCTCCGCGTGATGCGGTCGTGCTGGTCGATGGGCACAACGTCGTCGCCGATGTCCACGAGGTGCTGGGGCGAATCACGACCTTCGCCGACCGCGTACGCAGTGGGGCTTGGCGCGGCGCGACCGGCGAGACCATGCGGACCGTCGTGAACATCGGCATCGGTGGCAGCGACCTCGGCCCGGCCATGGCCTTCCTGGCGACCGAGGCGTTCGACGACCAGAACCTGCGGTGCCGGTACGTCAGCAATGTCGACGGCGCCGACATCACCCGCAACCTTGTCGACCTCGACCCGGCGACGACACTGTTCATCGTCAGTTCGAAGACGTTCACGACGATCGAGACACTGACCAACGCCAGGCATGCGCGCAACTGGCTCACGGCAGCGTTGGGCGATGCCGCGGTCAGCAAGCACTTCGTGGCGGTCAGCACCAACGCGGTCGAGGTGGCCGGGTTCGGCATCAACACCGAGAACATGTTCGAGTTCTGGGATTGGGTCGGCGGTCGCTACTCCGTCGATTCGGCTATAGGACTGTCGCTGGCGCTGTCGATCGGTCCTGCCGGATTCCGTCAGTTCCTCGACGGCTTCCGCACCATGGATCGCCATTTCGTCGACGCGCCGTTGCACCTCAACGCGCCTGTGATCATGGCGATGTTGGGCGTCTGGTACGCCAACGTGTTGGGAGCCGAGACCAAGGCCGTGCTGCCGTACGCCCACGAGCTCCGTCGGTTCCCGGCCTACCTGCAGCAGCTCGACATGGAATCGAATGGCAAGAGCGTGCGATTGGACGGGTCGTCGGTGTCGACGACCACCGGTCCCATCGTGTGGGGCGAGCCCGGTACCAATGGCCAGCATGCCTTCTACCAACTGCTGCACCAGGGCACCCGTCTGGTGCCGATCGACTTCATCGGGTTCGCCCAGCCCAATCATCCGCTGCTCGAACAGCACGACCTGTTGATGGCCAACCTGTTCGCCCAGGGCGAGGCACTGGCGTTCGGCAAGACGCTCGACGAAGTGATCGCCGAAGGCATCCCCGAGCATCAGCAGGCGGCTCGGGTCTTCCCCGGAAACCGGCCGAGCACGACCATCCTCGCCCCACGACTGACACCCAATGTGCTCGGTCAATTGATCGCTCTCTACGAGCACGTCGTGTTCGTGCAGGGTTGCGTATGGGACGTGAACAGTTTCGATCAGTGGGGGGTCGAGCTCGGCAAAGCGCTGGCAAATCGGATCACGCCGGAACTGGTCAGCGCCGAGGCGCCGCAGCACGACACGTCGACGTCCGCGCTGATCGAGTGGTACCGGGCCAACCGCATTCGGCCTGAGTAATCACCTGTACGGGTGATGTTCGCGGACGGCATATGCTCTGCGGATCGCGAACGAGGGGTAGCGGTGGGGTCATGGTCGTGAATCATGCTGAGACGCGCACGATGCTGTTCACCGACCTCCGCGGCTCGACAGCACAACGGGTGACGCTGGGCGACGACCTGTTCGATCATCTTCGTCGCGACCATGACCGTGTTCTCGTCGAAGCGGTGGCGAAGCACGGTGGCTGCATCGTCAAGTCGACCGGCGACGGGTTGCACATCGCATTCGGTGCAGCGTCGGATGCAGTCGCTTGCGCCACAGCGATGCAGCGCGCGATCGATCGGCTCAACAGGGGCAAGTCGGCATCCGAGCATCTCTCGCTGGCCATCGGGATCTCGGCGGGCGACGTAGTTGCCGAGACCGGCGATGTTCACGGAACGCCGGTTGTGGAGGCCGCCAGGTTGTGCGCCGCCGCCCGCGGCGGGCAGGTTCTTGTTGCAGAAGTTGTGCGTCTGCTGGCCGGGTCACGCGGGGCGCACTCGTTCGAGCCGCTCGGCGAGACGACGTTGAAGGGTCTCACCGGTTCGCTGGTGACGTGCGAGGTGGTGTGGCATCCCCCGGCTCCGCCGCAGATCCCGATGCCTGTGCACTTTGCTCCGGCCGTCGGCGAGTTCGTCGGACGCGAGCCGGAGCGCGAACTGCTGCTGCGCGCCTTCAAGGAAGCGACGACCGGGGCACGACAGTTCGTGGTGGTGGTCGGCGAGCCTGGTATCGGCAAGTCGCGATTGGCGCGCGAGGTTGCGACCACGATGCACGAAGCCGGCGCGGTCGTGTTGGCAGGGCGGTCGGAGGAGAACCTCGGCGGTCCGTTCCAACTGTGGATCAACGTTCTCGCACACCTGATCGAGCATCTCTCCGACGCAGAGATCACCGAGCACATCGCGGCCCACGGTGATGAGATTGCCAGGGTCGTGCCGGAGATCTGGCAGCGACGCGTCGACCTCCAGATCCCCACGCGCTCCGATGCCGATTTCGAGCGCCATCGTTTGTTCGCGGCGATCGCAGCACTCCTCGGAACAGTCGCGGCCGACAGTCCGCTGGTGCTCGTGCTCGACGATCTGCAGTGGGCCGATGTGCCGTCGCTGCAGCTACTGCGTCATCTGGTGAGGGTCGCTCCGCCGGCTCACATGTTGATCATCGGCACCTATCGCGATGCTGACCTGGATCGGTCGCCGCTGTGCGACATGTTGTCGGACCTCCGACGCGACGATCTCTTCGACCGCATCGTCCTGCGCGGTCTCTCCGAGGACGAGCTGGGCCAGTTCCTGTTGTCGAGGTTCGGGTACTCCCCTTCACCGGAGTTCGTCGGCACTCTCGTCGCCGAGACGTACGGCAACCCGTTCTTCGCCGGTGAGGTGATGGCGCACCTCGTCGAGTCGGATCTCGTCGGCTCGTTCGACGGCTCGTCGTCGCCGGAGTTGACGATCGACGGGATCGGTATGTCGGCAGGTGTGCGCGATCTCCTCGGTCGGCGTCTGGCGCGGCTTCGACGGGCCTCGATTCAGGCACTCGAGGCGGCCTCGGTGCTCGGCCGGGCGTTCGATGTCACCGCGCTCGTCCCACTCAATCAGGTCCTCGAAGACGAGCTGCTCGCGCACCTCGAGAATGCCGTGCGGGCGGGCCTGATCCGCGAGGATCCGACGCATCCAGGTCGGTACCTCTTCACGCACGCGCTCGTCCGCCAGAAGCTGTACGGGGACCTCGGTACGACGCGACGCGTGCGGTTGCACTGGCTTGCCGGTGTCTCACTGCAGGCGTCCGCGGCTCACGATCTCGATGCCGTCGCCTATCACCTCAGCGAGGGGGTACTCGCCGGCGACGCCGTGCGCGCGGTCGATGCTTCGTTGGCAGCGGGCACGCGAGCCGTGGAGATGTCGGCCTTCGAAACGGCGGTCGACCACTTCGGCAATGCCCTGGCCATGCTCGAGCAGACGGGCACCACCGATGGCGATCGCCGTTACGCGGCCCTCGTCGGTCTCGGCGATGCGCACGTGGCGTTGTCGAATGTTGCCGGGTACACAGACGCCTACCTTGCTGCGGCAGAGGTAGCGCGGTCCCAAGGCCGGGCAGACCGCCTGGCCCGAGTGGCGCTGGGTATCGGTACACACGCCCTGATCCTTCGCCTGGCGCCCGAGACGGCAGCGTTGTTCGACGAAGCGATCGAGGCGGTCGGACCCGACGACTCGATCGAGCGCTCGCTGTTGCTCAGCCATCGCGCCTTTCATCGCGGTGTGACGCCGGGGGTAGCCGAGGACCGTGGTCGCGAGGTCGAAGAAGCTGCCGCGATCGCGACTCGGATCGGTGATCGGAGCGCAGCCGCGGAGGCGATCTTTGCCCGAGCGTCGGCGATGCGGGGATCCTCGCGTGTCGACGACACGTTGGAACTGGCCCGCGCGTTGGTGGAGGCAGCTGTCGAACTGGACGACGTCAGGTTGCAGTTGCACGCCCACCAGATCGGTGCAGAGGCGAACATGCAACGCGGAGACGTCGACGGATGGAAGCAGGCCGTCGACGGGCTGAGGAGCTTGGCGCGGCGGCCCAACGGCACCTACGCACGTCCGTGGTGTGACTTGTCGACGACGATCGAGCTGATCATCGAGGAGCGGTGTGCCGATGCCGAGCGCCACGTGGCCGCGATCATCGATACGTGGCGCGCCCCGCCGCTGGTCGCGTTGTGCGTTCGCGCTCAGCAATGGAATCTGTTGCAGTGGAGGGGGGAGTACCAGTTGGCCGCGGAGGTGGTGCGACCATGGCTTGATAGCGCGGGCGTCGCACTGAACATGCGCACCGTGCTGGCCTGGCTGCACCTCGCTGATGATCCTTGTGCAGCGCGCGCCGAGCTCGATCAGCTCGCGACGGAGGACTTCGCCGAGGTCGGGTTGCAGGTCGCACAGCGCCCGCATGTTCTCTTCACCGTCTCCGAACTGTGCATTCGTTCCGGCTCGACCGTGCATGCACCGGCGGTGCAACGACTGCTCGAACCGTATTCCGGCCAGCTGCTCGTCGGCCCGGTGGTGCTCTGGGTGTGCCAATCCGCAGACACTCAATTGGCACGGCTGGCGTCGCTGTTGGGTCAACGCGATCGGGCCGACGAACTGTTTCGTCGAGGCATCGCTCTCGAAGAGCACGCCGGCATGAAGTTGCTCGTGTCGACGTCGCAGCTCTGGTTTGCGGAGCACCTTTCGCGCTCCGAGTCGGAGGCGGATCGGGCGAAGGCCCTGGTGCTCGTCGACAGTTGTCTCGCCCATTTCGAGCGCACCGACTTCTACCTCGCCGACTTCTACCTCACCGAATTCGCACGGCGTCTTCGCAATCAGTCGAGCGGGATCACCCTGGCGAACAACGCCTTGAGGTAGCCGCCCTGCGCGAAGGTCACCGGATGATCGACCGCATGCGCGGTGCGTCGAACCTCGACCAGGTCGTATCCGGCACGTTGCGCCGAGCCGCGCACGGTTGCGAAGAACTGGTCCTCGGCGATCCTGCTCGAGCACGATGCCTGCACCAACAGACCGTCGGTGCGAACAAGCTGCACGGCGCGTTGCGTCAGTTGTCCGTAGGCGTGCAGCGCTCGATCGATGTTCGACTTGCGTTGGGCGAACGCCGGCGGATCGACGACCACGATGTCGTAGTGCTTGCGGCGTTGGATCAGCCGATCCATCACTTCGTAGGCGTCGCCGATCATCGAGTCGTGCTCGCAGTGGCGCACGTTGGGCAACCCGGCGTTGTGGGCGAAGTTTCGTTCGGCAACGGCGAGTGTCGGTTCGCTCTGGTCGACGCTGGTGACCCTGGTGGCGCCGCCCGCCGCGGCGTAGACGCCGAAGCCGCCGGTGGCGCTGAAGACGTCGAGTACACGCATGCCGGCGGACATCGAGCCGACCAGCGCCCGGTTCTCGCGCTGGTCGAGGAAGTGGCCGGTCTTCTGGCCGTGGACGACATCGGCCTCGAACGTCAGGCCGTTCTCCTTGAACAACACCGGCGTGGTGGGCGTCTCGCCGATCAGCGCCATGCCTTCGCTCAAGCCGTGCAGTCGTTGGTCGGCCATCGTTCGGGCCAGACGCAGCACGAGGGCGTCGGGCTTGAACTGCTCGTCGATCACACGCGTGAGTTGCAGGAGATGGGGAATCCACACCGGGCTGTACATCTTCACCACCAACGTGTCGGCGTAGCGGTCGAGGACGAGCCCCGGGAAGCCGTCGTTCTCGCCGTTCAGGACTCGGTAGCCGTTGGTGTCGTCGCCGATCGCGGCGCGCCGCTCGACTGCGGCGGCGATGCGCTGCTGCCAGAAAGCGGTGTCGATCGTCGCCGGTTTGCCGTGATGCAGGATGCGGATTCGGATCGGTGAGCCGGGATCCCACAGACCGATCGCGACGAAGTTGCGCTCGTTGTCGAAGATCACCGCGAGGTCGCCGACGACGCCGCGATGGCTGATCGAGGTGATCGACTCGTTGAAGATCCACGGGTGCCCCGCGGTGATCTGGCGTCGGGCGTCGGGTGTGACTCGAACGGCCATCCGCTTCTCACCCACCGTTGGCAATTGGTCGAGCACCGACATTCCGATCAGGGTATGCCGATGCGGCCCCGAATTCCCTACGCTCCGGGGGATGGTGGATCAGCTGGAGCGCACGACCAACCTCCTGGCGCTGCTGCTCGAGACCCGATCGCCGTTGACGCTGGAGGACATCGTCAACCAGCTGAGCGACCAGTATCCCGCAGGGCATGCGGCGATGCGCGGTGCCTTCGAGCGCGACAAGAGCCTGTTGCGCGATGTCGGTGTGCCCATCGAGACCGAGGTGCTGGGCGGCACCAGGGCAGGTCAGACGGCGTACCGGGTCGACCGCGCTCGATACGAGTTGCGCGATCTCGACCTCACCGACGCCGAGCGCCGGGCGTTGCAGGTCGCGGTCGCCGCGGCGCGGACCACCGAGGCCGAGTTCGGAATGTTCAAGCTCGGTGGAGTCGCCGACAGTTCCGCCTCGATCACCGCCAACCTTCCACAGCTCGAGTTGCTGCCTGCCCTGCGCGAGGCGATCGCCCGACGGGCGACTGTTTCGTTTCGGTATCACGCCGCGCCGCGCACCCTGCAGCCGTACGGGCTGCTGTTGCGCGAAGGCTTTTGGTATGTGATCGGGCACGACGCAGGCCACGACGAGGTCCGGACCTATCGCGTCGATCGCATCGAAGGGTCGATCGAGCAAGGAGAGGGCGACGAGTTCGAGCGTCCCGCCGACTTCGATCCACGCGCCGTCTTTCCCGCCGACCCGAAGGAATTGGGTGACGGAGACCGGGTGGCGATCGTTCGCATCGACCAGGCGCGGGCAACGTTCGCAGTTCGAGAACTCGGCGAGGACTCGATCGTGCGCCGCTTTGCCGACGGCGATGTCGAGGTCGAGGTGCCGTGCAGCAACCTCGATGCGTTTCGTTCGTGGCTGTTCGGATGGGGCGTGCACGCCGAGGTGGTCGGGCCGGCCGATGTGCGAGACGGGCTGATCGAGTGGCTGCGCACCATGGCGAGCCGTTCATGACTCCGCGCCGTGGGCCCCGCCGTTCGGCCGAACGGCTGCGCCGCCTGCTCGTGATGTTGCCGTGGCTGATGGAGCGCGGGGAAGTGCCGGTCGCCGAGATGGCGAGCGCGCTTCGAGCTCAGCGAGGCGGAGCTGATCGGAGATCTCGAGCTCGCTGCGTTGTGCGGGCTCCCACCGTTCATCGACGAGATGATCGACGTGTACATCGACGAAGGAGTGGTGTTCGTCGGCCTGCCGCGCCTGTTCACCAAGCCGCTTCGGCTGACTGCCCCGGAGGGCTTCGCGCTGCTGTCGTCGGGCAGGGCGGCGATGCAGTTGCCCGGCGCCGACCCCGACGGATCATTGGCCCGCGCGTTGGCCAAGCTGGCCGGCGTGCTCGGCGATGATGGTGTGGTCGTCGATGTGCCGCAGCCTCCCGCGACCGCGGATCTGGCCGCAGCTGTCAGGGAGAACGCTCAGCTGAGCGTGCGCTACTGGTCGGCCAATCGCGACGAGGCGACCGAGCGTGAAATCACACCGCGATCGATCTTCCTCGACCGCGGCTATTGGTATGTGATTGCCGACGACAGCCGCTCCGGCGAGTCACGTACCTTTCGCATCGATCGGTTCGAGGCGTGGGAACGCACCGGGGTGATCGATCCACCGAGGGACGATGCCGATCCCATCGTGCCGCCGAGCGGTGATCGTTGGTTCGTCGACAGCGATGTGCCGTCGGTGGTGCTGCGTCTGGCGCCGCAAGCACGCTGGGCGGCGGAGCGGTACCCGTTGCGCTCGGCGCCCGGCGAGGGGATTGATGCCGGCGACAAATCCGGTGCCGTCGTGGTGCGTATGGCGGTTGCCAGCGAGCAGTGGTTGCGGACCCTGTTGTTGCGACTCGGTCCTCACGCCGCGGTGCTCGAGCCCGAGGAGTGGCACGACCTTGGCGCAGACGCGGCGCGGCAATTGCTGGAGCGTTACGAGACACCCGACAGCTGAGCGGCACTGGTGATGCCGTGCGCCCGCAACAGGTGGGGCAGGACGGCTGCCGTGGCATCGGCATCGGCGAGCGCGTCGTGGGGCCGCACCAGCTCGATGCCGTAGCGGGCGCAGAGATCGGCGAGGCGGTGCGACAACTGCCGGTCGGGATCGAGACGCCGCGACAGCGTGAGCGTGCACAGTGGATTCTCGATGGGAACCGCAACGCCGTGTGTCTTGCCGGCCTTGCGCAGGAACTCGGCATCGAACGTGGCGTTGTGGGCGACGAAGTGGGCGTCGCCCAACCGAGCCGCCAACTCGGTCAACACCTGCGGGCCGGGCGGCGCAGAGCGAACCATGTGTCGGCGAATGCCGTGGATGCCGACCGGGCCGACCCGGAACCACCATCTCCGGCGAGGCGCGACGAGGCTGGACCATCGATCGAGCACACGACCGTTGCCATCGACCACGACCAGGCCGATCTGCAACACATGATGACGGCGTACCGACAGCCCCGACGTCTCGACGTCGACCACGGCGAAGCGCATGTCGTCGAGCTCCGCATCCATGAACCCCACCCTACGCCCGGGGTGTGACGAGGTTCGCCTACAGCAGTTCGGCGGCGAGGCTGGCGACGGCGCTGCGCTCGCACGACGACAACGTGATGTGCCCGAAGCACCGTTGCCCGCCGAAGGCTTGGATCAGCACGGCCAGAGCGTTGTTCGACTCGCCCATGTACGGGGCATCGATCTGGCTGGTGTCGCCGGTGAAGATCACCTTGGTGCCCTCGCCGATGCGGGTGAGGACCGTCTTCAGCGTCGTCGGCTCGAGGTTCTGCGCCTCGTCGACGACCACGATCTGGCGATGCAGCGAGCGGCCGCGCAGGAACGTGACCGATTCGAGCGACAACTGGTTGCGTCCGATCAGTTCGTCGATCAACCGTGTCGCGTCGTTGCTACTGCGCTGGTCGGTGAGGGCGACGATCGCATCGTGGATGGCCGACATCCACGGGTCGAGCTTCTCCTCGAGCGTGCCGGGCAGGAAGCCGACCTCGGCGCGACCGACCGGGATCAGCGGGCGGTACACGGCGAGCCGTTCGTAGCGGCGACTCTCGACGACCTGTTCGAGACCGGCGGCGATGGCCAGCAACGTCTTGCCGGTGCCGGCCCGACCGTCGAGGGCCACGACGCTGACATCGGGATCGAGCAGCAGTTCCAGAGCAAAGCGTTGCTCCTTCGACCGGGCCCGGAGTCCCCACGACTCGGGTGCGTTGTGGTGCAGCAACATCAGGTCGTCGTCGACGCGGCGAGCCAAGGCGGACTGTGATCCGGCCCGCAGAACGGCGAAACCGTTCTCGTGCAGTTGGCTGCAGGACGGAACCGATTCGATGTCGATGGCGTTGGCTGCATAGAGGCAATCGATTGCCTCGTGCGACGCCTCGTACGTGCCCCATCCACTCGGGCGTGTCGACATGCTGCGCCCGACAGGGCGATGTTCCTCGGCCTGCAACCCGAGGTGTGCCGCCTTGATGCGCAACGCTGCATCGTTGGACACGATGCAGGTCGGGCCGTACATCTGTTGACCCAACGCGGCGCCGATGATCCGGTTGTCGGGCAGCGAGGGGTCGAGACCGTGCTCGATCAGCAGATGCTTCTGCACGCCGTTGATCTCGATCTTGACCGTGATCTCCGAGGTGCCGTCGCCGACCTGTGTCGCGTCGGCCAGCGATCCGCCGGCGCTCACCCGCAGCTCTTCGAGCGTGCGCAGCGCAGTTCGTGCTGCACGCCCCGCATCGTCGACACGACTCTTCAAACCGTCGAGCTCCTCGATCACCGTCAGTGGGATCACCACATCGGCACCGATGAAGCTTGCGATGCATGCCGGGTCGGCGACGAGCACCGAGGTGTCGAGCACCATCCGAGTCCGTACACCCCCCTTGACATCGACATGACGAGCATGGGTAGGGACGAGGTCGGTCAACGCAACTCCAATCGTCGGTTCGGGAAGACAAGCGAACTGAGCAACGCGAATATTTGTAGCCGAGGACGCGCGATCGATGGTGGATAGTGGTCGCTAGCTGTTGCTCCGTCTCTTGCTGGGTCACGGGCGCGATGTGAGGGGCGTGCATGCTGCCGTCTCGTCGTAGCGGCAGAATGCACCTGTGACCGAGCCGACCTGTCCATTCTGCGATGCAATCGCCGGCGCGCTAGCGGTGCGCACAGTGTTGAACGACGACGTTGTGATCGCGTTCCTCGATCGCTCACCGGTGTTCAAGGGGCATGTACTCGTTGCGCCGAAGCGTCACACCGTGACGTTGGCCGACCTCGATCCGGATCTCGTCGGCGCGCTGTTCGAACGTGTGCAACGAGTCTCTGCTCGGATGCCTTCAGCGCTCGGCTGCGACGGCACGTTCGTGGCGATCAACAACGTCGTCAGCCAGAGTGTCGCCCATCTTCACGTGCACGTCGTACCGCGACGTCGCAAGGACGGATTGCGCGGGTTCTTCTGGCCTCGCGTGAAGTACGAGTCGGATGCCGAAGCCGACGAGTACGCCCAACGGTTGACCGAAGCACTCGCCGGGTAACTGCGGTGGCAGCTCAACAGACGATGCGCATCTCGATGCCGCGCACATCGCGTTGGCCGTCGCCGAACGTCCGGTGTTCACCGCGTTGGAATCGCCCGACGCTCCACAGCACCGCGTACGCATCGAGCATGTCGTCGATCGCCGCACCGCGCGGTGACGCAGATGGAATGTCGAAGTGTTCGCTGAGCAATCGTCGACGCGCGATCTGACCTTCGAACGTTTTCTTCGAGAGAAGTTTTTTGTCACAGTTCATTGTCTTGAAGGAGCACTCCGGGTGGACCTCGATGACGAGGTGCTGATTCGACTCGTCGATCAAGTGATCGAGCTCGGCAACCTTCGGCATGATGTTGAACGTCTGCTTCGAGATTCCGCGACCTGTCGCAGCTCTCGAAACAGCCAACGCTTCGTGGTAGCTGGTGCAGCCGAGGGCGATGCGTGGAGGTGCCGGAAATACCGAACTACCAGCACGTTCGAGGTACTTGCGTGCCGCAATGTCACACGCTCGAGGGGGCCCGTCGAGCAGCCCGATCGGCATGTCGATGCCGGCGATGGTGAACAGATCGAGACGCAGCTTCGGAACAACGACGACCGCGCGCGCTGTTGCCACGATCCATCCCGCCTTGCAACCATCGATCCCGGCAATGTCGTCTGTGTCACCCACGGGTGGTCACCTCCTGTCGCGATCGCGTGTGATTGCAAATGCAACAACATTGATGCTTGTAATTAGCGCGCGAAACACGCACGATTTGTCTGCGTAACGCTCCGTTACTACAACCCGATACCCGGAGGTATCAACTCAACATGACCAAAGCAGAGCTGATCGATGCGATAGCGAAGAGTGCCGATGTGAGCAAGGCCGATGCCGAGCGAACTGTCGGTGCCTTTTTCGAGATCGTCACGAGCGCCGCCAAGTCGGGCGACAAGGTCGCTTGGCCGGGCTTCGGCTCGTTCAGCACCTCGAAGTCCCAGGCGCGTACCGGTCGCAATCCTCAGACCGGCGCTGCAGTGAACATCGCGGCATCGACGCGTATGAAGTTCACCGCGAGCAGCACGCTCAAAGCGACCCTCAACAACAAGTAACCAACCGAACAAGAAAGAAGGAAACACAAGTGGCAGCAAAGAAGGCTCCGGCCAAGAAGGCGGCTCCTGCCAAGAAGGCAGCGGCCAAGAAGGCTCCGGCAAAGAAGGCTCCGGCAAAGAAGGCCCCAGCCAAGAAGGCCGCGCCGGCAAAGAAGGCCGCAGCCAAGAAGGCTCCGGCAAAGAAGGCTCCGGCAAAGAAGGCCCCAGCCAAGAAGGCCCCGGCAAAGAAGGCCGCAGCCAAGAAGGCCCCAGCGAAGAAGGCCGCGCCGGCAAAGAAGGCAGCAGCCAAGAAGGCTCCGGCCAAGAAGGCAGCAGCCAAGAAGAGGTGATCCGTCGACTGAAGTAGTCGACACACGGAGCAGGGGAGCGGAGGGCTACACGCCCTCCGCTCTTCGTTTTTCTGGACGCGGTGGCGACGAACGTTGGCAGAATCTGGTCATGCACTCCATCTGCGACGATCTGGCGGCGGAGCACGGCGATCTCGACAACATCGTCGCCGGGTTGGACGACGCACAGTGGTCTATCGAGACGCCGTCACCCGGATGGGCGATTCGCGACCAGATCAGCCATCTGTGGTTCTTCGATCAGCGGGCCCTGATGGCGCTGACCGATCCCGCAACGTTCGCCGACGATATGCAGTGGCTCGCGACGCAACGGCGGAACCGAAGCGTCGATCGCGCCGGGCCGTTCGTTGCCACCCGCCGAACTGTTGGGTCGTTGGCGCGAGGATCGACAGCAATTGATCGATGCGGCCGCAGTGCTCGACCCGTCGACGCGGGTTCCTTGGTACGGCCCGTCGATGGCAGCGCGTTCGTTCATCACCGCGCGACTGATGGAGACGTGGGCTCACGGCCAGGATGTCGCCGACGCGCTGGGCGTGGTGCGGCGGCCGACATCGCGACTGCGTCATGTTGCCCACATCGGTGTTCGGGCGCGACCGTTCAGCTATCTGGTGAACAGCATGACGATGCCTGACGTCGACGTAGCCGTGCACTTGACGGGCCCGGATGGTGATGCATGGGACTGGGGCGATTCGGTCGACACGGTCGGCACGGTGCCAACACAGTGTCGGGCGCTGCGCTCGACTTCTGCCTTGTGGTGACGCAGCGCCGCAACATTGCCGACACTCGACTCGATGTCGTCGGCGATGCTGCGTTGGAGTGGATGTCGATTGCCCAGGCCTTCGCTGGTGGCGCCGGCCCCGGTCGGACGCCGGGCCAGTTCGCGGAGACGTAATCAGAGCTCAGAGCTCAGAGATCGGTGATCAGCTTGAAGATCTCCGCAGCGCGGTAGCCGAAGGGCTCGCCGAGGCCGGCCAGGCGATCGCTGATCCGCGTGCGGAACGCCGCGAGCTGGTCGGCGTCGACGGCTTTCATCGTGCTTTCGAACTGGCTGGTGTGCGCTTCGAGCGCGTCCAGCTTGCGCTCGAGAAACACACCGTCGTGGCCGCCGACGTCTTCGACGTGGTCGGGCTCGTCGGCCTCGAACAACAACAGCGCACTCGGCCGATGGGAATCGAGACCGTGGTCGCGAAAGAAGTGCGGATCTCGAGCTGCGACGACCCCGTCGCATGCCAGAAGTCCGGCGTGGCGATGGTCGGGATGCAGGCGGTAGCGCTTCCACGGGTCGTGCCCGAGGACCACGTCGGGACGCAACTCGCGGATGACCCGCGCCACCTCACCGCGCATCGCCAGGTCGCTGTCGAGCTCGCCGTCGACGTTGGGGAGGAACACCACGAATCCGGCGTTGGCGCCACTGAGTCGCCGCGCCGCCTCGCTCTGTTCGACCTTGCGTTGGGCGGCGAGTGCCACCACATCGGCATCGGGATTCCATGTCCCCTTGGATCCGTCCGTACAGATCAGGTGATGCACGACGCAGCCCGACTCAGCCCACTTCGCCAACGTCGCGCCGCATCCGAATTCGACGTCGTCGGGATGGGCGCCGATCGCGAGTGCCGTCTCCGGCACCTCCAAGTTGTGGGTGAAGGCAGCGCCCGCTAGCGCGGGTTGGCCAGGTTCGTTGGCAGCCATGTCGGTAGCACTTCCTGCACGAGTGGGTGGGCGAGGTCGGTCGGTGTGTCGATGTCGAGCGCCAGCAATGCGTCGCGTCGCACACGCACTGGGAGGCCGGCCTCGATCGCCGCGCCGAGATGCCGTCGGAAGGAGCCGGGACCGTAGGCGAACTGGAACGTCGTGGCGGTGGGAAGCGCCACCACATTGGTGCCGTCGTCGCGACCGTCGGGCACCAGTGTCACCATGCCGGGCTCGGTCAGCGCGGCGAGATCGTGGGCACGAGGCAGATCGCCGTGGGCAACGATCACGTCGGTGACGCCGGCATCGCGAAGATCGGTCACGCTGTTGTTGACGGCCGCGTTGAGCCCGACCCCGGGATGCCACAGGACGCCCGCGCCGTGCTCGCCCGCCCACGCGGCGACCTGCTCGTCGTCGCATGCCACGTACGTGGGTAGTTCGCCGGCCGCGGCCAACACCCGCGCCGACATCCAGCGCGCCAGTCGTTCGCGATCGGCGTCGGCGAGCACCGCGGACAAGCGCGCCTTGGCATTGGTGAACGCCTTCACCGGAACGAGGACAACGGCATTCACTACTGGCATCGTACGCACCTACGCTGTGTTCATGCCGATCAACGTCGCCGTCATCGGCGCAGGTTCCTGGGGCACGACGGTCGCAGCATTGGCCGCTGTCAACACCCCGACGATCCTGTGGGCCCGGCGCCCGGAGTTGGCGGCACAGATCAACGACGCCCACGTCAACGGCGACTACCTGCCCAGCTTCATGTTGCCGGAGCAACTTCGGGCGACGAGCTCGTTGGAGGAAGCGGTGTCGCACGCCGACGTGCTGGTGATGGCTGTGCCGTCGCACGGGTACCGCGATGTGGCGGCCGAGGCTGCACCCTTCCTTCGGCCATGGGTGCCGGTCGTGACGTTGACGAAAGGGATCGAGCGCAGTTCACGCAAGCGGATGAGCGAGGTCACCAGCGACGAGATGCCGGGACATCCCGTCGCCGTCCTCACCGGCCCGAACCTGGCGAAGGAGATCCTCGGCGGTCAGCCGGCGGCCAGCGTCGTCGCCATCGACGACGAGGTGATCGCCGCCGAACTGCAACGCATCTTCAGCCGCCCGAGCCTGCGCATCTACACCAATCCCGACGTGGTCGGCTGCGAAGTCAGCGGCGTCGTCAAGAACGTCATCGCGATCGCCAGCGGGATGGCCGAGGGCATGGGCTTCGGCGACAACACTCGGGCGACCATCATCACCCGTGGACTGGCGGAGATGACCCGCCTCGGGATGGCAATGGGTGGGCAGGCGACGACGTTCTCGGGCCTCGCCGGCATCGGCGACCTGATCGCGACCTGTTCGTCGAAGCAGAGCCGCAACAACAGCGTGGGGATGCAGCTCGGCCTCGGTCACCGCATCGACGACGTGCTGGCGTCGATGAGCATGGTCGCCGAGGGTGTCAAGAGCTCGCCCAGCGTGCTCGACCTCGCTCGTCGGTACGGCGTCGAGATGCCGATCACCGAGCAGGTGGTGGCCGTGTGTCACGAGGGTCGTACCGCGGCCGAGGCGCTCGGTGCGCTGATGCAGCGCAGTCGCAAGAGTGAACTCGACTAGTGGGTCCTCTGGTGGGTGGAGGTTGCCGGTGACAACGACGGGTGTGGTCGCAGCACGGTGGCGTGCATCCGTTTCCCCTTGGGGCGCGGTCGAGCCATGGGATGGGTCGACGACGATCGATTGGTTCGTTGCCGCCGACGATCGTTGGCACACACCGCAGCACGAGGCAGCGACGCGACAGATCCGAGTCAGCGGCACCCCGGTGGTCGAGACGCGAGTCCGGATTCCTGGCGGCGATGCGGTGCACCGCGTGTACTCGGTCGCCGACGGCGGTGGGATGACGGTGATCGAGATCACCAACGAGTCGACGCTGCCGATTGCCGTCGCCTTCACCGGCGGAGGCTTGCTGACACGTCGACCACCGACGTCGATGCCGCCGCAGGGGATCGATCTGCCTGCCGACGCGGTGATCCATCCGATCGGTCACGGCGCGACCCTGACGGTTGCCCGCTCGCATGGTGCGGCCACGGCGTTGCCCGAGTCGCTGCCACCGGCGGATCAAGTGGTGCGCGGCTGGCTCGCCCAGACACAGCGGGCCAGTCGGTTGCAGCTGCCCGACGCGGCGATGGTCGAGGCGGTCACCGCGGCACGCTGCGAGCTGTTGTTGAACGGTCCTGTCGGCGAGGTCGCGGCTGATCTCGTCGACCGTAGGTCGATCTCGTCGACCCTGTGACCATCATCTTGGGGATCGCCGAGTTGGTGCGGCTGGGCGACTCCGCAGCGATCTGGGTGCCAGAGATCGCCACCCAGCTGGAGCGATGGGCGCGCAGTGGCAACCAGATCGCTGCCGCAGGGAGGCAGCGAGGTCGAGCGGTGAAGCAGCGATCGAGGCTGCGGCGCGGGTCCTGCATTCCGCCGGCGAGCATCGGGCGGTCGACGATCTGCGCAGGATGAAGCTTCCCGCGCCGCGTGCCGGTCACAGCAACTTGCATTGCCGTCGTCACCCGGGCTGGTGCCGTCGTGGGTGGAGCGGCATCTGGTGATCTCCGACGAGCACGCCGCGCAATTGATGCCGAACTCGTTCCCACCGTCGTGGCTCGGCATCGACTTCGAGGCCCATGGATTGGCCATCGGCTTGGCATCGACCTTGTCGTTCGCGATTCGCTGGCACGGCGACCGCCCGGCGGTGCTGTGGGAGGTCGATGGCGCCCCGATGCCGCTCAGCTTCGGTGCGTGGACCACGGGTCAGCTCGCCGGTGAGGCTCTGTGGCCACCGATCGCGACGCCGGCCGAACCCTCCTTCCAATCCTCCTCGCCGGCTCAACCAGACCAGTCGTTCAGCTGATGTGCGATTGCCTGGTAGCCCTTCCATCGGCGACCGGTCAATCGTTCGCGTTGTTCGCCAAGAACAGTGATCGACCGCCCGACGAGCAGCAGGTGGTCGAGTGGAATCCACCGCGACGCGACCCTTCGCCTATCCGGGCAACGCACATCGAGGTTGCACCGTTCGATCGCCACACGATCGGCTGCATCGTTTCTCGGCCGGCGTGGTGCTGGGGTGCCGAGCACGGCGTCAACGAAGCCGGGGTCGCGATCGGCAACGAAGCGATCTACACGACCTTGGATCCTCGTACCGCCCCGCCGGCGTTGGTCGGGATGGATCTCGTCCGACTCGGCCTGGAGCGAGGCGATTCGGCGCGGCAGGCCGTGGAGGTGATCACCACGTTGCTGGAGCGCTATGGACAGGGAGGCACCGGACATGATCCGCACGGATCGACCGGACCGAAGGCGTACTGGAGCAGCTTCCTCGTTGCCGATCCGGCCGAGGCCTGGGTGATCGAGACCAGCGGGTCCACGTGGGCCACTGAACACGTCGGCGATGTCCGGGCGATCTCGAACCGCACGACGATCGCCGCGTTCGATGCTGAGCATCGCCATCCGCGCCAGCCCGTCGAACGATTCGTCGACCCACGGCTCGCTGCCTCGAATTCGGTGTTGGCCGATCGTCCCGTCACGTATGAATCGATGGCCGCCCACCTTCGCTCGCACGACAGTTGCAGCGAGCCGGGGTGGAGCGTGTGCATGCACGTGGACGACGTCGAGGCGACGACGGCGACGACGGCATCGATGATCGCCGAACTTGGCACCGACGGCCGGCATCGGGTGTGGACGTTGCTCGGCTCGCCCTGCGAGAACGAGTACGTCGAGTACGAGGTGTCAGCGTTTCAGGGTTCGAGGACAGCCGGGTCGCCGGTGGCGACGCGCCCAGGCTCGAGCACGGTCGCGTAGACCCGGCTCACCGGACCGCGTTCGTGGTGCATCACGTTGAAGTCGCCGTCGATGAACCAGCGCGAGTTGCTCTTGCACGGCAGCGTGTAGGCACTGACTTCGCACAGCACTTCACCGATCCGCAGTCGCACGCCGGCGCGGACCTCGGCCCACGGCAACCCGCTGACCGTGATGTTCTCGCCGGCCCGCCCCGGTTCCAGGGGATGACCGGCGCGCCGAAAGTCGTCGATCACCTCGAGGCTCCAGATGCACAGTGCCTGCCACGGGCGACCGTGGTGCACGCGAGTCGCCTGGCGATCGCCCTCGATCCCCTTCCACGTCACGTCGGCGACATCGACGGCGACCTTGGGGAGGCCTCCCGGCGAAACGCTGAGTTGCGTCACGGTTCCTTCGCTGCGGCGTGGCATCTGTGCGGCGGCGCGTAGCGCCGGGCCGGCCGATGTCCACGACGCCCAGGTCGCTGTGAGGTCTGCCTCGACATCGCCGGTCGGACGAGGCGGGCGGAGGTGTTCGATGATGGTGGCGTCGCGACCCTCGCCGTACAAGTCGAAGATCTCGTCGCCGAGACGCACGGTGCGCTCGGCGTCGGTTTCGGTGAACCGATACGGCCCGATGGAGTACATGCAGGTCAACCGTAGATCAGCTGTAGTCAGCCGTAGTCAGCTGTGCCGGCCCCAACCCTGCAGATTCGCGACAAGCTCGCGGGACCGTAGGCTGGCGACGTGACTGGCTTGGAAGTGGACGCGGACGCGAT
This sequence comes from Ilumatobacteraceae bacterium, assembly GCA_963779295.1. Taxonomy (GTDB): domain Bacteria; phylum Actinomycetota; class Acidimicrobiia; order Acidimicrobiales; family Ilumatobacteraceae; genus JAENVT01. Next base: position 269,517 of record CAVZXO010000002.1, read on the forward strand.
GCTGATGCTGGTATCTCCGATCCGTTCGCCGACCTGCGGTTGACCGAGTGGACATCGTGCGGCGGGTGCGCAGCCAAGTGGGGTGCGGCGCTGTGTGACCGACATGGTTCGCGACATGCCGGCGGGGATCGACCCGTCGCTGCTGGTCGGCCTGGCGCCATTCGACGACGCGGCCATCTACGAGATGGCGCCCGGCGTCGCGCTCGTCAGCACGACCGACTTCTTTCCGCCGCTTGTCGATCACCCCAGCGACTTCGGGGCGATCGCCGCGGCCAACGCATGCAGTGATGTCTTTGCGATGGGCGGTCGTGTTGCAATCGCCGTCAACATCGCCGCCTTCCCCGAGCACTTCCCGCGCCAGGCGATCGTGGCGATCTTCGACGCTGCAGCGGCGGTCGTCGCCGAAGCTGGCGGAACCATCGCCGGCGGTCACACGATCCGCAATCCAGAGCCGATCTTCGGCCTCGCCGTGCAGGGTGTCGTCGATCCGGCGCGTGTGTTCCGCAAGGGTGGCGGGCGGCCGGGCGATGTCTTGGTGCTCAGCAAGCCGATCGGCACGGGGCTGGCCTTGGCCGGCGGCTCGGTCGACGACAAGGCAGAGGCGATCGCCGGCATGCGTCGCCTGAACCGAGCCGCGTCCGAGGAGCTGCAGTCGCTGGGCTCCGCTGTGCATGCAGCCACCGATGTCACCGGCTACGGCCTCGCCGGGCATGGTTGGGAGATGGCCGAACGCGGGGCTGTGCAGGTTGTCATCGACACCGACGGATTGCGCACGTACGGCGGTGCGTTGGCCGCCGCCGAGCGAGGCGTTCGCACCGGCGGTGATCCGCGCAACCGTGACTATGTCGCCGGCCACATGCAGTCGTCGGCGACCGCCGCTGGCGAGGCGTTGTGCATGGATCCGCAGACCTCCGGCGGTCTGTTGGCGGCGATCGATCCGGCGGCTCTGTCGTCGTTGTCCGACATGTGGTGGCGGGTGGGCGAAGTCGTCGCCGGCGAGTCGCGCATCGTGTTGCGCTGATGGCCGGCCGGGCACCGACACGCTCGATCGAGAAGGAGCTGTGGGCTGCCGGTCACGAGGTGATCGTCGGCATCGACGAGGTCGGACGCGGCGCATGGGCGGGTCCGTTGATGGTCGGCGCGGCCGTGCTGCCGCGCGGAAAGCGAGTCAACGGGGTGCGCGACTCGAAGGTGCTCACCGAGGCCGGTCGCGAGTTCCTGTTCGACCGGATCGCTGATTGGTGCGACGCGTGGGCTGTCGGAGGGGCATCGCAAGAGGAATGCGACGAGTTGGGAATGGCGGAGGCGCAACGGTTGGCAACTCGTCGTGCGCTGGCCGGTCTCGGCGTCACACCCGATGCCGCGGTCGTCGACGGCAAGTGGAACTTCGTCGGCACCAACGTCGCCCATGTCGAGATGCGGGTCAAGGCCGATCTGCACTGCCTCTCGGTCGCGGCCGCGTCGATCCTGGCCAAGGTGACTCGCGACCGCATCATGCGTGAGCAGGCCGAGCACTATCCGCAGTGGAGCTTCGAGTCGAACAAGGGCTATCCGTGCCCGGTGCACAAGGCGGCGCTGCAGGCCTACGGACCCTCGGCGATCCATCGCCGGACGTGGGTCTTCATGGATCACTATGTGCCGTGGCCCGGGGTGCCGCGACGCATCATCGCCGAGCAACCCACGCTGTTCTAAGCCTGATGGCCGATGTACCCAACGAGACTTCTCCTGTGACGGCCGACTGTCGCGATCGTCGGCGGCGGGCTGGCGGGTTTGCGCTGTGCCGAGGCGCTGGTCTCGAGTGCTCCCGAGATCGACGTCGTGGTGTTGGAGGCACGCGATCGCGTGGGCGGGCGGGTGTTCAGCCATCGCTTCAGCGACGGGCAGACGTGCGAGCGTGGCGCCGAGTTCATCGACTCGAATCACGACGAAGTCATGGCGCTGGCCGAGCGGCTCGGATTGACGTTGAGCACTCGACCGACCGAACTCGATCCGCGATGCGACGCTGATCGATGCCGGCGGGCGTGCGGTGCCGATGTCGATGCATGCCTCGATCGGGCCCGACATGGCCCGATGGCTGCAGGCCGTCGCCGCGTCGGACGATGAGAGACGACGTCGAAGATGGGGACGAGGTGCCGAGTGGCGCACACTGGCCGACCTGATGCACTCGCTCGATCTGTCGGTGCTGTCGCGACTGGCGATCGGCCGCCACATCCGCACCGAGTACATGTTGCCGCCCGAGGAGGTCGGTCAGCGGTTTGCGGGACGGCTGACTCGGTTGCAGGGAGCTGGGACAGCGGAGTGCCACCGCATCGTCGGTGGCAACGACCAATTGGCTACGGGCCTCGCGGCTCGCCTGGGTGATCGGGTACGACTCGGTGCCGCGGTGCAGTCGATCGACGCTGACATCGGGCCGGATCGTGTTGGTGTCCGGCGAGGTCATCGACGCGACGACGATCGTTGCCGCGCTGCCACTGCCGGTGCTGTCCCGTATCTGGCCGGCCATGCCGCTGGAGCTCGGTGCGATCGGGTACGGGGTCGGCGGCAAGATCAGTGTGCAGTTCGACCGCCGGGTCTGGCGCGACTACGGCAGCAATGGCGAGGTGTTGAGCGACCGGGCGTGGGGACACCTGTGGGAGACGACCGACGATCAGAGCGGCGATCGTGGCGTGTTGACCAACCTGTTGTCGTCGCACGACGGCGCCGCGTTCGCTGCGTTGCCCGAGGCACCGGACCGGATCGTCACCGAGATCGATCGACTGTTTCCGGGTGCCAAGGGTCTGGCCGGCGAGCGGGTGCACACCGATTGGACCAACGATCCGTTCAGCCTTGGCGCGTACAGCTGTTTCGGCCCCGGCCAGATCGCGGCGGCAGCATCACTTCTCACTGCAGCCCACGGTCGCGAGGGCTGCTTGCTGTTGGCCGGCGAACACACCGACGAGTTCAGTGGCTTCATGGAGGGCGCCCTGCGCAGCGGTGCGAGAGTCGCGGCGAGGATCGTCGACCGTCTGCGATCAGCGGGCTTCTAGCCGAGGGCTTGTTCGAGGTCGGCGACGAGGTCGGCTGCGGACTCGATGCCGACGGAGAGTCGCAGCAGGTTGTCGGGTACTTCCAGTGGCGACCCGGCAGCGGAGGCGTGAGTCATCTGGCCGGGGTGTTCGATGAGGCTCTCGACTGCGCCGAGCGACTCGGCGAGCACGAACAACTTGGTTGCCGCGGCGACACGAAGCGCGGCCTTGAGTCCGCCGCGCATCGTGAAGCTGACCATGCCGCCGAAGTCGCGCATCTGCTTCGCCGCGGCGGCGTGGCCGGGATGATCGGGCAGCTGCGGGTACAACACGCGCTCGACATCGGGATGCCCGACGAGTAGGTCGACGATCGAGCGGGCGTTTGCGCAGTGACGCTCCATCCGCACGGCCAACGTCTTCACGCCGCGCAGCACCAGGTAGCAGTCGAACGGAGCCGGCACGGCGCCGGCCGCGTTCTGGGTGAACGTCAACCGTGCGGCCAAGTCGTCGTCGTCGAGCGCAAGGAACCCGCCGACCACGTCGCTGTGGCCACCGAGGTACTTGGTCGCCGAATGCACGACCACGTCGGCGCCGAGTGTCAGCGGTTGCTGCAGGAACGGGGTGGCGAACGTGTTGTCGACGCACACCAGTGCGCCGCGGCTGTGGGCGATCTCGCAGATCTTCTCGATGTCGAAGCAACGCAGCAGGGGATTGGTCGGCGTCTCCAGCCACACCAGCTTGGTGTCGTCCGGCCAGTCGGCAGCGAGCCGGTCGGTGTCGATCAGGTCGACGGCTGTCCACTTCAACGAGGTGTGCACCTTCGAGATCAGCCGGAAGGTCCCGCCGTACGCATCGTTGCCCAGCAGCACCCGGTCGCCGGCGTTCAGCAGCCGCAGCACGTTGTCTTCGGCCGCCAATCCGCTGGCGAAGGCGAGACCGTGGCGACCGTCCTCCAACGAGGCGACGCATGTCTCCAGCGCGGCGCGAGTCGGATTGCCGCTGCGCGAGTATTCGAATCCTTTGTGCCCGCCGACGCCGTCTTGGGCGAATGTCGTGCTGAGCGAGATCGGTGTGACAACCGCGCCGGTGACCGGGTCTGGTTCCTGCCCGGTGTGCACCGCTCGGGTCTCGAAACCCCACGACGATTGTTCTTCGAACTCACCCACGTTTGCTACCCACGTTCTGGTCCGCGTTCTCATCCATTGGCCACGACCTCGAAATAGGTCAACAGATCGGTGCGGGTCAGCACGCTCAACGGCCGACCGCCCGAGAGCACCAGCAGAGCCGGCGACTTGTCGAGCATCGACACCGCCAACGCGACCTTCTGGCCGACACCGATGGTCGGCAGCTTCGGGCTCATCACTTTCTCGACCGCGGTGTCCATGATCGACGGGTCGCGGTAGACCGACTCCATCAGGTCGAGTTCATCGACTGAGCCCGAGACCTCGGCGTTGGCGAACGGTGGCGTGTTCTTGCACACCGGCAACTGGCTGACTCCGTTGGCGCGCATCACCTCGATCGTCTGGCGAACGGTGTCGGACGGGTTGACGTACAACAGCGACGGTGTGTCGCCGCGGGTGTCGAGCACGGCAGCGATGCACTGGTCGCATTCCTGCACGAACCCGAAGTTGGCCATCCAGTCGTCGTCGAAGATTCGCGACAGGTACCCACGGCCGCTGTCGGGGTTCAGCACGACCACGATGTCGTCGGGATCGGCGCGCTTGGCGACCTTCAGTGCGGCGGCAACGGCCAGTCCGCCACTGCCTCCGATCAGGATGCCTTCCTCGCGACTGACCTGGCGCGCCGTGAGGAAGCTGGCGGCGTCGCTGACGGGGATGATCTCGTCGTACAGCGATGCTTCCCACGCCGCCGGGAAGAAGTCCTCGCCGACGCCCTCCACGAGGTACGGCCGGCCGGAGCCGCCCGAGAACACCGACATCTCCGGGTCGGCGGCGATGATCTTGATGTCTGGGTTCTGGCTCTTCAGGTACCGAGCGGTGCCGGTGATGGTGCCGCACGTGCCTGCGCCGGCGACGAAATGGGTGATCCGCCCGCCGGTCTGACTCCACAGTTCGGGCCCGGTGGTCTTGTAGTGCGCCAGCGGATTGTTGGGGTTGGCGTATTGGTTGGGGCGGAACGCGTTGCGTTCATTGGTGATCCGCTCGGCGACCTTGTAGTAGCTCTGCGGGTCCTCCGGCGGCACGGCCACCGGGCACACGATCACTTCGGCGCCGTAGCCGCGCAGCAGCTGGACCTTCTCGGCACCGTTCTTGTCGGTCATCACGAACACGCACTTGTAGCCGCGTTGCGCGGCGACGATGGCCAGACCGACGCCGGTGTTGCCACTGGTCGGCTCGACAATGGTGTCGCCTGGTTTCAGCAGCCCGTCACGTTCGGCAGCGAGGATCATCTCCAACGCCGGCCGATCTTTCGACGACCCGCCGGGGTTGGTGGTCTCCATCTTCATCGCCAGTACGCAATTGATGCCGTGGATCTCGCTGGTGCGCTTGAGGCGAACCAACGGGGTGTTGCCGACCAGGTCGAGCACACTGTCGGCGATCGATGTGCCGTGCAACCTGGCGTCGGCGGACTCGTCACCCCAAGGCATGCGCGCCAGCGTACCCCGGGCCCCAAAGACTTCGATCAGCCACCGCGTGTGGCGAGTTCACTCGGTCGAGACCCGGCGCCGGTTCACGCCGCACCCCGCCGCGGTGGGCCGGTGGTCATGATCTGGCCGTCGGGGAGTGTGATGGTCAGCTCGCGGTTCGGGCCGAGGGACGACGAGCCAGCCGTCGAGATGGATCTTCTGATGGTGGATCTCACACACCGGTAACAGATTCGCCAGGTCGGTGCGGCCGCCGTGTCGCCACCAGATCACGTGGTGCAACTTGGTGCGCGAGTAGCGGACACGACACCCCGGAACAGCACAGGACGTGTACAGGCCGCGTAGCGCTCGTCGTTGGGCGCGGTTGGCCAACCGTGTCTCGCGACCCAAGTCCAAGCACCCCGGGGCGTCGATGACGACACCGTCGCCGACCGTGATCGTGTACACGCTCGCCGTCGGACGTAACTGTTCCAAGAACTCGTGAGGCAGATCGAGGCCCTCGACACCCCAATCCAACGACGGTCGACCGTCGGCGAGCGGGTTGGTGTGGTCCTCGACAACGACGATCTCTGGTCGCCCGGAGCGGGCACCCGCGACCGTCGAGCAGTCCCAACAACGCGTGAGCGCGTAGGAACGACTGTTTCTCCAACAGATCGGTCGGGCAACCCTCGGGGTGAGCGTCGTGGAACATCGCTTCGACCTGCGCCTCGAGGCGGCCCTCCAACACAGCCCACGTCGCCGGGTCGAGCGTCACCGACCAGCGACCCATCCCGGTTTCCTTGTCGACCCACGACGCGCAACCGCACCGCCCGCCGTTGACGCTCCAACCGCTCCAAGCCCGTCACTGTCAGCCTCCAACCGTCGCGCCGCGTCGCGGACGCGAGCGGGCGAACTCGTCCGGATGTCGCGTTCTCAGCGAGCATCACCAGACGCTCGCCCTGATCGCTCAACTTCGTCTGCGCTGCTGGTTCCAGGTTGCGAAACACCCGGGTCAACACATCGACATGCTCACCCGACACCCGACCGTTCTCCAGCGACGTCGCGAACGCAGGCACAGCGGCAGCGGTCCCGGCACGCTCCAACAACCGGCCACCCTCACGCAGCGACATGCGGCCGGCCTCGGCCAACGACTTCTCCGGGAACGACGACACCTTCGCCAACAACCGGGCGAACGCCACCTCACGCCCCTCGACCCACGACTTCAACCGACGCAAATCCGTCGACACCAGCCTTCAACACACCCAGAATCAGCACAGCCCGCATCAACCGCCGCCACCCGCCCAACCAGGCTCTGCACCACCTCCGTCCTCATGTCCCCCACCCTCGCAGAGGGGTGTTGCACGGTTACCCGGTATCGACCGTCAGAACGATCTTTCCGACGTGTTGCTTCGTCAGAAACAGCTTCTGAGCTGCGACGATGTCGTTCAAAGAAAATGTTGCGGCGATGATCGGCCGGATCTCACCGCGCGAGATGTAGCCGACGAGGTTGCCGAAAATGTCCGCATCCAGGACGGTGCAACCCAGCAATGTCAGGTCATTGAGGTACAACGTCCGCAGGTCCAGTTCCACCCATGGTCCACCGATCGCGCCACTTGTTGCATACCGGCCTCCTGGTCGCAAGATGCCGAGTAGTTGCGGCCACATCGCCCCGCCGACCACATCGATCACGACGTCGACCGATTTGCGCCCGACGAGCGCGCTCAGGTCGCCGTCGCGCGGCAGCATCACGTCGGCGCCCAGGGCTCGGACCTCGTCGTGTTTGGCCGGCGCGGCGATCGCGATCACTCGTGCCCCACGTCGCGCAGCGAGCTGAACGGCAGCCGAACCAACACCTCCCGATGCCCCTGTCACGACGACCGTTTCGCCGTCCACCACCGCAGCTCGCGACAGCATGTTCTCCGCTGCCGAGTACGAGCACGGGATCGAGGCAAGCTCGACGTCGGTCCAATCGCAGTCCACTCGCACGGCGTGTCGGGATGGCACGACCGTGTACTCGGCGAAGGCACCGTCGACCTCGGATCCGAAGTACACAGCACGCGTCAACGGATCGCCGGGGTCGCGGAATACCGGCTCGACGATGATCCGCTCTCCGATGCGACCTGCGTCGACGCCATCGCCGATCGACACGATTCGGCCGCACGCGTCGGCACCTTGAATTCGCGGGAACGTCGGCACCTCGCCGGCCCAACTCACATCTTGCCGTGTCGACACGGCCAAGTTGTCCGTCGAGCCAACAAGAACGTCGGGTGCGTACCACCCGATGCGCGTGTTGATGTCGGTGTTGTTCACGCCTGCTGCGGCGACCTTCACCAGAACCTGGCCGGGTCCCGGTGACGGCACCGCTACGTCGCTGCGCACGTCGAGTCGGTCGAAGCCTCCGTGTGCCCGCAGCAACACAGCGCGCATGGTCGGCGGCGGGACGAATTCCACGCACCACAGCTATCACGTCGTGGACCGTGTCGGGTGTGATTCTCGGAGTGCTGCGGGTGGCATGCTGGCCGAGATGACGGACACCAACGACACCTGGACCATCACTCCTATCACCGGCATCTTTGGCGCCGAGCTCGGCGGCGCGCGTGTTCGCGATGGCATCGACCCCGGCTGGCTGTCGGCGATGCTCGAGGATCACCGACTGCTGGTACTGCGCGACCAACATCTGACACACGGCGAGCAGGTGGAGTTGGCGCGTTCACTGGGCGAGCCAACCCTTGCGCATCCAGTGATCCCCGGCCATCCAGACTTTCCCGAGATCCTCGAACAGGATGGGGCGAAGGGTGGTCGCAATGCGCGCTGGCACACCGACGTCACCTTCGTCGCGACCCCACCCGCAGCATCGGTTTTGGTCAACGACGTGACCCCACTGGCGGGTGGCGACACGATGTTTGCCGACACCCGCACCGCATACGAGCGGCTCGCTGCACCGCTTCAGAAGTTGTGCGACGACCTCGAAGCGGTTCATCGAATTTCGCCACTCGCCTATTGGGGTGAGCCGTTCGACTCGGCGCTCAACCGGGCCGACGCGCAGCAACTGCTCGACGATGCCGCGAAGGTGCCGCCAGTGATCCATCCGGTCGTGCGTGTGCACCCGACGACGGGCCGGCCGAACCTGTTCGTCAATCCCGGCTTCACGTCGCACATCGTCGGGATGTCACGCATCGAGAGCGACGGACTCCTCGCCCTGCTGTACGAGCACATGACCCAGCCCGAGTTCGTGTTGCGTCATCGTTGGCGTGATGGCGACGTGGTGATCTGGGACAACAGAGCGACCATGCACTACGCGGTCGACGACTACGGCAGCATCGAGCGGCGTGTGCGTCGGGTGACGATTCGAGGTGGACACCCTGTTGGCAAGTCTGGTGTGGAGAGTCGCGTTGTCGACGACCCGTTGATGACGATGCGCTGACGCTCGCCTATTCGAACGCGCAGAACTCGTTGCCTTCGGGGTCGGCCATGATCCACCAGCGGATCTCGTCGTCCTTGGGTCGCAGCAGCGTCGCGCCGGCGGCGACGAGACCGTCGATGGTCGTGTCGACCAATCTCACATCCCAATGCACGCGGTTCTTCACGGTCTTCGGTTCGGGCACGCTGTGGAACACCCAGAACATGTATGGGAATCCGGCGGCGTTCTCGATCCAAACGAACGGCAGGCCGTCGCGGGTCCCGACTGTGCCGCCCGTTCGCTCCGCCCACCACGCGGCGATGGCCGCAGGGTCGACCGCATCGACCACCAGCTCGAATGGACCGAGAGCGGTTGGCGCGGCTGGGTGCGGTGCGAATACGCACACCGGCACGCCATCGGGATCGTTGAGAACATGCCAGTCGATGTCGTCGCCCTTGGCGCGCTCGACGGTTCCACCGGCGGCGAGCAGCGGTGCGGGATCGCCATCGACGACTCGAATGTCGATGTGGGCTCGGCTCTTTCCGGAGATTGTCTCCGGCACTTCGCAGAACCACACGACGCGGTTCTTGTCGCCGCCCGCAGGTGGATCGAGGCTGAACCCCTCGCCGTGGTGATCGTTGATCGGCTGCTCCAATGCCGCGCTCCAGAATGCGGCGACCGCTGCGGGTCGACCGTCACCTGCGGTCACATCGATGCACAGATCCTTGAATGCAACATCGGGCATGTGGGCGAGGGTAGCCGTTGACTCCGTCGACTTTCACGGGCAATACGGTGGTGCCGTGTCGTGGACGTGCCCGCATTGTCAGCGCCAATTCGCCCGCAACCGGCAGGGCCACGAATGCGCGCCGGCGATGACATTGGAGGAGTACTTCAGCACGGGCCCGCCGTTCGAGCGACCCGTGTTCGATGCGGTGATGGCTCACCTTCGGACCTTGGGCGACCCGTTCCTGGAGCCCGTGTCGGTCGGCGTGTTCGTGAAGCGCGACGGCGTCACCGTGCTGCAACTGCGACCGATGACCAAATGGGTCGCGCTGGGCCTGTTCATGCCGCGCAAGGTGGTCGATCGCCGTATCTCGCGCAAGCCGATCTCGACCGGTCGTGTCGTGTACACCGTTGTCAACGTGCGCGGCCCCGAAGACGTCGACGACCTCGTGAAGGGCTGGGTCACCGAAGCATGGGAGGCGTCGAAGACGAGCGGAGGCTCGACGTAGGAAATTTGCAGATCGCGTCCGCAGTTGCGGAAGAACGCCGTCGACGGATTCCCGGTCTTCGGATTGATCACCGTCGGGTTGCCCGTGCCCGCACTCTCGAACGTGGAACCGTCGGCCACATGCCAGAAACCGCACGGCCGGTCGGTCGCTGCGGCCACAGCGGCCGGGACGGTCGAGGCGACGGTCGGAGGGATGGTCGCGTGCGCTGCCGCCCAATCCGCCTCCGCCTTGGCTTCTTCGGCTTTGCGTTGGGGGGTCATGTGAGGCTCATGGAATTCGCAACCGGCGATCAGAACCGCAGCGAGGACGAGTGGGACGAGGGGTAGTCGTAAGTGTTTCATCACCCACAGAGATGAACGGCGACATGGTCTGAGCGGAAAATGTCATTACCCGCCGATGGTCTGGATCTCCTGGACGCCCATCTCGATCGCCGTCGTCGTGCGAAGGTCGCCGAGCTGGCCGGTAGCGCCGTTCGAGGCCCGCCACGACACGTCCCACACGATCGTCACCGACCCGTGGTAGCGCTGATCGGTCGTGCCGGTGACCTTCTCGACTGACGGATACGCGGGCGTCCACGAGCACCCGTCCTGCGCGGACTCCGTCGAGCCCCAGGGCTCGCAGGTGATGAGTGTGGTGTCGCCGGCAACCTGCGAGCCGGTGGCCCATTCGATGCTGGTGGGTTCAGCGGTGACGGTTGCCGACAACCCGGGAATGCTCGCGGTCGCGGTGATGGGCGGCGATGGAGTGATGCCGAGCCAAGTCTCGAAGTTGACGATCATCTTGTCGATCGGAGGTGAGAACGAGACCTCGGGATCCGGGACCAGTGATGCCATCTTCTGGTACGCGAACTGGGCGACGTCATCCGGAGTCTGGGGCCCGACATATACGAACTGGTACTTGCCGTCACACGTGCGGACATAGACCGTCGCCGGCTCGCCCGTTGTCGGGTTGATCACGGTCGGATGAGGATCGTTGCCGCCCTCGAGCGTCGACCCATCGAACAGCGCCCAAGGAGTACAAGTCGAAGTCCCCGCCGGACGCCCAACCCCGCCATTCACCGCGCCGACAACCCACGTTGAAACCTGCGCTTGCTCCGCCGTCGCCGGGTTCGTCGCTCGCACCGCCACCCAGTTCGCCGGCGCGAGCTGGTCGGCGATTGCTAGCGCAGACGATGCAGCACGATGAGTGACTAGCGGCGGGCGGACACAGACTTCCCTCGCCCAGATGCTCGAGTCTCGCTGCTGCTGCCCGACTCTGCCAGCTGCCGTCCTCGAGGAACAGTCCGTACTCGTATCGCAGGCTCACGATCTGCGTCATTGACGACGGTCGGTAGTCCGTCCGGTCCGATCGGACCGAGGACGATGCCGGCGTCGAACACGCAGTAGATCGCCGTCGCCTCGGCTGCCGACTCGATGGTGATCGACTCGGCGACGAGGTACGAACCCGCGTCGATCGGTGCGAGAAGTACAGACCCTCGTTCGATCATCGCAGCTAGCGAGCTCGGTGAGAGTCGACGCGCGACGGCCCTGCGGCAGCTGTGAAGTCTCTGGGTCGCACGCAGCCGGGGCAGACTGCCGCAAAGTGTGATAGCCGTCGAAGTAGTCCTGGACGGCCTTCTTGATCAGGTCTTCTGTTGCGACTGTGGTTGTGGTGGCGGGCAGGGTCGTCGTCGGTGCGACGGTCGTCGAGGTGGAAGTCGACGGGGGAGTCGTCGCGGGGGCGGTCACGGCAGCAGCGGTCGTCACCTCAGCAGCAGACGTTGCCGGCGCGGAACTGTCGCTGCCGCTACATCCGCCAACCACGAGCGCGGCAAGACCCAAGGCAACCCAACTCTTCTTCGATTGCACCCATCGCCTCCAGTCCGCATTCGGGACCATACCGTCGCTACCTGCGGTTTCCGGGAGGCCATATGGCCCGCGACCGCGCCGGTCATTCACAGCGATACAGCGGGATCACGGAAATACTGAGCCATCGATCGGCGTGCATTTTGTGCGGCGTCGGATCACCGAGACAGGTGGTTCGCCCGGTCCCCGTATCGACATACCTGTACTGAGGTGCCGCTCCGCACACGCGCACGTAGACCGCCGACGGTCCACGGGTCGCGTGCTTGAAGACCTTTGCTTGGACTCGGCCGTTGTTCGGACTCGTCGAATTCAGCGGCGACCAAGTCGCACAGAGCGGAGCGTCGGGCCGCAACGTGTGTATCCCAGATGTGGACGAACAGCCAAGCGTGCCGAAGCCGAGGAGCATTGCTGCCGCGGCGCCGAAGCCGACGAACCGTTTCAGCCGGTACACCCAGGGTCCCGGGGTGCCGGGCGGGCAGCTCACTCCGTGTCTCATCACCGCATAGATGCACAACGACATCCCGATTGCGGAAGAACTCGCAGCGTTTGACGACTCCGGACCGTATGCGGGGCGGCAGCTCACAAACGCTGCACGACCGAGTGCGTTAGGAGCCGCACGCCCCTCTACGGGGCCTCCGGCTCCTAACGCTGCGAGCCGGCAGCGCACTGCGCCGACGGCGCGACCACGCCTCAGTCGATGTACATGTAGCAGCCGTATTGGTCGGTGCTGCCCCAGGTCGCGGAGTCGCGAGCAACCAGCGTGGCGCGGTCGCTGAACTCCATGTTGGTCATTCCGACCGTCACCAACTCGCTGCCGATCGCGAGCGAACGCTGCAGCGGGTTCCAGCAGCCGTTGTCGACGTGGGACTGGCTGGAGATCGTGCCGCGGCCGACCAACGTCGTGCCATCCAGCTGGGCGACGACCACGCCACCAGCGGGATTGGTGATCCCGCCGGCCAGGCAGTCGACGGCGAACCCGCAGTTGTTCCAACCGGGCGAGACCGGCAGCACGATCGTGCCGTCCTCGGGCCAGAACAGGAAGGCGTGGTGATCCCATTCGGCCTCGCTGTATCCACCGATCGGCAGCGTCGACAGTCGCACGGGGTTCGCGGGATCCCGCACGTCGAACAGCGACAGTTGTGTTCCCTGCACGCGGCCTTCTTCGGTCGCATCTTGGCCAACACCCAAGAGCAGTCCATCGCCCACGGGATGCAGATAGGCGGAGTAGCCGGGGATCTTCAACTCACCGGTCATCGTCGGAGCGGTCGGATCGCTGAGGTCGATCACGTACAGCGGGTCCGTTTGGCGGAAGGTCACGACGTACCCCTGGGTGCCGAGGAACCGGACTGCGTAGATCTGCTCGGTCTCGCCGAGCCCGTCGACGATCCCGATCTGCGTCAACTCATTGCCGGAGGGCCGCAGCACTCGCACGGCCGAGGTCGACACCTCTGCGCCGGTCCAATTGGTGGAGGTGGTGGCAACTCGCAGATCGCCTTCGTACTCGCTCATCGAGAACTGGTTCAGCAACTGGCCGGGCACTTCGCCCGATGCTTCGTAGGAAGCGGTGCCGTTGGCGCCGAGCGAGAACTTGTGGATCAATGTCGGCGGAGGAGTGGGAGCGCGCTCGATGACGTCACCCGCCGGCTGGTACCAGTCCCACGGCATGGTCGCCAGGTAGAGGCTGGTCGTCGAGGCGTACACGGTCTCGCCGTTCGACACGATGCCGGCAGATCCGACTGGCTCACCCGAGCCCCGCAGGTCGATCGATGCGATCCACGACACGCCCAAGCCGGCGAACTGGCTGGGCGCGGCGACCGCCGAGCAGTCGAGCGTGGTCGAGATGTCGCCGAACGATCCGTCACTCGATTCGTCGAACGCACGCGGCATCCAGTCCTCGACGGACGACTGCAGTGATGATGTCCTTGTTGCGCTGCAAGCGCACGATCCTCGTCGAGGCCGAACTGGTCGGGGTGCACGAACGGCAGGCGAGTGGCCATCGACGATGTCAGCACCAGGCGTGCCGTTCCGTCGATCGCCCGTGAGGCGACGAGGTAGCCCTCGAGGTGGCTGCGGTGCACCAGCGTGGGCGCCGACACATCGGTGACGTCGAACAGCGAGACGACGGTGTCGATGCCCGAGTAGGGCTGCGTCACCACGAGAAGGCGAGTGCCGTCGAGCAGCAGTTGATGGCTTCCGTCGGGTACGTCGAGCTTCGCTGTCACCTCTGCGCTCGCGACGTCGACGATGCGCACTCCGTCTTGCGAGGCGACGAACACGTGCGTGCCGTCGGTCTCGACGATGTCGCCCTCATCGACGCCGACCTCTTGGGTGTTGGTTCCCGAGAAGTTCGGTGCCGCAGGAGCCGACGGCGCCACGGCAGCGCCTGCCGCGGAATCCATTGCCGCCACGGTGGTGCTCGCATCCTCCATCATCGGCCCGCCGCGGTAGCCGTACCACGGCCCGCCGCCCAGGCCCCACGCAGTCACTCGCTGCAACGCTTCGGTCTGCATGTACGCGAGGAGGTCGGGGCATTCGGCGAAGAACCGCAGCCGCGACGAACCCACAGACGAGAACTTTGCCGGCCCGGGCGAGCCGGTGGTCGGCGTCGTCGTGCCGGGCGTTGTCGGATCGGTTGTCGGATCGGTGGTGGGAGGTGGTGGTCGGCGCAGTCACCTTGCGCACAGTCGGCGCATCACGGTCGCCCGAGCAACCAGCAAGGGTCAGGGTCGCCGCGGCGACAACGAAGGCTGCGGTGGGAAGTGTGCGCGTCATGTCGCTTTCGACGTTGCGACGAAGCAAGTTGGTTCCCGAGCAATTCGCGTCGCACACCGACGTCAGACGCAATGTGACGTAAGTAGATGTAACATGACGTCATGAGCCATCGTCTGCAGATCACACTCGACGACCATCACTACGAGTCGCTGATGGCGGAGAGCGAGCGCACCGGAGCGTCGATGGCCGAGCTGATTCGACAAGCGGTCGAGGCGCGTCTCGGGTTGGAATCAGCCGATCAGCGTGCTGCGCGTTTTCGTCGTGCGCTCGGCGCTGCAGCCGGCACATGGCACGATCGATCCGAGGATGGGCTGGCGTACCAGCTGCGCATTCGCGCACCGCTGGCGGACCGCTCCCGATGATGGTCGTTGTCGATACGAACGTGCTCGTCGACGTTTTGCGTGGCGACCCGAGAGCCATCGATGCGTTGGAGCGCCGGGCGGCGGACGAGGTCGTCGTGCCGTCCATGGTCCGATTCGAGGTGCTCGCCGGCGCCCGAACCTCGGAGATGGCAGTCATCTCAAACCTGCTCAGCGCTTGTATCGATGCGCCCGTCGACGCATCGATCGCCGATGAGGCCGCCAGCCTGGCGCGGCGCTACATGCGCTCGCACACAGGGATCGATCCAATCGACTACGTCGTCGCCGCGACGGCCCGCCTCCTGGATGCCGAGTTGTTGACTCGCAACGTGAAGCACTTTCCGATGTTCAGGAGATTGAGGCCGCCGTACTGAGCTCGGCTACTCCGAACGGTCGGCGACCACCTGTCCGTCGCCCAGTTCGATCGTGCGTGTGCGGCGGATGTGTTCGAGCAGCACGCGGTCGTGCGAAACCAGCAACACCGTTCCCGGAAACGTGTCGACCGCTTGCTCGATCTGCTCGATCGCGGGCAGGTCGAGGTGGTTGGTCGGCTCGTCGAGCACGAGGCAGTTGCATCCGACCGCCATGAACAACGCGAGCACCAGCCGAGTGCGTTCGCCGGGCGACAGCGACGCCACGGGTCGATGCACGTGCTCGGCACCGATGCCGAACTTGGCCAGCAACGTGCGCGCCTCGCTGATCACGCAGACCGGTCGACTGCTTGGAACGCCGCCAACGTCGTCGTCGCCGGACCGCGGCCAATTGCGTGCGCGCCTGCTCGAGCCGTGCCGAGCTGCACCGACGGCCCAAGTCGCTGCGTTCCCGAGGTCAACGGAACCTCACCCAACAGCGCGCCCAACAGCGTCGTCTTGCCGCTGCCGTTCGGCCCGACGATCACCACCCGCTCGCCGTAGTTGATCTCCAGCGTGACCGGGCCGAGGTCGAAACGAGCCGAGCGACACGACGGCGTCGCGCGAGGCTCGCCACCAGCGCGCCACTGCGCGGTGCAGTGGCGATCGTCATCCGCAGGTCCCACGACTCGCGCGGCTGCTCGACCACCTCCAGCCGATCCATCGCCCGATCCGTGCGCGCCGCCCGTACCGGCCAGTTTCTCGGTCTGGTTGATCTTGTAGGCCTTGATGTTCTTGTCCTTCTCGTCCGGGTCGTTCTTCGCCCTCGACAAACCCTGCGTCGCCCACTCGCGTTCGCGCTGCGATCGTTGCGCCAGCGTCGACCGCTTGCGTGTCGTACTCCTCCCACGCCTCCCACGCATGCTGCCGGGCGACCTCGCGCTCGTGGATGTACGTGTCGTATCCACCGGCGAACACCGTGAGTCCGTGGGTGAACTCGTCGAGTTCGGCCACGTCGGTCACCACTCGCCGCAGGAACTCGCGGTCGTGGCTGACCAACGCGACCGCACCCTGCACTCCGTTGACGAATCGCTCCAAGCCGATCGAGGCTGTCGAGGTCGAGATTGTTCGTCGGCTCGTCGAGCAGCAGCACGTCGAAGCGGGTCAGCATCAACGCGGCCAAGCTGACACGCGCCGCCTCTCCTCCCGACAGCGATGCCATCGGCTGCTGCAGCAACCGGTCGGGCAATCCGAGCTCGGCCCACATCTCGCCGACGCGCACGTCGAGGTCGGCAGCACCCAACGCCAGCCATCGTTCCAGGGCGACGCTGTACCGATCGTCGGCACCCGGCAGCGCCTGCCGCCATCGCCGCGGTGGCGAGGTCGAGTTCGTCGTGCGCGGCACCGACGCCGGTGCGCCGCGACACGTAGTCGAGCACGGATCTCATCGCCGCGTTCAGGCTCCTGATCGAGATAGCCGACAGTCGCGTTCGGCGGCGCCAACGACACCGAGCCGGCGTCGGGTCGCAGCCCGCCGGCGAGCACGCGCAGCAGCGTCGACTTGCCGACGCCGTTGGGCCCGACCAGGCCGATGCGATGGCCGGGGTCGAGCGAGATGTCGACGTCGACGAGGATGTGGCGAGCGCCGAGCGCGAGCGAGATGTTGCGGGCCTGGAGGGATGCGGGCAAGCCAGCATTCTGCCCGACACCGGGCACCTGTGGGCACCGAATTGGGCGGCCACGGTCCGAATCCGTCCCCGCGCGCCGCGTAGCGAAAACTTCTTTACTTCACCTCCGGCGCGGCGCATGATTGACCGGAAAACCTGGCGGGTCGTGCAGATTGGAGCACCCCATGCCAAATCGTCTCTCGAACGCCGAGTTCGGCAAAGCGGTCGAGTCCGCAGTCGCCGCAGCGGCCAAGCGCAACAAGCTTGCCGATCTGCGAACGTCACTCGGCTCCGACTTCTACCAAATGCCATGGTGGATCGTCGGCCGTCTCGTGCGCGACGCTGATCTCAACCAGGCCCACGCGTTCGCCAAAGCGGTCACCGCCGACATCAGCAAGAGGAGCGGCGTCGAGTTGAAGGCGGCGCTGACGATCGTCGACGGCGACATCCTCGTCGGCTTCATGGAGCGCAACGGCAACGACCTCCAAGTGCCGAACAACGTGTTCGGTCCGTAGCCGATGACGGCGCGCAAGCTGTGTCCCAGCGCGCAGCCAGCGATGGCTGGTGCGCGGGTGATCGGGGTGGTGCTCGGCACGCCCGAGGTGCCGGAGGTCTCGTACCTCGAGGAGGCCATCCCGATCGACGAGCTCGATGTCGACGTGGATCCGAAACTGTTCACTCAGGTCTTCCGCTTCGCCGCCGAGTGCGAGGGCGACGCGTGCGCGCACTTCAAGGACGACTCGTGCACGCTCGCCGAACGGATCAGCAGCGACGTCCCCGGCGTCGTCGAGATGCTGCCGCGCTGCGCGATCCGCCGCGAGTGTCGGTGGTATTCCGAACGCGGTGCTGCGGCGTGCCGGCGGTGTCCGCAGGTGATCACTCTTGATAGGTCGCGACCCGGCAACGCCGAGTTGGCAACAGCCGCGCGACCCCACTGAGGCAGCCCCGGAATGGTCACCCTGGACCATTCCGGGGCCGGCCTGCGAATCCCGGCTCGGGGTGACCCGGGCGTACGTAGGCGCGGAAGTGGGTACGTTGGAGACATGAGCGTCACCGACAATGAACGTGCCGAGATGTGTGACTTGTATGCCGAGGTCGGGCCCGACGCGCCGACGTTGTGCGAGGGCTGGAACACGCTGGACCTGCTTGCTCACCAGTTGGTGCGCGAGCGCCGGCCCGATGCAGCGGCCGGGATTGTGGTGCCGTTCCTGCGTGAGCATGCGGACGACGTGACGAAGGCGATCAAGGCCCAGCCGTGGGAGGAGATGATCAAGCAGTTCCGTGAGGGACCGCCGATCTGGACGGTGTGGGCGATCCCGGTGCTCGGCGACAAGGCCAACCTGGCCGAGTTCTTCGTGCATCACGAAGACATCCGCCGCGCAAAGGAGCATTGGGCGCCGCGTGAAGAGGATCAGGCCCGCGACGATGCCTTGTGGAACCCGCTGAAGATGATGGGCAGGTTGCTGTTCCGCAAGTCGCCGGTCGGGGTGACGTTGCGCAGTGCCGGCCGCGACGACATCGTCGCCAAGAAGGGTGAGCGCAGCGTGACACTGGTTGGTTTACCAGGGGAAATCGTCCTGCACGCCTTCGGCCGGGCCCTCGACAAGTGCCACGTCGTGGTGCAGGGCGACCCTGCCGACATGGAAGCGTTCGAGGCCTCGCCGCGCGGCATGTGATCGTTGTCTAGCCGATAGATGTAAGCCCTGCCAGCTCGGCGAATGCGCCGTTTGGCCTAATTGGGGCTCGCCGTTCTCAACTGTTGTGGTTGTCGGCCGATACTCGTGGCATGCCAACGAAGTTGCTCGCAGTGAAGCGCCCCGGCGTGTGCCGCTCTTGCGGTTTCCAGCTGCGAGTGGGGACGGAGGCATGGTGGGATACGGAGGCCGAGCGGTTCCAATGTGGGAGTTGCACGGGTTCGGTCTTCCAGGTCGAACGGCGGTCGACCAGTCGCATCGCACGGGTGGCCAAGTTCTTCAGTGATTCGGAAGCATCGAGCGATGGAGTGGAACGGGTTCATCGCGAACGCATGCTGTCGGTTCATCTGCACTCGGAACTTGGCCACCGTGCGGTGGTGCTCGATCACCGCAAGGTGCCGGGCACGAAGATGGATATCGATCACATCGTGATCGCCCCGTCGGGGGTGTGGGTGGTCGACGCCAACGAGTACGACGGCCGGGTCGAGCGGCGCGACATCGGTGGCTGGTTCAAGGTCGACGAGCGGCTGTTCGTCGCGGGCAAGGATCGCACGGGCATGGTCGACACCATCGATCGCCAAGTGATGGCTGTGGAGCAGGTGCTGGCGCAGGCGGGCATGGATCAGATCCCGGTCCACGCCGCGCTGTGCTTCGTGAACTCCGAGTGGGGCTGGTTCGCCAAGCCGTTCGCGTTGAACGGAGTCTGGGTCACCTGGGCCGAGAAGTTGACCGAGTTGGTGCTGGACTGGAACGCGATTCCCAACACCGAGATCGACCGGCTGGCGCAGGTCGTCGGCTCGAAGCTGCCCTCCGCCGCGTAGTCCTACGTCACGCGGGCCGCGGCGGACCGTCGTTGCGCATCGATTCCAAGACCGCGACGAGTGAGACGGCGGCTGCACGCAACAACGACTCGTACGACGCGAACGTCGCGGTGAGAGCAACCTTGTCGGGGTCGTCGCGGCGCGCCGCGGAGGTGGCCTGCACCCCGAATTGGGCAAGATCCACTTGCCGAATCGTGCTGTCCTTCACGTCGTAGCCAAGGGGGACTGTGGTGTCGGGATATCGATCCGCCAGGTTTCGCAGCAGTCGTGCCAGGTGATCGAGGTCCGACTCGATGAACCCCACGAGATCATGCTGCGGCGACAATCCAGGTGTGCGCAGCTCGACCTGCCCATCGCGGAATCGTCGCCATTGCGGCCACACGCGATTGGCGGCGCCCTCCAGCACGAATGATGCGGCGCTTCCTTCGGTTGCCGCGTCGGTGCCGATGCTCTGCACGAGCGACGCCATCAGCTTCAGGTAGTCGCTCAGCCGTTGAGCGCTTCGATCCTCGTGGGCGGCGAAGAAGCCATACGTGTCGGCGAGCTCACGCACGGGCTCGATGAGGCGCGGCCATTGGCTGAGAGCCCGCCGACGAAGGTCGTCGATGTCGTATTTGCCCGAGGCATCGCCGAGCACTTCTTCGGCAATTGCTCTGTCGACGGTCAATGTCATTTCTACGGTGCCGCCTGCGGCCCACCGCTCACCGCGTGTCTCCAACACGGCGAACACCATTGTCGGGTCCCAGGTTCCCAGCAGCGGGCTGAGCGACTCTCGCACGACCGATTCCGCGTCGACGCGAATCCTCTCGAGTTGCTCGGGCGTCAACACGTCGTCGTACAACTCGAAGGCGCCGGCGCTGCGGAATCGGGTGTGGATCCCCAGGGACACTGCCTGCAGCAGATCGATGAGCCCGGCGAGGTCCATCGAGACGGTGGGTGAGGCGTTCGGCTCGGCCTGTTCGACGGGCGGCGTGCCGTGGACCAGTTCCCACAACGCCGGCCACTCGGCGTAGGCCAGGTCGCCATCGCCGCCCCAGTCGGCGCCGGGAACGACGGAGGTGACGATGCCGGCAACTTCTCCTCCAACGATCACCGGGCTGCCGAGGGGGTCCGGTGTGCCGGGTCGACGCCGAAGCTGCAGGGCCATCGGCGAGCTGGGGATGTCGTCAAACACGGGGATTCGCACCAGCCCATAGACCATCGAACCGTCGGGTGCGATCCCATGCCATCTCCTGCCGGCCTCCACCGGCTGGCGGTCCGCCCGCACGACAGCCTCAGCTGTCGATGTCTCGTCCGGGTTGCGCTGATGGATGCTGAACTGGTCTGTCGATGGGTCGGTGCCCAGTGTGAGCATCCGATTTCCGGGAATCCTGATGCCGACGTGTTCGGGGTCGACTCCGACGGTGATGGATCGGACGGCTTCGCGTTCCTCGGCGATGCCGAACTCGTAGGTCCCACCGCTGGACGACCGCACCTCGACGTTCTCCCAGCCGACGTCGACCGTCGCCAGATCACCCGTGGCGACCTGATGTCGTCTCCGGCCGCGGGTGACGCTGCTGGCGATGACCTCGACCACGCGTGGATTGGAGGCCAGCACGTCGATCGCCACACCGTCGATGCCGACGTCGCCGAGATGGAGGCGGTCGCCGACTCGCATGACGCCGAGCTTCGCCGTCGACACGTCGCCGAGCAGTGCCGACAGCGCCTCGGTGTCGATGTCGGCCGGCGCCGCGCTGCCGAGGTCGGCACCGGCTCGCAGGTGTGGCCGGCTCGCTTGCTCGAGGTACCACGTCGCTGCCGCCGAGCGGGCCACAGCGGGCAAACGAGGCAGCGATTGGGCGACCCACGAGGCCACGCTCGTGCGGCCATCGGCGAACGCGCGCAGTGGCTCGCGCATCAATTCCTCGCAGCGCGCCGCAGGGTCGGGATCGGCAGCGGCGGCCCAGGCCAGTTCCTCCTCCAGCACGATCGAGGGCGGCGCGGTCATGTGCGCGTCGCCGATGATCTTGCGAGCCAACATCGGCCGATCGTCGCCGGCGGCCAGCATGGCCCGCAGCTCTGCTCGGAGCTCGTCGGCGACCGCCGGCCGCAACAGGATTCCGTCGTGCCCGCGTGTGCCCACGAGATCTGACCACCACAGCTCGCTCTCGGCACCGACATCGAGGCGATGCTCCAGTTCCAGCCGCAGGGCGCGCAGCAAGGTCGGCTCGATCTTGACTGCGAGCGAGCACCAGCGGGCAAGATCGCGAGCCGGGTGTGCTCATCTGCGACCCCTCGCCTGGCGACGCGCCTGGCCGACGGCACCGAGGCTCGGCCGTTCCCATGGGACGACTGCGACGTGCCGGCTCGCCTTCAGGCGTTCCGGCGCGACCGGCACCAATGCGACAGCGTGGACCTGGTCGCCGAGGTGCGCGGCGATCGGCTCGATGTCGGCCAGGGTCGCACACCGTGTGCGGGTGCGAGTGTCGATCAACCCGAGGTCGGTGAGGAGGACGACCGGTACTTGCGGGTCGAGTGCCTCGACGGGGATCAGGTCATCGTCCAGCCACACGCCCGACCGCGGATCATCGGTGAACCATCCGTACTTCACACGAGCCGGGCCGAGGATGGTGCTGACCATGTCGTGCATGTACTGCACGTCGGGCGCGAAGGGCGCCAACCCGTCGCCGGTGTCGGTCAGCACCACAGCACCCCGGGCGAGCGTGGGCCGTTGACGGCGGGGCAGCCGTCGTAGCGGCTTGCGGCGGGCGATCACGCGCACGGCGCGCTGCGTGTCGAGCGCCCCGTCCCGGGGCGTGGCGAGCATGGCAGCGATCACGCCGGCGGCGGTTCGTCGCGGTATCAGCGGTTCGAAGTCCGGCTCGGTACCCGGTTCGCCGGCTGTGGCCGCGGCGGGTCCAGCAGGTGATGGTGGGCGCATCGCTTGCGTGTTCTGCAACCACGACACACCCGTGACCAGTTCGGTGTCGACCCGAACGGGGGTCAGCGATGCCAACGCCGACTCGGGAACCGATGCCGGTTCGCGTTGTGGTCGGCGTCGGTTCATCCTCCGTCGGGGTCGCGGTCGTCTTGGCGATCATCGGGTCGGGCGGCGCGAGGGGCTCGACCGGTGCGGCGCGCTCGAAGCCGAGCATCCGTGCGGCCTCGTCCCACTGCTCGGGTGGCAGTGCATCCGCGATGCGGATGAGGTCGCCGATGCCGTTCTCGATCATCGCCAGCGCCGATCCTTTGCCAGCGTCATGGAGTTCACGAACTCCCACTTCGGACCGTCGGGATCGATGTCGGTATCGAGGCACGCCCACACGGCGTCGAGGAACTCGGCGGTGCCGGGCACACGCAACTTCTTGTCGCGAGCCTGCCCTTGAAGGTCAGTGACCTTCTCGGCGATCCGCCGAATGCGTGCCTGGTTCGGCGCGGTCAGCCTGCGACCCTCGTGCGTGGCGTGGGCGAGGGCGATGGCAACGAGCTGATCGGTGTTGGCCGGGGTGAGCTCGTGGACGATGCACCGACGTTCGAACGCGGGAGGAAGATCGCGCTCGTTGTTGGTCGTGATCACCACCAGCACGGCGACATCGGGTTTCAGCTCGACGTCGGTGCCGGTTTCGGTGACGCGGAATCGGCCCGACCCGAGGGCCACCAACAAGCCGTTGGGGACATCGGGATCGGCCTTGTCGATCTCGTCGATCAGCACGACTGAACCGTCGACGCTGCGGCCAGTGTTGAGGTCGGCGGCCGGCTCGGCCGCATTGTTGGTCGTGTCCGCGTCCCGACCACGTCGTCGGGCCTGTTCACGATTGAAGGCCCACCACAGTGCGCCGGGTTCGACGAACTCGTGATCGTCGAGGGTGGTGCTTTCGGTGGTCGAGGCCTTGGACAGCTTGCGCACGGCATCGAACGTCCACAGCAGGTCCGTCACTTCGGTGCGGGCAGTGACGTTGTGCTCGTAGTAGCGCCAGTTCTCGTCCTTGGCGACCTTGGCGGCCAGCGACGACTTGCCGGTGCCGGGTTCGCCGCGTAGCAGCAGTGGCCTGCCGGTGATCCGGGCGATGCGAACGGCCAGCCACAGTGGATCCTCGGCGGGCAGCACGTAGACCTCGCCGTCGCGGGCATCGAGTCGTTTCGTCGTCATCAGTTCTTTCCTTTCACGAAGCGATCGAGTTCGGCCTCGTAGCCGGACCGCGTCTCGATCTCGTCGACCGTGAGCTCAGGGATCAGTGCAAGTGGCGCCGGTGGGGCCAGTTCTGTTGCGAGGGTGGTGACGTCGTCGGTCGTCAACAGGACCCCGACACCGGGGAAGTCGGCCTGCACTCGATCGAGCACGCTGCGCAACACGGCGACCTGCATCGGACCCGGCGCGAGTCGCAGAACCGGTTGGAAGCCGGACTTCACGAGGTAGTTGGCGAAGTCGTTCCCGGTTGCGCTCTTGGCCATCGGAAAGCATTTCCTGATCGCCGATACACAATCGTTGTAGAGCAGGTCGCCGTTCTCGTCCTCGCCCTGCGACGTCGCGGCGCGGCACACTCGGAGTTTTTCCGAGCAACACTCGGCGCGGTTCAGGTGTTCCTCGACGACGACCTCGATGTCAGTGCCGAGGACCAGGCGACGCCCGACCGCAGGACTGCGCAGGCCTGCGGCAGCCAACGCAGCGCGCTCGGGTTTCACCCATGTGGGCATCAGCAGGCGTTTGATCTCGACGCGATTTTCGGGTGCCAGTGACGCAAGTTCTGTGACCACGCTCACCACTTGGATCGGATCCTCGGACGCAGCGAGCGCCAGTGCGAGGGTGCGTACAGCGCGGTGATCATCCGCGGTCCAGTCGGCCGCCACCGGCACCTGTAGCTCCTTGGCGATCTTGTCGAGCCTGACCTTCTGCGGTCCGAAGGCGTGGATGATGCCGAAGATCGCGTCCACCCACAGTTCGAACGGGGCTTCCTCGGGAACCGCGGCGTCCTTGATCAGTTCGATGACGGCACTCGCCACTTCGTCGGGAGGTTTCTTCATCGCCTGGATCTCGCGCATCCCCAGTGCCTTCCATTCCGGCCGCTTCTCGAACTGATCCGACGATCCCTGGTCGAGCAGCACCGGCACCAACGGGAACGTGGGCAGCAGCGAGTGGCGCACACTGAGGACGGTGGTCTCCTTCAGCACCCATGGAGAGTTGAACGATTCGTCGTCGAGCAGGATCACACCGGCGGCGCAGCCGAACAGTGCCGCGTGGATCTCCTTCCGCCATTCCTGGCCGGCCTCCACTTCGTCCTTGTCGATCCACGCCGTCAGGCCGTCGACCTCGGCAAGGCCTGCGACGATCGCGTCGCGCACGGCCCGCGCTCTCGCCCGGATCTGACGGCGGTCGTCAGCGAGGTCGGCGCGGTCCTCGGCGCTGTGGCTGATGAAGACCGTCCGTGTCATGGCAGGAATCCGGCGAAGTGGGCGAGGTCGACCTGCGCGGCCGCATGTTGTCCGACGCGGACGAGCGCGTCGATGTCGCTGTCTCGTGCGGCGTCGAGTTTGCCGATCCGCTTGGCGTCGATCGGTGCGCCCGGCACCTCTTTGATGTGTTGATCGTCGATGAGCGCGTTGTACCGCACGTACGTGAACAGCGGATGTTCGGGCTGGATGTGGTTGACCAGTTCGGCGTTGAACTCCCGGTCGATGTGAGGGCCATACCGTGTGTGGCCGAGCACGCGGCACAGCCGGTCGTTCTCGATCGAACTGCCGTTCATGATGGTGCGGATCAGCGTCCGGGCGTGAAACAGGACGTTCACCTTCTTGCGCGCAAGCTGCTTGTCGACGGTCGGCGCCGCGCCGGTGCCGACCGACACGATCAGGAGATCGTCGACCCCGGTCTGCCAGCCCAACGTGTACCGGTGCGAGGTCGCCATCTCGTACAGCAGCAGTGCCGGGTTGTTGAACGGCGTCACGCCGCCGTCTTGGAAGACGCCCTTCAGTTCACCGACCTGGAACTCCTCCGGCGGGAAGTACACGGGTGCCGCGGTGCTGCCGCGGACGACTTGCCACAGCGGCAGTTGGAGGTTGCAGTCCTTCCGGCTGCGGTCGTTGTAGCGAGCGGTGCTGACGTTGTTCAGTGGCCACAGCGAATCGGTGTTGGTGCGGTGGGTGACCGCCATCACCAAGCTGGCCAACCCGTCGTCGCCGAGCGTGGTGTCGGCGCCGAAGTACTCCTTCAACTCCTCGGTGATCGGACCGTCCTTGTAGAGCGAGCGCCACCATCCGGGCAGCCATCGCTTGCGGAAGATCTTCGGGCCCAACTTGCGGTACATCGCCTCGATGTCGTCGACCCGATCGCCACGCGCCAGTGCGGTGGCGATGATGGCTCCGGTGCTCGTGCCGGCGATGTAGTCGAAGGTGTCGGCGAGGCGGTACTCGTGCTGGCCGCCGCCGATCTCGGCTTCCATTCGCCGCAGGATCTGCAGCGTGATCAGTCCACGCATCCCGCCACCGTCGAGGGCGAGCATCCGCTTCGGCCCGTCGCCGCGAGGCTCGCGCGCCTTCGGCGGGCCGCGATACCGGAAGGTGCGGGTCGGATCGATGATGTTGATCCGGTGGCCGCGATCGCGGGCCTGCGTGACGAAGTCGCTCGTGCCGCCCGGCTTGGTGCTGACGACCTGATCCCAGACGGCCACCACGTTCGGGCGGAGCCCATCGGGAGTCTGCGACTCGGCGATCCCGAGCGCCCACGTGTTGTTGCGCCGATACCGATTCTCGCCCTCGGGAAGCGGGCCCAGTTCGGCGGTCTGGACCTTGACCTCGCTGGCGTCGAGCACCCGCCGGAATCGCTCCGTCCAGTTGGTGCCGGGCACGTCGACCGACGACTGGATGAAGTCGTCCGGCTCGCCGGCCAGCAGCACCATGCTCGTCGCGTCGCGAGCGATAGCCGCTTCGGCCACCATCACGTCGGTGCCGCGTGCGCCTTGGCTCACCACGACGTCACCGGGCCCGATCTTCCACATCTCGAAGAGCGCGGCGATGGCCGCCGCGATACGCGGTTCGGCTGCTGCTGGAAACCTGGGGCTGATCGGGCCCTCGATCATGTGCCGGCGACGTCGATCGAGTCCGATGCATCGCATGCCGGCGCCGCAGGCGACGAGCCACCCGTCAGTCGTTCCGGCTGGACATCGACGACCGCGACCTGGATCTCGAGGACGTGTCGATCGTCTGAGCGCCGTGAAAGTCTACACCAGGCTTTGTCGTTCATGCCCTCGGTTGACGTCGCAACTGCGGCGCAGCGGTGATGATCGGTGTTCGTCGGTTTCGGACGTGACGGCGAAGCCGGGTGGAGGAGCACCTGAGTCTGGCGAGGCCGTTCGGTCAGAGATCGCCGAATCGTGGCTGCGGGCCAGCGCACTCTAGGCAGGCGGCAGGACGAAGCTCCGGACATCTGCACGGTGAAGGTGTTGCCGACTCGTTCGGTGACGGTGATGGTCAGGCCGTTGATGACTGTCGTCGAGCCCACTTGCAGGACGTGGTCGTATCCGAAGGGCGTTCCCGAGATTGCTTGGCGCTGCCGTCGGTCGGTGCCGACGCATTGCGAGCGACCGCACTGGCCGCCGCGCTGATCGACGATGAACGCAGCGACGCCTTCGGTGGCGAAGTACTGGTCGTTGCCGATTTTCGGGCGGGCCTCGAGGGTCAGCATCACGCGTGGGTCGGCGGGGTCGATTGCCGCGAGCATCTGCACCCCGGCGCCGGAGGGCGCGTCGAGCGTCGTGGTGCTGGTACCGGATCCGTGCACCGCCACTTGGCCTTCGTCGATCCATCCCGCGGCGAATCGGTTGAACGCCAATGTGTTCGGCGGGCGGCACTGCCAAAACTCGGTACCGAAGTTGCCGATCGGCCTCGAGCACCAGCCGTCCTCCGGGGCCGTGCTCATCAAGTCGGTGGGGTTGTCGTATTGGGTGAAGTTGTCCCCCGTGAAGGAATGCGGCCAGTGCAGCGTGTGACCGATCTCGTGCGTGACGACCATCTGCGAGGGATGTGCGTCGAGCGATACAGAGCCGCCCCCGACCCACGCCCCCCGAGAAGTTTCAGATGGTGGCTGATCGAAGAGGTTGAGGTTGTTTGCGTCGTTGCCGTAGATGAGCCCAGGCGATGCAAAGCCGTCATTTCTGCCGGAGGTGTCGGTCGCCAGAACGTTGGTGAACGGCCGGCCGCTCGACTGCTCTGCCTTGCGGAGGCAGTCCGACGGGCCATCGGTGGGGGCCAGTGGGATGTGACCCATCGCAACGAACGTGGGTATGTACCGGCCGTTCGACTCGCCGTCGAAGTAGATGCCGGCGTTCTGTTGGGCCCACCGAGCCACAGCCTGGGGTTCGATGGCGAGTCGTTCCGGACCGCCGAACGAGTAGCCGGGATTGACCGTGTCGATTGGCACGTCACACACCCACACGGCGACGCGGTCTGCGCCGGCCATCTGGTGCAGCGTCGGACGCAGGACGAGCCAGTTGCGTATCGGCCCGATCGCCGCCGCCGGCAGTGGGGCCGGTATGCGGGTGTCCATCTGCCGGGCCGGGGTGAGCCCGGTGTAGCTGTTGCCGGTGGGGAACCAGCCGAGCACGTCGACGATCACGTCGACGGTTCCGGTGTTGTTGTAGATGGAGATCTGTCCGTCGGCGCCGACGGGGACGATGACCATGTTCGGCACGGTCTGGCCGACGCCGAAGTTGAGGTTCGATGCCAACGGCTGGGCCGCGCCGGTCGGCCAAACCGTGAGGTAGCTGTTGCCGGTCGGGTTCGCGGCGGTGACGTTGAGGGCGACGGCGCCGACACCGGTGGCCGGGACTCCGCCGCGATTGACGACGCTGAGATTGGTGGTGGCGTTGGGGCCGATCGCGCCGATGCCGGCGAAAAGGCCGTCGATCGTGGGCACCCCTGGCCGGGTGTCCATCAACCGAGCGGGGGTGAGGCCGGTGTAGCTGGTGCCGGTGGGGAACCAGCCGAGCACGTCGACGATCACGTCGACGGTTCCGGCGTTGTTGTAGATGGAGATCTGTCCGTCGGCGCCGACGGGGACGATGACCATGTTGGGCACGGTCTGACCGGCGCCGAAGTTGAGGTTCGATGCGAGCGGTTGGCCGCTGCCGGCCGGCCAGACGGTGAGGTAGCTGTTCGCGGTCGGGTTGGTGGCGGTGACGTTGAGGGCGACGGCGCCGACGCCGGTGGCGGGGACTCCGCCGCGGTTGACGACGGTGAGGTTTGTCGCGGCGTTCGGGCCGATCGCGCCGATGCCGGCGGCTTGGCCGTCGATCGTGGGCACCCCGGGTCGGGTGTCCATCAAGCGGGCCGGCGTGAGGCCGGTGTAGCTGTTGGCGGTGGGGAACCAGCCGAGCACGTCGACGATCACGTCGACGCCGCCGGCGTTGTTGTAGATCGAGATCTGTCCGTTGACGCCGACGGGGACGATGACCATGTTGGGCACGGTCTGGCCGACGCCGAAGTTGAGGTTCGATGCCAGCGGTTGCGGGCTGCCGGTTGGCCAGACGGTGAGGTAGCTGTTCGCGGTCGGGTTGGTGGCGGTGACGTTGAGGGCGACGGCGCCGACACCGGTGGCGGGGACTCCGCCGCGGTTGACGACGGTGAGGTCGAAGGAACTGTTCTGGCCGATCGGGCCGATCATGGAGAACTGGCCGTCGATGGTCGTCGGCGCGGCAACGGCTGTGGTGGCGTCGACCGCGACGAGGGTGGCGAGGCAGCCGAGTAGCACGAGCGCCGAGGCGCGACGCTTGCGTCGTCGTGAGCCCGCCGCGTTGAGTCGCCCGACCGCGAACGCATCGAAATCCCCGCCATTGCTCCGTCCCCCGTCCTAGGTTCGCCGAACCGTTGCGTAGTTGTACACGGTCCTGCGCGAGAAATCGAGAGGTGAATCAGGTTTTCGGCGAGAACTGGCGCTGCGTTCGTTCATCCCGACGTGCGTCAGGCAGTCTCGGGTCCGACTTCAAGCCAACGAGGAGACGTTCCATGGCTGCTCGCGTCACGTATCAGCTGTCCGATTCGATCGCCACGATCACGATGGACGACGGCAAGGTCAACGTCCTCTCGCTGGAGATGGTCGGCGAGATCAACGCCGCGCTGGACCAGGCCGTGGCGGATCGCGCCGTGGTGGTGCTCACCGGGAGGCAGGGCATCCTGTCCGCCGGCTTCGACATCAAGGTGCTGGGCGCCGGCGGGCCCGACGCCATCGCCATGCTGCGTGCCGGGTTCGAGCTGGCGGAGCGAATGCTGTCGTTCCCGACGCCGGTCGTGATTGCCTGCCCGGGTCATGCGATGGCGATGGGAGTGTTCCTGCTGCTGTCCGGCGACTACCGCATCGGCGTCGCCGGGCCGTACAGGATCTGCGCCAACGAGGTTGCGATCGGTTTGACCATGCCTCGCGCCGCGGTCGAGATCCTGCGGCAACGGTTGACGCCTGCGGCGTTCACCCGCGCAACGTTGCTTGCCGAGACGTTCACGCCCGACAATGCGATCGAGGCCGGACTCGTTGACCGGGTCGTCGAGGTGGGGGAGTTGTTGGAGGTGGCGCGCAGCACCGCTGCACAGTTGGCCACGCTCGACATGCGCGCCCATTCGGCCAGCAAGCTGCGCGCCAGGGAGCAAACCCTGCTCGCGCTGCGAGCAGGAATCGAAGCCGACATGGCCGAGCTCGGCGAGTAGGCCCAGTCGCCGTCGCCTCAGGAGGCGAGGCGGGAGACGGTCTTGATCTTCACGATGGCATCGACCGGAATGTCCTTCGTGGCAAGGCATTAGCGGTCGTGGTCTGACCAGGCTCGAGGTTGTTGACCGAGCGAAGGATGTGTCGTACTGCGTCGTCCCATCCGGGGATTCGATGGACACGTCGCGATCAGGTAATTGGACCGTTTGACTGCTGTCGTTGGCTCACGGTCATCGTCACGGTCGCGACAACCCGTGGAGTCGGGCTGGCCGGACGGATTGGCTGTGAGGTCCGCTTGCATCCGGGAACCGAGCCATCGTCGATGCTCGCGACAGTGCATCGTGATAGATGTCAGCGCTTCTTGTCGGTACTAGGAGCGTAGCGCCGCGTAGGGCTTCGGCAGTGCATCCTTCTGCGATACCAGGGCTCGCAGTGCCTTGCTCCTGCGGTCGACGCCTTGGCTTCCGATCCGGTATCTTGGCCGACCACGCCCCGGACTGCGTGGCACGCGTGTGGGGCATGGACTGGATCGGCACGACGATGAGGTCATCATGGCGACTCACTCGCGGGTCGAGCTCGACTGGTATGGCTGCGCCACTCGTCCGTCGCGCAGGGCAGTATGACCGACCTCGCATACTTCCTGGACCGCCAGTTACCTTTGTGGCGAACGCAGGTGACGATCATGAGCGGCCGTCCGCGTGGGTCAGCTCAGACTGGCGATGTGACCGCTGTAGGATCGTGCGACGTGCTCGAAGATCTGGTCGAGCCTGCGAGCCGCGTGAGGCGTTGCGGCTGACTGCATCCGGAAGGCGCGAGCAGGCTTGCGGGCCGGTGACGTGATCGAGTCGGCCGTAGTCGAGACCTTCGTGCGTGAGTGCCTGGACACGGCCACCCGCCGAACATCGATCAGCAGCCTGTCGTCGTCACCGATACATGCTCAGATGTCTCGGAGAGTATCTGCGCTACGCGCTGTTCCCCCGAGCGGGCGTGGTGCAGAGAGCTGGTAGGAGTGACTCGTTGGCCCGCACGGCCCGCTCGTACACGGAGGCCGAGCCGCTCAGTGACGAGTCCTTCGAGTCGAGCGGTGAAGCCACCACGTGGACAGATCAGATCGCATGCAGCGAGTTCGCTAGCGCCCGACTCGTCGAGCGGCACGGCGTGGCGCACGATGACCATCCGCAGGGAGCGTGGTCGCGTTCGTGAGCGCGACGTTCTCCTCGCCATTCGCGCGGAGCTCGCCAGACTCGTTCATCGGCCCATCGACCTGGTGAAACTCCTGCTCCGATGAACGGCCTCAAGCGATCTTCCACATCAGCATTGTGCTTCACGAATTCGGAGTCGGTCGGCCGGTTCGCAGACCACTACGTCGGGTGACGTGGCCTCAAAAGCTTGTCGAGATGGTGATGGCTCCAACCGATCAGCTAGAGCAGTGAACGTCGATGGAGTCGCTCACGATTGGCGTAGGTCTGCCGGCGCTGACTGACAGCGCCCGGCGCCGACTCAGGGGAAGTCGGACCGCGCTCGGATGGCGAGGTCGACGAGGTCGCCGCCGCCACTCGCGCCGTTCGTGGTGGTGTTCTGCCACGACTGCACGGCCACTGCTCGCGGGCCGACATCGCCGGTCCAGAATCCGAAGACGGCTCCGCCTGATTGGCCGGGGAAGACGTCGGCCTGGTGGTAGATCTCCTCGTGGGTGTCGGGCTGGTTGTCGTCGCCGTTGATCGTGAACCAACTCTGGAACGTGGGGCGTTCGAGGCTCGTGAGATCCTGCGGGTAGCCGATGTGCCACCACGCGGCCAGCGGGTCCCAGGCGTCGGTGTAGCGGCGGGTGCCGAGCCATCCGGTTCGGTCGCCGATGCGATCGTTGAGGACCAGGACGGTGTAGTCGTACTGGCCTTCGTCGCCGTTGGAGAAGCCGTCGTTGTTGTCCTTCTTCACCCAGTAGACGTGTGTCGCGTAGGTGGAGCCGAACGGCGCCGTGCCATCGAAGTACGCCGGAGTGAACGTGAGCCAGTCGGCGGCGTATCCGGGCGGTGGCGTCCAGTCGATTCCGTGGTTGCAGGTGAGGATGTGTCGGGGTCCGATCATCACGCCGCTGAACGGTCCGAAGTTGGTCTCGCATCGCCCGAACGCGCTCCATGGATAGGAGGTGTCGCGGAACACGGCGCGATCGTCGGTGCCGAAGACGGTGGTGTTGTATTTGAGGTCTCGCTTCGGCCGCTTCGGCTGCCTCGGCCTCGCCTTCACGACGTCAGTGGGAGTTGGGTTGAAGTCGAGGTGGTCGGGGATGAACGCCTCGAGCAGGTCGGCATGCTGTTCGACGACCTTGTTGGGGAGTCGCTTGGTGACCTCGATGCTCTCGAGTCCGGGTGGCATTGCCCGCTCGCCAAGGCTGAACCCATCGAGGTCGAGTTTGACTTCGTAGATGTACTTGCCGTCGGCGTCGTGTCGGCCGGTCCGCTCGACGCTGAAGTCGAGGTTCGGTCGTTCCTTGCCGCCGGGGATGAAGAACGACTGCGTGATCTTGCCTCGATTCGACGTACTTGCCGGTCGGGCTTCGAGCTGCGCATGGTCTTTGGTCGACATTGGCTTGGGGGTGCGGGGCATCTTGCTCTCCTTTGGTCGCGTGCTGTTGAGGAGAGTGCGCAGGGGTCGTGTCGTGATACCTCTCAGAGTGTGGTCGCCGCGGGCGTCGTCAGAACAGCGAACCTTGGACCTTCGGTTCATTCGGCTTCGCGGTGACCTCGAGTACATCGCGCACGTCGGTGATGGGCGTGCCTCCGAGTGCGACGAGGGCAGCGTTGCCCGGGCCTTCACCGTCACCCGACCAGATCGCGACGGGCCCGAACCCTCGGCGAATTGCTTCCTTGGCACCTTCCCACGTTCCGCCCGATCCGTTGTCGGAGCACACGACCAGAGTGACGTCGGCCAGGCCGTACACGATCTTGTTGCGCCCCATCGCATTGCCGGCGGTGAACCGCATGCCGGGGGCGTACGGGCTGGCGATGCACAACTCGCCGGCGTGCACTCTGCGCCTGACCTCGGGGCTCCGTGCAGCAACTCTCAATCCTTCGGCGGGAACCCCGACGACGGCGCCGCCACCATCAAGGGCCCCGGCCATCGATTCCTGGTCGATCCCTCGGGCAAGACCGCTGACCACGGGAATACCCACGTCGACAGCGACTTGCGCCGCAGCGCGGGCGACCTCGAGCGCGGCGGGACTCGCGTCGCGTGAACCCACCACGCCAAGTCCGCCGGCAGAGAGCCATTCGATCGGGCCGGCAACGGAGAGGAAGGCCGGACAGGTGGTGCCGAGACGGTCGATCAGCCGCTGAGGAAATGCAGGGTCGAAGGTCGACAGCAGCGCCATGCCTTCTTCTTCGAGACGCTCCCGCTCGTAGGCGAAGGCTGTCGTTGCGGCGAGCAGGGTGGTGATCCGCTCGGCTTCGACAGCGTCGCCGTCGAGCAGTTCGGTGACTCGCGGCCTCGTCGGAATCGAGCAAGGTGCCGAGGTCGGCAACCTTCGTCACGAGTGCCCAGTACTCGCCCGCGCTGAGTGGCTTTGCCCCGACGTCGACGAGACGATTGGTCAGTAGCAACGCCGCCAGAGAGGTCTCGGACACGATCACGAGTCTCTCCCCATCGTCGACGCGAGGGCAAGGGGGAACACTTGGCCGGCTCCCGCGAGTCCGCAGAAGCCTTCGCGATCTCGGTGAACGTCCATCGGGAGTCGACCAGGTCGTCGATGAGGAAGAGCGGGCCCGGCCGCACGATCGGCGCTGATCTCGAATGCCCCATCGACATTCGCGTGCTGGTGAGCGCTGTTCTGCATGCCCTTCTGCTGAGGCGTGTCTCGAACTTTGCGGACGACGTCGAGCACCGGGAGGTCGAGTGCAGCACCGATCCGCCGCGCCAGGTCGGCGACGAGCGTCGGATGGCGCAGCGATGGGACGAACGCGATCCATGTAGGCGTTGGTGTCGGTGCCCAGTCACGAATCATCTCGACTGCGGCGCTGACAAGGCGATCGTCGAATCGAACTCCTTCGTGCTTGCCGGTCATGACCAGCGAGCCCCATCCCCGATCTCCCCACGCGCAGAGCGCTCGGCCATTTTCGGACCGCAGCTCTTCAGGCAAGCCGTGCCCGATGAGGCGCTTGCGCGGCTCGATGGTCAGGTAGCCCTGACGAAGGTACAACCGTGCGGCCGCTACCTCAGCAGGGTCGAGCGCACCCCGGAATTGCGGCGCCGCACACACGTCGCAGACCCCGCACGCCACCGAGGACGCATCATCGAGCAGACGAGTCAGGAACAGCATTCGGCACGAATCGGTGGTCGCGTACTCCTGCATCTGCTGCTGCTCGACGCGCCTCGCCGCGGTGACGGCCCGGACTCGCTCGGTTGGGTACTTCCACGGCTTCAGCGTCCGTTCGTAGGTCTGTCCGCGCAGTCGTGTGAGTGCGCCCTCGACCGTCAGTTGCTTCAGGACCGATTCGAGGGTCGAGTGCCTCATGTTGACCTCGGATTCGACACCACCGAGCGTCACCGGGCCCCTCGCGTGATCGAAGACACCGAGCACCTCGTCGACGTGATGCTCGTCGGGGAAGGCCTGCTGGATGAACCAGTCCTGAATCTGGGCGTCCTCGGCTCCTCGCAGCAACACGGCAACGGATGCATCGAGTGCCCTGCCCGCTCGGCCCACCTGCTGGTAGTAGGCGACCGGCGACCCGGGCGCCTGGAAGTGAACCACGAAACCGAGATCGGGCTTGTCGTAGCCCATCCCGAGCGCGGTGGTAGCGACGAGCGCCTTGATCTCGTTCGACTGAAGCGCGGCCTCCGCGTCGAGACGATGTTCGTTCTCGAGGCCACCGGAATACGCCATCACCGAGTGCCCTCGCTGCGACAGCCAGTCAGCGACACGCCGGGTGTCGTCGACCGTGAGGCAATAGATGATGCCCGAGCCCGGTAGCTCGTCGAGGTGGTGATCGAGCCAACACAGACGCTCCGCTGCATCCGGCAGATCGATGACCTGCAAGGAAAGCCCGTCTCGTGTCAGCGGACCGCGAAGGACATTCATCGTGACTCCGAGTTGCGTGGCCACGTCGTCGACGACACGGTCGTTCGCGGTGGCAGTGCAACCGAGCACGGGGAACCTTCCGGGAAGTCCATCGATCATCTGACCGAGACGCCGATAGTCGGGGCGGAAGTCATGACCCCAGTCGGAGATGCAGTGCGCCTCGTCGATCACGATCAGGCCGGGCGTGCGGCCGACCAACGGCATCACCTTGTCACCGAACTCCGGATTGGCGAGCCGCTCGGGTGAGATCAGCAGCAGGTCCACCTCGCCACGCTCCAACAGGTCGGCGATCTCACGAACCGTCGTCTGGGATGCGGAGTTGATGGTGTACGCGCGTAGGCCCAGCCGCGCCGCCGCCTCGAGCTGGTTGCGCATGAGGGCCAGCAGGGGAGAGATCAGCAGCGTGGGGCCGAAGCCGGCGTCTCGAAGGAGCCGCGTGGCGAGGAAGTAGACGGCGCTCTTGCCCCAGCCCGTGCGTTGCACGAGGAGCACCCGGTTGCGCGGCCGCCAGCGCCTCGACAGCCTCTCGCTGGCCCGAACGGAACACGACACCTGGTCGCCCCGTGAGTCGCTCGAGTGCTCGGTCAAGATCGTCTGCCACCATCGTCAGGGTACGCAGGGGGTGCGACACAGTGTCCGGGGGCAGGTGTACATCTCGTCGGATCTCGCCGAATGATGGCTCGAGGTCAACCGCCTGTCGCAAGCCGGTCTCCCCAACAGCCAGGAGATCCTTGTCGGCTCAGCGCTTTGGCACTCCCTGGGGAGTGTGGGTGCGGGAAAACAGGGCGTCGAGTGCGTAGCCGAGGTCGAATCGCTCGCCGGTCCATTTGCAACGGCCGTCGGCCGGCTTGCGTTCCTGGGCTGCGACTGCGGTGCCGTCGCCGGTCGTGATGGGTGGTCGCGAGCAGATCCGACGCCCATGGGAGTCGTGTAGCTCGAGCCCGTCGGGTGTGCGCACGGCAGTCCAGCCGCCTTCGTGGAGACGGTGGTGGTGAAACCGGCACAACAAGGTGAGGTTTGGCAGGTTGCTGTCGCCTTTGCGTGCCCGGTGTTTGATGTGATGCACCTCGAGTTTGCCGCGGCGAGCGCAGCCGGGCACCTGGCAGCGGTGTTCGTCGCGCTGTTCGACTTCGCGGCGGCGTTTGCCACGAACAAGGCCATTGCGGCGCTCGAGATGCTTGGTGATCCCATCTTCGTGAGGCGACGCACGATGTCGATGTCGGCATCGCACAACATCCGCAGTGCGGTGTCGATGGAGATCCCGATTGGTTGGTCCAAGCTGTCGCCGTGGCCGTGGATCTCGCAGCGGCCGTCTCCACCGTTCAAGGCTGATTGGCTGACGTGCAGATGGGCGAGGTAGCGAGTTGCCGAGCCTCGCTCTGCCCGATGCGGCGTTGCCGGCGATAGCCAGATCGACCAGCGCGTCGGCCCGGCGAGCCGACACCGGATCGCGGGTGCCATCTGGCTCCGCTACCGAGGGTGCGACGAGGTGTTCGATCGCCGACAGCACCGTCGCCGCGGCCTCGGCGGGGAGTCGGACGGTGATGACCACTGATCCGTCGACTTCGATGTTGTGGAACAGGCCGCGCCGGGTGTGTTGTATCTGTTCGCGTTCGACGGCGATGGGTTCGGCGCGTCGGTAGGCGCTGACGATCCGTTCGACATGATTGGTGGTGCCGGCCAAGGCCATGTCGACGAGCGCCTGTTCGCATTCGGGTGTGGCGATGCGGGTGATCGCGCGCACCTTCGAGTACGAGACCTGCCCGTGGCCATCGCCGCAGCGATCACCGGGAACCGTTCCAATGCCCGCGCGACGCGCACTTTCTCGTGTGCGGCGCGGATGTCGAGGCCGACCTGCCACGACAACCACGCCGCGCAGGACTGGCACTCCCACAGCTTCCAACCTTCCCGGCGATCGAACTCTGCGACAGCCAACAACCAGTCGTGCTCGGCAGCCGTCAAGTTGGCCGCACCCTGGTGAATCACGGCCTCTAGCTGCTCCAATGGGCGAACAGATGCAACGTTTGTATCCATGCGGCCGATGGTACGCAAGGGGTGTCATGCGGTAGTTGGGACACTCCCCAGGGGAGTCTCTGGCCTGGAGGTGCTCTGTGCGCCATGAGTACCTCAGACGGCATCAGTCAGTTGCGATCGAAGATGCCGCAAGATCACCTGTCGTGGAAGATAGGGCCGCACGACGATATCGAAATCGGCTCCCCGAACCCACAACGGTGTTCCGGCGCTAGGTGTGCATACGTCGTGGCAATCAATGACCGCGTCCGAGCCGGGTCGGATTGCCATGTACTCATCGATGCGATGTCGACCAACTCAGACCTGTTCGCCTCGGCTCGGGTCTGCCATCGCTCGAGGTGGGCTCTTCGCGGCGAGGTGATCGCTCTTTGCTCCGTTGCAGCGATCCGCAAGCACCAGGTTTTCGATTGCATCGTTTGGCCACCGTGACCAGGCGAGGAAGTGGTCGACTTGACCGCGTCCGGCGATGAGATCACCGCAGTAGAAGCAGCAGCCGTGCTGGAGATCACGAAGCCCTTCGACCAGATGGCTTGGGAACGACAGTCGCTCGGTCCCGAAGAGGTGGGCACGCAACGAAGCGTCCTCGACGCCAACACCGGTCCAGCGAGCGATGTCGTTGGCCCAGTGGAGCTCGATCAACGGTCGGAGCATCGGCCCGAGCACAACGAGCCGATCGACCACTCCGGGGAGGAGCCTCACACGGTCGAGTCCCTCGCGTCGCAACGAGGACACCGACGTCCCCTCCGGCCAATCAGCCTCGTAGAGGAACGGAATGAGCTTCGTGCCGACAATCTGCAAAAGCGGAATCGGATAGCGCACGAAGGTTTCCTCCACCTTGTTGACGGCCGCGTCGTACTGCTGTGGCAGGTGTTGTCTGGTGGCGTCGATCGAGCGATATCCGGCGGCCTCGCCCCGCAGCCGAAGCAATAGCGCAGCGCGCAAGGGTGGCGAGCCCTTCATCGTGATCTGTCGCAACTCCCGCTCGATCCCATCGTTCCCGACGTAGAGCCCGCGTCTGTGGGTAGTACAACGCCAACGCCTGCTGAGCGAGGACCCGAGTTGGGATCTCCGACGAGCCGTCTCCGAGTGCCGCCGCATCGATCAGGGCGATCAGGAGGGCCAACTTGTAGGTCGCAGTTCGACGACCCTCATCAATTACTCGGAGCAGACGCTCGATGAGAAGGTCGTCGTTGGCCACCAGTTCATCATGACGCATGGTGCGGATCGTCGAGCACGCGCCGAGAGGCGGGGAAGGCTGGGCGCTAGGCGGCGGCTCGGGTGTCGATGTCTGCGAGCGCGTCAATCAGCGCCATGATCTGGCCGATGCTGGCGGCAATGGTCTCGGCCGCCTCGTTGACATAGCGGCCGGCTTGGGTGATGGCGGTCGCAGCCTTGGTGTGCTCGGTGCGCAGAAGGCGGAAGCGTTCAATTGCTCGCCTGATCTCGTCGACGAGATGACGGATCGTTTCAAGCGCCTCCGCCACAGCGGCGTCGTCGGTCGAGTACGCCGCCTTAGCGAGTTCGATCGACTTGGCACGGAACAGGGCGTAGACAAGGCGAAGCGGGAGCCGATCTGCAACGACCACCACCTTGTCATCGTCGATGAAGTGGAACGGCTGGTTGCCTGGCACTTTCGGACTCGTCCTCGACAATGAGCATGCCGAGGAGGGCGCCCCGGTTCGCCATCGAGTCGTTGAGCAGTGTCCGAGCCTTCGATTCGCTGAGGCGCGTGGTGCACTTCTCCTCGCGTGACGATGATGCATCCGCTTCGAGGCGTGATTGTCTTGTCGCCCTTCTTGGTTCCGAGCAGACCCACGACGGTTGAGACGTCGTCGAGGCTGTCGCCGGCGACGCTACGAGTTCGCCCAAGAGTGTCTCGGTGTCGTATTCGTGTTCGAGCCCCTTTGCAGTCCCACGCTTGGCCTCGATGAAGCGGGCTTCTTCGGCAGCGGCGACTTTGTCGAGGATGGCCATCGATTTGACGAGGCGGTCCATGGTGTCCTGGGTTGCCTCGGCGAGTTCTTTGACTGCTTGCTTCGTGACCTTGGTTGCGGTTGTCGCGACCAGATCTCGGAAGACGTCGATGACGTTGCCATCGATGGCCGGATTGAAGCGTTCAAGCATGGCGGTGAACGGCCCTGCGTCGCCATTGATTGTCGCTGTCATGTCACTGATCGTTCGCTCCACGGTGCGCTCGACTTGTTCAGTCGTGGCCGCGACAATTCGACGGGACTCGGTATCAAGGCGTTCCACTGCCTGGCCGAGTTGTTCGAGGTCGCCGTGTCGATCGACACGGATGAGCACCTCAGCCCCGATGTCGAGCGCGTCGCGGACGACCGTCGGTCGCTGGGCCTCATCGACGCTTGCCAGTTGACGGTGGAGTGTGCGACAGCGGAAGGTGAGGTGTTCGATGCACCCTCGACTCGCCGTCGTCGGATATGAGTACACGCTCGATCTCATTGGACATCGCTGCAACCTCCTGGTTTCGACGTCGACGGACCGGCGCATCCATCGAGTCCGCCTCGTGTCATGCATGTCCGCAGAATCAGTATGCGACTCGGATCTCGTCAGGGAAGGTGCCAAAGGTCCTCGGTGCTGGTCCATTTCTCGATGACACGAGTGCAAGTGCCACGGCACGAGATCCGGACCCATTGTGCGACCCTATGGATGTGCACGACCGCTACGCAGGTGACGTTGGTGACTTCTTGAAGCTCGGCCTACTCCGGTATCTGGCCTCGCCGCATGACGGCGTGCGGCCATGAAACTCGGAGTCGTCTGGTATCGGGTATTGAACGAGGCACACAACGCTGATGGAAAGCATGTGACGTACCTGTCACAATCGTAGCGCCGTTGGCCGGTATTGTCACTTCGCAAACTCGACCCCAATCTCTACGACAGCCTGGCGGGCGTGATCCAATCGGGAAGTCGGTCGATCGCCGCGCTCGAGCAGTCAGGGGTTCTCCCCGCCGGGTCCGCAAGCTTTAGCGAAGCGCTCACTTTCGCCGACCTCCCTCCGTCGGCCAAGGCTCAAAGAGGCCGCGATTCGACAGGCATGGCTGTTCAGGGCACTTGCCGCGATGGATGGCTGTGAACTTGTGTTTGTCGATCCTGACAACGGTGTACGTCGTACCGATCACGGCGTACCATCGCATCGCACCAAACCGGAAGAGCACGTGTACTTCAATGAACTCCGCCAGTTTGCGACGCGTGGCCAGAGCCTCATCGCCTACCACCACGCCGACCGGTCTGCCACGGTTGAATTGCAGGCACAGAGGCGAATGGCCGATGCGGCCGAACAGCTGGGCGTCCAGCCGCTGGCCGCGGTTCGAGCGTCGAGAGGAACGAATCGCCTGTTCTTGGTTCTCCCCGTGACTGCGCATCGTGCGGGTCTCGAAGCACGGCTTCATGATCTCGAGCGATCACCGTGGGCGAGCGAACTCCGGCTCTACTGGTGGCATGGGAGCGGGGCCGGCGCGGACAACCCAGCGCTCAGAAGGGGGTGAGTTCCCTCGGGACAGAGGCAGGTCATCGTCGGTTATCGGCTCACGATTCGCCGTAGCGTGGAGGGGCTCCTGATCTGCTGGCGCGAGGTCAGGTCGGTTGCCACGTGGTGCTCCGACGGGCGACGGCGAAGATCTCTTCCACCTGCGGGGGAGTGAGGCGTTGGGGTTGCTGCATCAGGAAGGTGCGAAGTGTCTTGCGAGTGACGATGTGCACATCGGGCGCAGTTCCTTCCGCGTGAGTCGGGATGGATCGACGAACACGATCGCCGCCTGCGCCTCCACAGGCATTGCACACGCTGCGGTGAGGAGATTGGAACACGCTTGGCCTCGAACCGGGAGTTGCGTAGGTAGTCCGTGGAGTGGCCATTGACCCAGACCGCCCGCTCGTAGACAGAGATCGCGCCGTCCGGATGATTCTTCGTGTTGAGGGTGAAGACGCCGCGGGTACAGATCGAACACATGGTCGATGTCGCTGCCATTCTCGCCGATCGGAATGGCGTGGATGGTCGTGCCACCCGTCGGGCAGCTTGGCGAGTTCGTGGCCGACCTTCTCCTCGCCCTTCGCACCGACGCGCCACGCTCGCTCGTCGGTCTTGACGCCTAGAGCGCGAGCAACGAGATTCAGGATTGGCGCCTGCCCATTGACCTCCTGACGCTTGGCCCTCGCCGCGGCGCCGGCCGCGTTGTCGCGAGATCGAATCCAACCGCTGGGTCGGTTGGGGACTGAAGTGGTGCAGGCTGGTGGCAACGTGGTTACGAGCAGCCGGGGCCACGGAGACCGGTTGAGCCGGAGACGCCGGCGCAATCAATGTCGAGGTGGTATCGGTTGACAATGCCGCTGGCTGGTGTGGCGTTGCCAGAGCACGAATCTCGCCGTCGAACTCCGCGACCTTGACCTCGATCGCTCCGGTCACGAGATCGATGATCCCAACGTCGATTCCATCCGGAGTCTTCACGTACAAACGGTCCTTGCCGTACTTGCGCCACCGGGTCGTCACCAGTTCGGTCATGCACCTCTATCGGCACCGAGACTCACGCTCATGACGAAGACTTCTATGTAGGGATGAATTCGCCAGTCGGGTCGGCGAGCTAGGTGCGTTGATGCAGTTGCTTGTAGAGGTCGGACTCGACGCTCGCGATGGGCGAGAGATCGAGATACCGGCGTTCGAATTGATTGGCCCACGGGATCAGAACTCCACCGATCTGTCGGGCGGCAGCTACAAACTGTTCGAACGAGACTGAGAGGCATCGGGACTCGGGTTCGTGCATGGCGGCTCGTAACCCAGTCACTGCTGCTTTGGCCTTAGCGTCGTCTTCGAGTGCGACTACCGCCACCGTTCGCGGAATTGACATCAGGATCGTTCCTCTCGCACATCGCCGCCAAA
>CAVZXO010000003.1:0-442683 GCA_963779295.1 Ilumatobacteraceae bacterium
CCGGCCCATCCCGCGGTGCGTGCCAACCGCAACGGATGACGCAGTGCGACGCGACGGATCGGGCCGAACGCCTCGGGAAGGTTGTCGCGCAACCACCGTGCGAACGAGCGATCTCTGAGACTGGTGAAGTCCTGCAGGTAGACCGGTTGCGCCTCGATGCGATCGACCACCGGGTGGTGCGTGTCCTCGTCGCTCGGCTTCAGCACGATGAGGCGCAGCGCGGTGCCCTGCTGCTCCATGCGAGCGATCTCACTGGCGATGAACAGCTCCGAGATCCGCGGGTAGCCCATCAACACATACGCAATGGATTGCTCAGGCATATGCGGCCTCGAGGATCGACAGGAAGCGATCGGTGCAGGCGCTCAGACCGAAGCGCTGCCTCGGCCGTCGCCCGTGCGTTGGCACCGAGGGCAGTTCGCAGGTCGGCGTCCTTCGCCAACTCGTTGATTGCGTTGGCGAGCCCGTAGACGTCGCCCGGATCGACCAACAGCCCGGTCACACGATGCTCGATGGCGGTGGGGATGGCGGCGACATCGCTGCCGACGATCGCCAACCCGCAGGCCATCGCCTCGAGCACGACGTTGGGAAGGCCGTCGCGATCGCCATGGGCGTCGATCACGCTTGGCACGGCGACGATGTCGGCCGCGTGGTACAGCGTCGGGGAGTTGCGCATGCGTACGGGAGCCGAGGAACTCGATGCGATCGGCGTCGGCGTTGGACGCGAGCAGCGTCGTGCAGTTGCAGCAGCAACGGCCCGTCGCCGACGATGCGCAGTCGCCAGTCGAAGTCGAGCCGGCGTACCGCGTCGATCAGCACGTCGAAGCCCTTCTTGGGGACGAGCCGGCCGACCGCGAGCAACTCGACTCGGCCGTCGTGACGGCGTGGTTGCGGGGTGAACGAGCGGAGGTCGACGCCGTGCGGCACGAGGATCGGGTCGGCGCCGACCGCGCGGAGTTGCCCGGCGACGTCGGCGTTGCAGGCGACGACGCACGCCGCAGCGCGGGCCCGATCGGCGAGCTCGCCCGGCTCGACTTTGCCGGCGTCCTTGGCATGCACGCTGAAGCCGAACGGCACGCCGAGCTGTGCAGCGGCTACTCGCGCAACCTCGGCAGGTTGATGTGCGAAGTAGCCGTGCACAGCGTCGACGCGCAGGCCGCCGAGGACCCCCACGACTTCGGCGGCCTGCTGTTCGGCGGTGCCCTCGCCGAGATGGTGAACGTATTGATCGAGTAGTCGCTGTGGCCGGATGGGTCTCGCTGAGATCGCCGCGCTTGGTGGCGAACACCTTGGCCAGCATCCCTGCTTCGTGGAGCGCCAGCAGTTCGTTGAGCGCAAAGCTCTCCGACAGCCGCGGCCAGCCCGAAACGACGACAGCGATCTGCAGTGGCCGCGTCACAGACGGTCTCAGAGATATTCGACATTGCTGCCTTCGACTCGGTGACGTGTGTCGAGCACTGCGGTCGCCTCGGCGACCACCATGTCGTAGTCGACGTTGTCGTGGTCGGTCAGCACGACGACGAGATCCGCGGCGCGCACTTCCTCGACAGTCAGGTCGGCGCGGATCACGCCACCGCCGAACGCGTCGATGGTCGCGTACTGATCCACCGCATGGACCTCGGCACCGTCGGCGACGAGCAGCTTTGCGACG
Organism: Ilumatobacteraceae bacterium; assembly: GCA_963779295.1. Classification (GTDB taxonomy): domain Bacteria; phylum Actinomycetota; class Acidimicrobiia; order Acidimicrobiales; family Ilumatobacteraceae; genus JAENVT01. The sequence continues at coordinate 1,649 of CAVZXO010000003.1, forward strand.
GTTCGGGCCGGCGACTCGCGGGTGTCGTTCGTATTGCGCTTGTACGACATGCCGAGCAGCAAGAGGCGGCTGCGAGAAGGGGCGATGCCCTGCTGGTTCAGTGCGGCGCGGACACGCTCGACGACGTAGTGCGGCATGTGTTCGTTGACGTCGTTGGCGAGCTCGACGAAGCGGAACGGACGACCGACCTTGCGGCGAACAGTCCACGAGAGGTAGCTCGGATCGATGGGCAGGCAATGCCCGCCGACACCGGGGCCCGGCGTGAACTTCATGTAGCCGAACGGCTTGGTCGCCGCCGCGTCGATCGCCGCCCAGATGTCGATGTCGAGCTCGGCTGCGAACACCGCGAGCTCGTTGACCAGCGCGATGTTGACGTGGCGGAACGTGTTCTCCAGCAGCTTCGACAACTCGGCGACCTTGGTCGCGGCGACCGGCACCACGGTCTCGACGATCGAGCCGTAGAACTCGGCGACCTTGGCCAGCGAGTGCCTCGTCGATACCGGAGACGATCTTCGGCGTGTTGCCGAACTTCCACGCGTGGTTGCCCGGATCGATGCGCTCGGGGCTGTAGCCGACCGAGAAGTCGCGCCCCGCCTTCAAGCCGGAGCCGGCCTCGAGCAAGGGCACCATCAGCTCCTCGGTCGTGCCCGGGTACGTGGTTGATTCCAGCACGACGGTTGCCCCCGGCCGCAGGTAGCCCGAGAGAGTCCGGGCGGCGGCAGCGATGTAGGTGAGGTCGGGATCACCCTCGTGCAGCGGTGTGGGCACCGTGATGACAGCGACGTCGAAGTCGGCGCACACGTCGGCCTGATCCGTCGCCGTGTAGCGACCGGTTGCCAATGCGGCCTGCAGCTCGGTGTCGGGAACGTCGGCAGTGAACGATGTGCCGTCGGCAAGGTTCTTCATGCGCTCGACATCGAGGTCGAAGCCGACGACGTCGAATCCGGCGGCGACGGCAGCCATGGCCAGCGGCAAACCGACGTAGCCCTGGCCGACAACGACGACCCGCTTCGTCGCGAGCGCAGTCCGATGAATGGTGTCCATGTCATTCACCGGCCATGACGAGTGAACGGGCCCGGACCCAGTCGAGTTGATTGGTCAGGCCCTCGACCAACGTGGTGCTGGGCGACCAGCCCAGGGCGTGGCGGGCGATGCGGGTATCGGCTGCAGTCCTGCGCACGTCGCCCTTGCCGTCGCCCGCCGTTTCGATGTCGAGCGAGTGCCCGGCGATGTCCTCGATCGTCGAGATGACCTGCAACATGGTTGCCTCCTCGCCACCTCCGACGTTGAGAACCAGTGGCACGTCCAGCACCACACCGGCTCGCAACGTCGCGTCCACCGCGTCGGCGACGTAGGTGAAGTCGCGAGACTGCAAGCCGTCGCCGTTGAGCACGAACGGGTCGCCACCGATCGCCGCTTCGCACAACCGGCGCATCGCCATGTCGGGTCGTTGCCGTGGGCCGTAGACGGTGAAGTAGCGCAGAGCCGTGATCGACAGACCGAGGCCGCGGTAGATGTCGGCAAGGTCCTCGCACATCCGCTTGGTGGCACCGTATGGCGATCGCGGCCGGGTGGGCGTGACGCCTTCGATGCAGGGGTACTCCTCGGCGTCGCCGTACACCGACGATGACGAAGCCATGGCGACGCGTGGGCACCCGGCCTCGAGCGCGTGCTCGAGCACGCGTTGGGTGGCGATGAGGTTGTCGTGCACATAGCCGGCAAACGAATCGCCGAAGCTGGCCCGCACGCCCGCCTGAGCGGCGAGGTGGAACACGACAGGTCGGTCGGCGAAGATCCGATCGAGTGGGGCGTCGACGAGATCGGCTTCGATCAGCTCGAACCTGGTCTCGTTGCGCAACGCGGCGAGGTTGGCTTCCTTGTCGGGACGGGCGTAGTAGTTGGTGAACGCGTCGATGCCGGTGACGCGCCAACCCTCTCCGATCAACCGCTCGGCCAGGTGCGAGCCGATGAAGCCTGCTGCTCCGGTGACAATTGCATGCATGGGTCGATCTCGTTTCATGATGCCGCCAGGAATGGATCGTGGCTGTGGCTCGTCAGTTCGACGAGCAGTTCGGCGGTGCGTTCGGCGCCGCGATAGTCGGCGCCGTCGATCGGCCGGCGCGGCCGCAGCATCATCTGCTGCACGGCGTTCCACATCCGCTCCGGCGTGACGAGATCGGGATGCAGCATGTCGGCGAGGCCGAGGGCGACGAGCTCGTTGGCACGGATCAGCTGCTCTTCGCTCGGCCGCACGCGAGGGATCACCAGCGCCGGCACACCTGTTTGCAGAACCTCGGAGATCGTGTTGTAGCCGGCCATCGTCACCACGCCGCGGGCGCCGGCCAGCACGTTGGCCATGTCGTGGCGGAACTCGAACAGGCGAATGTGGTCGCCGTCGCAACGATCCGACAATCGCGCGACCGACCGGGCCGACATCAACGGGCCGGTGACGATCACGATCGGGTAGGGCAGCGGTTCGTACTGGTCGGCATCGAGCACCGCTTCGATCGGGCCGTGGCCATCGCTGCCTCCACCGACCGTCACGAGGAGGTACCCCGGCGGCAGATCGTCGGGTGCTGTTGTCGCCGGGGCGTTGCCGACGAAGCCGACATTGCTGACCGGCACCGGCAGCTCGACCCCGTCGAGACAGCTCAGGGCATCCGCCGTGGTGTTCTCGGGTCCGTAGACGACGACACGGTCGTAGTAGCGCTGCGACGGCCGACAGCGTGTCGGCCTCGGCCCACGCGGCACGCACCCGTTCCGGCTCGTCTTCGACGTTGCTCAGGCCCAACACGATGCGGGCCCGGCCACGCTGGCGGAGCTGCTCGAGCATCGGGACCAGTTCATCGCGGAGTCCCAGCGGCGTCTTGTCGACCACGACGACGTCGGGGTCGAACGCAGCTGCCGCGCTGAGCAGGATGTCGGAGCGCATCGACTCGATGCGTGGCATGTCGACGCCGAGCGTCGCCGCATACAACGTGCCGTCGGCCTCGCGTCGGAACACCGGCAACTTCACGGTGTCGACCCGGTCGGGGAGCACGAAGCTGCCGAGTGCAGCCGAGCCGGTGACGATCAGCGCCGTCGCCTCCGGGTCGTTCTCCGTGACCGCCCGGGCGAGGTTGATGGTGCGGCGAAGGTGGCCGAGACCGGCGCACTCGTTGGTGATGAACAGGGCGCGCAGGCCACCGAACTCGAGGTATGCGGGAACGGTTGACGTGTTCATCGCTGGGCACCCGCGAGATCGCCGACGCTGGGAGCCGGGAACGGGCTGGTCGCGACAACATGGGTTGGTGTCGGGGGCAGGAACGGCTGTCGCTTCGGTTGGGCAAGGAAGCCATCCGGCGTGGAGCGCGACTGCCTGTGCAGACCGCGAGTAGAGGCCGCCACGGCGGATCAGATCTTCGTGGACACCTTCTTCGACGACGGTGCCACCGTCGAGCACCACAACCCGGTCGGCACGCCGAACGGTCGACAGCCGGTGGGCGATGATCAGCATCGTGCGCGACCGCGGCAGGTTCTCGAGGGCGGTCACGATGAGCTCCTCGGATTCGGTGTCGAGCGCACTGGTCGGTTCGTCGAGGATCAGGATGGGGGCGTCGCGCAGGATCGCCCTGGCGATCGCGATTCGTTGACGCTGTCCACCCGACAGGTCGACGCCGCGCTCGGCGACATGCGTGTCGAGGCCGTCGGGCAGGCGGTCCGTGAACTCGTCGACAAGGGCGAGCTTGGCGGCGCGCTCCACCGCACTCCATGAGGCGCCGGGGCGGCCGCAGGCGATGTTGTCGCGGATCGTGCCGCGCAGCAAGACGGTGTCTTGCAGCACCATCGACACCTGCGACCGCAGCGAGGTGACGGTGTAGTCGCGGATGTCGTGGTCGTCGATCACGACTCGGCCGGTGACCGGGTCGATCAGGCGAGGGACCAGCGCCGCGAGCGTCGACTTTCCCGCTCCCGTCGGGCCGACCAACGCGACCGTCTCGCCCGCGTTGATGTCGAACGACACGGCCCACAGCACGGGCTCGCGCCCGTAGGAGAACGTGACTTCCTCGAATCGCACCTGCCCTCTGAACGGCGGTGCGATGATGGCGTCGCGACGGTCCTTGATGTCGGGCTCGGTGGCGAGGACGTCGTTGATGCGCTCTGCTGCGGCCATCCCCTTCGTGAAGATCATCGTCAGCTTCGACAGCGCTTTCACCGGCTTGTACAGCGACCCGACGTAGGTCAGGAAGATCAGCAGCACACCGAGTTTCATCTGGCCATCGGCGACACGCGTCGGCGCCGACCCACAACACGATCAGGATCGACAGAAGCCCGGCTGCGTCGACCATCGGGGCGAAGCGCGCCTGCAACCTGACGGCCTCGACACCTGCGGTCAAGCTGTCGCCCGACAATTCCTCGAAGTGACCCGACTGGTGCCGCTCCAGCGTGAAGGCCTGCACGAGGCCGATCGCGCCGAGACTCTCCGTCGCCAACGAAGCGACCGCACCGTCGGCCTTGCGAACCCGCCGCGATGCCTGACGGAGCGTTCGCTTCGAGCGATGCACGGCGATCGCGAGCAGCGGGGTGGTCATGAGGCTCAGCAGTGTCAGGAAGGGGTCCACCATCAGCATCACCACGAACATCCCGATCACCAGCAGCAGGTTGGGGAACAGGTTGGCGAGCACCTGCACCAGCATGTCCTGGGTGAAATCGACGTCTGCTGTGACACGGGCCGTGAGATCGCCGACCTGATGCCGCTTGTGGTAGCCGAGCGACATGCGATTCAGGTGGGCGAACGCCCGGCCGCGCATGTCGTTGGCAACGTGCAGACCGGCCGAGGACAGCAGCCGGGTCGACCAGTAGTCGAAGATCGCGCCGAGGCTGACGATGAACGCCAAGCTGCCCACCGCGATCACGAGGTCCGTTCGGATCGCGGCTGCGCCTTGCGGCCGGGCCCGTCAAGGCGTTGTCGACCAGCCAACCGAGCGGCCACGGCTCGGCGAGCTTGGTGACGACCTGGAGGACGGCCAGCAGCGAACCGGCGAGCAGCGCAGGCCAGTACCGACGAACGTGCGCGGCCAGCAGCGGTCGGACAACTCGTTGAGTTCGACGGCCGGCGAGGCGATTCGTTCGGGTGATAGGCAGGGTGGCCACTGGGAGGGCTTCTCTCGTCGAGGGAAGGCGATGAATGGACGGTGGACGGAAGGTGTTCCCCCCGTGAACTCGTGACACTCAGCGTGGCCGACTTCGCCGACGCGGCCTATCGGACGTTGGTACTAGCACTATTGGGAGCAGCGTCCGCCGACCGATTCCGGGCGGTGGTCGCCTCAGCGCAGTCGGCGGCGAAGCTCGACGTAGACGGGCTCGCCGACGACGCCGATGAGCTCGTCGGCCAGCGAATCGACCACCTGTCGATCGCCGATGTACGCCTCTGGTCCCTCGGTGCAGCACCAGTGCATCGTGTCGCCCTCGTCGCCCCAATCGCGCCGCTCCCACCCACGCACTGTCGGCAACTTCGGTGCCGTCGGCCAGCTCCTGCCAGTCGACCTTGATCGGCAGCTGCCAGCACACCGACGGCTTCCATGCGGTCGGCGACTCGTCGGCCGCCAGCGCGGCGAGGTGCAGCGCGCAACCTTCGCCACCCTCGAACCCGGGGCGGTTCAAGAAGATGCACGCCCCGTCGACCACCTTGGTGTTGGTTCGCGTGCTGTCACTGAACACGTCGTCGGCGTCGACCGAGTCGTGGAACTGGAACAGATCCTCGTCCAGCGTTGCCGCGAGCGCCGACGTGGTCATCGCTTCCTCCGGGTCGGCCATCTCGGCGCCGATCGAGCAGCAACCCTGGTTGAGGTGCTCGGCCGGTTCGTCGAGGATCCCCTTGCATCCGCGCCCCCAGATGCACGTCCAGTTCGACGTCAGGAACCGGCGGTCGAACCGCCACGTGACATCGCCGTCGACGATCTCCTCCGTGTCCCTGCCCGGGCCCGGATCGCTCGGTCAGGGTCGTTCACCCTGCTGTCCGCAACCGGCTCTCGAAGTCCTCATGATTGATGTACGCCCCGCACAGCGTTCGCTTGCCGGTGTACGCGTGGCGGCCGTGCAATGCCCGCCAGTTGTCGAACAACAACGCCTCGCCGGGCCGCAGCACCTGGCTCCACTGCATCGACTCGCTGTTTGCGAGATGGTCGAACGCGCGCAGCGCGGCGTAGAGCCGGGACATCTCGTCCGGCGGCAACAGGAACGGTGCGCGGTCGGAGTTGTTGTACGACACCTGGACGAGCGCGCCGTTGTGATCGTGGCGCAAGACCGGTCGGGCGGCCATCAGGTGCGAGCCGTCGCCGATGTACTGGCCGGGGATCGCGACAGTCGACAAGATCTCGAACACGTCCGGGTCGGTGGTGCGCAAGCATCTCGGCGATCTTGAAGCCATCGACCAATGTCGACTCGCCCCCGGTGCCGTCGAAGGAGAGGCAGTGCAACATCTGCAGCCCGGGAGCATCGTGGCTGTAGGTGCCATCGGTGTGCGCCGGAAGGTACTGCGTCGTGTACGCCAGGTCGGCCTTCGAGAGATCGTCGGTGAACTGCCAGAACCCGCCGAAGATCGTCTCGCGCACGTAGGCGACGCGACGGATCAGCCCTTCCGTCGCCTCCGCGGTTGCCGGCGTGCCGGTGACGATCGCGAACCCGTATGTGGCGATGGTCGACATCCAGTCGTGCACACCGTCGTCGCTCTCGATGACCCGCTCGTACTCGACCCGAATCGGCGCGTCGCTGATTGCCTGGCGGTCCCACAACACCGGTCGGGGTGCGTGCACGATGCGGGCCGGCTTGGGGGATCGGAACTGCCGCAGGAAGTCGACCGGCACCTCCGACACGTCGCTGTCGCCGAGCCACGTGATGCGGGCAACATCGTTGTCGGCCGTTGCCGCGGTGGCGCGCAGATCGGCCGGTAGCGACGCCGTATCGAGCTGGCGTTGCTGGGTGACGGGGTGGATCGTTGCCTCGTCGTGGGCGTGATCGCGCAGCCACAGCCACGGGTACCAACTCTCGATCCCGTCATCCCACGTCACGTGCAGGCAGGAGTCGGTCGGTCGGATCTGGTCAATGGTCGCCACCCGACAATTCTGCCAGCGCACGGGTCGCCGTTGTGTCGACGTGAGGCCGATTTGCAGCGACGCCGGCTCCTGCCGCCGGTTCCTGCCGCCCCGGTTCCCGCCGCCGGTTCCTGCCGCAGGCTCCCACGTCCGCCCCTTCCGAATCGTCAGTGACGATATGCGCCCGTGTCGTGCCGGGCCCGGCGGGCGATCTGGATGCCAATTCTCTCCCGGACCGGCGGCGGTTTCGAGAACTGGCAACCAGATCGGCGAAGCGACTGGACGGGCGTCGCCGATTTGGGATCTGGACGCCAGAACGCTGAAGGACCAGGAAGTTTGTCGAAGCGTGGCAACCAGATCGGCGAAGCACCGTCGGCTCGTTTCGTCACTGACGATTCACAACGTGCGGCGCAGCGGGGGGTTTCGGACATCCGGTCGCGGCCGAGGTTGTCGCCGGTGAACATGCAAGGCTGACGCCGTGACGACGGAAAACTATGACTTGATCATCGTCGGTACGGGCTCAGGGAACTCGGTGATCAACGGCGAGATGGACGGCTGGCGAATCGCCATCGTCGAGCGGTGGACGTTCGGTGGGACCTGCCTGAACCGTGGCTGCATCCCGTCGAAGATGCTGGTCTACGCCGCCGACGTCGCCGAATCCGCGGCCAACGACAACGGCCCCAAGTACGGGGTCACGACGAACTACGAGTCGGCCGACTGGCCGGCCATCGTGAAGCGAGTTTTCAGCCGGATCGACCCGATCGCCGAGAGTGGCCGCGAGTACCGGCTCAGCCTGCCCAACGTCACGGTCTACGAAGGGAATGCACGCTTCGTCGGCGACCGCACGCTGGTCGTCAACGGCCAGGAGATCCGCGGTGAGCGGGTCGTGATCGCGACCGGGGCACGGGCCTACATCCCCGCGATCCACGGGATCGACGAGGTGCCGTATCACACCAGCGACACGATCATGCGAGTCGCCCATCCTCCCAAGCACCTCGTCGTGCTCGGCGGCGGCTTCATCGCTTCCGAGCTCAGCCACGTCTTCCGGTCACTCGGGTCGCGCGTCACCATCGTCAACCGCGGCCACCGTCTGCTCCGTCTCGAGGACCACGACATCTCGCAGCGTTACACCGAGCTCGTCGGCGATCGGTTCGAGTTGGTGCTCGGCGCCCACGTCGAGCGAGTGTACATGACCGCGGGAGGTGTCGGTTTGCGAATGACGACCGACGACGGCGAGCGCGTGGTGGAGGGTGACACGCTGCTGGTTGCCGCCGGCAGGTTGCCCAACGGCGACCAGATCAACGCCGCGGCCGCGGGCATCGAGATCGGCGACATGGGCCAAGTGATCGTCGACGAGTTCGGCCGCACCACTGCGGACGGCGTGTGGGCGTTGGGCGACGTCAACGGTCGGTACCAGCTGAAGCACATGGCCAACGGCGAGGCCAAGGCGATTCAACACAGCCTCCTGCACCCCGACGATCCGTGCCCACTCGACACCCGTCCAGCACCGCACGCCGTGTTCGGCAGTCCGCAGGTCGGCAGCGTCGGCTTGACCGAAGCACAAGCCGACGCACTGGGCCGGCCAACCACCATCATCAGCCACGCGTACGGCGGGACGCGCCTACGGATGGGCGATGGAAGACACCGACAGCTTCTGCAAGTTGATCGGTGACCCGGCCACGCGCACGCTGTTGGGCGCCCACGTCATCGGCTACCAGGCCTCGATGCTGGTGCAGTTGCTCGTGCAGGGCATGCACCTCGGCAGCACGGTCGACGAGATGGCGACAGGCCAGATCTGGATTCACCCAGCGCTGTCGGAGGTCGTCGAGCAGGCGCTGTTGAAGCTGATCGACGCATTCGATCTTGATTGAGTTCTCACCAGCCTTTAACTCCCCGTCGGTAGACACCTCACCTGCGAGGTTGATGATGACTCTCATCACTCCCTACCGAATTGGAGACACAATGAACAAGAAGCTTGCAGGCACGGGCCTGGCGATCGGCTTGGTCGCAGGTGCAGGCGCCGGGTTGATCCTCGAACTGTCCGGCGCGGTCGGCGCGGCGTCGGGCGACCAGACCGTCGCGGTGGTCGGCGATTCAACCGACTCGACAACGCCGGACGCATCCACAACCGACGAACCCACCCTGGTGGATCCGGCGCGTCCCGATCCCTCGACTCGACTGGGCGAAGTACTGAAGCCTCTCGTCGACGACGGCACCATCACCCAGGAACAGGCCGACAAGGTGATTGCTGCCATCGTGGCTGCTCGCCCTGCCGGCGGTCATGACGGCGGCCATCGCGGATTCGGCGGTCCGCGCGGACTGATCGGTCAAGGTCTCGACGTCGTTGCGACCACGCTCGGCATCACCAACGATGAGGTCGTCACGGCCCTGCAGGACGGCCAGACGCTCGCCGAACTGGCCGTCAGCAACGGCAAGACCGCACAGGACGTGATCGACGCGATCGTTGCCGAGGCGACGACCCGCATCAACACGGCCGTGACCGACGGCAAGATCACCCAGGCCCAGGCCGACGAGCGGTTGGCCGACGTCACCACGTTCACGACTGACTTCGTCAACAACGGCGGTCCGGCCATCGGCGGCGCAGGAATGGGCGGCCCAGGGTTCGGCGGCCGCGGCTTCGGCGGCCCTGGCCACCATGGCGATGACGACGACGCTGTCGATGCCACGACCGATACCACTGCCGACACCACTGCCACGACCGACACGGTCGCCGGCTGACCTTCTCGGCTCGGCCGGGATGGCTTCCTCCCTCGTCATCCCGGCCGGTCAGAACTGCGATGTATCAGAATGTCCACGTATGAGCGCCCGAGTACTGATCGCCGACGATGATCGGGCCATCCGCGAGGCCCTGACCCGGGCCCTCGGCCTCGAGGGCTACGACGTCGTGCAGGCCAGCGATGGCAACACGGCGCTCTCGCTTGATCGAATCGGCCCAACCCGACGTGGCCATCCTCGATGTGATGATGCCCAACATCGACGGTCTGACCGTGTGCCGCGTGCTGCGCGCCGAACGCAACCATCTCCCGGTGCTGATGCTGACCGCTCGCACCGAGACCCCCGACCGTGTCGCCGGCCTCGATGCCGGCGCCGACGACTACCTCGCCAAGCCGTTCGACCTCGACGAACTGCTGGCCCGGCTGCGCGCGCTCCTTCGGCGAACCAAGTCGCACGACGACACCCGACGGCGATGCCGTGCAGCTCGCCGATCTGCGCCTCGACCCCACCTCGCGTCGGGTGTGGCGCGGCGAGCGCGAGATCGAGCTGTCGAAGACCGAGTTCGACCTGCTCGAACTGCTGTTGCGCAACCAGGGCATCGTGCTCGACCACTCGACGATCTACGACCGCATCTGGGGCTACGACTTCGGGCCCGACAGCAAGAACCTCGCGGTGTACATCTCGTATCTGCGCCGCAAGCTCGAACTGACCGGCGAGACCAAGTTGATCCACACCGTTCGCGGCGTGGGGTACTCGGCCCGGTCGTCGTGAGCCTGCGCCTCAAGATCGTCGCTGCACTCGTCCTCCTGGCGACATGCGCGACCGCCGCCGTCGGCATCTCGTCGTACGTCAGCACCCGCCACGAGCTGAACGAGGTCGTCGACCGGTCGCTGCAGGATGCCGCCGCCAACCCCGTCCAGCTGCTGCGGTTCTTCGGCCGCGGTCCCGGCGACGGTCGTGGACCGGGCGGCGGATTCGGCGACGGACGCTGACGGCGACGAGCCGATCGTGCGCTCCGCCACGCATCTTCGATTCGGTGCTCGCCCAGCTCATCGCGGCCGACGGCAGCGTCGTGCGTTCGCCACCCTCGGGCGAACTCCCGGTCGACGACGCCGATCTCGCGGTTGCCAACGGCTCTGCAGCCGGTGGCGAGCCAGCCCCGCGATGTGACCATCGAGGGCGAGGCGTATCCGCATGCTGACCATTCCCGTGCAGGGTGTCGGCGCAGTGCAGATCGCACGCTCGTCGCGCGAGACCGAGCGAGTCCTCTCGGTGATTCGTCAGCGCACCCTGATGTCGGTGTCACTGGTGATCATCGGCGCAGCGATCATCGGCTGGTTGATCGGCCGGCAGGTCACTCGTCGTCTCGTGCGGCTGACGCAAGCCGCCGACGATGTCGCCGTCACCGGTCGGCTCGATGTCGAGGTGCCGGTCAGCGGGTCGGACGAAACGGGTCGCCTCGGCAAGGCGTTCAACGGCATGCTCGGCGCTTTGGCGCGCAGCCGTGATCAACAGCAACAGCTGGTGCAGGATGCCGGGCACGAACTGCGCACACCGCTGACCAGTCTGCGCACCAACGTCGCGGTGTTGCGGCGGATGGACGACCTGGCGCCCGAGGCCCGGCGGCAACTGGTCGACGATCTCGACAGCGAGACCAAGGAACTGACGGCGCTGGTGAACGAGCTCGTCGAGCTGGCGACCGACCGACGCGACGACGAGCCCGCGCAGGAATGCGATCTCGGGGTGCTGTGCGAGCAGGCCGCCGCCCGGGTTCGCCGGCGAACCGGTCGCGAGGTCGTCGTGCACAGCGATTCGTCGGTGGTGTCGTGCCGCCCGTCGGCGATCGACCGGGCGATCGTCAACCTCATCGACAACGCTGCCAAGTTCAGCCCCGACGGGTGAGATCCAGGTCGATGTCCACGAGGGTCGGCGTCGCGGTCGGCGATCGTGGGCCGGGGATCCCCGCCGACGATCTGGCGCACGTCTTCGACCGCTTCTACCGCTCGGTCGCCTCGCGCAGCCTGCCCGGATCCGGCCTCGGCCTGGCCATCGTGCGCGACATCGTCGAGTCGCACGGCGGCACCGTCTTCGCCGAGCCCCGCGCCGGCGGTGGCAGCACTGTCGGCTTCATCCTCCCCACACTCGACTCCTCCGCCCCACCAGCCGTCGCGCCCGAACTTCCGGCCCCGCCCGCGCCGGCCCCGCGATGAGAGATGTGCGGCACCTGGCGGCTCATCTCTCATCGCACGGGGGTCAGGCCATCCGGACGACGACGTCGGCGCGATCGCGAGTCGTGGCGACCAGGGCCGCGTTGGCTTCGTCGGATCGCATGACCCACTCGCGGGCTTCGTCCGGCGACTTGCCGAACTCGATGTGCCGAGCGATCAATCGTGGCACCCGCACCGCGTCGTCGATGTCGACGAACCACACCTCGTCGAGCAACGGGCGCACCTCGTCCCACGGTGAGTGGTCCACCAGCAGATAGTTCCCCTCGGTGATCACCAACGCGTCGTCGGCAGCCACCGTGATGGCGTCGGGCACGGGGACGCTGGCGGCACGGTCGTAGCGCGGCGCTGTGACGATCTCGCCGGCGGCCTGGCGACGGATCCGCTGCAGCAGCGCGACGAACCCGCCGACGTCGAACGTGTCGGGTGCTCCCTTGCGATTGCGGCGGCCGAGTCGTACAAGATCCTCGTTCAGCATGTGGAAGCCGTCCATCGGCACCACGATGCTCGACGCCACGGCAGCGTTGATCGCTGCCGACAATGTCGACTTTCCTGCGCCAGGGCAGCCGACGATGCCGAGGATCGCACGCCGGCCGGTAGCCAATGCCGCGGCTCGCTCGATCGCCTGGGGGACCGACAACTCGATCACGAACGCGCGGGACTCCACTTGTCGCCGAGCTCGGCGCGCCGCGGTGGCTGGGCACCGACGCGCGCGCAGCTGACAGCAGCGACCTCGACGGCAGCAGCAACAGCGGCTTGCACCGCATCGTGATCCTGGATGTCGCGGCGACCGAGCCCAGCTTGATCCCACCAGGCTGCGAACGCGCCACCGAATGCGTCGCCGGCACCGATCGTGTCGACGACCTCGACGCGGGGGACGGGGACTTCGATCGCGTCCGACCTCCAGTGGATGTGCACGCTGCGACCACCGTCGGTGTGGAGCACCACTGGTGCTCCGGCGTCCAGCAACCATCGCACGCCTGCCGAGTGGTCGTCGGGCGTGATGAACTCGAGATCGTCGGTGCTGACCTTCACGACGTCGGCGCGCCGCAACATCCGCTCCAGGCGTGCGGTGTACCCGACTCGATCGGGTGTCACGCGTGGCCGGCAGTTGGGGTCCAGCATCACCAGCACACCGTCGTCGATGTTGCCGACCAACGCCTCGAGCGCGGAGGCCATCGGCTCGAGGACCATGCCGAGTGTGCCGACGTGGAGGATGGTGACGTCGCTCGACAGGGGCAGCGGGTGCAGGTCGGGTGCGGCAGTTTCGGCAATGTAGAAGTGGTAGGTGGCGGCGCCGTGCTCGTCGAGCTCGGCAGCGGCCAACGTGGTCGGCAGGTTCGGTGAACTGCACCAACGAATCGTCGACACCGTCGGCCAACAACTGGCGATGCAGCATTGAACCGAACCGGTCGGCAGAGAGGGATCCGAGAAACGCGACCTGGCTTCCCAACCGACCGATCGTGCGCGCCGCGTTGAACGGTCCGCCACCGAGCTTCGCCGTGACGGCGCCGTCGGGATCGATGACCAGATCTACCAGTGCCTCGCCACCAACGACGATCATCGTCCAGCTCGGTTCGACACGCTCATGCCGCCGGACGCTAGCGAACCGGGCCCAACGCCTGGTCCTTCGGATCGACGTGAGCCGCGCCGCTCATGATGGCGACGAGATCGGAGACTCCGACACGGTCGGGCGTGACCACCGCGACTCGTGCCCCGAGTCGTTGCACATGGATCCTGTCGGCGATCTCGAGAACCTGAGCGATGCTGTGCGAGACGACAACAACTGTCCGGCCGCGATTCCGAAGGAGCTCGATGAAGTCGCGGACCTTCGCCGATTCGCGAAGCCCGAGCGCGGCGGTCGGCTCGTCGAGAAGGATCACCTTGCTGTCCGACGCGGCCGCAGAGCGACGGTAGCCCTGGCCTTCCAACCACAGCAGCGCCTTGCCGAACGGTCCGGGGTGCGCTTGCTCGCGATCGCGGTAGAGGTTGGTCGCAATCTCGATCGCCCGGTCTGCATCGACCGATTGAAACACAGCGTTGATGCCGGCCATTCGTGCCTCTCGCGCCGTTCGGAACCGAACGACGGCACCATCGAGTCGCACGGTTCCGCCGTCATGGAGCTCTGCCGCCGAGAGGCATCGGATCAGCGTCGACTTGCCGGCTCCGTTGTCGCCGACCACGGCGAGCACCTCGCCCGGATAGACCGCGAAATCTGCGTGGTCCAGTGCGACCACTGATCCGTAGGTCTTCACCAGGCGCTCGCCCTCGAGAATCGGCAGCAGCGGCAACTTGGGCTCGGTCATGCCGGACTCAGGGAATCGGTGTTTCCGTCGGAGGCATTCCCGGTTCGCACGGCGATCAGCGCGGCGTTCAACTCGGCTCCGCACGATGGCGATCATCGAATGCAGGCTGAGCCACGTCAGCAGTCCGATCACGGCAGCGAAGTTTCCGTAGACGGGCGATGCCCGGGCGATCGCCCGACCGACGATCGCCACGCCCAACGACTGCAGGATGGCGTACAGCGACGCCGCCGACGATCGCGCCGGGCGCGATGTCTGCGCCACCGCGGCTGACCTGGTGCGCAGCCAGCGATAGCTCAGGGCCAACACGCCTGCGTTGATCGCCGACGGTGCCGATCGTCAGCAGCACCGTGCTGACGCCTGCCATGTTGGCGACGGTCGCCAGGCTGGCGAGGATGGCGGCGCCGATCTGCGCGCCGCCGACGTAGAGGATGCCGAGGAGCGCACGCAGGCGAATGATCACCAGGTTGGAGCGGTCGTCGAGCGGTACTTCGTCGATGTCGTCGAGAGAGCCGATGAATCGCGACGAAGGCCTTCATCCCGGCCCAGAGGCTGAGAAGCAGACCGAAGATCAGCACCAGCCCATCGCCCTGCAGCTTCGACGGGTCGCTGCTGATCTGCTGACCGACGAACGGGAGTTGCGCCAATGCCGAGTCGACGATGCTGTCGAGCAGCTTCTGGTTGTTCTGCAGGACGAAGCCCAACACCGTCGTGAACACCAGCATCAGCGGGAAGACCGACAGGAAGCCGAAGTGGGCGATCAACGCCGCGTTGCGGCCGCTGCGGTGGTTGCGGTATCCCTCGATGGTCCGCGCGACCAGGTCGAGCCGCCCGGGAGCTGGCGCGAGCCCTCCGAACATGGGAGTTCTCGGTCCATTTCACACCGCGAATGTAGGGGGCGGGCACCGAGTGGTAGCTCATTGCCCCGGCGTCGCCATCTCCGGGTGTGTTACCGCTACGGTCGCGGCGTGCGACGCCCGGGTGTCAGCAACGTCGACCCCACTCGACTCGTCGCGTTCTGCAGCGATCGCGGCAATCGCCGGCGTCCAGCTGATCTTCTTCCCGCTCCCGCTGGGCCTGTGGGTGAACGGAGTGATCCTCGGCGGCTTGACCGCCGTCATGGCGGTCGGCATGGCGTTGATCTATCGGGCCAATCGCGTGGTCAACTTCGCTCAGGCAGAACTGGGCACCGTGCCGACCTCGTTCGCGGCGGCATTCATCATCTTCTGGGGTTGGCCGTACCTGCTCGGCTTCGCCGCCGGCCTGGTGTTGTCGATCGTCGCCGGGCGTGGTGATCGAGTTCGCCCTGATCCGTCGATTCCGACACTCGCCTCGACTGGTCGTGACGGTTGCAACGCTGGGCATCACCCAGCTGCTGGTGGTGATCGGCATCCTGATCCCGCGGTGGTGGGGCCGCAACCTGGCCAGCGAGCGCATCGCTCCGCCGGTCGACTGGAAGCTGACGATCGGCGACGTCGTCCTCAATGCCAACCACCTGATCGCGCTGATCGTCGCGCCGCTGGTGATGGTCGAGCGTCGCCTGGTTCCTGGCCCGCAGTCGATACGGCGTGGCGATTCGGGCGAGTGCCGAACGCGGCGATCGGGCAGCGATGCTCGGCATTCCGGTCGGTCGGCTCGAACACGCTGGTGTGGGCGATCGCGGCGACGATGTCGTTCATCGCGCTGTTTCTGCGCAGCGGGATCATCGGTGTTCCGGTGGGATACGCGGCCGGTCTCCCGGCGTTGCTGCTGGCGCTCGCCGCCCTGGTGATCGGCCGCCTCGAACGACTTCCGACGATTGCCTTTGCGGCCATCGCCCTCGGCTTGCTGGAGTCCGGTGTGCGGTTCAACTCCGACACCCCGGCGGCGGCCTATCCGATCATGGCGATCATCATGTTCGTCGTGCTGCTGGTGCAACCGGTCAGCCAGATCGCGACGCGACATCGAGGGCGGAAGCACGTGGCGTGGCGCCGAGGAGATCCGTCCGCTCGAGATCGCCGACCGCAAGGATCCCCGTGTACGTCTGCGCGTGCAGCGCTCGTCACGGTGGGCGTCGTCGTCGTGCTCGGCGCGCCGTTCGTACTCAGCGTTGGCAACGTCATCAAGGCGTCGGCCATCTTCGCGTTCGCGATCATCGGGCTGTCGCTGGTGGTGCTGATCGGTTGGGCCGGGCAGATCTCGCTCGGCCAGATGGCGATCGTCGGGATCGGCGCCGCCGTCAGCGCGACGTGCACATCGCGATGGCACGTCGATCTGACGCTGGGTCTGTTGATCGGAGGTGTCGCAGGCGGCGTGGCCGCGTTCGCCGTCGGCGTGCCTGCACTGCGGCTCAGCGGTCTGTACCTCGGCCGTCACCACGTTCGCTCTCGGACTGGCGACCGAGCAGTGGTTGCTCAGTGATCGCTTCTTCGGCTGGTTCCCGAAGAGCGATTCGCGGTTCGAGCGTCCGCCACTGTTCGGCAAGATCAGCCTCGACACGCCGGATCGCTACTACATGTACTCGTTGCTCGTGCTCACCCTGTGCTACCTCGCGGCCCGTGGGATCCGCCGATCGCGGACCGGGCGTGTGATCATCGCTGTCCGCGAGAACGAGCGCGCCGCGCAGAGCTACTCCATCCCCGCGGTGCGCGCCAAGCTGACCGCGTTTGTGATCTCCGGTGTGCTGGCGGGGATAGCGGGCGCGCTGTTCACGCACCTCAACCAGTCGTTCAGCGTCACCAGCTACACCACCGGCGAGAGCTTCAACGTGTTCACCTCGGCCGTGATCGGCGGGCTCGGGTCGCTCGGCGGCGGAATCCTGGGCGCCGTCTACCTGCGCGGGATCCGATGGTTCATCACTTCACCGGAATGGCAGTTGCTGTCGAGCGGCGCGGGTGTGTTGCTGGTGCTGTTGATCCTGCCCGGCGGGCTCGGCGCGCTGTGGGTGACGGTTCGCGACGTGATGGTGCGTCTGCTCGTCCGCCACCGGCCGCAACCGCCTGTCGAGGTTCCGGAACCAGTCGTGGAGCCGGCGGCGTGATGCACAAGTTCTTTGCGGCGTGCCGCCACCCCGGTGGGTGGCTTCGCGACATCTGCGGCGGCGAGGCCGTGTTCCCCCTGGTCGTGCTGTTCGGCCTCAACGCGGTCGACGAGCTCGACCGCACCGCCTTCGCGATTCTGCTTCCGAACATCCGCGATGAGTTCAACCTCGACAACACCAAGGTGCTCGGCCTTGTCGCCATCGTGTCCGTCGCGGCTCTCGCGTTGCAGGTGCCGATCGCTCAATACGCCGATCGCTCGCGAAGGGTGCCGCTCGTCGTCGCCGGGGCGATCTCGTGGGCACTGTTCAGCGGTCTCACGGGTCTGGCCACCGGTGTCGTCGTGCTGTGCATCGCCCGCAGTGGCAGCGCGATCGGCAAGGCGGTGATCGACCCGACACACAACTCGCTGCTCGCCGACTACTACCCGATCGACTCGCGCAGCCGAGTGTTCAGCACCCATCGCGCCGCCAACGCCGTCGGTTCGTTCATCGGTCCGCTGTCGGCCGGTCTGCTCGCGTACGCGTTCGGATGGCGTGTCCCATTCCTGGTCTTCGTCATCCCGACGATGATCTTCGCGTTCATGGCCATGCGTCTGCGCGAGCCCGTGCGCGGGCGATGGGAGCGTCAGGCGATGGGTGCCAGCGACGCGGTGATCGCCACCGAGGAAACTCCGCCGTCGTATGCCGAGAGCTGGCGAACGGTGCAGAAGATCGAAACCCTCAAACGGATCTGGTGGAGCCTGCCGTTCCTGGCGACCGCGCTGATCGGTTTCGTCGTGCTGGCGTCGCTGATGTACGAGCAGGAGTTCGGCCTCGACGATCGGGCCCGCGGCATCGCGTCGGCGATCGCCGAACCGTTCCAGCTCGTCGGTCTGGTGTTGGGATCGCGCATCATCACTCGCCGCTTCCTCGGCGACATGCGCGGGCTCATCCGCTTCCTCGCCAAGGTTGCGATCGGCACGTCGATCGCCGCGATTGCATTCGCGACCGCGCCCAACATCGTGGTCGCCGTCGCGGCCAACAGCGTGATCTCGGCGGCGCTCGCGATGCTCGGCCCAGGCATCCTCGTCGCGCTGTCGTTGGCGATCCCACCTCGGGCACGAGCGACCGGCTTCTCCGTCGCCTCGCTGTGGGTCATCCCCGGGTTGGTCGTGTTGCCCATCATCGGATGGATCTCCGGGCACGTCGGCATTCGCTGGGGCATGCTCGTGCTGGTGCCGCTGTTCATCATCGGCAGCCTCATCCTCGGCAGCGCCGGCTCGGTGATCGACGCCGACATCGCCCAGGTGTGGCGGGCCGCGGCAGCGCGTAGCGAGGCCCTCTACCAGCGCCGCAAGGGCGAGAGCGACCTGTTGCTGGTGCGCGGCGTCGATGCGGGTTATGCGGGTCGCCAGGTGCTGTTCGGTGTCGACATCGACATCAAAGAAGGTGAGATCGTCGCCCTGCTCGGCACGAACGGCGCGGGCAAGAGCACGCTGCTGAAGGCGATCAGCGGCGTCGTCGAGGCGGACCGTGGCGCGGTCGTGCTCGACGGCCGCGACATCACTCATGCTCCGCCGAACGAGATCGCCGGGCTCGGCATCACCCAGATGCCCGGTGGCCAAGGTGTCTTCGGGTCGTTGACGGTCGGCGAGAACCTTCGTCTCGCGGGTTGGACGCGCCAACGCACCCACGACGCGCAACCAGCCATCGACGAGGTGTTGACGATGTTCCCCGTCCTTCGCGAGCGGCTCGCCGAATCGGCGGCCGATCTCAGTGGCGGCCAGCAACAGATGCTTGCGCTCGGCATGGCGTTCATCACCAAACCGCGGGTGCTGCTTGATCGACGAACTGTCGCTGGGCCTGGCGCCCGTCGTCGTCGGTCAGTTGCTCCCGCTGGTGCGACGACTGGCCGATGACGGAGTCGCCGTCATCCTTGTCGAACAGAGTGTCAACGTCGCTCTCACGTTGGCCGAGCGGGCCTACTTCATGGAGCGCGGCACCATTCGATTCTCCGGTCCGACCGCAGACCTGTTGAACCGGCCCGACCTGTTGCGGTCGGTGTTCCTCACCGACATCGCCGTGGCGAACCCAGCGACCGCCGCGGTGGCCGTGCCGGCAGTCCGATGAGCCGACCGGGCAGACCACCCTCGAGGTCGCCGGGCTCGGTCGGTCGTTCGGTGGCAACCAGGCCGTGTGCGACGTGTCGTTCTCCGTCGGCAAGGGCGAGATCGTCGGGATGATCGGGCCCAACGGTGCGGGCAAGACCACGCTGTTCGACCTCATCAGTGGTTACGTAGCGGCAGACACCGGTCGGGTCGTGCTCGACGGGCGCGACGTCACCGCGGACTCGCCCACGTTGCGGGCTCGTCGCGGGCTGGGTCGCAGCTTCCAGGATGCACGACTGTTCCCCGACATGACGGTGGCCGAGGCAATCGCGGTGGCCCTGGAACGGTGGACGACGCAGCGCAGTGTCATCGCCGCGGCGTTGCGGTTCCCGACCGTGTTCGACGACGAGGAGCGGACCACAGCTCGCGTCGACGAACTGATCGATGTGATGAACCTCGGCGCGTATCGCAACTCGTTCATTCGCGAGTTGTCCACCGGCACTCGTCGCATCGTCGATCTCGCCTGCCTGGTCGGGCATCGTCCGACCGTGGTGTTGCTCGACGAGCCGTCCAGCGGCATCGCCCAGCGCGAGGTCGAGGCTCTGGCCCCCGTTCTGCTGCGGCTGCGCGACGAGATGGGTGCGAGCTTGCTCGTGATCGAACACGATCTGCCGCTGATCTCGTCGATCGCCGATCGGCTGATCGCGCTCGATCAGGGTGAGGTCATCGCCAGCGGAACTCCTGCTGAGGTCTTGACCCATCCCGACGTGGTAGAGAGCTACTTGGGGAACAACGCAGCAGCGCGACAGCGCTCCGGCATCAGGGGGTAGCCACATGCAGCCAGCCAGCTCGACGGGTGCCGATCGCAACCGGGCGCTGCGTCGGTGGGGTCCGATCGTCGGCGTCCTCGTCCTCGTGGCCGTCGTCGCCGGATTGGTGGTCGTCACCCGCGACTCGGACGACGAGAGCTCGGCAACCACGACGGCTGCGATTGAGGCAAGCACGACAATCGCCACCGAGACATCGGCGGCGTCGACCGAATCGACTGCGCCGGGCTCGGAGACGACCGCTGCCGGGACCACAGCCCCCGCACCGCTCACCTTTCCACTGTCCTTCCAGCAGGCAACCGAGCAGGGAGTCGCCGACACGATCGATTGGGGTCGCGCGCTGCGACACGTCGACCGGTCGGCTGGCCGTGCCCGACTTCTTCGCCCGGCCGTGCTTCGCCCCCTTCACCGGCGACAACGGCGGTGCCACTGCAACTGGCGTCACTGCCGACGAGATCACCATCGTGTACTACGAGGGCCAAGAGACCGACCCGATCATCGCCTACATCACCGATGCCGTGCAGGTCGACGACACCAACGGCGATCAGTTCGCGACGATGAAAGAGCTCATGCGGTACTACGAGACCTACTACGAGCTGTACGGACGCAAGGTCAACCTGGTCACGTTCGAGGGGACGGGCACGGCGATCGACGAAGTCGCGGCCCGCGCCGATGCCGCCCAGATCGCACTCCAGTACAAGCCGTTCGTCGTGTTCGGTGGCCCGGCGTTGACGAGCGCGTTCGCCGACGAGCTGGCTGCGCACCAAGTGATCTGCATCGGCTGCACACCCGGCCAACCGGCGTCGTTCTACGCCGATCGAGATCCCTACGTGTGGGGCCTCGACGCCAGCCCGGCGCAGAAGGAGAAGCACACGGTCGAGTTCCTGACCAAGCAGATGATCGGCAAGCCGGCAAGTCACGGTGGCGACGACGTGAAGGACCAGACGCGCAAGCTCGGTCTGCTGTACCTCGAGAACAGTGGGGCTGCCAAGGAGCTGGCCGACTCGTTCGCCGCCGACATGGAAGCCGCCGGGTCACCGTTCGCCGAGGTCGTCGCGTACCAGCTCGAGCCATCCACCATTCAGGCGACTGCGGTGCAAGTGATCACCAGGATGAAGGCCGCAGGTGTTACGACGATCGTCTTCAACGGAGATCCGGTCGCGCCGCGCGACTTCACCAGAGAAGCGACGGCGCAGGAGTACTTCCCGGAGTGGGTGGTTTCCGCCGCGACGCTCGCCGACGTGACAGCGTTCGCCCGCACCTACGACCAGGAGCAGTGGAAGCACGCGCTTCGGAGTCACCTCAACTCGCGGCACGGACACCCTCGGACCAGATCGGCCCGTTCTTCATCTACAAGTGGTTCACCGGCGTCGACCCGCCGGCCGACGGGTCCATCGGCGTCTTCGTACCCGAACCCGGCGTTGTTCTTCGCAGTCATCCAGGGCGTCGGCCCGAACCTGACTCCGGAGGCGTTTCGACGATGCCGCGTTTGCCTTGCCCGCCGACGTCTGCCGACGGCCTGGCGATCAGCCAGCCATACCTGACCTACGGCGAGAGGGGCTACTGGCCGGGCGCAGGACTATTCAGGCGTCGACGACGCCACCGCCATCTGGTGGGATCCCGCCGCAACCGGGCCCGACGAGATTCGCAAGGACGGAGTCGGCATGTACCAGTACGTCGACGGCGGTCAGCGCTACCTGCCCGGTGAGTGGCCCGCCGACGACAAGATGTTCGACCCTGCCGGCGCCGTCGCGCTCTACACCACACCTCCTCCCGGCGAAGCCCCCGGCGACTACCCCAGCCCGGCCGGATAGCTCATCGGAGTGTTTCCGTCCCACCCGGGGCGTACGGAAACACTCCGTTGGTGCGCCGCAGCGCCGAACTGTGGCGAGGCGGTGAGGTTCAGCCGATCTGGATGGAGGCCAGGGCCGCGTCGAGGGCGGCTCGGTCCTGCGGCGATGTGTTCGGGAACGTAGTTCGCGGTGATCACGAGTCGGGTGCCGTCGACGTCGAGGACCCAAATCTGGAAGTTTGGGTTGGTGAACCTACGCCAAGAAGCCGGGAGCGTCCTCACTCCTCATGCCGCTGTAATCATAGAGGGCGTACACCCCGCCAATGCCCTCCTTCTTCTTGCACTCGTTCAGGTTGTAGTCGGGGACGGTGAATTCGAACTGCTTTCCGGCGTAGCCGTCGACGGTGACGTCGACCGCTGCGGTGGCGGCGAAGCCGGGCAGGTTCGCCCACGCCGCCACGAGGTCATCGACGGTCGGACCAACCGGCGGGTCGAGCAGCACCCATTGGCACCCGTCGGCGTAGATGTTGGCTATGCCGTCGAAAAACACCCCGTGCCCGCTGGGTTGTCGACGTAGGCCGTCGACCCGTCGACGACTCCAGTCGGCCGGCGCGGTGAACGTGACCGGAATGTCGTTCGCGCTGCCGACGGGGAAGCTCACGGTCTTCGTTGGGAGTGCGACGGTGGTCGTTGGTGCGACGGTGGTTGGTGCGACGGTTGGCTGTGCCGCGGGCGCCGGATCCACCTCGTCGTCGGAGTTCATGCTGTTGATGGCGATTGCGGCGACGCCGATGACGGCAACGACGGCTGCGGCGGCCATCGCCAGGCGCCGACGGTTTCTGGTTTCGCTGGTGGGTGGTGAGTCGATGGACACGTAGGTCTCCTTCACTGGAATCGAGAAGTGTTCGGGGTCGAGACGAGGGCATCGAGTGGAGATGGACCGGTCTTGTGGTCATCCACCGAGGCACTCGCCATGCGTGCGTGCAGGCGCTGTCGCAATTCCTCGGCCAGCAAGGGGTCGGGTGAGACTCTCATCTCGTCGTAGTGATCAGTCATGTCAGATCTCCGGTGAGGTGGCTGCGAAGCTCGTTGCGCGCCCGCGCAAGCAGCGAGTAGGTGGATGACACCGACGAGCCCAACATCTGGGCGATCTCCGCAATCGGTATGTCGTCGACATAGGCCAGCATCAGCACCACCCGATGCTCTGCCGAGCAGACCGACAGATGATCGAGCACCTTGCCCGCCGACAGCTCCGCGGACTCGGATTCGCGGGCACCGGCCCAGACCAGCCGCAACTTGCGTTGCAGCCTCCGTCGTCGTCGCCACGAGTCGAGATAGAGCGAGCGGGCAACCGAGAGCAGGAATCCGACCGTCGACTTGTTCGGTCTGTCCCTGCGCGAGCCGATCGACGACGGTCATCCAGCTGTCTTGCGTGAGATCCCACGCCTCCTCGCGGTCGCCGCCACACAACCGCAGCAGGTAGCCGTACACCACGGGCAAGGCCCGATCGTAGAAATCGTCGAACGGGACGCCATCGAACGCACTTCGCCGGAAGGTTGGCGTCAGCGCTCATCACACCCCTTACAACGAACGAGCCCCCGCAAATCTCCAAAGAAATTCTGCCGAGGCGCTGCCGTCCCTAGTTTCGCCCCTCACCACGCGCTCCGGAACCCTAGGGCTGCTGCAGGTAGTCGCCAGTCGATCGGGGCGAGGCCGGCTTCGACGAGCGCGGCGTTGGTGCGACTGAACGGCTTGCTGCCGAAGAAGCCGTTGTGGGCGCTGAGCGGTGACGGGTGCGCGGACTCGATCACGGTGTGGCGCGACGTGTCGATGAGCGCCTTCTTCTTGCGGGCGTGCGAGCCCCACAGGATGAACACCACCCGATGCGGCTTGTCATTGACGGTGCGCAACACCTCGTCGGTGAAGATCTCCCAACCCTTGCCCTGATGGGACGCGGCGGCGCCGGCGCGCACCGTGAGGCTGGTGTTGAGCATCAGCACACCTTGCCGAGCCCACGGCTCGAGGTTGCCGTGCGACGGGCGTCTCGATGCCGAGATCGTCGTGCAACTCCTTGTAGATGTTGACCAGCGAGGGTGGCAGTTGCACCCCGTCCTGCACCGAGAAGCACAAGCCGTGCGCCTGCCGCGGGCCGTGGTACGGATCCTGGCCGAGCAGCACGACTCGTGTGGCTTCGTACGGCGTCAGATGCAGCGCTGCGAAGACCTGATCCGGAGGTGGGAACACGGTGTGGCGGGCGCGCTCGTCGGCGACGAACTGTTGCAACTCGCTCCAGTACGGCTTGTCGAACTCGCCACGCAGCACAGGATTCCAGTCGGTCTTCACCGACCGTCATTTCAGCAGATCGACTCAGTCGTTGCGGTCTCGGTCCAGCCGAGCCGGTCCCTACGTAGCGTTAGTAACCGGGCGCCCCGCTACGGGGCCTCCGGCTCCATACGCGCGATTTCGGCGCGGGCGCGAGGTGGACTTGCCGGCTGACGAACGCCGACTCAGTCGTTGCGGTCTCGGTCGTCGTCGCCGCCGCTACCGCTACCGCTACCACTGCTGTCGCCGTCGCTGTCGCCCCCGGATGTGTCGGGAGCAGACTCCTCGTGATTGTCGGACCTGTCGACAACGCTGGGCTTCATGACACCGTCGGACAGTCTCACGGTGATCTCGAACCGTTGATCGCCCGACCTGAAGGTCGACCTCGACCTTGCTGCCACTGTGGTCGTTCTCGTCGGCCCTGAATCCGGCGGCCGGATTGATCGCCACGATCGTCAATTCGTCGCCGTCATGGACAACGGTGATGCTGCCGCCAGGAGAATGGAAGCTCTGCGTTCCGGACTGCGGGTTGGGTGTCGCTGAACCGTTCTTCGAGCTTCCGCCTCCCTGCGATCCCGAACCCTGGTCGTCTTCGACCTCGGGCATCGACGTTTCGACGGCCTCGCTGCTGGGTGTCGTGTCGGGCGCCAGTGTGGTGGGTGCTGAGGTCTCCGGCATCGTCGACTCGGTGGTCGACGGATCGGTCGTCTCGGGCTCTGTGGAGGCGACGCTGACGGTGAACTCGGCGCTGGATCTCGGTCGACTTCTGGGGTACGACGGTGTGTCGCGCGGGGCTCTGCACCGCCGCGACCGCGACCGTGCCGAAGATCAGCGACATCGCTGCGCCGGTGGTCCACACCATCGCCCGGCGACGCCGAGCCTGACCGACACGACGCTGCCACGCGGCGAACGCGGCGTTGTCGTCTGGATAGGGGCCGCTGAGGCGACCCAATTGCTGGCGCAGATCGGGATCGTGGAACTCACTCATCCGAATGCACCTCCTCCCCGCTTGCTACCACGCTGCGAAGTCGAGCGCGGCCCTGATGTAGATATGACTTGACGGCGCCCTCGCTCACGTTGAGGGCGACGGCCACTTCTGCGATCGACAGTTCGTCGACGTAGAACAGCGCCATGGCAATGCGTTGCTGTTTTGGCAATTGCGCCAGGATCGTCGGCAGATCGGAATCGAAGCCGTGCTGTTCGACAGGCTCGACCTGTGGCTCGCCCGCCAGGCGCTGCATTGCTTTGCCTTTGCGGGTTTGCCGACGGTGATCATCATGCAGACGATTGATGGCGACTCGGCGGATCCAACCGACGGGATCGTCGTACTTCTGGATTCGGCGCCAGTGCAAGTGAGCTTTCACGAAGGCTTCTTGCACGGCGTCAGCGGCGACCTCGGGGTCTCCGCTCGCCAATGTGAGTGCACGAACCAGCCGGCCGTAATGCGCGCGAAAGAGCGAGTCAACGGTCTCGACGACCTTGACTTCCTCCACCTCGCTCATAGCCGTCAGCGTGTACACCACAAATTTGACACGCCGTAAGTGTTACCGAGGTTTCGATCCCCACCAAGAAATCACCGCTCTACCTGGGGGAATATGTCGGGCTACGCTCGGACCATGGATGACATTCTCGACGTCGACCTGCTCGCGTTCGAGCGCGGCACCGCCACGCAACGCGCCGCAGTCGTCGACGGTGTGCGTCGCAGTCTGGCGACCGGTTTCGTCTACACCCGGCACGATCTGTCGGAGGACCTTCTCGACAGCGCGTACGGCATGCTGGCCGAGTTCTTCTCGATGCCCCAAGAGGTCAAGCAGCGCTTCATCGCGCCTGAAAGCCATGGTCAGACGGGGTATACGGGGTTGCTCGTCGAGACCGCGGCGTCCAGCGACGTGCCCGATTGGAAAGAGATGCTCAACTGGGGCCGAGAGCTGCCGGCAGGGCATCCGTTGCGGGCCCGCTACCCCCACCGGTACGGCCCGCAGGTGCTCCCCGAGGAGGTCATTCCCGGCGCGCGGGACCTGCTGAACCTGTTCCACGACCGGATCGAAGACATCCAGCGACGCTTCCTGCGGGTCATCGCCGAAGCAATCGGGTGCCATGCGTCACTCTTCGACGAGATGACCAAGAACGGGGCGACGTTGACTCGCGCCCTCCGCTACCCGCCGATGCCGGAGTCGCCGGGAGGTGCGCACGTGTGGGCAGGTTCCCACGGCGACATCAACCTCATCACCGCCTTGCCGCGGGCGACAGCGCCAGGTCTGCAGGTGTTGGTCGGCGACGACTGGGTCGATGCAGTCGCGCCGGAAGGACAGGTCATCATCAACACCGGGATGATGCTCGAACGGTTGACCAACGGCGTACTGCCCACCGGCATCCATCGCGTCGTCGCCTCGCCCGGCTTCAGCGGCGAGCGGTACAGCGTCGTGCAGTTCTGCCATCCCGACTCCCTGGACGCTGCTGACGCCGCTGTCCAGTTGCATCACGCCCGAACACCCGCAACGCCACTCGGCCATGGTCAGCGCCGACGCGCTCGACATGGTGTTGTACGAGATCAACTTGATCGAGACGGCCCGTCGAGTTGGCTGAGTCCCGCGACGTCATTCTGGCGATCGACATCGGCGACGCCAAGCTGGCCGCCGGATTGATGACGATGAAGGGCGAGCTGCTCGATCGCGACGACGTCGACATCGATTTCGGGCTGAAGGCCGACGGGTTGTTCGCCTCGCTCAACACCATCGCCCAGGCGCAGCTCGAGCGGGCGCGCACCCATCACAACGCCCGCCCGGTCGCCGTCGGGGTCGGCTGCGCCGGGCCAGTACGTCCCGACGTCGTCGCGGTGTCACCGACCCACATCAGCGCATGGAGGTCGTACCCGTTGCGCTCCAGCCTCGCCTCGGCGACCAGCCTCAACGTCTACGGCGACGTCGGTGCGAAGGCCCTCGCACTCGCCGAAGGATGGTTGGGTGCAGCACAGGGCCGGCAGGATTTCTTGGCGATGGTCGTGTCGACGACGGTCGAGGGCGGGATCGTGCTGAACGGCCAACTGCTCGAAGGTGCCACCGGCAACGCAGGAAGCATCGGCCACACCATCGTCGAGCCCAACGGCCGCCGCTGCCTGTGCGGCTCGCGCGGCTGTCTCGATGCCGAGGCATCGGGCCCGGCGATCGAGGCCATCACCGGCCGCCCGCCGACCGAGCCGACGTACGAGATCATGCAGCGCACCGGCCGGCTCGTCGGCCAGGCCGTGGCCACGGTGTGCAATCTGCTCGACATCGACCTCGCCGTTGTCGGTGGTGCTGTTGCGCTCGGGTTCGGGGCGACGTTCTTCAACTCCGCGCAGGAGACGCTCGACGAGCACGCTCAACTGTCGTTCAGTCGCGGCGCCAGGATCATCCCGGCACGCCTCGGCGGGCGCGGCCCGCTGATCGGTGCCGGCGCGGTGGGGGTTAGAGGCATGCGTCGAGCGGGTAGGCCTCGCGAATGAAAGAGAGCAATCAGATGACGAAGGTTCGAAGCAGTGATTCGTCGATGATCGACGATCGCCGCGGCAGCGGTGGAGGCAGTGGCGGCGGCTTCCCCGGTCTCGGCGGTGGTGGATTCCCGTTTCCGATGAAGGCCGGTGGAGGCCTGCTCGGTCTCGTCGTACTCGTCGCCGCACTGCTGCTGCCGAAGTTGCTCGGCAGCAGCCCAGTCGGCCGCGGGGCGTGCAACCCGTCGACAGGACAGCGACGGCCGGCCCGGCCGTGTGAGAACGATCTCGAGCAGGTCGTCTGCGGTGCCACCGAGGACGTGCAGAACTACTGGCAGGCCAACATGCCGGCCTTCTTCGGTGGCGCCTACACGCCGACCAAGACCGTCTTCTTCACCGATGCCGTCGACACGGGTTGCGGGCAGGCGACGTCGCAGACCGGGCCGTTCTACTGCCCCGTCGATCACCTCGTGTACATCGACCTCGGGTTCATGCAGGCGCTCGAGCAGCAGCTGATCGGCAAGCCCACCGACCTCGCCGAGCAGTACATCATCGCCCACGAATACGGGCATCACATCCAGAACCTTCTGGGCATCAACTCACAGGTGCAGCAGGCGCAGCAGAACAACCCGGGCCATGCCAATCAGTACTCGGTGGCGATGGAGTTGCAGGCCGACTGCTTCGCGGGGATGTGGGTCGGTGACGTCGCATCGCGTGGGCTGCTCGATTCAGCGGACGAGATCAACGAAGCATTGAGTGCCGCTGCTGGTGTCGGCGACGATCGCATCCAGGAGAAGACACAGGGTCGGATCGACGAGGAGGCGTGGACGCACGGTTCGGCCGAACAGCGCCAGACCTGGTTCACACGTGGCTACAACACGGGCGACCCGAACCAGTGCGACACGTTCAGCGAGTTGTAGTCGTCGTCGGTTTCACCGGCAGGTTGTTACCGCCGAACCTGCGATAGACCCACTCGGCAGGCCCGATGCCGAACCGTCGCTGCCACGCTGGCAGCGACGATGATCCCTACGAGCCAGAAGCAGGCGGCGAAGCCGAGTGCAACATCGAGTCCGGCGGGGCGGATCAGGTGCCAGTGACGGACCAAGGCGATGAAAACCAGGGCGTGCGCGATGTACAGGGTCAGTGTCATGCGACCGGCCGCCGCGAACGCCTGCGTCACCACGTTGGACTTGGTTCTGTTCGCGATCCAACCGATCACGCAGAACGCGACGATCGACGAGCCGAGTGCGCTGATCGTGTAGTTGAGGCTGCGGCTGAACGGATCGGTGGCCAGCAGCCGAGCGCGCAGCGGCGTGTCCGCGAAGGCGTGGTTGGCGAGGTACGTGCCGGCGACCATCAGCACACCGAGTGCGATCAGCACGCGGCGCCATTCCGAACGCAACGGCAGGTACCGGCCGAGCGCCATGCCTGCGCACAGGAACGCGAGCCACGGCAGCAGCGGGTGAGTGCCGTTGACGAACGTGTCGAACAGCAGTCGCCGTGGCGAGCGATACGCCGCCGCCGTGTACCAGCCCTCGAACAGCCATGTTGTGTCGCCGTCCGTTTCGAACGCCCACCACTGCAGTCCTGCGGCGGCGATCGCCGCGACTGCACCGATCGCGATCAGCCATCGGGTGCGCAGCGTGAACAGGAACGCGCCAACGATGAAGAATGCACCGTAGAAGAAGAGGATCGTGCCGTTCCAGATCCACTCGAAGACGTACCCGAACGCGTAGAGCAGCGTGCCGCGGCGGATCAGCGTCCACCGATCCGCGCTTCGACGATCGCGGTCGCGGCCGAGTCGACCGCGATTCGTCATCAACGTGATGCCCATCCCCGCGACCATCACGAATGTCGCCGCAAATCGCGTCGACAGTGGCCCGGTCCACGGGTTGAAGAAGCGGTTGACGGTCGATGTGCCGACCGGTCCGCCGAGCAGGATCAGGTACCCGTGGTAGTTCATGACGGCGACGCCGATCAGGGCCACGGCTCGAGTGACGTCGAGGTCGATCACCCGCTCGTTGGCCGGCGTGGTCACACCCACTGGACCTCGTCGACCAGTGTCGTGATCAGCGGCCGCTGCACATCGACACGATCGCCGATCGCCGGGCACGGGTCGCCGAGCGGAACGAAGACCATCGACGTGTGCATGTGCGGCGGCTCGTGCATGAGGAGGCGGTGCCGAGCGAAGTGGAACGGGCTGAGACCGCCTGCGAGCGGCGCGACACCGTGGGCGGAACCTGCGCTGACCAACACGAGATGACCGTCGGCGACAACGTTGTTGAGCTGGTATCCGGCGCGGTCGCCCTGGAGGACGCGATGCACGGCGAGGACGTCTGCCTGCAACTGGAGGAACGACTTGTCGCCGTGCCACAAGGCCGTGCCCAGCCGGAGTCGGAACTGCCGATCGGGGTGGCGGGTCCGCAGCGTGTTGTAGGACTGTTGCTGCAGGTGGCTGAGCCACAGCGGTTGCTTGGGATCGAGATGGTCCAACCAGCCCTCGACCTCGGCCAGCCGATCCTGATCGGACCCGGCCAGGGGGAGGTGCAACGCGTAGCCAACGGTGTCGAGCCCTGCGGTCCTTACCGTCACGGTAAGCGACTCGAGCTCGGAGGGCGTTGCCCCGTAGCGGCGCATGGAGGACTGCAGCTTGATGGTCGCTCTGCCTCGCCATCCGGCCAGCGCCTCGACGTCTCCGACCGAGCCGACGGTCATCACCGGGGTGAGGCCGCTCGCCGGCGTTGGAGGTGGTACCAACGACGGTGTCAGCACGATCGGGGTGACACGGTCGGCGACGCCGTCCAGTTCGTAGATGGTCCCGACGCAGACGAAATCCGACAGCGACTTGATCATCGGATGGAGCGTCGCTCGCCCGAACCCGTACCCGTTCCCCTTGACAACCGGCACGAGCCCGTCGACGTGTGCCGCCACCGAATCGATGTGCGACTCCCAGGGCGCGCGCTGAACGGTGAGTCGCAAGGCCATGCCGGCCAAACCGTAGTTGCTGTCGCGTTTCTCGAACTCGCACCCATAAATCCTGAGTTGTCTGATCGGGATTGTCGGAGTACCGTTTCGGTCGTGCGCAAGTTGTTCACCTTTCCCAATCCGGTCAACGAAACATCGGCTCGACTGGTGGCCGGCGGGGTCGTTCTGCAGGCCGTCGCGTTCCTGATGATCAGGCAGTGGTGGGTCCTGATCCCGCTGGCCTACGGCTTCCTCGCGAGGGTGCTCAGCGGCCCACGATTCAGCCCGCTCGGCCAGCTCGTGACGCGCGTGGATCACGCCACGAGTCCACGTCGAGCACCGCTTCGTTCCCGGCCCTCCCAAGCGGTTCGCGCAAGGTGTCGGGCTGGTGTTCAGCGGTGGCGCATTGCTGGCCTGGGGCCTCGGGGTGCAGGTCGTGTCGTATGTGCTGATCAGTGGTCTGGTCGTGGCAGCAACGTTGGAGTCGGTGTTCGCCATCTGCCTCGGTTGCATCGTCTTCAACCGCTTGATGCGGTGGGGCGTCATCCCCGCCGAGGTGTGCGCGGAGTGCAACGACATCAGCCGCCAGCTTTCCCCGGCCAGTTCGTGAACTTCGGCGCCAGCGCGCCGATCGACCGCTGCTCGACAGCGCCCATCCACGCCCCGGTTCCGTAGGCGACATCGTCGGCGATCCGCAGAGCGACGTATCGAACCGGGTCGAGTGGACCGCGGCGCTGGAGCCAATCGAGAAGCGCCGGAACGGTGGCCGCTGCTGCGAGCGGCAACCGCGAGCGTCGCACGAACACGGCGACGACCACGGCCAAGGGCCACCACACGCGAGTGATGGCGCTCGCGACCTGGCGACCGGCGTAGAGGTGGCCGAGACCGGCAAGTCGGGCGGACTCTTCCGGCGGTAGCTGGTCGAGCTTGCGGCGCAGGGCGACGATGGTCCCCACGGCGACGGTGAGTGCCACGATCGGTCGGCGGGCGAGGACCAGCGCCCAGACCGCGGCGCTCCATCCGCTCATCCTCAAGGGCGCGACCGCGCCGGGATGCTTGCGATCGAGCGCCGCCGCGGATCGACCGTACGAGAAGCGCTGACGACCCCAGGCAGACAAGCTCGTTCGTGGATGGTGATGAACAGTCGACGCCGGCTCGTAGCGGCAGCGATAGCCGGCTCCGATCAGCCGCCACACCATGTCGACGTCCTCGCCGGTTCGCAGCGTGTC
Organism: Ilumatobacteraceae bacterium; assembly: GCA_963779295.1. Lineage (GTDB taxonomy): Bacteria > Actinomycetota > Acidimicrobiia > Acidimicrobiales > Ilumatobacteraceae > JAENVT01. Next base: position 33,695 of record CAVZXO010000003.1, read on the forward strand.
GTCGAAGCCGCCGATCGCCCGCAACGCCTCGGTTCGCACGAGCAACGTCGCGGCCGGCACGTAGCTGATGCGCGTGCCTGCGGCGATGCGACCCTGCTCGGGGCCGAGGTCGAGGGGTGATCTCGCCGACTCGTACTGGGCCAGCGTTGTCGACCCGTCCGTCGATGCAACGCGCGGCGCGACCAGCGCGACGCGAGGATCGCTGAAGTGCGCAAGCAACGTGTCGAGCCAGTCGTCGTCGAGGTCGACGTCGGTGTCGACGAACGCAACGAGGGGCGTCGTGACTGCCGCCAGGCCGGCATTGCGCGCCGCGCCCGGACCCTGATTGGTGGCCAGGCGGACAATGCGTTGGCCTGCGGTTGCTGCCAGCGGCGGCTCGCTGCCGTCGTCGACAACGATCACCTCGAAGCGGTGGGGGATGCTGCGGCAGGGCATTGAAGGCGGGCACCACGACGGTGATGTCGGCCGCGGTGAACGGTGAAGCGGAGGGGACCGGGTGGATGGCGCCGGCGTCGACAAAGCGTTCGGTCAGCTTGCCGTGGCCGACGGGAAGGGGCAGGCCGAGCTCGATCGCCTCGACGACTCTCTGCCCTCCGGCCGTCAACTTGAAGAGCCGCAGCGGCGAGCCGGCGATCACGATCCGGTCGAACCGACGGTACGAGCCGTCGAGTGTGAACGACGACGTCATGATCGCCATTCGTCGACGGCGGCGACGAGGTCGATGATCAGCCGGGTCAGCAGTGTCTTGCCGTGGTTGGCGGTAGCTCGACGTGGGTCGCCGAGTACTCCGTTGGGGCTGACGGCCCGAACGCCATTTGCGCGCAACTCGTCGATGAGGTCGACGATCGGCTCCGATCGGCCGGCTTCGGCCCGTGACATTCGCACCAGCGTGGGAGCGAGTGCGAGCATCATCGATGTCTCGGATTCACCGGCGTGCGCGTCGCCGTTGCGGATGTGCGGCCACCACGCCAGCACCCGACGGCCTTCGCCGAGCAACGTGTTGGTCGCTCGCTGCACGGGTAGCGCGTTGCCGCCGTGCCCGTTGATCAGCACGACACCCGACGACCAATCGGCGCTTCGAACCAGTTCGACGATCGTTCGCTCGACAACCTCCGCGCCCACCGACAACGTGCCGGGGAAGCCGGCGTGCTCGCCGCTGGATGTTGCCGTGAGTGCCGGACCGATCAACACGTCGCCCGGTTCGAACGACGCCGCCAATCCTTCGGCCAACGCCGTGGCGATGCGCGTGTCGGTGTCGAGCGGAAGGTGTGGACCGTGCTGCTCGCACGACCCGATCGGCACGGCGATGATCGGCCGCGGCGACAGCTTCCACAGATCTGTCCACGTGACGTCGCCGAGCCGAGTGGTCACACGCCGCAACCGTTCACGCCAAGCCCTGGACGATCATGTCGAGCGCCCGCTGGTAGACCTCCGGCCAGTCGAATCGATGACCTCGGTCTCCACTGCCTTCAGCTCGAGGCTGACAACGCCGTGACACGTCGCCCACACGAGTGCCGCAGTGTGCAGTCGATCGGCCGGTCGCAACAGCCCGGCCTTCATCGCCCGTTCGATTCGAGTCGCGAGCAGTTCGAGCGTCGACGCGGCGATCAACTGGGCCTCGACTGATGGTTGAAAATCGGGGACGACCCGATCGAACATCACCGAGTACAGCGTCGGGTGGTCGATGGCGAACTGGCGATACGACAACCCGCACGTAGTTCAGGTCGGCGATCGGATCGTCGGTCGCCACCACGGCCCGCATGCCGTCGCCCAGCCGGGTGAAGCCCTCCACGAAGAGGTGCTCGACGACACCGTCCTTGCCGCCGAATCGTGAGTACACGTTCATCGTGCTGACACCGGCAGCGTTGGCGATGCGGCGCACGGTCAAGGCTCCCGGTCCCTCGGCCGCCAGCAGGTCGCCGGCCGCTTTCAGCAGCGTGGAGCCCACAGGATCGAGCGGCGCCATGGGCGCAGGATAGTGGTGCGGCGGTGTGTCGAACGTCATGTGGACCTCGTGATGACAGCGTGATAACAATGTTATGACGTTGATATAGACAATCCTCGACACACCGAAAGGATCTTCCGGTGAACACCAGCTCCCCGATACCCGACACAGACACCGACACCGTCACGAGCCGGTCGCCTTGGGCGATCCTGGCGGTCCTGTGCGCCTCGGTCTTCATCATCGTCGTCGACGGCACCATCGTGAACGTGGCGCTACCGACGTTCGTACGTGAGCTCGGCGCGACGACCAGCCAACTGCAGTGGATCGTCGATGCGTACGTGCTGGTGTTCGCCGGCCTCCTGATGGCGGCCGGCAGCATCGGCGATCGCTTCGGTCGCAAGGGCACGTTGATGATCGGCATGGCTGCCTTCGGTGCGACCTCGATCATGGCCGCCCTCGCCACGACACCGACGCAACTGATCACCTGGCGAGCGGCGATGGGCATCGGCGCCGCGCTGATCTTCCCCGCGACGCTCGCGCTGTTGGTGAACGTGTTCACCGACGCCCGTCAGCGAGCGATTGCCATCTCGATCTGGGCGGCGACCAGTGGTCTCGCTGTTGCCCTCGGCCCTGTCACCGGTGGCTTCTTGCTCGAGCACTTCTTCTGGGGCTCGGTGTTCCTGGTCAACGTGCCCGTGATCGCCGTCGCGATGATCGCAATCTGGAGGGTCGTGCCGACGTCGCGCGACGAAACCATCCGCCGCTTCGACCCGCTCGGGATCGCACTGTCGATCGCCGGCGTGACGGTCTTGGTGTGGGCAGTGATCGAGGGGCCGAAGCACGGCTGGATCTCGTCCACGTCGCTGATCGCGTTCGGTCTTGCCGCCGTGTTGGTGACAGCGTTCATCCGCTGGGAACGGCGCATCGATCACCCGATGCTCGACGTCGGCGTGTTCACCAACATGCGCTTCACCGCAGGCAGCGTGTCGGTGACGTTCGCCTTCTTCGCACTGTTCGGGTTCATCTTCATGGTCACCCAGTACTTCCAGTTCGTCCGCGGCTACGGCACGCTCGAGGCTGGTGTGCGCACCGTGCCATTCGCCATCTTCACGGGGATCGCCGCACCACTGAGCGCCAAGCTCGCCGAGCGCTTCGGCACCAAGGCGATCGTCTCGGCCGGCCTGGCATCAATGGCCATCGGCTTTGCCTGGACGACCAGGGACACGGCAACGTCGTCGTATTGGTTGGTCGTCGGGCAGATGTTCTTCATGGGTGGCGGGCTCGGTTTGGTCAACGCCCCCGCCACCGAGGCGATCATGGGTGCGCTGCCACCGGCCAAGGCCGGCGTCGGATCAGCGGTCAACGACACAGCCCGCGAGCTCGGCGGAGTGCTGGGTGTCGCCATCATCGGCAGCCTCTTTGCCTCGGTGTACTCGTCCAAGCTCGGTGAGCTGCTGACCGGCAGCCCCGTACCGACCGATGCCCAGCGCATCGCCCGGGACTCCGTCGGCGCGGGCGTCGAGGTTGCCCGCCGCGCAGGCGAGCAAGCTGGTCCAGAGGCGGGAGCTGCTGTGAAGGCGGCCGTCGACACTGCGTTCATCGACGGCTTCCGTGTCGGCTCCTGGGTCTCGGCCGGTGTCGTGGCGGATCGGCGCGATCATCGCCTGGCGCTGGCTGCCGCGTGCCGCTGATGCGATGCAGGAAGTCGCAGTAGACGAACTGCCGCAGTTCAGCGAGACAATGGCAGTCAGCTGAGATAGCCCCAGTCGCGCAGCACCTCGATGATCCGATCCGCCGCAACGGCCGGACCTGCCTCGACGGTCTCGCCGGGTTGCGGTGCGGCGGACACGTCGGTGAGCGCGCGGAGGCGATCGAGGGCCGTGGCACCTACCGGAGCGGGCAGCACCCGAGCCCGTGGCCGGTAGGGCCGGACCGCGACCACGGAGGTGTTGCCGCTGAGCACCGTCGGGGTGCCGTAGGGCAGCACTTCTGCCTTCTGGGCCGTCAGTGCGGAACGCAACGAGGCGCGGCGCAGACGGGCGATCGAACCCTCGACCGACAGGACCGCCGGCCCGGTGATTCGCAGGATCTCGCGACGCCCACCGTCGAGGCGACGGGTGACCCGCAGCGGATCGACGAACTCGACGCCGACCAGGCCGAGCGCCTGCTGACGGTGAAGCCGAGCGGCGAGGAACGCCGGAACGCTGCCGGTTCCGCGGTCGGCGGAATAGTCACCACACCACACTGCGGTGCTGTGGGCGACGATCGGTGCCAGCGCCGCGGCGACCGATGCACTGTCCATGTCGTCGGGCGCATCGACTCGAATCGCCGTCGTCGCGCCACATGCCACCGCAGCGCGCAATCCGAGGTCAGCCTTGCTCCCGCCGACGGTGACTGCGATGACAGATGTGTGAACCGCCTCGCCGTGACGGAGTGCCATTTCGATGGCCGCCTCGTCCGCGGCAGAAAGTCCCGCCGATGCCGACTCGCCGATCCATTTGACGCACACCGCGATCATCAGGTGCTCCGAAAGATCACGCCGAATCCACCCTCGGGGTACGACCAACTGATGGCGCCCTCGTGATCGCAGACCAGGTAACACGTGCCGCACTCGAAGCACTGTTCGTAGTTGAAGACGATGCCGCCATCGCTGGTCGGCACGAACAGGTCGGCCGGACAGGCGACGATGCACGCCCGGGTGCTGCAGTCGACACAGGCCTTGCCGTCGACGACGATGTGCGGCTTGTCGCTGACCTTGAACTCGGTCGTGTCCATCCGGTCGGTGAACGACGTCTCCGGCCACGTCGTGTCGCGCTCGATCATCCGAAACTCCTGAACGCCTCGCGGCCGTCGCTGATCAGGTTGCGAACGTGCAGGCCTGCGCGCTTGCGCTCCTCACGCACGATTCGTCGCAGGCCAGGCTTCGCTGCCGGGTTGTCGATGCGGAACACCCGCTCGGCGATCCCCGTGACCATCGACGGATACATGTGCTGGACCCGGTCGCTGAGCACCAGTTCGGGGGCTCGACGCAGCTTGCGGTGATCGCGGAGCACGAACGTGTCGCTGAGCCGCCGGGCGTACCCACCGAGGCCGCGTTGGCTGACGTCGCCCTCGGCGATCGCCTCGACAGCGGTCTGCCCGGCGTACATGCCGCTGGCCATCGCGAAGTTGACACCTTCCAGCCAGATGCCGGCGGCCAGACACAGAGCAGCAGCATCGCCCGCGACGAGCAGCCCGTGGCCGGTCATCTCGGGCATCATCGACAGCCCGGCCTCGGGGATCAGGTGCGCCGAGTACTCCTTCAGTTCGCCGCCTTCCACCAGCGGAGCGATCGCAGAATGCCGCTTCATCGCCGCGATGATGTCTTCGGGTCGGGTCTTGCCCGCCGCGAGCTTGGTCAGCTTCAAGACCACACCGACCGCGATGGTGTCGAGGTTGGTGTAGACGAAGCCGCCACCGTTGATCCCACCCGTGCAGCCGATGATCTCGATGTCGACGCCCTCTCGGCCGCGCACACCGAAGCGCTCGTCGATGACCTCCTTGGGCAGCGCCAGCGTCTCTTTGACCCCGAGGGTGAAGTTCTTCGCCTTCGGCGTCCCGTAGAGCCCGGCTTCCTTGGCGACAAAGCTGTTGACACCATCGCAGGCGATCACCATCGTCGCCGTCACGTCGCCATCGGGACGGTCGGTGCGCACGCCACTGATGGCGTTGCGCGACTTTCGTGCCGGCTCACGAAGCAGGCCCGTGACCGTCGTATCGCACAGCAGAGTCGCGCCGGCGGCAACAGCATGGTCGGCGAGCCAGCGATCGAACTCGGGCCGATACGCGGTCGCACCGTTGTACGGCGGCGCGCCCCATCCGTCGTTGCGGAAGTCGACCGAGAGCGCTTTCGTCTCGGTGAGGATCATGGTCGATCGCCGGGTCACCCAGCGCTGGATCGGCGCGTCGTTCCACCACTCCGGAATGAGGTCGTCGAGGATGCGCGGATAGATCACTCCGCCGTACATGTTCTTGCTGCCGGGGAACGGACCGCGCTCGAGCAGCAGCGTGCGCAACCCGCCGCGGGCGGCCTCGATCGCCGCGCACGACCCTGCGGGGCCGGCACCGACGATCACGACATCGAAGTCGGGCTCAGCCATCGGCGACTCCGAGTTTCAGCAGTAGTTGGTCGAGCACCGCGTTCGCGTCCGCGACCACGGCGAGATCGGCGAGTTGCATCATCGGACAATGCGGGTCGGTGTTGACGCTGATGACGTGCTGTGGCTGCCCGAGCCCGCTGGTGTGCTGCACAGCCCCGCTGATCCCGAACGCAACGTACAACTGCGGCTCGACGATCACGCCGGTGGTTCCGATCTGTCGCTCGTGGCCGACCCAGCCGCGGTCGGTTGCGACGCGGGTCGCGCCGACACTCGCGCGCAGTGCTCGGCCCAGCGCGGCAAGCTGTTCGAAGCGACGAGTGTCGTCGAGGCCTGCTCCGCCGGCGACGATTCGATCGGCTTCGGAGAGATCGATCGTTGCTGCATCCGCCGGCAACACCTGCTCGACGGCGGGGTCGCCGACGTCGCCGACGATCAACTGGTGCGCGGTGGCTGTTGTCGTCGACGCGATGTGATCCGCGCCGCGAACACCCGGTTGCAGGGTTGCGACGAACGCCGCGGGCGGCTCGACCGAATGCAGCTCGGTGCCGGCTCGGCGGATCATGTCGATGCGCGTCGGCGACACGCCCATGCACATCGCGTAGAGCGGTCGTTGCAGCTGCGCCGCCAACCGGGGTGCGAGGTCCCGGCCGTCGGGCGAGGCGGGCAGGACGAGGATCGGTTCGTCCTCGAAATGCCTGGTCAGTGCTTCTGCCCATGTGCCCGGGCGGTAGTCACCGACCTCGAACATCGTGAGCTGGCGGCTCACATGTTGCACCTCCACTGACGCCGCGGCGGTGCCCGAGCCCACGAGCGCGGCCTTGCCCTCGCACTCCGAGATGGTCTCGCCGGCGCCAGCGGGGAGCACCCCGTCGCGCACAACGATCACTGCAAGCATTGTGGTCAGGCTAAACGGCTTGGCTACGCCGTGAGTGACTTCTCCAGGAACACCGAGTCCGGCGACAACGTCGGCTCGGACCAGCGAGGCGTGCGTCGGAAGCCGAACTGGTCGAGTGCCTCGAGCTGCCTCGGCCATGTTTCCAGCAGGAGTCGCTGCATTCCGTTGGCCCGTGCCACGGCTTCGAGCTCGGCGATGATGGCCGCACCCACCTTCATCCCACGAGCGGACTGGGCGACGTACATACGCCTGATCTCGGCGGTGGTGTCGTCGACGACCCGGTATGCGCCACAGGCCACCGGCACGTCGTCGATCTCGGCAACGACGAGGCTTCCCGGGACCCCGGCGAGCAGATCGCCGTCGAGGTGATGCGCCAACTCCTGCACGCGGCGGTCATCCGACGCGACCTGCTCCATCGCTAGCGCCGGTTGGTCCTGGCCCATGGTGAACGCGTACGGCGAAGTGCCGAACACATCGATGAAGTCGAGCCGCCGCTTGGCGTCGTCGGTGGTGGGGAGCACATCCGCGGGTACCCACCACAGGGCTGTTCGCGAAGCGCCCTCGACGAACCATTCTGCGCGGCGGCGGAAGAAGTCGCGATGGAGCCCACGGTACGCGAACGCCTTGAGCGCCTCGAGCGATTCCCACACCGTGAGGTTGACGATGATCAGCGGGTCGTCGAAGACCTGGATGTCGGTGGCATCGCCGGCGTCGGATTGCAGACGCCAGATGTAGCCCGGCGACTGCTCGCCGAGGCCATTGACAACGGGCAGACCTGTTGCGAAGTCAGCCGTGCGTGGGTCGTCCATCGGATGTCGCAGCGTGGCGATGTTGAGCTGAGCGAGATGTCGCTTCACGACGCCTCGCCCATCCTGGACAGTTCTTCGCGTCGCTTGTTGCGGAAATGCCGAACGACTTCGATCACGATGGTGGTACCGATGGCGAGGCCGAACGCCAAGAGGAACGCCTTGGTGTGGTCATCCTCGAAGGTCTCGCCGCCGACATAACCGAGCATCGCCGCGTACGTCGCCCAAATGATTGCCGCCACTGCGACCCACCTGACGAACCACCACTGGTTCTGGCGGGTGATTCCACACGACAAGGTCAGGATCGTCCGCCCACCTGGGATGAAGCGCGCAGTGATCAACAACAGACCGCCGCGTTCGAGGATCTGCAGCTGGGCCCACGCCATCTTGCGGGCGAACTTCGGCTTTCGCTCGGCGCGCCGATGAAACCAACCACTGGCGCGCCTGCCGATGAGGTAGGCGGTGTTGTCGCCGAGAAACGCGCCGGCCGCGGCGAAGCCGATGACGAGGAAGATGTTCTGGTTTCCCTGACTGGCAGCCACGCCGCCGATGATCACGCAGGTCTCGCTGGGCACGATCGGGATGACGGAGTCGAGGTACGCGATCACGAAGATCACCAACACGAACCACCAGTTGCTGGAGATCTGATCCAGCCAGTCGGTCAGATCCGTGATGAAGTCGGACAAGGTTCCGGCGATCATGGTCTGGGAAGGCTACCGAGGCGATAATCGGGATCGGATTGTCTTGGCTCTGCGCTCCGCTTCGGCAGGGTCGGGAGCCGTGACCGTGATGTGGCCCATCTTGCGGCCTGGTCTCGCCGACGACTTGCCGTAGAGGTGCAACGACGCACACGGATCGGCCATGACCACCGTCCAATCCGGCTCGCCGTCGGCCCACAGATCGCCGAGCAGATTGACCATCGCCGCGGCCGGTGCCGACAGCGATGGATCGCCGAGACCGACACCGCACACGGCGCGTACCTGTTGCTCGAACTGGCTCGTACGCGCCGCGTCGAGCGTCCAGTGCCCGCTGTTGTGCGGGCGCGGCGCCAGCTCGTTGACGAGCAACTGATCGCCGACGATGAACATCTCCACCGCGAGGACGCCGACGTAGTCCAGCGAGCCGGCGACGTTCGTGGCGAGCTCGGCGGCATGGGGTGCGGCGAACGGTACGACGGTGCAGTCGAGAATCCCATCGACGTGCGTGTTGTGAGCAGTGGGATAGATCGCAACATCTCCGTTGCTGCTGCGGGCCAGCACCACCGAGAGCTCGCCGTCGAGTTCCATCCGCTGTTCCAAGACGCACCGCTGGCGGTCGAGTTGGGCCCAGGCGGCGGCCAACTCCCCGTGCGCAGCGACGGTGATCTGCCCTTTGCCGTCGTATCCCAGCCGTGACGTCTTCAGGATCGCGGGGTAGTGCAACTCGATCGCGTTGGCGGCGTCCGCGTCCGTCTCGATCACGACGAACGGCGCAACCGGGATACCAGCTTCGCGCAGGAATGCCTTCTCCAACTGACGGTCCTGGGCGATCGCTACGGCGGTCGGCGACGGATGGACCACGGTGTGGGTGCTGAGCCACTCCATTGCCGCGGACGGGGGGTTTTCGAACTCGGTCGTCACCACTGCGCAGGTCGACGCCAGATGTTGCAGGGCCGCCGAGTCGTCGTACGGAGCGACGAGATGTTCGTCGGCGACGCCACCTGCCGGAGCACTCGGGTCGGGCTCGAGCACGATCGTCCGGTACCCCATCGTGCGCGCGGCCATCACGAAGTAGCGGCCCAGTTGGCCGCCACCGAGGATGCCGAGGGTGGCAGGCGGTGCGATCCTCATTCGGGCGGGAGCACGGCTGCCGCGGCGTCGTCGTGGCGTTGCCGCCGGTAGGCGTCGAGCGCAGACGTCAATGCCGGGTCGCCGGCGGCCACGAGCGCGACCGCGAACAGCGCGGCGTTGGTCGCGCCGGCCTCGCCGATAGCAAATGTTGCGACGGGTACACCGGCCGGCATCTGCACGATCGAGTACAGCGAATCCTGACCGCCGAGATGCCGAGTGGGGGCCGGCACGCCGAGCACAGGGACCGTGGTCTTCGCGGCCAACATTCCCGGCAGATGGGCTGCTCCACCGGCCCCGGCGATGATGGCTCGCAGTCCACGCTCCCGCGCCGATTCCGCGAACGCGAACATCTCGTCCGGCATGCGATGTGCCGACAGCACGAGCACTTCGTGAGCCAGATCGAAGTGGGTCAACACGTCGACCGCTTTGCTCATCGTCGGCCAGTCGCTGGACGACCCCATCACGACTGCGACCAGCGGGCTCTCGTTCACCGGTCAAGTATGGCATCGGAGTGTTTCCGGCCACCCCGTACGCGCGCCAAACACTCCGTCAGCAGGCCGCGCCGGCGCGTTCACCCTCGATCACGGCGGCGTGGGCGCGGCGGGGGGCGATGCAGTCACCGATCCGTTCGACGCTGATTCCGGCCGCCTTCAGATCGTGGTACAACCACTCGACCGGTCGTGCCGGCACAGCAAGCACGACCCAATCCGGTGTGCGAGTCACCGTGGCTCCAGTGGGGTGGTGCAGCAGGTGGAGGGCGCGTCGCGGCGACGGGTCACCCATGCCCATCGCGACAAGATCAGTCGACTGAACGATGCCTTTGGCGCCGGCGCGCATCCACCAGTTCTCCATGTCGAGGGTGATGCCCAGGTCCTGTCCGACGACCATTCCGTTGGTGACGATCTCGACGTTGCATCCACGATCGGCCAGCAGTTCGGCGACCGAGGTGGCCTGGTGGAAGCCGAGTTCGTCGATCACGACGACGTCGCCTGCCGGGCTTGCCGAGCCATCCAACACCTCGCGCACATCGACCACACGATCGGCGTCCTCCGGCACCCACCACGGTCGTTGCGGTTCGGCACCCGTCGCGACGATGACGTGAGTTGGATGCTGCTCGGTGATGAGACCTGGCCATGCGCCGACCCCGTACTCGATGGTCACGCCCAGTCGTCTGCACTCCGTCAGTTGGTTGCGGATCATGTCGCCGAACTCGGCGCGGTTGGGCACCGATGCGGCCAGGCGCACCTGCCCACCCGCGTGAGCTTGCTTCTCGTACACGGTGACCTTGCTACCAGCGCGCGCGGCAGCGATCGCCGCCTGCAACCCCGCCGGACCGGCGCCGACGATCACCACAGACCTCCGCGATGAGGGATGAGCCGCTCGGGGCCGCACATCTCTCATCTCGACGGTGGTCGGGACTGGCCTCCGCTTCTTTTCGGCTGCTCCCTCCCGGCCGGTCAACGGGTTTTCGATGCAACCGAGCCAGCGGTTGAGGCCCATGCGGCCGACGCATTCCTGGTTGCACGACAGGCACAGGCGGATGTCGTCGGTCGCCCCGGCCTTGGCCTTGGCGGCGAAGTCGGCGTCGGCGATCTGCCCGCGGACGACCCCGACCAGATCGCAATGACCCTCGGCGAGCGCCCGTTCGGCTTGCAGCGGATCCTTGAAACGCCCGACACCCACAACCGGCAGGTCGACCGCCTTGCGAATCGCTGACGGGATGAACATCGCGTAGCCGGGCGGGATGTGCATGCTCGCCTCGATCATGAACAGGCTTGCGGTGGCGACCCCGATCGAGGTGTTGATGTAGTCGACCTGCCCGGTCGCCTCGACGATGCGGGCGATCTCCACGGCATCGTCGATCGTCGTGCCACCTTCGATCAGCTCGTCGCCGCAGATTCGCACGCCGAGAGCCAGACGATCGCCGATCACCCGACGGACTGCGCCGACGATGTCGATCAGTACGCGACACCGATTGAACAGCGAGCCGCCATATTGATCGGTCCGCTTGTTGGTGGCCGGCGACAGGAACCCGCGGACGATCGACGAGTGGCTGCATTGCAACTCGATCCCGTCGAACCCACCCTCGGCACAGTGTTCGGCGACCCGCACGTACCCGGCGACGATCTCGTCGATCTCACCGTGCGTCACCGCCTTCGGCACCTCACGAAACAGCGGATCGGCAACGGCCGACGGTGCCAACACCGGCAGCCGCGAATACATCGAACTGGCTTGGCCGCCGTTGTGATTGATCTGAGCGAAGATCGGGACGCGATGGCGATGAACGGCATCGGTGATCGCGCGGTAGCCGGGGATCACATCGCGATGGAAGCCGTGGATCAGCTTCTCGTACGGCCAATCAGTGGGATGGGTGCGAGTGCTCCTCGGTGATGATCAGCCCGGCGCCGCCCGCCGCACGGGCCGCGTAGTAGGCGGCGTGCTGGTCCGTCGGCTTACCGTCTCGGGCGTAGTTCGTGAGGTGCGCGCTGAAGACGATGCGGTTGCGGGCAGTGACGGGCCCGAGCGCCAACGGAGTCCACAGGTACCGGTACGCCATCGATGGTCACACTACCGAGGCGCGTATCGCCCGCCCGCGGACGCAGGGCGCGTAACGTTGCCGCGTGGAGGATCGTGCCGGAGAGGCTTCGGCGAAGCGACGCGGCACACGTACCTCGGCGTTCGGCGTCGGCCGGCGCGAGGGGCACGATGCGACGGCCTTCTACGAGCGATTCCAACCGCCGGCGATCTCCACAGACGATCAGGTGTCGCCTCCGAGGCTTGTCGACCAACTGATCGTCGGCGATGCCCGCCACATGACCGACGTGGACGACAACAGCGTTGCGTTGGTGGTGACCTCGCCGCCGTACTTCGCCGGCAAGGCGTACGAGGAGGCGCTCGGTCAGGGACACGTTCCAGCCACCTACCTCGACTACCTCCAACAGCTGCGCGACGTGTTCGCCGAATGTGTGCGCGTGCTCGAACCCGGCGGCCGCATCGCCGTCAACGTGGCCAACCTGGGTCGCCGCCCGTATCGCTCGCTGTCGGCCGATGTCACGACGATTCTGCAGGACGATCTGCGGCTGCTGATGCGCGGCGAGGTGTTGTGGGTGAAGCAGCGCGGTGCTGCCGGCAACTGTGCGTGGGGCAGCTTCCAACGGCCGGGGAATCCGGTGTTGCGCGACCTGAGCGAGCGGGTGATCATCGCCTCGAAGGGTCGGTTCGATCGGGCAATTCCGGCGAAGCGGCGTGCCAAGCTGGGCCTGCCCTCGACCAGCACGATGAGCCGCGACGAGTTCATGGAAGCGACCGTCGATGTGTGGGAGATCCCGCCGGAGCGCGCCAGCCGTGTCGATCATCCCGCGCCGTTCCCTGTCGCACTCCCCGAGCGCCTGATCCACATGAACAGCTATGTGGGCGACCTCGTGCTCGATCCATTCATGGGATCGGGCACTACTGCGGTCGCCGCCGTGCGCACCGGCCGGCACTACATCGGCTACGACACCGATGCGGGCTACGTCGCGGCTGCCCAGGATCGTCTGACGAAAGAGGCGTGGGCGCCGGCAGTGGAGCTTGCCGCCGACGACGGTCGCAAGACCGACCCGCAGCGCGGTGGGTGGGCCTCGAAGGAGCTCGCCAGATGGCTCCTCGGCGAGGCCGGGTTCTCGGACATCGACGACAAGGCCACCGTGCTGCCCGGTGTCGCGCCGACGCTGCGCGCTGTTGCCCCAACTGGCGTGGTGTGGTGGTTCGAGGTCGTCGGCGGTCGGACCTCCAACCGACCCGGCGCGCAGCGCATCGAACTGCTGTGGCGGGCGATCTCCAAGGGCGCGATTGTCCGAGAGGTCGAGCCGTCGTCCAGGTTTGCGGTGCTGACGGTCGACCAGCCGGCATCAGCATCGGGAGGACGTGCGTTGGCCGCGGTCACCGGTCGCGACAAGCCGGTTTTTGCGGTGGTCGACATGTTGTCGGAGGGTGCAGTGTCGGCGATCGCAGAGTTGGGAGCGGCGCCACCACACCCCAGGTGAGAGCACGGTTCCCGGTGCTGTCGCGGCGCGTTCTAACCTGGTACGAAACTCAATAAAGAGGTGATGAGATGGTTGCGCCAGCCCAGACCCCGCTGACACACGACGTCACAACAACCGCACCGGAAATCGAGACCGACGGTCCGATTGCTACGGCAATGAGACCTGTCATCGAAGGCAGTTTCGGTGAGAGGATTCCGATCCGCTTCCAGTTCTGGGACGGATCGACTCTGGACCCTCCCGACCGGACAGTCGCGACGCTCGAGTTCAGATCGCCCGATGCAATTCGTCGGCTCCTGTGGATGCCGAACGAGCTGGGCCTCGGCCGGGCGTACGTATCGGGTGAGATCGACCTCGACGGCGATCTCTTCGACGTGGTCACGGCATTCCGCGACGCGAAGCCGGAGGTCGCCGGCGTCGGTCGGGCATGGAAGGTCCTGCCGACGGCCGTCGTGGCCGCGAAACGGATCGGCGCATTGGGACGTCCACTGCCTCCGCCTCGCGAAGAAGCGCGCCTGCACGGTTGGCGCCACTCGTTGAAGCGTGATGCAACCGCCATCGGTCACCACTACGACGTCGGCAACGACTTCTATCGGCTGGTGCTCGGTCCGACGATGACCTACTCGTGCGCCCGTTTCGCGCAACCCGACTTCACGCTCGAGGATGCGCAGACCGCCAAGCACGACCTGATCTGCCGCAAGCTCGGGCTGCACGAGCATCCTGGTGCCCGCCTGCTCGACGTCGGCTGCGGCTGGGGCTCGATGGTCATCCACGCTGCCTTGCACTACGACGTGCGTGCGGTCGGCATCACCATCAGCAAGGCACAGGCGGCCCTCGCTCGGCAACGCGTCGCCGAGGCCGGTGTCGCCGATCGTGTCGAAATTCGGCTGCTCGACTATCGCGACCTACGCCGTGAGAAATTCGACGCGATCTCCTCGGTAGGGATGTCGGAACACGTCGGCCACGACAAGTTGGACCAGTACTTCGAGACGCTTCGGCAGGCCCTCGGCCCGCAGGCTCGCCTGCTGAACCACGCCATCTCGTCTGTCGGCGGTTCGACACTCGGCCCGCGATCGTTCGTCGGTCGATACGTCTTCCCCGATGGCGAGCTGATCGACGTCGGGGACACGGTTTTGGCCATGGAGCGCGCCGGGTTCGAAGTACGCGACGTCGAGTCGCTGCGCGAGCACTATGCCCGCACCCTTCGGTGCTGGGTGTCGAACCTCGAGTCGAACTGGGATCAGGCGATCAAGCTCGTCGGCGAGCCAAGGGCCAAGATCTGGCGGCTCTACATGGCCGGGTCAGCCATCGGGTTCGAGGACGGTGGGCTTGCAATCCATCAAGTCCTGGGCGTCGTGCCGACCGCGACCGGCAACGCAGCCATGCCCGCAACGCGACGCGATTGGGGCTGACGCCTCAGAACAGGAGTTGCGTGACCGAGTAGATCGCCAGGCCGGCAAGGCCTCCGACGATCGTGCCGTTGATGCGGATGAACTGCAGATCGCGGCCGACCTGCAACTCCATTCGTTCGCTGGTCGCCTTGCCATCCCACTTTGCAACCGTGCCGGCGATCAGGTCACTGACCTCGCCTCGATAGTGATCGACGATGTGCCCCGCGGCGCGGGTGACCCAGTCGTCGACTTTTGCCTGGAGCTCGGGCTCGGTGGCCAAGCGCCGTCCGAGGTTTGTCAGCGACCGATCGATGCGGTGGCGCAGTTCGCTGCCGGGATCGTCCAGCGCGCCGATGGTGTTGCGCTTCAACTCACCCCACAGTGAGCCGAGCCAGGCGCGAACGTCGGGGTGGGCGAGCAGCTCGGTCTTCAACTCCTCGCCCTTGGCCAGGAGCTCGGGATCACTGCGCAATCGCTCGGCAAAGGAGACGACACGGGCGTCGATCGATCGACGCACCTCGTGGTTCGGGTCCGATCCGACCTCGGCGATGAAGCCGTGCGCCCCCCGGTAGATCTTGGCGAACAACTTGTCGTCGATCGAGTCGGGTATCCACCACGGTGACTCGCGCTCGAGCCGCTCCCTGAAGGTTGCTCGGTTGTCTTCGAGGAAACCTTCGAGACCCTTCAGCACGGCATCGAGCAGATGTTGGTGGTGCCCGCCCTCGACGGCCAGGTCGATGGCCTTTCCGACCAGAGGCGCGACCGGTGTCGCTCGGACCCGGCGCTCGATCAGGGACTCCAGCCCAGAGGCGACGTCGCGATCGTCGAGTACCTCCAGGGCACCGCGCAGGAGGTCACTGACTCCGGCACCGGCCTTGCCTGCGTTCTGCTCGTCGGCCATCCAGTCGCCGAGCCGCTTGCCGATGTTCGCACCCGCCAGTCGTTCGTTCAGCACCTCGCGGGTGAGGAAGTTGGTCTGCACGAACTCGCCGAGTGACCGACCGATCTGGTCCTTGCGATGAGGGATGATCGCTGTGTGCGGGATCGGGATGCCGAGCGGATGGCGAAACAACGCAGTCACCGCGAACCAGTCGGCCAACGCACCGATCATCGCCGCCTCGGCGAACGCCCGGATGTACCCCACCCATCCGTGGGTCTCCTCCACCCAGCGGGCGATGAAGAACACGACGGTGACGAACACCAGAAGTCCCGTAGCGAGAGCCTTCATCTTGCGCAACGCGACGCGCCGCTCGAGATCGGCAGCCGACATCACTTCCATCACGGCGACGCTACAGGTGCCTCAACCAGCTGTCGGGTTCTTGCCGAGCGGGGTGATCAGCAGATCGAACCGTGCGTCGGTCCACGACCGCATCGCGTTCATCGGATGGCCGCTGCTGGTCAACAGGTGACGAGCGAGTCGGCCCTTGGCGACCTTGGCGTCGTGCCCGGCGACCTTGCCGTTGCGCTCCACGAACGCGACCTGCACCCCACGAATGTCAGCCGATTCACACGCCGCGCGGTGCTCGTTGGGTAGCAGATCGACGACGAACCGTTGTGCGGCCCAGTCGGTGAGCGACTCGGCCAAGATCGGACGCCACCACGTGCTGAGCTTTCCGTACGGTGCCAGTGAGGCACTCATCTTCAGCCGGTACTCGGGAGTCGGGTCGTCGAGTGCGACAAGGCCCAGGAGCCCGGACACGACGACCACCGACGACATCGCCCGCTTGGTGGCGGCGGGCGGAAGCGACCCGACATCGAGCCCACCCCACACCACGCCCGTGTATCGCTGCCATGCCGGCAGCGATGGTGAGGTCTCGAGCGTGGCGTTGGCTCGGCGTGCCGCGAGAAGGTGGTTGCCGCTGGCGCCGAGCAGTCTCTCGTTGCCGCCGCGCACCCTGGCAAGCCGTCGCACCAAGGTCGTGCGGCGCCGCTCGAGCTCAGCGAAACGACCGTCCCCGGGACACCAGGTCGGGCCATCGCCGCCGATCGCCTTGCCCTCCGACGGCGGCAACAAGAGACCGAGTTGGACCGCCGCGGTTGCCATCACGCATGTCTACATGAGACACGTCGGCGACGGCTGAGTTCAGACCGCTGCCATCATTTCGGCAACCTGCGGATTGGTGCGCAACTTGCGGATGATGCGCTCCCGCGTCGGCCCGAGGCTGCCGATCGGCCGCCCGCTGATGGTGCTGATCTGGCGGTAGTCGTACGCCCGCTCGTCCATCATCAGGCTCAGCACCCGTTGGTCGGTCTCGCGGATTTCCGCTGCGGCGCGATGCACGACCGACGCTCGTTCGCAGCGCTGCAGACCGTGGTCGGGCTCCGGCACCTCGTCGGCCATCGCATCGGCGAGGGCGACCACGTTGTCGGCAACGATGCAACGGCTGGCCCGGCGTTGTATGCGGCGCGCCGAGTTGAGAGCGACGGTCCATAGCCAGGCACCCACGCGCTCCGGATCGGCGATTCGATCACCGAAGCGGACGAAATTCAGCCATGTGTCCTGCACGGCATCGTCGACATCGGTGGAGCAGCGCAAGACTCGGCGCGCCGCGGCTTTGACCAGGGATTCGAAGATTGCGATCAGTTCGACCAGCGCCTTCTCATCGCCATCGAAATGGCGCTGGACCAGAACTGCTACTTCTTCAGATGTTGCACTCGTCCTCATGAGTGAACGAAACCACGGAACGCGCCCTCGAGACCACGCTGCTGTGCGTGTTGTAACACGCATCTTTGCGTGTTGGTGTATCTTGGGCCCATCGCCGAGTCCATTGCTCTCTTCGCCTCGCTGCCAGAGCGGGAGCGCGCCGCGCTCGATGCCCGTTGCCGGCGCCTGAAGATCCCGTCTCAGGCCTTTCTCTACCACGAGGGCCAGTCCGGGGACGCGGTGTACGTGCTGGTCAGCGGTCGTATCGGGATCTGGAGCGGAGGTGAGCGAGGGGACCCGGTGTTGCTGGCCATTCTGGGCCCGGGGGAGATGTTCGGTGAGATGGCGATCCTGTCGAACGAGCGGGTCAGGACTGCCTCGACCCAAGCGCTGTCGAAGGTGGAAGTCATCCAGATTCTGCGAACCGACATCGAGGCGCTCCGGCAGCGATTCCCTCGGATCTCCGACGTGTTCATCGAGGCGTTGCTGCGGTTGGTGCAGCGGCTCACCACACAGGTCAGCGAACTCTCCGAACTCGACAGTTCGACACGTTTGTATCGTCAACTGTGGCGTCTCGGCGACGTCTACGAGAAGCGTCGTGTCGGCGCCGAGATCCCGATCAGCCAGCAGCAGTTGGCCTCGATGACCGGCGTCGGGTTGAGGATCACCAACAGGGTCCTCAACGAAGCGCGGGCCGAGGGAGTTCTCGAGACCGGCAAGAAGCGCATCATCGTCAATGACTGGACAATGGTGCGTCGGCGGGCAGGCCTACGGTTTCGCCCCGGTTGATGTACAAGCCCTGGCTGCCCAGTGCCACCCACGCTGCAGCGGCGACGACCATTGCCGGAACGGTGGCATTCCAACCGAACAGCTCCGTCGCCATGATCACACCCGTCACCGGTACCTGGGCCGCAGTCGTGAACAGCGTTGCCAGACCGCAGGCCGCCAGCAGCACGGGCGACATGTGCAGCGATGGTGCGACCGCGGCGCCGAGGGTGGCGCCGATCACGAACAATGGGATCACCTCGCCACCGACGAAGCCTGTTCCGAGCGCGACCACGGTGAACACGAGTTTGAGGACAGGCACCCACCAATCGACATGCACACCGGCGACGGCCTCGCCGAGCAGCGGGAGCGACAACCCGAGGTAGTCCCGACCGAACAGTGCGACCAGCCCGATCGTGGCGAATCCTCCGACGACAGGTCGAAACGGCGGCCACGAGACCTTGGCCAACATGAACTGCGTCATCCCGTCGCCGGTCCACATGTACAGCCGGCCAATCAGACCGATCAACACCCCACCGACGATGAGCTTGAACGGCAGACCGATGGTCCAATCGGTGCGGGGCAGGCCCTGATACTCGCTGTGAGCGTCGCCGAGCCAGTTCACGGTGATGTTCCCGACGATCGCAGCAGCGGCGCTGTTCAGCACGTACAGAGGACCACGCCGCTTGGTCAGCAGCACGGCAAAGGCGATGCCGGCGAACGGGGTGCCGATGATCGAGCTGAATCCGCCGGCCAGCGAGGCCACGAGCAGGACCTGACGGTCGTCGTCTCTCAGCCTCAGCAGTCGCGCCCCGGTGTCGGTGATCGACGCAGACATCTGCACCGCGGCGCCCTCGCGGCCGACGGACGCTCCGCACAGGTGCCCGAGGACGGCGCAGGCGAAGACGAGCGGTGCCATGCGTGCCGGGGCTCCGCTGCTCAGCGAGCGTGCCTCGCGCACGGCGTGCCGGGTGCCGCGGGCGGCGTGGCCGGCGAGGTAGTGGTAGATCGTGCCGATCACAAGGCCTGCGATCGGGAGCAGCCACAGCAGCCATCCGTTCTCTACTCGTGTGCGGGTCGCCCAGTTCAGTGCCTCCAGGAAGGCGAACGAGGCGACGCCGGCCAATCCGCCGCTGACGATGGCAAATGCCATGAGACGTGCGAAGCGAGCCACGAGGCCACCATATTCGGCCGCTCCTGAACTTCATTGCGACACCCCTTCCGTAGGATGGAATCACCATGGCCATGCCCGACGAGATCGTTACGAACCGCCGCGTCGCGCTCGATCTCGATTCGCTCAATCCCGACCAGCTCGACGCAGTTGTGCACCGCGGCGGCCCATTGCTGGTCGTCGCCGGGGCAGGTTCGGGCAAGACGCGGGTCCTCACACATCGCATCGCCCATCTCATCGACGAAGGTATGCCGCCGACGGCGATCCTGGCCATCACGTTCACCAACAAGGCCGCAGAGGAGAT
Organism: Ilumatobacteraceae bacterium; assembly: GCA_963779295.1. Taxonomy (GTDB): domain Bacteria; phylum Actinomycetota; class Acidimicrobiia; order Acidimicrobiales; family Ilumatobacteraceae; genus JAENVT01. The sequence goes on from CAVZXO010000003.1 coordinate 53,606, forward strand.
GCGCCACCGCGTCGCCCAACTGGTCGGCCCGGTCACCAGGGCGATGTGGGTGTGCACGTTCCACTCCGCCTGCGTGCGCATCCTGCGAGCCCACGGCGATCGGCTCGGCTATCCCCGCACGTTCAGCATCTACGACCAGGCCGATGCGCAGCGCCTCACGGGCTACGTCATCCGCGACCTCAACCTCGATGCAAAGCGCTTCCCGCCGCGCGCCGCCCACGGCCAGATCAGCCTGTGGAAGAACGAGCTCATCGCCCCGCAACAAGCGGTCGAGCAGGCGACCAACATCTTCGAGCGCAAGCACGCCGACATCTACACCGACTATCAGGCACGTCTGCTCAAGGCCGGCGCGATGGACTTCGACGATCTGTTGATGAAGACGGTCGAACTGTTCCGTACCCACCCCGATGTGTTGGCGCACTACCAAGAGCGATTCCAGCATGTGCTGATCGACGAGTACCAGGACACCAACATGGCCCAGAACGAGTTGGCGCTGGCGCTCGCCGCGGGGCACGAGCAGATCACCATCGTCGGCGACCACGACCAGAGCGTGTACCGCTTCCGTGGCGCGGATCTGCGCAACATCGGGCAGTTCGAGGAGGCGTTCGACAACGTCACCACGATCGTGCTCGACCAGAACTACCGCAGCACCCAGGCCATCCTCGACGCTGCGAATGCAGTCATCACCAACAACCCGGATCGCAAGGACAAGCAGTTGTGGAGCGAGCTCGGAACGGGCGATCGCATCACCAGGTACCACGCCGAGGACGAAGGCGACGAGGCCACGTGGGTCGCCCGCACGATGCAGTCGCTGCAGAACGATGCGACGTTCATGTGGAAGGAGATGGCCACCTTCTATCGGACGAACGCGCAGAGCCGCGTTCTCGAAGAGGCGCTGATGCGTTTCGGGATCCCGTACAAGGTGGTCGGCGGCACCCGCTTCTACGATCGCCGCGAGATCAAAGACGCCATGGCCTACCTGCGGGCCGTGGCCAACCCCGCCGACGAGATCAGCGTCAAGCGCGTGCTCGGTGTTCCCAAGCGTGGCGTCGGCGAGTCCAGCGTCGCCAAGCTCGATGCGTTGGCCGCCAGCATGGGCACCACCTTCGTCGACGCCATGCGCCACGCTCAAGACGCCGGGCTCACCGGGTCCGCCGCACGCGGTGTCGAATCGTTCGTCCGCTTGCTCGACGACCTCGCACTGCGGCTCGACGACGGTCCCGGCGACCTGTTGCAGGCTGCGTTGACCGATTCCGGATACCTGGCCGAGCTCGAGGCGGAGGGCTCCGTGGAAGCTGCCGGACGGATCGAGAACCTTGGTGAGCTGGTCGGATCCGCTCGAGAGTTCACGCGGCTCGACGAGTTCCTCGAACAGGTTGCATTGGTGGCCGACACCGATGACCTCGACGACGACAACCGGGTCGTGCTGATGACCCTCCACTCCGCAAAAGGTTTGGAGTTTCCCGCAGTGTTCCTCGTGGGTATGGAAGAGGGTGTGTTTCCTCACAGCCGAGCGCTGACCGAACCGGTGGAGCTCGAAGAGGAGCGACGGCTCGCATATGTCGGCATCACCCGTGCCCAGCAGCGACTGTTCCTTGCGCATGCGTGGAGCCGGCAGTTGTTCGGTAGTACCAACTACAACCCGCCATCGCGATTCATCGACGAGATTCCCGCAGAGTTGATCGAGCAGACCGGCGCGGTCAGCGGGCGCACCACGTACGGCCGTCAGAGTTATCGAGCGCGAGACGAATGGTCCAACCCGCCGCCGTATCGGCGCGTGTCGACCGCGACGACACCGGCGAGGCCGACCGGCATCGCGAGCGTGTGGTCGACGCCGCTCTCGCAGCACGAGAGCGAACCAAGCAACCTTCGCCGTCCAACTCCCAGCTGATCGGGCTCCGATTGGGCGACGATGTCGAGCATCCGGCGTTCGGCGAGGGCGTCATCATCGACATCCGCGGGGTGGACGACAAGGCGGAAGCCACCATCCGCTTCCGCGAGGCCGGCACCAAGCACCTCTCCCTGGCGTGGGCGCCGTTGAAGAAGCTGTAGCGACACTCATGGTGATCGAACACAGTGCAGAGACGCTGCGGAAGCGGCAGATCCTCTCCCGACTCTGGGCATTGGTGGTCATAACGTGGTCCGTCCTCCGCACGGTCATCATCTGGGCCGCACTCGGCGGGTATGGATTCAATCCGTGGATCTACCTGTCCATCGATCTCGTGTGTGCCACGATCGACGCGTACACGACGCCCAAGATGGTGCTGTACTTCATCGACGATCACTACAAATTGGCGATCAGGTGGGGCATCGTGTCGTTGGTCGCGTTCGTCATTCCCGACATCTACATCTTCGTCGGCACACGGACGCTGCCCACCCGGATCATCGTCGTGTTGTGCGCGATCCTCGGATCGATGTTGGCGCTGGCCGTCTTCGGCATCGTCCGCAAGATCCGCAAGGGTCGCGCCGAGCGCGCCGCGCTGCTGCTCGGAGCGACAGCCGACGCGCACGGTCATGCTTGAATTGGATCCATGAAAGCAGCGATCCTCGTCGAAAGCCTGACTGGCAACACTTGGAAGGCGGGGGAGATGATCGCCGATCATCTGCAGCAAGCCGGTTGGGGGATCACCGCGTTGTCGCGTGCTCGCCAACCCGACTACGCCGCGATCCAGGCGGCCGATCTCGTGCTGGTCGGCACATGGGTCCACGGGTTGTTCGTCGTCGGCCAAGCACCGTGGGGGCTCGGCACGTTGGCGAAGCTACCGGTGATGTCCGGCAAGAAGGCTGCCGCGTTCTGCACCTTCGCGTTGAACCCTGGCACGTCGCTGCAGAAGATGACGGGCGTGCTCGACTCGCTCGGTGCCGAGGTGCTCGGTGGCCTCGCCCTGCATCGAGCCAAGCTCTCAGAGCACACCGAGGAATTCGCTGCCCGCCTCATCGAGCGATCCAGCGAGCTGGTCTGAGGCACGAACTCAGTCGGGGATCAGGTCGAGGGTCAGGATCCCGTCGGCGCTGACAACCGGCTTGATTCCCTGCGCCGGCCGGGCCAGCTCCTCGACGGCGATCGTTCTGCCTTCGCAATCGATGAACTGGTCGGTGTGTTGCACCTGGGTCACCTTGCACGTGATCGGCCGATCGGAGGGATGGCCGAGGTAGATGTTCCAACCGTCCATCGGATTGTTGCTCTCGTGATCGAGCACGATCGTCTTGTCGCCATCGGTGCCCAACAGGTCCGGGAACAAGACGGGGCCGTCGGCGTCGATGATGGCTGCGTAGCGCACCACGGACCCGGGACGAAACACGTTGCTCGCCAGGTTCGCTGTCGCCCCGCTGCCGTTGCGTGCCACAAGGCTGGCGATGCCCCACAACACGAGCGCGAGCAACGCGAAGAACCCGATTCCACCGAGCACCGGCACCACGGCCCGAGCCAGTGGCGAACGTAGCTGTGGTTGTCGCACGGCCACAGTGTGCCCCCCGAGGCGATTGGAGCCAACCGCCGATGTGGTCGTATGGTTCGGGTTTCGTGAAACGCCCCTACCGCGTCGTGGTCGCCAAACCCGGTCTCGATGGTCATGATCGCGGAGCAAAGACCATCACCAGGGCCTTCGCGCGACCACGGGTTCGAGGTGATCTACACCGGGTTGCACCAGACCCCCGAGCAGATAGCCGAGACCACCTTGCAAGAAGACGCCGATGCAGTGGGCCTCTCGTTGCTCAGCGGCGCCCACCTCACCTTGTTCCCGCGTGTGATGCAAGAACTGAAGTCGCGTGACCTCGACGAGGTGCTGGTGTTCGGCGGTGGAGTGATACCCGAGGCGGATGCTCGTGCTCTGCGCGCCCAGGGTGTGGCTGAGATCTTCGGTCCGGGAAGTTCGTTGAAGGGCATCAGTGCGTGGTTGGAAGCGGCGTTGGACAACAAGGAGAACTAGGTGGACCTATTCGAGTATCAGGGCAAGCAGTACTTCGCCCGCTACGACATCCCGGTGTCGCCGGGCGGTGTCGCGACGACAGTCGACGAAGCGGTTGCCCAGGCCGACGCCGCCGGTTATCCGGTCGTGGTCAAAGCACAGGTGCAGGTTGGCGGTCGCGGCAAGGCCGGCGGCATCAAGCTGGCGAATGACGCCGCTGAGGCCCGACTGCACGCCACCAACATCTTGGGCATGGACATCAAGGGACACGTCGTCAAGAGAGTCTGGGTCGAGCGGGCCAGCGACATCTCCGAGGAGTACTACGCGTCGTTCACCCTCGACCGTGCCGCCAAGAAGCATCTGCTGATGCTCTCTGCCGAGGGCGGTGTCGAGATCGAGACGGTCGCCGTCTCGAACCCCGATGCCATCGTCATGCGACACGTCAACCCGGTCGACGGGTTGTCGCCGGCCGATGCGCGGCAAGCGTGCGTCGACGCAAAGTTGAATCCGGCAGCCGTCGACGGTGCAGCCGACATCCTGGTGAAGCTGTACCGCTGCTTCACCGAAGGCGATTGCGATCTCGCCGAGATCAACCCGCTGATCCTGCGGCCCGATGGCGGGGTACATGCGCTCGACGCCAAGGTCAGCCTCGACAACAACGCCGCGTTCCGCCATCCCGAATGGGACGAGTACCGGGCGACGGAAGAACTCGATGAACGCGAACTGATGGCCCGCGAGAACGACCTGCAGTACATCGGCCTCGACGGGACGGTTGGGATCATCGCCAACGGCGCCGGGCTGGCGATGAGCACGCTCGATGTCGTCAATCAGGTCGGCGGAAGCGCGGCCAACTTCCTCGACATCGGTGGCGGCGCCAACGCCGACGTGATGGCAGCGGCGCTCGAGGTCATCAACTTCGACCAGAACGTGAAGAGCATCTTCATCAACATCTTCGGTGGTATCACTCGCGGCGAGGAGGTCGCCAAGGGGATTGTCGAGGCGCTCGGCCGAGTCGACCTTCGTGCACCGATCGTGATCCGACTCGACGGCACCAACGCCGAGGAGGGACGAGAGATCCTGGCCAGTGCCGGCATCCCCAAGTCGAAGCTGACGTCCGAACCCACCATGCTGGACGCGGCTCGCGCCGCGGTCGCCCTTGCCAACGGATCGGCGGTCTGACATGGCCATCTTCGTCAACGCCGATACCAAGGTCATCGTGCAGGGCCTCACCGGCGGCCAGGGCAAGTACCACGGCCTGCGCAACAAGGCCTACGGCACGCAGATCGTCGGTGGGGTCACCCCGGGCAAGGGTGGGCAAGACGTCGAAGGTGTCACGATCTACGACACTGTCGCCGATGCCGTCGCCGCTACAGGCGCCACCGCGTCGTTCATCGCCGTGCCACCCAAGGCTGCATCCGCGGCGATCCTCGAAGCGGCCGCGGCCGGCATCGGGTTCATCGTCTGCATCACCGAAGGCATCCCCGCACAGGACGAGGCCAAGGTGTTCAACACCTTGGTTCGTGACTACCCGAACACGCGGCTGCTCGGGCCCAACTGTCCGGGCATCATCAGCCCAGGCAAGTGCAACATCGGAATCACCGCCGGCGAGATCGCCCAACTGCCGACTGCCAGCGGTCCCAATGTCGGGATCGTCTCGCGCTCGGGCACGCTCACGTATCAGGCGTTGTACGAGTTGAAGCAGCGCGGCATCGGCGTGTCGACCTGTGTCGGAATCGGCGGCGACCCCGTGCCCGGTACCAACTTCATCGACTGCCTCAGCGAGTTCCAAGCCGATCCGGAGACGCATGCGATGATCCTGATCGGCGAGATCGGTGGGTCGGCCGAAGAAGAGGCTGCGGCCTTCATCGAGTCGTCGGTGACGAAGCCGATGAGCGCGTACATCGCCGGTGTCACCGCCCCCGAGGGCAAGAAGATGGGTCACGCCGGCGCGATCGTCAGCGGCGGCAAAGGCACCGCCCAAGGCAAGATGGATGCGCTTCGCGCCGCCGGCGTCCACGTCGGCCTCAACCCCACCGAAGCCGGCGACCTCATGGCCGACATCGTCGCCAGCCTGTAGCCACCGCTCCGCCACCGCCACCAGCGTTAGGAGCCGGAAGCCCCGTAGCGGGGCCTGCGGTTACATACGCTCGTAGATGTCTGTGGCATGCAACGGAAAGAGCCCCGCCTTGCGACGGGGCTCCTTCTACGAAATGTGGTGGTTCAGGCCGGCGGGGGAGGCGGCGGGGGCGGGGTCATGCCGGGGGGCGGGGGAGGAGGCGGTGATGCGGACTCGCCGTCACCACCCTGGAACGAGGCCTTGAGCTTGTTCATGTCCTTGAGATCGCCGAAGTCGCCACCGGACTCCTTGAAGCCCATGAACGCTCCGGCGAAGACGACCAGACCGGATATCACCGACAGGATCATGCCGATTCCGCGACCGACGCTGCCACCGAAGGCTTCGACGGCATCGGAGCCCTCGATTGGGTTGAACAGGATGCGGAGCAGCAACAGCAGCGCAGCAAGGCCGGTGGCGACCAACATGATCAGCGGCCACGGCACTGTGCCGGACTTCATCGTGCCGTTCACGAGCAGGAAGGTGATGACACCGGTGGCGATGATCAGGATCCATGGGACGGTGCCGGTAAAGAAGAAGTCGAAGACATTGCCGCCTCCACCCGCGTCGATGCCGCCCGGCCCCTCGATTGTCACCCAGTCGAAGAAACCAAAGATGAGGAAGCCGATTGCGCCGCCAATCTTCATCCAGTCGGATGTCTTGAACTTGCTCAGATCCACATGTGCCTCCAGGTAAATAGCACTCCAACCCCTCGCGCACCGTACACCTTGTAAAGGCTTCGATTGCGGAATACCTGTGGTCCCCTACTGTCCAAACATGCCCACTGCGCTGCTCTCCGTGTACGACAAGACCGGCATCGTCGAGTTCGCTGCCGACCTGCATCGACTTGGCTGGAAGGTGGTCAGCAGCGGTGGCACCGCCAAGGCGATTTCGGCCGCCGGCACGCCCGTGACCGACCTCGCCGAACTCACCGGGGTACCCGCAATCCTCGACCACCGAGTCGTCACCCTCCACCCGAAGATTCACGGCGGGTTGCTGGCCGATCCCACCAAACCCTCGCATCAGGCCGACATGGCCGAGTACGGAATCGAGGCGATCGATCTCGTCGTGTGCAACCTGTATCCGTTTGCCAGTGATCCGAGCATCGAACTGATCGACATCGGGGGTCCGGCAATGGTGCGCGCAGCTGCCAAGAACCACCAGTTCGTCGCCGTGGTCGTCGATCCGGTCGACTACCCCGTTGTGCTCGACGAGCTTCGCGCCGATGGCTCGATCAGCGCGGCGACGAAGCGTCGCCTCGCACGCGACGCCTTCGCACGCATCGCCGCGTACGACGCACAGATCGCGACATGGTTCGACGACGCGCCGTTGCCCGACACCATGCATCTCTCGTTGACCAAGGCCCAGCCGCTGCGTTACGGCGAGAATCCTCATCAGTCGGGGGCCCGCTATCGAGTCGACGGCCGGCGGAGTTGGTGGGACGATGCCATCCAACTCGGTGGCAAGGAGATGAGCTACCTCAACCTGTTCGACACCGAGGCGGCGTGGCGGCTGGTGCAGCGCTTCGATTCCCCGGCCTGCGTGATCGTGAAGCACGCCAACCCGTGCGGTGTCGCGGTCAGCGACGACATCACCGACGCCTACGTCAAAGCCAATGCCTGCGATCCGGTCAGCGCATTCGGCGGCATCGTTGCACTCAACCGCCCGGTGCCGGCGGCGCTTGCCACTGCCCTCGCCGGAGTCTTCACCGAGGTGGTCATCGCCCCGTCCATCGACGACGACGCCTTGGCGATCCTCACCGAACGCAAGAACCTCCGGGTCCTCACAGGTCCGGCACCGTACGGCGCGGCGTTGGATGTTCGTTCGATCGACGGTGGTCTGCTGATCCAAGATGTCGACACGATCAACCTCGACCAGTCGACGTGGCAGGTGGTCACCACGACCACACCCACCACCGAGCAGTGGAGCGACTTGCGGTTCGCGTGGCAGGTCTGCGCAGCGGTCAGCAGCAATGCCATCGTCTACGCCAAGAACGGGCAGGCGTTCGGGATCGGCGCCGGCCAGCAGAATCGGCTCGACTCTGCCAGGATCGCCGCCGAGCGATCCGCCGGCCGAGCGGAAGGCGGCGTGTGCGCCAGCGACGCCTTCTTCCCGTTCCGCGACGGGCTCGATGCTGCCGCGCAAGCAGGGATCCTGGCGGTGATCCAGCCGGGCGGGAGCGTCCGCGACGACGAGGTGATCGCCGCGGCAAACGAACACGGCATTGCCATGGTCTTCACGGGGGAGCGCCACTTCCGACATTAGACCTGATCCACGAGGGATTGCTTATATGTAGATATCGTTATATAGTTTCGCATGCCCTTGCCTTCCATGCTCCCGGTTCACGTCCCGGTGACGCTGCCGTTGCCGACGCTGCTGGATGTCCTGTGGGCGCTCGACGAGGAGACACGCCTGCGCATCGCGGCGTTGCTGCAACACGGTGAACTGACGGTCTCGGACCTGACCGACATCCTCGGGATGTCGCAGCCGAGGGTGTCTCGACACCTCAATCTCCTTGCCGAAGCTGGAGTCGTCGACAAGCACCGCGAAGGGACGTGGGCCTTCTTCGACCTCGTCGCCACTGGACCGATCGGTCGGCTGGTCGGCGACGTCCTGGCGCTGATCGACACGAGCGACACCGTGCTGGCCGCCGATCTCGACCGGCTCTCGATCGTCCGCAGCCGCCGCACGGCTGTGGCACAGGAGTACTTCGCGGGGATCGCGCCGAGATGGGACGAAGAACGTTCACTGCACGCCTCGGATGCGATCGTCGAGAAGGCGATCCTCGAGACGATCGGTTCGACGAGGTACGAATCGCTGCTCGACGTCGGCACTGGGACGGGGCGGATGCTGCAGTTGCTCGGAAAGAGGGTCGAGCGAGCAGTCGGTTTCGACAGCAGTCATTCGATGCTCGCCGTCGCCCGCGCCAACCTCGAACGCGCCGAGGTCCGCGGGATCGACCTGCGTCAGGGCGACATCTACGTCCCGCCGTTCGCCAACGATTCGTTCGACCTCATCGTGATCCATCAGGTCCTGCACTTCCTCGACGATCCGGCGCGGGCGATACGAGAACTCAGCCGGCTGCTCACACCTGGCGGACGATTGCTGATCGTCGACTTCGCGCCGCACTCACTCGAGTTCCTCCGCTCCGATCACGCTCACCTGCGTCTCGGGTTCCGCTCCGACACCGTCGAAGCCTGGCTCGAGCAATCGGGTCTCGAGGTTGCCGCCGAGCGCACGATCGCGCCGCCCGCCAACGAAGCCGCCGAAGTGCTCGCGGAGGGCCTCACCGTGTCGCTATGGCTCGGTCGCGACGCGTCGCGATCGTCGCGATTCGCTGGTGCCGATCGCCGACAGGCAGGCGTCGCAATGACGCTGTCGATCTCGTTCGAAGTCTTCCCGCCCAAGTCAGCGGATGCGCTGGAAGGCCTGCGCTCGACCGTGACCCGACTGGGCGAGGTCACGCCGTCGTTCGTGTCGGTGACGTACGGAGCAGGCGGGTCGGACCGCGAGCGATCATTTGCGGCGATCGATGCAGTTCGGTCCGCCGGGTTCGAGGTTGCCGGCCACCTGACCTGCGTCGGCCAGTCGCGGACCGATGTCGACGTCGTGATCGAGCGGTACGCCGCTCTCGGAGTCACCCAGATCGTTGCGCTGCGCGGCGATCCGCCCGGAGGCGTCGGTGCGCCGTACGAGCCGCACGCCGACGGCTATCAGCGCACCGCCGACCTGGTGCACAGCATCAAGCAGCGCGGTGGGTTCGATGTCGCCGTCTCCGCCTACCCGGAGCGTCACCCCCAGTCGTCCACGGATGATCACGACCTCGACGTGCTCGCCGAGAAGTGCGCGGCCGGTGCCGACAAGGCGATCACCCAGATGTTCTTCGACAACGAGCACTACCTCCGGTTCCGAGACCGAGCCCGGGCACGCGGCATCGAGATCCCGATCGTGCCCGGCATCTTCCCCATCCACTCGTTCCCCGCCGTCGCCCGGTTCGCCGATCGATGCGGTGCGTCGGTGCCGACGCGAGTGGCCGAGCGCTTCGCCGGTCTCGACGACGATCCGAGACGACGCACAAGATCGCCACGGAGCTCGCCAACGAACAGATCGCCGAACTCGCCGCGCACGGCGTCGATCAGGTCCACATCTACACCCTCAATCGCGCCGACCTCGCGGTCGCGGTGTGCGAGCAGCTCGGTGTCGGGTCGAAGGCGGCCGCGGCATGAGCTCCGCCGACTCAATGCGGGCCGCAGCGGCCGATCGCATCCTCGTACTGGACGGCGCGAGCGGCACCGAGTTCCAGGCATTGCGCACATCGGAGGATGATCTGCGCGGCGATCGCTTCCGCGATCACCCGTCCTCGTTGTCCGGAAATCACGATCTGCTGGTGCTGACCCAGCCCGACTCGGTCATCGAGCTGCACCTGTCGTACCTGCTCGCCGGCGCCGACATCATCACCACCAACACGTTCTCCAGCACGACCGTCGCCCAGCGCGAGTACGGGCTCGACGACCCGGCAGCTGATCGGCGAGCTCAACCGCACAGCCGCGCGCTTGGCACGTCGTGCGGCCGACGATGCGTACCGACGCGATGGCCGTCAGCGCTGGGTGGCCGGTGCGATCGGGCCGACCAACGTGACGCTGTCGATGTCGCCCCGCGTCGAGGATCCCGGCTATCGGACCATGACGTTCCGCGACGTCGCCGACGTCGTATCGCCAGCAGATCGCCGGCCTCGTCGAGGGAGGCGTCGATGTGCTGCTGATCGAGACGATCTTCGACACGCTCAATGCGAAGGCAGCGATCTGGGCAGCGCGCCGTCACGCCGCCGACACCGGCATCGCCACGCCGCTGATGATCTCCGGCACCATCACCGATCGCTCCGGTCGCACGCTGTCGGGACAGACGACCACCGCGTTCTGGCAGTCGATCCGCCACTCGGATCCGCTGTCGGTCGGCCTCAACTGCGCGCTCGGTGGCGCCGACATGCGCCCGTACATCCAGGAGTTGGCGACGGTCGCCGACACCTTGATCTGCGCCTACCCCAACGCCGGTCTGCCCAACGCGCTCGGCTGCTACGACGAGACACCCGATCAGACTGCGGCGATCCTCGGCGAGTTCGCCGACGCCGGTTTCGTCAACATCGTCGGCGGCTGCTGTGGCACGACACCGTGCGCACATCACCGCCATTGCCGAAGCCGTCGCCGGCAAGACGCCACGCCTTCCCGTCGAGCGTCGTCGCGTCCTGCAGCTCTCCGGCCTCGAACCGTTCACGCTCACCGACGACATCCCGTTCGTCAACGTCGGCGAGCGCACCAACGTCACCGGATCGGCGAAGTTCCGCCGCCTGATCACCAACGGCGACTACGCCGAAGCACTGCACATCGCTCGCGATCAGGTCGAGAACGGTGCGCAGATCATCGACGTCAACATGGACGAGGGCCTGCTCGACTCGAAGCAGGCGATGACCACCTTCCTCAACCTGATCGCCGCCGAGCCCGACATCGCCCGTGTCCCGGTGATGATCGATTCGTCGAAGTTCGCCGTGATCGAGGCCGGGCTCGAATGCGTGCAGGGCAAGGCGGTCGTCAACTCGATCTCGATGAAGGAAGGAGTCGACCAGTTCCTCGCCCAGGCCCGCGTGTGCCGTGATCACGGCGCGGCGGTGATCGTGATGGCGTTCGACGAGGACGGCCAAGCCGACACTGCCGAGCGCAAGGTCGACATCTGCGCGACGAGCCTTCGAGTTGTTGACGACCGAGCTCGACTTCCCGCCGGAAGACATCATCTTCGACCCCAACATCTTCGCCGTCGCCACTGGCATCGCCGATCACGATCGCTACGGCCTCGACTACATCGAGGCGACCGCCGAACTCCGCCGTCGGTTCCCGACATCGAACATCTCGGGCGGAGTGTCGAACCTGTCGTTCGCGTTCCGCGGCAACGATCAGGTCCGCGAGGCGATGCACTCGGTGTTCCTCTATCACGCCATCGCCCAGGGCATGCGAATGGGCATCGTCAACGCCGGTCAGCTCGCGGTCTACGAACAGATCGAGCGCAAGTTGCGCGACCTGTGCGAAGACGTCGTGCTCGCCCGACGCACCGATGCCGCCGAGCGACTGCTCGAGAACGCGACTCGTTACCAGGACGGCAAGTCTGACCAGGGGGAACGGGCTGGTCAGGAATGGCGCGAATGGGACAACGACAAGCGTCTCGAGCACGCCCTGGTGAACGGCATCACCGAGTACATCGAGGAAGACGTCGAGGAGTCGCGGGTGCGGCTGGCATCGCCGGTCTCGGTGATCGAGGGACCGTTGATGGATGGGATGAACCTGGTCGGCGACCTGTTCGGTTCCGGCCGGATGTTCCTGCCTCAGGTGGTCAAGTCGGCCCGCGTGATGAAGCAGGCCGTCGCCTACCTCACTCCTTTCCTGGAGGCCGATCGCGCCGCGCTCGTCGCCGCCGGAGGCGAGGTCACCTCGAGCTCGAACGGCACTGCGGTGCTCGCCACCGTGAAGGGCGACGTCCACGACATCGGCAAGAACATCGTCGGTGTCGTGCTGGGCTGCGCCAACTACGAGATCATCGACCTCGGCGTGATGGTGCCGGCGCAGAAGATCCTCGATACGGCGCGCGAGCACGACGCGCAGATCATCGGCCTCTCCGGGCTCATCACCCCGTCGCTCGACGAGATGGTGCACGTCGCCAGCGAGATGCAGCGCCAGGACTTCGACATCCCACTGCTGATCGGGGGCGCGACCACCAGCCGGATCCACACCGCGCTACGCGTGACGCCGGCGTACTCGAACGGGCCAGTCGTGCACGTCGCCGACGCCAGTCGTGCGGTCGGCGTGATCTCGAAGCTGCTCTCCGACGATCAGCGCGGCGAGTACCTCGCCGATCTCGACGTCGAGTACCACCGGGTCATCGAGGCACACGAGCGTGCCGAGGTCGAGCGCAACCGCGTCTCCATCGACGATGCCCGCGCCAACGGCGGTTGGTTCACGTTCGACGAATCGACAGTGACCGCGCCGACGTACACGGGCGCACGCACCTTCGATCAGATCGATCTCGCCGACCTGGTGCCGTACATCGACTGGACGCCGTTCTTCCACACCTGGGGCCTCCGTGGTCGGTACCCGACGATACTCACCGACGCCGAGTTCGGCGAAGCGGCTCGCCCGCTGTTCGACGACGCGCAGACGAATGCTCGAACAGATCGTCGCCGAGCGCTGGTTCGTGCCGAAGGCGGTCGTCGGCTTCTGGCAGGCGGAGCGCGATGGCGACGACATCGTGTTGCCCCAGGAGGGTCGACGACTGCACGGCTTGCGGCAACAGTTGAAGCGACGCGACGGCAAGCCGAACCTGTCGATCAGCGACTTCGTCGCGCCACGCAGGCGCGAGCGTGACGGATCACATCGGCGCCTTCGCCGTGACGGCGGGACCCGAAGAGAGTCGCGATCGCCGATCGCTACACCGCTGCCGGCGACGACTACTCGTCGATCCTCGTGAAGTCGCTCGCCGATCGCATCGCCGAAGCGCTTGCCGAGCACATGCACGCCGTCGTCCGCCGAACGTTGTGGGGCTACGCACCGGACGAACCGTTCACGCCCGCCGAGCTCCTCGGCGAGCCCTACCGCGGCATCCGCCCAGCGCCCGGATATCCGGCTCAACCCGATCACTCCGAGAAGGTCACGATCTTCGAACTGCTCGATGCCGAAGCCCGGATCGGGCTCGCGTCTGACCGAGAGCTACTCGATGTGGCCGGGGTCGTCGGTGTCGGGGATCTACCTCGCCCATCCCGACGCCAGCTACTTCGCGGTGGGCAGAATCCAGCCCGATCAGGTCGAGAGCTACGCCCAGCGCAAGGGCCTGACGGTGCAAGCGGTCGAGTCGCTGCTCGGCAGCACGCTGGCCTACACGCCGTAACAACTTCGCAGGTGCCCACGTTGTGAGGCCCTGTCATCAGCGATACTTAAGACCCCATGAGCACACGGACGGTTTCTCGCGCCTCCAGCTCAGTCAGCGCGCCCAAACGTCAACTCAACAGGGTTCCGTACCTGCCGGGCCTCGACGGCATGCGAGCGTTCGCGGTCGTGGCCGTCATGCTCTACCACGCCAATCACAGCTGGTTGACCGGCGGGTTCTTCGGCGTCGAGGTGTTCTTCGTCATCAGCGGTTACCTCATCACGCTGCTCCTGATCGGCGAGCACGAGCGCAACGGCAAGGTCGATCTCGGGCAGTTCTACCTTCGCCGCGCCCGCCGGTTGCTGCCCGCCGTCCTGACGATGATGGGCGGCGTGGCCGTCTACATGGCCCTGTTCAACCGTCAGCCCCAGGGCCGCACCCGGGGCGACTTCCTGGGCGGACTCTTCTACGGCAGCAACTGGTACCAGATCTTCGTCGGTCAGGGCTACACGGCCGGCGAGGCGTTCGTGCCCTTTCGTCATCTGTGGTCGCTGGCCGTGGAGGAGCAGTTCTACCTGATCTGGCCGTTGGTGATGGTCGGCATCTTGCACCTCGGTCGCAACCGTCTTCCACGCGTTGCGTTGTGGATCTTCGGGATCAGTGCGTGGATCGCATTCATGGTCGCGCTGCTGTTCGCCAGCGGCGATGTAGCCACCACCTGCGCACCGGATTCGATGAACGGCTACTGGAAGCTGTTCGGACGGTGCATCAACGTGAACGAGGCGTTGTACCTCAGCAGCCTCAGCCGCGCCGGCGGACTGCTGATGGGCGCGGCGTTCGCCATGGTGTGGAGACCGATGGCGCTGCTGCGCGGAGCGGCACGCAACAAGTCTCGGCAGCTCGACGGGTTGGCGGTGCTCGGTCTCGCAATCCTCGGGTTCCTGTTCTGGAACATCACCCTGTCGGGAGATGGTCGTTCGACCGGCGTCCGCTTCGATGCGTGGCTGTTCCGCGGAGGGTTCTTCCTGACGGACATCGCCACGTTGATGGTGATCGCCGCCGTGACCCACCAGCGGGCCCGGATGGGCCGCCTGCTCGGCAATCCTGTCTTCAACTGGGTCGGTACGCGCAGCTACGGCCTGTACCTGTACCACTGGCCGATCTACCAGATCATCCGCGGCCAGGCCGGCGTTCCGATGACGCTGTCGCAGTGGCTCTGGGCCATGGCGCTGACTCTGCCGATCACCGAGGCCAGCTTCCGCTACATCGAGACCCCGATCCGCAAGGGCCGGCTCAGCGAATGGCTGCGCGGCGATCGGCGGCCGCGCACTGCGAATGCCATCAAGCGGCGTCAACGAGCCGTCAGCTTCGGCATCGTCAGCGCAGCCCTGGTCGGCTTCGCCGGCGTCAGCATCGCGATGGCCGACAACCAGTGCGTCGGCCAGATCGAATGCGACAGCGAGGCCGGTCGAGCGATCGATGCGCCCCTCGCCATCGACACTGTCGTCCAGCTCGAGACGAGCACAACGGTTGCGGTCGTCGCGGCCGTGGCGGACCCGGCGGTCGTCCCCGACAGCGCCCGAGACAACGCCTCCGTCGACCGCTCCACCGACGACCGTGCTGCAGGACATCCCGCTGTTCGCCGTCGGTGAGTCGGTGATGCTCGGCGCCAAACCGGTGCTCGATGCACGCGGCTTCAAGACTGCGGCCGAGGTGTCGATGGGCCCGGAGTGGGAGCTGCAGCAACTGCAACTGGCGAAGAGCAAGTACCGGATCACGTACGGCGTCGTCATCCAATTGGGAACCAACGGCACGGTCACCCGCGAGGAGTACGAGGCCGTGCTCGACCAGGTGAAAGACCAGAACCTGGTCGTGATGATGACCGTCAAGGCGCCGAAGCCCTGGATCGCCGGCAACAACGAGATCATCCGGTCGCTGCCCGAGACCCATCCCAACGTGAAGGTGCTCGACTGGGAAGCGCGGGCTGCAGAGATCGAGGGGCATTTGTCGAGCAGCGACGGCGGCGTCCACCTCAGCGACGACACGGCCAAGCAGTTCTACCGAGACATCATCCTGCAGGCGCTCGGGCTGCCGACCTGAGACGGCGACCTGACGGGGTTTTGAGGCTGGCGAGCGGCGACCTACGCTCGCCTGCATGACTACACCTGTTCGTGTTGCCGTCACCGGCGCTGCCGGCCAGATCGGTTACAGCCTGCTGTTTCGGATCGCCTCCGGGTCGATGCTCGGGCCCGACACGCCCGTCATCCTCCAACTGCTGGAGATCACGCCGGCACTCGGCGCCCTCGGCGGAGTGAAGATGGAACTCGACGATTGTGCGTTCCCCCTGCTGGCCGATGTCGTGTGCACCGACGACGCCAATGTTGCGTTCGGCGATGCCGATGTCGCCTTGCTGGTTGGCGCGATGCCGCGCAAGGCCGGGATGGAGCGCAGCGATCTGCTGAGCGCCAACGGTGGCATCTTCAAGCCGCAGGGCGCGGCGCTCAGCAAGAGCGCCAAGAAGGACGTCAAGATCCTCGTCGTCGGCAACCCGGCCAACACCAACGCGCTCATCGCCATGAGCAACGCACCCGACCTCGACCCGAAGCGGTTCACTGCGATGACACGCCTCGACCACAACCGCGCGGTCAGCCAGTTGGCCACGAAGACGGGGACGACGCGTCAATGACATCACCAACATGACGATCTGGGGCAACCACTCCGTCACGCAGTATCCCGACCTCTTCCACGCCAAGGTCGGTGGCAAGAACGCTTACGAGTTGATCAACGACCATGCCTGGGTCGACGGCACCTACATCCCCACCGTCGCCAAGCGCGGCGCCGCCATCATCGAAGCTCGCGGTGCTTCGTCGGCAGCGTCGGCAGCCAACGCCGCGGTCGACCACATCCGCACGTGGACGCTCGGCACCGCCGAGGGCGATTGGGTGTCGATGGCGATCCCGTCCGACGGTTCGTACGGCGTCGCCGAAGGTCTGATCTCGTCGTTCCCGTGCGTGTGCAAGAACGGCGAGTACTCGATCGTGCAAGGCCTCGACATCGACGACTACTCGCGCGGCAAGATCGACGCATCGGTCGCCGAACTGGCCGAGGAACGCGACGCCGTGAAGGAACTGGGCCTGATCTAGGCAGGTCCCGATGTGCCGTCAGCAAGGGCGCGATGCGTCGCGGCCGACCGTCGGATGTCCTTGTTGCCGCGAGCAGGTCGCGTGTGTTAGCTCCGTACTCGTCCGAGCTCACGGTTGAGTCTCCACATTCCGATCGCTCGCCGACGGGCTCGGCCATCCTGGGCGTTCTCGGCACGTGCGACGGCGCGAGGCTGGCACGTCGAGCGGTTCAGCTGAGGTCGGCGATGGCGACGTCGCAGGCGACCGTCATCATCCGGTCGACGCCGAGCTTCAACTCTTCGTCACTGATGCGCTGCGAGGTGCCGGCATCGGCGGCGATCAGGTCGCTGATGGTCACCAGGCACAGCGTCTCGATCTTGTGGATTGCCCCAAGCGTGTAGAGCACGGCAGCCTCCATCTCGACTGCCAGGTGGCCGCGGTCCTTCCAGTGCTGCATCATGTCGGCGCGGGGGTCGTAGAACAGCGCGCTCGACACGATGGGGCCGACATGCACGGTGGCGCCGGCGGCGCGAGCCAACGCGACGCTGTGCTCGACCAATGACCACGTGGCGGTTGGCGCGTGCGCCTCGCCATTGGTGAGGAGGCCGACGATGGGGTCGTCGGCGGTGGCGCTGATGCCCACGACCGTGTCGGCCATCCGCAATCCATCGGCGAGACCTCCAGCGGTGCCGACCCTGATGATCCGCGTGGCACCCATCTGGATCAGTTCGCTGTAGTAGATCGCCGCACTCGCGCAGCCCATCCCGACGGCTTGCACGCTGATCGGCTTGCCCTTGAAGGTGCCGGTGAAGCCAAGCATGCCGCGCTCGGTGTTGACACAACGAGCACCGGGTTCGAAGAACGTTTCGGCGATGTACTTGGCTCGAAGTGGATCGCCGGGCACCAGCACGGCGGGGGCGTAGTCGGACGGCTCGGCGCGCAGGTGTATCGGCATCCCTGCGAGCGTATATCGGTACGAGTGTTTGCGTCCCGCTTCGCTCCATAGGAGTGTCTCGCGCTCGCCCGGGTGGGACGCAAACACTCGTACGCGTCTACTTCAGGAAGCGGGAGGTGGTGTTGTCGGCGAGGACCTTGCCGCCGGTCTGGCACGTCGGGCAGTACGCGACGGTGTACCCGCTGTACGAGACCGAGCGGATCGTGTCGCCACATACCGGACACGCCTCGCCGACGCGTCCGTGGACGCGGCCGGGTCGGTCCTTTGATGAGCTCATGTCGGGTCGGGTGCGTTCGTAGGCGAGACCTTCGTCGACCGCCTCGTGAATTGCCGCGACAACCGCCGCGGCACCGTCGACACCGAGCTTGCCGGTCATCGCGAACGGTGAGATCTTGGCGCGGTGGCAGACCTCGTTGGCCAGCATGCGACCGAGCCCGGCGATCTGGTGCTGGTCGCGCAGGTAGCCGTGAATCCGCATGTTCGTCGTCGCGAACGAGGCAGCCGAGCGATTCCGGCGTCACGTCGAGTGCCTCGGGGCCGAGGCGGTCGAGTGGCGGGCCATCGATGGCTTCGTTGGCGATGCACCACACACCGGCTCGACGTTCCGTGCCGGCCTCGGTCAGCAGCAGTGCCGGACCCTCGCTGAACACGAATCTGGCCTGGCCGTTGCGCGCTTTGGCCGATTGCTTCTCGTCGACCAGCAGACGTCCGCCTTGCATGAGGTGGACGACGAACGTGACCGGCTCGAACCTCAGCAGCAGGTACTTGCCACGGCGGCCGACCGACTCGAGCGGCAAGCCGTAGGCGACGTCGGGCGGCGGTACTGCGGTCTTCAACGCGGTGAAGGTGAAGGGAACGAACTTCGCCAACCGCTGCCCGGTGAACTGCGCCGTCAGTCGTTCGGCGTGCGCTTGAACCTCTGGCAGTTCGGGCACGCCAGGCTCAGCGGTACTCGGTCCGCTCGCGAACCGAGGTGAACACCGCGTCGAGCGCGGCGAACACCGGTTGCGAGTCGATCAACTTCTGCTGGTTGCCGGTCAGGCGGATCAGTCCTTTGATGAACGCTTCCTGCGCGTTGAGGTCGCCGGTCGCGACCGCGGTCGCGGTTGCCCACGACTGCTCCATGCACACGTCCTCGGCATCGGCCGGGCCGGCGCCGAACGAGGCCGTGCCGTCGCCGAGGCGCAGGTGGTAGGTGACGTTGCCCTCCGGACCGTCGGTGACGACCTGAGTGACGCCGATCTTGTGCGTGTCCGCGAGCGCGGCGAGCTCGCTGCTCTTGGCGACCTCCTGCGACAGCGCATCGATCCAGGCGAGACTGAGATAGCGAACCACGGCCGCCTAGTCTGCCGGATCGAGATGCTGTTCGCTGCCGCCGACGAGAGCCGTCATCCAGATGTGGCGGTCGAGGCCTGGTGGTGGTGGGGCTGGAATGCCGCCGCGACCGCCGGCGTGTTCGTCGGGTTGGAGCTGCGCGGCCGCCGATTCGACTACTGGGCCGGGCTGGTACGTCGCGGCGAACCATTCCTGTACGTCGAAGAACTCGACGGGGTAGGCCTGCGTCAGGGCCTGGAGATCAAGCCTTCGCAGATGTGGGCCGATCACGCCTGCGACGTTCCGTTTCGGCAGTGGAGCATCGGCAACGAGGCGCACGGTGTGCTTGCTCGAAGATCCGACGGAGGCCTGGCGGCGGGCGTACGGATCACCCGTCCCGGTGACGTTCGATGTCGAATGGGGGTCGTCGTGCGATCCGACCGAGATCGTGCACGGCTACGAGCAGGCCGGCGACATCGATGCCCGCATCGAGCTGACCGAGGGGGTGCTCGAGCTTGTCGGGCCGGCCCATCGCGTGCACGTGTGGGGCGTGCCGTACCTTCCTCAGTCGCTGGCGATGCCGGTCGACCACGCCGGACTGCGCGGCCCGTATCGTCGTAGCGACGGGGTGAATGTCGATCAGGTGCTCACCCCGTCGGGCTGGCTCGGACGTACTGTCGGCGCATGAGTCGCGACATCCTCGACGAGTTCGAACAGCAACGGGGGCAGCCCGACTACCCGTCGGTCGCTGCCCGGGTCGGTGAGATCGTCGAGGATCGCGCGTCCGGTTTCTGCGGCGACATCGTCACGATCACTGCCGAAGCCGTGACACTGCGCGATCGAAAGGGACGCACGCGTCAGTTCCGCTACAAGCCTGGCGGGTTCCTGCTCGATGGAAAGCCGGTCACCCTGGTCCGCGAACTGCGCGCTTCAACACATCGAGCGGTGACCAACAGCGGCGCCGTCGCCGGCCCATCGCAGCGGGCGCGAGGTCGCACGAGCAAGCCGCATCTGGGTCGAGGGTCGTCACGACGCCGAACTGCTGCAACACGTGTGGGGCGAGGAGTTGGCCGAACTGGCAATCGTCGTCGAGCCGATGCACGGCATCGACGGATTGGTGGAGATGGTCGACGACTTCGCACCATCGTCGCAGCGCCGCCTCGGTGTGCTCGTCGATCACCTCGTCGCCGGCTCCAAAGAGGAGCGGATCACACGTCAGGTGGCCGGCCCCCATGTGCTGGTGACCGGCCACCCGTTCGTCGATGTGTGGGCGGGCGTCCGTCCGCAGGTGATGGGCCTCGAAGAGTGGCCCGACGTGCCGCGCTCGGTCGAGTGGAAGCAGGGGATGTGCGCCGCGCTGGGCGTGTCCCTCACGGATTTCTGGCCGCGCCTACGGAATCGCGTTCGGACGTTTGCGGATCTGCGACCGGAGCTGGTGGGGGCGGTGGAGCAACTGATCGATTTCGTGGCTCCGGGCGAAGCTCACGACGACGACGGCTGATCAGCAGCAGCACCGCCGCACCGATCGCGGCGACCACGAGGAACGGGGCGGTGTAGCCGATGAAGATCAGGATCGCCGCGAGCACGGTGAGGAAGCCGTTCCATCCGCTCTTGAACGCCTTGGTGATGGTCGGCTTCTCCGGCGTTGTCGGCTCGACGATCGTCTCAGCGACCGGCACTGGGCTGATGCTCAGCTGCACCCGTAGCGTCGCCAGGGACACCCGGTCGCTCAGCGCTCGCTTCATCGCGGTGTACTGCTCGACGAGCGTCTCGCGCTCGGTCAGTTGACTCTCGAGGCTCAGTATCTGGCCGAGGTCGGTCGCCGCCTCGAGCAGCTTGCGGACACGGTCGAGGCTCGCCTGGGCGGTGACCAATCTGGCGTCGATGTCGACCACCTGACCGGTGACGTCCTCTGTGCCCTGCGAGGCGGTGCGCCGCACACCGATCGCATCGAGCCCGGCGATCGCCGACTCGACGTTCTCGGGCGGCAGCTTGATGACGAATGACGCGGTCGACGATCGGTCGTCGGTGATGTTGATCGATCGCTCGTAGATCTGGCCGCCGTGCCGATCGGACAACGCGACGACATCGTTGATCCCTTTGCTGATGTCGTCGACCTCGACGCCGTAGCTGACGTCGATCGCGAGGTACTTGTTCGGTGGAGGCACGACGACCGGCGTGTCGATGGCCACCGGCCCGGCCGGCGAGCTCTCTGCGGAAGCGTCGACATCCGCCGGACCTTCGGTGCCGGCCGGTGCCACTTGGCCGGCATCCCCGTTCACGGAAGGCGAGTCGGCCTTCGACGGTTCAGCGTTGTTGACGGTGTTGACGGACGCCGAGTTGTCGTCGGATCCGCATGCGGTTGCGCCGAAGATGACAGCTACGAGGGCGGCGGCGATCCGTGCCCCTCGATGCGCTGTGTTCACGTGTGTCATGGGTGTTCGACGTGACCATCGACACATTCGGTTCCCGGGGCAGCGTGTCAGTCGCGTGACGGGGTTCGTGCCGCACGCTTCGCGGTCCGCCGCGCAGGGGGCGCCTGATCCCACAGTCGAATTCCACCGAGCAGGCCTGCGTTGGAATCGATGATGCTGACGCGTTCGCCGAGCTCGCCCTTCAGATTCCGTGCGTTGCCGCCGCCGATGTAGAGATGATCGAACTCGAAGACGGCATCGAGAGCGGTGATCGCCTTGCGCACCCGTTTGTTCCAAGCCTTCTTGCCGACCTTCTTCAGGGCGACATCGCCGAGTTGCTCGTCGTAGTTGTCGCCCTTGCGGAACGGATGCTGGGAGAACTCCATGTGCGGCACCAACTGTCCTTGGTTCAACACTGCCGTGCCGAACCCGGTGCCCAACGTGACCACCACTTCGAGGCCGTTGCCGGTGGCAGCGTCGAGGCCCTGCAGATCGGCATCGTTGACGACTCGCGTCGGCTTGCCGAAGGACCTGGTGAGCGCCGTGGCGAGATCGAAGTTGGTCCAGGCCTTCAACGAAGCGGGGTCGACCTTCGAGTCGGGCCCGTCCGACAGCACGAGATGAGGCGATGTGAGCACTCGTCCGTTGCGGACCATGCCAGGGAAGCCGACCGAGACCCTGTCGAATGCCTCCACGGGCTTCACCAGAGCTCGCAGCTCCCTGGTCAGCCTCCTTGGTGGCAACGGGTACGGCGTCGGTACACGAAGGCGCTCGATCAGCATGTTGCCTTTGGCATCGAGCGTCACGGCCTTGAGGCCGCTGCCACCGATGTCGATCGCCAGCGTGACCGGTCCGGAGCGTCTGGCTGGACTCATCGCCGCAGACTATGCGGATTCTGCTACTTGCCGGAGCGGGCGGTCAGTCGGGCGAGGAGGTCTCGGGTGCAACCGTCTCGGGTGCCGGCGACTCGTGCGCGGCACGGCGGTGACGCACGATCTCGATCGCCATCGGCAGCAGCGAGATCGCGACGATCACGAGGGCCGCGATCTCGAGGTTGTTCTTGACGACGTCGATCTCGCCGAGGAAGTAGCCGAGTGTGGTGACTCCGACGCCCCACAGGAACCCGCCGAGCACGTTGTACGTGACAAAGGTGCGGTATCTCATCACCGCGACGCCGGCGACGATCGGCGTGAACGTGCGCACGATCGGTACGAAGCGGGCCAGCACGATCGCCGATGGTCCGTGACGCTCGAAGAACACGTGGGCCCTGGCGACGTTGGTCGGGTTGAAGAGCCGGCTCTTCGGGCGATCGAACACGCTCGGGCCGACCGTGCGACCGAACAGATAGCCGACCTGGTCCCCGACCACCGCCGCGACGAAGATGACTCCCGCAGTGACGGGCAGTGGCGGCAAGATGTTGCCACCGGCGTCGGACGACAGGAACCCTGCGATGAACAGCAGCGAGTCTCCCGGCAGGAAGAACCCGAACAGCAATCCCGACTCGGCGAAAACAATCGCTGCGGCCAGAATGAGCCCGCCCCGGTCCAGCCAACTCTCGATGTCGAAAAGGGCTAGCACGGAGAAAGTGTTTGCGATCAGTCGCTGGATGCGTTGACGATCGACCCAGCCTTGCGGTTGGAGAAGATGATTGCGCCGATCAGCACGGCCAAGGCCGCAGCGGCGATCGAGAAGCGAGCACCGTCGTTGTCCTCGAGGGTGATGATGGCAGGCAGGATCAGCAACGAGACGAGGTTCATCACCTTGATCAACGGGTTCAACGCCGGGCCGGCAGTGTCCTTGAACGGGTCACCAACAGTGTCGGCGATGACGGCGGCGCGATAGGGATCGCTGCCCTTGCCGCCGTGGTTGCCGTCTTCGATGTACTTCTTGGCGTTGTCCCACGCGCCGCCCGAGTTGGACAGGTAGTTGGCCATCAACTGACCGACGAGGATGACGGCGGCGAGGAATGCGCCGAGTGCGAAGAAGTTGATTCCGAAGCCGACGATGACCGGCGTGAGGACTGCGAGCAGCGCGGGGGTGGCCAACTCGCGCAGCGATGCCTCGGTGCAGATGTCGATGACCGGGCCGTACTCCGGCTCCTTCTCGCCCTTCATGATCTTGCCGTCCGCGAACTGCTTGCGGACCTCTTGCACGACGACCCCGGCAGTACGACCGACGGCGCGGATCGCAAGGGCGCTGAACAGGAACGGCACGGCACCACCGATGAGCAGGCCGATGAACACCTTCGGATCGGCGACGTTGATGGGCAGCAGGTCGAACACGCCTCGCGATGTCTTCAGTGCGGCGTCGATGACCTCTTGCGGCTGCGTCTCGTTGACCGCGGTCTCGATGAAGCTGGCGAACAGGGCGACTGCGGCGATGACCGCCGAGCCGATTGCGAAGCCCTTGGTGACGGCCTTGGTCGTGTTGCCGACGGCGTCGAGGCTGACCATGATGCGGGCCGGCTCGCCGTGGAACTCGCCGCTCATCTCGGCGATGCCTGCGGCGTTGTCGCTGACCGGACCGAAGGTGTCCTCGGACACGATCACGCCGGTGGTGGCGAGCATGCCCATGCCGCAGAGGGCGACGAGGTAGAACGAGAACTGCAGGTTGCCGCCGCCCAGCGCCAGTGCCGCGCCGATCGCGATTGCGATCGCCAGCACTGCGTAGACCGAGCTCTCCATGCCGCTGGCGGTACCCGCGAGGATCACCGTTGCCGGGCCGGTTTCGGCGCTCTCGGCGATCTCCTGCACGGGGGAGTGGTGCGTCGCTGTGTAGTACTCGGTCAAGCGGCTGATGCCCTGCGCCAGGATGAGGCCGATCGCAACGGCGCCGAAGCACTTCCAACCGGCGTTGCTGAAGTCGTTTCCGACGTAGAGCAGGGCAACGAGGAGTGTGCCGACCAGCGTCAGCGAACCGGCGACCGCGAAGCCCTTGTTGATGGGCTTGAGGGCGTTGGTCTCGCCCTCCTTCGCCTTGACGAAGAAGATGCCGACGATCGAGGCGACGACGCCGATTGCACGGGCGGCGAGCGGGAAGATCAGGCCGAGCGCCGGGTTGGCGCCGATCGAGTTGAACGCCGCGACACCGAGGATGATCGAGGCGACGAGGGTGACCTCGTAGCTCTCGAACAGGTCGGCCGCCATACCGGCGCAGTCGCCCACGTTGTCGCCGACGTTGTCGGCGATGGTCGCCGGGTTGCGGGGGTCGTCTTCGGGGATGCCGGCTTCGACCTTGCCCACCAGGTCGGCGCCGACGTCGGCCGCCTTGGTGAAGATGCCGCCGCCGACACGCAGGAACAGGGCCAACAGCGAGCCGCCGAAACCGAACCCGACGAGGATGACCGACGAGGTGTTCTGGAAGACGGCGATGATGGCTGTCGCCCCGAGGAGGCCGAGGCCGACGGTGAACATGCCGGCGACGCCACCCGTGCGGAAGGCGACGGTCAACGCCTTGGGCATCGAGCCGGTCTTTGCGGCCGCGGCGGTTCGGACGTTGCCGCGAGTGGCCAACGTCATGCCGATCAGGCCGGTGGCGCCGGAGGCCAAGCAGCCGAGGATGAACGCCACGGTGCGCCACGTACCGGCCTGGGCCCAGGTGAGTGCCACGGTGCCGTCGGGCTTCTTGATCGCCGTCGATGTGAGGAACACGATGAAGGCGAGCGGAATGAGAATGACGGCGATCGTCTTGAACTGGCGACTCAGATACGCCGAGGCTCCCTCTTGGATGGCCTTGGCGATCTCCTTCATCTTCGGAGTGCCTTCGTCCTGCGCCATGACATTCTTCGCCAGCAGAAGGCCGACAGCGATGGCCACAAGGGCCGCTGCCGCGGAGAGTATGAGCACTGCCCACTCGCCGCCTTGCAGGATGAAGTCTTGGTAGCCGCCTTCAGCAGCAATCAGTGATGACACCGGTCGTTCTCCGGGAATCTAGGGCGCGCCCAACAGATGGGAAACGCTTGGTTGGCAAACGTGGAGAGTGTAGGGACTTTGGGCGCGTTGCGGCGAAACGATGACAGTTTCCGGAAACTTCGTGGCTTCTGCCTCGTAGGAGTACCGTCGACGGTGATGGCACAGGCAGTCTCCACGCGCGGCCCCGTTTCGGGCACTGCAACCGCCGGCAAGAAGCGACGGAAGCTCTTCCTCCTCGATCTGTACAGCACCGCCGTCGGCAAGAAGTACGCCATGGCGCTCACCGGTATCGCCATGATGGGCTTCGTCCTCTTCCACATGATCGGCAACCTGAAGATGTTTCTCGGGGCCGAGGACATCAACCACTACGGGGAGTTCCTCCGCGAGCTGCTGGTGCCGCTGGCCCCGCGCACCGTGGTGCTGTGGATCATGCGGATCGGCCTGCTCGGAGCAGCAGTTCTGCACATCCACGCGGCCTACAGCCTGACGGTCCTCAACCGCGAGGCACGCTCGGTGAAGTACCAGAGCGAGCGCGACTACCAGGTCGCCAGCTTCGCCAGCCGCACGATGCGGTGGACCGGCATCATCGTCGCACTGTTCGTCGTGTGGCACCTCGCCGATCTCACATGGGGCTGGGTCAATCCCGGCTACGTCCGCGG
Source organism: Ilumatobacteraceae bacterium (assembly GCA_963779295.1). GTDB lineage: Bacteria > Actinomycetota > Acidimicrobiia > Acidimicrobiales > Ilumatobacteraceae > JAENVT01. The sequence goes on from CAVZXO010000003.1 coordinate 79,907, forward strand.
CGACGTGTACCGCAACGTCGACGCATCGCTGTCGCGGCTGCCGGTTGCGATCCTGTACATCGTCGCCAACATCGCCCTCGGCGTCCACCTGTATCACGGTGCCTGGAGCCTGTTTCAGTCGATGGGCTGGAACCGCCCGAGGTTCAACAAGTGGCGACGCGGTTTCGCGATCGGCTTCGCCACCCTGATCGTGGTGGGCAACGTGTCGTTCCCCATCGCCGTGCTGGCCGGAATCGTGGAGAGCTGAGATGTCCGTGACGCTCGACGCCAAGATTCCTGCCGGTCCGATCGAGGACAAGTGGGACACCTACAAGGACGACGTGAAGTTGGTCAACCCCAACAACAAGCGAAGGTTCAAGGTGCTCGTCGTCGGCACCGGATTGGCCGGCGCATCGGCCGCGGCCACGCTCGCCGAACTCGGCTATCAGGTCGACGCCTTCACGTTTCACGATTCGCCGCGACGTGCACACTCGATTGCTGCACAAGGTGGCATCAACGCCGCCAAGAACTACCGCGGCGACGGCGACTCCATCCATCGCCTGTTCTACGACACCGTCAAGGGTGGCGACTTCCGGGCCCGCGAGGGCAACGTCCACCGCCTGGCCCAGGTCAGCGTTGACATCATCGATCAGATGGTCGCGCAGGGTGTCCCGTTCGCCCGCGAATACGGCGGTCTGCTCGACAACCGCTCCTTCGGTGGGGCCCAGGTCAGCCGCACGTTCTACGCCCGCGGCCAGACCGGTCAGCAACTGCTGTTGGGCGCGTACCAGCAGCTGGCTCGCCAGATCGGTCTCGGCGGCGTCCGCCTGTTCAATCGTGTCGAGCTTGTCGACACCGTCGTCATCGACGGTCGCTGCGCCGGCATCGTGACCCGCGACCTGATGACCGGCGAGATCCAGTCGCATGCCGGCGATGCGGTCGTCCTGGCCACCGGCGGCTACGGCAACGTGTTCTTCCTGTCCACGAACGCGATGAACTGCAATGTCACCGCTGCATGGCGTGCCCACCAACGCGGCGCGTACTTCGCCAACCCGTGCTACACGCAGATCCACCCGACGTGCATCCCGCAGGCCGACGACACGCAGTCGAAATTGACCCTGATGAGCGAGTCGCTGCGCAACGACGGTCGCGTGTGGGTGCCGAAGAACGCTGACGAGAAACGGCCGGTCGACCAGATCCCGGAAGAGGACCGCGACTACTACCTCGAGCGGCTGTATCCGAGCTACGGCAACCTTGCGCCGCGCGACATCTCGTCGCGAGCAGCCAAGCGTGCCGTCGACACGGGACGCGGTGTCGGCCCGTTGAAGAACGGCGTGTACCTCGACTTCGCCGCGGCGATCGACCGCATCGGCTACGAGACGGTGTACGAGCGGTACTCGAACCTGTTCGAGATGTACGAACGGATCACCGGCGAGAACCCGACGCAGGTGCCGATGCGCATCTACCCGGCCAGCCACTACACGATGGGCGGCTTGTGGGTCGACTACGAGCTGATGACCACCGTGCCCGGTCTGTACTGCGCAGGCGAGGCCAACTTCAGCGACCACGGCGCCAACCGCCTCGGTGCGTCGGCGCTGATGCAGGGCCTCGCCGACGGCTACTTCGTGCTGCCGTACACGCTCGGCAACTATCTGGCGCCGCTGCTCGGCAAGCCGGCGCCGGGAGTCGACCATCCCGAGTTCAAAGCTGCGGAGGCCGCCGCGACACAGCGGTTCCAGGGGTACCTCGACATCAAGGGCACCCGTTCGCCCGACTGGTTCCATCGCGAGCTCGGCAAGATCATCTGGGACTACTGCGGGATGGAGCGCACCGAGCAGGGTCTCGAGAAGGCGTTGTCCGAACTGCCCGCGCTGTACAGCGAGTTCCAGAAGGACCTGCGTGTCACCGGCGACGGGGCATCGACCAACCAGACCTTGGAGAAGGCCGGCCGCGTCGACGACTTCTTCCAGCTCGGCATGTTGATGTGCCGCGATGCGCTGGAGCGCAGGGAGAGCTGCGGCGGTCACTTCCGAGCGGAGTACCAGGACGCGGAGGGCGAGGCCAAGCGCGACGACGAGCACTTCGCCAACGTCGCCGCGTGGGAGTGGACCGGCGACCCGATGAAGGCCATCCGCAACGTCGAAGAGCTGGAGTTCGAAGCCGTGCACCTGGCGACCCGGAGCTACAAATAATGAGCACGCAACTGACGAACCTGACGTTGAAGATCTGGCGGCAGGCAGGCCCCGATGTGGAAGGCCACTTCGAGAGCTACCGCATCGACTCGATCAGCGACGAAGCGTCGTTCCTCGAGCTGCTCGACGTGCTCAACGAGCGACTGATCACCGAAGGCAAGGAGGCCATCGTGTTCGATCACGATTGCCGCGAAGGCATCTGCGGAGCGTGCTCGTTGATGATCGATGGCCAGGCCCACGGACCGCAACGCGGCACGGCGACGTGTCAGCTGCACATGCGCAAGTTCGCCTCCGGCCAGGAGATCGTGGTCGAGCCATGGCGGGCAACCTCGTTCCCCGTCATCAAGGACCTGATGGTCGACCGCAGCACCTTCGACCGAATCGTCGAGGCCGGTGGTTTCATCACCGCCCCGACCGGCGGCGCCCCGGATGCCAACCTCATCCTCATCCCCAAAGTCGTCGCCGACGCGGCGATGGATGCGGCCGAATGCATCGGCTGCGGAGCGTGCGTCGCGGCCTGCCCGAACGGCGCGGCCAACCTGTTCACCGCCGCCAAGGTCAGCCATCTCAACCTGCTGCCACAAGGCCAGCCGGAGCGCTACGCCCGCGTCGAGGCGATGGTCGAAACGATGGACGAGTACTTCGGTTCGTGCACCAACCACGGCGAATGCGAAGCCGCGTGCCCGAAGAGCATCTCGATCGACTTCATCGCGCTGATGAACACCGACTACCTCAAAGCCAAGTTCGCCAACCGCAAGGAACTCAGCCGCCGCTGAGTTCGGCGGCAGCAACATCAGCGTTTGGAGCCTGGCGCCCCGTAACGGGGCGTGCGGTTACACACGCTGCTGGTATCCGAGCCGTCAGCGGACGATGGTGCTGACGTAGCGATTGGTGGCGACCTCGTCACCGTGTTCGACGATCAGATCGAGCCACAGCTCGCCGGGCTGATCGGCCACGACGAACTGGATGGTGCCGACGCGCACGCAGGAATCCGGCGGCACGTCGCCGCCCCAACGCCAGGCATGCGACCCGCCCGGCCAACTGAGCTTGGCGGTGCACACCGTGTCTTCCAGGAGCCGGCGCACATCGCTGACCACGTGCACGTCGAGCGCGAGCGCGGCGCCGACCGACGAGGGTGTCGGGCAGACGATCAGCCACGACGATCACCGGTCGGCAGGCGTCGACAACAGCCTGATAGGCCAGCTTGGGGTGCCGCTCGTGATCGAGCACGCTCCACGACACCATCGGCGCGCCGTCGTTGAACATGAAGAAGCAGAACCCACCGGTCGGCTGATACTTCAGACGTCGCAGGGTCTCGATGTGATGGCGCAACACCTTGGCCTGGTATCGCTGCGTTGCATCGCGCCATTCGTCGAACGTCGCGTGATCGGACGGAGGAACGACGCGTTCGAAGATGTGAAGCTGCAGACCGTGGCGCTCCTCCAGCCGCACCCAATCGAGGTCCGGCCAGCGCTGAAGGCTCCATGAAATCGGCCGCCGCCGGCACCGCCTGGGCGCCGAACTCGCTGACGAACCGCACCATTCGCGGCATCGACGCGGCGAACCCCGGCAAGTCGCGTTCGTGGCCGTGGTACCAGCCGAAGTACAGGTGGCTGTCGGTGCCGTCGAGCATCGGGAGATGAGGCATGACGCCGCTGTGGGCGATCGTCGTCCGTGTCTCGTCGGCCTGCTCGAATGCCCGCTTCACCCATCGATCGAGGACCGTCTTGTTCCACGACGGCAGCTGCTGGCCGGTGATGTATTTGATCGCCGTCTTGCCGCGTCGGTGCTGTCGGATCGAGGTTCGGTGCGACAGGTTCGTTGTGCGCGCACCACACGGCGATCGACGGATGATGACCGAGCTGGTCGACCGCTTCGCGGGCCTGACGCACGGCCTCCTTGCGGATGGTGCGGGCGTAGCCCCATTGCAGCGGGAAGTCCTGCCACAACAACATGCCGAGCTCGTCTGCCGCGTCGTACAACTCGGTCCGCGAGATGTGACCGTGCACTCGCAGCAGGTCGAGCCCTGCCTCGCGCGCCAACTCCACATCGCGACGCATCTCGGTGGGGGTTGCGTCTCCGAGAGCCATCCGCGTCGGTGCCAGGTTGGCGCCCTTCACGAACATCGGCTCGCCGTTGACCGTGAAGACCCAGTCCTGCAGCACGACTTCGCGCAATCCCGGTGCGCACACTTCGGACGTCGCTGACGACCTCGTCGACCGAGATCTCGACCTCGACGTCGGTCAGCTCCTGCTCGCCGAGCGTCCATGGCCACCACAACCGCGGATCGTTGATGTCGAGGTTCCAATCGACTTCGTTGAGCCCGCCTGCGAGCGATTGCTCGTGCTGGTCGAGCAACTCGCCGTCGACGCGCGTGCACACTCGCACGGTCCTGGCCACATCGCTGTCGAGCCGGGCGTGCAACCGCAAGTGGGCCCGTGTGTCGTTGACGTCGCGGCACAGCACGCGCCACCGGTCGATCCGCACCGGCCCGGTCGTTTCGATCCGCACCGGTCGCCAGATGCCGCCGGGATTCCACGTCGGATCCATCGCATTCCAGTTCTGCAGCACCCCGGTGATCGCCCGTTTCGATTTGCGATTGCGCTGTGGCGGGCACGCCACCTCGACCGCCAGCACGTGCTCGCTCGCCAGGCGCGACAGGCTGGTGATGTCGAAGGTGTGGGGGAAGAAGTAGCCCTCTGGATCGCCGAGGTAGGCGCCGTCGAGCCACACATCGGCCTGATAGAAGATGCCGTCGAGCGTCACGAAGTGCCGGCGCCCTGCCGGCGCTGGCTCGAGGTCGAATCGCTTTCGGTAGATCAGCGCGTCGTCGTTGTCGGCGAACGGCGCAAGGTTGCGCCAATGACCGGGCACCTCGACCTGCGGCCAGTCGTCGTCGGAGTAGTCGAGGCCGACGGCGCTACGACGGCGCTCGTCATCGGCAACATTGGCGCGCCACTGTCCCGACAGATCCACGCCGGCGAGACTAGGCGCGGCTCGGCCCCGGGCGTGCGCCGCCGAAAAGCGGTATGGTCGACTCATGGCAACACTCGCTCCCACCCTCGGCGATCTGAAGGCCTCGGGCTGGCAGTCGTCGCCCGTGAAAGAGGAGATCCGACGCAACGCCGTTGCGCGGATCGCGGCTGGTGAAGCACTGTTCGAAGGCGTGCTCGGCTACGAGCAGACGGTGATGCCGCAGCTCGAGAACGCGCTGCTGGCCGGTCACGACGTGATCTTCCTCGGCGAGCGCGGCCAGGCCAAGACGCGCATCATCCGTTCGCTCACCGGTCTGCTCGACGAGTGGATGCCGATCGTCGCCGGTAGCGAGATCAACGACGATCCGTACAACCCGGTCAGCAAGCATGCCGCGCGACCTCATCGCCGAGATGGGCGACGCGACGCCGATCGAATGGGTGCATCGCGACGATCGTTACGGTGAGAAGTTGGCCACCCCCGACACGTCGATCGCCGACCTCATCGGCGAGGTCGATCCCATCAAGGTGGCCGAGGGTCGCTACCTCAGCGACGAATTGACGCTGCACTACGGGTTGGTGCCGCGCACCAACCGCGGCATCTTCGCGATCAACGAGATCCCCGATCTCGCCGAGCGCATTCAGGTCGGTCTGCTCAACGTCCTCGAAGAACGCGACGTGCAAGTGCGCGGCTACAAGATCCGCCTGCCGTTGGACGTGTTGCTGGTGGCCAGCGCGAACCCGGAGGACTACACCAACCGCGGCCGCATCATCACGCCGCTGAAGGATCGGTTCGGCAGCCAGATCCGTACCCACTATCCGCTCGACGTCGAGACCGAAGTTGCCATCATGCGCCAGGAGGCGCGGCCCGGCTTCGGTCGGCAATGTCACGGTGCACCTGCCCGACTACATGGAGCAGGTCGTCGCCACCTTCAGCCAGCTGGCTCGGGCGAGCACGCAGGTCAATCAGCGCAGCGGCGTCAGCGTGCGCCTGTCGGTCAGCAACGTCGAGGTGCTCGGCGCCAACGCGCTGCGGCGTGGCCTGCGCGCCGGCGAGCACGTCGTCGTGCCGCGCATCTGCGACCTCGAGGCGCTCGCCGCTTCGAGCAACGGCAAGGTCGAGATCGAGTCGCTGGAGGAGGGTCGCGACGGCCTCATCCTCGACAATCTCGTGAAGGCCGCGGTGCTCACCGTGTACAAGGAGCGAATCACACCGGATCAGGTCCGCGACGTGATCGCGGCGTTCGAGGAAGGCGTCGTCGCCCACGCCGGCGAAGACATCGCCTCGGTCGAGGAAGCCCGCCTCGTGGAAATGGTTCCGGCGATGCGTGCGCCTGTTCTTGCCCTGACGGCCGGCGACGAGTCGCCTGCGGCCGTTGCCGCAGCGGTCGAGTTCGTACTCGAGGGCCTGCACCTGTCGAAGCGGCTGAACAAGGACTCGTCGGGAACCAGCGCTACGTATCGCGGCCGCAGCTAGCAGACCGGTAGCCGATGAACAAGCTGGGTGCCTTGTTGATCATCGGTGGCACCGTGGTCAGTCCGTGCCTGCCGTTGGATGCCATGGTTGTGGCCACGCCGCAGTCCGCGACCGAGGTGACTGCGACCACCGATCGATACATCGTCCAGTTCGACGACCGGCACGGATCCCGATGTTGGCGCGTCGACGCTCATCGCACTCGGTGTCGAGGTCGACGAGGTCTATCGCAATGTGTTCCCGGGTGTAGCGGTGACGGCGGCTCCGAGCCTCATCGGCGAGGTCAGCGCGGACCGCTTGTTGCGCGCGTCGAGCGGAATCAGCTGATGTCTCTCGACGCGGCGCCGCCGACTGTCGTGCAGCAGCCGAGTCCGTGGGGGCTCGATCGCATCGATCAGCGCTCGTTGCCGCTGTCGAACAGCTACAGCTACAACAACGCCGGTGCCGGCGTGACGGCCTACGTGGTCGACTCCGGCATCCGCGCCGATCACGTCGACTTCGGTGGCCGCGTTCGGTCTGGAATCATCGACGGTTGGCGATGGTCCCGGGACCGACGATTGCAATGGGCATGGCACGCACGTCGCCGGCATCGTCGGCGGGCAGACGTTCGGCGTCGCCAAGAGTGTGTCGCTGGTCGCGGTGCGCGTGCTCGACTGCGACGGAATCACCGACGCGGATCAACTCATCGCAGGCCTCGATTGGGCGATCGGCGACCATCCAGCAGGCTCGCCTGCGGTCCTCAACCTCAGCATCGGCGGGCCATCGCTATCGGCGCTCGACAACGCCGTGCAGGCGGTCGTCGCCGACGGCATCACAGTGACCGTCGCTGCCGGCAACGGCAGTGGCACCCCGACCGTGCCCAGAACGCCTGCGACTTCTCGCCGGCGCGAACGCCGAACGCACTCACCGTTGCTGCGTCGACCGGAGACCGATGCGCGAGCCTTCTTCTCCAACTTCGGAACATGCGTCGACCTGTTCGCGCCCGGCGTCGACATCGTGTCCGATTGGTTCACGTCGTCCTCAGCGTCGGAAGTTGAGAGCGGCACATCGATGGCGGCGCCACACGTGGCCGGAGCAGCAGCCGTCCTGCTGTCGGGACAACCGACATTGACGCCGGCGCAGGTGACCAGCCAGCTGTTGGCCGACGCAACCCCGAATGTGGTCGCCGATCCGTTGGGTTCACCCAACAGGTTGCTGTTCAGCGCTCTGATCTCGGACACTCCGCCGCCGCCACCCGTCGCGTCGTTTGTGTCGTTGGTGCCGGGGCGGTTGTTGGAGTCGCGTTCTGGTGTGGGTGTGGGTTCGGTGGATGGTCAGTTTGCGGGGTTGGGTGTTCGTGGTGCTGGTTCGGTGACGGAGTTGTTGGTTGCGGGTCGTGGTGGTGTGGTGGGGGATGCGTCGGCGGTGGTGTTGACGGTGACGGTGACGGAGCCGGGGGCTGCTGGGTTTGTGACGGTGTTTCCGTGTGGTGCGGCGTTGCCGTTGGCGTCGAATGTGAATTTTGTGGCGGGTGCGACGGTGGCGAATTCGGTGGTGTCGGGTGTTGGTGTGGGTGGTCGGGTGTGTGTGTTCACGAGTGCGGCGACGCATCTGGTGGTCGATGTGAACGGGTACTTCCCGGCGGTGTCGTCGTTTGTGTCGTTGGTGCCGGGGCGGTTGTTGGAGTCGCGGTCGGTGTGGGTGTGGGTTCGGTGGATGGTCAGTTTGCGGGGTTGGGTGTTCGTGGTGCTGGTTCGGTGACGGAGTTGTTGGTTGCGGGTCGTGGTGGTGTGGTGGGGGATGCGTCGGCGGTGGTGTTGACGGTGACGGTGACTGAGCCGGGGGCTGCTGGGTTTGTGACGGTGTTTCCGTGTGGTGCGGCGTTGCCGTTGGCGTCGAATGTGAATTTTGTGGCGGGTGCGACGGTGGCGAATTCGGTGGTGTCGGGTGTTGGTGTGGGTGGTCGGGTGTGTTTGTTCACGAGTGCGGCGACGCATCTGGTGGTCGATGTGAACGGGTACTTCCCGGCGGTGTCGTCGTTTGTGTCGTTGGTGCCGGGGCGGTTGTTGGAGTCGCGTGTCTGGTGTTGGGTGTGGGTTCGGTGGATGGTCAGTTTGCGGGGTTGGGTGTTCGTGGTGCTGGTTCGGTGACGGAGTTGTTGGTTGCGGGTCGTGGTGGTGTGGTGGGGGATGCGTCGGCGGTGGTGTTGACGGTGACGGTGACTGAGCCGGGGGCGGCTGGGTTTGTGACGGTGTTTCCGTGTGGTGCGGCGTTGCCGTTGGCGTCGAATGTGAACTTTGTGGCGGGTGCGACGGTGGCGAATTCGGTGGTGTCGGGTGTTGGTGTGGGTGGTCGGGTGTGTTTGTTCACGAGTGCGGCGACGCATCTGGTGGTCGACGTCAACGGCTACTTCCAGTAGCCGCATTGTTCGAATGGTCCGCGGCCGGGGCCCCCGGGCTGCTAACAATAGTGGACCTGCACGCAGCTTGTGCGTTGCAGCGGACGACCAGGGGATGAGATGAGACGAGCAGAGCAAGGAACAGTGTCGCGAGCAAGATGGGCCGCGGTGGGCGCAGCCGTCGCGGTGTCGCTCGGTGTCGGCGGCGTCGCCGTGACCAACGCTGTGGTCAGCACGGGTGAGCGGAATGCGTTCATCCCGATTGCACCGTGTCGATTGTTCGACACGCGCCCGGCGCCTTCGCAGGTCGGGCCGCGGTCGGCCCCACTCGGGCCAGGCGAGATCTACACGGTTCAGGTCACGGGCACGAACGGCAACTGCACGATCCCGGCCGACGCCACCGCCGTGGCGATGAACGTCACGACGGTCGGCGGAACCGGCTCCAGCTACTTGACCGTCTGGCCCGCCGATGTCGCGCCAGCCGCTGGCGTCGAACCTCAACTGGGTGCCCGGCTCACCGCCGACACCGAACAAGGTCGACGTGAAGTTGTCGGCCACCGGCGCGATCAGCCTGTACAACAACGTCGGCAGTGTGTCGGTTCTGGCCGACGTCGTCGGCTACTACGCCGACCACAACCACGACGACCGCTACTACACGGAGGCCGAGATCGATGCCCAGTTCGCAACGAAGGCGAACGCGTCCGACGTTGACCGAAACCCAGATCAACGGATTGCACTTCGACGACGGCCGTGGTCGCTGGCGACGCGATGAATCCGGCGACAGGATCGATCTTCGCGCGTGCGCCCGAGTTCGGCTGCGGCCTGGACGTGCGAGGATCAGTGGCGTTCGCTCGTCGACAGCTACTGCGTTGAGCGAACTGCTCAGGCTTGGTCAATCACGGGCAGTCACTACGGCTCTGGTCGACTGCCAACGGCGGTCGCGTCGAGTCGCATCAGCTGGTTGCCACGCTCGGTACGCGCGAAGTCGTCGGTGCTTCCGCGAGTTGTGCGTATCGGGTGATGTCGGCATTGATCAGCACTCTTCAACACAGCAGGCGTCGCTGCCGATCGATCGATTCAGCTCCATGGCCATCGGCCCGGCAACAGCCATGCTGCACGTCCCAGCATGCCGGCGCGACGGACGACCCGGTCGGAGCGCTGACCGGAACGAGTAGAGGTCAGTTCGCAAGATGAGAGATGAGCCGGAAGGTCCGGCTCATCTCTCATCGCGCCTCCCGGTGCAACCGGTGACTAGCGGGTGACGATCTGGGCCATCGCGCCGGCGCCCAGTTCGTACTCGTTGGCGAAGTCCATGAACGGCTTGCGCTCGATCGCCCCTGATCCTGGCGGCCACGGGTTGTAGATCGTGGCCTCGGTGTCGTCCCAGTTGCCGCCGCCGTTCAGTCCGGCCAGCACGACTGCGTGATACGGGGCGCCGACCTCGACGATCCACAGCGGGCTGCGCTCGAGCATCGGCGCGAAGTAGTCCGGTCCACCGCATGCGGGGCCGACCTCGGTGAGGCCCAGCGCCGACACGGCCCCTTGGATCTCGCCCCAGCCATATCCGTCGGTGGTGTTCATGCCCGCTGCCTCACAGACCTCGTCGACCGTCTTGCCGGTCAACATGGCGATGCTGGCGGCCCAACACGTGACGTCGGTGGGCTGAGGGACCAGCGTGAGGCTCTGGTTCACCGCAACCGGGTTCGTCGACATTCCACCTTCTGGGCTGTTCGATGGGTCGCTCGATGAGTCGCTGGATGAGTCGCTCGACGATTGGCCGTCGACGGCAAGCCACTGCTGGCCGGTCTCGTCCCACCACCATTGCCCGTCTTCGGAATATTGAACGTCACTCATTGTTGGAGTCTCCCTTGTCTTGGCCCCTGGTCTCATGATGAGCCGTTGTGGCGCGGTGATACACGCACGCCAGGCAAGAAAAGGTGCAGCCTCCGCTGCCCTGTCAGTCAGCGCGATGAGAGATGTGCGGCCGTGAGCGGCTCATCTCTCATCGCGAAGCTCTACACCGCGGTCCCGAAGAAGATGGCCGCCGAATCCTTCACGTCGCGATCTCGGGTGATGATGCCGTCGTCGTGTCCGACGATGTCGAACGTCGGGCTCAACGCCATTGCCTGCAGCGGTGCGCCCTCCGCAGCTTCGCCACATGCTGTCTCGAACCGCTCGACCACCGTCACGCGATCGGCATCCCTGCCCGAGGGGGTGATCAGCGTGATCGCCAGCGGTCGATCGGGGCCCATCTCGGCGGTGCGCAGTACGGCACCGAGCGACTCGTCGACATCGGCGACGACGATCCCCAAGACGTCGCACGAACCGGCTAGATCGGTCAACTCGCGATCGGCACGGCCGGGGATGCTGATCGTCCCATCGTGGAGCCCGTCGAGCCACAGATTCCAGCGCAGATGGTCCTGCCGCCGCGCCGCCTCTGCAGCTTGAACCGTCTGATCCTCTGCCCGCACGGTCTTGACGCCGATCGCGGTGGAAACGGGTGGGCCGCCGCGCAGGATGCGCCACGCATCGCGCCAGGCGACGACCAATGTGTCGAGCACCTCGCCATGACGGCGCGGGTCGTCGGGAACCACCCTGTTGGCGTACGCCAGCGGATTGTCGAACGGCACCCATCCAGCAACCTTGTCGCCGAATCGCTCCGATACCCCCTCGACCCAGCGCGGCCACCAATGGCCGGCGAATCTCGGGTCGCTGAACCCACCGTCGTTTTCGAACCACTGCGGAACAGCGCGTTCGAGCATCGTGAACTGCAGCGCGACCTCGAGGCCGGCGGCGTGTTGCAGCAAGCCGGCATACCACTCGACAGCATCGCCATCGAACGCGCCGGCCTTTGGTTGCAACCACGACCAATCCAATGTGATTCGCACGGTCGACGCGCCGAGACCCTTCAGCAGAGCAAGGTCTTCGTGGAAGAGGGCGCGGTCGAGGCGGGAGTGCGGGACGACGGAGGTGCGGATCACGCGAACGGGCTGCGAGTCCACAGTTCGCCGGTGTCGGTGCTGGCGACCAACTCCGGCTGGCCACCGAGCTCGACCACGTCGATCGGCCCGGGGAATCCGCGCAATTCGACCGGCTCGTGAGCGTTGGCGGTAACGCCACGCGGCAATCGTTCGATCTGCATCGTCGGCATCAAGACCTCGAACGGGCCGGCGGCGTCGCACAGTCGCGCCGCCATGTTGACCGCCGAACCGATGTAGTCGTCGCCCTCGAACAGCAGCGCGTGACCGGTGGCCATCCCGACCCGCAGCGACAGCGGTGCACATACTTCTGCCGCGCGATGTTCGAGATCGAGCGCGAACGCCACGGCATTGCTCTGTTCGATCGATACCACCATGCAGCCATCGCCGAGCCACTTGGCGATTCGCACCCCTCGCTCGCTGGCGATCTCGCGAGCCAGCGAGCGAAATGCGCTGAGAATTCGGCCAGCGGCATCGTCTCCGAACGCGGCCGTGTAGTTCGTGAATCCGGACAGGTCAACGAATGAGAAGGTGCGTGGTACCCGCATGTCGTCCCCCAGGGTAGCCGGGGTGATCTTTCGGTAAGGTTCTCCCATGGCAGCCCGCTTCACCTACTCCCGGTGGGACGGCACGCAACGCGGGTTCGACCTCGATGCCGATGGGCTGTTCGACGAACTGACCGATGACCTGCTGTATCACGGCGATGTCAACTCTGCGTTGCGGCGGATGATGCAGGAGGGCATGCGCGACCGCAACGGCGAGCGGTTGCAGGGCCTGCGCGAACTGATGGACAAGCTTCGTCAGCAACGCCAGGATCGGCTCGACCAGTTCGACCTCGGCGGCGTGTACAACGAGATTGCCGACGAGTTGAACGACATCGTCGACGAGGAGCGTCACGCCGTCGACAACGCCACCCAGGCAGCCGAGCGCAGCGGCGACGAACGTCGTGCGCAGACCGCACGCGAGTCTGCCGCGGACCGCAACTTCAGGCTCGACATGTTGCCCGACGATCTCGCCGGCAAGGTCCGCGAGCTCCAGGCCTACGACTTCGAATCGGCCGAGGCAGCACAACGCTTCGAGCAGCTGCTCGACAAGATCCGCCAACAGCTCACGCAGCAAATGGTCGAGCAGATGTCGGGCGCGATGCAGGGCATGACTCCCGAAGACATGCAGCACATGAAGGACATGATCGCCGGGCTCAACGAGATGCTCGAAAAGCGCGAGCGAGGCGAGGATCCCGAGTTCGAGAAGTTCATGGAGGAGTTCGGCGACTTCTTCCCCGAGAACCCCGAGACGCTCGACGAGTTGCTCGAGCAGATGGCCAAGCGCATGGCCGCAATGCAGGCGATGATGAACTCGATGACGCCCGAACAACGGGCGCAGTTGCAACAGCTCAGCGACCAGTTGCTCGAAGACATGGACCTGCGTTGGCAGATGAGCCAGCTCGGCCAGAACCTGCAGTCGATGTTCCCGGAGATGGGTTGGGGCCAGGGGTATCAGTTCGAGGGCAGCGACCCGATGGGCATGGGTCAGGCGATGCAGACGATGCAGGAGCTCGGTGACCTCGACCAACTCGAAAACCTGCTTCGCAACGCCACGAGCCCCGGTGCGCTGGCCGAGGCCGACATGGACAAGGTGCGCGACCTGATGGGCGACGACGCTGCCCGGTCGCTGCAACGTCTGGCCGAGCTCACCAAGATGCTGCAGGATGCCGGGTTGATCGAGCAGAAGGAAGGTCGGCTCGAGCTGACACCGAAGGGGTTACGCAAGATCGGTTCCAACGCGTTGCGCGACCTGTTCGACAAGCTCGCCAAGGACAAGGTCGGCCAGCACCAGATGGACCGCCTCGGCCAAGGCCACGAGCGCACGTACGAGACCAAGCCATACGAGTACGGCGACCCGTTCAACCTCGATCTGCACAAGACCATTCGCAACGCCCTCCGCCGCAACGGCACGGGCACACCGGTGCACCTGTCGCCCGACGACTTCGAGATCGAGAAGACCGAACACCTCACCAAGTCATCGACCGTCCTCATGCTCGACCTGTCGTTGTCGATGCCCATGCGCGACAACTTCCTTCCCGCCAAGAAGGTCGCGATGGCGTTGCACTCGCTCATCACGTCGCAGTTCCCACGCGACTACATGGGCATCGTCGGATTCAGCGAAACGGCGCGCATCCTCACGGCGGCGCAGCTGCCCGAGGTGTCGTGGGACTTCGTGTACGGCACCAACATGCAACACGGCTTCTTGCTGGCGCGGCACCTGCTGGCCAAGCAGACCGGCACCAAGCAGATCATCATGATCACCGACGGCGAACCGACCGCGCACATCACCCCGCGCGGCGACGTGTTCTTCAACTACCCACCGGTGCCCGAGACCATCGAGGCAACATTGCGCGAGGTCGTGCGTTGCACGAAGGACAACATCCGCATCAACACGTTCATGCTCGACGCGAACAGCTACCTCAAGTCGTTCATCGAGAAGTTGACGTCGATCAATCGCGGTCGCGCGTTCTTCACGACACCCGAGACCCTCGGCGACTACGTGTTGGTCGACTTCATCGAACACAAGAAGTCGCTTGCCCGCGGCCGAGGTGCTCGCCGCGCCGGCTGATCTGCGTATCGAACGACTCCGCCAGGGGTGCTTCGGGGCCTAATGCAGCGGATGCGGGGTACAAGGTCTCTGTTCGATCTGCGTCACCGAGGGTTTGATGAATCTGACGCAACGATTGAGAGCAAAACAGATGGGCATGTCGGGTGAGCATGGTTCGAAGGTTGCGGAAGCAACCCCGGCAGCACCGCGGCGCGTCGAGCGCCGGCGAATGCCGGCGTCGCAGTCGCCGAGGCACCCAGATTTTCCGGCGGTCGTTCTCGCCCCGCTGGCGGAACGTCGAGCGGCAGGAGAGTCCGCCGACGAACTGTCGCTCGACTTGTACAAGGGCCTGCACACCTGGGCGGTCGCGTTCGCGGGAGCCCAAAGCGCGCGGCTTCCTGCGCATGCTGATCGCAACGAGGTGTTGTCGCAGGTTCTGCGACTCACATGGGATGCCTGTCGTCGGATCGACTGGGACAGGTATGAGGCATGGCCGGCCTTTCTCGAGAGCAAGATCAGCCGGGCCCGCATCGAGGCCGCCCGCTGCGACGATTGGCTGAGCCGGCGCGAACGGGTTCGTCGTCGCCACTTTCAAGACGAAGTCGCCCGGCGCGAACAGGTCGAACAGCGGACGCTGACATCTGGCGAACGGCAGGTTGTCGCTCGAGCAGTGGCCCCGGACTCCACGCGGGTCGATTGGGCCAAAGCCGTGCTCGAATCCCGTCACCCATCGACGGTCGCGCGACGTCCCAGAGGTCCCTGACAACGCGCTGGGAACCACCGTTGAGGACGAAGTCGAGGAACAGGAGACTGGGCCGCATTCGCGCCGGCTGCATCTCGAAGTGGTTGGAGATCGTGAAGGAGCGCAACGAGGCGCTGGCAGCCGACGTCTCGCAGTGGTTGTCCGTGAATGACTTCGGCAACCGTGACCTACCGGCTCGACTGGCCCATCGCCTGGAGCCATACACCCCTCTGTTGTTGGCAATGTTGGGTGAAGCGGCGTGATCACGAGGACCGAGATCGTGACGTGGTGTACCTCGTGCGGTGCTCGGCTCGCCCGCGACCACGGGGGCAAGATCTGTTCCCCGTGCCGCCGGTCGCAGATCGAGCGCGCCGCTCGCTGCGGGGCTGTCGCCGCCAAGGAGTCCCCGAAGATCAAGGCGGTGTTCGACTCCGCCGGGTTCTATGGCGTTGCCGACCAGCTCGGCTGCGAACCGGAGGAAACGCTCGATGTGCTGTTGAATGCTCGGCTGCTTCCCTTCGTGTCTTCTCAGCGCCGCGCTCTTGCTGCGCGAGCTCGTCGCATTGCGAGGCCTGTCGCACGTCGACGCTGCCGAAGCGTTGAACATCAGTCGTTGGACCGTCGCGACGCATCGGAGCGCGCTCGGTATCGACCGTCGCCCGTCGTCATGCGCTCGGCGCGCAAGCCGGTGAGGTCACGGTGATGGGTCGGGCCAGTCGCGCCTTTTGGAGAAAGGCGCACGTCAGCCCGGTGACTGATCTCGATGATGTCGAATTCGCGGAGCTGCTCGATCCGATCACGCAGGAGTCCCAGGTCGACGACGTCAGCGAGCCGGTCGAGGACGACCCGCCGATCGTGTCGCGGTTTGCGGAAGCCGGCCTCGACGACAATCGCCTTCCGCTCCGCGCCGCCAAGCACCGCTCGCTTCGGCACTGACAAAGAACTCAGGGAGTCAACGCCGGCCAGCGCGACGGATCCGACGGGCGGACCACCGCTGCAGGACGGTCGATCGATCCATCGCACATCTCGCGTAGTTGCTGAAGTGACTCGAGCACGACCTTGCCCGTTGCGAGGATCTCGTCGCTGGAATGCGCTGCCGATAGACCGGAGACATCGGCCCGGATGCCTCCAGCATCGAGCGCGGACACCGCGAGCAGCGAGCGAGCGAGAACGGGGTCGTCGAGCGCGGCTCCAAATGCGGGCAACATCTCGTCGATCCACGTTTGCGTGCGGTATGCCATGCCGTAGTCGTGGCGCAGGTCGGCGAGCACTTCGCTGATCTGGCCGGTCAACGACGGGAGATCGAGAACGACGGGTCGTAACTCCCGCTTGGACGGCGAGTTGCCGCCGGCATCCAACACGACACGGGACGCTGGATCCGGGGCCGGCCAACTTGCGATTCTGAGTTTTCCTTTGTGCTTCATGGTGTGTGCTCCGCTCATTTCACGAGATTGATGATGCTGAACATTGGTAGGTACAGGGCCACGACCATGCCGCCGACGGTCACGCCCATCACGACCATCAGCAGTGGTTCGATCAGTGATGTCAGCGAATCAACCGTCGCCGAGACCTCGGCGTCGTAGAACTCGCCGATCTTGTCGAGCATCTCGTCGAGGGCCCCGGTCTCTTCGCCACGGCCATCATCTGCACGACCATCTCCGGGAAGACCGGATGGTTCATCAAGGCGGCAGAGACCGACTCGCCGACACGGACTCGCTCGCGGGCCTCGTTGATCGCCTCGGCAACCACCGCGTTACCGGCGGTGTCGGCAACGATGTCGAGTGCTTCCATGATGGACACGCCCGAGCGCGCCAACGCGGCAAGGGTCTGGCAGAAGCGGGCGATCGCCGTCTTCTGCACGATCTTGCCCATGATCGGCAGTCGCAACTTCAGCCTGTCGAACGCCAGCCGGCCGACGGGCGTCGCTTTCCAACGCTTCAACCCGAAGATGCCTATCTGCCCCGACGATCGAGATGGCCCACCACAAGCTGGTGAGGAAGCCCGACACTCCGATGAGCATCCGCGTCGGCAACGGCAACACGCCGCCGAGGTCGTCGTACATGGCCTCGAACATCGGCACGATGAACAGCAGCATCGCCGACACGATCACCACGATGATGCCGCCGACGGCGATCGGGTACGACATCGCCGACTTCACCCGGCGGCGCAGCTCGAGTTGCTTCTCGAGCATCGAGGCCAACTGCAGCAGCACCATGTCGAGCATCCCGCCGACCTCGCCGGAACGCACCATGGCGATGTACACGGTGGGGAACACCTTGGGGTGCTTGGAGATCGCTTGCGAGAACGACAGGCCGCGCTCGATGTCGCCACGCATCTCCGTGATCACGGCAGCGAGGGCCTTCGACTCCGTCTGGTCGGCAAGGATCGTCAGCGATCGAATCAGCGTGAGCCCGGCGGCAACCATCGTCGCCAGCTGCCGGGAGAAGATCACGATCGCGTGCAGGCTGACCTTGCCGTGGCCGCCGGAGTTGACGTCGGCGCTCAGCTTCGACTTGCCTCGGGCGACGACCGACACCGGCACATAGCCGAGCTCGCGAAGCTTGGCAACGACGAGTTGCTCGCTCTGGCCCTCGATGCTGCCCTTGTGGACCGTGCCGACCTTGTCGCGCACCTTGTACGCATAGGTGGTGCTCATCGCCCAGCCGCCTCGCTCGTCTTCATGCCCAGCAGGTTGCGCAGGTCGTCGGCGCTTGCGGCGCGTTCCAACGCGGCGTCGAGGGTGATGCGATGTGCTCGCACGAGCTCGGCGAGGTTCTGATCCATCGTCACCATGCCGTACTTCGCGCCGGCCTGCATCTGGCTGGCGAGCTGGTAGCCCTTGCGTTCGCGGATCAGGTTGCGCACGGCGGGGGTGGCGATGAGGATCTCTGCAGCAGCCGCGCGACCCTTGCCATCCGCGCTCGGGATGAGTTGCTGGGTGACGACTGCCTGCAACGTCGTCGCCAGCATCACTCGGATCTGACCCTGTTGGTCCGGTGGAAACACGTCGACGATGCGGTCCACGGTCTGCGGCGCCGACTGCGTGTGCAACGTCGCGAAGACCAAGTGGCCGGTCTCCGCCGCAGTGAGGGCCATGTGGATCGTCTCGAGATCACGCATCTCGCCGACGAGGATCACGTCGGGGTCTTCGCGCAGTGCTCGCTTCAGCGCCGAGGCGAAGCTGTTGGTGTCTTCTCCGACCTCGCGCTGGTTGACGATCGCCATCTTGTGGTCGTACAGGAACTCGATCGGGTCCTCACACGACAGGATGTGCACGGGCTTTGTGCGGTTGATGATGTCGAGCAGCGAGGCGAGCGTCGTCGACTTTCCCGAGCCGGTCGGTCCGGTCACCAGCACCAGGCCGCGTGGCAGATCGGCGAAGGTCCGAATCACGGCGGGAAGGTGCAGCGAGTCGAACTCCGGGATGTCGAAGGGAATCGTGCGCAGCACAGCGCCAATGGCGCCGCGCTGACGGAACACGTTCATCCTGAACCGGCTCTTGCCGGGGATGGAATAGCTGGTGTCGAGCTCGAGCTCGTTGGTGAACGACTCGATCTTGCGCTCGTTCAGGATCGCGAACACGAGGCGCTCGATCATCGCCCCGTGGAGGATGCCGTAGCCCTCGAGCGGGCGAAGCACGCCGTTGACGCGCACGGTGGGGGGTGCACCCGCCGCAAGGTGCAGGTCGGATCCCCCGAGTTGCAAGCACTGTTCGAGCAGCTCGTCGATGTTCTGGGGGATCTTCGGCGCGAGCACCGCCGGAGGCGCGAGCGCTGGAAGCCATCGCGACAACAGAGCCGTTCTGATCAGGCAACAACACGTGACACCTCCGAGAGTGTGGTCAGTCCCAGCGCGACCTTGGCGAGCCCGTCGCTGCGCAGATCCATCAGTCCCTGTTCTGCGGCGCACCTGCGCACGTCCTCCGAGGACGCCCGGCTGACGACGAGCTTGTCGAGCTCCTCCGTCATCAACATCACCTCGTGGATCGCCAGCCGACCGCGGTAACCGGTGCCGCCGCACTGCGGGCAACCGACGCCGCGATAGAACACGAGGCTGTCGACCGAGTGTCGCGAGAAGTCCCATTTCGCGGAAGTCAGCTCGAGTTCTGTGGGAACGAACGGCACCTTGCACCGATCGCAGAGACGACGCGCCAGACGTTGAGCCAGCACGCAGTCGACCGCCGACGTGACGAGGAACGGTTCGATGCCCATCTCGATCAATCGCAGCGGCGTCGACGGTGCGTCGTTGGTGTGCAGGGTCGTCAGCACGAGGTGCCCGGTGAGGGCGGCCTCGATGGCGATCACGCCGGTCTCGCGGTCGCGGATCTCTCCGACGAGGATGATGTCGGGGTCCTGGCGCAGGATCGAGCGCAATGCGTTGGCGAACGTCAACCCGGCCTTCGGGTTCGTCTGCACCTGGTTGACGTTGGCCAGCCGGTATTCCACCGGGTCTTCGACCGTGACGATGTTGCGCGACTCGAGGTTCAGCAGATTGAGGGTCGCGTACAGCGTGGTCGTCTTGCCGGAACCGGTCGGCCCGGTCACCAGGATCGCGCCGTACGGCTTGCGGAACGAGTGCTCGTACTGGGCGAGCTGCGACGGCAGGAAGCCGAGGCTCGCCAGCGACTGAACGCTGCTGGCCCGGTCGAGGATTCGCATCACGATCTTCTCGCCGTGCACGGTCGGCAGGGTGGAGACACGAAGGTCGACAACAGCGCCGTCGACGCGTCAAGCTGATGCGCCCGTCCTTGGGCACTCGGCGCTCGGCGATGTCGATGTCGGCCATCACCTTCAGGCGCGAGATGACGCCCGGGATGATCGCTCGCGGCTGGCGCATGCGTTCGTGCAGGACCCCGTCGATGCGATAGCGGATCCGCAGGTCGTGCTCGGTCGGTTCGACGTGGATGTCGGAGGCCCGCTCCTGAACCGCCTGCAGGATGATCAGGTTCACGAACTTGACGATGGGAGCTTCCTCGACGACAGCGCGGAGCGTTGCCAGGTCCTGTTGCTCGTCGAACGAGTCGTCGACCACGATCTGGGCGACGTTGTTGACCTCCTGGTCGAGCTTGCGGCGCTCACCGAGCAGGTCGGCCAATTGCGTCGGGGTGATCGGGACCCGGCTGAACCGCTCGTCGAGCAGGGCACGCAGGTCGTCGACGGCGCGAAGATCGCCCGGATTGACCATGCCCACGATCAACTCGCCGTTCTCGCGGCGCAGCGGCACGGCCTGGTACCGATGCCCGATGTGTTCGGGCAGGAGGCCTCGCAACGCAGGGTCGCTCACCTCGGCTCCCAGGGCAGGCACTTCCATGGTGGCCGCTGCGGCCGGGAGCGTGGTTGCATCCATCACCGGCTTGTGTCGGCCACTCCAACCAGGCACGGGACCAGAAGTCCCCTTTGGGAGGTCAGGCCCCCGTGATCTCGCGAGTGGTGATGTTGCGGATCGTGTAGCTCTGTGCGCTCGACTGGGTCCAGTCGAATCCGGGTGCCGAGACAGGGGCGTACGTGATCGAACTGTTCGCGCCCATCGCGAAGCTGCCGTGCGCGTAGAGCGCACCGGTGAAGATCAGCTTGTTGCTCGCGGAGAAACTGCCATTCGTGTAGATCAGTGTCTTCACTGTCGACGGGATCGTCAGGTTGTTCGGCGCTGTCGCGCTGCCTCTGACGATCAAGGTGAGCTGCACGTTCGAGCCGACTGGGCCCGAGATCGTCCCCGGTAGGTTCATGCTGCCGCTGAGGAAGATCGTCATGTCACCTGTGAGCTCGAGTTTGTCGTTGTTGGCGAACGACACGCTGCCACTGATGTTGAAGACGCCTTGCGTCAGTGTCTTGTTCTTCACACCGGTGACGAATGCGGAGCCTGACGTGACCGGGCTGACCGACGCGTAGTTCGCAGCGTTGAAGGTGAACGGCGGCAAGTACTGCACCGGCACCGGCGGTGGCGGCGAGTGCTGGATGCACGAACCCTGTACCTTGGCGCAGTTGCTGACTGAGCCGCCGGCCTGGGCGACATCGCGGATCGTGCCACCGGTGGTGATGCTGCCACCTGCCAACACGCTGCCGTACACATTGGTCGAGGTGTTGTTCACGCTGACGCTTCCGTTGGCGTGCAGTGTGCCGGTGATGTTCTGATTTGACCCTGTCGAGATGCTGCCGATCGCGTCGAGGTTGCCGGTGAGATCGTGAGCGTTTCCCAGCGAGATGCTGCCACCGGTGTAGATGCTGCCGATCACCGACGACGATGAGGCGTCGCTGTAGCTGCCCTCCATGAAGATGCCGTAGGTGAAGCCCACCGGGTCGAGTTCGACCTCCTGCTGGAACGTTCGCACCACCTTTGGTGCAGCCTTCGTCGGGGCATAGCCGGTCGATGTGAGCACCCGACGGGTGCTGCCGGCAACGGTTGCGTCGGTTGTGACGTGAACCTCGAACTGAGCCGAGCCATCCGCCACAGTCATCAGGCCACTTCCCGTGTATGCCGAGTTGGTTGTGAGCGCGGAGTTGGCGACGACCGCGCCGGCCATCGCCGCATCGATGGAGTGCTGGCGTAGGCGCTCCGTGTTCGACGCCGAACTCTGATGCTGCGCATGGGACAGGATGACCCCGGCGAGCGCAAACGCGACCACCGAGATGATTGCCGCCATCACGAGCACCGAGCCACGATCGGACGGTCGTCGGCTCCGCCGGCATTTCCTGACAAGTCCTTGTGTGTTCAGCATGACCTCCATGCGTTCCTCCCTGCGATCGTGGTCTGCAGCTGGAACTGCCCACCGTTTTCGGATCGAATCGGAATGTCGACGACGACGGTTCGAAGCGGCGTGGTGACCTGCTTGAAGGCCGTCGTGGTGGTTCCGACCTCGCTGATGATCGTTCGAGGCTCACCGAGGTTTTCCCTGCGCGTCACGGCCCCATCGACAACGGTGTACGTCAGCACCGACACGACCTCGGCGGAGAGCGTCTGAAAGGTCAATGTGTTGCTGTACAGGTTTTCACCAGGGGAGGTGATGCACACCGCTGAGCGCAGCTCGCGATCCAGCGAGGCCGACAACAGTCGAGCGGCGTCGATGGCTTCCGAGGTCTTCTCGATGCGATGCGTGGCCTGCTCGGCAAGGAGCAAGGTCGAAGCGATGATGGCCATGCCGATGGCCATGACCAACATGCTGATCATGAGCTCGATCAGCGTTGTTCCATGATCGTGTTGCCCGGCGTGTGTCGTCATTGGGATCACGCTGCCTTTGCCAGCCACGTGGCGTGCGCCGAGACTCGTCCGTAGTCGACGGTGATCGTGAAGTGATCGGTGATCAGCGGAGGCGCAGGGATCGTCGTCGTGGGTGTCGAGGTGGTGGATGTCGACGATTCTGTGGTCGATGTGGTCGACGCCTCCGTCGTTGTCGTCGTTGGAGCGGTTGTAGTCGTCGACGGGATCTGTGGTGGTGGTGGAGGTTGTCGGGACCGTGGTCGTGGTGGGAGGTGTGTCCGTCAGCGTTGCGGAGGTGATGGTCACCTCGACCGTGATCAGCAGGATCGACGGATGCTGTGCTGCGGCGTCACCGCGCGGTGCCGTGCCGAGGGTGCTGAAGTTCGAGGGCTGGGCCTGGACCCGCGAGGTGAACGACACGATGTGGTCGCTGATGGTGAAACTCGCGGTCGCAGTGGTATCGAGGGCGGTGCCGGGGAGCAAGTTGATCGTTTGATACCCAGCGCCGTCCCAGAGCTGAATCTGCATCGCTGTCGTTCCGGTGGTGACGTCGGGCGCGGCCAGGGTGTAACCCGCTGCGGCTGTCGCCCTTGCGGTGAACGCGCCAACTTTCACCGCCCCGGCGTACCCGACCGGCGCCCCCACGAGGTCGAGCACGCGCACCGCCGGT
Organism: Ilumatobacteraceae bacterium; assembly: GCA_963779295.1. GTDB lineage: Bacteria > Actinomycetota > Acidimicrobiia > Acidimicrobiales > Ilumatobacteraceae > JAENVT01. The sequence continues at coordinate 103,077 of CAVZXO010000003.1, forward strand.
GCCGAGAGCTGAGCGGTCGCGGTCACGAGTCCACCTCCGGTCGAGTCGTGGTCGATCGACGCCGACGGAGTCCACGCGTTGTCGAGCGTCCAGAAGCTGCCGGACAGCACACCGACGCCGTGATCGCTGTTGAAATCCGACGTCGACGCAGTGGTGGTGGCGACCGACGCATCGGACCACGGCAGACCGTCGCTGTCCCCGAACCCGCAGCTACCGCATGCGTTGGTGCTGGTACGTGTTGTCATGGAGCCAGCGGGCGTGGTCAGGGTCGTACCCCCCGGCGTGTGGAGGCTTCCGGCGACGAACGTCTTGCCGATACCGGACACCCAACTGCCCGTAGTCGACGTGAAGTCGTTGTCGGCGATGCTGTCGTTGGTTTGGCGCGGGCACTCGCCGACATCTGTACCGGGTGCCGGGCAACCGGGCGAGGTCACGGGACCATCGAGCAGATCGACGTAGCCGGTTGCGCTGGCAGCCGCGCCGATCGATGTTCTCAATGTCGAGGCGTTGGTGTCGGAGCGCACAGCGGGAAGCGCGAGGTGCAAATCCTCGATCGTGTCGCCGCCCAATTGTCCAATTGACCGAGATGAGCCCGCCGGTTGCCTCGGCATCGCCGCTACTGGAGGGATAGGACGCATAGTCGAGTGGAAACACCAGCGTCGAGAAGCGCATGGAATGTGCCGGCGAAGTCGACGGCCACTCGATGATCGTGGTGACGCGGCGATAGCCCGAACCGGCCGCCGACACCGACGTCACGAACATTCGCAGCACGAACGTTGTGCCGGCACTCACGATGGTCGTCTTGTATGAGGGCGTCGTACCGCCGGGCACGACGAACTCGCCCTCAAATGTGAAGGTCGGCGTCGTGCCGTGGATCAGTGGGTCGGCGGCCAGTCCCGCGAGGTTCATGGCCACGTTGTTGTACGCGGATCCTTCCAGGTTCTCGATCGCTTGCTTGGCCAGCGAGATCGCGATCGTTCGTTGCCTGGAGATGCTGAGACCCTTGAGCGGTCGCGCCCAGCGTGCTCGAGCAGGCCGATGAGGGCACCGACGATCACGGTCATCGCGATGACCTGCTCGATCAGGCTGAACCCTCTGTCCATCGCTGCCTTTCGGCTGGAGTTCCGTGCGCGAGATCCCACACCATTCGTGTCGACCACACGGAGCTCGCACGTGACCGCGTCGTTCCCCATGTGGGGGAACGGTTGTCGGCAATGCGACAAAGAGGCCGACTACAGCGTGCGAGAGCAAGGAGACGGCCAGTGGCCGCAACGACAGTTGGATTGGATGTCGGCACCAACGCCGTGCGTGCCGTCGAGATCGAGCTCGGCGATACTCCGCTGATTCGACGGATGGGTCAGGTCGGCCTACCGGTCGGTGCGGTTGTCGACGGCGAGGTGGCCGATGTCGGGGCGGTCTCGATCGCCCTGCGCGACCTCTGGACACAGGCGGGATTCACGCTCACGCAAGGTCCGCGTAGGGATGTCGTCGGCGCGTGTGATCGTTCGCATGCTCGAGATGCCCCGCCTGTCGCGCGACGAGCTGATGTCGACCATTCGTCTCCAGCTCGACGACTACGTCCCGCTGCCGGCCGAAGAGACCGTCTTCGACATCAGGACCATGGATGGACCCGATCCGAGCAACGAGACGGTGCACCTGCTGCTGGCCGCGACGCACCAGGATGCCGTTCAGCCGCTGCTGATGGCGCTCCACGGAGCCGACCTGAAGGTTGAAGCCGTCGATGTCATTCCGGCCGCCCTGGCGCTGTCGCTGACGCACGCCGAGCACGATCAAGACGACAGTGTCGACGTCGTGCTGTCGATCGGCGCTGGGACCGTCGTCGTGGTCGCGGCGCGAGCAGGCGAGCCGTTGTTCTCGCGAACGCTGACGAACGCGTGCGGTCGACGCACGACAGAGCGAATCGCCAGCCGCCTGGGTATCCCCGAGCTCGAAGCCGAACGGTACAAGCGGCTCGGTTCCACAGAGGGCTCCACCTCAGCCGTGGCCCTGCGGGCCAGTGACGAGAGCCTCGGGGAACTGATCTCCGAAGTCCAGGCGTCGCTCGCCTTCTACGCCGAGCAGCCCGGGTCGCGGCACGTACGTCGACTGCTCGTGACCGGAGGCGGCTCGCAACTTCCAGGTCTGACTGTCGCGCTCAGCGATGCGCTGGGCCTCGACGTGGAACTCGCCGACCCGTTCGCCGGTATGCGCCTGGGCCGAACCGGCTTCGAGTCAGCCGACCTGCCGTTCCTGGCCCCGTACATGGGGGCGGCCATCGGTGTTGCGCTGGGGCAGTCCCGACCGAAGGATCGGCGCATCGATCTGACCCTGTTGCCAGGCGCCCTGCACACGTCCTCGGAGCGAGGCGGTTGCTCCTCAGCGCCGGCGCGGTGATCCTGGCCGGGGCTGCCGGCGCGCTGTACATCCACACGGGCAGCGAGATTGCAAGCCAGCAGGACAAGTTGTCGCTGGCGACTGCCCAGCTCACCGACCTGCAATCGCAGATCGATGTTCGGCTGCCGGTCGCCGGATCGGGCACGACTGCAGGCATCGAGGCGACCCCAGCGGCCGTCGAGGCCAGTGTGGCGACGACCAACGTCGATTGGTTGGCGGTCGAACGCGCCGTCGAAGCCAGCGGCGCACCGTTCGGAGTGGTGATCTCGTCGATGCAAGGTGTGGTCGACCCGTCGACGGCTGTCGCTGCGACGCCGGGCTCCGTTGCTCGCCCTGGGACGTTGACGCTTGACGGCGGTCGCTCCGAGCCTGCCGGCAATTGCTGACTGGATCGACGTCAGTCACTGCCGACCCGAGGTTCGCCGAGCCCTGGGCATCCGGCTTCGCCGTGTCACCGACAGTCCGACGGCTCGACGGCGGTGCAGTTCACGATGGAGATCTTCGTGACCGCCGAGAACCTCGTCGACCGCAGTTCGACCACGGAGGTGCAACCATGAACCGCAGCCGCAAGGACGTGGTGATGATGGGTGTGATGGCCGTGCTGTTGCTCTTCGCCGTCTTCAACTTCGTGTTCAAGCCGCAGCAGAGCAAGCTGTCGAGCGTTCGCGACGACGTGGCTCGCGTCGAACAGAACATCTCCGACGCCCAACTGACTCTGTTGGCACCGACGGATACGTCGAACGCGCTACCGCCTGACGATGCGGGAGTCACAGTTCTCGCCATCCCGTCGGACCCCGCCATGCCAGCACTGCTCCGACAGCTCCAGGCCACCGCAGACAGCGCCGGTGTCGCGCTCGGCCTCGGTGTCCCCGACACCGCTGGCCGAGAATCCGAACGGCCCGGGCGGCTCGATGCAGATCTCCATCAGCGCCTCCGGCCCTCATGCGTCGGTGCAGGCCTACCTGGAAGCGCTGCGGACGATGCCGCGACTGCTCGTGATCGAGCAGATCGGCATCACTGTGCAACCAGCGGCTGCCGAAGGCGCACCGCAGGTGGACCAACTGCAGTTGTCGGCGCGTGTCTTCACGCTGCGCCCGCCGGCCGGCGCGCCGGTCGCGACTCCAGCGCCCTGACTGAACGATTCGCCTTTCTGTCGCTGTTGCCGGAAAAGGGGGAATTTGTGCAGCGGTTCACAAGTCCCGGCCGACCCTCCAGATCAACAACCACGTACCGGAGGTACACACAATGAACATCTCCCCCACACAACGAAGGGAAGACAAGGGATTCACCCTCATCGAGTTGATGGTGGTCGTCCTGATCATCGCCATCTTGTTGGCGATTGCCATCCCGACCTTCCTCGGCGCCCAGAACAAGGCCAAGGACCGCAGCGCTCAGTCGTCGGCCCGTAACGCCCTGACCAACGCCAAGACCATCTTCGCCGACACCGGCAAGTACTCCGACGTGACCATCGCGCAAGCTCGCCGCCAGCGAGCCTGCTCTGACCTTCCAAGTGGGCGCTTCCACCACTCCCAAGCAAGTGTCAGTCTTCGACCTCACCAACCCCGCGACCGATTGGTACGGCGCTGTGAGGTCCGACACGGGCACATGCTTCTTCATCTGGGACTCGGTCATCGCGGCTCCGAGCGGAAAGGGCACCCAGTACGCCAAGTCCACAGCAGCGGCCGAGCCTTGCACGGCAGCTTCGGCAGCGGATGTCGCGGTCGTCACCCCGGCCATGTACACCGCTAGGTGGTAACCCTTCCCTGATCGGGTGAGTCAGTCTTCGTGCTGACTCGCTGGCCCGAGACGGCGAGCCACCTCCGGTCGTAAGGACCGCCGACTCGGCGCCTTGATGCGCCCGCCCCGACAGGGCGGGCGCATCTCCGCGCGTCGGCTGGTTGTGCGCAGGTTGTTGGAACCCGATTTCGGAGGTGCTCGTGGACGAAGTAGACGCCGCGCTCTTCGACCGTCGCCAGCACGCCGTCGGCGTCGAGGCCGGCGTTGTGGGATCGCTGCACACGATCGCAGATGTCGACGTCTTGGCCGTGCACCAGTTCCGTGCGCTGAGATGATCGACTTGCGAGTGTCGTCGTCGATGTCGGCTCGCACGAACAACCGTCGCTCGACCCGTGTGGTGGTCGCATCGAGTGGCTCCATCCACATCGCGAGGAAGGCGCCCGGGAAGACATTCATCATCAGGTTCGGCCACACCGTGAGGTATCCACCGATCCCATATGGACCGTCCATCGGGATGGACGCCAATTCCTCCCACCCCGGCTCGCCGGGCAGCAATGTGGCGCGGATCTCGTCGGCCCGTGATTCGGACGGTCGCAACGGCCGATCCCACGCGTACAACACGACACCGTCGGAGACCATCGGGTAGTCCTCGCTGGAACTCGTATCGATCTCCGGATGCACGAACGGTGTGTGGTAGTTCTCGGAGTAGTTCTCCAGCAGTACCTTCCAGTTGAACTGCCGGTCGTTGGTCTCCGACAGCACGAGCTCCATCGATTCCAGCGGATACGCGTCGATCGCGCGGCCGAGCGGGTCGGTGTTGAACGGTGACGCGGTCTCGTCGAAGCAGACGAACACCATCCGCCGCCATTCGGCGAGCTGCACCGGCTTCAACGAGTAGTCGGCAACGTCGAACCCCTCCGGCTCACCGACGCCGGACGCCCGCGCCAGTGAGCCATCCAACTGGTAGAGCCACGAGTGGTATGGGCAGCGGATCAAAGAACTGGCGTGCGTCTCGCCGTCCTCGCACAAGGGTGACGCTCGATGGCGACACACGTTGAGGAACGCTCGCAGCATGCCCGACTTGTCGCGGACGAACAGCACTGGCAGACCGCCGACAACGCTCGCAGTGAACGACCCGGGTTCAGGCATCTCGTCGGAGATGCCGGCGCACACCCAATCGTGTTGGAAGATGTGTGCGCGCTCGCGCTCGTGGAACTCGGCGTTGCTGTATGCCGCCGCGGGCAGAGTCTTGGCTTGCCTGATGCCAGTCGGGTCGGGGATCTGTCGTAGTGCCACGGCGCGAGATTACGTTCGCTCGAGCAGGAGCTCGCGCTCCCACATGTGCATCACCAGATCGCGTCGCGAGATGCGGTGCCATTGCGGTTGATCGTGATCACTTGCAAGGAGCGTGTAGCGACGAAGTGTCCACACCAGCGGAACGGTGCGTACCGCGTGACGAACGTGGTGGACGATCCGTCGTACCGGCGATGGCCACCCAGCCAGCGAAGCCCGCACGTCGTAGGCATGGACCGACAACACGATCGTCGGTCGCGCCACGACGAACGGTCGCAGTCGTGGCACCAACCTGTACTCCGCGCCCTCGACATCGATCTTCACCAAGGCATCGGCCGGCCACGACGTTGCAGCGTCGCGCCCGTCGATGGTGGCGACGGTCGTCGACCCGATGCGCCCGGCTCGACCGCTGAAGCTCGACATGCTCTCGCCCAGTCCGACAGGACCGCCGCGCAGCGAACGGTGACCGGTCGACGTCCACAGGGCAACCCGCCGAACTTCCACGTCGAAGCCCGGATTCGCGGCGACGTTCTCCGCCAATTCGTCGGCCGCCGTCGGGTCGGGCTCGTAGGCGACGACCCGCGCACCGCAGGCTGCGGCCACGAGCGTCATCGGGCCGATCCACGAGCCGACATCGACGAACGTCGACCCCGGACCCAGCCGAGATGTCAACACATCGAACGTGGTCGCCTCCCAGCCCGACTCGCACGTGTCCCAGAACGTGTCGTGGCGTCCGGCAACGACGTTGAACGTGCGCCCGCCGACGGTCACGCTGCGGACGTCGGTTGCCATTTGCGAATCCTGCCAGACGAGCTGCTGTGAGTCAGATGTCGCGCTCATCGCGTCATCGGACTCACAGCTTGCCGGTGACTGGCCCGGTGTGTGTCGGGTGTCGCGGTGGAGCGGACATCGGACTCACAGCTCGCCGGTGACTGGCCCGGTGTGTGTCGGGTGTCGCGGTGGAGCGGACATCGGACTCACAGCTCGCCGGTGACGGCCCGGTGTGTGTCGGGTCTGGCGGACTAGAAGCCGGCGAGGGGTGATTCGAGGCGACGGCGGACGGCGTCGGTGATCTTGTCGTTGAAGGCACGCATGTGCGACTCGATCAGCGCTGCGGCGCGATCGCCGTCGCCGTCGACCAGCGCGGCATGGATCGCGCGGTGCTCCGCGATCACATGATCGAGCGCGGCCACGTCGGCGAGGTACAGGTGCCACAACCGGTCGCTCTGGGCGTACAGCATGTCGAGCGTCGCAGTGAGGAAGCGGTTGTCGGCGGCCGCCCAGACGATCTCGCGACACTCCCGATCGATCTCCAACAATTCCGTGGGGGAGCTGTCGGCGTGGGCGCGGGCGAGCGCGGCGGCCATCGCCTCCCAATCGGCGGCGTTGCCGCGGGCAGTGGCCAAGCGCATGACGTACGGCTCGAGGATGGCACGCGTCTCGTAGAGGGTCGACAGCTCCGACACGTCGATGCTCGACACGAACATGCCGCGGCGGGGGATGATCGTGACGAATTGATCGCGGACGAGGCGCTGCAGTGCCTCGCGAATCGGTGTACGCCCGAGGCCCAACTTGGCCTGCAGCGCGTCGTCGCGAACGACCGCCCCGGGGGCCAATTCGAGCGTCACGATCATCTGCCGGATCGCTTGAAACGCTTGCTCGCTGAGTGATAGGTTCGTGATATCGCAAAGATATATCACAGCCGTTGTGATGACAAGCCTTCGAGGAGACGGATATGCCAGACCCAGTGAGCCCGGCCACACCAGCCCAAACGGTGCCCACCAAGGCCAAGTGCGTGATCATCGGGGCCGGCATCGTCGGCAACTGCCTCGTGGGTCATCTCAGCCGCCTCGGCTGGACCGACATGGTTCAGATCGACAAGGGCCCGCTGCCCAACCCCGGCGGCTCCACCGGCCACGCCTCCAACTTCATCTTCCCCACCGATCACAACAAGGAGATGGCGTTCCTCACGCTGGAGAGCCAGCAGCAGTACATCGACCACGGCCTCAACAACACGTCGGGCGGCATCGAGGTGGCTCGCAAACCCGAGCGGCTCGAGGAGTTCAAGCGACGGATGACGTCGGCCAAGGCGTGGGGCATCGACTCCCGGTTGGTCACGCCTGAGGAGATCAAGGAACTGGTGCCGTTCATCAACGAGGAGATCCTGCTCGGCGGCTTCTACACACCGAGCGTGTCGTGCGTCGACTCGCTGGAGACCGGCACGCAGATGCGCAACGAGGCGGTCGATGCGGGCGCGCTGCAGGTCTTCGCCAACACCGAGGTGCTCGACGTCGAGACCGAAGACGGCCCCGGTGGGCCGAAGGTGACAGCTGTCGTCACCAACAAGGGTCGCATCGAGGCCGAGTTCGTCGCGATCGCCTGTGGGGTGTGGAGCCCGCGCATCGCCAAGATGGCCGGTGCCAACATCCCGCTGACTCCCGCAGTGCACCAGATGGCCGACGTCGGCCCGATCGACATCCTGCAGCAGAGTGGCAAGGAGGTCGCGTACCCGATCGTCCGCGACATGGACACGTTCTGCTACGAGCGCCAGACCGCCGGCTCGATGGAAGTCGGCTCGTACGCCCACCGCCCGATCTTCATGCACCCCGACGACATTCCTTCCAACGAGGAATCAGCGCTGTCGCCGACCGAACTTCCGTTCACCGCCGACGACTTCGACCAGCAGTTCGAAGAAGCCATCGATCTGATGGACATGCTCGGTGAGGCGGAGATTCGCTACGCGATCAACGGCCTCCTCAGCCTGACACCCGACGCCAACCCGGTGCTCGGTGAGACGGTCGAAGTGCGCAACCTGTGGAGCGCGGCCGCGGTGTGGATCAAGGAAGGCCCCGGCATCGCCCAGATCGTCGCCGAGTGGATGACCTACGGCTACCCGCACCTGTGCGATCCGCACAGCACCGACATCAGCCGCTTCTACCCGCACGAGAAGACCGAGCACCACATCCTCGCCCGCTGCGCAGAGCACTTCAACAAGACGTACGGCATCGTCCATCCGCGCGAGCAGTGGGCCAGCCAACGCGGCATGCGCCGCAGTCCCTTCTACGCCCGCGAAGAGGCGTTGGGCGCGGTGTTCTTCGATGCTCGCGGGTGGGAGCGTCCGCAGTGGTTCGAGAGCAACGCGAACCTGCTCGAGAAGTTCCCCGAGGCGTGCAAGCCGCGTCAGCACGAGTGGGATGCACGCTGGTGGAGCCCCATCACCAATGCCGAGCACCTGCAGATGCGCGAGAGCGTCGGCATGGTCGACCTCACCGCGTTCAACGAGTTCGACATCACCGGACCCGGCGCCGTCGGCTACCTGCAGTACATGTGCGTGAACAACGTCGACGTTGCCGTCGGTCGCAGCGTGTACACACCGCTGCTGACACAGCACGGTGGGTTCCGTGGCGACCTCACGATCCAGCGTCTCGGCGACGATCACTTCCGCATCATCACCGGCGCGTTCGATGGTGGCCGCGACAACTACTGGTTCCGCAAGTACATGCCGACGGATGGCTCCGTCACGTTCACGGATCGCTCGCAGGGGATCTGCACGATCGGTGTGTGGGGACCCAACGCCGAGAAGACCATGAGCAAGATCGTCACCGACCAGTCGAAGCCGTACGACGTGTCGCAGGCCGGCTTCCCGTACGGCGCGGTACGCGAGGTGTTGATCGACGGCGTGCCGTGCATCATGTTCCGCATCTCGTACGTCGGCGAGAACGGTTGGGAGATCTACACCAACATGGAGCACGGCCTGAGGCTGTGGGACACCATCGCCGAAGCAGGCAAGGAGTTCGACATCATCCCCGTCGGCATCGGGGTGTACGCCGTCACCGGCCGCATCGAGAAGGGCTATCGCCTGATGGGCGCCGAGCTCGAGAGCGAGTACAACCCTGTCGAGGCCGGGCTCGCCCGACCGAAGGTGAAGTCGGCCGACTTCATGGGCAAGGAGGCATACCTCAAGGCCCGCGAGGAGGCGCCGGCGGCGATCATGTGCACGCTGTCGATGGATTCCCAGAAGTGCGCCGAGGGCTACGACCGGTTCCCGACCGGCGGCAACGAGCCGATCCTCACGCTCGATGGCGAGCGAATTCTCGATGCCAAGGGTCGCGTTTCGCGAGTCACGACCGCAGGTGCCGGACCATCCGTCGGCAAGTACCTGCTACTGGCCTACCTCCCGCCGGAGCACGCCGTCGAGGGCACCAAGCTGCAGGTCATGTACATGAACGAGCTGTACCCCGTGACTGTCGAGCGAGCCAGCGCCACGCCGCTGTTCGACCCTGACGACAAACGAATGAAGTCATGAGGATCCTCGTCTGCGTGAAGCGTGTGCCGGCACCCGGTGCGCGCATCAACATCACGGCCGATGGTCAGGACATCGACACGGCCTTCCTCGGTTTCACGATGAGTCCGCACGAAGAATGTGCGGTCGAAGAAGCAGTGCAGCTCGTCGAGAAGCACGGAGGCGAGGCAACCGTGTTGACCCTCGGGCCCGCCGAAGCCGACGAGCAACTGCGATATGCCGCGAGTCTCGGCGTCGCCAAGGCCGTGCTGCTGCCGATCGATGGTGCCGATTGGGATCCGCAGCGCACCGCGGCCGCGATCACCTCGGCGGTCGCCGGCATCGAGGCCGCCGACGGACCGTTCGACCTGATCCTGTTCGGCAACGAGTCGGCCGATTCCGGCGGCTTTCAGGTCGGTGTCCGCGTGGCGTACGCGCTCGGCCGCCCGATCGTCAACGGCATCAAGGGCATCGACGTGGAGGGCGACACATTGCGCGCCCGGCGCGAGGCAGATGTCGGAGTCGAGGTCTACGAGGTGCCGATGCCGGCCGTGCTCGGCGTGAAGGAAGGCATCAACCTGCCGCGTTATCCAACCCTCAAGGGACGCCTTGCATCCAAGAAGGTCGATGTTGCCCAGGTGCCGCCCGTCGGCGAGCGCGGAGGCCAGCAGATGATCACCTTGCTGCCGGCGGCCGAGCAGGTCAGCGCAACGGTGATCCTCGGCAACGGCCCCGACGCTGCTGCCGCGGTCGTCGACATGCTCGAAGAGATCGGCGTGCTGAAGATGATTCTGGTCGTCGTCGAACACGATCGCGGCGTGATGTCGCCGGCCACGTGGGAGGCGCTCGCCGCGGCCAACAAGCTCGGCGAGACGCACGCCCTCACCATCGGCAGAGCGGCCGACGGACTCGTCGAACAGATCGGTGTGTTCGGCGCTACCACCGTCCATCAAGTGGACGACGATGTCCTCGTCGACTATGGCCCCGAGGCCTGGGGTGCAGTCGTGGCGCAAGCCGCGACATCGTTGAGCCCATCGATGGTGATGGCCACGGGCACCGATCGCGGCAACGAGGTGATGGCTCAGGCAGCTGCTCGACTCGACCTGCCGATGGTCGCCAACGTCATCGAGTTCGCCGACGATGGGCTGGTCCGCGTTCGTTGGGGCGGTTCGTTGCTGGAACGGTGCAGCCTCGACGCGCCCATCCGCCTCGTCACCATCGCGCATCACGCGTTTCCAGCCGTCGAATCGCCAGTCGCCGCGACTTCGTCGCCGCTGTGGGTCGAGCTCGATCCCGGCCTCGGTCGCACCATCATCCGCGAGCGGGTCGAACGTGCTGCCGGAGTCACGCTGTCGACGGCCCCCGTGGTCGTCAGCGGCGGGCGTGGTGTCGGCTCGGCCGACGGGTTCGCGCCCCTGCAGGAACTGGCCACGACGCTCGGCGGTGTGGTCGGTTGCAGCCGCGCGGTCACCAACCTCGGCTGGCGCAACCACACCGATCAGGTCGGCCAGACCGGTACGCGCATCGCTCCCGACATCTACATCGCCTGTGGCATTTCCGGCGCGATCCAACACTGGGTCGGCGCGATGGCCTCCAAGAAGATCCTGGCGATCAACACCGATCCCGAAGCCAACATGGTGTCCAAGGCCGACTACGCCGTGATCGGCGACCTGCACCAGGTGGTGCCGGCCATCACCGCCGAGATTCAGCGCCGTCGTAGCTGACGCGTTGGGAGCTGTGTGCGGCTCTCGGTCGCGTTAGGAGTCCGCGCCCCGTAACGGGCGGCGGCGTCAGACGCTGAGCTGCTAGGCGGTGACTTCCTTGCCGCGAAGGTAGAGCGAGCCGAAGCGGTTGGCCAGGAAGTCCGACAACGCGCACTGCTCTTGTCGCACGAAGCCTCGTTGCGGCAGCTTGCCTTCGCGCATGAGATCCGCCATCGTGCAGATCCCAGCGGCCGTGGTCAGTTGGATTGCCGACAACCGTGCGCCATTCACTTCCGACGCATACACCTTGCGGGCGAACGTCTCCTGCATGAGCAGCCCGTTGCGAGTCCCCGATGCGGTCACGAAGATCAGTACGACGTCCTGGTAGGTGATCGGGATTGCGGCCTCGAGCAACTCCTTCAACAGATCGCGCCGCCGAGAAAGTCGCAGGTCGGTGATCAGCATCTTGATCGCGTCGCGGTGACCGGGGTAGCGCACCGTCTTGTAGTTGAGGGTTTCGACCTCGCCGAGCAACGTCTCGCACAGGGTGCCCAGTCCGCCCGAGGTGTTGAACGCCTCGTAGTCGACGCCGTCGAGCGAGAACGCCTCGACCTCTTCGAGCGGAAGGACCTCGAGCATCTTGCCGTCGACGATCGCCTCGCAAGGATTGCAGTACTCGTTGATGAGGCCGTCGGTCGACCACGTGAGGTTGTACTTGAAGGCGTTGGTGGGAAACTGCGGAAGCGCGCCGACGCGCATCGAGATCGAGCGGATGTCGTCGAACGACCGAGCAAGTTCGGCAGCTGCGATCGAAACGAAACCCGGTGCCAGCCCGCATTGGGGCACCAGCGCCGACGTCGCGTCGATGGCGAGGTGCTTGACCACTCGGGTCGAGTCGACGTCCTCGGTGAGGTCGAAGTAGTGGGCGCCGGCGTTGCGCGCTGCCGTGGCGATGATCGACGTCGCGTGGAATGGCGCAGCGCTCATCACCATCTCTTGACCGTCGACCTGAGCGGCAAGCGCGATCGGATCGCTGATGTCGACGTCGAACGCCTTCACGCCGCGAGCTCGAAGGGGCGCCAGCGCGGACTCGTCGCGATCGATGACGGTGACGTCGAATTCAGGCGCGGCCGACAGCAACTGCACGATCGCTTGACCGATCTTGCCTGCGCCGACGAGCGTCAGCTTCGTTGCCGACGGGGAAGTCATCGGGTGACAGTAACACCCGCCGAAGTTCAGGGTCTTGGAGGCGTGGCATGGCAGGCTGGGCGGTGCCATGGAACGTACTGACGACGGCCCGTCCTTCACCCGCGACATTGCCCTCGCGACATGGGGATTGTTCGTCGGGCTGGCGTTCCTCCTGCTCGCCGCCGGGTTGTTCGGCACGTTGCTGGGCGTCCGTTCCGAACTCGTCGGGCTGCCGACGGCAGTCAGCAGCCTCATCAGCGCGGCGTACTACGGAGGCTTCCTGGTCGGGTCACGTGTGGCGCTCTCCGCGCTCGGACGGGTCGGCCACATCCGCGTGTATGCCGCGCTGGCATCGCTGCTGTCCGCGGCGATGCTCGCCGTCGGCCTCACCGAGTCCGCTCCGGCGTGGGTGTGGCTGCGATTCGTGACCGGGCTGTGCCTGGCGGGGCAATACGTCGTCGCCGAGTCGTGGCTCAACGATCTGGCGACCAACGAGAACCGTGGCCGACTGTTGGCGATCTACGCCGTCGTCACATCAGGTGCGTTCGGTATCGGCCAGGTGCTGTTGTTCACCATCGACGACGCCCTCGCCGTCACCGGCTTCGCGGTCGCGAGCATCATCACGTCGCTCGCGGTCGCGCCGGTTGCACTGTCGGAGGATGCGGTTGCGCCTGTTGTCGCCAAGCGCGAGCACATCTCCTTGCGCGACTTGGCCAAGCTTGTTCCAACGGGGGTCGTCTCGTGTCTGCTCGTCGGCATGGCACACGGCGCGTTGACAGGTATGGCCGCGATCTACGCCACCCGCGTCGGACTGTCGCCGGGCAAGGTCGGTTTGTTCGTTGCCGCTCCCAACATCGGTGGGATGCTGCTGCACTGGCCCGTGTCTGCGGCGTCGGACGACATCGATCGCCGAGCCGTTGGTCTCGCCGCGTCGCTCGGCGCAATCGGTGCGGCCGTGCTGTTGTTGCTCGGTCCGTCGACCAGTCCGATGGCATTGCTGTTGATGGCCGTGCTGGGCGGTTGCAGCTACCCGCTGTACTCGATCGCCGCCGCCTACACGAACGACTGGATCGACCCGGAGCACGTCAACGCTGCAGCCTCCCAATTGGTCACCCTGTACGGCGTCGGGGCGATGGTCGGCCCATTCGTTGCTGCCGGAATGATGATCGCCATCGGACCGGAGGGCTTTTTCTGGGCGGCCATCGTCCTCCACGCGATGCTCGCCGCCTTCTTCCTGTATCGCATGAGGGCGTGGCGGGCGCCGCTGGCGAAGCGGCCGTGGAGCGAGGTGTCGTTGCCGGCCCGGGCGTTCTTCGTTCCTGCAACCGTCGTGGCGATGGGACGGCGTTACCGCGACAAGCGCGCCGTTTGAACACGGTCGTTCGTCACCTGATTGCGGCAACCCGTGCATCGAACTCGGGCGTCGACATCAACGCCTTGCAGCGCTCGAAGCGGCCGACCGCATAGGCCCAGAAATCGTCAGCGGGATTGCCGTTCACGTGCTGGATCACGCCCCACAGGGTCCACAACAAATCGCACAGGGCCTTGTACGCGATCATCCGGCCGCGCTGATCCGCCGGCGGCTCCCCACCGAAGTAGGCGCGGAGCAGGGCCTCGTCCTGGTCGGGGCCGAACTCTCCCTCGACCGAGAGATCGCCGAGATCCCACATCGGATCGTTGTTGCCCGCGTACTCGTAGTCGATGATGTACATCCGCTCGCCGGTGTCGAGGAAGTTCTCGCACAGCGGATCGCAATGGCATGGCAGCAGTGGAACCGGCGCGGCCTCGAGCGTCGCCCGTACAGACCCGGCCCGCCGTTGGATCTCGTCGTAGCCATCGGGAAGCGTCGCTCCCTTCGATGCCAGCAGCGACTTGTACTCGTCGATCATCGGGAACAAGGTGAAGTCGGCGGCGAACGGCGCAGCGTGGGTGTGCAGTTGACGGAACGCGTGGCCGGCGCGAGCGACTGCATCCAGATCGAGGAACCGATCGGCGTTCATCGTGGCCGCGCCATCGACGAACCGTGTGACCATCAACCCGTCGGATGCATCGAAGAAGACAACGTCGGCGTTGACCCCCGCGGCTGCAGCCGAACGCGCCGCCACCTCCTCGTCGACCCGTTTGATGTACTCGCCGGTGCCCTCGCCCGGTATGCGCAGCACGTACCGATCGTCGCCGTCTGCGACGAGATGGTTGACGTTGGTCAGCCCGGCAAGTCGGGTCGTCACAGCGTCGGCGGGCAGCCCGGCGCGAGTCAGGAAGCTGGAGACCTCGCTCATCACTGCATCGTGTCACGGCGTGTCATCAGTCCCGACAATCGAGCTCTCGAGACCTTGCTCGATCACGATTCCGGTGAGGACACAAACCGACTGCAGGTTCCGGCGCTCGCGAGAAATTCACCCGGGTGGCAGAAGGCTCGTCGCGGCGATGACGGAGCCGATTCGATCGTCTGCTGCAACCATCACGACAGCGCCGCTACTGAATGTGACCTGCGGCAGCGGGCCGTTGGGTTCGACTGAGATCACCGATCCTGGATCGACACCAAGTCGAGTGAACAGGTCGACCGCGACGTTGCGCGCTGCGTCATCGCTCGCCCCGGGCGTGTCCTGCGCATCGAGGTCCGAGTACTGCCACAAACCCCACAGCGGCACGTTCACGCATAGGGCGCGTCGCTCGAGACGGCCGACACATTGGCCGGCTCCGTACTCGCCGTCGCGTTGCTCGAGTTCACCCTCGACACCCAAGACGGCAGCCAACGCTCTCACTGATGCGTCACTGATCACGGGCGCAGCAACCATGGTCACTGGCGGGGAAGACACCATCCCGTCTTCAATCGCGGTGGTAGGCACCGCCGTGTCGACAACAGCGGCCTCCGTGATGGTCGGCAGAACAGTGGTGGATTCCAGCGGCGATGTGGTCGGTAGCACTTGGGTCGCGACGCTCGACGCGTCGAACGTGGACGATGCAACGGTGTCCGGGGCAGCTGA
Source organism: Ilumatobacteraceae bacterium (assembly GCA_963779295.1). Taxonomy (GTDB): domain Bacteria; phylum Actinomycetota; class Acidimicrobiia; order Acidimicrobiales; family Ilumatobacteraceae; genus JAENVT01. The sequence continues at coordinate 118,661 of CAVZXO010000003.1, forward strand.
GCCGATGTCCTCTCTGACCCCACATCCGCCAAGTGGACCCACGCTTGCGAGGACAAGGAGTGTGCCCAGCAACTTCCCAGCCACCGCTCACGCCTTCAGCTTGAGGTTCTTGGGGTCGTAGAGGGAGCCGTCGTGGCGAGTCGCAGGGATGGGTTCGCCGTAGACCTCGATCACGAAGTCGGTGCGATCGGCCAGTTCGATCGGCAGGTATCCGTTCGCGATCGGCTTGCCGATCGTGTGGCCGAAGTTGGCGCTTGTCGTGAATCCGACGACTTCGCCGTCGGCAATGATCGCCTCGCCACTGACGGGGTAGGCCATCTGTTCGAGCGTGAAGGTGCACAGCTCGCGACTGACGCCCGCGTCGCGTTGAGCCTCCAACGCCTCGCGTCCGCAGAAGTCACCCTTGCCCATGTTGATCCTCCAGCTGAGACCGGCCTCCCATGGTGATGTGTCCGGAGTGATGTCGGTCGACCAGTAGAGGTAACCCTTCTCCATTCGCAACGTGTCGATCGCCCGGTAGCCGACGTTGGCGATGCCGTACTGGTGGCCCGCCTCGCGAAGCAGGTCGTAGACGTGCGCGGCGTACGACGTCGGCACATGCAACTCCCAACCCAACTCACCGACATAGCCGATACGCATCGCCAGAACCGGCGCTGCGCCGATGGTGATGTCGCGTGCGGTCGCATACCGCAACGCCTCGTTGGAAACGTCGTCCTCGCTGACCGCTTGCAACACGTCGCGCGCCAGTGGCCCGCACAGGTTGATGACGGCACCTGCCGATGTCGAGATCGCGGATCTGCACGCTGTCGTCAACCGGCGAGTTGGACCGGATCCAGCCCATGTCGTGTGCGCCGAACGCCGAGCCGGTGACGACGTACCAGTGCTGCTCGCCGAGCCTGGTCATGGTCAAGTCGCACTCGATCCCGCCGCGCTGATTGCAGAGTTGCGTGTAGGTGATGGTGCCGACGGGCTTGTCCATGTCGGCAACCGACAGCCACTGCACCGCGTCCAGCGCGCCGGGGCCGGTGATCTCGAACTTGGCGAACGACGTCTGATCGATGAGGGCGACACGCTCGCGCACCGCACGATGTTCCTCGGCGACATGTGGGAACCAGTTGGGCTCGCTGAACGATGGACGATCAATCGGTTCGACCCCGCTCGGCGCGAACCAGTTGGGGCGCTCCCAGCCGCCGCGTGATCCGAACACCGCTCCCTGCGACGCCAGCGAGTCGTGCAGCGGGCTGCGCTTCACGCCCCGCGACGTGACGTGCTCCGTGCCGGGCGCGGCGAGTTTGTAGTGGTGTGCGTACAGCTCCACCATGCGCGAGCCCATGAAGTGATGGGAGGTGTGATGGAACGCGAATCGCCGTACGTCGAGCGGCCACAGATCGAGCGACGGCCGGCCCTCGAGGATCCACTCCGCCATCATCTTGCCGGCACCTCCGCCGGCGGCGATGCCGTAGAGGAAGCCGGTGGCGACGTAGTAGTTGTCGAGCTCGGGAACCTTGCCCATCACGAAGTCGGCGTCCGCCGAGTACGGAATCGGGCCGTTGATCATCGTGCGGATGCCGGCCTGCTCGATCACCGGTGTTCGTTGTGCGGCCAGTGTGGCCAACTGCTCGAATCGATCGAAGTCGGGGTCCAACAGTTGCCGTTGGAACGGCGTCGGTATCCCGTCCAGGCCGAAGGGCAGCGTGTCCGGCTCGTATCCACCGATCAGCAGCCCGGGTCCGTCGGGCTTGTAGTAGACGAGCAGATCCGGGTCGCGCATGGTCGGCATCTGGCGGAGCTCGGCGGGCGTGAAATCGGGTATCGGTCCAGTCAGCACGTACTGGTGCTCGACCGCTACGGCAGGGATGCGCACACCCGCCATCCGCCCGATCTCCATGCCCCACATTCCGGCGGCGTTCACGACCATCTCGCAGGCGATGTCGCCCTGATCCGTGTGGACTGTGGTCGCCCGTCGACCGTCGACCGTGATCGATGTGACCTTGGTGTGCTCGCAAATTCGAGCGTTGCGCATCCGCGCGCCCTTGGCGATCGCCTGCGTGACACTGGCGGGGTCGATGTACCCATCGGTCGGCAGGAACGCTGCGGCGAGCACGCCCTCGGTCGTCATCAGCGGGAACAGCTCCTGGGCAGTCTGCGCGGCTGACGATCTCCATCGGCAAACCGAAGCTCTTCGCCATCGTCGTCAGCCGCTTCAGCTCCATCACGCGCTCGGGCGAGCACGCCAGCCGCAAGCTGCCGACCTGATGCCAATCGACCGCCTGGCCGGTCTCTGCCTCCAGCCGTCCGTACAACTCGACCGAGTGCTCGAGCATGCGCGTGGTGTTGCGCGACGAGCGCAACTGTCCGACCAAGCCTGCGGCATGCCACGTGGCGCCATCGGTGAGTTGATGCTGTTCGAGTAGCACGACGTCGGTCTCGCCCATTGCCGTCAGGTGATAGGCGATGCTGCACCCGATGATGCCCCCGCCGATGATCACGATCCTGGCCTGCGTTGGCAAGTTCGACTCGGTCACGGACGGAGACTACAGTATCGGGCGCGATGAGAGATGAGCCGCCAGGCGGCGCACATCTCTCGATCGTGCTGCGGTGTCCAGATGGCGCGATGAGAGACATGCGGCGTGGAGCGGCTCATCTCTCATCGCCGAGTTGGGTCATGACTTCACCTTGGCGTTGGTCGGGTCGTAGAAGGGTTGCAGCGAGACCTCGGCGGGCACTCGCTCGCCGGCAACTTCCAGCTCGTATGAACCACTCGTCACGTAGTCGGCGGTGACACCCGATGGGTTCCGTACGTAGCCGTACCCGATCGATCGGCCGATCGTGTAGCCGTAGCCGCCGCTGGTCAGCCACCCGACCCGTTCGCCGTCGCGGTAGATGGTCTCGCGGCCGAGCAACACGACGGCCGGATCGCACGTGAACCCGGCGAGCATCTTGCGTACGCCATCGGCACGTTGCGCGGCGATGGCGGCGCGGCCGCGGAACTCCACGCCGCTGCGCAGCTTCACCGCCCAACCGAGTCCGGCTTCGATCGGCGTGTGGTCGGGGCCGATGTCGCTGCCCCACGCCCGGTAGCCCTTCTCCAGGCGCAGGCTCTCGATCGCCCGATAGCCGGCGTTCATCAAGCCGTGCGCGCTGCCTTCGGCCATCAGCGCGTCGTACACCGTCGTCGCGTACTCGACCGGCAGGTGCAGCTCCCACCCCAACTCACCCACGTAGGTGACCCGCAGGGCCCGCACCGGGCAGCCGGCGATGCCGATGATCTGCTGTGTTCCGAAGGGGAACGCCTCGTTGGACACGTCGGCACGAGTGACCGCCTCGAGGATGTCGCGTGCCCTCGGTCCCATCAACGACAGCACGGTGTTGGCCGAGGTGATGTCGAACAGTTGCGCGTTCATGCCCGCCGGGATCGACCGCTGGATCCAATCGAAGTCGTGTGTCGCAAAGCCGGTACCGGTGACGATGTAGAACTCGTCGTCTGCCACGCGGCACACCGTGAGGTCGCATTGAATGCCACCGGAGTCGTCGAGCATCTGCGTGTACGTCAGCGAGCCGACCGGCTTGTCGACGTTGTTCGCACAGATCCAGTTCAGCGCGGCCAGCGCATCCGGCCCCTTCAGCGCGAACTTGGCGAACGACGTCTGATCGATCACGACGCACGACTCGCGTGCAGCGCTGGTGCTCGCGGCCAACTGCGTCGAACCAGTTCTGTCGCTCGTAGCTGTAGACGTCGTGGGCGGTCTCGCCGAGCTCCGCGGATGCGAACCAGTTGGGCCGTTCCCAGCCGAGCTTCTCGCCGAACGCAGGCGCCGGCCGCCGAGCAGGTGCGAGTACAGCGGCGACCGGCGGCAGGGGCGCCCGCTGTCGTGCTCCTCGTACGGCCACGCCATCGTGTAGTGCTTGCCGTAGGCCTCGAGCGTGCGAGTGCGCACCCAGTCGGTGTCCTGGTGTGGGCGGCCGAAGCGGCGGATGTCGACGACCCACAGGTCGTACGGCGCGACGCCGCGATGGACCCATTCGGCAAGCGCCATGCCTGCGCCACCACCGGCCGCGATGCCGAAGGCGTTGAACCCGGCGCCGACGAAGAAGTTCTTCAGCTCGGGCGCCTCGCCGAGGATGAAGTTGCCGTCGGGGGTGAAGCTCTCCGGGCCGTTGATCAGCTCGTTGATGCCGGCGGTCTGCAGCGCCGGCACGCGACCCATCGCGAGCTCCATCGTCGGGAGCGAAGTGGTCGAAGTCGGCATCGAGCAGCTTGAAGTTGAAGTCGCGAGGGATGCCATCGTCGGCCCACGGAATCGGGTTCGGCTCGTAGCCGCCCATCACCAATCCGCCGACTTCCTCCTTGTAGTAGGTCAGCCGATCGGGGTCGCGCAGCGTCGGCAGATCGCGCGGCACCGGCGGGTCGAACGGCGTGGTGATGACGTACTGGTGCTGCACCGACACCAGCGGCACGTTGACGCCGACCGTCGCCGCCAACGTCGCGCGTCCACTGCCCGGCGCAACACACCACGACGCTGCACTCGATGCGACCCTGCGACGTGACGACCGCCTTGATCGACCCCGTCGACGACCTCGATCTCCAGTACGTCGGTGTCTTCGCAGATCGTCGCGCCGGCCATGCCGTGCGCCGCGCGCCAACGCCATGGTGATGTCGGTCGGGTTGGCCTGCCCGTCGGTCGGCAGGAACGCCGCGCCGACGACATCGTCGACCGTCATCAGCGGCCACAGCTCCTGCGCTTCGGTCGGCTGACAGCAGGTGCATCTCGAGGCCGAACGACTTGGCAGTCGTCGCCTGCCGCTTCACCTCGTTCCACCGCTCCTCGTTGCACGCCAGCCGCAGGCCGCCGTTCATCTTCCATCCGGTGGCCTGCCCGGTCTCGGCCTCCAGTCGCTTGTAGAGGTCGACCGAGTAGCCGAGCAACTGGGTGATGTTGGCGCTGCTGCGCAATTGCCCGACGAGACCGGCGGCGTGGAACGTCGAGCCCGACGTCAGCTTGTGCCGCTCGACGAGCACCGTGTCGGTCCATCCCAACTTGGCAAGGTGATAAGCGGTCGAGCAGCCGACGATGCCGCCGCCGATGATCACGGCCCGAGCTGAAGTTGGTTGGTCCGTCACGTCCGTGCCCTTCCGGTGTTCACACCAGGGTATGACTAGCATCGGCGGCGTGGGGCAAACCAACTCGTCCATCTCCGTGCGCGGGCTGTGGAAGGTGTACGGCCCGAAGCCGGAGCGGATCGTCGGGTCCGAACTCGCCGACCTGCCGCGCCGTCAACTGCAGGCGCAGACCGGCAACGTCGTGGCGATGCGCGACATCGACATGGACGTCGCGCCGGGCGAGGTGTTCGTCGTCATGGGGCTGTCGGGCAGTGGGAAGTCGACGCTGATCCGCTGCCTCACACGGCTGATCGAACCGACAGTCGGCTCCGTTCGGATCGGCGACATCGACGTCACCAAGGCCGACAAGGAGACGCTGCTCGACGTGCGGCGCAACAAGGTGTCGATGGTGTTCCAGCACTTCGGTCTGCTGCCGCACCGCACCCTCACCGACAACGTCGCGTTCGGTCTCGAGGTGCGCGGCGTCGACAAGGCCGCAGCGCCGTCGCAAGGCCAACGAGACGCTCGAGCTGGTCGGGCTGTCGGAGATGGGCGGCTATCGCCCGCACCAGCTCAGTGGTGGCCAGCAGCAGCGTGTCGGCCTCGCCCGCGCCCTCGCCACCGATCCCGACATCATGCTGTTCGACGAGCCGTTCTCGGCGCTCGATCCGTTGATCCGCCGCGACATGCAGGACGAGGTCGTTCGCCTGCGTCGCGAGGTCAACAAGACGATGGTGTTCATCACCCACGACCTGTCGGAGGCGCTGCGTCTCGGCGATCGCATCGCGATCATGCGCGACGGCCGCTTCGTGCAGGTCGGTACGCCGGAGACCGTCGTGGTCGAGCCTGCCGACGACTACGTCGAGAACTTCGTCCGCGATGTGCCGAGATCGTTCGTCGTGCCGGTCGAACACGTGATGCGCGATGTCAACGGCGACCAGTTCTGCGGTTCGGTCGCGCGTCGGCACCAAGGTCCGCGACATCGTCAACCTGGTCGCACAATCCGATTTGCCGGTGCAAGTCGTCGACGCCGACGGTCGTCAGGTCGGCTGCGTCGATCGTGTCCACGTGCTGTCGCTGATCGCAGGCGTCGACGGGTGACTCAGGCGGTTCCTGCACTGCAGACGCCGGCCGCGGCGGCCGGCGATCTCTCGTCGGACGCGCACCGTGCTGATCGTCATCGGCTCTGATCGTTCTCGGCGTCGTCATCTACAAGGTCACGCGGCACCAGGACGTGCCGTCGTGGCTCAACCTGCATGTGCAGCAGCACGCCCAGGACGCATACCACTGGATCACACAGAACACCGGTCGCAACGCAGTCCTCGACGCGATCAAGTCGATCGGCAGCGCCATCGAGTGGTGTGTCGATCGAGCCCTCTCGCTGCTGCGCGCCGCTGAACTGGACCGGCGTCGTCGCGCTGGTCTTCGTCGATCGGCTACCTGCGCGCCGGCTGGCGCACCGCGTCGTTTGCCGCGGCGTCGATGTTCGCCGTCGGGCTCTTCGGCTTCTGGGACCTGACGATGATCACCTTGTCGATCATGTTGGTGGCGGTTGCGCTGGCCATGCTGATCGGTGTGCCGCTCGGCATCTGGACCGGGCTCTCCGACGGCGCCGAGAGGCGGCTGCGCCCGGTGCTCGACACGGCGCAGGTGATGCCGGCCTACGTCTACCTCATCCCGTGCGTCGCGTTCTTCGGCATCGGCGTACCCGCCGCGGTGGTCGCCACGCTGATCTTCGCGGTGGCGCCCGCGGTTCGGCTCACCAGCCTCGGCCTCCGCCAGGTTCCGATCGTGTCGACCGAGGTCGGTCTTTCGTTCGGGTCCACCGGCTCGCAGCTGCTCGGCAAGGTGCAGATGCCGTTGGCTCGCAAGACGATCCTGCTGGGTCTCAACCAGGTGATCATGATGGCGTTCGGCATCGTCGTGATCGCGTCGCAGCTCGGCACCGGCGACGTCGGCGGCCAGGTGCTGGCAGGCCTGCAGAAGCTCGATGCCGACCTGGCGTTCTCCGCCGGCTTCTGCATCGTGTTCGCCGCGATCGCGCTCGACCGCATCACCACGGGCGAGCGGGCGGTCAAACAGGGCCGGCGCGTCACCAAGGAATGGGTCGCCGACCGACGAAAGCTGTGGATCGGCGGCTTCGTTGCGGTCGTCGTGGCCGCATTGATCGCCACGGTGCTCGACCTCCCCGACTTCCCGTCGTGGCGCATCGGCCTCGGGTCGTGGGCCGAGTCGACTCATCGACTGGCTCAACGACAACTTCCGCAACGGCGTTCCCATCGTCGGCGGCACCGGCTCCATCAGCGACTTCCTGGTGACGCGACGTCCTCGACCCGATTCGCGGCTTCCTGCAGGACGCGGCGTGGTGGTTCGTGGTGCTCGATCTTCGCCGTGCTCGGCTGGCTCAGCGGCGGCTGGCGCGCTCGCAACGTTCTGCATCGCTGTCGCTCGTCGGCATCGCGGCGATGGACAACTGGGACCTGGCCATGGACACCCTCAGCCAGGTGCTGGTCGCGGTCACCATCAGCGTCTGCCTCGCCATCCCGATCGGCATCTGGTGCGGCCGGTCGAAGTGGTTGGAGACGGTGCTGCGTCCGTTCCTCGACACAGCGCAGGTGCTGCCGCAGTTCGTCTACCTCGTCCCGGTGGTCTTCCTGTTCAACGTCGGGCGCACGCCAGGCGTGATCGCAGCCGTGGTCTACGCCCTTCCGCCGGGCATCCGTCTGGTCAGCCTCGGTCTGAAGGAGGTGCCGTTCGCACCACGCGAGGCGGCGATCTCGTTCGGCGCAACGCCTCGCCAGGAGTTGCTCAAGGTGCAGCTTCCGCTGGCCTTCAAGTCGATCATGCTCGGCATCAACCAGGTGATCCTGATGGTGCTGGCGACGGTCATCATCGCCGGGCTGATCGGTGGCGGTGCGCTGGGGCTCGAGGCCCTCGGCGGCTTCACCAAACCGAACCTGAAGATGGGTGATGGCGTGGCGGCCGGGGTGAGTATTGTGCTGTTGGCGATGATCCTCGACCGGCTCACCCAGGCATGGGGCAACCGATCGGCTCCGGAGAACCGCACATCGTGAACATGCCCGGCAACGTCGGGACCAAAGGGGAGAACATGAGATCAAGGATCCGTACATCCGCCCGCTTCGCGGCAGTTGCCGTGGCGCTGGCCCTCGTGGCCGTCGCCTGCGGCGACGACAGCAGCTCGAGCGACGCCACCGACTGCGCCGGCCGCGACCGAGGGCGCGGCGACCGACGCCACGCACCGCCGGCGGAGCCGCCGGTGCCGCCATCAAGATCGCCGTCAACCCGTGGACCGGCTCGGCGGTCAACGCCAACGTCGCCAAGGTGGTGCTCGAGTCCAAGCTCGGCACGCCGACGGAGCTCGTCGCCCTCGACGAGAACGCGGCCTGGGCCGGGCTCGACGCCGGCGAGCTCGACGCCAACCTCGAGATCTGGCCGTCGGGCCACGCCGCCGACTACAAGACCTACATCGACGAGAAGAAGAGCGTCGTCGACATCGGCCTGCTCGGCCCGTCCGCCAAGATCGGCTGGTACGTGCCGACGTTCGTCATCGACGAGCATCCCGAGCTGGCCACATGGGAAGGCTTCAAGGATCCCGAATTGGCCAAGTTGTTCGCCACAGCCGAGTCCGGCGACCAGGGCCAGTTCCTGATGGGCGACCCGAGCTACGTCACCTACGACGAGCAGATCATCGCCAACCTCGAGCTGCCGCTGAAGTACGTCGTCGCCGGCTCCGAGGCTGCGTTGATCACCGCCATCGAGCAGGCAGAGGCCGACCAGAAGCCGCTGCTGCTGCAGTTCTGGCAGCCGCACTGGTTGCAGTCGAAGGTCAATCTGACCGAGGTCGAGCTGCCCGCAGTCACCGACGAGTGCCCCGCCTCGGCGGCCGCCGCCGACGGTGGATACGCCTGCGACTACCCGGTCGACGCGCTGTACAAGGCGGCCAACGCCGGTCTCGAAGCCAAGAACAAGGCCGCGTTCGACTTCCTCTCGAAGTTCCAGCTGACCACCGAGCAGCAGAACGAGATCGCCGCCATGGTCGACAGCGACGGCAAGACCGCCGACGTCGCCGCCAAGGAGTGGGTCGACGCCAACCCCGACGTCGTCAACGCCTGGCTGGCGTGACGAGTATTGGCATAGACCGTTAGCCCTGGGTGAGCCGGTACGCCGCAGGCGTGCCGGCTCACGCCGGCGGCTCCAATCGCTGCTACTTCGCTCTGTAGAAGTCGACCGGTTCGGGGGCCAGGGGCGTGTTGCCGAGGATCAGGTCGGCGGCCTTCTCGGCCATCATCATCACCGGTGCGTAGATGTTGCCGTTGGTGACGTAGCGCATCGCCGATGCGTCGACCACCCGCACACCGTCGACGCCGTGCACCCTCATCGTCAACGGGTCGAGCACGCTGTCGTCGTCGGCTCGGCCCATGCGGCACGTGCACGACGGATGCAGCGCGGTCTCCCCATCGGTGCGCACCCAATCGAGGATCTGCTCGTCGGTCTCGACGCTCGGCCCGGGCGAGACCTCGCCGCCGTTGAACGGCTCCATCGCCGGCTGGTTCAAGATTCGCCGGGCGATGCGGATGGCCTCGACCCACTCGCGCCGATCCTCCGGTGTCGAGATGTAGTTGAAACGCAGCGCCGGCTTGGCCCTCGGATCCTTCGACGTGATCTGCACGGAGCCGCGCGAGTTGCTGTACATCGGCCCGATGTGCACCTGGTAGCCGTGCCCGCCCGCCGGCGACGAGCCGTCGTAGCGCACCGCGATCGGCAGGAAGTGGAACATCAGGTTGGGATAGGCGACCTCGTCGTTGCTGCGCGCGAAACCTCCGCCCTCGAAGTGATTCGACGCGCCGGGACCTTTGCGCAGGAACAGCCACTCGGCACCGATGAACGGTCGTCGCCACATCTTCAATTGCGGTTGCAACGACACCGGCTGCTTGCACGAGTACTGCACGTAGACCTCGAGGTGGTCCTGCATGTGCTGGCCGACCGCGGGCAGGTCGTGCACGACGGGGATGCCGAGCGCACCGAGAGCCGTCGGCATCGCCGACGCCACTGAGCTGCAGCAGCTGCGGCGAGTTGAACGCTCCGCCGCACAGGATCACTTCACCGGCGGTCACCTGCTGTGTCGGTCCGCGACGGGTGCTGAACTCCACGCCCGTCGCCCGTGTGCCGTCGAACAACACACGATGGACCAGCGCACGGGTGGTGACGGTCAGGTTCTTGCGGTGCATCACCGGGTGGAGGTAGGCGCGTGCCGCACTGAGCCGGCGGCCGCGACGTACGTTGCGGTCGAACTTGGCGAAGCCCTCCTGTTGGAACCCGTTGACGTCGTCGGTGATGGGATAACCGGCTTCCTTCACCGCCTCGAAGAACGCGCCGAACAACGGGTTGGTGGCAGGTCCCCGTTCCAATTCCAACGGACCGCTGTGTCCGCGGTACTGATCGGACCCCTCGGCGGCCAGGCAGTTCTCCATCTTCTTGAAGTAGGGGAGGCAGTGCGCGTAGTCCCACGTCTCCATGCCCGGGTCTGCCGCCCAGCGTTCGAAGTCCAACGGGTTGCCGCGTTGGAAGATCATCCCGTTGATGCTGCTCGAGCCGCCCAGCACCTTGCCGCGGGCGTGGTAGATCTTGCGGCCGTTCATGAACGGCTCAGGCTCGCTCTCGTACTTCCAGTCGTAGAACTTGCTGCCGATCGGGAACGTCAACGCCGCCGGCATGTGGATGAAGACATCCCACTTGTAATCGGGACGGCCGGCCTCGAGCACCAGCACGCTGGTGGTCGGATCCGCGCTGAGACGGTTGGCCAGAGCCGAGCCGGCGGAACCACCACCGACGATGACATAGTCGAACATGGTCACAGCTGTACACGCTCGGCGGTCGCAGCGACCAGCCGGCCGACTTCGTCGGCATCGGTGTCGCCGGGGAATCGGTACGCGGGGCCGTGGGCGTGGATTGCGCCGACGACCCGGCCGCGGGAATCGCGGATCGGTGCTGCGACCGAGTTGAGCCCGTCGAGGAACTCTTCGAAGGCCCACGCATAGCCCTTGGCGGCGATGTCGGCGAACCTGTTGCGGATCGCAACTGCGTCGGTCAGTGTGCCACTGGCCGTGCGCTCGAGCGGCTGGGCGAGGTAGCTGTCGGCATCGATCGCCCCGAACGCCAACATCACTTGGCCGGACGACACGGTGTGGGCCCGCACACGCTCGCCCGTCCAGTCGCGCACCTGCACCTGGTTGTCGGCGTCGACCTGGTCGAGGTACAGCATGTCGAAGTCGTCGACGATCGAGAGGCCGGCAGCTTCGCCGGTGGCCTTCACCAGCGAGTGCAGGTGCGGTCGCACGGCAGCGATCAACGTTCGGCCAGGGAGCACCGCAGCAGCGATCTCGACCATCCCCGAACCGATGCGATAGTTGCCGCCCGGCTCGATCTGTTCGACCATGCCCAGTTCCTCGAGTGTCGACAGCATCCTCGACACCGTGCTCTTCGGCAGCGTGACCCGGTCGGCAACGTCGGTGACGCCGGCGGGCCCGCCCGACAGGCAGCGGAGCACTGCGAACGCTCGCTCGACCGACTGCACACCAGACATCAGGCTGGGAACGCACCTTGCATGCGTGCAGCCTCGAGCGTGTTCTGCAGCAGGCAGGCGATGGTCATCGGGCCGGTGCCGCCGGGCATGGGTGTGATGGCTCCGGCGATCTGCGACACGGGTTCGAAGTCGACATCGCCGACGATGCCGGACTCCGTGCGCGACACACCGACATCGATCACTGTCGCGCCCGGCTTGACGTGTGCCGACGTGATCATCCGCGCCTGACCCGCGGCAGCGACGATGATGTCGGCCTCGCGGCACACCTCGACGAGATCGCCGGTGCGCGAGTGGGCGAGGGTGACGGTGGCGTCGACACCTTTGCGGCCGAGCAGCAACACCATCGGAAGGCCGACCAACGTCGATCGACCGACGACAACGGCACGCTTGCCCGACGTCGGGATGCTGTACCGCTCGAGCAGCCGCATGACGCCCAGCGGTGTGCAGCCGACGTGGCCGGGTTGGCCGCGGACGAGTCGGCCCATCGACGCCTCGGTGAGACCGTCGACGTCCTTCTCGGCGGGAATCGAGCCGCAGCAGAGGTTCGGGATCGAGGTCGCCGGGGAGTGGCAGCTGGCAGAGGATGCCGTGCACCCCCGAGTCAGCCGCCAAGGCGCCGACGGTGTCCTCCAATTCGGCCTGGCTGACGTTGCCGTCGATCGCCACGTGGCGCGACTGCATGCCGGCTTCGGCCGCCTTCTTCTGCTTGCTGCGGACGTAGATCTGGCTCGGCTTGTCGTCGCCGACCAGCACGGTCGCCAGGCAGACCGGCGGGCTGCCGGCGGCCTCGATCTCGGCGCGCAGTTCGGCGACGATGTCGTCGCGCAGCTCGCGCCCCATCCATGAGCACTGCTGTCACGAGAGCCCCACGATCTCGCCGTGCTCGTCGAAGTCGATGATCGACGCTGCGGGCGCCGAACCGAGGCCCGGCATCGTCGTCATGTCGCCGCAGATCGGGTAGATGAATCCGGCGCCGACGGAGGCCCGCACCTCGCGGACGTTCAACGTGTGGCCAGTGGGTGCGCCCTTCAACGAAGCGTCGCCACTGATCGACAGGTGGGTCTTGGCGATGCAGATCGGAAGGTTGCCGAAGCCGTTCTTCTCGTAGCGCGCCAACTGCGTGTTGGCGGCGGGGGAGTAGGTGACGTTGGCCGCGCCGTAGATCTTGGTGGCGATCGACTCGATCTTGGTCTTCAGAGGTGCATCGAGCGGGTAGCAGAACTCGAAGTCGCTGGGCTCGTCGCAGGCCTCGACAACGGCATTGGCGAGGTCGATCGCGCCCTTGCCGCCGTCGGCGAAGTGGGTGCACACCGCGACGCGGGCGCCGACCGATTCGGCGATCTCGCGGATCGCCTGGTGCTCGCTGTCGAAGTCGCCCGGGAACGCGTTGATGGCAACGACCGGCGACACCCCATGGACCTTCACGTTCTCGATCTGCTTGATCAGGTTGGCGGCACCGGCGCGCACGTCGTCGGGGTTCTCGGCGAGTAGCTCGGGCGGCAGTGGCTTGCCGGCGACGATCTTGAACTTGCCGCTGTGAGCCTTCAACGCCCGAACAGTTGCCACCAGCACGGCTGCATCGGGAACCATGCCCGAGTTGCGGCACTTGATGTTGAAGAAGCGCTCGGCGCCCATGTCGGCGCCGAAGCCGGCCTCGGTGATGAGGTAGTCGCCGGTGTGGATGCCGACCAGGTCGCCGATGATGGAGGAGTTGCCGTGGGCGATGTTGCCGAACGGGCCGGCGTGCACGATGACGGGGGTGTTCTCGAGGGTCTGCAACAGGTTCGGCTTCAACGCCTCGCGCATGATCACCGCCATCGAACCGGCGCCTTTCAGCTGCTCGGCGGTGACGGGTTCACCGGCCCGGTTGTAACCGACGACGATTCGTCCGAGTCGGGCGCGCAGATCCTCGGCCGATGTGGCGAGCGCCCAGATGGCCATCACTTCGGAGGCGGCAGTGATGTCGAACCCTGTCTGGCGGGTGACGCCGTCGGCCTTGCCGCCGAGGCCGACGATGATGTTGCGCAGGGCACGATCGTTGACGTCGAGGACGCGACGCCATGTGATGTTGTGGATGTCGAGGTCGAGCTCGTTGCCCTGGTGCAGATGATTGTCGACCATCGCCGACAGCAGGTTGTGAGCAGCCGTCACGGCGTGGAAGTCGCCGGTGAGGTGCAAGTTGAGCAGCTCCATCGGGATCACCTGGCTGTAGCCCCCGCCCGCGGCGCCGCCTTTGATCCCGAAGGTCGGGCCCATCGACGGCTGGCGCAGGCTGATGGTGGCCCGCTTGCCGATGTGCTTCATCGCCATACCGAGACCGACGGTCGTGGTGGTCTTGCCCTCGCCCAGCGGGGTCGGCGTGATGGCCGTGACGACCACGTACTTGGCCTTCGGCCGATCGGCGAGCTCGTCGATGGCCTCGAGCCGGATCTTGGCCAGCTCGTCGCCGTGTGCCTCGAGCAGGTGTGGCCCGATGCCCATCTGTGCGGCGATGTCGGTGAGCGGCGCAAGCTTGCCGGCGCGGGCGATTTCGAGGTCTGATGGAAACGCCACTGGTTGACTCCTTTGTCAGTCCAACTTGTGAAGATCAGCCGGCCGATTCCACTCTACGGAACCAGCCCACGATGCGGAATACTAGTCCATCTCGGCAATGCTGCTGCCACCGAAGACCTGGCCCGTGGGAACGACCTCGACGCGGGTCACGTCGACGTGTGCCGGCATGGTCAACGCCATGCTGACGACCGCGGCAACGTCGGCGGGTTGAATCGACTTCGCGCCGGAGTACAGCCGGGTGACAGCGACATCGTGCCCACCAAACGCGTCGTCGTAGAGGTTGGTCTCCACCCTGCCGGGTGCCAGCACGGTGACCCGCACGTTTCGACCGAGCAGGTCCATGCGCAAGCCGTCGGCGAATGCGTTGAGGGCGGCCTTGGTCGCCGAGTAGATCGCGCTGTTTGCCGTCGGTCGTGTGCCGGCGATCGAACCGGTGAACAGCACATGGCCGCGATTGCGCCGCACCATGCCCGGCAAGACGGCCATCGTCGAGTGAATGGCGGCGCGCAGGTTGATGTCGATGAGGGCGTCGGCCACAGCGGTATTCGACAACTGGGCCGGCTGGAGGTCGCCGATGATGCCGGCGTTGTTCACCAGCACGTCGACATCGAGCCCGTCGATCGCGGTGGTCAGCGCCGCCGTGTCGCGCACGTCGATGCCGTGCACCGTGACTCCATCGAGAGCGTTCAGCTCGTCGAGCGCGGCGTCGGGAAGCGCCAGCGCGTGCACATGCATACCGAGTCGTACGAGATCAGCAACGATGGCTCGACCGATCCCGCCGGACGCACCGGTGACGACCGCCGTCCTGTACTCGGTCACAGGTCTTTGCACAGCCGCAACGCGTCGTAGATCGCGGCATGGATGTTGCGGCCGGCGACTGCATCGCCGATTCGGAACAGTTGGTAGCCGTCGCCGCTCGCGGGTTGGGCCTTCCCGGCGAGGAGGGCCGGGTAGTCGACCTCGCCACCGTTGGAGGACCCCTTCTGCAACGCGAGATACAGCTCGTCGTTGGCCAACACGCCATGATCGACGACGACTGCGTCGACGGTGCGCGTGTGCCGAACCGGCGAGTGGTCACTGCCGACCTCGACGGCAAGTCGTCCTTCGCTGCGTCGCACGGAGCGGACTCGCTGGTTCAACGTGATGCGCGTGTCGGTCTCGTTGAAGGCCCGGGCATATGGGACCATGTTGAGGCCCCCGACGTCGACGCCGACGGTTCGCTCGGGTGTGACGATCTCCAACCGTGCCCCCGATCGAGCCAGCATCTCGGCTGTCGTCATCGCCGAATGCGTGCCGTCGTCGTCGTACAGCAGCACATCGCCGGTGAGTCGAGCATCGCCACCGACCACGTCCCAGGCCGACACGACCAGGTCTGCGCCGGCTTCGAGTTCGGGATTCTGCGGCAAGCCACCGGTCGCGACGATGACGACGTCGGGTTGCAGGTCGCGGACGACGTGCTCGTCGGCGTACGTGTCGACGCGAACGTCGACACCCAGTCTGGCCAGTTCGCTGTCGCGCCACTCGACGATGCCCAACAGGTCCTTGCGCCTCGGGTTGCGCGCCGCAAGGCGGATCTGACCGCCGGTCCACGGCATCACTTCGAGCAGCACCACATCGTGACCGCGCTCAGCGCTGATCCGCGCCGCCTCCAAGCCGCCGGGACCACCGCCGATGACCACGACACGCCGACGGCTGGTGGATCGAGGGATGTCGTGAGGCATTGTCTGTTCGCGCCCGGTCGCCGCGTTGTGGATGCACAACGCCTCGCCCGACTGATAGATGCGATCGAGGCAGTACGTTGCGCCGACGCACGGCCTGATCGTGTGTTCCACGCCGAGTTCGATCTTGCGAACGAGGTGAGGCTCGGCCATCTGGGCGCGGGTCATGCCGACCATGTCGACGAGCCCCTCGTTGATCGCGTGGCGGGCCGTGGAGACGTCGTCGACCTTCGACGCATGCAGCACGACGAGCCCCGTCTCGGCACGCACCATTCCTGCGAAGTCGAGATGCGGAGCCGATCGCATGCCATGGATCGGGATCACTTCGCTGAGCACCGCATCGTTGACGATGTTGCCGCGGATCACGTTGACGAAATCGATCAAGTTCTCATCGCCAGGTCGGGCACCGGTGAGCCGCCGCAGGATCTCGAGGCCCACCGGCGTGTCGATGCCTTCCTCTATTCGTTCGTCGACCGCCATGCGAATTCCGACGATGTAGTCGGGTCCGACCCGCTCGCGGATTGCGCGAAGCACGCGCAACGGAAAACGCAAGCGGTTGTCGAGTGAACCGCCGTACTCGTCGTCGCGGTGGTTGGTGGCCGGCGACCAGAACTGATCGAACAGATGGCCATAGGCCTCGATCTCGATGCCGTCCATGCCGCCGGTCTTCATCCGTTCTGCAGCGTCGGCGTAGTGGCCGATGATGCGGTCGATGTCCCATGGCTCGGCGACCTTCGGGTGGGCGCGGTGCGCCGGCTCGCGCAATGGTGACGGGGCGACGACCGGCAGCCAGTCGTCCTGGCCCCAGCCTGTTCGGCGGCCGAGGTGACTGATCTGGATCATTGCTGCTGCGCCGTGCTCGTGGATGCCGTCGGTCATGGCCCGGATCCACGGCACGATCGCGTCGTCGTAGGCGTGCAGGTTGCCGAACGCGGGCGGACTGTCGGGCGAGACGATGGCCGTTCCGGCCGTCATGGTCATCGCCAGGCCGCCCTTGGCCTTTTCGACGTGGTACAGCCGGTAGCGATCCTTGGGCATGCCGTCCTCGCTGTACGCCGGCTCGTGCGACGACGAAAAGACGCGGTTCCGCAACGGAAGGTGCTTGAGAGTGAACGGCTGGAGGAGCGGATCCGAATTCACGGTTACTTCTTACAACTCACAGGGCGTCGATCATCGGGTCGCGCGACATCGGTACGGCACCGGTTGCGGTGATCACGACTTGCTGCTCGAGCTTCACGCCCTCCTGCCGCCGACTGCGCCGATGTAGCTCTCGACGCACACGACCATGTTCTCCTCGAACTCGCCGTCGTAGCCCCAGTCGGCGTAGTCGGCGGCGTAGGCGACGGTCGGGTACTCGTCGACCATGCCGGCGCCGTGGATCATCATCATGTAGCGGTTGGGCACGTAGTCGTCGGGCACGGGCCAGCACTTCTCGCCGAACTCCTTGAACGACAGACCAGGTTTGATCAGCTCGATGTTGGTCAGGATCTGCTCCTGGGCGATGTCGTACAGCTTGCGCTGCTCGGCAGTCGGCGCCTTGCCGGGGCACACCAGCGTGCGTGAGATGTCGGCCAGGTAGCCGAGCGGGCCGACCATGTCGGTGTCGAAGGCCGACCATGTCGCCGGGCTCGATCACCCGGTTGCTGGCCTCTTGGAACCACGGGTTGGTGCGCGGGCCGCGAGGTCAGCAGGCAGCACTCGATCCACTCGCCGTCGTGGGCGATGTTGGTCTGGTGGAGGATGCTCCACAGCTCGTTCTCGGTGATGCCCGGGCTGCAGCGCCTGCCGGATGCGGTCGACGCCGACGTCGCACACATCGATCGCCAGCTGCATGGCCATGATCTCTTCAGGTGTCTTGATCATGCCGGGCCAGCTCGAGCGGCTCTTGGGCGTCGAACAGAGTGATGCCGGCGTCGGTGAGATGCTGTGCGCCCCACGGCTCGCAGCGATCGACCGCCAGGCGCTGGTCGGCGCCGCCGTAGTTGGCGCATGAGATCGATGATGTCGCGCGACCACAGCTCGGCCTTCTCCTGCGTGCGCGGCCCGGCGAGGAAGTAGAACCAGGGCACGGCCTTGCGCAGCTCGTCGATCGAGTCGAGTCCGTCGTGAGGTGCATGCAGGTGCCGTACTCGAACAGCACGACCGGGCCGTCGACCGGAACGAACACGTAGCGACCGGGGGCATGCAACGTCCACACGTTGAACGTGTGTGTATCCGTGGCGTAGCGGATGTTCATCGGGTCGCTCAGCAGTGCCGCCCCGTAGTCGTGGGCGACCAGCTCGGCACGAATTCGAGCAAGCGATCGGCGCGTAGCTTGTGCCGATCGAAGGCGTCGATGCGGGCCGGCATGTCGATGGCCAGAGCACATGTCGATCCTCCTCGATCAGAATCAGTACCACTGGTCGGGCATTGAAGCTTTGCGGCGGTCGATGAAGTCGAGCAACGCGGCGTCGACGGCGTCGTCGATCGGTGGCGCCTCGTAGTTGGCCAGCACCTCGTGCACAGCGCCGCGGCGCGATCTTCGCTGCTTCGTTCGCCCGCGTCGCGCCATTGCTCGAACGACGACGAGTCGCTGAGCGCCGGCTCGTAGAACGCCGTCTCGTAGTGGCGCAGGGTGTGCTGCGCGGAGAAGAAGTGCTTGCCCGGCCCGATCTCGGCGAAGCCGTCGAGGGCGAACTGATCTTCCGACTGAGATCGAAGCCCTTCAGGTAGGTGTGCGCCGCGCCGCACAGGTCGAGGTCCATCATGAACTTCTCGTAGCCCATCGTCAGGCCGCCCTCCAACCAACCGGCAGAGTGGAGGATGAAGTTGGCGCCGCACAACAGCGCAGACATCATCGAGACCGCTGACTCGCATCATCGCCTGACCGTCGGGGATCTTCGAGGAGGTGAACGCGCCGGTGCAGCGCAAGTGGCAAACCGACTCTGCGAGCCAATTGTCCGACGACCAGCGAGCCGAGCGCCGGCTCCGGCGTGCCGAACGTAGGGCTGCCGCTGCGCAACGCCATCGACGACAAGAAGTTGCCGTAGATCGCCGGCGAACCGGGGCGGACGAGTTGCCCGAGCGCGACGCCGACCAGTCGTCTCGGCATGCGCCTGGGCGACCGCGCCGGCGTTGGTGACCGGGCCCATCGCTCCGCCAAGGATGAATGGCACCACGACCGGGCCTGGTTGGCGGCGGCGTAGGTCTTCAACGCCCCGGTCATCGGTGCGTCCCACACCAGTGGCGAGTTGACGTTGACGTTGCCCATGATCACGCAGTTGTTGTCGACCACGTCGGCGCCGAATGCGATGCGGGCCATCTCGATCGAGTCGGCGGCACGCGACGGGTGGGTGACCGAACCCATGAACGCCTTGTCGCTGTAGCGCAGATGGGCATAGACCATGTCGAGGTGGCGCTTGTTGACCGGCACGTCGACCGGCTCGCAGACCGTGCCGCCGCTGTGGTGCAGCCACGGGGTGGCGTAGGTCAGCTTGACGAAGTTCTGGAAGTCGTCCAGTGATGCCATAGCGTCGTCCACCGGCCAGATCGCGGACGAACGGCGAACCGTATGTCGGCGCCAGCACGACGTTGTTGCCGCCGATCTCGACCGATTCGCGCCGGGTTTCGGGCGAGCTGGGTGAACTGTCGTGGCGCGGTGGCGCACAGGGCGCGCACATGACCAGGATCGAAGCGCACCGTGACGCCATCGACGGTTGCGCCGGCGTGCCGGAACAGCTGCAGCGACTCGGCGTCGTCGCGGATCTCCATGCCAACCTCGGCCAGGAGACGATCGGCCGTGGACTCGACCGAGTGCCAGGCCTTCCTCGCCCAACAACTCGTACGGCGGGATCTGGCGGTGGATGAACGCCGGAGCAGCGGTGCGCTTGGCGCCTTCGCCGGTTGCGGGTGGCCATCCGCGCTCGTTCGGCCTCCACCACTGCGATGCCGAGCCGGCACGTCGGTCATGTCGTGACCGTCTTGCGTTGCAGCTCGACCAGTTGCGCCTGCAACGCCGAGTTCTCGGCCGGGATGTGGCAACGCATCTCGTGCCCGTCACCGGCGTCGAGCATCGGTGGCTCGGTGACATCGCACACACCGTCGATCCGTCGGTGGCAGCGCGGATGGAAGACGCAACCGCTGGGAGGGTTGGCCGGACTGGGGATCTCGCCCTGCAAGCGGGATGCGGTCGTGTGCGCCGCCGTCGACGCTGGGCACCGCCGACAGCAGCGCCTCTGTGTACGGATGATGTGGGCCATTGAACACCTCATCGGTGGTGCCGATCTCCATGATCCGGCCGAGGTACATCACCGCGATGCGGTCGGCCAGATAGCGCACCACCCCGAGATCGTGGCTGATGAAGACGTAGCTGGTGCGCTTCTCGGCTTGCAGTTCGGCGAGGAGGTTGAGGATCGCCGCTTGCACGGAGACGTCGAGGGCGCTCGTCGGTTCGTCGCATACGACGATGCGCGGGTCGCCGGCGAAGGCTCGGGCGATGGCCACGCGCTGTTTGAGGCCACCGGACAGTTGCGACGGCTTCATGTCGAGGTGACGTGGAGACAGGCGAAGATGATCGGCCAACACGGCGACTCGTGAGTCGCTGTCGACGTCGTTGGCGCCCGTGAGCTTGCGTACCGACCGCTTGAGGATGCGCCGCACTGTCCACGAGGCGTTGAGCGCTGAATCCGGGTTCTGGAAGATGATCTGCATCGCCCGCTTGTCTTCGGTGGTTCGCTTGGCGACGCGATCGGCAAGCACGTGATTGTCGAGACTGATCTCACCACCGGCGTCGGCGGCGTGCACACCGAGGATCGCTTTGGCCAGCGTGCTCTTGCCCGAACCGGATTCGCCGACCAGGCCGAGTGTTTGCCCGTCGGCCAGCGACAAGTTCACACCGACCAACGCTGGGATGTCGTGCCCACCCTGCCGAAACGTCTTCGACACAGCAGTGATCTGCAGGACGGTCTCGCCCTCGGACACGGCGACCGGCACCGACTCGGTCTCGGCGATGTTGCCAACCTGATCGTGGTGATGGCAGCGGGTGCTGCGGCCGCCACCGAGATCGACGAGCGGCGGCTCCTCGGCGTGACAGAGCTCGGACGCCAATGGGCAACGATCGATGAACACACACGTCGGCAGCGCAGCTCCGAGCGTAGGCAGCGTGCCGGGGATGGTGGCCAGGGCGTGCTCGTTCTTGCGCTGCCCGAGACGTGGCAAGCGAACGCAGCAACCCCACCGTGTATGGGTGTTGCGGGTTGTCGAACACCTCGCCGGCGCGTCCTTCTTCGACGATCTTGCCGGCGTACATCACCCCGACGCGGTCGCACATCGAGCGGATCACGCCGAGGTTGTGGGCGATCAACAGGATCGCCGCGCCCGTCTCGCTGCGGAGCGTGCGAACCAGGTCGAGGACCTCGGCCTCGACGGTTGCGTCCAGGCCCGTGGTCGGTTCGTCGAGGACGAGCAACTTCGGGTCGCACGCCAATGCCATGGCAATGACCACTCGCTGCAACATGCCACCGGAGAGCTGATGTGGGTAGCGACCCATCACCCGCTCGGGGTCTGCGATCTGTACGCGGCGGAGCGCAGCGAGCGCGCTGTCGGTCGCCCGCGACTTCGGCTGGCCGAGGATGGTGAACGATTCGATCAGTTGCTTACCGATCCGCAATGTTGGGTTCAGCGAGGTGCCCGGGTCCTGGTAGACCATCGACGCCGTCGTGGCCCTGAAGCTGCGCAGGCGATCGCGGTCCAGCGATGTGATGTCGATGTCGTCGACGGAGATCCGGCCCGAGGTGATCCGGCCGTTGCGCGGCAGGTAGCGCAGCGCGGCGTAGGCCGTGGTCGACTTGCCGCACCCTGATTCGCCGACCAGGCCATAGGCTTCGCCGGGAGCGATGTCGAACGACACACCACGCAGCACCGGTCGGGGTACGCCACGAACGACGTAGGCAACGTGAAGATCGGATCGACCGCCAGGGTGGGATTCATCGCTCGTACACCGACTGGATCGAATCGGCGATGAGGTTGACGGCGATCACCAAGGTGGCGATTGCCAACGCCGGAAACGTGGTCGGCCACCACAGGCCGGCACGCAACAGGTCACGGCCCTCGGAGATGGCCAGGCCCCAGTCGGGCGACGGCCTCTGAATGCCGACGCCGAGGAAGCTCAACGTGGAGACGGTGAAGATGGCGTAGCCGATGCGCACCGTGAGCTCGACCACGATCGGTCCGGTGATGTTGGGCAGGATCTCCTGAGCCATGATGAAGTTGCCTGATTCACCGCGTAGCTTCGCCGACGTCACGTAGTCGAGGTCTCGCTCGCCGATCACCGTTGAGCGCACCGTCCGAGCAACGATCGGTGTGAATAGCAAGGCGACGACGTAGATGACCAAGACCTTGCGGTTGTGGAAGGTGATGGCCCGCAGGAACGGGCTGGTGTCGCCGAGGGTGAGGATCAACAACCCGATGAGCACGACGGGCAGCGCCAGGAACGCTTCGACGAGGCGGCTGAAGACCAGATCGAGCCAGCCCCGTCGGTAGCCCATGATCATTCCGATCGCAGTGCCCATGACGACGCCGAGCACCGCCGCAGGTGGGGCGACCAGCAGCACGTCGCGGGCGCCGGAGAGCACGCGGGAGAAGATGTCTCGACCGATCTTGTCGGTACCGAACCAGTGGTCGGCGCTCGGCGCCATGCTTCGACTTGGTCGTGTAGTTGAGTGGGTCGAACGGTGTGATCGCCCTGCCGAGGATCGCGCAGGCGAACCAGAACGCGCAGATGACCGCGCCGATCACGAAGCCGGGCCGACGGCGCAACAGCCGCCAGCTCTCGCGGCGGGCCTGCTTGCGTTCGGCAGTCGTTGACTGGAGAAGCGACGTGCCTGGTTCGCCCAAGCCGTCTGCGGGAGGTCGCACTTCGCCTTCGATCATTGTGCCTCGCTCTCGAAGCGGGCGCGCGGGTTCAGCCAGGCGATGGCGATGTCGGCGAGCAGCGTCGCGGCCATGTAGATGGCGGCGATCACGATGACCGAGAACTGCAGCACCGGCAGGTCCTTGTTGGTCACAGCGTTGAGGATGACCGTCGAAAGACCCTGGTAGTTGGTCACGGCCTCCACGCCGACGATGCCCCCGAACAGATAGCCGACCTGCACGGACATGACCGTCATCGTCGGGGCGATAGCGTTGCGCAGGACGTGGCGGCGCATCACCTGGCCGTTGCTGAGCCCCTTCATCGTCGCCGTGCGTGCGTAGTCGCTCTCGAGGCCGCGGATGGCGCCGGCGCGCATCATCCTGGCGATGTAGCCGAAGTAGACGATCGCCATCGCCAACGCCGGCAGCAACAGGTAGTGGAGCTGCGTGCAGCGATCGATGCGCCTTCGGGGATCGTGGCGATCGGCTTGAGCCAGTCGAGGTTGAGGCCGAACACCACGGCCAGCAAGGCAGCCGGTGACGAACTCGGGGATCGACGACGTCGGCCAGACCGAACATCACGATGCTGCGGTCAGCCAACGTGTCGCGCCGACGGGCCGCAACGAGCCCGGCGATGATCGACAGTGGCGTGGTGATCAGCAACGCCAGCCCGGCCAGCTTGGCGGAGCGCAACAATGCCGGGCCGATCAGCCCCGACCACACTCCGTTCGTTGGTTCTTCCACGAGAACCCGAAGTCGAAGGTGAACAACCCCTTCAACAACTCGCCGTACTGGCTGAGCAGCGGGTCCTTGAGGCCGAACTTGATGCGGAACGCGATCACCGACGCCTCCGGCGCGGTGTTGCCGAGATCGTGCGTGCCGGATCGCCGGGCAGCAACTTGACCATGAGGAACACGATCGTGGTCAGTAGCCACAGCGTGACCAGCGAGAGCAGGAGCCGTTTGGCGATGTAGCGAACAGCATCCGGTGACGGCGAGATCGATGCGAAAAGGGCGGGCCGCCGACTGCGACCCGCCCGTTTCGAATGGAGTTGGATCAGGCCTTGGCGGCTTGGTCGAGGAGCATGCTGCCCGAGCGCACTGAGGCGCACGCCGCTGAAGCTCTTCGAGTGACCACCGAGGTAGTTGTAGAAGTAGGGGATCGCCGCCGGGCACGTCCTCGTTCATGATCGTCTCGATCTTCTCGCAGGCGGCGGTGCGCTTGTCGAGATCGGCCGAAGCCTGGTACTCGAGGATCGCAGCGTCGAGCTCTGGCTGACTTGTACTGCGACGAGTTCCAGTCGCCGCCGCTCGGAACGCCTTCAGCAGGTACACGTCGGGTGTGGCGCGGTGGCCGTAGTCGACGATGCCCAACTCGGCGGACCCGGCGCACGGGTACGCTGCTGGCACCACTGCGTGCCGTAGAACGTGTCGAGCTCGACTCGACGTTGAGCGTCAGCGTGAAGCCGCCCTCCGCGGCTTGGATCTGGATGAGCTCGGCGAGCTGCGGGATCTCCTGCAGGTCGACGGCGTTGAGCGTGGCGCTGATGCCGTCGGGGAAGCCGGCATCGGCCAGCAGCTGCCTTGGCCTTGTCGGTGTCGCGTGTCGCGCTGGGCGACCGTGTCGGATGAAGAACGGGTACAGCGGGGCGATCGACGTGGTCGTTGCCGACGTCGGCCTTGCCCTCGAACAGCGTGTCGATCAAGTGCGTCACGGTCGAGGCACAGGGCGAACGCCTGACGCACCCGCTTGTCGGTGAACTGCCCGGTCGAGCAGTTGATCCAGATCTCGCGGTGCGTCGCGCGTGCGCATGGCGATGGTGTTGAAGTTGTCGTCGTTGAGCAGCGCGTCGCCGCCGACCACCGAGAACTGCACGATGGCGTCGACTGAGCCACTCTGCATCGCGGTGACCATCGAGCTGACGTCGGTGAAGAACTGCCAGTCGATGCCGTCGAGCGGGGTCTTGCCGCCCCACCAGTCCTCGTTGCGCTCGAACGTCGCACCCGTCGTGGGGTCGTAGTTGGTGAGCTTCCACGGGCCGGTGCCGTCGGGCTGGGCGTCGAGCGTGGTGCCGGCGGCGAAGTCCTGTCGGCGTGATCGCCGACTGCGGGTTGTAGATCGACACCAGGTACGGAAGGCTGGCGTTCGGCGAAGCGAGCTTGAAGACCACCGTGTTGGCGTCGGCTGGCCGTGGAGTCGCCGGCCTTGATCGCGCCCACCGAGGCCGAGTCGCCGCGCCGCGACGATGCGCTCCATCGTGGCCACGACGTCGTCGGCGGTGAAGTCGCCGCCGCTCTGCCACTTGACACCCTCGCGGAGCTTGAAGGTCCACTCGGTGGAGTCGGCGTTGGCTGTCCACTCGGTGGCCAGGCCCGGGCCGATGTCGCCGTCGTCGCCGAGGCCGCAGAGGTACTCGAAGCACTGGGCGACCACGCCGTAGGCGCCGAGGTCGGCCATGGCGATTGGGTCGAGCGTCTTGGCCGGAGCCTGCGCGGCGACCCGGATCGTGCCCCCTGACGCCGACGGCGCGGGCGTCGCGTCCGCGGCGGCAGTGGTCTCGGTTGCGCCGGCGACCGTGGTGTCGGTTCCGCCCGCCCGTGTGCACTGCCGGCATCGCCATCGCTGGCGCCCGTGGTTGAACGGACTTTGTCGCTGCCGCACGCTGCGATCAACGCGCCGAATGCGGGCATGGCCAATGCGCCCATTGCCAGCTGCCGGCGCGTCATCCGATCGATTGAGCTGCGAGCAACCAAACCGTCGACGGTCTCGTTCTCCACGTGATCCATGAATAGTCTCCCCTGTAGCGAATGCGGTCCTACAAGACCGGTTTCGACAACGTAGTCGGCGACCTCTGGTGGGTCAACGCCGAGACGTCATTTCCAGTACGACTGCACCGGGAATTCTGTCAGTCGACGAAGCGATCGGTCGACGTGTCTCGACGCGCCGTGTGCCAGCGATGGCAGCCGGCCTCGTGGAACCAGCGCTCGGTCTGAACGCCATCGACGTTGGTGAACATCCAGACACGATCGAGGTCGCGATCGAACTCGTCGGTCAGGTGGGCGGGTGGCTCGGGCAGTTCGCCGCCGAAGCGGAACTCCTCGACCGGCCGCGGGCCGCAGTTGGGGCAGACGATGGTCAACATCAGCGTGTTCCCGTCGAACCCTGGTCGGCCATCGGGTGGTCGGCTGCGAACCTCGACAGCGCGAACGGTGCGATGAGGTCGGGCGTGCGGCCGGTCGCGATCAGTTCGGCCATCTGCTCGCCGCCGGCCGGGATGCCTTTGAAGCCCCACGTTCCCCAGCCAGTGGTGATGACGAAGCCATCGACTCCGGTGAAGCCCATGATCGGCGAGAAGTCGGCGGAGATGTCGCATCGGCCGGTCCATTGGCGGAGGATCTTGAGGTTGCGGACGAACGGCAGGAGGTACGCCATCTTCAACGAGCACGACTGCAGGAATTGGAACGACGACTGGCGCGAGTAGCTGGATTCGCGTTCGAACTCGTGACCGATCAGCATCTGCCCGCGTGCGGTTTGCGACACGTAGCACAGCAGATCGGTCGACGACACGATCGGTCCGAGCCCCTGCGCGTAGCCGTTGGTGACGAAGGCTTGCAGCGGATGCGTGCGCACCGGCAGGCGCAGCCCGGCGTGGGCGGCGATGGTCGAAACGTCGCCGCCGACGGCACTCATCACCGTGCCGGCGGCGATGTCGCCGCGCGATGTCTTCACGCCGACGACGCGGTCGCCGTCGCGCAGCAACCCGGTGACACGCGTGCCTTGGAGTCACGTGGACGCCGCGTTGCATCGCGCCCTTGCGCGTAGGCCCACACCACGCGGTCGTGGCGGGCGGTCGATCCGGGTACGTGATACGAGGCGCCGAGCACCGGGTAGCGGCCGCCACCGGTGAGGTCGATCTGCGGGCACAGCCGCTTGATCTCCATCGGATCGACCAGCAGCGTCTCGACGCCGCATGCATTGTTCAGTTGCACACGCGACCGTTCGGCGCGCATGCCCGTCTCGGTGTGGGCCATCCAGATCAGACCCTTGTTGGCGTGCATGATCCAGCAGCCGGTCTCGTCCTCCAGGTTCCGGTAGAGCTCGACGCTGTGGTTGTAGAAGCGGATCGACTCGGGGATGCCGTAGTTGGCGCGGATGATGGTGGTGTTGCGCCCGGAGTTGCCGGACCCGATGTAGTCGGCTTCGATGACCGCGACGTTGGTGATGCCGTGGCGTGTCGCCAAGTAGTAGGCGGTGGCCAATCCGTGACCGCCGCCGCCGATGATCACGACGTCGTAGCTGGCCTTGGGCTCGTGCCAGGTGAGCTCCAGCAGCGTCTCGACGAACTCGTTCACCAGAGACGCTCCGACAGGTCGTGGGCCAGACCGGCGGACACCACCAGCAGCACATGATCGGGAGCGACCAGGATCTTGGCCGGCACGCCGGCAATCAAGCCCTGGCCGAGTTGGCCTTGGGCTGGAAGCGGCCATTCGATGTGATGTGTGATCGCCGTCGAACTCTGCAGGTGTCAATCGCCAGTGCACGAACGCGTAACTCGGGTTCGACGATCGCAAAGGGATCGTCGAGGGTCAGTGTGGCTGCGCCGACAACGATGGCGTCGTCGGGTGCGATTCGCAGCATGGTGGCGCCGGCGGGTAGTTGCGCGGCGTCGATCGCCGTCGGTTCGGCGACAACGCGCAGCCCGCTGAGCAGCTCAGGCGCGCGCACGGGCACCCTGCGGGTCGTAGAACGGCGTGTGGGTGACGTGTGCCGGGCGGCCGTCGATCGTCACCGTGTCGGCGAATGGGCTGTGCTTCTGCCAACCGAGCATCACGGTGGTCCCGAGTCCCGGAGAGAGGAAGCTCGACGTGACATGACCGACGATGTCGTCGCCGATCCAGATGGGCGCACCCTCGACAGGTGCCGGCCCGTCCATCGTCAATCCGAAGAGGTGGCGGTGGTCGTCGAGATCAGCCGTGCGCAGGAGCGCGGTGCGGCCGATGAAGTACGGCTTGTCGAGCTTCACCGCCCAGTCCATGTTCAATCGACGTGGCGTCGAGTCCATCTCGGTGTCCATGCCCACGATCACATGGCCCTTCTCGAGGCGCAGCGCGAAGAGCGCCTGCAAGCCGTGTGGACGTACTCCGAGGTCGGCTCCGGCCGCCATCAACGCCTGCCACAATTCGACGGAGTGCGTGCGCGGGTGGTGCAACTCGAAACTGGCCTCCCCGGTGAACGACAGCCGCAACACGTGACACGGAATGCCGGCGACATCGGTGTGGACGTGTTGCAGGAATCGCGGCGGATCGTCGAGGCCGACGCGTCGCAACAGCTCGCCTGCCAGCGGGCCCGTCACATTGATCGCGCCGAGCGCGAGCGTGCGGTCGAGGATGTGCACATCGAGATCCCACGACTCGATCCAATCTCGGATCCAGGCCTCGGCAAACGACGCGCCGCCGGAGGTGAACGTCAGCACGAAGCGATCGCTTTCGTCGTCGGTCGCTTCACGGCACACCATGCCGTCGTCGATGAGATGGCCGCGCTCGTTGAGCAGCAGCACGTAGCGGCTGCGACCGGGGCGGATGTCGTGGATCGTGGTCGGGTAGATGCGTTCCAAGGCCTCGACCACATCGGGACCGGTCACGATCATCTTTCCCAGCGTCGACACATCACCCAGCGAGACCCCCTCGCGGACAGCCCAGTACTCGTCGAGGAAGTTGCCGTAGTTCCACGGCCGCCACCACCCGCCGAAGCGGTCCATGCGTGCCCCCAGCGCGAGGTGAACCTCGTGGAGTGACGTGCGACGGAACGGGTCGAGGTGCATGTCCGCGGCAGCCTCGCCGATGGTCAACTGGCGTGATGCGGGACGACCTGTGAACGGGGCGGTGGGCTGGCCTGACTTGGCGGTGACGAACGAGCGCAGGTGTGGCATGCACACGCTGCCCTGGCACGTG
This sequence comes from Ilumatobacteraceae bacterium, assembly GCA_963779295.1. Taxonomy (GTDB): domain Bacteria; phylum Actinomycetota; class Acidimicrobiia; order Acidimicrobiales; family Ilumatobacteraceae; genus JAENVT01. The sequence continues at coordinate 147,476 of CAVZXO010000003.1, forward strand.
CCGGTGCCGCACAGCGCCGCTCGCTTCACCAATTCGATGTGCTGGAATCCCTTGTCCCACACCATCTGCAGATCGTCGACGGTGACCTTCGAGCACGGGCACACCGTTCCTGCTGTCGGGCACGGCGGCAGTTCGAACTCGTCGGCTGCCGGCCCGACAGTGCTCACATGAGGATCCGCGACCATGCGTGCCAGCAGATCGCGCGGCGCGGCCCGGTGCGATGTGATCACGACGGAATCGCAAGGTGTTGAGGGACCGCCTCTCACTGCCACGGCAGTGACACGTCCGTCGACACCGTCGATGCGGCTCAATTCGTCGAGATCGACCGTCGCCACAATGCCGAGATCGACCCCTGCAGCTCGCAGCTGGTCCGCGGCTTTCGCTGTGTAGATGCCGCGCAGCATGTTGCCGTCGCACACCGGGTGCAGCTCGGCGGCGCCCGTGGCCAGCACCACGTCGTGAGCGTGCACGTGCAGCATCTCGCCATTCGTGAGTCGAACGATCACGACGGGGCCGGGATAGACACCGACGACGTCGTGGCCGAGTTCGCCGGCGAGCACCGTGACATCGCGACCCTCGGCGCGGCCGGTCGCGGCGGCCGTTGTGCCCGATTGGCCGGCGCCGATCACCACCAGATCGGCGTGCTGGCGTCGCAGGGTCGTGGCCGGATGGTTGGGCGATGCGACCGGGTCGATCGGTGGTGCGAGGTGCAGCGGCGGACCACCCACCAACGGATGCCGCGTGACGCGCAGGCCCGGCTGTGCCGCGGTCAGGCAGGTGCGGGTGAAGGCAACTCCGTCGATCTCGGCACAGCAGTTCCCACAGTCTCCGGCCAGGCACAATGCGCCGCCGTGCTGTGGATGCTGGCCGGCGCGCACGATCGCTACAGCGACAGAATCGCCGTCGGCGTACTCGATCGGTTGGTCGTCAACCACGATGCGCATGCCCGGCCGACTGTAGCGAATCGCCGATTCGCGGCACGAGTGTTCTGTGAATCGATCTGCTGGGCAGCGTGCGAAACTACGCCGATGGATCCACTGGCCTTCCACCGCGAGGCGTTGGGCGTTGCGCAGCACGTCGTCGACGACATCGATTCCTCGCAGTTCGACCTTCCGACGCCGTGCGACGCGTGGAACGTGCGCCAGGTGCTGGAGCACATGATCGGTGGCAACCGTCGCATCGGTGGCGATCCGCCGGCCGAGGGTGAGGACGTGATCGGTGTCGACCTTTCCGAGGCGTACGCCTCGTCGGCGGCCAAGGCTGCCGCGACGTTCGAGACGCCCGGCGGGCTCGACCGCACGTACAGGCTGTCCTTCGGCGAAGTGCCCGGCCACGTCGCGGTGCTGGCTCGCAGCACCGATCAGCTGGCGCATTCGTGGGATCTCGCCAAGGCGACCGGCATGTCGACCGACCTGGCGCCGGCGATGTACACGACAGGTCTCGAACTGCTGCAGCAACGCTTCGCGGTATCCGGCCGTAACCCAGCGACCTATGCCGACGAGAAGTTGCCGCCGGATGGTGCCGCCGCCGCAGACAGATTCGCGGCTTTCGCTGGGCGTCAGCCGTGACGACGCGAGTCGCGCTCGTGACGGGTGCCGGTAGCGGCATCGGCCGCGCGGTCTCGATCGGACTGGCCGCCGACGGTTTCACCGTCGTCCTTGCCGGCCGTCGACTCGAAGCGCTCGAGGAGACGGCTGCGTCGATCACCAGCGAAACGCTCGTGCAGCGCACCGACGTGACCGACGTGGCCAGTGTCGATGCACTCTTCGCTGCGACCGAGGCACAGTTCGGTCGGCTCGATCTGTTGTTCAACAACGCCGGAGTTGGTGCGCCTCCTGTACCGCTCGACGAACTCACCCTGGCGCACTGGCAACGGGCCGTCGACACGAACCTCACCGGCTCGTTCCTCTGCGCCCAACGGGCGATGGGGATCATGAAGCGCCAGGATCCTCCAGGCGGGCGAATCATCAACAACGGTTCCATCTCGGCGCACACGCCGCGCCCCAACTCCGCTCCCTACACCGCCACCAAACATGCCATCACCGGTCTGACGAAGTCGATCGCACTCGACGGTCGCGAGTTCGGTATCACCTGCGGGCAGATCGACATCGGTAACGCGGAGTCACCGATGACCGCGCGCATGCCCGAGGGCGTCCCGCAACCCGATGGCACCCGACGCCCCGAGCCCGTCATGGACGTCGACGACGCTGCCCGCGCCGTTCGCTACATGGCCGGTCTGCCCCCGGGTTCCAACGTGTTGTTCATCACCGTGATGGCCGCCGGAATGCCCTTCGTCGGCCGCGGCTGACCCAAGTCGCGCAGAGCGTCGACCGCGCTTTCGGTGAGGACAAGAACCGACTGCTCGTTTGTGTCGTCACTGGAATCGCGTACGACCAGATACGAAGCACATCCAAGCATTCCGCGGGTGGTCCGCGGCACACTGGGGGCATGCTCGGCAAAATCGGTGGGTGGCGTCACGTCGTAGTGGCGGGTTCGATTGGGGGGACGGCGCTGCTCGCGGCAACGGGAGTCATCGGCCGCGACTCGGATGAGCGCTTCGAATCCAAGGTCGTCACCGTCGAACCGGCCGGCGACGACGGAGTGCGCATCCGCGAAGTGGTGGATCAGGACTTCGGCGACGAGGATCGACACGGGTACGAGCGGAACATCCCGACCGACTTCGGAAACCCGACCGACATCGAGGCATCGTCACCGGATGCCAATGCAGACATCGACGTCACGTCGTTCGCCGGGTTCGATCGCATTCGTCTCGGCGACCCCGACTCGACATTCACTGGTCAGCATCGCTACGTCCTGGCCTACACGCTTCCCGCTGCGCAGTTGTCGAGCGGGCAACTCGCACTCGACATCATCGGGACGGACGAGACGTTGGAGACCGGACGATTCGAAGTCGTGGTGAAGGGTCTCGAGCTCGAGGACCCGAAGTGCAATGTCGGCGAGACCGGGACGTCTGGAGGTTGCACGCTGGAGCGTGACGGCGACGTGTACCGAGCAGTGATCAGTCCACTGAAGCCAGGCCAAGGCATCACGATCGGTGGCACGATCACCGGTCGAATTCCTGTTGCCGAAACGGAGGATCCGCCACTGCCGAAGCGGCGTCCGGACAATCGACTGGCGCTTGCCCTGGCGACGATCCCGCTTGGTGTCATCGGGGCCGGCATCGCATTCACCACTGCCCGGCGCGCCGGTCGCAACGAGGTGTTCGCCGGGGGTGCCGCTGATGCCGCGTACGGCTCGCTGCCATCGCCGGCCGGCGATGCTGCTGGGCGAGCAGCCGTTCGGCTGGTGCCCGATAGCAAGATGGACGAACTGGCCACGATCGAGTTCGTGCCGCCAAAGGGCATCGAGCCGTGGCAGGGCGCCGTGCTGCTGAACGAGAGGTTCGACCGCACCACGATCGCGGCGTGGGTCTCCGGCCTCGTCGCCAAGGACGTGATCACCCTGACCGACGACGACGACGGGCTGACCATCCACCGCGGCCCGAAGTACGGCCAACTCGATCCCGACACCGCCAAGATCGTCAACCAGATGTTGGACTACAACGACGAGTTGAAGCTCGGCACGTACAACTCCAACTTCGGACAGGCCTGGAATCAGGTCGCGTCGATCGAGCGCGACAGCATTGCCAATTCCGGCTGGTGGAAGCGCCTGCCGCCGGGCAGCGCCAACAAGGGCGGCTCGGCGACGGCGTACATCGCGTTCGCCGTGGTGCTGTTCTTCATCTTCGGCGCCGGATCGTTCGTGTCCGCGATGTTCGGCCTCGTCGGCGGCATGGTGCCCGCATTGATCTTTGCAATGGTCGTGCCGTTCATCTTCGGCCACTTCCTCTACAGGGTGATGCTCCCTGCCCGCAGCGCAACCGGCTCGGCGCTCACCCTGCGCACCGAGTCGTTCCGACGATTCCTTGCTGCAAGCGAAGGCCAACACGTCGATTGGGCGTGGAAGCAGGGCCTGCTCCGCGAGTACAGCGCATGGGCAGTCGCTCTCGGCGCGGCAGATGCGTGGGGTCGGGCGTTGGCGAACAGCAACGTTCCAGCGCCCGAGATACGCATGGCGGCGAGTCCCATCTGGCTGTACAGCATGGGCCCGTCGTTCGACAGCACGCGCAGTCAGCCGACGCCGTCGGGCGGCTCGGGTGGGAGCTCGTTCAGTGGGTTCTCCGGCGGCAGCGTGGGCGGCGGTGGAGGCGGCGGCAGCTCCGGTTCCTGGTGACTAGGTAGGGAACGCGTTGCGCGCCGCAACAGCGGCTCCGCGAGCACCCGCCATGTCGAGGTCGGGGACCAACGAGAACTCGGCGGCGTCGAGCTGTTCGGCTCGCAACTGCGTGTTCGTTCGCACGACCGAGAGGTACCAGTCCCGAAACTCCGGCTCGGCCTCGACCACGCCTCCGCCGACGAAGTACGCGTCGGGGTCGGTGAAGTTGGCGGCAATCGTGAACAGGCGCCCGATCGCCATCGCTTGTTGTTCGAAGACATGCCGTGCCATCTCGTCGCCGCGCTCGCCGAAGTTGCGCAGCTCCTTCGATGCCTCGACGATCGGGATGCGTGCCAAGTCGTGGTCGGGATACCGCGTCAGCCAGTACGGCAACAGGTTCTGGCGAATGCCGGTCAACGACGCGACGCTCTCCACGTCGCCCACGAATCCACAGTTGCACTTCGGGATCTGCTGACCTTCGCCGAGCAGCCCATCCATCGGGATGTGCACGTGACCGAGCTCGCCGGCCATGCCCGCCGCGCCGCGCACGACGTAGCCCGATTCGATCACGCCTCCGCCGAGCCCGGTTCCCACGATCGCCGAGACCGACGATCGTCGCAATGAGTTCTCACCGAAGTGTGCGTAGTGGGCATACAGGGCGGCTGCGTTGCCGTCGTTGCTGTACACGACCGGGATGCCGAGTCGAAGCTCCAGTGCCCCACGGATGTCGAAACCCCACCACTCCGGAAGCGCGAAGTTGGTCGCGCCCTTCGACGAGATCACCCCTTCCGCCGACGCCGGTCCCGGGGTGTCGAGGCCCACGGCGCGAACGTTGCCACGAGTCGCGCCTGTGGCCTCGAGCGCCGATTCGAACGCGAGCTCCAAGGCGTCGAGCGCCGGCGCCGTACCTTCGGTGACCCTGCTCGGCACCTCCATCATGCGATGGATCAGAAAGTGGCCGGATTCGTCGAGCACTGTGACGTTGTTCTTCGTTCCGCCGTTGTCGATTCCGACGATCACGGACTCTGAGTCGCGCATGGTCCTCCGTTCCGCCGAGATGATAGGCGCGGCGGATTCTGCCGCGCCCGAGCGATGTGATGTGGGAAGTGAAACGGACAGTGTCAACGTGGCAACGTTGGCCACGACGACAAGGTGACACAGATGATCGATCGGTTGCGAGGACGGCAGGAGTGGCGATTCTTCCGCGTTCTCTATCGCGCCGCACCCGGATACGCGATCGGATGGTGGGTGTTGATCGTGCTGCGTGGCGCCCTCCCGGCGATCACATCCATCGGTTTCGGTTGGTTGGTCGAGGCGATCACCGCGACGCGTCGCTGGTCGGCCCCGCTCGTGATGGTCGGCTCCACGTTCACCTTGCTGCTGATCTCGCAGCCGCTGCATCAGGTGGTCTCCGCCAACCTCGGCGCAAAGATGGCGGCGCACCTCTACGACCGCCTCCTGTCGGTGTGCGTCACCCCATCGGGCATCTCCCATCTCGAACGCGCCGAACTGACGACTGATCTGACGATGGCCCGCGACTTCGACCTCGGCATGATGGGTCCACCACTCGACATCTCGATGGACTTCATCGCCGGCGGATTGGTCGACCTCGTCGTAGGGGTCAGCGCGGCGATCCTGTTGGTCGCGTTCCACTGGTGGGCCGCTCTGTTGCTGGCAGTTGCCTGGCTGTCTACCCACTGGCTGCTGCGCGAGAGCGGCGTGTGGAAGGACCGCAACACCGACGAAGTGCGCAGAGCGCAGCGCCATGCGGAGTACTCCTACCGCTTGGCGGTCGACGCCGCGCCCGCGAAGGAACTGCGATTCTTCGGGCTGGCCGGATGGGTCACCGAGCGATTCATCTCCACCCGCCGCCGTCTGTACGAGTTGCAGTACGAAGCGACGCGGCTGCGAGAGAAGTCGGTGCTGTCGTGCCTCCTCATCGTCGCTACTGCGAACCTCATCGTGTTCTGGTTGCTTGCCGACGGTGCCGCGGACGCGACGTTGTCGACCGGTCGAGTCGTGGTGTTCGTCCAGGCCGCGATCGGGGTGTCGGCGATCGCCTTCGGCGGACTGAACTGGGCGATGGACGGCGCTGCCGCACCGGTCGTCGCACTGGCACGATTGGAAGCCGCGGTCGACACCGGGGTGCTCGACGAAGGCACGATCATCCCTGCTCCGGGCCCGAAGGAGATCCGATTCAAGGAGGTGTCCTTCGCGTACACAGACGGCCGCCCGGTGCTGGACGGCATCGATCTCACGATCCCGGCAGGTACGTCGATAGCGATCGTCGGCCAGAACGGCGCGGGCAAGACCACGCTCGCCAAGTTGTTGTGCCGGTTGTACGACACCACGTCGGGATCGATCGAGATCGACGGAACGCCGTTGACGTCGCTGGAACTGGTGGCGTGGCGCACGCAGGTGACGGCAGTGTTCCAGGATTTCATCCACTTCGAGTTGCCGCTGCGCAACAACGTTGCGCCCACCGGTGCCCCCGACGACGTGATCCGCGCCGCACTTGCCGCCGCCGGTGCGTCGGACCTGGCAGACGGTGACCTCGACACGATCCTGTCGAAGGGATACCCCGGAGGTACCGATCTGTCGGGTGGGCAGTGGCAACGAATCGCCCTCGCCCGGGCTCTGTGCGCGGTGAGTCAGGGCGCGGGAGTGCTGCTGCTCGATGAGCCCACAGCACAACTCGACGTGCGCGGCGAAGCGGAGATCTTCGAACGGGTGCTCGCCGCGACGCGTCACTGCACGACGATCCTGATCTCGCACAGATTCTCCACCGTGCGATTGGCTGATCGCATCTGCGTGATCGACGACGGCAGGGTGGTCGAACTCGGCAGTCACGAGGAACTGATGGCGTTGGGCGGTCGATATCGAAAACTGTTCGACCTGCAGGCATCGCGCTTCACCGAGTACGACGAAGACGGCGCGGAGGTGACCTATGAATCGCTCCTCTAGTTCGAAACGTGCCGGCGACGATCTGCCCGCGGCGTTGCCATCGTTGGCGCGCACCTTCAAGCTCGGTTACCGCGCCGAGCCTCGCCTGCTGATGCTGTCGCTCGGTTTGGCTCTGCTGATGATGCTGCCCGACGCGTTGCTCGCGCTGTGGCTGAAGTACCTGGTCGACGGCGCGGTGGACGGGCAGCGGACCCGGGTGATGATCGCCGGGATCGGCCTGGCGATCTCGGTGACGGCGACCTGGTACCTGTCGCTGCTGTCCCAACGCGTGCAACGCCGCTTTCGAGACCGGGTGGCGATCGCGCTCGAATCGCATGTCGCTCATCTGCAGGCTTCGGTCCCGACGATCGAACACCACGAGCGGGCCGAGTACCTCGATCGTCTGGCGATGCTGCGGGATCAGGTCTTCGCCCTCGACCACATGTTCATGTCGCTGTTCTCCACACTCGGCTGGCTGTTCAGACTGGCCATCACGGCACTGCTGTTGGCGTCGATCGACCCGATGCTGCTGTCGTTGATGCTGTTCGCCCTCCCCGCGTTCTGGGTGTCGACGTGGCGACCTGCTGTCGAGCGCCGGGCCGAGGAATCGGTCATTGCCCACACTCGCCTGGCACGTCACCTGTTCGTCCTCGGCACCACGGCGCCACCGGCCAAGGAGGTGCGTGTCACCAACACCGGCGATTGGCTGATCAACGAGCGGCGGGCATCGTGGGATCGCTACTACGGGCCGGTGTCGAAGGTCCGTTGGGTGACCGCGGCATGGCACACGGCCGCGTGGGCGATATTTGCCGGGGCCTATGTCGCCGCGATCGTGTACGTGGCGACCGGGCTGGACCGTGGCGTCGGCGACGTCGTGCTCGTGCTCGCCGCCGGAACCCGCCTGGCGCGATATGTCGGTGCGACGGCCGGTGAACTCGGGTTCTTGCGGGGTTTCTGGCTCGATTCCTCGCGGCGGTTGACGTGGCTCGAGGATTATGCGGCCGGCATCGACTCGACGGCATCGGCGAGCGCCCCGACCCGATTGACCGACGGCATCAGGCTCGACCATCTCTCGTTCCGGTACCCGGGCTCCGATCACGTGGTGCTCGACGACATCACGTTGCATCTGCCCGCTGGTTCGGTGGTGGCTGTGGTCGGCGAGAACGGAGCCGGCAAGTCGACCTTGGTGAAGCTGTTGGCGCGGATGTATGTGCCGACGGGTGGACGGATCACCGTCGATGGTGTCGACCTCGCCGACATCAACATCGAGGAATGGCGGGCACGTCTTGCGGGTGCGTTCCAGGACTTCTACCGTCTCGAGTTGCACGCGCAGGAGACTGTCGGTGTCGGCGATCTGCCACGCCTCGACGACCGTGCCGCGACGAGCACAGCGGTCGATCGTGCCGGAGCCCAGGATGTGATCGAGCGATTGTCCGACGGCATCGAAACACAACTGGGGCCGTCGTGGGAGGAAGGCACCGAGGTCAGCTTCGGGCAGTGGCAGAAATTGGCTCTGGCCCGCGGGTTCATGCGCGACGCGCCCCTGCTGTTGATTCTCGACGAGCCGACGGCCGCGCTCGACGCCGAAACAGAGCACGCACTGTTCGAGCGGTTTGCCGAAGCCGCACGGGCCCACGCGGACACTGGTCGCATCACGGTGCTCGTGTCGCACCGGTTCTCGACGGTGCGAATGGCCGACCTCATCGTCGTCATGGATGGCTCACACGTCGCCGAGGTCGGCAGCCACGAGGAGCTGATGGCGCGCCGCGGTCACTATGCCGAACTCTTCGGCATCCAGGCTGCCGCCTACGGCTGAGCTGCTAGTGCTCTGACCGGCAACGTTTGCCCTGTCCGCAGGGTCGAGGATCTGGTTGCCAAGGATTTCGCGGACCTGCGTCTGTGACCCGGTAGTGGCAACCAGATCGACTGAGTGGACGCACCGCTCGGCTCGGTGTGTGTCCGATATCGCCAACACGGCCAGATCCGACACACACCAGGTCTGTCCACGCTCGCTTCCCGGCTCTGACCCCAAAGCGGGTGCTGTGTGTCGGGTCTGGCCCATGCACGTGCCATCGGACTCACGGCACAGCGGTCGACACGCGTGCTCTACCGATCTGGATGCCAATCTTCGTTCACAGTCGCAGGTCACCGAAAACCGTGGCAACCAGATCGACGAACGCCCAGATCGATGATGCCACCGGACCCGTTCGTATAGCCGGCGGTCACTCACGCTCGCGTTTTCGTGCACGCCCATACAAGCGCGGAGCGTCTATGTGCTCACATGGAACTAGCAAGCACCCAACGACGACGAGACCAACACGAGCCGCCACACAAGGCACGCGAACGTTCGTGGTCAGTTCACTAGTTGCATCCGGCTGCGGCACCGAGCTGCCACAGCCCGGTCAGGTCGCCGGAGCCATAGGTCGTGGGTCCGGTCGACGACGCGAAAGAGTTCATCAACTGAGTTTGATCGTTGACGTGATCGAGCCCGACGGCATGGCCGAGCTCGTGCAGTAGCACCGGTCCGACTCCGATGCCGTTCCACGGTGGGTTGCCGCCGACGTCGCCCATGTCGACGACGACCGATGCTCGGAGGATGATCGGGGCGTTCTGCGGGTAGACGATCCCGGCCAAGCCAACGATTTGTCCCGGCACAAGGTCAGTTTGCACTTCATCGCCGAGAGCGATCACCAAATCGCCATCGGCAGAAGACGTCGATGTGCGAACCAGATTCGTCGGCATGAACGTCGTCTCGCCGACCGGCACGAGCGGCAGCCCCGTAGCAGCCTCCAAGCGCTCGACCGCCTCGAGGATGACTGGGCGGTAGGTCGCGTCGTCGTAGCCGCCCATGTTGATCGTGTAGCGAAGCGCCTGGCAGGGATTCCATCGAGTCGGTGCCCCACTGAGCACTCGAGAGAATCGGTACGGCAGCGTCGGTGGCGGACCGCCGGGGCCCGTCAACGGGACATGCGGAGGCAGCACAGCGGGCACCTCGGCGCCGGTGTACCAACCGGCGAGATCCACCACGAGGTGCGCACCGTTCTCGGTGTAGAACCCGAACCCTGCAGTGCTGACCGGGGTGATCACATGGTTCGCGATCGTCTGGCCGGCGCGAACGGCGTTGAGGCTGGACGTGTTGGGGCGATACGTGCGGGCCGGCCACAGCGAGAAGAATCCGGCGGCGACGGTCTGGGTCACGGTGGCATTGACGACGACGGCCCCCACGCCGGAGGCCGGCAGACCGAAGAGACCGGCCACAGGGACCTCGGCGGTGCGGTTGTGTCCGGGCAACGCGCCGAGCGGAGCAATGCGACTGTCCAGCAGCCGTGACGGAGCAACCGGGACGAACAGACCGACCTCGCTCGGCGGTGTGGACGCACCGCTGAACCAGCCGACGAGGTCGACGATGACCTGCCCGCCAGATTGGGAGAAGATGGACGTACGGCCGCCATTGAGGCGTGCGAGGACCTGGTTGGCGATCGTGCCGCCGACCCCCTCCACGTTGAGGTTGCTGGCGGTTGGCAGCGGTGCACCGGTGGGGAACACCGTCCAGAATCCGCTCGCAGCGCTCTCGGTGACGGTCACCTTCAGCGCTGCCGCGGTCGCGTCGGCGGGCAGAGCGGCGAGCCCAGCGACGTCGACGTCGACCTGTGTTCCCGCGGCGAGTGGACCGTTGTGGATCGAGTTCGGCTGACGAGTATCGAGCAGTCGTTTCGGGGTGACCGGCGTGAACAACCCGGCCTGCGCGGAGGCGGCGGGGGTGTAGTAGCCCTGCACGTCGGCGATGAGATCTGCTGCCTGCTCCGAGAAGATGTCGACGGTTCCGCCCGAACCGATGGGCACGGTCACGAGGTTGGCGATGGTCTGCCCGGCAGTGTCGACGTTGATCGACGACGCGTTGGGAACGGCCAAGCCGGTCGGGTAGATGGTGACGAACCCCGCGGCCGCGGGGGCAGTCACGGTGAGGTTCAACACGACTGCGCTGGACCCCGGCGGCACGTTCGTGAGCTGCACGCTGAAGGCTTCACCGGCGTTGACTCGGCGGAGGGGGAAGCCGAGGCCGATTCGGGTGTCGAGAACTCGGTATGGGCTCACCGGAACGTACGCCGATGCACCCGCCGGCGCGGCATGCACGACCGCTGCAGGAGCGACGATGCAGACGCTCAGGCACACGACCGCGGCGACCGTCGAGGCTCGGACGATGCGGCGATGAAGCAATCTCATTGACACTCCTTGTCCCTCGTCGCCGCGCGGCCCGACCCTAGCGGGCGCATTCGCAGCGTCGCCCGGTTCGACCGCAGAATCACCCGTTTTAGGCACGCATGCGAGTTCCTGCTGGATCCAGGACGGGATCGGGTTGCAGGCGAGCCGGGCGCCGGTTGCCGATGATCTCGATCTCGAAGCCCGTGGTGCCGGGCTCGGTGAGATCGGTGGGGATGTAGCCCCACGCCAGCGACACCCCCGAGTAGTGGGCGTAGCCGCCGCTGGTGATCCAACCGACCACCCGCTCTCCGTCGGGACCGGTGTGCCACACCGGTTCGTCGCCGATCACGTCGGCGGGTGACTCCGGGTCGGGCTCGACGACGAACATCGTCAACTTGCGCTTTGGGCCGCCGTCGGCGATTTCGGCTTCGACTGCGGCGCGACCGACGAAGTCGTGGTCGAACTTCAGGACGCGATCCATACCGGCTTCCAAGCGGGGTGTAGATCGGCCGGTACTCGCGGAACCACGTGCCGAAGTTCTTCTCGAGTCGCATCGTGATCAGTGCCCGGAACCCGAACAGGCGCATGTCGAACTCGCGACCGGCTTCCCACAGGAGGTCGAACAGGTATCGCTGGTACTCGGGTTGCACCCAGATCTCGTAGCCGAGATCACCGGTGTACGTCATCCGCGAGAGCCACACCGGGGCCATGCCGATGTCGACCTTGCGGAACGCCATGAAGGGGAAATCGGCCGTCTCGAGTGACGTCCGGGTCAGCTTCTGCAGCACGTCGCGCGACCGCGGCCCGGCGACGGTGAGGCCGACCATCGACAGTGCCAGCACTTCGAAACGAATGGGGCTGCCTTCGGGCAGGTGGTCGATGAACCATCGCGGATGGTGCACCTCGGCGGCCTGCGATCCGAACAGGAAGAACTCGTCGGGCCCGACCCGCGAGACGGAGAACTCGCCGACGATCCTGCCCTGCGGGTTGAGCATCGCGGTGAGGTTGGTGCGCCCGATCTTCGGCAGCGAGTTGGTGAACAGGCTCTGCAACCACGCTGCCGCGCCAGCGCCACTGACCTTGTACTTGGCGAAGTTCGAGGCCTCCGACAAGCCCGACCCGCTCGCGCACCGCCCGCGATTCCTCGGCGACCAATGGGAACGCGTTGGAGCGATGGAACGTGACGTTCTCGATCGGTTCCTTGCCGGGCTCTTGGAACCACAACGGATGCTCGAGACCGAAGCCCGCACCCCACACCGCGTTGTGTGCGGTGAGGCGATCGTAGATCGGCGTGGTGTGCAACGGACGCGCCGCGGGAAGTTCCTCGTTGGGGAACGTGATCCGGAAGCGGCGCGAGTAGTTCTCGCGTACCTTGGCGTTGGTGTAGGCGAGCGTCGCCCAATCGCCGTAGCGGGCAACATCCATCCCCCAGATGTCGTCCTGCGGATCGCCGTCGACCATCCAGTTCGCCAGCGACAGGCCGACGCCTCCGCCTTGCGAGAGACCGGCCATCACAGCACACGCCACCCACATGCCGCGCATTCCCTTGATCGGACCGACGAGCGGATTGCCATCCGGACTGAATGTGAACGGGCCGTTCACGAACTTCTGGATCCCGGCGCGGCCGACAGCGGGGAAGTGGGCGAAACCACGCTCCAACTCAGGCGCGATGCGGTCGAGATCGTGCGGCAGCAACTGGAAGACGAAATCCCACGGCGTCTCGTTGGGTGACCACGGACGGTTGTTCTGCTCGTACGTGCCCAGCAGGATGCTCTGGCCTTCCTGGCGCGCGTAGATCTCGCCGGCGAAGTCGATCATGTGTGGCAACTCGCGACCGTTCTGCTGGTTGTACTCGATGACTTCCGGCATCGGCTCGGTCATCAGGTAGTGGTGTTCCATCGCGAGCACCGGTAGTTCCAGACCAACCATGCGACCGACCTCGCGCGCCCACAGACCACCGGCGTTCACGACGTGCTCTGCGTGGATGGTGTGATCGCGGTCGGTGATCACGTCCCACGTCCCGTCCACTCTCTGGTCCAGCGCGGTGACCCACGTGTCGGTGTACACCTCGGCGCCGCGGTTACGCGGCGCAGATCGCGTATGCGTGCGTGACTCCGTACGGGTCGACGCTGCCTTCGTCGGGGTCGTACAGCGCGCCGACGAAGTACTTCTCCTCCAACAGCGGATTCAGCTTCTTCGCCTCGGCGATCGAGATGATGTCCATGTGCATGCCGAGGTATCGCCCACGGGCTTGCGCCATGCGCAGCCAATCAAGACGCTCGGGAGTGTCGGCCAGCATCAGGCCACCGGGAAGGTGGATGCTGCACTGCTGCCCGGATTCCGCCTCGATCTCGCGATACAGGTTGACGGTGTACTGCTGCAGGCGGGCGACGTTCGGATCGCCATTGAGGGTGTGCATCCCGCCGGCCGCGTGCCACGTCGAGCCGGCGGTCAGCTGCTTGCGTTCCAACAGGACAACGTCGGTCCAGCCCGCCTTGGTCAGGTGATAGAGCACGCTGGCGCCGACGACACCGCCGCCGACCACCACCACTTGTGCTGACGCTTTCATCCCGTGCTCCTTGAAACTTGCTTCGTTACCAATCGGTGGCGACGCCACCGTCGGAGATCCGGCGGGCGACGAAGGCCTCGAGTTCCTCGAGACGGGTCGCATCCATCTCCGGCTTCTCGTACGCGGCGAGGAACGCCCCGGCCAGGTCGTGGGCCTTGCCTGCGGCTTCCGGCCTTCCCGCTTCGTCCCAACTCTCGTAGTTGCGCCAGTCGCTGATCATCGGCTTGTAGAACGCAGTGCGGTAGCGATCCTGCGTGTGCTGCACGCCGAAGAAATGCCCGCCGGCGCCGACCTCCTCGATGGCGTCGATGGCCAGGGTGTCGTCGTCGACCACGATTGGATCCATCATCGACGACACCATGTGCAACAGGTCGGCGTCGAGCACCATCTTCGCCATGCTGGCGTGCAGGCCGCCCTCCATCCAGCCGGCGCCGTGCATCATCATGTTGACGCCGCCCATCACGCAGCCCCACAACGCGAACACGCTCTCGTACGCGGCTTGGGCATCGACGGCGTTTGCGGCGCACACGTTGCTGCTGCGATAGGGCAGGTTGTAGCGACGAGCCAATTGGCCGCCGACCATTGCCGTACGCACGTACTCGGGAGTACCGAATGCGGGAGCACCGGACTGCATGTCGACGTTGGAAGTGAACCCGCCGTAGACCACAGGTGCCCCGGGCCGCACGATCTGGCAGAGCGCGATGCCTGCGAGCGCCTCGGCGTTCTGCTGGGCGAGCGCTCCGGCCAGGGTCACCGGCGCCATTGCGCCGGCCAGCGTGAATGGTGTCATCACGACGGGCTGGTTGCGCGACGCCATCTCGATGATGCCGTGCAGCATCGGCGTGTCGAGTCGCAGCGGCGAGTTGGAGTTGATGACAGTGAAGATCGATGGCTCGCGATCCAGTGTCGCGTCGTCGACGCCGCGGGCGATGCGCACCATCTCGATGCAATCACGGTTCTTCTGCCGGCCCAGGCTGTAGCAGTGGATGTGCTTGTCGGTGAGGGTCAGGACGTCGAAGGCTGCTTGGATGTGGCGAATCGAGGCGTGGATGTCGACCGGCTCGACCGGGTAGCCGGCGACGAAGTGGATCGAGTTGAGCATCTGCCCGAGCTTCAACAGGTCGTCGAACCCGACCTGGTCGCCGGTACGGCGCACGCCGTCGAGGCCGACGATGTGCGGCGCGCTCGGCCACCGTGCCGTTGGCCATCCAGTTGCCGCCGATGTGCAGGTTCTTGCCTGGATTCCAACTGTGCAAGGTGAACTCTGCCGGGGCAGTCCTGATTCGGTCGACGATCAGTTCCTTGGGGAAGCGGACATGCTGCCCTGCCTCGTCGACGTCGGCGCCGGCGTCGCGGAGCATGCTGCGCGACTCGCCGTCCCAGATGTCCATGCCGATTCGTTCCAGGATGGTCAGCGACGCTTCGTGGATCGACTCCAGTTCGTCGGCCGACACCACCTCGGTGTGGTTCAGTCGCATGCGTGGCTGCTGCCACGGACGCTGCAGCGGGAGCGTGCTCCGTGGGCTGGTGTCGCGCCCTCGTCTGCGTCTTGCCCGGGTCCATGGTCACCGGCAGACAGCCTAGCCAGCGCAGGCAATTCCTAGTACAGTTGTTCCGGTTATGGCGCCGGGCAGTCTCGGCCTAAGCGTGGCGCCTGCCCCGCGATGAGAGATGAGCCGCCCCAGACCGCACACATCTCATCGCGCCGCCCGCAAGCACGTATGAGATGAGAGATGTGCGGCACCTGGCGGCTCATCTCTCATCACACGGCTGTCCTCAGGCCAGAGACTTGCGTTGCCACTCGACCGTGGACTCGATGGAGTTGAAGGTGAAGAGGTGCAGGGCCGTGATGTTCAACTCGTCGGCGCGGCGCGACAGCGGTGTGATCAGCTTGTTGGGGTCGTAGCTGGCGGGTGAGAACATCCGCAGGATCGCGCCGGAGTTCTTGCGCAGGTAGCGCAATGACGAGCCGATCCCGAGGCGAGTGCCGAGGCTCAGCAGCCTTGCTCGTTCTACGGCGCCGGGAACACCGAGGTGGACGGGCAACGTCATGCCGCGCTCGCGTTGGCGCACGAGCCACTGCTCGATGGTGTTGGCACTGAAGCACATCTGCGTGCTGGTGAAACCCTCGAGCCCGAGTTCGGCGATCAACGACTGCTTGGCCAGCAACGCTTCGTCCAGCGCGGCGTCGGGGATCACCGTGTGATGGTCCGGATACGACGGCGTGCCGACGATTCGAACGGTGTGGCACAGCGGCAGCAGATCGCGCATCAACGACAGCCCATCGCTGTACGGCCCGACAGGGTCCGGGTCTCCACCGACCACGAAGATCTCCGTGATCGCGTGTTCGTTGATGCGGGCGGCGATCTTCTCGACGTGTTCGCGACTCTCCACCAATCGGGCGGCGATGTGCGGCACGGCGTGGTGGCCGGCACCGTTCAGCTCGGCGCTGAGCTCGAGGGTCGGCTCGATCCCCTTCGTCGGCGAGCAGGTGACCGACACCGAACACCCCGCGGGGAGGTGCGGAATGTGGTCGTGCAACGACTTGAGCGGGATCAGCTCGTAGCGAGCGTTCTCGATCAGGCGACGGCGGGCATCATGCGAACTCATCGGGCAACTCCTGCTTGCGACGATCAACGAACTCGGTCAACTCCTCGGCGATGGCATCGTCCATCGGCGGCATTTCGTACTCGGCGAGACGCTTCTTCCAGATCGCGTTGGCACGCGTCGGTGCGTCGGTGGCGCCATCCTCGGTCCACTGCTCGAAGCTGCTGTTGTCGGCGACGTTGCTGCGATAGAAGGCGGTCTCGAAGTTGGCGAACGTATGGGCGGTTCCGAGGAAGTGCTGTCCTGGCCCGTTCTCCTTGATGGCATCGATCGCCTGACCGTTCTCCGACAGGTCGAGGCCCTTCACGAACGTGGCCATCATCCCGCATTGGTCCTCGTCCATGATGAACTTCTCGTAGCCGATCGACAAGCCGCCCTCCTGCCAACCTGCGGCGTGCAGCACGAAGTTGGTGCCGGCGAGCACAGTTGGCAACAGGGTCGCGGCGCTCTCGTAGGCCGCCTGCGCGTCGGGGATCTTCGACGCCGACAGCGAACCGCCGCTACGGAACGGCACACCGAGGCGTCGGGCCAGTGCGGCGATCGTGTACAGGACGATGGCGGGTTCGGGCGTGCCGAACGTCGGGGCGCCGGTCTGCATCGACATCGACGAGGCGAACGATCCGAAGATCACAGGCGCGCCGGGACGGATCAACTGGGTGAAGGTCATGCCGGCGAGTGACTCGGCCAACGTTTGCGCGGCGACACCCGCCGATGTGGTCGGCGCCATGGCTCCGGCGAGGATGAACGGGGTGATGATCGTCGCCTGGTTGTTGAGGGCGTAGACCTCGGCGGCGCCGAGCATCGTGCCGTCCCACACCAGCGGCGACGAGGCGTTGATGAGGCTGGTCATGACCGTTCGATCGGCGAGGTCGCCGCCGAAACCGATCCTCGCCATGTCGACCGAGTCCTGGGCACGCTCTGCAGCCGTCACGGAACCCATGAACGGCTTGTCGCTGTAGCGAAGGTGGGCGTGGACCATGTCGAGGTGCCGCTTGCTGACCGGGATGTCGACCGGCTCGCACACCGTGCCCCCGCTGTGGTGGAGGTACAAGGACTGGTACGTGAGCTTGACGAAGTTGCGGAAGTCCTCGATCGTTGCGTAGCGACGGCCGTTGTCGAGATCGAAAGCGAATGGCGAGCCGTAGTTCGGTGCGAAGACTGTTGCGTCGCCGCCGATCTTCACGTTCTTCAGCGGGTTGCGTGCGTGCTGGATGTACTCGCGCGGTGCCGTGGCCTGAACGATCTGACGGCACATGCCACGCGGAAAGTGCACCCGCGTGCCGTCGACCTCGGCACCGGCGTCGGCGAACACCTTCAACGCCGACGGGTAGTCGCGGATCTCGACGCCCACCTCGTTGAGGATGGTCTCGGCGTTGTGCTCGATGATCTCGAGACCCTCGTCGCTGACGATCTCGAACGGCTTCATCGTTCGGGTCAGGTAGGTCTCTGCTTCGACGACATGCGAGGCGCGCAGTGCTTGACGCCCGGCGCGTCCTCCGCTGCGCCTCCCTGTGCCGGCGTCGGCGGCGTGATCGGTAGACGTCATGACCTGTTCTCCTGTCTGCGGCGTCGACGGCCCCCAGTGGCGTCGACTGATGAAGTTCGTTCGGGAAGGGTGACAACCGCGCCGAGATGTGGTGACGGCGCGCTTGCGTGCGGGAACGCCATTGCCGCCACGAACAGGGCTTGGAACTGCGGCTCAGTGGCTGTCTCGATCTTCACGACGGTGCGTGCTGCGGTCTCGAGTTCGGTGCGCGCCTGCATCGACAACAGCGCTCGAACGGCGCCTGCGCCGGCGGCGTTGCCGACCGAGCGAACGGCTTCGACGGGAGCGTCGGGTACGAGGCCGAGCACGAGAGCGTAGAGCGGATCGATGTGGGCACCGAACGCGCCGGCCAACCGCATGTCGGTGAGCGACTCGACACCGGCGTGGCCCATCAGCAGATCGATGCCGGCGCGCAGCGCAGCTTTGGCCAGTTGGATGGCGCGCACGTCGTTCTGGGTGATCGACAGTTCGACAGCGTCGGTGCGATGCAACACGTAGCGGAACGTGCGGTCGTCGGCGACGATGTGAGAGCAGGTTCCGGCCATCTCGCCGCGCACCACGCCTTCGGAATCGATGACGCCGGAGAGGTACATCTCACCGATCACCTCGATGATCCCCGAGCCGCAGACGCCGCTGATCGTGAGATCCTCGGTTGCATCAGCAAAGCCGGGATCGTCGCTCCACAGGTCGCAGCCGATCACCTTGAAGCGCGGTGCGAGCGTTGCCCGGTCGATGCGGACGCGCTCGATGGCGCCGGCGGTCGCCCGCTGGCCGCACGAGATCTGGGCACCCTCGAACGCCGGGCCTGTGGGGCTGGATGCCGCGAACTGTCGCTGCGCACATCCGAGAACGATCTCGGCGTTGGTGCCGACGTCGACCAGCAATTGCCACGCCTCCCCGCGATGCGGGCCCTCGGCGAGCATCGCCGCTGTGGTGTCGGCACCGACGTGTCCGGCGATGCACGGGCCGACAAAGGCCCGGGCCGTCGGAAACTCCAGGCCGAGGTCGAGCGCGGTGGTGCGGATCGCCTCCGCACTGGCAAGAGTGAATGGCGCCTGGCCGAGTGGTGTCGGGTCGATGCCCAACACGATGTGGTGCATGATCGGATTGCCGACGATCACCACGTCGAGCAACTCGTCGGCAGGGGAGTCCGCCTGGCGCAACAGGTCGGTGATCAGTTCGTTGAGCGCGGCTCGGATGCAGGCCGTCAGTTCCTTCTCGCCGCCGGGGTTCATCATCACGTACGACACCCGGCTCATGAGGTCCTCGCCGAAGCGAATCTGCGGGTTCATCATCCCTGCGGTTGCCATCACTTCGCCGGTCGACAGGTCGCAGAGGTGGCCGGCGACTGTGGTGGATCCGACATCGATGGCGACACCGAGCGCGGTGTCGACGAAGCCGGGCCAGATCGCCACCGCCACAAGATCACGGTCGACGGCGATGGTGACCGAACCGTGGTCGTTGGCGGCGGCCTTGTGTGCGGAGCGCAACACAGTGGTGCTCCAGGTCCGCACCCGAACGTCATGCGTTTCAAGCACCGCCTCGCCGATCAACTCCGTCACCGACTCGGAATCACCGAGCACCGCCTTCGGCACGTCGACGTTGTACAGCGTGAACTGCGGGTCGATGACCAGACCGGTGAGGTCGATCGACTTGCGCACGACCTGCTTGTGAACCTGGCTCTCGGACGGCACCGAGATGACCGCGTCGGCCAGAACGGTTGCCGCACAACCGAGCCGACGCCCCTCGCGCAAGGGTCGGCGGGCGTTGCCCTTCGTCTCGTAGTCGACTTCGACTGCCGACCAGTCCGACAGCGCGGTTGAAGCGCTGTCGATTGCCCACTTCGCGAACGAACCGGTGGACGGCTCGATCTGGCAGCGTCCGCAGATGCCGCGACCGCCGCAGACGGAATCGAGATCGACCCCCAGCTGGCGCGCCGCAGTCAACACCGTGGTGCCGGTGTCGACCTCGCCGGTCAGGCCGGAAGGAGTGAAGACGATTCGTGGCATGTCGATCTATTCGCTGCGACGGCGGCGCCGACCCTCGCGTGCGTCCGACGCTTCCGTTGGTGCGCGGTTGGCCCTGATCCAGGCTGCGCAGTCCTTGTCCTGACCGGCCAGCACGTCGGCAGCCATCACGGCAGCCTTCACCTCGGGGTGCATCGGGTTCATGATCGCCGAAGTCATCCCGGCACCGATGGCCATGGCCAGGAACGTGCCGGTGACCTGGTGCCGATTCGGAAGCCCGAAGCTGACGTTGGACGCACCGCAGATCGTGTTGACCTTCAACTCGTCGCGCAACCTGCGGATCAACTGAAAGGCGTGCTGCCCGGCTTGGCCGAGGGCTCCGATCGGCATCACCAACGGATCGACGATCACGTCAGAGGCGGGGATTCCGAAGTCGGAGGCGCGCTCCACGATTCGCTTGGCGACGGCGAACCGCACATCGGGGTCCATCGAGATCCCTGTCTCGTCGTTGGAGATCGCAACCACCGCGGCGCCGTACTTGGCGACGAGCGGCATGACGCGCTCGAGCACTTCGTCCTCGCCCGTGACCGAGTTGACGATCGGCTTGCCCTGGTACACCGCGAGGCCGGCTTCCAGAGCGGCGATGATCGACGAATCGATCGACAGCGGTACATCGGTGATGGACTGCACGAGCGTGATGGCCTTCGCCAACATCGCCGGTTCGTCGGCCAGGGGAATGCCGGCGTTGACGTCGAGCATCTGGCAGCCGGCCGCGACCTGAGCGAGAGCATCGACCTCGACGCGACTGAAGTCGCCGGCCTTCATCTCTTCCGCCAACAGTTTGCGGCCGGTCGGGTTGATCTTCTCGCCGATCATCACAAAGGGACGATCGAAGCCGATCACGACTTCGCGTGTGGCTGAGCTGACAACAGTGTCGGTCACTGGTTCTCCTGTTCGTTCTGTACTGCTGAGTTCTGGTCTTCGTCTTCTTCGTCGAGCTCTTCGAGCGCGGCGAGGACGTCGCGGTCGATGGCCTCGGTCGTCACCACGTCGGCCTCCCAGCCGCCGTAGTACGCGAGCAGGCCGAGGCGATCGCGGTCGTATTCGACGCTCGATGGCGTCCGCCGCAGCCTGGGCTTCGGTGGCCAGGTCACCGGTGATCGGTCGGCTCTCGCGCCGCCATTGGGCGACTTCTTCGTCGGCGGTGTAGATGCCCGGCCTTTCGCTTGGCGCGATCGACTGCACGCTGGAACTTGCCGCCGAGCACGACCTGGTGGCGGTCGCGACCTTCTTGCGCGTTGACTTGCGCAGGGATGTCGCGCCAGTAGATCACGATCAGTTCGCGGCTGCCGCGACCGGCCCTGGCCATCACGCCACCCGCCGCGACATCGCTACGGCAACGCCGTGCTCGATCTCCGTGGAGAACGGCTGCATGCCGACATGCCGATGTTCGAACTCGAGCCCGAGACGTTCGGCCGCGACTCGACCCATCGCCACGATCGCGTCGTCGTTGGTCTGCGAGATCAACACCACGCGGCGGTAGTTGCCGAAGTACATGTCGCGCAGCTGCGGATGCCGATCGAGACCGAGCCCCTGCCACAGCAGCGCGTCGAAGTGCTTGGCCAGGAAGTCGGTGAGGAACAGCGTGCCGAGCTCCTCGGAGTGCATCGCGGCGAACTGCTCGGCGCCGCTGAAGAACTCGTAGCAGTGCGACCCCGGAAGACGGGTCGCTTCGGGGTGACGGGCGAGCAACGCGTCGAGAGCCCCACCGGTGCCGCAATCCGCGTACGCGATGAACACCGGGCGGTTCTGTTCGGTCGCGGCATCGAGCAGCGGCTCGAGCTCGGGAACGATTCGCTCGGGTCGATTGTGCAGGTTGGCCGGCAAGTAGGTGACTTCGACGGCGTCGGAAAGGCCCTGCGCTTTCAGCACGGCGCGGAGTTCGGAAGCCAGCGCTCCACAGGCGATGACGAGGGGCGCGACAGTCATGCCATCGTCCGTAGCGTCAAGCCACCGAGGGGCCGGGTGGCTCGGCCTTCAACCGATCGCGTCGTGCGCTGACCAACGCCTTGGCGGTCTCGGCCGCCACCGCGGCGTCACGGCAGTAGGCATCGGCGCCGACGGCGTGCCCGAACTCCTCGTTGAGCGGCGCCCCACCGACCAGGACCAGATACTTCTCGCGCAAGCCCTTTTCGATCAAGGTGTCGACCACGACCTTCATGTACGGCATGGTGGTGGTGAGCAGTGCCGACATCCCCAAGATGTCGGGTTGATGCAACTCGAGCGCAGCCAAGAACTTGTCGACATCGGTGTTGATGCCCAGGTCGATCACCTCGAAACCGGCGCCCTCCAGCATCATCGCCGTGAGGTTCTTGCCGATGTCGTGGATGTCGCCCTTGACCGTGCCGACGACGACCTTGCCGATCGACTCCGCACCGGTTTCGGCCAGCAGTGGGCGCAGAACGGCCATCCCGGCCTTCATCGCGTTGGCGGCGAGCAGCACCTCGGGTACGAAGAGGATGCCGTCGCGGAAGTCGATGCCGACGATGCGCATGCCCTCGACGAGTGCGTCGTTGAGCACCCTGTCGGGGCCCCAGCCGCGGTCGAGCAGGATCGTCGTGCCTTCGAGGATTTCGTCGGCCAAGCCGTCGTACAGGTCGTCGTGCATCTGCGCGACGAGATCGCTGTCGCTCAGCGTTGCGAGGTCGAGATCGTCTTGTTCACTCATTGAGGCCGCTCCGTCTTTGCTACCGGCGATTCCTGCGCAGTTCCACGATGCAGAATCGACCCGTATCGTGGAACAGCCTACCACAGAGCAAATCTACTAGTCTCATTGCAGGTCTGGGGCCACGGGCCGATAACAGAAGTAGCCAATCTCAGGCAACGGGATCGAGAAGGAGATACGCGGTGGCGGCGCGGGCACAACGGAACCATCGGATCGAGTGGGTCACACTCGGTTTGTTTGCTGGTTTCTATGCCGCGTGGCTGGTCGTGGTCCTGGAACATCAATCGCTGCCGTGGCCGATCGAGGTCGCGATCCTGGCGGCGCTGGGCGGCTTCTACATGTCGCTGCAGCACGAGGCGCTGCACGGTCACCCCACCGGCTGGCGTGGGTTCAACACCACATTGGCGTTCGCCCCGTTGTCGCTGTGGCTGCCGTATCTCGGCTACCGATCAAGTCACCTCGTACACCACCACACCGATCTCACCGATCCGCAATTCGATCCGGAGTCGTTCTACCTGCGCCCCGATGACTGGGAGTCGGCCGGCATGGCCAAGCGAACGTACATCCTCGTCACTCGCACCATGGTCGGGCGGCTCACCATCGGCTCTGTCCACAGCATCGCCCGCTACCTGTGGCACGAGGTGCGGACCCTGCGCTCCAGTCGACCGGCCGCGATCCGTTGGCTCGTTCACGTTCTCGCTGCTGCGGCCCTGGGCTGGTGGCTGTTCGCGGTCGTCGGCATGCCTGCCTGGGAGTACCTCCTCGGGTTCGTCATCCTCGGTCAGTCGTTCACCTTGTTGCGCTCGTTCGTCGAGCACTGCGCGGTGCCCGAGGGCACGCGTTCGGCTGTGGTCAAGGCAGGACGGGTGATGTCGTTGATGTACCTCAACAACAACCTGCACCACACTCACCACGCCCAGCCATCGACAGCCGTGGTATGCGCTGCCCGAACTGCACCGCACGATGGAGGGCGACGAGATCGCCGCCGAGGGCGCCGGGCTCTACCGCCGCGGGTATCTCGAAGTCGCCAGGCGCAACCTCGTGCGTCCGTTCTGTCAGCCGGACCATCCATTGTCGCCGGGAGCGCGCCCGTTCGGCGCACGCGGTCTGCGATGACCATCGCCTCGCTGGCGATGTACCCCTTCAGCCATCTGCGATCGGCGTACGACCAGTTGTGGGATTCGCGTCCGCGGTCGGCTGTCCTTCGCTGCACCCGAGCTGAACTGGTTGCTCGACCCGTTGGAGGCCTGTCGTCGCGACGACCTGTTGCTCGGTCAGACCTGCGGCTGGCCACTGGTCACCGAGTTGGCTTCGTCGGTGCGTGTGATCGGAACGTTCGACTGCGATGTGGAAGGGGCGCGCGACGGCACCTACTGCTCGGTGCTGGTCAGCAACTCCGGCGAACAGCTCGACGACATCCTGCGGCGTCCCGATCTCGTCGTGGTCGCCAACGCTTCCGACAGCCTGTCGGGATGGGTCAGCCTTCGCGTCGCTACCGCATCGGCCGGGCGTCACCTCGACACCGCCCAGTGGACGGGAACGCATGCGGCCAGCATCGAGGTCCTCCGCAGCGGTCGCGCCCAACTCGCCGCGATCG
Source organism: Ilumatobacteraceae bacterium (assembly GCA_963779295.1). Taxonomy (GTDB): domain Bacteria; phylum Actinomycetota; class Acidimicrobiia; order Acidimicrobiales; family Ilumatobacteraceae; genus JAENVT01. The sequence goes on from CAVZXO010000003.1 coordinate 171,848, forward strand.
ACGCTGTGACGTGGTCGCACATCGGCACCGCCGACTTGACCGTTGTCGGCAGCGGTCCACGGATTCCGTGCCTGCCGTTGGTGACCTCGGGTTCGTCGACCGACGCCATGGTCGAAGAGCTGCGCGCTGCGCTCGGCGACACCGTGCGCGATCCGGCGATGGCCGGCGTGTGTGCGACATTGAAGATCCGCAGCTTTCTCGAGCGCGATCTCGCCGACTACGAGGAACTTTCCGGACTTGCGGAACTATGGTGAGCCGACGTGGCGCGCACCCCGGATCCGCAGCTCAAGCGTGAGCTTCTCGATCGGGTTGTCGTCTATCTCGCCGAGCAAGGACTTGCGCAGACGACGTTGCGCCCGATGGCTGCGGACCTCGGTGTCAGCATCAACCGGTTGATGCATCACTTCGGATCGAAGGATGAACTGATCACCGCGGCGTTGGCCCGAGCGATCGAGCAGCAGATCGAGGTGCAGCGCAAGTGGCTGCAGCGATCGCCCCGGTTGACGCAGGTCGAGCTGTATCGGCGGTGGTGGAAGTGGTTGTGCGCGACCCCGCAGAACCTGGCACTGGTGCGGCTCAACTACGAGGCAGCGACGCTGGAGCCGACGGTCACGGGCCTCGCCGGCGACGTGCGCGCCGACCAGATCGGCGTGTGGCGCCACGACGTCGAGCAGCGCCTGGTCGCCGAAGGGCTGAAGCCGGAGCGCGCTGCCCTGCAGGCGTCGCTCATCAAGGCGACCTTCACCGGGCTGGTGATGGATCTGTTCGCGACCGGCGACACGCGTCGACTGACGAAGGCGCTCGAGTCGTGGCTGACCCGACTCGGCAATGATCTCTACTCGGGCGACGACGAAGCCGCGGGGCCACAGAATCGCGTGTGAGCACGGCGGCCGCCGCCGCGCTCCGTGCGGGGCCGACCACATGCCATTCGACGGTTTTCGTCACTCGAACGGGTAACGCGCGTCGCCCCTGCAAGACGACATTTCGAAATCCCCCCTTGCGCAAACCACGTGTGATAGTGAAGAATGACGTCTGTGTAATTACAGGAGCGTGATAGCGCTCCGATGAAGGGGCCGTACGGCAGGAGGCCATCAATGCAACACACAGACCGGGACAACGGCGACAGAGACAACAGATTCGGCGATCGAGGGAACGGCGACGAGCGACGGACGCAGCTGGCAGGACGAAGCCAACTGCTTGGGCGTCGACCCCGATCTGTTCTTTCCCGAGCGCGGGGCATCGACGCGTGAGGCAAAGGAAGTGTGCCGGGGGTGCGTCGTGCGACTCGACTGCCTCGAATACGCACTGGTCAACGGGGAGAAATTCGGCATCTGGGGTGGCCTGTCGGAGCGCGAGCGTCGTCGCCTGCGGCGCCAGCGCGCCCAGGCCGGTCGCCGCACATCTGCTTGATCCGCCGCACGCCGCTCGCCGCACAGCGGTGGTAGCGTGACCGCATGTTCGCTTTCCTTGACCCGCCGGAAATCATTCTGATTCTCGTTGTCGTTCTGGTGCTCTTCGGCGGTGCTCAGTTGCCGAAGCTTGCGAAGAACCTCGGCAAGGCTCAGAAGGAATTCAAAGATGGTCTCTCTGAAGGCCAGAAGGCCGATGCGGCGCAAAAGGCTGATGCGGCAAAGTCCGACATCAAGCCGGCCGACACGACTGTCGACGATTCCAACTCGACCAGCTGAACCAGCCCAGTCCGAACCCCCGACGCCGGCAGCGATTGCTCCGGCGTCGTTTCGCGTCCCGCCGACAGTTAGTTGTGATGACCGGCAACGTTTGCCTTGTCCGCAGGGTCGAGGATCTGGTTGCCAAGGATTTCGCGGACCTGCGTCTGTGACCCGGTAGTGGCAACCAGATCGACTGAGTGGACGCACCGCTCGGATCGGTGTGTGTCCGATATCGCCAACACGGCCAGATCCGACACACACCAGGTCTGTCCACGCTCGCTTCCCGGCTCTGACCCCAAAGCGGTGTGCTGTGTGTCGGGTCTGGCCCATGCACGTGCCATTGGACTCACGGCACAGCGGTCGACACGCGTGCTCTACCGATCTGGATGCCAATCTTCGTTCACCGTCGCAGGTCACCGAAAACCGTGGCAACCAGATCGACGAACGCCCAGATCGATGATGCCACCGGACCCGTTCGTACAGCCGGCGGTCACTCACGCTCGCGTTTTCGTGCGCGCCCATACAGCGCGGAGCGTCTCTGTGCTCACATGGAACTAGCAAGCACCCAACGACGACGAGACCAACACGAGCCGCCACACACGGCACGCGAACGTTCGCGGTCAGATCACTAGCTGGCGACGCGGCGGCGCTTGAGGATTCGACGGCGCTCGCGCTCGCTGCAACCACCCCAGACACCGTGCTCGATGCGCTCTTCCAGGGCGTATTCCAAACACTGAGTCGCGACAGGGCAGTCTGTGCAGATCTTGCGGGCACGGTCGACGCCGACCCCGTCGCTCGGGAAGAACACCGCGGGCGGATAGTTGCGGCAGTTGCCGTCAGCCATCCACGCTGTGACGGTGTCAACCTCTGTGGGGTTGTCGATACGGTGCATCGTGTCTCCTTCGTCGACCGCGACGCATCGCAGTCTAATGGTGCGCCCGACCAAGCCCAGAGTGACTCCGGTCGCCGCAGCACCTCGCTTTCTTTGTATAGACGTATCGCGAAGTGTTTTGGTTCCCGTTGAAGTCAGCTTTTATACCATCCCTGTGCGGCGGTGGCCAGGCACCCTCGCCGATACACTCCAGCGCGCCCTATTGGGCCAGAAGGGAACCCCATGACCGACATCGTCAATGAGCCGCCGCGAGCCCACGTTCGCATCGTCTATCTTGGCCCGGTGTCGCCACATTGGGAGTTGTACAGCGACTACGGCGACCGCACAGTGCTCGAGGAGTTTCGAACCCGTGTGATGGCCCGTCTGGTACTGCTGCCACGCGACGATCCGCAGTTCAGGCGCAACCGCGAGCGAATCGTGCGAGACGCCGAGCGCGAGCGAATTTCCCTGGAATGGGATCTTGGCATTCCAGAAGGCGATTGATCGAGGCACCGTGGACGAGTCCAGTCGGCTGCTCAACCGAGAGCTGAGCTGGCTCGACTTCAACCGGCGCGTGCTGGCCCTGGCTCAGGAGCCGGGCATCCCGTTGCTCGAACGGCTGAAGTTCGTGGCGATATGTTCGTCCAATCTCGACGAGTTCTTCCAGGTCCGTATCTCCGCGCTGAAGGACCAGGTGGCTGCCGGTGTCGCCGGCACCTCGTTCGGCGGGTTGACGCCCAGCCAACAGCTGGCCGCGATCGGTCCCAACGTCGAAGGCTTCGTGATCGAGCAGGAGAAACTGCTGCTCGACACGTTGGTGCCCGAACTCGCTGCGAACGGCGTGCAGCTCGTCAACTGGGACGACCTGGGTGGCGAGGACAGGATGTACCTGGTCGATGTCTTCGAACAGCGGATCTTCCCGGTGCTCACGCCGCTGGCTGTCGATCCTGCGCACCCGTTCCCATACATCTCCAATCTCGCTCTCAGCCTTGCAGCGATGGTCAGTGACCCAGATACCGGGGAACGTCGGTTTGCACGAGTCAAGGTGCCGACGGTGTTTCCCCGCGCTGGTCGGACTGCCCGACGGAGCGCGGTTCTTGCCGGTCGAGCAGCTGATTGCCGCCAACCTCCACAAGCTCTTCGTCGGAATGGTCGTCGAGGAGCACGCGGTGTTCAGGGTCACCCGCAACGTCGACCTGACGCAGGAAGACGAAGAGGCCGACGACCTGCTGGCTGCGGTGGAGATGGAGCTGCGGCGCCGGCGCTTCGGACGCGCCGTGCGTGTCGAGGTGCAGACCGGGATCAGCGAAGAGATGCTCGAGTTGCTGCTTCGCGAACTCGACCTCGGCCCCAACGACGTCACCTCACATCGGGCCCCGCTCGACCTCACCAGCCTGTGGCAGATGCATGCTCTCGATCGACCCGATCTGAAGGACTGGCCGTGGCCGCCTGTCACCGCCGGACGAATTGCTGCGGCAGAGGAAGCCGACCGCAGCATCTTCTCCGTCATCCGGGAACGCCCGCTGATGGCGCACCATCCGTACGAGAGCTTCGCCAGCAGCATCGAGTCGTTCGTCGCCCAGGCTGCCGACGATCCTCGAGTGCAGAGCATCAAGATGACCATGTATCGAGCAGGCGGCGACAGCCCGATCGCCCGCAACCTGATGCGCGCGGCAGAGCGTGGCGTGCAGGTTGCCGTGCTGGTCGAGCTGAAGGCTCGATTCGACGAGGCGACCAACGTGACGTGGGCGAAGGCGCTGGAACGCTCCGGGGTGCACGTGGTGTACGGCTTCGTCGGTTTGAAGACCCACGCCAAGTGCGTCCTCGTCGTACGCGCCGACGAGGACGGTCTGCGCCGCTATTGCCACATCGGCACGGGCAACTACAACTCGCGCACCGCCCGCCTGTACGAAGACGTCGGGTTCCTGACCTGCGACCCGCCTGTCGGCGACGACGTCGCTCAACTGTTCAACCACCTCACCGGGTACAGCAGAGCCCACGACTACTACAGCCTGTTGGTGGCCCCACGCGACATGCGCGGTCAATTGATCGACCTGATCGAGCACGAGGCGACGTTCGGCAGCGAAGGCCGGATCACCGCCAAGATGAACTCGCTCGGCGATCCCGAGATGGTCGAGGCACTGTACGAGGCCAGTGCCGCCGGCGTGCAGATCGACTTTGCAGTTCGCGGCATCTGCTGCCTGCGGCCCGGGGTCGCGGGCCTCAGCGACAACATCCGAGTTCGGTCGATCCTCGGCCGCTATCTCGAGCATTCGCGCATCGTCCGTTTCGGACACGGTGACGACGGCAAGCCGCTGTTCCTGATCGGCTCGGCAGACTGGATGCCGCGAAACCTCGATCGGCGCATCGAGGTGTTGGTGCCGGTTTCGCATCCGAAGCACCAGGCTTGGCTCGACCAGGTCTTCGCGTTCCAGTTCGCGGACGACATCGTTCGCTGGGAGCTGGATGGCGACGGCTCGTGGCAGCGACGCGGGCCTGAAGTGTTCACCGACGGCGATGCCCAGGAACGCTTCTACCACTGGGTTGCCGATCGCCAGCGACGGTGATTCGCTTCCCGTTGGCCCCCTGTTCACCTCTCGTTCACCCGGACTCAGGGTTGGCGACACCTGCCGTCTCTAGCTTGTCCGTGGATGCCGCTTTGTCGATTTCCAACTACCGTTTCGATCGATGACCCCACCTATGTCGTCGGAGCGCCGAGTGACCACGTTGCAGGACCGCTGATGGACGAACTACGCAAGGGCTTCCACAACGATCTCGAGGAGGCTCGCGCCGAACTGGTGCGTCTCGCCGCCTCGGTGACCGAGTTGATCCCGAGGGCGACTGCTGTGTTGCTCGACGGCGATCTCGAAGGTGCCGACTACATCATCCAGGGCGACGACGAGATCGATGCACGGTCGCTGGACCTCGAGGAGCATTGCTACCGGATCCTCGCACTGCAGGCGCCGGTTGCGACCGACCTTCGTCAGGTCGTTGCACTCATGAAGATGATCGCCGACGTCGAGCGATCTGCCGACCTGGTCTGCAACATCTGCAAGGCGGCGCGTCGCATCTACGGCCACGACCTCGACCCGAAGCTGCGCGGCATCATTTCGCGGATGGGCGAGCAGGCCCAGCAGTTGTACACCGCGGCGATCGAGCCGTTTGTCGAGAACGATGCAGCAAAGGCCGCGGCGATCGACGACATGGACTCCTATCTCGATGGCCTGCAGAAGCAGTTCGTTCAGGCGATCTTCGAGAGTCACGCCGCCGGTCGAATCGATCTGCAGGTAGCTGTGCAACTTGCGGTCGTCGCCAGGTTCTACGAACGGATCGGCGACCACGCAGTCAACGTCGGTGAGCGCGTTCGATTCGTGATCACCGGCTGGATGCCGGAGCATCACGGCGCGCAGCGCTTCCGTCTCCGCGTCGACGACACCGGCGAGATGCCGCGTGTCCCGAGCAGCCCGGATGGTGAAAACACGCCGTGATGACACTTCGTCGTCGTCGACCGCCGGCAGCTGTCGAGTCCGAGAACGATGCCCGCCAACTGCTGGGTCAAGTGGAGGCCGAGGTGCTGCAAGCTTCGCCGGGCATTGGATGCATTGCCGATCGGTGTCGTGCTCGCGGATCCGACGGGGCACACCACAGTCGAGAACATCGCCGGCGCGCACCCACCACGGACACGCGGCGGTGCTTGTCGAAGAAGCGGTCGAGCAGCCAAGTGAGACGAGCCGTGCGTGGGCTCGGCGGGGGTCAGACGGTCGAGTTCATCGGGCCGCCGCGAACGGTCCTGGATGTTCAAGCCATCCCGCTCGAGGATGGCGGCGCCCTTGTCACCATCGAAGATGTCAGCGAGCGGGCCCGCCTCGATGCCGTGCGGACCGACTTCGTCGCCAACATCAGTCACGAGTTGAAGACGCCGGTCGGCGCGCTCGCCGTGCTGGCCGAAGCGTTGGCCGACATCGATGATCCGATGGCCATACGCCGGCTGGCCGACAAGTTGGTCGGCGAAGCCCATCGTGCTGCGCGGACCATCGACGATCTGTTGGAGTTGTCTCGAACCGAACTCGGCGGTGCGGCAGCGACAGATCGCGTCTCGGTCTCGCACGTCATCGACGATGCCGTCATGCGAGCCCAGGCTGCGGCGGAGCACCACCAGATCGACGTCATCGTCGACCATGGTCCGGCTGATCTTCATGTGCTCGGCAGCCATCGTCAACTGGTGTCTGCGGTCGCCAACCTGCTCGAGAACGCCGTCAAGTACAGCGACGCCGGCTCCAGAGGTGAACGTCGAAGCGCGTAGCGAGGACGGCTGGATCGAGATCATCGTGACGGACACCGGCGTTGGGATTCCGCCCCGCGACATCGACCGCATCTTCGAGCGGTTCTATCGCGTCGATCGGGCTCGAAGCCGCGACACCGGAGGGACAGGCCTCGGGCTCTCGATCGTTCGGCACGTCGCCACGAATCACTCCGGCGAGGTCACGGTTCAATCTCGCGAAGGCGAAGGTTCGGTCTTCACGATTCGGGTGCCGTCGGGAGACGCATGACGACCCAGCCAGTAGTGCTCGTGGTCGAGGATGAGCCGAGCTTCGTCGAAGCGTTGACGATCGGCTTGAGCCGCGAAGGTTTTCGCGTCGTGTCCGTCGGCGACGGATTCGAAGCTGTGCAGTGCTTCGACGAAGTGCAACCCGACATCGTCTTGCTCGACGTGATGCTGCCGCGATTGAGCGGCATCGACGTCTGCCGCCAGTTGCGCAAGAAGAGTCACGTACCGATCATCATGGTCACTGCCAAAGGCGCGGAGATCGACACGGTTGTCGGCCTCGAGGTCGGCGCGGACGACTACATCACCAAGCCGTATCGAATGCGCGAGGTTGTCGCCCGAATGAGTGCCGTTCTGCGCCGGTCACCGAACGACTCGCTCCAACGCAACGGAGTTGTCGCCGGGCTCGCTTGCTGTCGGCGACGTTGTCCTGGACCCGGATGAGCATCGAGTCACCATCGACGGCAACGACGTGGCGCTGCCGCTGAAGGAGTTCGAACTGTTGCACCTTCTGCTCGCCAACGCCGGTCGTGTCCTGCCAAGAGAGACGCTGATCGATCGAGTTTGGGGCAGCGACTACGTCGGCGACACCAAGACCCTGGACGTGCACATCAAGCGATTGCGGGCCAAGGTCGAACCCGACCCGGCGAACCCGACCCGGATCATCACCTACCGCGGCCTGGGTTACAAGTTCGACCGGTCCAAGGACTGACACCTGTGGTGTCGGCCCGGTCCGGGCCGCCCTACCATGCCAGCGTGTCAAGTGGCCGGCGCCCTCCTGTCTCGTCAACCCCGCCGGTCCCCGCCGTGTCACCGTTCAAGAGGCTGGCCAGAACGCACGCGCTGATGACCGCCGGCGATGTTGCGATGGTGGTCTCACTTGCCGGATCGTTGTTCTTCTCGATCAGCCCCGACGCGGCGCGCAGCAAGGTGCTGCTCTATCTGTTGGTGAGCGTTGCCCCGTTCGCAATCGTCGCCCCCTTCATCGGACCCTTCATCGATCGGGCTCCAGGAGGCCGGCGTCTGATCATCCAGCTCACCGCAGTCGGTCGGGCGTTCTTGTTCGTCGTGATGATCTTCCATCTCGACGATCTCTTGTTGTTCCCCTTGTCGTTCGGCGTGATGATCCTGCAGAAGACCTACGGCGTGGCGCGCTCCGCTCTGATCCCGACCGTGGTCAACAGCAAGACAGAACTGGTCGAAGCAAACTCCAAGCTCGGGTTGATCTCCGGTGCCGTCGGAGCCGCGGCTGCCCTTCCGGCGGCCGGACTAGCGGCGATCTCCCCGAAGCTGTCGTTGATGTTCGGTGTCGTGGTGTTCGTGTGCGCTGTGATCTCGGCGTCGCGCCTGCCGAAGGGCAAGGTCGCTCCCTCCGCGCAGCCGGCCGAGCGGCTGGAACTGCGCAACGCATCGCTGCGGTCGGCTGCAACTGCCATGAGCCTGATCCGTGCCGTGATCGGGTTCATGTTCTTCGAACTGCTCTTCTGGCTACGCGAGAACGAATACGCCAACGTCTGGATCGTCGCGATCATCGGTGCGTCCACAGCGGGACTGATGATCGGCAATGGCATCGCGTCGCCACTGCGCAGCCGGCTGCGCGAGGAACTGATGCTCACCACGGCGATCGTCATGATCGCCGTCACCGGGCTCGGTGCCGCGGTGTTCGGTGGGGTCGGCGCGGCGCTCGTGCTGGCCGCTGTCGTCAACGCGGCGTCGGGTATCGGGCGGATGGCGTTCGACTCGATCGTCCAGCGCGACGCGCCCGATGCCAACCAGGGGCGGGCCTTTGCCAAGTTCGAGACCCGGTTCCAGTTGTCCTGGGTGATCGCCGGAGTCATTCCGGTTCTGTTCACGTTCCCCGGCCGTGTCGCGTTCCTACTCGTCGGCCTCGTCGGAGTGTTGGCCGTGGTGCTCTATGTCCGTGCGTCGCGATCGCGAACACGAGGCCGGTCGACGGCGACAGTCTCTAGGCGTCGCCCAGTTCGAGGCGCGCCACCCACAGGCCAGGTGCGTCGATCTCCGCCGGGGTCGGCAAGGCGTTCGGACGGGCGAGAAGCTCGCTGACCCGGGCCTCCCCGACGCGATCGACAACGCCGCCGATGAACATCTTGCCGCGCTGCACCTGGTTGTGGGTCAGGCGCAGGCCGAGAAGTCGTTCGATGTACACATCCTCTGCGTTGTGATCGACGCGGCGGCGCCGCACCGCCTCGGCGATCCGCAATGCGTCGCCGCCGATCACGCGCACCGAGACTCCGTCGACCATGTAGTCGACGTATCCGATGACCGCTGCCGCCGCCGCGTCGAGCGACGGCTCCAGCTCGCGCTGCTCTGGAGACTGCACCGCACCCAACAGAACAGCCGGATCGCCCAGCACCTTTTGGATGGCCTGCATCGGATCTGTGTCCGCATCGTCGGAGTCGAGTGACGACAGCTTCTCGGCGATCGCTTCGGGGTCGGGTCGAAACGCACCGACATGGCGGCGGACCAACGAAGCAAAGTCCTCGCGCAACGACGTGATGGAGAACAATGCATGACCGGTGAGCTCCTGGGCCAGCACCCACATCCGCATCTCGTCGGCGGCGATGCTCCACTCCTGCGCAAACCGATCGATGTTGCCCGGCAGCACCGAGATGGACGCGTCCTGTCGCGGGATCGGCAGGTCGTACTGGCCGAATGCCTGAGTCGCCATTCGCCCGACCATGGAACCGACGGCCATGCCCATCATCGACGGTGCCATCATCTTGCTGAGGTTGGCCATCATCGCCATCATCGGATCGGCGTTGAGATCCACCTCTTCCGAATCGGACGGGGTCATCGGCTTGCCGAGCGAGGTGGCCATCTCCGTGAACAGCGGCCGATACGCATCGAGGGTCTTCTGAGCCCAGGCGCCGGAGGTGACGGGAACGATGTCCGGGGACGGACCATCGAAACCGGTCAGATCGCGAACATGGAGCTCGGCGATCTGGGCCAGTTCGCCGAGCTTGATGCGAACTCCCGGGTCGATGTTTGCTTCGGCTGCGCCGCCGGTTGCGGCCAGCCCGGCGAACTGTCGGGCCGCATCCCAATTGAGGGGGCCCTGACCGGACAGCGCTCGGGCAAGATCGCCGAACATGGGGAGGTTCTCGAACGGGTTCTCGGACCCTGGTCCGTCTGCCATGAACGCGAGCCTACGGCCAACGTCGGCGCTAACGTCCGTCGCCATGACCGTCGCGTCGACGACAACCGCAACCACGAGCACGGTGTGGATCAGCGATGGATCCGACGGACTTGGTCGGCGTGTGCTCCAACGGCTCAACAGCAGCGCAGATCTCATCGAGGGTCTGATCGGCGACAGCCGCATCATCGTCTGGTTGGCCTCCGCCGACGCCGATGCCCGGGCCCGCCGTCGTCAGAGCGCAACCGAAGGTGTCACGGCAGCACTGACCGAAGCGGCCCGCGCCGAGCACCTGGTGCTGGTCTCGTCGGCGATGGTCTACGGAGCGTGGGCCAACAACCCGGTTCCGATCACCGAGGAAGCGGTGCTGCGACCCGACGTCGAGTTCGTGTACGCCCGTCAGCTCGGCTCGGTCGAGCAGTTGGCCGACGAGTGGCGACTCGCCGCGCCCGATCGAACGGTCACGGTGTTGCGACCCGTGGTCGGCATGGCGGCCGACAGCACGGTCGGACTTGCCGCGGCACTTGCTGCCGGAATGGGCCAGCGAGTCGGCGAGGATGACCCCCCGGCACAGTTCCTGCATCTCGACGATCTCGCATCTGCCGTCGTGCTCGCCGCCGAGGAACGCCTCGACGGTGTCTACAACGTCGCACCGGATGGTTGGGTCGCCGGAGAACGCGTCCGGGCCCTGGCCGGCGCAGTTCCCCGACTCAAGCTGCCCGACCGGGTCAACGAGGTCATCGGCAACATGCGGTGGCGGTTTCAGCGCGGCCCGATCCCACCCGGACTGCGGAGTTACACGCGATGGCCGTGGCTGGTGGCCAACGACCGGTTGAAGGCGGAGGGTTGGGCGCCGACGGTGACCAACGAGCAGGCCTACGTCGAAGGCACCGAGGCCAAGTGGTGGACGATGGTCAGCCCCAAGCGTCGGCAAGAGATCGCCCTCAGCGGGCTCGCCGCTGTGCTGTTTGCAGTCGGTATCGGCGTGTGGCGTGGAGTGCGTCGGGCCCAGCGTCGCCGTAGCTGAGCGTGAGCCGGCTCGCGTTCGGCGTCGCCGACTCACCCGGTGAACCGTCTCCGCTACATCGAGGGGGCGGTTCCCAGGGTGACGGCGACGTCGGTTGAAGTCTGGTCGGCGTGGGTGACTGTCAGCGTGATGACATCGTCGGGTGCGAGTGCGCCGATGGCCGCCTTCAACTCCTCGACGCTGACAACAGCGACGCCATCGATCGCGGTGACGACGTCGCCGACCACCAGCCCGACCGCAGCAGAAGGCCCATCGGGACTGACCCAGTCGATCGCCAGCCCACCATCAGCGCTGGACACGACGTGCACGCCGAGCCACGGTACGGCCGGTGCAGGCTTCACCGGAGCGAGCATCGCAGCGACGCTGGCCACGCTGACCAACTCGTTCCCCGACGAGCCGTGACTGCAGATGCCGACCAACAGGCCATCGGCGTTGACGACCGGTGTGCCCTCCGGGGTCGACTCGCCCCACGTATCGAGCGTGAGACGGCCGTCGGCCTTCATGCTGACGCTTGCCGATGTCGGCCTCGAGCCCATCACAGTGACGACATCGCCTGGGTTTGCCGCAGGACCAATTCCGTACGACGTCGTCGAAGCCGCAGCATCGGCGGACAGGACCGCGAGACCGCGATCGCGATCCACCATCAGCACCGTCGCGTCGTGCGGTTGGCCATCGGTGCCCGTCAGGGTGATGGTTGTTCGACCCCGGACTGCTCGTGCAGTCGTGATGACGAGTGAGTCGCCCACGCCCACAGCGACCGGAGTCGAGTCGACCAACTCCGTTTCCTGGCCCGCAACGGTCTCGGAAGCCTGCTCCAACGACGTCGACGTGATGAGATCCGATGTCGCCGGATTCGTCGAGCCGGTTCGTACGGTGGTCGGTGGCAGCCTGACATCGACGGATGTCGCTACCAACGTGTCGGCCTTCGACGTGATGACCGTGCTCTGCAGATCGTTTGCCGTGCTGGCGACCACTGTCGGCGCAGCGATGCCGCCGCGGCCGGCCGATGGGAGCATCGCCCACAGCACCGCGATCGACAGAAGTCCGCCGATCGCGCCTGTCGTGATCAGCAACCCGCGACCGATGGTGATCGGCGGTTCGGTGTGCGTCCAGACCGCGCGACCTAGCTCTGACGGGTGTCGCCACGCGCGCTCGTGCGCGGGCAGAGGGGCAGGGGGATATTCCCCGCGCTCGGACGCGTCGTCATCGGGCCACTCACTCATTCTCATCGGGCCACTCACTCCGCTCCACGAGCCGGAGAGGTTACCGAGCCGGAGGTCGCTGTGTGCATCGCCCCGACCACTCCGGTGTCGCTTGCTGAGCGGCGAGCTACGATGAGTAGTCGTGCAACCTCCGGCTAGCGGTAACTCATGGCTCAGCCTGACCAGTGATCCGTTGCCGATCACGGCCGCCTACGAGTGGGCGGTGTTGCCGGAATGTGGCGCTGTGGTGCTGTTCAGCGGTACGGTGCGTGACCATGCACTCGACGAAAATGGTGTGCTCCGCGACCATGTCGAGTCTCTGACGTATGAGGCGTACGAGTCGCAGGTCGTCCCGCGCTTCGAGGCGATCGACGCCGAATTGCGTCAGCGCTGGCCGGAAACGGGCCGGGTCGTCTTGATCCATCGCACCGGCATGTTGCAACTGGGCGAGAGCTCTGTGATCACTGTCGTCAGCGCACCTCACCGCGCCGAAGCCTTCGAGGCCGCCCGATTTGCGATCGACGCGTTGAAGTTGAGCGCACCGATTTGGAAGCACGAGGTCTGGCAAGGTGGTGCCGACTGGGGCACTGCAGCTGGTGCCCCTGTCGATGCGGCATCGGTGCCGACTTCGTCCGGTCGGCGGATCTCGTCGTGACAGTCGTCATCGGTGTGGCCGCCGTCGTCTTGCTGGTCGCCATCGGCCTCATCGCCTACTCTCGCCGCCCCCGCCAGGACGCCGGGCTCACCAGTTTTCGTCGCCACATCGACGCCTTGTCGCCGGAGTCACGTCGGGAAGTGATGGACCGCGTACGTCCGTCCGAGCACAATGGCGACCTGTCGAAGCCGGAAGCGTCCAAGCCACAGGCCGACACCGACAAACAGGAGCCGACGGACTAGCTCATGGCTCGCGACCTTGCAATCGATCTCGGGACAGCGAACACGCTGGTCTACATGAAGGGCCGCGGCATCGTGCTGAACGAGCCGTCCGTCATCGCCCTCAATCGTCAGACCGGCGAGGTGCTGGCCACCGGTCGCGAGGCATGGCAGATGATCGGGCGGACGCCCGGTTACATCGTCGCCGTTCGACCGCTTCGAGGCGGAGCAATCACCGACTTCGAGATCACCGAGCGGATGATCCGGTTGTTGCTGCAACGCGTCGGGGTCAGCCGGTTCACCCGGCCGAAGGTCGTCATCTGTGTGCCGTCGGCCATCACCGAGGTCGAACGCCGAGCCGTCACCGACGCTGCGCGTCGTGCCGGTGCCGCGGATGCTCAGTTGATCGAACAGCCGATGGCAGCAGCGATCGGTGCCGATCTTCCCATCGACGAGCCGGTCGGCAACATGGTCATCGACATCGGTGGCGGTACCAGCGAGACCGCTGTCATCAGCCTCGGTGGGATCGTTGCCCTCGAGGCAGTCCGCGTCGGCAGTTTCGACATCGACGCGGCGATCCAGGCGTATGTGCGCCGCGAGCATGGAATCGCCATCGGCGAACGCACTGCCGAGGAAGTGAAGGTCGCCATCGGTTCGGCCGATCCGACCGAGGACGAGAACCAGGCAGAGGTGCGCGGTCGCGACCTGATGAGTGGGTTGCCGAAGACGGTCGTGCTGACACCGGAAGAGATCCGCCTGGCCATCGACGACGTCATCAGCAGCATCACCGCGTCGGTGGTCCGTTGCCTCTCGAAGGCGCCGCCGGAACTCGCCCAGGACTTCTTGGTCCGTGGCATGTACCTGGTAGGTGGCGGCGGCTTGTTGCGTGGTTTGGCGCAGCGCATCGAACGCGAAACTCAGGTTCCGGTGAAGATGTCGACGATGCCTCTCGAGGCGGTCGTCATGGGTGCCGGTCATTGCATCGAGCACTACGACGCGTCTGAAGACGATGTTCATGGGGGCTCGCCGCTAAGTGCATATCCGAGCCGATCTCACCGACGAAGTCGTCGAGGGTCTGCGCGGCATCCGTCGGCAATTCAAGGTGCCGGAGGAGTTCCCCCTCGCAGTCCTGCAGGCCGCGGATGAAGCAGCGAAGCAGGCACCCACCGAGCACGTCGATCGCACCGACTGGCCCTTCGTCACGCTGGACCCGGCAAGTTCGACGGATCTCGATCAGGCCTTTCACATCGAAATGGCCGGTGACGATGTTCTGCTGCACTACGCCATTGCCGACGTCGACTGGTTCGTCGACGACGGCGACGCACTGGACTCGGAGGCGTGGGAGCGAGGCGCGACCCAGTACCTGCCCGACGGCAAGGCCGGCCTGTATCCGCCGGTGCTCGCCGAAGGGGCGGCAAGCTTGCTGCCCGATGGTCCCCGGCCTGCCGTCGTCTTTCATGTGCGAGTCGATGCCGCCGGCCAATCGAAGCTCGATGGAGCCGAGCGCTCGTTGATCCACAGCAGGGCCAAGCTTGCGTACGAGACGGTGCGGCCGTCGCAGGTGCCCGATTCGTTGCCGGAGTTGGCGCGCCGTGTCGCGCTCGCCGAGGATGCCCGTGGCGCAGCGCGGGTCGAGCCGCTCGAGCAGGAGGTCCACGCCCTCGAAGGTGGCGGTTACGACATCTCGTTCCGGCCACGACTGAAGGCGGAGGACGACAACGCAGCCATGTCACTCGCGACGAACCTGGCGATCGCCGATGCCCTGTATGCGTCCGCTACCGGGTTGTTCCGTGTCATGCCCGAGCCGGATTCGCGTGCGGAGCAACGGCTTCGTCACACCGCCCGAGCCCTGGAGATCGAGTGGCCCGCCGAAATGGACCTGCGCAATTTCGAGCGGTCACTCAACACCAAGGAGCCCAAACCGGCTGCGTTGATGATGGCGATTCGCCGCGCCGGTGGCGGGGCTGCGTACGTTCCGTTCTCGGCGGAGCATCGCCCGTGGCACTCGGCGATGGCGGCCACGTACACGCACGCGACAGCGCCGCTTCGTCGCCTCGCCGACCGCTACGTGGTGATGGCGACGCTGGCCATCGCCAATGGACGGTCGGTGCCCGACGAGGTCGCCGCGGCCTTCCCGAAGTTGCCCGAGGTGATGCGACAGGCCGACGACACCGCCAATCAGATCGAGCGATCCGTCATCGATCTGGCCGAGGTGGCGTTGCTGAGCACGCAGACGCAGCGAACATTCGCGGCGGTCGTGACCGACGTCGATGCCCGAGGAGCACGCATCCAACTGTGCAAGCTCCCCGTGGTGTCACGGGTCGACGCACACCACGTCGATCCCGGCGACGATCTACGCGTGCGGTTGGTGTCGACCGACGTTCCGGCTCGCCTGGCGAAGTTCGAACGCGTCGCCTGATCAGGCTGGAGTCACTGCATAGATGGGGCCGTCGCTGGTGACCACGTACAACTCTCCATCGGGCCCTTCGCTGACGGCTGTGACATTCGCGGCCGTACCTAGCGGCACCTGATTGGCGACTGCGCGATCGACGATCTGCAAGGCGCGAACCTGCCCGCTGCAGTAGTCGGCGAACACGTACCACCCGACGAGGGCTGGGATTGCCGCGCCGCGATAGAGCGCGCTCCCGCTGATCGAGCAGTCGTTGCCGACATGCTCGTACTCGTGAATCGGTGGGGTGGCCCCTTCAGCTGATTGATCGGCGTTGAACTGATGGTTGCCCTCCATGGCGCTCCATCCGAAGTTCATCCCCTTGCCGCCGCCATCGACAGCCCAGGCAACGTCGACCTCCTCCCACTGGTTCTGGCCGACATCGCCGACCCACAGATCGCCGGTGGAGCGATCGAAGCTGAAACGCCAAGGGTTGCGAAAACCGATGGACCAGATCTCCGGCCGGGCACCATCGACACCGACGAACGGGTTGTCGGGAGGCACGGTGTACGCCGCGTCGGCGCTGGCCTGCGGGTCGATCCTCAACATCTTGCCCAGCCACTCGCCGAGGTTCAAGGCCCGCCGATCTGGGTCGCCGCCCGACCCGCCGTCGCCGGTACCGATGTACAACATGTCGTCGGGACCGAATGCCAGGCCCCCGCCGTTGTGGTTGCTGTATGGCTGATCGAACCCGAGCACCTCGCGGCGAGTCGCCGGGTCGAATGTGCCGTCGGCGTTGACGGCGTACTCGTCGATCCGGGTGTTGCCGTCGTTGTTCGTGTAGTTGACGTAGGCCGACGATCCATCTTCGGTGATGGCGAGACCCAGCAAACCTCGCTCACCGGCGGCACTGGTGAGATCCGTCATGTCGAGTGCGACTGCGCCGGGTTGGCCATCGGCCATGACCACGACTTTGCCGTCCTGTTCGACGACGTACATCGTGCCGTCGGACGGTCGCCACGAGACTTGGACCGGCTGGTCGAACGAGCCGAGCTCGGTCAAGGTCACCTCGGGGTCACCGAGCGCCGCCGGTGAGGTGGTTGCCGCGGTCGACGTCGCCGCAGGCTCGGCAGTAGTTGTCGACGTTTCCGCGGCGGAGGTGCCGGCCGAAGCAGCCGTGGTCGTCGGCGTTGGCGGTGTACCAGTCGAAACCACGGCGCTGACCGAGACATCGGAGGAGTCACTGGAGCAACCGGCGATGACCAAGGCCACCAGGCCGACGACGCTGCAGAGCATCGAACGTTGGGATTTCATTTCAGACCTACTCTCGCCAATCCTTCCTGAACGACGGTGACCGCCAACGTGCCGTCGCGGGTGAAGATGGCCCCGCCCGCCAAGCCCCGGCCGGCGCTGGTCGAGAGTGCCTTCTGGTCGTACAGCAGCCAGTCGTCGGCTCGGAACGAACGGTGGAACCACATCGCATGATCGAGGCTGGCCATTTGCATCCCAGGGCTGTCCCACGACAGCCCGAACGGCAGCACCGTGGTGTCGAGCAGTGTCATGTCGCTGGCGTAGGTGACGATGCAAGCGTGCAGCGTGGGGTCGTCGGCGAGCCTGCCATCGGCGCGCATCCACACCCTTTGCCCGTCGGCAGGATTGTCCTGCCGGTTGAACGGGTCACGATCGATGTAGCGCACGTCGATGGGCCGAGGGCGGTCGAACCACACGCCCATTCGCTCCTTGTAGGGCTCCATACGGGTCTTGAAGTCGGGCAGCGATTCGGGATCGGGAACGTCGGTCGGCATCGTCAGTTGGTGGTCGGCACCCGGCTCGTGGAGGTGGAAGCTGGCCTGCAGGTTGAAGATCGCCTTGCCGTGCTGGATCGCGACGACACGTCGCGTCGTGAAACTGCGGCCGTCGCGGATCCGATCGACCTCGTACAGGATCGGTACGAGCGGGTCGCCGGGCCGCAGGAAGTAGGCGTGCAGCGAATGCACCTGACGGCCGGGATCGTCGATCGTGCGGGTGGCGGCCACCAATGCCTGCCCGGCAACCTGCCCGCCGAACACTCGCTGGCGACTCTCGTCGGGCGAACGGCCCCGGAAGATGTTGACTTCGATGGATTCGAGGTCGAGCAGCTTGACGAGATCGTCGAGGGCGGTCATGTGGTCATCCTTGCTCACCTTGACAGGCGCTGGGGTCGATCGGCGCGAGCCGGTAGAGCACGCCGCGCGGCACGGACGTCTCGACTTCCAAGTCGACGAGCGCGACGAGGTCGGGCCGGCGCTCGCTGGGTCCATCTCCCGCGTTCTGGAGGTTGTCGAACCAGGCCAGGTACGCATGTCCTGAGCAGGCCTCCTTGACGGTTTCATCCGCATCGAGCGGATAGTGACTATTACCCGGTCGAGGCTGCGTGAAACCCATGAAGGTCGGTTCCCGATCCGTGAACCACCACACCCGTTGGGGATTGTTGGTCAGGATTCGTGCGTCCGGCAGGCAGCGCATCGATCGCCTCGTACAACTGCGGCGAGAACTGCGGCTTGTAGCCGGCACTGGCCGGTGCGAGGTCGGGAAAGCGGGCGGCGAACGCGACCCCTTGGTACATCCACCATCCCAACAACGCCGTACCCGCGACAGCGAGAACGCGACGCGTGCAGAATCGATCGAACGTGACACACGCGGCGTAGATCGCCGGTATGAGGATCGGTGACATCACGCGCAGTTCGATGTCGTTGGCGGTCGCCCGGCGGGCGACGATCGGGACCACGAACGAGGTGAACGCGAACGTGGCCATGCCGAGGTCCAGCACGACGGCCTTGCTGCTGTAGAGAGCGAGCCCCAGCAGTATCGCGAGCGCGACAAGGACGATCGTGCCGATTCGGATCAAGGCCGGTTCCGACCAACCGTCACCGACCACGATGTGCCCCGTTCCGCTCAGGGCGAGTCGAACGGTTCGGCTCAGTGGCTCGATCGCCCCGCCGGAGAATCGTGGCCCCAACGGTTGACCAGTCTGGATCAGGTTGCGAATGACCCAGATCGAACTGATGCCGATCGCACCGCCGACGAACGCGCCGAGGAGCTTGGCCAACTCGGCCCGCCGATCAGCCACCCACGCCGCCGCCGCGACCATCACCGCGCCGGTCGCGATCAATCCGACACCTGCGTACCGCGTGAGGAACCCGACCCCTGCGAGCAGTCCACCGAGTGCTGCGGTACGGGTGGTGACGGGTGTGCGCGACAGCACGACCAGGGTCGCCAGCGCGATCGCGGCATATGGCGACTCGCTCCACACCACGGATGCCATTCGCACGAAGCCCTGACTGGCGCCGAAGGCCAGGGCCCCGGCGAGTGCCACGACCGGGCGCACCCGGCGGTGGAGAAGCATTGCCATCAGCGCGCTGCCGATGGCGATGGATGCGACCCCGACGAACGTTGCCCACATCAGGCTGCGACCACCCGGCGACAGCAGCAACGGGTAGACCGGGCCGAAGACGGCCATCGGCTTGTTGGTGAAGTCGGTCAAACCCTGTCCGGACCGGACGTGATCGGCGACCGACAGGTAGGTGATCGAGTCGGGGGAGAGCAGCGGATCCTGGCGGGTCGCGATCAGCACGAGTGCTGCCGCCAACACTGGTGCGACCAGCATCGCCCAGAACCGGGATTCGCCATGCCGTCGGCGCCGCGGCATCCACCGGAGGGTGAATCGTGGCGGTCGCGACGTCTGGCACCCTGCCGATTATGGTGCCCAACATGGCGTCGGCACCCCTCAGCCCAGCGCTTCGCGAGCGAGCGATCGCCGCCAAGGGGTTCATGCCGGTCGCCGAGGGCGATGCCCTCTATGCAGCGGCGGTCGCCGCGGGCGAGTCCGTCAGCGCTCCGATGGTGGAGGTCGGTTCCTACTGCGGAAGGTCCTCGGTGTGGCTCGGCGCGGCGGCGCGGGCGGTTGGCACGGTGCTGTTCGCCGTGGATCATCACCGTGGCAGCGAGGAGAATCAAGCCGGTTGGGAGCACCACGACCCGACGGTCGTCGACCCGCGTACGGGACGGATGGACACGCTGCCCACGTTCCGGGCGACCATTCACGACGCCGATCTGGAGGATGTCGTGATCGCAGTCATCGGCCAGTCGCCGACGGTCGCCAGGTATTGGAACACGCCCCTCTCGCTGGTGTTCATCGACGGCGGCCACGGGGCAGAGCCCGCTCGCCTCGACTACGAAGGCTGGTCACCGCATGTTGCGGTCGGCGGCACGCTGGCCATCCACGATGTGTTTCCCGAGCCCGCCGACGGAGGCCGCCCGCCATACGAGCAGATCTACCTGCCGGCGCTGCGGAGCGGGCGATTCACCGAGATCGGTGCCACCGGCAGCTTGCGACTCCTCCGCCGAACCCAGTGATCCGCACGGATCCGGTCGGCGCTCGTCGGTCGAGCCGGGTGGGCGCGATATCACGCCATGGATGGCCAATCTCGCGCCCGGTGAGCCGGGTTGGGCGCGATATCACGCCATGGATGGCCAATCTCGCGCCCGGTGAGCCGGGTTGGGCGCGATATCACGCCATGGATGGCCAATCTCGCGCCCGATCGACGAGTGCCGACTCAGCCGAACTTGACGCCTTGGGCCAACGGAAGTTCGTTGGAGTAGTTGATGGTGTTGGTCGCCCGGCGCATGTACGCCTTCCAGGCGTCGCTGCCGCTCTCGCGACCTCCGCCGGTGGCCTTCTCGCCGCCGAACGCCCCGCCGATCTCGGCACCACTGGGACCGATGTTGACGTTGGCAATTCCGCAATCACTGCCATCGGCGGCACAGAACCGCTCGGCCTCGCGAACGTCCGTGGTGAAGATGCTGCTGGCCAGGCCCTGCGGCACTCCGTTCTGCAACGCGATCGCCTCGTCGAAGTCGTCGTAGCCGAGGACGTACAACAGCGGAGCGAACGTCTCGGTGGCAACGATGTCGGTCTGGGCCGGCATGGTCACGATCGTCGGGCGGACATACGCAGCGTCAGGTGCATCGTCGGCCATCAACCGATCGCCGCCCACCGCGACCTTGCCGCCATCGGACTGAGCCGACTCGATCGCGGCCTGCATGCGGTCGAACGCAGTCGAGGTGATCAATGGGCCGACCAGCGTGCCGGCGTCCAACGGGCTACCGATCGGAAGTGTCGAGTACGCCGTCGACATCCGCTCGACGACCTCGTCGATGCGCGAGTTGTGAACGATCGCCCGCCGCAGCGACGTGCAGCGCTGTCCGGCGGTTCCGGCAGCGGCAAACGTCATCCCGCGCACGACAAGTTCGATGTCTGCCGAGGGGGCGACGATGGCCGCATTGTTGCCACCGAGTTCGAGGATGCTGCGACCGAAGCGTGCTGCGACGACGCCGGCAACCTGCTGGCCCATGCGTGTCGAGCCTGTCGCGCTGATCAACGGCACGCCGGGATGGGCGACCAACGCCGCACCGACGTCGGCGCCGCCGAGCACGACCTGGCTGAGATTTGCCGGCGCGCCGACAGCGGCGGCGGCCTGGTCGAACAAGGCGCTTGTCGCGATCGCCGTCAGCGGCGTGAGGTCGCTGGGCTTCCAGATCACCGGGTTGCCGCACACGACTGCCAATGCCGCGTTCCAGCTCCATACGGCGACCGGGAAGTTGAACGCCGTGATGACGCCGGTCGGACCGAGTGGATGCCATTGCTCCATCAACCGGTGGCCGGGTCGCTCGCTGGCGATCGTGAGGCCGTGCAGTTGCCGGCTGAGGCCGACGGCGAAATCGCAGATGTCGATCATCTCCTGCACCTCGCCGAGCGCCTCACTCTCGATCTTGCCGACCTCGATCTGTACCAGCCGGCCGAGGTCGGCCTTGTGGGTGCGTAGCAGCGCTGCAAATTGGCGGATGAGCTCGCCGCGCAACGGTCCGGGGGTCGTGCGCCATGTCTGGAAGGCCGCAGCGGCCTGGTCGACGGCTCGGTCGACGGGCAGCGTGGCACCGACGGCCCCAAGGGTCGTGCCGGTGATCGGGCTTCGAGCAACGTGTTCGCCGGTGGCGGCGAGGCCGGATGCCCCGCAGGCGCGCAGCGCGGCGTCGGCAAGGTCGGTGAGGTCGGTCGGGTTCGGAAGAGTCACGGCAACCATGCTGCCACGACGTGAGCCGGCACGCCTACGGCGTTCCGTCTCACCCGCGGCTTTCGGCTGCGGTCGTGGATACTGTGGCGGCGTGAGTTTTGCGCAGCAAGGCCCTCCCGCATCGGCCAAGCAGATCGCCTATATCCAGGCGTTGATGGCCAAGGCCGGGTACGACGACTTCCGTTCGGCGCGCACGGAGTACCGGCTGACGCAGCGTCAGGCTCGCGGCAAGTTCACCAAGTCCGAGGCCTCGGCGATGATCGATCGGCTGACCTCGGCCGACGACGAGAACCCGACCGTCTCGGTCAAAGAAGAGCCCGATTCGCTGGACTCGGCACAGGCGCTGCTGATTCGCGGCTTCCCCGCGGATGTCCTGGCTGACGAACTACGCCGCCGCGGCTGGACCGTCGGCGAACCCAAGTAGCCCTGTCACGTCGCTGCGCGGGCAGCTTCCCACTGGGTACGAGTGATCGCGTACTCGACGTCGCCCTCCTCGTCGCCGGGAATGCGGACGGGCCACTCCATCTGGAAGGTACGCACCAGACGCAGGCCGGCTTTCTCCATCACTCGGCGGGAGCCGATGTTGACTGCCATTGTCGTCGCATAGACCCGCTCGACCCCGAACTCGGTGAAGCCCTTCTCGATGAGTGCCAGCGATGCCTCGGTCCCGAATCCCTGACCCCACGCCTGGCGACGTAGCCGATACCCGAGCTCGGGCTCCAACGGGCCAGCGCCTTCGCCGGGGCGGAAATGAAACCAGCCGAGGAACTCGCCCGTGGCCTTCTCGATCGCCGCCCAGAACCCGTAGATGTCACCGCGTTCGTAGTAGCCGAGCCACCAATCGAGCATTTCCTGCGACTCGTCCGGATCGACCGGTGCGCCGTTGTCGATGTAGCGCTTCACATCCGGGTCGCTGTCGAGCGCGACGATCAGGTCGAGGTCTTCCGCCGTGAATCGCCGCAGCAGCATCCGCTCGGTTTCCAGGTACACCTCCACCGCAGCAGTCTTACCAGTGGAGCAGCCCTAGTCGAGGCAGACCTAGTCGAGGCAGCGCGGTACGAACACTCCGTTGGCCGGTGAGGCGCCGTCGACCGCGTCCGCGGCGAGGATGACCGCGGCGCCGGTGTAGGCGGAGGTCTCCTCGAACGGGAAGCGGATCTCGGTGGGGTACACCAGCCCGGTGTAGTACGCGCCGTCGTGTCGACGGTGTCGGCGGGTCCACCGCAACAGATCTGTTGCTGTTGCCACGTCGCCGATCGCAGCGTGTGCGATCGCACACTCGGCGGTCTCGGACGCAGTGACCCACGGCTCGTCGCTGACGCAGCGAATGCCCCGATGCTCCATCGCAAATTCCGACCAGCCGTCGGCAAGGCGAACCTTGGCGCGCTCCCCGGTCATGCAGCCCGGCCAGGACCGGGTAGTACCAGTCCATCGCCCAGCGATCCTTCGGTTCGAACACCCGCGGGTGGTCGTTGATGAGCGAGCACAGTCGATCGGCTGCGACGATCCAGTCGGGTCGCGGCTCGTTGCACAATGCAGCGAGGTTCGCGCCGCAGCGCAACGCGTGTGCGATCGACGATGATCCTGTGAGCAACGCGTAGTTCCATGGGCGGTCGTCGGCGGTGCACGCCCAGATCACAGTGCCGTCCTCGCGGCGCATCGACAGCACCCAATCGAGCGCACGCTGCACGGTGGGCCAGAGGTGATCGACAAAGGCCCGGTCCCAGGTGCACAGCCAGTGGTGCCACACGCCGGTCGCGATGTACGCACAGACGTTGGTGTCGAGTTTGTCCTCCTCGACGGATCCGTCGGGCAGGTAGTAGTTCCACCAACTGCCATCTTCACGTTGGATGTCGACGAGCCATTCGTAGCCGCGTTCGGCAGCCGCATGGAACCCGGCGACGTCGAGTGCCATCGTGGTCTCGACGTGATTCCACGGATCGCAATGGCCACCCGGGAACCACGGGATCATGCCCGTGTCGAGCTGCAGTGAAGCGATCCACTCCGCCGTCTCGATGATCTCTTCTGCGGAGATCACGCCGTCGATGTCAGGCAACTGCGGCATAGCCGTCACCTGCCTTCTGGGCATAGACGATGTAGCTCTTGCCGAGCACGGGTGCCGTCGCACGCTCGACTGCCTTGAGGCCACGTGGCTGCTTGGTGATCTCCCACTCGAGCATTCGTTTGTACGACTGCACCAGACGGTTGTCGTCGCGACGCACACCAACCGCGCACTTCAGCCACCAGTACGGCGTGTGCAGAGCATGTGCGTGATGACTACCGGTGATCGCCAGGCCGGCGCTGCGAAGCTTGGCCTTGAGCTCGGTTGCGCTGTAGATGCGCACGTGCCCGCCGACGCTCTTCGGTGCGTGATACTCGTCGCTGAGCATCCAGTTGATCTTCTCGGGCAACCATGTCGGCACAGTGGCGGCGAACGTGCCGCCGGGCTTCAACACCCGAACGAACTCTGTGATCGCGTCCGTATCGGCCTGGATGTGTTCGAGCACCTCGCTGGTGATGACTCGATCGAAGCAGTCGTCGACGAACGGCAACCGAGTTGCGTCGCCCTGCAGGCCGCCGACGAATCGTTCTTCGGCGATCTCTCCAGATTCGGCCATTGCCGCGAACGTGGCGCGGGTGGTCGCTATCTCGTCGGCCGCGTAGTCCAGCGCCACGACGTTGGCACCATGGCGAGCCGAGCGCGAACGCGTGACGGCCAAAGCCGGCGCCGGCATCGAGCACCAGGTCACCTGGCTCGCACGCCGAGTTGCTCGAAGCGAATCGTCAGCAACTACAGCCGCCCGTTCTGTCGCAACTTGGCGACGTTGTGCGGCATGGCAAGGACCTCGCGGTACTGATCGACCGTCAGTTGCGCGCAGTGCTTCCAGCTCCACCGCTCGACGACGCGGCGACGTCCGGCCGCGCCGATTCGTGCCCGTAGCTCGGGATCGTCGAGCCCGCGACGGATGGCAGCGGCCAGCGCGTCGACATCGCCGGCCTTGCATTGCAACACGGTTTCGCCATCGCGACCGGTGACCTCGGGCAATGCCCCGCCGTCGGTGGCGACGAGACAGATGCCGGTCGACATCGCCTCGATGGCCGGGAGGCTGAACCCTTCGTACAGGCTCGGTACGACCGCCATCTCGGCTTCGGCGTAGAGCTCGACGATGCGCTCGTCGGGAACCCCGCTGACGAACTCGATGTGCGGACGAAGACCGAGTTGATCGATCAGGTCGTTGCTCGCTCCATCGCGTGGTTTGCCGATGATGGTCAAGGTGACGTCGCGTTCGGTGCGCAGCTTCGCCACCGCTTCGAGCAGGTACGACAGGCCCTTCAGGGCGACATCTGCGGATGCAGTTGTGATCAACCGGCCGGGCTTGCGTGTCACCAGTGGCAGCGGCTTGAACAACTCGGGATCGACACCGACCGGCACCAGGCGCATGCGGTCGAGGCTGACGCCCATGTCGGCGTGGATGTCTTTGATCGAGTTCTCGCTGACCACCACGATGCGCGGCATCCGGCTGGCGACGCGGCCCTGCATCTTCACGAAGTTGTACCAACGGCCGATCGAGTAGCGGCGCCGCCAGTTCTCGGTGTGTGCCATCTCCAGTGCCCGGTCGCGTGTGATCGGATGATGCAGCGTGACGATGGTGGGCATCAACTTCTCGATGCCGAGGATGCTGTAGCCGAGGCACTGGTTGTCGTGCACCAGGTCGAAGTCGCGCAGACGAGGCTTCAGTGCCTCGAGCGCGCGCATGCTGAATGCCAGCGGCTCGCCGAACGTGCCGCGAAGATGGCTGAACGCCTCGGCCCAGTCGGCCTTGGTCTTCAGTTCCCAATAGCCGGGGAACCGGCCAGGAAAGTGGTCGTTCCACAGGTCGAGGCTGGGAAGCTGGTGCAGCTCGATGCGCTCGTCGAGGACGGGATATGGCTGCCCGGCGAACACCTCGACGGTGTGGCCGAGGTCGACCAGCGCCTTGGTGAGATGGCGGGTATAGACGCCTTGCCCACCCACATGCGGCTTGCCGCGGTAGGTGAGATAGGCGATCGACAGAGGGGCGTCAGGCCGAGTGGCCGAAGCGCCAGCCGGGGAGACGGCAGACATAGGACCGCCAGGCTATCGGCGCGTTGTTACCGACTGGTAAGCGTCACAGGGTTGCAACGTGGGGTGTCGCCGGTCACGGCGACCGCCCGCGCTGGCCGTTCCCTACAACCAGCGGATCGTCATGGTCCGGCGCAACTCCTGGCCGGGTTCCAGCCGCGTCGCGCCGCCCAGGTTGAATGCATCCGGCGTGGCTGACTGGGGTTCGACGCACGTCGCCTGCGCCGGCATGTCGTAGACGACCCAGAACTCGCAGTCGCTCGAGATCGACACCTCGAGTCCGCCGATCCACACGCGTGGTGTGTCGAGCGGCTCCTCGAAGCAGTCGTCCCACGGTGGTGGCGGGGGCGGCTCGGCGATTCGGCCGTCGGTGATGTAGTCGTCATCGCGCAGGTACATCCGCGCGAACCGCAGATCGACCTTGTCGGGCTTCACGAACCAGGGGTGCCAACCGATCGATGCAGGCATCGGACGGTCACCGGCCCGCACGATCAGGGTGCAGGTCAGCGAGTCGTCGCCCAGCTCGATCAGTTGCTGCGACTCGCCGCCGAACGTCCAGGCCAGCCTGCAAGCCAACTCGACCCAGCGTTCGTCCGTAGCCGTCACGGCCCACGGTTGCTCGAACCCGGTGCCGTGGATCGCGTGAGCCTCGAAATTGATCGGCAGTTGGTAGTCGACCCCATCGAACGTGAATCGGCCCCGGCGGATCCGCCCCGCCCATGGAACCATCGGATAGCTGCCCCATCCCGCTGCTGGTAGCGACGGATCGTGGCGGAGGATCAGATCGACCCCGTCAACGTTCAAGGAAGCGACACGGCCTCCGGCGAACGCACCGACTGTGCAATGGGCTGATCCTGAGCGGAGTTCGATCACGAACCCATTCTGTACGGCAGACTCGGGCGATGCGTGGCTTGGTGCAACGGGTATTGCAAGCGTCGGTGGCAGTCGATGGCCCAGAAGGCAGAGTCGTGGTCGGCGAGATCGGCCCGGGCTTGTGCGTGTTTGTGGGCGTCACGCACGACGACACCGAAGCAACGGCACGCAAACTGGCCGACAAGATCTGGGGTCTTCGAGTGATCGACGACGACAACGGAGTGATGAATCGTTCGGTCGCAGACACGACCCGCGAGGTGCTGATCGTCAGCCAGTTCACGTTGTACGGCGACACCACCGGCGGCCGCCGGCCGAGCTGGATCAACGCCGCGCGACCTGAGCACGCCGAGCCGCTGGTGCAGGCGGTGATCGATCAGTTGCGGGCCGCTGGTGCGACTGTCGCCACTGGAAGGTTTCGGACGGAGATGCAGGTGTCGTTGGTCAACGACGGCCCGGTCACGGTGCTACTGGAGGTGTAGCGCGTCGCTTGTCCAGCCACGCCCTGCCGGGAACGATCCACGAGCCCAGCAACACCAGCAACATCAGCAGCACGAATGGTGTGTCCCCGAGTGTCGAGTACCACGTGGTGCCCGACTTCAGCGGGATCGTGCGGGTGATGACCTTCTGCTCGCTCACCGCGGTGCGGTCGAAGACGTCACCATCGGCAGACACGAAGGCACTGAATCCTGTCGGCGATACCTGCACGACCCATCGCCCGTTCTCGATCGCCGCGTAGTCGCGATGACGCGACCTGTTGTGATTGCAGGATCGTGCCGGTGTAGCTCGACCCATTTGTCGGATTGAGGATGAATGTCCCTCCGTGATCGACCCCGTCGGCAGCACGGTCCCCGAAGAACACCTCCCACGAGATCACGACCGCGGCGCGGACGTCGCCACTGTCGGTCGGGATGTCGATGTACGCGGGACCGGTGCCGGCGACGGCGTCGCGGGGTACCAGGTCCGTGGGCGCGCCCAACGCGTGGAGAAGACCGCGCAAGGGCATGTACTCGCCGAACGGGACCCGACGCACCTTCTCGTATCGCGACACCACTTGACCGTCCGGCGTCACGACCACTTGCGCATTGATGAAGTGATCATCCGGCGCGTCCTCGGTGATTCCGACGGCGAACGGAGCGCCGACCCGCGCAGCCTCGGCGGTGACGTCGGCGAGCTCCTGGCTGCCCGCGAGCGCGGCAACGTCGATCACGTTCTCCGGCCACACGACAAGGTCGACCGAGCCCGGCAGAATGGCGCGGGTGGCCTCGAGGTGGCGCTCGATCACCACGCGAGGATCGGAGTGGATGGCCCGCGTGCCCTGCGGCCCGCCGCCTTGCACGACCGCTACGCGAAGTGTGGGCGGCTGGGCGGACTCGGTGCCGGTCGGCGCGATCGTGACCGCGATGATCACGACGACGATCGCGGCAGCGAACCCGGTGACCCCGTGCCATTCGCCCTTCGCGGTCCGACCGCGACTGCGTGCCAACTGCGGAACGAACGGAGATGGTCCGGCAAGCGCGAACCCGATCTGGAAGACCACCCAGGTCAGCAGGATCACGCCACCGACCCGGACAGTGCCCGCGAGAGGTCCGTCGGCCTGTCCGATCGGCAGCGTCGCCAGCGGCACACCACCGAATGGGAACACGAGCCGCAACGCCTCGGCGATCGTGTGCGCCGCAGGCCGCCCGATGACCCGCCACGGGCCGGTCGGTGCCGCTGCGGCAGCAGCTGCGTGGAAGCCGGCGAAGATCGCCGCAGCGGCCAGGTAGCCGGGAGCGGTCAGCGACCACATCCAGGCCATCCCGGGAAGGAGCCACGCCGCCGCGAACAGCCAGCCCCGTGCGGCACGGGCCCGCGGCGCGGGCCTCTCGCCCAATGCCATCTCGAACATCGTGATGCCGAGGAATGCCAGCGGCCAGATGCCCCACGGCGGCAACGACAGCGCAACGCTGAGCCCTCCACCGATGGCCAGCGCCGCCGAACTCGAAAAGCGGGGGACTCGAATCGACATCAGCGAGCGACGATAGCCGTCAAGGTGACGCGCGGCCCGTTACCCGTTCGGGGCGTAGGCGAGGTGCACGACGATTCGCTGCCTCGTGGACCCAGCCGGATGACAAGCGAACAAAGTCGCTGTGTAGTCGGCGGTCTGATCCACGATCCACAAGGCGTCGGGATACACGACCTCCGTGCCTGTCACCTTGTAGACGAAGCGGCCCTCCGCTGTCGTGAGGACCACGTCGTCGCCGACTTCGAGTTGCTCGAGATGGCGGAACGGCTTGTCGTGGCTGACCCGATGCCCGGCAATCACCACGTTGCCCACATGGCCGGGCATCGCCGTGCCGGGCCAATGTCCGGGACCGTGGTCGAGAGTCGTGAGTGTGACGCCCTCGAACATCGACTTGCTGACGTTGATCCTCGGGATCTCGATCGTTCCCAACTCGACGAGGGGCTCGGGGGCTCGAGGATCAGCGGGCACCGCCTCCGGGTTCGGCAACGTCTCGGGGACAGTGGTCGTGGATGTCGTCGACGTGCTCGTCGACGTCGACGTCGATGTCGTGGTCGAGGTGCTGGTCGATGTCGACGTCGTTGGGGGTGTCGTCGTTGTTGTCGGGCTCGCGGTCGCCGCCGCTGCCGCGGCAACGACATCGCCGTTCGAGTCGTCGCCGCACGCGGAGAGGACCAATAGCGCTGCGCATCCCGCCGCTATCCACTGTCGCCGCATGACACAGTCTGCCCATTGAGAATCAGCGCTGCAACGCGGTGGCGGTGGCTTGTTGCCCAGACCGGACGCATGCAGGGATGCCGATTCCGTGATAGCTGGCACCGGCGAGAGACAGCCCCGGTGGAAGCGAGCGCTCGGCCGCGGCCAGGACCGTGCCGTGATGCGGCCGATACTGCGGGAATGCGCTTGGCCAACGGCTGACCCGCACGGCGGTGGGCGCGACGTCGAACCCGAGATGCACGCGCAGTTCGTCGAGGGCAGCGGCCAGCAATTCGTCGTCGGTCAAGTGCAACGCGGCCAGGCCGTCGCGGCCGAGTGAGACCCGGAGAATCAGCTGCTCGTCGCTTGACCAATGGGCCCACTTCTGCGATCCGAAGGAGACTGCCGTGACGAGCCGCTGCTGTGGCTTCGGCACGAGATATCCCGACAGGTCGCGCAACCGCGCAGGCCAGCCTTCCGACGCGATGGCCAATGTCAGCAGGGCGACGTCGGCAGTCGGAATCGCCGCCAGAGTCGAAGCAGTCGACGGCTCGAGTGGCGACAACAGCATCGATGCCACCCGCGCCGGACAGGCCAGGACGACGCCGTCGAACGACTCGCCATCGACGCGCCACCGTTCGCCATCGGCCGCAAGTTCGCTGACAGCAACACCGCACCGAAGATCGCCACCGCGCACGGTGACTGCGGCTGCGACAGCGTCGACGAGAGCACCTACTCCGGCGAGCGGCGTGAAGAACACGGGTCCGGAGGGCGCCGCAGCCGGTCGTCTCGACCCAAGCAACACGCTGCGCGATCGCACCGCGAGCTCGGAAAGTTGAGGGATCGCGGCAAGGCTGAAGTGGTCCGTGTCGGCGGCGTAGATGCTGCCGACGAGCGGGTCGACCAATCGCTCGTGAACCTCGTTGCCGAAGCGTGCACGAACGTAGTTGCCGATCGAGTCCGGTGCGATGTCGGTGCGGCGACGAAGCACTTCGGACGCAGCGCGTAGCTTGCCGTGCCACGACATCAGCGACGATCGGGCCAGACCTCCGAAGCCTGTGGGTAGCCCCAGCAGCAAGCCCTCGGGGATGTCGTGAAGCACGTCCCACCACACTGCTGCCTTACCGGTTGCAGGTGATGTCAGCGACTCACCGAGCGATACCTTGCGAGCAAGATCCACAGCCCAGGGCACTCGAGCCAAGAAGGCATCGGCGCCTTCGTCGATTGCCGGTTGCCCGGCAAATGGCGACGTCAAGATGACCCCACCGAACCGATCGCCGGCTTCGAAGAGTGTGACTCTGGCCCCCGACTCGATCGCCGCGTGCGCTGACGCGAGACCTGCGATGCCACCGCCGACCACGGCGATGTGCCGGTCGCTCCTCACGTGTTGCCGTCGGCGCTGATGACGCGGAGTGCCAGCGCTGTCATCACCGCGACGTCGTCGTTGACACATCGGGTTCGGGCGAACTCGAGGCCATGTGCTGTCGCTCGTCGGCTCGCCTCGATGTCGAGGTCGTACATCACCTCGAGATGGTCGGCGACGAATCCGACCGCGCTGACAAGCACGCCGCGTGTCTGACCGTCTGCCGCCAATCCATCGATGGCGTGCAAGATATCGGGGCCCAACCAGGGCTCGGGCGTGCGCCCCGCGCTCTGCCAGGCGACACCCCAGTTGTCGAGTCCAACCGCAGCCGCCACCGCCTCCGCAGTTGCCAGAAGCTCGGACGGGTACGGATCGCCGGCCTCGAGGATTCGTTGCGGAAGTGAGTGCGCCGTGAACAACACGCGTGTCGCCTCGGGCATGCCGGCGAGTCGTGTTCGAATGTCGGCAGCGACGAAGTCGATGAGTGCCGGCTCCGTCGCCCAACTCTTGATCTCGTGCACGACGATGTGGTGTGGTGCCGCAGCGGTCGCAAGTCGATCGAGGTACTGGCCGACCGAGAAGGCCGAGTAGTGCGGTGCGAGCACCAATCCGACGACGCGCCGGAAGTCGTTTCGAACAAGCTCCTCGACTGATTCCTCGATGAATGGAGCCGCATGCTTCATGCCCAACACCACGTGGTACCGGCCGGGCGCGAGCATGTCGAGCGCTGTTTGCATCGCTCGACGTTGCGCCTCGCTGCGCTCAGCCAACGGTGAGATTCCGCCGATCGCTGCATAGCGAGCGGTGAGCTCGTCGAGTTGCTTCGGCGTCGGTGGGTTTCCGCGCCGAATGTCGGTGTAGTACGGCAAGATGTCGGCAGGCGTACGCGGCGTGCCGTACCCCATCAGCACGACGGCCGTGGTCGGGCCGGTCATCGTGCTGTTCGCTCGCGGACGTGATCGACGACTGCTTGGAGCACCGCGGGATCCGTTGTCGGCTGCACGCCGTGGCCGAGGTTGAAGATGTGCCCCGCGTGCGGCTCGCCATCGGGACCGAGGTTGTCGTCGAGCACCGCGTCGGTGCCGGCAAGGGCTGTCACGGTGCCTGCCAGCACGAGTGCCGGATCAAGGTTGCCCTGGACCACGAGGTCGGCGCCCATGCGTCTCCGCGCGTCACTGATCGACGTGCGCCAATCGAGACCGAGGACCCCTGCACCGGCAGCGAGCATCGACTCGAGCAGGTGATCGCAACCGATGCCGAAGTGGATCCCTGGGATGTTCGGGTGGCTGGCCGCCAGTGAGGAGAACACGGCTGAGGAATGGGGCAGCACGAAGGTGTCGTAGTCGGCACGGCTGAGCGCGCC
Source organism: Ilumatobacteraceae bacterium (assembly GCA_963779295.1). Taxonomy (GTDB): domain Bacteria; phylum Actinomycetota; class Acidimicrobiia; order Acidimicrobiales; family Ilumatobacteraceae; genus JAENVT01. The sequence goes on from CAVZXO010000003.1 coordinate 204,092, forward strand.
GGCCCAGGAATCGAACAGTTGGAACGCGCGTGCGCCGTGATCGAGTTGGCTGGCGATCGAGGCGATCGCATGCTGGGTGAGACGCTCCATCACACGATGCCACAACGCAGTGTCGGTGTGCATGAGCCACTTGGTGTGCTCGTAGGTGCGGCTGGGTCGGCCTTCGATGAGGTAGCTGGCGACAGTGAACGGTGCGCCGGCAAACGCGAGCAGCGGGACGGAAGACGGCAGTTCGGCCGCGAGGATGTCGACGGTCTTCTCCACGTACGGCGTGTCGGTTGCCGGCTCGAACTCTCTCAGGCGATCGAGGTCTGCGGCGGTCCGCAGAGGTTGATCGCACACTGGCCCGGTGCCAGGGGCAACATCGATCCCGAATCCCACTGCGTGGGCCGGCACGACGATGTCGCTGAACAACACCGCTGCATCGACGCCATATCGGCGGACGGGCTGCAGGGTCAGTTCGGCAGCGAGGTCTGGTTGCTTGATGGCGTCGAGGATGCTGCCCTCGCCGCGGCGGGCCCGGTACTCGGGCAGGCTGCGACCGGCTTGGCGCATGAACCACACCGGTGTGTGATCCCCGCGTCGACCCTGTGCTGCCAAGAGGAAAGGCGCGCTCGTCATGCGGCTCGCACGCTACCGGCACCGCACCCGCGCAGGGCCGCTAGCCTGTGCCACATGCCAGCGTCCGGAGAGCATCATCCTGCCTTCGAGGAGTACTGCGAGTGCATCTTCGAACTCGACGAAGACGACGTCGCGGTGATCCAGGCTCGAATTGCAGAGCGCCTGCAGGTCAGCCGTCCGGCGGTCAGTGAAATGATCCGCCGGCTCGAATCAGAGGGTCTGATCACGACCGACGGCGCCATTCGCCTCACGGCCTCAGGGGAGTCGTTGGCGCAATTGGTCGTACGCCGTCATCGGCTCGCCGAGCGGTTCCTCACCGACATGCTCGGCCTGTCGTGGGCCGATGCCCACCATGAGGCGGGCAAGTGGGAGCACGTCATCAGCGACGCGGTCGAGCAGGCGATGGACCGTGTTCTCGGCAGCCCGACGACATGTCCGCACGGCAACCCGATTCCGGGTTCCATGTATCTCGAACCCGTACTTGTTCCACTGTCGGAGATCGAGGTCGGCAACTCGTTCACCATCAACCGCATCCCCGAAGAGCTCGAGTTCACACCGGGCTTGCTCGACTTCCTCGAAGAGGCGAGCATTCTCCCCGGCAGAAGTGGGCTGATGACAGCAGCGTCGCCCGACGGCACCATGACCATCGAGATCGAAGGCCATCACGTGGGGGTCGGCTCATTTGCCAGCGCCCGCATCCTGGTAATTGCGTGAGGCTCGCGAGAACACTCGCTCTCCTCGTCCTTGCCACATCGACAACGGCGTGCGCGGCGACGACGTACGACACCTCGATCAGTGCCGAAACACTTGCCCCGACGACGACGGTGATACCCAAGGGGACGCCCGCAGAGTTGTTGCCGCAGCTCGTCACCGAGTCAGCGGGCCTGTCGGCACTGATCGTGGACAAGGGCGACAAGATCGCTTCCGTCGAGCGGATGGAGGCGCTGTGGGCCGCAGTCAGCACCGAGGTCACCGATGTCGATCGGGACCTTGCCAACGAGATCAACGCCCAGGTCGTGAAGGCCCGCGATGCTGCAACCTTCAACCGCCCGGCCGCGGCTGACAAGGTCTACCGCAACCTCAACGTGTTGGTACAGGCGTACTTGTCGATTGCATAGCGGCCGGCAACGCCGTGCTGTGCACGATCGTGAGCCGCCGGGTGCTGCGCGTCAACGCCACATAGAGGGCCCGCAGCCCTTGCTGCTCCTCTTCCACGATGATGGCGGGCTCGACCACAACCACACCATCCAGTTCGAGGCCTTTGACGACGCTGACCGGTACGACGGTCACGCCCATCTCGAGGCCGGTACGGGTGGCTCGGCCGTGATCGATGCCCGCTGATGCGAGTGCCTGCGAGACTCGGTCGACCATCGAGTCGGGCGCCACCACAGCGATCGTGCCATCGGCGATCTCGCTGGTGAGCCTGCGAGTGGCACCGGCGACAGCGGACAGCAGGTCGTCGGCCGCGGCGTGCACGAATTCCGGGTACTCGTCGCTCTGACGAACGCTCGTCGGGGCCCGCAGTGTTGGTGTTGCGGCAAGCATCACCTGGTTGGCGAGGGCCATGATCTGGGCCGGGATGCGGTAGCCGACGCTGAGTCCGATGACTCGTGACGGCTTCTGTTCGGGCAGGTAGCGCAGCACGTCGGCCCAATCGTTGGGCGCCAATGCGCCGGTTGCCTGGGCAATGTCGCCGACGACGGTCATGCTGCCGTTCAACGAGCGACGCGAGACCATTCGCAACTGCATCGGGGTCAGGTCCTGGACCTCGTCGACAACGATGTGGCCGTAGGTGCGAATCTCCTCGGCGTCCTGCTGGAACCCGTTGCCGTTGTTGCCGTTCTGTCCGTTGCTGTTTCGACTCGGCGTCTTCTTCGCACCGAGGTAACTGCGAGCCTCGTCGAGCAGGGCGACGTCGTTGTCGGTCCAGCGAACCTCTTTGACATCATCGTGACGCGGGCGATACAGCGAGAGGTACTCGGTTTCGCTGAGGTGCTTGGCGGCGGCGAGCTTCAACAGTGCCTTGCTGCCGAACAGGTCGTGAAGCAGTTCGGCCGGGCTCAGGGACGGCCACATCCGCTCCAATGCGGCGCGGATCTCCGGCATCGGCCGCACGGCCTCTTTCACGTCGCGGGCTGTCACCGTCCCGTCACGCCAGGTCGCGGCCATCGCCGACCAGACCTCGCCTTCGACCCAGCGGCGCGCAGCGTTGTGGCGGCGGAAGCGGCGTTGCGCCGACCGCACGATGCGCTGGGTCTCTTCGGCGCGCAGCCGCAGGTAGCCCGTGCGGAACGGCACCACGACATCCTCGCGGAGGGGTCGTTCGCGATCCGTCACGGCCTGATCGATGACGTCGGCCATGCGGATGTTGCCCTTCACCGTGGCAGTGAGCGGCGCATCGGGGCGGTCGACGCCGTAGCGGGCCCAATCGACGTCTGGCACGAGATCAGCCAGGACGACCTGCTCGATCCCCGCCTCACCGAGGGAGGGCAGCACCTGCTCGATGTAGCGCAGGAACACACGGTTGGGCCCGATGACAAGAACCCCCTGGTCCTCCAGCGGGAACCGGTACGTGTAGAGGAGATATGCGGCGCGGTGCAGGGCAACGACGGTCTTGCCGGTGCCTGGGCCACCCTGCACGACCAAGACGCCGGCTTGTGGGCTGCGGATGATCTCGTCCTGTTCGGCCTGGATGGTGGCAACGATGTCGCCGAGTTGGCCCGTACGGCCCCGCTCCAATGCGGCGATCAGCGTGCTGTAGCCGCGAAGGCCGGAATCGGGGCCGAGGCGATCTCGCGCGTCTCCATTGGCGACCAGCCCGTCGTCGTGGCCGAGACCGAGGTGGCCATCGCCGAACAGTTCGTCCTCCAAGCCCAGCAAGGTTCGGCCCTGTACGGCGAAATGACGGCGTCGGGCGAGACCCATCGGCTCGCGTCCGGTCGCACGGTAGAACGGCTCGGCGACGGGCGCTCGCCAGTCGACGACGACCGGTTCGCTCTCCTCGTCGGCGATCGCCAGACGACCGATGTGGAATGTCTCGAGCCCATCGGGGGTCTCGGCCATCCGGTCGATGCGACCGAACACGAGTGCGGCATTGCCGAGGTCGAGCTGGGTCAAACGGTTGACGACGGCCTCGTCGAACACGTCGCGCTCGTACCGTGCCTGAAAGGTCCCACCGAGGGTGCCCTCGTGGAGATTGCGCATCCGCCAAGCCGCATCGCGGCTGACCTCGAGACACCTGTAGGCGTGCTCGATGAAGTCCTGTTCGGCGGCAAGATCGGGGTGCTGCTGCGTCATGGGTCGTACAACTCTATCGGCGTGTTTCCAGACGACCACCTCACGTTCCCTGACGCCGCGTCACACCCCTGTCGTAACCTGTGGAGATGGCTGATCATCCGGTCCTCGGGGCGTTCTCGCCGGCGGTTCGGGCCTGGTTCGCGGCGTCATTTCCGGAGCCGACCACACCGCAGATCGACGGTTGGCCGTCGATTCTCAGCGGCAATCACACCCTGGTCTGCGCACCGACCGGCAGCGGCAAGACGCTCACGGCCTTCCTCGCCTCGATCGACCGGCTGTGCACGACCGAACCTGCCGATCCGAAGCGACGAACTCGCGTGTTGTACATCTCCCCATTACGGGCACTGGCCTTCGACATCGAAAAGAACCTGCGCGCTCCCCTGATGGGAATTGGCCTCGCCGCGGAGCGGTTGGGTGTGCCGTTTCACGAGCCGACGGTGGCGATGCGAACGGGCGACACCTCGCCCAGAGATCGGCAGGCGTTGATCCGCCGCCCGGTCGATCTGCTCATCACGACACCCGAAAGCCTGTACCTGATGCTGACATCGTCGGTCGCCGAGACGCTCGTCAACGTCGACACGGTCATCATCGACGAGATCCACGCGATGGCCACCACCAAACGCGGCGCCCATCTCATGATGTCGCTCGAACGGCTGGAGGCGATCACAGCCCGCCCGCCACAGCGCATCGGCCTGTCGGCCACGCAGCGCCCGCTCGAGGAGGTTGCTCACTTCCTCGGCGGTCACGGAGCCGACGGAGCCCGGCGCCGGGTCAACATCATCGACGCGGGCATGCGCAAGCAGATGGAGGTCGATGTCGTCGTCCCGGTGGAAGAGATGGGCAACATCTGGGAGAGCGTCTACCCGGCCGTGCTTGCCCAGGTTCTGGCCCATCGCACCACGATCATCTTCTGCAACGCCCGTCGCCAGGCCGAACGCTTGGCCGCCAACCTCAACGAGCTGGCCGGCGACGAGCTGGTGAAAGCCCACCACGGCTCACTGGCCCGCGAGCAGCGAGTCGTGATCGAAGACGAGTTGAAGCGTGGCGTGCTCCGTGGGATCGTCGCCACCAGCTCGCTGGAGCTCGGAATCGACATGGGTGCAGTCGATCTCGTCATCCAGGTCGAGTCGCCAGGTGCGGTGTCACGCGGTATGCAGCGGGTCGGCCGCGCCGGTCACTCGGTCGGCGAACCCAGCCGCGGCACGCTGTACCCGAAACATCGCGGCGATCTGCTGGAGGCCGCGGTCGTCGCCCAGCGGATGGTCACGGGCCAGATCGAGACCACCCGCTTCCTACGGAACCCGCTCGATGTGCTGGCACAGCAGGTGGTCGCCCACGTCGCAACCCATCCCGAATGCTCGGTCGAGTCGGTCGCTGCGCTCGTACGCCGTTGCGCCAACTTTGCCGAGCTCAGCGACGACCTGTTGTACAACGTTCTCGACCTGTTGTCGGGCCGATACCCGAGCGACGAGTTCAACGAGCTACGTCCCAGGATCGTGTGGGACCGCACTGCTGGCACGCTGCGGCCCCGCGACGGTTCGAAGCGGTTGGCTGTCACCAGCGGCGGCACCATTCCCGACCGCGGGTTGTACGGGGTGTTCTTGCCCGACGGCACCCGTGTCGGCGAACTCGACGAGGAAATGGTGTACGAGAGCCGGCCGGGGGAGACCTTCTTGCTCGGCGCCAGTACCTGGCGGATCGAGGAGATCACGTTCGAGCGTGTCACCGTCACGCCGGCGCCCGGCGAGCAGGGAAAGATGCCGTTCTGGCACGGCGACCGCCCAGGTCGACCGCTGGAGCTGGGCAGAGCCCTCGGCGCGTTCCAGCGTGAGATGCGGTCGCTCGACAACCCGGCGGCGATCGATCGGTTGATGAGCGACTATCACCTCGACCGTTTCGCGGCCGGCAACGTGGTCACGTACCTCGACGAGCAGTCGCAGGCCACCGGTGCGGTGCCCGACGATCGAACCGTTGTCGTCGAGCGATTCCGAGACGAGATCGGTGATTGGCGGGTGTGCATCCTCACTCCGTTCGGCACACCAGTTCATGCGCCGTGGGCGATGGCGATCGAGCGACGGATGATCGAGCGCTACGACATGCCGATCGAGACCATGTGGAGCGACGACGGCATCGTGCTGCGCCTGCCGGAGGCCGCCGATGTCGTTCCGGTCGAAGACCTCATCATCGATCCCGACGAGATCGACGAACTGGTGGTGGGTGCCTTGCCGCAGACGTCGTTGTTCTCGGCGCGATTTCGCGAGTGCGCGGCTCGAGCCTTGTTGCTGCCGCGTCGTCGCCCCGATCGGCGCACCCCGCTGTGGCAGCAACGCCAACGTGCTGCCGACCTTTTGGCCGTCGCCTCGAAGTACCCGACGTTCCCGATCCTGCTGGAGACATCTCGCGAGTGCCTTCAGGACGTCTTCGATCTGCCGGGGCTGCGCGAGGTGCTCGCTCAACTACGCAGCCGCACCGTGCGCGTGGTCAGCGTCGACACAGCAAAGGCCTCGCCATTCGCCCAGAGCCTGCTGTTCAACTGGATCGCCGCGTACATGTACGAGGGCGATGCTCCGCTCGCCGAACGCCGTGCCGCAGCGCTGTCGCTGGATCGCGACCTGCTGCGCGATCTGCTCGGCGCTGAAGAGTTGCGGGAGCTGCTCGACCCTGGCGTGCTGGCCGACGTCGAACTGGAGTTGCAATGTGTGGCCGATGGCCGCCGGGCCCGCAGCGCGGACGAGCTGCACGATGTGCTTCGCAAAGTCGGCGACCTCACCGCTGCCGAGGTTGATCTTCGTTCCGACGGGCCGGCCGCACAATGGATCTCGGACCTCACGCAGCACGCGGCGAGCCATCGAGATCCAGCTCGGTGGCGAACCCCGGTACATCGCGGCAGACGACGCAGCGCGATACCGCGACGCGTTCGGCTGCAACATTCCGCTCGGTCTGCCGATGGCCTTCACGGAGCCGGTGCCGCATCCACTCGAGTCATTGGTCGCCCGATACGCGCGCACTCATGGGCCGTTCACGCCGTCCGAGGTAGCTCGCCGATTCGTGTCGCCTGTCGAACGCATCGTGGGTGCCCTGACAGCTCTGGAGGACGCCGATCGCGTGGTCCATGGCGAGTTCCGACCTGGTGGCGTCGGGCGTGAGTATTGCGATGTCGACGTGTTGCGTCAGCTCCGACGCCGTTCGCTGGCGATGCTGCGCCGAGAGGTCGAACCGGTCGAGCCGGAGACGTACGCCCGGTTCATCCAGGCCTGGCACGGCATCCCCGGCGAACGTCGTGGTCTCGATTCGTTGATCGAGGCGTTGGCTCAGCTGCAGGGTGCGGCACTGGTGGCCTCGGCGCTGGAGACCGAGCTGCTGCCGTCTCGGCTGCGCAGCTACCGCGCCCCAGACCTCGACGAGCTGTGTACGACCGGCGATGTGGTCTGGGTCGGCAGCGGTGCAATCGGTTCGAGCGACGGCAGGATCCGTCTGTACTTCGCCGATCAGTTCGCCACGATCGATGCCTCGTTGGAGGCGGCAGAGCCTCCCGACGGGCCCCTGCACGACGCCATTCGCGCCCACTTGGGTTCGCACGGCGCCAGCTTCTGGAATCAGCTGCGCGCTGCGTCCGTCGACTCGACCGATGTCGAGTTGCTGACAGCGTTGTGGGACCTCGTGTGGGCCGGAGAGGTCACCAACGATTCGCTGGCGCCGTTGCGGGCGATGTTGTCGGGTGGCAAGCCGTCGCGCTCTTCGGCCACACCTCGCGGCCGGCCGCGGCCAGGTCGTCTCAATCGAATCGGCCCACCCGCGGGCTCCGGTCGGTGGTCGCTCGTTGCACCGCTGCGAGTGCCGGTGCCTTCGCCCACCCAGGCGGCCCACGCGGCTGCCCTGCAGTTGCTCGAGCGATACGGTGTCGTCACCCGCGAGGCGGTGCTGGCCGAAGGGGTGAAGGGCGGGTACGCGGCGGCGTATGCGGTGTTGAAGGTGCTGGAGGAACGCGGGCATGTACGACGCGGCTACTTCGTCGCCGGTCTCGGTGCGGCACAGTTCGCCTTGCCGGGTGCCGTCGACCGGTTGCGGTCGGCGCGCGAGGTGCCCGATCCGCTGTTGCATCCCGAGCTCGTACCCGCCCCAGTAGTGCTTGTCGTCCACCGATCCGGCGCAGCCGTACGGTGCGGCGCTCGATTGGCCGGCGTCGAGCGGGCGCCCCAGCCGAATTGCCGGTGCCGTCGTCGTGTTGCGCAATGGCCTGCCACTGGTGTGGTTCGATCGACGATCGTCGCATCTCGTCACGTTCCCGGCGGCGACCGACGACTCGTGGGCCGAGGCACTGGCGCTGCTGGTGAAAGACGGCCGGCAGCGTTCGATCGAGGTTCGCAAGGTCAACGGCGAGCCGATCGATCGCAAGGGGGTCGAGGCGACCGCCCTCGTTGCTGCCGGATTCGTCGACGGCTACCGCGGTCTGGTGCTGCGAGGTGTGTGACGTGCGCAGCACAAGATTCCGTATCTGAGTGCTTCGATCTGAATCTGGCTTCCTGGGCGACGCGCACGATGCCGCGTGAGCCCGACAGGGAGAGCGGTCATGGTCACTTTGCTCGGATGGATTGGAGCGCTGCTAGCGCTCGTTGCTTATGCCCAGACAACGGCGATCCGGCTTCGCCAGGTTGCGCTTGCCTCCAGCGTTGCGCTGCTGACCTTCGCCGCGTTGCTGGGGATCTGGTCGAACGTCGCCTTGGAGTTGGCGCTCGGTGCCGTGAATGTACGGCGGCTCCTGCAGCTCCGCCGTGCGTACGCGGGCGACCTCGCCGGCGACGAGTTGTGTGAACATGACGGGATGGACGCACGACCGCAGCATCCCGCAACTATCGCCGTCACAGCGGGTCGACCGACAGGCGCGGGCGATCCACTGAATCAACCGATCGTTCTGGCGTCGAACTTCCGCGAAGGCGGCGAGTACACCCGTACGCACGGCACGGACACTTGGGCTGCGCTGGAAACTGCGGTAGGTGCGTTGGAGGGCGGAACGGCGATCGCGTTCTCGAGCGGTATGGCCGCGGCCGCCGCCATCGTGTACGCCCTCGCGCCGAAGGTCGTCGTGATCCCGACGTTCAGCTACTTGGGCGTGCGCTCGCTGCTCTCGGAGTACCAGGTGCAGGGTCACGTCGAACTGCGCCCCGTGGACATCACCGACACTGCTCAGATCGCGAACGCGGCCGTCGGTGCGGATGTGGTGTGGGTGGAGACGCCGACCAATCCGACGCTCGACGTTGCCGACCTGACGGCCATTGCTGCGGCCACGCGTGCCGCCGGAGCGCAGATGGTTGTCGACTCCACGTTCGCGACACCTCTCCTGCAACGGCCGCTGGAGAAGGGCGCGGCGATCGTGTTGCACAGCGGTACGAAGTTCATCGGCGGGCACAGCGATCTGCTGATCGGTCTGTGTGTCACGACCGACGACCGCACGTTCGAGCGACTGGTGCAGGCGCGCACGTTCCAAGGTGCGACACCGGGTGCCCTCGAGGCGTTCCTGGCATTGCGTGGGCTGCGCACGCTGCCGGTCCGTTTCGCGGCGATGCAACACAATGCCCAGGTGCTCGTGAAGCGATTGCGGGCACACCGGGCCATTGGCGAGGTGCGTTACCCGGGCGAGGGGGCGATGGTCTCATTCATCCTCGACGGTGGTGCCGACGCTGCCGATTCGTTGTGCGCCGGTGTGCAGGTGCTCGTTCCGGCAACCAGCCTCGGCGGCGTCGAGACGACGATCGAGCGGCGCCAGAAGTATGCGGGCGACGCGCACGTTCCACCCGGATTGTTGCGCATGAGCGTCGGCATCGAGGACGTCGAGGATCTTTGGGCCGACCTTGCGGCCAACCTCTAGTGGCAACCCCTCGTCGGGGTGTTACTGGCGTGCCATGGCGACGCGCAGGCGTTCCTCGGGTGTGATGAGATGGTCGAGATCTTCGGCGTTCTCGTCGATGTCGATCTGCACCCAGTGGATCCGCCCGGTGAAGCTGTTGTCGCCGGTGGGATAGTCGGGGCTGACACCGGTGCCGGTATCGCGGCCGAGGTCGGTGGTTTCATCAGCGGAGAACACCAACGGAACGGTGGCCTCCACTCGCCCTTCGCCGACTTTGTCACCGTCGATGTACAAGGTGACGGCGCCGCCCTTGGCGAGACCGCCGCCGTCGTAGGCGAACTCCATCCGAACCTGGTGATCTCCACCTGTCAATGGGCGATCGCTCTCGATGGTCGACAGCATGATTCCCAGCGTGTTGTAGCAGTAGATGGGTTTGCTGTCTTTGACGAAGAGCGTCCACCCGGCGAACGCGCCGCCTTGGGCGATGATGACACCCTGGACGCCGCGGTCGGGCACCGTGATGTTCGCAGTCACGGCGTGCGACTTGTTCTTGATCACGATGACCGAGTTCTCCGACAGGCGGCCCATGCCTCCGAACAGCAGCTGCGAGTTTCCTCGGACGAGCTGCGGCCTGCCGGCGAGGTCGGCATCGAACCGCTCGATGCGGCGATCATCGAGCGGGAGCACGTTGTACTTGGCTGCCTCGATGAGGAACAGCCGTTGCAGTTCGGCGAGCTTCGCCGGGTTTTCACTCGCGATGTCGCGGGCCTGCGTCCAGTCGTCGGGACCGTACAGTTCCCACACGTCGTCGTCGAGAGCTGGTGTCGGCGCGATCACCCATGGCGTCGTGTGCCGAGTGCATGCGGTCCAACCCTGGTGATAGATCCCGCGGTTGACGAACATCTCGAAGTACTGGAGTTGGTGACGATCCTCGGCGTCCGAGCCGTCGAACGAGTAGACCATGCTCGTGCCCTGTAGCGGCATCTGTTGCACGCCGTGCACGAATGTCGGCGCCGGCAGTCCGGCCGCTTCGAGAACGGTCGGGGCGACGTCGATCACATGGCTGAACTGGTGGCGGATCTCGCCACGAGCGGCGATCCCGTTGGGCCAATGCACGATCGTGCCGTTGCGAGTTCCACCCCAGTGCGAAGCGACCTGCTTGGTCCACTGATACGGCGTGTCCATGGCGTGCGCCCAACCCACCGCATAGTGGTTGTAGGCCTCCGGACCGCCGAATTTGTCGATCTTCGACGCCATGAACTCAGTGGTCTCCATCGCCGACGCGCCGTTGAAGAGGAACGTCTCGTTGAAGGTGCCGTTGACCGTGCCCTCGGCCGACGCGCCGTTGTCGCCGACGATGTAGTACACGAGCGTGTCGTCGAGCACGCCGAGGTCCGAGAGGGTGTCGATCAGGCGACCGATGTGATGATCGGTGTGCGACATGAATCCTGCGTAGATCTCCATCTGGCGCGCGAGCACCGGCTTCAAGTCGTCGGCCACGTCGTCCCACGCCGGGATTTCTGCCGGTCGAGCGGTCAGCTCTGCATCGGCAGGAACCACGCCCAGCGCCTTCTGACGCTCGAAGATCTCCTCTCGCAGTGCGTCCCAGCCGCCGTCGAAGCGGCCTTGGTATCGCTCGATCCAGTCCGTCGAGACGTGGTGGGGCGCATGTGTCGCGCCCGGCGCGAAGTACATGAAGAACGGCTTGTCGGGCATCAGCGATTTCTGCTGTCGCACCCAGGCCACGGCGTGATCGGTGAGATCTTCCGTGAAGTGGTAACCGTCCTCGGGCCCGCCCCACGGCTCCACCGGCGTGGTCCCGTCATACAACGCGGGATACCACTGGTTGGTCTCTCCGCCGATGAACCCGAAGAAGTGCTCGAACCCGCCGCCACCTGTTGGCCACGCATCGAACGGCCCCATCGGGCTCGTCTCGTACACGGGCACCTCGTGGCACTTGCCGAACTGCGCCGTCGAATAGCCATTCAACTTGAGCACCTCGGCCAGCGGCGCCGCAGTGTTGGGACGCACGCCGGTGTAGCCCGGGGCCGAGGTCGCGATCTCCGTGATGCCACCCATTCCGACCGAATGGTGGTTGCGGCCAGTGAGCAACGCCTGTCGCGTGGGCGAGCACAACGCCGTCGTGTGGAACCGGCTGTAGCGCAGCCCTCCCGCCGCCAATCGATCTGCGGTCGGCGTGTCGATCGCGCCACCGAACGGGCTCGACGCCGCGAAACCTGCGTCATCCACCAGCACGATCAGTACGTTCGGCGCACCAACTGGCGGCCGAATTTGCCGAATGGGTGGGAACGACGTCGCTGGGTCCTTGGCGTCATAGGTGATGAGGCCCGGATACGGCTGATGAGCGTCGGGAACCGGAAGGTTCGCCCTGCTCGCACTTGTTGTCATCGAGTACCTCTCAGAAGTCGGTCGCTCGAGTGTAGGCACCGGCGACAACCCGATCGAGAGCGGAGCCGCACCGCTGTTGTTTGCACGGCGCCGGCCTTCCTCGACACCACGGTTCGAGGCATGGAGTGGACCGTCCCAGATGCTCTGAGATGATCGTTGGTCGGTTCAGTCGTGAACCGCGCGCAGGCCGGCCCACGCCAGGTCGGCCACCTGTTGACCGAGCACGAGCGGGTCGAACGATTGGCCTTGCTCGACCAGACGCCGGCTGACACCTTCGGCGAGGCCAACCAGACCGTGAGCCAGGGTCCGGCGGTGATCAGCGCCGATGTTGGCGGCGATCAACGGGGCGATCGCATCGGCTGCGTCGGCGGTGATCCTGCGGATGGCCTGCGTCGATTCCTCGTCCCGGCTGGCCCGTGAACCGAACAGCAACAGGAACGCGTCATGATCGTCTGCGACCCATTGGAAGTAGGCCAGGAAGCCCTGCTCGGTCTGCCGGCGTCCGCTCGCCACGCCGGCGGTTGCCTTTGTGATGGCCGTCAGCAGACGATTGCCCACTTCCTCCAGCAAGGCCATGTAGAGGTCCTGCTTCGAGTCGAAGTGCTGATAGAGCACCGGTTTCGTGACTCCGGCAGCTTCGGCGACATCGTTCATCGATGCGCCGTGGAAGCCGTTACGGGCGAAAACCTCGACGGCGACATCCAGGATCTGTTCGCGACGGGCGGGTGCTGCAAGACGGATGCTCATACGTGTTACCTAAGAGTAACAACTGAATGGCCCCGCATGGAAATGGGTTGCGAGAACGGTGACGAAACTGGTCCGGTGACAACGATCTGGTTGCCATGCTCGGCACGCCAGGCAGGTCACTCCAAACGCTGGCACCCAGATCGTCGAGACGCGAACAAGGGTTTCGTCACTGACGATTCGGGACGACAAGGCGTTGGGAGCCGCAGGCCCCGCTACGGGGCGCCCGGTGACGAACGCTGCGAGAGCCCGCGTGACTACAGCCCGCGCTCGCGGTCGTCTCGTTCGGCGGCCTTCACGGCGTAGCCCAACACGATCGCAGGAGCAAGCAGCACCGAGCCGACGATCATCGAGACGACGACGATGGTCGACACCGTGCTGTTGAAGCTGACGATGAAGCCAATCACGAACGTGACGATCGCGATCCCGAAGCACAGGTAGCCGAGCCGATTGGCGCGCTTGGTCCACAGGGCGACCTGCTGACGCCGGGCGCGCACTGGATCTGTCACCGGTTGGCCTGGTCTTTCACAGGTTCGGAGGCAACAGGCGGTTGACGTTCTCGTAGAAGAAGTACAACACGACGATGAACGGAACGAAGCCGGCCAGTACACCGACCCAGTAGCGGCGGACCTTGTGGCTCAGCCAGTAGATGCCGTACCCGATCGCCGCCAGCAAGAGGCCCCACAGGATCGCCGGCACGATGGCCGACGAGTCGCTGAACCATCCGTCGCTGAACGCATCGGGCGTTGCCGTCGCTGGGGCAGGCGGGACGGCGGCGGTGTCGGTTGCAACGGTGTCGGCCGGAGCAGTGTCGGCCGAAGCAGTGCCGTTCGGAGCAGAGTTCTCGGTCGAGGACGCACTCGTCGCGGCGGTGGCCGTCGCGGTGGCGGTGTCGACCACGGTGACCGGACCCTCGTCGGGAAGTGTCGCCGCCGGATCGTTGGGCACGTCGGCAGGCACCACCGGCGCGGCCTCGGTGAGGGCATCGGATTGATCGGGGACCAGTTCGGAAAATACGACGATGCGATTGGTTGCCGAGTACCTGGGGGTGCACGAGACCAACGTCAGGGTTGCCTTGGTGACGTCGGTCGTGGGGATCACGGCGGCGTAGTCATCTGGAGCAACGACCTCGGTACCGGTGACGTGGTACACATAGCGGCCGTTCAGGGTGATGACGGTGATCTCGTCGCCGGGTTGCAGCTTGTCGATGTCGAAGAACGGGGCGAGGTGGGTCGTGCGGTGGCCAGCGATCGCAGCGTTGCCCAACTGACCCGGCAGCGGTGTCTCGGGAAAGTGGCCGGGTCCCTTGGTGAGGGCGTCGGCGGTCGCGCCTTCGACCACGATGCGATTCACCCCGATGCTGGGGATGACGAGCCGGGCGACACCCTTCTCCTCGGGCGGAATCGGCTTGGCGGCGGGGAGTACGGGCGTGACGGTCGTGGTCGGCGCCGTCGGGTCGGCCGGCTGCGTCGTGTCGGTGGTCGGTTGGGTCGTCGACGGTGCAGTGGTCGTCGCCGGCTCGATGGCGGCGATCTGCTGGTCGAACTCCTTCGCGAGCGAGCGCTGAGCCTGTGCCGTCTGGATGCCGGTGCCCCACAACTGATATGCGACGAACGCGAACATCAGCAAGCCGAGGGTGATGAGGGCGCGGCCGAGGCCGCCGATCACCCAACGCCAGTCGTGGGGCGGCTTGGGCCTGTCCCAGTGGCTGACCTTTTCGTGACTTGCGGGGGGTTTTTCGGACATGGTGGAAGATCGATTCGATGTGTGGGCGCTGGATTGATCAGAGCGCGACGCTCATCGAGCCAGCGAATGACGCTATCGGCACGATCGAGTCGCCGCTTGACACCCGGTAGCGTTGCCACGTCCTATGGAGACGGATCCGGTCGTTCAACTCGTCGACGTCGTGGCCGTCCTCGATCGATTCCCCGCGTTGGCGGGAGCGACCCTGACGGTCGAGCGCGGCGAGATCGTGCTGTTGCAGGGTCCGAACGGTGCCGGCAAGACCACCTTGCTGCGGCTGTGCGCCGGGCTGTTGCCGCCCGATCGCGGCACGGCGATGGTGCTCGGGCTCGACCTCGCCGAGCAGCGCCAGGCGGTTCGCTCGCGCGTCGGACTGCTGGGCCACACGAACGGCCTCTATACCGATCTCACCGTCAACGAGAACGTCGCGTTCTGGGGCGCGACCGTTGGAGCCACGGATGCCGAGATCAGCGCCGCCGCCGACCGTATGGGTCTCGGCGGGCGCCTTGGTGACGTGCCGGTGCGCAAGCTGTCGGCTGGGCAGCGCCGCCGTTCCGCGCTGGCCTGCCTGATTGCCCGGCGTGCTGAACTCTGGCTGCTCGACGAGCCCCACGCCGGTCTCGACGCTGCAGGTCGCGACGAGCTCGACACCGTGTTGCGTGCCGCAACCGAGGCCGGAGCGACGATGATCGTCGCCAGCCACGAGTTGGATCGGGCGGGAGCCCTTGCAACTCGCGTGGTCGAGGTCATCGGCGGGCAGATTCGCGGCATGCGATGAACAGCCTGGACGTCGCCCGATTGGTCGCCACGAAGGACCTGCGCATCGAGCTACGCAGCCGTGTCCTCATCAATCAGGTCCTACCGTTTGCCGCAATCGTGATGGTGCTGTTCGCATTCGCCCTCGACAGCGACGACCTTCTCGAGCGAGTGGCACCCGGGCTGGTCTGGTTGGCGACGCTGTTCAGCATGCTCGTCGTGGTGCAACGGTCCTTCGCCGTTGAAGCCGCCGATGGCGCGCTCGACGCGTTGCGTACCGCTGGGATACCAGCGCAGGGCATCTTCTTCGGCAAGGCCGTGGCACTCGCGCTGCAGCTCGCAGTGCTGGAAGCGCTGCTCTTCCTCGCTGCGTTCGTGCTCTATAGCAGCCGCTTCAGCGGCAGTGGCCTCGCTCTGCTGATCACGAGCGCGCTAGCCGCTTCCTGCGGACTCGGGTTGGTCGGTACGCTCTATGGCGGTCTCACTACCGGAACCAAAGGTCGCGAATCGCTGCTGCCGTTGCTGTTGCTCCCGGTCGTGGCGCCTGTTCTGATCGGAGCAACCCGAGCGACCGAAGCGGCACTCGGCGTAGGAGGAATCTCGATGCGTGAAGGCTGGGCATGGGTGGCGCTGTTAGCTGTCTATGCGTTGCTCTTCGGTATCGGTGGATCGATCTCGTTCGGCCCGTTGGTGGACGACAGCGTATGAACGCACAGTCCACACTTCCCGACACCGGCACGATCCGCAATCCCACGGGGACGCGGGTCACGCGGGTGCTTGGTATCGCCACCCTGGTCGGCCTCGGGTGGTTCATCCTGTTCGGATTGTTCCTGTCGCCCGAGGACACCGTGCAACGCAAGGGCGTGCGCATCCTCTACCTCCACGTGCCCAGCGCGTGGTTGGCCTACCTCGCATTCATCATGACTGCTGTCAGCAGCGCCGCGTATCTGTCGAAGCGAACTCGCTCGCTGACGTGGGACCGCATCGCCGGAGCGAGCGCCGAAGTCGGCGTGCTGTTCATGGGCATCACGTTGCTCACCGGCAGCCTGTGGGGCCGGATCTCGTGGGGTGTGTATTGGGTCTGGGACTCGCGTGTCACCACCACTGCGTTCCTCTTCGTCACATACCTCGGCTACCTTGCCGTGCGCGGGCTCGGCGGGAGCCACCATCAACGGGCCCGGCGCAGCGCCGTCGTCGCTCTGCTCTCGGTCCTGGAGATCCCCCTCGTGCACTTCAGCGTCGAGTGGTGGCGACCATTGCATCAGCAGGAGAGCATCGCCAAGGGCAAGCTCGAGAACCTGATGTTGTTCAGTCTGTTCATCGGCGTCATCGTGTTCACGCTGCTCTACGTGTGGCTGGTCATCCACCGTCAGCGTGTGCTGGCAATGCAGGACGCGCTGGAGGACCGTGGCCTCGAGTTCGCGATCGCCGAGCGCCGCGAAGAAGCGAGCCTGTAGTGGAGACGTGGTTCGTGATCATCAGTTACGTCGCAACGTTCGGTGGCGTGGGGCTGTTGACGTGGGCGATGTTCCGCCGCGCCCGGGCGCTCGCCCAACGACTTCCTCCGGAAGACCGACCATGGACCTGAGCCCGCGCCAGTCGACGACAACCGCGACGCTGCCTCCGCCGCGGCGCCGCAATTGGCGGGCGATCGCGCTGTTGGTCGTTGTGCTGCGTCGTCGGCGGAGTCGTGGTCAGCAAGTTCCTCACATCGGCGATCGACTTCTACTGCAACGTCGACGAGGTCGGCCAGAAGAGTGGTTGCGAGACCGGTCGACGGCTGCGCATCCAGGGCACGGTCGAGGAAGGAACCGTCGAGAAGGTCGGGGCAGTGACGACGTTCGTGATCGAATTCGAGGGCGCGACCATGGATGTCCGCTACCAGGGCGATCCGGGCGGGTTGTTCCAGGAGTGCATCCCGGTGGTCGTCCACGGCAAGGTTGACTCCGCCGGGGTGTTCGAAGGCGACAAGCTCGAGGTGAAGCACTCCAACGAATACGAGGCGGAGAACCCCGATCGCTTCGACACCTCGAAATCAGCGGCATGTTCGCAGCCACAAGCCTGAACGGGCTCATAGGGCACGCCGCCCTCATCGTCGGCTTGGCGGCCAGTGTGTTCGGCGCGCTGGGACTCGTCGTCGCAACTGTCAATGGCGACACGCGCCTGTTGCGTTCGATCTCCACCTACGCCTGGTTGGCACTGGGCGGCGCCGTGGTCGCAATCATCGTGATGGAGCGGGCGTTGATCACCCGCGACTTCTCCCTCGCATACATCCAGCAGGTCGGCTCGCGCGACACGCCGATGTTGTACAACGTCACCGCCCTGTGGAGCGCGTTGGAAGGCAGCGTGTTGTTGTGGCTGCTGATTCTGGCGATCTACACAGCGGTCGATCATGCAGCGCAATCGTCACCGCCTCGATGATCCGCTGGTGGCCTGGGCGCTGGTCGTGATGTTCGTCGTCACGGCCTTCTTCTTCTTCTTGTCGTTCGGGCCGATCAATGCGTTCAAGAGCGGTCCGACGCCGAACTTCAACACCTGCTGCCTCGGCCCCAATCCGCTTGCTGCAGAACCACATCCTCGTCCTGTTCCACCCACCGATCCTCTATCTCGGCTACGTCGGATTCACCGTCCCGTTCGCGTTCGCGATCGCCGCGCTCGATCACCGGGCGCGTCGGCGAAGGCTGGCTGATGGCGACCCGTCGTTGGGCGCTGTATGCGTGGGGATTCCTGACCGTCGGCATCCTGCTGGGCGGTTGGTGGAGCTACGAGGTGCTCGGTTGGGGCGGCGTGTGGGGCTGGGACCCGGTCGAGAACGCCAGCTTCCTGCCATGGCTCACCGCCACCGCCTATCTCCATTCGGTCCTCGTGCAGGAACGCCGGGGGATGCTGCGAGTGTGGAACATCAGCCTGCTGGTGGCGACCTTCTCGCTGACGATCCTCGGAACGTTCATCACCCGCAGCGGCGTGCTGAGAGCGTGCACGCCTTCAGCAACAGCACCATCGGCCCCTACCTGTTGGGGTTCTTCGGCGTGATCGTCGCAGTGTCGTTGGGTCTGATCGCATGGCGCGGCGATCGGTTGCGGTCGCCGGGCGCGATCGATTCTCCCATCTCGCGCGAAGGCGCGTTTCTGGCCAACAACGTGATCTTCACCGTGTTCGCATTCATCGTGCTGCTGGGCACCGTGTTCCCGCTGATCGTCGAGGCGCTGCAGGATCGGCAGATCGCGGTCGGGCCCCCGTTCTTCGACCGGCTGTCGATGCCGATCGGTATCACGTTGCTGTTCCTCATGGCCGTCGCCCCGGTTCTGCCGTGGCGAAAGGCCAGCACCGAGTTGTTGCGCGACCGGCTGTTCTGGCCGGCGTGGTGTGGGGTGGGAACGTTGGCGATCAGTGTGATCGCCGGGGCGGATGGATTTGCGCCCCTGCTGGCGTTCTTCCTCGGAGGTGTCGCTGCGGGTTCGGCCATGCGGCAGCTGGTGCTCGCATTGCGTCGCCAGGGTTGGCGTGGCCTCGTCGGCCGGGCGAACGGGGGAATGGTGGTGCACCTCGGCGTCATCGTCATCGCGATGGCATTGGCAGCCTCCAACAGCTACACGCGTGTCGCCGAATTCACACTCCAGCCTGCCGTACCTGTGTCGTACGGAGGGCATACGTTCGAGCTCGTGAAGTTGGAGCAGTTCACCGATGCGCGATCGACGGGCGTGAAGGCGTTGATCAAGATCGATGGCGGGCAGACATATGCGCCGGCGATCACCACGTTCACCAACTTCGGCACCAAGATCCCGACACCCAGCGTGCGCAATAGCCTGCTCAACGATCTCTACCTCACGCTGGAACCGAGTGTGAGGTTCGACGGGACCGAGGCACCGGTCAAGATCTACATCAAGCCCCTGGTCGTGTGGTTGTGGATCGGCGGGATGATGATGGCGGTCGGCACGGTGCTTGCTGGGTTCCCCGGTCGTCGCCGTCGTCTGCCGACCGATCCCGTCTCTGCGCCCATCGAGTTGGAGCATGCCGGTGTCTGACCCGGTCGTAGCGCGAGCCCGAGATCGAGCCAGTCGCCGACCGACGCGGCGGGCGACGGTTGGCGCCCTTCGTCTCGCTCGGCTGTGGCCGTGGTCATCGCCGCGTTGTTCGTCGTGTTGGCCAACGGCAAAGCCGAGAAGCCCGACGTCACTTCCTCGTTCCTCATCGGCAGACCGGCGCCTGCTGTCGCCAGCACCACCCTCGACGGCGAGCCGTTCGATCTCAGCCGTCGCAAGGGCAGTTGGGTGGTCCTCAACTTCTTCCAATCGACCTGCCTGCCGTGCAAGGCCGAGCATCCGGAACTGGTGTCGTTCGCAGCGCAGCAGTCGAGCGTTGCCGACGGCGCGGAGCTGTACACCGTGATCAAGGACGATCCCGACGAGGCTGTCGCCAAATGGTTCGACGAACACGGTGGCGATTGGCCGATCGTCAAGGACGATGACGGCGCGATCGCCACGGCATTCGGTGTGGCGCAGGTGCCCGAGACGTGGATCATCGACCCGTCCGGCGTCGTCGTGATCCGCCATGCGACGACGGTGACGGCGGATTCGTTGGCCGCAGAGCTCCAGCAGCTGCGCCAAGCGTTCGGATGACGCGGCGATTGAGGAGCTGGTCCGTGAAGAGCTGGCCCAGCTGGGTGCTCTTGGTGCTGGTGGTCGGTGGTCTGCTGGCTGTCGGAGCGACGCGCGATGCTGGTCCGCGCACACCGAAGGAACGTGTCGAGGACATCAGCCGTCGCCTCGCCTGCCCGATCTGCGACGGCGAGAGCGTGTTCGAGTCGCGCAACGCCGACTCGCAGGCGATCCGCATCGAGATCGCCAAGCAGGTCGACTCCGGCACGGTGAGCGACGACCAGATCATCAACTTCATCGAGCAACGGTTCGGCAGCAGGGTCCTGCTCGTGCCTCGTGCGACGGGAATCGACGCGTTGGTGTGGGCGTTGCCCGCGGCAGCGTTGGTGTGCGCGGTGGTGGGACTGGGTGTTGCCTTCCGTAGGTGGAAGGCGGCAGCCGACACGATCCCCGACGACGAGGATCGGCGTCTCGTCGCCGCCGCGTTGGACGAGGATGACGAGCCGGTGAACCCCGACCGGCTGGCCGAATTGGAAGAGGAGCGACGGTTCCTGCTGCGGTCCATCACCGACCTCGATCGCGAGCACCGCTACGGCGATGTCGACGATCACGACTACCGGACACTGCGCGACGGTTACACGGCGCGCGCTGCAACTGTTCTGCGGGCGATCGAAGCCGGGCAGGAGCAGGCGTCGCAGCCTCGAGTGCGCCGACCGAAGGTGATCGCGGCGTGGGTCATCGGCACCGTGGCCGTCGCCTCGTTGGCCGGTTGGCTGGTCGCGCGGACGTCGGGTCAGCGACTGCCCGGACAAGCGATCAGTGGCGGGCTGCCGGGCGACGAGGTCGCCCAGAAGCTCACCGAAGCGAGACAGTTCCTGGGTGTCGACGCGCAGCAGGCGATCACCCGATACCAGCAGGTGCTCGAGATCGATCCCGGCAACTCCGAGGCAATGACCTACACCGGATGGTTGATCGCCCAGAGCGGCTCATCCGCAGCGACCGCCGGCGCCGAGATCTTGCGGGATGCGATCGAGCTCGACCCGACGTATGCCGATCCGCACTGCTTCTTGGCGATCACCTCGGCGGAGTTCCTGCAACCCCCCGACCTCGCGACCGCACGCAGCGAGGCGCAAGCGTGCCTCGCCAACAATCCGCCATCGCAGATGGTCGGCATGATCCAGGCATTTGCCGACAGGCTCGAAGCCTCGACCACCAGTGCGCCGGCAACGACGGGCTGACGTTCAGCTTCGCGGTTGCGCTGACTGATCGGCGTCGGGCGGTGGCCACGAATCGGCGCTGACGATCTCGCCGTGCTTGTTGCGTTGCAGGGCCCAGACACTGGCCTTGCGCCAATCGGGCGGTGCCGTGAACTTGCATCCGCGTCGCTCGAGCGCCCCGATCGTTTCGGGAATGACATCGCCGTGGCTGCACAGCACCGTCCCATCGGGCAGCGACCACAGCATGTCCAGAACGGAGACGTAGCTCTGACCCTCTTCGAGACGTTCGTCGGCCTCGACGAACCCGCCGATGGCCACGGCCAGCGGCTGCAGCGTCTCGATGCAGCGGATGTAGGGGCTGCTGTACAAGGTCGTGGCGCCGGCGGCCTGCACCAGCGGCGCCAGACGTTTGGCGAGCGCCTTGGCCTGACGCCGTCCCGGCCCGCTGAGTGGCCGCATACGGTCGTCGCCTATGAACGCGCTCCGTCTCCCGGCTTTCGCGTGTCGCACCATGTACAGCACTTACACCTCGCGAGTCGAGCTCATGTGCCGTGACGAGAGCTGCCGAATCAGACTGAGGAAGATCACTGCTGAGGCGATGCTGAGAGCACCGGCAGCGATCACCAGAGCGATTTGGCTGTCGAGTTGCTTGGCGATCGTTTCATCGGAGTTGCGGCTGATTCGCGCGACTGCGTTGCCGATGCCGAGTCCGGCGGCAACGACGACGGTCAGCAGGCTGACGATCAGCCAGGTGTGAACGATCTGACCCGACAGGTCGCTGCTTCCACGCCGGGTCGCCGGCCGGGGACTCGGGGTCGCTGCCTTTCCAGAGCTCTCGCCACATGAAGTACGGCAGGATCCCGAGCGTGCATCCGCCGAGAATGTTGATCGCGATCGTCGCGCCGGGGGAGAACGTGCGGTCTCGGCGTCCGAGGACCTGCAGGTTCTTCGCCATGCGGAACGTCCAGATGATCTGCACGACGAGCATCGCCAATCCGACGAACCCGGCAATCGCGCTGACAGCAAGGTACGGGCCGAGCTTGTCGGCGAACTCTTCGATCGTGAGCGTGCCGTCTCGGAAGTCCAGCGCATTTCCGCGGACGGTCAGCTGCGTGATGAGGGTGAGCGAGCTGACGACGATGGTCGTGATGCTGAGGGCCACCAACGCCTTCGTCAGGCCGCCGATCCGCTGGAACGTGCCGCCGTACGCCCCCGGACCGCCGTACGCGACGAATCCCGGTGGCGGCGACATCGGTGGAGGTGGAGGCGGAGGCGGCGGTGGCGGGGGAGGGGGGATGCTGCTCACGGACATCAGCGTAGGCGAGCATCGCTGGGCCGCAGTGTGACGCCGACCCGTATCGCGGCGTGGTGTAACGCCGGCGCAGCTGGGCAGACTGAGGGGCATGGGATTCTTCGACCGCAATCGCAAGGAGCTGATCGAGAAGGGCTACAACCCCGACCGATTGCCGCCTGGGCAGTACCTCACCGACCGATTTCCCGTGCTGCACGTCGGCGATGTGCCCACCTACGCGCCCGGCGAATGGAACCTGACGGTCACCGGCTTGGTCGACAAGCCGTTCACCGTCGACCTCGACGAGTTGAAGGCGATGCCTTCGGTGACGCTGACGTTCGACATCCACTGCGTGACCAAGTGGAGCAAGTTCGACACGTCATGGACGGGCGTGCGCGTGCGTGATCTGTTCGATCGAGCAGGTGTTCAGCCCGCCGCAACCCACGTGATGGAGCACGCCGAGTTCGGCTACACCACCAACATCCCGTTGGTAGACATCACCACGGACGAAGCCATCGTGGCCTACGCGTACGAGGGTGAGGAGATCGAACCGATCCACGGCGGTCCGGTGCGCATCGTCGTGCCGCACCTCTACTTCTGGAAGAGCGCCAAGTGGGTTCGATCCCTGGAACTCCGCGACAGCGACGAGCCCGGCTTCTGGGAACGAAACGGCTATCACATGTACGGCGACCCCTTCATCGAGCAGCGTCACTGGGGCGACTGAGCGCTGCCAAGCGTGGAAGTGCGCATGTTCGACGCGCCAGGCGCTGAGTTTCGCACTTCCCGCGATCAGCTGATCTTCAACGCCGCGCTGTAGACCTTCTTCGACTTCAGGTCGACTGCGATACGGCGGGCGATCTCGTGGAAGAGCTTCGCGGACTCGCTGTCGGGATCGGCGACAGTGATGGGGATTCCGTCGTCGCCGCCCTCGCGTAGTTCGGGTACCAGCGGCAGCTTGCCGAGCATCGGCACGCCGAGTGAATCGGCCAGCTCCTGACCGCCACCACTGCCGAAGATCTCGTACTGCTTGCCGTCGTCGCCGGTGAACCAGCTCATGTTCTCGATCACGCCCTTCACGGTCATGTTGACCTTGGCGGCCATCGCTGCAGAGAGCGCAGCGACCTTCTGTGCGGCGGGCTGCGGGGTGGTGACGACGTAGACCTCGGCTCGCGGCAGGTACTGGCTGAGGCTGAGCGCGATGTCGCCGGTGCCGGGCGGCATGTCGATGAGGAGGAAGTCGGGATCGTCCCAGAAGACATCGGTCAGGAACTGCTCGAGCGCCTTGTGCAGCATCGGGCCCCGCCAGATCACGGCTTGGCCCTCCGGAACGAAGTAGCCGATCGAGATGCAGCGAACGCCGTGGCTCTCCGTGGGCACGAGCATCCCGTCGATGACGACCGGGTCACGATCGGCGCCCAGCATTCGTGGGATCGAGAAACCGTAGATGTCGGCGTCGACGATGCCGACCGAGTAACCCTGCTGGGCGAGCGCGACGGCAATGTTGACGGTGACGCTGGACTTGCCGACGCCGCCCTTGCCCGACGAGATCAACAACGGGCGGGTCTTCGAGCCGGGCTCGGCGAACGGCACTGCGCGGCCTTCTGCGTGTCCGTGCGCCTGGCTGTGGCCGGCGGAATCGCCGGGGCTGCCGTGCACCATCATCCGCACGGCTTCGCGCTCCTGGTCGGTCATCACCGTGAAGTCGAGCGACACCTTGCGGACGCCCGGCAGCGGGGTCACCGCGGCGGTCACCCGGTTGGTGATCTCGTTGCGCAACGGGCAACCGGCAACGGTGAGCGCGATCTGCACATCGGCCGTTCCGTCGTCGCCCAACGCGGCGTGGCGCACCATGCCGAGGTCGACGATGGAGCGTCGCAACTCGGGGTCCTCCACGGGGCGGAGGGCCTCGATGATCTGCGCACTCGTGGTTGCCGGCATGGTGAGCTCTTTCGTGGATTGGTCGGGGAACGGTGGCGCAGCGAATTACCACTACGCAGATAGGTAGAATACCGGCGTGGCCGCGAACCCGCCGAGTGCAGCGATGGCATCAGGTGCCTTCACCGCGACGGTTTCCGCCATCACCAACGCATTTGGGGATCCCACACGCCGCAGCATCTACCTGTTCGTCCGCGAGCACACCGAAGGCGTCACGGCGTCGAGGGTCGCCGAGAAGTTCGGCCTCCACCCCAACGTCGCCCGCCACCACCTCGACCGACTCGCCGCCGGCGGCTATCTCGAAGTCGCGGTCGAACGCGCCGAGGGGGCAGGCGCCGGGCGGCCGTCCAAGCGATATCGCTCGGTCGCCAACGTGTCGATCGATGTCCCGGTTCGCAGCGATGATCTCGTGCTGTCGCTACTGGGCAAGGCGTTGGCGCTGCTGCCCAGCGAGCAGGCCGAGGCAATGGCCGAGCAGGTCGGCCAGGAGTACGGGCAGGCCATGGCAGCCGGTCTGTCCGGCCTCGATGTTGCGGCCGGCCAACGCAGCCTGAGGTCCGCGATGCAGGCAGTGGCCGATGCGCTGACGGCGCACGGCTTTGCCGCTCACGCCGATCAGCGCAACAACCAGTTGCGGATCGTCAACAACCATTGCCCGTTCGGCGATGTGGCGATCGAGCATCCGGTGATCTGCGCTGTCGATCGTGGCATGGTCAAAGGGATGCTCGGCGCGCTGTGCGGCGACACCGATGTCAGCACCGAGGCTTCGCTGCCCCAGGGCGACACCTTCTGCGCCACGACGTTCTGATCGCCTGCCCGAACTACCTGTCCTGACTACTTGCGCAGTTGGGCGTACTCGATGACTCGGGTGACGATCTCGTCGTCGCACTTCGCCAACGAGCCGTTGTCGAACGGTGGCTGGGGGTCGTACTCGATCATCAACTGCGAGGCCTGGGCAGCGATGCGGTCGACCAACAACTCGACGAGCCGCAGGGCCATGTCGATGCCGCTCGACACGCCGGCGGCAGTGATGATCCGGCGGTCGAGATGCTCGACCACCCGCTGGGCGGTCGCCGTGGCGCCAGTTGCCTCCAGCTCGGGATAGCACGCCCAGTGGGTCGTGGCGGTCAACCCGTTCAGTAGACCTGCGGCGCCGAGCACGAGGGAGCCGGTGCACACCGATGTGGTGTACGTCGTCGATTCGTGGGCTGCGCGAACCCATGCCTTGACTCGCTCGTCGTCGACGAGCGTTCGTGTGCCCACCCCGCCGGGAAACACGATGATGTCGGGTGTTGGCATCTCCTCGAACGTGGCATCGATAGTGACACCGAGCATGCCGTTCTCGCTGCGAACTTCGCCGCGTTCGTGCCCGATGAAGGTCACGTCGATCGATGGAATGCGCTGCAGCACTTCGTAGGGCCCAATGGCGTCGAGTGCGGTGAATTGCGGGAACAGGGGAATGGCGACTTGCATCGTGTGGCCTCTCTAGGAAACGGCGCCGAGGTGGCGCACAGTTGAACTGGCTTGGGATTGGAACCGGCGGCGGTATGCGTCGGGCGACACGCCGACGCGTCGCTGGAACGCGCGTCGGAGCGACTCGGCGGTACCGAGTCCGCTGTGGCGGGCGATCAGATCGAGCGACGAAGCCGTCGATTCCAATTCGACGCGGGCAGCTTCGACTCGCACCCGTTCGACATAGCGCGCCGGAGTCTCGCCGACCTGCTCGGTGAACACGCGACTGAAGTGGCGGCTGCTCATTGACGCCCGCGCCGCGAGCAGGTCGAGCCGATGGTCCTCGGCTGGATTGTTGTCGATGTAGTCCTGCGCGGATCGCACCACGGATCGGGTTGCGCGGGGTACCCACACCGGTGCGGCGAACTGCGTTTGGCCGCCCGGCCGGTGGAGGAACATCACCATCCACCGGGCCACGGTCTGGGCGACGTCGCTTCCGTGATCGGCCTCCACCATTGCCAGGGCGAGGTCGATGCCGGCGGTCACACCGGCCGACGTCCACACGTTCCCGTCGCGGACGTAGATGGGGTCTGGGTCGACAGTCAGGCACGGGTACTCGTCTGCCAACTTGTGTGCTGTGGCCCAATGGGTCGTGACCGTGCGACCGTCGAGCAGACCGGCCTCGGCACCGATGAATGCGCCGCTGCACACGGTGGCAACGCGCCGGCTGTTCTTCGCCGCGCCACGGATCCAACTGACCAGAGCGTCGTCGTACCGTGCTGTCTGCGAACCCTCTCCACCGGGGATCAAGAGCGTGTCGATTTTCGTCCGCGGCGAGGGCAGCGGCAGCAGTGACGATCTGCAGTCCACTCTCCGTCGTGATCGGCATGCCGCCCGTCGACACGATCGAGATGTCGTACCCGGTCATGTCCTTGCCGGCCGTGGTTCGCCTCGCTGCAGCGAGTACGGCTGTAGCGCCGGCGAACACCTCGTGCGGGCCGACGGCGTCGAGCGGCTGCAGGCCGTCGAAGGCGACGATGACGACGGATCGGCGGGGCACGGAACGATCATCGCTGCTGCGACAGATGGCGTCAATGACACGGTTCCCACGAATCAGGACATCCGCCGAGGTTCCATCTACGACCATCTGTCTCTACGATGGTGTGACCCTCATCGAAAGGACCGACGTGGACGTACGCATCGGCGTCACCCAAGCACCCCGCGAACTCAGCCTCGAACTTGCTGACGATCTCGACCGAGAGGCTCTGAAGACCAAGATCGAAGCAGCGCTGTCGGGCGCTGTCGACGTGCTCTGGCTCACCGACCGACGCAATCGCGACGTCGGGGTGCCTTCGGCCAAGATCGCCTACGTCGAAATCGGCACACCCGACGGCGAACGAAAGATCGGGTTCGGCGGCTGACCGGTCGGACGCGAGTCGTTCGACGATTCGCGCGACCGCTGAGTGCTAGAACGATTGCATGGCCACGTTGGGCGAACTCTGTCGGCAACACACGTCGCTGACCCGCGACGAGATCAATCATCTCAAGCAACTCGTCAGCGAGTGGGGCCTCCTGGCCGATCTCTGTTTCGCCGATCTGTTGCTCTACGTTCCCTCGAAGGATTCCGAGTGGCTCATCGTCGCCCAGGTGCGCCCGGCGACCGGCCAGACGATCTATCTCAGCGACTACGTCGGTGTGCCCGCCGACAACGAGCGACCGTTGCTGGACTCGGCGTTCGAGACCGGTGAGATATCCGAGGGAGAGATCGCAGTCGATTCTCTTCCCGAGCCGGCGCGCATGCTCGCGATACCGGTTCGGCACGGCTCGAAGCCCATCGCGGTGTTGTCGCGCGAATGGTCGAATCGCACCGGCCGCCAGCCGGGAGAACTGGAGCGCACGTATCTCGGGATCTTCCAACGCTTTGCAGCGATGATCGCCGAGGGGTCGTTCCCGTTCCACGGTCTCGTCGGCGACTCCAGTGCCGCACCGCGCGTCGGCGACGGCGTGATGGTGCTCGACGACGAGGCGCGCGTCCGCTACGCATCGCCCAATGCTGTGTCGGCGTTGCATCGCGTCGGCATCAGTGCGAACGCGGTCGGCATGCGCCTGGCGGAACTGGGGTTCAACGACAGCCCGGTTCGGCTCGCTTACGAGGATCGCATGCCGGTGATCGAGGAGTTCGATCAGACACCGAACGTCACGTTGCTGACGCGGTGCATGCCGATCCTCGCCGGGGGCGAGGTGACGGGCGGCGTGTTGCTGCTGCGCGACGTCACCGAGGTTCGCAAGCGCGACAAGTTGCTGCTGTCGAAGGATGCGACGATTCGCGAGATTCACCACCGGGTGAAGAACAACCTGCAGACGATCTCGTCGCTGCTGCGGTTGCAGGGTCGCCGCCTGGAATCACCAGAGGCGAAGGCCGCGGTAGCCGAATCCGTACGACGGATTCGCACGATCGCGCTGGTGCACGAAACGTTGTCGCGCGAGCCGGGAGACGATGTCGCATTCCTGGAAATCGTCCGTCCGCTGTTGCGCCTCGCCGAGGAGGGTCTGCAATCACCCGATCGGCCCGTGCGGTTCACGGTGCAAGGCGACGGCGGTCGCCTGCCATCCACCATCGCTACCCCGTTGTCGGTTGTGTTGACCGAGTTGTTGCAGAACGCCGTCGACCATGGATTCCCGGAGGGAAGCACGGGCGGCGACGTCGTCGTCCAACTGAACCCGACGGAGGATCAGCTCAACATTCGGGTGATCAACGACGGCCGCGGTCTCGACTCCCACTTCGAGCTCAACAAGGCCACGGGGCTCGGGCTCTCCATCGTGCGCACGCTCGTGACAACGGAGTTGGCCGGCAGCATCGTGATGCGTGCCGGGATGCCGGAGGACTTCGAAGCGGCCGGTCTCGGCGATCAACCCAAGGGCGCCGGAACCGTTGTCGACCTCACAGTCCCGATCTAGTCGCTCGTACTTCGGGGACTAGACAGCGGCCTTTTGACGTGCCACGTACTGGCGGCGCAGGACTCGGCGCTCTTCCTCCGAAGTGCCACCCCAGATGCCCGAATCCTGGTTGGTCTCGAGGGCGTAGTCGAGGCAATCGCGGTGAACGGGACATTGCCCGCAGACCTCTTTCGCTCGAGCAATCTGCAGGAGCGCATAGCCGGTCGTGCCGACCGGAAAGAACAACTCCGGGTCGGTGTCGCGGCATATGGCCTCGGATCGCCACGTGTAGTCGGCATTAGCAAGTGTCAGGCTGGACGCAAGAATGGTCACGATCGACTCCACGGGGGCGAATTGTGAGAATTTTCACGTGCAGACGAGCCACAGGTGGACGGACTCTCGACAACGGTGTGCACAGTGCTGTCAAACCTAGGAAACAAATCTTCCGTTGACAAGGGGTACGGCCATGTTCTCAGACATAGTTCCTAGAGATGGGGGATATCTGTGGTAGAGGTACTCGCCCATCGCGGCGCCTCGCAGGCTGCGCCAGAAAACACGATCGCCGCGTTTCACCTGGCAGGGGCCATGGGCAGCGACGCTGTGGAGCTCGATGTGCGTCGAACGGCCGACGGTCTCCTTGTCGTCCATCACGATCCGTTCCTCGATGACGGTCGACCCATTGTCGACGCAAACGCTTGCGATTTGCCCGCGCACATCCCACATCTCGGTGCCGCGCTCGATGCGTGCGCGGGAATGTGGGTGAACGTCGAGATCAAGAATGATCCGGAGGAGCCCGACTTCGACCCCACCGATTCGATCGCTGATCGCACGATCGCCGAGCTACGCGACCGCGACGACGATGCCCGTTGGCTGGTCTCGTCGTTCCGTATCGAGACGATCGATCGCTGCCGGTCGCTCGCCCCGAGTATCCGCACGGCGTGGTTGGTGGTCGAGGTGCCCGACGACGTCATCGCAACGATGGTTGGTCGCGGTCACATGGCGTTGCACCCGTGGGTCGCCTCGTTGCTGCGATCTCACATCGACGTGTGTCATGGTGCCGGTATCGAGGTCAACACCTGGACATGCGACGACCCGGTTCGGATGGCCGAGCTTGTCGAGTGGGGCATCGATGGGATCTGCACCAACGTTCCCGATGTGGCCGTCGAGGTGCTGGGTCGAGCTACACCGTCGGCGTCTCAGACGGCTGGCGACGGATAGACCAGCTTCACCGCGTTCGGGCGGTGCTCGAACTTCAACTCCAGCGTCTCGCCGAGGTAGTCGCCGTCGAGTTGGAACGGGAATGGGCGCGTCGAGGTGATGCTGAGGCACGACAGGTCTGTCTGCACATCGACCGTGTCCGACGACTTCATGCCCCCGCCGCGCAGCGCGCCCCCCAGTGCGTGGAGCACGGCACCCACCTTCAACGACTTGAAGGTGATCGCGACGAGTCCGCGGTCGAGCGTGGCTGCCGGGCTGAGGTCCAGTGGGCGGTTGCCGAGATACGTGTACGGGTTGGTGTTGAGCACGATCGTGAAGTAGCCGTCGACAGGCGTCGGCACCGCAGAGGTGCAGATCTGAAAGTGCGGTTCGGCGCGGTCGTACTTGCTCATCCATGTGCGGATCGATGCGTAGATGAACAGCGGATGCCCGAGCCACCGCTTCATCGAGGCTCGGCGCTCCACCTCGCGCACGACAGCAGCGTCGTAGCCGATGCCGGTGTGGAAGCAGAAGTACCTGCCGTTGACATGGCCGAGCCCGATCGGTCGGATGTCGCCGGCAGCGATCCCGTTGGCCAGCAACTGCACCGCCGGAACCGGATCATTTGGCATCCCGAGGGTGCGGGCGAAGACATTCGTGCTGCCGCCGGGAAGGATCCCGATTGCAGTGTCGGTGCCGGCCACGCCCGTCGCGACCTCGTTCAACGTGCCGTCGCCGCCGAAGCCGATGACGATGTCGACGCCTCGCCGGGCGGCGTCCTGGGCGAAACGAATCGCGTGGCCCCGACGATTGGTCTCCACGACTTCGACGTCGTTGCCGTTGGCCAACGCTCGGTGCACGACAACCGTGTTGCGCGCCGTGACCGACGAAGCAAATGCGTTGACGACCAGCATGATGCGCAAGACCGTGACGATACCGGACCTGGTCCCGTTGGAGCCTGCGACAACAAGCGGGCGACAGTTGGAGCCTGCGACAACAAGCGGGCGACAGTTGGGCCTCGGGTCTACTACGCGGTAACAATGGTGCCCCTATGAACGTGACCGTCTGTGTGAAGCAGATTCCCGACCCGGCGATGCCGGGGGAGCTCAACAGCTCGACCAACACCTTGAAGCGCGAGGGCAAGCTCATCCTCGACGAGTCCGACAGCTACGGCGTCGAGATGGCGCTACAACTCGTTGCTGCTGCCGGCGAGGGCGAGGTCAGCCTGGTTTCGATGGCGCCCAACGACGAGGTCAGCGGCATGCGCACGGCTCTGGCGATGGGTGCGGCGAAGGGGATCCTCGATCAGCGATGCGAACCTGCTGGGCAGTGACGCGTTGACGACGGCGAAGGTCCTGGCCGCGGCCATCACCCGCCTTGGCAGCGCCGACCTCATCATCGCCGCGACCGAGTCGAGCGATGGCTACACCGGCACAGTGCCCGAGCAACTGGCCGAGGTGCTCGGTCTGCCGTCGGTCACGTTCGCCAAGCATGTCGTGGTCGACGCCGGATCGTTGAAGGTCAATCGTCAGACCGAAGAGGGCTACGACGAGGTCACCTGCCCGCTGCCGGCCGTCATCAGCGTGACCGCCGGTGTCGTCGAGCCCCGCTACCCGAGCTTCAAAGGCATCATGGCCGCCAAGTCGAAGCCGGTCGAAACGGTCACGGCCGCCGACCTGGGTGTGACCCCGGTCGGTTGGGCCGGCGCCGGACAGACGATTGTCAATGTCACCAAGGCCGAGGCGCGAGCCGCCGGCGAGATCATCGAAGACGACGGAGAGGGATACGCCAAGATCGTGGCCTTCCTCGAGAACCTGAAAGTCATCTGAGGACCATCATGAACATCTGGGTATTCGCACAGGAATCGAATGGCGCGCCGACCACCGGCACGCTCGAACTGCTCACCAAAGCCCGTGGCCTCGGCACGGTCACCGCCTTCGTCGGAGGCGACGCGTCAGCACTTGCCGGGTCGCTCGGCGACCACGGCGCTGCAAAGGCGTACGCCACCGGGGATCTCGGCGGCAAGCTTCCCGGCGTCGCAGTTTCGGCAGCGATGAAGGCAGTGATCGACGGTGGCGACTCGCCTGACCTCATCATGTTCCCGCAGACCTACGAGGGTCGCGACGTGATGGCACGCCTGTCCGTCAAGCTCGATCGCACGGTGCTGACCAACAACGTCGACATCACCGTCGACGGCGACGCCGTGTCGGTCACGACGCCGGTGTTCGGTGGCAACGTGTTGGTCACCACGACCTTCACCAGCGAGGGTCCGCACCTCGCAGCGTTCCGGCCGAAGAGCTTCGCCGCGGAGCCCGCCGGTGGCGGTGCCGCCGAAGTTGTGGCTGCTCCGGTTCCCGAGCTCGGCGCGGTTGGTGCGGCAGCGATCGTGGCCGTGCACGTCGAGGAGTCCAGCGGTCCCAAGCTCGACGAAGCCAACATCGTTGTGTCGGGCGGCCGTGGACTGGGCGAGGCCTCGAAATACGAGATGATCGAGCAGCTCGCCAAGCTGCTCAAGGGCGCGGCCGGCGCGTCGCGTGCGATCGTCGATGCCGGCTGGGTGCCGTACAGCTACCAGGTCGGCCAGACCGGCAAGGTCGTCAAGCCCGGCGTGTACATCGCCTGCGGCATCTCCGGTGCAACGCAGCACATGGTCGGGATGAAGGGCGCCAAGAACATCATCGCCATCAACAAGGACAAGGAAGCACCGATCTTCGGCATCGCCGACCTCGGCATCGTCGGCGACGTGCACAAGGTCCTCCCCAAGTTGATCGAAGCCCTGCAAGCCCGCTGAAACAGGAGCGTATGTAACCGGGCGCCCCGTAGCGGGGCCCGCGGGTACAAGCGCTCGGCAATCAGACGGAGTCGTGGGCGCTGATGGCCCAGGCGTAACCCTCATCCGGATCGGCGACGGCGAGTTGCAGTTCCCAGCCGAGCCGTGGCTCGCCGGCGTCCCACCAGTACCAATCCAGCGATGCGAGCGCCTCGCCGACGTCGTGCGCGGCGACGGGCCAGGCGTCGGCAAGGTCGGCCAACGCGGCGACCGTCCACCACGCACCGAACCGTCCGATCGCGGCACCGCGCCGTCGGCCGTGGGCGCCGCCGCTCGACGCCTGCCCAGGCGAGCCACGCCGCTGCGTTCGACGGGGCGATCGGCGCAAGCCGGCCGTCATCGACACCGAGCGCAGCGACCGCCGACGCGACCTCACCTTCGACGGCAACGATGTCGACTCGACCGTTCGATGAGGTCGTCCACGGCTCGATCAGCTGGCGAACCGCCAGCACGACCTCGGGATCCTCGATCACCTCGGCGCTGCCCCTCGGCATCGTCACGAATTCCGACGCCGTCGGCAGCGGCGGGGCGGGCGCGGAGACCCCATCGTCGCTGTACTCGGCCAGGCAGTACTGGGGTTCCCACGGCTGCAGCTCGAACGGGATTTCCAGCGGGTTCGCCAGACCGGTCGCGACGAGCTGCCCGCGGAACGCACATTCGTGGGCGATGAACCCGAGCCGCGGACCTTGGGGCAGCGCGGCACGCAGATCGGCGAACTCGTGTCGCTGGGCGACGACTTCGGTCAGTGGGCCGATCGTGAACCTGCCGCTGTCCTCGTCGAGCACCTGTGCAGCCCACTCCGCGGGAGCCCACAGCGCAAGCCGATACTCGGCGAGCGTCGCCACTGGCCACAACTGACGGCCCGTCACCACCGCCGCGCGACTGCGGTTGCGCAACTCGAGCAATGACTGCCAAGCGTCGTCGGCGCACAGCGAGTCGACCATCCGCACCAACCCGTCGAGATCCGCGCGGTGGATCAGGTCGTCGACTTCGGTCAGACGATCGGCCACGGGTATCGACGTCCCGATTGATCGACGGGGAACGTCGGGTTGGCGATCACCCACTGGGCGCGCTCCTGGATGGCGTCGACCTCGTCGTCGGAGAGCAAGGTCGCGATCTCCAGCGGAACCCGATCGGCAAGCGGCTGAATTGCATCGGTCAACGCCGGGTCGACGGTCTCGCCGCCGAACTCCCAGACGACGGTGCGCAGCTTGAAGTCGGCGGAGAAGCACAGCCCGTGATCGATGCCCCAGATGTGGTCTTCGCCGTCGATCAGCACGTGGCCGCTCTTGCGGTCGGTGTTGTTGGCCACGAGATCGAACAGCGCGATGCCGCGCAGGGTGTCGTGAAGGTCGGGTCGCTCTTCGTGGATCGTGAAGTAGTGCTGCCGATGATCGACGTCGACGAACCACTGCACCGATCCCTCGCCGAACGGGCCGTCGCGCAGCACGGTCGGCGGCACGAGATCGAGCCCCAACACCTCACTGAGGTGATAGGCGGCCACCTCGCGTCGATGTAGCCCAGGTTCGAAATCCCACAACGGACGCTCGCCGCGAAGCGGCTTGTAGATGCCCTGACCCACCACGTCGCCGCACTTGATGTTGACGAGGAACGTGGCGTTGCTGCTCCACGGCATACGGCCCTCGATCTCGATCTCGCCACACGTGAGGACGTGCAGTTGAAGATCGCGACCGGTCAGTTCATCCGCGGACATATATGGCCATCTGGGTCCATCGGGTTACCGCACCACTGGCACGGAGGTCGACCGGCAGCGACGACCGACTCGGTATGGCTGCACAGCGCCGCGGCCTGCCCGCGGGTGAGGAACACGCGGAGGTGGCCGCGATCCTCCACGGCGTCCGGGTCGGGCTCGCCTTCCTCATCGACCGGGACGACCTCTTCCAACTGCACGAGCACTCGATCGTTGTCGCGGTCGTAGCCGAGTCCGATCGGGCCCAACACGAACACTGGATCCACCGGTTCGGCCAACTCCATGGCGGCCGGCAAGGGTTGCTCGACCGGTGACGGCAGGTCGCTCATCACCTTGCGGAGGTAATCGGCGATGGCAGCGGCCTGCTGCTTCTCACATTTCACGGTCACACGCGTGGCACCGCGCCGGGCTTGCAACAGGAAGGTTCGCTGGCCTGGCTGGCCGATCGCGCCGACGGTGAACGCATCGACTTCGTCGAACTCGTAGAAGACGCCCATCATCGACTCACGACGGTCGCAGTTCGGCCAGCGATCCACCGGTCGAGTTGACGGTGAGGACCACTGGGCCGCCGATGGAGTAGGCGATCGCGGTGATCGAACAGGGGCTGATGACAATGCGTTGAAACAGGTCGATGTGGGTGCCCATGGCGTGCGAGACGGCAGCCTTGATCGTGTCGGCGTGCGACACGCACACGACGACGCCGCCCTCGTGTGCGGCACGAAGTCGGTCGAGCGTCGAGACCATGCGAGTCTGCATCTGGGTGAAGCTTTCGCCGTTGGGGAAGCGGAACGTCGATGGTGCACGCTGCACCGTGTTCCACTCCGGCAATTTCATCAGCTTCTTCAGTTCGACGCCGGTCCAATCGCCGAAATCGCACTCGAGCAATCCCTTGTCGATGTGGACCTTGTGACCGCGTGCTTTGGCGATCGGTGCAGCGGTCTCGCGAGCCCGCTCCAGCGGCGATGCGTACACGGCGTCGACCTGGTCGAGAGCAGTGATGCGCTGTGCAGCCGCCTCCGCCTGGGCCTGGCCGGCCTCGGCGAGGTGCAGCCCTGCGGCGCGCCCGGGCAGGACCTTGCCGGTCGTCGGAGTCAGTCCGTGACGTACCAGCAGGAACAACGTCGACGATGGGGGTGCTTGCTTCGGTCTCGCCATCTCGATGATGCAACTTAGTGTGGAAACCGTGGATTCGCTCCCTCGCTTGGCCGGCGACGTCAGTTCGTGCCGGCTCTGTCCGCGACTGGTCGCCTGGCGCGAGGAGGTTGCCGCGGAGAAGCGGGCGGCCTTCCGCGACCAGGTCTATTGGGGTCGCGGTGTGCCGGGATTCGGCGATCCACGCGCGAAGGTGCTGGTGTTCGGGTTGGCTCCCGCCGCGCACGGCGCCAACAGAACGGGGCGGGTGTTCACCGGGGATCGCTCGGGCGATTGGCTGTATCGGGCGATGCACCGGGCCGGCTTGGCCAACCAACCGACGTCGGTGTCGATCGACGACGGACTGACGCTGACAGGGGCGTGGGTCACCGCTGTCGTGAAGTGCGCGCCGCCCGGCAACAAGCCCTTGCCCGCCGAACGTGCCTGCTGCCGACCGTTCTTGCAGCGCGAGTTGGGCCTGTTGACCGAGGCGCGCGTTGTCGTCTGCCTGGGAGCGTTTGCCTACGAGGCGTTGTGCGCAGAGTTCGGTGTTCGTCCCAGGCCGAAGTTCGGTCACGGCGCCGAGGTGGTTGCTCCGAACGGATTGCACATCGTCTGCTCGTTTCATCCGAGTCAGCAGAACACGTTCACCGGCAAGCTGACCGAGCCAATGCTCGATGCCGTGTTCGCACGCGCGGTCGAACTCACGAACCGATAGCGCTGCACGCTGGCGACACGCGATGATGTCTGC
Source organism: Ilumatobacteraceae bacterium (assembly GCA_963779295.1). Lineage (GTDB taxonomy): Bacteria > Actinomycetota > Acidimicrobiia > Acidimicrobiales > Ilumatobacteraceae > JAENVT01. Next base: position 240,557 of record CAVZXO010000003.1, read on the forward strand.
ATGCCGATCCTGACGGACGACATGAAGCGTGTCGTCCGAGAACAGAGCCTCGGGTTCGCGGCCACGGTGTGCCCGGATGGCACGCCGAACCTGTCGCCGAAGGGCACGACATCGGTGTTGGACGATGATCGCCTCGTGTTCGCCGACCTGTTCTCGCCGGGAACCATCAGCAACCTTCGGACGAACCCGTCGATCGAGGTCAACGTGATCGATCCGATCACGCGGCTCGGCTACCGGTTCAAGGGTCGCGGAGAGGTTCACGCGGATGGGCCCGTGTTCGAAGAGGTCATGGCCTTCTTCGACAGGGAACGGCAGCTCGCCCGCGGCCGAGTCCGACATGTGGTCGTGATCACGGTTGAGTTCGCCGCGCCACTCGTGTCTCCCGCATACGACGTCGGCCTCACGGGCGAGGAGGTTGCCGACCGATCGTGGCGCCGGCTCGAACAGATCTACGGCGTGAGCATCGATCGCAGTGGTGCTCCTGAGCCAGGGGTGCCGCTCAGCCCTCAGTGAGTTCGGCTGCTATCGGCCGAGGCCGGTGAGACCGTTGCCGAGGACGTTGGCTCCGAGGATCAGCATGATGATCACTGTGATCACGGTGGTGTTGTCGACCATGAACCGCCGCACCGAATCGAGCAACGAGATTCCCCATTGACCACCGACCAATCGGGCTGCCACCGCGCCGAGAACTGTGATCGAGCCGATCACCACGAAGATCGCGACGGCGATCACGAGGTCGCTGCCGTGCACCCCGGCCTCGATGATCGATGTTGTCGCTGCCGCGGCGAGGATGAAGTTCTTCGGGTTCACGCCCGACAACACCGCTCCGAGAAGCAGTGCTTTTCCGGCCGTCACGTCGGCAACGGAAGCCATCCACTTCGGTTCCTCGACTTCGTCGCCGCGGCCGCGGTCGTCCTCGCCACTTCTGGATGCCGAGAACGATCAGTGCCGCCCCGACAAGGACCCGCGCCCAGTCGACGATCGCCGACGACGTGCTGTCGGGATCGTCAGCCCCGCCGAACACGAGAACCACGAGGACGGCCACGACGGTGAGCCCGACGACCCAACCCACAGCGAAGAGCGGACCGTTTCGTCGGCCGTGGGGGCCGGCGAGCATCAGCACGATTCCGATCACCGGAAAAGGACTGAGCGCCACGCCCAACGCCGCCGGCAACACTGCGCCGATCGCCTGCAGAAGCAACGAGTGGTCCTTCCTTCTCGAGGTGCCAGTCGATCCGGTAGCCTACGGGGCATCGTACGACCCGCGACGATGGCGCACGAGGAACCTGCCGCCGGGCTCAGCTGTCAGTGGCGTCCAGCGACGCGGCAGCTTCTTGGGTGCCACGGTTCGGTACGCGTCCTTGCAGACAGCTGCGATCTCGTTCCAGTCGACCTTGCGATCGAGCCTGACACCGAGCCATCCGCGGACCCCGACGTACGGTGGGCGAAAGAAGCGATCGGGTTCGGTCTCGACGAGCTCCTGCTGCACCCCGGGCGGAGCCGCGCACCACATGTGCGCAAAGGGGTGGTCGTGGTGGCCGTCGGGCCACAGCATCACGAACTGCTTGCGCACGAAAAACGATGGCGCCCCGTGGCTGAGCTTCTCGGTGACCTCGGGCATAGACATGCAGATCGTCCGCACTCGATCCTCGACTGATTTCGGCCACACCGGTACGGTACGCGAATGACCAAGCGGGTGATCAACGCCGATGTGCCGACCACGGGTGGGCCGTTCAACCTCTGCATCCGCCACGGCAACATGGTCTACGTGTCGGGCCTGCCGCCGTTCGACGAGGAGTACTCGTCGCGGCTCGCGCGCAGCGCGGGCCGCGAGCGAGCCGATTCCGCCGTTCCCGGCGACACCATTCGATGTGCAGGCCCGCTGCGTGATGGATCATCTGAAATCGTTGGTCGAGGCTGCAGGGTCGAACATGGATTGCCTGTTGAAGGTTGTCGTGTGGTTGAAGGATCAGTCGGATCAAGAAGCCTTCGACCGCATCTATCGCGGGTACTTTTCGAGCGACGAATCGTTACCGACGAGAACCCGCATGCAGGCCGGTCGCACACCGATGGACTGCGCACTGGAGATCGACGCCATCGGGTTCGTCCCTGAGTCGGCTCTCAACGACTGAGAACGCGACCGACGGCGGCGCCGGCCATGCGATTGGCGGCGATCGCGTCGTCGTAGAAGTCTGCGAGCGAAAAGAAGCCGTGATGCATTCCACCGAAGCGGACGTGGCTGGTGGGCACACCGAGCGATGCGAGCCGCGCCGCGTAGGCGTCGCCTTCGTCCCGCAACGGGTCGTACTCGGCAGTGATCATCAACGTCGGCGGCGAAGCGGCCAGCACGTGGTCCGCAGCGAAGCTGGGCGAGACTCGCGGATCGGTCGTGCTTGTCGGCGTACCGCCGAGGTAGTGGTTGATGAACCAGCGCATCCCCGCCGCGGTCAGCTGTGGCCCGTCGGCGTTCTCCACGAAGCTCGGGGAGCTGCATGTGAGATCGGTCGCCGGGTAGACGAGCAACTGGTAGCGCAGCGGCACCGGCGCGAGATGGCCGACGACGATTGCCATGTTTGCGCCGGCGGAATCGCCACCGATCGCAAGTCGATCGGGCGAGCACCCGAGCGATGTCGCACTGGCATGCGCCCAGCGAGTAGCGGTGACCGCGTCCTCGAGCGGCGCGGGAAACTGATGCTCCGGAGCCAACCGGTAGTCGACTCCCAACACGGCCTGTCCGCTGCTGTTGGCGAGGATGCGGCACAGGTTGTCGTGGGACTCGAGATTGCCGATCACCCACCCGCCGCCATGCAGGAAGACCAGCAGACCGAGGTCGTCGCGATCGTTGGGGCGGTACAGGCGCACCGGCACGCCGTCCGCATCGAGATCGCGGGTGTGATGGATCGGTTCGGTTGGTGCTCTCAGCCGCTTGGCGCGGATCTCGCGAGCCTGCGCAGCGCTGCACGTTTCGAGCGGTGGCTCGCCGAGCGCGGCCATTTGGGCGAGTAGCGATTCCGCCTGGGGATGCAAGGGCACCGATCGATTCTGGCACGGTCGTGCCCTGCTCGACCGAGTCAGTGCAGTTGCAGTTACGGTGATCGGCAATGACCGACGACATCACCCGGTACGACGCTGTCGAGGGCTATTGCGGAGAACTCAGTTACGCGCCCGGGGAGTCGATGACGCTGCACGTCTCGTCGAGCGTCTACCTCTACGACGTCTCGATTTCTCGATGGGGCTCCGAGCACGAGCCGGTGTGGAGCGACCGCGACATCCCCGGCGTCGAGCAGGTACTCCCCGACGACGCAGACGCGAACGGATGCGGCTGGCCGGTCGCCCTGACGGTTCCGATCGACGAGACGTGGCGGAGCGGGTTCTACCTCGTCACCCTCACGGCCCACGATGCGCCGGCCGATCGGGCGACCGGCTATGCCGCGTTCGTTGTCCGCGCTGCACGTCGCCCGGCTCGCGCGTTGCTGGTGCTGGCGACCAACACCTACAACGCGTACAACAGTTGGGGTGGCAAGAGCCTGTACACCGGAGGGTCGCGGGTGTCGTTCGCCCGACCGTTCGGGCGAGGGATGTTGATGCGACCGTCGACGGAACGCGACGACCGCAAGGCCCGACCGACCTACCGGCGCGAGGAACCCGACGTCGACGGCTTGATCTATCAGCACTACCGGTTCGCCAACGGCTATCCCGGCTTCATGGGCTCGGCCGGATGGTTCACATACGAGCGCCGCTTCGTCGAGTGGGCCGAGGAGCAGGGCTACGAATTCGACTACGCAGTGTCGAGCGACCTCGAACGCGATCCATCGATCGTTGCCGGCTACGACCTCGTGATGGGAGTAGGCCACGACGAGTATTGGTCGGCGGGTCAGCGCGCCGCGATCGAAGAGCACGTTCGAAGCGGTGGTAACTACGTGAGTTTGTCGGGCAACACGATGTTCTGGCAGGTTCGCATCGAGGATGCCGGCCGGGCCATGGTCTGCCACAAGTACCGCGCCCACGAGGTCGACCCGGTCGTCGGCACCGATGCGCAAGAGACGATGACCGGTATGTGGGCTGATCCATTGGTCGCCCGACCGGAGACCGAGTTGCTCGGTGCCGGCTCTGCGTACGGTTTGTACAGCCGCTTCGGCGCGGCGACACCTCGTGGTTCGGGCGCCTTCACCGTGTATCGCTACGAGCATTGGATGTTCGAGGGAACGGGTCTGCGCTACGGCGATCTCTTGGGTGCCGACGACGGCGTCGTCGGATATGAGACTGTCGGGCTGCAGGCTGGGACTCGATAGGTACCAACTCCCCGTTGCCGCGGGTGGTGATGGCACGCCGACACAAATGGAGGTGGTGGCGTTCACGCCGTCATCGAATTTGGCGATGGGTGAATATCCGGCATCGATTGCGGCGCTCGACGATCAAGGCGATCTCGAGTTCATCGCCTCCCGCCTTCACGGCCGCGTCGACGCCGAGACGCTCGCACTCTGCAGGCACGGGAATGCCGTGATGTTGACGTGCCGTCCGTTCGGGGAATCCGGCGGTGAGGTGGTCACGATCGGTTCGACCGATTGGGTCTTCGGGCTTGCCGGCGACTCGCTCGTCGGGCAGGTCACCCGCAACGTCATCGACCGGGGTCTGCGGCGTTGACGCTGCTTCGGCGGTGCATGTTGGTCGCGATTCTGTTCGCCGCGACGAGTTGTGGTTCGCAACCACGAGACGACGCTCGCGACTCTCTGGTCGAGCAGTTGGTGGACGGCGGCCTCGACAAGGCGGCAGCCGAATGCGTTGTCGCGGCGTTCTTCGAGGACAAGACCAATGAGGAGTTGAAGGGTTTCTTCGATCGTCCCCAGCTGACGCCAGAGGAGGCAGCGGAGTTCGCCTCGTTGGGTCAGCGCTGCTCCGCTCAGACCGGAGGGTAGGTTTACGCAGGTGTCACGAGTCCTCACCGTTGCTGCTGCGCAGCTCGGACCTGTTCAACGCGATCACAGTCGCGAGCAGGTGGTCGAACGGATGATCACGCTTCTCCATCAGGCCGCCGAACACGGTGTGGAACTCGTGGTGTATCCCGAGTTGGCGTTGACGACGTTCTTCCCACGATGGTTCGTCGACGACATCGCCGAAGCCGACCACTGGTACGAACGATCGATGCCGAACGCTGCCACGCAGCCGCTGTTCGACGAGGCACGCCGGCTGGGCATCGGCTTCTGCATCGGTTACGCGCTGCTGGACGATGAAGGCCGCCGCAGGAACGTGCAGACCCTGGTCGAGCGCGACGGCTCGATCGTTGCCACCTACGCCAAGACCCACATACCGGGGCACGAGCACAACGAACCCGACCGTCCGTTCCAGCACGCCGAGAGGTACTACTTCGAGCCGTCACCGGACGGCTTCGGCGTGTGGCGAGCGTTCGGCGGGCTGATGGGAATGATGATCTGCAACGACCGCCGTTGGCCGGAGAGCTATCGCGAGATGGGGCTGCAGGGTGTCGAGATGATCCTGTGCGGCTACAACACCCCGATCCACTACGTGCCGGATCCGAGCCAGGACATCCTGCAGGGCTTCCACAACGCGTTGGTGATGCAGAGCGGTGCCTATCAGAACGGAACGTGGGTCGTGGGTGTCGCCAAGGGTGGTGTCGAGGAAGGCGTCGACTCACTGGCGCAATCGATGATCATCGCGCCGAGCGGACAGATCGTGGCGCAGGCACTGACGACGGGCGATGAGTTGATCGTTGCCCGCTGCGATCTCGACTGGTGCAAGAAGTACAAGGACACGCTGTTCGACTTCGACCTCTATCGCCGGCCCGAGGTCTACTCGCGCATTACCGGCCAGCGAGGGGTGATCGAGCCCGCCCCGCTCGAGCAGACCCCGCTCGAGCGGACAGAGTGAGCAACACGACGCCGGGACTGGTGTGCGGGCACCATCACTTGTACTCGGCGCTGGCTCGGGGGATGCCTGCACCACCGAAGCAGCCGACCAACTTCATCGAGATCCTCGAGCAGATCTGGTGGCGCCTCGACGTCGCGCTCGACGAGGACATGATCCGCTGGTCGGCGATGCTCGGCGCGACCGAGGCGTTGATGTGCGGTACCACGGGCATCATCGACCATCACGAGAGCCCGTCGGCCATCGACGGGTCGTTGTCGATCATCGCCGACGCCTGTGCCGAGGTAGGCGTGCGTGTGAACTGTGCCTACGGCGTGACGGATCGGCACGGCGCAGCCGAGGCTGCACGCGGGCTCGCCGAGAACGAACGCTTCCTGCGTGCCGGCGGACGAGGGATGGTGGGCGTGCATGCCGCATTCACGTGCCGCGACGAGACGTTGGCGGCGGCCGCGCAATTGGCGACAGATCTCGGTGTCGGAGTGCACATCCATGTCGCCGAGGGGCTCGCCGATCGCGATGCCGGTGCACGACTCGAACCACTCGCCACCGATGACTGGCTGCTCGTGCACTGCGTTCATCTCGACCGAACTCTGCCCGGCACGATCGCCCACAACCCGCGATCGAACATGAACAACGCGGTTGGCTACGGGGCGCCGACGACTCGACCGAACCGCGTTGTGCTGGGCACCGACGGGATCGGTGCCGACATGTTGGAGGAGGCGCGGCTCGCGTACGTGCGTTTGCGCGAGCACGACGTCACCGCGACCCCCGACACCGTCTGGTCGTGGCTCGAGGAGGGATACCGCTTCTTCCCCGAATGCCGCGACGATCGGGTCGAGTTCAACTACGACCAGGCCGACAGCGCCTGGCACACGGCGTACTCGCCGGGCGTGCGCGCAGTCAACGTCACACTCGCTTCGGGTGAAGTGGTACTGCGCGACGGCAAACCGACGCGTGTCGACCTCCCTCGGGTGCGCGCCAAAGCCGCCGAGCAGGCTGCTCGACTGTTCGCCAAGTTGTGATGATCTATGCGTGAACTGCTTGCCGTGAAAGGGGTTCGATGACCACACCCGCTGCCATCTATCTGCAAGACGCTCACCCGATCCGCGAGGGCATGGAGTTCGCGAAGTACGCCGAGGCCAAGGGCTTCGATGCCGTCTGGCAGGCCGACAGCCGGTTGGTCCGCGACGCCGTGGTGCCGATGGCGGCCTTCGCATCGGTGACCGAGACGATCAAGATCGGCTCGGGCGTCGTCGATTGCTGGACCCGCAATCCTGCCCGCCTGGCATCGACGTTCTCTACTCTCGACGATCTCGCGCCCGGTCGTGTGATCCTCGGCATCGGTGCGTGGTGGGACCCGTTGGCCGCGAAGGTGGGGATTCAGCGCGACCGCCCGTTGGGTGTCATGCGCGAGGTCGTCACAGCAGTGCGTGCGCTGCTGCACAACGAGACGGTCACCTTCGATGGCCAATACGTGCACCTCGACGGTGTCGAGCTCGACTACGTCTATCAAGAGCGGCGCCCGAAGGAAGTGCCGATCTACATCGGTGCAACAGGGTTGAAGATGATGGAGCTCACCGGTGAGATCGCCGACGGAGTTGTTCTGAACTACCTCGTCTCGCCCGAGTACAACCAGCGGGCGATCGAGGCGTTGCAGATCGGTCTCGACCGGTCCGGCCGCGTCCTGGCCGACATCGACCGCCCTCAACTCGTTGTCTGTTCGGTGCACGAGGATCGCGAGACCGCGCTCGACATGGCCCGATTGATGGTCACTCAGTACCTGGGGCAGCAGCCGCACATCATGAAGGCGTCGGGTGTGCCACAGAGCCTGCTCGACAGGGTGGGCGAGGTGTTGACGTGGCCGGCAACTCACGAACAGGTGGTCACAGCGTCGAAGCTGGTGCCCGACGAGATCGTGCAGATGCTGACTGCTTCGGGTACCCCTGCCGAGGCTCGCGACCGGGTCTCGCACTACATGCGCAACGGATGCACGTGCCCGATCCTGTATCCACTCGGCGATGTCTACGCGATGATCGACGCATTCGCCGGCTGGACCGCCACATGACCGCTCACGCCAGACCTGGGCACACCTAATCTGGCGTCGTGGATGTCGACCTGGCACTGGTTGAGCGGTTGGAGTCGACGTCGGCGACGGCGAGCCTGGATCTCATCCGGGGTATCCAGTCGCTCGACCCGTCCACAGCAGCAGAGGGTCGTGAGTTGGCTGGCGGCGGCGCATTGATCGCGATGGGCGCGGGACGATACGTGAATCGGGCGATCGGGGTGACGACGGCGGAGCTTTCGCCTCACGACGTCGACTCGATCGAGCAGTTCTTCATCGATAGGAACCTTCCGTCGATGATCGAACTGTCGTCGTGGGCGCCCTCGTCGACCTTGAAGGAGCTCGCGCAGCGCAACTATGTCCCGATGTGGTTCCGGTCGGTCTTCGCCCTCACTCCTACCCTGACGTTCGCCACGTCCCGGGCGGGCCTCCGAATCGAGCGCGTCGAGAACGCCGACGAGAACCGATGGCTGGATGTCTTCGCCCGGGGATTCGAAGCTGAACAGGGCGAGGTGCGCGTCGCCAACGACGAGATCGGTCGTGCCGGCCGCATCGCACCGAACGCGCACACGTTCCTGGCGTTCATCGACGACGATGTCGTCGGTTGTGGATCGGTGCAATTCGTCGACGGCATCGCCTGGCTCGGCGGTGCGGCGACGATCCCGGAGTTCCGTCAGCGTGGGGTGCAGGCCGCACTCGTCGCCCATCGACTCGGTCTCGCAGCCGAGGCTGGCTGCGAGCTCGCTGCCGTCTCCGCCCTGTCCAGCGGCCCGTCGGCGCGCAACATCGTTCGCCTCGGGTTCCAACACATCCACACCCAAGTCGTCGTTCAACGCACCTAGTGCCTTGACTGGTCGCGTCGGTCTTGGGATCTGGATGCCAGTGATCTGGCTGACCTGGGACGGTGAGCGAAGCTCGGCGACCAGATAGTTCCGCCAGCGACGAGACGAGCACTCTCTGCGCCACAAGCGTCACTTCAACCTCAAGAATTTTTCTGGTCAAGGCACTAGTACTCCCAGAATTACCACTGCTGGTAGTCGCATAGAGGCGAACAGCGACATTTTCGGGTTCTTGGGCGTGGAGAAGGGATGGTCGGGTCTGGCCACGGTGTGGGCCTACAAGAAGGAGCACTCAAAACAATGAACCATCACCTACCCCTCCCCCTCGTCAGGCGGCGGTGGCGCTTGTTCACTACGGTGACAGCCGTAGCAGCCATGGCGGGAGGCGGCGTCATTTTCGCTGCACCTTCCTCCGACCCCGGAAGCGCTGTGGCCTTCACACGGTTGTATCGAGTCGTGTGCTCGACACAAGAAACGGTTCGGACACTCCGCTCGGTGCCGGCGCGACGCGAGATTTCGTGATCGCCGGTCTTCCGACCGATGCGACCGCGGTGTCTCTGAACGTCACGGTCACCGATGGTACGGATGCATCGTTCTTGGTCGTCTACCCCACGGGCGATGCCCGGCCATCCACTTCAACCGTCAACTGGGATTCGGTCGGAGCCGTGGCCAACAGCGCCACCGTGGTCATTCACAGCAACAACTCGCTGAGGTTGTACAACCTCAAGGGCAGCGTCAACGTCATCGTCGACCTGCTCGGCTACTACGCACCGAGTCCCGTGGGCGGCCCGACCGGCGCCACCGGCTCTCAGGGAGTCGTTGGCAACACCGGTCCTCGAGGCGCCATCGGTCTGACCGGTCCCGCCGGTGCGGCTTCGACCGCTGTGGGTCCTGCTGGTCCTGCAGGTTTACAGGGCGTCGTCGGTGCTACCGGTCCTGCCGGTACACCCGGCACGTTCATCTTCGTGACCGACGGTGTTCCCACACCTGCTGGCACCGCGGGAGTCCTCCCAGGCGACCTCGCCATGGATGCCTCGAGCAGAGACATGTATCGCTTCATCAGCGGCGATTGGGTGCTCGTGTACGGCCCGGGCTGATCTCTCACGTCAGCATCAAAGGAGGGCACCCAAATCGGGTGCCCTCCTTTGGAGATCGGGGTCAGGTAGTCGTATCGGTGGCAGTGGCTGTGCCAACACTGGCGAGCACGACGCATCCGATTGCTGCGGCCTGCAGCCATCCGAGCGTCTCGTTCAACACCAGCCAGCCCATCACGCCGGCCACTGCGGGGCTGGTGCTCATCACGACTCCGAACGTGCGCGGGCCGACCGAGCGCAACGCGTGGATCTCGAGCGTGAACGGGATCGCTGCGGACAACAGCGCCACGGCGAGTCCGATCAATCAGCGCTCGAGGCTCCAGCAATCTCGCGCCGCCGGTGGCGATTCCCAGCGGAGCGATCGCAACTGTTGCGACGACCATTGCGAGCGCGAGACCGTCGACTCCGTCGAATCGGCTACCGGTCCGGCGGCTCAGCAAGATGTAGCTCGCCCATCCGGTGGCAGCCACGAGGTCGAATGCCACGCCGACCGGATCGAGGTGTCGTGTCGCTCCACCCAGCAAAACCACACCGACACCAGCGAGCAGGACGTAGGCGAACTCGCGTCGTCGACGCGAAAGCGAAGCGGCAAGCCCGAGCGGCCCGAACAACTCGATCGTCACAGCGATGCCCAACGGCAAGCGTTCGACGGCTTCGTAGAAGCAGAGGTTCATGCCGGCGAGCACCAGTCCGAACGCGCCCACCACGCCCCAATCAGCGAGGCTTCGTCCGCGCAGGCGCGGGCGGGCGATGACCAACAGCACGGCGGCAGCCAAACCCTGCCGCAACAGCACAGTCCCAGGTGGACCAACGAGCGCGAACAGGGACGCAGCAATGGCGGCGCCGAGTTGCACCGACACGATCGATGCGCCCACCAGAGGGATCCTGCTCACGGGTTCAGAGTGAACGTGGGTACGGAATATGTGAAATGCCGATCGAGGTGATGGTTATGCTCCAGGCGTATGACCGTCGAGCTCCGGCATCTCCGCAGCTTCCTGGCGATCGCCGAGGAGGGCAACATCACACGGGCCGCGGCTCGCCTGCATGTGTCGCAGCCGGCACTGTCGCGCACGCTGGCCCAGTTGGAACGCAGCCTGGCGATCCGCCTGGTCGACCGGTCGACGCACCACCTCACACTGACCGAGGCCGGCACGACGTTTGCAGCATCCGCCGGCGATGCTGTCCGGCAACTGGACGAGGTGATCGCATCGATCAGCGCGTCGGTGCCGCCGCTTCGATTCGGGCACAACTGGAGCAGCGCCACACACGCCGCGGCGATCATGCGGTCGTGGCGGGCCGAGTTTCCGCAACGTCAGTTGAAATCGCAGCGCAACAACGAACGCATCGGCGGTCTCATCGATGGACACGTCGATGTGGCATTGGTGCGCGGCCCGGTCACCGATCGCTCGTTCAGTTCGATGGTCGTCGACAACGAGCAACGCATGGCGGTGGTCCCGGTTGGCCATCGACTTGCGAGTGAAGATCAGGTGTCGTTGGCCGACCTCGCCGATGAGACCCTGATCGTGAGCTCGACCACGGGAACGACAACGCTCGACCTATGGCCGGAGTCCTCGCGCCCGACGCTCGGACCGGATCAAGCAACCCTCGACGATTGGCTGATCGCAATCGCGACGTCAGCGGGCATCGGTGTGACTCCTGCGTCGACTGCGACGCTGCATCCACACCCCGATGTCAGGTTCGTCCCGATCAGCGATGCGCCGACGGTGCCATTGGTGCTGGTGTGGCCACGACACAACCCGCACCCGCACACCACGGCGTTCGTCGCCAACGCCCAGCGCGCCTTGGTGCACGCTGGAGAGGTTGGCGATTAGGGCGCGATCGAGTCCTGCCGGTGCCACCTGTAGTGGGTCTGGCGGGTTCGACCAACCGCAGCACATGCAGCGCTGGTGCCCACCACTGCGGTGAGCTCGTGGATGGCGCCCTCGATCATTTCGTCTCGACGCCCTTGATCTCGGCGCTGTCGGTGACGAGTTCCTCCAACAGCGCCGAGACTTTTCCCTGGACCTCGATCACGGATCGTGCACGTGACAGATCGTCCTCGAGTCGTTCCACACGATGACGCAGTCGAGTGTTCTCACGCTCGACCGGATCGAGTGGTGGCCGGCCCGGTTTGCCTGCCAACGCCTCGATGGCGCCACGGTCTCGCTGCTTTCGCCACTCGGACAGCAGCGAGGTGTAGAGCCCCTCGCGGCGCAGCAACTCTCCCTTGTCGTCACGATCGAGGTTGTCGTACTCGGCGAGGATCTCGAGCTTGTAGGTGGCGCCGTATCGCCGCCGCGTCGTGCGACCATTGCGGTTGGACGCGTCCGCCCGCGAGGTGATTACTGCCATGGGATAGCTCCGTTCTCGCCCGTGGATACCTGTGTCGGCCGCACCTATGCGACGTCGACATCGACTTCCCCAATGCACCGGAAAGAGGGCAGGCCGTGACGATTTCAACGAACGAAGGCCTTGTACCCCGGTCGCGGTGATCAAAGACCTACACGAGACAGATTTCTCGGTGATTCATTGGATCGGGGCAAGCACGACCTTCATCGCAGTGTCCGCGCCGAGTGCCGTTTGCATCGCTGATTCGACCTCCTCGAGCGGGAAGGTGTGCGTGACGGCACGATGAAACGGCACACGTTCGTGGTGCTCGGCCAGCATCGCGAGTGTCGAGTCGTACGCGCGGGCATCTTCGCCCGCAACGCCGACGATCGTCAGGTTGCGGCCCAGGATGGTCGCGGGATTGATCGGTACCGTGCCCATGTCCACGAACGCGCCGACCTCGATCAACGTCCCGCCGTCGCGTAGCAAGGTCATCGATGGGTTGAAGCTCGCCGGATGGCCTGTGGCGTCGACCACTACGTCCACGCCGCGCCCGTCGGTGAGGTCGTGCACAAATTCGGCGGCGGCCGGGTCCGCGCCGCTGGCAACCAACGAGTCGGTGGCCCCGAGTTCGACTGCCAGTCCTACCCGCGGGCCGAACGGGTCGATCGCGATCACACGCGACGCACCCAACAAGGCGGCCTTGGCGACGTGGACGACCCCAACCGGCCCGATGCCCACGACTGCGACCGTGTCGCCTGGGCGAAACCCCCCGGGCCGCGGCATCTTCGCCGCCAGGTCGAGGCTGTGGGTCACGGCGAACAGTTCCGTCAGAACGGCCACGTTGGTGGGCAGCCCATCCGGCACGAGAAACACCGGTGTCCGTGGACGCAGGTAGAGGTACTCCGCCCAGCCTCCGAACAGGAATGGTGCCTCGGCACACGTCAGCGAGTTGCCGTAGTTCTCCAGTCGGCGGCAGAAGTAGTACGGGTAGTCGCCGCGGCAGAACTCGCATTCTCCACAGGCACGGTTCGGGGCGGGAACGACGCGATCACCGACACTCAGACGGCGTGCCGTCGAACGCTGTCGCACCGCCGTCGCCGATCGCGGTGACGATGCCGACGTTCTCGTGTCCTTGGATGATCGGAAACGGTGTCGATGAGGCGTGGTCGGTGCCGGCGTACTGCTGTGTCTCGCCGCGGAAGGTGTGCTTGTCGGTGCCGCAGATGCCCGACGCGAGCATCTTCAGCAGAACCGCTCCGGGTTCCAATCGCTCGGGATACGGAAAGCGCTGGAGCTGGAGCTGCCCAGGCGCGACGAGGGTTGCCGCGAGCACGTCGGAGGTCATCGTCGGATGGTAGGCGGCACATCGCGACAAGATGTAGGCGTGGATGTGATGGCGGCCCTCATCGAACACGGGATGCTCCTGCAATCCGCCCGCGGGCCATTACCCAGCGTCGCCGAGCTCGTTGCCGGCGAACCCATCAAGGGAAGTTGGTGGGGGCATCCGAGGGGACACGAGATCTTCAACGTGTTGGCCGACCTCGACGAGTCCCCCGATGTGGTGCGGATGCGCCTGGTCAACGGCAAAGTGACGCTGGTTCATCGACGGCTGTGGCCGGCACTCGTGAGAACCGCCGACCGCTTCACGCCGACGCAGTTGGCAGTGCTGCACGAAGAGCACACCTCGTCGGGCGCGCACCGCGTTCAGGAGGAGCCATTTCCGGAGTGGGTCCCCGATGATGTGATGGCCGCCGCCGGCCGATTGTCGCTCGATGAAGCTCTCGCGCAACTCCCACCGTGCCTCCGCTAGAGTAGTGCGGTCGAGGGGGAGTAGCCCTCGGGTCAGGTCGTCAACACGGCAGCTCGCTGCCCGGCCCCCCGCCCGCCGCCAGCGGGAGCGAGACCTTCGACTGTCCGTGTGCATTTCGAGACAGTCGAAAGGTCTATTCCGTTGAACCTCATTGCCACTTCCACCGCTGGTTCCAGTTCGTCGACATCGATGTCACCCTGGCAGCGTGGATCGCGCTGTTCGTGATCATCTTCGCGATGCTGGCGATCGACCTGTACCGGCATCGCGAGGCGCATGCGCCCACGCCAAGGGAAGCGGCGATCGAGTCGGCCATCTGGGTGATGTGCGGGCTGAGCTTCTCCGTCGTCATCTTCGTGATGTACGGAAGCGCGGCATTCGGCGAGTACATCAGCGGCTATCTGATCGAGAAATCGTTGAGCGTCGACAACGTCTTCGTGTGGGCGATGCTTTTCGCCACGTTGGCAATCCCGCTGAAGTATCAGCACCGGGTTCTGTTCTGGGGCATCTTCGGTGCCCTCGCCCTTCGTGCGCTCTTCATTGCCTTGGGCAGCGCGCTGATCAGCCGATTCTGGTGGTTGCTGCTGGTCTTCGGCGTGTTCCTCGTCTACACCGGGTTGAAGATCATCCGCCACCGCGCCGACGAGGACGAAAAACAGGCGACTCGCGGCCTCGGTCTGCTCCGCAAGTTCATGCCCGTATCCGAGGAACTCGATGGTCAGAAGTTCTTTACGCGTATCAACGCCCGCCGTGCCGCGACGCCGTTGTTGGCCGCGCTGGTCGTGGTCGAGCTCACCGACATCATCTTCGCCGTCGACTCGGTGCCGGCCATCCTCGCCGTCTCCCACGAGCCCTATCTCGTCTTCGCGTCGAACGCCTTCGCGATCCTCGGCCTACGTGCGATGTACTTCCTCCTGGCCAACGCCAAGGAACAATTCCACTACCTGTCGCATGCGCTCGGCGGCATCTTGATCTTCGTCGGTCTGAAGATGACGGTGTCGCACTGGTTCCACATCAGCACCTACCTCTCGCTGGCGATCATCGTCACGATGTTGGTCGCCGCGATCATTTTCAGTCAGCGGCGCCAGGCCCGGTTGGGGCAGGTTCACCAGCCGCAGGAGCCGCAGGAGGCGTAGCTACAGCCTCGTTGGCGGGCGCGGCCTTCTTCTTCGGCGGTGGTACACCGACGGACGGACCCTTGTCGGCCCACTCGGGCCAGCGTCGACGACTGACGATCGACAGCAGCCTCAGCAGCTTCATCGCCTTCTCGTCCTCTTGGGCCGGGCGGGCGATGATGACACCTTCGGCGATCATCCGATTGATCACTTCTTCGCCCAATTCGGTGCGCACGATCGTCAACGTCCAGTCGTTGTCCTCACCGATGCCGCCGGTGGCGATGTCGCTGTGCTCGGCGGCGAAGTCGGGACAACTCTTGCAACCCTCGCGGGTCCATTGGTGGCACTCCTTCAGATCGATCTCGTGATACGACCCGTCCTTCATCCAGATCTGGAACACACCCTTGATGTTCATCTTGACCATGTCGGCCTTCTTCAAGCCGTACTTCGCCTCGAACAGCTCGGGGAAGATCGCGTCGTCGAACGTCTTGCTGCACAGCAGGCCGATGTTGAACACGAAGGGCTTGCCGACCTTGCCGGCCTTGCGGTCCCACATCACCGGTGGCGACGAGGTCTGGCAACCCATGCCGACCAGCGCCAACCGGGTGAGCCCGGCATCGAGGGCGTCGCGCAGCGCCAAGGGATTCGCGCAGTAGGTGTACCGGCTGCCGGCGGTCGCCAGCACATCGTCGACCGTCCGTGCCAGCACCGGCTTTGCCTTCCACGCATCGTCCGGCTCGACCCCGCTGACCATTGCAGCCTCGATGTAGTCGTTCTGCAGCAGCCACACGAGCATCGCCGAAACGAAGCCGCCGTCCTGACCCTTCTCGTGTTGCACCGCGTCGGTCGCCCGGGTCAGCAGCAGCTGCCGCCAGATCCCGGCCATCTCGTCGGGCTCGCGAATGCGACCGAACAGATGCATGTCGGCGGCGGTCTCCCACGACCGGAACCTCGGGCAGGCGCGGGTGCAGGTCGTGCATCCCTTCTCGCCGTGGATGCAGTTGTCGAGACCGAGTTCTTCCTCGAGGTGAAACGGCTTGTACTTGCCCTCCTCGTGCTCGTAGCCGATGACATCGTGCGGGCACGTGACGACGCAACCTGCGCACCCGGTGCACAAACCGGTCGTGATGACCTCCTCGTACAGCTCTTTCCACTGAGCGGTCCAGCGCTCGGCTTTCGCCGGTGCCGGTTCGGTCACTGTCATGTAGCGACCTTACGTGTCACACCGCATCACTGCCTTCTTCGCCAGTGCGGATGCGCACGAGGCGGTCGACCTCGGTGACCCAGATCTTGCCGTCGCCGATCTTGCCGGTCTGGGCCGCATCGCGGATGGTGTCGACCATACGGTCGGCGGCATCGTCGTCCACGACCAGTTGGATGCAGACCTTCGGGACGTAGTCGATGTTGTACTCGGCACCGCGGTACGTCTCGGAGTGACCACCCTGGCGACCGAATCCGCGTGCCTCGCTGACTGTCATGCCCTGTACACCCACCGCCTTCAACGCCTCTTTCACGTCGTCGATCTTGAACGGCTTGACGATCGCGGTGATGAGTTTCATCGAGCGATTCTAGGACAGCGGTCGACTGCAAAATGGCAGCGTCCCCAGGTCATCTGCGGATAGACGACCTGGGGACTGCCCCTGACAATGGGCGTCGTTGGGTGCGACGTCGCCCAGTGCTCTGGCCAGCCACCGAAGGCGGCCGACAGGGTCGTACTGTACGCGTGTCCAATGGCGGTGTACAGCCAGCCTGCCAAAATATCGCCGAAAAATCGCATAAGTAACCCCTGGTAGCAGTGTGATTGCCACGGAACGTGAAGAGTGACCACCAATGCCGCGCTTCATCGGATCGACGACATGCGCCGGCCGACACGCTCGCCTGCCAACGCACGCTGCACTCGCTCCATCGCCGCGCTGCCGAGCTTGCGTCCGACCTTGTCGGAGATCGTGAACCGATCGCGGATGATGCCATCGCTGGTCGCAATGCGAGCCGTGTGCACCACCACCTTGGCGCGTGCAAACGCTGCGCTGACGGCCAGCAGCGCCCCCGGCTGATCGGGCCCGATCACATCGCATGCCGTGTGCCAGGGCAGTGCCTCGTTGTCGAACTCGGCCATCAGGCCGATCGCGGCAGGCGCTTGGAGCGGCTTGCGCAACGAAGCCTCGAACGCGTCGGCGAGTTCCCGCGCGATTGGCGCGATGGGCGAACAGACGACGAACACGTCCAGCACGCCGCCATCCGGCCACGTGGCGATCGTCGCGTCGACGATGTCGAGACCACGTTTCGTCAGCACCTCCGTGAGATGTGCCAACAGGGCGTGGGAGTCGCGGCAGGCAACGTCGATGTTCCAGCGGTCGGACTCCGCGATCGGGGCTGACAGCGACTCGAACCGTCCCCGATCGGGGCAGCGGCTCGACGAGTCGCGCCTGACGAGCCAACTCGTCGGGCGAGTGCGACAGCACATAGGAGGTGGGAGCGAACCGCATTCGTTCGATGGCGGGGATCTCGTCGAGCAGGCGTTGCGCTGCGAGGCGCCGGGCCGCGGCGAGATTCGTGGCTTCGCCACCGGTCAGTTCGGGGTGAGCCAGCACTTCGTGGATCAATGCGTGGCGCTGGTCGATTGCCTCACGTTGCCAGCCGGCGATAGGCCCGATTGCCAGTGCCAACTGGTAGGCATCGCGCGCCCGTTGTGGAGTAGCGAGATGGCTCGCCAACTGCATCACCTCGCGATGGTCGAACACGCTCGGATTGTTCGACGCTGCCCGGAGTAGACGCGCATCGTCGACGATGTCTGCGATCCGCTGAGCGTCGATGGTGGAGACGAGCCGTTCCAACAACGCAACGGATGATCGATGCGGATCTGCTCTGTCACCGCAGACATCCGCCGCGAGGGCACCGAGGACGAGATCGTCCGATGGATACCCGGTCTCGACCGCGAGGTCGTCGAGGCGCTCGGCAACATGGAACCGCAATGCACCGACTGGATCGAGGTCGCTGATGTCGGCACGTCTGCGCTGCATCTCCTCGGCGACCTCCGGGAGCGTGCGCTCGAGCAGTCCGCTGACCTCCAGCAGTCTCCAACCACTCGGGTCGTTCGACCGAAGCAGTCGAACCAGCGATGCTGTGTCCTCACGTGTCCACTGCAACGGCTCATCGCGATGTTCTGCGAACCAGTCGAGCAACTCGGGGCTCGGTCGGGCATGGCTGGTACGCGACGCAGCTTGAAACGCCAGGGGGATCGTCTGGGTCACTGGGGGGAATCCGTGCAGTTGGATGATGCCGTGCGCGACCGAGAGCCAGCCACCATCGGGTTCGGCGGTCGGTGCCCGCGCCGAGCCCTTGGTGCTCGTCGTGATCGCGCCAAGTCTCAGTCGTAGCAACGGCGGGGCGGCGATCGTGGAAAGCAGGATCGCCACGAGCAGCGCCACGTACACGTCCTGTCCCACGACGCCACTGCCCAGACCGATGCTCGCGAATATCGAGCCCGATCTCGCCCAGCGGGATCATCGCGATGCCGATCAGTAGCTTGTCGGTCCGCGTGCCGGCGGCAGCCCGGCCAGAGGCCAGCTTGCCGGCAACAGCCACAACCGAAAGTGCCGCAGCCAGTCCGATCGCGCTGCCTTCGCCCAACTCGGCGATGTCGGTGTTGACGCCCACCAGTACGAAGAACACGGGTGTGAAGATGTTGCCGATCACCCCGAGATCAGCGGTCAGGCGCTCCGCCTGGTCGCTTCGACCAATGGCGACACCTCCGACGAACGCGCCGACGATGAACACCAGATCAACAGCATCGGCGAGCGCTGCGTAGCCCAATGTGACGACGAGAGCAGCAACGATTGTGGCCGCGCCGGATGCGGCGCGAGCGTGAACGAACGTCAGGACGCGCGGCGCCAGAATCAGCGCCGACGGCGCCGGCCAGGACGACGAATCCAATGGTCGAGCCGGCAGCGCCGAGCACGGTGCCGACACCGATGTCGTCGTGGTCGACCACACGGACGGCCACTGTCAGAATCGCGAGCGCAACCATGTTTTCCACCAGCCCGGCACCGAGCACGACACGAGCCTCGGTGGTGGCCAGGGCGCGCAGTTCGCCGAACACTCGCGCCGAGATGCCGACGCTCGTTGCGGTCAATGCGGTGCCGATGAGGATCGATGTCGAAGCGGAGTACCCCAGCCACACACCTGCGAGGACCCCACCGGCGAATGGCGCTACGACACCGACGACGGCAACGAGGACCGACGCAATGCCCACTCTGCTGAGGACACGCAGGTCCACTTCCATGCCGGCCTGCATCACCAACACCAGCACGCCGAGCGTGCCGACTGCGGCGACGGAGCCGCCGTTCAGTGCGTCGACACTGAGGATGTCGACGACGGATGGTCCGATGAGGACACCGAGGGCGACCTGTCCGACGACGGCCGGCACTCGCAGCCTGTCGGAGATCTCCGCGCCGACCTTGCCGGCGGCAAGGATGATCAGAAGATCGAGGAGCAGCGTGCCGAGATCGACAGCCTGGACGGACGCGGCGATCACGTTCGGTCGCTAGCGAGGGCGGATGCTGCGTCGACCACATCGTCGCTCAACATCCACCCTCGACTGCGCACCGTGACCACCGAGTTCGGCCCCAGGGCGCGGCGGATCGCCACCAGGAGGCTGTCGCATCGTCGCTCGCTGAGGCTCGCTAACCCGAGCGCGACGAGCAAGCTCGCGGCGACTGATCACCCGTCCACGGTTTGCCAGCAGCACGCCGAGAACCGACTGTTCCTGCTCTCCCAGCCGATACACGAGGGGGTTTGTGTGTCGATCTGGGAGAGCAGGACCAGCAGTGGCCATGTCGAGAGACGCTACGAGGCGCAGGTTTCTCGGTCGTGTGGTCAGTGTGAACGGAATGTGAATCAGTGATCGATGTCACCGGTGACGGACTCGTAACTGTCTCCGCGGCGAGTGAATACTGGTGCGATGGATCTGGCCTACACCCCGGAAGCAGAGGCATTTCGCATCGAGATCCGCGACTGGCTGACCTCGAATCTGCCCGCTGGTTGGGGCGAGGAGGGCTTCGAGATGTCGCCCGAGCAGCGCAAGGAGTTCAACGGGGAGTGGCCGAAGAAACTGTTCGGCGGCGGATGGATCTGTGCGACGTGGCCGAAGGAGTATGGCGGCAAGGGGCTCACGACGATGCAGGGCGTCGTGCTGGCCGAGGAGTTCGCCAGGGTCAAGGCACCGATGCGCGCCGACTTCTTCGGCGACACGCTGGTCGGACCCACGTTGTTGCAGTGGGGGACCGAGGAACAGAAGCAGGAGTTCCTTCCACGAATCCTCAACGGTTCAATTCGGTGGTGCCAGGGCTTCAGCGAGCCGAACTCGGGCTCGGATCTGGCATCGCTCATGACCAGCGCAGTGCTGGACGGTGACGAATGGATCATCAACGGACAAAAGGTCTGGACGACCGGCGGCCATCACGCCGACTACTGCTTCTTGTTGACCCGGACCGACCCGGAGGCACCGAAGCACAAGGGGATCTCGTACCTGCTCGTGCCGATGCGCCAGCCCGGTGTCGAAGTCCGCGGCATCACCCAACCGGACGGCACGGCCGAGTTCTGCGAGGTGTTCTTCACTGACGCGCGGTGCCCGAAGGACAACGTCGTCGGTGGCATCAACAACGGTTGGAAGGTCGCCAACTCCACGTTGGCGTTCGAGCGCGGCCAATCCGCGACGACCGGCTATCGACGGTTCGAGGATGAGTTCAAGTTGCTGATCGAGCAGGCAGAAACCAACGGTCGGCTCGCGGATCCTGTCACCCGTCAGCGACTGATCCGCTACTACACGAAGGTCCAGTTGCTGCGCATCAACGGATTGCGTTCGTTGTCGGCGACACTGTCGGGCAACAAGGATCCGGGCGTCGCCGCGTTGGGCGCGACCAACAAGATGTTCTGGAGCGAGATGCACAAAGAGGCCATGGAGCTAGCTCTCGACGTGTACGGAGCGTCGTCGATGCTCGTCGAGACCGGCCCCGCAGCGGGCTCGTGGCCCGGCGCAGTTCGCGACAAGCGGCGCCCCGGCTACCTCGTCTCCCCGATGATCAGCGCGTTCTTCTTCAGTCGCAGCGAGACGATCTGGGGAGGCACCAGCCAGATCCAGCGCAACATCGTCGGCGAGCGCGTGCTCGGCCTGCCCAAAGAGCCGTCGTGATCCCGTCGCGCTGTCGCGCCGCCACCGTCGTCGAGACGGTCAGCGTGTGACAACCCCAGACGAAATCGAAGTCGCGGTGCCGGAGTTCGGGGCTTCGGCACGAATGTTCACTCGGCCGTTCGTGTTGGTCACCGCGTCCGCTTTGGCGCTGTTCGTGTACATCGGCGTGATGATCCCTCTGCTGCCGCGCCTGATCGAAGAGGAACTGGGCGGCAACGAGGTCGACATCGGAATCAACCTGGCGACCTTCAGCCTCGCCGCCATTCTGATCAGGCCGAGACTTGGCCGGTTCGCCGAGCGGCACGGCTTGCGGTACACCATGATCGCCGGCGCAGTGCTCGCCGCTGCCGCGACGGGGGCGTGCACGATGGTCGATTCGCTGTGGGGCCTGCTGCCTCTGCGGGCACTGCAGGGAATCGGCGAAGCCTCGCTGTTCGTCGGCGCCGCGACCGCCATCAGCGACCTCGCGCCTCCGGGTCGTGGCGCCGAGGCAGCCAGCTACTTCTCGGTCGCTGTGTTCGGTGGGCTCGGACTCGGCCCTGTGATCGGCGAGTCGGTGATCGGACAGGATCGGTTCGATGCCGCGTTGTGGGTGGCCGCAGGGTTTGCCCTGCTGGCGGCAGCTTTGGCAATGCTGACTCCGAAAGGTGTGCGGCACCACGACCACAGTGATGATCGTGGTCCGGGACTCAACCGGGCGGCCATTCCCACAGGGCTGGTTCTGGCGTTCGGAATCGGCGGAGTCGTGACCTTCAACGCATTCATGCCCGAATACTCGGTGAGTGTGGGGCTCGACGGATCGAAGTGGGTGTTCGCCACGTTTGCCGGTGTCTGCCTGCTGATCCGCGTGGTTGGCGCGACGCTTCCCGACCGTATGGGGCATGCTCGCGCGGTCGGCATCGCCCTCGCGTTGATGGCCGCCGGATTGGCGATGTTGTATGTGTTTCCCTACCCGGCCGGCGTCTACATCAGCACCGTGATCATCGGCATCGGCGTCTCGTTCAACTATCCGGGGTTGATGGCGATGACGGTGGACTCCGTCCCCGAGAGCGAGCGAGTACGAGCGATCTCGACGTTCACGATGTTCTTCGAGATCGGTACGGCGACGGGCGCTGTGCTGTTCGGCATCATGGCCGACCTCACCACGAAGCGCACTGCGTTCCTGGGCGGCGCGATCTATTGCCTCATCGGTCTGGTCGTCTTGTGGAAGGTTGCGGTGCCCCGGGCTCGGGTCTACGTGGCTGTCTGATTTCCGCTAGTCATCTCGTGTCGAGCGCGCCACAATGGCATCGTGATCCTCGACGATGAGCAGTGCTACCGAGCGGCCCAGAGCCGGGATAGTCGGTTCGACGGATGCTTCATCACGGCGGTGAAGACGACAGGGATCTATTGCCGACCGAGTTGCCCGGCGATGACCCCGAAACGTCACAACGTCGAGTTCTTCGTCACCGCGGCCACAGCCCAGCAACACGGATACCGGGCGTGCAAGCGATGCCGTCCCGACGCCTCTCCGGGCTCGCCGGAATGGAACGTCCGTGCCGATGTCGTCGGCAGGGCGATGCGATTGATTGCCGATGGTCTCGTCGATCGCGAGGGTGTCGGCGGTCTCGCCGCGCGGCTGAATTACAGCGAACGTCAGATCAACCGACTGCTGACCACCGAGCTCGGCGCGGGTCCGTTGGCGTTGGCCCGCGCCCAGCGGGCCCAGACGGCGCGAACACTGATCGAGACCACCTCGATGCCGATCACTCAGATCGCGTTCGCTGCCGGCTTTGCCAGCGTTCGACAGTTCAACGACACGATTCGCGAGGTGTTCGCATCGTCGCCCACCGATCTCCGCGGGACACGGCAACCGAGCGCAGCCGCGGGCACGCTGTCGTTGCGGCTGCCGTATCGCGCCCCCTTCCACACCGAGAGCATCTTCGGCTTCCTCGGCGATCGTGCCGTGCCGGGGGTCGAGACCTGGGATGGCACGACGTATCGCCGGTCGTTGCGGTTGAACCACGGCAACGCCGTGATCGCCGTGTCGCCCGGTCCGAACTCACCGGGCGCGAACGCGCTGATGTGCACACTCCATCTCGACAACGTCGCCGACGCGCAGGCCGCGGTGCAGCGTTGCCGCAGGATGTTCGATCTCGACGCTGATCCCAATACGGTCGAAACGCACTTTGCCGACGACCCGATCCTCGCTCCTCTCGTACAGAAGCGTCCAGGGCTGCGCTCGCCGGGGCACCCCGACGGCGTCGAACTGTTGACGAGGGCGGTGCTCGGTCAGCAGGTCTCGGTCAAGGGGGCGCGCACGCTGGCAACCCGACTGGTCGCGGCGGTCGGCGAACCACTGGCTGCTCCGGTTGAAGGAGTCACCCACGCATTTCCTTCTGCCGCGGCGATTGCGGGCTGCACCCCGGACGACTTCGCGATGCCGTCAGCACGTGGCCGAGCGCTGATTCACGCCTGCGAGCAACTGGCCGCCGGCGACATCGTGATCGACGCCGGTAGCGATCGCCAGGAGATCGCCCGCCAACTCGAATCACTGCCGGGGGTCGGTCCATGGACAGCGAGCTACGTGTCGCTGCGAGCGTTGGGCGACCCCGACGTGTTCCTGCCGACCGACATCGGCGTGCGCAACGCACTGCGCGAGATCGGTGTCGAGTCGAGTCCGAAAGCTGCGGCTCAGCTCGCTGAGTCGTGGCGACCGTGGCGCTCGTACGCGCTGCATCACCTGTGGGCCAGCTTGTGAGCAAGAAGGAGAACGACATGTTTCACACCGTCACCATGGAGTCACCCGTTGGCGAACTGCGTCTGATCGCCGGCGACCAAGGGTTGCGAGCCATCCTTTGGGGTGCAGAGGACGCGGAGCGCATCGCGTCGATCGACACCGATGAGTTGGTCGAGGGCAGCACGCCGATCCTCGATCAGGCGGTGACGCAACTCGAGGAGTACTTCGAGGGCACACGTCGCGAGTTCGACCTACCACTCGACCCGCATGGTACGCCGTTCCAACAGTCCGCGTGGATGGTGTTGCGCACCATTCCGTACGGCCAGACGATCAGCTATGGGCAACAGGCGCTCCAGCTCGGCGATCCGAACAAGGCTCGTGCGGTCGGTGCTGCAAACGGCAAGAACCCGTTGAGCATCGTGGTGCCATGTCATCGCGTGATCGGCTCGAGCGGCCACCTCACCGGCTTCGCCGCCGGGCTCGACATCAAGTCGTGGCTGCTCGACCACGAGAGTCAACCGCGCCTGGTCTAGCGAGCGGACCCACAGCCGGCGTTGTGGCGTCAGTCCAGATTCCCGTTCTGCGCTCGCAATTCGGGGAGCATGATCTGTGCAGCGCGCGTACTTTCAACGGGCAGTCAGTCATGGGCGGGTTCGCGTGCTTGGTCTCGATTCCGGTGAGGACAGAAACCGGCTGCACGTTTCGGCGCTCACCGGAACCGCCGAATTGCCCTCACTGATCGCCTCGGCCGGCACACACCGCGCCGACGGTCCTGGTCGGGCGCGGGATTACGCAGCGGATGGCCGAAATCGCGCCCGACCAGCTCGTGACGAGAACGGCGCACCGAGCCGGCTATCTGCACCTAATGTGTGACGTGGCGCCGGTCGCCCGATAGGCCAAGGTGGCCGATGTAAGCCTCAGCTGCTGTGACGGGCTCTGGCTTGTTGCTCGCGGCGTGCCTTGGCGTCGGCTTGCTTGGCCAGTTTGGCGGCCTTGCGCTTGGCCTTGATCTCCTCGTCGGCGGTCGGGGGCGGCAGCACGGTGACTTCTTCGTGTTCGACCGGCGGCAGCGCCAGCGTCTCGTCGTGCTTCAGCAAGCGGGTCAGGGTGACCGAGGCAGCGGCCTCGCCGGCGACCGAACCGGCCATCATCAGCCGCACCGTGGCGAGTCCGTGCTTCTCGATCAGCGCCGGCGTCGCTTCCAGCAACTCGTCCTCGGTCGGGTTGTCGGAGCTGTCGCCGAGGGCCTCGATGCAATCAGCGAGGCATGGGTCGCACAGCAACGTGGTCACCTGCTCCAGGCCACCGTTCAGTCGACCTCGCGCGGCCGTTGCACGCATTGCCAGGGTCCGCGTCGAGGCCTCGGTGAAGCCACCTTCGCGGGCCCCGCAGATCTCGTCCAAAGCTGTGCGGTGGTCATCGGGCAGGCTGGCGACCAACGTCTCGAGCTCTTCGTCGGTCATTGCCGTGAATGCCCTGTCGAGCAGCGTCAGGCCATGGAGGCGGTTCTTCATCTGGTTCATCGGCAGTCGAGGCTACCGGGTCAGGCGGGAACGGTCCGGACCTCGATGTACCGGTCGAGCGGCATCACTGCCGCGATGAAGGACTGCAGGGTCGCAGGCGTGATGTCGTTCAACACGTCCATTCGGTTCTTGAAGCGGCCGATCAGCTCGGGGTCGTTCGGTGCCTTGGCGAGCAGATCCCCGATCGTCTGGTTGTCGAAGTACATGTACGTGTTGTTGAGCTCGGCAATCGCGTCGTCGAACTCGTTGGATGTCGGACCGGAGGTTCGCAACGACGTGACGTCGTCGATGACGAAGGTCGAGATCTCGGGGATCGTTTCAGGGTCGCCGGTGACATTGAGGTAGGTCGCGACCAGTTGGTCCGGTTCGGTGTTGACACCGACGAATGCCGATGGAGAGTACGACGCTCCGAGTTCCTCGCGGATGTGATCGGTCAGGCGGATGTTCAAGACGCTCGTCAGCAGATCGGCGTACACCGTGTCGGTTTCCCTGTCCGGGATCGGTGAGTTCCATTCGAACGTCAACGATCCCTTGTCGCCTGTGCCTGCGTGGACTTCCTTGGTGACGACCGAGGCGGGTGGATCGCGCTGAAAGTCCCTGTAACTCTCGGTCGGGTTGGGGCCACTGAGTGTCCCGAAGTAGCGACGAACGAGGTCTGTCGCCTGGTCGATGTCGAAGTCGCCCGACAAGGCGAACACCCAGTCGCCGGCGTTGGAGAACCTGCTGCGCCAGACGCGCTCGATGGTGTCGAGGTCGAGGCCGGCGAGTTCGTCGGCAGTCGGAATCACCCGATACCGAGGCTCGCTGCCGAATCGCACTTCTGAGTACGCGATGTACTCGGCCAGATCAGGGTCACTGTTGGGGTCGTCGACGTACGACTGCAGCGATTTGACGGTGGAGTCGAGTGCAACCGGGTCGAACCGCGGCGCCGACATGTACAGATTGACCAACTGCAACAGCAGTTCGAGGTCGTCCGTCGTCGACGTTCCGAAAAAGTCCTCACTCGTCTGACCGATGGATGGGTAGAGCTCGATCGCTGCTCCCGAGAGCAGCGTGTCGAGTTGCACCGGGTCGAGCTCGCCGATCCCGCTCGTCGTCACGACCGCGACCGCATTGAGCGCCTCGGGCACGTCGGGTTCGTCCACGAGCGACAAGCCGCCCGGGCTCGTTGCCGAGAGGTAGACGTCGTTGTCGGCGATCGTGGTCGGGTTCAGCACGACACGTGCACCGTTCTCGAATGTCAACATCGTCGGCGCGACGATACGCATCGTCGCCCTCGAGTTGCTCCGACGACGTCTCCTCGACCGGTTCTGGCGGCGTCATCAGCGTGGCGTCACTCTCGACGGCCTCAGCGCGCTCATTGATGACGACGTCGGGTAGATCGTCGATCTCGGCGATCACCTCGTCGCGAGTGGGGACGTCGCCGAGTGAGTCGGGCGCAACGACAAGGACATGCATCCCTGCGTTGCCAAGCAATTCGTTGAAGGCGGCGCCGACCGCATCGGCCGTGATGTCGTCGTAGATGGAGGTGTAGATCTGGAACGTGGTGTCGGCGTCGGGGATCGATAGACCACTGAGAAAGTGATCGACGTACCCCGAGATGTACTCGATGTCCTGGACCGTGTCACTTGCGTCGAACTGCGCTTGCAGCGAGCTTCGATACCCGCGCAGGACTCGTTGGAGCTCGGTGTCGTCGAAGCCGTAGCGGCGGACTCGTTCGAACTCCCATGTGACTGCTTGCAGCGAATCGGACAGCTGGGCGGGCTCTCCGCTGACGTACACACTGGGAGCATCGAGCCAACGAACCGCGCCGTTGTTTCCGACGGACGCGTTCGTGTACGGCGCAAGCCCACGCGAGATGTCGTCGTTGAGGCGCGTCGAGATCATGTCGAAGGCGAGCGAGATCGTGGTGTCGTGGCGCAACCAGGCGATCGTCCCGTCGGCGCCGTACGGTCCGGGGAGACTGACTTCGGCGTCGGCAGTCGTAGCGTCGGGATCCACCAGAACGGTTGCATCGGTTGCGTCGAAGGTCCCCAGTGTCGGATCCGTGCGAGGCGTGGTGTCGCCGCGGGCTCTCAGCGATTCGAAGCGGTCACGGATCTCGGTCTCCATGTCGTCGACATCGATGTCGCCGACGACGATGATCGCCGCGTTGTCCGGCCTGTACCACGTGTCGTAGAAACGGCGCAGCAGCTCGGGAGTCATCGCGTTGATCGCTGTGTCGGTGCCGATCGGTTGCCGGCCTTCATAGCCGGAACCTGTCAGGAACATCGCCTCGCTGGCGTTGCCGACTCTGCCTTCGAACGTTTGGTCGCTCTGGCGCCATTCGTCCAGAACAACGCCCTTTTCCTTGTCGACCTCATCGGGCTCGAGCGTTGCCGCCGACAACCATTCACGCAGGACATCGAGGCCCTTGCCCAGGTTGCTCTCGTCGCTTGTCGGCACCGTGAGCTCGTAGACCGTCTCGTCGTACGAGGTGTAGGCGTTGACATCGGCACCGAACGCCATCCCGAAGCCTCGAAGGGTGTCGATCAGGTCGTTCGCGGGGAAGTTGGTCGTCCCGTTGAACAACATGTGCTCCAGGAAGTGGGCTGCACCTGACTGATCGGCACCTTCTTGCCCCGACCCGGCGTTGATTGCCAGACGCATCTCGGCGCTTCCGCCAGGGCGGTCATTGGCGCGGATGTAGACCGTGAGTCCGTTCGACAACGTGAGGATCCGGACGTCGGGGTCGTTGGGGACCGTTGCGGCATCGGCGGTGACGATCGGTGCGACGCCACCAGTTCTGACACCAGGGTCGGTCGACGCGCACCCGGCAGCGAGTAGCGCCACGAGGGCCAAACACTGCGCCCGCCGGCCCGCTCTCCCCATTGCCACTGAAGGTTATCGCTAGGCGTCACGCACGGCGGCGCGGTCGATGGCGGATCAGCCATCCGATGAACACGCCCGCGACAGCAGCAGCGATGATCACGATCCAGATCGGAGCCTCGGCATCGCCAACGGCGTACCCGACGCGGACATCGTCGCGGTTGTCCATCGCGACCAGGACCAAGGCGACCACGATCACTGCGATGAAGACCCATCGGATCAGTCGGATCGCGTCGTGTCTGTGGACTGCACCTGCATGTTCGACTACGTCATCGCTCATCTTCGTACCTCTCGTGCGCGTCTGTCGCGACGGGTGATACCCCGGTTCGGCGATGCTCAACCGCGATCGCAAGCCGTCTTCACGGCTTGTCCAGCGAGAACATCGTCGGCTCCACGTAGCCAACGGGGTGGAAGGAGCCGTCCCGCTCCGCTTCGTATGTGGCCGCCACGTCGCCGTTGATCAGGTGTCCGAGGGCCTCGACAGCGACGTCGACGTCATGGGAGTCGTTGTAGCAACCGAAGCTGATCCGGACCATGCCCGGTGCTCCTCGCTTGTCGCCGTCGCGTGCCCGCTCGACCAAAGCCGTTGATTCGGTCTTGTCGAGGCGCAGCAGGTGGCCGATGTATGGATGAGCGCAGAAGCATCCGCTGCGCACGCCGACACCGTGCTCGTAGCCGAGGACGGCAGCGACCAGACCGTGTTCGAGGCCGGCGATGGTGAACGGGATGACACCGACCTTGTCGGCTGCTCCCACTCCCTCGGCAGGTCCGTGAATGGTGAGCCCCGGAAGGGTCGACAACTCTCGAGTCGCGTACCGCGTCAACTCGATCTCGTGGGCGGCGATGCGTTCGAGCCCGACGTCGCTGAGGGCGCGGGTAGCGGCCGCGAGTGCGATCGCTCCGATCACGTTCGGGCTTCCCGCCTCTTCCCGATCCGGGAGGTTCGCCCAGACGACGTCATCGGTCGTGACGGCATGCACCGTGCCGCCTCCAGTCTGCTCGGGTACCGCACCGAACGCAGCCCGGGGCCCGACCAGCGCACCGGTTCCGAACGGCGCGTACATCTTGTGAGCCGAGCAGGCGACGAAGTCGAGATGTCCAGGATCATCGTGGGGTCGCATGTCGATGGGGCGATGCGGCGCCAGCTGGGCGGCGTCGACCAGGATCCGCCCACCAACCGAGTGAACCATTTCGGCCAAGCGGTGCACGGGCTGCACGACCCCCGTCACATTCGACGCCCCCGACACTGCCAGGAGAGCGATCCGGCCGGCATGTTCGCGGAGGAGGCGATCGAGGTCGTCGAGATCCAGTGCTCCATCCGGTCGAGCGCCGACGTGCAAAGTGCGAGCGCGGCCCCGCCACGGCAGATCGTTCGAGTGGTGCTCGAGGACCGTGGTGAGGACCACCGAACCGGGGTCGATCGGCAGGGATCGGGCGAGTTTGTTGATTGCCTCAGTCGTGTTCTTGACGAACACGACGACGTCACGCTCGGGATCGGCGCCGAAGAACCCTCCGACGAGCTCGCGGGCCCGTTCGAAGGTGTTGGTGCTCAGCCGCGACTTGTAGCCGGTGCCTCGGTGGACGCCTGCATAGAACGGGAGAAACTCCTCGATCGTGTCGACGACCGATCTGAACGCAGGCGTGCTCGCCGCGTTGTCGAGGTTGACGAACGGCCCTACGCCGCCACCGAGCAGTGGGACGAGTTGATCGGTCCCGACGAATGCATCCCTCGATACCGGCGAGGGCGTGGTCGCCACGAGAGTCGATGCGGCACACGACACGATGATCTCCTTGTGATGACGCAGCACCCGGATGGCGCCGCTCGACACACGATCCGTTGTGGCGCCTCCAGATACGAGCGAAGCTCTGGCGCGCCGGCAGAGCTGGTGTGAGTCGGGTGTGTCATGACGTGCAACATCGGACTCACACCCTGACCAGCGGCGCCCTCGGCATGATTCGAACATGCGACACACGGTTCCGGAAACCGATGCTCTATCCCCTGAGCTACGAGGGCGGGATGTCAGCGAGGATAGCGAGGAACCCTCTCCCGCAGCGCGGTCGCCGGCGAATACGGCATGTCGAACGATTGGGTACACGAGTACGATCGACTCTTCATGGCTGATCCCCTCGTCATCGTCGCCGACCTGCTGGCACCGGCATTTGCTGCCGTCGCCGGTGGGGATGGCGCGGTCGATCCGGTGGTGCGACCGAGCGATCGGGCCGATGCACAGGCCAACGGCGCGCTGGCCCTGGCCAAGCAGCTCGGTCGCAAGCCGCGCGATGTCGCCGACGATGTCGTGGCTGCGGCAGATCTCACCGGCAGGGCCACGCTCGAGGTTGCCGGGCCCGGCTTCATCAACGTCACGTTCGACGACGGGTTCTTGAAAGATCAACTGCACTCGCTGGAGGCCGACGAGCGGCTCGGCGTCCGCAACGTGGTGGCGCCCGAGCGTGTGGTGGTCGATTACTCGGCGCCCAACATCGCCAAGGAGATGCACATCGGGCACCTGCGCACGACCGTCATCGGCGACGCGTTGGTCCGCTTGCTCGAGTTCGTCGGCCACACCGTGATCCGCGAGAACCATGTTGGCGATTGGGGCACGCCGTTCGGCATGCTCATCGAGCACCTCGTCGACATCGGCGAGACCGAGGCTGCTTCCGAGCTGAGCCTTGGCGATCTCGACGGGTTCTACAAGCAGGCCAGAACCAAGTTCGATGCCAGCGACGAGTTCCAGGATCGCGCTCGCAAGCGGGTCGTGATGCTCCAGAGCGGGGATCCGGAGACCCTGCGGTTGTGGAAGCTGCTCGTCGACCTCAGCATGCAGCACTTCGACCGGTTGTACCGCAAGCTCGGGGTCTTTCTGACCAACGACGACCTCGCCGGCGAGAGCACGTACAACGATCTGTTGCCCGAGGTGGTCGATCGGCTTCGGACGGCAGGGCTACTCGTCGAGAGTGACGGCGCCGAGGTCGTGTTTCCACCCGGCTACACCAACCGCGAGGGGGAGCCATTGCCGCTGATCGTGCAGAAGCGCGGCGGCGGTTTCAACTACGGCACCAGCGATCTGGCATGTGTGCTCGACAGGGTCGAGCGCGTCAAGGCGACGCTGCTGTTGTACGTCGTCGGGGCCGAGCAATCGCAGCACCTCGCGATGGTGTTCGACGTCGCCGCGATGGCGGGATGGCTACGACCGCCGACGCGGGCATTGCACGTCGCCTTCGGCTTCGTGCTGGGCACCGACCGCAAGAAGCTGAAGAGCCGAAGCGGCGAGCCCGTGCGGTTCGTCGACGTCGTGGAGGAAGCCATTGAACGTGCCACCGCGTCGGTGAAGGAGAAGAACCCCGATCTGCCGCCCGACGAGCAGGTCGACATCGGCCGGATGGTGGGGATCGGCGCGCTGAAGTACGCCGACCTGTCGACCGATCGGGTCAAGGACTACGTCTTCGACTGGGATCGGATGCTGGCGTTCGAGGGCAACACCGCGCCGTACCTGCAGTACGCCCACGCGAGGATTCGCTCGATCCTGCGCCGTGCCGCCGACATGCCGGCAGCGTCGAGCGAAGGACTCGAACCGACCCTGGTGCCGCAGGAGCGCGAACTCGTTCTTCGACTTCTGCAGTTCGACTCCGCAGTGCACGACACGCTCGAGAAGTACAGCCCGCATCGCATGTGCACCTATCTGTTCGATCTGGCTCAGAGCTTCACCTCGTTCTACGAGGCCTGCCCGGTGCTGAAGGCCGATCCGCAAACGCGAGCCTTCAGGATCCGGCTGTGCGAGCAGACTGCGCGAGTGCTCGCCAAGGGGCTCGACCTGCTCGGTATCGAGGCGCCGGAGCGCATGTGACAGCGATCCCTCTGTCGCTGCTTCCCGATACTGCCGAGGTCTTGCCCGATGGTTCGCTGGCGATCGGCGGGTGCCGCGTGCTCGATGTCGTCGAGGAGTTCGGCTCGCCCCTGTTCATCTACGACGAGGCGCACCTCCGGGCGCGGTGCCGTGAGGCAGTTGCGGCGTTCGGTCCGGGACGCGCGGTGTACGCGACGAAGGCGTTCCTGTGCAAGGCGATGGCTCGACTCGCGTACGACGAAGGGATGTTGCTCGACGTCGCCAGCGGCGGCGAGATGTACGTCGCGCTCGCAGCCGGTGTGCCGGCCAAGGCGCTGACCTTCCACGGCAACAACAAGAGCGACGAGGAACTGCGCGCCGCGGTCACCAACGGCGTGCGCCACATCGTCGTCGACAGCTTCGACGAACTCGATCGACTCGACGCGCTCCATGCCGAGGGCCTGCCGGTCCCTGCCGTGCTCGCTCGCATCACTCCCGGGGTGCACGCGCACACCCACGAGTTCATCGCCACCGGTCAAGACGACTCGAAGTTCGGCTTCAACCTCGGCAACGGCGATGCTCAACGCGCCGTCGACCGCATGCGCCGCTCGGGCAGCGTCGACCTGGTCGGCGTGCATTGCCACATCGGGTCCAACGTCTTTGCCGCGTCCAACTTCGCCAAGGCCGCGGAGGTGATGGCCACCTTTGCCGTGCCGCTGGATCTGCCCGAACTGGTGTTGGGTGGCGGCCTGGGCGTCGCCTACGTCGAAGGTGAAGAGGCCCCGACGATCACGCAGTGGGGCAACGTGCTGCTCGACGCTTGCGCGTCCCTCGGCGTGCGCAGCCATGTCAGTGTCGAACCGGGGCGGGCCATCGTGGCCGACGCGGCCATCACCGTGTACACGATCGGCACGATCAAGCACATCCCCGATGTGCGTACGTACGTCGCCGTGGATGGCGGAATGAGCGACAACCCCCGGCCGGTGCTGTACGGCAGCGGGTACGAGGCGTTTCTACCGGCCGACGTCGGTGCGCCACGAACGCTGCACGCCCGGCTGGTCGGCAAGCACTGCGAGAGCGGCGACGTCCTGATCTTCGACGCCCTGCTCCCGTCTGAAACCACTGTGGGTGATGTTCTCGCCACTCCCGTGACCGGTGCGTACGGCCGCAGCATGGCCAGCAACTACAACATGTTGACCCGACCACCTGTCGTGTTCGTCGCCGACGGCATCGCTCGGGCAGTCATTCGCCGCGAAACCATGGAGGACCTGGTGCGATGCGATCTCGACTGATCGGTGGCATCCGCAAGCTGGTCGGGAAACTGACACCCGGCAGGTCCCGACCGCGCCCGGGCGTGTCCGCCGACGACGCGCTGATCATCGAATACTCGCCGAACCTCGACGGCGACCCCGACCCCGGCGAAGTGGTGTGGACGTGGGTGCCGTACGAAGAAGACCCATCTCAGGGCAAGGATCGCCCGGTGTTGCTCATCGGTCGCAAGGCGGGCGAACTGCTCGGTGTGCCGCTGACCTCGAAGGCCCATCACAACGAGTTGCAGGTCGTCGTCGGCGCAGGTCCGTGGGATCGTGAAGGTCGAGTCAGCTACGCCAAAGTCGAGCGCCTGCTGGAGGTCGACCCTCGGCAGGTACGTCGGGAGGGTGCGGTGCTCGATCGTCAGCATTTCGATGACGTCGTAGCCGGAGTGCGGCGAGTGCACCGCACTCGGTGAAATTACCTCTGACCAGGTATGGGCCGTATGGCCCAATCGGATGACTTTCGCTGTACGTAGCGGTTCTTGACGAATACTGTACGGACCATCACCCCACTGGCGGGGAGACACGGCGGGGAATGGTCCAAGTGAAGCTCTCACAATTCATCGTGGCGACTGGAATCGCCGCCGGCAGCCTCGTCGGCTTCGGTGGAAGTGCCGACGCCGCGCCGATCGCCAGTACCTCCGCTGTCGCCTGTGTGAATGGCGACGGGGTCATGGATCTCGTCGTCACCAACCCGGCGACCGACGCTCCAGCAGAATTTGTGGTCACGAATCCAGAAACGTTCATCGCCTCGGTCATCGACCTCGCGCCCGGTTCCTCCCAGGTCGTGACGGTCGATGGCCTGGCGGACGGTTCTGTCGTCGTGCCCGTCCAGTTCAACGGTAACGATGCCAGCGTCAGCTCGCAGATCGCCTGCGATGCGCCGGTCTGCACGCAAGGCGTGCCCACTACGGTCACCGATGAAAACGGTGTGCAGCATCAAGCATGCGTCGACTCGGCTGCCGATGCTGGTGTTCCCGCCCCTCCCGGTGCCGGTGAAGGCAACGCTGTCGACAGCCCGCGCCAACCTCCGGCCCGACCCAGTTGCCGACGACGGGCGCCGGTACCGACGGCCTGGTGATCGCTGCGCTACTGGTCGGCTGTGGTTCAGTTGCCTCGCTGCTGAGCCGCCGCAAGCCCGAACGTCGATCCTGAGCCCGCCGCAGCTAGGACCACTGGGCAAAGGGTTTCGGCAGCGACACGCCACCCCGTAGCCTTCCGCCCGTGACAAAGCTCGTGCGGGTCGGTGTATTGGGGTGCGGCAACGTCGGCTCCGCGTTCGTCAACCTGGTGGCTGCGCAACAGGCCACCATCGAAGCCCGCACCGGAGTGCGCCTCGAGGTGAGCGCTGTGGCGGTGCGCAACCTCAGCCGCGAGCGCGATGTGCACCTCGCAGACGGAGTGTTGACCCGCGATGCCCATGCCGTGGTCGCCGATCCATCCGTCGACCTTGTCGTCGAAGTCATCGGTGGCATCGAGCCGGCGCGCGAGCTGATCACCACAGCGTTGCGAGCCGGCAAGCCGGTCGTCACGGCCAACAAGGAACTGCTCGCCAACGTCGGCACCGAGCTGTTCGGCGTCAGCGACGGCGCCGGTGTCGACCTGTTGTTCGAGGCGGCGGTCGCCGGCGGGATACCGATCATCCGCGTCCTTCGCGAGAGCCTGCGCGGCGAGCCCATCACACGCGTGATGGGGATCATCAACGGCACGACCAACTTCATCCTCACCAAGATGACGGAGGAGGGCGCCGACTACGGCGTGGCCCTCGCCGAAGCCCAGGCGCTCGGGTTTGCCGAACGCGACCCGACGGCCGACGTCGAGGGGTTCGATGCCGGCGCCAAAGCGGCGATCATGGCGTCGATTGCCTTCGGGTCCAAGGTCGTCGCCGGCGACGTGTACCACGAGGGCATCAGCGGGATCACTGCAGGCGACATCGCCATGGCCAAGCGCCTCGGCTACGTCGTGAAGCTGCTGGGAATTGCCGAGATCGACGCTGCGACCGGCGACATCGCGGTGCGCGTGCACCCGGCGATGGTGCCGATCGCCCATCCCCTCGCCAGCGTCAACGGCAGCTACAACGCTGTGTTCGTCGAGGGTGCCGCTGTCGGGTCGTTGATGTTCTATGGCCGTGGCGCCGGCGGCTCACCGACAGCCAGCGCGGTGCTCGGCGATGTCATCGACGCTGCGGTCAACCTGTCGAAGGGCACGCACGGCTCCATCGGCACGTTCGGCAGGGCGCACATCCGGGCGATCGACGAGACGTCGGCCGAGTATCTGCTGAGCCTCGACGTCGCCGACCGGCCAGGCGTGCTCCACGCCGTCACCGGCGTTTTCGCTCGCCACGATGTCAGCATTCGAGCCGCCGAACAAGAGGGAAACGGCCCGGAGGCCAAGCTGGTGTTCATCACTCACGAGGCACGCGAATCGGCAGTGCAGGCAACGGTTCGCGAGCTGCGCGATCTCGATGTCGTGCGCAACGTCGGCGGGTTGCTTCGTGTGATCGGCAGCTGAGCATGCGGTACGTCTCGACCCGCGGGCAGGCTGCCGAGCTCGGGTTCAACGAGGCGCTGCTCGAAGGTTTGGCCACCGATGGGGGCCTCTACGTGCCGGCGGAATGGCCATCGTTGCCGCGGCGAGCCGAGGGTGCGTCCTATGCGCAACGAGCCGCGCAGATCATGCAGTTGTTCGTCGGCGTCGAGATCTCCGCTGACGACCTCGCGGCGATGTGTTCGGATGCGTACTCGACCTTCGCCCACCCGGCCGTCGTGCCGTTGGTGCAGATCGACGACGACCACTTCGTCGAGGAGTTGTTCCACGGGCCGACGCTGGCGTTCAAGGATGTCGCGCTGCAGTTGGTCGGCAGGTTGTTCGAGCACGTGCTGGCGCAGCAGGGTCGTCGGGTCACGATCGTCGGTGCGACGTCGGGCGATACGGGTTCTGCGGCGATCGACGGCATCAAGAATTGTGCGCACGCCGACATCGTCATCCTCTACCCCGACGGCCGCACCAGCGACGTGCAGCGCAGGCAGATGACAACGGTCGACTCGCCGAACGTGCATGTCGTCGCGATCGACGGCTCCTTCGACGATTGCCAGGATCTCGTGAAGGCGATGTTCAACGACACCGGCTTCCGCGACCGCATGAACCTCAGCGCCGTCAACTCGATCAATTGGGCGCGCGTCATGGCCCAGGTCGTGTACTACGTGACTGCGACCGATCATCTGCGCGGCGACGTCAACTTTTGCGTGCCCAGCGGCAACTTCGGCAACGTGTTCTCCGGTTGGATCGCCAAGCAGATGGGCGCGCCGATCGGCCGGCTGATCGTGGCCTCGAATGCCAACGACATCCTCACCCGATTCTTCACCGACAACGACATGAGCACCCGACCCGTCGTTCCGTCACTGAGCCCGTCGATGGACATCCAGGTGTCGTCCAACTTCGAGCGGCTGCTGTTCGAGATCAACGCCCGCGACGGTGGAATGACGGCCGAGCAGTTGCAGCGCTTCCGGGCGACCGGATCGCTGTCGATCGAGCCCGATCAGCGTGCTGCTCATCTCGACGGCGTGTTCACCGCTGCTCGCCTCGACGACAACCAGACATTGGACGTGATTCGCCACACGTACGAGTCGACGGGGATGTTGGTCGACCCGCACACGGCGGTTGCCGTCGGCGCGGTGGACCATCTGCGGTCGTCGATCAGCGGACCGATCGTGACATTGGCAACTGCCCACCCGGCCAAGTTTCCCGATGCCGTCGAGCGGGCAACCGGCATCCGCCCGCCGCTGCCGGCTCATCTTGCTGATCTGATGGAGCGCCCCGAGCACATCACCCGGCTTCCAAACGATCTCGCCGCAGTCGAGCAGTTCGTCGAGTCAGCGTCCGCATAGCAACTATCGTCCGCCCGATGGGGGACATCAACTTTGCGCTGCCAACCGATATCGCCGAGCTCACACCGGCCTACCTCACCGCCGCGCTGAGGCACGCCGGGCACTTGGCCAACGGTGAGGTGTCGTCCGTCGATGCCAGTCCGTTGGGGGCAGGGGTCGGCTTCGTCGGCCAACTCGCGCGGTTGAAACTCGGCTACGACGGTGACCCAGGCGGACTGCCCGATGTGTTGATCGCCAAGTTCCCGATCGAGGATCCAGTGGCGAAGTACCTCGCCCAGATCTACGGGTTCTACCGCACGGAAGCGGAGTGCTACCGCAAGGCGACAACGGTCGGTCTCGGCGTGCCGACACCCACCGTGTACCTCAGCGAGGTCAGCGACGACGACATCGGCACGTTGATCCTGATGGAGGATCTCGGTGACGCACGGATGGCAGATCAGGTCGCCGGCGCGGACCTGGCCGATGCACAGGCGGTGATCGACGTCGGCGCACAGCTGCATGCGACATGGTGGGAGTCGCCCCACCTCGACGAACTGACATGGTTGCGCCCGTTGAACAATCCCGCCTACATGGCGGTCGGCGATCAGTACGTGCAGTCATGGCCGGCGTTCGCGGAGATGTTCGCATCCGCGCCGCCAGCTGCCCTCGAGGTTGCCGAACGGGTCGGCGGGCAACTTCCGGCGACGTACGACTGGGTGATGGCCAACCGGCCGACAACGCTCGCCCACACCGACTTTCGTCTCGACAACTTCTTCTTCGGGCGTGACGGCGCACCGGTGACCGTCATCGATTGGCAGCTCAGCTGTCGGTCGATGGGTGTCGCCGATATCGGCTACTTCCTCGTCCAGAGCCTGACGACCGACATGCGCCGCCAGCACGGCGAGGCACTGTTGCACCGGTGGCACCAGGGTCTGATGGACCGTGGGGTCAGCGACTACTCGTGGGAGGACGCGCAGGCCGACTTCCACGAGTCGGTGATGTTGCAGCTGTCGATCCCGGTCATCAGTGCCGCCAACCTCGATCCCGCCAACGAGCGCGGCAAGCAGTTGCTCAATTGCCTGGCTACCCGAAACCTCGAGGCGTTGGTCGATTACGGCTGCACCGGTCTGCGAACGGGCTGACCCGACGATCCAGCTGTTCACGTTGCGCATCGCGCACGCGTTCGCTACAGTTCCATCCGTTCGGGTTCCCCGAATATCTCGCTGCAACCGCTCCGGTGAAATGGCCGTGCGGGGGTGCGGAGAGGGCGAGGTATCTCGCCAAACCATCCCGATGGTGTGGCCGCCGGTCGTGTGCACATTGACACGCCGAGCCCACTGTCGTTCCCCAGAAAGCAGGTGGCCGGTGGCCGCGGAAGCTCTCGAACAGTCGATGCTCGAATCCAAGGACAAAGAGCAGCTGCTCGCAATCGCCCAGGCATTGGGCATCAAGACCACATCTCGCGCCGCCAAGGCGACGCTGATCGACAAGATCCTCGAGACCACTGGTGGTGGCTCTCCCGATGCCGCCGCGCCGGCAGCGACCAACGGTCGCGCCAGCAAAGCCCGCAAGGAAACCGCCCCCGAGGCGGCTGCAGACGAAGCGGTCGCCGAGGCTCCGGATGCCACCGACGAACCGCCGGCAAACGCTCCTGAGGCCGCGCCGACCGACGAGCCCGAGGTCATTCTCGGCCCCGACGGCGAGCCGTTGGCCGACTGGGAGATCGCGCTGATTCGCTCAGGCGAGGTTGCCGTGACCGAACTCGCCGTGTCGCCGGCCGCGTCCGCACCGGCCAACGGCTCGCAGCCGTCGCAAGGCGGCGATGGGGACGACGGTGACGGTGACGGCGATGCCGAGAGCCGCAACAGCCGTCGGCGTCGCCGCCGCCGCAACAAGGGTCGCGCCGACGGGCCCCAGGGTGGCGACCAGGATCGCTTCGAGCCTCGTCCCGATCGTCCCGAACGTGTCGAGGACCCGGGCACACCGATCAACATGGAACCCGTCGAAGTTGCCGGGTACCTCGACCTGCGCGACGAGGGCTACGGATTCCTGCGCGTCAACGGGTACCTCGCCAGTCGGGAGGACGCCTACATCCCGGTCAAGCTCACCCGCCAGTACGGCTTGCGCAAAGGCGACTACGTCACGGGCCTCAGCCGTCCTGCAGGACGTAACGAGAAGAACCCGGCGATGCTCGAGATCCACTCCGTCAACGGTGTCGATCCCGAGAAGGCCAAGACTCGTCCTCGATTCGAGGACCTGACCGCGCTGTTCCCGGACGAGAAGTTGCGCCTCGAGAACCCGTCCGATCCCACCAACATGACGGCGCGAATCATCGATCTGATCTCGCCGATCGGCAAGGGTCAGCGCGGCATCATCGTGTCGCCGCCGAAAGCCGGCAAGACGACGATCATGAAGACGATCGCAACGTCGATCGAGCACAACCATCCCGAAGTGAAGCTGATGGTGCTGCTGATCGACGAGCGGCCGGAAGAAGTCACCGACATGCGCCGAACGGTCAAGGGCGAGGTCATCTCGAGCACCTTCGACCGCCCCAGCGAGGAACACACTCATGTGGCCGAGCTCGCCATCGAGAAGGCCAAGCGATTGGTCGAGCAGGGCGAAGATGTCGTGATCATTCTCGACGGCATCACCCGTCTCAGCCGTGCCTACAACCTGGCCGCTCCCGCGAGCGGTCGCATCCTGTCGGGCGGAATCGACGCCGGTGCGCTGTACCCGCCGAAGAAGTTCTTCGGTGCCGCTCGCAATGTCGAAGAGGGCGGCTCGCTGACCATCCTGGCGACTGCGCTCGTCGAGACCAACAGCCGCATGGACGACGCGATCTTCGAGGAGTTCAAGGGCACCGGCAACATGGAGCTTCGCCTCGATCGCAAGCTGTCCGAGCGCCGCATCTACCCGGCGATCGACGTCGACGCATCCAGCACCCGCCACGAGGAGTTGTTGTTCGACCGCAAGCAGTTGCAGATGGTGTGGAAGCTGCGCCGCGTGCTCAGCGGATTGGCCGCCGACGGCAACGCCGCCCCCGGTCTCGAGCTGCTTGTCGATCGTCTGCGCACGTTCCGCACCAACGACGAGTTCCTCAACGAAATCGGTAAACAACCCGCAATGTGAGCAGCAGGTTCGGCGGTAAATGCCTCGGGTTCGGGCGGAATATGCCGATACACTGAGGACTCGAATTCGACGGAGACAATCATGAAGACCGATACCCATCCCACGTACAACGACACCACGGTGCGCTGCAGTTGCGGCAACACGTTTGTCACCCGCTCTACCCGCGCCGGTGACCTGCAGGTCGAGCTGTGCAACGAGTGCCAT
Source organism: Ilumatobacteraceae bacterium (assembly GCA_963779295.1). Classification (GTDB taxonomy): domain Bacteria; phylum Actinomycetota; class Acidimicrobiia; order Acidimicrobiales; family Ilumatobacteraceae; genus JAENVT01. The sequence continues at coordinate 281,324 of CAVZXO010000003.1, forward strand.
CCATTCTTCACCGGCAAGCAGAAGTTGGTCGACACCGGTGGCCGCGTCGAGCGCTTCAACAAGCGTTACGGCGAGCGCAAGACCAAGTAATTCACTCGAGAACTCCGACAACGACCCGGTCATGTGACCGGGTCGTTTCGCGTCCGGGGTCCAACTTCCTTGACAGTTTCGTTACAGAGGAACGCTCAAGACATGCCCGGAGAGCACCGATGACTGTGAGGGCCATCGAGCATGAAGGAGTGTCTGCGTGCCAGTTTCAGACGACGACCTTGCTCACCTCCTGAGGCGCACCGAGTTCGTCGTTCGTCCCGCTCGTCTCGCTTACCTCAAGACACTGCCGACCCTCGCTGAGGTCGTCGAAGACATCATCGACATCGGCCTCAACGGCAATCCACCGCTGCCTGTGGAGTTCCAGAGCGAAGGCGGCGGACGGCTGGGACCAGTACGTCTGACGCCTGCACGTTCTGGATCAACGCCATGATGACCAAGCCGCGTCCGTTCCAGGAGAAGATGACGCTGTTCTGGCACGGCCATTTCGTCAGTGCCTGGTGGGATGTCGGCCGAGGGCTTCCACCTGATGCAGCAATTGCAGATGTATCGCGAGAACTGCCTCGGCAACTTTCACACGCTCACCCAGGCGATGGCGATCGACCGGGCGATGCTCGTGTACCTCTCCAATGCCGAGAACAGGAAAGGCAACCCGAACCAGAACTTCGCCCGCGAGTTGATGGAGTTGTTCACTCTCGGCGTCGGCAACTACACCGAGGCCGATGTCGAGGCGGCGGCGAGGGCCTGGACCGGGCCACAACGCCGATTGGCCGGCCTACGTGTACACCTTCTACCCGGGCCGCCACGACAACCTCAACAAGACGTTCTTCGGCACGACCAAGAACTGGGACGGGCCGGAGATCATCACCGAGATCTTGGTGACCAACAACGCCAAGAAGCAGATCGCGGCGCGTCTCATCACCAAGAAGCTGTGGGAGTTCTTGGCTCACCCGAACCCACCGGCGGCCGTGCTCGACGCCATCGCACCGGTCTTCGCTGCCGACATGAACATCACGAACCTCGTGCGGCTGATCCTCAATCGTCCGGAGTTCTACAGCGCGACGGCCAAGCAAGGTCTGGTGCGCACGCCGATCGAGATGATCGTTGCCCTCTGCTACTACACGGGAATCCTGCCCGAGGACCTGGGCATCGCCTGGCGTGCCGAGTACACCGGCCAGCAGATGTACCAACCGCCCAATGTCGCCGGGTGGAAGCCGAACGCCTACTGGCTCAACACCAGCGCATTGGCCGGTCGCGCCGACTTCGCCCGATCGCTGGGCTGGTGGCTGCGCGACGACGGTCGTCCGTTCGAGGGCAACGCCGGTCTACAGCAGGACGGTGCCGGAGGCTGTCGACTACGTCGCCGCCTTCTTCGGCATCACTCGCTGTCGACAACAACTCGCAACGCTCTGATCGCTGCCCACCAAGCCCAACGCAACGCGACGTCGTGGCAGAACTACGAGGCGACGACGAACTTGTTGGTCATGGTCATGCTCGCACCCGAATTCCACATGGCATGAGGAGATGACGATGCTCGATCCCGATATCTCCACAGCCGACGCCCGGCGATTGCTGTCGCTACCGGGTCACCTCGGCGACGTCGAGGAACCGAACGGTTGGACGCGGCGCAAGTTCCTCCAGGCCGTCGGCGGCGGAGTGCTGGGCGGTGCGGCCCTCAATGCACTCGGCGATCAGCTCGGGCTCGGCCGGCTCGGCTTCGACCTGCCGGAGGCGTTCGCGGCGACGCCGGTCGGGGCTCACCAGGGCATCGTCGTGAACATCGTGCTGTACGGCGGCAACGACGGCCTCAACACCGTCGTCCCGTACACCAACGGGCGCTACTACGACGTACGCGGGCCCGGCAACGTGGCCATCCCTGCCAACCAGGTCCTCCCACTCGACGGCACCTTCGGGCTCCACCCCAGTCTCCCGTACACGAAGCAACTGTGGGACGCCGGGCAGCTTGCCATCGTCCACGGCGTCGGGTATCCGAACCCGGACCTTTCGCACTTCACCTCGATGGCGATCTGGATGAACGCCAGGTTCGGCGTCGGTGCCGCGAGCACCGGTTGGATCGGCCGCTGGCTCGACGGTCAACCACCAGCCGATGCCGGGCTCATGGCCGCGACCATCGGTTCCTCGGTTCCACTTCACCTCCTAGGTGCTGTCTATCGCGCCGTCGCCGTGCCTGCGAACGGCGAGAACATGTTCGGCACCGGGACCGCTTCGGCAGACGCTCGCATGTACAACGGCCTTCGGGCGTTGTCGGCGAGCCCTGCCGGACGGGGTCCCTGGCACGACGTGTACGCCAACGTCCTGAAGACGCAGCTCGATCTGGCGGTCTCGGTGAAGCCGGTGTACTCGCCGCCGCCGAGCGGCGACGCGTTTGCGCGGAAGATGACCGTCGCGGCGCGGTTGATCAACGCCAACCTCGGGTTCCGCGTGCTCGACATCGGTCTCGACGGCTTCGACACGCACGACGGCCAGCCGCTGAACCACGCCGACCTGTTGACGCAACTCGACGCGGGGCTGTCGACGTTCTTCGCGACTCTCGATCCGGGCGTACTACAACCGGGTCACGGTCATGACGATGTCGGAGTTCGGTCGCACCCCGTACTCCAACGATTCGGCCGGTACCGATCACGGCACTGCCAACGTGCAGTTCGTGATCGGGTCCAACGTGAAGGGCGGGCACTACGGCCAACCTTCGTCCTTCGCCACGGTCAACGATCAATGGGACCGATTCGCGATGACCACCGACTTCCGTCACGTGTTCGGTACGGTGCTCGACGGCTGGATGGGTGGCGGGGGATCGACGGTGCTCAACGGTGCATTCGAGAACCTCGGCTTCTTCCGGACCGGGCCTGGAGACCCGCCACCGTCGGGCGGTTTGCCACCGATCATCAACCCACCTTCGAGCCCGACCGAGTTCGTCTCGATGAACCCGCAACGCTTGTTCGACACGCGCGACGGCACGGGTGGCCGCCTCGGTCCGCTCGGACCCGCCGAGCAGTGGTCGATCACCGTTCGTGGGCAGATGGGCGTGCCCGCGGGTGCAATCGCCGTCGCGATCAACCTCACCGCCGTCGACGCGACATCGCCGACATATGTCACTGCGTGGCCGGGCGGGCAACCGCAGCCGACCACCTCGAACCTCAACCCTGTTCCGGGCCTCGCGGTGCCGAACCTGGCCATCGTGCGGCTGGGCGCTGCAGGCGACGTCAGCTTCTACAACAACGCCGGCAGCGTGCATCTGCTGGGCGATGTCGTCGGGTACTTCCGCGATGGCGCATCGGTGGGTATGTCGCCATTGGCGCCGGCGCGACTGCTCGACACGCGAGATGGCACCGGCGGGCATCTCGGTGCGCTCGGCGCCGGCCAGATGCTCGACCTGCAGGTTGCCGATCGCGGTGGCGTGTCGGCGCACCCCGAGGCCGTCGTGCTGAACGTCACGGTCACGGGTCCGACGGCAGGGAGCTACCTGACGGTGTGGCCGTCGGGCGAAGCGCAACCGTTCGCCTCGAGCGTCAACATGGCCCCGGGCCAGACCGTGCCGAACATGGTCATGACTCGAGTTGGCGCCAACGGACAGGTCAGCATCTACAACAACGCCGGCTCCACCGACATCATCGTCGACGTGCTCGGCTGCTTCGACGGCGATTCGTCCGGTCGGTACGTCGCACTGACGCCACGCCGTGTGCTCGACACTCGCGACGGGACAGGCGCCCCGCTCGCGCCGGTCGGCCAGGCGCCGATCGAGGTCACGCTGCTGGGCCGAGGCGGAGTCCCATCCGACGGCGTCAGCGGGGTGATGCTGAACGTCACCGCGGTTGCTCCGACCGGCAACACATACGTCACCGTCTATCCCGGTGGCACGGAGTGCCCGACGGCGTCGAACCTCAACGTCGGTGCCGGCCAGGTCATCCCCAACATGGTGCTCGCCCGACTGGGGCCCGCGGGCACCGTGCTGATGTACAACAACACCGGCGACATCGATCTCGTCGCCGACGTGGTGGGCTACTTCACCGCCTAGCGAACCCTCGCCGGCGACGTCGGCGACCCCCACGGCGAGTGGAGTCTTTGGCGCCTGGACGTGGTGCCCTCGAAACACTCCGCGAAAATCGGGTGCGGTCAGTAGCGTGGCCGCGATGGTCGACGAGACGCGCGTGAGCCGGTACGCCTTCGGCGTGCCGTCTCACCCCCACCCTGGTTACTAGCGTGGCTGCGATGGTCGACGAGACACGCCGGGGTCGTCTGTTGGCCGTCAAGCTGGCGACCTTGGTACGCGAGCACGGTGCCGGCGCCGAGGTCGAACCGGCACCCTTCGCGCTCGGTGCGGCCGCCACCGCGGGGTCGGTCGGGTGGGTGTTGCTGGACGAACGTCAGCAGCGAGGTCTCGGTCCGGCGTTGGCCTGGGCAGTGCGCGCCGGAGTGACTCACCTGCATGTGATGGCCGAGGAGGGCACGGGCACGCTGGCTCGCCGGGCGTCTGCATTCCGCATGCCGGTCGAGGTCTGGCACATCGCCGAACGCGTGCTGCTGCCGGCAATCGCCGAGCCGTTGCCGACCCCGCTTGCCGCTCCGGAGGGTCACGACCGATTCCGGCCGTTGATCATCGACGGTGGCGCGGTACCGGCCGTCGAACATGGAGTGTTGGTGGGCGAGGTACGTGGACTCGAGGTATGCCGGGTCGTGACCGACCAACAATCCGGTGTCGCCAGGCTCGAAGTCGGAATCGGTCAGCACGATCGCGAAGCGTTCCAGATGTTGCACGGCGACATTCCGACCGTCGAAGCACTTGCCAAGGTGGTCGCGACGGTTGCCCCTCATCGCGAGCACGGCGCGGATCCTCATCCGCTGAATCGCATCGGGCAGGAGCGTGCGCTGCGCGCCCGACTGATCGACGACCCCGCCCTGATCGGCGCGTCGCGCGTCGAGGCGCTGCCGTCACCTTTGCCTCGCACCAATTTGAAGGATCCGCAGCCCTGCGTGGCGCACGCGGTCATCGACGGGTACTCGAGGACCGTGGTGATCAGCAGTGGGGTCGACCTCGACCTCGTTCCCTTCGCCACGGATGCTCGGTTGGCGACGGGCGATCCGACTCGAATCGTCGTGCCGGCACGCGACGAAGTACCGGTACTGCACGACATCAACTGGCTGCTCGACGACCCGATGGCGGTCGTTCCAGTCGGCTGAGGCCGTAACCTCCTCGGTCGGTGTTAGAACGATTGGCGTCCCTGGAAGATGAGTTCATCTCGCTCGAGGTGAGCCTCAGTGATCCCGACGTGCAGGCCGATCGTGCCGAGTTACGGCGGGTGTCGAAGCGCTACAAGGACCTGACCCCGGTCGTCGAGTGCCTGCGCGCACATCGCGAGCGTTCAGCGGATGCCGAAGCCGCACGCGAACTGCTCGTCGATGCGTCGGAGAGCGACAAGCTGATGTTGCGAACCGAGTTGTCGGAGGCGGAAGCCGATCTCGCCGATCTCGAGGAGCAGCTGCGGTTGCTGATGCTGCCGAAGGATCCGAACGACGGCAAGGCCGTCATCATGGAGATCCGCGGCGCCGAAGGCGGCGAAGAAGGCAACCTCTTCGCCGGCGACCTCTACGAGATGTACCGCGGATATGCGGCGCTGAAGGGCTGGTCGGTCGAGGTGCTCTCTCTCGATTCGAGCGATCTCGGTGGCGTCAATCTCGTCACCATCCTGATCAACGGCGACACGGCATGGAGCCGATTGAAGTTCGAAGGGGGCACCCACCGCGTTCAGCGCGTTCCCGCGACCGAGAGCCAGGGGCGGATCCACACCTCGTCGGCGACGGTGCTCGTGCTGCCTGAGGCCGAGGAGGTCGAGATCGAGATCGACGAGCGCGATCTCGAGATCGACGTCTACCGATCCAGTGGCCCCGGTGGTCAGGGCGTCAACACCACGGACTCGGCGGTTCGCATCACCCACGTGCCGACCGGAGTCGTCGTGGCGATGCAGGACGAGCGCAGCCAATTGCAGAACCGGGCCCGGGCGATGCAGGTGTTGCGTGCTCGGTTGCTGAAGCTCGCCCAGGACGAGCAGGATGCGGCGAAGTCGGCCGAGCGCCGATCCCAGGTCGGCGGCGGAGGTCGTGGCGAGAAGATTCGCACTTACAACTTCAAGGAGAACCGCGTCACCGACCACCGGATCGGCTTCACGATCTACCGGTTGCAGGAGGTGCTCGCCGGCGATCTCGACGATGTCGTCGATGCGCTCGCTTCCGACGAACGGGCCCGCCAACTCGCCGGCGATGACTGACGGCACTGTCACCTGGGGCGAACTGTGGATCGAGACGGCGGCCGCCGTCGGTCGACCGCAGGCACGATGGTTGTGCGAGGTCGCGTCGGGCAGCGACGGCGACGAGTTTCTGGCGCTGCTCGATCGTCCAGCGACACAGCGCGGCGTCGCCCACCTCGACGCGATGCTGGCGCGGAGCGCGGCCGGCGAGCCGCTGCAATACGTGCTCGGCCGTTGGGGGTTCCGTCATCTCGATCTGATGGTCGACCGACGCGTGCTGATTCCGAGACCGGAGACCGAGCTGGTGGTCGACGTCGCGCTCCGTCTGGTCCGCGCCGAGACGCCACCGCTGCATTGCGTCGATCTCGGTACGGGTAGCGGCGCGATCGGTCTCTCGCTCGCGAACGAGTTGCCGATCGACAGCGTCACCGTGTGGATGACGGATCGCTCTACCGATGCGCTCGACGTGGCGAGAGCGAACGCAGCCGGCATCGGTCGGGCTGCAGCCAACGTGCGGATCGTGCACGGCGACTGGTTCGAGGCGTTGCCGGCGGACCTCGAGACCAGCCTGTCCCTCGTTGTATCGAACCCGCCGTACGTCAGCGACGACGATGCCGAGCTCGAATCGATCGTGCGCGAGTGGGAGCCGAGCCAGGCGTTGTTCGCCGGAGCCGATGGTCTCGATGCGATTCGAAGGATCGTCTCCGACGCTCCACGGTGGCTGCGGTCAGGCGGATGGCTGGTGATGGAGATCGGCTCGACACAGGGACAGCCCGTGACCGAGCTGCTGCGCGACGCCGGCTACAGCGATGTCGAGATCACCGCGGACCTGGCCGGCCGAGATCGGGTAGCCAGCGGACGATGGCCCTAGCGGTCGACCACTAGCATCGGCTCGTGGCATGGATGCGCGGCAGCGCTCTGTACCGTGGCGTTGGTTGCCTGTGGCGAAAGCGCCACGACGTCGACGGAAGCAACACCGGCTTCGCCGGCGAGCTCGACAGACATCACAACACCGATTCCGCCGACGAGCACATCCGTCACGACGTCAGCTCCGCCGATCACGCCGGCTCCTCCCGTGACCCAGGAGGACGATGTCTTGCCTGACGTTCAACCGATCGGGGAAATGGAGCGGTGTCGTTACGATCGCATGCCAATCCGTTCCCAGATTGGGTGACCATCGCCGGTGATTCTGCGTGGGTCGCCAATGTGGACGATGGTGTAGCCAGGTACGACCTGACGACGGGCGAGCAGATCGGCACGGTGCCGACAGGCACCAACATCTGCTTGGCGATGGACACTGCATCGAACTCGCTGTGGGTCGGCGACTGTGCCTCGAGAACGTTGATACGCGTCAATGTGGAATCAGGAGCGGTCGACGCAACCATAGCGCTGCCGTTCACGACGATCACCGAGGAATCGTCGGTCGCGGCGGCCGAGGATGGCGTCTTTGTTCTCGGTGACCGGGGAACCACGATCGCCCGCATCGATCCGGTGGCAAACACCGTCACGGGCACGTTCGACGCGCCACCATCGGCGAGTGCGATGCGCGCCGGCGAAGGCAACCTCTGGGTGACCAGCGGTGCTACGGCGACCCTGAGCAGAGTCGATCCGTCGTCAGGAGCGATTCGTCGCCACCGATAGGCGTCGGCGCCGGGGCTGGATTCCTGGCCGTCGGCGAGGGAAGCTGTTTGGGTGATGAACAACACCGACGGCACGGTCTCCCGCGTCGATCCGGCGAGCAACACGGTGGTGGCCTCGATTGTGGTCAACGACGGTGAAATCTTCGGCGGCGACATGGCAGTAGGTGGTGGCTACGCATGGGCTCGCGTCTCCGATGCGTTGGTGGCCAAGATCGACCCGTCCACCAACACGGTCGTTGCTCGTTACGGTCTGCCCTCCGGCAGCGGCAGCGTCGCGGCCGACGACGATGCGGTGTGGATCTCCGCCCACGACGTCAGCCAAAGTCTGGCGGATTCCGATCGACTGATCTCGGCCGCGGACTAGGCGAAGCGAGCGGCGACCTGCCCGAGCAATGATTCTTCCTCGGGAGCGATGTCGTGATCGATGCCGGCCACGTCGCGCGCAGCGGAGAACAGCGACTGACGCAGGACCGTGCTGGCCACGCGGGCATCGATGTCGTCGAGCAGCGTCTCCGTGTCGTGAGCGGTGATGGCTGCACGCACCTTCGCCATCGCCTGCCCGAGGTACTGGTCGAACGAGAACGTCGACGACTCCCATCCCGAATCGTCGCTGATGACGCGGATCTCGTCGAGTTCCCTGTCGGTGATGTGCCGGTCGGCGACCATCACCAGCAGCAGCAGTTCGACGACTGCCTCGTGCTCGCGGTCGGCCGTGGCGTGGACCGAGACGTGGCTGTACAGATCGCGCAGGCGTTTGTTCATCGGAGGCGCAACCTAACCGCTAGTTGGCGGCGCGATGAAGCGTCTCAGGAAATCGAGTTGGTGTAGCAGCATGTTCTCGGCGACAACTTCCTGCGGGGTCATGTGCGTGACACCAACCAATGGCAGCACTTCGTGCGGCTTTCCCGCAGCCAGGAGCGCCGACGACAACTGCAGCGTGTGGGCTGCAACGACGTTGTCGTCGGCGAGCCCGTGAATCAGCAACAGTGGCCGGATCAGCGAGCTGGCCAACGGCAGCAACGACGAGTTCGCGTATGCGGTGTCGTCCACCGACGGGTCGCCGAGATAGCGCTCCGTGTAGTGCGTGTCGTACAGCTTCCAATCAGCCACCGGTGCACCGGCGATTGCAGCGTGGAACACATCCGGTCGCCGCATGACCGCGAGCGCGGCGAGATACCCGCCGAAGCTCCAGCCGCGGATCGCGACACGATCGAGGTCGAGTGGATAGTCGTTGGCAGCCGATGTGCAGGGCGTCGACCTGGTCATCGAGAATCGGTGTCGCAAGGTCGAGATGCACCGCCCGTTCCCATTCGCTGCCGCGTCCCGGCGTGCCTCGCCCATCCACCACGACGACGGCAAATCCCTGATCCGCGAACCACTGCGACAGCGCGTATCGAGCGCGCGAGGCCAGCACGTATTGCACATGCGGGCCGCCGTAGATGTCGACGAGGACAGGTAGGGGAGAGCCGTCGTGATCATGTGGCAGCAGCACCGCCGTGGCCAACCGCCGATCGCCGTAGTGGTGGATCGAGACGTTGGGATCGATCAGCGGGGTCTCGACGAACGACTTCAGGACCGGTCCGTCGACGACCTGGGTGATCGACTCGCAGGTGTCGAGAGATGTACTGCGCAGCACTGTGGTGCTTCCGCCGACGACGGCGTTGTGGACACCGACGCCCTCGCTGAGCCGCTCGAGTCCATCGTCGCTCCATTCCCACACGTCGAGCACCGTCGCATCGTCGGGGTGGTTGCCGAGCAGGACGACGGACTTCTCGCGCACAGCAACCAGTGCGCGCACCTGTAGTTCGGTGGGTGTCATCGGCTCGCCGGCGACCAGCAGCCGGCGGATTCCATCGCGGTCTGCCGTCATCACCAATCGACCATCGTCGAGCTCACCGGGGGTTCCCGGGACCAGCTCCACCCAGGACTCGTCGTGATCGGTGAAGATCGGCGCGGTGTCGCCCGTGGTTGGGTTGGCTTCCAACACCTGAAGGTCGTGCTGGTCGCGCGATTGGACCGTCAGCAGCAGGCGCTCACTCGATACCCAATGCACCGCGGTGAGGTACGGGAAGCGCTCGCTGTCCCACGCGACTTCGATGCTCCCACCGTCGAGCGCGAGCACGTGGAGGCCGACCATGGCATTCGAGGTTCCGGCGGCCGGATACCGCACCTCGCGTGGTTGCTGGTCCGGCGACGCGGGTTCGGCGATGTACCACCGCTGGACCGGTGACACGTCGACCCGGCAGGCGGCGATTGCCGCGCCGTCCGGGCTCCACCAGTAGCCGCGGTACCGGTGAAGTTCCTCACCGGCGATGTAGTCGGCGGAGCCCCACGACACGTCGGGATTGTCGTCGCTGGCCAGTTCCCAGCTGCTTCCGTCGAGTTCGGCGATGCGCAGTGCGTTGCCGCGACACGTATGCCAGACGGGTCGCACCCGGATCGGGGCGCGGATCGAAACGGATCCGTCGACGACCAACTCGCGCGCCATACCGCTGAGCAGTCCGGCGACGAACAGTCTTCCGGAGAGTGGAAACGCAACGACCGACACAGCCTTGTCGGTGGCGAAGGTCGTCACACCCGACGCCGTCTCGCGCATTCTCTCGCGGCGGACCTTCTCCTCGATCGGCAGGTCATCGGGATCGACCTCCATCAAGAGATCGAGCGGATCGGCGATCAACCGCTCGTCCGTTCCTTTGGAGAGGTCGAGCACGTAGAGGCAGTTGACTGGATCGTCGCCGGCGCGGCTGCGGATGAACACGATGCGTTGGCCATCGGGCGAGATCACCAGGTTGCGCGGTTCGCCGAGCGACAGTCGGCGGGTGCGCGCATACTGGCGCGGGAACGATTCCGTGTTGGGACTCATGGTGTGACCATGATCTTGGCGTGTTCCTCGGGATTGGCGAGGTCGCGGAAGGCCTGCGGTATCGCATCGATGTCGACGGTCGCTGTCACCCATGGCGCCAGATCGATCTTGCCGTCGGCGATCGATGCCAGCGCCGAGCTGAATTCGCCCGGCTCGTACCCGAACGCGAACTGCAGGCTCAACTCGCGGCCGATGCCGAGCATGGGGTGGAATCGATCCTCCTGCATGCACGCGCCGACGATCAGGATGCGTGCGTCCTTGGGTGCCATGCGCATCGCCTGGTCGATCATTCCAGGAACCCCGACTGCCTCGAAGATCACCGGCGTGCGCACCCCGTCGACCGCCCGCCACGCCTCGATCGCTGGGGTGACTCGCGGATCGACGACCATGTCGGCGCCGAGCTGCTCGGCGAGGGCACGCCGCTTGCTGGAGAAATCGGCAGCGACGATCGGGCCGATGCTGCGCATCTTGAGCTCGGCGATGCACGCCAATCCGACCGGGCCACAGCCGAGGACGATGGCACTCTCGTTGCTCGTGATCCTGCTCTTGGCAACGGCGTGCACGCCGACGGCAAGTGGTTCGGTCATCGCTGCGAGGTCGGGGTCGAGGCCATCGGGAACCTTGATCCCCACCATTTCGTTCAGCACCATCAGTTCGGAGTAGCCACCGTTGTAGATGTTGGAGAATCCAACCGCGTGCAAGCCGGTGGCATCGAACGCCACAGGCAGGCTGACGACGATGTCGCCGACTTTCAAGTTGCTGCAACCGGGACCGAGATCCAGCACTTCGCAACAGAACTCGTGTCCCATCACCGTGTCGCGCTCCGGCTCGAAAACCGTCAACTGCATTGGGTCCGGAGGGCGATCGGCGTTCAACTCGTTCATCAGCCGACGGCTCTCTTCGCCGTGCTGCAGGAGATGCAGATCGCTGCCGCAGATGCCGCATGCCAGCACCTTCGTCAACACTTGCCCAGGACCGGGAGTCGGGTCGGGGAGGTCATCGACTCGCAGTTGCCAATCTCGCATCACCGCTGCGCGCATTGCCCCGACCGTAGTTCCTTCGTACGCGGTGTTCAGAGGTCAGATGCTGAAGTAGCCGATCGCTTCGGTCACCACGGCCCACGCCGCGTCGCCGTCGACGGCGGTCAGTCGATCGCAGTTCGGCGCCGGTCGATCAATCAGCGTTCGCTGGTCGATCACGGTCATGCCGCGGGTGTGTTCGCCGCCGGTCTCGACATCGACATGCGAGAACGAACTGGTGAACAACTCCCGATGCGTCAGCGCCATCACCGCGAGCGGGTCGTGCACCGCCGCGCCGAGCATGTTGTCGTGGCGGCTGACATACGTGCCGCTGAAGAACGTCATCAGGTCGGCGAGCGTGGCGGCGAGTTGGCCTGACAACTGGCGGACTCGGCTGATGCGCTCGGGCGTCGCTTGAAGCTGATAGGTCACGTCGAGCCCGGCCATGATCAGAGGCCCGCCGTACCCGACGACGATGGCCGCTGCTTCGGGATCGGCCCAGATGTTGAACTCCGCGGTTGCCGTGCGATTGCCGAACAACCCGCCGCCCATGAACGAGATGCCGGCGACACGCGAGGCGATGTCGGGCGCCGATCGAATCGCCAGGGCGATGTTGGTCAGCGGGCCGGTCGGAACCAGCCAGACACCGTCGTTGTTGCGGACGGTGTCGATGATGAACCCGACCGCATCGCGACTGGCGGGCGGCCCCGACGGCGGGGGGAGATCGGCACCATCGAGCCCGCTCTCGCCGTGCACGTAGCCGGCGTGGCGTGGCGGCGCGATCAGCGGGCGGCTGGCGCCGGAATGAACCGGAACGTCGATACCGAGCAGGTCCCGAAGGACGATGGCGTTGTGTGTGGTCGATTCCAACGGAGCGTTCCCGGCGACCGTCGTGATGCCCAGCAGGTTGGTGTGGCGAGCCGCGACCACCATCGCGATTGCGTCGTCGTGGCCCGGGTCGCAGTCGAGGATGATCGGTAGGTGATGGGCCGTCGGTGCCATGACCGGCAGAGCTTGCCACCATTACGATCGCCGGGTGGCGTCGAGACGATGGGGGTGGCCGGTGATCGCCGTGGGGCTGTTGGCGGGGTGCACGTCGGCAGCTCCCTCCGCTGCGCCGACCACATCGCTGCCTCCGGCGGAGGCACCGATTCGTGGCACCGGAACGGTGCCCACCACAGCGGTGCCGGAGCCGACGGGGGTACCGGGCCTCACTGCAGACGATCCGTTCTGCTCGGCGTGGGCGGGATACGCCGGAACATTGCAGGCACTGGGGATTGCCGCCTCGTTCGGTGGGTTGTCGAGTGATCAGTTCGCGGCGCTCGAGTTGGTGGCCTCGTCACGCCTGGTGGAAGTTGTCACGGCGATCGACGCGGCGTGGCCGGCCGAATTGGCCATCGAACAGGACGTGGCGATGGACAAGCGCATAGGCCCATACGCTCGGCGCGCCCAGGGTGCGGTGACGGCACTGAAGAACGCCGGCGTCACGGCGGAGGAGTTGACCACCCTCAGCGCCGCTTGGCAGGCCGCGCTGGCGGCCCGCGACCCGCAGATGCCGGTGATCGCCGTTCCACCAGCGGCCCCGGATCTGCAAGCCGAGGTCGATGCCGGTGCGGCTGCCTTCGATGCCGCGGTCACCCCGTTCGCCCAGGACCCGAGCCTGGCGGTCGATGGTGTCGAGACCCCGTTGACCGACGCCTACCTCGTCGTCCACTGCCCCGACCTCGCCTCCAGCGGAGTCGGTGACGCCCTCTGACCCGCCCGACCTCAGTTCGATTGCCTGAGGGTGCCGGTGTCGGTGAGGGTCACTTTGGTGCCGACCCATTCCCCGTCGCACATCGCTGCCGCTACGCCCGGCTCGCTCGACATTCCCCATGCTCGCCGCCCGTCGGCCAGTAGGCAGGCGGCGATCGCGGTCTCGGGCCAGCCGTCGCGCGAATGCATCACCGTGTAGGCCTCGATCGTGGCCGGTCCGGCAGCGTCCGCAGGCTCGGCCAGCTGCCGCTGCGGGAGGTTGTCGATCTCGTCTTGCGGGTGATCATGCCGAAATCCGTGCGTGGGAGGTGCGGTGGAGTAGATGCCGAACGCGTGCTTCGTGACGTATCCGCCGTTGGCCCATACGAGTCCGAGCTCGCCTGGCTGGCCACGCAGCTCGCCGACCATCGTTGCGATCGCATGCATCACATAGTTGTTCCACGGGCCGCCGGCGAACGACAGTCCCCCTGTTCTCGTCAGCTGTCGATCGAGGGGCAGTCCCAGGCTTTGCGCGCCGAGTTGAACGGCGGCTGGGAAGCACGAGTACAGGTCGACGAGAGCAACATCGTCGATCGTGCAATCCGCCAGATCCATGACGCGCCGACCGCCGAGCTCGATCGCCGGCGTTTCTGTGAAGCTCCAACGGTTGCTGACGAAAGGATGCTCGTGGCAATCGGTTCCGGCGTGGACGAACACCCATTGATCGCGCGGCACGCCGAGCGTTGTCGCTTGCTCGGCCGAGCACATGATGATTGCTGCGGCCATGTCGACGTCATTGTTGGAGTTCATGTACTTGGTGTAGGGAAGGCCGACCATCCGATTGTGCGATGACGGGGTGCGGATCTCCTCCGCGGTTCGCGCCTTGCGCGACCAGGCCGACGGGTTGTCGGCCGCAACGAGGCTGAATCGCGACCACAGCTCGCTGATGATCCGCAGGTGTTGCTCTGGCGACGATCCGCTCGCCGCACGGATCGCGCTCTCGAAGATCGGGTAGATCTGGACGGGCATCATGATGCCGCGCTCCAACTCTGACGGATGGTTCAACACGAGATCGTCACCAATGATGCGCGGCGCCTGATCCTCGGGTGCAGTGGGCCATCGGAGCTCGACGCCGGCTTTTCGTGCCCGCACACGTGTGCGCCGAGCCTCGCCACCGGTCAGGATCGCAAGATCGAGCCGGCCCGCCTGTATGTCGGCTGCGGTCGAGTTGACCAGGCTCTGTGGGCTCTGGCCCCCCATCGGGGTGTAGGCAGTTTCGGCCGGTGTCAGACCGAGTTGCTGGGCGATGAGGAAACGCGGGGTCGCCGTACTTCCAGGTCAGCAGGTTGACGACACGGAGTGATTGCGGATTAGGGATCGAAGCAAGTCCGGCGTCGACGGTTGCGTTGCCGATCGCCGAGCACATCAGCAGGCTTGGGTCCAACGCCTCGTCGAGATCGTCGGTGTGCTGCACCGTTTGACCGACGCCGATGATCACGGGTGCGCGAGGGTCGAGTGCCATGGCGGCCCAGGGTACGACAGCAGGCTGGGTCAGCAAACGACGCAGCCATAGACTCGCCGGATGCCGCGAATCGCCATCGGCTCCGATCATGCCGGATACGAGTTGAAACAGCACCTGATCGGTGTGCTCGCCGGCGACGGTCACGACGTGATCGACCTCGGCACGAACAGCCTCGAGAGCTGCGACTATCCGCAGTTCTGTGCCGCAGTCGGCCGCCAGGTCCGCGACGGTGAAGCCGACATGGGGATCGTCGTGGGCGGCAGCGGGCAGGGCGAGCAACTTGCCGCCAACAAGGTGCACGGCGTGCGCGCCGCGCTGTGCAACGACCTCTTCACCGCGCGCCTGGCCCGCGCGCACAACGATGCCAACGTGCTGAGCATGGGTGCGCGGGCGATCGGGGTCGGGCTCGCCGAGGAGATCCTCGCTACGTTCTTGGCGACTCCCTTCGACGGTGGTCGACACGCGCGACGAGTCGAGCAAGTAATGCAGATCGAAGCCGAAGAATCACGAATGGAGTTGTGAACGATGCCGTTCCCATCCGACACGCAACCCGACACCGAACTGTTCGACCTCATCGATGCGGAAACGCAGCGCCAGGTCACCGGGCTGCAGTTGATCGCCAGCGAAAACTTCACATCTCCCGCGGTCATGCGCGCGGTCGGCTCGGTGCTGACCAACAAATATGCCGAGGGGTATCCGGGCAAGCGGTACTACGGCGGCAACGCCGTGATCGACGACGTCGAAGCGTTGGCCATCGATCGCGTGAAGCGCTTGTTCGGCGCAGATCATGCCAACGTCCAGCCCCACAGCGGCGCCAACGCCAACATGTGTGCGTATCAGGCGCTGCTGGACTTCGGCGACACGGTGCTGGGTTTGAGCCTCGACCATGGCGGTCACCTGACGCACGGTTCCCCCGTGAACGCCAGCGGCAAGCTCTACAAGTTCGTGCCCTACAAGGTGACGCCCGGCGACGAGCGGATCGACATGGATCAGGTGCGCGACCTGGCGCTCGAGCATCGCCCGAAGATGATCGTGGCCGGCACGACCAGCTACCCGCGGCGGCTCGATCCGGAGCCGTTCAAGGCAATCGCCGACGAGATCGGCGCCTACTTCTTGTTCGACGCTGCGCACCTTGCCGGCTTGATTGCCGGCGGGGCTCATCCCAACCCGGTGCCCTACGCCGACATCGTCACGTTCACGACACACAAGACCCTGCGTGGTCCTCGCGGCGGATGCATCCTCTCGACGGCACAACATGCAGCAGCGATCGACAAGGCCGTGTTCCCCGGCTGGCAGGGTGGCCCGCTCGAGCATGTGATTGCCGGCAAGGCTGTGGCCTTCTACGAGGCGTTGCAGCCGAGCTTCACCGAATATGCCAAGCAGATCGTGCTCAATGCCAGTGCCTTGGCCGCGGCACTCGCTCGCGAAGGTTTCCGTCTCGTCAGCGGCGGCACCGACAGTCACCTCATGGTTGTCGACCTGACCCCGTTCGACGCCGAGCTCACCGGCAAGGAAGCACAGGCGGTGCTCGATCAAGCTGGAATCACCTTGAACAAGAACACCATTCCCGACGACCCGCGCAGTCCGTTCGTGACCAGCGGCGTGCGCATCGGGACGCCGTCGGTGACGACCCAGGGGATGCAGGAGCCCGAGATGGCGCTGATCGCCACGTTCATCGCCCGAGTGCTTCGACATCGCACCGATTCCGAGGTCATCAGCTCGGTTCGCGACGAGGTCGCTGCACTCTGCGCGAAGTTCCCCGCATACAGCTGATCGCTAGAGTCGCCAACGCCCATGCCGTCGACGACCTCGTACCTTGTGATCGGCTTGGTGGCCGCCGCCGCCACGTTCGTGTTCACGCCTCTCGTCGGGATGATCGCCAGGCGCCTCGGCTGGGTCGTCGAACCCGATGAACGACGGATCCACACCGTGGCAACCCCCGACGTCGGCGGAATCGCGATGTTCATCGGTCTCGTCGCCGCCCTGGCCGCGGCGCGCATCAACAACAACTTCGACACGATCTTTGCGCGCAACGACGAGCCTCGCGGGGTGCTGCTCGGCGCGTCGTTGATGTTCATGATCGGCCTGTGGGACGACATTCGCGAGATCTCCGCACCCGCGAAGGTGATCGGCACGATCGCGGTTGCGGGCGTGTTGACCTACTACGGCGTGACGATGTTCTACTTCCGCGTGCCGTTCGTCGATGTGTTCACGATCAGCGACGATTGGACGCTGTTGGTCACGGTCGTGTGGTTGCTCGGCATGACACAGGCGATCAACCTCATCGACGGTCTCGACGGTCTCGCTGCGGGCATCGTCGCCATCGGCGCGCTGGCGTTCTTCATCTACAGCTTGCGACTGGGGGACCCCAATGTGCGGCTCCTGGCGTCGCCGACCATCGGTCCACTGATCGCGATCATCACGGTCGGGATCTGCGTTGGCTTCCTGCCACACAACTTCAATCCGGCGAAGATCTTCATGGGCGATGGCGGCGCGCTCTTGCTGGGGTTGCTGTTGGCTGTCAGCACCAGTGTCGTCGGCGGACGCGCCGATCCGAACCTGCAGGGCTACGCCGGCCAGACGTACTTCTTCCTCGCACCGTTGTTCATCCCGCTGTTCATCCTCGGCGTACCGATCCTCGACACGTTGTTTGCGATCATTCGACGCGCGACCCGTCGCCAAGGGGTAGCAACGGCCGACAAGAAGCATCTGCACCACAGGCTCATGGAGATGGGGCATGGTCAGAGGCGAAGTGTGGTGATCCTGTGGGCGTGGACCGCGCTCTTGTCCGCGTTCGTGCTCTACCCGGTGTTGACGCAGAGCTTCGTGTCGTACGTACCGATCGGGGCTGCAATGCTGGGGCTGCTGTTGTACACACTCTTCCATCCGCAGATCCGCCGCAACCGCGCCGGCTGACGTGGGCGCCCGGATTGCACTCAGAGTCGCGATTGTTTCGGTTTGGTTTGGAGCCTCGGCCGGCGTTCGATAGATTGTGTACGCGTTCACAAGCTCCTCGCACCGGAGTGAGGCGCACCTCGATTCACCGCCAGAACAAGGCCCGCAAGAGGCATAGAGGATCCCACTGTTGAAGCCGCTACCCGTTTCCGTTACCCGGATGAACAAGGGAACCGACGACAAGATCGGTAAGGGCATCGACGTCGCTCTCGTGACGCTCACGTTTCTCGGAGTCGGGTTCCTGCTCGACCGCTGGCTCGGCACGAAGCCATGGTTCATGATCGGTCTGGTCGTGGTCGGGCTCGTCGGTGAATTCGTGCGGTTTTGGTACGACTACGATGCGCGGATGAAGGTGCTCGAGGCGCAGCGCGCCGCGGGCAGTCGTGCCGCACCAGCACAGGGAGACCGTCCATGAACGACATCGCATTCTCGATGGGCGCGCCACTGCCCGGTCCCGCGCCCGAAGTCGCCGTCTCCGGCGACATGATCAAGCGCGGATTGATCGTGGCGCCGATCTTGATCGCAGTGTGCGGTCTGATCTGGGGCGTCAACGGCGCAGCATCCAGCGCCTATGGCATCGGCATCGTGTTGGTCAACTTTGCCTTGGCCGCCGGCATCGTCGCCGTCACCGCCAAGATCAGCCTTCGTCTGATGATGGGATCGATCCTGTTCGGCTACCTGCTCCGCCTCGGATTGATCTTCCTGGCGGTCTACTTGGTGAAAGATGCCAGCTGGATTTCGCTTCCGGCACTCGGAGCGACCATCATCTTCACTCACCTGGGTCTCTTGGTGTGGGAATTGAAGTACGTGGCGATGTCGCTCGCGTACCCCGGCCTGAAGCCCAAGCCCTCGTCCGTCAGTCACAACGTCGCCAACCCAGCCAGGAACTAGGGAGTACCTCGCAATGCTCGCACTCGAGTTTCCGCCGATCAACGAGTTGATCCGCTGGCGGGACATCGTCCCAGGCCTCAACAAGGTCGGGGTCATCGCCATCCTCGCCGCCCTCATCGGCATCCTCGTGTTCCTCGCCGCCGGTCGCAAGGACCCGCTGAAGGCACCCACCGGTGTCCGCAACATCGCCGAGAGCAGCGTCACCTTCATCGAGAACGACATCGTGATGCAGACGATGGGCAAGGACGGCCTGCCGTGGACGCCGTTCCTGCTGTCGTTGTTCATCTTCGTCTACCTCTGCAACCTGCCCGGCATCATCCCGATCTTCCAGATGCCGGCGACGGCCCGCATGGCGATCCCGCTGTTCCTCGCATTGACCGTCTGGGTCATCTACAACGCCGTCGGCTTCAAGCACAACGGCATCAAGTACATCACCTCGATGGCCTGGCCGAAGAGTGTGCCGGTGGCCATGCGCCCGTTGGTGGGCGTCATCGAACTGCTCTCCAACATCGTGTTGCGCCCCTTCTCCCTGGCCGTCCGACTCTTCGCCAACATGCTTGCCGGTCACATGTTGTTGATCACGTTCGCGTTCCTGACCAACGCCCTGTTCTTCGCCGAGACGAAGCGACTCGTCCTGGCGCCGATGGCGGTCCTGCCGTTCTTCATGTTGCTCTTCCTGACGGCATTCGAAGTGCTGGTCGGCCTGTTGCAGGCCTACATCTTCACCATCCTCACTGCCGTCTTCATCGACTCCGCTCGGCACATCGAGCACTGAGCCGTCCACCTCTACAACTGATCTCCCACACCAACCTCACTAGGAGAAATTGAATCAACATGGAAGCAATCGCCCGCCTCATCGCTGCAGCCCCTCCGGTGCAGACGCCTGACGAAATTAAAGCTGCCAACGCCGCTATCGGTGCTGGTTTCGCCTACGGCCTCGCCGCCATCGGCCCAGGCATCGGCATCGGTTACGTCGTCGGCAAGGCCATCGAGGCAATGGCCCGTCAGCCAGAAGCTGCCGGCATGGTCCGCACCACGATGTTCCTCGGTATCGCATTCACCGAGGCGCTCGCCCTCATCGGCTTCGTCGTCTTCATCCTCCTCGGCCTCTAAGGACAACCGTGCTCACCGTCACCGTCACCACGACGGGTGCGGGCCACAGCGTGGTCGTTCACCTTCCGCAAACCGCTACGGAAGCGGAAACGACCGTCGAGGACAAAGGTCCAAGCCCGATCGCACCGGAACTCAAAGAATTGGCATGGGGTGCCGGCGCGTTCATCGTGCTGTTCGTCCTCATGCGCCTGGTGCTCTTCCCGCGTCTGAAGCAGGGCATGGATGCGCGCTACGGCAAGATCCAGGGCGACCATCAGGCAGCCGATGCCGCACGTGCAGAGGCCAAGGCCGAGGTGGCGCAGTACGAGGCTGAACTGGCAGTCGTACGGGCCGAGGCTCGCCAACGCATCGATGCCGCCCGCCAGGTTCTGGAGAACGAGCGCACTGCGGCCTTGACCGAGGCCAACGCGCGCATCGCTGATCGTCGAGCAGAGGCCATCGCCGCGTCCGAGGCTGCCAGAGCCGCTGCCGAACAACACGTTCAAGAGGCAGTCGCCGACGTCAGCAGTCGTGCGGCCGAGTTGGCCACCGGGCGCCGCCCTGACCCTGCAGCGGTCAACCGCATCGTCTCCGAGCTGATGTCCGGAGGTGCGAAGTGAACCTCGTCGCTGCATTCCTCACTGCTGCTGCGGAGGAGGGCGAACACCACGACATCACCCAGACTCCGTCGAAGTTCTGGCCAGAGGGCTACGAGATGCTGTTCGGCATCCCGGCGTCGCTGCTCATCTTCTTCCTGCTCTGGAAGTTCGCCGGCCCTACCGTGAAGAAGGCCATGGCTGCCCGTACCGCGAAGATCCAAGCAGAGCTCGATGCCGGTGAGGCGGATCGAGCCGCTGCTGCGGCCGAGGCCGAGCAGATCCGCAAGGCCAAGGGCGACATCGCCGGCGAACGAGCACGCCTGTTGGCCGAAGCCGACGCGCAGGCCGCCGCGTTGTTGGAGGATGGCCGAGCCAGGCTCTCCCAGGAACTCGCCGATCTCGATACCCGTGCCGCCGCCGACATCGTCGCCGCACAGGGTCGCACCGGCGACGAACTGCGCGCCGAGATCGCCCGCTTGTCGAGCGCCGCCGTCGACTACGTCGTCACCGGCTCGCTCGACGAAGCCACGAAGCAGGAACTGATCGAGAACTTCATCGCCGGAGTCGGGGTAGGAGCACAGGTATGAGCGATTCACGAATCGAGGGTTACGCCCGAGGCCTGTTCGAGATCGCACGTGCCGAGGGCACGATCGACGAGGTCGAAGACGAGTTGTTCCGCTTCGCCCGCAGCTACGAGGGCAGCGAAGAGCTTCGCAATGCGCTCAGCGACGAGCAGATTCCTGCGGGCAAGCGTCAGTCGATCGTCGAGGATCTGCTCGGCGGCAAGGTCACGCCGACGACAACGCAATTGATCTCGATGGTCGTCGGCTCCGGTCGCGCTCGCGATCTACCGGCAATCGTCGACAAGTTGGTGGCTCGGGCTTCGACGGCCAAGAACCTCGAGGTCGCCGAAGTTCGCACCGCGATCGCCTTGACGCCCGACCAGGAGACCCGTCTGGCAGCGGCGTTGGCCAATGCCACAGGTAAGCAAGTGAACCTGAAGGTGGTCGTCGACCCGTCCGTTCTGGGCGGCCTCGTGGCCACCGTCGGCGACACGGTCATCGACGGCACAGTCCGCACCCGCATCGAGCAGTTGAAGTCCCGCCTCTAGGCACGGACACCACACGGAGACATGAGAGAACCATGGCAGAACTCACACTGAGCGCAAGCGACATCGCCGGCGCACTCAAGAAGAACCTGGAGGGTTTCGAACCCTCGCTCGAAGCCCGTACGGTCGGACGCGTCACCGAGGTCGGCGACGGCATCGCCCGCGTCAGCGGCCTGCCCGACTGCGGCGTCAACGAGCTGCTCGAGTTCGAAGACGGCAGCGTCGGCCTGGCGCTGAACCTCGACGAAGAGTCGATCGGCGCCGTCATCCTCGGCGATGCCGATGGAGTCGAAGAAGGCCAGACCGTGAAGGCCACTGGTCGCATCCTCAGCGTGCCCGTCGGCGACGCGATGCTCGGCCGTGTCATCAATGCACTTGGCGAGCCCATCGACGGTCGCGGCGAGATCGTCGGTGGCATCGACCGCCGTGTCGAGATCCAGGCGCCGGGCATCATGGGTCGCAAGCCCGTGCACGAGCCGCTGCAGACCGGCATCAAGTCGATCGACGCGATGACCCCGATCGGCCGTGGCCAACGTCAGCTCATCATCGGCGACCGCAAGACCGGCAAGACCACGGTGGCCATCGACGCCATCATCAACCAGCGCGGTCTCGGCGTGAAGTGCATCTACGTCGCCATTGGTCAGAAGGGCTCGACGGTCGCCCAGACTGTCGAAACGCTGCGCCAGCACGGCGCGCTGGAGTTCACCGTCGTCGTCGCCGCTCCGGCCAGCGACCCGGCACCGTTCAAGTACCTCGCCCCCTATGCAGGCTGCGCCATCGGTCAGCACTGGATGGAGAACGGCGAGCACGCCCTCATCGTCTACGACGACCTGTCGAAGCAGGCCGAGGCATACCGTCAGGTATCGCTGCTGCTGCGCCGGCCTCCGGGCCGCGAGGCGTACCCCGGCGACGTGTTCTACCTCCACAGCCGTTTGCTCGAGCGGGCAGCCAAGCTCAGCGACGAGCGCGGCGCAGGTTCTCTGACGGCGCTGCCGATCATCGAGACCAAGGCCGGCGACGTGTCGGCCTACATTCCGACCAACGTCATCTCGATCACCGACGGTCAGGTCTACCTGCAGGACAACCTGTTCAAGTCCGGTGTCCGTCCGGCCGTCGACGTGGGCATCTCGGTGTCGCGCGTTGGCGGTGCCGCGCAGATCAAGTCGATGAAGAGTGTCGCCGGCACCCTCAAGCTCGACCTTGCCCAGTTCCGCGAGCTCGAAGCGTTCGCCACCTTCGGCTCGGAGCTCGACGCGATCTCCAAGGCGCAGCTCGAGCGTGGCTATCGCCTGGTCGAACTGCTGAAGCAACCCCTCAACAGCCCGATGCCGGTCGAGGAGCAAGTGGTCGTCGTGTTCGCCGGAACAAAGGGCTACCTCGACAGCCTGCCCGTTCCCGACGTTCGTCGCTTCGAGACCGAACTGCTCGACTACATGCGCACCACGCAGGGCGCGTTGCTGTCGGGTATGCGCGGTGATCCCAAGGCCGATGTCCCTGCGGAGCTCGGTGACGTGATCGTCGAGTTCAAGGATCGATTCGTGGCCGCCAGCGCCGAGGCCGCACGCATCGCCGATCCGACAGCGACCGACGCAGCCGCGCTCGGCGAAGCCGCGAGCAACAAGACACTGGCGACGGAATAGGCAATGGCTGGAGGTCAGGAGCGCATTCTTCGGGGACGGATTCGTACCGTCCAGGCAACGAAGAAGATCACGCGCGCCATGGAACTGATCGCGGCCTCGCGCATCGTCAAGGCGCAACAGCGCGTTGTGGCCGCCGTGCCGTACAGCGAACAGATCACCGACGTCGTCAAGGATCTTGCCGCGGCCGGCGGATCGACGTCGTCACCGTTGCTCGCCGGTCGCGACACCATCAGCAATGTTGCCTATGTCGTCATCACGGCCGACCGCGGTCTCTGCGGCGGTTACAACGCCGGCGTGCAACGAGCAGCCGAAGGCGAGATCAAGGCCGATGTGCTACAGGGCCGCGACTACGCCGTGATCGCCGTCGGTCGCAAGGCCGAGAGCTACTTCAGGTTCCGCGGCTACAAGATCAAGGCCAAGTTCGCCGGATTCAGCGATGCACCCAGCTACGCCGACGCCAGGGAGATCGGGCAACACGTTGTCGATCTGTTCGTCTCCGGCGAGGTCGATCGCGTCGAACTGGTCTACACGCGTTTCATCTCGGCGGGCTCGCAAGAGGTCGTCCAACGTCCGTTGGTTCCGCTCGAGCGCGACACCGTTGCAGGCGGCGATGGGCGGCCGGGATCCAGCGGCGACGAGGCCGGTCCGGCTGCCGATTTCGAGTACGAACCCGATCCGACCACGATCCTCGATGCGCTGCTGCCGAAGTACATCGAGGCCCGCATCTATGCGGCACTCCTCAATGCCGCGGCCAGCGAGCATGCGTTCCGTCAACGAGCCATGAAGAGTGCGACCGACAACGCTGATGAGCTCATCAAGAACCTCAGCCGCATCATGAACCGAGCTCGCCAAGACTCGATCACCACCGAGATCATGGAGATCGTCAGCGGCGCCGAGGCGCTCGCCGGCGACGACCACGGTCTCGTCATCGACTTCGAAATCCTCCACGACGGTTCCCCCGACACTCCCGCGGCACTCGAGCGCGGTTCGACAATGAGAGAGCACATGTCATGACAATGACCAACGACTCACCCACAGCCACAAGACAGAATTGACCGACGGACGCGTGGTCGGCATCGCCGGCCCTGTGGCCGACGTCGAGTTTCCACGCGGCACGCTTCCCAAGCTCAACACCGCGCTCGAGTTCACCGTGCAGGTCGATGGCAAGCCGGTCGTCGTGTTCGCCGAGGTCGCCCAGCAGCTCGGCGACAGTCGCGTGCGAGCCATCTGCATGAAGCCCACCGACGGGTCTGAGGCGTGGCACGCCTGTGCGCAACCTCGGCCACGGCCTTCAGGTGCCGGTCGGTGATCGCACGCTCGGTCACGTGTGGAACGTGTGGGGCGACGTGCTCGACGACGATCCCGCCAACTACGTCGACATGGAGCGTTGGGACATTCACCGCGACGCCCCGCTGTTCGACGCGCTCGAGCCGTCACGTCGCATGTTCACGACGGGTATCAAGGTCATCGACCTGCTCACCCCGTACCTGTCAGGTGGAAAGATCGGCCTGTTCGGTGGAGCAGGAGTCGGCAAGACCGTGTTGATCACGGAGATGATCAACCGCGTTGCCTCCAAGCACGGTGGCGTGTCGGTGTTCGCCGGTGTCGGCGAGCGCACTCGTGAAGGCACCGACCTCCGTATCGAGATGGAAGAGTCCGGCGTGTTCGAGAAGGCCGCGTTGGTCTTCGGTCAGATGGACGAGCCGCCGGGTGTGCGCCTGCGCGTCGCTCTGTCGGCATTGACGATGGCGGAGTACTTCCGCGATGTACAGAACCAGGACGTGCTGCTGTTCGTCGACAACATCTTCCGTTTCGTGCAAGCAGGCTCGGAAGTCTCGACGTTGCTCGGTCGCATGCCGTCGGCCGTGGGCTACCAGCCGACGTTGGCCGACGAGATGGGTCAGCTGCAGGAGCGGATCACATCGACTCGTGGCCGTTCGATCACGTCGCTGCAGGCCGTGTACGTGCCGGCCGACGACTACACCGACCCGGCGCCGTTCACCACGTTCACCCACCTCGACGCCACCACCGAACTCAGCCGTCAGGTTGCGGCGCTCGGCATCTACCCGGCCGTGGACCCGCTGGCGTCGACGTCGACGATCCTTCAGCCCGACGTCGTCGGTGATCGTCACTATCTCGTCGCCCGCGGCGTGCAGGAGAACCTGCAGCGGTACAAGGAGTTGCAGGACATCATCGCGATCCTCGGTCTCGACGAGTTGTCGGAAGAGGACCGCCTCACCGTGTCGCGTGCCCGAAAGATCCAGCGCTTCTTGTCGCAGCCGTTCTACGTCGCCAAGGTCTTCACCGGCATCGAAGGCGAGTTCGTCGAGGTGGAAGAGACCGTCGAGAGCTTCGAGGCGATCCTTCGCGGCGACATGGACGAAGTCCCAGAGCAGGCGTTCTTGAACGTCGGCGGCGTCGAGCAAGTGCTGGCCAAGGCGAAGTCGCTCGCTGAACAGGTGGCGTGACGCGCGATGGCAACGATGCAGGTCGAGTTGGTTTCACCCGAGAAGGTCGTCTTCTCGGGTGAGGCGACACAGGTGATCACGCGCACCCTCGGTGGCGGAGAAATTGCCTTCCTGCCTGGTCACGCCCCATTTGTCGGTGCACTCACGGAGAACCACACCCGAATCACACTGGCCGATGGCGCACAACTCGACGTCGCCGTGCACGGCGGGTTCGTGCAGGTCGGCAACAACAAGGTCAGCATTCTCAGCGACATTGCCGAGCTGGGCGACGACATCGACCGTCCGCGGGCGATGGCGGCAGCCGAGCGCGCCGAAGCCGCACTGCGTCACGAGCACGACGCGGAGGCCGTGGCGGCCCTCAGCAGGGCCCATGCCCGCCTCAATGCCTCCGGTGGTCTCGGAACAACGTCCCACTGACCCCGGTCGTCCACGCAGCGTTTGTGAGCTGGGGACCCGGTAGCGTGAGCCGGCACGCCGTCGAACGTCTCGCCCTCGGCCGTAGCCTCCAGAGCATGGCCGCTACGTATCCGTTCACAGTCAGCGTTGATCACCGGAGCGTCGAGCGGGATCGGCGAAGCGATGGTCCAGCTGCTCGGCGAGGCGGGGATTCCTCAGGTGATCGTCGCCCGGCGCGTCGATCGGCTCGAAGAGCTGGCCAAGCGGATACGCGCAACGTGGAGGTGCTGGCAGCGGATCTCACAACGGCCAAGGGTCTCGAGGCGGTGATGAGTCGAATCACGCAGAGTCCGGTCGACCTGGTGGTCAACAACGCCGGCTTCGGCACCTCGGGCGAGTTCCACACGCAGGACCCCGAGCGGATGAGCGACGAGATCGCACTCAACGTCACCGCGTTGACGAGGATCAGCCGGGCGGCACTCGGCGTGATGGTCCCCGCGAGGCGTGGATACCTGCTGAACGTCAGTAGCGTCGCCAGCTTCCAACCGGCACGCAAGCTCGCGGTCTACGCGGCCACGAAGGCCTACGTCACCTCCCTGTCGGAAAGCCTCCACGAAGAGGTTCGCGGCACGGGCGTTCACGTCACGGCACTGTGTCCGGGCCTGACTCGTACCGAGTTCCAGAGCGTCAGCAGAACCGATTCGTACGCGTCGGATTTCCCGGCCATGGTGTGGATGTCGGCGACCGAAGTCGCCGAGGCCGGTCTTCGTGATGTCGCCAGGGGAGACGCACTCTCGGTACCGGGAGCGTTCAACAAGATGTTGGCTGCGGCGTCAGCCGTCTCTCCGCGCACTCTGTCGAGGCGGATCTCCAGCCTTGTGCAGCGTTAGCCGTAGTCGATAGCAGCAAACGCCGACAGTTTGTCGATGCGGTGTCGTGCGTCGATCATGCGAACTGTGCCGCTCTTGGAGCGCATCACCAGGCTTTGGGTGCGCGCTCCATTGCGCTCGTAGCGCACGCCTCGCAAGAGTTCGCCGTCGGTGATGCCCGTCGCTGCGAAGAAGCAATTGTTGCCTCTGACCAGGTCGTCTGTCGTCAGGACCGCGGAAAGGTCGTATCCCAGATCGATGGCGGCCTGTCGCTCGGCATCGTCGCGTGGAGCAAGAAGACCTTGGATCTCGCCGCCCATGCACTTCAGCGCGGCTGCGGCAGTGACGCCCTCCGGCGTGCCACCGGTGCCCAGCAGCACGTCGACGCCGGCGTCGGGCCAACCGCAGGCAATGGCACCGAAGATGTCGCCGTCGGTGATCAACTTGACTCGGGCGCCGCTGGCTCGAACTTCGGCGATGAGATCGGTGTGGCGTTCACGGTCGAGGATCACCACAGTGAGGTCACGGACGGACTCACCTTTGGCCTTGGCGACCCACCTCAGGTTCTGCGTGGGAGTGGCGGTGATGTCGATCGACCCGGCAGCCTCTGCACCGACGGCGATCTTGTGCATGTAGACGCAGGGGCCGGGATCGAACATGGTGCCGCGCTCGCTGACCGCGATGACTGCGATGGCGTTGGCTCGACCGTATGCAGTCAATGTGGTTCCGTCGATGGGGTCGACCGCGACGTCGGTGAGCGGCGCAGTGCCGTCGCCAACGCTCTCTCCGTTGAAGAGCATCGGAGCGTCGTCCTTCTCGCCCTCACCGATGACGACGATTCCATCCATCGGCACAGTGGACAAAACGGTGCGCATCGCATCGACGGCGGCCTTGTCGGCGCCCTTCTTGTCGCCGCGGCCAACCCAGCGCGACGCGGACAGCGCAGCCGACTCGGTGACTCGCACCAGTTCGAGTGCCAGGTTGCGGTCCGGCTGTTGGGGAGACTGATTCGAGGTCATCGCCCGTCCACCGTACCGCGAAGTGGCGGTGGACGGACGAAGCCCCCTGAATTACGTCTTCAAACGATGTTGTCGCCTGATGCGTCTGGCCTCTTGGCGCAGATGCGTTCGCTGGCTGATCTGGCGAAGGCGCTCTTGGCGATCACGGATCAGTTGCTCGGCGATGTACGGATGTGATGTAAACATCGGATTCTCCTTCGAATCGTGGTGTTGGTTGGATTGGTGTTGGTTGGATTGGGGGTTGATGACAGCGGGCGCGGCTGAGCACGCTCGATGACACGCAGGGGAGCCCGCGCCTGCGCTGGACGGATCGGTGCGATGAAGCGGTCGTCAGGCGGTGCAGGACCCGAAGCCGTCGGGACGCGCCGCAACTTCGAGGATCGTCGTGTTGAATCTCTGCATCGGGCACCTCCTTCGGTCTTGGGTCTCAGGAGGATCGCAGATCGATCGAGAGGCTGTCCATTGAATTAACGCGGGTACAGTCCGCGCATGTCGATTCCCGTCGAGCGATGCATCGTGTCGCGGGATCTGACCGAGCCGAGGCTCAGTCCCGATGGTCGACACATCGTGTTCGCGATGGCATCGGGTGGGACCGCAGCGTTGATGATCGACTCACTCGACGGCTCGCCCGTTCGTCAGCTGACGGCGTATCCGCCACCGCGACCAGGTCGCGGATTCGGCGGTGGGTGTTGGTGTTGGCTCCCCGACGGATCCGCCGCGATCTACACGGCGGTCGACGGCAATCTGTGGCTCCAGCCGGTGCCGGCGGGCGGGGTTCGCCGACTGACCCGGCACGGTCCGGAGCGCGCTGCCAATGCACCCGCGATGTGTGCCGACGGGAGCCGTGTCGTGTACGTCCTCGACGAGGCCGAAGTGTGGTCGACTCGGCTCGACGACGGTTCGACAACACGACTCGACGACGGCACCGCAGACTTCGTGTTCGACCCGTGCCCGACGCCGGACAGCAGCGGCGCGTGGTGGCAGGCATGGAACGTGCCCGACATGGCTTGGGATGCATCACGAATCCAGAGGGCCGCGTTCGACCGACTTGAGGTCGGTGAGGATCGACCGGCCGCGACGATCCAGCAGATCCGGTTCCTAGCGGATGGAAGGGTGGCCTGCCTGCGCGACGACACCGGATGGCTCAACGTCTGGCTTGGCGACGAGCCGCTGGTCGACGAGCCGTTCGAACATGGCGGCCCGACCTGGGGGATGGGGCAGCGATCGTTCGTCGTCTCCCCCGACGGTGGCCGAATCGCATTCACCCGCAACGAGCGCGGCTTCGGCCGGCTGTGCGTCGTCGATGTCGCCACGAAGGTCGTCACCGACATCGGCCGTGGTGTCCATGGACAACTGTCCTGGGAGGGCGGCCGGCTGGCCGCGCTGCGGTCCGGCGCACGCACGCCGACCCAGGTGGTCGTCTACGACGATGTCACGTGGGAGCGCGAGGTGGTGGCTGTCGGGCCGTTGAGCGGTTGGGAGGACCTATCGCTGGCAGAACCTGACCTGGTGGAGATCGTGGCATCCGACAGTTCTGTGATTCACGGCCGGTTGTACCGAGCGGACAGCACGACCGACCACCTGTTGTGCTGGTTGCACGGCGGACCGACAGACCAGTGGCAGGTCACCTTCATGCCGAGAATCGCCTACTGGCGATCGCAGGGCTGGAACGTACTCGTGCCCGACCATCGCGGCTCGACGGGTCATGGTCGGGTCTACCAACAGGCGCTGCGTGGGCGCTGGGGCGAGCTCGATGTCGGCGACATCGTCGACTCGATCGCTCATGCACACGAGCACGGTTGGGGCTCGCCGCGCGCGACCGCGATCGTCGGCTCGTCGGCCGGGGGGTTCACAGCGCTCGGAGTGGTCGCGGCGCGTCCGGAACTGGTCGCCGCCGCGATCGTTTCGTACCCCGTCACCGATCTGTCGGACCTCGCCGAGCGAAGTCATCGTTTCGAGCGGCACTACACCGATTCGCTCGTCGGCCCGTTGCCCGCCGCGCAGTCGGTGTACGACCAGCGGTCGCCACTGAACGTCGCCGAGCAACTCGACCGAACCCCGCTGCTCGTGATGCACGGCGAGGATGATCCCGTGGTGCCGGTCGAACAGAGCCGGTCCTTCGTCGATCGTTGTGTCGAGGCAGGTGGCGACGTCGAACTGGTCGTGTACGAAGGCGAGGGTCACGGCTTCCGTCGACCCGAGAATCAACTCGACGAGTACCGGCGCATGCACAGCTTTCTCGCCACGCACCTTCTTGGCGGATAGCGTCACGTGACGTGACCGACGACTGGAACCCGAACGATCCCGATGCGACGCGGGTGCACTACGACCTCGCCAATTGGTCGTTCGAGCAGATGGCCGAACTCGCCGCGGCTCTTGCCGACGCCGAGATCCGCCATGCCTGGGATGGCAACGAGCTGATTGTTCCAGAAGAGGCGGAGGCAGAGACCGACGACATCGTCGCTCAGGTCGAGGTTCGGCTCGGAATTGCGACCGACAG
This sequence comes from Ilumatobacteraceae bacterium, assembly GCA_963779295.1. GTDB lineage: Bacteria > Actinomycetota > Acidimicrobiia > Acidimicrobiales > Ilumatobacteraceae > JAENVT01. Next base: position 311,947 of record CAVZXO010000003.1, read on the forward strand.
CGAGGTCGCCGAGACTCGCGAGGCAATACCCCTCGCCGAGGACGCTCCCTCCACCGAGTACGACTTGGCCGAGTGGGAGCAGAGCGAACGTGACCTGGTCACGTCTCACCTCGTCGCTCGGGCGCTGCCGTTCCGTTGGGAGGAAGACGTCCTCCTCGTCGGAACCGACGACGAGGAGTTGGTCGATTCGATCCTCGACGATGTGGAGAACGACGAGGGAGTCGAACTGCCCGACGAGAACGACGACGACGACGCGGATGCTGATCGCCTTCCGTTCGAGACGTTGACGACGTTCTTCCTCGCAGGCGACAGGTTGCAGAAGAACCCGCTGGATGCCGACGGACTCGAGCAACTGCTCAGCGCGACCGACGTCGCCGATCCCGACCGCCCGCCGTACGGAGTCGACAAGCGGCTATGGGTTCGCATGTGCGAACTTGCGGACGAACTGGCCGCAGCGCTCGTCGACGGCGACGAGCCGGATGTGGTGGAGACGCAAGCGGTTGCCGCAGAGTTGCACGACCTGCTGCGCCCATACGTGTAGGAGAACGACGTCCGTGCTGCTCGCTGAGCTCGAGGTGTGGCATTCGAGGCCCGTCACCCCGACGCGTCCGCGTGTCGCTAGGACATCTCGTGCTTCCCGTGGACCCGACTCCGGGATTCGGTGGGCTCCTGCTCGGCGCCGTCATCGCAGCCCATCTGCCCGATGTCGACGAGGAACTGGTGCCCGATGTGCATCGCCTGCTGGACCAGGTCAGTCGTGGCGAGCGGGTCGTCCAACCTCGCCTGAAGCACCGCTACCAGGTCGATCGACATGGGCTGGCGGTCAGCGTGCACCGACTGGAGGGCGAGGGCGACAGCGTGCGTTTCAGCCTCAACCCTCAGGGCTCGCCTCTGGCCCAGGTTCTCGGGGCGATCTACGCCGTCGAACGACTGACACTCGAAGCACGACGGGCGATCAACCCGTCGTTGCACAAGGCGATGCGGTGGCGTGGTGCCATCGGTCCGTCGTTCATCGCCAACCTGGCTGGCTCCGCCGGGTCGACGTTGGCGACGATGGCGGATCCGAAGGCGTGGGCATTGGAGCTGTTGGGCTTTCCGATGGGCACCGGCAAGGTCACCAAGAAAGAAGTCATGGCCCAGTTCCGCGCCCGGCTTCGCGAGGTCCACCCGGACTACGGCGGCGACGAAGGCGTCGCCGGCAAAGAGATCGAACGGCTGGGCGAGGCTCGCCGCATTCTGCTCGCATGAACCTCCTGCTGTTTCCTGGGGCGGGATCGTCGAGCACGCACTCCAGCCTCCTTGCAATCGAAGCAGCCGTCGCTCCGATGCGCTGCGTCCGAGCCGACTTCGCCTATCGCAAGGCCGGCCGCAAGGCACCCGATCGACCACCGGTCCTGCTTCAGACCGTGCGCGACGAAGCAGCGCCGCTGCTGAAGGGTGGGCTCGTTCTCGGCGGTCGATCGATGGGCGGTCGAATCTGCTCGATGGTCGTCGGCGATGCCGACGATCCGTTGCCGGCTCGAGGACTCGTGCTGATCTCGTATCCCTTACATCCGCCCGGCAAGCCCGACACGCTGCGAGTCGAGCATCTGCCTCGGATCAGCGTGCCGTGCCTGTTCATCCATGGCACCCGCGATCCGTTTGCGTCGCCCGACGAGTTGCAGCAGTGGACTGCAACGATCCCCGGCCGGGTGACCCATCACTGGATCGACGGGAAGGGTCACGATCTGAAGGGCGCCGACAAGATGATCGCGACGATTGTTGCCGAGTGGATCTCAGGGTTGCGGTAGTGCGTCTTGCGGATTGATCTGCTCCAACTCGAGATGCGCAGTCTCGGGGTACGCGATGTAGGCGATTGTCGCAGCCAGTAGCTGGCCAAAGCCGACGACCAGCATCGACTCGCCGTAACTCCAACCGCGGTGAACGAGCGACCCGACCAGGAGAAGCCCGACGCTGCTGCCGGCCAACGACAGCGCAGTGATGAAGCCGCTGGCGCGACCGCGGTTGCCCGTCGGGAACAGCTCCGTGCGATACACGGTGAACGCAGGGTATGCGGCACCCGCGAGCAGGCCACCGGCGACGGCGAGCAGCCACATCGTCGAGCCGGACGAGCTGAATGTGGCGACGATCAGCAAGGTCGAGATGGGCATGCAGATCGCCAACACCACGCGACGCCCGACCATGTCGGCAAGGCGTCCGCCGACGATCAACCCCAACGACGCCGGCGTTGCGGTGCACAGAGTGAACAACGCGATCCCGCCTCCCGTGTAGCCACGTACGTCGTCCAGGTACCGGTTCTGGAAGAAGGAGGCCGGGGCAACGAAGAGGTTGGCGCTGATCGCGACGATCGAGATGGTCGCGAATCGGCGCCGGTCGAGTCGTGGCGCGATCGTGTGCCGTTTCTCGAACCGGTGTGTCTCGGGCAGATGCCGGGTCAAGCTGTAGGCCGGCAACAACCAGATCAACGACAGCAGGTACACGAGGCGCCAACCCTCGGTGCCGATGTCGGCCAACCGCAGCGCAGCGACTGCGACGCCGGCACCGAGTCCGCCGGCGAGAGCGAGCACACTGAGGGCGTACGCGCGGCTGCTGCGCGGCATCTCCTCGGCTGCGACGACGCCGATCAACAAGGCCAGTGCAAGGCCGATCGGGCGGCCGATGGTCTGCGTGCCGACGAGGACCCAGAAGCTCGGAGCGATCGCTCCGAGGGCGCACCACAAGGGTGCCAGCCACGCTGTGATGACGATGATCTGACGACGTCCCCGACGATCGGCGAGCAACGCAAACGGTATGGCGATCACCACGCCGAGACGCACGATGACGCCCCCGACTCCTTGGGCGCGCTCGTCGATTCCGAACCCATCTGCAGCAAAACTGGCGGTCTGGGTGAACAGGGTGTTGGCGAACGCCGCGGCCATTGACGCCGCCGCGAGCAGTCCGAGTGTGGCGACGTTGCGCTGCGTCAGCCTGTCGGGAGGCGACCACCACGGGACGCTGTTCTCGTGCGGCCGGTGACGCAACGTACTGCGAATCGGAAGTGCAAACAGCCATCCGAACCAAGGGATGGCGATCCGATAGCGGATCGACTCGTCGACTTTGGTCGGCTTCTCGGACACCGTTCGCTCGTACACGGTGAAGGGTCCCTCGCTCTGGGCGAAGGTTGTCGTCGACCCATCACTCGACGCCGCAGTCTCCGCGACGAGGTCGTCGCGCGGAGTGAGAGCATGCTGCGCCCCAGGCGAGCCGGCCGGCCACGAGTGGTGCAACGTCCGTTCGCGGCGGGACACGCCACGAGGCTACTGGTGGCCGGCAGGCAACGGACCCGGAGGCGCACACGAAGTGGACACGAGATGGACACGAAGCGGCCCGGGATGGGCCATACTTGAGCGCCATGAATTCCGACCGGATCGTCATTCGCCGCGCCGCGCCCTTGCACGGCGAGGTCGTCGTCCCCGGTGCCAAGAACTCGGTGCTCAAGCTCATGGCCGCGACCTTGCTGGCCGACGGGGTGTATCACCTCACCAACGTGCCGGCCATCGACGACGTTTCGATCATGAGCGATCTGCTCGCGGCCATCGGCGTGTCGACCACGTTCGAAAGCGACGGCTCGATGACCATGACCAACCGGGGCGACATCACCCCGGTTGCTCCGTACGAACTCGTCGAACGGATCAGAGCATCGATCAACGTGCTCGGTCCGCTGCTGGGCCGATGCGGCAAGGTGACGCTGTCGCTGCCGGGCGGCGACGACTTCGGAAGCCGCCCGATCGACATGCACCTCAAGGGTCTCGAAGCCATGGGCGCAACGTTCGAACTGCAACACGGCTACGTCGAGGCCACCGCCGACCGCCTCCGCGGCGCCGACATCACACTCGAGTTCCCGAGCGTCGGGCGCCACGGAGAACATCCTCACCGCTGCCGTGCACGCCAAGGGAACCACGGTCATCGACAACGCCGCGCGCGAGCCGGAGATCGCCGATCTCTGTGCGATGTTGACGTCGATGGGCGCGGATATCGAGGGAGCGGGTTCGTCGACGTTGGTGGTGCACGGCGTCGAGCCTGGCTCGTTGCGCGCCGCGGACCATGCCGTGGTCGCCGATCGAATCCAGGCGGCCACATATCTCGCGGCAGTTGCCGTCTGTGGCGGCGAGGTCGTATTGCGCGGGGCTCGACACGATCACATGGAGATGTTGGTCCGCCGCATCGACGACATGGGCGTGACGGTCACCTCGCGTCGGCGACGGGCTTGCGGTCTGGGCGCACGAGCGGTTGCGCTCGATCGACGTCGCCACGCTTCCGTATCCCGGCATCGCCACCGACTACAAGCCGTTGATCGTGACGATGTTGGCCGTCGCCGACGGTGTTGGCATCGTCACCGAGAACCTCTACCCCGGTCGATTCCGATACGTCGAGGAGCTACAGCGACTCGGCGCCGACATTCGCACCGATGGACACCATGCGGTGGTCCGCGGCGTCGCATCGACTCAGTGGCGCGCCCGTGCGGGCCCCCGACATCCGTGCCGGCGCCGCGCTGGTGGTGGCGGGCCTCGCTGCCGAAGGCGAGACGATCGTCAGTGGCGTGCACCACGTCGATCGCGGCTACGACGATCTCGTCGGCCGTCTCGTCGGCATCGGTGCCGACATCGAGCGCGTCTGATCGCCCGATTTCGATTGCTCGCCTGCAGCTACTTCTTGACCTTGGGCGCCGGTTGCTTGGCGTCTTTGGCTACCCGGCTTCCGTTCGGCACCGTCGACTCGCTTGCGAGCCAGCATCAGCAGCCCGACGATCACGGCGATCGGGCCGAGCACGAGCAGGATCTCGTCCCAGCCTCCCTGGTGGGCGATCATTGCGCGGCCCCGTGCCATTTGGCACCCGGGGGAATGAGGAGTGACCAACGAGACGTTGACATAAGTCGCAATCCTACGGTCGCATCCTGCTTCAATGACAGGCGGCCTCCATCGAAAGAACGTCGACATCATGCGCGCCCAAGTCGAAGAAACCATCGAAGTCATCCGCCCGGCCCTGCAAGCCGACGGTGGCGACATCGTGCTGCGCGACGTCAACGAGGAGACCGGAGTGATCTCGGTGACGCTCGTCGGCGCCTGCGGAACGTGCCCAGCGAGCACCGGCACACTGAAGGCTGGCATCGAGCGCATCATGCGCGATCGAATCGACGGTGTCACCGAAGTCGTCAACATCGACTAGATGGCAGGCCGAACCCGCCCCGTTGCCGAACTGTTCGGTGCCGCCTGCGACGGCGACCGAGCCGCGCTGGCCCGCCTGTTGTCGCTGATCGAGCGAGGCGGCGACGAGGCAAGGGAGATCGCCCGCCTCGCCCATCCGCTCAGCGGGCACGGCTACCTCGTCGGACTCACCGGCGCGCCGGGTTCGGGCAAGAGCACCCTCACCGAGCGCAACGATCGGTCATCTGCGTTCACAGGGCCTCGAAGTCGCCGTGCTGGCCATCGATCCGTCGTCGCCGTTCACCGGCGGCGCCATCCTCGGCGATCGTGTGCGCATGCAGGACCACGCCACCGATCCTGGCGTGTTCATCCGCTCGATGGCCACTCGGGGCATCTCGGCGGTCTGTCGCTGGCGACACCGGAGGCCGCACGACTGCTCGACGCGATCGGTCGACCGTGGACGCTGATCGAGACCGTCGGCGTCGGCCAGGTCGAGGTCGAGATCGCCGGCAAGGCGGACACGACCGTCGTCGTCGTCAATCCGGGTTGGGGTGACTCGGTGCAGGCCAACAAGGCCGGGTTGATGGAGATCGCCGACATCTTCGTGATCAACAAGGCCGATCGCAAAGGGGTCGAGGAGACCCGCCGCGATCTCGAGCAGATGCTCGAGCTCTCCGATCTCGCCGCACGATGCGTGGCATCCGCCGATCCTGCCGGTCGTGGCGATCAACAACGAGGGCGTCGCCGAGTACTGGGACGGCGGTCGTCGCCCACCGCGCTGCAATCGAAGCGTCGGGTGAGCTGGCTCGCCGCCGCAAGTTTCGTGTCGGTGAGGAACTCCGCGAGATCGTCGCCCGTCGTCTCGAGCAGCGAGCCCGCCAGTTGGCGACCGGCGACCGCTGGGACCGGCTGCAGGCCGATGTCGCCGACCTCCGCCTCGACCCGTGGACTGCCGCCGACGAGATGCTCGCCGGCATCGACGGCTGACCCCTCGCCGACCCGGCTGTGAGTCAGTCCCGGTCGGGAGGCGCGACGACCGGACTCACAGCACCCGGATCCGGCGTGGTGTGAGTCGGATGCGGCCCCGGTATCGCGACACGGACTCACAGCTGTCGGGCCGGCGCTCGGCGATGATCACGAGGACAGTGGCGAGGACGTCGTCGATGCGGTCGAGGTCGCTCCACCACAGGTCGATGATCTCCCAGCCAAGCCGCCGGAGCGGCTCGTTTGCGGGCTGCGTCGCGACGCTGCGCCTAGGGTGTTGCGTGCCACTCCCAACTCTGGCACTCGATGCCGATTCGCAAGCTCCGGGATCGCCAGATCCAGCGCCGCGAGTAGGCGTTGCCCCTGATGGACCGGATGCTCATCGACCGTCTGGATTCCAGCTTCGGTCGAGCACGCGGGCCGCAAGACGTTGGAACCAGCTGCGTGGCAGCGTGCCAGTCGACTCGTTCGTCCAAGGCATTGACAAGCCGCTTGGCTGCCGTCTGTCCGGGCCGTTCATAGCGAGCGGCGACCTGTCGAATCCACGTCGGGTTGACTCCTTCGCGCATCGCATCCTTCGAGGGCCTTGATCATGTCGTCGTTGGACTGCTCGGCGATCTGGAGGAGACAGACGGGGAGGATCACGGTCGGGAATTCCTCCGATTGGCAGCTGATCGGAGGCGTTGAACACGCGGCTGATGTGGACGATCGAGCGTCGGCGTATCGGTGCCGACGCTGGTCGTATCGCAAGCGTGACGTGGACCTCGCCGATGCGGGTGAAGCCATCGAGATGATGCAGTCGCGCTGCCGTCCCGTGGGACGCGACGCCTCGCGTCGCCAGCGTCGCGACCATGACGTGTTGATGCCAGGTCATGGGCGTCGATCGACTGATCACGACCCGTGTCGTCCCGCTGCCAAACTTGACTGTTGATGAGCGACTGCTGCTGGCGCCAACGGAGCCTCGCTCGCACCTGGGTGGTCGCGGCGGCCCCGTGCTGCGACGCCATCAGTGTGGTGGATATCTGGCGGTTGCGAGTCATTCCTCATCACCTCAATAGAGGTACGGCGAGCGGCACGAAAGCGGAACACTTCGGTGGCCAAGCCGTTGTGAGTCGGATGTGGCCGTGAGCGCAACACCGGACTCACAGCAGCCCAGCATCAGGCTCGGTGTGAGTCGGATGTGGCGTGGCGCGACATCCGGCTCACAGCTGGTAGGGGAACGCATAGGGTGGCGGGATGGGAGAACTTGTGCTCGTCGAACGACGTGCCGACGGTGTCGCGGTCGTGACGCTGAACAATCCAAAGGTCAACGCGCTGTCGCAGGCGGCCTGCTCGCCGAGCTGCGCGCGGCGGCCGAGGACATGTTCGCCGATCCGCCCGGCGCCGTGGTGATCACCGGTGGCGAACGGATCTTCGCTGCCGGGGCCGACATCAGCGAGTTCGGTGATGCAGAGCAAGGACGCCACATCACGGCCGGCTTCCACGCGGCATTGAACGCTGTCGCCAAGATCCCGAGATTCGTGATCGCTGCCGTCAGCGGCTACGCCCTCGGTGGAGGATGCGAGTTGGCCTTGGCATGCGACTATCGAATCGTCGGCGAACGAGCTGTGTTCGGGCAACCGGAGATCCTGCTCGGCATCATTCCCGGTGGTGGCGGGACCCAACGCCTGCCGCGCCTGGTCGGTGCGCAGCAAGGCCAAGGAGATGATGATCACCGGCCGGCAGGTGAAGGCCGAGGAGGCACTGCGGATCGGCCTCGCCGACGAACTGGTGTCGCCGCGAGTCGCTGCACGAGCGGCCTTGGCGTTGGCCGCCGAGGTGGCGGCGTGGACCGTTGCAGGCCCAGGCGATGATCAAGCAGGCCGTCGACGGCGGTATCGAGCAACCGTTGGCTGACGGCGTTGAAGCTCGAGCGCGACCTGTTCAGGGAATCTTCCACACCGACGGACAGCCAGGTCGGTGTGCAAAGCTTCCTCGAGCACGGGCCGGGCAAGGCCGAATTCACCGGCACGTAGATCAGCGGCGCGAGCGGGTCGGATCAGTCTGCCCAGGCGACCGAGACCCATCTCCATCGGGCTGATCAGGTCGTCGTGGCGCGGCACGGCACGCACCGTGACCCCGTACGGGCCGGCCTCGCCGACCACGTAGCGTGCCCTCGAAGCACGCCGTTGCGCCGGTGCGGCTGCAGCGGTGACGGCGGCCGGCGTATCGATGAACGCACCTGTCGAGTCGATCGGTCCGTGCAGGGCTTGAACGGTGACCTCGCCGGCGTCGAGGCCGCCGAGTTCGACATGCGCCCGCACGTTTCGCTGGTCGCCTTCGTGGGCGGCCGAGGGGTCGATGTCGATGTCGAGCACTTCACATCCGGCCCACGCCCCGCTGATCGTGGCTCTTCCAGTGGGCCAACGACTTGCCGCGTGCCGACGTCGTCGGCGAGCATCGCCGCGGCGCTGGCGGCAGCGGGCTCGTAGAGCGTCCGATGTGTAGTCGCGGACCATGCGTGCCGCCGTGACGAACGGGCCCGAGCGAGCACCAGTTGTCCTTCATCTTGTTGATCCACTCGACCGGCACGCCGTCGGCATCGCGGTCGTAGAACAGCGGGACGATCTCGCGTTCGAGCAGGCCGAACAGGCTGGTCGCCTCGCGCCGGTCGCGTCGGCCCGACGTCGGCATCATCGTCGGCGGATGCGATCGCCCATCCGTTGCGGCCGTCGTAACACTCGTCCCACCATCCGTCGAGGATGCTGCAGTTCAAGACACCGTTCAGTGCGGCTTTCATGCCACTGGTGCCGCATGCCTCGAGCGGCCGGCGCGGGTTGTTGAGCCACACGTCGCAGCCGTGCAACATCGTGCGTGCCACTGCCATGTCGTAGTCCTGCAGGAACACGACTCGGTTGCCGACGTCGTGCTCTCTGGCGAAGACTTCGATCTCGCGGATCATGTCTTTGCCAGGCTGGTCGGCGGGGTGGGCCTTGCCGGCGAAGACGAATTGCACCGGCCTGTTCGCGTCGAGCAGGAGGCGTCGCAGCCGGGCCGGCTGCGACAGCAGCAGGGTTGCGCGCTTGTACGTGGCGAACCGCCGGGCGAACCCGATCGTCAGCGCCTGTGGGTCGAGCAGGGCTTCGCCGAAGTGGGAGCGAACGAACGACACCAGATTCGGCGCGGCCTTTGGCCCTGGTTGTCCCACACCTTTGCGGGTGCGAGCTTGGCGACCCCGGACCACGATGCCTTGTCGGCGCCATCCCAGACCGGGCCGACACTGCTGGCCAACAGATCGGCGACGCCGTCGCTGACCCAGGTGTGGGCATGCACGCCGTTGGTGATGGCCGCGATCGGCACCTCCTCGACCGTGACGTCGGGCCACATCCCCTGGAACATCTCCCGGCTGACTGCACCGTGCAACTGGGCAACGCCGTTGCTGCGCCCGGCGAGGCGCAACCCCATCACCGCCATGTTGAATCGGTCGTCGTCGGGTTCGTCGGGCCGTTGACCGACCGCCATCAACTCGTCGAGAGAGATGCCCAGCGACGCAGCAAACGTTGTGAAGTACTTCTCCATCAACTCGTGCGGGAACCGGTCGATGCCCGCGGGTACCGGGGTGTGGGTCGTGAACACTCCACCGGCGCGGACCACCTCGATCGCCTCGGCGAACGTCAGGCCGGACTCGACAAGTTCGCGAATGCGTTCGAGGGATAGGAAGCCGGCGTGACCTTCGTTGGTGTGGAACACCTGGGGGTGCAGCCCGAGCGCGCGTAACGCCCGAACGCCGCCGATGCCGAGCACGATCTCCTGACGGATGCGGTGCTCGATGTCGCCTCCGTACAAGCGGTTGGTGATCGCTGCGATCTCCGGGCTGTTGGTGTCGACTGCCGCATCGAGGAGGTAGAGGTTGATCCGCCCGACCATCACCTGCCACACGTTGAGCCGGGCCACCTCGTCGCCCATGTCGACGGAGACCTGAATGCCGGTGGGCGTCAGGGCGAGACCGTGCGGGTCGAGCCGAGGAAATCGCTCCTCCTGGAAGCCGTCGGCGTTGAGCTTCTGGCGGAAGTACCCCTCGGCGTACAGCAACCCGATGCCAACGAGGGGTAGCCCGAGGTCGGATGCCGCCTTGAGGTGGTCGCCGGCCAGGATGCCGAGGCCACCGGAGTACTGCGGCAGGGTCTCGGTGAGCCCGAATTCGGGGGAGAAGTAGGCGATCATGTCGAGCGGGCTGTCGGTGCGTCCCTGGAACCAGCGTGGCGCCGTGGTGGCCTCGGCAAGTCGTGCTGCGGCGGCATCGGTGAGCGACGCGATCTGGGGATCGGCCGAGAGCTCAGCCCAGCGACTCGCGGTGATCCCGGCGATCAACCGCAGTGGATCGTGCCCGCTCGATTCCCACAAGAACCGGGTCCAGCTGGGCGAAGAGTGCCTGCGTCTGGCGGTCCCAGGTCCAATAGATGTTGTTGGCCAGCGAGCCCAGTGCCGCGAGACGAGGCGGAATCGCTGGGACGACATTGAACTGGCGGACGGCACGCATTCGGGGAGTTTAGTCGGGAGGTGTCCGTGGCCGAATTGGCGCCGGCTCAGCCATGTTTGGCTTTGCTGTACACACCGAGCGTGGTGGCTGCGATGGCGTCCCACGTGTATCGGCTGGCCAGCAATGATGCCGCCTTCGTCCGCATGCTGTCGGCGACGTCGGGATGGCTCAGGACATCGGCGATGCAGTTGGCCAGGGCGATGTGGTTGCCGGGTTCGAACAGCACCCCGGCTCCGGTGCCGTCGACGATTTCGGCGAGCCCACCCGTGCGGGCGACGATGGTCGGCGCACCGGCGGCCATCCCCTCGAGCGCGACGATGCCGAACGGTTCGTACAGCGATGGGATCACGACGCAACTGGTGCGCTGCAACAATCTGCGCAACTCGTCGTCGGGTACGAAACCGGCCAGTTGCACAATGTGGCCGACGCCTTCCATGTCGATCTGCGTCTGCAGTTCGGCGAGGTAGCTGCCCCGGCCGGCGATCACGCAGCGAAGGTCTGGAAGGCGATGTCGGAGGTGACCGATCGCTCTGGTGAGGACCTGGAAACCCTTCTCGTACTGGATCCGGCCCCACGCCACGACCAATTGCTCGCGGTCGTTCTGCGACGGCGGGGTCGGCGACAGCCATTGACCGATGTCGATGCCGTTCGGCACCAGGTTGACCTTCTCCGACGACAGTTCGAATCCTTCGGTGACCTCGCGGACCATGAACTTCGAACATGCGATCACTTGTTGCGCCTGATACGTGAGCCACCACTCCACGGCGTTGATCGCCGCGGGTGTGCCCTGCGGGACGTATCCGCCGTGGCGACCACGTTCCGTCGCGTGGATCGTGGCGACCAACGGAACGCCCCACAACGCCCGCAATGTGTCGGCCGACCACGCAACCAGCCAGTCATGGGCGTGAATGACCTGCGGCCTCCACGTCCCGAGCTTGGCGGCAAGCTGGGTGAGGTGGTGGTTGGCTGAGGCGGTCTCGGAGATCACGTACTCGTCGGGCAGCCAGGGCAGGTCGGCATTGGCCCGCAGAACGCGAACTCCCTCCACCATTTCGTCGTCGCCGACCTTCGGATGATCGAGGCTGAAGACCACGACATCGTGGCCAGCACGGGCCATTGCCCTGGCCAAACCGTCGACGTGCGCGGCAATTCCACCCACCACCCGAGGCGGGTACTCCCACGACAACATCAGGACGCGCATCAGTCGTTGACCGTAGTCGCCGGTGCAGTCACGTACGCTTCCGTCGTGCTGCTCGGTGAACACGATCTCCACTTCTTCGGCGAGGGCACACATCGACGGTTGTGGGAGTGGCTCGGCGCCCATCCTCTGGCCGACGGCGGTGTGCAATTCGCCGTGTGGGCTCCGAACGCGAAGTCGGTGCGGGTCGTCGGCGACTGGGATGGCTGGGTCGATGGCGACGTGCTGTTGCCACAGGACAAATCCGGGGTGTGGGCCGGAATCGCCAAATCAGCCGACGTCGGCTATCGCTACAAGTTCGCGATCGAAGCGGCCAACGGCAGCGTGATGATGAAGGCCGATCCGATGGCGTACGCCACGGAGTGCCCGCCTGCGACCGCGAGCGTCGTTGCGGCGCCGAGCGCTCACGTGTGGGGCGACACGTCGTGGATGTCGACGCGTGGTCACGGTCCCGGCCAGCCGCTGCGGATCTACGAGATGCACCTCGCCTCGTGGCGGCACGGTGTGTACTCGTATCGCGAGCTGGCCAACCAGGTCGCCGATCATGTCGCCGCGCTCGGCTTCACCCACGTCGAGCTGCTCCCCGTCGCCGAGCATCCGTTCGGAGGTTCGTGGGGATATCAGGTCACCGGCTACTACGCGCCGACCGCGCGGTTCGGTGCCCCCGACGACTTCCGGGCGTTCGTCGACGAGCTCCACCAGCGCGGCATCGGCGTGATCCTCGACTGGGTGCCGGCTCACTTCCCTCGTGACGAGTGGAGCCTCGCACTGTTCGACGGCACCAAGCTGTACGAACATTCGGATCCTCGCCAGGGCGAGCACCCGGACTGGGGCACCCTGGTGTTCAACTACGGACGTCACGAGGTCCGCAACTTCTTGATCGCCAACGCGTTGTTCTGGCTGGAGGAGTTCCACATCGACGGCTTGCGCGTCGACGCAGTGGCCAGCATGTTGTACCTCGACTACTCGCGCGGTCCGGGGCGGTGGGTACCCAACAAGTTCGGGGGCCGCGAGAACCTCGACGCGATCGACTTCATTCGACAGCTCAATGCGACCATCAATGCAGAGGTACCGACAGCGATGATGATCGCCGAGGAGAGCACCGCGTGGCCGAAGGTGACTCACGCGATCGACCACGGCGGGCTGGGTTTCACCCACAAGTGGAACCTCGGCTGGATGCACGACACGCTCGACTACTTCAGCACCGATCCGGTGCATCGACGCTGGCACCATCGCGAGCTCTCGTTCGGCTTGTTGTACGCCTTCACCGAACGATTCGCGTTGCCCATCAGCCACGACGAGGTAGTCCACGGCAAGGGCAGCCTGCTGGGGAAGATGCCGGGCGACGATTGGCAGAAGTTCGCCAATCTGCGCGCCATGTTCACGTGGATGTGGGCGATGCCCGGTGCTCCGTTGGTCTTCATGGGCGCCGAACTCGCGCCGTGGACGGAGTGGAACGACGCCGGCGGACTGCCGTGGCATCTACTCGATCACGCTCCGCATCGTGGCGTACGCGATCTGCTCGCCGAGCTCAATCGGGTTGCCACGCAGTGGAAGTCGATGTGGGAACGCGATCACGAGCCGACCGGCTTCCAATGGCTCGACGCCGACGACGCGCTGCACTCGGTGTACGCGTTCTTGCGCTGGGGTCACGCCGGCGGTCAAGCCGTTGCCTGCGTCGCCAACTTCACACCGGTACCACGTCCAGGTCACCGAGTCGGCTTGCCGTGGCCCGGTCAGTGGCGGGTGCTCCTCGATTCCGACAGTGGTCAGTTCGGCGGTTCCGGTTATCGGGGCCAGATCTCGACAGTCTCGGCAACGACCGACCACACCTGGCAGGGTCAGCCGGCGTCCGCCGAGTTCGACTTGCCACCGCTCGGAGTCGTGTTACTCGGGGCCGTTCGCCCATGATCAAAGCGTGGCGAGATCCACGCATGCGTCCCGTCCTCACCGCCAGCCTCACGCTGGCACTTGCAGTCGGTGTGTTCGCGGTGTCGTTCGGAGTCGGGGCCGTCAGTGCAGGTGCCTCCGTTGCGCAGACGTGCGCGATGTCGCTGCTCGTCTTCACGGGAGCCAGCCAGTTCTCCGCTGTCAGCGTGATCGGTGCAGGAGGATCGACAGCCGCGGCGCTCAGCGGCTCGCTGTTGCTGGCCGCGCGCAACGGTGTCTACGGGTTGACGATGTCGCGCCGCTTGGACGGTCCGCTCGGTCGTCGACTGGTCGCCGCCCAACTGACGACTGACGAATCCACGGCGATGTCGGCAGCGCAATCCGACCCCGATGCGCAACGCGCCGCGTTCTGGATCACTGGCGTCAGCTTGTACGTCTTCTGGAATGTCGGCACGCTCTTGGGGGCTCTCGCCGGAAGTGCGATCGATCCGAAGAGGTTCGGGCTCGACGCAGCATTTCCCGCCGCGTACGTGGCCATGTTGTATCCATTGCTGCGCGAGCCGCGCGGTCGCCTGGCCGCCGCGCTCGGCGCCGCCATCTGTCTGGTGCTGATCCCGTTCGTGCCGGTCGGGATCCCCATCCTGTGCGCATCGCTCGCGGTGTTGGTGGGGGTGCCGCGATGACGTGGACACTGGTGCTCGTACTCGCCGGCGGCGCGTACTTCTTCAAGGTGCTCGGCCTGGTGGTGATCGGCGATCGCACCCTGCCACCCGTGCTGGATCGCTGCCTGTCATTGATCCCGGCCGCGCTGATCGCTGCGCTCGTCGTGAAGGACACGTTCAGCGTCGGCCAGCACCTGCAGATCGATGCTCGTGCAGCAGGCGTCGGCGCGGCCGCGATCGCCGCATGGAGGAAGGCTCCGCTGATCCTGGTGATCCTGATCGGTGCGGCTGTGACTGCTGCGATTCGCGCTCTGGCTTAGCGTGCCGCAAAAGGGACTCGCCCGCGATCGCCAGTTCGGCGGAATCTCTCGACCAGTTCGATTTCCGGAGAGGACAGAAACCGGCAGCACGTTTCTGTGCTCACGCGAACTGAGACTAGCGACGCCGCTTCTAGTACGCCACTCGCGACTCGACGATCTGCTTCAGCTCGCGTCAGGTTGCGCTTCCAGATCGTGCGAAGCACAACGCGGCCGCCGACGAGCGCGCCGAGGGGTCCACCAAGCCACCACGGGAAGGTCAACGATTCCTCCCAGCTGAATCGCGTGCGCCGGCCGAGGTCGATCGGTGTCAAGCGTGAATCGGCCGGTGCCGGTGACCACGCCGACGTGGCGCACGCCCATCGTGACGCCCGGCTCCCACTCGGTGATCTCCATGCTGTCGACCAGCTCGAACGGGCCGACCTTGGTGTCGCACAGGAACGCGGTTCCGACACCGCGGTGCTGATCGGTTTGGAAACGGATCGCCACAGCGTCGTGCATCCACTCGACGTGATCTTCGACGGGCTCGACAGCATCCCAGACCTGTGCGGGCGTCGCCGAGATGTCGATGGCGACGCGTAGGCGTGACACGACAGGGCGGATCAGGCCTTGACGGACTGTCGGCGGAGCTGTGCAGCGGCCGCCTCGGGCGGCACGATGTTGAGCATCACGCCGGTGCCGCGTTCGAACCCTGCCGTCGTGACCAGCTTCGGCCACAGGTGAACGTGCCAGTGGAAGGCGCCGTTGTAGTGGTGCGGTGCGGTGTGGAAGCCGATGTTGTACGAGATGTCGCCGTGTGTTTCACGCAGCAGCTCGATGGAATCGCGAATCGACCTGCCGACGGCTGCCAACGTCACGTCGCTGGCATCGGTGAGGTGCAGTTCGTGATTGCGCGGGATGATGAGCAACTCGTACGGGGATCCGCTCCAGTAGGGAGCAACGCAGACAACGTCGTCGTCGGCGAACAGCACTCGTTCGGCCTCGCCGATCTCGGCCTCGATGGTGGCGCACAGGATGCAACCGCCTTCGAATCGGCTGAACGCCCGCTGCTCTTCGAGCAGTTCTCCGGGCACGAACGGCAGGCCGAGCAGCTGCCCGTGCGGATGGGCGATCGATGCGCCGGCTTCGCGGCCGTGGTTGATGATCGCCTGTGTGTAGCGAACGTTCGGCGTCGCGGCATGCTCGAGAAAGCGGCGCTTGAGGACCATCATCATCTCGGCGGCATCGGCGTCGCTGAGGTCGTGAATGCCCGCGTTGTGCTCGCGGGTCAGCACGAACACCTCGTGGGTACCGCTGGCCTCGGCCTCCACGTGCACGGGGCCACGGTGATGAACCGCGAACGGCTCGTCGCCATCGAACGCCGGATACAGGTTGGGAATCACACGCATGCGCCAAGTGCCATCGGCGTCGACGGTGTCGAGCGATGGCAGTGTGACTTCTTCGTTGCCGGGGCAGAATGGGCACGGCCGATCCGGATCGGCCTCGACTTGGGCGACGCGGGGTGCAAAGTCGGTCGGACGCTCAGCACGCTCGGCCACGATTGTGACCCACCGCCCGGTCAGTGGATTGAGACGCAGTTGACTCACAGCGACTCTTAGCTTAGGACGTTGCACCTGCTTCAGGACGGACAGGGCTGTGAATTGTGCGATACACCGACACGTGACGGGCGCTCTCGGCGGTGAACGGCAGCGCGTTGGGCGTCTTCCCATCGTTCGGCCAGACGAAATCCAGAAGTACGCGCCATCGCGTCGAGTTGACCGGTCGTTGCGTAGCGGATTGCCCACGGCCGCATTCGCACGCCCCCCGCCTCGCTGAGCGAGACGTAGTGACCCTGTGCGATCTGCCCTGACTCGTCGTGGGTCGTGATGCTGAGCACGACCGAATCCGCCGTCATCGAACGGACCACGACTGGCGGACCATCCTGTGGCTCGGGCACGAAGGCCTCGATCACGAACGCGCCACCCGGCACCAGTCGATCGGCCACCGCCGCGAAGCAAGCTTGCTGGCGTGCTTCGGTGAGCAGACCGAAGAACGTGTTGAACGCGACGAACACGAGTGCGAATGGTCCGGCCGGCAGATCGTCGACCATGTCGCCGATCTGCACCGTGACAGACGACGTCGGGATCCTTCTCGGCCAGCTTGGCCAGCATCGCCGCACTGGCGTCGAGCCCGACGACATCGAAACCGCGTGATGCCAAGGGAATCGCCAGGCGACCGGTGCCGACACCGAGTTCCAGCACCGGCGACGGTGCACGCTCGGCGGCGAGTTGGGCGAGAAGATCGACGGTCGAATCGACGTCGCTGATGCGCTCGTACCAGTCGTCGTACACGTCCGCAAACGAGTCGCCGTACGAGGAGCGTGTGTAGCCATCCATCGCACCATTCAATGGCGTTCGAGGCCACGTCCACAACCGCTGTCGGCGGCCAATGGGCGGACGCCATTAGCCTGAACGCCGTGCACGACGGCTACACCTACCTCGATCATGCGGCAACGACGCCGATGCGTGCCGACGCGGTCGAGGCAATGCTGCCGTTCTTCACCGAGCAGTTCGCGAATCCGTCGGGGTCGCACCGCTTCGCCCGGCAGGTCCGCAAGGCGATCGACGAGGCACGCGACGACGTCGCCGACGTGATCGGTTGCAGGCCCGGCGAAGTGATCTTCACGAGTGGTGGCACCGAAGCCGACAACACGGCGATCTTCGGCACCCTCGACCGCTCGGGTGGTGTCGCGCTGTGCCCCGCTGTCGAGCATCACGCCGTGCTGCACGCCGTCGAGTCCCGTCACGGTCGCGTGGTCGGTGTCGACAATGTGGGTCGGGTCGACCTCGACGCGCTGGCCGACGCGCTCGACGACGTAGCGCTCGTCAGCGTGATGGCGGTCAACAACGAGGTCGGCACGATCACGGATCTCGCCGAGGTCGCCGCATTGCTGCGACGAGCAGCTCCGAAGGCCGTGCTGCACACCGACGCCGTTCAGGCTGCGCCGCTGGCTCGACCTGCGCGCCATCACGCCGCACGTGGATCTGATGTCGCTGTCGGCGCACAAGTTCGGTGGACCGAAAGGCGTGGGAGTGCTGATCGCCCGCGGGTCGCGCTGCGTTCGTTCCGATGCTGGTCGGAGGAGGCCAGGAACGGGAGCGCCGCAGCGGTACCCACAACGTCGCAGGCATCATCGGGATGGCTACCGCATTGCGCGGCACCGACAACGAACGGGTTGGCGAGAACCTGCGTATCGCCGCATTGCGCGACGCACTGGTCGACGGTCTGCAGGCTCAGCTCGACGGCGTCCACGAAACGGTGGATCGACCGTGCAAGGTCGCCGGAGCAGCGCATGTGTGCATCGACGGGATCGAGAACGAAGCACTGCTTTATCTGCTCGACGAGGCGGGCGTGTGCGCTAGCGCGGCCTCGTCGTGTGCAAGTGGTGCCATGGAGCCGTCGCACGTGCTGGCGGCGATGGGCGTGCCGAGCGACCGTGCCCACGGCGCGTTGCGATTGACGCTCGGTCGTACCACGACATCCGACGACGTCGCACGGGCGACGACGGCCATCGTCGATGCCGTCCACCGGCTGCGCAAGGGACGTGCCGCGTGAAGGTGCTCGTGGCCCTCAGCGGAGGCGTCGACTCCTCGGTCGCCGCAGCCGAACTGCTCGACGCCGGTCATCACGTCGTTGGTATCACGATGCGCCTGTGGGGTGGCGAGAGCGACACAGGGTGCTGCTCGGTTGCCGATGTCGACGACGCCCGCCGGGTTGCCCAGCAGCTCGACATCGACCATCTCGTGTTCAACTTCTCCGATGACTTCAATACGCACGTCGTCGACCCGTACGTGCGGGCGCACAGCGAAGGGTCTCACGCCGAATCCGTGCATCGAGTGCAACCGCCATCTGAAGTTCGATCGACTCAGCGAGCGCGCCGACCTCCTCGGATTCGACGCGATTGCCACCGGCCATCACGCCCGCATCGAGCCCGTCGGCGACCGCTTCTTCGTGCATCGCGGCGCGGACGCGGCAAAGGATCAGAGCTACGTCGTGCACATGTTGCCGCAGCGCGAACTACGGCGAACGCTGTTCCCCGTCGGCCACCTCACCAAGGCGGAGGTCCGGCAACGTGCAACGACACTCGGTCTTCGAACCGCGGCGAAGCCCGACAGCCAGGACGTTTGCTTCATCACGCAGACGGGTGGCCGGGAGACCTTTCTCGGGGCGCGGATTCCGTTCCGCACGGCAACGGTGGTGGACTCCGCCGGAACCGTGCTTGGCGAGGTGCCGGCGATCGAGATGGTCACGCTGGGGCAGCGACGCGGCATCGGCCTCCCGGGTGGCGGTCCGAAGCGCTATGTCACGGCGATCGATCAGGCGACGTCCACGGTCGTCGTCGGCGACGAGGTCGACCTCGACGTGGACGAGTTGGCAGTCGAGAACATCGTGTGGGCGGACCAGCCGTTCACGGGCGAAGTGATGGTGCAATGCAGCGCACACGGCACCGCGTTGCCGGCGACGCTGCGTGACGACACCGTTCGGTGGCACACACCGCCAGCGTCGGGTCGCGCCTGGGCAGAGCGTGGTGTTCTTCGACTCGAACAACCGCTACGTCCTTGGCGGCGGCATCGCCCGTTAACCCCATCCGAGTGTTCGGGTGGCGCGCAGGACGGCGCCGGGGCGGCTCGGTGCGACGATGAACGACTGCACGTGCAGCGCTGTACCGCGTCGGCGCGTCCTTGGTGGGCGCCAGCAGTGCTGTGACCATCGACTGCACACTGACCTCGATGGCGTGACCTCCGGCGGGACCGGTGAAGTCCGCCGCCTCGGTCCCTTCTAGGGCCAGTTCGACGCCGACCAGGTTGGCGCGCGAGACCATCAGCGTTTCCGACAGCACGACCTGGTCGTGCACGACCACGCCGGCAGGTACCACCACGAACCATCGGCGTGACAACGCGTTGAAGCGGGGGAGCAGCAGCCACGTGAGCGCCGTAGCGACGACTGCTGCGATAGCTCCGACGATCCACTGATCCGCGGCAAGCAGCAATGGCGCGGACAGCACCGCCGCGACCCAGATGAGGCCGGCGATGGTGACTGGTGGAATGAAGGCCGCCGGCAGCTCGCAGGAGGAAGCGTTGTTCGTCGCCGTACGCGGACGCCTGCACGCACCGTTGACCGTACTCGGCGCCACAGGCCAGCAGTCCGAAGATCAAGGCGCAGGCGACGAAGACTGCCCCGGCCGCGGGAGATGCGCCAGCGATCCAACTCACCACAGCGGCACCGCACGTCAGAGCGCTCAGCATGCGGGTGATCGTGAGCCCGAGCGTCGACGGCACGACGAGCGCGACGACCCCGATTCCCCACAGCAACCAGGCACCGATCATGACGGTTGCCCGAGCGGCCGCGGATCGACCGTCGATGGCGCTGCCGATCGACCATGCCCCGGCGGCCCCGGCAAACAGCCACGCAACCCGTGGGCCCCAGCTCCCGGTTACGGCTGAGAGGAACTGCGATCCGCCGGGGTTCACGCTCGACAGACTTGCCGATGTGCACCCCACTTGGCCAGTGAGCACAGCAACAACCACGGTTCGTGCCCCGGTCATCGCGAGTGGAACGATGTCGCCGAGGAGCACACAGGGGTGAACCGAGCACAGCTACCAAGTGGCATAGCCACAGGGATCGGCAGCCTTCCTCACCGCGACGCAGCGGCCGCGGCAGCATTCTCGCTGCAGACGCTCGAGCTGCCGGCGATCCCCACACTGCCGAAGCGCTCGCCCGCCGAGGGCATGATCCCGCAGGGACTCGTCGGTCTTGCAGGAATCACAGTCGGTCAATACGGCAGCATCGCGTTCGATGCCACGAGCTTCGATCCTGAGGCCCCGGTGGTCACCGATCTGCAGCACGACGCCTTCGGCGGGTGGCGCGCGTTCCTGGCCGCAGCTGAAGGTCGCCGCGCCCCGGTCAAGTGGCAGTTCGTCGGTCCTGTGACACTCGGTCTTGCGCTGGTCCGAGCCGGGCTCAGCAGCGAGGTGGCCTTCGAGGTCTCGGTGCGCGCGGTTCGTTTCCGGGTCCGCCAACTGGTCGACCATGTCGCCGCTGCGTTGCCCGGGTGCCGGCAAGTCGTGTTCATCGACGAGCCGACGCTCGACGAGATGATGAGCGCGGGATTCCCGATCGCTCCCGACACCGCAGTGGACCTGGTGTCTGCAGCGCTCGCCGCGATCGAACCGGTCGCCGTCACGGGCCTGCATGTGTGTGCGACGGCCGACATCGCCTCGCTGGTGGCGATCGGCCCCGACGTGCTCTCGGTGCCGGTCGACATGCGCTTGCTGGAATCGGCCGGATACCTGGCCAGGTTCCTCGGTGATGGCGGCACGATCGCCTGGGGGGCCGTCTCCACCGAGGGTCCCATTGCGACGTCGGCCGAACGGCCGTGGCGCAAGCTCAGCGAACTGTGGTGCGAGCTCGTGCAACGCGGGGCGGATCCCGGCCAGTTGCGACGGCAATCGATCATCACGCCGGAATGCGGTCTCGGCACGCACACCCCTGCGGTGGCCGAACGAGTCCATCGCCTCGCGGCCGACATCAGCGAACGGGTCAGGGACCAGGCCACCGCAACGCGCATCTCACTCGGCGCATAGCTGCTTACACTCGCACGCATGACGGAGTCTGCCGACATTGCCGCCAGGGTCGCGGAGCTTCGGCGACAGATCGCCTATCACAACGAGCGGTACCACACCCTCGACAGTCCGGAGATCGCGGATGCCGACTACGACCTGCTCGTTCGCGAACTGGTGCGGCTCGAGAGCGAGCACCCGGAGGTGGCGTCCATCGATTCGCCCACCAGCCAGGTCGGTGGGACGCCGCTGTCGGCCACGTTCGCACCGGTGATACATCGCGTGCCGATGACGAGCCTCGACAACGCGATGGACGAGGCCGAGCTCGCGCAGTGGGGCGAGCGAGTCGGCCGCGGGCTGGCCGGCGTGCCGGCCACGTTCGTGTGCGAGCTGAAGATCGACGGCCTGGCGATGAGCCTGCGTTACGAAGGCGGCAAGTTCGTGCAGGCCGCGACCCGCGGCGATGGTCGCGTCGGCGAGGACGTGACAGCGAATGTGGCCACCATCGCCGCGTTGCCGAAGCGTCTGCCGAAAGGCGCACCCGAGGTGGTCGAGGTGCGTGGCGAGGTCTACATGCCGATCGCCAGCTTCGAAGCCCTCAACGAGCGTGCTGCGGCCGCAGGGCAGCCGTTGTTTGCCAATCCGCGCAACGCCGGCGCCGGCAGCCTGCGACAGAAGGACCCTCGCGTCACCGCCAGCCGCGAGCTCAGTTTCTGGTGCTACCAGCTGGGAGAAGTCGTCGGGGGCCCGGAGTTCACCAGCCATCACGAGACACTCGAGTTTCTCGGCAGCCTGGGTTTCCCGGTGAACCCGGAGGTGCGCATGGTCGACGACCTCGCCGGTGTCTATGAGTTTGCAGCTCACTGGCAGGAGCATCGCCACGACCTGCCGTACGAGATCGACGGTGCTGTCGCCAAAGTTGATCAGTTGGCGTTGCGCGATCTACTGGGCTTCACCTCCCGCGCCCCGCGCTGGGCGATCGCCTTCAAGTTCCCGCCCGAGGAGCGAACGACCTTGCTCCTCGACATCCAGGTGTCGGTTGGCCGCACAGGTCGCACCACACCATTCGCCGTGCTCGATCCCGTCTTCGTCGGTGGCTCTACGGTGCGTATGGCGACCCTGCACAACGAGGACCAGGTTCGAGCCAAGGACGTGCGGCCTGGCGACACGGTCATGGTTCGCAAGGCCGGCGACGTCATCCCGGAGGTCGTCGGTCCGATCCTGTCGTTGCGCCCGGCCAACAGCAAGGCCTGGGAGTTTCCCAAGATCTGTCCGTGTCCATTGGCGACCGAACTGGTGCGCATCGAGGGCGAAGCCGACACGCGATGCGTGGAGCCCGCGTGCCCGAACCAGCGTGATCAGCGGGTGATCTACTTCGCATCGCGTGGGGCGATGGACATCGAGGGGCTCGGCGAGCGCACGGTGTTTCAACTCAGCGACGCCGGGCTCATCACCGACCCGGCCGACATCTATTCGTTGACCGCCGAGCAGCTGCTGGGTCTCGAGGGCTTCGCCGCGATCAGCGCAGACAAGCTGCTCGCCGGTATCGAGGGATCGAAGACTCGGCCCCTTCCGAAGTTGTTGACCGCCTTGGGCATCAAGGGGCTCGGACCGTCGGCGAGCGAGTCTCTGAGCCTTGCGTTCGGCACGCTCGACTCGATCCTGGCAGCGGATGAGACAACGCTGGCGACAACTGATGGTGTGGGCCCTGTCATCGCCAGTTCGATCTGCCGGTGGTATGCGATCGATGCCAACAAGCTGTTCGTCGACAAGCTTCGCAGCGCCGGGGTCGACTTCGGCAAGGTCGAGGTCAGCCGCCTGGCGCCCGTGCTCGCCGGCAAGGCCGTGGTCGTCACCGGCACGCTGCAGCGGTACTCACGTGAGGAGGCCGAACTCGCGATCAAGGCACGCGGTGGGAAGAGCCCGGGCAGCGTCAGTGCCAAGACCTTCGCCGTCGTGGTGGGCGAATCGCCGGGCGCGAGCAAGATCACCAAGGCTCAGGATCTGGGATTGCCAATTCTCGACGACGACGGCTTCGACCGCTTGCTGGCCACCGGCGAATTGCCCGATTGACGGTTAGCGCGACACGACAAGAGCAGCCACACAAGCTGAGATTGCCCTGCCCGCGTCACATCCGGGAAGAGTTCGTTCAGGTCTGTGCGGCGCCGTCGTTCGTCATGGAGGCCGCGACGGGTGTCCCGATCTCGACGGTCCTGCTGACCGTGCACAATCGATCGTGCGTGCGAGCGATGGCGCCGGGCAGGACTCCCGCCGCGGCGCGCCCACCGTCGTCCTCCGGAAAGGCGACGTCGAACGTCATCGCAAGGTTGACGAGATGGTTGCCGTGTTCATCGCGGACCTTGTTCGCCGTCATCGACACCTCGAAACGTAGCGGCTCGGAACGCTTGGAGGTGATGAAGTCGACATCGATCGCAGCGCAGCCCGCGATCGAGGCGAGGAATAGTTCGACGGGCGTGAAGGTCTGTTCGCGATCGGTCGAGAACTCGATTGTCCCGCCGCGCGCGTTGACTGCTTCGTAGCGTCCGTGCCCCAACCGGGTCAGGCTCACCGCACGGGTCGTGTCATCGTTCATCACCCACACTCGCACGATTACCGCCACCCGGATCGACGGATCGGCCGCGCATGCGCGGATGGGCCATCCCCTTGTGGCCGCTAGAAGACCGAGAAGGTCCAGGTGTACGAGCGGGACCGTTGACGCGATTCGAGGACCTTCCAATAGATCACGGTCGTGGTGTGAGTTCCCTGGGTGAATGACTCGATCGGGGCACCCTCCGTCGGCACGAACGTCAGCGTCGCGTTGCCCCGCTCGTAGATCGTCGTCGCCGGCAGTGTCACCTGCTGGCCCGGTGTGACCAGCCCGGGCGCGTTGGGATCGTTCGGGTCGTTGGGATCGACCGTCTGCAGCTCGATGCCATCGATCACGAGCACACCGGTGTAGCCCGCGAGCAGATCGACGAACACGGCCGTTTGGGCCGGTACGCGGACGGCACCACGCACTGGATCGATGTCCTCGATGGTGGGTGGCAGGGCAAGCGCCTTCTTGCCGGTGACCGACGCCTGAAAGCCGAGAATCACCATGACGAACCCCGCGGCGATCACCAGGCTGCAAACCAGGAGCCGTCGCTGCCTGGAGTCGAAGTCCCGCCTTTTCATGGCCCTCATTCTTCCGCCATTCGGACGCGAATCTTCGGTCGCCTCGGCGATTTCGCACATGACCGCTGTCGGCTCCAGTGTCGCGGTAGCGTTGTGTACCCCATGACATTGATGGATACACAATTCAACGGTCGGGTCGTCGCGGGTCGCTATCAACTCGGGCCTCGGCGCGGCAGCGGCGTCGATGCGGCTGTTTTCGACGCCTTTGACCTGGTCGACCATCGCGTCGTCGCCATCAAGGTCGTCCATCCGGATCTCAGTGCCGGCGAGGGGTTCGAACGTGCGTTCAGGATGGCTGCCGAGCAGGGCGCCGCCATCAAGCATCCCAACATCGCCGAGATCTACGACTGGGGTGCCGATATCTGGAACGACCGCAAGGCGATGTATGTCATCGTCGAGCACCTCAGTGGGGGGAGCCTGCGCGAGTATCTCGACCGCGGCCGCACGCTGTCGCCATCGCAGGCGCTGATGGTTGGTCTCGAGGCATGCAAAGCGCTCGATGTGGTCCACCGCCACGGTCTCGTTCACGGCGACATTCGCCCATCGACACTCGTGTTCGGCGACGAGGGACGTTTGCGAATCACCGATGTCGGGCTTGCCAACGTGGTCGGCGAGGCGCTGTGGACCGACCGTGCCCATGTCAGCAACGCACTCGCGATGTATGCCGCGCCGGAGTTGGCCGAGTCCGGACGCCGTGGTCCGAGGGGCGACGTGTACTCGCTGTGCCTGACGATGCTCGAATCGATGTCCGGCTCCGTCCCGTTTGCCGGAGACTCGACTGTCGCCACCCTCTCGAATCGCATCGATCGGTTGATGCCCGTCTCGGCGGACCTCGGCCCGCTCGCGGCCGTGCTCGAGAGAGCCGGCCGCCCTTTACCGGAGGATCGTTACTCGGCTGCCGAGTTCGGTCGGGCGCTGGTGCAGGCCGCCGAGAAACTGCCACGCCCGGCTCCGATCAACCTGCCGAATTCGGGACTCTTCGGAGATGCGTCGGGCGCAATCGCCCGGCCTCCGTTGCCGCCCCCGGTACCAGCGGCCGGACCACCCCTCGGACCGGCACCGGTGACGACCGAGTACGTGCCGACCCAAGAAGAGATGACCTCGGCCCAGGCACGACCGGCAGTCGACGATGCGGTCGATGTCGAGCCGCGCCGACGCCGTCGTTGGATTGCGTGGATGGTGCCGTTGGTGCTGGTACTCGCTGCCGCATCCGGTGGTGCCGCCTACTTCGCTACCCGCGATCAAACTCAGACGTACGTCGTGCCCGATCTGGTCGGGCTGACCGAGGCGGAGGCCCTCAACCAGGTATCCGGATTCAACTGGGACACGGTTGTCACTCGCGAGGCCAGCGACGAAGTCGCGACGGGCATCGTCATTCGCACCCAGCCGGGCCAGTCGACGGCACTCGACGAGAACCAGTCGTTCCAGATCGTCGTCAGCACGGGTCCAGCGCCGCGACCGCTGCCCGATCTCGTCGGTATGACACTGGAGCAAGCAACCGCCAGCCTCGAACAGCTCGACCTCGTGTTGCAGCAATCCGATCCTGTGTTCGACGAGGCGGTTCCTGCGGGCATCGTTGCTAGTTGGATGGTGCCGGATCAACCGGCACTCAAGGCGGGCGACACGGTGACTCCGAAGACGACTGTCGCTGTCGTGTTGTCGGCGGGTCCGCAGCCCCGGGTCGTTCCCAATCTCGCGGGCTTGACCATCGACCAGGCCACGGCGGCGCTCACCGAGCAGGGACTGGTTCTGTTGCAGCTCGAGCCGGAGTTCGACAACACCGGAGCGGTCGCTGCCGGCCTGATCATCCGTCAAGACCTGCCGCCCGACACCACAGTGGATCGTGGTGCCGTGATCAGTGTCGTGGCGTCGAAGGGCCAGGACTTGGTCGCGGTTCCGTCGTTGGGCAATCTCACACTGCAGCAAGCGACCGACGCGTTGAACGGAGCGGGCCTGGCTGTGGGGGTCGTCGCGGGCAATGTCGATGGCATCCTCGTCGCCGCGAAGTACCAAGGTGTCGATGTGCAGGTCGGTCAACAGCTGCTGCGTGGCACGCCCATCGACATCGCCTTCTTCTAGAATTCACGCCGCTCGCCACCCTTCGCTAGCGTGCCATCCTCTGGAGGAGAATGGCATGGGATCGCTGGACGGCCGAGTGGCAATCATCACCGGCGCAGGCCGTGGAATTGGCCGCGAACATGCCTTGCTCTTCGCCCGTGAGGGTGCACGTGTCGTGGTCAACGACATCGGTGGTGCCAACGATGGCACCGGCAGCGACGCAACGCCCGCGCAGCAGGTCGTCGATGAGATCAAGGAACTGGGCGGCGAAGCGATCGTCAACGGCGACAACGTCGCCGACTGGGAGGGTGCACAGCGCCTGATCAACTCGGCGATCGAGACGTTCGGCGATCTCGACATCTTGGTCAACAACGCCGGCATCCTCCGCGATCGCGTTGTGGTGAACATGACCGAGGAGGAGTGGGACTCGGTCATCGCTGTCCACCTCAAAGGGCACTTTGCACCGACCCGATGGGCAGCGGCCTACTGGCGCGAACAGCACAAGGCCGGACACGGCAAGCCGCGCAACCTGGTGCACACGTCGAGCACGTCTGGCTTGTTCGCCAACCCCGGACAGAGCAACTACGGCGCGGCGAAGACCGGCATCGCCACGTTCAGCCAGATCGTCGCCAAGGAACTGATTCGCTACAACGTGAAGAGCAACACCGTCGCGCCCGGGGCGCGTACCCGGCTGACGCTGGCAACCCCTGGGCTCGACCAGATCATGAAGCCGGCCGAGGGCGGGTTCGATCAGTGGCATCCAGCCAATTGCTCGCCGCTCGTCGCCTACTTGGCCAGCGCCGACTGCAAGTTCACCGGGGAGACGTTCTTCGTGCAGGGTGGCAACGTCACCCTGATCGAGAGTTGGACGCGCGGCGCCTCGGTCGATCGCGATGGGATGTGGTCGGTCGACGAACTGGCCGACGCTCTCGCACCGCTCGCCCGTACGTAGGCGATGCCTAGTCGGTGATCTCCTGGATCTCGCTCGCGATGGTCTTGGCGATCGCGTCCTGGGGCATTCCGGTCTGCATCGCCATCATCTTCATCATGTCGCCTTGCACCTTGATCTTGCCCGCCATGAAGGCTTGCATGCCCGCTGCTTGATCCTGGTCGACGAAGATCTTCTTGGCCGTGTCGTAGTCGGTGGTCAAGGTGAGGTCGGGAGTCTCCAGTTCGCCCGGCTCCATCTCCAGCGTGCCAGAGGAGGTGTCGAGGTACAGCTTGACGTCGCTGTCGCCGAACGGCACATCGGTGATGACCTGGTTCATCCGCACGCTGACGGTGATCGCCGACGCCTGATCCGCGTACTTCTCGCGGATTGCCTTGGCGGCAACCATCCACTCCGGCGACAGAAAGGGGTACGACATGGAACCTCACAGTTTGGCTTGGCACGAGCTCGTGCGTGACTTGGATCGGGCGTCGGCCCAAGATAGCCGTCGGGCACGACAGTGAACAGATCGTTCAAAACTTTTCGAATCTGTGGTTCCGGCGGTAACGATGGTGGGAATGGCGCGGATCCTTGTCACAGAAGAAATCGCCGAGGGCGGTCTCGATCGCCTGCGGGCGGCAGGCCACACTGTCGACGTCCAACTCGATCTCAGTGCGCCTGCTGGAGAACATCCGCACCGCGCAGGGTCTGATCATCCGGTCGGCGACGCAGGTGACCGCAGAGGTGCTCGAGCACGCTGACGAACTGCTCGTCGTCGGGCGCGCAGGTATCGGCCTCGACAACGTCGACGTCGAGGCCGCGACTCGTCGCGGCGTGATGGTCGTCAACGCACCACAGAGCAACATCATCTCGGCCGCCGAACACACCATGGCACTGCTGCTCGCGCAGGCCCGCAACGTCCCCCAAGCGCACGCCGCACTGACCGCTGGTCGATGGGAGCGGTCACGGTGGGAAGGCGTCGAGCTGTCCGACAAGACGTTGGCGGTGATCGGACTCGGCCGCATCGGCAAACTCGTCGCCGACCGGGCCAAGGCGTTCGGCATGCACGTGGTCGCGTACGACCCGTTCGTATCTGCCGACAAGGCACGGCAGATGGGCGTCGAACTGCTGTCTCTCGACCAGGCAGTCGCCGAGGCCGACTTTCTCACCATCCACCTTCCGAAGACCAAAGAGACCACCGGCCTCATCAATCGAGATCTGTTGATCAAGGCCAAGCCGACGATGCGACTGATCAACGTCGCTCGCGGTGGGATCGTCGACGAGACCGAGTTGGCCGATGCGATTCGCGACGGTGTCATCGCCGGCGCCGCAGTCGACGTGTTCGCGACCGAGCCGACCACGGAGTCCCCATTGTTCGCGCTCGAGCAGGTCATCGTCACGCCACACCTCGGGGCATCGACCAGAGAGGCGCAGGACAAGGCCGGCGACACGATTGCCGACATGGTGCAACTCGCGTTGGCCGGCGAGTTCGTGCCCTTCGCCGTCAACGTCGACGCGGCCGAGGCCAACGAGACGATGCGTCCGTTCTTGCCGCTCGCCGAGCGGATGGGCCGCCTCTTTGCGTCGCTCGTGGGTTGCGCTCCGAAGCAGATCGAGGTGTGCACAGAGGGCGACATCGCCGGTTACGACACGCGCATCCTCACGCTGGCTGCGTCGAAAGGCTTCTTCGGCTCTGTCACCGACGAGCCCGTCACGTACGTCAACGCCCCGCAGCTCGCCAAGGAGCATGGGGTCGAGATCCGCGAAACCAATTGCGCGACATCCGCCGACTTCGTCAACCTCATCACGTTGCGCGGCGGTGACCGCTCGCTGTCAGGCACTCTGGTCGGCCGTCGCGGCGAGCAGCGCATCGTGATGATCGACGAGCACAGCGTCGACGTTCCGCCGGCCGTCCACATGCTGATGGTCAAGAACGACGATCGGCCGGGCGTCATCGGCATCGTCGGAACACTGCTCGGCAACGCCGGCGTCAACATCGCCGACATGGACGTCGGCGCCGCTGCCGATGGCGGAACCGCCGTGATGCTGATCGCGACGTCGGGCGAGGTCAGCACCGAGGTCCTTGCGGAGTTGCGAACTGCGCCCGGGATCATCTCGGTCGACGCACTGACGTGCTGATCAGCGTTTCGTACAACTGCGGATGGCGTCTCGGGTCCTGACAGCTTCGTCGCGTGCTGCATTCCGCGAAGTCGGCACCATCCGACGCGTAGAGAACTGCCCGCGACGAATTGATCACCATTCCGAAGCCGTCGGCGGATGCGCCCGACGCGACGGTGGCTTCGATGTCGCCACCTTGTGCGCCGACCCCCGGAACGAGAATCGGCATGTCGCCGACGATTCCACGAACGGTACCGAGCTCGTCTGGAAACGTTGCGCCAACGACCAGCCCGCACTCGCCGATCTCGCTCCATTCCAGGGCTGCACGGCGTGCGACGTGTGCGAAGAGCGGCTCGCCTTTGACATCGAGAGATTGGAAATCGTCGCCACCGCGGTTCGAGGTGCGACACAACACGAAGACGCCGTGCCCTTCGTACGCAAGGTAGGGCTCGATCGAGTCGGTGCCGAGATACGGGTTGACCGTGACAGCGTCGGCTCCGTAGCGCTCGAACGCCTCACGTGCATACTGCTGGGCCGTCGGCCCGATGTCGCCTCGCTTCGCGTCGAGAATCAACAGCACACCGGGATACGTCTCGCGGACGTAGTGGCAGATCCGTTCGAGCTCGGGTTCGGCGCGCTGCGCCGCGAAGTACGCAAACTGTGGCTTGAACGCGCACACTGTGTCGGCGGTGGCATCGACGATTTCCTTGCAGAACTCGTACGTCGCGCCGCGATCGCGGCCGAGCGACGAGGGGAACCTGGAGGGGTCGGGGTCGAGGCCGACGCACAGCATGGATTGCGACGTCTCCCAAGCGGCTTGCAACTTGGTGAGGAATCCCATGCGGGGCTGAATCTAGCCGGTGCTGACTCGATCAGAACCTTTGGTCGGCGTCTCGGGTCGTAGCGCCCACTTCTGCGCACTGCGCAAGGTGATCAAGCGGAATATCGTCAGCTGCAGCACCAAGACGGTCGATCCGAGCACGAACCATTGCAGCAAGGTGTTGTGGCGATCCTGCCCTGCGAGGAACGTGTGGACCGTTGCCGTGATCCACAACAGGATGCTGGTGAGGTGAATCGCATGCCAGATCTTGCGCTTGATGTGGCGCATCATCCAAGACGTGATCTGGATGGCGGCGAGGAAGTAGAACGCAACGATTCCCCAGGCCACGGCCCCGGTTTTCCAAGGCGAGGCCATCGGAACGACGAGCTCGCGCCAGCCGAAGTAGACGAAGTTGTCGGCCCACAGCCCGCCGAGATGAACGAGCGACGAAGACCAATGACAGCGTGCCCAGATAGCGATGGAGGTCGAGCAGCCACGCAGGCACTCCGCGCTTGCGGACCAGACGACTCGACAGGGTGAGGCCCCACAAGATGCTCGCCGTGACCGTCGCCCACGCAACGATGCCACTGGATCGGGCGACGTACCACGCGAGTTTGTCGGTGACGGCAATCATTGGTCGGACTCCTGCACTACGTGGACACGATCATCACTGATCAACCAGGCTTTCACATCCGCGGCCCGAAGGAGTGCCGCCCCTTCGCTGCTGCCGGCGATGATGGCGGCTTTTGCCAAGGCCTCGCCACGTGCCGCGCTGTGATCGGCGACCGCGACGGCGACGAGATCGGTGGCGGCCGGACGTCCGGAGCGCGGGTCGATGATGTGGTGATGCTCGGCATCGCCTCGGGTCCACCGCCGAATCATGATCGTGCTCATGACAAGTGCGCCTGAATACAGGGCATGATGATCGATGGGTTCGCCGGTCGCGGGATGCAGCAGCGGGACCCGCCAACCGTTCTCGTCGACCGGTTCTCCAGCGGCCTGAATGTCGCCGCCCAGGCAGACGTATGCCGAGTTGGCACCCGCCGCGATCAGCTCGTCGGCAACGAGGTCGGCAGCGAGTCCCTTGCCGATGCCACCGAGGTCGATCGAGACACCCTCGTGGATGCGCACCCAGTTGTCGGAGATCTCGAGCCCGGAGAGGCCGGGTGCCGGCGTTGCGACCACGGCGCTGCTCGCCTGACTCGCGTGTTCGACGATCTCTGCGAATGTGCGGTCGTATCCGTGTTGTTCGAGGCTGGTTCGGATCGTCGGGTCGAACAGTCCAAGGGTCTCGTGGTTCATCTGCACGCAGCGTTGGAGCGCAGCGACGAGGTCATCGCTGCACTCCAACCAACCACCCCGCCGTGCTTGCAGACGATTGAGCTCGCTGTCGGGAACGAAGCGGCTCCACGTCTGTTCGAGCTGTCGAAGTCGTGAGAACCCGAGGGGGATCAGTTCGGCGGGTCCGTCGATGAGGATCTCGCTGGGGGACCCCATCAGCCGAGCCGTCGAACGGTGCCATGTGCGTTCGTCGGCCACCGCCGTGGTCAGCATCCACTTCCCTGGCACGGCGCCGGTGCCGGTGCGGGTGCGGGTGCGGGTGCGGGTGCCGGTGCCGGTGCGGAGCGGGTGCCGGTGCCGGTGCGGGTGCAGGAGCGGGTGCCGGAGCCGGGGCGGGAGCTGGTGCGGGTGCTGGTGCTGGTGCAGGTGCGGGTGCCGGGGCTGGTGCTGGGGCTGGTGCAGGAGCGGGTGCCGGTGCGGGCGCTGGAGCGGGTGCTGGTGCGGGTGCCGGTGCTGGCGCCGCGCCGCCAGCCCTTCGGCGCTGGTGCCGCAGCAGGGGCAGGAGCCGGCGAGCCTGCAGCATCTGCCACCGGCGCTGGGGCCACCTCAGCGGGGACGACGGCTGCAATCGTGGTGGTTGTAGCGAGCGGGTCGACGACGGCAGCGAGCGTCGTGGTTGTCGTTGTGCGTTTCGAGCGGCGACAACGTCGTGGGTGGCGCGATCGGGTTACCGAACTCGTCGACGTAGACCACGCGGTGGATGGTTTCCAGCAGGGTCGTGGGCGGCGCGGCGTCAGCCTGCTCGGCTTCGAGAGCCCGGGCGTCGGCCGTGGCGAGGGAGGCGATCGTTGCCAGGAAACCCGACGTCGCAAGGCCCGTCGCGAGAATGCGTCCGGCGGCTGCGACGTGGCGTCGACGACTGCCGAACAAACGAACGCTGGTGTGTCGATCCACGACCGGAACCGTCGCCGTCGCTGCCGGCTCGATCACGATGTGGGTGTCGGCGGCCGGGGGACCCACCGGGGGATTCCACCGCATCGACGCCGGTGGCGGCGTCGCGACTGCCGCGGCGGCGGTCGGGAGAACAGCGCCAGACGAAGCTGCCGCCGTGGAGCCGCGCTTTCCGAGGCGGGCAAGCCTGGCGAGCTGCTGTTCGTTGAGTGCCGAACCTGCCGCGCTGGCTGTTGCTGCAGCGTGTGGTCCGACCGGCTGAGGCTCGGAACCTGGAGGTGGTGGCGGGATTGCAGCCGCCGATGTCATCGGAGCTGCAAGTGGCGCTGACGGCGAGGCCGAGGCGGGGGTCGGGTTGCGCTTGTTCAGCCGGGCGAGCCTGGCTGCTTGTTGTTGGTTGAGTTCAGTCGTCATCGCATCTCCAGACGCCGTTCCTGAACTTGGGTTCGCGGCACCCCTCTGGGATGGGCGGCCGTGGTGCAGGAACTGTTGTTGGCGGAGTAGTGGGTGTGGGCGTGAGTAGCGGGTGGTTCTGCCGCCGGCGGGGCAGGGGGTGTGGGGGGTGATTGGGACGGTGCCGGCGCGGTTGGCACTGCGGGTGTGGCAGTTGGGAGGGGCTCGGTAGGGACGGGGGCGGGTGATTCTTGCTGTTCAGGGGCGGGCTCGACTTGAGCGGCGGCTTCCGGAGGTGCTGACGGACCAGCGGCGGGCGCTGGGGCTGGAGCCGACGGACGGGCGATCTGCGATCGAGGTGCCGCTGCCGGTGTGGTGTCGATCGGGACGATTGCCAGATCGGCAGGCGTCACTGTTGTCGACGTCGTCGAGGAACGAATGACGATGTACTCGTCGACGATCTCGACCCGCTTGGTGCCAGCTGGCGACGGGGCAGCGGCGCTGGCGAACAATCCACCGCTGGCGGTCGCGATGGTGACGCAGGCGACTCCGAATGTGGTCGTTGCAGCGACGATGTACGTGATTCCGAGACGGCGTTCCACACGATCACCCTTCTGTAATCAAATCGCAATATGGGTCTTAGTTCCTCAGCCAAATTTGCGCCGGGACGTATCGTCTGTATCGGTCTGCCGTCTTGTTGTCTCAAACAAGTTCTCGTCAAGAAATGCACTGTGACCTCACCTTGTACAGGGCCTGCAGTCAGTCGTCAGCTTCGTGGTCCTCCTCCTCGTCGTCAGAGTGGTCCTCGGCTTCGTCGTCGTAACGATCATCGTCGGATTCTTCCTCGGCGCTGTCGTCATCGTGGTCACTCTCGTGGCTGTCGTCACGGACACCGTCGTCGTCCGAGCCCCTCGTCGGCATGCCCGGAACCTGGTCGTCCGTCGGCTCGGGGACCGGTGCGGCAACGGGTGAAACTACTGCTCTAGCTGCTGCCGCGCCCAGTTCCAGCGCGGCGGTGCTCGTCACAACCACCTCGACAGGCGCAACAGCGGCTGGGGCGGGAGCGGTCGTCGTGGTGGTGGTCGGGGAGTGAACGACGATGTAGTCGTCGACCATCTCGACCACCTTCACCCCAGGTTTGTCAGGGGATGCGGCCGAGACGAAGATTCCACCTGTGACGATGGCGATCGTGACGGACGCAATTGCTAGTGTGGCGGTTAAGGACACTGCGGATGTCTTGGCGGTTCGATGGTCCAAGGGGACACCTTTCTGTCATCATTTCGTAATGACACGTCCTAAGCACACAAAGGGTTTGGTCTTAGGGCATAAAGATGTCGAACCATCGGATTTCTCATCATCACAGAGGTGGTCCACGCCGGAAGGGCGAGCGACAAGGGTGACTTCGAAGGAGTTTGCTACAGCTCTGTGACGCTGATTGCCGCGGTCGGGCACATGTCCGCGGCCTGTTCGACCGCCTTTCGAAGCGACTCGTCGGGTTCCTCGATCAGGATGTACAGGAATCCATCGCTGCGGACCTCGAACACTTCGGGACAGAACTGCATGCACGTACCCGTCGAGGCGCACACGTCGAAATCAACGCTGACCTTGTATGACATGTGCCCTCCCGTTCAGGCCTTCGCCGGACGATAGCCGTCGGAAACGGCAGCCTCGGCGCTGGCGTAGCACCGTTCGGCCACGGTGCGGTCATAGAAGCGGCCGCCAGGCACATGGAAGATTCCCGAGTTGTCGTTGGCTTTCACCGGGTAGCCGTCGGGGCATGTTCCGTTGACGGGTGCGACCCACAGCGGTGCCGGCTCGGCGGCCGGTGTCTCGACGGGGCTTGCCACCGGATTGACCCGAGGTTCGTTGGTGATCGGTGGCCACTGCGGCGACTCTGGCGGAGACGACTGCCTCCGCTGCCAGACCCGGTATGCGCCGAACCCTGCGCCCGCCAATGCACCGAGCCACAACAATCTCCGAAGCCAACGAGTCATGGGCGATGACCTTACAACTGATGCCGTTCGTGAGCGTTCAATACCGCTCGAAGCGAGGCCGTGATGATGTTGGGGTCGACGCCGACACCCCACAACACAATGCCGTCGGTCTCCGATGTCTCGACGTACGCGACTGCGTTGGCCTCCGAGCCCTGCCCGATCGCGTGCTCGGCATAGTCGAGCACGTTCAGGTCGGCGCCGACACCGTCGCGCAGCGCGTGCACGAACGCGTCGATCGGACCGTTGCCTTCACCGACGATCGTGACCGGCGCGCCATCGACCACCAATTGGGCGGTGATCGATGTTCGTTCCGTGGCCGAGTCACTGTGGAGCTCGTGGCTGTTCAGCCGGAACCTCGGTTCCTCCGGGAGATAGTTGTGTTGGAACGCCTCCCACATCACAACCGGGCTGATCTCGGTGCCCGAGTCCTCCGTGATGTGCTGGATCGTCTTGGAGAACTCGATCTGCAGACGTCGCGGTAGTTCGAAGCCGTGTTCTTCCTTCATCATGTAGGCGACGCCGCCCTTGCCCGATTGCGAGTTGACCCGGATCACCGCCTCGTACGAGCGGCCGACGTGCTTCGGGTCGATCGGCAGGTATGGAATTCCCCACTGGTCGTAGTCCTTCGGCAGCGCCTCGAACCCCTTCTTGATCGCGTCCTGGTGGCTGCCGCTGAACGACGTGTAGACGAGATCGCCGGCATAGGGGTGGCGCGGCGGCACCGGCAGGCGATTGCAATACTCGGCGACGCGACGCAATGCGTCGATGTCGGTGATGTCGAGCTCCGGGTCGACACCGTTGCTGAACAGGTTCATCGCCAGATTGACGATGTCGACGTTGCCTGTGCGCTCGCCGTTGCCGAACAGCGTTCCTTCGACTCGGTCAGCGCCGGCCATCACTCCGAACTCTGCCGCAGCCACTCCACAGCCACGATCGTTGTGCGGGTGCAGGCTGACGACGACCGAGTCGCGGTTACGGATCGTGCGGCCGAACCACTCGATCACGTCGCCGTACACGTTCGGCGAGTAGCACTCGACTGTGGCAGGCAGGTTGAGGATGATCGGCTTGTCGGGTGTGGGCTCGACCACGTCCATCACTGCCTCGCAAATGCGGATGGCGAACTCCGGCTCGGTCAGCGTGAAGCTCTCCGGCGAGTACTCGTACCGAATCTCGGTGTGCCCCATCGTCTGCTCGAGCTTGCGGCACAGCTTCGCGGCGTTCACCGCGATGTCGACGATGCCGTCCATGTCGAGGTTGAACACGACCTCGCGCTGCAGCGGGTTGGTCGAGTTGTAGAAGTGAACGATTGCCCGCGGTGCTCCCTGCAGGCATTCGTAGGTGCGCTCGATCAGCTCGGGCCGGCATTGCACCAGGACCTGGATCTCGACGTCGTCGGGGATCAGGTCCTCCTCGATCAGCTGGCGGACGAAGTCGTAATCGGGCTGGCTCGCCGACGGGAACCCGACCTCGATCTCCTTGAACCCCATCTTGACCAGCGCATCGAACATGTGCCGCTTGCGCTGTGGATCCATCGGGTCGATCAGGGCTTGGTTGCCGTCGCGCAGATCGACGCTGCACCACAGCGGCGCCTTGTCGATGACGACGTTCGGCCACGTGCGGTCACGCAGCACGATCGGAATGTAGGGCTTGTACTTGTTGAACTGCATCTTCTTCGGGGTGACTGGTTGCGGAGGCATGGCTGGCTTTCGTGTGACTGGAGCGGAATGGGTGGAGATCGAGTGGGAGAAATTCTGTCGGAAAAATGAAGAACCCCCCGGCCGTTCGGCGGGGGGTGCGGGCAAGCGCGAAGAACGCGGCGCTTGCCCTACATAAGCAGAAGGAGGGTGCGAGCGGCGGACATCTCGACCAGTGTGCCCGCGATCGCTGCAGTTGTCAACGCGTTAGACCACGAGGAAGTTGCCGAACTGCCACGGGTCGTCGCGATCGACGCCGTCGGCATCGTTGGCGAACGCCGGGAAGAGGTCGTTGCGCGTGCTCAAGGGATCCCAGTCCGTCGACGCCGAGTGCATGGTGCCCAGGTAGGGCGTCGCCACGTCCAACACCTCGCGCCACGGCAGATCGTCGGGTACGCACAGGCCTTCGTTGGGCCGCTTGATCATCCAACTGACGGCAGCGATGATCGAGCCGGCGACCTGCATTGTGGTCGCGCTCTGGTGCGGCAGGATCGCCCGCGCCTGATCGATCGACAGCAGCGAGCCCGTCCACCATGAACGGTAGGGATGGCCCATCAGCAGCACGCCGAGCTCGTCCGCGCCGCTCGTGATCTCGTCGTTGAGAATCCGCTGTCGCGATCTGCATCTCCCAGTTGCGCATGCGCAGTTCGAGCACGCTGTTGATGGCAGCGTCGGACGGGTGGTAGGCGTAGTGAACCGTCGGGCGGTAGACCGGGTTGCCGTCGTCGCCCCACACGGTGAGGTGATCGCTGATCGTCAGCGCCTCACCGTGACGCACGACCATGCCGCGGATCTCGCCGGCCGGTACCCACGAGCGCACCCACGTCTCCATGCCCGGGCGGGCGATGCAGATCTGGTTGCACGGTCCGTAGCCGTGATGCACGTAGCCGTTCGGTGGCAGCCGCTTCTCGTGCGTTCCCCAGCCGAGCTCGGCCGGGGCGATGCCCTCCTCGAAGAATCCGTCGACCGACCAGGTGTTGACGAACTCGTCGACTTGCTTCGGGACGTCGGTGATCTGCGTGTCGCGTTCGGAGATGTGGATGACCTTG
The DNA here is from genome assembly GCA_963779295.1 of Ilumatobacteraceae bacterium. Taxonomy (GTDB): domain Bacteria; phylum Actinomycetota; class Acidimicrobiia; order Acidimicrobiales; family Ilumatobacteraceae; genus JAENVT01. The sequence goes on from CAVZXO010000003.1 coordinate 349,760, forward strand.
GTTCCGGTCAACATCGCCAGGGTCGCGTACTCCTCGTCGGTGAGCGCCCGTTCGAGAGCGCCGGCGTCGCTCGCGATGCCATCGCGCAGCATGCGCCTGGCGATCTCGGTCAACGCCTGCTTGGTGAAGTGGCTGACCAGGCCGGGGTTGGCGCCGTGCTCGACGACCGCCGTGGCGCCCTTGTTGTCGCCCCACGCGGCCACCATCCTGCGCAGGTCCATGTGGCGGACGTACAACGTGCGATCCAGCGGATGAGTCGAGGCCATGTCGTCGTACGGATCCCACACCTCGACGCTGGTGTTGAGGTAGCGGACGCCGTGATCGCGGCACCATTGCAGAATCGTCGGATTGTCGATGTTCCACGCCAGGTCCAACAGGAGATCCCCGTCACCGACCCTGGCCGACAGGAACGCATCGATGTTGTCGGGCGTGACCTGATCCTGCTGGTACGTCACACCCGCGGCGATCGAGTCGGCCACGCGGGCGCGGTTGTCGAGCACGTCGACGATCGTGATGCGCTGCGGATCGATCGCCAGATCGCGGATCAGCAACGGCACTGTGCACTGGGCCACAGAGCCGCAGCCCAGCACCAAGACACGCTCGGGGCGCATGGCTATTCGGCGTACTCCGGGGTCATCGCTGCCAGCTCGATATCGAGCGTTGCAGCTTCAGCACTGACCAGCAATGACTGCCAGTCGTATGCGATTCCCTTGCGGCCGGACGTCGTTGTCCCGTCGAAAACTTCCATGACGTGCGCCTCCTCGAAGACGTGTTGGGGGGTGAGATCGGTTTCCTTTCTGGCCGGTCTGTCCGGCACAGGCTGACGGACGCTAACGGCGCCGCGCGCGGACAACAACGATCTGATTCATCAGGCGGTTTTTCTGCTCGGAGGGTCAGCGTGACTGACTCACCCGGCAGGAGCACGAGCGCGCTCGTGCCGACTAGTTGATCTGGCGGGTCTTGCCATCCCAATACGGCTCGCGGAGCTTGAACTTCTGCAGCTTGCCCGTCGCCGTCCTGGCGAGTGCCTCACGGAACTCGATCACCTTCGGGCACTTGTAGCCGGCCAGCTTGGTCTTCGTGTATGCGATCAGGTCGTCGCTCGACAACGACGAACCATCCGTGGTGACCACGAGAGCCATCACCATCTCGCCCCACTTCTCGTCGGGGATGCCGATGACTGCGACCTCCGCGACGTCCGGATGGCTGAAGATCGCGTCCTCGACCTCGATGGAGCTGACGTTCTCGCCGCCGGAGATGATGACGTCCTTCTTGCGGTCACTGATGGTGAGATAGCTGTCTGCGTCGATGCCGCCGCCGTCGCCGGTGCGGAACCACGATGGGCCCTGCTTGTCGTCGTCGGCGGGTCGAATCGCGTCGGCGGTGGCCTCGGGTTGGTTCCAGTATCCGGCCATGATGTGGTTGCCGCGGGCCAGGACCTCGCCGTCGGGGGAGATACGGACCTCGACGCCAAGGGCGGGAGCGCCGGCACGGCTGAGCTTGGCGGCCCTGTCCGCCGCCGTCAGCGGATCGAATTCGGAACGCTTGCGGTTCATCGTCAACAGCGGCGTCGTCTCGGTGAGGCCGTAGATCTGGATGAACTCCCAACCGAGCTCGGTCTCGATGCGTTCGATCGTGCGGGTCGGCGGCGGCGCGCCGGCGATGACCATGCGCGTGGTCCCGCTACCGGGGATCGGGCCTTCCCACGACATGGCCGCGTCGAGGATCGCGTTGGCGACCGCCGGCGCGCCACACATCACCGTCACCCCGTGCTGATCGACACGCCGGAGGATCTCGGTGCCGTCGATCTTGCGGATGATCACGTGCTTGGCACCCATCCCCGTGACCGCGTACAGAACACCCCAGCCGTTGCAGTGGAATTGCGGCAACGTGTGGAGGTAGACGTCGCGGTCGTTGATGCCGAGCTGCCACCCGAACGTCGTGGCGTTGAGCCAGATGTTGCGGTGGGTCAGCTGCACTCCCTTCGGACGAGCGGTTGTGCCGCTCGTGTAGTTGATGGTCGCCGTAGCGTCCTCGTCGTACTCCCATGGCTGCGGCTCGGCGTGCTCGGTCGGCGCGTCGGAGTCGGCGCCGATGATGTACTTTCGATCGCACTCGACGGCGGACATTGCCTCCTCGAGTTCGGGATCGACCATCAAGATCGCGCGCCCCGGAGTGCTCGACGATGTACTTGACCTCCTCCGCCACGAGCCGGAAGTTGATCGGTACCAACACCCGCCCGCTGCCGCTGACACCGAACAAGGCGGTCAAGCAGTCGAGCAGAGTTGTGGCTGACGATGGCGACCCGCTCGCCGACGCCGATCCCCATGGCGTCGAGCGCTGCCGCCTGGGCCCTGGCTCGCGCGGCCATATCGGCGTATGTGATGGTGCCCCACGACTGCGCCGGCTGTGCCGGTTCGTCGACGATCGCGTCGCGATGCGGATAGATCTGCTCGGCGCGTCGGAGGAAATCGTTGACGGTGAGTGCGACCTTCATGCGGGAATTGTTGCCGATCCCACGACGCAGGCGCGCACTGTGCGATGAGAGATGAGCCGCCCGGCGCCGCACATCTCTCATCGCGACCAGCCGACGTCCCCGTGCGATGAGCGATGAGCCGCCCGGCGCCGCACATCTCTCATCGCGGAGCATGGGACGGGCGTTGCTCGCCGCAACGCTGCTCGAAGACCTTCATCAGGCGATCGATGGCGAGATTGAAGTCGCGCTGTAGCGCAGGTCGGGCGACTCGGCTGACCCTCCAGCCGATTCCATCGCAGGCCAGATCTCGTCTCCCGGTCCTCGCTCCCGCCTTCCTCGGTGAAATGGGTCGGATACACGTCGACCTCGACTCCCCAACGAATCCTGTCGACGGAGGCATCCAGGCGGATGTCGCCCCATCCCGGCACGTCCAACCATCGCTGCGGGCGCAGGTCACGAATGCCCCGCTGTATCAGGGCGGCGACGACTCGCGACTCCCAGTGCGACTCGGGAACGCCCTCCGTGGGTCTGCCTTCGAGAATGCGGAGCACCCTTCGAGCCCACGGACGACCCGGCGTCGCCAGGCTCGGCAGCGACGTCGCGCATCGTCTCGGATGTTCCCATGCCCTGGCTCTCGACCTGGTCGATCACCGAACGGAGGTCGGTATCCGAAAGGTGGCGTGACAGATCGACCATGGTCCGTGGAGGTGAGGTCAGTCGGATTCCGTCGTCGCGTTCGACGACATGCAGAGGATCGATCATCGCCGTGCGGTATGGACGGAGCCACCGCTCGATGCTGGGATTGCTGGCGGGTGGCGCGATCACGTGGGTGAGTCCATCGTGCGGCATCCTTCGAAATCCCCAGAGTCGGCCTGCCGTCGGACCGGCGACGATCAATCCGCCGGGTCGGGAACACGCGGCCACGCAGCGGCTGAGTTCGTCGACCGGGAGCCCTGGAAATCGGTAGGCCCCATCGAGCACACGCTCCATCAGTTTGTCCTCGACGAGTTGGCGTCGTTGCGAACGGCTGAGGCCCAAGCGGGCGAGGTCGGCGTCAGTCGCGACTGCGTGGTGAGTGGCCGTCCATTCCAGGATCGGCTTGTTGAGAGCGCTCATCGGCATGCTCCTCATCGAAACGTTTTTCGATTGGGGGAAGCCGCGCCGCGCAACCTATCGCCGAGGCGGTCGTTGCCATCGGCCGGCTCCAGGGTCAACGCGATGAGAGATGTGCGGCGTATGGCGGCTCATCTCTCATCGCGGCGCTGCGTGGCAATCGGCCGGACTCACGCATCGCGCAACCTGGTGGTGCGCGGCGGTACCCTCCATGCTCGACATGTCTGAACATTCCCGCCCACCTGGGGCCCCGCGACGTCGGCGTCGTAAACCCACTCCAAGTCCAGCTCGCACTCCGGCCGAAACCTCGACCATCACGATCGATCCCGACGCGTACATCCCGACCGCGTTCATCGACATCGGAGTACCGACCGAGGTCGACATGGGCTTGGCAGCTGCGGGCTTCACCGCTCCGTTCGCGATCCAGACCAAGGCCATTCCGGTCGCGCTCACCGGGCGCGACGTCTGCGGTCGAGCCAAGACCGGGTCCGGCAAGACGTTGGCGTTCGGTGTGCCGATGCTCGCCCGGTTGTCGGGCCAAGCCGATGCCCGCCGCCCGCTCGCCATGGTGCTCGTGCCGACGCGCGAGTTGGCATTGCAGGTCGCCGAGGTGCTGGCGCCCGTCGCAGCCGGCTGCAATCGCACCGTGCTCGCCGTGTACGGCGGGGCGTCGCGCCATCAGCAGATCGACGTGCTGAATCGTGGTGTCGACGTGATCGTGGCGACTCCGCTGCGGCTGATCGACTTGTTGAAGGAGAACGAGCTCGACTTGAACAAGGTCGAGATCGTCGTGCTCGACGAGGCCGATCGAATGGCCGACGACGGCTTCACTCCGCAGGTCGAATGGATCCTGCGCAAGGTCACCGGGGCGCACCAGACGATGCTGTTCTCGGCCACGCTCGACGGCGATGTCGGCCACCTCGTGCGGCGCTACATGAAGGATCCCATCGAGGTTGCGATCGACTCGGCCACCGACACGGTCGGCACGATGCACCACCTGTTCCTCGCTGTCCATCACATGGACAAGGACAAGGTCGTGCAGGCGATCGCATCGAGCATGGGGAAGACCCTGGTGTTCTGCCAGACGAAGCGCACATGTGATCGGGTCGAGCGCTCGCTGCAGGATCTCGGCGTGCAGGCGATGGCGATTCATGGCGATCTCGCCCAAGTTGCTCGCGAGAAGGCGATGCGTCGGTTCTCCGATGGCGAGTTGAGCGTTCTGGTCGCCACCGATGTCGCAGCCCGCGGGATCGACATCGACGACATCGGCGTCGTGATCCACTACGAACCGGCACCCGACGGCAAGGACTACCTCCACCGCAGCGGGCGCACGGCTCGCGCCGGGTCGCGATGGGTGGGCGGTCACGATGGCCGAGTACAACCAGCACACGCAGGTTCGCATCCTGCAGCGTGCGTTGCGACTCGATGTAGCGCCCCCGATCGAGGTCTTCTCCAACAACCCGAAGCTCCGCAACCTCGCGGAGTTCGAGAACTCGTAGCCCTCAGCCGAGCCAGGCGGGCCGGTGTTGCTCGAAGCTGGTGATCTCGTCGACGTGGGTCAGGGTGATGCCGACGTCGTCGAGCCCGTTGAGGAACCGGTGCTGAGTCTGCGGCTCCATCGGGAACGAGTGGGTGATGCCGGCAGCGGGCACCTCGACACTGAGGCGCTCGACGTCGATGGTGATCTCGGTTGCCGGGTCGGTCTCGATCGCCGTCCAGATTGCCTCGACCAATGCCTCGGGCACGATGACCGGAACGAGACCGTTCTTGGCGCAGTTGTTGCGGAAGATGTCGCTGAAGCTTGGTGCGATGACGGCGTCGAATCCACCCTGTTGAATGGCCCACACGGCGTGTTCGCGTGACGACCCGACGCCGAAGCTCGGCCCGGCGACCAGGATCGATGCACCGACGTATCGTTCGTCGTTCAGCACGAAGTTGCGATCATCGCGCCACGTCGAGAACAACCCCTTCTCGAACCCGGTTCGCTCGACGCGCTTCAACCACTCGGCGGGGATGATCTGGTCGGTGTCGACATCGCTGCGGCGCAGCGGAACACCGCGACCTGAGATGACATGAACAGACTTCATGACGACGCTCCTAGATCCTGTGGGGTTGCGAAGTGGCCGGCAACCGCTGTCGCGGCGGCGACGGCGGGGGAAACGAGGTGTGTGCGACCGCCACGGCCCTGGCGACCCTCGAAGTTGCGGTTGCTCGTGCTGGCGGAGCGCTCGCCCTGCGCCAACTTGTCGGGGTTCATCGCCAGGCACATGCTGCATCCCGGCTCGCGCCAGTCGGCGCCCGCGGCGCGGATCACGTCGTGCAATCCCTCGGCCTCGGCCTGGGTCTTCACGGCATGGCTGCCGGGTACGACCATCACGCGCGGCACCGTCACCGATCTGCCCCGCAGGACTGCGGCCACTGCGCGGAGATCTTCGATGCGGCCGTTGGTGCAACTTCCGATGAACACGGTGTCGACCGGGATGTCGCGCATCTTGGTGCCTGGCTCCAGGCCCATGTACTCGAGCGATCGCGTCACGGTCTCGCGTGTTGTTGCATCTGCAAAGTCATCTGGCGAAGGAACACTTCCATCGATGGTGGTGACCTGCGCCGGGTTGGTCCCCCACGTGATGTGTGGCCGCAAGGTGGCTGCGTCGATCGTGACCTCGCTGTCGAACGTCGCCCCCTCGTCGGTCACGAGCGACCGCCAGTCGGCGACGGCTTCGTCCCACGAGTCGCCCTTGGGGGCATTGGCGCGACCCTTCAGGTACTCGAACGTCGTTTCGTCGGGCGCGATCAAGCCTGCCTTTGCGCCGGCCTCGATCGACATGTTGCACACGGTCATCCGGCCTTCCATCGACAGCGCACGGATGGCTGAACCGCGGTATTCGATGACGTGGCCGATCCCGCCGCCGGTTCCGATGTGACCGATGATCGCGAGGATGATGTCCTTGGCGGTGACTCCCTCGGGAATCTCCCCATCGACCGTCACGCTCATCCACTTCGGCCGGCTTTGCGGCAACGTCTGTGTCGCCAGCACGTGTTCGACCTCGCTGGTGCCGATGCCGAAGGCCAGGGCACCGAATGCGCCGTGGGTCGCGGTGTGGCTGTCGCCGCACACCACGGTCATGCCGGGCAGTGTTCGGCCCTGCTCGGGAGCGATGATGTGCACGATGCCTTGCCCCGGATCGCCCATCGGGAAGTTGACGATGCCGAATTCCTTGGTGTTCTCGCGTAGGACCTCGACCTGCCTGGCCGAGATCGGGTCGGCGATCGGCTGATCGATGTCGGCGGTCGGCACGTTGTGGTCTTCGGTGGCGACCGTGAGGTCGGGCCGGCGCACGGGTCGGCCGGAGATCCGCAACCCATCGAATGCCTGCGGACTGGTGACCTCGTGCACGAGGTGGAGGTCGATGTAGAGCAGGTCGGGCTCTTCGGGACCCGAATGCACCACGTGGCGCTCCCAGACCTTCTGGGCGAGGGTTCGTGCTGTAGACATTGAATCTCACTTTCTGAGATATGATTCTCGGCAATGGACAGTGTAAGCGGTGTCGGCGTCATTGACAAAGGGGTTCTCATCCTGCGGGCGCTCTCGCGAGCCCCACTCGATCTCGCAGCGCTGCAGGACGAGACCGGGTTACCGCGCGCGACGGCTCACCGGCTGGCGGTCGCACTCGAGTTGCACGGGCTCGTGCGCCGCGATCCGCAAGGACGGTTCTGCCTCGGCTTCGAGTTGATCCGCTTGGGTCGAGCAGCGGAGGACGAGTTCCCCCTCGCTGAACTCACCCGCCCCATCCTCACCGCGTTGCGCGACGCGACCGGCGAGAGCGTGCAGTTGTACGTCGCCGACGGTGAGGGTCGCCGCTGCGTCGTGTCGTTGGAGTCCACGCACGGTCTGCGGTGGATCGTGCCGCAGGGCGCGCTGTTCCCCTTGGATCGCGGCTCGGCCGGGCGAGTCCTGCAGGGAGATGACATTGCCGAAAGCGTGGAGGAGCGCGAGCCGGGCGTGGCTTCGGTCAGCGCTGCCGTTCGCGATCGGCGGGGGACCGTGATCGCAGCCGTCAGCCTCAGTGGCCCGGTCGAACGACTCAGCCGCGAGCCTCGCCAACGCTTCGGCCGCCAGGTGGCCGACGCCGCGGACGCGGTGACCGCTGCGCTTACTCGTTAACGGGCCAGCCGCGGGAACAGCCGCAACGGCTGCTGCGTTCATCTCGTCGGGTGTGATCGGGTTGTCGTTGCCGTTCACCCAGCCGAGCCCGGCACCGACGATCTGCTCGGGGGTGAACGGCCAGTCGCTGCCGTACAGCACCTGGCTGCGCTCGACGAATCCCAACAGTGCCGCGACGACCGGCGGGTTGGCGCTGCCGGCGAGGTCGTAGTGCAACCGGCGGAGTTGGGCCACGACCGCAGCAGGATCATCGGCTCCCAACAGCGCGCTGATGCCGGCGATGCGCGGTGCGAGAAACGGCAGCGTGCCTCCTGCGTGCGGCACGATCCAGCGGATATCGGGATGGCGGGTGAGCGTCCCCGACAACAACATGTTGGTGACGGCTCGAGTGGTGTCGAACGGGAACTCGATCATGGGACGCGGGTAACCGAGTGACGTGCATTCCCAGCATGCCGGCGAGGTTGGATGGATGAACACGACAGTCTTGCGGCGGTTCAACTCCTCCATGATCGGCTCGAGCGACGCGTCGCCGAGGTATGTGCCGGCGACGTTGGTCAGCACGTTGACACCATCGAGGCCGAGTCCGTCGAGCGCACGCTCGATCTCCGCCAAGGACTGGTCGATGTCGGCCATCGGCAGGCTGGCGAATGCGCCGAACCGGCCCGGGTGTTGTGCAATCGTGGCCCCGGCGACGTCGTTGACATGGCGGGCGAGACCGACGGCGTCCGAGGCCGTGATGCCATCGCCGAACTGCACGCCCGGCGATGAGACGGACAACACAGCCGACTCGATGCCGAGTCGATCCATCACCGCGACATGATCTTCCGCCGACCACGTCGGTACCCGTGGAAAGCCGTCGGGCTGATCGATTCCAGCACTGGCCAGAGCGTCTCGATAGCCGGGCGGAAGGAAGTGGGCATGGACGTCGATCAGCGACACGCGGCGATCCTACGAGTCGATGCTTACGATGGTCGGGTGCAGCTGTTGATCCGAGAAGCATCGCCGTCCGACGACTTGGTGATGGACGCGATCGCGAAGGAAGGCGACGCCTCGGCGGACGCGGAGTACCTCGCGCTTGTTCGCTCACAACGAGGTCGGTTGCTCGTCGCCGAGCAGGATGATCGCGTCGTTGCCTACGGCGGTGTCGTGGACGTCGACGGCGTCGCGATGTTGACGGATCTCTTCGTCACCGCAGATGCGCGCGGCGCGGGCATAGGTACCCAGTTGCTCAGCGAACTGTTCGACGGGTCGAGTCGGCGGATGACGTTCAGTTCGAAGGACCCGGCAGCGGCCGCCGCCTATCAGCGCGTCGGTATGGAACCGCAGTGGCGCCTCCTCTACCTCAAGGGTGTGGCCAACGGTGGCGGCACTGGATTGCCGGCCGGGGCGTGGCAACACGAACGTCTGTCGCTGGTCGAGCGGATGGCGTCGCAGGGTGCGCATGTCACGGCCGATGTGGTGACGATCCCGGAGGGGACGGCAATCTGGATCGCCCGCGTCCACACCGCCCGGCCCGTGAAGGCCGTGTCGGCGACGCTTGCCGGAATGCCACGCGGCTCCGCCGTCAAACTGTGTGTGCCGGAGTACAGCCCGCTGGCGACGTGGGCGCTGAAGAGCGGATTCGCCGAGGCCGACTACGACACGTTCTGCGCGACGCCCGGCGTCGATCTGCCGCCTGACCTGCACTGCCTCGACCCCGGCCTGGCCTGAACCATCCCGTTCGATCAGGACGGCATCTCCAGGGCGACTCGCACCCCGAGAAGGCGGACAGGGCGGAGCTCGCCGAACCGGACGAGAACCGTCAGCGCCATTGCCGCAACCTCGTTTGGATCAGTGGTTGGAGCCGGCAGCTTGCTGATCTTCGTGCGAGTGAAGAAGTTGGACGTTCGCACCTTCACCGCCACGTGGGTGACGCGACGGTCCTCGGCGACCACGTCCCTCGTGATCTCGTCGGCGAGTCGTTCGACGTGGGCAGCGATCGCTGCCGGGTCGGTGACGTCGGTGGTGAAGGTCTCCTCCTTGCTGCGACCTCGGGCGACATGCGGTTCGTCGATGATCGGCGAGTCGTCGCCGCCGAGACCGAGCACGCGCAGGTGCGGACCGATCGTCGGGCCGAAGTTGCGGGCGAGTTCGTCGTGATCTGCGCGGGCGAGGTCTTCCACGGTGACGATCCCGAGCTCGCCGAGGCGGGTCGCCGTTCGGGCTCCGATGCCCCAGATGACGGTGACGGGTTTCGAGCCCATCGTCGGGATCCACTCGCGACGCGTCAGCCGGGCCACGCCTCCCGGCTTGGCGAACCCGGTGGCGGTCTTGGCCAGTAGCCGCGTGTCGCCGATGCCGACAGCGCACGACAGGCCGGTGGTTGTCGCGACCTTCGCTTTGACCTCGTGAGCGAACGCCTCTGGATCGTCGGTCTCCACACCGAGGAATGCCTCGTCCCAACCCCACACCTCGACCGTCGCGGGGAAGGTGCGCAGCGTGGCCATCACCTCGGCGGACGCGGCGTCGTACGCCGGTCGGTCGGAGGGCAGGAAGATCGCGTCGGGACAGCGTCGCAACGCGAGTCCCAATGGCATTCCCGAGCGGATGCCGAACGTCCGCGCCTCGTACGACGCAGTCGCCACGACCTGGCGTGGCCGCCGCGGGTTCCCATCGCCACCGACGACAACCGGCAGCCCGGTGAGCTCCGGTCGGCGCCGGACTTCCACCGCGGCGAGGAACTGGTCGAGGTCGACGTGCAAGACCCACGTACGGGTGGTCGCCGCGCCAGTCTCCATCAGCGACTCGTCGCGGTGACCAGCCAGGTGTGGCCGACGAACCGTACGGCGCCGTCGACGAGATTGCGTCGTAGTTCGGCGCGGGACTCATCGACGGCGGCTTCCCATCCCTCGGGACCGAGGCGCGGCTCCAGTTCGGCTCGAACGGCCCGTCCGACGGTGCCGCTCAGTGCAACCGTCAGGCGTTCCTCGACGCCGTCGCTACCGTCGATCGCGTAGTCGCACCAGCCGTCGGCCGGCACGGTCGTCACATCCGACCAGCCGGCGGCGGTGAGCACCTCCCGAATTCGGTCGGCGTTCGCCAGACCCATCGGGCCGGGCGACCCTGACACCGGCCGAGCCGGCGGATCCGCCAACTGCGCGGTGAGCGCACCAAGGCCGAGCGAGAACATCGCCGTTTCGCCTTCCCGCCAGCACACGAACACGAGGCGTGCGCCGGGTGCCGTCGCGGAGCGGATGTTTGCGAACGCGGCCTCCGGATCGGCGAAGAACATCACCCCGAATCGCGACACCACCCGGTCGAACGGTTCGCCCGGTGCAGCTGCGAGCAGGTCTGCGGTCTGGGCGTCGGCGGTGACCACTGTCGCTGTCGGGACGCGACGGCGGGCCGCTTCGGTCATCGCCGAGGAGATGTCGATCCCGACCGCGTCGGTTCCGGTCGCTGCCGCTGCCTCGAGCAGGGTGCCTGTCCCACACCCGATGTCGAGCACCCGCCGTGCCGTGCCGAGGTCGGCGGCGCCCAGAATTGCTGTGGTGAACGGGGCCAGGACTGCGTCGAAGATCCGCCCGTTGCGAACCCATCCCTCTGCCCCGGTTCCCCAGCTGTCGCGCATCGCCTCGTTTGCCATGTGCTCCAACGTAGCGACGGTGGCCCGAGGAGCCCGTCGACCTGGAACGTCAGTAGACCGCGACGAGGTCGAGCACCATGATGAGGTCGGTCGATGCGGGCAGGCCGAGATTTGGGTTGCCGGCCTCGCCGAACGCATCGGCGAATGGGATGACGACCTGGCGGCGACCGCCGACCTTCATGCCATCGACGGCCGTCTCGAGGCCCGGGGGCAATGCTCCGGCGCCGGGAACGAAGGTGAGCGGCGTGCCGCTCTCCCACGACGAATCGAGTTGCTTGCCGTCGGCGGCGCTGAAGGCCAGCAGTTGCACGGCCACGGTCTGGCCGGGCTCGATCCCCGCTCCGTCGCCGACGATCAGATCGGTGAAGGTCTGCTCGGTCTGGTTGGGCGTCGGCGCGATCGAAATGTCGGGTGCATCGGCGGGATCCGGTTTCGGGATGATCGCGACTGCGTCGACCACGAACGAAAGGGCGTCGCCGGCCTGGATGACGTCGGTTCCGGGAGGAGTGTCGCCGTATGCGAGGTCGGCGGGAATGTCGAGCTGGCGGCGTCCGCCGGCCTTGATGCCGACAAGGCCCTCGTCCCAACCCTTGATGACCTGTCCGACGCCGAGCGTCACGGAAAATGGCTTGCCGCGGTCGTAACTGTTGTCGAACTCCGTGCCGTCGGCCGAGCGCACACCGACGTAGTGCACCACCAACGTGTCGCCGCTGACCGCCGCCGTGCCGCTGCCCTCGGTGAGATCGGTGACGACGAGTTCGGTCGGAAGTGGCGAAGGGAGCTCGACTTCGGGTGTGGGCAGGGCGCCGGCGACGGTGCCGTCGGTGCCGACGGTGCCGGTGCCTGAAGCTGCTGTCGTTGTCGCGCCCGTGTCGGACGAGGAAGCAGTGCTGTCGCCGCATGCTGCGAGCAGTCCGAGCGCGGCGACAGAGAGAAGCAGGGGGCGAAAACGCATCAGACGACGTTACCGCCGCAGCAGCTGCGTCCGGTATGCACCCGGCGAGACACCGACCACACGACGGAACTGGCGGGTGAACGCGCTCTGGTCGTAGTAACCGCACCGGCCTGCGATGTCGGACAGGGTGAGTTGTGTCGTCGCCAGCAGACCGATCGCGTGCTCGACACGGAATCGAACGAGCAGCTGGCGTACCGAGAGGCCGATGATCCGCCGCGTCGCCCGCTCGAGCTGCACGACAGACATGGACGCTGCTGCGGCCACATCGCCGACACGTACCTGGTCGGTGCAGTTCTCGCGCACGTAGGCCACCGCGGCGGCGACCCCGGCATGGGCGGTCGGGGCGTCTCCTGCGGCACGAAGGTCGACCGACACGCTCGCCAGAAAGTCCTTTCCGTCGACCTCGGCGATCAAGACCTTGGTGGTCACGTACCAGCCACGGGTTCCATCGGGCCGGCTGATCAACTCGAGCTGGTTGCGAAGTGGTCGACGGGTCGACCACAGCTCGGCGTCCTGGCGTGCGTACGACGCGGCCAACTCGGTCTCGAACAGATCCTCGACGTATCGCCCGACCACATCGTCAGGCTCGCGTGACCCGGCGCGGTCAGCAAACGCTTGGTTGACGGCGATGTACGCGCCGGACTCGTCTTTGGCGCAGAACATGACGTGCGGGACATCGTCGAGCAGGTCGGCCATCGCTCGCAGCACTTCCACAACACGATCCTTGTACGAATTCGACGGCAGCGCGGTGCTCATCGAGCCAAGACGTACGGTGTTGGGTGAAGGTGATGATTGCTTCCATGGATGATGCACGCCTCGAAATTCTCTCGCCGGACGATTCGGTGGCTGTGGAGGAGGCGATCGCGCTCGCAGACACGCTGCTCCGCGAGGCGCAGTCGGTTTCCACCCGACGCGAGCGGCGCCAGTTGCAGCGACTCGGTCGATTGGTCGCCGACCCAGCGGGTCGCGAACTGGTTCAGCGGTTGACGGACGAAGTGCTGCGGATCCCATCGAACCGTCGTGCCGCACGTCGATTCTCGGATGTGGTTGCCGAGCACGGTCTTGCGGAATCGCTGAGTCGCGTCGATCGAGTGCTGATGGGAACCGGCGCCAAGCTCGCTCCTTACGTCCCACGGGTGGTGATGCCACTCGTTCGCCGGCGAATTCTCGGCGAGACCAAAGGGGTCGTGCTGCCCTCCGAGGATCCGAAGTTCGCCGCGCACGCCGCGCAACGACGGCGCGACGGTGTCGGCTTGTTGGTCAACCCGCTGGGTGAATCGATTCTCGGTGACGACGAGGCTCGACGTCGGGTCGAACAGGTTTTGGAGAAGTTGCATCGCCCCGATGTCGGTGCTGTTTCGATCAAGGTGTCGGCGCTCGTCGCCAACCTCGACGTGCTCGACTTCGATCGCAGCATCGAGCGGATCTGCGAGCCGCTTCGCGAGATCTATCGCGCCGCGTTGTTGAAGGAGCCTCGTGGCTTCGTCAATCTCGACATGGAGGAATACCGCGACCTGCAGTTGACGGTCGTTGCCTTCACCAAGGTCCTCGATGAGCCGGAGTTCCATCACCTCGAGGCCGGCATCGTGTTGCAGGCCTACCTGCCCGACAGCCACGACGTGCTGGAGCACCTTGGGCAATGGGCCGTCGCCCGCCGTGACAGCGGTGGCTCAGGCATCAAGATCCGGATCGTCAAGGGAGCCAACCTGGCGATGGAGTCGGTCGAAGCCGAACTACACGACTGGGTAGCCGCGCCGTACCCGACCAAGGCAGATGTCGACGCCAGCTTCAAGTTGATGCTCGAGTCCGCGCTTCGACCGGAGTGGAGTGGAGCGATTCGAGTCGGAGTCGCCAGCCACAACCTGTTCGATGTGGCCTGGGCACTGGTGACGCGTGGCCGGTTGCCCGTCGACGAACGGCCACGGATCGAGTTGGAGATGTTGGAGGGGATGGCGCCGGCACAGAGTCGCGCCGTACGGAAGATGGCAGGTGCTCTGCTGCTGTACGCGCCGGTCGTGCAGCACGACCAGATCGACGCCAGCATCGCCTATCTCGCCCGACGTCTCGACGAGAACACTGCACCCGAGAACTTTCTGCGTGCTCTGTTCACGATCACGCCGGGATCGGCCGAGTTCGCCGCACAAGCCGACCGATTCCGACGCTCTGTCGCCGAGCGGCATCAGATCCGCACGGCTCGGCGACGGATCGCAGCAAGCCCCCACGGCGAAGTGTTCAGCAACGAACCCGACAGCGATCCGACAGACGCCGCCGTACGCGAGCGGTTGCGCAGCGCCGTCCGGACCGCGCCAACGCGACGCCCGGTGACGATCGTCGAAAGTCTCCCCGAGATCGACTCGATCGTTGCCGCCGCGGTCACGGCGCAGCCCGCGTGGGCAGCCCGCGGGGCCGACTCGCGTCGCCAGATCCTCACCGCGGTCGCGGAGGTGCTCCGTGGAGAGCGCTTCGACACGATCCAACTGATGGCCGACGAGGCCGTCAAGGTTGCCCGCGAGGGCGACTCCGAGGTCAGCGAGGCAATCGACTTCGCCAAGTACTACAGCGGCATCGGCCTCGACGTTGTCGAGCAGCAGCAGCGCGAAGGCGCGGCGTTGACGCCGCGTGGCGTCGTCGTGGTGGCATCGCCGTGGAACTTCCCCTACGCGATCCCTGCCGGCGGCGTGCTGGCCGCGGTTGCCGCCGGAAACTCGGTGATCCTCAAGCCGCCTCCGGAGGCGCGGCGCACGGCGCAGCATCTCGTCGAGCAATTGCATCGCGGCGGAGTGCCGACCGACGTCGTGCAGTTCGTCGCCTGTCCCGACAACGAGGTCGGCCAGCATCTGATCAGCCATCCAGACGTCGACTCCGTGATCCTGACCGGCGCATACGAGACCGCCCAGCTCTTCCGCTCGTGGAAGCCGGCGATGCACGTTCTCGCCGAGACCAGCGGCAAGAACGCGATCGTCATCACCGAGGCAGCGGACCTCGACCTGGCGATCCGTGACCTGGTTCGATCGGCGTTCGGGCATGCGGGTCAGAAGTGTTCCGCCGCGAGCTTGGCGATCGTCGAGGCGGCGTTGTACGACGACGAGTCGTTCATGGAACGACTCGCCGATGCGACGCGCAGCCTCGTGGTCGGCCCGCCGACCGATCCCGGCAGCGTCGTCGGTCCGGTGATCGGCGAACCTTCACCGAAGCTCCGGCGTGGTCTGACACAACTCGACGACGGCGAGCGTTGGCTGGTCGAGCCGCGACACCTCGGCGACAATCTGTGGTCGCCGGGTGTCCGTATCGGCGTGCAGCCCGACTCGTGGTTCCACGTGACCGAGTGTTTCGGGCCGGTCCTCGGCGTGATGCGCGCCGACGATCTCGGACCATGCAATCGCCCTGCAGAACGCGACGCCGTACGGTCTCACCGGCGGGATCCACTCGCTCGATGACGCCGAGGTCGAACGCTGGCTCGCAGGGCGTGCACGTCGGCAACGCCTACGTCAATCGGGGGATCACCGGCGCCGTCGTTCAGCGGCAGCCGTTCGGTGGATGGAAGCGATCGTCGGTCGGCTGTGGTCCGAAGGCGGGCGGGCCCGACTACGTCGCGGAGATGGTCACATCGACGCCGTCGGCGATCGATGGAGCTATCGCCGATCAGTCGTATCAGACCGCGTGGGCGGACTGGTTCGCCAACGGTCACGATCCCACCGGCTTGCAGAGCGAGAGCAATGTGCTGCGCTATCGCCCTCTGGATGGAGTGTTGATTCGCGTCGGTGCGGACACCCCCGACGGCGCGCTCGCGGCAGCGTGTCGTGCGGCCGAGATCTGCGGAACGAGGGTCGTGGTGTCGGACGCGACGACCGAAACGGACGCGGCGTTACGCGCGCGGCTGGGCACTCTCGAGGTCGAGAGGATTCGTGTCCTCACGACGCCGAGCGAACAACTGCGAGCCGCTGCGAGCGAGCACGGCATCGAGATCGACGGTGAACCCGTGTCGGTCAGCGGTCGGCGAGAGCTTCGACGTTGGTTGCGCGAGCAGGCGATCAGCCGGACAACACACCGTCACGGCCGCGTCGCGCCGTGAGCCATGGCTGCTCGGCTTGCGCCATCGGTGTGCTGCCAGGGCCCTGGACGAACGGCCACATCTCCTCGGCCATGCGTCGATAGTTTCCGGTCGCACGCAGCTCGCCCAACAGCGCGTACAGCCCGAGGTTGATTCTCTGGATGAACACGAACGCGCGCGGCACCGTGGCGTACTGCGAGATCGGGCTGGTGCGATCGAAGGTGTGGCGCACGATCCGGCTGGCGTACTCCGATGACCACGTGACGACCTTGTCCTCCTTGACACTTTCGTAGAACTGGCCGAAGTACTCGCCGATCTCCTCGTCGTTCGCGGGTGCCCCGCGTCGCAGCATGCCCGCATCCTCGACGATTCGCCGAAAGGTCGGGACGTCGTGTTCGTACGCGGCGGACCGGACCATGCCGATGAACGTCGCCATCTCGTCGTCGGTGAATCGCTTGACCAATCCGAAGTCGAGGAACGTCACTTTGCCGCCGCCGTGGAACAGGTAGTTGCCGGGATGGGGATCACCGTTGAAGCGATGCATCCCGTACAAGCTGCGGAAGACGAAGCGGAACATGCATTCACCGACCAGGTCGCGTTCATGCTGCGGCCACTGGATCATCTCCTGCCACGTCGCTCCGTTGACCAATTCGCTGGTCAGCACTCGAGCAGTGGAGTGCGAGGCGACCACGTCGGGGACGTGGATGAAGGGGTGCTCGCGGTAGTAGTCCGCGAAGGCCTGTTGGTTGGTCGCCTCCAGCGAGTAGTCGAGCTCGTCGATCAACCGCTCCTTGATCTCGGCGACCATGTCGTCGGGATCGAGCCCGCCGAAACCTTGCTTGAGGATGGCGCCGAGCAAGCTGGCGTTGCGCAGGTCGGCCTCGATCGCCTCGCCGACACCGGGGTACTGCACCTTGACGGCGACCGCTCGTTCGAGCCCCGTCGCCGGGTCGACGAGTACGGCGCGGTGAACCTGGCCGATGCTCGCCGACGCGATCGGCTGCGGATCCCATTCGGCGAACACCTTGTCGGGCGCCGCGCCCAGTTCGCGCTCGATCACACCCGCAGCGAGCTCAGCGCTCATCGGCGGAGCGTTCGATTGCAGCTCTGCGAGGGAAGCGCGCATCGGTTCGGGTAGACCCTCGCTGACGTAGCTGGCCATCTGACCGAGCTTCATCAGGGCGCCTTTCATGTTCCCGAGGCGGTCAGTGATCGCCTCGGCGGTACGCAGCTCGCGTGCGCGATCCAGCTCGACCCGCCGTTCGGTGGACGCGAACAATTTGCGTGCCGCGGTGGTCGCGTACGTTCCGCCGACCTGCATGCCGAGCGCGGCGATGTCGATGTTCCGTCGACCGCGAACCGTGCGGCGTACCAACACGCCGGCGCCGATCGCGGCGGCGACGACCACGAGAGCTCGCTTGTTCATCGCGACCGTTCGACGACTGATCGGCACGCTCGTAAGAGTGTCGGCACGAACTGTTTGGCGTTGGCGACGACGGCGTCGTGATCACCGTCGACACGGAACGCCTCGGCATCCGGGATCGCCTCGAACAGTCTCACCTGGCGACGCACGGGCACCACTCGGTCCCGCATCGTGATCAGCGTCGACGTGGGAACGTCGATGTCACCGATCCATTCGCGCGAGGAGAAGTTGCCGATCGCACGACCGGCCTCGAGCACGGCTCGCCAATCGTGAGAGGCCGCCTCCTCGATTGCCCACGGCTCCCATTGATCGGCCTTACGTTGCAGATAGAACTGCTCGGTCAGCCACCGACGTGTCTGCGCCGGTGTCAACCGGGCGACGGCGGCCAGGCCGGAGATGCCGAGGAAGTTGAGTCGCTCATTTCGTGACGTCGAGAAATGCGAGGACGTGGCGCACATCACGAGACCGGCAACACGATGACGGTGGCGTTGCCAGATCAGCTGGGCGATCGGCCCACCCATGGAATAGCCGACGGGGATGAACGAGTCGATGCCCAAAACATCGCAGACCGCCACGGTGTCGTCGGCGCAATCTTCCAGTCGAAAGGTCTTGCGCGATCGAATGCCTCGTCCGTGACCGCGGTGATCGAGTGCCACTACACGAAATTGCTCGGCCAACGGCCTGTAGCAGGTGCACCAATTGATGTCCGCCGTCGCCGTCCAGCCATGCAGCAGCACGACTGTCGGCGCGCCGATCGGCCCCCCCAGCGTGCGCACGAATGTCGTGCCGCGCCCGGGCAACTCCATCTCGGCGCCGGGTGGAAGGTTGGGTGGCCTGCCGCTCTCCGGCGGCACTAGGCAGTCTCCACCTTGATGACTCGAACGCGGAGCTTGCCGGTCGGTGCCTCGTACTCGACCCACGTGTCTTCGCCGGCCCCCAGCAAGGCGGCACCGAGGGGGGACTGCGGGCTCATGACATCGAGATTGCCGACCCGCTCTTCCATGTGCCCGACCAGGTAGCGCTCGGCCATGGAGTCGTCGTCGCCCTCGTACACGATGGTGACGATCGATCCGGTTGCAACGACCCCCTCGTCGCCGCCTTCGATGATCTCTGCCGTCTCGATGATGTGCTCGAGTTGGCGGATCCGTCCTTCCATCTGGCCTTGCTCGTCCTTGGCGGCGTGGTAATCGCCGTTCTCGCTGAGGTCGCCCATCAGGCGAGCCGTTTCGATCTTCTGCGCAACCTCGATTCGGCCCCGCGTCGTGAGGTCGAGGAACTCGGCCTGCAGTCGTTCGAATGCGGAGCGGGAGAGCTGCGTCGTCGCCATAGGTGGAAAACGCTATCGCCACGTAACATCTCGGGCCATGGCTTATCGAATTGCGGTGATCGGCGGCGACGGCATCGGGCCCGAGGTGACCGCGGAGGCGTTGAAGGTCGTGCGGGCCGCAGGCGTCGACATCGATACCACCGACTACGACCTCGGCGGTGCCCGTTACCTGCGTGACGGCGAGATCTTGTCGGATTCGACCCTCGACGAGTTGCGCGGTTTCGAAGCCATTCTGCTCGGTGCGGTGGGAACTCCCGAGGTTCCGCCGGGCGTGATCGAGCGCGGGCTATTGCTGAAGATGCGTTTCGATCTCGACCTGTACGTCAACCAGCGTCCATTCGTCGGGATCGCTCCGGGCCATACCGAGCCTCACGATTTCGTGGTCATTCGCGAGAACACTGAAGGCCCGTATGTCGGCGAAGGCGGGGTGTTGCGCAAGGGAACCTTGCACGAGGTCGCGACACAAGGCTCGGTCAATACCCGCATGGGTGCCGAGCGAGCGATCCGCTTTGCATTCGAGTTGGCGGTGCAACGAGGTCAGGCGGATCCGCCCGGCCGCATGCACGTGACGTTGGTGCACAAGACAAACGTCCTCACGTTCGCCGGCGATCTCTGGCAGCGGGCATTCAACGCGGTCGCCGCCGACTATCCGCAGGTTGGCACCGCGTACAACCACGTCGATGCGGCGTGCATCTACTTCGTGCAGGACCCGCATCGATACGACGTGATCGTGACCGACAACCTGTTCGGCGACATCCTCACCGACCTCGGTGGTGCAGTCAGCGGCGGGATCGGGCTGGCCTCCTCGGCCAATCTCAACCCGGCGCGCACCGGTCCGTCGATGTTCGAACCGGTGCACGGATCGGCCCCCGACATCGTCGGTACAGGCAAGGCCAACCCGATTGCCGCAATCCTCAGCGCCGCGCTGATGCTCGACTTCCTGGGCGAGGCTGACACCGCGACCGGATCCGTTCGGCCTGTGCGGCGCATCGTGGTAGCGGCAGCACCAGCGAGATCGGTTCCGAAATCGCTGCGGCCGTGGCAGGCTAACCGCACCCTAGAATTCGGCCTCACATCTGCACGTCGGGAGCCAGCGATGCCAATCCAATCAACTCCGAAGATCTGGATGAACGGAGACCTTGTCGATTGGGACAAGGCCCAGATCCACGTTCTCACGCACACGCTGCACTACGGCACGGGTGTGTTCGAGGGCATTCGCGCCTACCCCACCTCGCAGGGTCCTGCCGTGTTCCGGCTGACGGAGCACATCGAGCGCTTGTTCCGCAGCGCGCACATCATGGGTATGGAGCTCCCGTACACCGTCGACGAGATCGTTGCCGCGACCAAGGCCACCGTCGCGTCGACCGGGCTGCCGGGTTGCTATGTGCGCCCGATCGCGTACTACGGCTACGGCGAGATGGGTCTCAACACCCTTCCGTGCAGCGTCGACGTGGCGATCGCCTGCTGGCCATGGGCGCCGTTCCTCGGTGAGGATGCGCTCGACCATGGCGTGCGGATGAAGGTCTCGTCGTGGACTCGTCACGACCACAACACCATGCCGCCGGCATCGAAGACAACGGGCAATTACGTCAACTCGTCGCTCGCCAAGGTGGAGGCGTTGAAGGCCGGCTACGACGAGGCGATCATGCTGGCGCCGAACGGTCTCATCGCCGAATGCACCGGTGAGAACATCTTCGCGGTTCGCAACAACATCATCATCACGCCGCCGCTGTCCGCCGGTGCGTTGGAAGGCATCACCCAGAACTCGGTCATGACGATCGCCCGGAACCTCGGGTTCGACATTCGCATCGACAACTTGGCGCGCAGCGACCTGTACATCGCCGAGGAGGTGTTCGTCTGTGGCACCGCCGCCGAGATCAGCTCGGTCAAGTCGATCGACGACCGCGATATCCCCTGCCCTGGCCCGATGACGAAGGCCATCGCCGAGGTCTACGCCCGCGCCGTGCGCGGCGAGGAAGACCAATACAAGGACTGGTGCGAACTGGCAGTGCTGACCGGCTGAGCGGTTACTCGAATCGCCAGCGGGTGGCGCTGAGCGCGAACTCGTCTTCGCGTTCGATGATCGCGAACGCGACGGTCGGCACGACCTCGAACATCGCGTGCGAGCGCACGAAATCGCCGAGACCTTCGGGAACCTCGCTGCTGTACTTGGCGACGTAACGATCGACCCACGTGTCGATGCGGCCGGCGTCGGTGAGCGGACGCGGCGTGGCCCTCGACGGAGACGGCCTCCACCGTGTTGTCGAGCGGTGAACGCGACACGCGGATTGGCGCGGATGTTGCGGGCCTTGCGAGCGTTCGGCGAGCACGAGAACATGAACTGGTGGTCGTCGTCGCTCCACACGCCCCACACCGGCAGTCACAGCCGGCGCGCCGCCGGCCGACACGGTGATGACCCAGTAGTTCTTGTTCGGGATCAGTCGCTCCGCCGCCCACGACCACGGCAATGCCTTCCACTCCGGTGAGTTGACCC
The DNA here is from genome assembly GCA_963779295.1 of Ilumatobacteraceae bacterium. Classification (GTDB taxonomy): domain Bacteria; phylum Actinomycetota; class Acidimicrobiia; order Acidimicrobiales; family Ilumatobacteraceae; genus JAENVT01. Next base: position 371,389 of record CAVZXO010000003.1, read on the forward strand.
CGTAGTCGGCCATCGCCGGCCGTTCACCGATCGGTTCAGTCATCCGATCGATGGTAGATCGATGGATCAGAACTCGAGCGCGGGCGACGATCGGAGCGGTGTGAGTCCGGTGTCGCGACCAACGCATGATCGGGCTCACAGCAAGCCGACGATCGGAGCGGTGTGAGTCCGGTGTCGCGACCAACGCATGATCGGGCTCACAGCAGCTCGGAGTGCCTGACCCAGGGTGAGACGGCACACCGAAGGCGTGCCGGCTCAGCGCAGGGAGGCCGGGAACGCCTCCGGCGGCGTCGCGACGCTTGGCGGCGAGGCCGGCGAGGCATTCCATGAAGAGGCGGTTGGCGACGTTGACCGTGCAGTCGGCGTGGTCGTACGCGGGCGCGACTTCGACGATGTCCATGCCGACCACGTGGTGCTCGTAGGCGAGTTTGCGGACCATGCGCATCAGGTCGGCGGCAACGAGGCCGCCGGGCTCGGGCGTGCCGGTCGCGGGTGCGTACGCCGGGTCGAGCGAGTCGATGTCGATCGAGATGTAGAGGTGTTCCGGACCGTCGAGCGCCTCGGCGACGGCGTCGGCCATCACCGTCTGGAAGCCCCGCTCCCAGATCTCGTCCATCAGGTGCCAGCGCATTCCCTGCTCGGCCATCCACTCCCACACGTCCTGCGGCGGCCAGTAGCTGCGCAGACCGATCTGGATGAAGTTGCGACCAGGAATCGCACCGCTGTCGATCAACCGTCGCATCGGCGTGCCGTGGCTGGCCAGATTGCCGTCGATGGTGTCGGCGGTGTCGGCGTGGGCGTCGAAGTGAACCATGCCCACGTTGCCGTAGCCATAGACATCGGCGACGGCCGTCGCGGCCGGCCAGGTGACGGTGTGGTCGCCGCCCATCGTGAACGGGATGATCCTGCGGCTGGCAATCTCGTGCACGCGGGCCTTGATGTTGTCGAGGCTCTGCTCGACCATGCCGTGGGGACAATGGGCATCGCCGTAGTCGACGACTTCGACGTGGTCGAAGATCTCGAGCCCGTAGCTCAGGTGGTAGGTGCCGGATTCGTAGGCGTTGCTGCGGAGCCCTCGCGGGCCGAAACGGGCTCCTGGCCGATTGGTGGTGCCGAGGTCGAACGGGGCTCCGACGATGGCGACGTCGGGCTGCCAGGAGTCGAGTTGTTCGGGCGATGTCAGCAGCGGCCGTTGCGCGAACGTCATGACCGAGCCGAACGCATAGCCCTGGTCGAGTTGTTGTTGGTAGCCGGCGGGTAGATCGCGGATCGGGTCGCTCATGGACTGGGACGGTAATCGGTGCACCGAGGTGCCCAGGATGAGGCCGGAAAAGCGAAGCACCCCGGGCTGCGCAGCCAGCCGAAGCCAGCGCGCCGCCCGGGGCGACTCCTTTTGGTTCATGATCCACCACTGGTCGATCTTCCGGCGTTAGCCTTGGCTCGACTCAATGTCATCGCCCGTCAGCTCACGCTGGCGGGCGATTCCCTTTGTCGGCTCACTCCCCGTTTGCACGGCTCGTTCCCCGACCACTGATTCGGACTCCACCGGCGAACCGGCTTCCTCCGACCCAGCTGCTCGTTCAGCTACCCCGGTTACCCGGTTCGCCTCCCTCGCTGAACCGGTTTGCAGCGACCTGGTTGCCCAGTCCGTTTCTCCCCGGCCCCACCACTCGGCCCGAAGGCCTCCTGGCAGGATGGATCATTCCCCTCCCGGCTCCGCTTTCACCTCGTGAACTCGGTTGGCCCTCCGATCCTTGAGACCTCCCTTGCGGGCTGCCCCGGTGTTCGGCACCGTTCCTCGAGTTCCGGTTGGCGTGCGCTCTCCGGTACTCGGGTAGCTTGCGCCAACTCAACATCCCAGGTCAAGAGGTATTTTTCAAGTCACAGGGTTATCCGCAGACTTTCTTGACAATCCCCAGAAGTTTTTCGTCTGTCCACCTTTTGCACACAGGTTTTGCACAGAGTTCACGTTGACGCCCACATGAAAACCAGATTGAATGGGCTTCGTGATCTCCTGCTTCTCCGCCACGATCATCATCATTCGCTAGCGCACGTCGGCCTTCGCCGATGTGCGCTCCGAGCCGCCCTCCCGGGCGGCTCTTTCATTTCTCAGGACCAAGTTCGAAGAGAGGATCAACCATGAGCAACGAATCTGTCGAGGTCTTCGACACGACGCTGCGCGACGGGATGCAGGTGGAGGGTGTGTCGGCCACAGTCGACGACAAGCTTCGCATTGCCGAACAGCTCGACTACCTCGGGGTTCACTACATCGAGGGCGGATGGCCTGGTGCCAACCCGAAGGACATCGAGTTCTTCGCCCGCGCCGCCAACGAGTTGCAACTGACCACGTCGACGATGGTCGCGTTCGGGTCGACGCGACGCCCGAAGGGCAAGGTCGACGAGGACGCCACGTTGCGCAACCTGCTCGACGCCAATACCTCGGCGGTGTGCATCGTCGCCAAGAGCTGGGACTACCACGTGCTCAACGCGTTGCAGACAACCCTCGATGAGGGTGAGGCGATGATTGCCGACTCCGTCGAGTTCCTCACCGGTCACGGACGGCGCGTCCTGGTCGACATGGAGCATTTCTTCGACGGCTTCAAGCGCAATCCCGAGTTCGCCCTCCGGGCGCTCGAAGCTGCCGTGGTGAAGGGCGCCAGCCACGTCGTGTTGTGCGACACCAACGGCGGGTCCCTTCCCAACGAGGTCGAGTCGATTGTCGCCGACGTGTACCGCCACGTCGGTAGCGACGTCATCATCGGAATCCACTGTCACGACGACACCGGTTGTGCTGTGGCCAACTCGATGGCCGCCGTGCGCTCCGGCGCCCGCCATGTGCAGGGCACCCTCAACGGCTTGGGCGAGCGCACGGGCAACTGCAACCTCACCACGGTGATTCCCAACCTGCAGCTGAAGCTCGGCGTGCCATGCCTGCCCGAGGGTCGCATCGAGCGACTCACCGCGGTCAGCCATCACGTCGCCGAGGTGCTCAACCGTCCACTCAACCCGCAGGCGCCGTACGTCGGTGCCTCCGCGTTTGCCCACAAGGCCGGCCTGCATGTCAGCGCGATCGTCCGGGCGAAGGATGCCTACGAGCACGTCGATCCCGAGTTGGTCGGCAACGGCACGCGGTTCGTGGTCAGCGAGATGGCCGGACGGGCCACGATCCAGATGAAGGCCGAGGAGCTCGGCCTGCCGATGGACGGTCCGGCGGTCAACCAGGTGATCGACGACCTCAAGCGGTTGGAGCACGAGGGGTACCACTTCGAGGCCGCCGACGCTTCGCTCGAACTCCTCATGCGTCGGGCAGGAGGTTGGCAGCAGGACTTCTTCCGGGTCGAGAGCATGCGTGTGATCACCGACGAACTGGCCACCGGTGACTTCACGACCGAGGCCACGGTCAAGGTCTGGGTCGGCGATCAGCGTCACGTGCACACCTCGGAAGGCAATGGTCCGGTCAACGCGATCGACTCGGCCATGCGAGCAGCGGTCGGTGCGGCGTATCCCGCGCTGGCCAAGGTTCACCTGACCGACTACAAGGTGCGCATCCTCGATGGGGCGACCGCGACGGGCGCAATCACCCGAGTCTTGATCGATGCCACCAACGGCGATCGGAGCTGGACCACCATCGGCGTCAGCGCCAACATCATCGAGGCGTCGTGGCGGGCACTCGAGGAGAGCCTCGTCTACGGCCTGCTCCACACGGGCGTCTGATCTGCCGCGAAACGACAGGTTGGGTGCTCGGCGGGTAGAAATGGTGTTCATGGCCGCGCCGAAGTTCGCTCCTGTCTCACCCGTCGACGATTCGAGGGTCTACGGCTCGCCCGACATCGTCCCGGCCTCGTGGAAGCCCGATCGCCCAGGGGATCTCGTCGGGTTCCAACCGGAGGGTGCCAGGCTCGGCTTCCAGGGCCCGGACCAGGGATTCGCGATCAAGATCGCCAACGGGTTCCGTGACCGGCTGAAGCTGCAGCCGGGCGAGCGAATGGCCGACGCGATTCAGGGCTGCCTCGGTATCGCCTTGCGACGCGCATCGATGTTCAGCCGGGCTCCTGTGGTGCACGATCTGACCATTGCGTTCACGATCTGGGGATTTCTCGACAGCGATCCACCGTCTGAGCTGAAGTCGCAGCGACTGCGGCTGTTCGAAGGGGTCAGCAACACACTGCATCATTACGATGAAGCGAGATCATTGGTCGACATGGTTCCCGAGGCCACGCTGCGCATGACGCCGGCCCAGGTCGCCGCCGCGTACCCCGGAAGATGGAGGGAGTTGTTAGGCGTATGAGCCAGCCGATCAATCTCACGGAAGAGCAGCAAGAGTTCAGGGCAGTCGTCCGCCGCTTCGCCGACGACAAGATCGCGCCCCGTGCGGCCGCTACCGACGAGCGAGCCGAGTACGACTGGGACGCGTTCAAGGCGATTGTCGCGGCAGACCTCACGTCCCTCGGATATCCGGAGGAGTACGGCGGCCAGGGCGCGTCAGTCGTGACCCAAGCGATCGCCACCGAGGAACTGGCCCGGGCGTGCGCGTCCACAAGTCTCATGTTCCTGATCTCCAAGCTCGGCATGTTGCCCGTGCTCAATTTCGGCTCGGATGAGGTGAAGGCCGAAGTGCTGCCGCACATCTGCGACGGCACCAGCCAGGCGAGCTACTGCCTCAGCGAGGCCGACGCCGGCAGCGACGTGGCCTCGATGACGACCCGAGCCGTCCGCGATGGCGACGACTGGGTGATCAACGGAACGAAGTGCTGGATCACCAACGCGGGCATCAGCGACCTCTACACGGTGTTCGCCCGCACCTCCGACGATCGGCACAAGGGCATCACGTGCTTCATCGCCAGGGCGGAATGGGGCGTGCACGTCGACAAGCTGGAGCACAAGCTGGGCATCAAGGGATCCCCGACCGGTGTCGTGCGATTCGAGAACTGTCGTGTGCCGGATTCATGGCGACTCGGCGAGGTCGGTCAGGGCTTTGCAGTCGCGATGCACACACTGGATCGCTCGCGACCGACCATCGGTGCCCAGGCCGTCGGTATTGCCCAGGGCGCGCTCGACTTCGCGATCGGGTACATGAAAGAACGTCGCACGTTCGGTCGTCCCCTCGCCGACAACCAGGGACTGCAGTGGATGGCTGCCGATTGCGCGATGCGGATCGAGGCCGCGAGGGCCATGGTGTACCGCGCCTGTGCAATGGTCGACGACGATGACCCGACGGGAGAGTTGGGCATGGCCGGGGCGATGGCCAAGTGCTTCGCCAGCGACGTGGCGATGCAGGTGACAACCGATTGCGTGCAGTTCCTTGGTGGCTATGGCTACACCAGCGAGTTCCCGGTCGAGCGGATGATGCGCGATGCGAAGATCACCCAGATCTACGAAGGCACCAACCAGATCCAACGAATCGTGATCGCCAAGAAGCTGTTCAGCTGAGGGTGAAGGGCGTGATTCCGAGCCCGTATGCTCTCGCTCGTGGGGGTACAGCGGCCGGAAGACATCAACGCTGCGTTCGCTGAGGCCGTGAATGCACGCGACGTCGACGCGTTGGTCGCGCTCTACGTACCGGACGGCATGGTGGTGAACCCAGACCGGTCGATTTCCACCGGGCACGAGGAGATCGCGGCACACGCACGCGGGCTCCTCGAACTCGGCGGGCAGATGACCTCGACGAACGAGTACGCAGTTGTCAACGGGGACGTCGCGCTCGTCGGTGCACGCTTTGTCATCGAGTTCGACGATGGGCGCGACACGATCTCTGGTCGCACGGCCGAAGTTCTGGTCCGGTGCGATGGCGGGTGGGCGTATCTGATCGATCACCCGTTCGCGTTTGCGGGTGAGGGGTGAGACGCCGGAGGCCCGGCCCGCTCCGCTGAAACCTCCAGCGGAACGAACCGGGCCTGCCCGTTCGGGATGTTGCTTGTCTTTGGGTTGGTGTCTGTAGGGGCTAGAGCAACTGGAACGTCTGGCTGAGGACCTGGCCTCCCATCACCGAAGTCAGTGTGATGGTGCCGGCTGCAGTCGGCCGGGCGGTGGTCGGTGCATCCTTCAACCGGAAGTCGAAGCTGCAAACACCCACGGCCAAGCTCGGGGTCTGGGAACCGAGCACCACCGGTGCGGCACCTGGCTTGTTCCACGTGAACGTGATCAGGTTGTTGGCCGAGCAGTACTGCGCGGTACCCCTGACTCGCCACTCGTTGCCGCCCCGCTTGAAGGTTGCGGAGTCGACGCTGATGTTGTCGGGATCAGTGGTGACCACCACGGTGTCGGTCGACGTTGCGCCGGTCGCCCCGATGACCTTCAGGGTGAACGTCAGGCTCAGCGGCGCCGTGCTGGCCGGTACGACGAACGTCGGGTTGGCGGTGTCGGCCTTGGCCAGCGTGACGCCCGCGGGTGCGGTCCAGGCGAAGTCAGCAGCGAACTGCGATGCAGTGCCATTGAGCGACACCGTCGACGTCGGGGCCACGTTCAACTGATCCGTCCCGGCGTTGGCAACCGGTGTCGCCGAGCCGACGACGTTGATGCTGATGTTGTCCGACGACGTGTTGCCGGCGCCTGTGCCTGTGACCGTGAGCTTGAAGCTGTACGAGCCGGCCACCGTGGGGGTGAAGCTGATCGACGGCGCGCTCGCTGTGAATGCGACGGCCGGGCCGCCGGTCTGGGTCCAGGCGAAGCTGTTGATCGTGCCAGTCGAGCTGGTGCCGTCGAGTGTCACGACCTGACCTGTTGCGACGTTGGTCGAGTCGGTGCCGATGGATGCGACGACTTGCACGGCTGTGAAGTCGGTCCCGGTGATCACGACATCGTCATCGTCCGCACCGCCCTTGGAGGACGTTACGACGACCTCGACGGGCGGAACGGAGACGCTGTTGACTGTGAACGTCTTGGAGGATCCGCTGACGACAGGAGCGATGCCGGGATAGCCCTGCAGGGCCAGCGTCGCGGTGTTGTCGCCCGACTGGGCCTCGACCGTCAAGCGCTGAGTGTCGTTGTCGTAGATCGCACCGATGATGTGTACCTTGTCGCCGAACAACGACGGGTCGACGTGGTCGACACTCTGAGGGTTGTCGGTGACGTTGGTGACTGCGAGATCGGCCGGGGGAGTGCCGTCGGCGAAGATGCGGCCGTAGTAGTTGCCGTTGCCATCGGTGCGCATCTCGGTCTGCGAGATGCCGGTACCCGAGATGACCAGGCGCTGACCGGGCTCCGACTTGGCGAACAGGTCGATGGTGTGGCCCGTGCTCTCGTCGGCGTAGACAGCCTTGCTGACCTGGACGCCGGCCCGCGTGGCGATCTTGCCCATCACGGTGAAGAGGTTGGTCTCGACGCAGTCGCTGAGATCGGTCGCACTCGTGCTGTCGCCCAACGCTGGGTTCGTGCACTGGTCCGGCGAGCCCGGGAACGAGCCGAGCGGGCCCTCGATGCGGAACACGTTGGTGTTGTACGGGCTTCCGACGACTGGGTGGTCGGCCGTCGGGTCGCCGAGGTAGCCGGCCGGTGCGGCCGGTGCGACTGCGGGATCCCACTTCAGGAACGGCGCGGGACGGCTGCCGAGGGCACCCTCGAAGTTGCTGCCACCGACCAGGTCGCCGATGTCCTCGGTGACGTTGAGGCCCTTCACCGCGCCGGTTTCGGCGACGATCGTGTCGACGCCATATGGGTGAGTGACTCGATACGTCGCACCGTCGATGACTCCGGCAGCACGGATGCGAATGCGCCCGAACGAGCTCTGCTGGCCCTCGGCGGGCAGACCGTCCGCAGAGGCGAAGGCAGCCTCGAGAGCGGTGACGAGCAATGCCGTGCCACCCGTGCCGTTCGTCGCGAGAGCGGAGTCCGCCATCGACCAGAACGCCTCATCCGGGAAGTTGGTCGGGAAGCTCACCGGCGCGCCGGGCTGCGGCAGGTCACCCATGATGCACATCGGGTCGCTCGGGTCGAGGCACAGTTCCAGGCGTTGGCCCGTGGTGTCCTTGTACCAGAGCGGGAAGCCGTTGGTCTCGTCTATGGGACCAACCGACTTGAAGCCGACGGTGTTGTTGATGTGAGCGGGGGGCGGCGGCGCCGCTCCTACGAGGATCGCCGGCGATGCGACGAGCAACACGCCGGCGAGCCCGGCCATCACCTTCGTCGTGTGGCGCTTCCGTCGATCCGGTGTCTCTGCGCCCGATTCCGAAATCGGGGCGCGCTTCATACGCAAACTCGAAAATGGATTCATACGTCCCTCTCTATGGGCCCATCGCACGATGGGCTTCTCGACACCTCCCCGTCTTGAGAGGTCTGTCGTGAAGATAAACGGGGCAATGGACGCGCGGGAAGTGTCCGTTCGTGCTAGTCCGATAGTGCTAGTACCGCGGACCTCGGCTGGCGGCGGCGCTAGTTGACGTAGACGTTGTGGATCACTTCGTCGATGGTCGTGACGTCGGCGGCGACGAGGGCCATCGCCTCGTGGCTCATCGTGCGCATGCCTTGGGAGACGGCGAGTGCACGCATGTCTTGCGGAGCCGCGGCTGTCACGATCAGTTGGCGGATTTCGTCGGTGACGGCGAGCACTTCGTAGACACCTACACGATCGCGGTATCCGGTGTTGGAGCAGTAGTTGCAGCCGGTGCCGTGGACGAACTTCTCCTTCGGTGTGCCACCGAAATGGTCGTACAGCGTGCGCTCTTCTGGCGTCGGCTCGTACGGCGTCACGCACGACGGACATGTCTTGCGCACCAGTCGTTGTCCGACGACACCCACCAGAGATGACGCCAGCAGAAATGGCTCGATGCCCATGTCGATCAGCCGATAGAGGGCTGAGGTCGCGTCCGTAGCGTGGAGCGACGACATGACGATGTGACCGGTCAGCGCCGACTGCACCGCGATTCGAGCGGTCTCCTCGTCGCGAATCTCGCCGACGAGAATGACGTCGGGATCCTGCCGAAGGATCGACTTGAGACCGCTGGCGAACGTGACGTCGGCCTGCGGGTTGATCTGCATCTGGTTGATCTCTGGGAACACGTACTCGACTGGGTCCTCGATCGTCATGACGTTGAGTTCGCTGCGGGTGATCTCTGCAAGCGTCGCATACAGGGTCGTGGTCTTGCCCGAGCCGGTCGGCCCGCTGCACAAGATCATCCCGTACGGCTTTTGCACGATCGACAGGTACCTCGCGTGGGTGGCAGTCGGCATGCCGAGCTCCGACAGGTGCTTCATCGACCTGCTCTTGTCGAGCAGTCGAAGCACCGCAGTCTCACCCCAGATGGTCGCACCGGTGGCGACACGCACATCGACGCCGGCGCCATCGATCTTCGTTTCGAACTGACCATCTTGTGGACGTCGGCGCTCGACGATGTCCATGTCGGCCATGATCTTGATGCGGCTCACGAGTTCTGGGCCGGTCGATGCCGGAAGGTTCAGCACCTCGCGCAACGCGCCATCGACTCGATATCGGATCCTGATCTCGCCATCCGTCGGCTCGATGTGGATGTCGGACGCGCGATCGCGCAACGCCTGTGTGACGATCTTGTTGACGAGTTGAATGATCGGTGCGTCGTCGGTGGCGCCCTCCACGGCCTCGACTGCCTCGAGTGCGGCAGCCGTGTCCCAGAACTGCTTCACACTGTCGTCGGTCTCCGACAGCACGCGGTAGTAGGTGTTGATGCACGTCGTGACGTCGTCGGCCCCGGCGAGGTACACGTTGACGTGCTCGACATCGAGACGCCCCAGCGCCTCTTGCACCGCCTCGATGGAGTTGTCGGAGATTGCGACGTCCAGGGAGTCCCCTCCAGGCGAAGCGGAACGATCCGCAGTCGCCGAGCCATGTCCTCTTTGATGAACGAGAGTGCGTCCGCGGCGGGCCGCACGGTTCGCAGATCGACCGTCGGCAGTCCGAGCTGCGTCGCCAATGCCCTCGTGAGCGCATGTGAGTCGAGCAAGCCCTGCTCCACGAGGATCGTTCCCAACTGGCGCCCGGACTCCAACTGCAGGTTGAGTGCCCCCGCGAGTTGCTCCGGCATCACTGTGTGTTCCGACAGCAGCACATCGCCGAGGCGCGTGCGTGCTCCTGGGGAGATCATCGGCGTCACCTGCGCAGTCCCGACCGGGGCAACTGCAGTCGGATCCGGCTTCTTGGAACGTCTGATCACGCTCGGCCACGCTTCATCACGTCATCGTGTCACGGTGAATGCCGGCACGTACAGAGGCATCAGTCCCGCTGAGGACCTCGAGCGATTCCGAGGAATGTCAAGAATTTCTCAAGTCGACCACAAGCGGTGAGATACAAATGTGATGCGTGGTGAAGATTGATCAATATTAAAAATAATCACGCTGTGCGTTCTGGGGCTTAATTGAAAATAAGGTCCTCGCACCCCGGTACCTGGGTACTAAGGCCCTGTTGAGAGTCATCTTCTCCAGCCGAAAATTCTGATAGACGAAATGAGAATCGGTGAACGCGTGACCACGCACTATCAATCACTTGAACCTGCTGATCCCGCCGCGGACCGCGGTGCGCAGCCACGCACGAGTTCTTTCGCACCTGACAACCGGACCGACGAACCCACGCCAGAGCCGGCCTTGGCCGGCTCAGCCACGGCAATCAAAGTCGAGAGGACGAAGAAGCCGCTCTTCAGCATCGGCAAGACCGTCAAGCCCGAGGTCGTCATGGCCTTCTCTCGCCAGCTCTCGTCGTTTCTCGAGGCCGGAATACCTGTGCTCGACGCCCTCGAGATCGTGGCCCAGCAAACCGGGTCCCCCCGATGCGCATCGTCATCACCGACATTCGAGACTCGATCCACCGTGGTACCAGCTTTTCCGCTGCCGTCGACGCCCATCCTGAGGTGTTCCCGGCGTTCTATCGAGCAATGCTGACCTCAGCTGAGTACACCGGAGATCTCGACATTGTTCTGGCGCAACTCTCGGCCTACCTCGAGCGCGACATTGCCGCCAAGCGGCAGGTGAAGAGTGCCCTGACCTACCCGACCGTCGTGCTGATCATCGCCTTCATCGCGGTGATCGTGATGTCGGTTTTCGTGCTGCCGAAGTTCACCGGGCTCTACAGCAGCCTGGGCGCCGAGCTTCCACTGCCAACACGAATGCTGATCGGATTCACCAACTTCATGACGAGCTACTGGATCTACGTGCTCGGTGCGATTGCGCTGGTGGTCGTTGCCATGTTCGCAGTTCTCGGCGGCAATCGCGGCAAGAGCCGCCGCGACTCGGTGGCAATGAGGCTTCCGGTGATCGGCAACCTCTTCCTCCTCATCTCCCTCGAGCGCTTCTGTCGAGTGTTGGCGTCGCTGTCGGCTGCCGGAGTACCCCTGCCCAAGGCGATCGGTCTGTCCGCGGACAGCACCAACAACACCCTCTTCAAGACAGAGATGATTGCTGTGCGAGAGGTCCTCGTCCGAGGCGGAGGGCTCTACGAGCCGATGGCGGAGACCGGCCTGTTTCCCATCGCCGCCCTCCAGATGATTCAGGTTGGCGAGCGCACTGGGATGCTCGCCGATCAACTCGGCAAGGCGGCCTCCTACTACGAGCGCGAAGTCACCTTCAGCATGAAGAAGGCGACCGAGTTGTTCCAACCAGCGGTCATTCTCGTGGTCGCACTTGTCGTCGGTTTTATTGCTGTGGCCCAGGTTGCAGCGATGTACAGCATCTTTGGTCAGGTCAAATGAGGGACACCTCATGATTGTCTCTGAAGACAAACACACGTGCCGCTTTTACGGCACCAACCCATAAGAGGAAACATGAAAATGAATGACAGCTCAACCATCCAGGGCCAGAGCGTCGGTGAGCAGGGCGACAAGGGATTCACTCTTATCGAAATCCTGATCGCCATTGTTTTGGTCGGAATCCTGTCGGCGGTCGCAGTCGTCGGTATCAGCAACTTGGTCAGCAAGGGGTCGTCGTCGGCCTGCGGCGCCACCCGAGATGCAGCAACGGCTGCCTCAGCGGTGTACTACACCTCGCAGGCTCCGAACACCTATCCCACCAACTTCACGCGTGATGACGACGCCAGTGGGGACCGCTCCACTGACGCTCCCGACCGGAGTCGTAGTCGGGCACCACCCCATTCACGACCCTGGTCGGCTCGGGTTGGACGCTCACCATGACGACACCCGGAACCGCGACCACAGCCCCTGTGTTCGGCGCCTGCCCCGTGTGAGTTGAACCCGTCTCGCCTGGGACGCACCAAGCGTTCCGGGCGGGGTGTTACGGACAACAGGCAACGCAATGTCGGATGACGAGACCGGAGTGATGATGCGAGCGCGAGGCGATACCGGCGAGACGCTGGTCGAGGTCATGCTCACCATCGTGATCATCGGTCTCACTGTTACGGCGTTGCTGTCCAGTTTGGCGACCATCAGCAACGCCGGCACGGCGCAACGGAACAGCGTGCAAACCGATGTCGTACTGCGCAACTACGCAGAAGCCGCCAAGTCCGCGACGCAAGACTGTACCGCCGGCGCTCCGTACGTCGTTGCGTATGCGCCACCGGCCGCGTACCCGGTCGTCGTCACGGTTGTCCCTCCCGTTGTCGCCAACGTGTGTCCTCCGGTCGGTGCCCCATGGACTCTGAGACTGACGGTCACCGCGTCGTCGGGATTCCGCAGCGACATGGACATCAAGGTGAGGACGCCATGATCAGACCACGTGCGCGTCAACAGGATCGGGACTCCGGGGCAGCTCTGTTGTTGGCGATCGGCTTCGTCGTGCTGGTCAGCGCAATCAGCGCCGGGCTGGCAGGGCTCGCTACGTCGAGCCTCAACAACCGCGGCACGCTCGAGCAGTTGCGCGACCGCGAATACGCTGCCGATGCTGCGATCGAGCAAGCCATCGTGGTAGCTGCTGACTTCACGTGCGATACGGATGAAAGCACACCTATTCCACTGCAGACGTTGAACGGCGTGACGATCAGAGTCAGTTGGCGCAATGCCTGTGGATCGGTGCCGGCATCGGACGGGGGAGTTCCACTCGAGCAACGCAACGTCGTCTTCTTGGCCTGTCCGAGCACGGTCAACCCGTGTGTCGACGGCAGCGACGTCATCATTCGCGCACAGGTCAATTTCGAACCTGCCTCCGGCCCAGTGACCAAGACCTACATCCAGACCTGGAGTGTCAACCGATGAGCGCCCACCAACCACGCGGTCTCCCGCGCTCGAATGGTCGAACGGATCGCGGGTTCACCATGATCGAGGTGGTGCTCGCTCTCGCGCTCAGCACCGTGATCGTCGGCGTTGTTGCAGCGGCACTGGTCACCTCGCTCAACGCCGCCAAGTCGGCGACCGCGCAGGTGAACGATTCTGCCGACACTGGATTGATCGCCGCGTACTTGTACCGCGACGCACAGTCGGCAGGTGGGATCGATCCGTCGACCGGTGGGTTCGACGGTGCTGTGGGCGTAGTCAAAGACGACTGGAGTGGCTGCGAACCGGCGACGCTCGAGTCAACGGATGTCCCCAAGATGAGCTTCAGTTGGGTCGAGCACACGACGCCGACGGAGGAACAACACGATTGTTGTCAGCTACCGATTCAACAGCGATACCCAACTGCTCACCCGCCGGATGTGCACGGACGACCCGATCGTGGACGACGTCGATCTCGTGCTCGGGCGCCACCTGACGTCGGTCGATGCGACGTGTCAGCGCGACGGCCTGCTCGATGCGCCCTGCGTGGGTCGTCCGACATCGGTCACGCTGAAGGTTCGCGGTTCGGGGGTCGGAGCGCCGCTGACGACATTGACCGCACCACTTCGCTCGGCAGCATCACAACTGATCGTCATTCGACCACCCCTCTTGCCAGATGGCCAGGTCGGTGTGGCGTACCCACCGACTTCGATTGTCACCGCCGGCAGCGTCGCTCCGGTGTCGTGGATCGCCCAGAATGTTCCTGCCGGCCTGAACTTCGACACTGCATCGGGAGCGTTGAGCGGCACCCCCACGCTGGCGGGAACGTACACGGTCACGGTTGCGGTCACCGACGCCGTGCCGGCGACGGCCCAGAAGGCGTACGCAGTTGTCATCAAGCCAGCGGTGGCCGTCAGCGGACCGCTTCTTCCGAATGGGCAGTCGGGCGTCGCCTACACGGCGACGACCTTCACCGCCACAGGGGGCACAACACCGTATACGTGGTCGGCGACGGGACTGCCGGCAGGTATGTCGATCGGCGCTTCCACCGGCACCATCGCGGGCACCCCGACCGTGTCGGGTTCGTTCGATGTTGTCGTCACGGTCACCGACGCCGTGTCGGGTACAGCCTCACTCAGTCGCACGCTCGTCGTCAACGTCGGTCTCGTTGCCAGCGGACCAGCGCTGCCGAGCGGGCAGTCTGGTGTGTCTTACCCTCCAACGAAGATGCTGGCGACCGGCGGGACGCTGCCGTATGCGTGGTCGGCGGTCGGCTTGCCTGCGGGACTGTCGATCGACGCATCGACCGGCATCATCGCCGGGACCCCGACTGACTCGGTCCCCTTCGCCGGCCCTGTCACGATCACGGTGACCGATGCAGCATTGGCGACAGCCACACTCGGCCGCACGATCTCCATCAATGGTGCCCTCGCCATTGCAGGGCCGCAGTTGCCTGCCGGGCAGTCGGGTTCGGTATATACGGCGACAACCTTCACCGCCACGGGGGGCACCACGCCGTATACGTGGTCGGCGACCGGTTTGCCGGTGGGCCTGGCGATCGGCGCGTCGAATGGAGTGGTCTCGGGTACTCCGACCGTCTCAGGTTCATTCGCCGTCACGATCCGAGTCACCGACGCGGTGTCCGCCACCAAGACACTCAGCCGCCCGCTCGTGGTCAACGCACCGCCCGTCATCGGCGGCTCGGCGCTGCCGGACGGGCAGTCCGGTGTGGTCTACGCCTCGACCACCATGACCGCCAGTGGGGGAACAACTCCCTATACGTGGTCGGCCACCGGCCTGCCGGCGGGCCTGTCGATCGGCGCGTCGAACGGAGTGGTCTCGGGTACTCCGACGTCGGCGGGGACGTACGCCGTCACCGTCGTCGTCACCGACGCGCTGGGGGCTACTGCGCCGTGGGCCGACTCCGTCACCATCGCTGCAGCGTCGGGGACCTGCCCCGCTTACACCATTCCGTGGCAAGGTCAGTACTTCGCGAACACAACGCTGGCGGGGGTACCGACGCTGGTTCGCGACGACGCAAACATCAATTTCGACTGGACTTCCGGCTCGCCGGCCGGCGGGCTTCCTGCAGACAACTTCTCGGTTCGCTGGACTCGGACGAGTGACTACATGGCGGGTTCCTACAAGTTCACGCTCGGCTCCAGCGACGGCTCGCGCATGTACCTCGACGGTGTGCTGATCCTGAACAGCTGGAACGACCACAACTACCCATCGACGCCGCCCAGCGTCACCAAGTCGTTGGCAAAGGGATCGCATACGCTCGTCGTCGAGTACTACGAGAAGACCGGCTCTGCAAAGGTCGTACTGACCACCGCCATGCCGAGCAATGGCGTCGCCGCCACCGTTGGCGTCTGCGGTGACATGAAGTACTTCGGTGAGAACCGGATCACATTGACGAACACGTCCGCGATCACGGCGATGACGATCACGATCAAGGTGAAGATCACGACAGGTGTGGTCTTCAACGGCAACTACGTCACGTTCGAGGGCGGCAACGTGACGATCTCGCACGCAACCGTCAGCGGGTTCATCGTCTACACGTTCAAACTCGACACTGGGAAGACGATCGTGCCAGGAACATGGACGATCGCCGCTCAGTTCAACGGCAACGGCACGCCCCACTCGACCACCACCGACACGTGGAGCGTCAACACGAAGACGTCGATCAGCACCAAGACTGTGACCGGCACGTTCTGACCATCCCGACTTCCTCCCGGCACAGGCTTCTTACGGAACTCTTACGGCGGTCTCGTGCGGATCTGGCCCCCGTAGGCCAGAGTTGCAGCCATGCCCGCCGACGTTCGTGACCGCGTTCGGGTCCGGTACCCGGAGAAGACAGCCAAGCCGTTGCCTCGGCGGCGCTACACGATCTTCAGCGACAACCATCTGCTGTCGTTCTTCTGCGCCGCATTCGGCGTCATCCTCACCGTGTGGTTTCGCCATGGCGGGTTCGGCGCGCTGTTCGATGGGGCCGCACCAGCCGCGACCAGCCTCACACAACTCACCGGCATAGCGGCCTCGTTCGCCGGTCTGGCCGGGTTGGCGCTGGTCGGTCGGCCGCTCGCCATCGAGCACCGCTACGGCCTGGATCGGGTGTTCATCTGGCATCGAATCCTCGGCGAGACGATGGCCGTGCTGATCGGGGTCCATGTCGTCGCCGGGGTGTTCGCCTGGGGGCTCGACACCGGCTTCGGGCCGGCGATCATCGACCTCACCGGTCGCGAGTCGTACATGGCGTTGGCATTCGTCGGCGCGCTGATCATCGGCGCCGTCACCATTACATCGCTGCGCAGCATCCGCCGCCAGATGGCCTACGAGACGTGGTACTTCATCCATCTGCTCGCCTACGCCGGCTTTGTGATGTCGTTCTCACACGAGATCGTCTGGGGCGAGCTGTTCTCCGACGACGCGTTCGCCCGCTGGATGTGGATCGCGCTGCACGTCGGTGTCGGCATCATGCTGATCCGTGGAAGGTGGGGCCGCCTCATCGCGGCCGGGCTGCGACCGCTGCACATCGCCGAGACGCACAAGCTCAACGACAACACGACCGAGATTCGACTTGCCGGTGGGCGACTCAACACGATGATCGGCGACGCGGGACAGTTCGTGATCGTGCGGCCGTTGGCAAAGGGACTGTGGTGGCAGGCCCACCCGTTCTCGCTCTCCGCGGCACCGACGACCGACGGATTGAAGATCTCGGTGAAGTCACTCGGCGATGGCAGCGCCGCGATCGGCGATCTCCCCAGAGGCACGAGGGTCGCTGTCGAAGGCCCGTTCGGCGCGTTCACGCCACGGGCCATCGAGGATCGCAAGGTCTTGTTCATCGTCGGTGGTATCGGCGTCGCGCCGGTGAAGGCGATGCTCGAACGCCTCGACCGCCGGCATCAGCCCATCGTGCTCTATCGCGCCAGCCGTCACGACGACTTGGTCTACGCCAACGAGCTTCGCGATCTGGCCCGCAAGCTCGGTGGTGAGTTGATGACCTTGGTCGGACCGACCGCCACGCTGGCGATCAAGGACCCGTTCTCGGGAAGAGTGCTCAGCAAGGCAATCCCCGATCTGTCCGAGCGTGTCGCGCTGCTGTGCGGTCCCGAGCGCTTGCTGTGGGCGGGCCGAGCGGGCCTGCGCGAGGCGGGCGTTGCAAGTGTCGATATCCATTTCGAGCAACCGTGGTGGTAACCCGATGAGTAAGAGTCCTCCCGTATCCCTCGCCCGGCGACTGCTCCCAGCTGTCGTCATGACGACTGCCGCATCCGGTCTGGTCGCCCTCCTGGACCAACCGTCGAGCGGCGCTGCCATCGAACTCGGTGACAGCGCTTCGGTGCAACCCACGCTGGATGATGTCGGCGTGACCACCGAGCCGCCGGTCGTGTCGTCAACACAGCCGGCTGTCGTCCAGCAGCCGACTGCGTCATCGGTGGTGCCACTCGTCCCGTCCACCACCCAGCCGGTCGCGACGACTGCTGCCGTTTCCGACGGGACGTGCGAGGGTCAGACGATCGACGGAGCAACCGTCGACACGAGGTGGGGCCCGGTGCAGGTCGAGGCGGTGGTGTCGGCTACCGGGCAGATCTGCGACGTCGATGCCATCCAGTCACCCGATGCTCATCGCAAGTCGGTGCGCATCAATGACAACGCCCTGCCGATCCTGCACACCCAGGTGATGAGTGCGCAGAGCGCCGACATCAATGGTGTGAGCGGCGCGACCATCACCTCCCGTGGGTACGCCAGTTCCCTGCAATCGATTCTCGACAGCGTGGGTTGATGAGCTCGTTGCTGGCACCCCCTGTGGTTCGCACCCGTGCGGTGATGGGCACCATGGCCAGCGTGCACGTGCACGATCAGGCAAGCCCGGAAATCGTCGACGCAGCAGTCGACGCGGTGTGGTTGGAACTGGACCGGCTCGAGGAGATCTTCTCGACCTTTCGCCCTTCGAGTGAGATCAGCCGGATCAATCGCGGCGAACTGCACCTGCTCGACGCCAGCGCAGAAGTGATCGAGGTTGTCGATGCGTGCACGTGGCTCGAGCACGTCAGTGGCGGATCGTTCCGCGCCCGGAGGCCCGGCGACTCGATCGTCGATCCGGCAGGGTTCGTGAAGGGCTGGGCAGCCGAACTCGCGGCGCACTGCCTCGATCGGGCGGGCTTGCAGCGGTGGTATCTCTCGGTGGGCGGCGACATCCAGACACGCGGCACAGCCGGCGACGGATCACCATGGCGCGTCGCGATCGCCGATCCGAACAGCGACGACCCGCGCGCGATCCGGGCGATCGTCGAGGTCATCGGCGACGGCGTCGCGACGTCGGGGACGGCCGCGCGGGGCCGCCACCTGTGGGACGGCCGAACCGATCGGTCGGCGACCTCCCTCGCCTCGATGACTGTCGTCGGCCCGCACCTGACGTGGGCTGACGCGTTCGCCACTGCGGCGTTTGTGATGGGTCTCGACGGCGTCGACTGGGTGGCGAGGTTCCACGGTTACCGGGCACTCGCCATCACGCTCGACGGCGAGTTGGTCCGCCGCGACGAGCAGTGGGCTCAACCTGCCTGCGCCTAGATAGTACCACAATATGGTACTTCAAGCGTGCCAGAAGCTGGTATGGTGTGTCGGTGTTGATGGACAGCCCCTTCCCGCATCACGGGCCGCTCGAACCAGAGCAAGTGCACGGCCGTGACGACCTCATCGCTGACCTCGTGGCCCGCGTCAGCGCCCATCGACCGACTGTGCTGGTCGGCCCGCGTCGATACGGCAAGACGAGTGTGCTGGGTTGTCTCGAAGCGCAACTCGGTGACACGGTCACCGTTGTTCGGGTCGACCTGTACGAACTGCGATCGTGGGCGGATTTCGCGATTCGTCTCGACGGGGCACTGACCGCAGTACCGACCGCGAGACGACACGGTCTCGATCGCATCTCAGCGGGTCTCGAAGTCAACCTGGGGGTTGTCAAGGCGTCGTTGGCCCGCCCCGATCGCCCCGATCCCGACACGACTGCAGATCGGTTGCTGGACGTACTTGTGGCCCACGCCCAAGCCCACCCGACTGTCGTGGTGTTCGATGAGTTCTCCTCGATCGTCCGTGTCGATGGCGCTTCCGGGATGCTGCGCACCAAACTGCAGCATCACTATCAGCGAATCGGGCTGGTGTTCGCAGGATCTGAGCCGTCGACGATGCGAATGTTGTTCACGGGCACCGATCAGCCGTTCTACGCGCAAGCCGACCTGGTCGACGTTGGTCCGCTGAGTCTCGCTGCACTCGTCGACATCATCGACTCGGGATTCGACGGCGCGCCGCCGAGTGGGTTGGCGGGCCGCATCCACAGCTTCGCCGGCGGTCATCCGCAGCGATCGATGCAGATGGCCGATGCCGCATGGGCCGCTGTCCGCGACGGCATCGACACCGGCGCCGTGTGGGAGGTGGCACTGGATCGGTGTCGCGTTCAAACCGCGGACAGCCACGAGACCCGGTTCTCCGGACTGCCACCGGCAGACCAGGCAGTCATGCGGCTGGCCGCGTCCGACGGGGTGCTGTTCGGCCGCGACGCGGAGTTGCTGTCGTTGTCTCGATCATCGGCTCAACATTCACGGCAGCACCTCGTCGAACAAGGTCAGATAGCGGTGGTCGATGGCGGTGTCGTGGTTGTCGACCCGCTGTACGCAGACTGGATCCGACGCAGATTTGCAATCTGACGTTCGCTCACGCGTCGACAGCGTGAGCGCGTAGATCCGACAGGTTCGAGTACTCCAACGCCGACAGATGCGTCGCTGCGAGCCGCACCTTCGGAGCCGCCCCGGCCTCGAGTGCCTCCTGCCAGCGTGCCGCGCACAGGCACCACTGATCGCCCTCGCTCAAGCCGGCGAAGCCGTGTTCGGGCATCGGTGTCGACAAGTCGTTGCCGACGGCTTGGGAGAACGCGAGGAACTCCTCGGTCGCGACGACGCACACCACGTGCAGGCCCGGATCGTCTCCTCGGTTTTCGCAACACCCGGTTCGGTAGTAACCAGTGAGGGGATCGAGTGAGCAGGGTTGGAGCTCCTCACCGAGCACGTTCAATTGACGCATTCCACCATCGAAGCACGTATCGTGACCCGATGCTTGATCCAGTGATCCGTGACCTCGCCCAAGGTAAGAACTTCGGCTCGATCTCATTTCATCTCTCCAATGGAGCCATCGCCACGCACGTGATGTGGGTCGACGCCGACGACGACCACGTGTTGATCAACACCGAGATCCATCGCGCGAAGTACACGTCGATCAGTGCCAACTCGAACGTCACCGTGGCGATCTGGAGTTCCGAGAACCCCTACGCCTACGGCGAGGTGCGTGGCACCGTGTCCAGTGAGGTTCGTGGCCCAGCGGCGCGGGCGCACATCGATTTTCTCGCCCAGAAGTACACCGGTGCGGATTACACCGGCGACATCGTGAGTGAACGGGTGATCCTGCAGATCACGCCGGTCCGCCAGCGCACCATGGGGCTGTAGCCCTTCGTCCCTAGCTGACGTTGACGCCGAGCACCTTGCCGACCAGGTAGGTCGCGCCGCACGCAATCAACAGGATCAACACCTGGCGGGCCGCGCTCCACCACACCCGACGTTCGGCGAACTTGCCGATCATGAAACCCACCACTGCCGCAGCCGCGACGCCGATGAGGATCGACGCCACCTTGGCGCTGTCACCGCTGCCGGCGAACCACGGGATCACCGGGAGGAGAGCTCCGACCAGGAAGCACACCAACGAGAGGCCGGCTGCGCTCCATGGCGAGCCAAGCTCGTCCGGGTCGACTCCGAGCTCCTCGCGGACGTGCACGGCCAGGGCAACTTCGGGCTGGCGCATGACGTCGTTGGCGGCTTCGAGCGCAATCTGGCGGGTCATCCCATGGCCTTCGTACATCGCCGCGAGCTCAGCAGTTTCGGATGCGGCATTGTGCTTCAGTTCGCGGCGCTCCACGTCGAGTTCGCGCATGACCAACTCGTTCTGCGCCGAGATGCTGACCCACTCTCCGGCAGCCATGCTGGTCGCACCCGCAATAGCGCCCGCCAAACCGGCGAGGCGAACGACCGACGAGTCGACACCTGCACCCGCGAAGCCGATCACCAACGACACGTTGGAGACCAACCCGTCGCTGACTCCGAACACGGCGGCACGCGCCAAACCACCTGCTACCGAGCGATGCCCGGGATGCGATTCGGCCCGGCGGCGAAACGCGAGGCGACTCATTTCCCAAACGCTACCGACTAGTGTCGTCGCGCAGGGGAAGCTGCCGTCAGCGTTGCCGGGAGAGCCATGACCACCACCAACATCGCCGACGATTGGCTCGGCCAGGTTCGAGCCTCACTCGGCGCGCGGGCCGACTTGGTCAGCAGCCTGGAGCCGTCGATTCCGGCGGGCTACGACGAGCTCAACGACCCGGCGATCGCCGCTCTCGACTTCGTCAACATCGACGCGTTGGCAACCGGCCCGGGTGAGCTGTCCACCGATCTCTTGCAGCGTGCCGACGAAAGTTGGCGCTTCCGCATCTACCGACGCGGCGAGTCGATCCCGCTCGCCGACATGTTGCCGTTGCTCGACCACCTCGGCCTGCGTGCGCTCGACGAGCGGGCATTCGGTTTCGGGCTCGACGGGGCCACCGTGTGGCTGCACGACGTTGGTGTCGCGGTGCCGGCCGATGGGCAGTTGACGGAGCAGACACGCGCCGAAGTGCAACGCTGCTTCGTCGCCGAGTTCAACGGGTCAATCGAAGTCGACGGTCTCAATCGGCTGGTGTTGCTGGCTGGCCTCACTGCTCGTCAGATCGAGGTACTGCGCGCGTACTCCCGCTACCTGCGCCAGATCGGGTTCCCGTTCAGCCAGCAATACATCGAAGCAACCCTGGCCCGGCACGCGACGATCAGTCGTCTGCTGGCCGCGCTGTTCTCGCATCGCTTCAACTCGGTGGCGGCTGCGGGCTTGTCGACCAGCGAGGACGATCTGCGTGCCGAGATCGCCGAGGCGCTCGATGCAGTTCCGAGTCTCGACGACGATCGCACGCTACGCGCCCTGATGTCGTTGATCGACGCGACCGTGCGTACCAACGCCTTTCGACCGGCGGACGACGGTGGTCACCGGCCGGTGCTGTCGTTCAAGTTCGACACCACGAAGGTCCCCGATCTTCCCTTGCCGCGCCCGATGTTCGAGATCTGGGTGTGCTCGCCGCGTGTCGAGGGGGTCCATCTCCGAAACGGTCGGATCGCCCGCGGTGGCATTCGATGGAGCGACCGCCGCGAGGACTTCCGCACCGAGGTCCTCGGGTTGGTCAAAGCCCAGATCGTGAAGAACGCGGTGATCGTGCCGACCGGCGCCAAAGGCGGCTTCGTCTTGAAGAAGCCACCGCCCAGCGCCGAGGAGTTCCGTGCCGAAGGTGTCGCCTGCTATCGCGAGTTCATCTGCGGGCTACTCGACCTCACCGACAACATCGTCGGCGGCGCCGTCGTTCCACCGCCCGACACGGTTCGTCACGACGACGATGATCCCTATCTGGTGGTCGCAGCCGACAAGGGCACGGCAACGTTCAGCGACATCGCCAACGAGATCTCCGCCGCCTACGGATTCTGGCTGGGCGACGCATTCGCCTCGGGTGGCAGCGACGGGTACGACCACAAGTCGATGGGCATCACCGCACGTGGCGCGTGGGAGAGCATTCGTCGGCACGCACGGGCGTTGGGCAAAGATGCCGACCGTGACGAGCTGACGATCGTCGGAGTCGGCGACATGTCGGGAGACGTGTTCGGCAACGGAATGCTGCGTTCCGAGCACATCAAGCTCGTGGCCGCGTTCGACCATCGACACATCTTCCTCGACCCCGATCCCGATCCAGCGGTGTCGTTCGCCGAGCGCAAGCGGTTGTTCGACCTGCCTCGATCGAGTTGGGCCAACTACGACACGACGTTGATGTCGGCGGGCGCCGGCGTGTATCCGCGAACGCTGAAGACCATCTCGATCAGCCCGGAAGCATGCAAGAGGTTGGGCACCGACCAGAGTTCGTTCACACCGAACGAACTGCTGTCGACGATTCTGCGGGCACCGGTCGACGTGTTGTGGAACGGCGGAATCGGTACGTACGTGAAGGCGTCCACCGAATCGCACGCCGAGGTCGGCGATCGGGCGAACGACGGATTGCGGGTCAACGGCTCGGAGTTGCGTTGCCGGATGGTCGGTGAGGGTGGGAACCTCGGCCTGACTCAGCGGGGGCGAATCGAGTACGCGTTGCACGGCGGACTGGTCAACACCGACGCGATCGACAACTCGGCGGGTGTCGATTGCAGCGATCACGAGGTCAACATCAAGGTCCTGCTCGGTGCCGTGATGGCTGCAGGCACGATGACGTTCGAGCAGCGCAATGACCTGTTGGCCGAGATGACCGACCAGGTCGCCGAGTTGGTGCTCGACGACAACCGTTCGCAGACCCTGACGTTGGCGATTGCCCGGCGGCAGGCGCTGCCGATGGTCAACGTCCATGCTCGATACCTGCACGTTCTCGAGTCGGAGGGATGGCTGAATCGTGCGCTCGAATATCTGCCGAACGACAAGCAGGTTGCCGAACGTCAATCCAGCGGTCTCGGTCTGACGACTCCCGAGTTCGCCATCGTGCTTGCGTACACCAAGAGCGTCAACATGACCGAGATGGTGCGGACGCAGTTCCCCGACGACCCGTACCTCGAACCCGACCTCGTTCGCTACTTCCCGACGCAACTCCAGCAGCGCTACCGCCCCGAGATCCTCGTGCATCGGTTGCGACGCGAGATCATCGCCACGCAGATTGCCAACCAGATGGTCAACCTCTCGGGGATCTCCTTCGACAACCGGATGACCGAAGACACCGGCGCTGGTGTGGTCGATGTGATGCGTGCCTGGGTTGCCGCCCGCGACATTTTCAGCTTCCCGGCGATGTGGGATCAGATCGAAGCGCTGCCGACCCATGTCAAGCTCGACACGCAGTTGGAGATGTTCCTCGAGGCGCGACGCATGGTCGAGCGTGGCGCGTTGTGGCTGTTGCGGCACCGCCGACCTCCCCTCGAGATCGGCGCGGTCGTCGCCGAGTTCCAACCCGGAATCAGTGAGTTGTCGAAGACGCTGGAGGCGCACCTGCGCGGCAGGATGCGCGATCAGTTGTTCGCACACGAAGCGGCGCGGCTCGCGGCCGGAGTCCCCGAGGATGTTGCCCAACGCTCGGTGCTGTGGCCGCTGATGCACACGGCGTTCGACATGATCGATCTCGCCAATCGCCAGCACCTGACCGTTCGCGAAACGGCGGCGGCGTATTGGGAGGTCTTCGACCTTCTCGATCTCGGCTGGCTGTGGGATGCGGTTGGAATGCTGCCGCGCAACGACCGCTGGCAGACGCAGGCGCGGTCCGCGTTGCGCGACGACTTGATGGGTGGGTTGGCGGCGCTGGCGGACGACGCCTTGTATGTGGGTGGCGCCAGCGAATGGGCAGCGGCCAACGACAGAGTTGTCGGTCAGCGCGCTGGCGATGTTCGCCGAGATCCGACGGGCGGATGCGTACGACCTGACCACGCTGTCGGTCGCCTTGCGCCAGTTGCGAAACCTGGCCCTCATCACCCAACGCCCGCCAACCGCCTGAGCCGTGCCGGCTCACACCGGTAGGGTTGATGCTGCATGAGCAGCGGCCCCCGATTCAGATTCGCGCCATCGCCGACCGGCTTCTTCCACGTCGGCGGGGCGCGCACGGCGCTGTACAACTGGGCCCTCGCCAAGCGACTCGGCGGAACGTTCGTGCTGCGGATCGAGGACACCGACGAGGCCCGCAACCGGCCGGAGTGGACGCAAGGGATCATCGACGCCTTGGCGTGGATCGGCGTCCGCAACGACGATCCGACGTTCGAAGGCCCTTATTTCCAGAGCCAGTACGCTGCAGCCCACCTCGCGGCCGCGCAGAGGCTGTTCGAGGCCGGCGCTGCCTACTACTGCGACCTCACGTCTGAGCAGATCCAAGAGCGAGCGAAGGCCACTGGGGCGAGCGGCTACGACGGCTACTCGCGCGATCGTGGGTTGGGCCCGGCGCCCGGCCGGGTGCTGCGCTTTCGTGTACCCGACGGCGCGACCACGGTGCACGATCTGGTGCGCGGCGACGTGGACTTCGATCACACCACGATCGAGGACTTCGTGCTGCTACGAGGGAACGGCACGCCGATGTTCCTACTCGCCAATGTGGTCGACGACATGGAGATGCGGATCTCCCACGTCGTTCGCGCCGAGGAGCATCTGCCCAACACCCCGAAGCAGCAACTGCTGTGGGAGGCATTGGGTCAGCGACCGCCGGTGTGGGCGCACGTGCCGCTGCTCGTCAACGAACAACGCAAGAAGTTGTCGAAGCGGCGCGACAAGGTCGCGGTCGAGCAGTACCGCGCCGAGGGGTACCTGCCGGAGGCGATGGTCAACTATCTGATGACGCTCGGATGGTCGCCGCCGGGTGATCAAGAGATCGTGCCGTGGTCCACCATCGAGGGCGCGTTCCGGCTGGAGGACGTCAACCACTCGCCGGCGTTCTTCGATGTCAAGAAGCTCAACGCGTTCAACGGCGAGTACATCCGCATGCTGACGGTCGAGGATTTCATCGCCGCCTGCCAACCGTTCCTCTACTCCGCCGACGTGCCGTGGCCGGCGGAGCGTTTCGACGCGGCAAAGTTCGCGGCGATGGCACCGGTGGTGCAGTCGCGGGCGACCACTCTGTCGGAGGTGCCCGGCGTCATCGACTTCGTGTTCCTCGCTGATCCTGAATTGGACGAGGCAGCGTGGGAGAAGACGATGTCCACACCGGGTGCGAAAGAAGTGCTGCTCGAGACAACGGATGCCTATCGCCAACTGCCGCGATGGGAGGCAGCCGTGCTGAAGGACACGCTCGAGGAGATCGGGGAGCGGCACGGGTTGAAGAAGGGCAAGGCGCAAGCTCCGATTCGTGTTGCCGTCACCGGTCGTACGGTCGGCCCGCCCCTGTTCGAGGCACTGGAAGTGTTGGGGCGGGAGGAAGTTGTCCGGCGCTTGACCATGGTTGCGGCAAGGTGAGCGATCTCGATCCCCTCATGGCAGACACACCGCCTGCCGGAACCTCGGCGGTCGCCGTCGCTGACCCGACGCCCGTCGGTGGCATCCCGATTGTTCACCGGCGACGGTGGCCTCGCCGGCTGGGCGTTGGCATCGCCCTGGTCGTGTTGCTGGCCCTCGTGTACTACGCGGTCACGTTGTACCAGGTTCACTCGACCGGTCTCAGCGACCAGGTACGCCCGGTCGATGCCATCGTCGTGATGGGCGCGGCCCAATACGACGGCAGACCGTCGCCCCAACTGGCTGCGCGCCTCGACCACGCTGCCGACCTGTGGGCAGCCGGTCTCGCCGAGGTGTTGGTCGTGACCGGGGGGAACCAACCGGGCGATCGGTTCACCGAAGCCGAAGCGTCGGCCAACTACTTGATCGATCGCGGTGTGCCGGCGGAGGCCATCTTGCAGGAGGACTCCAGCCACAGCACGTACGCGTCGCTCGATGCGGTGTCCACGCTGTTGCACCGAGCGCGGCCTGTTCAGCGTCTTGTTGGTCAGCGATCCGTTCCACTCGCTGCGAACACGGCTGACTGCTCAGGAACTCGGTCTCGTCGCGTACGTGTCGCCGACCCGAACCAGCCCGGTGCGCGGCAACACCGAGACCGCCCGCGAGTTCGAAGAGGCGGCCGGAATCGCACTCGGACGGATCATCGGATTCAAGCGGTTGCTGTCGATCACAGGGTGAACGGCGGGTGTGACCGATCGCGGTCACTTGTTAGACTTCGTGGTCCACGGGTTCGCCCCGATGGGGAATGGTGTAATTGGTAACACAGCAGTTTCTGGTACTGTTATTCAGGGTTCGAGTCCTTGTTCCCCAGCTCACAGCAAGTTTTGCCAGAAGGTTCGGAGGTCGGCCGTGTGCCGGCCTTCGGTCGTTTTCTGTTGGGACGCCCGGAGCGCGTTGGTAGTGTGCTGGGGCTACTTGGCCCCATCGTCTAGTGGCCCTCATCAGCTTGCTGTTTTGCGGTCCTTGTCGCGGTGAGGTGTTGCGGCTCACCGTCGGCGACGTCAACCTCGCTGAGCGAACCGTCACGATCGGCAAGACCAAGGTCGGCAAGGTACGTGTCGCGCCGATGGATCTGACCGCGACGAAAGCGGTGGCGGAGTGGATCGAGTTCCGTGCCGAGATCGGTCCGACGTCGCCGTCGTTGTGGATCAAGAAGGACGGATCCGCGCTCGCCGAGAACGCGGGAAAGACCCTCGTTCGTCGGCTGGCACGACGTGCCGATGTGGCGTTCTCATCGCACGATGCCCGGCGTGGATTCGCGGAGCGGTGGTTGACGCTGCGTGGCTCGGAGACATCGTTGGCTGCGATCGCCGGATGGGCGCCCGGGTCAACGATGTTGAGTCGCTACGTAAGGACGAACCGCGAGAAGATCGCTCACCAGGAAGCGTTCGACATTCTCGATTGACCGCGCCATCGCACCCCCACTCGTACCGGGTGGGCGTGCTCGCCGGACTCGCCAACCCGGCTCCATATCGGGCACTACGCGCCATTCGTGCGTACGTACACGGCAGCGCGGAGTACTGATTCGGTTGAGGCCCCCTCGACAGTGGTTGTAGACGGCATCGGAGATGTGCCGCTTGAAGTGATCACAGTGCCGCGTTGCGATGCCCAAACTCTTGATGCGCTGAACGATCGCTGTCGATACCTGCGTACGCGAAAGAGTCGGCCCGGGGAAGGCCGACTCGTCGCTGCCAGTTCGGAGGAAACGAACCGACGTTTCCGTGGATGGAAACTATGTCTGATCGAGGATCAGAGTTGACTTGGTCGCAGTCACCGGCCGGATCGACCGCCAAGGTGTAGCCACCCGTGGACGGCCGGGATGTCGTCGGCGTTGCCGAGGGTACCGTCAGGCCCAGGAAGGGCGGGGCTGCCGCCGGTCGGGGCGTAGTCGAAGTTGTCGCTGACCGAGCCATCGGCGAGCAGGCCGTTGGCCTCGAGCTCGTCAAGTCAACTGGGTAGAAGCCGGTGTCGGCCATGTTGGCCTCGATGGCGGTCTGCAGCGTCTTGTGGTCAGCCCGGCAGGCTGTCTCTTTGCCTCGGGTCGTGATGCCCTGCACCGCGAACACCGTGACCGTGGCCAAGATGCCGAGGATCACGATGACGATCAGCAGTTCAACGAGCGTGAAGCCCTTGTCGTTGTTCTTTTCCATGTGTGCGTTTCTCCCGCATCTCATAACACCGGAGCCTTGTGTCTCCGGTTGCGAGATGAAGATCGGCACGTCGAAGAAGGACTTGACGAGCGAGAGCCATGACACCTGTCACGGGTGTATTTTGCACCTAGGTGGTATAAGCACTGTGGTAAACGTGCTACATAGGCTGGACGTCGGGTCGAACAGATCGGCCGATCGGTGCGGCGCCGTAGAGGCTTCGACGCTCTGGACATGTCTGCTTCGAACACGTATACACGCCAATACTCTCACTCGATTGTGTGTCGCATATCGTCGCCGTCGTGCCTGAGCGATTGCCCCCCGAGAGGTTGGCCGTATTGCTCCGCCAGGATCCGAGTTTGATCCGTTGCGACCATTCGTTCGCTTGGTCGATGGCCAGGTCGAGCCGTTCGGGCGACACGTTCTCCCCGGCGACCATCTGGTCGATCAGTTCGCGCAGTCCCGGGTGTTGATCGGCGCGCAACGCTTCGCTGCCGTAGTGTCGGTCTGCGTCGAGGTCCGGGGTCCGTGTCTGGCCAAAGTTACAGCGTCGGGACGCGAGGCCGGAATCCGGGGCACGGTGGGGTTCTTAGGTGGGAGTCCACGGCGTGACGCTCGCCCTCGCTGCCCTCCATGTGGATAACTCCAACGTCGTCACTGTCGTATACGTCGTTATACTGGGGTGCGAGTAACACAGACAGCCGGAGGGTAAGAACCCCAAACGCCAGGCACTACTCGGCCCCATCGTCTAGTGGCCTAGGACACCACCCTCTCAAGGTGGCGGCACGGGTTCGAATCCCGTTGGGGCTGCCAAGAAGGTTCGACAGGGCGCTAGCTGATCAGACGCCGAGACGACCCCACGGACCCCAGATGGCGAACGTGATCGCGCGTGACGCCTGAATGTTGACGAACAGCGTGTCGCCGTCGGGGCTGAACGTCGCCCCTGCGAACTCCTCGCCAAAGCGCGTCGTGTTTGTCGTCCCGCCTGCCGGGTTGTTTGCCGTGAGGCGGTTGACAGCGATGTCGAACAACTCCCCGTCGCGTGTCAGGCCTCGGATGAAGTTGTCGGCCGGTCCGTCTTCGCAGATCACAACTGTGCCGCGATCGTTGCGGGCGGTGATGTTGTCCGGTAGCTCTAGCGTCGACGTCCCAGGCGACTGGTACTCGCACGTCAACGTCTTGCGCTTGGGATCGTACGCCCATATCTGTCCGGCGCCGCGGCCGTAGCCAAGCGTCAGCTGCGGGCCGGTCTCCGCGACTCCGCCGCCCTGGGTCGACGTGAAGTGGATTCGGTCCTTGGTGAAGACCGCACCTTCGAGCCGCGAGAAATGGGCCGCACCTTGTGCCCGGCCCTGGTCGCCGACATGCACAAGGGCGGCGTTGTTCGCGGTTGTCGCCTCCACACCGGGCGTGTACGGGAACGATGGATTTGGGTCGGCGATGTCGACCCAGTCGACTTGATACGTTGCGCCGTTGACCTGAGCTGCTTCGAGGTGGGCGTTCGTCTGCCCGACGACGCGCAGCATCTGCAGGACTGCCGCCGTTGGCGAGGCCGCCCGCCTTCATCGGGTTCGTCGGAGGGATGTACCGGTAGAGGCCGGACGGGAAGGCAAAGTTGTCCTCAGTGAGGTAGACGATTCCCTCACGCGGGCTGTACGCGGCAGCCTCATGGGCGAAGCGGCCGGCGGACGTGATGGGCTGCCGGTTCGACTGCCCGCCGACCGGCACCTCGAAGATGAACCCGTGGCGCTGCTGCAGATTCACGTTCGTCGCGCCCGTGAAGTCGGGACCGACATCGGGCCCGTTGACCGTCTCTTCGCATGTGATCCAGCTGCCCCACGGCATCCGCCCGCCGGCGCAGTTGTTCTGGGTGCCGTTGAGGCTGGTGAATGCCTGGACGACCTGCCCGTGCTTGGATACCTCGACCGTCGTGGTGCCGCCTCCAGTCCTGCTGTCGTAGGGCGTGCCGGGCCCGAATGCAGCGGCGACGGTCCCGTTGATCTCGTGGTTGCGAACCAGCCAAACCTTCCCGGACGAGCCGCGAAACGCGGCCATGCCGTCGTGACGGCCAGGCAGGACGGTGCCGTCGTCGAGGATGATGGGCGGCTGCACCTGTGGCGCAGGAGGTGCCGGAAGCAAGGTGTCGGTGTCGTGGAACGACCGGTACTTGAAACCTCGGGGAAGGTGCAGGCGGACGATACCGTCCCGCAGGTCTGCCACCGGCCCAAGCTCCTCCGGTCGCGGTTTCGCAGACGCTGCCGTGGCGATCAGAGATTGGAGTGACCCTCCAACGAGCACCCCGCCCGTGGTCGCAACCGCACCACGCATGAACTGCCGACGATCGAATCCACTGTTCATCACAACCCCCAAAGTGTCGTCTTCCGTTGATTCGGGCGCGATCGTATCGGACCCCTCGACCGCCGTTGACCGATCGTCAGCCGTTCGGATTCGTGGAAATCGCCTGCATTCGATGTTGATGCGGACTCATTCCGTAGCGACGCTTGAAGGCGGTGCTGAACGCGAATGGACTGCCGTAACCAACCGCACGCGCAGTGCTGGTCACCGTCGACGCGGGTTGGCACATCAGGTCGGCCGCAAGGCTGAGCCGCCACTTGGTGAGGTACGCGATCGGTGGCTCGCCGACGAGGTCGTGGAATCGGCGGGCGAGGTTGGCGCGCGACGTTCCGACGGCTCGGGCCAGCGATGAGATCGTCCACCGGCGTTCTGGAAAGTCGTGGATGAGTTCGAGCGCCGCGCCGACAAGCGGGTCGTGCTGGGCGTCCCACCACGCTGGGCCGCCCGTCTGCTGCTCGTACCATGTGCGCAAGGTGTCGACGACGAGGACATCGAGAAGGCGGTCGAGCACAGCCTGCTGTCCGGGAGATTCGCCGACGATCTCGTCGGCCAGGAGCGCGGCGATCGCGTGGTTCGATCCGTGGTGGACCACGACGACCGTCGGGAGAGTTTCGAGCAGATCGCTCCCCAATGAGGTGTGGTTCTCGTACGTCCCGGTGAGCAGCGCCGTGGGCGCGTCGATCGCATGCCCCCAGGTGCGGACACCGAGCCGCATCGAGAGAGCGAGTGATTTGCCGCCGATGCTCTCGCAGCGCTGGCCGGGATGGATGACGATGTCGGGAGGCGTGGCCGGGGTATCGGCGACCGTGTAGTGCCCGGGCCCGCGGATGATCCCGACACTGCCTGCCGCGAGGTGCGTCGATGAGGAGTCGGCGATGATCCACGCTTCGCCGCGGGTGACGGCCACGATGGTCAGTGGCGCCTCGTCGCAGATCCGCATTGACCATGGCGGAACCAGCAGGCTGCGAAGTAGGAACGCGCCACGAGCGCGGGGCCCGTCGAGTAGCGCCGTAATGCGATCCATCGCCGAAGAGTAGACGATTACGAATGAAAGAGAGACTTTCAGCTATTCAACATCTTGTCTGCATGATGTTGAGTGGCGGACATGAACTCCCTCAGAAGCATCACAACAATCACAGCAGTGGGCTCCGGCTTGGCCGGCGGAGTGTTCTTCGCCTTCTCCTCGTTTGTGATGCCGGCACTCCGCCGCCTCCCGAGCGGGCAGGGCGTTGCCGCGATGCAGTCGATCAACAAGCAGGCACCGACACCGGCGTTCATGACATTGCTGTTCGGCACGGCCGCGCTATCGGCCGGGCTCGGGGTCTACTCGATCGCACATCGCGATGAGCCGTACGCAGATTGGCTGCTCAGTGGCTCGGTGAGCTATCTCGCCGCGATCGTCATCACCGGGGCGTTCCACATTCCTCGCAACGACAAGTTGGCAGCGCTCGATCCCGACAACGCGGAGGCCGCCCGCTACTGGACCACCTACCTGTCACAGTGGACGGCGGGCAACCACATTCGCACGCTGAGCTGCGCGGCCTCGGCGCTTCTCTTCACGGTCGCGGCGCGGCAGGTCGGTTGATCAGCGGGCCTCGTCGATCGCGGCATGATCTCCGATGTGGAGGAGGGTGGTCCGCAGCAGCCGAGCAAGGTCGTGCTGTTCCCGCTCGGAGAGCCCGGCGAGGATCTCGCGCTCGGCTGCCAGGTGAGGATCGACCACTTTCTCCACCGTGTCGAAACCCTGCTTGGTCAAGCGGACGATCACCTTGCGACGGTCGCTGCTGGCGGCACGTTCGACGAGTCCGCGCTGTTCGAGCCGGTCGATCCGATTCGTGATCGCCCCGGTCGTGACCATGGACTGGCGCATCAGATCTCCGGCATGAAGCTCGTACGGCTCGCCTGACCGGCGCAGGGTTGCGAGCACGTCGTACATCCAATCCTCGAGGTCGAATCGGGCGAAATTCTCGGCCAGTCGCCGATCGATCAGCCTCGACAGCCGCGAGATGCGTCCGATCACTTGGATCGGCGAGTTGTCGATGTCGGGACGGACCGTGTTCCACTGACCAACGATTCGGTCGACTGCATCGTTCTTCTGTCGCGCCACTCGACCAGCATAGCCGGTAGCACTCTTGACATTCATTATCTTAATATTAAGATAATGAACATGGAGAATACGCCGAACCCGAACTCGTTGGTCGCCGGCGCGACCCTGCTGGCCCCCATTGCGTGGGGGACGACGTACGTGACGGTGACCCAACTCCTGCCCGATGGACGGCCGCTACTGGTCGCCACGATGCGACTGATTCCCGCGGGACTCGTGCTACTGGTCGCCGGAGCATTCGTGTCGCGGTGGAGGCCTCGAGGAGCGGAGTGGTGGACGACTGCGAAGCTCGCCGTTTTCAACTTCGGGTTGTTCTTCCCATTGTTGAGCGTCGCGGTGTATCGGCTTCCCGGCGGAGTTGCAGCCGCGCTCGGTGGGGTGCAGCCGCTTCTGGTCGTGATCCTGTCGTGGCTGTTGGCGAACCGCAGACCGCGGCTGGGCGAGTTGGTGATCGGCTGGGTCGCGGCATCAGGCGTAGCACTCGTAGCGATCCGACCCGGCGCCGGTCTCGACACCGTCGGCTTGCTGGCCGCACTCGGCGCCAACATGTCGTTCGCCGTCGGCGTCGTTCTGACGAAGCGTGACGCCACGCCCCCGAACCGAATTGCTGCGACGGGCTGGCAGTTGGTGATCGGTGGGGCGATCGTGTTGCCGCTGATGCTGATGATGGAGGGCGCGCCCCCGAATTGACCGGGCGCAACATCGCCGGGTTCGCCTACCTCAGCCTGGTCGGGACTGCCGCGGCGTTCATCCTGTGGTTCAACGGTATTCGTCGCCTGCCCGCCACCTCGCCGCCGCTGTTGGGATTGGCCGCACCGGTCACGGGCGCGGTGCTCGGGTGGGTGGTACTCGGGCAATCGCTGTCGGCGCTGCAACTCGCCGGCTTCGTGACCACGATCGGAGCAATCGCCTACGGTGCTCGCCTCGGCGCGAGTGTCGCGCCGGACCATGACACGCTTGAAGTCCGGGTTGTGGTACCCGGTGATGCACCGAATCGCTCTGGTGATACACTGGCCGGATGCCGACCACTCGTACTCGACATGTGTTGACGGAAACAGACGAGATCGCCGAGGCCATCGACGCTGCGGCGGCCCTGTATCCGGGGTCGACCCGAGCCGACATCCTTCGCCGCCTCATCCATATCGCCTTCGAAACAATCACCGATCAACAGGTTCGGCATCGCATCGTCGTTCGAGAACTCGCCGGCCGATATCCCGGCGTGTATCCAGCTGGCTATCTGGACGACCTTCGCGAGGAATGGCGCGAATGATCGTTGTGGACGCGAGCGTCCTGATCGCGTTTCTCGACCCGAATGATGTGCACCACGACGCGGCAGTCGCGCTTCTCGAAACTGCCTCACCGCCGCTTGTCGTTCATCCCATCACCGCCGCCGAGGTACTCGTCGCTCCAGCGCGGCACGGTCTCGCCGACAGGGTGTGGGCCGACCTGCTCGCAATTGGCGTTCAGGTCGACGACACACCAATCGAACCGATGCAGTTGGCCCGACTCCGAGTCGAGACCGGCTGCAAGCTGCCGGATTGTTGTGTGATCGCCACCGCAGTCGCGCTTCGGGTCGCGGTGGCCACCTTCGACGACAGACTTCGAAAGCACTCGGGCGCAACGTAACCAACGACGGTCGTGCGCCACATCAGGCTGGAGCACCTCGGCAAGTGTTAGCTGCGTTTCTGGATGTTGGCCCATTCGTCGCGTAGTCCGACGGTTCGATGGAACAGCATCGGCGTCGTCGGATCGTGGGCGAAGTAGCCGAGTCGCTCGAATTGCACCACGGATCCCAACGGCGTGTCGGCCAGCGCCGGTTCGACCTTGCATTCGGTCAACAACTCACGCGAGTCGGGATTGACATCGTCGAGCGGCTCGCCTGTTGCCTCACCTGGCACCTCGGCAGAGAACAGTCGCTCGTACAACGCGACCGTGGCGTCGACGGCGTGGTCAGCCGATACCCAGTGCATGGTCGACTTCACCTTTCGACCGTCCGGAGCGTTGCCGCCCGAAGTCGCCGGGTCGTAGGTGCAGTGCACCTCGACGACGTTGCCATCGTCGTCCTTGACACAACCGGTGCATGTCACGAGGTACGCGGATCGAAGGCGAACCTCGCGGCCAGGCGTCAGTCGGAAGTACTTCGGGGGAGCATCCTCCATGAAGTCGTCCTGCTCGATGTAGAGAACCTTCGAGAACGGGACTCGGCGCACGCCATCATCGGGGTTCTCCGGGTTGTTGCCGACCTCGTGATGCTCCACGACGGGCTTGCCGTCGGCATCGTCCGGCCAGTTGGTGATGACCAACTTCAGCGGATGAAGCACGGCCATTCGCCGTAGCGAGGTCAGGTTGAGCTGGCGGCGAATGAACGACTCCAGCAGTTCGATCGAGTGCCGGCTGTTGGTGCGAGCGACACCGATGTAACTGCAGAACGCGCGGATGGCCTGGGGTGGATAGCCGCGCCGGCGCAGCCCGCGCAGCGTCGGCATGCGCGGATCGTCCCAGCCGTCGACCACGCCGTCGGCGACCAGGCGAGCGAGGCGGCGTTTCGACGTGATCGTGTGGGTCAGTTCGAGGCGGGCGAACTCGGTCTGTCGTGGCTGGTCACTGGGCAGCGGCAGATGCTCCAGGTACCAGTCGTACAGTGCCCGGTGGCTGTCGAATTCGAGCGTGCAGAGCGAATGGGTGACGCCCTCGATCGCATCGCTCTGGCCGTGCGCCCAGTCGTAGGTGGGGTAGATGACCCACTCGTCGCCGGTGCGCCAGTGGTGACCACGGCGAATTCGATACATCACCGGATCGCGCATTTGCATGTTCTCGTGCTGCATGTCGATCCTGGCGCGCAACACGTGCGAGCCGTCGGCGAATTCACCGGCGCGCATTCGCCGCAACAGGTCGAGGTTCTCCTCGATCGGGCGATCGCGATGAGGGCTCTCGATGCCTGGCTTGCCGTATCCGCCGCGCTGCGCGGAGATGGTCGCCCCGTCCTGGTCGTCGACAAACGCGAGACCCTGGGTCACCAGGTACTCGGCCCACTCGTAGAGCTGTTCGAAGTAGTCCGACGCATAGAGCGGCTGGCCCGGCGGAAACCCCAACCAGGTGAGGTCGTCGATGATCGACCCGGCGAACTCGATGTCTTCGGTGTCGGGGTTGGTGTCGTCGTATCGCAGGTTGCAGATCCCGCCGAACTCCTCGGCGACGCCATAGTCGACGCAGATCGCCTTGGCGTGGCCGACGTGCATGTAGCCGTTGGGCTCCGGTGGGAACCGCGTCTGCACCCGACCACCGAAGGTGCCGGCCTCGATGTCGGCGCGCACCAGGTCGCGGACGATGTCGAACCCGAGGCCGGGTGCGTTCTCGTCAATTCGGTTGTCGCTGCTGGAGCTCATGGATCAGACATTCTTGTCGTGGAACATGTGGAATCCACGAACGTATCGGGGTTGGGCTGGATACCGTCGACTGCGTGGATTCCGTGGTGGTCAAGCCACTGCTGCGTGGTTGGTCACATGTCGTGGCGTTCACGGTCATCGGCGTGCTCGGGATCATCATGGCGTCCGTTGCAGGTGCATCGTTCAGCGAGCGGATGTGGCTGATCGTGTACGTCGCCGGGACGCTCACGATGTTCGGTGTATCGGCGATGTATCACACCCTGCCGTGGGGCGCCCGAGGGCGTTCGATCATGCGTCGCCTCGACCATTCGGCGATCTTCCTCGCGATCGCAGGCGCCTACACGCCCATCATGGCGGTTGCCGTTGACGGCTGGCAGAAGCCCGTGGTCCTGTGCCTGGCATGGGGTGGCGCCATCGTCGGCATGACACTGGAATGGCTCCCCGTCGAGGTGCCGCGACCATTGTTCACCTCGATCTACGTGATTGTCGGCTGGTCCGCGACGCTCGCGCTACCACAGCTGTATCGCAACCTCGGCGCCACAGGCTTCTGGCTGGTGCTGGGAGGCGGGCTGCTCTACACGCTGGGCGCCGTCGTGTATGCGCTGAAGAAGCCGAATCCGTGGCCACGGGTGTTCGGCTTTCACGAGATCTTCCACATGTTCACACTCGCCGGCGCCGGTTGTCACCTCGCCGCAATCGCCTTCTACGTCGTGCCGCTCATGTAACTCAGGTCATGTAGATTCTCGGTCGTTCGGCGTGACCGTGGGGGATTGAGCGTGCGGAAGTTTGGCTCGTGGTTGGCGGCGTTTGTGCTTCTCAACGGCGTGATGGCCGGAAGTGTCAGTGCCTTTCCCTCCGGCGGAGCCCTGCCGCCCGCATTGACGCTCGTCGTACCAATTGCGGGGTCTCGACGGCGTCCCGGACGACGCGGTGGGCGTCGCCATGAACGTGACAGTGACCGGACCGTTGGCGCCAGGCTTCCTGACCGTGTACCCGTGCGGCGACGTCCCCACGGCTTCCAACCTCAACTATGTGGCCGACCAAACAGTGCCGAACTTCGTCGTCAGTGGCTTGTCGCCCGCCGGTGAGGTGTGCATCGACACCTACGCGGTCGTCGGATGTCGTGGTCGATCTCGCCGGCTATCTCCCGGCGGCTTCACCGATCGTGATGCTTCCGCAACCGTCACGGATCGTCGACAGCAGGCTACGCATCGGACTTGCCGGGCCGATGGTGGCCGGTCAGGTCGCCGAGGTGCAGGTGGCCGGCACGCCAGGAGTTCCCTCCGATGCCTCGAGCGTCCTGTTCAACGCGACCGTCACGACCACGGCAACGGCAGGCTTCCTGACCGTGTTTCCGTGCGGCGAGCCCATCCCGCCGACATCGACACTGAACTTCACGGCCAACGCCACCGTGCCCAATTTCGTCGTTGCCAAACTCGGTACCGCCGGCAGAGTCTGTCTGTACTCGACCTCAGCGACGCAGGTGATCATCGATGTGGCCGGCTATGACCCGGTGGGAGCAACCGACGTCGTTCCACTCCCGTCACCGGCGCGATTGCTCGACACTCGCAACGGAATCGGCGGGCCTCCCGGCAAGGTCACGGCCGCCGGTCGAGCAGTTCAGCTTGCCGGCAGTGCCGGGATTCCCGCCACGGCGACAGCAGTGGTGGTCAACCTCACCGCGACCCAGTCGAGCGCCAGTGGCTTCGTTTCGGCCTACCCCTGCGGTGCCGCTGCACCGCTGGTGTCGAACCTCAATTTTCAGCGGGCAGCGACGTCGCCAACGTGGCCATCGTCAAGCTGGGCCCTGGGGGTCAGCTGTGCCTGACGTCGAACAACGACGTCGATGTGATCGCCGATGTGGCCGCCTACCTCAACAACGACGCCTCGATCACCGCGCTCGCTCCCGTACGCATCTACGACAGAGTTGCTCGGAGAGTTATTGGCGACGGGGCTCAATTTGCCGCTCCCTGGCCCGGTTTGCGGCATGGTGCTGCTGTTATGCGGTCTTCATCTGCACGGATCGGTTCCCGCCGCGTTGGAGCGGACAACCGACGTTTTGCTCGGCAATTTATCGTTACTCTTCATACCGGCGGGAGCTGGCGTGATGCTTCACGCCGGTTTGATGCAACGTGACTGGGTGGCGATCACCATCGCGCTGACGGGAAGTACTGTCATTACGATTGCTGTGACCGCATCCGTCATGGCTGGCCTGTCGCGGTATTTGAATGAAGCTGCGACAGCGCGCCGAGACGGGCCTTCGTGATGAAGGATTTCAGAGATATTTGGGTTTATCTCAGCGCCAGCCCTCTGCTGCATCTGACGTTGACGCTTCTGGCATATCAGATCGGATTGGCGATCTACCGGCGGGCAAATCTCAATCCGCTTCTCAACCCGGTACTGATCGCCGTCATCATCATCGTCACCGCACTCGTGGCAACAGGAACCAGCTATGCGACCTATTTTGATGGCGCACAGTTCGTGCATTTTTTGCTGGGCTCGGCAACAGTCGCACTGGCCATTCCACTTTACCGCCAGATCGACAGACTTCGCCAGTCAGCGGTCCCAATTGCGGTCAGCATTCTGGTCGGCTCTCTGACAGCCGCCTTTTCTGCTGTTGCAATCGCCTGGTTACTTGGAGCGGGCAAAAACACCGTCATCTCGATCGCGCCGAAATCGGTAACCGCGCCGGTCGCCATGGCCATAGCAGAGCGGCTTGGCGGCCTGCCGTCGTTGACTGCTGTGCTGGTCATCGTCACAGGGATTCTCGGCGCCATGCTGGGGCCGCCGGTGCTCAATCTGTTGGGCGTCAAGGATTGGGCCGCACGAGGGCTCGCCATTGGAACGGCCAGTCATGGCATCGGCACGGCGCGCGCGCTGCAAGTTAACGAGGTGGCTGGCGCCTTTTCCGGGCTCGCCATGGGGTTGAATGCCTTGGCGACGTCGATCCTATTACCAATCCTGTGGCGGCTCTTGTTCTAAGCTTACCGGCGGTCAAAGGCGCATCTCGGCGAGCTTATCGGACGCGATAAGCCGCGCCTTGGGGACAGGCGTGCATCTCGAGCAGATACTTGATAGCTCATTGTTTGACTCATCAAGCAGTATGTGGTTCGCTCGGATCAAACAACTTTTCGAGTTCCGCATGTCAGGCAAATCCGCGAAGCAGTTTTTGAAGATTGTGCCGGACGAGACGCCGCTGCAGCGGTTTCTGACCTATCGGCTGTCGCGTCTGACCTCGAAGCTCAGCAGGCAAGCCGTTGCCACCTTGAAAAAGGCAGGTGATCTGAAGCTCCCGGAGTGGCGGGTGATCGCGCTGTTGGCCACACACGGTGAACTCAATGCCAAATGGATCGGCGAGGCCACGGGTTCCGATCCAGGGCTACTCAGCAGAACATTTCGCGCTCTTGAGCTGAAGGACTTGATCACCGCACGACGCTCAAACGAGGATCGCCGAGAGGTCTATTTCACACTGACACGCAAGGGGCGTCAGGTTCACGACAAGACGATCCCGTACATGCGTGCGCGACAAAGCTCTCTTCTTGGCTCACTCAGTCCAGGCGAGCGGATCGCGGTGTTCAAGATCATCGACAAGCTCGAGATTGCAGCGGATTTCCGGAATTTCGCAGGGACGGGCAAATGAAAGCCGCCAACACCCTCGTCATTCTTTCCGACGAGCATCAGGCACGTGCGATGTCGTGCGCAGGGCATGCGCTGGTGAGAACACCCAACCTTGACCGGCTCGCCGCTCGTGGCACGCGCTTCACCAATGCCATGACGCCCTGTCCGATCTGCGTGCCCGCGCGGGCCGCATTCGCGACCGGCCTACCTGTGCACCAATGTCGGAACTGGGACAACTCGATCGCGTATGACGGTCGGATCCGCGGTTGGGGACACGCGCTGCAGGGCGCCGGCATCCCCGTTGAGTCGATTGGCAAGCTCCACTACCAGGACAAGGACCTGCCGACAGGCTTTGATGTCGAGCACATCCCGATGCACCTCTACAAAGGCATCGGCATGGTGTGGGCGTCGATCCGTGATCCGTTGCCGGTCCGGCCCGGCAACAAGCGGATGCTCGGCGAATACATCGGACCGGGTCAATCGGATTACACGCGGTACGACCAATCCGTCGCTGACCTCGCCATTCGTTGGCTCGAAGAGAAAGGCGGCGCATTTGATCGCCCGTGGTGCCTCTACGTCGGCTTCGTGGCCCCACATTTTCCGCTGGTCGCACCGCCAGAGTTCTTTGATCTCTACCCCCTCGACAGGCTTGGGCAGCGCAAGCTGCACCCCGCCGATGGGCATAAGCTGCATCCCTGGAACCAGACCCACGAGGACTTCTGGAGCCACGAAGCCACGCTAAAAGACGAGACCGAGCGGCGAACGGCGATCGCGGCATACTATGGGCTCGTCTCGTGGCTCGACCACAATGTCGGGCGCCTGATGAAGGCGCTGGAAGATACAGGTCTCTCTGACAAGACGCGCGTCATATATGCCTCAGATCACGGTGAAAATCTGGGCGCTCGTGGATTGTGGGGAAAGTCCAACCTCTATCGAGAATCCGTCGATATCCCGCTGTTGATGGCAGGGCCAGGGATCAGCCGAGGCGTCTGCGAGACGCCGGTCAGCCTGCTCGACCTGTCGGTCGCGATTGTCGACAGCCTGGGTCTTGATAGCATGGAGGCGTTACCCGGCCGTCCGGGCCGTTCACTTCTGGAAATCGCTGCCTCTCCTGCCGATCCCGAGCGGCCGGTATTCAGCGAGTACCACGCCGTCGGCTCCGACACCGGCGCATTCATGTTTCGGCGCGGGCGGTGGAAATACCATCACTATGTTCGCTTCGCGCCCGAGCTATTCGATCTCGAAATCCGACCCCGAAGAGTTACGCAATCTCGCAGCCGATCCCCGCTACGCCGAAGTGCTGAGCCAGATGAATGCTGGCTTGCTGAGCATTTGCACACCTGAGGCGATCGACGCGGCGGCGAAGGCGGATCAAGCCGCGGTGCTGCACCGCGTGGGCGGCCAAGCTGCGGCGCTCGAGCTGGGCAAGGCCGTGGCCGGAGGAACGCCGGCACCCAAGACGTGACGTGAGAATGCAAGGCGGGCGCGCCAAGACGCCCGTCGAGTGAAACAGGGAGGTTCAAATGGCCTACAAGCTCTCGAAAATGACTGCGATTGTTCTGGCTGCACTTTCGCTTTCGGTGGCGCAGTCACAGGCGCAGGAGCCGTGGCCGAAAGCCAAGAACATCCGTTGGCTGATAGGCCTGCCAGCAGGCGGTGGTGCAGATCCTGTCACACGCGCCGTGACGGAGCGTCTATCACGCAGCCTTGGCGCAACAATCGTCATCGAGAACAAGCCGGGTGCCAATCAGGCCATTGCCGCCAATGAGCTGGCAAAGTCAGATCCTGACGGCTACACGGTGATGACCGTTGCCGGCCCCACGCTCCACGCGAAGCCCGTGCCGGAGATTGGCAGTGGCCTTGATCCTGTCGCACATCTTTCAAGCGGCGCGCTGATTTTAGCCGGAACGTCAAAGGTCCCCACTGCTAACTTGACGGCGTTATTGGCTGCCATGAAGGACAAGCCGGAGGGTTGGAGCTATGGTACTGCCGGACATGCCTCGATCCATCATATAGGTGGTGCGTTGATCAACCACCTCGCTGGTACGAAGATGCAGATGGTTCCCTATCGAGGTGGCGGCGCTTCGATCAATGATGCCATTGGTGGGCATATTCCGCTGATTGTTATCGGCATCGGCCCGGTCATTCCGCAGGTGGAATCTGGAACTTTACGCGGCTATGGTGTAACGTCGAAAGAACGCTTCAAGTTGTTGCCGAACGTGCCGACGCTGGCAGAAGCGGGCCTGCCTGGCGTGGAGCTCAGCCAGAATTTCGGGGTTACTATCCGCAGCGGAACTCCGCCGGCAATCATCGAGCGCTTGAACAAAGAAATCAATGCAATCCTGGCCCA
Organism: Ilumatobacteraceae bacterium; assembly: GCA_963779295.1. GTDB lineage: Bacteria > Actinomycetota > Acidimicrobiia > Acidimicrobiales > Ilumatobacteraceae > JAENVT01. Next base: position 413,565 of record CAVZXO010000003.1, read on the forward strand.
GGACGACGTCAAAGACTTCATCTTGACGCAGGGCGCGATCGCCCAGAACTCGACGCCCGCGCAATGGGGCGACTTCTATCTTGCTCAGAAGAAGGAGGCCACAACTCTTGCTTTGCGGCTCGGCATCGAAGTCAAGGAATGACAGAGCCCGCACACCTCGCCCCGCCATGGCGTTCCTCGCCGGCGGGGCGGGGCCAGCGTCGACCGTGCCCGCAATAAGGTGCCGAGCAATATGCCAAACTAGCCTGGATTGTAGAGGCTGACGAGCTTCAAATCGACGACGCCGCTCCATTCGCGCATCAGCAATTCGTTTGGTCTGTGTCGAAGACCAAGGCGCTTTTGCATTTCGAAACGCGATGAGGCGGCGCTGCCAAAAGTCCCTGCAACACGGGGGCGCCAGTAGGCTACGGCCGCCGCGATCTCATTGAGCCCCGCCGTTGTCATCGAAATTTGAGTGAGACCCTCAAGGCCCAGCTCGGCGTGCCGAACTTCGCGTGGAGCGATGTCGCGAAACACCTCGGCCAAAGGTGCGTAGGAAACGCGCGACAACTCCGTCAATTGAATATTCGTCGCCAGACCCATCAGCGCATTCATCGTCACAGCGTCGACCCAGCCTTGCAAGGGATAATGGAAAACTGACAGGCGCATATCACCTCCGTGCCTCGCAGTGGCAAGATTGGCGTCGCGGTCGACACGCACGGCCCAGGAATGATGCGCAGCGTAGCGCGTCATATCTGCGCCGAACGTGCCCATGATCTTGAGAACCCGCTCGGCGTGGTCTGCCTTCTCCAGCACGATGCGGGCGGCCGCTATGCGCTGCTTGATCCCAGGGGCATCGTTTATGACAGAAGCGAAGCCCGCCGAGCCGGCAAGCTCACTGTCGACGAAGGATGCCATCAGAAGCATCAATTCGCCGCGATAACGTGCCGGTACATTTTCTGGCGCGGACAGTACGCCTCCTTGTGCCAGGTACGCATCGATACTCATGACATCGGACATCGCGCACCCTCATTGATCATAGCTGACAACTATCTTGGCACTCAGTGGGAAGCACTGGCACGTTAGGACGTAACCTTGCCGCACCTCGTAGTCTTCGAGTGCATGGTTGGTGACCATCTCGGACTCGCCTTCCAGCACTTTTGCGCGACAGGTCGAGCAGACGCCTGCCTTGCACGCATAGGGCGCATCAATGCTGTTGGCGAGCGCGGCATCCAGAAGGTTCTGGCCTTGCTTCGGCATCAGGAATGTTCGGGTAGCGCCGTCAATCACGACGGTTGCCTCGGTATTGGCGCTACTGTCCTTCGTTGCAGATGCGCCGGTTCGCACTTTGGACCGACCAGGCTGACCAGAGGCAAACAGCTCGAACTTAATTTGGTCGTCGCGCAAGCCGTGGTCCCTGAGAGCGCTCGCAATTGCCAGCATCATCGGTTCGGGGCCACAGATGAACGCAGCATCGACGGCTTTGATGTCGATCCATCGCTCAAAGAGTTGTGCACACTTGTTCCCGTCGACACGGCCCGTGAAAAGCTCGATGTCCTGAGCATCGCTCTCCAGCACGTGCAATACGGCAAGGCGGCCAAGGTAGACGTTCTTCAGGTCTTCAATTTCTTCACGAAACATGATCGAGCTGATTTGTCGATTGGCGTAAACAAGCGTGAAGCGCGAGCCAGGTTCTCGCGCCATCGTCGTCTTGATGATCGATAGCAACGGCGTGATGCCTGAGCCGCCGGCAAAGCCAAGGTAGTGACGCTTAGACGCCGGGGCCAACGGAAGATGAAACGTCCCCATCGGCTGCATTGCCTCCAGGATGTCGCCCGCCTTCAGGCCCTCGTTGGCCCAACTCGAGAACGTGCCCCCGTCCACGCGCTTGATACCGACGCGCAATACCCCATCATCCCTGCCGGCGCAGATGGAGTAAGAGCGTCGCAGTTCATCACCATCGAAGTTGCGTCGAAAGGTCAGATACTGCCCCTGGGTAAATGCGAACAACGCACGGTCGTCATCACATGGCTCAAGCGTCACCACGACGAAGTCGCGTGTGTCACGTTTGACTTCCGTCACGTGCAAAGGGCTAAAACGCGCCATCTCGAGATTCCTGCGCTCAGATGCATTTGAAATAGTCGAATGGTTCCAGGCAGTTGGAACAGACGTAGCTGGCTTTGCACGGAGTCGATCCGAACTGGCTCACCTTTCGCGTCTCGGTCGATGCACAACGCGGGCAGGGTATGACCAGGTTGCTTTTGCCGCTCATTCGCTCGACGCGGGCGTGCACGCGGCCATCGGCTGCCGTTCCATCGACGGGCGGCGCAATACCGTATTCGACCAGCTTCCTGCGACCTTCCGTGCTGATCCAATCCGTAGTCCATGGCGGCGACAGACGTCGCTCAAGTCTCAGATTGTCGATACCGTGCGCACGCAGTGCCGCCTCGATGTCCATATTGATGACAGTAGTCGCCGGGCATCCTGAATAGGTCGGCGTGACGGCGACGACCAGAGTATCGCGGTCCCAAAACACGTCCCGAACGACCCCGAGATCCGTGAGCGAAATCACAGGAATTTCTGGGTCAGGCACGACGGACAGCCATTCCCAAACCTGAGCGGCGCTGACGTGCGCGGCAATCACCATTTGGCACCTGGATAGGCGCGCTGGAGAAATTGCATTTGCGCGAGCAAGTGGCCCAGGTGCTCGCTATGTACGCCGCGTTTACCGCCTTTGTGTGCGAAGCTGCCTTTCGGCAGAGTGAGTGCGGCTTCGGATAGAATGGCTACGATTTTCTGGTCCCATAAGGGTTTCACCATCGCCGGATCAGGCGTGATGCCAGCGTCGGAGAGAGTCGCATCGACCGCGTCCGATAAGAACAATTCGCCAGCGTACGGCCAAAGCTCGTCGAGAGCCAGTTGCATGCGCGTGTGGCTCTCGGTAGTGCCATCCCCGAGCCGGATCACCAGATCCGACGAGCGCTCGACATGATACGCGACTTCTTTTACCGATTTGGAGGCAATTTCCGCGATGCGTGCGTGCTTCGATGCAGCCAGCGCCTTGAGCATCTCGAAATGCCACACATCGAACAGGCACTGACGCATCAACGTCATCCCGAAATCGCCGTTCGGTCGTTCGACAAGCAGTGCGTTTCGGAACTGTCCGGCATCGCGCAAAAAGGCCAAGTCGTCAGCATTGCGGCCCTTGCCTTCGACTTCGCCGGCAAGGCCGAGCCATAGTTGGGTTTGGCCGATCAGATCGAGCGCTGTATTGGCGAGAGCGATATCCTCTTCGAGCACTGGCCCATGGCCGCACCATTCGGACACGCGATGGCCGAGTATCAGGGTGTTGTCGCCCATGCGAAGAAGAAACTCGACGATCGGCGCAGCATCGACCGCGCGTGCTTGGCTATTCATCACATGTGGCCCACTTCGTCTGGGATGTCGAAGAATGTCGGGTGACGATAGACTTTGGAATTCGACGGCTCGAACAGCGGACCCTTGTCGGACGGGCTGGATGCGCCGATATCAACTGATCTGACGACCCAGATCGATACGCCTTCGTTGCGGCGCGTGTAGACGTCGCGGGCGTTCTTGATCGCCATTTCGACGTCGGGGGCATGCAGACTGCCGATATGGCGATGGTTCAGCCCATGTTGACCGCGGATAAAAACCTCCCAGAGGGGCCATTCGCTTGACATTGTTGAAACCTCCGAGGGAGCTTAAGCGATCGCGGTAGGAGCAAGGGCGCTCTGCGGATGAACCTAGCGCCGCCTCTTGTTATGCTGCTGCACTGTGACTTTCGCTGCGTCGCGCAGCCGCTTTGTTGGCATGAGCAACGAGCCCGTCGCGGAACCATGCGCCATCGGTCCATGCCTTGACCCGCGCGTTCAGGCGATCCTTGTTGCATGGCCCATTGCCGGCCAATACGTCATAGAACTCACTCCAGTCGGGCTCCGAGAAGTCGTGACCACCCTTGTTTTCATTCCAGGCGAGCTTGTCGTCGGGAATGGAAAGGCCCAATATTTGGCCTGCGGCACCGTCTGATCCACGAACTTCTGTCGTAGTTCGTCATTGGTATTGATCTTGATCTTCCAGGCCATCGATTGGGCCGAATGCACGAGTCTTCGTCCGAAGGGCCGAACATCATCAACGATGGGTACCAGAAGCGGTTCAGCGCATCCTGGGCCATCGCCTTCTGGTCGGCGCTTCCGCGCGCCATTTTCATCATGATGTCGTAGCCTTGGCGCTGGTGAAAACTCTCTTCTTTGCAGATCCGAACCATGGCGCGGCTGTACGGGCCATAAGAGGTTTTTTGCAGCGGCACCTGGTTCATGATGGCCGCACCATCGACGAGCCAACCCACGGCACCGATGTCGGCCCAGGTTAAAGTTGGATAATTGAAGATGGAGGAATACTTCATCTTGCCGGAGTGCAATTGCTCCAACAGCTGATCGCGGCTCACGCCCAATGTCTCTGCCGCGCAGTAGAGATACAAGCCATGTCCGGCCTCGTCCTGCACCTTGGCGAGGAGGATTGCTTTGCGTTCCAGTGTCGGAGCGCGCGTAATCCAATTGCCTTCGGGAAGCTGTCCGACAATCTCTGAGTGAGCGTGTTGCCCGATCTGGCGTACGAGCGTCTTGCGGTACCCCTCGGGCATCCATTCCTTGGGTTCGATTTTTTCGCCGCGATCGACGCGTTCCTGAAACGTGCGCTCCTCGGGCGACATTTCGTCGGGGTGACGAACACGATCGGCGTCCGTTTTCACCAGCTGTGCGTACATGACCGTTTCCTCCCGATGAGGTGGCGTCTGGCCTTAGCCCAATCGTCGCGTTGGGGTCGTCAATAGGTCATTGACCAACCGTTCGGTCAACTATAGCATCATGTCTCAAAGAGATGCAATGCGCTTCGTCGTCAACACGCGCCGAGGTCAGCCAATCTCCCCAAAATTGGGGCAGAATTTGATGCAGCCGCATGACAACCCTCCGGAGCGGGCCATGAACCTTCAAAGCTATGTCCTCGACGCCTGGACGGCTGGAAGCGGCAGTCGTGTCGAAATCCCGAGCGCTGTGACAGGCGACATTGTTGCGACGACCTCGGGTGTCAACTTTGACATGGCTCAGCTGTTAGCCTTTGCCCGCACGACCGGCGGCCCGGCGCTGCGTCGGCTCACGTTCCATCAACGAGCCGATATGCTGAAGAAGCTCGCAGCGTTTCTCGGCGAGCGGAAGGATATCCTTTATCGGCTCTCGCTGCATGCAGGAGCGACCAGAGGCGACGCCATGATCGACGTCGATGGCGGCATCGGCACGCTGTTGGTTTACGCGTCCAAGGGCCGACGAGAATTGCCGAATAGTACGTTCTTGATCGATGGTGCTGTCGAAGGACTCGCGAAGGGTGGTTCGTTCGTCGGTCAGCACGTAAGCACCTCACTGGTCGGCGCTGCCGTTCATATCAACGCGTTCAACTTTCCCTGCTGGGGGATGCTCGAGAAATTGGCGCCAGCGTTGCTGGCCGGTGTGCCGGTCATTACGAAGCCGGCTACAGTAACAAGTTACATCGCCGAGGCGCTCGTTCGACTGATTGTCGATTCGCGCATTCTACCCGCAGGCACTTTGCAGTTGCTCATCGGCTCTGTGGGGGATTTGTTCGACCATCTTACGTGCCAGGACGTTGTTTCGTTCACCGGTTCAGCTGATACGGCCCAAGTCCTGCAGAGGCATCCGACGATTGCGCGAAATGCGGTGCGCTTCATCGCGGAGCGGGATTCACTAAACGCCGCCATTCTCGGCCTGGATGCGGCACCTGGCACGCCGGAATTTGACCTCTTTGTTAAAGAGGTTGCCAAAGAGATGACGACCAAGGCAGGGCAAAAGTGCACGGCCATTCGCCGCGCGATCGTCCCACAGGTTCACCTCGCGGCCACCATTGCAGCGCTCCGGGACAGGTTGGACAAGGTCGTCGTTGGCGACCCGGCTAACGAAAAGGTGAGGATGGGGCCAGTTGTCGGGCTTGGCCAGCGCCAGGATGTCCTCGCCCGCGTCGAACAGTTGCGCAGTGAAGCCGAGATCGTTGTCGGCAATCCCGAGCAATTCGCGGTTGAGGGAGCCGATGCAAAATCCGGCGCCTTCATCCCGCCGCTTCTGATGTTCTGCGAAGCGCCAGACAAAGCAGCCAAGGTGCACAGTTTAGAGGCCTTCGGTCCGGTATCGACAATCATGGGCTACTCGACCATCGAGCACGCCATCCAATTGGCGAACCGTGGTGAGGGAAGTCTCGTTGCATCGCTCTACACGAACGACCACAAGATCGCGTCAGATGTTGTTTTCGGTATCGCTCCCTTCCACGGGCGGCTTGTCATGATCGATCGCGACTGCGCCAAGGAGCAGACCGGTCATGGATCGCCGCTGCCACACATGGTCCATGGCGGACCGGGGCGTGCAGGCGGCGGCGAAGAACTGGGGGGCGTTCGCGCGCTGGCTCACTATATGCAGAGGACGGCGTTGCAGGGATCACCCGCAAGGATCTCGAGTATCGTTGGCAACTGGACGAAAGGCGCACCGGAAATTGCCAGCCCGAAACATCCGTTCCGCTACCGCTACGGTGAACTGTCACTCGGTCAAACATTTCATTCCAAGACACGCACGATTACTCTCGCAGACATCGAGCACTTCGCATACTTCACGGGCGACACGTTCTACGCCCACATGAACGAGGAGGCGACCCGAGGCCATCCCTTCTTCCCCGGCCGGGTTGCCCACGGTTATCTTCTGCTGTCGTTTGCCGCGGGGCTGTTTGTCGACCCCGATCCGGGTCCGGTTTTGGCGAACTATGGCCTTGATAACCTGCGTTTCCAGAAACCGGTTACGCCCGGCGAGAGCATCCAGGTGCGCTTGACGGCAAAAAACAAAGCGCCGCGGCACAAGGATTACGGCGAGGTCAGATGGGACGTAGAGGTGACGACTGACAAGGGCGAAGCAGTCGCCACATATGAATTGTTGACGATGAACTCGCACTGATGCCGCGGCCAGTTGTATTGCGGCTCTGTAATCGCGTCCGGCGGCGTCACGCCACTCGTCGGGCGCCAGAAATAATGATCGCGGCCACCATTTCCGCGTAGTCCGACCGCGTCAGTTCGCCGGTCGGACGAAACCACAGATATTGCCAGTTGAGCATGCCGAACAGTGACATTGTTACGGGCTTTAGCAGGCGCTTGTTGGCTTTCAGCCTTGGATTGACCGCCGCGAGCGCATCGGAGAAAAGGGCAACAATGCTGCGCTCCATTTCCTTCAGTTCCTTCCGCCGTTCTGGTGGGAGCTTGGCCATGTCGTGAATTTGAACTTTGTGAGATCGCATCGGCACCCGCGTACGCATCCAACAATCCACCGATCAGTGCGCGAAGCTGACCTTCCGGAGGCAAGGAGCCGTTCTTCGCGGCTTGGACGGATCTCAGGAGCACGGTGAAATGATCGTGCAGAATATCGAAGAGCAGCTGCTCCTTGTTTGCGTAATAATGATAGAGCAGAGCCTTCGACGTGCCACAGGCGACGGCGATATCCGCCACTGAAGCGCTCGCATACCCGTTTTCAGCGAAGAGTTCGGCTGCTTTTTTGAGGATCGCTTGCCGCTTGAGATCGTGATCGAGGCCGCGAGGTCGCCCCAGCTGCACAGGGCGCGCGGCAGGGGTACTGTTTTTCGGAGTCGATTTTGCTGTTGAGGTTCTAGCCATAGGATTATGCTGTACTATTCCTTGGATCGCCGGTCTACGACTTGTCGTGCTTTGCCGGCAGAACGTTCGATATTCACGGGCTCCCCGGCGTTTCAAGCGGTAGCTTGAGGTCCAGCTTGCCGACGTCGCTGCTGTGCTTGTGTCGCAGATTTCTGCGGTTGCCCAATTTCAAGATGTGGGCGAGGGCGCTTACGCGGTCCATGGCAGAAGGACTGTCGATTTGACCTCCTTCAAGATGACATTCGTGCGAATGAAACGGATGCCGGGCAGCCGGAAGACAAAACTGTCGAGGAAGTGATTGTAGGCAGCCATATCCCGTACGACGACGCGCAGATGGTAATCGGCGTCGCCTGTTGTCGCGTAACACTCCAGGACTTCGGCCCGATCGCGCACGCGGCTCACGAATTGCTCAACGAACTTGGCGTCGTGGCGTTCGAGTGAGACGTGGATGATCGCTGACATGGCAAATCCAGCACGCACGCGATCCACCAGCGCGGCATAGCCTTGAATGACGCCGGTCGTCTCCAGCGCCTTCATTCGACGCCAACAGGCGGACGTCGACATGCCAACGCTATCGGCCAAGTCCTGGTTCGTGGCGCGCGCATCTCGTTGCAGTTTGCCCAGGATAGCGACGTCTTGCCCTTCGAGCGATGCGGTCATACTTGGAAGATCTCACCAGATTTGGCCGATTGGCGATCAATTTATACCATTTCGAGCCTGCATTCCTATCGGAATAGGTCACCTCAATCAAGCGGATCGGGCACAATCACATTGCTTGGTAAGTTTTCGAGAACGTCGCCCGGGAGGCTGTTATGTCGGCTGCGCAAGAACTCGATGCATACGCGCTATCAGACAGATACGCACGCGCGCAGGGCAGCGTGTTTATGACGGGGACACAGGCGCTGGTTCAAATCGTGCTCGACCAGGCCCGCCGCGACCAAGCGGCTGGGTTGAGGACAGCCGGATTCGTCTCTGGCTATCGTGGCTCACCCCTCGGGGCTGTTGATCTGGAGTTGTGGCGCATCAAGCAGCTGCTCGCAGACAACCGCATTGAGTTCTTGCCAGCGGTCAACGAAGACCTCGCCGCGACGGCGGTGCTTGGATCGCAGCAGGTCGAGAGCCATCCACGGCGCGAAGTCGATGGTGTCTTCGGCCTCTGGTATGGCAAGGGCCCTGGCGTCGACCGAGCCGGCGATGCGCTGAAACACGGCAACGCCTACGGATCATCGCCGCATGGCGGCGTGCTGGTCGTGGCGGGCGACGACCACGGCTGCGTCTCGTCGTCGATGCCGCACCAGTCCGATGTCGCCTTCATGAGCTGGTTCATGCCGATACTCAATCCTGCGCACGTCGCTGACTATCTCGCATTTGGCGCTTACGGATACGCCTTAAGTCGATTTTCCGGAATGTGGGTCGGCTTCAAGGCCGTGTCGGAGACGGTTAAGTCGGCGGCGTCGGTCCAACTAGTCCCGCAACCGGCTTTCGCCGCCCCCGATTTCACTATGCCTCCGGGCGGGCTGCATTATCGCTGGCCCGATCTCCCGGGACCGCAAATCGAAGAGCGCATGGAGGCAAAAAAGCACGCGGTCTACGCGTTTGCCCGCGCCAACCGCATCGATCGCGCCATTTACGCTAATAGCAATGCCACATACGGAATCGTCACGACTGGCAAAGGTCATCTCGATTTGATGGAAGCGTTGCAACTTCTTGGCCTCGACGAGACCGCATGTCGACAACTCGGCGTCGACATCTACAAGGTCGGGATGGTCTGGCCCTTGCCGCTGCACGATGCGCTGGAGTTCGCCAAAGACAAGCGCGAACTGCTCGTGGTTGAGGAAAAGCGTGGTATTATTGAGAGTCAATTGAAAGAATACTTCTACGATTACCCGGGGCGCAAGCCCGAGCGCATGGTCGGCAAGCACGACGAAGATGGCAGGCCCTTAGTTCCATGGACGGGCGAGCTTTCGCCGCGCCAACTCGCCCTGATCGTTGCACGACGGCTCGATGCCGTGTTTCCCGGAAATAATCTTGCAGCGCGCGCCGAGGCTTTGAAGCCGGTCGCCGACCGCATCATCCGCGTCGATGGTGCGACGCGCACGCCGTATTTCTGTTCGGGCTGTCCTCACAACACGTCCACCAAAGTGCCAGAAGGCTCCGACGCATTGGCCGGGATCGGGTGCCACTTCATGGCAAGTTGGATGGATCGCAGTACGACGTCGCTCATTCAGATGGGCGGCGAAGGCGTCAATTGGACGGCCTCCTCGCGGTTCACCGGTAAAGGGCACATATTCCAGAACCTCGGAGAAGGAACCTATTATCATTCAGGCTCCATGGCGATCCGGCAAGCGATCGCCGCCGGCACCAACATCACGTACAAGATTCTCTATAACGACGCCGTAGCCATGACCGGCGGGCAGCCCGTCGACGGTCCGATCAGCGTTCAGGCGATCGCGCACGGCGTCCGGACTGAAGGCGTTACGCGCATTGCCTTGGTATCTGATGATCCGAGCAAATTCAGCGCAAATGATTTTCCCTCAGACGTCACCATTCATCATCGCCGAGACCTCGACAGCGTACAGCGCGAACTGCGCGAAGTGGCCGGAGTGAGCGTACTCATCTACGAACAGATGTGCGCGACCGAGAAACGGAAACGCCGAAAGCGCGGCACCCTGCCGAAACCAGCCGAGACCGTCTTCATAAACGACCTTGTGTGCGAAGGATGCGGCGATTGCTCAGTGGAATCCAACTGCCTGAGCGTCGAGCCGATTGAGACACCATTTGGCCGCAAGCGCAGGATCAATCAGTCCACGTGCAACACGGACTTGTCATGCTTGAACGGCTTCTGTCCCAGTTTCGTCACCGTTGAAGGTACGCGCAAGAGTTCGAAGAAGCGTGTCGAGGTGGATGCCATCGGAGCAGCGAGGCAATTGGGCGACCCTCAATTCGCTGAGCTTGACGGCACGTTCAACTTACTCGTCACCGGCGTCGGCGGCACAGGCGTGATTACGGTGGGTCAGCTCATCACCATGGCGGCCCACTTAGAAGGCAAGGGCGCGAGCTTACTGGATTTCACGGGCTTCGCGCAGAAGTTTGGCCCCGTGCTCAGTTTCATTCGGCTGGCGAACGAACCGTCTTCGATCAATCAAGTGCGCATCGATGCAGGCGCGGCCGACGCCTTGATTGGGTGCGACGCCGTCGTCAGCGCGTCGCCCCAGGCTTCGGGCACCTATCGGTCAGGCATGCGCGCGGTGGTCAACACTGCACCGATGCCGACCGGAGACATCGTCCGACTGCGAGACGCTTCGCTGGAGATTGACGCCAGGCTAGCGGCAATAAAGCGTGTTGCTGGACCCGACAATGTGAGCGTGTTCGACGCCAACAAGGCCGCCGAACTCCTGTTCGGCGATACCGTGTTTGCCAATGTGATGATGCTCGGCATGGCTTGGCAAAAAGGAATGGTTCCCGTGTCAGAGGCGGCGATCACGCGCGCCATCGAACTCAACGGAGTTGCAACTGCGCAGAACCATCAGGCTTTCGCTTGGGGCCGTCTCGCTGCGGCTCGCCCGGAGCTTTTGGCGAAATCTCTGGCGCAACCCACAGCGGAACCGGAATCCCTTGATCAAATGATCGCACGAAGGATTGCGTTCCTGACCGACTACCAGGATTCCGCCTACGCTGCCCGCTATCGTCAGGTTGTTGAGCGCGTGCGGTCCGCCGAGTCAGCAGCCGGTGGAACCTCGGCTTTGACGGAGGCTGTAGCCCGCGCGCTGTTCAAGTTGATGTCTTACAAGGACGAGTACGAAGTGGCGCGACTGCATGTGAACACCGGCTTCTCGGAGAATCTGCGCGAGACCTACGAGGGCAAATTCAAGATCAGCTATTACTTGGCTCCACCACTGCTTCCTCTCGGACGGGATGCTCGCGGGCGCCCCCGCAAAGTCCGGCTCGGTCAATGGATGCAGACGCCTTTCAAGCTGCTGGCGCGGTTGAAGCATCTGCGCGGAACGCGGCTCGATTTATTCGGCTACACCGCCGAACGCGCCATGGAACGCGACTTGATCGCGTATTACACGCAGTTGGTCGATAAGCTGCTGATGCTGTTGCCACGCGAAGGTGCCGAGGCGCTGCTTTCAATTGCTGCCGCGCCCATGGACATACGCGGGTTCGGCCCGGTCAAGCTAACAGCCATCGGAGAGGTCAAGGCGCGCATCGCGCGAGGCCTTGAGAAACTCGATGGGCCAAATGCGACGATGGCTGCAACCTAGCCCGGATCATGCACCAAGCGTGAGCAAGATTGCGCTGGCTGTGGCGTAATTTCCATTCCACTCTCAAGGCAGGTCACGGCTATACGACCGTCGATATGACCATCTCATTTGTTCGAGCCGTATTACCCAACTCTGGAAAGCTGATCTGCGAGGGCAAGATCATCCACTCTGGTGGCCGTATCGCCACGGCAGAGGGGCGGGTCACCGATGCCGCGGGGAAACTCTTGGCGCACGGTTCGGAGACCTGCCTCATCCTAAAGGCTCCAGCAGCCGGCACATGAAACTGGATGCTGCACTACGGACAACCTATTGCAGCGCAGCAAAGCTGCGGCAGCGCATCTGCACACTCAGCGTTCACGAAAAGCACATGACGTCTGATCATCCGGGCCTCAAGACAGTCGGTTATGGCCCAGGCCTCTATTAGTTCCGGGGAGAAGAACTAAAATGGACGCGGTTGTGAAGCCGACCATGGGGCCGCGGATTTTGTGATGCAACGAGCTTTTTGAGCCCAGCCGAGCCAGTCGAGAGGGCTGCCGCAGTCGTCGCGTGCGAAATTTAAATTGCTATTTCAATGATATAGGTGTTCGCACTTTTATCTTGTACGGCGCGCCAACAAAATCTTAGACTGTTTTCCCTTCACGCTGGCAGCCACCGTTGCGCACCGGTTGCGCACCAAAGCAACGTCTCAGCGCGTCCTGGCTTGACCGCAATCACCCAAATCACCGACACGATTGGGCATGTCGAACGCTGAAAATGCTCAGAACCTAAAGCACCTCCCGCAGTTCGTCGGCTACGCCGAAGTCGCGAAAGCCCTTGGCGTCACACGCCGCACGATTGAGCGAATGGTCCGAGCCAGAACCTTTCCGCTCCCCATCCAGTTGGCCCCAAACCGCGTCGGCTGGAAGCTCGAGACGATTTCGGCGTGGTTGCAAGAGCGCGAAAAAGGTCTCGTTGCGCACGCGGTTGCGCACCCAAAGGACTTGGCCCCTGAAGAGCTGGCCAGAAAAGCTCATGAAGTCGCAGCCCATGCATTGTCTGCGCATGTTGGAGAAGTGGTAGACCCGAGCCAGATCGTCATCCAAGCCAAGTTGCCGATGACCGACGAGGAGATCGCAGAGCATAGAGCGAATGCGATCGAAGAGTTCGAGAGCCGGTTTGCGCATTTTGAGCCTGAGCGCGCAGCTCTCGTGGTGTCATGGCTCTTTCCTTCGCTGCGACCGTTCTTTGAAGATGCTTTCGCCAAAGAGATTCGCCAAGTTTTCGAAGACCCCGAGGCACTTCGTGAAAATGGGCATCATTGGCTCCACGATGAGCTTTGGGAAGAGTTCGTTGAAGAGAGGGGCAAACTCCGCAGCCGTCAGCCCCGAAATTGAAGTCGGCCGGTTAAAATTCGACAGCGGCCAGATGAGCTTTGCGGGCTATGTTGCATGAGCCACTTTTGACCCACCCTGACAAGCTTGATCGGGTTGCATGAGCAGTTCTTGCCGAGCAAGCCGAGCAATGTCAGCCCAAGGGCTCGGTGCCGCCTGCCCCAACACCTGAATGCCCGCCAGCGGTCAATTTTGGCCGGGTTTTGGGCTATTGCCTAGCCTGCGACGGGTCTGCTTGGGGTTGGGCAACGCGCCTAAATTACCTGTTGTTCAATTAAGCCTTGTTTGCCGCCGTTGGGCGGGGGGCCGCAGGCCCTCTTGAAGGGTGTGATCGAATTGGTTTCGCTTACTAGCAGACTGTTTTTATTGAATAATTTGACATTCTCTGCCTGAATTGCTAGTTTGACCGTGGCGCCCGCCCTGGTCGATTTTCCCCTTGAGGGTTCAGTCCAGAGCGCCGCCCCTTCCCCAAAAACCGACGTCGTGGACTGCCCACAGCGGAGCCTTGTCTTGGCCCCGTTTGGAACCACGTGCGTCTTGCCTCTGGAGCATCCAATGATCGGACGACAAGCCAAAATTCTAACACGACGGAATATCCGCCAACTCCTTGCGACGGCAGGACGCAACGGCCGGTGCCCGCAACGCGATCGCCTGATTGTTTTGCTGGCCACCATGGCTGGGTTGCGCGCTTGCGAAATCGCGCGACTGACCTGGGGCATGGCGCTCGATGCGGATGGTCATGTCGCCAGGGTGCTCGATGTTCGCGGCTCGATCGCCAAACGTGGGCGCGGCCGGCGCGTGCCCATGCACCCGAAACTGCGGCGCGCGCTTTCTGATTGGAAGCGTCAACAGCCCCGCGAACGCTTGGCACCAGATGCGATCGTACTGCCGTCACTGCGCGGTGGCGCACTCAAACCCAACAGCATCGTCAACTGGTTCGTCGCCACGTGTCGCACCGCTGGCCTCGAAGGCTGCTCGTCGCACTCTGGTCGTCGCACCTTCATCACCGTTGCGGCGCGCCGCGCGCACTGGGCCGGTGCCAGCTTACGCGATGTGCAAATGCTTGCGGGTCACCGCTCAATTGAAACCACCCAAGGCTACATCGACGGCGACACGTTCGCGCAGCGCCGCCTCGTTGCGATGATTTGAGGGGAGATTTCGTCATGACTGACAATGAACAATACGACGTCATTCGCGCCCTCAATGATGCATTTCGTCGCTCTCTTGAGGGCGGCACGCTGGTGCTGACGGCGGGCATCATCGCCCTCGGCTCCGTAACGCAAACGCAAATCATCGAGGCGATACGTCGCTTCGAAGCTTTCACGCCCGACAACGATCCCTGGGAAGAGCATGACTTCGGCAGCGTCGAGATCGCCGGCGAACTCATTTATTTCAAGATCGACTATTTTGACCTGACCCGGGCCATGCAATCAGAAGATCCTGCCGACCCATCCAAAACCGAGCGGGTCATGACGATCATGCTGGCGAGCGAATACTAGGCCGCCGCCATGACCGCTAAAACGATGCGGCGCATCAGACGCCGCCGAGTTCGACCTTATCGCCAGGGTGATCTCGATGGTCTGTGTGGTGTCTATAGTATCGTCAACGCTGTGCGCGTCATCTGCCCCGAAGTGGATGGCGACACGGCTGAAGATATGTTCGACGTATTGATGCAAAAGCTGCTGCGCACAGAAGATAACCCCTCGATGGCTGTGACTTGGGGCATCGGCCGCAGAACGATGACGCACCTCGTTACCGAAGCCATTACCTATGTGCTTGACGAATTCGACATTCGACTGCGCACCCGGTGCCTACCGAAATCGGTACAACAAGTCGGCACCCTCGGTCGATTGTGGGACCATCTTGACCGAACCATATCGCCAAGGCGTGTCGCTATTCTCGGGCTTGGCGGCAAGCACTCGCATTGGACCGTGGCTGTGAAGGTAACGCCACTGCGCATTCGTTTATGCGACAGTGACCAGATATCGTTCTTGCAACGACGGCGCTGCACAATCGCTCGAGCAGCCAAGCAGCACAGCATCAGACCCCATCATGTCCTTCTGATTGAACGGCGCGACTCGCGGTAGAATTCTTCAGCACTGCGGCAGCTATTTTTCGATCAATTCGATCGAAGTACCAAATTGAAAGAGAAGGCTGCAGCACCCCAACAAGCGGACGCTAATCAGTGCCCTCGAGTGGACGAGCGAAACGGGTGAACTCTCTCGGATCGTCAGACTGGCCGGAGACCGACCGTTGAGCAGTCGACGAGAAGGGCCAATACCGACGGATGTGAGAGACGGACGATCAGACGGCGTGTGCTCTTCGTGTTGGGTGGGCAACATTCGGGAACCAGGGAAATGCTGCAGCGCAGATAATGGAGTGCAAATTTCCGCCCCCTCGACGGTCATGTCCGGGACGCAGCGTAGTACTGAACCTTGCGCTCCAGCCATGCCATGCCTTCGTTGAGAGCAAAGGCAAACGCGAACAGCACGAGCAGCAACGCCCAGAAGTGCTCCATCAGGAAGTGCGACGAGTAGATTTCAAACAGCGTGCCGAACCCGACGACCGACACGAGCAACTGGCCGATCACCACGCCCTTGACCGCGCGGATGACTCCGAGCCGGACGCCGGCCAGGATCTCCGGCAAAGCAGCCCAGACGAAAACCCTTGAGAATGCCTGCCATGGCGAGGCGCCGAAGCTCTTGGCCATCTCGACGAGCGAGGGTGAAATGCTGCGCACGCCCGCGCGCGCATTGAGCACGATGATCCAGATGGCGAACAGCACCACGGTCAGAATGATGGTGGCCTCGCCGAGCCCGAACAACACCATGATGACCGGCACGAGCGCACTCAACGGCGCCGACAGGAACAAGTTGACTAACGGCAGCAGCAGCCGATCCGCGATGACAGAGCGCCCCATCAGGATACCGATCTGCACTCCCGCCAACACTGAGATGCCGACACCGGTAAGGAACGTTCGACCGGTGATCAGCAACGCATCGGCAAAGCTCGGGGTCGGTACGACCTCGCCCATGCGCATGACGATCTTCGACAGCGGCGGCAGGATGAAACCGGCCTCCGTATGGCCGACGATCTCCCACAGGATCGCCCACAGAATCAGCGACGCCATCATGGGCACGCGATAGCCGGCCATGGTCATGAGCGCGCCCTCAATCCAGATATTTCTTGAGGCTCTGCCAGATACCTTCGACAGCATCGAGATAGGCCGGGTCGCGCCGGATGCGCTCGGGGTCACCGCTGCGGTCGAGTTTCGGTTCGATGATGGTCGACACGCGGCTCGGCCGGCGCGACAGCAGGACGATCCGGTCCGACACGTAGACCGCTTCCTCAATGCTGTGGGTGACGAACAGGAACGTCTTGTTCTCGTTGGCAATCAGCGCCAGCAGTTCTTCCTGGAATTTGCGCCGGGTCTGCTCGTCGACGGCCGAGAACGGCTCGTCCATCATGATGACCTTGGAGTCGACCGCGAGTGCACGCGCGAGGCCGACGCGCTGGCGCATGCCGCCGGACAGTTCGTGCGGATACTTCAGCTCGAAGCCTTTCAGCCCGACTTTCGCAATGTGGCCGACGGCAATGGCCTCGCGCTCAACCTTGCCGACGCCACGCAGTTCGAGGCCGAACGCGACGTTGCGCAGCACACTCGCCCACGGCATAAGCGCGAAGTCCTGAAACACGAACGAGCGCTCGGGACCCGGGCCGGTTACGGTTTTTCCGCAGACCAATACTTCGCCGCTCGATGCCGGGATGAGACCGGCGATGATTTTGAGCAGCGTGGTCTTGCCGCACCCTGATGGGCCAAGGAGGGTCGTGAGTTGCCCTTCGGGAAAGTCAAGCGTGATGCCCGAGAGCGCCTCGACACCGCCTGAATAGGTCTTCTGGATGTTGCGCACCGAGACGATTGCCGAGGCCGCAGCGACGCCTCGGGCAGCCGCGCCTGTGTTTGGAGTGCTATTGGCGAGGGCAGCAGTCATGTCGCGCGTTTCTCCGGGCGGAATAGTACACTCTCGATCCGTTCGAGCAGCTCGATGAACAGCACCGAGAACACGATGATCGAAAAGATCGAGGCGTACATTTTCGGGTAGTCGGCAACCGACTGGTGATAGGAGATCAGATCGCCGATGCCGGTCGGCGTGATCAACAGCTCCGCCAGAATTATGCCGATGAAAGCCGCAGCCGCGCCGAGGCGCAGAGCCGCGAAGATCAGCGGGCTGGCTGCCGGCAGGATGATGCTTGTGATGATCTGTGATCGCGTGCCGAGGAATGCGCGCCCCATCTCGGTCAGGGACGCCGGCGTGTTGCGCACCGCGCTGAGCGTGTTGAGCACGATCACCGGCATTGCCATAATACAGACGGTCATGATCTTGGCCGTCAGGCCGATGCCGTAAGCGAACGTCAGAACCGGGATCAAAGCTGCCAGTGGAGCTGCCTGGGCGATGACGAAGATTGGCGCTATCAACCACTCGGAAAAGCGATTGAGGCCCATCAGAACGCCAAGGCCGATGCCGAGAATGATGGAAATTGAGAGACCGGCGACGAGTGGCTTCAAAGTAATCAGGAACGCTTTCGACAGCGAACCGTCACCCGCCATCTCGAAAAGCCCCCGCATGGTCTCAAGGAACGTCGGAAACGCTGCGCTCAACGGGATGCGGCCAGCATACTCCCAGGCGCCGAGCAAGAGCCCGAACGAGACGATCCGAAGCGTCAGCGGGTGCGTCGCGAACTGATACAAGGACGCCGTCGACGCGACCGGCGCTTCAGACGTCGTCGTCACGTCGTGTGTGACCGTCACGGCTGGTTCCAATCAAAGCAAGGCACCGGCAACGGCCGGTCGAAAGTTAGTAGCGGGCTCATTGCGCGAGCCCGCCATCACCGTGTGCGTCAGCCGCCGAGCGCTCTGCGCGCCTTTTCGAGCGGTCCGAAGTTCCAGAAGTCTTCGACTTTCAGGCCGCTTGCCGGGCCTTGGAGCTGACCTGCTTCAGTGTAGAATTCGAGGTCCGACTTTACGACGTCGGCGTTGCCGCCGCCGGGCGCAAACACGCCTTCTTTCATGCCGACCGTGTAGAAGTTCGTGATCCCGTCGAGGATCTGTTTGGGCTGGTCCGCCATCAACTTTCGCTTCGCTCGCTCGGTCTCGATCACCGTTGGATTGGCCGCCATCTCCCGCCACAAGCGCAGGAACTCCGTGACGATCGTGTCGACCTGTTTCTCATTCTTGGCCATCCACTCGGTCGACGCAAACACCGTCTCGTCGGATGCGGGATTGGAGAGTCCCGGCAGGATGTGGAACTTGTCGCCAGCCTTCTCCATCAGTACGTTCTTGTTCGCGAGGTCGACGATGGTCGCCTTGATCTGGCCCTTCATCATGCCAACGATGCGATTCTCGGACCCCGGCACGTAGCTGCGATCGCCGAACTGTATGCCCTCACGCTTGGCGATGATATTGCCGATGGCTTCGGTGCCGGTGCCGCGGGCGTGGAAGACAAACGGCTGGCCGTTCAGATCCTTCCAAGTCTTGTAAGATTTGTCGGCGACTGGGAAGAACACCAGCCGTGTGCCTTGGAACACGATGCGGAGCGGTGCCTTGCTCTTCTGAATGACGGCATACGGCGTGCCGACGCCGATATCAGCCTGGCCGTTGATGACCGCCTGGATCGCCAGATCTTCCTTGGAGAAGTGCGTGACCTGATAGTCGACGCCTTTCTCCTTCGCGCGTTCAAGCGCGATGATCATCGACAGCGTTTCCGTCGACAGCACATCGCCGATTGCGACGCGGACTTTCGTCTGGGCGAGTGCGGGTATCGTAAACAGCGCCGTTGTCGCGACGGCGACGGCACCAACGAGTGCGCGACGACTGAGATGCAGTACGGAGTGTTTGGATTGCATGGGCGTTTCTCCTCAATTGGCAGTTTTTGTTCCAGGTCGGCAGGCGATGCGAAGTTGACCTTCGGCTTATGCTTGGACGCTTCAGACGACAACGACGTCGAGATCGGCGACACCTTGGACGTGACCGTGAAGCCTATCCCCCCGCTTCAGTGAACCGACGCCGGCCGGCGTGCCGGTAAAGATCAGATCTCCAGCTTGTAACGCGAACAATTCCGACAGAAAGCGTATCTGGTTGGGAATATCCCAGATCATCTGCGCGAGGTCTCCAGTCTGGCGGCGCTCGCCGTTGACATCGACCCATATGGCACCCGTCGACGGGTGTCCGATTTTGTCGGCAGGTTGGATCGGCGTGCAGGGGGCCGAGTGTTCGAACGCCTTGCCGATCTCCCAGGGCCGCCCGAGCTTCTTCTGCGCGTTCTGAAGATCACGCCGGGTCATATCGAGCCCGACAGCATAACCGAAGACGTGCTTTATCGCATCGGCGGCGGCAATGTTCGTGCCGCCGGACTTCAGCGCCACAACCAGTTCGATTTCAAAGTGAAGGTCGTTGGTCTGCGCCGGGTACGGGAACTCGCGGCCGAGCAGGATATTGCTCGGATTTTTCTGGAAGAAGAAGGGCGGCTCCTTGTTGGGATCATGACCCATCTCGATGGCGTGTTCGGCATAGTTGCGGCCGACGCAATAAATGCGGTTGACCGGAAACAGGGCGGACGCTCCGACGATCGGCAGCGCCATTTGCGGCTGTGGCGGGAACAGGAAAGTCGCAGCGGTCATGAAGGCCTCGTCTGGCTGGTACCAAACTTCAACCAATTGCCAACCAATTGTCAAATGATCTGGGCACAATCGCGTTGCCGCAGACGCGCGGCTCAAGCAAGGTTGAAGAAATTCAATGGATTTGCCTACACTCGAAATAGTCTATGTCGGAACCTAAAGAATGAATGACGTAACCAACGCTCTGAATGGTTCAGGCGCGACAGCAGCCGTACTGGTCCAATTGCGCGCCTTTCTCGCAACCCGGGACGGTGCCAACGAGGCCCGCCTGCCGCCGGAACGTGAACTATCGGACATGCTCGGCGTAAGTCGCGCCGAGTTGCGCAAGGCGCTCGCGGAACTCGAAGCGGAAGGGCAGATCTGGCGCCATGTCGGCAAAGGCACGTTCATCGGTGCACGGCCCGTCGACACGATCGCCGACATTACCGCGTTGGCGAAGCGCACGAGCCCCGCCGAGGCCATGCAGGCGCGCCTGTCGCTTGAACCGGAACTCGCGCGTCTCGCCGCCCTGCACGCGCGACCCGAGGATATCGCTGCCATGCGTGCCTGTCTGACCCAACAGCGTGCAGCCAGCACCTGGCGCGAATACGAAAGCTTAGACAATCGCCTGCACCGCACGATCGCGGAGGCGACCAAGAACAGCCTGCTCCTCGGTCTGCTCGACACGCTCAATGCGGTCAGACGCGCGGTGACCTGGGGTCGCTTGCGCCCCCCAAATCTTCCGATGCCGCGACCGGACCATCATAGTTTTACCGAGCACGCAGCCATTGTCCATGCCATCGAGGAGCGCGACATGATGGCGGCGGCAGCCTCCATGCGGCTGCATCTGCAATCGGTCCAAAACAAGCTGCTCAATCCTGAAATCGAGAACGGCAGAGCACCGGCACAGAAAGATAAGACGTTTGATCATCCGCGACGGACTTCGAGTATTGGCCCATCTCGAAAATGATCGCGTGTGCTGCTTGGTGAGACAGCGTCGGCGCATACGACGCCCGTATTCGGGTCGAGCAAGACACAAATCGTTGTACTGCTGATTTAATTCCGAGTGCCGCGCAATCACCGTGTTCACCGATGTATTCGGCACTTGCCACCGAATTTTCCGCCTCGTTCAACAAGTTGCCCAACCCTGACGACGCAGCCGTACGCACCGCAGGTGCATAGGGTGTGAAGAATTTCTTTCGGCCCTTTCTGCCTTCCGGAACCAACCGCAAACGAGCCAAAGCCAATGGCCGTCAACCAAACCGCGCCATCTTTTTGTTCGGCCGGGAGTGCATTTTCCGCCCCGGCCGTGCGGTTCCCCGCAGCACGGCGCGCAAGGCCGAGTCCAGGACGACCGCCACTTCAGCGGTCGCCCGCAGGGTTTATACTTGACCCGCCGAGCACCGTGCTATGATGGGAGCGGCGATGGCGTTCATCATCATTGGCCGCCGCCGATATTGAGACGCGTTGGGCCAAATTGCGGTCCTAAGGGCGGACATGGTGCGTGAACCCGGGAATGGGGCTCGGCCATCTCTCATTGCACCACACATCAGGCATCAGCTGACAGCCTTCAGACCGACCACGTTATGCGCCCGAATGGCATTATGAAAACCCTTGAGAGTGAGGGGGCCGACCTCTGCTAGCTCGGCGATCGCTTCAATCGATGCCGCGACGCGCTGGCTGATGATGATCTGCCCTGATTTGGCTTCGCCGCACAGCCGAGCGCCAAGGTTGGTCACGGTGCCGATCGCCGAATAGTCGTAGCGACCCTCAAAGCCAATGCGGCCAAGCGTGGCGAAGCCCTGGGCAATCCCCATCCCAAATCCAAGGTCATGACCGACACGCTGCCACTTCTTGATCAGGCCCGCAATGGCGTCTCGCGCTTCGACGGCCATGCGCACGGCGCGTTCGGCAGGATTGGGGCAAGGCACCGGGTCATTGAAAAAGACGAGCAGGCCATCGCCAGAAAAGCGCTCAAGGGTGCCTTCGTGGCGGTGGATAATGTGGCCCATGGCTTCATGGTAGGCGCGCAACACGTCCATCACCTCTTCCGGTTCGGCGGTCTCGGCAAATGCCGTAAATCCACGCAAATCGCAGAAGACGACGGTGACATCCCGCCGATGGGCTTCAAGTAACATTTCGTTGCCTGAGGACAGAACCAGATCTGCGATTTGTGGAGACAGAAATCGCCGCAGCCGCTGCATGCGCTCGATCTCGCCGACCTGTGTTTCCACGCGCTTCTGCAGATCCTTGTTCCATTCGCGAGTTGTGCCGCCTGCTCTGTTACGGTGTCCTGCAGCGACTTGATCCGCAGAATGGATCGCAGACGCGCGACGAGCGCGGCTTGATCGACGGGCTTGGTGAGATAATCATCGGCACCTGCATTGAAACCCTCGATCACATCTGCCGTCGTGGCCTTCGCGGTGACGAGGACGATCGGCATGAACGGCAAAGTCGCATCGGCCTTGATGCGGCGGCACACGTCGAAGCCATCGAGTTTTGGCATCATGACATCGAGCAGGATCGCGTCGGGCTTCTCGGACGTAGCAAGGGCCAAGGCTTCCTCACCATCGCGCGCCGTCAGCAGCGCATAGCCCTGGTTCGCCAGCCGCGCCTCAAGGATGGCGCGGTTGTCATCGTTGTCGTCGGCGATCAGGATCAGCGCGGGGTCGCGCATGGCGTCCTCATGACAGGAACGAGCGCACGCGCGCGAGCAGATCGCGCGGACTGAAGGGTTTCGTCACATAGCCGTTGCAGCCTGCGGCACGCGCCTTCTCCTCGTCGCCGCTGAGCGCATAGGATGTCACCGCGAGGATTGGAATGTGCGCAAGCGCAGGATTGGCCTTGATTCGCCGGGTCGCCTCGTACCCGTCGACCATCGGCAGTTGGATATCCATGAGAATGAGGTCGGGCCGCTCCTTCTCAGCGGCGACGATACCAGCAGCACCATCCACCGCTTCGACAACCTCGTAGCCCGCGCTCGTCAAAAGATCGCGCATGATTTGCCGGTTGTCCTCGGTATCCTCGATGACCAGGATGCGCTTTGTCATGCGGCGTCTCCGTCTTGACAGCGGATCGGTATAACAACGTGAAACGTCGAGCCATGGCCGACCGCCGATTCGACCCAGATGCGGCCACCGTGCAGTTCGACGAAACGCTTAGTGATGGAGAGGCCCAGTCCCGTGCCGCCCTTCTTCCGGGTCGCAGAATTATCGACCTGATGGAATTCCTCGAAAATCCGCGCCTGTTCGGCTCTGGGAATGCCGGGCCCCGTGTCGGCGATGTGAATGTGGAAGCAATTCCCCTCGGTTCCCGCTGCAATCCTGATCTCGCCGCTGTCGGTGAACTTGATGGCATTGCCAACGAGATTCAGCAGCACCTGGGCAAGACGCCGATCGTCGCCGCGTCCCTTCGGCAGATCGGCCGGCGCAGACACCGCGAACTTCAAGCGTTTTTCCGCGGCGAGCGGCTCGGTGGCGGTCATCACCGTCTGCAGCAGGTCCTTCATCGAATAATCGCTGATGGCCAATTTCAGCTGGCCGGCTTCGATCTTCGAAAGATCGAGCACGTCGTTGATGAGGCCAAGGAGGTGCTTGCCATTCAATTGCACCCGGCCAACCACACCCTTGATCTTTTCACCCGCGTCGCCGTAGACGCCATCCTGGATCAGCTCGGTGTAACCGAGGATTGCGTTGAGCGGGGTTCGCAGCTCATGGCTCATGTTGGCGAGAAACTGTGACTTGTGCTGGCTCGCGAGCCTAACCTGCTCGCTCTTTTCCTCGATCTCCTTGAAGAGCCGCGCATTATGGATCGCAATCGCCGACTGCGCGGCGAACGCTTCGAGCAGGCGGACGGCATCGGGCGAGAACGCACCCGCAAGATTGCGCCGAACGACGAGCGCGCCGATCACCTTGCTTTGGTGCAACAGCGGCACCGACAGCACGGCGCGGACGCCATTGCGGCGCAAGATGTCGAGCATAGCATTGTGCTCGACTAACTCCAGGTCCTCGATCTGCACGGCCTCGCGCCGCACGGCTGATTCGCCGACGACGGCCTCGCCGAGCTTGATCGGATGCGCCTTGACGCGCGCGATGTGCTCCTCGCTCATGTTGTGGCCGGCTTCGAGATGGAACTCGCCCTTCTCCCGGTCGAAAACGTAAAGCGCCCCACCGCCCGAGTACGACATGGCGCAGGCGTTGACGAGGATTGTCTGCAGGACCTTGGCGAGATCGAGCGTCGAGCTGACGGTTTGCCCGACCTCGGCGAGAGCTTTGAGTTCTGCCACGGAGCGTGAAAGTTCTTGCGTTCGCGTTTGCACTTCCTCGAAGAGGCGCGTGTTGTTCACGGCGATGACGGCTTGGTTGGCGAAGATGGTCACCAGTTCGATCTGCCGTTCCGTGAAGGGCGCTGATTGGCGCGCATCAGCGTGATCGCCCCGATCGCATCGCCATGGCGCAGCAGTGGTACAGCGAGGATCGTGCGATACTTGCCGACGCGGCGAAACTGTTCCCCTTGCGCTTTGTAGTCCGTATCCGCGGCCACATCGGGAACGTGGATTGGTTGGCGTTCCAACAGGGCGCGGCCGGTGACGAGGCGCGACTCGGCGGATCGGTTGGCGCGAAATAAGCTCGACGAAATCGTCCTTGGCGCCGCTGAAGGCTGCAGCATGACAGAGGCCGTCCGGAGCAAGCTTGCGGATCAAAGCCCAGTCGGCACTGCACAGTCGCGCCGCAATCTCGGCGATCGAGTCGAACACCGGCTGCAGTTCGTTCGGCGACTTCGAGATGACCCCGAGCACCTCCGAGGTCGCCGTCTGGTATGCGAGGCTCTCGGTCAGCTCCTTGGTGCGCGCCTGCACCTCCTCGAACAGACCGACATTGTTGATGGCGATCACGGCCTGGCTGGCAAACGTTTCGACGAGCGCGATCTGGCGCTCGCTGAAGGGGCGAACGGCGGTGCGCAGCAGGGTGATGACGCCGATCGAATTGCCATCGCGGACCAGTGGGACGCACAAGGCAGTTCGAATGTTACCGCGGCGACCGATCTCCGCCTGCTCTCCCGCATAGTCGGGCTCGGCAAGCACGTCCGCGACATGGATCGGCTTACCGTCGAGAAGTGCGCGGCCTGCAATCCGTGTACGGCTCGGCACCAATGGCCTCCTGGCCATCAGGTCCATGAACTCGCGCGACGCGCCACTGTTGGCCGTTGCGATGTAGCCCTCTGCCGAAGCCTTCTGCCAGATCAGCGACCAGTCCGCTCCGCATAGACGCCTGGCAATGGCGGCGATTGCGTCGATTACCGGCTGTAACTCGGTCGGCGACTTCGAGATGACGCCGAGCACCTCCGAGGTTGCGGTCTGGTATTCGAGGCTCTCCGTAACTTCCTTCGTTCGCGCCTGAACCTCTTCGAACAGCTGGGTATTGTTGATCGCGATCACGGCCTGATCAGCGAAGGTGGTAACGAGGTCGATTTGTCGATCGCTGAATGGGTCGACCTCGGTACGCCCAAGCGAAATCACGCCAATCGGTTGGCCGTCGCGCAGCAACGGCACGGTCAGCATGGTCCTCAGGTTCTCAGCAAGCACTTGCTTCTGGCTGCCAAGGTCCGGATCGACGGAGGCATCGTGCACGTGGATCGCACGTTTTTCGAGCGAGGCGCGTCCAGCGAGCGAGGCTCGTCCCGGTGGGATTGGATTGTCAGCGAGATATCGCACGACCTCAGGACTGATGCCAACATGGGACGCGAGATCGAATTTGTCGCCGCGCAAGCGCCAGATCGCCGCCCGCTCCGACGCACAGAGGCGCTTTGCGGTTTGAACGATGGCGTCGAGAACCGGTTGCAACTCATTGGGTGATTTTGAAATCACTCCCAATACGTCGCTCGTCGCCGTCTGGTATTCGGGCGACTCAGTCAGCTCCTTCGTCCGCGCCTGCACTTCCTCGAACAAACGGGCATTCTCAATTGCAATGACGGCCTGGTCGGCGAAGGTTCGCAGCAGCTCGACCTGCTTTGCCGCGAGCGGCCCGGGTGTCAGCCGCATGACACTCAGAGCCCCGATCGCCTGATCGCCTCGCAGCATCGGCATGATGGTGATTGCCCGATTACCACTCGCCAGAAAAGCCGCGGCCCCCATCGCCAGGTCCGGCGGTACGTTGGAGGCATCGGGGATATCCACCACCCTGTGATCGAGAATGGCGATGGCGTGCATGTAGTTCCGCGCGAGGGCACCGGGAACTGGCGTCTGATGGCTGCGACTTGTCGGGTGGACTCGCCACGGCCGCAGCGTTAACCTCCCCATGGTCGGGCAGAGTGATGACCACCGCCGCGCCGGGAAATAAGTTCGCGGGCTCTCGACGATGGCGTCGAAGACCGGCTGCACTTCGATTCGAACGGGAGATGACGCTCAGAACCTCGGACGTCGCGGTCTGGTATTCGAGCGAACTCGGTCAGCTCCTTCGTGCGCGTCTGCTCGGCCTCGAACAGGCGGGCGTTCTCGATGGCGATGACGGCCTGATCGGCGAAGGTCTCCAACAATGAAATCTGACTGGCGCTGAACGGACCGGGCGATCGGCGATGGAGGTTCATGACGCCGACAATCTGTCCGTTGTTGATCAATGGCACCGCTACCGCGGCCCTGAAGCCGATCGATTTTTGCAGCTCGAGCCGCGTGAATTCAGGGTCCGCGAGCACATCCGGAAAGTGCACCACGCGTCCTTCGAGAAGGGCCCGCCCCGGTACCGATCCTCGTCCTGGCACGGATGGAAGGGCGGCAAATTCTTCATGTTGGCTCGGTGTAAGGCCGAAGCTGGCGGCAACATTGTACACGTCCCCTTGACGGCGCCTGATGTGGCCGAAATCTGCTTCGCATAGACTGACACCCGAGCGCACAAGCTCCGTCAGGACGGTCTCGAGATCGAACGCCGATCGACTGATTGTCTTGAGCACTCGGCGGTCGCGGTTTGCTGCTGCAGGGCTTCCTGCAGCTCCTTCGTGCGCGTCTGCCCTGCCTCGAACAGTTCCGCGTTTCTCGATGGCGATGACGGCCTGGTCGGCGAAGTCTGACGAGATCGACTGCTTTTCGGAGAACGGATCGACTTCGGTGCGACAGAGCGATGACACCGAACGGCTCGCCGTCGCGCAGCAGGGGCACACAGGCATGGTGCGAAAGTGGCCGAGTAGCTGGGTAAACTTGAGAGTCGGGTACTCGGGGTCGGCGAGCGCGTCCGGCAGATGCACGGTGCGACGCTCGATGAGTCCGGCCGACCAACGTGCCCGGCCCGGCGGGATCGGATGACCTTCGTATTCGACGAGCTCAGGCAGGAGTTGACGTGGCTGCGACGTGAGAATTGCCCGCCCGCGAGTTTGAAGATCGTCCCATGGCCTCGGCAGAGCCGGGCGGCAGTCGCCACGATCGCGTCCAGCACCGGTTGGGTCTGTCGACGGCGAACAGGAAATGACCGAGAACTTCGCTGATGTGCGGTCTGGTATTCGAGGCTCTCCTGCAGCTCCTTCGTCCGCGTTTGCTCGGCCTCGAACAGGCGCGCGTTCTCGATGGCGATCACGGCCTGATCGGCGAAGGTCGCGACAAGTTCGATCTGCTTGTCGGTGAATGCCGCACGGTGTCGTGCAATCGTGATGGCGCCAATGGCCGCGCCGTCGCGCAGCAACGGCACCCCAGCAGAGTACGGAACCCGATATCTTCCTGTGCTTGGTTCCTTTGAACTCCGGGTCCGTCCGCCGCGTCGAGAACGTGCGCCACCTTGCCGTTGTAGGTCGCCCGCCCCATGACGTGTCGCGCGAGACCGTCTGCGGGCGCGAGCGGAGTCCCGGTACTCATCCGGAGCCCGTAGGCTCCACCCGGTGGATCATCCCATCCTTCAGGCGCGAAGATGCAGCTCCTCGGCCTCGCAAATCCGGCCTGCCGTCGACGATGCGTCGACACCGGCTGCAACTGGGTAGGGGATCGCGAAATGACGGATAGCACCTCCCGATGTTGCCGTTCGATACTCCAGGCTCTCTTGCAGCTCCTTCGTGCGCGCTGCTCGGCCTCAAACAGGCGCGCGTTCTCGATGGCGATGACCGCCTGGTCGGCGAACGACCGAGGAGTGTGATCTCCCGGTCGAGAAGGGCCTCTCTCAGACGCCCGAGGACAAGAGACACCGATGACCTCGCCTTCTGGCGTCGGCGGCGCCGAGAGTCCGCTTCGACACGGATCGGCCTTGGGCAATCTCCCTCGCGGTTGTTCTCCGGGTCCGTCTGCATATCCTGATACGTCGGTGGCCTTAGCGATGGCAGCGCGCCCATTGATGCTGTCTCCGGGCTGCGCGGAGCACGCCAAGGAAAGTCGACCACCTCCGGTATGGTGGCCGAACTCCGCCACGACATGGAAGTCATCGCCGTCGACGGCGGCGGATCGAGGCCCTATCGGCTCGGAGCAGGCGTGCCGGACGTCTCGACCATCGTCTGGAACGGGCTGGAGCCCGGTTAGTGACCCGAACATCACGCCAAGCACGTCGAGATCGCCGTCTGGTATTCGAGCGAATTTTTTCAATTCTTTCTCCCGGCGTTCTTCGCCTCGAACAGCCGCGCATTCTCGATGGGATCACGGCCTGGTCGGCGAAGGTCTCGATCAGCTCGATCTGCTTGTCGGAGAACGAGCCTGGCTCAAACCGAATGAAGCTCAAGATGCCAATTTGTTTGCCTTCGCGCATCAAGGGCGTTGCCAGCAAGCGGAACCCAACGACCTTTTCCGCGTCTCGGGCGCCAACCCACTCCGGATCAGCCAGCGCATCGGGATTTGGATCGTCCGGCCCTCCAGCGCGGTACGCGTGATGGCGATACCTGCCGGGTATTCGGTCGCGCTGAACAAGTCGCGCCACTCCGTCTTGACGCCGTGGTTGATGCCAGCACGTAGGCGTCGCCCTCGCGGCGGCGCAAAGATACCGATGTCGGCGCCCTCAAGCGGCACGGCAGCGGCGATGAGCGTGTCGAGAACTTTCTGCAGATCGAAGGCCGAGCGGCTGATGGCTTTCAGGACGTCAGAAGTTGAAGTTGGTTGCTTGAGGAAAACCCGCAGCCGTTGGTCCGCGCCTGCTCGGCCTGGAACAGCCGCACGTTCTCGA
>CAVZXO010000004.1:0-236041 GCA_963779295.1 Ilumatobacteraceae bacterium
TGTTATGTTGTGTCCTATTCTATTCGTTCGATTTCGTTCTTGCTGTCCCCGATCTGCGTGATCGTCAAACCACTCTGATCGCGGGATCTGACAGCCAGATTTCGCGGGTGCCGTCACTTTGACGGATCTCCAAATGCCTCGAGCGCAGACCCGCAGCGCCCACATTGACTGCCACGCTCGCGATCACGGCTCAGCTCATTAGCAGCGTCACGAATTTTGTTGCGATGCTGTTCGCAGCACGAGCTGGCTCAACGAGCCAATTCGGCACGGTTGCGATTGCCTTCAGTCTCTACTTGATTGTGCTGGCAGTCGAGCACGCCCTTGTGGCCGAACCGCTTCTCATACGGCATCAACTTGACGGAGAACAATTCCGGTCACGTGTCGCCTCGTGGTCCTCGTTGGCGCTCTCAATCCCGGCAGCAGGCGTCGTTGCGTCCATAGGTTTGGCGATCGGGTCCGATTCGCTCACACCAATACTCGTTCTCGCTGGCAGTATTCCCCTGCTCATTTGGCAGGACGTTCAGCGATTCCAACGTCTCGCAATGCAGCAACCAGAGTTCGTCATCGCCTACGACGGGGCGTGGTTGGTGCTCTTCCTTGCTGCGTACGGTTTGCTGGGTACTGCCGATGGAGGACCATCTGCTGTCTGGGCGACCTGGTGCATCTCCGGTCGGCATAGGGCTGTTCCTGCTTGTCCGCCACGCCATACCTAGTCGCATCCGGCAAGGGGTCGATTCGTTGAAGGGCCACCGAGATCTAAGTCTCCCTCTGCTCGCTGACAGCGCGACCGCGGCAATCACAACCAACGTCACGATGGTCCTGTTCGTTGCAATCTCCGGCAGGTCCGCGACAGGAACTGTTCGTGCCGTTACCTCATTGTTCGGGGTTCTGACAGTCATGTACCTCGGTCTCTACGGTGCGCTAATCGGCTTTGCCCAGCGATCGTCCGAGGCTCGTCGGCGAGTCGAGATATGGTCGACCGCAGTCATTGAATTCACAGCCCTGTCCATCACCGCGATACTCATCGCTCTTCCGACTCACGTTGGGGAGTTGCTTCTCGGTGAGACCTGGGCTCCGGTTCACTCCCTACTGCCGTACTACGGCTTTGCAACCGCAATGTCCGTTGCCGCTACTGGCGCTCAGATCAGCTTGCGCTCACAAGCACGTAGTCAGGCCATACTGCGGGCACGCCTGATCAGTAGCCCAATGGCGCTCGTGTTACCGCTGGCAGGCGCCGCAGTGTCGGACGCAAACGGGTTCTGTGTCGGTATGGGGTTAGCGTCAGCGATCACCGCGGTCCTCATGGCGAGCGGCGCGGCGGCCCATTAGCACAGCGAACCTCACAAGGGCAGAGCGGCTTCACACTCAACCTTGAGGGGACCATGACAACAGCGAAGCCGAAGCGAACCCTTCAGATCTGGACGAGGAACCGGACCAGATGAGTCGCAAGTTCGGAGCACTGCGCCTTCAAATCCGCAATCGGGTCCCGTTGGCTTGGCAAATCTACATGACGCTGCCGAGCCACCGTCATGTTCGTAGCGATCCATCCCACACGACAGATCAGTCGAAGCGATTGCCCGACGAAACGAATGGCGCAATGGAGAATCACGCTCCGGCTTCGGATCGACGATGGAGCCGATAGGCTCGTCTCCGCGAAGCGTTGCCTCAAATGATTTCAGCTCTGAACATAGAGAGTATTCTTGACATACCCTGCGGCGACTTTCATTGGATGCGCATGGTCGATCTCGACATTCCGTACGTCGGCGCAGACATCGCTGGTGAACTCGTCGAGCGGTTGCAGGCCGACTCCTCGGCGATCGATCACGTTCGTTTGTCCGTCTCGACATCGTCCGCGACCAGCTTCCCCAGGCAGACTTGGTATTTACGCGAGAGTGCCTAAATCACCTAGGTTTTCGGGCAATTCACGCTGCGGTCGACAATGTCGTGGCGAGTGGCGCACGTTTGTTTGGCGTCACTCACAATCCCGAGCACGGGCGGAACCTCAACCAGGAGACTGGTTTCATCTATCGCCCGCTCAACTTTACAATTCCGCCGTTCAACTGGCAGCAGCCGGTGTACCTGGCGCCAGAATCCGACGACGACGGACGAGTGTTGGCGGTGTGGGAAGTCTCATCAGTTGGGCGTTCGTATGACCGAGGGTGATTCGACACCCAGCAACTTGCACCTCTTCGGCCTGTTGTACATCGACGGAGCCTCCGACTCCCCAAATCTACGATCGACGGGCTCTCGGAGCATCGTTGACGTCTACACGCGAAATGCAGTTACCTTGGCGCGTTCCCTGGCAAGCAACGGCCTAGTCGCTCACTTTTCCGTTGCGACCAACGATCGGACCTCACTCGCCGCTGCCGTTCCAATGCATGGATCTCCGTCAGTTCGAATTGCATTCACGATGTTCCGACCGGAATTCGCTTCCAGAATGCGCATTACAAGCTTGATCTCTATCGATACTTGTCAGGTCTGGAGAATGATGTTGTCGGCGTTTGCGATCTAGACATGTTCTGTCTTCGACCTCTTCCACCTGCGATCCTCAGCACCGTTGTAGAAGGACAGCCAGTCGTGTACGACATCAGTGCGCAGGTATACCCGGCGTACGGGCTGCGCACGATCGCCGCAGACCTTGAGCTCGTGTCCGGACGGAGCGGTCTGACGCGGTGGTTCGGTGGAGAACTCATCTTGGGAACCCCCGCCTTTTTCGGTCAGTTGGCCGACCGAGTGGACATGATCTACCCACGCTATCTCGACGCGATCAGCGAGGTTCACCACATCGGAGATGAGATGGTCACGTCCTCGGCACTGGGGTTGCTCATTGCCGACGGACTGCGAGTCCAAGCGGGGGCGAGCCATCGACGCGGTCGGGCGCTACTGGAACTCGAGGGTGAATCATCCACAGCCGTCGTTTGACATGTACCGGGCCAAGTGTCTCCTGCATCTTCCTGCGGACAAGGGGTTCCTCGCCCATCTGTCTGAAGCCCGAGTTGTTGATCCTGCAACGTTCTGGCGGCGATACCGCCTCCGTCGATGGCAATCGTCAATTCGAGCCAGAGGCATCCGTCTTCTACACCGCCTCGGCATCCGTCGCTCCGGCACAACAGTCACTGTCGACCAGAAGCACCGATAGCAGTTGGGATAAGTGAAGCCTTGATTCGGCGCGCGGAGATGGATCCACTGACGTCGGGCGAGGCGCCTGGCCTCAAGTTGATTCCCTCGGTCGGACAACAACAGTCCAATGACGGCCTGAGCACGACGGAAAGTCCTCCACACTCGCCACTAGGTCGGAGAGGTTAGGTGCTAGCTGCGAGGGTATGCAGCCTCGATCGCTAGCCAACACCGGCACACCGACTGACAATGCCTCGAGCACGACAAGTGGCGCTGCTTCGTTCTTATAGCGACTCGGGAAAGAAAGAGGTCGATGGAGTCGTAGAACCTCCACACCGCCTCTCGGTCCATCGCGTATTGATGAGTCAGCCTCGTCGGATATCGACGAAGCGCGTCGCCGAGCAAGTCTGCCGACTCGGTGTCGATCGGATTTCCGTAGACGGTCAACTGAACATCGTCCGGCGTCTGTGCGAGGAGATCCAGAACGAGGTCCAGACCTTTGTCAACAGACAGGTTCGAAAGGTGGCCCAATCGCAGTTGAGGCGGCACTGTTGGCCTGGTGGCTTGTGTGTCCTCGCGCGTCGACTAGCGCGGCATTCGAAACGACTGAAATACGGTACGGAGGGGACGCCTAACGCGGCGACCAAGGCCGCCATGTGCTCGCAAAGAACCACGTGATGCGCTCGCCGATATGCCGACTTCAAAACCAGCGAAAGGTCACCGTCGGCGTATTAGGGTCCGCGAAGCTGTGGTGATGCACGACTAGGCGATCCGATCGACGGAGCAGAAGCGCTGTGCAAAGTCCCTCAGCAGCGATGCCAAGGCCTCCTGAACTCGTGACATATACCGACTTCGATCGTCGACGGCGCAGCGCGACGGACGTACCGATCGCCCGAGCGAGTCCGGCCACGACGAGTGCGTCGTACCACGCACCGCGACGCAGGTGCCGGGGGTTTCTACTCACAAAGCGGACCTCACCACCGTTGGATTCGACGAGCGCAACGCGCCTTGCAACGAGCGCCTGCCCGTGAATGGGCGGAATCGAGGCCACGACGAGGACGACTAGTCGCGCATTCTTAGGCAGGCGGTCATCCCGACCCCGTCCATTTGCTGTGTCCACGCCGCCGACCGTAGCGGGCGGCCGAGGTTGTCATCCAGAGGACCCCGATCTACCTCGTCAATCGGGCGGTCAAATAATCGATACTGTCGTGCGGTGTGCGCTTCTGGATCGCCTGAATGAAAGTCGCTGTTCTTTGGAAGTACTGGAACGGTTACTTGGAAGGATCGCTGGACGAACTCAGTCGGATCCCTGGGACAGAGGTCCTGCTGTGCGATATCGCCACTGCCGACCGACCGATCCCAGACTGCGAGCGATATGCCGCTGTCCAAAGGTGCCACCTGTCAGATGCGGGTTTCGACCTCCTCACTCAACTCGAAGAGTTCAGCCTGACGTGCTTCTGGTTTGCAGCTGGGACGTGCGTGCCTACAGACACGTGGCACGACGATGGAGGGGGCGAGCAATTCGAATTGTCTATATGGACAATCAGTGGTTGGGGTCCCCACGTCAGTACGCAAGTCTCCTTGTCTCACCCTTTTTTCTTTGGCCTTGCTTCAACGAGCAGGCGTTTGTAGTTGGAGAGCGCCGAGCAGGCGCTTCGCTCGGAAGCTGGGTTTCACCTCGCGCAGGATTGCGAGCGGCGGAATCGTTGGAGACACTCGGATATTCCATGGCGAACCCACGAGCGCGGGTTTCTCTTCGTAGGCCGGGTCGTTCCAGAGAAAGCCATCGACGTTCTCGCCGATGCGTACCGCCTGTACAGGACAGATCACTACGATGCATGGTCACTGAATGTCTGCGGCGAGGGACCCGATGAAACGCTGCTAGCCGACATCCCTGGCGTGCATATGAAGGGCTTTATTCAGCCGTCGGCCCTCCCGGCAGCGATGGCGCAGGCCGCGTGCTTGATTCTCCCCAGCCGATTCGAACCGTTCGGCGTCGTTGTCCACGAAGCAGCCTCGATGGGTCTGCTAATAGTCACGACGGATGCAGTGGGCGCCGCAGATCTATTCGTCGACGACTGTGTCAACGGTCATCGTCGTCATTACCGAGAATCCGCGTGCCCTCGCCGAGGCGATGAGCTGGGTCCACGGGCGTACGGCCAACGAACTGGCGACTGGGCGTCGCCGATCGCGCGAGCTGGTCACGCGACAATCGCCCAGGACATGGGCGTTGTCGTTGCTCTCGCTCACAATCCGGTTTGACTTGACTCGCCGAGCGATGGTTCGGTCGCGGCTTAGGTAGCAGAGGAGCAGCCAGTTGTTCCTCCTCATCCACACCTCTGGCCGCCTTGGCGATGTTCGCCCCACCATCGAGTAGTGCGGAATTCAGCCACGCCGGGACAGGCGCCCTTCCCTCGTAGACTGACCCGATGCGGGCGATTCGAGCGACGGCTTCCTCAGCATTCGGCCTCGGCCTCGTCGCAGGACGGTACCTTCGGTGGCCAGTATTCTCCATCACGAGCAACCGGCTGGTGTCGGACTTGGTGAGTCAGGGGGTGTCGCCCACCCTCGTAGTCGACGTGGGCGCCAACCGCGGCCAGTTCGCAGTCGCAATCTTGGAGCTTGTTCCGGCAGCGAGGGTCATCTCGTTCGAACCGCTACCTGCTCGGCGAGCAAGCTTCGGAAACACCGCGAGCGGTACGGGGGACGCCTCGACGTACGCAACCTTGCGTTCAGGGGGCGCCCGGGACCGTCTTGAACTGAACGTCAACAAGCACCATCAGTCAGTCACTCGCCGCGCTCGCTACACGTCACGCGACCGCATTTCCGGCGGCGCAGACGGTGACGAGAGTTGCTGTGGATGTCGACCGATTCGGACTGCCAACTTTCTGCGGCCGACATTCCTGCGGGCTCGATGCTGAAGATCGACGTGCAAGGCTTCGAACGCGACGTCGTGGAGGGAGCATCTCAAGTCATGCGAAATTTCGAGACGCTTCTCATCGAGTCATCGTTCCAGCCTTTGTACGAGGGCGAGTGGACCTTCCTCGAGATGGTCGACGAGATGGCCTCACTCGGGTTTACGTTCGTGCGTCCGGCCGGGTTTTTACAGGATCCACGCAACGGCGAGTTCCTACAAGTGGACGGCGCTCTTCGCCAGGACCGCACACCCCTTCAGTCGGAGCACGTCGAGTCAAATCGCAATTGGGCCGTCCTGCGCCACGGTCAGGCGAGCAGGTCCCCGATAGCGTCGGATGCAGAGAGGAGATACGCCGTTGCCGAACACGTTCAGGTAGATAACTAAAACTCAATGAGTCGTGCACCCTCGACTTCCCGGATTGCGATCGTTCAAGGAGCGATGCCCCCATATCGAACTCCGTTGTTTGAAGAGCTTCGACGGGAACTCGGACAGCAACTCATCATCGCCTGCGGGGACGCCCACTTTGAGTCGTCGGGTTCAAGACGGACAGTTCGACG
This sequence comes from Ilumatobacteraceae bacterium, assembly GCA_963779295.1. Taxonomy (GTDB): domain Bacteria; phylum Actinomycetota; class Acidimicrobiia; order Acidimicrobiales; family Ilumatobacteraceae; genus JAENVT01. The sequence continues at coordinate 6,592 of CAVZXO010000004.1, forward strand.
GAACTCATAGACGTCCGACTCAGGAACGTGTTCTTGCTGTATCGACGTCTCCTTTTCCAGCCGCGGTTATCGGCAGGCAACTGCAAGCGCTGACACAGTCATCGCTGAGCTGAATCCACGTGTGATCAACACGTGGCTGACCTTGATTGAGTCCAGGATCAGACGCCGCCGCACCGTCTTGTGGGGACACCACGTTGGGTCGAAGAGCCGGTGACCCGTCCCAGGCTTCTTCGCCGGCTACAGGTCGGCTTGAGTTCCGCTGTAATCGCCTACACCGACGAGGACGCCGCCCGAATGCGCGACGCCTATCCACGCAAAACCATTTACGTTGCACCCAACCCGACAGAACGCATGGGAGATTCGGCGATGATCGCCGACCGGTCACGGGTGAACTATCTCTACGTCGGTCGAATGACCTCGCGCAAACGGCCGGATCTGTTGCTCTCAGGGCGCCCATAGCCCATTCCAAGGGACTCATTACAAGGAACTCCGGCTGCCTTTGTCCAAAAGAGAAGCTAGTCAGCTTTGGCTGGCTCATCAACCAAAACCATGCTGCTCGTGACTCCCTCACCCTTGTCGGACCCATCTCTTTGGCTCCGAACAACTCAACCAATTGTACAGCGTCGGCCGTGGCAGGACTGTGTGGCGGGTATGTCGGCCTGAATCTCACCCAGAGCCTTTCGCGGCGTGCCCTTTGTGTATCCGGTGTCTGCCAACCACTCTCCGGAGGTTAGCGCTGGCATCAGGATTCAACGCCTTTCCGTTTGATCCGGCCGATGCGACAGCAGCCACGCAGGCACTCGGCGATGCATGGTCTGCGTGCCGGCGAGGAGCAACCGACCACGAACAGATCCGAGCGACAGTTGTTCCTCGCTACAGCATCGAATCAATGGTGACGGGATTTCTCGAAGCCGTCGGACACCCTTCGCAGCGTTAGTGGCGATCCGCGAGAGTCGCGACGAACTCCACATAGCGGTGCGCTGCCGTGCGCCAACCGGTAGTCCTCGAGTATGCGGCTGTGTGCTCTCGAAGCTCGGCCACAAGGTCGGAATCCTCCCTCAGCCGCTTCAGTCCCTCGAGCAGGGCGACCGGATCGCCGAGCACGACCAGATGAGCAATTCCGTGGCGGCAAATCGTGTTGGAAGTGATACTGCCGGATTCAGTGGCAGCGAGCACAGGACGGTTCGAGACGATGTAGGACGTGAGTTTGCTGGGCAGACAAAAATTCCCTGACTCCAGCAGCCTCGTTGAGCAAGAGCACGTCACACTGCAGAACGTACGGGTATGTCTCTTCAGGCACAGATCCAAGAACTCGATCGAGGGAATCCCAGCCGCCCGGCTTTGTAGCGTCCTTCGTTGATTTCCGTCGCCAACCAGCACCCATCTGATGTGGTTCCCGTCGAGCTCAGCCATACGAGCCGCGTCGATGACGCTATCCAGGCCCTGCTTCAAACCCATGTTGCCGGTGTGCACAACAGTGAACCTGTCAGCGTCCCACCCCAGATTCAGGGCCCGCGCTTCCGCTCGTGTCACGTCGATGCTCTCGATATGCGTGAAGTTGGGAACCAACGAGATGCGTTCGTTGTCAATCCCCAGTGCGTGAATCTGAGCGATGAACTCCGGGGAGATGACACCGACACGATCTGCTAGACGCAACAGTCGACGCTCGACTTTATTGATTGCTCCTGCAGCACGCCTGCCGGTCGTGCCGGTTTGGGCTGCACCGCCTCCGGTGAAGTCCTGCACGATCACGCCGAGCGGACGACCCCGTCGCCCAACCTGCGCCACCGCAAGCCCCGACAACGAGGGGGTCGCTGCAACGATCACATCGGCCTTCGACCTCAGGACCGACGGGGCCGCGTGAACAGAAACGTCGATTCCAGCCCCGCTCGTCCGACGAGTGACGCATTGCGGGGGACCCAGTGTCTTCTACGACTCACACGCAAATTACCGGCGACGTCTTCGAAACGAAAGCCCCGATCGAACGGTGACTGGATCCGCCACATTGGAAAGTGAGGCACCCCGGTAATGACATGTACCGACGCTCCCGCCTCTACCAATGCGTGGGCGAGTGCAGCGTTGTACGGCGCAATTCCAGTCATCTCTGGCGGAAAGTAGATGCCAACAAACACGACCTTTACTCCATCAAGCCGACCCATGTCGTCTGAAGGAAACTCGGCGCCCGCGCCGAGAGGATCTGACTGGGCCAAGGTCCTTAGACTAGGGGCAAGCGGCGCAGAGAGTTCAGTGGAGGATCCATGGACAAGCAGTCTCGAATTTATGTTGCCGGTCACGCCGGCCTCGTCGGCTCGGCGGTGGTCCGCCGACTCGAGGCCGCGGGGTTCACCAACATCCTCACCGCCACGCGCGAGCAGCTCGACCTGCGCGACCAGGCCGAGGTGTCGCACTGGTTCAAGGCGAACCGGCCGGAGTACGTGTTCCTCGTGGCCGGCACCGTCGGCGGCATCATGGCCAACAGCACCCGGCCGGCCGAGTTCATCTACGACAACATGATGATCCACGGCACCGTGGTGCACGCCGCCCACGAGTACGGCGTGACGAAGCTGCTGTACCTCGGCTCGTCGTGCATCTACCCGCGCCAGGCGACCCAGCCGATCACCGAGGAGCAGCTGCTCACCGGGCCGCTCGAGCCGACCAACGAGTGGTACGCCATCGCCAAGATCGCCGGCATCAAGCTGTGCCAGGCCTACCGCCGGCAGTACGGCTGCGACTTCATCTCGGCCATGCCGACCAACCTGTACGGCCCGAACGACAACTTCGACCTCACCTCCAGCCACGTGCTGCCGGCGCTGATCCGCAAGTTCCACGACGCCAAAGCCAGCGGCGTCGACCGAAGTCGAGATCTGGGGCACCGGCTCACCGATGCGCGAGTTCCTCCACGTCGACGACCTCGCCGACGCCTGCCTGCACCTGATGGAGCACTACAGCGACGACAGCCACATCAACGTCGGCACCGGCGTCGACCTCTCGATCCGCGAACTCGCCGAGAAGGTCCGCGACATCGTCTACCCCGAGGCCGACGCTGCGGTTCGACACCTCCAAGCCCGACGGCACACCCCGCAAGGTGCTCGACGTCACCAAGCTCAGCGGCAACTCGGCTGGAAGCCGAAGATCGACCTCGACACCGGCATCCGCTAGACCTACCAATGGTTCCTCGACCAACAGGCCAGCGAACATCGACCTCCGCGGCATCGACAACCTCGCCGCCGCGGGTAGCTGACTTCCTTCACGCGACGAACAAGACAACCGGACCCACACGTGAGCGCGACCGATAGGTCGATGAATCGCTGTCACGCCGACGCGCATGGATGCGCCGTTCCGCACGCCTCGTTCGATCGTCGAGTGGCGTCGCTCCGCGTCGATGTTCATGCGTCCACCTCGAACCGCAGTTCGAGGTGGACGTTCAACCCTGGCCTGCTAGTTGCTTACGGAACGAACTGAAGGTCGGCTGCGTCGAATGTCGAGACCTGCGCTGCCAGTAGCCCCTTCTGCGTCACGTACGCATCGGCACCGTAGTAGGGCGCCGCGAGGAACGGGGCGGTGGCCACCCACTGAACGTTGACAGTCTTCCCGACCGTCCACGATTTGATCGCGGCGAACTGGATCCCGTTGAGTCCTCCGGCCGCGAGCGGCTGGCAGAAACCTTCGAAGAGAGCGCGTACATCCGTCCGTCCCTCTATGGTCACGCCTCCCGGAAGAAGGATCGCGACGGTCTTCGGGTATTGAGCCATCAGGCGATCCACGTTGCACTTGTTGAGCGCATCAACGTGCTCGGCCACGACCGCCTCAGGGGTTCGCTGACGAACGAGCTTTGGTGTCCCGACGCCGCCGTCATCGGATCTGGAACCAGGCGCCCCACTCGCAGCGCCCTGACCCGCTGAGGAGACACCGGCAACGCTGCCCAAGACGACAACCGCGATTGCTATGAACCTGCGCATTCCTAACCCCCAATCCGATCGCCCGCGTTGGAGCGATTCACGGGGTGTATAGGTCGGTTTCATTTGCCTGTCAATGGTCAGTCGCTGGCTAGTCGCCACCTGACCCTTCCGAGGTGAACGACACGAAGACCGACTGCGAATTGACCGCCCCGCCCATCATCCGCGGGAACCCCGAACTCGGCTCCGGGTAGTGGGTCTCCCACAGCAATGACCCGTCGTCGGTGGCCAGCACCTGCAGGTTGGTCCACATCACCAGCAGCCGCTCCCCGTTCACGTGAAACGGCCACAGGTACGCGTCCAGCTCATGTCGCCAGCGCACATCTCCGGTCGCCACCTCGTAGCCGACCAGCGCCGGAGGTGTCGGCTTGTCGGGCACGTATTCGTTCTCGACGGCAAACACCGCACCGTCGCCGACCGCCCAGACGTCGTCGTAGACGAGGTGGCCGGGTTGGGTCCACAGCGCCGTGCCGTTGGTGGCGTCCACGCCAATCATCGGAACCTGCTGTCCGCCGGTCAACTGCACCCCATCGATCACCGGTGGAGTCTCCACGCTCTTGTCTGCCTCGGCAGGGACGTCGCTCTCGAACTCCGCTGGCGTGCTCCGCCGCAACTCCTTGCCGCTGCCGGCGTCGAACGCCACATACTCCTGACCTGTGGAGGTGAACTGCGACACCCACACCGTGTCCTCCGACGCGGCCGCCATGGCGAACAGACCACCTTCCGGGCTGCATGCAGACCAAGCCAGGCTGCCGTCGGCGAGGTCGTAGGCAGCGACCACCGGCCAGCCGCGTTCGCCGCATAGCTCTGCGGCGGCCGGGCCCGGCTCTATCGGCGCACGCCCGGGGAGTCCCGGTATCACTGGCACGGCGGCGGGAACCAGTGACGTCGGAGAGGTGGTCACCGGGGGCACGTTCGAGGTGGTCGGTGCGCTGGCCGACGTTGGCGCCGCGTCTGGCGTGGACCTCGGCGACGTCTCCGCTGACTGCGTGTCACCGTTCCCGCACCCGACGACAATCACCGCTGCTACGGCGATCATCGCTCGCCGACGGGCCGTTGATCGACAGGTCTGCATCGGACACCTCCCTTGGGCGCACCGCGCGAGTCACTGTCGCGCCGGTACGAACCAGACCGGAAGAGCCGAAGGTCCCACCCGGGATCCGGCAGCGGGTGTGCTCGCGATCCCGCCGTCGTACCGTGGGAGATCCCTCGACGCACGACTCGACAGGCCCCGATGGTGCTGTCACGCACAGCGAAGAAACACTCGAGATCGACAAGGCGACGGGCTTGGTGATCGGCGAGCGAACACCTCGACTGTCGCAGGCACCGTCACCGTGCAGACCGCGACGCTTACCAACCTGGAGCTGAATGTCGCCTTCCTCTAGCGGGCTTCCCGGGCTCGTTCCCAGCCAACGCCAAGGTCCTGGGCTCGGGCAGTCTCGCCGGCCATCAGCGCCTCTTCAGCCTCCGACCCTTTGGCGTGAATCGCGAGCTGTTCGCCGCATGTGGGCAGGTGGAGCGCGCTTCCACGTGGGACCTCGGCGTCGACGAGTGGCAGTACCAAGTGTTCCAGCTTCGTGTTGGTCGCTGAACGTCGGGCAGTCGTGTCGACTCATCGTCGAGTGGCGACGATCAGCACGCGGCGCGACATCATGTCCTGAGTGGCGGCCATCTCTCGGAGTTCGGCACGGACGACGTCGGGATCCTCGCTGGTCTCGGCGGCCAGCTCCTCGACGTGCGCGAGCAACAAGTCGGAGATGGCCCGCTGCTGCCGATCCCAGTCCGGTGTCTCGTCGTAGGCATCGACCGCGAGTCCCGCGTCGCTCAGCAACGCCCGGTGGTCGTCCACCTGAGGCGGCCGGCCGACAGGCTGGGAGTGGTAGTCCCAGGTGGTCGCGACGAGCCGGCCTCCCGGACGCAGGACCCTGGCCATCTCGCGGGCCGCCGCTGACTTGTCCGGAGCGAACAAGAGCGCGTCGATGCTCATGACCGCATCGGCGCCGGCATCGTCGATCGGGAGTGCGTCGAAGCGTCCTTCAACGGTGCGCACCCGATCGTCGAGCCCGAGGCCTCTGGCGCGTGCCTGCACCTCGACCAATGCCGACGGAGCGATGTCAACACCGACGTAGCGCGCACCGGTGGTCGCCGCAACCCACAACCCGGGGCCGCCACGCCCGCACCCGATGTCGACGAGCACGTCACCGGTCGACACCCGCAGTGCCACCGCAACGCGCGACAACTCGGAGCGCGTCGTGAAGCTGAACGGGGCCAGCTCGGCCGGGTACTCGTCGCCGAGCACCTCCGCCCAGATCCTCGCCGCGACCCGCGAATCAGGCTGCTCGAAGGTCTTCGTGAACTCGGCGACCCAATCATGATCGGACACTCGCGCACGCTACAGCAGCCGACGCCGAACCGAGGCCGGGGCGCGAGCCGAAGTGCCACTGATCACGCCTCCCGCGTTCTTGGCGACGAAGAGGCGCTCGATCTCCGTCAATCAGTCGGCGGCCGCCGCCTTGAGGCGTGTCCTCACGCCCGCGAACACGAGACCTGACCCGACAGCGGCTGCCCAGACCGGATAGCCGTCAACGTGATTCCTGCCATCGCTGCGCACACGAGTCGGAACGCGGGACATGACGACAGGATCGTTGGCTCGCTTGTCGGTCCGGACACGCTGAGGGATCTGCCAGAATCATCGCATGGACGGAGTCCACGACCTGGGGGGCATGCACGGGTTCGGGGCGATACCGATAGAGGAAGACGAGCCGCTCTACCACGAGCCATGGGAAGGTCGGGCGGCCGCGATCACACGCCACTTGATGAGTAACACCACCGTCGACCACTTCCGCTGGACGATCGAGCACATGCCGCCCGCCGAATACCTGGCATCGCGCTACTACGAGCGCTGGCTGTGGGCCGCCGAGCAGATGGCAACGGAGCAGGGCCTTCTCGACGGGCCTCGGGAGCCGTCGCCGGAGCGCAACGACGATCCGTGGGCCGAGCCGGCCGAACCGCCCCGGTTCGCAGCGGGCCAGCGCGTGCGCGTCCGCAACCCGGTCACGCCCGGCCACACGCGCGTGCCGCGGTACACCCGGCGCCATTTCGGCACCGTCGTGCGCCACTCGTGTACGTGGCCGCACCCGACCGAGTCGGCGGCCACCGGGCGCTACGGCCGGCCCGAGCACGTCTACGCCGTGTCGCTCGACGCCGCCGCCGTGTTCGGCCCCGACGCCACGCACACGCTGCTCATCGACATCTGGGAACGCGATCTGGAGGACGCAACATGAGCCACGACTCGACCCCCCACGAGCGCACCGAGGCGCTCGAGCACCATCTGGAGGAGCACGGCCACGTGCACCACGACGACGTCGACGCCGCGATCGTTGCCCGCGAAATGGCGTTCGAGAGCGGTGACGGGCCGAGCCCGGCACTCGGCGCAAAGATCGTCGCTCGCGCCTGGACCGACCCCGAGTTCAAGGCCCGCTTGGTCGACGACGGTACGGCGACGCTGTCGGAGTACACCCCGATGACCGTGCCGGTGGCCGTGATGGAGAACACGCCTGACGTCCACCACATGATCGTCTGCACACTGTGCTCCTGCTACCCAGGGGCGGTGCTCGGCGACCCGCCCGCCTGGTACAAGTCGTTCGAGTACCGCAGCCGCGTCGTGCGCGAGCCGCGCGCCGTGCTCGCGGAGTTCGGGATGGAGCTCGGCGACGATGTCGAGGTGCGCGTCGTTGACTCGACGTCGGAGCAGCGGTTCATGGTGCTGCCGGTGCGGCCGGAGGGCACCGAGGGCTGGGCGCCCGACGAGCTGGCGGCGCTCGTCACCCGCAACTCGATGATCGGCACCGGTGCCCCTCTCCGGCCCTGACAACCCCACGACACTCACCACGACATCGCACTTGCCGATCGGCACGCGTTGTCCGACAGCGTTGTGAGGCAGCGCGGATGCGCCGTTCGGACCGGCTGTCCCCGACATCCACATGCAGCCGATAGGCGCGGCTCGAGCGCACCAAGGCAGTCGGGGACACCACCCACGAGATACGCGGCAGTAGCGAGCAGCTCCAGATCAGCCGGCCCAAGCGGCGATGAGCTGTCGGCCCGCGAGTAGTGCGAACGCGTCGGTCCACTCCGACCTGGAGCTCGCCTCCCGGGCTCTGGCCAGACCGTCGTCATCCACGCGCTGGGCCGCTTCCTGCACCAACGACAACACTAGGTCCGCCGCCACGCGCCACCTACCGCCGGGTGTGCAACTGTTGCTATGCGCACATGCGCTTACGATCGGCGGCATGGAGACGGACGAGTATTCGATTCAGCCATTGACTGCTCACACGTGGGACGCGTTCGCCGGACTGGTGGAGCGGCACAACGGGATCTTCGGTGGGTGCTGGTGTACCTACTTCCACGACTGTGCCGAACGGGAGCCGGGTTACGAGGGCAGCCGCGCCTTCAAGAAGCTGCTGGTCGAGGCCGGACAGGCTCATGCGGCGCTGGTGATGATCGGCGATGAGGCGGTCGCGTGGGCCGAGTACGGCACCCCGGATGAGCTGCCGAACATCCATCACCGCAAGCAGTACCTCGCCGAGGCCGACGTCATGCCCGACTACCGCATCACCTGCATCTTCGTCGACAAGCGTTACCGCAGGCAGAGCTACGCCAAGGTGGCGCTGGCCGGTGCGCTCGATCTGATTGCCGCGCAGGGTGGCGGCGTGGTCGAGGGTTACCCGCACGAGATCGGTGAGAAGAGGATGAGCAACTCGTTCGTCTACAACGGAACACGCACGATGTACGAGCAAGCCGGCTTCGAGTTCGTCCGCTCCAAGGGGATGAAGAACACCGTCATGCGCCGCACGATCGGACCGGCCTGAGCCTGCGCAACCGCCGTAGGTCGTGATTCAGGGGTGCAAGTAGAAGACCTTGCTGAGGATCTTCCACTGGCCATCGATCTTCACGAGATTGAAGAAATCGGTAAAGCGATGACCCGTCCAGTTGTCGACATCCAACCGCACGCTGGCCGCCGTGCCGACCACATCAATGCTCGTGAAACGGCACTCGATATCCGTCGCAGGGCCGTTGCCGTCGTTCCAGTCGTAGAGACCCTGAATCGGGCCAGCGAAAAGGTCGGGTCCGACGTAGCCGCAGATCGTGGCGCCGTCATCGAACGCGGGCTTCATCGCCGCGCCCTTCCCGGTGCGCGCACCGTCGATGTAGGCCTGCATCACCTTGGTGATCTCGTCGACTTCGTTGACATAGGTTGTGGCGGTCGCCGTCTCGGACATGTAATACCTCGCTGTAGTGGTAGGGCACGGACTTGATCGTGCGTCGTCGCAAAGTGATGGAACTGGACGATGAAGGCAGCCAGTGCAGGCTGGAGGATCGTACTGCAGTTCCCGCAGGGCTCTGACGAAACGCTAAGTCGATCGAACTACCAGCCTGATCGGGCAGGCTCGCAGACGAGCCCGAAGCGCCGATGGTGCTGTGGGCGGGCCGGTTCCCGAGCTGCTGTGTGTCGGATGCGACCTGGGCCGCGACATCCGATTCACACCACCCCGGCCGGCTCTCCTGCTCCAACGATCTGGATGCCAACTTCGCTCACCGCCGCAGGTCGTCGGAACATTTGGCAACCAGATCCCACAAAGCCCACCAGAACAGCGCCCGGATCCGGCGATCTGTGTCGCCGCACACCCGACGCCCGTCCAAGACAGACAAGGTTGACTGGAATCGCGCAGGCTCTAGCAGAACGCTCCAGGTGATCTTTGGCGGCCGCACTGACGCACACAACGGGTGACCCTTTGCGTCGGTGAGGCCGAGACGGCCCTCGACGGTGTGACCGTCGCAGGCTTCGGGGTCGAGCGAATCCAACTGCAGCTTGGCTCGTCGGAACATGGCGAAGTGTCCGTGGATCACCTCTCCCCACGAGAGGTAGATGAAGCGTTCGTCGCCACGGCCGTGAATGTACGGGCCGGCGAACTTGCCTTTGCGGATGTCGACATCGAACTCGAACACCGCTTGCGGTGCATCTCCGCGAACCAGGTCGACGACTTCCTTACCTCGTTGCACCCCGACATGGATCGACGTGTACACGCCCGACCCGGTCGGCGCCGGCGCACAGGCCGAACCGGGAAGGTCCGTACCGACGAGACGAAAGTGGGCGACCACGACCTCACTGTAAGTCAGGCCTATCGGCCTCCCAGATCGCAACAATGGGCGAGGACTACGCTGGCGCGATGTCCGCCTCGGCGATCCTGGGGTATGCACTGATCGCCGAGTCCGACCGCGATCCACTGGTCATTGCACTTGTCGTTGCTCTCATCAGCGCTGTCGTGGCGGTCATCACCACGATGATGTCCAACGCCAGCGCCAACCGGCGGCAGCGATTGGAACTCCGCTCCCGCAAAGGACACTCGAGCACCGTCGGCCTGCTGTGGGTGGCGATCGCGATCTTGAGCGTCGGCATCCTCTATGTCGCCACACGCCCGAGCGACACAACCGAAGTTGCCAGCGCCGGCCCAGCCCCGTCGTCCACACTCGCCGCGGAAACCACGCCGACAACTGTCACCCCTCCAGTCGCTACGACCACGCCGACGACCATCGCCGACACAGGTGCCCCGGCATGTGCAGCGTTCACGGTCCAGATCGCCGCAATCGAAAACGGTAGTTCTGCCATTCCCGAGTTCGAGGCCCAGGCGCAACTCCTTGCGCAAGCGCTGCCCCAGCTCGGCGAACTGCACAGCGCCGCGGGCGAGCCATGCGGTACAAGTCGAACACAGTTCTACTTCGGCCCGTTCGTCGAATGGAGACGCTGCGCGGGATGCGTGCTACGGAATCGGCCAGGTGCTGCACGACAACGCTGCGACCTACACCCAATTTCACAACGGCGAGGGCGAGGTCAACTACCCGTACTATCGCGTCGAGGCCGGCGTCAGTGTGAAAGACGCCGACGGAGAGACCCTGCTGTGCAGCCCGAACTAGAACCAGCTCGCAACTACACGATGACGTTCGTTGTCCGACAGGCGCTTCCGCAGGACGGCATGGCGATGGGTGCGCTTCACGTCGCGGCCTGGCGATCCGCGTACGTCGGCGTCGCTGTCCGATTCGTATCTCGCTGGGCTCGACCCGGCCGGCTTCGGACAACGCTGGGAAGCCGCGCTCGGCGACGACACCATGGGCTCGACGGTGATGGTCGTTTTGGGCGACGACCGGGTGTTGGCGATGTGCGCAGTCGGTCCGCTCCGCGGTCGCACCGAACCCGACGATCCCACGGGCGAGCTGTGGATGTTGAACGCCGATCCTTCCGCCTTCGGCACGGGCGCCGCTGTTGCGCTGCACGCCGCGGCGTTGCAGACACTCATCGAGCAAGGGCATCGATCCGCAGCGCTGTGGGTCGTCGATCGCAACCCACGTGCGCGTCGCTTCTACGAGCGCGAAGGATGGGCCGCCGACGGCGTGGAACGCGACGAGGAATTCGGGGGATCACCCATCCACGAGCTCCGCTACGTCCGGGATCTGCGAAAGGTCTCGCCAACCTTGTCGCCGACTATAGGCTGAGCACGGCGAAATCTCCTCCGAGGAGCTTCTCGCTCAGGATCACGCCGACCGGGACGCCGCCGCGGCAACCAGGGCAGCCCGGCGACGACATCGACAAGTGGCTAGATTTTCTCATCGAAAAGCGCCATAATGTACGCATGGAAGCTGGAGTCCGAGAGCTACGAGATCATCTCAGCCGCTATCTCGGACGCGGTCCGGGAGGGTCAAGAAGTGACCGTCACGGATCACGGAAAGGCGGTGGCCCGGCTGGTTCCGCTCGATCAACCTCGACTCCTCGACCGACTCATTGCCGAGGGTCTGGTGACCCCGGCCAGCGGCACCGAAGCGCACGCGAACCCGTCCACGAATCACAGCGAAAGGGACTGTCAGCGATCTAGTCGCCGAGCAACGGCGGTGATCACCTACTTCGATACGTCCGCAGTTGTTCCTCTGATCATCGAGGAACCTTCCTCCGCCAGTGTGCGACCGGCTGTGGAACGAGTCGGACCGCGGTGCTCGGTGTCCGATTGCTGTACCCCGAAGCACGCGCGGCATTGTCGAGGGCGCGTCGCATGCAACGGATCACGGAATCGCAGCTGGCCGAAGCCGTCGGCGACCTCGACGTCCTCATGGCTGAGATCAACCACATCGAACTCACCGCCGAAGTTGCCCGCAACGCCGGAAGGCTCGCACAGTCCCACGATCTGCGCGGCTACGACGCTGTCCACTTGGCTGGAGCGGCCACGGTCGCGCAAGATGACTTCGTCTTCGCGACCGGTGACATCGACCTCGCCGCCGCAGCGCGATCACTCGGGATCTCTGTCGCCTTCACCAACTGAGCCGGTCACAACGGCTAGAAGCGGTCGATGGGGACACCGAAGCGGGCTTGGGTGACAGCTCGCGAACGGAAGTCGAACTGGTGCACCGAGTTCGATCGGTATGCGCACAGGTCACGCCAGTAGCGCTGGATGCGGCGACCGTCGAGCGAGGCCGCGGAACCGGCAGTGCGGAACATCAGGTCGCCCGCCTCCCACGACAGCCGAGCCGCGGTCTGGATCATCCCGTACAGGCGCCAGTGATCGTCGGACGTCACCGGGCGGCCCTCGTCGAAGGCCTTGCGGGCCATCTCCATGTAGACCTCGCCGGCGCGCATCATGATCCCGTGGGCCGCGTCGACCCAACCCAGCGACATGCCGAACGAGCGTTGGAAGTCGTGGTCGAGATAGCGCTTCATCGTCGCGTTGCCGCTCATCGACGTGATGGGCACAGAGTCGAGCAACCGCTCGTACTCGTCGAGCATGCCGCGCGCCGCGCCCACCTGCACGCTGACCAGTTCGCCGATCGCGAACCCCATGAAGCCGCCGCTGTACATCGGGTTGCCGTGGATCGCTCCCCCGGGAAGCATCTCCGTCGTCATCGGCGACTCGCCCATCAACTGTGCGATCGGGGCGGTGTGATGCGTCGGGACGAACGCGTTGTCGATGACGACACTGTTCGAGCCCGATCCCTTCAGGCCGATCAGCTCGCCCCAGTCCTCCAGGACCTCGTACTTCTCGCGCGGCACGATCACGACGATGGGTTCCGGAGGATCGGCTCCCTCGACCTCGGCCAATCCCATGAAGTCGGTGCTGTACGGAACGCCCGACGCGTACCGCCACTTGCCACTGACGAGATAGCCGCCATCGACAGGCTTGGCCGGCCGCTGCGCCCGGCGAGTTGCCGACACTGAGCGGGGCGATGAAGTGACCGTCGGGACCGAACACCTCCTCCTGCGCCTGCTGCGAGAACGACGAACCGAGTTGCAGCGCATGGCCGGCGCCCAGGCACAGCAACCAACCACTGGACGGACACCCGCGGGCGATCTCGATGATCGTTCGGTAGAAGGTGCGGGTGTCGAACTCGTACCCGCCGAACATCCGTGGCTGCAGGATGCGGTAGAAGCCGGCGTCGGTGAACAGCTTCTGCGTCTCCTCGGAGAAGCGACTGCGGACCTCTGTCTTCTCCTGCTCGTCGACCAGATGCTGACGAAGCGCCACCGCGCGGGCCACCATCTGATCGGGCGTGAGACCTGGGTCCGGTACATCGAAGCTCATCGCGTCACCCTAGAACGCGTTGATCGCGGGCACCGATGTGGGCCATAGGAATCCACATCGGTGGCCGCGTTACGCCGTCAATCAGCCGTCCATCTGACCGACGTGATCTCCCTCGCCGCCATGGCCATGACCATCGTGGCCATCGTCGGGCGTGCAGGTGACCTTCGGGTTCCACATCCGCAAACATGCCCGCCGGGTTGTGCTTGTACAACCAGACGTGCAGCGAATAGAAGGCAGGCAATCCGAACCGGTTCCCTTCGAGAGTCGTGTCGAACGGTTGGCCGAACAGCGACGGCTTCGATCCGTGGTTTGCGTCCACGCGTCCTTGAATACGACATACTCGAGAGCAACCAGTCGCATACGACCGCGCTCGTCGGGCTCGTAGACCACCGCCTCCGGTGTCAACGCATCGACCGCGCCGTCGCCGACGAGCGACCCGTTCACATAGTGCACGCCCATCGCTCCCATGTCGGGCATGTCGATGCAGGCGATTCCGTCCTTGTCGAGCAGCTCGCCGTATTCCGCGGCGACGGCGACCGACAGGCTGCGGAACTGCTTCGTCGCGTGGCGAACCTTGTCGAGGCTGTGGTCGCCACCATTGTGCGATGCATAGGCGACGCCGGCAGCGCCGCCGAGTACCGCGACGATCACGACCGGGATGAGGAGTTTGCGAAGCATCGGTCACACCCCCAGCGGGCTGTAGAAGTACGGGTCGAGGACGCGGACCTCGGTGATGTTGTCGACTGGCAGACCGTTGCGTTGAGCGACCTGGCGGATCGACTCGGGAGAGGGCCCGTCGTAGATACAGAAGGTCTTGCGGTTGTCGTCACCGACGTACGAGTGAACCCATGTCACCCCGAGATCAGCGTTGGTTGCGACTACCGAGGCGACGGCCTTGGCGCCGGTGTCGTTCATCGGGATGTCGAGCCCGTCGGGGAATGTGCGTTCCACCATGTAGCGAGGCATTTCGCTCTCCGTTTCCCGCCGGCCGATCCGGCGTGAAATCGACAGTACGAAGGATCCCGAAATCGCACATCGGGAGGGCTCCCTATCTTTGGGCGACCGGTTCCCCATCTTGTACACCGAGGCGAATGGACTCGCGTGCGGCCGCTCCGCGACTCGATACGCCGAGCTTGGCCAGCACCGACGACACGTGGTGATCGATCGTCTTGGGCGACACCACCAGCCGGTCGGCGATCTCGGAGTTACGCAGGCCCTGGGCGATCAGTCGCAGCACGTCCAACTCGCGTGCGGTGAGCCCGGCCGGGTTGGCCTTCGTGCTGGCCCGTGCGCCGCGAGGGATCCGCGGGATACCGACCGTTCGCATCCGTCGAACCAGCAACGCGGTGGCCGACTTCGCGCCGAGCGAGTCGAACAGCTCGAACGCTCCGCGGAGATCCGCAGGCTCGTCGCTGTGCGACAGCGCCACCGCTTCCTCGAACGGACATCCGAGGCGGTGCCACACAGCGGCAGCGTCTCCTGCACGACCGGCGAGCAGCAATGCCCAGGGCTCGGCAACACCTTCCGGAAGCCGGCTCGTCGATCCCGAGGCAACGGCGCCACCACGCGATCTCGCCTGCCCACCACGCGGCGCGACTGTCGATGCACGACTGCAGCACCGCGCCCGACTCGGGAACGCTCGCGGCATCGCGATCAGTCAACCAGGCTGCCTCCAACCGTGCAGCGGTGACCGGCCCCAGCCATTGCAAGCTCGCCCGACCGCTCGGCCAGGTAGCCCGCCTCGTCGAGCACCGAACGGTGCTCGGGATCGCCTCGTCGCGCCCGGACCAACCCCAGGATGACCAACGCGGTGATGCGAGCCAACGGCGTGCCGGGCACATCGACGCTCGACGGAACGGCCGACAGTGCCGCATCCCATCGGCCGCGATCGAACTCCGTGCGCGCGTAATACACGTGGAAGTAGCGCCCCCACAGATCCAATCCATGCTCACCGCAGTACTCGCTACCGACGCCGTAGTACGGGTCGATGAAATCCCACCGGCGATGGCGTTGGGCGATGTCGGCCAAGTGCACGTACGCGCGACCGACATGGTCGTCGCGACCTTCCGCGCGCGCGACGTCGAGACTCTCCAACAGGTCTGCCCGGCCACGCTCGTCGCCGACCAACAGCCTCAGCGCGCCCAGGGTGTTGAGCGCGTGGACGTAGACGTTCCGATCGCCGCACGAAGCTGCAAGTTCGAGGGCCTTCTGCGCTGTGACGATCCCGATGTCGATGTCACTCGCGTTCATCGCCAACATCGCCACGTTCGCATAGGCCGCGGCGAGTTCGGCCCCTACGGGCTGCGTCTCCAGCAACGACACCGCCCTCGCACCGTTCGAATGCGCATCGGCACTGCGGCCACCGCACCGCTGCACGGTCGACAGCTGACGCATCGCATCACCCTCGCGAAGGATGTCGCCCGTCTGGTGGCGTAATTCGACGGCGTCGATCAGCCACGCGATCGCCTCGTCGAACTGATCGATGAGATACGTCTCGTGCGCACCTTGCTCCAGCAGTTCGGCACGTCGCTCCACGCCGAGGTGAGCGGAGAATCGCATCGCCCTGCGGTACTGCGCGGCCGCCTCGCGGTGCGCGCCGCGTTCGGCGGCCTGCGCTGCGGCGACCGGGGCGAACTCGGCGACGGCATCGGCGTCGCCCGTGGCCTCGGCATGATGTGCGAGACGAGCCGGATCCGCGCCTTGCGCCCGCAACAGCTGCAACGCAATCCCGTGCAAGGACGACGCGTCTCAACGGCTCGATCTCGTCGGCGATCGCCTCGCGCGCCAAGTCGTGGCGGAACGCGACGCCCTCGTTCGACTCCACCAACATCCCCGACGACAGGCACGTATCGAGCCGGCCGGCGTGCTCACCGCCCAGCGCCGAGACCAGTTGCAGTGGGACAGTGCCCGTGACGATCGCGACCGCTTCCAACAGCGACCGCGCCGCGGGATCCAGACCCGCCGCGCGAGCCAGCACAGCGTCGCGCACCGACGGAGGTAGCTCGATGCAGCCCGTCGCCAACACCTCGGTCACATAGAACGGATTGCCGCCCGTGCGCTGGAACAACTCGACGGCATCGAAGCCGAGCGACGCGGCGAGCTCGCGCACGCCTTCGAGCGACAGAGGCGACAAGCGCAGCCGCTCGACGCCGGCAGCAGCGAGGCCACCCAGCACCAGCCGCAGCGGATGATCGAGCGCGAACTGGTCGCGGCACGTCACGATCACGAGGCTGCACGTCGCCGACATCCGCCGAGCGAGCAATGCGATCACGTCGAGTGTGGCCTCGTCGGCCCAGTGCACGTCTTCGATGATCATCAACGTCGGAGTCGCTCGAAGCTCGTCGAGAAGCACCGGAAACACCTCGTGCACGGGGGCACCCCGCCCAACCACCTTGGCGAGTTCGCCGCCCGTTTTAGAGGCGATGTCGGCGAGCGGACCCAATGGGCGCGCCGTGAAGAGTTGCTCGCACGAGCCCGACCACACACGCACCTCGCCGTCGAGATCGCCGACACTGTCGACCAGCGCCGTCTTGCCAACGCCTGCCTCGCCCGTCACGATCACGAGCCGTCCGGCACCAGACCGCGCTTCGTCCATCGCATCCCGCAGCCGCTGTCGCTGCACGTCCCGTTCCAACAACGGCACGGTTGGTACCACGGTTCCCATCATGACGACGGAGTCCGGCGATATCAAGCCGGATACGCCGAGCGCCCAGACGCTGCCTAGCAGCCGGCGGGCCAGAGCAGGCCGCTGGGCGTCGGCGTCGGCGCGCTCATCAAGTGCTCGGCCGACCATCGACCACTGAGCCGATGCCGAGTGAAGCAGACCATCGCCAGGTCGGATTCACTCTCGACCAGCAGCAGACCGTTGACTCCACCGAGCAGGTCGGTGGCCCCCGGTACGACATCGTCGAGCGGTGTCCACGCGGTCGCCCACGGCGCCAGCGTGTGCTGCGCCGAGACGCGTTCGCCGGCTTGGTTCTCGACGATCACTGTGTAGTCGGCCGCCGTGTCGAGCTCGTGGTTGCCGGCGTTGGTCACTCCCAACCACGTCTCCAGGTACGGCGCCGCCAGCAGGCGGAAGTACGAGAGATAACCGCCGTCTGCGTTGCGCCGCTGGATGCGCCGCTGCGGAGTGTTCCACTCGTCGCTCCACGCCATGATCCGCGCCAACGATTGCGGCCCGCGATAGGCCATCAGCGCCTGCAACCGCCCGGGGTACGCGGGGCGATCCGCCTCGGTGAAGGTGAACGCGGCGTGCCCTGCGAAACGGACGCTCGACATCGACGAGAAGGTCAGCGAACGAGGCCGCGACGATGCGATTGCGTTCGACGCGACGGAACTTCGGTTCGTGCGCCACCAGACTCGCCGCCACCGTCGTAGACACGCACGCCGACCCAGAAGTCGTCTTCGAGGTGCCCATGCGTGTTGAAGAACGTCACGTCGGTACTGACCTCGTCGGTCTCGACGACGATCATCGGGTTCACTTCGCCCTCGCCCAGCAACACGTACCGGTGCCATGGCATGTCTTCCCAGTCGTACAGGTCCCCACCGTGATACGCCGACAGCGCGGGCGAACCGGACACCACGTATGGACGAGCGAACGTGCGATGCTCGGCGCGCGTTCCGGTCGAGTGAGAGCTCGCGGCCGCCGGCGAACTCGACGAGGTCGCCGAACAACTGCAGCAGGTCGATTCGATGAACTCTCCACGGCGCCCATGTCTCGTCGATCGACCGCGTCAACGTCTCGTCCGCCGCATTGGTGACGGTCAACGTCCACGCGCCAGCCGGCAACGCTTCGCCGGCAGTCACGAAGACCAGTTGCGGGTCCTCGCGCTCCCACGGTCGAAGGGCGATCTCGGTCAGTGCCAGCGCGTCCGGCTCCAGCAACACGCAATGGTCGCTGTGCAAGGTGACGATGTCGCCGGCCTCGGAATACCAGTCGATCAACCCGTACAGGCGGTGCCGATCTCGGTCGGAATCGATCGGCTCGATGTCGGCGAACAGTTCGATCGAAAGCACCGCGTCGCCGCCACCGGGCGACAACGCGATTGGCACGGGAGGCGCCGAACTGTCGACCGACAGCATCCGATCGGCAGCGAGCCACACCTCGTGCTCGGCGGCCAGCGTTCCGTTGCCGTCGAACCAGCGCAGCACCGCCAGCAACCGCTCGAAGTCCCACCCTGCCGGCCAATAGACCGACACAGCAGTGCGGATTCCGGTGTCGTCGTGACGCCACCAATACACGTCGTGGCCGATCGACACGGCCGGTCGATCCGCTGGCAACACCGCCGATCCCTCGTTCACCAGGCAGACTCTACGGCGTGCTCGGAATCCCGACCATCAGCTACCTGCCCGCCGACGACGTCGACGACAGCGCGCTGCCGGCCGGCCAGCTGATCCAGCACCTCGAGGACGACATCGACGGATGGTGGGTGTCGGCAACCCGATACAACGACACGATCGAGATCCGCATCTACGACGTCGCCACGGTGTGGCTCGACGCCAGCCTCGCCGTCTGCACGGTGCGCCCAGCGTTCGACGTCGGCGAAGAATGGCTCGCCTTCCAGCTCGAGCGCCACGTGTTGCCGATCGTGCGGATGATGCGCGGCCGCGCAGTGTTCCATGCCGGCGCAGTGGCGACCGATCAAGGCGCGCTGCTGCTGCTGGCCGACGGCCAAGGCGGCAAGAGCACGACCACCGCACTGCTGTTGGCCGACGGCGCCTCCTTCATCAGCGACGACCAGACGGCAGTCACGACAGCGCTCGAGGCAATCGGCACACCGTGGCTGCGACTGCGTCAGCAAAGCGCAGAGCTCGCCCCCGCCGGCGCCGACATCCGTTTGGAAGGTGATGGCCGCACCGTCGTCGCCCTCGAGCCCCGGACGGAGCCGACTCCCATCGCCGGGCTGTTGCTGCTCGGCGCCCGATCATCGAGCGACATCATCACGCTCGAACCGGTCGAAGGTGCAAAGGCGGTGACAGCACTGCTGGGTCAGGTGTTCTGTGCCGGCTTGGTGGATCCAGACCTGGTCGAGCGGCACTTCACGATCGCCACCGACCTGGCCGCCAACCTCCCCGTTGCACGTCTCTCGTTACCGCACGGCCCGCCGTGGCCGACCGTCTTGCCCCACGTCGAACGGTGGCTCGGATAGTACGGTTCGAGGGATGAATGAGCCTTTCGCGAACGTGATCGACAACGAGACCGACCTGCGTGACCTGTACCGCATGCCCCACGACGGGACACGTCAGAAGATTCTCGGAAGCCTCGATCAGCATGCCCGAACCTTCATCGAGACCTCGCCGTTCGTGCTCGTCGGCACCACGTCACCCGATGGCACTGGCGACGTCTCGCCCAAAGGTGGCCCGCCCGGCTTCATCGTCGTGCTCGATGATCAGCGCATCGCGATCCCCGATCTGTCGGGCAACAACCTGCTCGACTCGATCACCAACGTGGTCAACGGATCGGGCATCGGTCTGCTGTTCCTCGTGCCGGGTGTCGACGAGACGTTGCGCGTCAACGGGCATGCATACCTCACGACCGACCCTGCGGTGCTCGACGCGTGCGCGGTGAAAGACCGCCGCCCGAAGGCCGCAATCGGCGTCGCCGTGACGCAGCAGTACATGCACTGCGCGAAGGCGTTCCGGCGCAGCGAACTGTGGAACTCCGGCTCGTGGCCGGACCGCTCGGCGATCCCATCGCTCGGCTGCATCCTGCGCGACCAGATCTCGTCCTTCACCGAGTACAGCGCCGATGTGATCGATGCCGACATCGAGGAGAGCTACGCCGCGACGCTCTGGGAGCCTGGCGGCAAGACCTGACTCGCACCCAGACGGAGAACATCAGCGTGGGCGGTAGACCGTTGCTCGATGATCGATGCGATGCACCAACACAATCGCCGGGTCCTCGTGGACTTCGTACACCACCCGATAGGCGCCGCGGCGTGCGGAACGCATCCCGGCAAGTTCTCGCTGCAGCGGTCCGCCCACGCGGTACGGGTTACGGATCAACGCCCCGAGCATGAACTCGACGATCGCGGCAGCTGTGCGCTCGGGAAGCCGAGCCAGCTGTCGTTCGGCGGGGCCAGTGATGCGAAGTTCGTACGAGGGTCGAGCCTCGCTCAACGGGTGAGGTAGCGCGCTCGGAGGTCGTCACCAGACACGAAATCGCCGCTCTCGGCCGCACGCTGGGACTCGCGAATCTGTGCCATCGCCACGGGATCGGACAGGAGCTCCAATGTGTCCTCCAACGAAGCGAGTTCTTCCGGGCTGATCAACACCGCAGCTGGACGGCCATTTCTCGTCACGGTGATTCGATCCTGCGTGTACTCGACTCGATCGATCATTTCCGAAAACCTGGCCTTCACCTGGGCCAACGACATCGTCTCAGACATGACCAGAATTATAGTCACGATTGCCGACGGATACGATGTCGGCATGCGCCACGTCGTGGGAACGCTCCAGGTCGAGCCGCTGGACGCGACCTTCGGTGCTGTCGTCCGCGACGTCGTCCTGAGGCGGCGCGAGCGATGCGACCATCGCTGAGCTGACCGAGCTGTGGCTCGAGTATGCGCTGCTCGTGTTCCCCGGCCAGTACCTGACGCAGCACGAGCAGGACGAGTTCGCCCGTCGCTTCGGCGACCTCGAATTCGCGGCGACCCCACTCACGAACATCCAACGGGATGGGACGCTTCGTGCGACTGAGCATGACCTGTCCAAGTCCCTGCGCGGCAACGAGCGATGGCACCACGACAGCACCTACATGCCCGTCCAGGCGATGGGCGCGGTGTTCACGGCGGAGATCGTCACTGATGAGGGCGGGGATACCGGCTTCGCCGACATGCGCGCTGCGTACGACGCGCTCGACGACGCCACCCGCGAGAAGATCGGCGGCCTCGCCGCGTATCACTCCCGTCGTTACAGCATGGACCGCGCCGATCTGCACGTGAGCGAGGAGAACGCCGACCGGTACCAGATCTACGGCTACGGCATCGATATCGAGCCGCCGCTGCGCCCGCTGGTGAAGGTTCACCCGGCCACCGGCCGGCCGAACCTCCTGATCGGACAGCACGCCCACGCGATTGCCGGCCTCTCGGCCGACGAGTCCGAGACACTGCTCGATCGACTCAACGACGACGCGTGCACCGCCCCGCGCACCTACTACCACACCTGGACGAAAGGGGATGCGGTGCTGTGGGACAACCGCCGCCTCATGCACCGGGCGACACCCCACGATCCCGGGCAGGCCCGGCGGATGTGGCACACCCGGATCGCCGGAGACCCGGCGACCGAATCCGGCCTCGACCACTGACCATCTCCTGCCGGAGCAACCGCGGCGACGCTCTGGGAGCCCGGCGGCAAAGCCTGAAGGGCGCGGGTCGAACCTCCTTGGGCGCGACCTCGGAAATGCTACTTCCACTTTCGATCCCAAGCAGGGCGTACGGGAGGGATTTCGGAAGCCACGCTTCCACTTCCGCGCCCAAGACCCTGCGGGTCGCACGCCGAGCCGATATCGCTAGATATCGGTGGCGGGGCGGCCGATGTAGGACGAGGCCTGCAGGTTGAACAGGCGGGCGTAGGTCCCATCCGCAGCCAACGAGCGCGTTGTGTGTTCCGTGTTCGACGATCCGCCCGCCGTCCAGCACGTAGATGCGGTCGGCCGAGGCAACGGTGGAGAAGCGGTGCGATACCACGACCACTGCGCGGCCGACGGCGAGCCGGCGAAGACTGGCGAACGTGTCGGCCTCGGCCTGGGCATCGATCGAAGCCGTCGGTTCGTCGAGGATCAGCAGCGGTGCATCGCGATAGAACACGCGGGCGATCGCCAACCGCTGCCATTGCCCGATCGACAGGTCGGTGCCACCGATCCACCGCGGCCCCAGCAACGTGTCGAGGGTCGCCCCGTGCTCGGCGCCCACGTCCTCGGCGTCGGCGTCGGCCAGCGCGGCGCGCAGACGCTCATCGTCGCCGGCCGCCTCGATGCGCCCGAGGCTGACGTTCTCGCCGAGCGTCAGTTCGTAGCGCTCGAAGTCCTGGAAGATGACGGCGATCTGCTCGCGCATGCCTGCGGCCGGCAGGTCGGCAGTGTCGGCCGATCCCCACCACATGTGCCCCGATGTCGGTCGGAACAGCTGGGCGAGCAACTTCGACACCGTCGTCTTGCCCGACCCGTTGGGCCCCACCAACGCGACGACCTCGCCGGGCTTCACTTCGAGGTCGATGTCGCTGATCGCGTCGCTGTCGCCGCTGGGATAGCGGAACGACACATGGTCGAGGCGAACCCCGTTGAACGCAGGAACCGGAACGGTCGATGGATGGTCGCCGGCGGACGCGAACTCATCGAGGAACGCGAACGTCTCGGTCAAGAACAGACCGTGCTCGTACGTCGACGACAGGGCCGACACGGCACTGTTCGCTCGCGTCGCGAGCAGAGCGATCGCGGCGAGCGCGGTGCCCGCGCCGGCGACGGTGAGCTCGTCCGCTGTCGACGAAGATCAGGACCAGCGCGCCAGCGGCCCCGAGCACGATGGCGTTGGTGAACCGCGACACGACCGCGAGCCGGAACTGGTCGCGCAACAACTGTCGCTGCCGATCGATGCGCTGGTCGTACAGCCCGCGGAACGTGGTGAGGAAGTGTTGGGCGAGGTTGAACGAGCGAACTTCTTTGGCCGGTCCCTTGCTGGTCAGCAGCGACAGCATGTACTCGCGACGGCGCTCGTTCTCGGTGGTCTCGACCTGGAACGACCAGATCATCCTGCCGACCCGCATCGACACGATCACCAGTGGCACCGCGGCGAGCAGGCTGATCAGCGCGAGCGGCGGACTGATCACCAGCAGCGCGATCGTTGCGGCGAGCGCGCCGAATCCCGACGTCATCAGACCGCTGAGCGACGTCACCACCCCGTAGGGACGATCGACGATGTTGTTCATCGTCCGTTCGAGCCGGTCGTGGAACGACGGATGTTCGAAGTCGATCAGCGAGGCACGACTCGCAGCCTCGCCGACCATGCCTTGCACCTCGCGGGCCACCTGTTCGCCGGCCAACCAACTCAGCTGGTTGCTGACAACCGCAAGCACGCCACCGATCGCCAGGCCGGCGATGAACACAGCGACCGGCCCGACGAGCCGAGCGACCGATGCGTCATCATCGGCATCGACGAACCGTCTCAGCACGACGTTCAGCACGATGAGTTCGATCAACAGCAGACCGCCATTGATCGCGTTGATGACGACCGTGCCGATGAAGGGCTTGCGCGCCGATCGCCACACGACAGCGGTGGACCGCGCCACCAACCTCGGCAGATCGCGAACCCGCTTCACGCCTCTGCCGTGGCGACCAGATGCCCGACGAACTCGCTCGCCTTGTGTGCAGAGGTCAGCACGTCCGGGAACCTCTGGCTCAATTCGCTCTCCAGCTCGGCGATCGTCAGACCCTTGGCGACCATCTCGAGACCGGCTCGCCACAGCTCACCCTTCGAGCCGAGCTGTGGCACGTGGGTCTTGGCCAGCCGATCGAGATCGTCGCGGGTCAGGATCGAGGCAAAGAAGGTCGACTGATTGAACACCCGACGGGTTGCTCCCTCGCCGACCGCCACTCGCCAGGTGACCCGTTCGTCGTCGACATCGACCTTGATGGTGGCACTGACCGTGTCGCCGGCGCGCACCGCGACAGGCTCGGGAAGCGGATAGAGGCTGTTCCAGCGATGCTCCATGTGGTCGGCGCTGCGCGGGTTGTTGGACATCAGCACCTCGCCGGCCATGACCGCTTCGAACATGCCGGCAATCGCCTGCAGCACACCGTCGCGCTCGATCGTGAACGACCCCTCGAGCGTGAACGACTCGTTGACCCACGTCGGTTGATCGCGGGCGACCACCGGAGCGGCCAGCAGATCGTCGCCGTCGAGCTTGGGAGAATGCACGTCGTTGGCGGCGTACGGAATGGCAGCCGAGACGTCGAACCCGGCCGGGCAGGTGCTCCAGAAGTCGACCTCGGTCGTGATCTCCGACGACTGCACCGGAGCGATCAGGAATCGCAGCCGGTCGGGCACGAAGGCCCCGCCGGGCTTCAGCAGCCGCTCGCGGGCATCGGCGTAGTACGCCAGCACGCCGGGCTCGTAGCCAAGGCCACCGAGCTGATCGGCAACGACGATGTCGACGAGCTCGGGAAGCTCGACCGACGTCGACATCGCCCGGATGTGCGTGATGCGATCGCCGGCCCCGTTGGCGGCAGCGATCTGTTCGGCAAGGGCGAGGATCGATCCACTGTCGACCGCGTAGACGTGGCGGGCGCCGAGTTGCACGGCAAGGAGCCCCAGCAGGCCAGTGCCACAACCGAGGTCGAGCACCACCGAATCGGGCGTGATCAGAGTGGCGAGCGCGCGACGATACCGATCGATCTTGACTGAATCGGCCCAGTAGAGGCGATGCTCGCTCAGCTCACCCAGAGACATCAGGCGAGGTTAGTGGGAGGAACGAGAATGACCGACTCGGTCAGTCGTCGTCGCCGCCCATGCGCATCCGCATGCGCATGCCGCATGCCCAACCCACCGGGCTGTACGAACTCGCCGTAGTCGCCGCCCATGCCGCGAGTCATTTCAGACACGGACCCAAGGTCGGTGACGAGTGGTGATTCATATGTGCGCTTCATGACGTCCCTCCGCAAACTTGGACGGAGTGTACGACCGGCTACTAGATCGTGCAATAGGTGTTTGGGCCTAAGCCCCTGCCAGCCAGGCCTGATGCAACAGGTTGAAGCTGCCGGCATACGGATACCTGCGCGACCACACGTCGCGAAGCGCCTGCGTATCGACCCATTCGGTGTCGACGCCAGAGCCATCCCACTCCTCGATGAACGCCTTGCTGCGCTCGCCGATGAACACCGAAGCGAGCACAGCCTTGTCGTCGCGCTCGACGATCGCACGTGGCAGTAGGTCTCCGACGACCGACCGCATGACATCGGTGCGATCCGCCGGACCCCGCCGCGACCACGTCGAAGCCAGCGAGCTCAACAGCGCCGGGCTCGGCCAGGGGATGCACGACGCGACACTGCGACCGTTCGCCGACGAGGTCGAGGGTGTGCTGGGCGAGATGCCAAGCACGCCGGGCGAACGACCACGCCAGATAGTTGCGCCAACCGATCGGCTCGGTTTCGGCGGCATCGTCGAGCGCCACGTCGACCGCAGCCCTCCCTGCGTCGGTCAGCCAGGTCTGCGACTGGCCACGCTGCCGATACCAACGCTTGGCCGCAGAAGGTCCATGAGTCAACGCCGCGACCGCCACCGCCTTCGCCGCGGTCACCGGCCCCCAGTCCAGCGGGTGCATCGCCGCACGGAACTGCCAACCGCCGAACGACTCGTCGCCACCCTCGCCGGTCAGCACCACACCGCCGGTCGCGGCAGCGACGATCGGGATGTAGCTGCCGATCTGCGATGGGTAGAACAGCCCGCGAGTCGACAGCAGATCGGTGATCGCCGGGTCGAGGAGGTCGGCGTCGGGTCGGTCGATCACGATCCACTCCGTCAACCCGAGATGGTCGACGACCAGGTCCTGCCACCGCGACTCGTCGCTCTCCGGATGATTCGGCGAACCGCAGCGTCACCGGCACCGGCATCGGCGCGCCACGTCGACGCGCGAGTGAACCGCGAGCGCCAGCACGGCGCTGGAGTCGCGACCACCGGAGAAGCAGACGAACACGCTGACGCCCCGAGGCGAACTCGGCGTCGATGATCCGTTCGAGCTCCTCGCGGGGCGATGAATCGCTCGATGGAAGTCCGAGGGCCTCGGGCACCACACCCAGCGGCGTGCCGAGTGCCAGTTCGACACGGCTCCACTGATGGTCGGTCGACATCAGGCCGATGGCTCGAGCAACCCCCGCTGCAGCAGCGACTGGAGCGTCGCGGCAACGTCGGCGGCCACGACTGCGGGCTCGACATCGAACTCCTCGACCATCATCGACTGCACTT
The DNA here is from genome assembly GCA_963779295.1 of Ilumatobacteraceae bacterium. GTDB lineage: Bacteria > Actinomycetota > Acidimicrobiia > Acidimicrobiales > Ilumatobacteraceae > JAENVT01. The sequence goes on from CAVZXO010000004.1 coordinate 33,127, forward strand.
CGTCGGCCGTGTGACCGGCGCCGAACAACTCCCAGATTCGGCCGGCAGAGCCATTGAGCGAGACGTAGGCGTTGGTCGCTGCATTCAAGATGACGGTGTCGGCCTGCACCACGCGGTGCAACACGTCGTCGGGAATTCGGTATTGCATCGCCGCGAGGCTAGTGGCAGTTCGCAGTCAGCGGCCGGTAACGATCTGTCCGGCGCGACGGACGAGCCACCCGAGGTTGCCGAGCCGAGTCCTGTTCTTGAACGCGAGATAATCGTCGACCGGCCAGACCACTTCAGCCGATCGACGCAACCGTTGCTCGCCGATCATCACGTTGACGAGACCGAGCCGCGCTTCACTTTCGTGAATCGAGTCGAACAGCCAGCGGCGCGACTTCGACGGCTGATGCTCGGACACGAACGTCAGCCACACGTGCGGGTATCGGTATCAGCTGTGCCGCACGATCGAGCGACCATACGAACAGGTCGCGCTGGCTCCGGCCGGCAAGCAGCGCAACCACGATCGGATCGGCCGGCTCGACGAGTCGAGCCAGGCGACCGAGATCCGGCACGGTCGACAACTGCGCGCCACCCGATGTCGAGTGCAAGACACTGTGGACGAACATCGCGGCCGGGCTACACGCATGGATCTCGACGTCGCGGACCGTGATGGTCTGCGGGTCGGCGAACAACGGGTCGGTCGGCAGCCGGCTGTTGACCAAGCACCCCTCGATCGCCTGGTGGATGTCGATCGCGACACCACGCGTGTCGGTGATCTGGCGCTCCTTCAGCATCGCCGAACGCACCGGACCCGCCTGCACCTCCGCCGGCGCCGCGGTGATCGGGGCCAGTGCCTCCAGCGTGCTGCGCCAGGTCCTCGGGGCGCACGAGGATGTCGATGTCGCGCGAGCTTCGTTGTGCCGGATCGGTGTACAGAAGTCGCGAGGTGGCGAAACCCTTCAACGCCCGCCACTCGATCCCGGCATCGGCGAGCAGCCGACGGGTTTCGAGAGCCGAGGCTTCGATCGCCAACGCAGGGAGCGCGGCATCTTCGTACGCCGCATCCAGTTCGGCGTGTTGCGCCGACGACAGCAGCGCCACACTCGGCGCGGCATGCCACAACTGCCCGACCAGGTTGTGGGCGCGAGCCCACGACAGCAGTTCCGTCCATGCCGGATCATTGACAGGCCTCGGGGTCGGGCGACTCGGCGAGTCCTCCAATTCGAAGCGCAGCACGGCGGACTGCAGTTCGTCGGCCGACACGCCCGGCACGTTACCCGCGCCCGCCCGGCGCACCCGTCGATGCCGGCCGCAATCGAGGGAGCTCGAGGTCGAAGCTGCCGTAGTGATCGCGCACGTCGGCATCGTCGTTGACCGGTTGCGAGTCGAGCTCGACCCAGGCGTGCGCCATCCACGTCTCGTCGACAGGTGCCTTCGCGCCGACGACCAGTTCGGCATCCATCCCCCGCCGCCGGAGCAGATACCAGAGCAACAACGACCGACCGAGACAGAGAGCGCCGACCACTTTTCGACCGGCCACCAGAGACACCGCTTCGGCCATCGAGGTCGCCAACGCCCGGTCGGAACCACCGAGAGGCCTGTCGGACCTGGCCGCCAACGTCGCTGCCGTCCACTTCAGCCCACGGGACTTAAGCATCAGCTGAATCGGCGCGAGCAACACCACCGATGTGACCACCACTCGCCACTGTCCAGCGTCGAGGGCACGAATGCGTTGAAGTCGAGTCCTCATCTCCGCCTCCAGGAGGGTTCATCTGCTCCCTGTGAGTGGAGAAAATGAGCCATGGTCGATGTCCTCACCGACCAATGTCTTAAGTCGATTGTACTCTTGCGGCTGCCCTCGTCTCCGGACCACCATGCACCGCAAGGACGGAAGGTGGGACGGGGATGTTCGGCGTGAGCAACTATTCTGGCACCGCAGGTAGAACCATTCCTGCGCTCGAGAGTTGGTATGCACTCGAGGCAACGAAGCCATCGTTCTACATGCGGTTCTGCAAGCGTGGCGTCGACCTCGTCCTCAGCATCATCGCACTGGTCGTGTTGCTTCCGCTGCTCGTGGTGATCGCCGGCCTCGTCCGCATCAAGCTTGGCCCTGGTGTGTTGTATCGCCAAGCCAGAGTCGGACGTCATGGCCAGAACTTCGTCATGCTGAAGTTCCGCACGATGCAGCACGTGACGCCGGACAATGCGGGTTCCGCCGTCGAGTCCGAAGTCGAGCGGGCCACACACAAGACGTCGGAGCATCCCCGCTTGACCCAGTTCGGCCGCACGTTGCGACGGCTCAGCCTCGATGAGCTCCCACAGCTGTGGAACGTGTTCCGCGGCCAGATGAGCCTCGTCGGACCGCGGCCCGAACTCAGCGAGAAGGTCGACGACTACGGTCTGCGCTCGCATCCGCGCCATCTCGTGCGACCCGGCCTGACCGGCGAGTGGCAGGTGACCCATCGGTCGTCGGGCATTCATCTGATCCACTGCTTCGACGACGACATGAACTACGTCGCTCGCGTCAGCCTGTGGCAGGACATCAGGATCATCTTGCGCACGTTCGGCGTCGTCCTCGGCGGCAAGGGGATCTAGCCCCGAGTCACCGTTCGCCACGCCCACACCAGCGGGATGATGGCCAACGGATCCGTGAGGTGAATGCCGTGATCGCTGCTGAGGCTCACCAGCACCGGGCCTTCGAGCGGATGGTCGACCAGCACCCACGCCGCAGCGAGTGCCACCGCGACGACGACCACCGCGACCTGTCGGTACCAAGGTGGCCTGGTTGTCGTGGGTGCCCCGCCGCTGCTCATCCCCGCAGTGTCTAGCAACCCATCCGAGTGTTTCGCGCCCACCCGGGTGGGACGGAAACACTCGTCTACGGGTCGTGCTGGCGGCGGGTACCAGCGTTGTTTCCGGCGAGACGATCGGCGCAGGCGCCTGCGCGCTGCCCGACGACGACTCGCCGCTGCTGAAGCCCACCGTGTTGGCGCATGCCCGGATGGCCTCGAGCGGAGGATCCGCGACGACTCCGGTGACGATGGCACCGTCGTCGGTGAGTGCCGGCAGGCAGCCAGGGTCGATCGAATCGATCGATTGACCCTTGACCATCAACTCCAGCGTGCCCCGCGTCTGGCCGCCGAAGAGGAACGGTGCCAGCGCAGTGTCGAACAGGCTGGACCCATCGGCGATGTCGTGCAGGCCGATGGTCGCGTCGGCAAGAGTCGTGCCCAACGGAGAGACATACCACTGCCCGCCGGACTGGACGACCGAGATCGCCGGGAGTTCGAGACCGGTGCCGGTCAACAACAGGCCGAGGCCGCCGATGATCTGGCTACCGGACCCGCACATCTGGTAGCCGCCGTCGACAGCTGTCGCCCCGAGCGGAGGCTCGGTGCCGAACATCGACGTTGCGGCACTTCCGGTGACCGTCGTGCAACCATCAGCGCGCTCGATCGAGAACGATTGCGGTTCCCCAGTCGATGGGTCGAGTTCGCCGGAAGAATCCTGACCGAAGCCAGCCGGCGTCGTGCCCTGGACGGTGAACGTCGCCGGCCGCAGCGTCAGGCGGTCGCCTTCGCCGATGGTCTCGTACGTCAAGCCCGGAGATCGCAACCGACCAGCCGTCGACACTCGCCCGCTCCATCGCTGCCTGGGCGTCGGCCATCCACGACTGTGCGAGCCAGGCGATCGCGTCCTCGCCCGGGGCGAACGTGTCGATCGCCGACTGCAGATCGAGCGCTGCGAGCCGGTCGTAGAAGCCGGTGACCGCGGCCTCCGGCGAGTCGAATCCCACCGGCGTGCGCGACACAGGACCGGGAACCTCCCAGCCATTTGCCTGTCGAATGAATTCGGCGAGCGTGTACTCCAGGCTGACGTACCAGCGACCGTCTCGTTCGACGGTCATCACCGAAGCGTCAGTGGTGGCCAGGTCGGCCGTCGCGGTGGACGCACCATCCCCGTCGCCGAGCAACTCCCTGGCCTTGTCGCCGAATTGGAACACCAGCGGATCGAAGGTTGCGCTGATCGTTCCACTCGTCGCCGTCACCGCGGCGAGGCCACCCTCGAAGAAGTTGGTCTCCAGCGCGAGGTCGTCGATGGAGATGTCGACCCCTTGTACACCGCCCGTATCGAAGTCGTCGCCGAGCAGGTCCACTCGCTTTGCATCGGACGTGATCGAGTCGACGGCGCCACGCAGCGCACCGACTTCTTCCGGCAGCGTCACGTCGATCATGCCCAACACGTCCTCGTTCTCCATCGCCGACACGAACGTGGTCACGGCTTCCTCCGGCGTGGCCGCGCCACCGTCGTTGGTGGCGCCGAGGAACGAGTAGGTGGTGAAGCCGCCGGCGCCGATCAGCGCGGCGACCGCTGCGATCACGCCGGCGCGTCGACCTCGGCCCGCTGGCCGGTTGGACGCGACGACGGTGACCTCATCGGGCATGCGCACGGCCGTGGGTGCGTGATCGGCGAGCTGAGCGAGCCGCTGGCTCAACAGCGCCCCGGTCGCTGCGAATTCCTGGTCGGACATCTGTGTCATCGGATCACCTCTCGAAGTTCGGCGAGTCCACGCCGCACCAAGGTGCGAACTGTGGCGCCGCGGCATTTCAGGATCGTCGCGATCTCCTCCTCAGGAAGATCGCAGAGATAGCGCAGCACGATCGCCGAGCGCTGCCGGATCGGCAAGGCGATCAACGCGTCGCGCAATTCGATGAGCTCGACATCCATCACCACGTCGGTGGGAATCTCGGGACGTGGCGCAGCGACGGTGCGACGGTGCAGCGATCGGCAACGGTTGACCACCGCAACCCGCAGGTAGGCGGCCGGTTCGGCGAGAGTGTCGATCCGCGGTCCGACCGTGGCGAACACGTCGTGCACCACATCCTCGGCGGCCGGACCCGAGCCGGTCAGAACGAACGCAACCCGCAGCAGGTCGCGGTAGACCGTCGCATAGACGGTCTCCGATCCCTGCCACGCTGTCGATTCCACGATCGGGATACGCGGCGACTCGGGGAACGCGTCGCTCATGGCGAGATTCATACTGTGTCTCACGCACGAACCCGACGATTCGTGTCAAACAATCCTCGCTATCCGAGTGCTACGCGCTCACCCGGGTGGGACGGAAACACTCGTTTACCGAGTCAGACGGGCGAGCCGGCAATGATCGTGGAGGCCACCAACGGGACTCCGGGCCTGTAGACGAAGTCGATCGGGTTCGGGGTGTCGAGGATGATGAGGTCGGCACGCGCCCCGGTCGCAACAATGCCGATGTCGACCCGGTGGAGCGCTGCCGCCCCTCCGGCGGTTGCTGCCCAGATCGCCTCGTCGATGGTCATGTTCATGTCGCGCACCGCAAGAGCGATGCAGAACGGCATCGAGGTCGTGAAGCTGGAGCCGGGGTTGCAGTTCGAGGCGAGCGCCGCGGTGCCGCCGGCGTCGAGCAGGCGACGTGCGTCGGGATACGGCTGTCGGGTGGAGAAGTCCGTGGCCGGCAGGAACGTGGCAACCGTCTCGCTGCCTGCCAGCGCGGCGATGTCGTCGTCGGAGAGATAGGTGCAATGGTCCGCCGAAGCGCATCCGAGGTCGACAGCCAATTGCACACCGGGACCATGGCCCAACTGGTTGGCGTGCAAACGCAATCCGAGCCCCGCAGCGCGGCCTGCTTCCAACACGGCCCGGCTTTGATCGACGTCGAACGCGCCGCGCTCGCAGAACGCGTCGACCCAACGGGAGTGCGGCGCACACTCGGCCAACATGTCGCCACAGACCAGCGACACGTAGTCGTCGACGCGACCATCGAATTCCGCGGGCACCACATGCGCGCCGAGGAAGGTGGTCTCGTCGGTCAACTGGCCGGCAACGCGCAGCGTTCGGGCCTCGTGCGCGGCGGTGAGCCCATAGCCCGACTTGATCTCGATCGTCGTGGTGCCCGACCGTCGAGCCTCCGCCAACAGCGACAACGCGCCGACTGCCAACTCGTCGTCGGTTGCAGCGCGCGTGGCTTCGACCGTCGTTCGAATTCCACCTGCCTCGTACGGGCGCCCGGCCATCCGGGCCGCAAACTCGCCAGATCGATCGCCGGCGAACACGAGGTGGCTGTGGCTGTCGACGAAGCCGGGCATCACACACCGACCCGCGGCGTCGATCCGTTGATCGGCGACCGGGGCCTGCCCTGTGCCAACAAGCTCGATCAATCCATCGACCATCACAATCCATGCATTGCGAAGTTCACCTGTGGCACCGACCTCGAACCGTGAGTCGTTGGTGATCAGCCGGCCGATGTGCTCGATGACGGTCGACGGGTGACTCATGACCACACCGCGGCAATCGATCGAGCGAGCGCGCCGGCAACATCGATCGTCTGATGCACGCCGTCTGCAACGACGACTCTGCCACCGACGACGACGTGATGGACATCGTCCGCGGTCGCGGCGAAGACGACGGCCGCAGCGGCGTGATCAGGGTCGATCCCGGCGAGTCGTGGCGATGACAACGAAACCGAGGTGAAGTCGGCCAAGCCGCCGATCGCGAGACGCCCGCCCTCGTGCCAACCGAGGCTGCGATAGCCCTGCTGCGTCGCCGCTGCCAACAACTCCCCCGGCCGATGCGTTCCCCTGCGAAGCGACAACAGACGCTCGTCGAGCTCGATGCCACGAACCTCCTCGAACGGGTCGATGACGGCATGCGAGTCTGTGCCCACGCACATCGGGATTCCCGCTGTTCGGAAGTCGGCGGTGGGACCAATGCCATCGGCCAGATCGCGCTCGGTCGTCGGACAGATGCAACACGTCGAGCGGCTCGACTGCAGCAGGTCGATGTCCCACCCTGCGAGGTGTGTCGCGTGCACCGCAGTGAATCGCTCGCCGAGGACGCCTTGCCGCTGCGAGCAGCTCGACCGGCGTGCAACCGTGCACGGCGCAGCACTGCTCGTTCTCGGCCGGCTGCTCGCTGACGTGCGCATGCAGCGCCGCACCACGGGCGGCGGCCCACTGACCGACCACGGCCATGGACTGTGGATCGACGCTGCGTACGGAGTGAATGGCGGCACCGATCCTGGCGTCGGGCGTGTCCGCCAAGCCGTCGACTCGATCCACCCACCCATCTGCATCGCCGTCGTTGAACCGTTGCTGCGTGTCGTCGAGGACCGCTTCATCGGTCATCCCTGCGCGCAGGTAGCACGTGTCCAGCAATGTGATTCGGATGCCGGCAGCCGCGGCGGCTTCGACCAACACGCTGCCCATCTCGTTCGGCTGCGCGTACGGCACGCCGCCACGATCGTGGTGCAGGTAGTGGAACTCGCCGACGCATGTGAACCCGGCCAGCACCATCTCGGCGAATGTTGCCGTCGCCAGTTCGCGGTAGCTGTCGGGGTCGAGCCTGTCTGCGAGCGAGTACATCCGATCTCGCCACGTCCAGAACGAACCGGTCTCACCATGCGTACGACCGCGCAGTGCGCGGTGAAAGGCGTGACTGTGAGCATTCGCCATCCCCGGCAGCGTCAACCCGGCGAGACGTCGGGCGCCCGGAGGAGCTTCCCCACCCACATCGACACCGATGATCCGGTCGCCCTCGATCGTGATGGCGACGCCGCGCTCGATGCCGCCGGCGAGATCGCCGAGCCACGCCAACTCGCACCAGTACGTCGTCACGATCCGACGCGGGCCACGAACTCGGTGATCCGTTCGACGAACGCGGTGCGGTGAAACTTCTCGAACTGCTCCCACGTGGTGAACGTTGTCGGATCGAGGACACGATCGAGGAACAGCACGCCGTCGAGATGGTCGCATTCATGCTGGAACGTCCCGGCGGTCAGGCCGCGGCGGATCTCGTCGTGGGCAACACCGTCGCGATCGAGGTAGCGGACTCGCACGTTGACATTGCGCATCACCGAGCCACGCAGGTTCGGCACCGAGAGGCAGCCTTCGTTGATCTCGACCAACTCGTCGTCGATCGGCTCGATGATCGGATTGACCACCACGGTCAAGGGAATGCGCGGCTTGTACGGATAGCGAGGATTGTCGCCCACCTCGATCGTCGCAATGCGCACGGGCACGCCAACTTGGTTCGCGGCAATTCCGGCACCGTTGGCATGTCGCATGGTGTCGATGAGGTCGTCGATGAACCGTTGCGTCTCGGGCGTCGCCAACTCCTCCAGCGTCACCTCACGGGCCCGCTCGCGCAGCACCGGGTGCCCGACCGTGACGATCTCGCGAACACTCACGACATCCACCGCGATGAGAGATGAGCCGCCGGACGCCGCACATCTCTCATCTCACGCATGATCGGCTCCGGCGCGATGAGAGATGTGCGGTGCGGAGCGGCTCATCTCTCATCGCCGGTCTCCGTCATGGGGATGCGGACACCTCGTTCTGCGGCGACGTCGGTGGCAATCTGGTAGCCGGCGTCGGCGTGGCGGATCACACCCATCCCGGGGTCGGTCACCAGCACCCTCGACAGCTTCTCGCGCCGCCAGGTCGGTGCCGTCGGCGACCACGACCATGCCGGCGTGGATCGATCGTCCGATGCCGACACCACCGCCGTGATGGATGCTGACCCATGTGGCACCGCTGGAGGTGTTGACCAACGCGTTCAGCAGCGGCCAGTCGGCGATCGCATCGCTGCCGTCGGCCATCGACTCGGTCTCCCGGTACGGCGACGCGACGGATCCGGAGTCGAGGTGGTCGCGGCCGATCACGATCGGCGCCGACACCTCGCCGTTGCGAACCATCTCGTTGAACCGCAAACCGAGCCGATGCCGCTCGCCGTATCCGAGCCAGCAGATGCGTGCCGGCAAGCCTTGGAATGCGACCTTCTCGCGGGCCAACTTGATCCAGCGATGCAGACCCTCGTCGTCGGGAAACTCGTCGAGCACTGCCTGATCCGTCGCGGCGATGTCGGCAGGATCACCCGACAATGCGACCCACCGGAACGGGCCTTTGCCCTCGCAGAACAGCGGGCGGATGTAGGCCGGCAAGAAGCCCGGGTAGTCGAACGCCCGGTCGAAGCCACCGAGCTTGGCCTCGGTTCGCAAGCTGTTGCCGTAGTCGAACACCTCGCTGCCCTTGTCGAGGAAGCCGACCATCGCCCGGCAGTGCGTCGCCATGCTGACTCGGGCGCGGCGGATGAGCTCTTGTGGATCGGTGCTCGCCAGTTCTGCGGTGGCCTCGGGCGTGAGGTCGGCCGGCACGTAGCTGAGCGGATCGTGGGCGCTGGTCTGATCGGTGACGATGTCGGCCGGGAAGTCCATCTCCAACAACTGCGGCACGAGAACCGCGGCGTTGCCGACGACGCCCACCGACAGCGGGCGCTTCTCGTCGCGGGCTTTCAAGCATCGGGATACTGCGTCCTCCAACGAATCGGCAACCTCGTCGAGGTAGCGGGTCTCGACCCGTCGTCCGACGCGCCACGCATCCACATCGATGCACAGCGCCACGCCATCATTCATCGTCACCGCCAATGGCTGCGCGCCGCCCATTCCACCCAGTCCGGCTGTCAACGTGATGGTGCCGGCGAGTGTTCCGTTGAACTTGCGCCGGGCAATCTCGGCGAAGCACTCGTACGTTCCCTGCAGGATCCCTTGCGTGCCGATGTAGATCCACGACCCGGCGGTCATCTGCCCGTACATCGTCAAGCCGAGCGCCTCGAGTCGGCGGAACTCGTCCCAGTTGCCCCACTCCGGCACCAGGTTGGAGTTGGCGATCAGCACTCGCGGCGCCCACTCGTGCGTGCGGAACACACCGACCGGCTTGCCGGATTGCACGAGCATCGTCTCGTCGTCGCCCAGCGTCGTCAGCGTGCGGATGATCGCGTCGAACGCATCCCACGAGCGCGCCGCACGACCGGTACCGCCGTAGACGACAAGGTCATCGGGACGCTCGGCAACCTCGGGGTCGAGGTTGTTCATCAGCATGCGCATCACGGCTTCTTGCTGCCAACCGCGGCACGTCAACGTCGAGCCTCGCGGTGCCCGTACGGGTCGTGGTCCTGACATCGTCGTTCCCTCCCTCTCGATCAGTCCAGCGGTCCGGTGACACGCTCGACCGCCGCCAACAACTCGCCACTCCTCACCAGTGCCTCGGCCCTGGCGAGCTCCGGCGACAACCACCGGTCGGGTCCCGCACCGGCAACACCTGCGTCGCGTAGTGCGGCAACGGCGGCGGCCGTCGGCGCTGCCGATGCCACCGGTTGGCGCAGGTCGATGCCACGCGCCGCACACACCAACTCGCAGGCGATGATCCGAGTCAGGTTGGCAACGGATGCGCGCAGCTTGCGCGCCGCGCCCCAGCCCATCGACACGTGGTCCTCCTGCATCGCCGACGTCGGCAGCGAGTCGACGCTGGCCGGTGACGCGAGCCGGCGATTCTCGGCGACCATCGCCGCCTGTGTGTAGTGAGCGATCATCAGACCGGAGTTGACGCCGGCATCCTCGGCGAGGAACGGCGGCAGGCCGTGCGATCGAGTGCGGTCGAGCATGCGATCGGTGCGTCGCTCGGCGATGGCTCCGACCTCGGCAGAAGCAATCGCCAGGAAGTCGCAGGCAAAGCCGACCGGTGCGCCATGGAAGTGGCCGCACGACTCCACGCGACCATCGGGCAACACACTGGGATTGTCGATCGCCGACATCAACTCGGTCTCGGCAACCGAGCGCGCGTAGGTGATGGTGTCGCGAGCAGCGCCGTGGACCTGCGGAGTGCAGCGCAACGAGTACGCATCCTGCACGCGAGGATCATCGGAGCGGTGACTGGCAACGATCGGGCTGCCGGCAAGCAACCGGCGTAGGTTCGCAGCCGACACGGTCTGGCCGTGGTGCGGGCGCAGCGCCATGAGATCGGCAGCAAATGCTCTGTCGGTCGCCATCAACGCTTCGACACTCATCGCCGCGGCGATGTCGGCGGTTCGCACGAGCATGTCGAGATCGGCCAACGCCAGCACCAGCATGCCGAGCATGCCGTCGGTGCCGTTGATCAGCGCCAGACCTTCTTTGGCGCGCAGTGTGACCGGAGTGATGCCGGCGGCGGCCATCGCCTCTGCGCACTCACCTTCGCCGATCAATGCCAGAGCAACGTGAGCGAGCGGTGCGAGATCGCCGCTGGCACCGAGCGACCCGTGTTCGTGAACGGCAGGAATGATGTCGGCGTTCAGCAACGCCAGGATCGTGTCGACGACGTCTTGGCGAACACCCGAGAATCCCATCGCCAACGTGCGCGCCCGCAACAGCATCATCGCCCGCACGACTTCGGGTTCGACCAAGGGCCCCATCCCTGCGGCGTGCGAACGGATGAGGGCACGCTGCAATTCCTCGCGCCGCTCGGGCGGTATCACGGTCGTGGCCAGCGACCCGAAGCCTGTCGAGATGCCGTAGACGGGTTCGGCGAGACCGGCAAGTCCCTCGACGATCGCTGCGCTGCGGGCAATGGCATCGCGCGCCGGTTCGGCCAAGGTGACCCGGGCCCCGCGGCGAGCGACGGCGACGACATCTGCGGCGCTGACACCGGTCGAACCGAGTGCGATTTCGCTCGCCGTCATTTCCATCAGTCGGTAACTTACGTTGCCGGCGCACACCGTGTGGCTTCTGCCGAAATTCGAATCGCCGGGTAGCGTGCGGCCATGGTTGGTTCAATTCTTGGAACACGCGTGCTGCGCACGGAGGATCCCGAGCTGCTGTTCGGAACCGGCGAATATGTCGGCGATCTCGACCTCGGGAACCAGCTACATCTCGTGTTCGTGCGTTCCGAGATGGCGCACGCCCTGATCACCGGGATCGACACCGACGCAGCGAAGTCCGCTCCCGGCGTCGTCGCCGTACTCACCGCCGCTGACCTGGGCCTCGAGCCGTTCCAGAGCATGGTCACCGTGCACGACGACTTCGCCCGACCAGCGCTGGCGATCGACCGCGTGCGCTTCGTCGGCGACGCGATCGTCGCTGTCGTTGCCGAGACTGCGGTCCAAGCGAAGGATGCCGCCGACATGGTGATCGTCGACTACGACGTTCTGCCGTCGGTGGTCAACATGGAAGAGGCGTTGGAGCTCGACGCGCCGCTGTTGTTCGAGGCACACGGCAGCAATGTCGCGATCAGCTCCACCGATCCGGTCGACGATGATCTGTTCGGCGATGCGGATGTGATCGTCCGCGGCCGCTACGTCAACCAGCGAATCGCTGTCGCGCCGATGGAGCCCCATGGTGCGGCGTCGGCGATCGACCCGGACGGTCGATTGCTGGTCTACGGCTCGACCCAGATGCCGCACCTCCTCCACAACCTCATGGCTCGGGCGCTCGGCGTCGACAAGGGCGCGATCCGGGTCATCACCCCGCTGGTCGGCGGCGGTTTCGGCGGCAAGGCCGGCATCTATCCCGAGCAAGTGGTGGTCGCCGCGGTCGCCAAGCAGTTGCAGCGGCCCGTGGTGTGGGCGGCGACGCGCAGCGAAGACATGCTCGCCCTGTCGCACAGCCGCGGCCAGATCCAATACGTCGAGCTCGGCTGCAAGCGCGACGGAACCTTCACCGGCCTGCGCGTGCGGCTGGTCGGCGACGGCGGCGCATACCCCGGCATCGGCTCGTTCCTCCCAGCCGGGACTCGGCGCATGTCCAACGGCACATACCGCTTCACCGGCATTCAGTTCGACGTCGTCGTGGCCACCACCAACACCACGCCGATGGGTGCGTACCGCGGCGCCGGCCGGCCCGAGGCAACCGCCCTTCTCGAACGCATCGTCGACCAGGCCTCGATCGAGCTGGGCATCGACCCGATCGAACTGCGGCGCAAGAATCTGTTGACCGACGACGTGTTCCCGTTCACGACACTGACAGGCATCACCTACGACAGCGGCGCATACAGCACACCGCTCGACGCAGTCGCCAAATGGGCCGGCTACGACGACCTGCGGCGCCAACAGGCCGAGCGACGAGCCCGAGGCGATCGCAATTTGCTGGGCATCGGTGTGTCGTCCTATGTCGAAATCACTGCCGGCGGCGGGACGAGCGAATACGGCGCGGTGCAGGTGCACGACGATGGTTCGGCCACCGTGATGGCCGGCACCTCGGCACACGGCCAAGGCCACCAGACCGCCTTCGCGATGATCGTCAGCGACCAGACCGGGATCCCGATCGATCGCATTCGCCTGATCGCTGTCGACACCGATCTGGTGCGCAGCGGCGGCGGCACCGGCGGGTCGCGTTCGCTACAACTCGGCGGGTCGGCGGTCATGCGCGCCACCGAATCGCTGGTCGACAAGGCCAAGCACCTCGCCGCGCACATGCTGGAAGCCGATGTCGGCGACATCGTGGTCGACACATCGACCGGCACGCTCAGCGTCGCCGGTGTGCCCAGCACAGGTCTCGACTGGGCAGCCCTCGCCTCGGCAGCGTCGGCGGCCGACGGGGTCATCGACCACAGCGACGGCACGATGGGCCTCGCCGCGCAACTGGACTTCCACCAGGGTGAGGCGACGTTCCCCTTCGGCGCACACATCGCCGTCGTCGAGGTCGACCAGGACACCGGCAAGGTCACACTGCTGCGCCACATCGCCGTCGACGACTGCGGCACTGTGCTGAACCCACTGCTGGTCGAAGGCCAGCAACACGGTGGCGTCGCGGCGGGTGTCAGCCAGACGTTGTACGAGCAGGTGATCTACGACACCGATGGCAACCCGCTGACCGGCAACTTCATGGACTACGCGATTCCTTCGGCCGCCGAGTTCCCAAGCTTCGAGGTTCACAGCACGGAGACCCCCACGCCCCTCAACCCGCTCGGCGCAAAGGGCATCGGCGAGGCCAGCACCATCGGCAGCACACCCGCCGTGCAGAACGCTGTCATCGACGCGCTCGCCCACCTCGGTGTGCGGCACATCGATCTGCCGTGCACCAGTCAGGTCGTGTGGCAGACGATCCGCGATGCGGAAGGCGGCACACTGCCCGACCCATGGTCCGAGCCACCGGCGATCTTCAGCCGCTTGTCGGCAGGCCAAGAGGTCGACGAAGAGGGTCTCAGCGCGGCCGAAGGAATCTGACCCGCCGCATCGCGACGGTTGCGACATGCCCGAGGGCGACACCATCAGGCGGCTCGCCGACAAGATCGGTCAGCGCTTCACAGGCGAGCGCTGCGTACGTTGCGTGACACGGGATCCACGGCTGGTCGGTGTCGATCTGTCGGGGGCCACGATCGTCGACGTCGACGCCATCGGCAAGCACCTGTTGATCCGCTTCGACAACGACACGACCTTGCACTCGCACCTGCGGATGGACGGTTCGTGGACAGTCGGACCGGCCGCGCGCGAACCGGAGTGGCGACGCCGGATCGAGATGTGGATGGAGACGGGTCGACTGACAGGAATCGATCTGCCGACCATCGAACTGATCGCGACCAGCCGCGAAGGCGAGATCGTCGGCCATCTCGGACCCGACCTGTGCGGTCCGGAGTTGCCTGATCTCGACGAAGTCGTCGAGCGACTACAACGCGATCCGGCTGCGGTGCTGGCGACAGCGTTGCTCGATCAACGCAACGTCGCCGGCTTCGGCAACATCTACGCGATCGAGGTGCCGTTCATCACTGGTGTCTCACCGAACCAACCGGTCGGCGCAATCGAGGGCCTCGCCGAGCTCGTCGGGCTCGGAACCGCGCTGATCCGCACCAACGCCGACCGCGGGCCGCAGAACACCACCGGACGAAGGCTCACCACCGCCGACCATTGGATCTACGGACGGCGCGGGCGGCCATGCCCGATCTGCGGCACGACGCTCGACGGTTGGGACGAGCGCGACAGCCCGTGGCACCGCACATCGGTGTGGTGCCCGAGTTGTCAGCGAGTCGACGAGCGGCGCCGCGTCGACACAGCGCGAATCAGCAAGCTGATGGCACTGCATCCGGCGCGGCGCCAGCCGTCGTTCCCCCGCGATTAGTCGTCTTCGACCTCGACGACCGTCGTCATCCAAGGATGGATCTGGCACATGAACAGGTGCGTTCCCACCGACAGCCCGCTGACCGTCAGCGTGCTGAGACCGTTGGGCAGAACGCCCGTTGTCGCCAAGATCCCGTCGGGAGCGAAGCATTCCTCGGGCGACGGCCCACCGGTGAGGCCGAGCGGGATGTTGATGTCTTCGATGCAACCCGCACCGAACTCGTCCACCTCGCTGAAGGTGTGGAACTCTCCACCGCGGGTAACGACACGGAGCTGGTCGCCTTTGTCGATTTCCATCTCATCGGGGTTGTTCCGCCACTTCGGGTCCCCGCCGTCGACCGGGTTGAAGGTCTCGAGGAACTCATCGAATGTCACCGTGGCCCGGTCGTGCGGGATACAGGCGTCAGGGCCCAGTACGGCGTTGAACGTAGCTGGATCACATCTGTCCTCGAGTCGCACTCTGCGAACATGCCCCCCACGAGCGTCCGCTACCGCTGGCATCGCCAACGCGCCGAGCGCCAGAACGGCGATCGCGCCACTAATGAAACGTGTACGCATACTGTTGGTCCCCTCCCATCAGGCGCGCGAGTGCGCGCTCTTTACACGGCGGCAAAAATACGCCTGCAGGTCGCAACGGACAATCAGGCGATGGTCGTAGGTCGGCGAATGTCAGTGATGAAGCCCCTGGTGGGGGACACAAAAGTTGTCCGGTGGGGTCGCCCGTTCTGCCCGACCGTCCCAAACGGCTGCCCTGTCGGCTCTTCAGCAGAGGCCGTCGAATGAGGACACTTGTGGTGTTCCGCCAACGCCAGGAGGTCTTTCATGGCCGATCTCGATCATCCAGTCACGTACGTCGCACAGTCGCAGCCCATGTCGTGTTGGGCGGCATCGGCGGCGATGATGATCGGCACCACCGAGGCCGAGATCCTGGCGCAGTTCGCCGAATTCGGAGACGACGGCGCCGACGAGCCCGAGTGCCAGGCGCTGGCCTCCCGGCTCGGAATGAACATCCTTCCGGAGGCCTGCCGTAACGCCGACGGCTGGTGGCAGATCCTCGGCCGTGGCCCGGTGATGGTCGGTATCCCCGACCACTTCATCGTGGTCGGTGGGATCTACACCGACGATGCCGGAAACTCGCAGGTACACGTCTACGACCCGGCGCGCGGCGACTACTGGTCGACCCTCGAGACCGTGGAGAACGGCTACGAAGCCGACTGGAACTTCAGTTACGACCTACTGCAGCGCTGACTCGGGTTCAGCCGCCGTCCACGGGCTCACCATCCGAGCGTGTTCAGGAGCCGCAGGCCCCGTAACGGGGCGCCCGGTTACAAACGCATCAGCCACCCCGGTCACCATCCGAGCGATAGGAGCCGCAGGCCCCGTAACGGGGCGCCCGGTTACAAACGCATCAGCCGCCGCGGCTGACCATCGCTCGGATTCCGCTGGTGAAGGCCGGGCTGCTGAAACCGGCAGGGCGGAACGTGGCCAGGTCGATCAGTAGCGGTGCGAACACTCCGGAGAACAGCGGCTGATCGATCGGCGATCACTTCTCGACCGCCGATGCGTATCCCGTTGCGCAGGACCAAGAAGTTGTAGCGGAACGCGCCGGCTGCGTCGGTTTGCACAGTGGCGAACGGCGGTTCATCGTGGAAGGCCAATTCCACAGTGATGTTGGGTGGGAAACCTGAACCCACTGCCACTGTCACTTCCCCGGCGGACACCACACCCGGGTTCATCAACAACTCCGGCGTGAAGAGGGGCGCCGTCCCACGGATCCGCAACGTGGCCTGCGCTGCTTCGCCGGCGGTACCGACAATGCCCAACGTGGCCGACATCGCACCGTCGCGGGTCACCGTTGCTGAGACGTCGATCGTGCACGATGCGCCCGGGCCGAGCGAACCGGTGCAGGTGTTGGTCCCGATTGCAAACTGGTCGGCACCGCCCCGCTCAGTCCGGTGCCGCCAATCGTGACCGCCGTCTGACCCGGATTCGTCACGGTGAACGTCCTGGCAGGAAGCGATGTGCCCGCCGCGGCCGGTGCCGTAGTTGGCTGAGCCTGGCGAGATCGTCAGCGATCCTGGCGTGGGCAAACTGGGCGACTCGCCGGCGCCGACCAGCGATGCCGATACCGACAGATCCGTCGCCCGAGACACGTCACCGACGAGCTCGCGTCCCCCGGAGCCGTCGGGGTGAACACGATCGTCACGGCGCACGTACCGCCAGGGGGCAGCGCACCGCCGCAGCCGTTGGCGATGATCGAGAACGGCGCGGCCGGAGGCGTGACGGCACCGATGTTGATGTCGACGCCGGACGTGTTGGTGACCACCGCGTTCTGAGGCGCCGACTGGACACCGAGCGGAAGCGTGCCGAAGTTGAGGCTTGGCGTGATGTCGAGGGCAATCGGCCGCTCGCGCATCCACACGTTGAGGCCGGTCGGTGTACGAACACCCGAGAGCTCGTTGTTGGCGCCCGACGTGAACGCCACGTACCGCCCGTTCGACGACATCGACGGGAGCGCAGAATCGTAGCGTGATCGGAGCACCACTGACCCCGTACGAGACGAGGTCGAACACTGCCGCAGTCGAAGTAACCCCGACGTGGAACGGGCCACGAAGACCTGCCTGCACCGGCTTTCCTCCAGGGGGCGGGGCTGCCGCCAGCATCAACGCGATCTGGGTGCCATCCGGGCTGATCTCGGCCTCATCGACGTCGCCCGCCATCGACGTGCTCCGGGCGACGAGGTGACCAACTTGGTCACGCCCGCGGCCCGATCACGCACGTACACCTGCCGGCGCCGTCAAGCGCGGCCGCGCCCTCGGGGGTGTTCGACGTGAACGCCACGTACCGGCCATCGGCGGAGAGCGACGGGTTGTAGTTGAGCCCGAGAGCGGTGCCCAGTTGTTCCGAGCGAGATGAACTCGGTGTTGCAGTTGAACGAGAACTCTCCGGCGGGGATGCACGGTGGAGATCCACCCGACGACCACATTCCTGGTTCGGTCGTCGACGGTCTGCTGGCCGCCGATGGCCAGGAACGCGCCGTCGTCGGAGATGTCGATGAGTTGCCATTGAAGAACCCACCGTTCAGAAGCGTGCTTCGGAGACGGGAACGTTGGTGTCGATGCGACCGGCACGATGTCCGGTAGTCGGTGAAATGGCGATGTAGCCCACGTATCGACCATCCGCTGACATCGCCAGAGGACCCGCGGATTGCTCCGGTGCCGGTGAACGCTGGGAATGGACCGCCAGCCGGCCCTCGATGACCGATCGGCAAGGTGTCGGGCCGGTGCATCGATCCCAGCTGTAGATGTCCCACTGTGCCGGGATGAGACGAAGAGAGATGAGGTGTGATCTGTCGGGTAGAAACCCCAGAACGCAACATGGCAACCGTCGCGGCTGAGACCCCACCGCGTTGTTCATCGCCGTCACGATGAAGGGCGCCGGTCACTGCAGTGGTCACGCCTGCCGCACGATCGCGGACGTAGACCCAATCACCGACGAGCTCGAACTGCCGGGTGGCGTGGTGGCCGTGAACACGACAACGTTGCCATCGCCCGACACCGACGGCAGTTGCCGTCCTGGGTGCGAGCATCGTCTGCGCCGGACGCAGCGTCGACAGAGATCAGTTCGGCCGGCGCGGCGGCCGAGGTGCTGCCCTCACCGATCCACCCGACGGTCGCCGCTGTCAACAGCACGGCGAGCGCGCAGCGGCCGGCGCGCCCCGGGCGCGCAGGGTTGCGAAAAACTGCGGGACGCCGCCGTGGTCCACCCATACGGTTTACAGCGAACACCGTCGCGCTCCGTTTGTCAACGAACGCTCGATCAAATGGGTATCACCCACCTCTGTACAGCGACCGAATGCCCGCGGAGAACGCCGGGCTGGCGAACCCGCTCGGCCTGAAGGTGGCCAAGGCGATCAGCAATGGTGCGAACACGCCGCTGAACTGCGGCTGATCGAGCGCGAGGATCTCGCGCCCGCCGATGCGGATGCCATTGCGGAAGATCAAGTAGTCGTATCTGAACGCACCCGACGCGTCCGTGTGCACTGTTGCGAACGGGGGCTCATCGGCGAACGCCAATTGCACGTCGATGTCGGGAGGAAAGCCGGAGCCGACGGCGACTGTCACTTCGCCAGGGCTGACCACGCCTGGGTTCATCACCAGCTCCGGTGTGAACACCTGGGCGGTTCCCCTGACTCGTAACGTGGCCTGTGTCGCTTCGCCGCCGGTGCCGCGCACACTGAGTGTCGCCGAGAACGAACCCTCCCGAGTCACGGTCGCCGAGACGGAGATGGTGCACGAGGCGCCCGGACCGAGCGAGCCGGTGCAGGTGTTGGTGACAATCGCGAACTGGTCGGCACCGGCACCGCTCAGCGACACGCCCGAGAACGGGACTGCCGTCTGGCCCGGATTGGTGACGACGAAGTCTCGCGCGGGCAGCGTCGCACCGATCCCTGCTGTGCCGAAGTTGGCCGCCGTCGGGTTGATGGACAGCGCACCCGCAGTCGCAAGTGGACGCCCGACGCCGACGAGCGATGCGGTGACGGACAAACCGTCGCCCGAGACCGTGATCGACGACGAGGCACTCCCTGCAGCGGTTGGACGGAACACCACCGTGATGACGCACGAACCCCCCGCAGGAAGTACGCCGCCACAACTGTTTCCCGTGATGATGAACGGTGAGCCCGGCGGCGTGACGCTGCTGATGTTGATCACGACGCCAGACGTGTTTGTCACCACTGCGTTCAGGGGCGGCGATTGCGAGCCGACATCGATCGTGCCGAAGTTGAGCGTGGCCGTGATGTCGAGAGCCACCGGTCGCTCGCGCATCCATACATGGCTGTTGAAATCCGGAACAGTTCCACCCGAGAGTTCGACGCTCGAGTTCGATGTGAATGCGACGAAGCGTCCCGTCGACGACATCGATGGAGAATTGGCTCCGTTGGAGACCGGTTGATCGTTCACGCCGAACGAGACCAGGTCGAACACGGACGTGTCGTAGAAGCCCGACGTCGAATGCGCCACCCACACCTGTGACGTCTCGCTCCCGTCGGTCTGGGTGACGGCGACCTGGGAACCGTCCGGACTGATTTCGCCGGCAGAGACGCCGAGGCCCGTCGGCTCCATCTGCTGCCCAGGAGTGTCGGTGACCAATTTGGTGACACCTGCAACCCGGTCACGCACGTACACCTGGTTGGCGCCCCCAGGCGGGAAACCGCCGAGCTCCGTGCCGTCGGAATCGAACGCCACGTATCGTCCGTCGGCCGACACCGACGGGTTGCTACTGAACCCTGATGCAGTCTGCCCGGCGCTGTTGACCGAAACGATCTCGGTCGTACACGTCGCCGCGCACGGTGCCGTCCATCCCATGATCTGGGTTGTGAAGACTCCGGCGATTGTGCGCTGTCCGGCGAGTGCTACGAAGCGGCCATCGTCGGAGATGTCGAGCGAGAAGACGTTGGTGTACGGATGGATCAGCACACTTTCGAGGCCGGTGGTGGTGTCGATCCGCGCAACGAGGGGCGGCAGGCCGCTGGCCTGTGTGGCGATGTAGGCGACATACCTGCCATCGGCGGACACTGCGAGCGGCTGCGTGAACGCCGAATCGTCGAGGACACCACCCGCGATCTGGACCGAAATGCTGCCCGCGACGCAACGGTTCCACTCGTAGATGTTCCACTCCCCCGCCGGACGATCGAAGAAGTATTTACCCCAGAACACGACGTGGCAGCCATCTCTGCTGATCACCCCGCCGTTCGTACCAGCGAGTGTCTCGCTAGGGAACGTCAACGTCGGCTGAGGCATGTGGACGGTACTGCCGTCGGCTCGATTCCAAAGAAAGACGTCCTCCTGAAAGAGCAAATCCGGTTGGCCGAGGACGAAGAACGAGCTGAACACGACGAAGTTCCCGTCGCCGGACACTGAGGGGCCGCCATTGCTCGAAGCCAACGCGCCACCGGTGTTGGGATCCACAGAGATCAGTTCGGCAGGGCCGGCCGCAGCCGACTCGCCTTCACCGATCCAACCGACCGAGGTGACCACCATCAGGGCCGCCGTTGCGTACCGCCCAGCCCGCCGAACGCGAGATGGGCCGCGGTTCACTTCTGGAAGCCGCCAAACGAAGCAGAGACGGCGCAACCGGCAGGGTTGGGCGGGCCAGGTGTGTTGCAGGTGACCGTCATCGTCAGGCTCGAGCCCGGGTTGAACATGTACGGAGCCACGAAGTGGAGGTCGAGATCGCGGAAGTTCTCCAGCGCCGACTGCATGATGATGTTGCCATCACGCTTGATCTGCACGACCCCGGTGTCGCCGTTGGGGTTCTGCAGCACGATGTCGGTGACAGCGAACGTCGACGAGAACGGGTTGGTGAAGTTCTGTGCGGTGCCCCCAGGGACCACCGAGGCAATACCGAGTTGGAAGTCGGCCGGATTGCCGAACGGCGTGGCGAACGTCGACGTCGGAATGGTGGTCGTCGTGTCGATGACCACATCCCCCGGATTGGTCGTCGTCGTGCCGCCCGTGCTGGCGCCACCGCTTCCACCGAGGACGGTGGTCGTGGTCGCCCCACCGGCTCCGGCGCCCGCTCCCGCATCTTCGGGAGGAACAAGGGCGTCGACCTTCTCGTTCAACGAGGCCAGCGGTGCCTCGACTGCATCCTGCGCCGCTGACTCGACGGTCGGCTTGAACAGCGTGATCCACAAGATCCACAAGAGCAGCAGCAGTGCGATCAAGAGGAGGATTGCCTTGATCAGCCACGCCGGGACCATCGCTTCTTGCAGGAGTGTCCCGTTGACAACCTCGGGAGGCGCAACGGCCACAGGCGTCGGCATCCCTTCGGTCGGCGGAGGTGGTACGCCGGCAGGACCCGCCATCTGCGGCGCGGGAAGTTCAGCGTGCCGGGCGCGCTCGGTGACCAGGATCTGGAACTGGTGGGTCTTGGGTGGGCCCTTCCAGAAGCGATCGTGCGGAATCACCTCGAACTTGGTGAAGTGCGCGGTGCCAGGCTCGACCGTCAACGCCCCCTGGGCGAACGCGAATCGGCAGGCGTTCTCGGGATCGGATCCGGAGAAGTCGACCTCGATCGGTGCGTTGCCGCGGTTGTCGACAGCAATCTGGAACTCACCCTTGCGCCGGCCCCGCTGCGGTGACCGGGTAGATCTCCACGCTCCGGTCGGCGAATCGACCGACCGTCAGGACACCTTCCTCCACGGCGGAGCCCGTCGGGTCCTCGCCCGACACCACCTTGACGCCGAACGGTGTGGGACCGGGTGGAGTGTTGGGTGACTTCGGTGGACGGAAGTGAATCGTGACGGTTCCCTCGGCGCCGGGGAACAGCGACAAGACCTCGGGTTCGGCCTCGATCCACGCCGCGCCCGTGCCCAGTCCTTCGAAGGTGAATTGATCGACAACAGAACCGTTGTTACGGACCCGAAGCTGCGCTGAGACCTGTTCACCGGGTTCAACAGCGAGTTCGGTCCGATCGAGAGACGCGCTCGAACCCATGAATCGATCGTACTTGTGGCCGTCTTCGCACGAGAAGGCATGCCGGGCAGAAAAGTTGCCCGTTGAGTCGCCGTTGATTGCTCGTTGAGGCGTCGGGCGCATGCTGCTCGCCACACCAACCGTGCACTCGCAAATCGGGCGGGGCGACGAGTGGGTATCTGGGACGGCCCCCACCGTCTCTGTTGACAGCGAATGCATGGAGGAAACAAATGTCTGATCGAATTGCCGTATACGTGCACGGTGAAGATCCCATCTCGGAGGCGGGTGTCGCTGCACAGCTTCGTGGCCGCCCCGAGGCCTACGTCGTCGAGCGTGGATGCATCGACGACGCGGTCGTCGCCGTCGTCGTGACCGACGAGATCGACGAGGCAGCAGTTCGGGTCGTTCGCGGCATCCAACGCGGCGGCTGTCCGCGAGTCGTGCTGGTCGCCACGCAGCTCGACGACAACGGTTTGATGATCGCCGTCGAAGCGGGAGTCTCGGGAGTTCTGCGCCGCCGCGAAGCCAGCCCGGAGGTTCTCGCCCGAGCCGTTGTCGCCGCCGCAAACGGCGACGGCACCCTGGCACCCGACCTGATCGGACGGCTGTTGAACCAGGTCAGCCGGTTGCAGCAGGACGTGTTGACCCCTCGCGGCATCGGCCCCGACGGACTCAGCGGACGCGAACGCGAGGTCCTGAAGTTGTTGGCGGACGGGCTCGGCACCAATGAGATCGCCAGCGCACTCGCCTACTCGGAGCGCACCATCAAGAACGTCATCCACGACGTCACGACGCGTCTGAACCTCCGCAATCGGTCACACGCTGTCGCCTATGCCGTCAAGGCCGGAATCGTCTAACTAGTCGGCTGCGCGCCGCGCCATCTGGGATCTGGTTGCCACTGCTTTCGCGACCTGCGGCTGTGAACGATGATTGGCAACCAGATCGGTGGAGCGTCCGGGACGTTCTCACCGGAGAATCGATCTGGTTGCCAAGGAACGCGGCGAGCTGGGACGACCCGCAGGATTGGCAACCAGATCGCAGAAGTAACGACGACTCGACCTAGTCGTCGGCTGAGGACTTCTCGCGAATCCGGAAAGCCGTCCACCGCTTCTCCGCCAGCAGATCTGTCTCGCCGGATCCGACTTGGCGGCCACCTCGACCAATCCTCTCCATCTCCATCGTCAGCTCCTCCGCCGGAGGCGCGATGTCGGTGAACAGCGACGGCCGCAGCGGTGCGACGAGCATCAGTTCCAGCGAAGCGCGCAGCGGCACACCCAACGACGACCACACGTCGTGCGCCTGCGGGCCGGGGTCGGTCAACGGAACACCGAGACGGACGAGCAACGGTTGCTGTTCGCCGTCGAACGCGCCGGCCAGGTGCTCGGGCGCGACGACTTCGCCGGCGAGGCAAGCCTCCATCACCCGACCCAACAAGCGATGCTCGTCCTCCACCGTCTTGGCCCACGCACTGACCTGATAGTGCAATTGGTAGTGGCGAACCGGGGGCTGGCGACCACCGACGCGACCGTCGGCGTTTCGCTCGTCTGCCCAATCGGCGTTGCGGCGGGCAATGTCCTCGACGACGCGATGAAGGAAGCACGACACCGCCGGTCGCTTCACCGATTTGGCCCACTCGTCGCTCGGTGTCTCGAAGGTCACCGACGTTCCCGCATCGAGGACCGAGACGAGAAAGTTGGACAGCGATCGGTCGGCGTCTGCGATCACTCACAAAGTGTCCGCCGCGTTCTGCCCGAACGAAAGACGTCAAAGGACACCTCGACCTGCCCATTCGTGCACGTCGCACTGCCCCACCCGAGGATCGAGCGCACCTTTCAGCCACCGGTGTCTCAGCCACACCATTAGGGGATCCACGGGCCGCGGGCTCGAGGACCACGATCCCTATCGTCCGACGAAGGAGTACCACCCATGCCGACCTATCTGTCGCCCGGCGTCTACATGGAGGAGGTGTCGTCTGGATCGAAGCCGATAGAGGGTGTCGGTACGGCCGTCGCCGCTTTCGTCGGATTTGCCGAAAAGGGCCCCGCCAACCAACCGACACTCGTCACCAACTGGACGCAGTACACACAGAGCTTCGGCGACTTCGTCGAAGGCTCGTACCTGGCCCACGCGGTGTACGGCTACTTCCTCAACGGTGGCGGCGCCGCATACGTGGTCCGCATCGGCGGCGACGACGGTGACAGTGGCGGAAGCGCACCCACCGCACAGGCCGAGTTGCCCGCCGGTGGTGAGGGCAAGCCCGGACTCGTCGTGAAAGCGCTCGAGAGTGGGCCTGGCGGCGACTCGCTGAGTGTCGAGACGCAGGACGCTTCCGAAGCCGGAGAGAACAACGACCAGTTCAAGCTGCTCGTCAAGCGTGGCGACAGGGTCGAGGAGACCTTCGACAACGTCACGTTGCGCAAGGGTCCCAACAACGTCGCCACTCGGGTGAAGGCGGAGTCGAAGTTGATCTCCGTCGAAGAGGTCCGCGGCGGAGGCACGATGGAGTTGCACAAGGGCGCACAGGTCAGCCTCGGTGGCGGTGGCGGCCTGCCCGACTCCGTGCAGGTGTCGGCAGCCGACTACGTCGGTGACTCCTCCGACCGCACCGGCTTCGGCGGGCTCGAGGCCATCGACGAGGTCACCATGCTCTGCGTTCCGGATCTGACCGCTGCGCTCGAGCGCGGCATGATCGACATGGAGGGCTTCAAGGCCGTACAGCTGGCGATGATCGCCCACTGCGAACTGATGGCCGACCGTGTTGCCATCCTCGACCCGCCGCCAGCGCTGAACGCCCAGCAGATCAAGGACTGGCGCGTCAACGAAGCCGGCTACGACAGCAAGTACGCCACCGTGTACTGGCCGCGGCTGAAGGTGATGGATCCCACCAAGGGCAAGGCGATCTTCATCCCACCGTCGGGCCACATGGCCGGCATCTGGGCCCGCAACGACGACACCCGCGGCGTGCACAAAGCACCGGCCAACGAAGTCGTGCGTGGCGCGATCTCACTGGAGCTGAACATCACCAAGGGCGAGCACGACCAGTTGAACCCGATCGCGGTCAACTGCATCCGCTCGTTCCCCGGCCAGGGCATCCGCGTCTGGGGTGCTCGCACGCTGTCGAGTGATCCGGAGTGGCGCTACCTCAACGTGCGCCGCCTGTTCAACTTCGTCGAGGAGTCGATCCTTTCCGGCACCAACTGGGTGGTCTTCGAGCCGAACGATCCGAAGTTGTGGGACTCGGTGCGACGCACCGTCACCATGTTCCTGCGACGGGTCTGGCGTGATGGCGCGTTGTTCGGCCGCACTCCCGGTGAGGCCTTCTTCGTGAAGTGCGACGAGGAGAACAACCCGCCCGAGAACCGCGACGCCGGCATCTTGACCGTCGAGATCGGCATCGCACCGGTGAAGCCGGCGGAGTTCGTCGTCTTCCGTATCAGCCAGTTCTCCGGCGGCGCCGGACTTGAGGAATGAGGAGTCTGACCAATGCCTGAGAGCAGTCCAATCACCGCCGCACGGTTCTCGATCACCGTCGATGGCTACGAAATCGCCTCCTTCTCGGAGCTGCAAGGTATTCGCACCGAGATCAAGACGGTGGAGTTCGTCGAGTCCGGCGAAAAGGGCCTGGTGCAGATGAACATTCCGTCCAACCCGGTGCTGGCAACGATCGTCCTGAAACGGGCCCAGACCCAGGATCCGCAAATGTGGACCTGGCACGAGGCCGCCCGCTTCGGGGAGATGGGAGCCGCTCGCAAGAGCTGTTCGCTCGTGATGTTCGACGCGGCCGGCAAGCCAGTCGCCCGGTATCACCTCGAGAACGCTTGGCCGTGCAAGATCGAGCTCGGCGCACTACGCGCCGGTTCGTCGGAAGTGCTCACTGAGACGGTCACGATCGTGTGTGATCATCTGCAGCGAGTGGCGGCGTGAGTACTCCAATGCTCGACCGTCCGTCGGTGGCCACACCGTCCTCCGAGCGAGCGTCGCTGAGCACGAAGTTTCCGTTCACCTTGCCGCGCGGATACGTCGACGAACGCGGCCAGTTGCATCGCGAGGGAGTGATGCGACTGGCCACGGCCGGCGACGAGATCTGGCCACAGACCGATCCTCGAGTGCGCGAGAACCCTGCGTACCTCTCGGTGTTGTTGTTGACCCGGACGGTGACCAATCTCGGTTCACTGCCCGAGGTCGACAGCCGCGTCATCGAGAACCTGTTCGCCTCGGATCTGGCGTTCCTGCAGGACCTGTATCGACGGATCAACCAGGACGGCGGCACGCGTGGTCGACGTCACTTGCCCCAAGTGCGCGCACGGGTTCGCTGTCGACATCAGCGGTGATTCGCCGGGGGGATCATGACGTACGCGACCGCGCAGTTGGTGGAAGAGGTCGCGTACGTCGCTTACTACTTCCATTGGCCGCTCGAATCGATCCTGGAGATGGAGCACCCGCTGCGGCGGACCTTCATCAACGCGATCGGTGACATCAACAGAGAAATCAACGGCCCAGGCATCTGATGAAATGGCCGTTCGCCCGTCACACCCCCACTCCGGAATCGTCTGGCCCAACGCCTCACGACGGGAGTGTCGGTTCGACCACGACCTCTGAGCCGGCTCGGCCCGAGGTCTCGCCGTCGCGCCGCGACTGGGCAACACTGCCGCCGTTGAAGGTGGCCGGCGGGCGACCGATCAGCCTCACCGTTCATGCACGGGCGTTCACCGAAAGCCTGGCAACGCAACAGACGCTGGTGCATACGCCCCGACTCGAACACGTACGCCAGATCGATGCGCCGAGCGGATCGTTCCGCGGCGTGCTCGCCCCTGCAGTCGTCGAGCTCGATGCCGGACCCGCGCTGCAGGAAGCGTCACCGCTGCCCTCGGTCGAGCACCGCCACGCAGCGGCGCTCGGCAGCGAGCCGGCGGTCAGCCACGGGCAGGCAGCGATCGATCACTTGCTCTCGATCGGAGCGCCATCCGGTGAGGTCGGCGGACAGCTCGGCGCGCCTGCGTTCGACGAGTCCATCGACTCCGCTCCGACGCAATCGACCGAGCCATCTACAGACCGTGGTGGCGCGAACCGACGACGGGCCGGGCTCGCGGACTCGCGCCGCATGGGCCTCGGGCCCGCCTACCACGGTCCGTTGCCGGAAGCGATGCGCGCCGAGCGCGACGCAACCGACCGCGGGCCCGAAGGCGTGTCGGGTGAACCGGTGCCAAGCGATGTGCGGGCGACGATGCGCGACATCCTCGGTGTCGACGTCGGCGACCGATTGGTGCACCGCGGACCCGCCGTATCGGCTGAGGCCGATGCGATGGGCGCCCAAGCCTTCACCCGCGACGGCGAGATCTACGTGCACGACGACGTCGGTCCGCTCGACCAGCCGCGTGGACGAGCGACTGTGGCTCACGAGATGACGCACGCCGCGCAGCAGATGGCTCACAACGCACTCCACGACGAGGCAACCGAGGCCGGCCAAGCTCTCGAGGCTCACGCGCAGCGTGTCGAACAGTTCGTGCGCGGTGACGGAGGCGCCATCAAGCCGACCCCCGACCTGCTGCATGCTCGCCCGCCGGCGAAGAACGATCAGGACGACGGCAACGTGGTGTCGTCGGCACAGCAGATGATGCGCGAGATGGTCGACAGCGGTCTGGCGAAGTCGGACGGCAGCGGCGGGATCATCTTCACCATGCCGCCGTCGTCGATGACCGCGTCCGCCGGTACCCAACGGCTCGCCGGCGATGCTCCCACTGCGCACGCCGCGGCCAGTCCGTCACAATGGGATCCGCTCGCTTCGTTGGGCAACACGCTGGGCCAGGGCCTGGCCAACGACATGATGGGCATCGCCGGATCGATGTTCGGATTCAGCGACGAGTTCATGGGTGAACAGCGCCAGGATCTGGCCGAGCCAGGACCGCCAGTTCCGGCGCGACCAGACCACGCACGCCTACACCGAGTTGCGCATGGAGCACCTGCGTCGCGTGGAGTTGACGAACGTCAACGACATGTATCAGCGGATCGGTCACGACACGGTGTCCGAGCTCGACCCGGCGACGTTGCAGCAGATAGAGGAGCGGGTCAACCACGAGATCACCGAACGATTGACTCTGCTCGACGCGCAGACGGCGGCGGCCCTCGAGCGGCTGAACCAGCAGCGAGCCACGCGCCGCGAAGCAGCGTTGCCCGATGTGCCGGACGAGAACTTCACCAGGGCGCTCACGACGTTGTTCGACAACGCCGAGGACCCGGTGCTGCCGACGGAGGAAGAGCTGCTGACAACGCTCGCAGCTCCTGCGACCAGCGGTCGTGGTGCCGGCGCACGACCCGGCGGTGGCACGACACCGCGTGCAACCGGCGCGCCGACAGGTGGAGCGCCCGGCGCGCATGTCGCCGGCGCGGCCGCCCTGGCGAGCACGGCCGGCGCGACGCACCCGACTGGCACAGATGCACATCACGAAGGCACCGGGACCGAGGGCCACACGGGAACCGGGACCGAAGCGCATCCCACGGGAACGGGCACCGGTGCAGGTGCGGGCACCGGAACCGGCGCCCGACCCGGCGGCGGCACGGGCGCGACGACGACTCCTGAGCAGCCCTGGCGCACCGACGCAACGATGGGCGGCCGATTCGGCGCACTCGGCGACGCGCTGGCCGGCGACATCGCCCATGCCGAGCTCGGCTTCTTCGGTTCGCTTCTCGGTTTCGACAGCGCCTTCGAACGTGGCTTGCACAGCGACATCGACGCCGACCCGGACGCCGCGGGCACGGGCGCTGCGGGCACAGGTGGCGCCGGCGCGACGCACCCCGACACTGCTGCACATCCCGACGCAGCGCACGCCGCCACCGCGGGCGCACCGCACACCGGCGCCGCTGCGCATCCCGGCGCAGCCAGCGCGACCGTCGACAACATCGTCGCCGATCCGTATGCGCTCGACGAACTGGCCACCCGTCTGTACCCAACCATTCGCAGCAGATTGCGCCAGGAACTGCTGATCGACCGCGAGCGAGCCGGTCTGCTCGCCGATTTCCGCTAGCCAAATTCAGTAAGGAGACACAATGCCCATCGCCGACGACATCCCGCTGGCGCTAGCCAACCGATTCACCGTCAAGGTCGACGCCCCAGGCGAGATCGACCTTGGCAGCTGGGCGAAGGTCGACGGACTCGACGTCACGTTCGACGTCGTCGAGTACCGCGCCGGCGACTCATGGAACTCGCGCTGGTACTGCCCGGGCGCGACGAAGTACTCGACGGTGAAGCTCAGCCGTGCCGTCACTGCCGACACCGAGAAGGTGAAGAAGTGGTTGAGCGACACCGCCAAGAGCCACAAGCCCGGCTTGATGGTGATCGAGCTCAAGGACTCGGCCGACAAGCCGGTGTTCACGTGGGAGATGCGCAGCGCGATGCCATCGAAGTGGTCCGTCAGCGGCTTCGACGCCGGGACCAGCAAGATCGCCACCGAGCAGCTCGAAATCGTGCACCTCGGCTTCCTCGACGACGACATCGCCTGACCGGACGCTCGACGCCATGGCTCTCACCGACTCCACCCAATATGGCCTCGTCATGCGGTTCGACGTCGTCGTGGACGGCATCGATCTGGGTGCCTGGTCGTCGTGCGACGGATTGAAGGTCGACTTCGGGCTGAAGGAGATCAAGGTCGGCGGCAGCAACGACTACAAGGTGTATCTGCCCGACCGAGTCAACTATCCGCGCCTCATCCTGAAGCGGGCGATGACTGCGAAGGACTCGGGCAAGGTGATGGCCTGGCTGCGATCGATGGTCGACGCCACCGAAGGCGGCACCGCGACGATCACTCTGCGCGACAGCCACAACCAGACCGTGTCGGAGTGGACCTTCGCGAACAGCCGCCCGGCCTCGTGGAAGGGCCCGACGCTGTCGGCCACCGGCAAAGAAGTAGCAACCGAGATCCTCGAACTCGTCCACGAGGGCTTTCTCTAGGAGATGCCATGAAAGCCAAACTGATCAACGAGAAGCTCCCATTCGAAATGGTGGAGTTCGACTTCAACCCGGAGACGTTGAAGTACACGCGCGATTGCCCAAGACACCACCCGGGCCGGCGCATCGCCTGCGGGTGTCGGTTCGACACCGTCGATCCTGTTGAAGGCGCCACCGAAGTCGCTGCAGGGCATCGGCTACATGGTGGGCGACGACGTGCACGATCGCGCCGCAGCAGCTGTACGCGTGGATGGATCCCGGTGGCGGCTTGCTCGGGCAGTTGATCGGCGCCGCCGTCGGCGCGCTCACCGGCGGGCGCATCAACCTGGCATCGAAGAAGCCGCCGCTGATCTTCCAGTGGGGCACACAGATCATGCGCTGTGTGATGAGCAACGTGCAGGTCACGTTCGAGCGATTCAGCGCATCGGGCGCACCCGATCGCGCCAACGTCAACTTCACGGTGGTCGAGGAGTTCAACATCTTCGGCATGCTGCCGACCAACCCGACCTCGGGTGGTCTGCCCGGTCGTCAACGCCACATCGTCAGCGCGAGCGAGAACGTGCAGACGATCAGCACGGCCGCCTACGGAAGTCCCGGACTGTGGCGCGGCGTTGCCGAAGCCAACAACATCGACGACCCATTCCGCGTCAAGCCCGGCGACACCGTGTACCTGCCCAACGCCAACGAGATCATCGGGAAGCGGTGAGCTGACGTGTCGCTGCTGCCCGACCTCACCGATCTCTCGGCGAGCATCGTCCCAACGGTGTCGGTCAACTCGATCGACCTGTTGCCGACCATCGCGCCGAAGTTGAAGCGGACCGTTGTCGACACCCGGCTGCACCTCCCGGACATGTTCGAGTTGACGTTCGAGGATTCGGACAACTCGGTGATCGAGCAGTTGATGGTGCGCATCGGCAGCCTGGTCGAGGTGTACGGCGGCTCGTCGGGATCACCGAAGGCCGATTGCCTGATCAAGGGTGAGGTCACTTCGATCGAGGGCGAGTATCACGGGCTGACGATCTACACGGTCATCCGCGGCTACGAGAAGTCGCATCGGCTGCAGCGGTCCAGCCGCACGCGGACCTTCGTCGACATGAAAGACAGCGACATCGCCGCCAAGATCGCACGCGAAGCCGGGTTCATGGAGACCGACATCGGCAACACCTCCACTACCCACCGGCACGTGTCGCAGATCAGCCAGACAGATTGGGACTTCCTGCGCGGCCGCGCGCAGGAGATCGGCTTCGAAGTCGGTGTCGCCCAAGGGAAGTTCTTCTTCCGCGAAGCATCCAGTGCCAAGCCGAGCGGCGCTGGTGGCATCGGAGGTGCCGTCGCCGGCGCCGCCGCGAGCATGGCCGGTGGCGGTCCCCCCACCCTCACCTTCCAACAGAACCTGCAGTCGTTCCGTCCGCGACGCAGCGCCGCGAACATCCCCTCCGAAGTCGAGGTGCGCGTCTACGACTACGAAAAGGCCGAGGTGGTCGTCGGCACCGCGCCGTTGAAGACCGGAACGGCCAAGCTCGACGACGATCCCGACCCACAGGCGCTGGCCGGCTCGTTCACCGGACTGCCGTTCCCGATCCCCACGCTGCCGAACATTCCAGGATTGCCGAGCCTCGGCCTGATGCCGAGCATGAAGGCCAGGGTCGTCTCGGATCGACCACTCGACTGGGGATCGCCGGCGACTTCGGCGGTCGACGAGATGGCCAAGGGCGTCGCCGAGCACTTGGCCAGCACGATCCTCGAGGCCGAGGGGCGTTGCTACGGCAACCCAGGCGTGCAGGCCGGCAAGAAGATCGTCATCGGCGGCGTCGCCGAGGAGTTCACCGGCGAATGGATCGTCACGGTCGCTCGCCACGAGTTCGAATCCGAGGTCGGCGGTTACTCGACGTACTTCGAAGTCAGTGGCCGCCAAGATCGATCGCTGTTGGGCCTCGCTTCGTTGGGTGGCGCGAGCGTTCGCCCGTCGACGATCCACGGCAACGTCGTCGGCGTCGTGACCAACAACAACGATCCGAAGAAGTGGGGCCGGGTCAAGCTCGGCTTCCCCTGGCTCGCACCGTTCTACGAAACCGACTGGGCACGCTGCGTGCAGGTGGGGATGGGCAAGGAGTGGGGCAACCTGTTCCTGCCCGAGGTCGGCGACGAGGTGCTGGTCGGCTTCGAGTTCGGTGACTCACGCCGTCCATATGTCATCGGTGGGTTGTTGAACGGCAAGTCCTCGCATCCGTTGCTGTCGACCGCCGTCAAGCCGTCGGGCCTGGCGGCACAGGTCGTCAAGCGCGGCATCGTGTCGCGCACCGGCAACCAGTTGGCGTTCGAGGACGAGATCCCGTCGCCGCTGACCCCGAAGCCGCCGACCAAGAGCAAGATCACGCTCGGCGATGCCGACGCAAAGATGCAACTGACCTTCGACGTCGTCAACGGCGAGCTCCACATCGTGTGCGACGGCGGTTCGATGAACCCGATCGGCAAGATCGTGATCGAGCAGAAGTCGAATGGCGGCGAGATCCAGGTGAACAGCGCCGGGAACGTGACGATCGAAGCGAAGGCCCCCGGAAAGCTCACGCTGAAGGGGGGCACCGGCATCGTGCTCGACGGCGGCACCGCCAACGTCGAGATCAAGGGCACGGCCGGCGTGAAGGTCGACGGTGGCGCAGGTTTGGTCGAGCTGTCCGGCTCGATGGTGAAGTTGAACTAGGAGACGAACGATGCCGGTTGACTACGACTTTGTCGGAACAGGATGGGCCTTCCCTCCACAACTCACCGCGTCCGGCGG
Source organism: Ilumatobacteraceae bacterium (assembly GCA_963779295.1). Taxonomy (GTDB): domain Bacteria; phylum Actinomycetota; class Acidimicrobiia; order Acidimicrobiales; family Ilumatobacteraceae; genus JAENVT01. The sequence goes on from CAVZXO010000004.1 coordinate 66,206, forward strand.
CATCGCCATGGTTCGCCGCGAACGCGAGTTGGAGGACTCGATGCGCATCATCCTCCTCACCTATCCCGGCGAACGCCCGATGCGCCCGGAGTTCGGTTCTCGCGTACGCGACTTCGTCTTTCGCAGCGTCGATGAGGAGATGACGACCGCGCTCGCCTTCGAGGTGAAGACGCGCCCTGCAGCGTTGGGAGCCACGCGTCGACATCGTCAAAGTGATCGCCACTCCCGATGTCGACAGCCACGAACTGGTCTTCATCGACATCCAATACGCGGTGAAGGGCACCAACGACCGCCGCAACCTTGTCTTCCCCTACTACACGATCCCCGAAGATGGGAGTGACTACTGATGGCACTGCCAGCACCAGATCTCGACGACCGGCGCTTCCAGCAACTGGTCGACGACGCCAAGCGAATGGTCATGGCCCGCTGCCCGACATGGACCGATCACAACGTGTCGGACCCGGGCGTGACACTGATCGAGACGTTCGCCTACATGACCGACGTGTTGCTGTACCGCCTCAACCGCGTGCCCGACCGTCTGTACCTCAAGTTCCTCGAACTGATCGGGCTGCAACTGTTCCCGGCAACTTCGGCGCGAACGGGAGTGACGTTCTATCTGTCGTCGCCGGCGCAGGCGACCCTGACGCTGCCACGCGGCACGCGCACAGCGACGCTGCGCACCGAAACAGAGGAGCCGGTCGTGTTCACCACTGTCGAAGACCTGCCGATCGTCGCCTGCACCCTCGGCTCGGTCCTCACCGACGGAACGGCCTCGGAGGGCCGCGAGACGCGAACCGACCAACTGCGGTTGCGAGTCCCGTTTGCTGCGTTCAGCAGCCCGCCTGACCCGGGCGACGCGTTGCTGGTCGGTCTGAGCGACGCCGTGCCGCAATGCGCGGTGCGCCTGCAGTTCAACTGCACCATCGAAGGCGTCGGCGTCGATCCCGACGATCCGCCGCTGCAATGGGAAGCGTTCGACGGCACCACATGGCACGCATGTGAAGTCAGTGAAGACACCACCGGCGGGTTGAACCGCGATGGATCGATCATCGTGCACGTGCCACGCCAACACTCGGCCACCCTGCTCGACGGGGAGCGTGCCGGCTGGTTGCGTGCCCGCGTGACACCCCCGATCGAGGGCCAGCCCTCGTACAGCTCATCGCCGATGATCCACGGTCTCGTCGCGGACACCATCGGTGGCACCGCCGACGCGGCACATGCCGACGTCATCGAGCACGAGACCTTGGGCATGTCGGAGGGCGTACCGGGAGAGACGTTCAAGACCGCGTACGCGCCGGTGCTGCCTGCCGGTGACCAACTGTGTCTGATCGTGACGTCGGACGAAGGATCCACCGAGTGGTACCAGGTCGAGCATTTCGCCGAGCAGCACCGACGCCGACAACGTCTTCGTGCTCGACGCAGTGCACGGCGTGATCTCGTTCGGTCCGGGCGTACGCGAAGCCGACGGCACGCTGCGCCAGTACGGCGCGGTCGCACCGAAGGGTGCGATCGTGCAGATCGAGGCGTACGCGACCGGCGGCGGGCGAATCGGCAACGTCGGTGCCGGATCGATCCGCACGCTGAAGTCGTCGATCCCCTTCATCGCCGGTGTCGAGAATCGCGGCCCGGCGACGGGCGGTGTCGACGGCGAAGACCTCGAGTCGGCCAAGACCCGCGGTCCGATCCTGTTGCGCACCCGCAACAGGGCCGTCACGGCAGAGGACTTCGAGCAACTCACACGCGCCGCGGCACCCGAGATCGCCCGGGTGAAGTGTCTGCCCGCCGGTGATGGCGCCGACGCCGGCAGCGTGCGCATCCTCGTCGTGCCCGCCGCACCGATCATCGATGGAAAGATCAGCTTCGAGCACCTCGTGCCGAGCGAAGAGACCATGGCCCGCATCCTCAACGCGCTCGACGGGGCCCGCCTGGTCGGCACTCGAGTGATCATCGAACCTCCCGTGTACCAAGGCGTCACCGTGGTCGCTCAGGTCAAGGCGAGACCGAAGATCAGCGTCGTGCGAGTGCGCGAGGAGGCATCGAGAGTGCTGCATCGCTACTTCAACCCGTTGGTCGGTGGGCCGGATGGGAAGGGTTGGCCGTGGGGCCGCCCGATCCAGTCCGGGGAGGCGTACACAGCGTTGCAGGAGATCCGCGGCGTCGACTTCGTCGAGGAGATCCGCGTGTTCGGTGCCAACCCCGTGACCGGCGAACGCGGCCAGGCGACGACTCGTCTCGAACTCGCGGCCAGCGCGATCGCCTTCTCCTACGAGCACCAGATCCGGGTTGTCGAACCATGACCGCCGAACTTGAGAGGCAATCGTGAGCAGAGGCACGATCGACGGTCTGCATTCACCGGTCCCGATCGTCTCGTTGCTGCCCGGCATCTACCAGGACGACCTGTTCACAGCGGAGTTCACCGGTGGGCTCGACGACGTGTTGGCGCCGGTGTTCACCACGCTCGATTGCCTCGACACCTACGTCGATCCGTGGATGGCACCGGAGGACTTCCTCGAGTGGCTCGCCGGTTGGGTCGGTGTGGTCATCGACGAAGGCTGGCCGCTGGATCGCAGCCGGGCGTTCATCGCCAACATCTGCGAGCTGTACCGGTGGCGCGGAACCATCCGCGGTCTGACCGCGGAGTTGGCGATCTACACCGGTGGTGATGTCGAGATCTCCGAGAGCGGTGGGGCCGCCTGGTCCCTGACACCGGGTACCGATCCGCCGGGCGATGACCAGCCACGAATGGCAGTGCGCGTGAGTGTGGACGATCCATCGACTATCAATGAGGGCACGGTCGACAGAATGGTGGCCGCGGCGAAACCTGCACACGTCGTGCATGTCGTCGAGATCGCCAAACGCCGCAAGGGCAAAGGCGGGGAGGGTCAGCAATGATCGTTTGCAAGGAGTGCGGCTTCAAGAACACCGACGCCGACTCGTTCTGCGGCGCGTGCGGTGGATTCTTGGAATGGACCGGCGAGAAGCAGGCGGCCCCGGTCGTCGAGGCCGAGCCTGAAGAACCCCAGCAGAAGAAGAGCTTCTACGAACGAATTCAGAAGGTGATCTACGCCGACGTCGGCGAGGCCAAGCCGGTCGAGTCGGCGACCCCCGCAGGTCCGGGCGGACCCCCCGGCGCAGGCGGCCCACCACGACCAGGCGGACCCCCACCGGGACCCGGCGGACCCCCAGGAGCCGGCGGACCACCACGACCCGGCGGACCACCCCAGGACCCGGCGGACCCCCAGGCGCCGGCGGCCCACCACCACGACCCGGCGGACCACCCCCAGGACCCCCCGGCGCCGGCGGACCACCATCCGGCCCACCACCACGACCAGGCGGACCACCCCCGGGACCCGGCGGACCCCCAGGCGCCGGCGGACCACCATCCGGCCCACCCCACGACCAGGCGGACCACCCCCAGGACCCGGCGGACCCCCAGGCGGACCACCATCCGGACCACCACCACGACCCGGCGGACCACCCCCAGGACCCCCAGGCGCCGGCGGACCACCATCGGGCCCACCCCCACGACCAGGCGGACCACCCCCAGGACCCCGGCGGACCCCCAGGCGCGGGCGGACCACCACCACCCGGCGCGCCCGCCGGTCCTCCGCCCGGAGCAGGAGGCCCTCCGCCTCCAGGAATGCCTGGCCTCCCGTCTGCTGCCACCGATGTCACGTCGGGCCCTGGTTCCAGCGAGGCCCGCGCAGTCGCCGCGGCCTTGGTCGCCAAGACGCCACCACCGTCGGCGCCAGGCACCGGTCCGGCGCTGCCGACTCGCACCCCACCCCCGTCGGCCGCACCACCGCCGGCAGCCGCGCCCCCGTCGCAGGAGGTGGTCGCCGGTCTCGTAGCAGCCGAGCAGCCAGCTCCGGTTCAACCGCAAGCTATTCAGCCGCAGGCACCGGCGCGCAAGAAGCCACCGAAGGTGCAACCCGGCAAACCGACGCGCACACCGCAGAAGGGCGACCTGATCTGCGGCGAGTGCGGCGAAGCAAACGCTCCAGGCCGAAAGTTCTGCAGCCGATGCGGCACATCGCTGGCCACCGCGGTGGTCGTGAAGATCCCGTGGTACAAGCGGATCTTCCGTCGCAAGCCGAAGTCGGCCATGGCCGGCGAGCGACCATGGGACGCCAAGTCGGGCGGCAAGAAGAAGCCGAAGCGCAAAGGCGCGGGTCGTTTCGTCGGACCTGTTCGGCGCATCGGCGGCATCGTGCTGTTGATACTCGGCATCCTCTACGGCATCTACGGACCGTTCCGCAACTGGGTCAACGATCAGTACAACACCGGCAAGGACAAGGTGATGTCGGTCATTCATCCCGAGTTCGATCAGGTGACCGTTGGACCGGGCACGATCTCGAACGAGGTGGCACCGCTTGATCCCGCGCACCCGGCGACGATGGCGGTCGACGGGTTCAAGAACACCTACTGGCTCACGGCACCGCCGAGCGACGCATTCAGGCCGGAGCTCGACGTGCAACTGACCGAGCAGGTCGACCTGGAAAAGATCATCGTCTACAGCGGTGCCTCCGACGACTTCCAGGGCCATCACCGACCCAAGACATTGCTGTTCATCTTCGACAACGGTGACTCATACGAGGTGGAGTTGAAGAACACGCCGGAGTCGCAGACGAAAACGATCAAGAACGGCAAAGACGTGCAGCACTTCAAGATCGCCGTGACGAGCATCTACGAGTCATCAACGGCACCGACATGGGCCTGACCGAGATCGAATTCTTCAAGCAGAAGTGACCGATCGATGACGACGCGCATGGAGTTCGATCTCAGCGATGCATACAACCGGATCGTCGACACGTGGTTTCCCGTGTTCGCGTCGACGAGCCCGTTGAGCATGCCCATCGCGGCGTGTGCGTACCCCATCAACATGGGCGAGCACATGATCGCCTCCATCCGCGACGACGTGCAGCCCGAGGACTACCACCTTCGCTGGCAAATGGCGATGGGCCGACCGAGCCGGCGAGTACCACCTGTACTGCAACTGGCAGGGGCGGGCTTGGCAGCACGACGAGGACCGTTACGTGTTCATCGAGAACGCCGTCGGCTGGGTCGACTGGCTCGGCAGCGAGGGCGCTGGTCAACTCGACGTGCAAGTCGCGTTCGGACGGCCGTATTTCGACGACAGCATCGCCTCCATGACGGTCGACTTCTACGTCACGGAGACCAATGCGGAAGGGGCGGTGCATCGCGAGACGCACCGCCCATTCCAGATCCACGCCGACGGCCGCCGCGAAGCCCTCTTCTGACTCGCGATTCACGCCGGCAGCAAAACCTGGGTCGGCGTCGGCGACCTCCGACGACTGTGAGATGTGTATGGAGCCGGAGGCCCCGTAGCGGGGCGTGCGGTTACAAACGCTGAGTCGGGGGTGCGGCTCAGGCCACGCCGAGTTCGTCCATCATCTCCTGCCAGGAGCGGCGGACGCGCTCGGCGGAGGCTCGGTCGCTCGACTGCTCGAGCGACTCGATCTGGATTCGCCACAGCGGATCGGCGTAGCGATCAACGCTGAGGCCGCGCTCCGACATGCGCGTCGCCTCGTGCGGGAGGCCGAGCTTCATCGCCGCTTCACCGGCAATCGTGCAGGCCCGGACCATGTCGAGACGCAACGCGTCGCGGTGGCCGACGACCCACTCGGCTGGACCCTCATCGAGCAGCAAGTCGCCGCGGTAGACCTCGCTTGCCCGCACCGCGGCGTCGAAGGCGCGGCGATAGTCGCCGCGGCTCATCGCCGCCGTCGCGGATGCCAGCCACACCTGGAACGAGCGAACATCGCTGAACGCATCGGGGCTCATCTCCAATTGATAGGCGTCGCCCTGCCGGGCGATGCCGGTCGCCGGTCGATCGGGCATCATCTTGCGCAGCGACGACACTGCGACCTGCAAGCTGTGCCGCGCCGCATCGGGCTCGACATCGGGCCACAGCGAGTCCATCAACACCTCGCGGTGCACAGGACGACCGGCGTGGAGGGCGAGAAGGCGCAACACCGACAGAGCACGTGGCCGGACGAGCGGAGAGGTCGACGGGGACACCGTCGATCACGACCTCGAGGGCGTCGAAGCAGTAGACCCGCATCGAACCTGTCACCTGCGGGCCGGCGCGCACTCCACCACGAGCGCCGAGTGCATCGCCACGCAACTGGCCGACAAGGCCCACCATCGCGTCGGCGCCGAGCTGGTTGAACGACGCCACCGCTTCGTCGAAGGTCGGGCCGGCATCCTCGGTGCGCAGTTGCCGGCCGAGGCCCTCCAGCAGCAACGCCAACGCGGCACCCCAAGCGTCGGAGTCCCGCTCGCAGTCGTCGTGCACGGCGTGTGCCGCGTCGCAACCGTCCTCCTGTGTTGTCAGCGCGAGCGACGCACGAGTCATCCGTGCCACCCAGCCGAGGCCGCAGCGCTCGACGACGGACGAGACCTTCTCGATTCGCGCCGGCTCCAATCGGCTGGCCGCGATGGTGCACGGCGGCGAGCCCGTCGGTCAGCACCAGACCGAACTCGGCGAGTGCAGCCGAACTGCTGTCGGCCAAAGGGTGCCGCAACGCTGTGAAGAACACTTCCTCGGCTGCGTCCGGCTGGTTGGCGATCAGCAGCGCCAGTCCGTGGCCGAGCACGTTGCTGAGCTCACCCGGCTCGAGCGTGTCGAGGGGAACGGTGGACATCGGCTCCATTGCGCGGATCTCGTCCGAGGGCGACTGTGCGACACGACGTAGATCGCCGAGCCACCCTGGCGGTACCGGCGTCTGCGGATCCGCCCAACCGGCGAGAATCGCACGCTCCAGCTCGCATGTCCGTGCCAAGGTGTCGAGCGTCGCGCCAGCGCCTGCCCGGTCGTAGTCGCGCAGAGCTGCAGCAAGCCGTCCGTTGACGGTTCGCTCGCGCGCTCTTGCCAGGAGAAGGTACGGATCGTTCTCGACGATCGGGGCCGGGACCAGTTCGATCCAGCCGTCGTCGGCAACCGGACCGATCATCGATGGGTGCGCCATTCGATGCACGACGAGACGGCTGACCGCCGACCAGTCCGCGGCGCGGCTGTACGCGTGGAGGGCGTCGTCGATCCTGCCTTCGGCTTCGAGCAGTTCGCCGACGCGACGATGGTGCGCCGCAGCATCGACGTTGCCACGCCGTTGTTGCAGGCAGGCGTCCAGATGGGCGCGCAACACCTCGTGATAGCGATACGTGCCGCGCTGGTCGACCGAGATCGTGAACAGCTGATTGCGTTCGAGGTGTTCGAGGACCGCACCGCAGTCCGAGCGTCCTGTCACGCGATCGCACAGGTCCCCGGTGAGCACCGGTAAGCGCCGACGTCTCGATGAGGAACGTCTGGAGATCTTCCGGCAACCCGGCCAACACGTTGCGGGCCAGATAGTCGCGGCCTACGCGAGTCGAGCTCAGCTCGCCGATCAATCGGCGACGAGCATCCAGTGGCTGGTCGCGCGCCGCGAGGTTGTAGAGCTGCAAGCCCGCTGCCCAACCCTCTGTGCGGGTGATCAACATCGCCACATCCGCCGGCCCGAGGATCATGTCGTAGTGATCGCGGAACAACCTGTCCGCCTCCCAGGTGCGGAAGCGCAGATCGTCGGCAGTGATCTCGAGCAGTTCGTCGTCGAGCATCAAACGACTGATGTCGAACTCGGGATGGCTCCGCGTCCCTGCGGCGACCACCAGCTTCGCCGGATGCCTGTCGATGAGACGGCCGAGCTCCGATTCGGCGAGCGTCGATGCGATCACATGGAGGTCGTCGATCAGCAACGCGACACGTTCACCGGGCCACGCTTCGATACCGGCGGTCAGGGTTGTCGCTGACGAACCGTCGAGCTCGACACCGATCGCCGCACCGACGACACGCGCGATCTGGGCCAGACAACCGTCAGGCGCAGTCTCGAGCAGATCCGCGGAACACCACGCGACCGGTGAGGCCCGAGTTGCGAAGTGGCGCAGAGCAGTGGTCTTGCCGGAGCCGGCAGGAGCGACGACGAGAGTCAGGCGAAACTGCCACATCTGGTCGATGAGGGCATCGACGCGTTGGCGCGAGAGGGTGCCGCTCGATCGACCACCAGAGTTTCTGGTTCTCGGCGCGACGCTCATCGCCGTCCCTTCCCCGCTGCGCAGCACTCGGTCAACAGTGCCCAGCAGGCTTGGTCTCACTGCTTCTCAGCCGCTTGGCACCGTATCGTATGCCGATCGAATTGTCCACGGTCCGTGGTCGATTGCTCACGGAAAGATGAGCATCCTGCGGAGCCCAGCAGATACGTGGAAACGCCGGTCAGCCGGTCAGGCAGTCATCGTCTTCATCTGGCCAGGGCTGGAGATGGTGATGACCCCACCCCACGCGCATTGGCACGTGCAGCTATTGGTCAGGGCCGGAGCTCCGTTGATCTGCACGGTCGGCGATCCGGGCTTCCACGGTGTCGTCACCGGTATGCACGGTTGCGGCGTCAGCACGCCCAACGCTGCCGATGTGGCTGCGGCCACCTGCGGGTTCGACAGGGTGGTGCACATCCCGAACGGCATGATGTTGACGTTCGGAGCGAAGTCCTGAATCGTCGCAGCCATCTGCCCACCCGCCTGCACCGGCTTGCCTTTCGGCACGACGGTCAGCGCCGACGGCGCGACTCCGAAGCTGCACATCAATTGCGCCGTCGCGGCGACCTGCACTCCCATGGCACAACCGTAGAGTGCGTCGACCATTCAGGCATCGGCGCCGGGCGAAGCCGTTGGGGCACGCGGCTCTGCCCTATCGGGCAACGGCCTTGCGTGCCAGCCTTTCGACAGCAGCGAGGTCGATCACTTGGATCGACCCACGCTCGACCCGGAGCAGGTTGTCGCTCACGCCATGGCGAAGCACGCGGTTGACGGTCTGGCGAACGGTGCCGGCCGCATGGGCGAGATCGTCCTGCGACATTCGAATGGGCTCGGACCCGTAGGCAACCGCAAGCGCGGCAAGCCGCGACCACACGCGTACCTCGGGTGGCAGCAGCATCTCGACGACCAGTTCGCTCGTGCGAATCACACGCTCGGCAAGCGCGAGGACGAGGAACCGATCGACACCTGGATAGCGGAGCCGGACGTCCTCGAAGTCGTGACGGTGCAACATCAGTGTGTCCGACAGCTCGAGCGCGCAAGCCCGGCCCGTGCGCAGCCGGTCGGGATGCACGAGTGCCAGTTCGCCGAAGAACTCGCCGGGCTGGATCACCCGGAGCGAGATGGTGTGCCCCTCCGTTGTCGTCACTTGCACGTCGAGACGACCGGACTGCAGCAGGTACATGCAATCACCGTGGTCGCCGTCGTTGAACACCGCTTGTCCGCGCTTGTACTGACGTGGCCGCAAATGGGCCACCAACGCGTCTCGCTCTGCGGGCTCGAGGACGTCGAGCAGCGACGAACGTACGGAAGTCGCCGCAATCATGAGGCGATGCTAGCGCTCAGCGTGACCTACGTCACAGGCGGATCGACGCGCTTGCGACAGTCCGCTGCGCCAGCGTGAGTGCATCGTCGGCTCGTCTCTTGAAAGGGGAACGAGAATGCTGCTGTTTACACGTCTGGTAACGCTGACCGGTAGTCCACGAAAGTCGATGCCGTGGGCGATGCAGATCACCGAGTACGTCAACTCCCACGGTTCGCTGCCCGTCACGTGTTGGGCCACCACCTTCGGCCAGCCCATCGGCACCGTGGGCTGGAGCACCATGGTCGAATCGCAGGCCGCTCTCGCGGCCGGCACCGGCGGACTGCTCGCCGACCCCGGCTATCTCGACCTCATCGATGCGGCCGCTGATCTCGTCTCTACGCCAGGTCAGGACCTCCTGCGCGAAGTCGTCTATGGCACTCCTGGCGATCCCCCTGCCGTTGGCTCCGTCGCCACCGTCACGACGGCGACGGCGATCGTCGACCGCATGGCCGATGCCGTGGGATGGGCAGTCGAGGTCGCCCAGCATGTCGAAGGTGTGATCGGTTCGCCCGTTGCAGTGTTGACCGACGTGTTCGGAACGATGGGCGGCATCGCCTGGATCGGCATTCAGCCCGACGTCGCTGCGCTCGACGCGTCACGCGGAAAGCTCAACGCCGACGCAGGGTACTTGATGAAGGTCGCCGGCTCGAAGGACCTCTTCATCAACGGCACGGGACACATCAGTCAGGCGACACGCATCGCCTGACTCCGCATCAACCGTGCTTGTGCTCAGCGTGATGGCGGGCCAGTGGGTCGTCGGCGAAATCGCCGCGAGGGTCCCGCCACACGCTGTGCACATGGTTCGCGTCGCGGGCGGTGTTGTCGTACTCCACCAGGATCGACGGCCCGTGTAGCCGGTAGTAGTGCGGCTGCCCCGGATCCAATCCACCTGCCCACAGCAGGTGCACATCGTCGAGCGCGGCGCCGGCGAACTTGGCCGCCTCCTCGTCGGCGACATCCTCGGGGAGCCGATCGACGTACAGGCGTAGCAGCGCGTCGAGCATGCCGCGCTGACCGCCGTTCATCGCCTTCGCGGCAAGACCCTTTGGCGTATGGGTGAACGACATCGCCTCGAGGTCTGCCTGCCCGACACCGGTGTAGTCCTCGAGACGATCCTGGGCGTTCTGCAACCGCTCGCCCACCTCACCATCGAACGGTCGTCGCCAGATCAGCGGCAATGGAATCGGCTGGTCGCCGTCGGACAGCGACGATCGGTTCGAACCCACCATGTCGGTCGGCGCGCGTGGTGTCACGACGGCCAGACCACGTTGCTCACCCGACAGCGAACGCGTCAACTCGCGGGCGAGATCTTCGACTCCGGCAAGTGGTCGCAGTGGATGCGGACCGAGCAGCGGCGCGCTGGCCGGATCGGCGCCGAAGAACAGCGGCGTCGATCCGCTGAGCACTCCGTCGATGATCGTGAAGTTCAACGAGAGGTGATGTCCCCCGAGACGCCAACTCCACGTGCCCGACGACGACGGTGAGCCGAAAAACCGGACGTAGTACATCAGCGGATCGCGACCGCGAGGTCTGTCGAAGGTCGATGTGAACCCTTCGACCTGGTCGAGCACGTTCTCGAGACCGATGATGGTTGACGCCGTCACGTACCCGGCCGTCGACAGGCCGCTGGCGACCAGGCGATACAGCAGCCGGTGTTGCGGCTGAGTCATCGCCGCCATGGTCAGACCACCGTGATCGGTCGGCGTGTAGAACCACAGCCGGCGCTCCTCGTCGCCAGGGAACGGCCACAGCGCCAACTTCCGTTGGGCGTCGTCGAGCGATTCGATCAGCCGCTCAGCCTCCTCCGCCATCTTCGCCGCCACACGCGTCCGGCCCGGAGTCGTCGTCTCATCCACTGGTGCTCATCCTTACTCTCCTGGGCCGTGCAAACCGAAGATCAGTTCGCGATCACCGGGTCGCCAACTCCCATCGACCTGCGATCGACGACCGATCGCCCGCGTCCGCGCCTGCAAGGCTACGCCCCAACGCGAGTTGACCAGGCTCCCAGGCTGCGAGTGCCGCGGCCGGGTCGTCGGGATGCGCAGCCAACGCGTCGCGAAGCGTCCATGCATCCTCTGCGGCCTTCGCTGTTCCGGCAGCGGCATGGGGCCTGGCGACGAACGCCGCATCACCGAGAAGACACGCGTGGCCGAACGCCATCCGCGGCACCTCGAGATCGAAGACAACCTGCACGAACGGATCATCGATCGCGAGCACCAGTTCGGCAATGGGTCCAGGAAGACGCGCAGTCGCCACGGCACGTGCCTCGGCAACGTGTTCGGGACGCAGCGCGCCGGGTGGGACCGAGACCTCGCGACGTGTGCCGTTCTGGTCGAGCAACAGATCATCGAGATCGTCGCCGGCGAGGTAGTTGCGATACCAGACGATGTTGATGAGCCGCTCGCCGGGCACAACCGATCCGTCGCGGCCGGGGATCGGGTACACGAGGATGTGGCTGTTCGCGTACACGTAGTACGTGATCGCGTCGTCGAGCACACGACGCGTCGCCGCGCTCAAGCGCGTCTCGGGGACCACACCGCGCCACGCGACATAACCCGCGTACTGCGGCCGCACGTCCGGAAGCAATGTGGTGCGAGCAGTCGAGCTCACACCATCTGCGAACACAGCCAGATCCGGACGAATCACCTCACCGTTCGCGAAGCCGAGCACCAACGGTTCGAGCTCGATATCGGTCAGTTCGTGGGCGAGGCGGTAGTCGGACCTGTCGAAGCAGGCGAGCATCTCGCGATACACCGTGTTCCACGAGCTGAACAGGTAGCGATGCGGATCGTCGTGAATCACCGAACCGTCTCGGCCGAGATAGCGAATGTGCTCGGTCGTGACTGCCACCGCATCGAGTGAGATACCAGCGTGCTCGACCAGGTATCGGTAGGTCTCGGGAAGGAAGCCGATGCCGGCGCCGCGCTCCTCGAGTTCGATCGGCGATCGCTCGTACACCACCACGCGATGACCGGCGTCGCTCAACAGACATCCGGCTGTCAACCCGCCGAGCGAACCTCCGACGACGGCGATGTCCATGTTCGATTCTTCGGACTCGGGTCGGCGCGCTGCATCAAGCTTGGCCGAATGTGGCGATCTGGTCGATCGCACACTCGAACAGCACCCGCCGCTCGTCGATCGACGGATCGCGCAGGCCATACGGTCCGGGCTGCTGGGTGTACTTCGTCCAGATCTTGTCGAGGTGCTCGGTGACCCGCGGCCCTTCGACCGGGTCATCCTCGGATACCTCGCGCGACACCGTGTGTTTGATGCTCATCCAGTGATACGGATTCGCAGGGTTCACCAACAGGCTCGTCAGCCGCGGGCTCTTGCGGATCCATCCGGTCTTGGTGCGATGCGCGGCACAGTTGACGAGGATCGTGTCGCCTTCGTAGTCGAACCACATCGGCGTGAGGTTGGCCCGACCGCCCGGCCCGACGATGCCGAGGACCTGCGTCACGGGATCGTCCATCAGCTTCTTGAACGATGGATCGAGGTCGTCGATCGAGTCGATCGTGAAGCGATCACCGACAGCGAACTGACCGGGCTGAGTGCCCGCGGATACATCGCGGAACTTGGCAACTTTGATGCTCATTGTCCTACCCCCAGTGCTGTTTCCCCGCCGGCGAGTCTATTCACGGACCGTGCGAGGGCCTTACCCGCGCGTGGCAGCGATCAGGGGTGCATACGACGAAGGGTCGATCCGGGCATCGATGAGACGCGGTCGATCCCAGCCGTTGCGCAAGACCGATGCCACGTCGGCCGCCGTCGTCACGACCGTCGCATCGAGGCCCATCGCCGAGGCGACCTGCGCGTAATCGACCGGCGAGAATCGCACTGCGGCGTTGCCGCCCTGGCCGGGCTTCTGCTTGACCTCGATCAGGCTCAGCGCCGCATCGTCGAAGACGACCACTGTGACCGGTAGTTGCAGTCGCGCCAGTGTCTCCAACTCGGCCAGCGTCATCGCCAGCCCTCCGTCACCGACCATGCAGACCACCGGACGGCCCGGCCTCGCGAGCGCGGCAGCAATCGCTGCCGGAAGTGCAAATCCCATCGTCGCGAGCCCGTTGGAGATCAACAGTTGCAACGGTTCGAGAGCCGGCCAGAACGGCATGATCGACAAGAAGTGCGCGCCGGCGTCGACGGTTGCGATGGTGCGAGATGGTGCGGCCGCGGCAACCGCGGCCGCCAACTCGAGTGGTCCGAAGTTGCCCGTCGTGGTGCCGGCCAGCACCTGACGGGCCTCGGCGAGCGCGCGCAGCACCGGCGCCCTGGCTCCAGCCGGCGCATTTGGTCGTCATGACCCGATCGAGCGTGGTAGCCAGCGGGCCGAGCACCTCGATCGTGATCGGCGCGAGCGTCGCACAGGCCGCGACTTCGGAGATCGCAACAACGGGTACGTCGTACCGCCACGCGGTCGGCATCGGCTCGACCTGGTCGAAACCGATCGCGACGATGAGGTCCGCCTCGAAGAGCAATGACGTCTCGATGAGGCCGCTCGTGAACAACCCGGCGAGTTGCGGGTGGCCCTCGGGCACCACACCGATGGCTTGGTACGTCGCCAACACCGGACACCCGAGTCGCTCGATTGCGGCGAGCACGGCCACAGCGGATGCGTTCGCCTCGAGCCCCACGATCACCACCGGCTTGGACGCACCGCGAACCTGGTCAGCGGCGCGCATCACCACATCGTCGGAGGAGTGCCCCGGTGCAGCCGGCAAGGGCGCAACCATCTCGCTGCCGGTCGGGTCGTAGTCGAGGTGTACAGCACCCGCTGGCCGGGAGCCGGCGAGTTGCAGTGCAGCGCGCACCGCCTCGGATGATCGAGCGGACGTGGCCAGCGAACCACTCCACTTGGTCACCGGAGCGAACATCTGCTGCTGATCGAAACGCTGGTGGGCGAAGCGGTCACGCTGAGCTTCGGGCACGCAGTCGGTGACGACGAGCAACGGGAAGCGGTCGAGCGTGGCCTGCGCGGCACCGTTGACCGCGCATGCCGCACCCGGGCCTCGCGTCGCAATGGCCATTCCCGGTCGCCCGGTGAGCAATCCATAGGTGGCAGCCATCATGCACGCGGTCGTTTCGCCGTGCGTCAGCACGAACCGAAGACCCGCGTCGCCGACGGCACCGACGACCTCGAGGTTCGGCCCACCTCCTGGGAATCCGAACACGACGTCGGCTCCGTGGTCGCGCACGCCTTCTGCCAACGCCTTCGCCAATCCGTCGTTCATTCGAATCGGACGCTATTCGACGGTTGGCAGTGCGCCACGTCATCTCGACATTGCCGAGCGCGCGATGATTTCCGGAGCAAAGGAGGCAGGAGATGGCCGACATCAAGAAGGGCCGCTGGACGGCAGAGATCGAGGGTGACTTCGTGGTGTTCATCATCGGAGCGCGAATCAATTCCAAGTGGCACGCGTTCAAATCGATCTCTGATCTCGGCGGGCGCCGAGGGATGAATCACATGCTGAAGTACCTCACCGAGCATCCCGAGAAGGGACTCTTGGGCTACCAGTCATTGGGGTTCGCCAACGTGCAGTACTGGCGATCGTTCGAACAACTCGAGGCCTTCGCCAAGAACACCGACGATCCGCATCTCGAGCCGTGGCGCCAGTTCTGGAAGCGCGTCGGCAAGGACGGGCGGACCGGAATCTGGCATGAGACGTTCCTCGTTCGTGATGGCGAGTACGAGGCGATCTACGGCAACATGCCACCGCGAGGACTGGGCAAGGCGAGCAAGTTGGTGCCCGTCGCCGAGTCGATCGGCGCCCGCCAACGACTGAAGGCAGCGACGAAGAGTTCGGATTAGCGCTGCGTCACCAGTAGTGCGCTCTGCCGCCCACCGGACGACCAGTGCGGCCGAGGAGCATCAACACAGCACCGACGATCAACACGACGATGCCTGCGGTCCACAGGATCCCGATCTTGAGAACGAGACCGAGCAGGAGTAGTACGAGTCCGAGAACAATCATGTTCTTCGGATACCCCGCCGCCCACTACTTCAAACAACCCGAAGCTGTTCTGGCGCTGAAGAAGGCTTCAGCTTGCTTCAGCAATCTCTCAACCGGGTTCCGGCACGCTGAACGTGTTCTCTTCGGAAAGGAAGATCACAACATGTTCAGCGCACACGACTCGTACGCTGCCACCGAGCCACCGAGGTGGCCCGCTCCTGCCGGTTCGACACCCGTCGTCGACATCGCTGCCCCCACGACCCACACGGCGTCCGGTCGATCCGGCCGACGTCGCTTGGCTCTCGCCGCAGTCGCCGTGCTGACGATCGCCGGCGGCACTGTCGGCGGCGCGCTCGCCGGTCAGCAAGCACAGCCTTCTGCGGCTCAGCAGACAACCGCAGGAAGTTTCAATCCGACATCAGTCGGTTCGCCCACCCAGACCGTGGGTGTCGACGCCAAGTCCGACGTCTCGGCCCTCATCAGCAAGTCCCTGCCGGGCATCGTCAGCATCAACGTCCAGGTGAGCGGCGGGCAAGGCGCTGGGACCGGCTTCATCATCTCCACCGACGGACAGATCGCCACCAACGCGCACGTCGTCGCCGACGCCACCTCGATCGAGGTCCAGTTCGCCGACGGTTCCAGCGCACCGGCCAAGGTGCTTGGTCTCGACCGAACCGACGACCTCGCGGTGATCAAGGTCGACAAGACCGGCCTCACCGCACTGCCGCTGGGTAACTCGGCGGAGTTGCAGATCGGCGAACCGGTTGTCGCCATCGGCAACGCCCTGGCCCTCACAGGAGGGCCGACCGCCACTGAAGGCATCGTGTCGGGACTCGACCGCACGATCGACACCAACGACGGCGGGCACTTGACCCACCTCGTGCAGACCGACGCAGCGATCAACCCCGGCAACTCGGGTGGTCCGCTGCTGACGCTCGACGGCAAGGTCGTCGGTATCAACTCCGCCGGTTCACAAGATGCCCAGAACATCGGCTTCGCGATCGCCATCGACACCGCCAAGCCGATCATCTCGCAACTGCAACAGGGCAAGACCGTGACCAAGGCATACCTCGGCGTCTCGACCACGCCGCTCGACCCGAGCGTCGCCGCCCAACGCGGAGTCGACATCGACCATGGTCTGTTGATCGTGGACGTTGCCGGCGAGTCGGCAGCGTCAGCTGCCGGCCTGCAGCCTGGCGACGTGATCGTGTCCATCAACGGCACGGCGACAGACGACAACACCGCACTCGGCGATGTGATCCGCAGCACCGGGGCCGGGAACGTCGTCCATCTGGAGATCTACCGCGACGGCGAGACCATCGACGTCGACGCAACGTTGTCGACCCACGCCGCCTAACGGCGCAACCTAGTGCTCTGACCACGAACGTTCGCGTGGCATCATCGATCTGGGCGTTCGACGATCTGGTTGCCAAGGTTTTCGGGGACCTGCGACTGTGAACGAAGATTGGCAACCAGATCGGTCGAACACGGCGCGTCGACCGCTGTGCCGTGAGTCCGATGGCACGTGCATGGGCCCAGACCCGACACACAGCACACCGCTTTGGGGCCAGAGCCGGGACGCGAGCGTCGGACAGACCTGGTGTGTGTCGGATCTGGCCGTGTTGGCGATATCGGACACACACCGATCCGAGCGGTGCGTCCACTCACGTCGATCTGGTTGCCACTACCGGGTCACAGACGCAGGTCTGCGAAATCCTTGGCAACCAGATCCTCGACCCCCCTGCGGACAGGGCAAACGTTGCGGGTCAAGGCACTAGGTAGCGGTGGCGGGTGCGCTTGCGTCCGTCAGCGGGCCTCGGCCGAGCAGCACACCCCCCACAGCACAGGCCCCCAGAGAAACCAGCAATGCAGCCATCACCGCCGCGCCCTGCGCGGCGGTGAGCTGGTTCGTGGCAAGTCCGATGGACACAACAGCAGACGGCACGCCGAGCTGCGCTGAAGCCACCAAACCAAGCGCAACTGGTACCCGCCAGGCCATGGCCACAGCCACATGAATGACGATCGCCACCGCGGCGACGACACCGGCGAGCGCGAGCGCCCGCGGCGACTGGAGCAACGCACCGAGGTCGATCTGAGCCCCGAGATGGACGAAGAACAGCGGGATGGCAAATCCCTCGCCGATTCCCACGAGCTGTTGCGCAACCCGCCGCGGCTCACCGAGCAACGCGACCACTGCGCCGACGGCAAACCCGGCGATCAGGATCGAGGCGCCGAACCGGCTTGCGATCCACGCGCAGGTGAACAGGGCCAGCAGTGACACCCGCAGGTCGAGACCCCACCCTCTGTCTTGCGACAGTTGTCCTGACGCGTCGAACCCAGGCACGATCGCGTGCGATCTGGGCAGCCAGCAGCATGCCCGTCGCCACGAGGACGACAATCACAACGCCGACGACGACACGAGCGACTCGACCCGTGGCCAGCACAACCGGCAACGCCAGAACCGTCGCAACGTCGGCGATCGCAATCCACGCCGTTGCTACCAGCACCGTTCGGTCGGCCGTGCCGAGACCCTGCAGCAGGGGCAGGGCGACGGCAGCTGAGCTTGTCGCGAACAGCACCGCGAGAATCGCCGGTCGCTCCAGCCCGACGGTCGAGCCGAGCATGGCAGCTGCGGCGATTGCGACAGCGCCGAGAGTCGCGGTGATCGCCGCACCCCGACCGAGCGCCGAACGAAGGCCGCGGTCACGCACCGGGAGATGGGTGCCGACGATGAACATCAAGAGGGCAAAGCCGATTGCTGCCAGCCCAGTCAGCAACGGGTCGCTCGGATCGATCCACTCGAATCCGCTGTTGCCGATCACGACTCCGGCGGCGATCTCGCCGACGATCACGGGTGGACCGAGACGATGCAGCGAGGCCAGGAACGGGCCGGTCAAACCGGCGGCCACCACCAAGGCAAGTGCGCCGAAGCTCACGTCGCGACGGGTGCAGGAAACGACGCCCTGAACTCCGCTCCGTGATCGACTGCGACTGCGACGATCGAACCGCCGAGCGCCGTCATGATGGATCGGGCGATGGCGAGGCCGAGACCGCTGCCACCGATGTCCAACGAGCGTGCTTCGTCGAGCCGCATGAATGGCTCGAAGATTCGTTCACGCTCCGCCTCCGGGATCGCCGGACCATCGTTCGCGACGGTCAGTACGATGCCGTTTGCGTCGCTCGACACCGCGACACGAATCTGGCGTGCGGCATGCCGCTCCGCGTTGTCGAACAGGTTGCGGACGACTCGCACCACCGCATCCGGGTCGGCGTTCATCGGCGCCGGGGAGAGTGCGGTCTCGTACCGAATCTCGCGCTCGGGCCGCCGAAGCGCGACCTCCGAAGCCACGACTTCGGAGAGTTCGATCGGCACCGCTGCGGACGCTTGCATGGAACGCGAACGCGTGAGCATCCGCAGATCGCGCGTCAGGTCCTCGAGGCGGGCGACCTCGATCAGCGAATCTTCGGCGACCTTGTTCCACTCCGCACGATCCGGATACGCCAGCCCCACTTCCAGCTCGGTCCGAATCGTCGACAGCGGGCTGCGTAGCTCGTGTGATGCCGCTGCCGCGAACAATTGCTGACGCCTGGATTCTGTTTCCAAGCGGTCCAACATCCTGTTCAACGTCAGGCCGAGGTTGGCGATCTCGTCGTCGCTCGAGCCCGCCTCGACGCGGCCCGAGAGATCCGTTGCCTCGATCCGGTCCACCTCTGCGCGCATGGCATCCACTGGCGCCAACGCCCGCGCAACGACTCGGTAGATCAAGAATGCCGCGAGCGCTACCAGCAGCGGCACACCGATGATCAGCGAGTTGCGAAGGTCGCGCTCTGCCCGCTCTGCCGAGTCGAGCGACGTGACCGCAAAGATGGTCAACGGCCCCACAGCCGAGTCGATGGTTCGTGCAACCATCCGATACTGCGTTCCCGGAATGCCGCCAATCGTGGCGCCGTCGACGGTCGCCGTCGTCTGCTCACCGAGTGGCGGTTCGTCGATGACGTCGAGCCGCGTCGTGCCGGCCAGACCCGGCGTCACGGCAACGACGTCGCCATTGGCGGCAATGACCTGCACCTGGCCGACCTCGCGACCCGGTCGGCGCCAGGACCTGCGTCAACCGGCGGTTGTCGATCAGCAACTGCACCTCGTCGACTCGATCGACGAGCTGCGATTCGGCGTCGGACGCCAGCGTGCGGCGAAGCAGGTTGGACGCTGCAACGGCTCCCACGATCAAGGCGACCGCGAGGATCGCCGAAGCTCCAATCGTCGCCCGCGACCTGACCGACGAGCGCCACTTAGCGCGCACGCGGGCCCATCCGGTAGCCGGCGCCGCGAACCGTCTCGATCGCTGCCGACCCCAACTTTCGACGCAGAGCTGAGACGTGAACCTCGACCACGTTGTCGCCGCCATCGAAGGCGAAATCCCACACGTGTTCGAGTATCTCCGATTTCGGCACCACCTCGCCTTCGCGGCGCATCAGGTACTGGACCACGGAGAACTCGCGCGGCGTCAACTCCACCAACTCTCCGTCGACCGTGCATGTTCTCGCGGCAACGTCCAGTTCGATTCCACCGGTACGAAGGATCGGCGGACGAGTCGTCGCCCCGCGGCGCAACAACGCTCGTAGACGAGCGACCAACACGACATACGAGAACGGCTTCGACAAGAAATCGTCGGCACCGGTATCGAGGGCTTCCGCTTCGTCGAGCTCGCCATCCTTTGCGGTCAGCATCAACACAGGAGTCCAGATCTCCTTGGCGCGCAGCTCCGCGCAGACCTTGTATCCGTTGAGTCCCGGCAACATCACGTCGAGCACGATCGCGTCGTAGGGCTGTTCCGTCGCCAGCCAAAGCCCATCGGTCCCGGTGCCGGCGACGTCGACCGCGAAGCCCTCGGCCTCGAGCCCGCGCTTGAGCGCGGCGGCCTGACGCACCTCGTCTTCGACTACGAGCACACGCATCACCGCAGTCTCACACAAGCCGGCTGAAGGCGCCTTCAGCCACCTTCAGCTATCACCAAGCTGCCGCGGCGCACACTCTCGTTGGTTCGCAGCCGCATGCAGGAAAGGAAGTCAGCGATGATCACCACCAGCCTCCTCCCCAATGGTGACGTACTGATCACGTTCATGATCGACGACGAGCGGCCCGTATCCGTCGTCGGTGACTTCAATGGCTGAGATCCGCACCGCGACCCCTTCGTCGAAGAGTTCGACGGTCGTCGCCATGTCACCGTGCCTGCGCCCGCAGGCACGGTGACATCCTTCGCTCCCTCGCCGACGACGCGTAGTTCCAGCGCGACCCGCTGCTGATGTAGAACCTCAGCGTCGTGTCACGGATCGAGCCCATCCGTCGCGGGTGAGACGGCACGCTGAGCCGGCTCACGCAATACGGCCTGCCATGTTTCCGCTGCACGCCCCAGGTAGTAGGCCGGAGCGCCGGTCGGACGGTTTGAACGGGTGGTCTTCATAGCAATCCTTTCGTTGTGCTGTGAAGAAGTACGTCCGCCCTCGTCGAATCGGTTCGCGAAATCCTCGAGCGCGATGAGAGATGAGCCGCCCTACGCCGCACAACGCTCACATCACCGTGACCCTCTTCGGGCGCGATGAGAGATGTGCGGTACAGAGCGGCTCATCTCTCACATCGCCGAACGGGCGAGTCAGTGGGTGAGGCTGGCCTCGAAGCCGGCCAGCAGGCGGGCGAGGTTCCGGTCGAAACGACCCGCACTGCGCGAGTGGCTGTGGAGGCGCGACCACAGCCGCGGCAGCCCCATTTCGGCGACCATCGCAGACAGTGCCGGATACTCGTTCTCGGCCAACAAGTCCTCGATGTAGTCGATCATCTCATCGTCGTTGGTGTGGTCCTTGAGGTTGTTGCGCTCGTGCAGGCAATAGCCGAACACGTACTCGTCGACAACCGTGATGAGATCCATCTTGTCCTCGAAGGTCGCATCGAGCGATGCGAGGGCCTGCCACGACTGATCGAAGTGGCGCATGGCGTTGGGACCGATGTTGGGATCGTCGGTGATGTCGAGAATCCACGGGTGGCGCCGCAGCACATCGCGTGATCGCACGGCGACGACAGTGATCGCCTCGCGCCAATCGCCCGGCATCGGCTGATCGGTCGGGAGCACGAGCTCACCCAGTAGCGCATCGACGACCAGCGTCAACAACTCGTCCTTGGTGCGCACGTAGTGATAGAGCGACATCGTTCCGGCGTCGAGTTCGGCGGCAAGGCGACGCATCGACACAGCCTCGAAACCTTCGGTGTCGGCGATGCGAATCGCGGCCGCAGCGATGTCGTCGCGGTTGAACCGCGGACGCCGGCTGGTTCGCTCGGCGCGGGTCCACACATCGATGGTTTCGAGGTGCGCTGCGAGCCGGTCGAGCGTCTCGACGTGCTGGGCGGTCTTGGCGGCGACCTTGGCCGCCTGCTTCTCGAGCTTGGCGTTGATCTTGGCGTGGATCTTCTCGTTGATCTGCTCGGCGGTCTTGTCGATGACGAACTGACGGACCGCGTCGCTGACGTCGCTGCTGGGACTGGGCTGGCGGGCGGCGCCGGACGCTTCTTTCGATAATCGCTTGCCACGTCGTACAGTGTACTGCTATTCTTCTTCGTACTATGTACGATAATTCAGTACACGATACGAAAACCAGTGAGCCACGGCCTTCGGCGCCCCATCCTCCTCGCAGCGGTGGCATCACCGCAACCGGCCTGGGGAAGAAGTTCGGCGACCTGTGGGCACTTCGCAACCTCGACCTCCACGTCGCGCCGGGCACGGTGCTGGGGCTGTTGGGTCACAACGGCGCCGGCAAGACCACAGCGATCCGAATCCTCACCACGCTGAGCCAGCCGACCGAAGGCAGCGCGACCGTCGCCGGGCTCGACGTGGTTCAGCACGCTGCCGAGGTGCGCGGACGAATCGGTGTCGCCTCGCAACAATCCACGGTCGACGGCTTGATGAGTGGGCGGCTCAACCTGCAGACGATCGGCCGGTTGCGCGGCATGTCGAAGGCCGGCGCTCGCGCGACGTGGCGACGAGTTGCTCGAGCGACTCGACCTCACCGATTTCGCCACCGCGCTGGTCAAGACCTATTCCGGAGGCATGCGACGCCGGCTCGACGTCGCCGCCAGCCTGATGGGCAGTCCCGAGGTGCTCTTCCTCGACGAGCCGACCACCGGCCTCGACCCGCGCAGCCGCGGCGACCTGTGGCAGATGCTCGCCGATCTCGTTCGCGAGGGCACCACCATCATCCTCACCACGCAGTACCTCGAAGAGGCCGACCGCATGGCCGACGACATCGTCGTGCTCGACCACGGCCAGACCGTGGCCCACGGCACGCCGGACGACCTGAAGACGCAAATCGGCGACGACCGCATCGACGTGAAGGTCGCGGCGTCGAGCGAGTTGGTCGCGGCGGCCAGCGCGCTGTCAGCATTTGCCGACGACGACCCCACGTTCGACAGCGAACTGCTCGTCGTGACCGCGCCGATGAAGCGAGGCGTCAAGGTGATCGACGTCGTGCGGGCACTCGACGAAGCCGGCATCGACGCCGTCGACATCACCCGCCGCGAGGCGACACTCGACGAGGTCTTCCTCGCCCTCACCAGCGCTCGACCCACCAGCCAGGAGGTACCGGCATGAGCAACACCCTGTTGGTCGACAGCACCATCTTCGCTCGCCGCAATCTCGAGCACATTCGCCAGGTCCCCGAGAAGCTGACCAACGTCACGATCCAGCCGCTGATGTTCGTCGTGCTGTTCGCCTACGTCTTCGGCGGCGCGATCGACGTCGAAGGCGCCGGGTACAGGGAGTATCTGATCGGCGGCATCCTCATCCAGACTCTCGCCTTCGCGATGATGGGCCCGGCGATGTCGGTCGCGACCGACCTCCAAGAAGGCGTGATCGATCGGTTCCGTTCGCTGCCGTCTCGGCCGATCGGCGTACCTGCTCGGCCACTACCTCGCCGAACTGCTCGGATCGATCCTGACCGTCGTCATCCTGCTGGGCACCGGCCTCATCATCGGTTGGCGTACACACTCCCCCGTCCTGCACGTGATCGAGGCACTGGCACTGCTGCTGGTGTTCTCGTCGGCGATGATCTGGATCGGCTTGTGGTTGGGAATTCTGGTGCGGTCGCCCGACGCGGTGATGGGCATCGGGTTCGTCATCATCTTCCCGCTCACGTTCATCTCCAACGCGTTCGTGCCGATCGAATCGATGCCCGACGTGCTGCAGTGGATCGCCACGGTCAACCCGGTCAGCGTGCTGATCGCCGCGGTTCGAACATTGTTCGGCAACCCGGTCTCGCCGGTCACCAAGCACACCTGGCCGATCGACCATCCCGTCGCAGCCGCCTGGATCTACAGCATCGTCCTGACCGCGATCGGCTGGGTCATCGCCCAGCGTCGCTACAGGGCCCGCACCACCGACTGACCTCCCTCGTCCCTACCAAGTCTGGTCGGGCGCGAAACCTGAACTGCCACCCCTCACATCACGCCGGGCCAGCCTCGACGGGCGCGACGTGAGAATCGCCAGTTCCGGAATCGCGCCCGACCACACTGCTTTCCAAGCTAGGAGCGTGTGAGAGTGTGTCGAGGCGGCGGCGCAGGTGTTCCTGTTCGACCGCGTTCGTCGTCAGGGCGAGCGCCCGGTCGTAGGCGAGTGCGGCATCGGCGTCGTTGCCCAACCGTTGCAGCAGGTCGGCTCGCGCGGCGTGGTACAGGTGATAGCCGTCGAGATCGAGTTCGTCGAGGATGGCCAGCGCGGGTGCAGGGCCTTCGAGTTCGGCGACTGCGATCGCCCGGTTGAGCGCCACGACGGGTGTCGGCGTGAATCGGCTCAGCTGGTCGTAGAGCTGGACGATCTGAGACCAGTCGGTGTCGGCTGCCGTCGAGGCGTCGGCATGCACGGCGGCGATCGCCGCCTGTATCTGGTACGGGCCCGGCATGTTGCGGCGCAGGCATGCCCGAACGATCGTCGTGGCCCTCGTCGATGTCGGACCGGATCCACAACGTGCGGTCCTGGTCGCCGAGACGAACGAGTGAGCCGTCGGCCGCTGTACGCGCCGGCGTCCGCGCTTCGGTGAGCAACAGCAACGCCAGCAGGCCCTGGCCCTCGGCTTCGTCGGGCATCAGCTCGACGAGCAGACGAGCGAGGCGGATGGCTTCGCTGCACAGGTCGTCGCGGATCAGCTCACCGCCGCTGGTGGCCACATGGCCTTCGTTGAAGATGAGGTACACGACGGCGAGCACCGAGCGGAGCCGGTCGGGTAGCTCGGCGTCGCGCGGCACCCGATACGGGATGTTGGCGGCGCGGATCTTGTTCTTGGCGCGCACCAACCGTTGCGCCATCGTCGGCTCGGCAACCAGCAAGCGCTCGGGCGATCTCCGGTGTCTGCAGCCCGGCGATCAGACGAAGGGTCAAAGCAACCTGCGCCTCGGTGCTGAGTGCCGGGTGGCAACACGTGAAGATCAGTCGCAACTGGTCATCGTTCACCGGGCCGGCCTCCACGCTCTCGTCGGTTGCGTGGAGCAAACGGGCCTGCTGCTGGCGATCGTTGCGAGATGACTCGCGTCGCAACCGGTCGATCGCCCGATTGCGGGCAGTGGTGATGATCCAGCCGGCTGGGCTCGGGGGAAGACCGGACGTCGGCCAGCGTTGCACCGCGATCTCGAACGCCTCCTGGACCGCTTCTTCGGCGCTGTCGATGTCACCGAAGACGCGGACCAGGCTGGCGACTGCGCGTCCTGACTCGGCGCGGAACACGCGCTCGATGTCTGCTGCACCGACTTCCCCGACCATCGGGCCCGATCAGTCCGTGGGATCGTCTTGGAAGGGACGGACCTCGACCGGGGCTCCGCACGCCACGGATCCCTCTGCAGCCAACGCCAGAGCGGCATCGAGGTCGGGCGCGTTGATGATCCAGAAGCCGCCGAGCTGCTCCTTCGACTCGGCGAAGGGACCATCGCTGGTGAGGACGTCACCGTTCTGCACGCGCACCACCGTGGCGGTGTCCGCGGCCTGAAGGCCGCCGGCGAAGACCCACGAACCTTCGTCCTGGAGCTTTGTGTTGAACTCGTCGACTTGCTTGTACATCCGCTGGATCTCGTCGGGGGCCGGCATCTCGGCGCCTTCGACCATGTGCACGGACAACATGTACTGCGTCATTGGATTCTCCTTGGTTCAGGACTCGGCACTCACCGAGTCTCGTTGCCCACTACACGAACGTCCACAGCCAGAATCGACAGGTCCGCGGAAAATCTTTGCGTCGGTTGCCGATCAGGGTCGTCGCCCCAGGAAGGCGAGCAACTTGGTCTGCTCATCGGCGTCGTCCGGTACCAGGACACGGGGCCCGTAGTGGCCGCTGCTGCGCAGCATCTCGTCGTATGGCTCCACGCCCGAAAACATGCGGTGCACCTCATCGGCATCGAGGGCCTCGTCGCCGCCGGTCGCCCGCGCGAGGTCCCAGGTGTGGATCAGCACATCGTTGAGGAAGAACATGTCGATCGCATTCTCGATCGTGTGCGTTCCGGCTCGCTCGTGGCTGAACTCGCTCGCCGCGATCTGTGGGTCATCCAGCAGTCCCTGCATGCTGTCGCTCAGCACCTTCCACGCCCCCACCGGATCGTCGTCGACGCTCGGTCCCTGTGGCAACTCGATAGCTGCGCCACTCTCGAGGAACGGTGGGATCCACTCGACCAGGTGACGAACGACGTCGCGTGCCACCCATCCTTCGCACGGCGCAGGGTTGTCCCACGCGCCCTCGGGCACGGCCGCGGCGACCCTCGTGAACTGGTCGGCGACCTTGCGGTATCGCTCCGAAATTTCACTCATCAATCTTCCCTTCACATTCGTTAGCGTCGGCTCGATGAACGAGTCGCGGTCCGGAGGTGTACGACTCGAGGTCGGACACACCTCCGAGTTCGATCCGTCGGTGCTCGCCATGGCTCGCGACCTGCTCTACGTGGTCTTCAACGATATGACCGATCACGACTGGGAACATGCGCTCGGTGGAATGCACGCCATCGCCTGGCACGAGAACTCGATTGTCGGCCACGCCTCGGTCGTCCAGCGAAGACTGATGCAGCGCGGCGAGGTGCTTCGCACCGGTTACGTCGAAGGCGTCGGCGTCGATCCTTCGTTGAGGGGCAAAGGCGTCGGCGGCCGGATGATGGCCGCGCTGGAGCGAATCATCGAGGATGCCTACGACATCGGCGCGCTCGGCGCGAGCGACGCTGCAGTTGCCTTCTACGAGCACCGCGGATGGCTGAAATGGCTCGGCGAGACGTGGGCACTCACCCCGACCGGCGTGGTCCGCACACCGGATGAAGACGACTCCATCTTCGTGTGGCCGGCCGGCCGCGGCGTGGACATCGCCGGCGATCTGACATGCGATTGGCGAGAAGGTGACGTCTGGTGAGCTCACCCTTGCCTGTCGACACCGAGCCTCATTTCTCGACACCGACACATCATTTCGTGCGCCGACAACTGATCTGACTTGATTTTGGTCCGTTGACTACCGATACCTTCGTGGCGGGCGATGGTTCGATAGGGAGTTCAGTGGGTATCACCGCAACAATGTCGAAACTCGTGTCCACCTCCCCGCGGCGGTGGATGCAACGCACCGCAGCAGTGGCAGTCGTCGTCGCTGCGTCGCTGCCCGTCGTCAACTCCAGCCAGATCGCGGCCGCCGCGACTCCCCCCATCGATGCAGGGTCCGTGTCGCTGGTCGGCGACTCGACGATGGCGGGGATGGCTTGGACGTCGACCACCGGCAACGATCCGCGCGACATCGTCGGCAATGCGTACCGACTGACATTCGACGCCGCGAGCTGCCGCCGGCTCGTGAACGCGAGCTGTCGCGGAAGGTTCGGAGATGTGCCGATGAGTGTGCTGCCGCTGATGAGAACGACACTGGCCGGTCGTCTCGGTGAGGGCATGGTCGTGATGGCGGGCTACGACGACTCGTCGATCACCAATGCCGTCGACCTCGTGATGGCCGAAGCCGAGGCACAGGGCGTGAAGCGCGTGCTGTGGCTGACCTATCGAACGAACACTGCCTATGTGCTGCCTGGTGGCCTGCCCGCGAGAGATCTCTACGGAAGTCACAACAGGGAGCTGGCGGCAGCGGCGCAACGTCACAGCTCGCTGAAGATTCTCGATTGGGATGGATTCACCACGAACCAACCGGCCTGGTTCGCCGGCGACGGAATCCACCTGACCCATGCCGGCGCGGTCAGCCTTGCGACGTTCATCAAGAATGCACTCGACGCCGAGCCGAGCATCGGCCGGTGCCGTGCTGCCAACGCCCTCACAGGCACCGTTGGCAGTGGGACGGCCCCAGCCGTCGTGCCGACGACCGCTTCCGGATTCGTCCCACTGGTGCCGAAACGTGTTCTTGATACCAGAGATGCGACGTTGGGCGGCGCCTCGGGGATGCTCGGTGCCGGGCGGACGGTAGCGATCGACGTCAGTCAAGTCGTGCCGACGGATTCCGACGCCGCAGTGCTCAGCGTCACGGCTACCGCTGGATGTGTGGCCGGCTATCTCACCGTCTTCGCGTGCGGCGCCCAACCCCCGACGTCGAACCTCAACTACGAGGTCGGTCGAACCACGGCCGGGCTCGCGATCACTCCCTTGACCGATGGCAAGGCCTGCATCTTCGCCTCGAGTTCGACCGACGTCATCGTCGATGTGATGGGTGCGTTCACACCCGACGGTGACCGCTTCCATCCGATGACACCGACCAGATGGATCGACACCCGAGGTGGGACCGTGCAGCTCGGGCAGATCGCTGGTGCCCGCACCGCCCCGACCCAGACTCAGTTGGCGATGCGCGGCCAGGGGGGCATTCCGGCGAACGCAACAGCGGTGTGGTTGAACTTGACTGTCGCGGACCCAACCGCTGCAACGGTCCTGACCGCCTACCCCGGTCCATGCGCCACGCCGCCGCTCTCATCCAACGTGAATGCCCGGCCGCAGCACTCCACCGCGTCGTCGGTGCTCGTCGGGATCGGCACCGACGGATCGGTCTGCGTGCTGACCTACAGCGGCAACTCGCACATCGTCGTCGATGTAGCCGGTTGGTTCGGACCCGGCAACGGTGGTTTGGCGTATCGGCCCAAGGCGCCGGTGCGGCTGACCGACACCCGACTGAACGGCGGCGTGCCGACCAACGCCGAAACCCCGGTGACCGTCGGCGCGGTCTCCGTGCTCAACGTGATCGCGGTCGACAGCGCAGCGCCGGGCTTCGTCACGGCGCGGCCGTGCGGATCATCGCTGATCAGTTCGTTGATCAACACGACGTCGGGCGAGGACACCGCCAACATCATCGCCGTCGGCGGCGACGTCAACGGCAGTGTCTGTGTGCGGTCCAGCATCAGATCGCACCTGGTCGTCGACCAGGTCGCGACGTTCGAGCCGTAGTACCGAGCCGAGAAGAATTCAGTACTCGGCGAGGAGATCTGCGGAATCGCGAGTCAACGTGGCTGCACCCTGGGCGTGAGGGTTGCCGGATGGCAGCTTGCGGTAGACGATTGCGGCGGCCAGCAGGGCGACGCATCCGGCGATGATCGCCGCCATGTGGACTCCCGACAGGAACGCCTCGCGGGCGATGGTCACAACCTCGACACCTGTCGAACCACCGACCTCGCTGCCCGCGTGCAACGCACCGGCGAGGCTTTCGCTGGCTTGACCGTGCAGCGACTCGGGTAGCAGGTCGAGGGCGGGTGCCAGCTCGGTGTCGTAGCGCGATGCGACGAGACTGCCGAGCACTGCGACACCAAGTGCGCCGCCCAGCTCACGAGTCGTGTCGTTCATCGCCGAACCGACACCGGCCTTGCCCATCGGCACTGCCGACATGATGGAACCGGTCATCGTCGGGATGCACATCGCCATGCCGGCGGCCATCACCATGACCACCAGCGCGAGTTGCCAATAGGGCGTGTCGATGCGGGCGAGCGTGAACAAGAACATGCCGGCGGACACACCGATCAAGCCGATCGCGACGGCAACGTTGGCGCCGAGGCGGGCCGCGAACTTCGGCGAGTTCGGTGCGACGATCATCATCACCGCGGCGAATGGAAGCTGCTTGACGCCGGCCTCGAGAGTGCCATAACCCAGCACCAGTTGGAAGTACTGGGTGAGGAGGAAGAAGAAACCGAACATGGCGAAGAAGACGAGCGTGATCACGCCTGCTGCCACGCCGAACCTCGGGTCGAGGAAGTAGCGCAGGTTGAGCATCGGTGCCGTGTTGCGGAGTTCCCACATCAGGAACAGTGCGATCAGGACGGCCGCGATACCGAACCACATCAGGCTCTCGGCGCTGGCCCATCCGCGACTCGGCGCTTCGATGATTGCGTAGACGAGTGAACCGAGGCCGGCGATCGACAGCAGCGCGCCGATCGGGTCGAGAGCTTCGGGATGCGGGTCACGGGACTTCGGCAGCAGGATGTATCCGGCAACGAGTGCGATGGCGATGATCGGCACGTTGACCAAGAACACCGAGCCCCACGAGAAGTGTTCGAGCAGGAAGCCGCTGGCGACCGGGCCGATCGCAGCGCCGCCGCCGGAAATGCCGGCCCAGATGGCAATGGCCTTGCCACGCTCGTACGGAGGGAAGACGTTGGTGAGGATCGAGAGGGTGGCGGGCATGACGAACGCGGCGCCGAGGCCCATGACGGCGCGCCCGACGATGATCGCCTCGGCGCTGTGGCTGAAGGCGGCGAACAGCGAGCCGGACAGGAAGACAGTGAGGCCGGCCTGCAACGTCCCCTTGCGGCCGAAGCGGTCGCCGATGGTGCCGGCGGTCAGCAACATGCCGGCGAACACCAGCCCATACGCATCCACCATCCACTGTTGCTGGGAGATCGAGGCGTTGAGCTCGCGGGCCAGCGTCGGTAGCGCGACGTTGAGCGCGGTGTTGCCGACGATGACGACCATCAAGCTGGTGCACAGCACCGCAAGGATCTTCCAACGCCGCTGGAACACGGTCGGATCGATGTCGATGGTGGCCAAGTCGGAGCCTGGCTGTTGACTATCGCTCATGCAATTCCTCCTCCCAGAACGCTACGAAACCGTATCGCCGCGTTCTGGCATGTGCAACCGAAATAGCAGCTGCTGACAGCGTGTCACACCGCCGGGTTGCACCATGACGCTACGATCTGGTAGCGATGGTCGAGTCGACACCAACCCGGAGCGAACGAGCACGCCAAGCCGTGCTCGATGCTACTGCTGATCTCGTTGCAGAGGTAGGGGTCGAGCGCACCACCATCGACGAGATCGCCAACCGATCGGGGGTCGCCAAGACCACGATCTACCGCCACTTCGCCAGCAAAGAGGTGTTGGTGGTCGAGGCCGTGCACGCCTGCACCTCGTACATCCCCGTCGTCACCGACACCGGCTCGCTGCGCGACGACCTGATCTCCTGCTTCAGCGGCACGACGAAGGCGTCGTACGACGGTCGTCTCGGCGACATGATGTTGTCGCTGATGGACGCCGCCCAGCGCGACCCAGAACTCGGCCGTCTCGTACGCGCTCAAGACGACCAACGACGACGCTTCGCGACCTCCGTCATCGAACGAGCGGTTGCCCGCGGCGACCTGCCCGCCGATGTCGACGTCGACCTGCTCGTCACGCTGTTGGCCGGCCCGCTGGTCTACACCAAGCTCGTGCGCCGCCAACGCGTCACCGACGAACTGGTCGCTGCCGTCGTCGACACCGTGCTCGCCCGCTACGCCGTTCCGACGGCCACCTCAGACTGACGAGGTCTGCGGCGTCGGCGATCACTCGTCGAACGAACTCCACCTTGCGTTCGAAGTGGAGGCTTCCACCGCCTTCGTGACCATTGAACGAGTAGACCT
Source organism: Ilumatobacteraceae bacterium (assembly GCA_963779295.1). Classification (GTDB taxonomy): domain Bacteria; phylum Actinomycetota; class Acidimicrobiia; order Acidimicrobiales; family Ilumatobacteraceae; genus JAENVT01. The sequence continues at coordinate 97,467 of CAVZXO010000004.1, forward strand.
CGATGCGCTTGTCGCCGCCGTAGTGGTTGTATGCCGCGAAGACGGTGGACGGCGGCGTGATCTGATCCGTCAGCCCGACGCTGAACAAGCCCGGCGCTGTGATGCGCGCGAGAGTGATTGACGACGTCGATGTAGGAGAGGGTGTGGAAGACCGCGTCGACACGCTCGGGGTACACCCTGCAGTACTCGGCAATCTCGCGGTATGGAACTTCGTCGGTCACCTCGGCACCGCGGCGCATGTGCGCGAGGAACGGCACCTCAGGCACGACCGCCACGACCGGAGGACCGAGGTGCGCGGCCGCAAGGGAGAGACCGCCACCCTGGCTGACGCCGACCGACACCACGCCGCGATCGGCGAGTGGCTCGAAGGCGGAGGGCACCCGCAATGCGCGGGCCGCATCGATGAACAGGCGTGTGAAGTAGTGATCCGTCGGGGCTGGCGATTCCACGCGTCATGAATCCCTTTGCAGACGGCTCGCCGAGATCTCCGGAATCGGCCGTGTCGGACCGTCGCCAGCCGCCACCTTGGCCACGCGTGTCCATCACGAAATGGGCAAAGCCGGCACACGACCACGTCAGCCAATCCGCGGGGACCCCGCGACCACCGCCGTACCCGACGAACTCGACGATCACAGGCGTGTCCGCATCGAGTTCATGTGGAACCAACAGCCATCCGCTGATCCTCGTTCCGCCGTGGCCGGCGAAGCCGACGTCGAAGACCTCCGCACTTCGGATCACGGTCTCGATCGGCGTGAATGTCGCGTCGAGCGGCACATCCTCGATCCTGCTCGAGTTCGTCTGTCCAGAACTCGTCGAAGTCATCCGGCTCGGCAACCGCCGGACGGTACTCCCTGAGCTGATCGAGGGGAAGATCGAACATCATCGCGGCGAGGGTAACCGCGTCGAGGTGCTCGCGAATGCCGGCAGGCGGGCACGTCGACCTCTCGGCTCAACGGAGCAGTGCGGCGTCGAAGAAGGCGATGACTCGCCGTTCGTATTCTTCGGGTTCGTCGTCAATGCCCTGAACGTGGGATCCCTCGATCGCCCAGAGTTGCTTCGATCCGGTCGCCGCCTCGTAGTAGTCCTCGCTCAGGATTTCGCCGCCCCCTCCGGGGATCGCATAGATGAAGAAGACGGGCGCGTCGATGTTGGAAACCAGTTCGTGCAGCGAGGGCGGCGGCATGCTGTTCGTGAACACCGCTGTCGACAGCGTCGCCATGAAGAGAACCGGCCCTGCGAACAGTTTGGCGGCGAGGCCGAGGCCACCCGCTTCGCGAACCGACCGGATACCGGCTCCCTCCGAGACCACCGCGTTCAAACCGTCGGACTCGGCAGCGGCTTGCAGCATGAGCTCGCCTCCCACCGAAAGGCCGAGCCCTCCGATGCGAGCTGCGTCCACGTCATCGCGTCGCTGCAGGAATTGAACCGCGGCATGAATGTCGTTCTGGCCATTCCATCCATAGCCGTTCGGCTCACCGCCGCTTTCACCGGTACCACGCTTGTCGAACAGCAGCACGCCGTAGCCGTGCTCGATCAACATCCGAGCGTGGTCCTGGACGCGCGTCCGGCCTGGAAACACGATCACCGTCGCGCCGTTGCGCGACGGGACGAACCAACCCCGCAGGTCCACACCATCGACGGTCCTGAAGGAGACGTCGTCATACGGCACGCCCAAGCGCGCCGCGGGAACCTTCGACACGGACACGTTCGCCACCGCATAGGACTCGACGATCGGGTACATCACCTCGACCATCACCACCAGTGCGGCGACGAAGCGCAACGAGCGTCGAACAACTTTGCGCAAGCGAGACCCATCACGCCGACGACTCCGCCACAGGTCACGGAATCCGACAACCAGCAGCACGCCACCTCCGATCGCTGAGAGCAGCCCCGTCCAGTCGTCGCCTCGAAACGCACCTGCCGACAGGTCGTAGATCGCCTCGGACCCGAGCATCAGGGCGAGCACGCCGAGCACCATCGTCAGCATTGCCCGCGTGCCCGGCCGCACGCGGGAGCAGCCACACAAGCCCGCCGATTGCGACCAACAGAACGAGCGTGCTCGCCAGATGGTCGCCGATACCACCCCACTCGGGTTGTACGACGTTGTCGTCGATCACGTGTACCACGGCCGCGGCCGTTGCTACGAGAACGACCCTCGATTGTCTCTGCGCTGTATCCACGAGCCCACAGTCGTTGGCCGACCTGACTTCACACTGAGCCACCGCTGAGGAGATGCGCTCCTTCACGTGAGCAGAGGACCTGTAGGGTCGGAGAGGTATGCCCTACGAAGAGATCGACGGCGTCCCCATCTGGCACGAGGAGCACGGCGACCCCGCAGGACCGCCGCTCGTGGCCCTGCATGGCGGCATTGTCACCTTCCACGGCAGTTTCGACGCAGTCCTGCCTTGGCTCACCGAGGGCCGCAGGGTGATCGGCGTCGAGCTCCAGGGTCACGGCCACACGCCCGACACCGGGCGCGCCATGTCGATCGAGCGCTTCGCCGACGATGTCGCCGAGCTGATCGACCGGGTCGCGGGTGGCGGGCCTGTCGACGTGTGGGGCTTCAGTCTCGGCGCCCTGACCGCCACGAGTCTCGCTCTCCGCCATCCGGCCAAGGTCCGCCGCCTCGTGCTCTCGGCCTCGAACATCCGCATGGACGGCTACCACCCCGAGATCACGTCGTCCGAGCAAGATGATCCGCGCCTGCCGACCGGGGAGGAGTTCGCCTCTTGGCAGGCGGACTACGAGGCGGTGGCGCCGAACCCGGCGGACTTCTTCCCGTTCCTCGAGCGATGCAACCAGTCGTTCACGAATTCGCCGGCTGGACCGCTGACGAGATCCGGTCGATCACCGCCCCGACGTTTCTCGTGATCGGCGATCGTGACTTCGTCCGCCTCGACCATGCCGCCGAGATGCTCGACCTCTTCCCTGACTGCCGGCTCGCCGTCCTGCCCGGCACTCGCCACACCGAAGTCATGCAGCGCACAGACGAGCTCCGCGCCCTCGTCGGTCCCTTCCTCTCCTAGCGACCCGTGGGCTCAGGCGACCAGTTCGTCGAGGCGGCGCTGCAACTGAGCGCGTTCTTCTGGAGTCGGTGCCAGCGGGATCGCCTCGCGATAGCGGGCTACGGCATCGTCCGTACGACCGGCACGACGCAGGAGATCGGCCTGCGCGGCCGGCATCAGATGAAACCCCGGGAGCTCCAGCGCAACGCCATCGAGAAGAGCAAGGCCTGCTTCGGGACCGTCGCGCATGCCCGACCGCGATCGCCCGATTGAGCGCGACGACAGGAGACGCCGCGATCGCGAGCAGTTCGTCGTACAACTCGACGATTCGCGACCAGTCTGTTGCTGCGGCGGATGGTGCCACCGCATGACATTCGGCGATTGACGCTTGTAGAACGTACGGACCGCGCTCGCGGCGACCGACAATGCTGTTCGACCGCGTTCGATGTCGGCGCTGTTCCACAATGAGCGGTCCTGCTCCTCGATCGTCAACAACTCACCCGACGAACTGACCCGCGCGTTGCGACGCGAGTTCTGCAGCAGCACCAGCGCCAACAGGCCACGTGCCTCGGATTCGAGGGGCATGAGATCGACCAGGGATTCGGCCAACGAGACCGCCGAGTCGGCCAAGCCGGCAAGCGTGACGTCGCTGTATCCGGCGTTGAACGCCAGGTACAGCACCGCGAGCACACCGTTGAGTCGCTCCTCCAACATCTCTGCCGGCGGGACCCGATAGGGGATTCCGGCGTGCTCGATCTTGCGCCGGGCCCTCGTGAGACGCTGAGCCATCGTCGTCTCGGATACGAGGAACGCCCGGGAGATCTCGGCAACCTGCAGTCCGGCCACCGTGCGGAGCGTCAGCGCGACACGCGCGGCCAGAGGAAGCGCAGGATGGCAGCACGTGAAGATCAGCCGCAGGCGATCGTCTTCGACGTCGTGTGTTTCTGTCGACTCAAGGTTCAAGCCCACCTCCCGAAGGCGCGACCTGCTCGGACTTCGCCGAACGGAGCTTGTCGATCGCCCGGTTTCGCGCTGTCGTGGTCAACCATGCTGCCGGCCGGTCAGGGATGCCGTCCTGCGGCCACCGGACGACGGCCGCCGCGAAGGCGTCCTGAGCAGCGTCTTCCGCAAGCGACCAATCGCCCGTCCATCGGATCAATCCCGCGACGATCCGAGCCCAGTCGGATCGGTGCGCGGCAGCAATCGCCGCGTCGACGTCGGTCAGTCCTCGAACGGCCAAAACGGTCGAATCTCGATGCGGCCGTGCCGTGCCATCGGGTGTCGCGACGCGTAGTCGATCGCCTCGTCGAGGTCGGCGCAGTCGACGATGTCGAATCCGGCGATCCACTCCTTGGACTCGGTGAACGGCCCATCAGTGACGAGCCGCTCACCCTTGCGAACACGAATGGTTGTGGCGTCACTCGGCGGTCGAAGGCGATCACCCTGCTTACGGATGCCGCGGCGCTCGCCCTCCTCGACCCATTCCTCGATGGTGGTGCCGGGAGCGTCTTGCGGATCAGGGTCGGTGTCGGTTGCGATGAACAGCATGTATTCCATGAGTCTCTCCTCTGAGATGAAACGGTACGTGCACACGACGGACCACGGCACGGCGAAAACGACACTCTCGCGAAAATTCAGGAAATCCGTCCAGAACCGACAGCCGGGCGCGGGTGTCGGCTCTGGCCAGTCGCCGCATCGTCGACTCGTGAACCTGTCGGGCAACGGGGCCGCGCCGGCTGGGGTCCATCGCGTTGGGCCCCATCACCTCGACATCGTCCGGCGTCGGTTGAAAGGCGACGACGGGAACACCGCGGCGGCGCAGGCGCAAGGCCTCGGCATCGAGAAGAGCTCCGGACCATCGCCGCACGACCGACCCCGACGACTTGTACACGCGCCGCCCGGTCATCGACATCGGCGAGCTGACGATGACGAGATCGAGGTCCTCGCCAACGAGGACATCGGCGTTTGTCGGCGAATGGACCCCGCCATCCACGAACGACTCCTCGCCGATCACCACCGGACTGAAGAACCCAGGGATGGCACACGATGCCGCGACGACGTCGGGTAGGGGCGGCCGGAGTTCGTGCTTTCCGAACGCAAACCGTCGACCATCGCTCTGGCGTACCGCGCACAGCCACAATGCGGCGTCGGGCCACTCGTCGGGGAACAGCCCTGCGATGGTGTCGGAGATCATCGCCGTGCTCACCTGTCCCTCGGGAATCAGACTCGAGAGCAACGCCCATGGCGGCGCAGTGAATGCCCGCGACGCGGCCCGGGTCAGAATTGAAGCGATCTCGGCCGGGCGGAGACCCCGTACGGCCGGCCGCAGTGGTGGAAGTCGCTGCTGAGGGCTGACGTGGCCCATCAGTCGGGTGCCGTCCGGCGACATCGGCAGATCTTCGGCGCGAGCGATGATGTCGGCAGCAGAGAGTCCGGCGCGCAGTGTTGCCGCCGAAATCGAACCAGCCGATGTGCCGACGATGATGGTCGCCGTTCGCGGATTCCAGCCGAGTGAATCATCGAGTGCGCTGAGGACGCCGGCGTGAAACGCCCCTCCGGTGACACCACCCGCGCCGAGGACCAAGCCAACTCGGGGCGGTCGCTCCGTCATTCCGGCCAGTCTCTCACTGTGACGGTTTCGACGGTTCGTATGCTGCAGCACTGATGCCACCATCTCGTGACGAACTCGAAGCCGCGTTCTGCTGGGAGGCCGACGATCAGATCCCACGCAGGCCGGCGATGACCGCCTTTCGGCAGGAAGCCCGCTACCTCCAAGCCCGCTGGCGCGAGGCCAATCACCATCCGATCGGCACCCAACCGATCGTCCCGAAGCCCGGCACCCTGGGACGACCTGTCGGCAGCCGGCTTCCACTCGACTATGCCCGCGAGACCGGCGCGAACTTCTTGACGCCCGCAGCGTTCGACGCCGCCCGGGCCCGCTCCGCCTACATCGAGCCGCGACAAAGTATCGACCACCAACGGCTGTGGGCGGATCTGCTGTCGTCGTCGACGTTGTCGTTCAACCTCTTCGGTGACCTCGCCGCCGATCTCGCCTTGGCCGATCGTGTCGTCCACGACTGGTTGCCCGGCACTCCGGGCCGCGTCAGCGGGGTGCGCTTCGCTCACTCGCCCGGCTGGTTCGACCCGGCCTACCTCAACAGCTTGCGCTCCTTCGACACTGTGTTCATCCTCGATCTCGACGACGGCAGCCGTGGCCTCGTCGCCGCCAGTGTGAAGTACCACGAACGCAACAAGTCGGAGAAACCTCGGCCCGACAACCTCGACCGCTACTCCGAGGTCGCCGAACGATCCCAAGCATTTGCGCCAGGTGCGATCGACAGGTTGCGGCAACCGAGCGATCTGTGCGTGATGTGGATCGAACATCTGCTGCTGCACGCCATGCTGCAGCACCCCAGCGACAACTGGACGTGGGGCCGATTGGTCGTCGTGCACGCGGGATCGAACTGCGACATCGTCGACGCCTGCGCTCGTTACCGCGCCATGCTCGCCGACGAGTCCACGTTCGCGACGACGACCATCGAGCAGTTCCTCGACTCGGGCGCGCTCGCCGGGACAACAGTCGCCGCGCTTCGCAAGCGCTACCTGCCCGAGTAGGCCGGACCTTGCCGAAAACGCCAAATGGGCCCCCGGAGGGAGGGCCCATTCGACGAGTCGTCTTCGACCAGGATCAGGTGGCGGACGCCTTGCTGGGGTTGTCCTTCAGCAGCGACTCCGGGATGGTGTCGGGAACGCTGACCTTGCTCTTGCGACGGGTGTCCCAGATGAAGGCGATGCCCATCACTGTGCAGACCACGCCGAGGCCGGCGAGCAATGCCGCGACTCCGAGGGCAAGCTGCAGCGTGCTGTGCGTTGCCGCACCGACGCCAAGCTCAGCGACGAGTGCGTGAGCGGTGCCGCTCCAAGCCATGTCACGGGCCTGTGCCTGTACTGGAATCGAGCGATCGAATCCGGTCCAGTAGCGGCCGTCGACGTTGAAGTCGCAGGTGACGCCATCTGCTGGGAACGGAGTGGGAACCGGAACCATCTCACCGTTGCAGTCGTACTCGGTGGCAACGTTGCCGTCGTCATCCGTCAGATCGCTCTCGGTCAGTGTCACGGCCTGAGTGCCATGCAGCGTGTGATATGTGATTGTCGCCATCTGGTACATGAACTCTGAAGCAGTGTTGACGAGCGGATCGTTGGGGTCCATATCGGACGCCACGACCGGGAAGTTCCAGTCGTCCTTCAGCAGCGCCAAGATGCCGGTTGCCGGCTCGCCGCGATCGACGAGTTGACCCTCGTCGTTGTAGCTGAGCTCGACGTTCTGGGCCTCCGAGAAGGCCTGGAGTGAGTCGTAGCCACCCTGCACCTTGCTGTAGGCAACGCCTGCACCGATGAAATAACCGACGCCAACCAGGACCAGGAAGATCCCGAGGAGGCCAAATGGTTTCTTGAACATTGTTAACCCTTTCAATTAGGTCCGTAGGGTTCGTCAGGCTCCCTGGATACTGTGTGCAATCGTGCCCACTTCCCGGACGAGAAATAAGGGGCTTTAGTCCTCCATCACGGATGACACACGGACGTATCCGACGGTCAGCAATCGGTACAGTCGCCCTCGTGAGTGATGAATCTGGTGAGGATCGCCCTCACACGGACGACTTGACCGCGCTGCTCGAGCGCGTTGCGTGACGACCTGGAACGCCGCGCTCTCGCACTGCGAGCAGGTGCGAACGTACCGAGTGGAGGCATCTCATTCGGGAAGCGGGTCGGCGAGGGAACCAGCATCGCGATCGAACGGTTCGCCGACGTCGCGATTCACGATCAGATCGTTCAGCAAATCGAAGCCGTGGACAACGCGCTGGTTCGAGTTGCCGAAGGCACCTATGGGGTGTGCGAGGTCTGTCGGCAACCCATCGCACCCGAGCGGCTGGAGGCCATCCCCTGGGCGGCGACCTGTGTCTCGTGTGCGTAGTTGTGAAACGCTGGAGCCGTGACTGCCTACACGATCAGATTCGCGGGGCCTGCAGCGCTTGCCGTGGGTGTCGCTACCGCGCTCGCAGACGCCGATGGGGTCGACCTGACCTCGTCGTCTCAGCCGTCGATCGTCGATGCGAACACGGTCGAGCTCACCTTCGCAGTTGACGGCGCGCACGACGCCGTCACCGCGGCAGTGTCGACCATCAGCGACGACCTGCCCGGCGGGGCGTCGATCGAAATCGCTGACGATTGACCGAGCTCAGGGAGCATCGCCCGACGCCACCGCGAGCAGCGTCGTCGCGTGAAGCTGGACTTCGGCGGGCGTGAGGACATCGGGTAGTTCGACGAGGATCGAGCTGCTGCCGAGCGCGTCATCGATCGGGCACCACATGAATTCGCGGACCACACAGTCGCCACTGTGCTTCAACGTCCCGAGCCCGGACAGCGCCTGGTACTGCGTGGCCGGTGTCACCGAAGCGCCCGAAGCGCCGACCCAGCCGTAGTTCTGGTGATACCAGACCGTCAACGACGGCCGAGTGGCAAGCGCGAAGTCGTAGACCGCCTGTTGCTCGGGCTGGCTCGGTGCTTGTCGGTTCGGGTCAGCGCCATTCGCCAAGAAGCGAGAGTCGGCGACGTGCCCATCGGGGTTCATCGTGGGAACGACCCACAGCGTGATCTCATCGGGCAATGAGACGGACCGCGTTCGCAGGAGGACCCGCAGCCCGCCCTCCTCGTCGCCGTGGGTCTGACCGACGACGAGCACGATCCTGGGACCGTCGCCATAGCGCATGGCCAGGATCGGCCGTCCCTTCGCCGATGTGCCGATCCGGCGCGTCTCGTCGGCGGCGACGTCGGGCACGATGCCCAGGTACCGGAGCACGTCATCGTCGGGCACGCCGGTCGCGGCGAGCCCGGCGTCGAGTTGGACGACCGCCGTCGCTCGCTGGATACGGCGCTCGCGGTCGGCACTCGACCCGCTGGTGACGTCGAATCCCAACATGTCGAGCATGCCGGTCAGACAGGTCGGGGTCGTCCCAGTCGCGCAGTCGAGGTCCTCGGGGAGAGGGCGGGGACCGCCACGGCGCCCGTTGATGGGGTTGGTCACTGGGTCCAGCGAGGCTGCGCTCGTCGGCACGATGACGTCGGGCGGTACCGACGTCTTCGAAATGCCGGCGAGCTCATCTCCATCGACGACCGGGGTCGAGATCGCCGGCGACGACGTGTCGGTGGAGGCGGTCGTCGTCGTGGAAGCGGTGGTGGTCGGGACGGCTGCGACGGTCGTCGATGTGTCGGTGGAAGCAACCGGTGGCGCAGTCGAGACCGGCGCGGTCGACGACGTCGGTGCCGCGGCGCTGGAGTCGCACGAGGCGATCAGGAGTGCCAGGGCAACGACGCACCACCTCATGTGATTCCGAGTCGCCGGCGGACGACGTTTCTGGCCATGTCGAGCGCGGCGGGATCTTCGCGCAGGACGAAGTTGGTGTTGGCGGCGAGGATGATGCCGTTCAGCTCGAAGGTGAGCGCGTCGGGGTCCTCGTCGGCGGGGAGCTCGTGTCGTTCGAGTGGCGGTGACGACGAACTGGCGGATCAGTGCCGTGAAGCCGGCCCTGAAACGCGGCGATCTGTTCCTTGACCGGTCCCGGCCGGGTGCCCATCTCCAGGACGGCGCCGGCGAAGAAGCAGCCGCCGGGGAACGTGCGCCGCATGAGGTGGTCGAAGAAGGCGTCGCACACGGCGACGAGCTGAGCGAGTCCCGGTGCGGCGGCGAGCGCCGGTTCGATGACCTCGGCTTGGAAGATCCGCTCGGCCTCGTCCACGGTGGCGAGTTGGAGATCTTGCTTCGAGCCGAAGTGGGCGTAGATGCCGCTCTTGCTCATGTCGAGCGCGCCGGCGAGGTTGCCGATCGAGAGGCCTTCGAGCCCGTCGAGGGTCGCGAGCGACACGGCTTCGCGCACGATCGCTTCGCGGGTGCGTTCTCCGTCGGCGCGTCGCTTCCGTTGGTCCAGGCATGTTGACAAGATAGCACGATCGGTCGTACTGTGATCAATAGCACGACCGATCGTGCTATCTACTCTGACCAGGAGGAGAGCCGTGAACGTACGATTTCGCAACAGGACCGAATCGCAACGCTCGACCGGACGACCGAGCCGCGACGCTCGCCGACCGTGCCGCACCCCGGGGCGTCCGCATCGACGTCGACGAGCTGTCCCGGCGGGTCCGGGTCCGCAACCGAGGCGAGCTGACGCTCCTCGACGCCGTGTCGTTCACGCTCTCGGCCGGCGAGCTCGTCGCGATCGTCGGTCCCAGCGGCGCCGGCAAGACGACGCTGCTGGAGGCGATCGCCGGCATCGCCCCGGCGACGTCGGGGTCGGTGCGCTTCGACGGCATCGACGTGTACGCCAACCTCGGGACATTCCGCAGCGTGCTCGGCTACGTGCCGCAGGACGACATCATCCACGCCGACCTGCCGCTCGCAACGCACGCTCCGCTACGCGGCGCGGCTGCGGCTCCCGTCGTCGGCGAGCGCGGCCGAGGTCGACGACGCCGTCCGCGACGCGATCGACGCCGTGGGCCTGACCGATCACGCCGACGTCCGGGTCGGCTCGCTGAGCGGCGGGCAGCGCAAGCGCGCCAGCATCGCCGTCGAGCTGCTCACCGATCCGCACGTCTTCTTCCTCGACGAGCCGACGTCCGGCCTCGACCCGGTCACGAGCGCGGAGCTGATCGCCCGCCTGCGCCAGCTCGCCGACCGGTCGGCGACGGTCGTGTTCACGACGCACTCGGTCGAGGACCTGGCGCAGTGCGACCGCATCGTGTTCATGGCGCGAGGCGGGCGAGTGGGCTTCGTCGGGACCGTCGACGAGGCGCTCGAGCAGTTCGGGGTCAGCTCGGTCCCCGAGCTCTACCGACGCCTGGCCGATCCGGACGGCATCGCCGTACGCGGCCGGCGACGGCCGCCACCGTGCCGGCGCCCGACGCCGGTCCCCGAGACGTGATCCGGCGACCGGTGGCGAGCGGGCTCACGCAGTGGGGTGTCCTCACCCGACGGACGCTCGAGACCTTCGTGCGCAACCGCTTGACGCTCGCGATCCTGGTCGGGTCACCGGCGCTGGTCGTCGGCATGTTCGCCATCCTCTTCCGGCCCGGCGCGTTCGACTTCGACGGACCCGAGCCCGAGCTCGATGGTGATGATCGGCTTCTGGGTCGTCTTCGCCGCCTTCTTCTTCGGGCTCACCTACGGCTTGCTGCAGATCTGCACCGAGCGAACGATCCTGCGCCGCGAGCGCCTCGTCGGCCTGCGGCTCGGCGCCTACGTGGCGTCGAAGGTGACGATCCTCGTGCCGTTCCTCCTCCTCGTGGTCGTGGCGATGCTGGGTGTGCTTCGCCTGTTGGACCGCCTGCCCAGCCGCCCGCTGTCGACGTACGCCTCGATGGGGGTCGGCCTGCTGCTGTGCGCGGTCGCGGCCCTCGGCCTCGGGCCTGCTCACCTCGGCCATGGTCGGCAACGTGGCTCAGGCGACGCTCGCCCTGCCGATGCTGTGCTTCCCCGCCGTGTTGTTCTCGGGTGCCATCCTCCCGGTGAACCTCATGGCCGGGGCCGGCGCCGGCCTCAGCGTGGTGATCCCGTCGCGCTGGGCCTTCGAGGCGATCGGTCACGACCTCGGGGCGCGGCGGATCCTCGCCGAGGGCGGCTCGCCACTCGGGCCTCCGCTGCTCGACGTCGTACGGCGATGCGGGCACGCAGTCCACCGGCACCTACTGGCTGATCCTCGCCGTGTTCGCGGTCGTGTTCCTGGTCGCCACTTGGGGCGTGGTCGTGCGCATCACGCGCACATCGCTGCGCTAGTGCGCTGCCGAGATCGTGTCGTTGGCACGAGTTGCGAGATCGCCCAGCCGGCAGAGATCGTCGATGAGCGCCGCGGTGCGATCGCGGTGGGCTGGCAGGACCAAGCCGTAGACGAATGCGAGCAGCCTCGGACCTCGAATGACCGTGAACGACTGCTCGATGTCCGTCGAGTTGCCCGTCCGGTGAAGCCGGATCCTCCACTCAGTGCTGTCGGGATACAACGCAGTTGGGACGGTGCGCCACACCAACTCGTGAGGCTCCGCCGTGACGATCTCGCAGACACGACCCCACCGGAAGATCCCTTGCTTGTTCCGGCCGCGGAAACGCGCTCCAGGAATTGCCTCCGTCGCCCCGCCGAGCCAGGCGACACCGATGCACTCATGGCTCCATTCGCCGACGCGGGTGACGTCGCGCACGACGTTCCACACCTCGTCGCGATCGGCATCGACGGTCACTTGGCAGTGGCCGCTCATCTGCACGCTGCGACTGGGCCGATCAGCCGTACCCCAGCAGGCAGCAGCGCGGCGGCGATAGGACCTGGCGAGTCCGTGCAGGAGGACGAATCGAGGTACGGCGGGAACCAGGCCAACGACGCGCTGTCGATCCTCGGCACTGGCATCATCGATGAGCCAGTGGCCTTCAAAGCCAAGTTGGGTGAACGACTTGCCCTTGAGGTTGTACCGATCCTCAAGTGCTCGCCACTCCGAGTCGGAGATGACCGTCGAGACCAGCGGCATCGTCTCGTTCTCCTCGCGTTCCAGGTGGGGAAGGAGCACGCACGAAAGGCTCGCGAGTGTCGCGCTCAAACGTTCGGCCTCCCCGTCCCCGCGCACTGAACGGAATCCTGCAGCGGTCTCGACATCGGCGATCACCGATGCGACCGCTCTATGTTCGGCATCCATTGAGTCCAGCAGTTCCGCGGCTCCGGTATCGCGTTCGCGCACGAGTGGGTAGAGCCCCTCGTCCTCCGCTCGGTGGTGAGCGTGCAGGAACGACATCATCCACCCGACATGCCGGGCAATCGCGATTTGTTGCTCGGGCGGTGGGAGGGGACTGCGGGTGAGCGCAGTTTCAGCGCGTTGTAGGTCTCGCCGCAGTGCCTGATGGACGATGCGCATCATGCTGGTATCAGCTGGTGCATCCGACTTGGCTGTCTTGGTCATCGGGTGGTCCTCTCTTTGTTCGAGGATCGCGGCACGGCATGCTCCAACATCTCGGCCATCCAAGCCTGGTACTGCTCAGAGGCCCAACCTGAAGATTCGACGAGCAGGAGATAGACCTCCGGACTCGTGAGCGCCCAGACGCCGTCTCGGTCGGCCGCGCCAACCTCGCCATCCACAACCAGGGCGACGGCCGCTTCCACATCCCGCCGTTGACGCTCACGGGTGGCGGCGAGGATGGCTGCAATCTCCGGTTCGCTGTTCGCTGCCTCGCGGATCACCTTCGCAAAGGCTGCAGTTCTCATGTGAACGTTCGTGACCAATCGCGCCGCGGCTGCGATCCGCTCCTTTCGGTTACCCCGTCCAATCGCCGCGAACTCGGCGCGCTCGGCCAATGCGACCGGCTGGCTGTCACCGACGACGGCCACGTCGATGACCGCCTGGAACAAAGCGCTCTTGGACGGGAAATAGGTGTAGACGGTTTCCGTGGCAACGCCGGCCTCGGCGGCCACATCGCGCATCCCGGTGCCCGACCAGCCTGTCGAAGCGAAGAGCCGACGCGCCGCGACGAGCAGCGCGGCGCGCGTTTCAGCGGCCCTTCGGGCCCGCAACGGTGACCGATACTCCCGCCGCAATACGGAAGGTTCCATCGCTGCGGCGCTCGACGTCACTGGTCGGCCCATGACCCGATCATTAGCACGGCGCTGTATTCACTACAAGTCTGTACTAGTTAATTTCTGAACGGGCGACTCCCGCCCCGCGGTGCAGGAATCGCACCCGGCCAACCGCTCCGCGAGCACACAACGCCGAGCATTGTTCGTCGAGGGCCGGCATCCGCGACGCTCGTTGCCAAGGAGTCGTGGCCGAGACAGGCGTAGATTTTGTTCATGGAGGAAGCCGGCCGGCACGTCACGCAGCGGCACGGGTGGGCGTGGTGCGCGCTCGCTGCAGTTCTGTTCGGCGCAGCAACTCCTACGACCAAGCTGATCGTCGACGACGTCGGTGCAGTCACACTGGCCGGCCTGCTTTACCTCGGCGCCGCGGTCGCCGTCGCACCGTTCGCGCTCCGCGAACAGCGACCGACGGCTTCGCATCGTCAGCGATCACGGCTGATGATCGCCGTCGCATTCGGTGGTGGTCTCGCCCCGATCCTGCTCGTCCTCGCGCTCGACCGCACTCCTGCGGGGACCGTGTCGCTGTTCTTGAACCTCGAACTGGTCGCCACAGCGGTCATCGCCCGCGTCTTCCTGCAAGAACACATCGGTCGTCGCGCTGGGCTCGGCATCGTCATCGTTTTTCTCGGCGGCGTGATCCTCGCGGGCACCGCCGAGGCTGGTGTCGCGGTCGGCGCGGTCCTGGTCGCGGCCGCCTGTGTGTGCTGGGGAATCGACAATGCGATCACCGCCAGCCTCGACAGCTACAGCCCCTCACAGATCACTCTTGCCAAGGGCATGGTCGCCGGATCGGTCAACCTCGCCTTGGGCCTCATGCTCGACGGAGCGCCAGTCGCCCGGTTCGTCCTCGCCGCTCTCGCAATTGGGGCATTGGGCTACGGCCTGTCGATCACGATGTGGATCACCGGCGCCCGACTGGTCGGTGCGGCACGTGGTCAAGTCATCTTCGCCCTCGCCCCGTTCATCGGAGCGCTCCTGGCATGGCCCATCAACGGAGACCGACCCACGTCGACAACGGTCGTCGCGTTCACGGTGTCACTCATCGGCGTGCTCATCGTTGCAACCAGTCACCACGGCCACGTCCACTTCCACCAACCCATCGAACACGCGCACCCGATCGATCCGAGCGATCCCCACCATCGAGCCGATGCGATCGAGGTCCTCTCTGGTACGACGCACCGACATCTCGCCGTCCGTCACGAGCACGAGCACCTACCCGACATCCATCACCGCCACACACACTGATCGTGTGATTCTCCGGCTCGGCTAGGCGGTCTCCCCGTAGTTGGGCTCGGCGATCGGGCTGTGCCTGAAACCCTTCCACGCGCAGTAGACGGCGAGCGACAACTCCCAAGCGATCTCCGGAAGTGCCAGCAGCCCCGAAGGACCCGACGCCGTTCTCGTACGCACCGAACAAGGTCAGCACGAACGAGAGGATCAGCAGAGGACCACCGATGAGACCGAACATCGCCATCCGACGCGGCACGAGACCGGAGCGGTACATCAGATAGCCGAGCATCAACCCGTTCCCGAAGCCCACCACGAGCCCGGGCCCGAACAGGAAGGCCCATTCATAGGTCGACACCAGCGAGTTGCCTTGAACGGCGAGCGCCGTGGTGTCGCCACCAGCGGCCAACGCATCGTTGATGTTCACGACCGAGATGATGCTCAGGAGCCCGATCGCGATGATGACCGACTCCATGATGCGGGCGGAGACGTATCCGAGCGCGACCGTTGCGTTCTGTCGCTTCACGAGCGGGTAGATGACCACCGCGGTCGCGATGTTGGCGATGATCAATGAGAACTCGAAGATCGCACCGAGTTGCAGGCTCGTGTTCGAACCGGCTCCCGGGACGAAACGCATGTCGCTCCAGCTGGCGCCAACGCCATTCACGAAGAGGATTCGTGCAGGGATGCTCGTGATGAACGTGCCGATGAAGAACAGACCGAAGATCCGTCCGATTCTGCGCGTATCCATTTTCATCTGCTTCCGTTTGGACGGTCCCACGGCACCCTACGTGGGTGGACGGGACCGCGGTGACCACGATGTCGAACGGTCATCATGATTGCGCCGAACTGGTTGCACCGGCTGTGTCGTGGTGTTGCATGGCGCGAGCCACGTCGTCTTGGACGAGGTCGGCGTTGATGGCGATCGCCGCAGCGGAGCCGGGCCGGCCGAGGTGATCACCTGGGCGCGCGGATCGACCACATTGCCGGCGGCCCACACACCTGGGGTGCTGGTCTGCCAGGTGCCATCGACGGTGACGAAGCCGGCTGCATCGACCTGGCAGCCCAATCCGGCGAGCAGCCCATCGGCGTGCGGAAGGTTGCCGGGCCGGATGAACACGGCTGTGCGTGGAATCATCCGGCCGTCGGTCAGCTCGACACCGTCAACCGGTCGTCGTCGATCACCAGTCGGGCGACTTCACCGCGGACGATGTCGATGCCGCGTGCTTCCAGTTGGGCTTGCTCGGTGGAGGGCAGATCGCTGGTGTGGACGAAGTAGACGACGTCGTCGGACCACTGCCGGACCAGTTGTGCGTGCAGAACTGACATCGGGTGTGTACCGAGGACTCCGAGAGGCTGGTCGCGGACCTCCCAGCCGTGGCAGTACGGGCAGTGCAACAAATCCTTACCCCACCGTTCGCGGACACCTGGGATGTCGGGAAGTTCGTCGCCGACGCCGGTGGCGACCAGGAGCCGCCGCGCCGTCAACACTCGGCCACCGGCCAGTCGAACGGCGAAGCCGGGTTCGATCGCGAGCACCTGATCGTTGACGATTTCGACGCCGTAGCCGGTCACTTCGGCGCGTCCGGCAGCCAGCAGTTCGGCCGGCGGCATCCCGTCGCGAGACAAGAACCCTTGCATGTGCGCTGCAGGCGCGTTGCGTGGTGCACCACCATCGATCACCGCGACCCGTCGCCTTGCCCGGCCCAACACCAGCGCGGCGCTCAAGCCGGCGGCTCCGCCGCCGACGATCACCACGTCGTACATTTCGTTGTGCATATCCATCGTTGTTACCTCCGACGCCAGAGTGCGCCTACCGGCGCGACATTGCCAACTTTTGTTGCCGTTTCCGGGAATTGACTTCGTCCGCGGCGCTGAACACTGTTGACTGACCCGATGGAATCCACCGCGATCACTGAGGTGTTGGCCGAGGTCGGCCCGCGTCTCAAGCGGGTACGAACCCAGCGCGGCGTGACCCTGACCGAGCTGGCCGCAGCGACCGGGATCTCCAAGAGCACCCTGTCTCGGCTCGAGGCGGGGCAACGCAAACCCAGCCTCGAGTTGCTCCTACCGATCGCCCAGGCCCACAAGATCCCGCTCGACGAACTGGTCGCGGCGCCGCAGGTCGGTGATCCCCGGATCCGGCTCACACCGCAAGTCCGCAAAGGCCGCGTCGTCGTCGCGTTGACTCAGAATCCAAGTGGCACACACGCCTGGAAGGTGATCATCCCGCCCGAACGCAAAGAGCCCGAACTCCGAACCCACGAGGGTTACGAGTGGCTCTACGTGCTGAGCGGACAAATGCGCCTGATCCTCGCCGACCACGACATCACCATGGGGCCGGGCGAAGTCGCCGAGTTCGACACCCGGCTCCCGCACTGGTTCGGCTCCGCCGACAATCAACCGGTCGAGATCCTCAGCCTGCTCAGCCGAGAGGGCCAACGCATTCATGTCCGCGCCGCACCTCGTCGAAAAGCCGGTCGGGCCTGATCAGCATCGGTGTTGCACGTTCGCACCCGGATCAGTTCAGCCAGAATGCAGTGGCACGTCAGCGCGAGGGTGGATCGTCGTTGCATGTCCCGCCGTCAACGACAATGCAACGAGCTCCGAGACCTGTGCTCCGCCGGCGGAGTGGTCCGCGCAATCGACCTGGCGTTCGAGCATTTCGCCCACTTCGGGCGAGACGACGAGATCATCGACCTGCTCGCGCGTGGCATCGAGGACGCGGGTGTCGATCGGCGTGCTCGCCAGCTCTTCGATGAGCTGTCCGCGTCGCCCGATTCGCAGCCGTCAGGGATTGCCTGACGACGATCCCGGTACTGTCGTGTGATGCAGATAGGCCTTCTCGGCGAGCTCCAGGTGCTGGACGACGACGGGAAAGACATCGTGGTCACCGGCGCCAAGCTGCGGTCGCTCCTGGTGATGTTGGCTCTGGAGTGTGGCCGGGCGGTGCCGGCTGATCAGCTCGTCGACGGGTTGTGGGGGCCAGAGTCTTCGGCGGCGGCACGCAACGGTCTGCAGGGCTTGGTGTCGAAGCTTCGCCGCGCGCTCGGGTCGGCGAGCCTCGTCGCGACCCGCGGCGGTGGCTATGCGCTCGAGGTTCCGCCGGAGGCGGTCGACTTACACCGCTTCGAGCAGCTCGTAGCGGCAGGACGGGCAAGCGCAGCGAGCGGTGACCTCGCACGCGCCATCGAACTCTTGGCCGAGGGCGAATCGTTGTGGCGAGGCGGCGCGCTCGCCGAGTTCGCCTACGAGGACTTCGCGTCGGCCGAGGTCACCCGAATCTCGGAACTGCGCCTCGCCGCGGTCGAGGAACGGCTCGACATCGAACTGCAGCTCGGGCGACATCGGGTCGTGATCGGCGAACTCGAAGCACTCGTCGCCGCGCACGCATTACGCGAGCGACTTCGCGGGTTGCTGATGATCGCGTTGTATCGCGCCGGCCGCCAAGCCGACGCGCTTCGCATCTTCCAGGAAGGTCGTCGCATCCTCGGTGAGGAGCTCGGTCTCGACCCCGGCCCGGAGCTGCGCCGGCTGGAGGCTGCGATTCTCGCGCAGGACCCCTCGCTGGACGTGACCGTCGCGGGCGATCACGACACTGACGTGTCGACGCCGTTTCACTCGAGCATCCCGCAGTCCCTCACTGCGTTGGTCGGGCGCGATGCCGAGGTCCGCGATCTCACGCGGCTGTTCCGCGACCATCGTTTCATCACGCTCGTGGGCCCTGGCGGGGTGGGCAAGACACGCCTGGCGCTCGAGGTGGCTCGCGACGAGTCTGCACGGTTGTCACATGGCGCATGCCTGGTCGAGCTGGCCCATGTCGGCGAGCCAGAAGGGGTGGCCGCGGCAATCGGGTCCGCTCTCGATCTACCGGATCCCAACCGGCTGGCGGAGATGATCGGGAACCGTGATCTGCTGATCCTGCTCGACAACTGCGAGCATGTGATCACCACGGCTGCCGAGATTGCCGAGGACCTGTTGCGTCGATGCCCGGGCCTCCGTCTCCTCGCGACCAGTCGTGAGGGCCTGCGAGTGGGCGGCGAGACGATCTGGCCCGTGCCACCGTTGGCGGCCGACGACGCTGTGCAGCTGTTCATCGAGCGCGCCCAGGCCGCGGGTGCGCCAGTGGCGATGTCGGACGACACCCGCGCTGTCGTCTCGGACATCTGCGTCCGCCTCGATGGGCTGCCCCTTGCGATCGAGCTGGCCGCGGCCCGGACGCGAGCGTTCCCGATCCAACAGATCTCCACACGGCTCAACGATCGCTTCCGGTTGCTCACTGGCGGGTCACGCACTGCGTTGCCGCGCCAGCAGACCTTGCGGGCCGTGGTCGACTGGAGCTACGAGTTGCTGTTCGACGACGAGCAGCGCGTGTTCGAACGGCTGTCGGTGTTCCTGGGCGGTTGCGATCTGGCGACGGCCGAGGCGGTGTGCGCCGACGAAGTCGCTCGATGCCGCGGATCTCGGCGACATCATTCAGACCCTCGTCGACAAGTCGCTGGTCGTCGCGGTGCCGAACGGCGATGAACTGCGATTCTCCCAACTGCAGACACTGGCGCAATACGGCCGTGAGAAGCTCGCCGAACGAGGCGACGCCGAGCGGATCCGCGATGCAATGGCCGCGCACTACGCCCGATTGTGTGAGCGCTCTGCCTCCGCCTATGCGGGCGACGAGCAGGGAGCATGGCTGAGAGCGGTCGACCAGGAGCAGGACAACCTCAGAGGAGCGCTCGAGTGGGCCGTTGCCAACGATGATGCCGAGACCGCGCTGACGATCGCCGGTGGGGTGGGCTGGCCGTATTGGCTGGCTGGCACCGCCGTCGAGGCCAAACGCTGGCTCGACGACGCGTTTCGCTGCAAGGGTGAGGTGAGCGACCATGTACGGGCACTCGCATTGACTGCCCGCGGGCTGATCGAGTTCCAATTGGGCAAACCGGAGAGCGTCGATGCCGACCTCAGCGCGGCACTTGCCATCTTCCGCGACCTCAACGATCTCGGAGCGATATCCCTGGCGCACTCCTTCTACGCCGAAGTCGCCGCAGCCCGCGGCGACATCGACGAAGGCCGCCGCCGTCGCCTCGAGTTGCTCGACCACTACCTCGGGTTGCCCGACAGCACGTTCGTGATCGCAGCGCGCGCCTACTCGCGGGCGAAGCTCGCCGGTCTGGACGGCGACCTCGAACAGTCCGAGCGCTACTACCGTGAGGCCGCCGACGCCTTCTCCCAGATCGACCGGCCGATGATGCTCGCGATGTGCCGGGGAATCATTGCCGACTTCGACGAGCGCAGCGGCAACTAC
This sequence comes from Ilumatobacteraceae bacterium, assembly GCA_963779295.1. Taxonomy (GTDB): domain Bacteria; phylum Actinomycetota; class Acidimicrobiia; order Acidimicrobiales; family Ilumatobacteraceae; genus JAENVT01. The sequence continues at coordinate 117,656 of CAVZXO010000004.1, forward strand.
CGAGCCGCGATCGACAACCTCGATGCGGCCGTCGCGACCAACGACGCACTGGGGTTACGCGGCTTCAACGGTTCATTGCTGGCCCGGCTCGGCTGGGCCCTGCTGCAAGACGGCGATTCGGTGCGTGCCGAAGTCGCCTACAACCGTGCGTTGGACCTTGCCCGCCGTTTGAGCAACACGCCGGTCGTCTTTCTGGCCCTCGCCGGTCGGGCCGTGTTGCACCGACTCGACGGTCGCAACGCGACGGCGGCGGAGGCAGCGACCGAAGCACTCGAGCTGTACCTCGCCGGCGAGCCGCGCCGGCTGGCGAACCGAGTCGACCCTCGCGGACCTGCTCGGCGGCGCTGCGGTGTGTTGCACGGAGCTCGGCATCCTCGCCGTCGAGCGAGGTGACTCCGAGCATGCGGCACAGCTGCTCGGGCATGCTGAGCGTCTGCGCCGCGATGTCGGGGTACCGGTGCCAAAGTTCCAACGCGACGGCCTCGATCGCGCCGTCGAGAAAGCATCAGCGCAGCTCGGCCCAGAGGCGTTCCAGGCCGCGTTCGACCTCGGACAGCATGGTCAGCTGGGCCAGAGCGTGACGTTCAGATCCGCCCTGACCAGGCGCTGAACCGGCGGAGTCGCCGAGTTCAGCGAAAGTGCAGCCCGACGTCAGCGAGTTCCTGGATGGTGGTGTCATCCCGCAGTCGGCGGGGCCCATCAGGAGGACTCAAATGAGCGCACTACTTTTCCGTCTCGGTCGCAACAGCGCCCGCCACCCGTTCCGAGTCATCGGCCTCTGGCTCGTCGCGGCGATCGCGATCGTGGTGCTGCAAGGCGCGGCAGGAGGACAATTCGACGACAGCTTCCGTGTCCCCGGCGTCGAGTCACAACAAGCCGCCGACATCTTGAGCGACCGGTTCCCCAGCCGCGCCGGCCAAACGGCACGCATCGTCGTCCACGTCGATGAGGGCCGGCTCGACGATGCCGACCACAAAGCCCTCATCGACCAAGCCCTTCAGCAACTGTCGAGGGGCCACGACGTCGCCGGCATCACCGACCCGTTCGCCGAACAGTCAGCGGCACTCAGCGAGGACGGCCAAACCGCCTACGTCGACGTCGCCTACGCCCTCGACAAGCTCACCGTCACGCAACTGCACGATGCCAAGGTCGCAGCGAGCAACGCCAGCGAAGGCGGCATTCAAACCGAGTTCACCGGTGAACTCGCTCTTCTCGACAAGAAGGATCCCAGCAGCGAACTCATCGGCATCGCCGTTGCCATCATCGTGCTGCTGATCGCCTTCGGCTCTGTTGTCGCCATGGGCTTGCCGATTGTCACTGCACTCATGGGCCTGTTCGTCGGCGCCGCAGGCGTGGGCGTGCTCTCCGCCTTCATGGACGTCCCCGAGTTCTCGCTGATCCTGTGCATGATGGTCGGTCTCGGCGTCGGCATCGACTACGCACTGTTCATCGTCACCCGCCACCGTCAGCATCTGCACGAGGGCATGAGCGTCGAGGACTCGGCCGGCACCGCAAACGCCACCGCCGGGCAAGCCGTCTTGTTCGCCGGCACGACCGTCGTGATCGCCATCCTCGGACTCTTCCTCGCCGGTCTACCGGCAATGACCTCCATGGGTGTCGCCGTCGCACTGACCGTCGTCGTGGCGATGCTGGCTGCGATCACGCTGTTGCCGGGCCTGCTCGGGCTCGCCGGAACGAAGATCGACAAGCTCTCGATCCACCGCAAGGCGCACGTCGCCAAGCCTGCTCACGCCACGTTCGCAGGTCGGTGGGCCAACCACGTCGGTAGCCACCCGGTCCGCTACGCCCTGGTCGGCCTCGTCGCGTTGGGCGCCATCGCTGCACCGGCCCTCAGCATGCGGATCGGCACCCCCGACGACGGCAATGCGCCCACCGACACGACCCAGCGCAAGGCGTACGACCTCCTCGCCGATGCGTTCGGCGCCGGGTTCAACGGCCCGATCCACGTCGTCATGGAGATCCCGACGCCGGCCGACGGGGTCGCTGTCGAGCCGCGTCCTCGACGCTCTCCAGGCCGACCCCGGAGTTGCCGCCGTCACGGCGCCAGTGTTCAACGCCGCCGGCGACACCGCCCTGCTTGTGGTCAACGCCACCACAGCGCCACAAGACGAGCGCACCGACGAGCTCGTCCACCACCTGCGCTCCGACGTACTCCCAGTCGCCGTGACAGGAACCGACGCCACAGCGCGACTCACCGGTCAGGCGATGATCATCGACCTCACCGAGCGCATCACGAGCCGGCTGCCATTGTTCATCACAGCAATCGTGGCGATGTCGTTCCTGCTGCTGATGCTCGTCTTCCGGTCGATCCTCGTCCCGCTGAAGGCCGCATTGATGAACCTGCTCTCGATCGCAGCGGCCTACGGCGTGATCGTCGCCGTGTTCCAGTGGGGTTGGGGCAACGAACTCATCGGAGTCCACAACACGATGCCGATCAACCCGTTCGCACCACTGATGATGTTCGCCATCCTCTTCGGGTTGTCGATGGACTACGAGGTGTTCCTGCTGGCCCGAATTCGTGAGGAGTACGTGGCAACCGGCGACAGCCACAAGTCCGTTGTCACAGGTCTTTCCGGCACAGCGAGGGTGATCACATCAGCCGCTCTGATCATGATCAGCGTGTTCGGCTCCTTCGTCCTCGGCGACGATCCGACCGGCAAGCTGTTCGGAGTCGGCCTCGCCGCCGCCGTGTTCCTCGACGCCACGCTCGTCCGCATGGTGCTGGTGCCGGCGACCATGAGCCTGCTCGGTCGGGCCAACTGGTGGCTGCCGACGTGGATGGAACGCATCCTTCCGCACGTCGACTTCGAATCCGCACCCACCCACACCGAGGTCATCGAGGCCGAGACCCACACCGAGACCGAGACCGAGGAGGAGGACGGCGAGCGCGAACTCGTTGCTGTCTGATCGAGACCTTGATGGGGCGGTTGCGTCGAAAGGCGCAGCCGCCCCATTCGACGTTTTACAGGCCGGGACTCAGCGATTCCTCGGGGAGGTCGAACCAGCGCAGATGCTCGAATTCGGCCGACAGCGTTCCATGCTGCGAACCCGTGTCGCTCCACGACGGTGCTGCCACCATCAGTTGCCGAGCAGTGTCGAGATACCCAGCGAGGGCCGATTCGGGGGCCCGCACGCCGTCGGAGGGCGGGCGCCGCAGCTCACCGGTGATCGGATCGTACGAGAGTTGCGCAAGTCGCAACGGCGGCTCGACTGGCCCGTCGTGATGGTGCCACAGCCCGCTCGCCGGATCGAAGTGGTAGTCGGGAAGCAACTTCCATCCGTGCTCGGCCACGAGGTCAACGGCGGCGACGAGATACTGGAAGACCGCCTCGGAGATGAAGTAGTTGAAGCTGAGTGCGCGTCCAGCCCGGCTTGATTCCTTCACAGCCTTGGGTGATCTCGTGCTCGAACTCGTGGGATCGTTCGATGTCGATACCGAGGAGTCGGTGACCATACGGTCCCGCGCACGAGCACCCGCCGCGGGACTGGATACCGAAGAGATCGCTGAGCAGCGCGACGACAAAATTGTGATGCAGGTACTTGCCGTTCGGGCGCTTCACGATGAACGACAGGATCGACAGCCGCTCCGAATGGACGTTGCCGAGCACCTGAATTGCCGGATTGGCCGACCAGGTGGCAACCGCTCGCTTCCAGTACGACTCTTCGTGTTGCCTGATCGTCTCGACCCCGACGGCCTGCTTCAACTGGAAGACCAGGCCCGCCCGGATCGATTCGATGATCGCCGGCGTCCCACCCTCTTCGCGATGCACTGGGTCGTCGAGATACCGATGCTCAGTGGGATTGACATAGGCAACCGTTCCTCCGCCGACCACGTCGGGCACGCGGTTGTGCAGCAGCGACCGCCGCGCGACCAGCACGCCGGGTGTGCCCGGTCCGCCGACGAACTTGTGTGGGCTGATGAACACAGCGTCCTTCTGCGCCAGAGGATGCTCAGCACACTGCGGGTACATCTCGATGTCGACATACGGGGCGGCGCACGCGAAATCCCAGAACGAAAGGGCCCCATGGCGGTGGAGGAGATCGGCGATGGCGCAGGTGTTCGACACGATGCCTGTCACGTTGGATGCCGCCGAGAATGAGCCGATCTTGACGGGACGCTCGCCGTAGGCAATGAGCTCTGCCTCCAGCCGGGCAAGGTCGATGTGACCGTCGGCGTCTTCAGGGATCTCGACGACGTCGGCGATCGATTCGCGCCAAGGGAGTTCGTTGGAGTGATGCTCGAACGGTCCGACGAACACGACCGGTCGCTCGCCTGCCGGAATGTGTTGCGATAGGTGGTACCGGTCGTCGAGGTCGGCCGGTAACCGCAGGTTCATGATGCCGATCAACTTGTCGATGGCACCTGTGGCGCCTGATCCGCAGAAGATCACGCAGGTTTCCTCGTCGCCGCCGACCGCATCGTGAATGATCCGGCGAGCGTCCTCGCGCAGCCGTGTCGTCTGCAGACCGGTGCCCGACGACTCGGTGTGGGTGTTCGCGTATCGGGGCAGCACCTCCTCGCGGATGAAGTCCTCGATGAAGGTCAACGCCCGCCCGGACGCTGTGTAGTCGGCGTAGGTGATTCGATGGGGACCGTACGGTCCGTCCATCACCTGATCGTCGCCGATGACAGACTCGCGTATCCGGCGAAGCAGCGGTGTTTCAGCCAGATCGCTCACATGTCTCAACCTATCCCTCCGCAACACTCCGATGGAGAACGGTCGTAGAGAGCGAGGGCGGCTTCGAACTCTTCGTCGATCATGTTGCCCGTCGGCACGAAACCGAGGCGGCGGTAATACAACTCCGGACTACCGGGCCCGCGGCCCCAACTCGTCATCAGGCGTTCGTGGCCCTCCGCGCGAAGTTGCTCGATCAGCATCGCCATCACCCGGCCGCCTATGCCGCGCCGTTGGTGCCAGCGGTCGATCATGAATCGCCACAGGTAGGGATCGGGGAACGTCTCCGTCACGAGCGCCAGCATCACGAACCCGACGGGGACGCCGTCGGCGGCGATCCCCCGGAACCACGGCACGGCCCGCGCACCGTCGACCTCCTCGGGGAGCAGCGCGTGCATGAAGCTCGTCGGGTTCGTCGCGACGAACTCCTCGTGATACCGATGTGTCGCCAGTTCGGCGTACGGGCGTGCGTTCTCGTGGACGAGCTCGATCAGTTCCACCCTGTCCGGCGACGTTCGCACCCTCGACAGCCAAGCGGCGCGGTCGTCGCGGAGAAGAGCGAACCGGACGGCGTCGACCCACTCGCCGCGCACCGACGCTGCCTTGCGGGCAATGCCCTCGAAGCGGAAACCAAGTGGTTCGATCACTTGCATCGACGCCGGGTTCGCGTCGTCGGCCGTCGCCATGATCCGTCGGATCTCGGTGTGATCGAACAGCGCGTCGACCATCGCACCAACTGCCTCTGTGGCGAAGCCGCGGTGCCGCGCCTTTGGCGCAATCGTGTAGCGAAGTTCGGCCTCGCGCCGCGAAGTCTCGAGACCGACGGCGAGATCGCCGATCACCTCGCCCTCGTGCTCGATCGCCACCTGCGTCCAGCCCTCGGGATCGAGGTCGTCGAGGTGCGCCTGACCCGCGAGCAACTGCTCGGCATCGGCCAACGCAACGGCAGGGGCCAGTCCTGGAATCGCGCGGTTTCTGGATCGTCTCGGTAGGAAGCGAGTACCGCAGCGTCGCCGGACTGCATGACGCGCAGCACGAGGCGCTCGCTGCGGATCGGGAGGATGGCCATCACATCAGTGAAGTCGCTTTTGCCGGCCACGGCCAGCAATCGCGAATCCCGAGGGTCTGCTGTGGCAAGCTGCGACATGGAACGCGGAGCGTCTGTGCTCACAGAGAACACCGTCGGAGGGAGCGCGCTCAGGCGGCCACGGGCCAGCGTTCGCTGCCGCTGGCGAGGGTGAGACGGCACGCCGAAGGCGTCCGACCGCTGGACGGGCGCACGCTTGCGTTCATCGTCGGCGCATGGTAGACACTGAACCGTATGGTTCAGTATGCGAAGGGCGACCTCGACGCTTCTCTTGCCGCGTTGGCGGACTCCACGCGACGCGGGGTCCTCGAGCAGCTCGGCCGCGAGAACGCCTCGATCACGGCCCTCGCCGACCGGTTCCACATGACCCTGACGGGCATGAAGAAGCACGTCAGCATCCTCGAACAGGCGGGACTCGTCGTCACCGAGAAGGTCGGTCGCGTACGGACCTGCCGGGTCGGCGCTCGCCGTCTCGAGGAGGCGGCGGCGTGGATCGAGGACTACCACCAACTCTGGGATGCGCGCTTCGGCGCGCTCGACCAGGTCATCGAAGAACTGAAACAGAAGGAGAAGTCAGATGGACACAAGCAAGCACGATGAACTCGCCCCGACGAAGAACGTCACGACCGTCGAACGGAAATCCGATCGCGAGGTCGTCGTCACGCGATGGTTCGACGCTCCGCCGCGCGTCGTGTTCCAGGCGTGGTCGAATCCCGAGCTGTTCAAGCGCTGGTGGGTGCCGAAGTCGATGGGCATGACGCTGCATTCGTGCGAGATGGATGTGCGCACCGGCGGCAGCTACCGCCTCGGATTCGGTGATGGGATGGACTTCTTCGGCACATACCTCGAGGTGACGCCGCCATCGCTCATCGTCTGGACGAACGACGAAGGCGGAGAGAACGGCTCCACCACCTCGGTCACCCTGACGGAGCAGGACGGCAAGACGCTGCTCGTCATGAGCGAGCTCTATCCGTCGAAGGAAGCGCTCGACGCCGACGGCGCCGGCGCGGCGGATGCGACGCACGAGACGTTCGGACAGCTGGATGAGCTGCTCGTCGAGCTCGCGTCGGAGTCGTGACCCGCACTCGTCTCGCCGCCACGCGAGGGTGAGACGGCACGACGAAGTCGTGCTGGCTCACGCGTCGATGATCTCCAGACGGATGCGTTTGTTGCCCTTGCCCTTGCTCTCGGTCTTGGTCATCGCGGATGCGACCGACTTCGCCAGTCGTCCGCACGTGGGTGCCGCCATCGGCTTGTTTGTCGAGCCCGACGATGTCGACCACACGGATCTCCGGCACGGATTCCGGGATCATCGAGACTTTGGTGCGGATGAGATCCTCGTCCATCACCGCCGTGGAGCGTGGAAGGAACGACACCTCGATCGGCCGGTTCGCTGCCAGTTCGTCGTTGACGAGTTGCTCGACGCGGGGCCCGAACCCTTCGGGAAGCGGGTCGAACTCGAAGTCCATGCGCGCGCTCAGCGGCTCCATGTTGCCGCCGGTGACCGGCACCCGCCACTCGTTCCAGATCACGCCACACAGCACATGCAACGCAGAGTGAGTGCGCATCAGTTGGTGGCGCCGCGTCCAGTCGACCACACCGTGCACCGTGTCGCCGACGGACGGTAACGGCGTCGCCGGCGACGGAGTGCCAGACCGCGTCGCCTTCCTTGCGCACATCGACAACTTCGAGACCGCCGATTGTCCCGACGTCGTGGGGCTGCCCGCCGCCCGTCGGGTAGAACGCGGTCTGATCGAGAGCGACAGCACCATCGCGCACGTCGACCACGACTGCGTCGAACTCGCGGAGATAGGCATCGCGCAGGTAGATCAACTCGGTCGTCATGGTTGCCTAGCCAAGTCGACGATGAAGTCCCATTGCGAATCGCTGACCGGCATCACGCTGAGACGGTTGGCCTTCTGCAACAGGTGGAACGGTCCGAGCCGATCCGCGTGCTTGCGAAGGTCGGTGAGCGCGAGGACCGTGGGAAATCGCTCGACGTATCGCACATCGCGGCATACCCAGCGAGGCTTGGCGGCCGGCGAGGCCGGGTCGAAGTAATGGCTCTTCGGATCGAACTGTGTGGGATCGGGATACGACTCGCCGACGATCTCGGCGATGCCTGCTATACCCGGCACCTTGCAGCTGCTGTGAGCGAAGAAGAACTGCTCGCCGGGCCGCATCTGCAGCATCCAGTTTCGAGCCCGGTAGTTGCGAACACCGTCCCACTGGAACCGCTTGCGTTTGGAGCGGGCCAAGTCGTCGATCGACAACTCCTCGGGCTCAGACTTCATCAACCAATGCGCCACCAGCACATTGTTGCCGCACGATCATCAGGACGACGATCGCTGACGACAAGCGGGCGAGTCGTTACGAGCACAGCCCCTGCAGCAGCATGGGGCGATGCCTGACGACTCGACGCCCACTCCCGCTTCCGCCGGATTCACCATGCCCGCCGAATGGGAGTTGCACGCTGGTTGCTTGATGGCGTGGCCATCGCGACCGGAACTGTGGGGCGACCGACTGGCTGAGGCCAAGCGCGACTACGCCGCAGTCGCGGCGGCGGTCGCCGCATTCGAGCCGGTGGTGATGGTCTGCAACCCCGGGCACGCAGCCGAGGTGCACAACATGTGCGGGCAGGGAGTCACAGCGATCGAAATTCCCATCAACGACTCGTGGAGTCGTGACAGCGGCCCAATCTTCGTTCGCAGTTCGAGCGGCGACATCGCGGTCGTCGGGTTCGGGTTCAACGCGTGGGGCAATCGGTGGCATCCCCACGACGACGACGCACGATTGTCGAACCGAATCGCCGAGTGGCTCGAACTGCCGTTCTTCAAGGCTCCGTTCGTGTTGGAAGGCGGTTCGTTCTTCGTCGACGGTGAGGGCACCGTCGTCACGACCGAGCAGTGCCTGCTCAACCCGAACCGCAACCCGCAGCTGTCGCGCGAAGAGATCGAGCAGGGCTTGAAGGACTACCTCGGCGCGACCACCGTGATCTGGTTGCCGTTCGGCCACAGTCTCGACACCGGGCCGGCAGGAACCGATGGTCATGTCGACGGCGTGCTGCAATACGCAGCACCAGGGCGGGTACTGCTCGAAGTCGTCGCCGACACCGAGTCGGCAGAGTTCCAGCGAGGACGAGCGAACCTGGATCGGCTCAACGCCACACGCGATGCCGCCAACCGCGTCATCGAGGTCGTGGTCCTCGATCCCGGCCCGTCATCGACGGTGTCGTACGCCAACCACTACCTGGCAAACGGCGCGGTGATCGTGCCGCTCGGGGGCAACAGCGCCGATGAACCCGCACTTGGAAACCTTGCGAGCATTGCACCCGGACCGCACAGTTGTCGGAGTACCGGGCGAGGTCATCGCATTCGGGGGCGGCGGCCCTCATTGCATCACCCAGCAGATCCCAGCCGGGGTTGCCCTTTAGACCACCGGCGACGCGTGCTGCTTGGCGTCAGTCTCTTCCCAGCTCTTCTTCAACGGCTTGTACAGCAGAGCCGAGACACGCGGTGGTGACCACGACCGACACTGCGATGGACAGCAGCGGCTTGTCGTCGATCACGGAGGCGATGAGGTAGCTGAAGATGCAGGTGTACGAGGCCCAGAGCGTGCCACCGATGGCGCTCCACAACAGGAAGCTCGGATAGCGGTGCTTGGTGAGGCCCATCGTCGCGTTGACCATGAACCGCACGCCGGGTACGAATCGCCCGAAAACGATCAATGTGGGGGCGGTTCGGCTGAACACCGCCATGGAGCGAGCGACCTTCTCGTTCTGTTGGGCTATCTCGACCTTGTCCGCGATGTATCGGCGAAGGACCGTCCGCGACAGCCAGTACAGCAACGAGTCACCGATGATCGCCCCGAGGGAACCGGCGACCACCAGCCGCCAGATCTCGATGGCCGAGCCGTCCTGTGCGGCGAGATTCGACGCCGTCGTGAGCAGCGACTCGCTCGGAAAGACCGGGATGATCGCATCGAACACGACGAAGCCGAAAATGACGACATATGGGTGGGCGAACTCCGCCAGATCGAGATCGGCGACATACGAGGCGACGATCGGTGACAGCCACAGCAGGGCAAGCAGAACGAGCGCGCCGATGAGGAGCGTGCGAAACCGCGGCAGGTGCAGGTGAGGTCTGCTCTCGTCAGGATTAGGCGTCGCGGCCGCCGTACACGGCGAGCCCGTACACGACCATCACGCCAACGAAGACGTACATCAACGACCACACTGGGTAGAACGGCATCCACCAGATCGCCGAGATAGCCAGCAGAGCGCCGCCGATGATCCCGATCCAGCGAGCGAATTGCGACTTCGTCAGCACCATGAACGACGCCACGATCAAGATCACGCCCAGGAGGAGCCAGGCCCAGCCGTAGGTCGTCAGACTGGTTCCGAGGACCGCACCCTCCAGATTGTCGGGAACCGCGCCGTCGTAACGGAACGCCCAGATGGCGTCGAAGACACGCATGATGCCCGCGATGCCCATCATCGAACCGGCGAAGAACAGCCAGCCGTAGCCGGGTTCTACGTAGCTGATCTGGTAATCCTGCTCACTCATTGACTACTCCCAATGTTGGTCTCGCCCACGCGAGATGGTGATCACCAGGTTAATCACGCGAGGTGTGGTGTCCCAGGGATCGTCTGTGTTGCTCCGACCGCCTGATGGTCAGACGACGGCCATCAACAGAGTCTTTCATGCCGTCGCCGGCTTCGAGACGAGAAGGTTGATCCCGAGCTTGTGTGACAGAAGTGCGGTCGCCAACCGGCCGCGCACGCTGTTGCCGGCCTCGTCGAGCAGCGGGGAGAACGTGCCCAGACCGCCCTTGCCCGGCGACACCGTGACGATGCCGCCGCCAACACCGCTCTTGCCGGGCAGGCCGATTTCGTACAGCCACTCGCCCGAATTCTCGTACAGCCCGCTCGTCATCATCACTGCCAGCACACGTCGACAGTTGTCGCTGGCGATCACCCTGGCGCCCGTGATCGGGTTGACCCCACCATTGGCGAGTGTGGCACCCATCGTCGCCAGGTCCTGTGCCGTGACGAGCAGCGAGCATTGGCGGGTGTACACGTCGGTGGTTTCGTCCGGGTCGAACCACATCCGCTCGTAGCTGAACATCAGGTGGGCCATTCCTTCGTTGCGTTGGTTTGCCGCAGCTTCGGAGGCGTAGACCTCGTCGTCCATGGTCAGTTCTCGCCCGGCGAAGGCAGACAGACCGGCTCGAACGTGGTCCCACTTCGCGGCGGCCGTCGCTCCCGGTACCAAGCTGGTGGTTGCCATCGCCCCCGAGTTCACCATCGGGTTCGTGGTGTTATCCGGTTGGAGCTCGATCGCCATCACCGAGTTGAAGGGAAGCCCTGTGCTGTTGACACCCAGCCGCCGACGAGCCTCGTCAGCGCCGATCGCCTCGAGCACGAGCGCGAACACGAACGCTTTGGAGATGCTCTGGATGGTGAACGGGTGCAGCGCGTCGCCGACAGAGTGGATGACGCCGAGCGCCGAAACCACCGAAATACCGAACAGAGCGGGGTTTACCGCTGCCAACGCCGGGATGTAGCTGGCCACCGTGCCGTCGGCCACGCCGCGATATCGCTCGTAGGCGGCATCGACGAGCGCTCGTGCGTCGGTCGGCGCGGGCAAGTGGCCAGTTGATACAAACTCCGGCGGCTCTTGCTGACCGTTGACCTCGATTGCCATGACGCCTCCTGTTCTCGTCGCGATGATGACACCCTGACTACCATCGAGACACCACCCCTCCAAGCGACACGAGGCACTCCCTGTGACCTACTGCATGGCCTTCCGCCTCGACGAAGGCCTCATCTTCCTCTCCGACACCCGTACCAATGCCGGCGTCGACAACGTCGGCACGTATCGCAAGTTGCATGTGCTTCGCGCCGGCGACGACCGGCTGTTCGTGCTGCAATCGGCAGGCTCGCTTGCGACCACGCACGAAGTCCTCGATCGGATCAACGCCGACCTGGCAATGCCCGGCGACCACGAGAACCTGGCGAACATCTCGCATCTCCACGAGGCCGCGATCTACATCGGACGACTCGGACGCGAGATCTCGCAACGGCATTCTGCGGCGCTCGGCTCCTCTGCGACCGCCACCTTCATCGTCGGTGGACAGATCGCCGGTGAACGCCCCGACATCTTTCTCGTCTACCCCGAGGGCAACTACATCCGCGTGTCCGACGAGCGCCCGTTCCTGCAGATCGGCGAGAGCAAGTACGGCAAGTTCATGCTCGAGCTCGCGGTCCACGCGCAAGTGCGATTGGAGGGCGCCATCAAGATCGCGCTCAGCTCGATGGTCAGCACAGCGCATGCGAATCTGTCGGTCGGCCCGCCCTACGACCTCGGCGTGTACCTCAACGGATCGCTCGAGTTGATCGAGACCCGGGTCGAGGCCGACTCGCCATACCTCGCGTCGCTGACCGAGGTGTGGATGACCCACTTCCTCGACGCGATCGGCGCAACTGCCGCCCCTGCCGACTACCCGTTGAACTTGACGTCGGCGGTCTCGACGACGCTTGCCGTGCGCCCGGGCGCCGTCTGCCACGTCCAGTACATGTTGGTGTGGGCGATCACCTTGTCGGCAGGCGGAAGGCCGTAGTCCGAGAAGTCCTCGGTGGTGTGAGCGTCGCTGACGAGGGTCGTGTCGTAGCCGCGGACGAACGCGCCGTGGAGCGTCTCACGAATGCAGGCGTCCGTCTGGGCTCCGGTGACGACGAGCCGGCCGACACTTCGCTGGGCGAGCTCGGATTCGAGTGTGGTGTCCTCGAACGAGTCGCCGTACTTCTTGTGGACGAGCGGCTCGGAATCCGCGCGCTGCAGTTCGGGCACGTATTGCCAACCATCGCTGCCCTGCGGCATGTCGTCGGCGGAATGTTGCACCCAGATCACCGGCACCTGCTCGGCGCGAGCGGCCTCGACCAGCGTGCTGATGTTGGCGATCACCGCATCGCGCTGGTGGGCGTTGGCCACCACGTTGTTCTGTACGTCCACGACCAAAAGGGCAGTGTTGGGACGGTCCTGGAGGTTGGTCATGGTCGTCAACACTGCCCCGACGGTTGGCTGCGTGCAAGGGTGAATCATGTGACGTCGGGCTGCCGGGCTCTAGACGGCGTTGAGGGCGTCCCAGACTCGCTCGGGCGTGCACGGCATGTCGATGTGCGTGACGCCGAGGTGCGACAACGCGTCGACAACCGCGTTGTGGATCGCCGGGGTCGAGCCGATGGTCCCGGACTCGCCGATGCCCTTCGCGCCGAGCGGATTCCTCGGGCTGTCCGTCTGGGTGTTCGACGTCTCGTAGCTCGGCAGCTCCGCCGCCGACGGCACGGAGTAATCGAGCAGCGTGCCGGTGACCGGGTTGCCGTCCTCGTCGTAGCGCACCCACTCGTACAGCGCCTGGGCGGCACCTTGGGCGATACCGCCGTGCTGCTGACCCGAGACCAGGAGCGGGTTCAGAATTCGACCACAGTCGTCGACCGCGATGTGGCGAAGCATGACGACCTTGCCCGTCTCGGTGTCGACCTCGACGACGGAGACGTGAGCACCGAACGGGAACGTCGAGTTGGTGCCGTCGAAGTCGAGCTCGTGGCGGAGGACCTCGGGATCGAGGCCCTCGGGCAACTTCGACGCATCTCTGGACGCAACCGCGAGCTCAGCCCACGAAATCGACTTGGATGGGGTCCCGGCCACGTGGAGCGAGCCTGCCTCGGCGACGATGTCTTCGGCTGCCGCCTCCAGTAGATGCGCGGCGATCTTCTGCCCGCGGCTCAACACTTCGGTGGAGGCGAGGAAGATCGCCGAGCCGGCCGTCTGCAGCGACCTCGAACCCAACGTGCCCGAGCCTCGCGGTACGCGATCCGTATCGGAGTTGACGAGCTTGATCTGGTCCATGGGAATCCCGAGGACCTCGGAGGCAAGCATGGCGAACGACGTGTGGTGTCCCTGCCCGTGCACGCTCGTGCCGGCGAACACGCTTGCCGTGCCGTCGTCGTGGATCTCCGTGGCGCCGAACTCGATGTGAAGACCGACCGGAGCGGTCACCTCTACATACGCGGAGACGCCGATGCCGAGCGCAACCGGATCATTCGCCGCGCGGCGACGTGCCTGCTCCGCTCGAAGTTCGGTGTAGCCGGATGCTGCCAACACGGCGTCGAGCGCCTTCTCGTACTCACCCGAGTCGTAGGCGGCACCGGTGTTGGTGGTCAACGGGAACTTGTCGGGCTGGATGAAGTTGCGGCGCCGGATCTCAGCCGGGTCCATACCGATCTTCGCTGCAGCGACGTCGATGACTCGCTCGATCAACTGGGTGGCCTCCGGGCGTCCGGCACCACGGTAGGCGCCGACCGTCGTCGTGTTGGTGACGACAGACCTGGTGTTGAACTTGACCTTGTCGATGTCGTACACACCGACGCACATCATCTGGGTGAGCATCGGCAAGATCGCCCCGATCGCCGGATACGAACCGGCGTTGGCCGTGACGTCGCCTTCCAGTCCTGTGAACTTTCCGTCCTTGGTGACACCGAGGCGGGCTGTCATCACGTAGTCCCTGCCATGCACCAGCGACACCATGTCTTCCGATCGCGTCTCCGCCCACTTGACCGGCACGCCGAGCGCCCGGCACGCAGCGGCGGCAACGAGGTACTCGGGATAGACAGCGGCCTTCGGGCCGAAGCCTCCACCGACCCACGGGCAGATGACACGCAGATTGGCCGGCTCCATGCCGAGCATCGCCGCGATGGCTCCATGCGCCGAGTGCGGCGCTTGATGCGAGATCCAACACGTCAACAACCCCGACGACTCTCCGGGCTCGACGAGGATGCCGTTGTTCTCCATCGGAGCGCCGGCCAGTCGCTGGCTGACCATCGTCACCTCGGCGATCTCGTCGGCGCCCTCGAAGGGGTCGACGTCGGCACCGTGGTCGGTCCCGAAGCACACATTCGATCCGTGCTCGGGGAACAGGACCGGAGCGCCGGGCGCGAGCGCTTGCGCGGTCGTGACGATGGGGTCGAGTCGCTCGTAGTCGACAACAACGGCGTCGGCCGCATCGACTGCCTCTGCCTTCGACGTCGCGACCACTGCGGCCACGATGTCGCCGACGAACCGCACCACGTCGTTGGCGAAGATCGGTCGGTTCAGGGTAGGTGGCATCATCGGAAAGCCTTGGAACGACGGCATGCCGAGATCGTCGCCACGGGCGTGATACACGGCCTTCACACCGGGCATCGCCTCCGCCTCGGACACGTCGACGGCAACCACGTTGGCGTATGCCTGCGAAGAGCGAACAAAGGCGACGTGCAGGCAACCCTGCGGTGCCATGTCGTCGAGGTATTTGCCCGCGCCCGTGAGCAGCGTTGGATCCTCCAGTCGCTGAACGGCATTTCCCAAGATCGATCCTGCTGCGGCCATGGTGAACCTTTCGGTGCGTGATGATGAGTGCAAGGGCAGTTGCGTCCCCCGGGGACGGACGTTACGCCAACGGACGACGCCGAGCGTCACGGTGCCGCGACAAGGCCCACGGATGTTTCAGCGAGTGTGCGGTCGGGAAGATTCAACGCCATGAAGATTCGACTGATACATGCCGCCGCCGTTGCCGCGGCCCTCGCCGTCGTTGGTTGCAGCTCCGACGATCGCTCATCAATCGCGACCGACCTGCAGACCGCGGCCACCGACGTCGCCAATGCGGCCGGAGAGGTGGCCGACGATGCCGCCGAGGCCCTTGCCCGCAACATCGCGACACAGCAGGGAGAAGAGCAGTTCAAGAACGCCGGCCAGGAACTGGACGGTCCCCTGACGTGTGAGGCCACGGTGCAAGAAGACGTGTCCAGCCATCGACATCGCTTGCACCGGCACGACCAAGGCAGGCGGCGCCGCAGAGTTGACCGGATCGACCAACGAGATCCCCGGCGCTTCAGTAGTCGCCCTCGATGGCGAGTTCACCGGCACGGTCGACGGCACCGCCGTGTTCACCACCCAGTCCCTGGGCGGCTGAGCTCAGCCCAACAACTTGCGGCGCTAGGAGTCTGACGCCCCGTAGCGGGGCGCCCGGTTACAAACGCTCGCGGGAAATGTGCCGAATGACCTACTGAACTGGCCTCCATGCGAAAAGGCCGCTCGTTAGCCTGGAGCTTGTTGTGACGAACCACCCATTCCTGCCCCTCCGCCACCGCGCGGTGCGGCTGTTATGGGGTGCAGCAGTCGTCAGCGACATCGGAACCTGGGTCCAATTGATCGTCGTCGGGCAGCCTCGTCGCGGCTCACACCGGGTCCGCCGTCCAGACCGGATTGGTCGCCCTGGCCACGTTCGCTCCGCAGAGCATCGCCTCCCCCGTCGGCGGATTGTTGGCGGACCGATTCGATCGTCGAAAGGTCTTCGCCGCCGCGCTGCTGGTGCAGGCGTTCGTCACGACCGTGCTGGCAGTGACACTCGGTTTCGGTGTTCGCGAGCCGGCGGTGTTGATCGTTCTCATCCTTCTGGCGAGCGCCGCCGGAGCAACAGGCGCTCCTTCGTACGCTGCCATGCAGCCCGACCTCGTGCCACCCGAGGAACTGATGGCGATGGTCTCGCTGGGCGTCTACTCGTGGAACAGCGGTCGCATCATCGGGCCACTTCTGGGTACGGGGCTGGTGCTCCTGGTCGGCCCGGCGTGGACGATCGCCTTCAACGCAGCCTCGTTCGTGGTACTCGCCGTCGCAGTGGCACTGGTCCGACGATCCTTCCGGCCCACACGCAGCGACGGCACGATCATCGATCGGTTGGTCGGCGGGTGGCGCACCTTGCGGTCCACGACCGGCTGCTACCACGGCGTCGCACTCCTGGTCCTCTACAACCTCACGATCGTTCCGTTCATCGGTCTGATCCCGATCTACCTGCGCGCCGAATACGGCGGCGGCACCGGCATGGCCGGTGCAGTGGCTTCGGCCCAAGGCGTCGGCGCAATCATCGGCGGCATCATCGTGGCGATGCTCGCCCACCGCCATCCACAATCTCTGCTGATCGGCCGCCTCATCGTGATGCTGGCGCTCTCGCTCGGCATCTACGCGGTCGCCCCGAACCCGTTCTGGGTACTGGCGGCATCGGCACTGCTGGGCGGCTCTGGCGCGGGGTTCTTCATCGCCTCGTCGGCGATCATCCAGCGCGATGCGCCGGCGGCCAGCCGTGGTCGAGTCATGTCGATCATGCAAGCCGCGATGGGAGTCTCCTACGGTGTCGGGCTGCTGTTCATCGGCTCGATCGGAGACGCCACCAACCTGCACCTCGCATTCGGTGTGGGGGCGATACTGCTGCTCGTCGGGTTCGGCTTGCTGACCCTGCGGTCACGCCATTGGCGCACCGCGGTCGACGGTGGACGCCGGCCCTCCGTCGCAATGGCGTAGGTTCAGCCGGTCGCCCCGACCGACGCCGCGACGCCCCCGGCCGCCGCGGCAGAGGCCGCATCGGAGATCAGGCGACGAACGACTCTGCCCAGCGATTCGAGCGACGTTCCGCACAGCGCGTTGTCGATGCGCTCGCGCGCGTGCCGACGAGTCGCCCGGGTCGGCGCAACGACCTCCAGCAGATGGGCCGGACCGGCCATCGACAACAACACCGCCGTGCGTTGATCGAGCGCGGCGTCGCCGGCCGCTGCAACACGCAACGCGGCAACGGTCGCGTCGCGCACGAACGGCTGGAGCACCTCATTTCGCGAACGGACACCACGCTGCGTTGCTGCGACGACACCTTCGTCGATCAGGCCCGACACAACGGCATCCCAGGTGCCGAGGCCGAGACGTTGCGTGAGGCCTCGGTCCATGTGCGACAGGATGGCCTTGAGCTTCGGTCCCTTGTCGATGACGACGGCGGTCGCCCCAGCCAAGATCTTCGACTTCGGCTCGGCATTGCCCCTCGCGACGACCCGGTCCTCCTTGTCGCCGATCTCGATCACACCGTCCATCAGCAACTCAGCGACCAGCAAGCCGGCGAGACAGGCGTTCAGTTCACTGCGCAATCCCAGACCGTGTCGTCCGGATGAAGGGTCGATCGCGGCCAGGGCCAGTTCCTCGGCGAGGTGCACGAAACGAACGCTACTGGGTCAGCGGGCCCGTTCGAGTTCGTAGAACACGCCAGACCAGTCGCGCGAGACCCACATTCCGGCGCCGATCTCTGTGAACCCCACGTCGAGCCGCTCGCGGTACCAGTTGCCCGTTCGCCAGTGCACATCGAGGTCGGTGCTCGATGAGTCGATCACCCCGTCGCGATCGGCGATCGTCGGAACGTCGAAGAGCAACACTCCGCGGCACGCCAGTGCGAGCGTCTTGATCGCCCTCGCGGCCGCCTTGTCGTCGAGGTACTGGAGCACGCTCTGGCACACGACAAGGTCATACCGCCGCGGAGGCGGCCACGACGAAATGTCAGCTCGCTCGTGATGGTACCGACGACAGGCGTACTCGCTCGTTTCGATGCTGTGGTACTTCACCGTCGGTTTGATGTCGGCAACGCAGTCGCGCCAGTAGCCCTTTCCCGCGCCGACGTCGAGCACAGATCGAATCGGGATTCGCCACCACGCCGCGAACGCCATCACACCTCGAACGAGATGGGCTATCTGTCGCCGGTTGTGCACCGGCTGCTGCCCGTAGAACCGTGCGTAGTACGCAGCGTCGAAGCGTTCTGCCATGCAATCCGTTCTACACCGCGGATGCCATCGCGAAGGGCGGGAATGAGGACACCCGGCACCAACTCGACCTCGCGACGCTTCGAACTCCGCTGAAGACGAAGCGCCCGGCCTTCCGGCCGGGCGCTCTCGTGCCGTCTGCGGAGGTGTCAGGCGGTCTTGGGCTCACGATAGGACTCCTGATCAGGCAGTGCAGGGGAGTCGGTCACATGCCGGTATGGACCTTCGTCCCCACGGCCCCGCACTCGTCATCGACATGCCACGCAAGGAATGTCCAACTACTGGCGACCGTGCGCCGCGCCCCACCCTTCGGCCCATGCGAGCAAGTCGGAGGCGAGCGTCGATGCCTCGATTCTCATCCCGGCGACCGCGTCGGGTCCGTACAGACCTGACCAGTAGTCGTCGCACATGTAGTGCACGACGTACGCGGAAGTCTCGTTGCCGGGCAACCCCGCCCGCGCGAGTGCAAGCAAGGCGACTGCATCGGCAAGACATTCTTCGTTCACAGCGTCGTGGCGCGGCCGCCACTGGGCGAGCGAGACGTGGTCGACCCAGATCTGCCAACGCATGGGACAGGATGTGTGCCCATTCGTGGGAGATCATCGCCCGGTTCGCATCGAGTCCGCCACGCAACGGGCTCTCCCAGTATTCCGCCGACAACACGATGCACCGGAGTTCAGGGCCACACGCCGGGAACGCCCGAGGATCTGCCGGCACCAACGCTGCGCCGCCACCCGGAATCTCGGCGGCCACGATCGACACACCGCCTCCGGCAGCGAGCACGTTCCTCGAATAGACCTCGGAAAGCAAGGCGAGGGGCTCGCCATTGACAAGTCCACCCGCCGCCCTCGCGTCGATGGATCCGATCGTCAAGGTCTCCGCGCCCGGGAGCAGCAACTCGGGTCCGTCAGGAGCGTTCACCGCCAATAGGTAGCCGGTCACATCGACAATCAGCGATGCAGGAGTCGACGACGTGAGGCTCATCTGCCCCGTCCTCGACACGCCTTGCACGGTCATGGCGGCAACCGCTGTTCCGCTCGTCCAGTTCAGCACCGACGTCAGCGATCCACTCTCCGGTGCGCCGACCTCAGTCACCGTGGCGTAGCCCGCCTGGGATTCGTCCGTAGCGGTGATCGTTGCGATGACCCCTCCCACAGCCGCACCATCGAACGGCGCGCCGACACCGACGATGACAGCCTGTGTCAAAGCGCTCGCGCTCGTTCGGGTATCGAGCACCCGGCGAGGCGGCACCGCAATCAACAAGCCCTCCGTGCTCACCACATCCGTCGGGCCAGTCACGTACCCAGTCACGTCGAGAATGATGTCCGCCGATGTAGCGCCCGCCAGCAACGACAACCCCGTGATCCCGAGCGCGACAATGATGCCGGCAGCACGGACCTGACCAGGTTGGTCGGTGTTGACATTGGAAGTAGAGGGCGCCGTCGTCCCGTCCGGGTACGCAGTCAGATAACCGGCGCCGGCCGCACCACTCGTTGTCAGAGTTCCGGCGACTGCAACTGCCGACCGGGGCACTCCGAGAGATTCGTGACCGAGGGTGAGCGAGTGTCCTGCTGCGACCGGCCCGCCCTGGACCCGCGTGTCCAGGACCCGGCGTGGTGGGAGCGAGACGAGGCGACCACCACTGACGGGGCCGCTGACGAGAGCCCAGGCACCGGTCACGTCGAGCACGACGCTGACCTGGTCGAGCGTCGATGAGACACGCACGTCGAGAGCACCACCGATCGACAGGAGGACAACGGAGGATGCGGCCCGTGTCTCCCCGCGAGACCAGTTGATCGTCGACGTCGGCCCTTCCGAGGCCGCCGGGGTGACAACCGCGAAGCCGTCGGTATCGGCGTCGGTGACGGTCAGCGAGATCGCGACCGCAGATGCCACAGACGGAACCCCGCAGCGTCCACTCGCTTGGACGCGGATTGTCGTCGAGTCGATGACGGCGACTTGTCGATCCGCGATCACGCGTATCGGCGAGGCGGCAGGGCGCGATCGCGATGTATGCCGAGCGACCATCCGAGTGCTGGCCGGGCAGCGCTACGGCCGGGGACGACGCCGTCGTGACCAGTCCCAGGGCGGCGACGACCACCACTGCTTCGAACAGTCGCATCCGCATACCATTCATCAAAGCCCCGCGATCGTGACCGATTGAAGGTACTTAGGACCCTAGTAATAGGCGCGTCTGCACTTATTTCCCGGTTTGAGGGGAAGGCCACGTCGCGGGTCAGGTTCATCGCTGTCACCCGACGGCTTCTGGGATCAAACTCGGCACGAACTCGCAGAACGCTGCGTACGCCCGCGGGCCATAAATGGTCGCTGGTCCGCCGTTCATCAGCATCGCAACGCCGATGGCTTCCGCCGCTTCCTGTCGTGTGGCACCGGCGCGAGCAGCACCTTCGGCGTGGGATGCAATGCATCCGTCGCAGCGTTGGCTCACAGCTATCGCCAGGGCGATCAGCTCCTTCGACTTCGCGTCGAGCAGTCCGGGTGCGAAGGCGGCGTGGTGGAACTCGCCGAAACCCTTGTACACCTCCGGGATCGCGTGGCGGAGTTCGCGATGGAGCGGACGGAGTTCGTCCAGGACCGACTTGCCGTAGGTGCTCTCGCTCATTGCTCTTCCTCTCTCGACGTTGGCGACGCTCTGCTCAGGTGAAGATGATCTGTCCCCCGGCGGCCTTTTCGTAGAACTCGCCGACGGTGATGATGTCGTCGACCTGTGGAATGAAGTCGTTCTTCTCGAGTCCGAACAGGTCGACCGAGGCCTTGCACACGTAGAGCCCCGCACCTGTGTCCGCGATCATCTCGATGAACTCGGGAATCGACGGGATGTCGAGTTTCTCCATCTTGTGGTTCATGAAGTGCGTCACCGCGGTCGAGACGCCGGGGATGCCACCGACCATCGTCGGCATGTGCAGGCCGGGATTGCCAACCGTCGACAGCTTGATGTGCTCGTGACGGGCCTTGTGAATTGCATCGAGCCCGAAGAATGTGAAGAACAGGTTGGCCTCCATGCCTTCGGCGCGTGCGCCGTTGGCCATGATCAACCCGGGGTAGATCCCGTCGAGGGAGCCTCTCGAGATGATGATCGAGACCTTGGTGATTGTGTCCGTCATGTCGTTCCTTCCGTGTCTTGAGCTTGTGGGCGCAGTTCAGATGCAGCCACGAGGCTTGGGGATGCCGGCGATGCGGGCGGCCACCTTTGCGGGGCCCTTGGGGAAGAGCTCGTACAGCTCTTTGACGGAGACGCCGGAGGTCTTGCCGAGCATGCGCACAGTCGGACCCGTGCCTTTTGCGAAGTACTCGGCGCGCACGAAGCGGAGCACCGTCCAGTGCGATTCGCTCAACTCGTCGATGCCGTCGCGCCGGGCGAGCTCGGGGGCCATGGACTCCGTCCACTGCTCGGGATCGACAAAGAAGCCTTCTGAGTTCAGTTCGACGACGGTGTCGTCAATCGTGGTGTTCGACATGTCTAGTCCTTGCTTGTAGTAGTGGCGATGGGCGACTTGCCTGCTGTCGGCATCGAGGCAGACAGCCCGGGGACGTCGCGTCCGGGCAGGAGGCTGTGCCAGTAGAACCACTGGAACATCAGCTTGCCGAGGTGGTTCATCCGCGATTCTTTGAGCAGCGGGAGCCCAACAGCCCCGGGATAGTGACCGGGCAACGGTTCGGTGTCGTAGTTGAAATCGATCAGCAAGGCCTTGCCGAACCCGGTTTCGATGAAACAGTTGGCATGACCGTCGAAGGCCTCGTCGAGAGCTTCGCCCGCCAGGAAATGGCACACGTTGTCGACGACAGTCTCCCCCTCGAAGTGCGTGACCGAGCCGGCCTTCGAGGCAGGCACATTCGCCGCATCCCCGATCACGAAGACATTCGGTGCCGCATGCGATTGCAAGGAGTGCGGGTCTGCCGGGACGAAATTCAACGCATCGCCGAGTCCCGCCGAGCGCCCGACGTACGCGGCTCCGCTGTGCACGGGAATCACTACCGCGAGATCGAAATCGACCTCGCGACCATCGAAGCTCACCAGCTTTCGTGCGACCCCGTCGACCTCGCCCGTGTTGAATTCGGTGACCAGCTCAACGCCCTTTTCGCCGAGAAGGTCGCCAAGATGTCGAGAGGCGACTGGTTTGGTGAACGCAGCGTCGAGCGGAGTGACATACATCAGCTCGACTCGATCCCGAATTCCGCGCTCCCGGAAGAACCAGTCAGTCAGGAAACAGAACTCCAGCGGAGCGACTGGGCATTTGATCGGCATGTCGACCACGTTGACCACGACGCGACCACCCTTGAAGTTGGCGAGCGCTGTCTCGAGCGCCTCGGCCCCCTCCGGGGTGTAGAAGGTGAACACGCTCTCCATCCACCCTGGCCCGGTGAGCCCGTCGGTCTCCTCCGGAGCGAGAACAGCGCCTGTCGCGACCACCAGCACGTCGTAGCCGAGTACTTGCCCATTGCTGAGATGCACCTGGTTGTGATCGACCTCGACGCTTTCGATCGCCGAAGAAACGAAGTTGATCCCACTCCGAAGTTGGCGTGCTCGGGGTCGGACGATGTCTTCGGGGGAAGCGAGTCCGAATGGGACGAACAACAAACCGGGCTGGTACACATGCCTGTCGTCGAGGTCGACAACCACGATGTCCAGTTCATCGACATCCATCCGCCGACGTAGGCGGTTCGCGACCAACGTTCCGCCGGTACCGCCTCCCAAGATCACTACTCGTCGCATGACTCCATTTCATGTGCTCGAAATCCGATCATCCAGGGTCGAATGACACAAGGTTCCGAGCCCGATGGCAGGTGTTCCGACCACACCCGCGATGGCGCCCGCCGACAGACCATCATTTGGTCCAACGACCCAAAAAGATGACCGACGGCCCTACGGAGCACGACGTGGTGAGGTTCTACTTGCCTCAGGCAGACCTAGCAAAGAGGTGACCGTGACATGCACACGACAAGCAGCGCGGCCCTTGATCCGGGATGTCCAGGCGTGGAGACCGTCGAGACGCACGTGTCGACACTTGCCTTCACTCCCGACGGGCTGGTGCACAAGCGCAAGAAGCACGTTCGGTTCGCCTTTGTCGATCAGAGCACCGCGGAGCTCCGCGAGGCCTTGTGCCACAGGGAAGTCGAGCTGAACCGACAGTTCAGCCCCGACGTGTACGTGGACGTCGAGGAGATCGTCGACGCCGGCGGTCTGGTCGTCGACCATGCCGTGCTCATGCATCGAATGCCGGCTGAGCGCCGTCTGGCAACCCTCGTCCGCCAGAAACGCGACGTGTTGCCATGTCTCGACAGCGTCGCCCAGATCGTCGCCGCGCATCACTCGCGAGCGGCGCGCTCGGCGGAAATCAATGCCGTCGCATCGCCCGAATCAATCGCGCAACTGTGGGACCAGAACCTGCACGAGATGTCGGCCTTCGTTCCCGCTGTACTTGATCCTGCCGACCTGCAGACCGTCGGCGAGCTCGCCCACCGATACCTGGAGGGCCGCGATCGGCTCTTGCTCCAGCGCATTGACCAAGATCTGATCGCTGACGGCCATGGTGACCTGCTGGCGGACGACATCTTCTGCCTCAGCGACGGCCCGCGCATTCTCGACTGTCTCGAGTTCGACGACAAACTGCGTTGGGGAGATGTGCTGTTGGACATCGGGTTTCTCGCCATGGATCTCGAGCACATCGGTCGCCCAGATCTCGCCCGATACGTGCTGGACCGATACGAGCTCTGCTCAGGACTGGTGCAACCCCGATCGCTCGAGCACCACTACATCGGCTACCGGGCGCTCGTGCGGGCGAAGGTCTCGTGCTTGAAGGGATCACCCTCTGACCGCGCAGAAGCGCTCGACTACATCGACCTGTGCCAGCGGCACCTGCTCGACGGACGCGTCCAACTGGTCCTCGTCGGAGGGCTGCCGGGCACAGGCAAGACCACCCTCGCAACCGGACTGGCGGACCGCCTCGCCTGCTCATTGCTCAGATCGGATGAGGTTCGCAAGGAACTGGTCGGGTTGGGTCCACTCGATCATCGCCCATCCGCCTATGGAGAAGCTCTGTACGCGGCCCCGATGAAGGAGCGGACCTACCGAGCGATCTTCGACACAGCCCGTCGACATCTTGAACTCGGCGACAGCGTCGTCGTCGACGCTTCCTTCTCGGATGCCCGGTGGCGAGCGGTTGCCAGGGAAGTGGCCGCCGACTGCTCCGCCGATCTCACCGAGCTGCTGTGCATGCTGTCGGGCGCCGTTGCCCAACAGCGGCTACTTGCCCGAGCTCGCCGGGGTGGCGACGCATCCGACGCAGACCCGGCAATCGCTGAGATCATGTCGCGCCACTTCGATCCATGGCCGGATGCGATCCCCGTCGACACGGCGGAGCCGGCCGACAATGCGGTCGAGTCCGCGTTCGACCATCTGAGCCGACCTCATCGCTGATCGAATCGTTCGGCTCTACCAACACCGATTTCGGAGGCAGAGGCTGTTGGTGCAAGAGGAGGACGCCATGAACTACGAGATCTTCGAGGCCTTGCTCGCACCATCGATGTCGAGCGCCTGCGGCGCCGTGCCCTGGGCTCGGCGTTGCGCCCCGCACGAACGAGTCCACGAAGCCGAGTCGCGAGGGTACGAACTCGCTGCGGACTCGTCGTCGTGGCTGCCCAGCGAACCGGAACACGTTGCTTGGGACGAAATCCTCTACCCGGCGGCGACGTGCCGCAGGATCATGTCCGGATGACAACGAGAACGATGGTCTTCGGGGATGACGCTTCGCCGTCGGCCGACATCGCCTGGCTGTGGATCAACTGCCACGCATGGCCCGGCTGGCATCTCGAAGTCGTCCACGCAACAGACCCTGTCGTCGTCGTCGCATCGGAGGCTCGACCACAACCTCGAGCGTGGGCGCCGGCAACCCTCGCCGTGGATTCTCGGAGGCACGTCTCGAGGAGATCGAATTGCTGACCGTCGACGAGGACCCGCGCGTTGCGTTGCTGCGCCCGGCTGACCTACTCGTGATCGGGCCTCGTGGTAAAGGGTTCCTGAAGGCGATGCATGTGGGAAGCACGGCCGAATGGCTCATGACGTCGCCGCCCTCTCCATTGATCGTCGCCCGCCACGGCCGGCGCACCCAGACCGCTGTCGTCTGTCACGACGGATCCGGGAACGCGTCCGCGGCGACCGATGCGTTGAGCCGAATGCCTTGGGCAGACGGACTCGACGTCACCGTGATTTCCGTCAAGGATGGGCATGCCGATGTGGATGGTGCCATCGATACTGCGACAGCGACGCTGCAGGAGGCCGGCGCAACTGTCCGCAGCCATGTCCTGCACGGCGAACCGGTCGATGAACTGCTTCGGTACCTGGGCCAAACTGAGCCTGACCTCGTCGTGCTAGGAACCAGCACACTCACCGCCGTCCAACGTCTCGCCGTCGAATCACCCGCCAATGTCGTTGCGCACTCGACCCAACACTCGGTCCTACTCGCCTCCGAACACCGCCAAAATCATGACAGAAGCCTCTAACGACCTCGGCCTCAGAATCGGCACAGTGGCAGGCATGAGTTCGCAGAGCGCTCTTCAGATCGAGCCGCACCAGCGACACTGGCCCGGCCGTGTCCTCGTTGGCTTCGACGGCTCGCAGACCGCCGCGCTTGCCGTCGAGTGGGCTATTCGTGAAGTGGCCGCACGTGGGTCGTCGCTGCGGGTCGGCAGCAGCGAGCTGCCGACCTGCTTCGATCGCGTACAGCGCCGGTGGAGATGCACGAGCGGACGACTTTCGCGTCTTCTGCACGAGCTTCACGACGAGCACCCCAGTCTGGTCGTCGACCTCACCACGACCCAAGGTGATCCTCGCCAGGCCCTGATCGAGGAGGCGGGGAATTCCGATCTTCTCGTGTTGCCGGCATCGAACGGTCAGTCAGCTGAAGCGGTCCTGCTGGGATCACTCGCCCGGACGGCCGTCAGACGGAGCCCGTGTCCGGTCGTCGTCGTTCGAGGGACAGCGAACGGACCGGTACGGCGAATCGTGGTTGGTGTCGACGGATCGAGTGCTGCCGGAGCGGCGATCGATTGGGTCTGCGACGAGTCCAATCTGCATCGAGCCGGCATCTTGGTGATCCACTCCCGCGAGGGCGACATCTCCCGAGCAGAGGCCGGATGCGTTCTCGACCTGGCGGTCAACGAATGCCGGCAGCGCACAGGGGCCTGCGTCACCGGTGTGTTGACCGAAGGATCGCCGATATCTGCGTTGGTCGATGCGAGTCGCACGGCCGACATCGTCGCGATCGGCTCCCGCGGGCGCAGTGGGTTCAAGACAACCGTGTTCGGCTCGGTGGCACTGTCGGTTGCCGGGAGTGCAAGGTGCCCCGTCGCAGTCACGCACCCGACGCTGAGGCTTGATTGACATTGGAGGGGTGATGAGCGCTTCACGGTTCGTAGTGCCGGAGTGGGAAAGCATCGAATTGCTCGAAAGCGAGACCGTCGGAAGACTGTGTGTGCTCGTCAGCCACTACCCGTTGGCGTTCCCCATCAACTACCGGATAGTACGAGACGGCGCCCAGATTCGGGTTGTGTTTCGTGCCGCCCCGCACGCCGCGGTCGCCCAATACGCGGGCCTTGCGTCGATGGAGGTCGACCAGATCGATGCAGCCCACCTGAATGCGTGGAGCGTGATCGTCCGCGGCACGTTGCACCAGGTCTTCGGCCAGAACCAGCTGCCCGACACCTTTCCGCTCCTGGGCGACGGGAACTACCAGTGGATGGTGCTCGAGGTCACTGCAATCAGTGGTCGCCGTTTCGTGAGCGGTCCGTCATTCGACGGGGTGAGCGTCGATTGGCATCCGGCCGCCCGCTGAGCAGAAGAACGCTCTCAATGCTGCCCCGCGACAGAATGACCGGTATGAACCGCAGCAACGTCACGAGCGCTCATTGACCAACTCCCCTTCACGTTCACTCGTCGTCGCCTCGCATGCCGAGACGGTGCTCGAACACGTCGGCGACGGCTGCGACATCATCGTTCCGCTCGCGAACGGCGAGCCGACGACACTTCTCGACGCGATCGATCACGCGGCCGAGGGCCTGACCGGCGTGCGCGTTCACCAGATGCACGCGTTGCGCGACCGCCCTTACCTGCATGCTGCGTACGGCGACCGGCTGCGCCATGTCTCCTACTTCTTGTCGCATGTCACCCGGCCGTGCTTCCTGGCCGGCACCATCGATCTCGTTCCCAACAACTTCTCGGAGATGAGCACCATCCTCAGAGAGGCAACGACTGATCCGCTCGTCTTGGCTGCGGCGTCTCCGCCGGACCGGCACGGCTACTTCAGCCTCGGGCTGAACGCCGACTACGTCTCGTCTTTCGTCGGCCGCGCCCGGTTTTTCCTCGAGGCCAACAAGCAGATGCCACGCACGTTCGGCCGCAACCAGATCCACGTCAGCCAAGTCGCCGGGTGGTCCGAGGCCGACTATCCCCTGGTGGAGGTCGCTCCAGCCACTGTTGGCGAAGCCGACCTCCAGATCGCTGCCCTGATTGCCGAACGCGTGCCGAATGGCGCGACGTTGCAGGTCGGTATCGGCGGCATCCCGAATGCGATTCTGTCCACACTGGTCAACCATCGTGATCTCGGTATCCACACCGAATTGATCTCCGATGGTGTCATGGATCTTGTCGATCGAGGCGTCGTCACAGGTGTTGCCAAACAACTGAATCGGACGAAGACCGTCGGCACCTTCGCGCTGGGAACGCAGCGCTTGTACGACTTCCTGCACGAGAACACAGCATTCGAACTGTGGCCCGTGCGGTACGTCAACGACCCCCGCGTGATCGCCCAGGAGTCGAGCTTCGTCTCGATCAACGCCACGATCGCCGTCGATCTCCTCGGCCAGTGCGCTTCCGAAACGGTGGCCGGCAGCTACTACTCCTCCAGCGGTGGCCAGGCCGACTTCGCGCGCGGCGCCATGTACTCGTCGGGCGGGCAGGGATTCGTGGTGCTCCACTCGACTACCAAGCAGGGCACCATCTCCAAGATCGTCCCACAACTCGCCGCTGGCGACGTCGTGACGACGCTCAAGAACACGGTCGACAAGGTGGTGACGGAGTGGGGCGTCGCCGAGCTACGCGGACGGTCGATCCGCTGTCGCGCATCCGCCCTCATCGCGATTGCACACCCTGACCACCGCGACCAGCTACGCGCCGATGCTCATCGTCTGGGGTACATCTGACAAGTGACTGACGGCCCTACTCGCTCCGAACGGTGGGGCGGATCATGGTGCCATGACGAATCAGATCACCGTGGGGTACGACGGCAGCGCACCCTCCGCCGAGGCCGTGTTGTGGGCTGGTGCCGAGGCCGGCGTACGAGGAGCACGACTGCGAATCGTCTCCTGCTACCAGATCCCGCTCGGCGGAGAGACCATCGGCGGGTGGGCAGCCACCGAGGCCTACGACACTCTCATGGAGGGCTGCCGAACTGCGCTCGCGGAGATGAAAGACGTCGTCGTCAAGGCCACACCTGGTATCGAGATCGTCCTGGAGGCATCGGCCGGTCCAGCCGCGACGGCGCTGCTCGACAATGTGGAACCGGACGACCTGGTCGTCGTCGGAGCCGGCAGCCACGTGGGGGCCGCCGCGTTCTGGCTCGGCAGCACACCGCGTCACGTCGTCAGGCACAGCCCATGTCCGGTCGTGGTCGTGCGAGGAGCGTCGAGTCGCGGCCGTCCCGACCGCGTCGTCGTAGGTGTCGATGGCTCGCCGGCCTCCGAACGCGCACTTCAGTGGGCAGGCGACGAGGCTGATCGCCATGGCGTACCCCTCCTAGTCGTCCACGGCTGGCTCTATCCCTATCTGGCGGTCGACACGTCGTCGTCGCAAGCCCGCGATCTGACGAACGTCGATGCTGCATGTCTTCTCGATGTCGCGGTCGAATCCGCACGTGAACGGTGTGCAGTCGAGGTCAGCGGAGAGCTCGTGGAGAGCGGTGCGGTGACCGCCTTGCTGGAGACCGTCCGAGACGGCGATCTCCTGGTAGTGGGCTCGCGCGGACGGGGTGCGCTTGCCGAAAATCTGTTCGGTTCCACCGTCAACTCGGTGCTGGATCGGTGCGTGGTGCCCGTCGTCGTCGTCCGTGGAGCGAGCGAAGGTGCGTAGACCGTGAACCACGTGCCGGCACCGCAGACCACAGCGATGCTCGCCAGCGTGTCGGGCACGGCGCTGCTGGCAACCGGCCGGTCGGTCGACATCGCCCCAGCCTCGGCGGCCGATGTCGATCGCGTACGAGAGTTCTACGACCGCCTCAGTGACACATCGACGTACTATCGGTTCTTCGGGATCCGACGAGCCCTGCCCGAGCGAGAGGTTCGAGCAATGGTGGTCCAGGATGCTCCGCGCCACGTGGTACTGCTCGCCTCGATCGACGGCGAACTGATCGGTATCGGTGAGTTCATCGTCACCGACACGCCAGAACAGGCCGAGGTCGCGTTTGCAGTGGCCGACGATCATCATCGCGAAGGCGTGGCCACACTGCTGCTCGAACGACTTGCACTGGCGGGTCGACAATGCGGTCTGCAGCGACTCGTCGCCAAGACCCTGCCGGGCAACCACGACATGCTGCTGGTCTTTCGCACTGTGGGCCTCGCCCAGCAGGCACACTTCGCCGATGGCCTCGTCGAGGTGACGCTCGACCTCTCGACGCTCGACCACCTCGAGGCGGAAGCCGAACACAGACACGAACAGGCGCTGCAACAGAGGGAGGGACGATGAGCACCGAAGTGACCGAGCTGTCGGCGAGTGACTGCGAACTGCTACTCGCCATGTACGACATCGGGCGCATTGGCGTCGTCGAGGACGGCTATCCATTGGTCTTCCCGATCAACTACAAGGCGGTGATCATTGACGGACGGCTCGTGTTGGCGATTCGCACCCGTGCGGACAACGTGATCGATCACCCGGGCCGCTCGGTGTGCTTCGAGATCGACGGTGTCGACGCGGGCCACGACGGCGGATGGAGCGTGCTCGTTCGCGGCGTGCTCGTCGAGTGGTGGCCGGATCCCGACCTCGATCCCAATCCGATCGACGCCAACGATCGTGACGCGTGGCGAATCATCGTCCCGAAGCGCATCTCAGGACGGCGCGTCCACAATCGGGCCGAGCGGTGGACATTCCATCCGGCTGGGTATCTCTGATCGGGAATCATGCCCAACCACGCGGCATCGCTCGCCTCGTGGGCGGCCATCGCGTTGGGTGGGTCGCTGGCGATGATCGTCACGCACGATGGGACCTGGCCGTGGATGATTCCTCACCCGCCTCGCGATTGTCGTTCTCCTGCTGGAGTCAAGCGCTCCCGCAGATGTGACGGAGTGCCCTACTCCTGATGTCGTGACGGGCGGATCATGGTCCTATGACCAAGCACATCAATGTCGGATTCAACGGCAGCGCGTCGTCGTCGGAAGCTGTCGTGTGGGCAGCGTCGGAAGCCAGCGCCCGAGGGGCCCATCTGCGACTGATCTCGTGTTACTCGATGCCAGTGATCCCGGGTGCCGGCTTCGGATTGACGGGCGCCGACGCATACATGTCGGTTCTGGAGGACACACAAGGCCGATTGCAACAGATGCACGACGTGATCGCTGGTGCCCACCCCGATCTCGAGGTCACCACGCTTGCGTCGTCGGATCCCGCGGTGTCGGTTCTGGTGGACGGCGTCGTCGCCGATGACCTTGTCGTGGTCGGCACACAGAGCAGACACGGCGCCGCGGGATTCTGGCTCGGCAGCACGGCGCGACATGTGGTGAGGCACAGTCCGTGCCCGGTGGTCGTGGTGCCCGGTCCCGGCAGCGGAGGCAAGACCGAGCGGATCGTGGTCGGCGTGGATGGCTCACCCACCTCGCGACGGGCACTGCTGTGGGCGGGCGACGAGGCCGACCGATACGGGGCGAAACTCCTGGTCGTCCACGCGTGGATGTATCCGTACATGCACGTGTATCCCGACTCGTCGGAAGTACGCGATCTGACACACGTGGACGCGGCCTGCCTCCTCGACCGCGAGGTAGAGATCGTTCGCGAGCAGTTCGCCGCCGAGGTCACCGGACGCCTCCTGGAGTGCAGCCCGTCGGCGGCCTTGCTCGGCTCCGTTCGGCACGGCGACCTGCTCGTACTCGGCTCCGATGGTCACGGTGCAGTGCACACGACATTGTTCGGCTCCACTGTCAGCAGCGTCCTCGATCGTTGCTCGGTTCCAACGGTCGTCGTGCGAACCGGATGACCCGGACTCGGTGACGGGCGCACGATCATCAATCTCGTCGAGCAATTCGATGGTCTCCGTTCCTGGTCTGTCCAGCGAGGAGGTCGCCGTCCGGCTGCGCCGCGACGGTCGCAACGAGCTGCCGAGGGTGCACAAGCGATCGCTCGCAAGGCAGTTCGCCGGCGAGCTGGTCCACTTCTTCGCCCTGATGCTGTGGGTCGCGGGCCTTTTGGCCCTCGTCGCCGATCTGCCGGAACTCGCGGTCGCAATCTTTGCGGTCGTGATCGTCAATGCCACGTTCTCGTTCATCCAGCAGCGACGGAGCGATCACGCGGCAGAGCGTCTCAACGCCCTCCTTCCGCGACGTGTGACTGTCCGGCGAGACGGAGACGCGACAGAGATCGATGCCGCGGAAATCGTCGTCGGTGACCTCATGCTGCTTTCTGCTGGGGATCGGGTGCCCGCTGACGCAGTGATCGTGCTGAACAGGGGTCTGCGGCTGGACACGTCGACGTTGACCGGGGAGAGCGTCCCGGTGGACGTGGGGCTGTCCGATCACATCAGCGGCGGAACCTTCGTTCTCGACGGCGAGGCCGAGGCCGAGGTGTCGGCCACGGGGCGGAACACTCGTCTCGCCCAGATCGCGACGCTCACAACGAGCACCAACCGGCCGCCACCGCCCCTCACCACCGAGCTCCGGCGTGTGGTTCGCACGATCGGCATGATCGCTGTTGGTGCCGGCCTCACGTTCTTGCTGGTCTCGCTGCTGCTCGGAGGAACGTTGGCGAACTCGAGCGTGTTGGCGATCGGCGTCACGGTCGCCCTCGTACCGGAGGGGTTGTTGCCGACAGTCACGTTGTCGCTGGCCATCGGCGCACAGCGCATGGCTCACCACAACGCGCTGGTACGTCACCTGGACGCTGTCGAAACGCTCGGATCCACGACCTTCATCTGCACCGACAAGACGGGGACCTTGACCGAGAACCACATGGTCGCCGCCGCGCTGTGGACACCGGTGGCGCGGATGGCGGTCGACGGGATCGGGTACGGCCCGGTCGCAACGCTGACGGTGGAGACCGGGTCCGATCGAGCGACGATCGACGAACTCGTTCTGGCTGCTGCACGGTGCGGCACAGGTCGCGCCATCGAACAAGACGGCCAGTGGGTCGCCATGGGGGATCCGATCGAAGCGGCGATGGACGCGTGCGCTCGACGACTGGGCATCGATGTCGACGCCGACCGCGGTAAGCGGCCCGAGATCGTTCGCTTCCCGTTCGACGCGACCCGCAAACGCATGAGCTCGGTGCTGCGAACGGGGGCATCCGGGAGTGACGAGGTCGTCGTAAAGGGTGCCGCGGAAGGAGTACTGGCGCTGTGCCTCGAAGACGAGGACGTCGCCGCGTCGACAGCCCTCGAGGCGGATCGCATGACGAGGCAAGGGATGCGAGTGATTGCGGTCGCGCGTCGCGTGTTGTCGACCGACGGATCCCTGTTGACCGAGGCTGGGGAGGCTGAGACGGATCTCATGCTGCTCGGCCTCGTCGGGTTTCTCGATCCACCCAGACCGTCGGCGTTCGATGCCGTGATGAAGTGCCGGCGCGCAGGGATCAAGGTGGGCATGATCACCGGCGATGACCCACACACAGCGTTCGCGATCGGTGAGATGGTCGGGTTGGTCACGGACGGCGCCCACCTCCTGCTCGGCAGCGACCTGCCCACTGACGCCGAAGCCCTCGGAGCCCTCGTCGACCACGACGGAGTGATCATCAGCCGGGCGACACCCGAGGACAAGCTGAGAATCGCCCAGGCCCTGAGGGCCCGAGGTCACGTGGTTGCGATGACGGGTGATGGAGTGAACGACGGCCCAGCCCTGCGCGCAGCCAGCATCGGTGTTGCGATGGGTCGCTCGGGAACCGACGTCGCCCGCGAAGCCGCCGACATCGTTCTGCTCGACGATGACTTCGCGACCATCGTCGAAGCCGTCGCGCACGGACGTGCCACGTTCCACAACGTCGAGCGGTTCCTGACGTACCACCTGACGGACAACGTGGCTGAGCTGACCCCGTTCGTCTTGTGGGCACTATCCGGTGGGCGACTTCCGCTTGCCCTGACCGTGATGCAGATCCTTGCTCTCGACATCGGGACTGACACGACGTCGGCCACTGCGCTCGGTGCGGAGCCGCCATCTCCGCATGTGCTGAACGGTCCGCCGGTGTCGGGCCGACTCCTCAACAGGCGGGTTGCCACTCGTGCCTTCGCCGTGCTGGGCCCGACGGAGGCCGTGATGTCGATGACCGCGTTCTTTGTCGCCTTCCTGGTCGCCGGATGGAGGCCAGGAGAGACCTTCCCCGGAGGCGACCCGTTGTATGCGGCATCCGGCGCGGCGTTCCTCGCCGTGGTGCTCGGTCAGAAGGCGAATGCCTGGGCATGCCGCAGCACGACCCTGCCCCCGTGGCGACTCGGCTGGTTCGGGAACAGACTGCTGGTGTACACGGCGATCGGCGAGATGGTGTTCGCACTCGCGTGTCTCGTGTTCCCACCGATCGCGGACGTGTTGCAGAACAGCTTCCCGCCACCGCTCGCCGCCGTTGTCGCCGCGGCCTCGATCCCCGCTGTGTGGCTCGTCGACGCAATGTGGAAGCGTCGCCGATCGCCGACCCATTAGACAACTGTCGGTTCAGCCGTCGCCCAGCAGTTGATCAGCGCGTTGGAAGTACTTCCTGGCGAACTTCAGGATCTCGCCGCTGGTCGGATGATCCACCGTCTCGACACCGATGATGTGGGCGCCGAGCGCTGGATGGTGAGAGCGCACATAACGGTCAAACGCAACCTTCGCGAGACCCGGCCCGACGATCAACACCTCGGGGACGTCGCCGACGAGACGGGCGATCTCGTCGAAGAACAAAGGATCGTCGTGGACACGACCGGCAGCCGGCCGCCGTGGATCGGGCTGCCCCCGGCTCGGTGACATTCGGCTGTGTACTTCCAACTCGCGGCTGGCCTCGCTGCGAAAATCTGATGATCGTCGCGTCGACATGGTCGAGCCACACGACCGCATGGCGTTGAGACATCTCGCTTCTCCTTCTGTTGGCAGCAACTCGGTGTACTTCAAGGTTGTGGCGCCGGGCGGCGAATCAGTAGAGCCGATTGTCGTGACCGCTGTGACCATCGGCTCTCGTCAGGGCCACCGGAATCGACCAACGATGAGACGATGAAGAGCAACCACTCGTTGCAGTTCCTCGGAGGAGCGGGCACCGTTACCGGATCGAAGTTCCTGATTCGAACCGGTCCGACGAATGTTCTCGTCGACTGCGGCCTCTACCAGGGGGTTCGTGAACTCCGCGAACGAAACTGGCAGGACCTTCCAATCGGTGTCGACGCACTGGACGCTGTCGTACTGACCCACGCGCACATCGATCACTGTGGCTACGTGCCGCGGCTCGTCGCCAGAGGTTTCGACGGACCGGTCTACGCAACTCCGGGGACGTCGGAGCTCGCCCGAATCGTGTTGCCCGACTGCGGTCATCTCAACGAGGAAGAGGCCGACTACGCAAATCGCAAGGGTTTCTCTCGCCACGATCCAGCCCTTCCGCTGTACACCGAGGACGACGCATGGGAAGCGATCCAGCATCTCCGGCCGATCGACTACGGCGTCACGCTCGAGATCGCACCGGGGGTAGAGCTGCGCTTGTCGCGGGCCGGGCACATCCTGGGTGCCGTCGAGTGTCGAGCTCCGGCTCGGCGCGGACGGGCCGGTCGTTGCGATCAGTGGTGATCTCGGCCGCGCGCAGCACCCGCTGCTGGTGCCGCCCGACCCGCCACCCGCTGCCGACTGCTTGCTCGTCGAGTCGACGTACGGAGACCGGCACCACGACGATCGCCGACGCGGCAGGTGCTCTCGCACGCGCGATATCCGACACCGTTGACCGTGGCGGAAGCGTGCTGATCCCAGCGTTCGCGGTGGATCGCACCGAAGTGCTGCTGCATCACCTGTCGAACCTTTCGCGATCAGGTCGACTTCCCGAGGGGCTGCCGATCTTCGTCGACAGTCCGATGGCGCTGAGCGCACTCGATGTCTACCGCGCTGCGATCGCGCGGGGCGATACCGACATTCGCCCGGAGCTGCATGGGACTCACGACTTCTTCGAGCTCCCGAATCTGCACGAGGTGCGAGATGTCGAGGGCTCAAAGGCGCTCAACACCCCGGCGCGACCCTCGATCGTGATCTCCGCTGCGGGGATGGCCAGCGGTGGACGCGTCGTCCACCACCTCGCCCACGCTCTCCCGGACCAACGCAACACGGTGATCCTCGTCGGATACCAAGCAATGGGTACACGTGGTCGACAACTCCTCGACGGAGCCACCGAGCTGAAGATGATGGGGAGGTACGTTCGAGTCCGCGCCCACATCGTCAACCTCCCGATGTTCTCCGTCCACGCCGACGCAGGGGAGCTGCTCGACTGGGTCGCAAGTGCGGAGAAGGCGCCCGACGCTGTCTACGTGGTCCACGGAGAACCGGATGCGTCTGCAGAACTGGCCGGGGCAATCACCAAGTCGCTCGACTTGACTGCCGTCGTGCCACGGTTCGGCGAGATCGTGCGCATCGGCGACTGACACAGCTCACGTCACGTCGTCATCCGCGTTCTTCAGAGGTACGCGCCAACTGAGCAGGGTGCCGCCGCTGTCGAGCGATCTGATCTCGAAATCCCCGTCGAGCAGCACTGCCCGAGTACGCAAGTTCTCCACTCCGCGGCCGTGGTCGGTGTCGCTGCGGTAACCGACGCCGTCGTCGGAGACCCGCGCTGACAACATCGAGTCACGGGCTTCTACAGAAACCTCGGCCGATCTGGCACGTGCGTGTTTGGCGATGTTGGTCAACGCTTCTCGAAGGACGGCGAAGAGCTCATCTGCGAGCGAGTCGGTGACGGCGTTGTCGATGGGGCCGTCGAAGCGCACGACAGGCTCAAACCCGAGACCCCGCGCAGATTCGCTGCAGAGTTGGATCAGCTCCTGGCGAATCGACCGACCAGGCAAGCGAGCCGTGTGCAACTCGAAGATCGCTGTCCGAACATCGCGAACCGTGGTGTCCAGATCGTCGACGGCAGCCATCAGCCGCTTCTTGATCGCAGGGTCGGTCTCGAGTCGAATGGTCGATTGCAGTCCCAAGCCGATTGCGAAGAGCCGTTGGATGACCGTGTCGTGCAGGTCCCGAGCGATTCGCTCCCGGTCCTCGATCGTTGCGAATTCCGCGACCCGAGCGTGGAGGCGGGCGTTCTCGATGGCGATACCCGCCGCGGACGCCAGGCCGATCGCCAGCTCCTGGTCGACGTCGGTGAAGGTGTCGCCTCCGGACTTGTCGCACAGGTACAGGTTGCCGAACACCTTGCCGCGAACGGCGACCGGCACCCCCAGGAACGACGTCATCTCCGGATGATTCGGGGGAAACCCGTATCGGTCCGGATGTCTCGCGGAAGTCGGGGATGCGAAGTGGCTGTCGGATCGACGATCAGCAGACCCAAGATGCCGTGCCCCTCAGGAAGGGCCCCGATCGCTTCACGTCCGCTCTCGTCGATGCCGACCGTGATGAAGTCGGTCAGCCGAGTACCTGTCTCGTCGAGCACGCCGAGCGCGCCGTATCGTGCGCCGACCACCTCGGTGGCCGTCTCGATGATCGTGTGAAGCACTGTGTACAGATCGAGGTCCGACCCGATGGTCAGCACTCCGTCGAGCAATTTACGCAGCTGACGTGGGCCTGCCATGTGTTCCACGGCCGTGATTCTACGCCACTGGCTTTCGATCTGATTCGGAAACGGCCGTGCTCGCAGCACTGTGGGAAGATGCTCCGATGGCCTTGCGGATCTTTCTCGTCGACGACCACGAGGTCGTTCGCCGCGGCGTGCGCGACATGCTCGAGGCCGAGGACGACTTCGAGGTGGTCGGCGAAGCCGGCACCGTCGAGGAGGCCCTTCATCGAATCCCGGCGACTGCTCCCGATGTCGCGGTGCTCGACGTTCGGCTGCCCGACGGAAACGGTGTCGAGTTGTGTCGAGAGCTTCGCTCCAGGCAGCCGCAGCTCGCCTGCCTGATGTTGACCTCCTTCGACGACGACGAGGCACTCTTCGAGGCCATCGTCGCCGGAGCGGCCGGATATGTCCTCAAACAGGTCAAGGGCAACGACATCGTCGAGGCCATCCGCCACGTCGGCGTCCGGTCGCTCGTTGCTCGACCCGGCGATGACAACTCGAGTGCTCGAGCGGCTGCGGAACGGCCCATCGGAGGACCCGAGACTGGCTCGATTGAGTGGCCAGGAGCATCGAATCCTCGAACTCCTCGCTGAGGGTAAGACGAATCGCCAGATCGCAGTCGAGATGTTCCTGTCGGAGAAGACCGTCAAGAACTACGTCAGCAACCTTCTGACCAAGATGGGCATGAGCCGCCGTACAGAGGCCGCCGTCTACGCCGCCCGTCAAGCCGAGCGGCACGACCGGCGACCGTGAGGTTGCTCGTCGCCAGCACGGCCCAGCCGCACCAGTCACTCAAAGGTGGCCGGCAGACCACTGTCGCGATGCGCGAAGAGCAGCTCGGCCGTCACCGGACGGCAGAGATCGCCGAGCTCGGAAGCCACCACGACAAGCAGGTCATCGATCGAGATCACTCCCACGAAAGCGCCGTCGCGAACGACCACCAACCGTCGCAGCCCATGCGACCTGAACAACGCGAAGGCCTCACGCACGTCGCTGTCGGCCTCGATCGTCACGACGGGGGAGGTCATGACCCCGTCGATTCGAGAGTCGGAAGGCAGGCCGCGGGCGAGAGCACGACGGACGAGATCTCGATCGGTCACGACACCCAAGAGCTGCTGTTGCTCGACGATTGCGAGCATTCCGACCCCGGACTGCTCCATGACCGCCGCTGCCTCGTAGATCGTGCGATCAGGTCCGATCGCGACCCCGGAACGATGGATGACGTCGATGGCTCTCATCGCTGGCCCCTTTACTGTCCGTGATGTTCGAAGTGTTTGAACGCGTCTGCGTCCACCTCGTTCGAACCTCATGATCCGCCTCTGCACGCGCATTCGGTAGGGGCGAACGTCACGATCGCTCAACCCGAAGTCGGCTCGACGATCCGGAAATGACCAAAGGCTCTACGCCAGCAGCGGTGCGCGTGGCTTACTGGATCCTGAAGCGTCGAGCACGCACTTCTGAATTGGAGCAAGTCATGCGAGCAGCAGTCGTCACAGCCTTTGATCGTCCGCTGACCGTCGAGGATCGCCCGGTCCCACAGCCTGGACCGGGCGAGATTCTGGTGCGAATGGAAACCAGCGGTCTGTGCCACACCGATATCCACGCTGCACACGGGGACTGGCCGGTGAAGCCGGCCGTGCCATTCGTCCCTGGGCACGAGGGTGTCGGCATCGTGGTGGGTCATGGCCCCGACGTTTCGAATCCACACCTCGGCCAACGAGTCGCGATTCCGTGGCTCGGATGGGCGTGTGGTGAGTGCGAATGGTGCATCAAGGGATGGGAGACGCTGTGCCCGAATCAGGTCAACACGGGCTACGGACGTGACGGTACGTACAGCGAGATGATGGTCGCCTCTGCGAAGTACGTCGTCGCTGTCCCCCACGGAATTGATCCCCTCGACGCCGCGCCGTTGACGTGTGCCGGCGTGACGACCTACAAGGCGGTCAAGGTGGCCAAGGTCGGTCCGTCGGACGT
This sequence comes from Ilumatobacteraceae bacterium, assembly GCA_963779295.1. GTDB lineage: Bacteria > Actinomycetota > Acidimicrobiia > Acidimicrobiales > Ilumatobacteraceae > JAENVT01. The sequence continues at coordinate 157,057 of CAVZXO010000004.1, forward strand.
CGTCGCGGTCTTCGGGGTCGGCGGGCTCGGCCACATGGCAGTCCAATACGCACGCATCGCCGGCGCGACCGTTGTCGCGATCGACATTCACAAGGAGAAGCTCGAGATGGCCCACCAGCTCGGAGCAACGCACATGATCAACGCCGCGGTCGATGATCCGAGCATCGTTCTGGGTGAGCTCGGCGGGGCGGATGCCGCCATCGTCACCGCGGTCACACCGGGTCCCTTCGAGCAGGCATTTGCAGGGATGCGCCGCGGTGGCCGCATGGTGATGGTCGGCCTACCGGCCGAGAACAACATCACGCTCCCGATCTTCCAAACCGTCCTCAACGGAATCTCCGTGATCGGTTCGATCGTTGGGACTCGACTGGATCTTGCGGAGGTCTTCGAGCTTCATGCAGCTGGCAAGACACAGGTCGTGCGTACGACCCGGCGGATCGACGAGGTCAACGAGGCGATGAAGGCCGTCGAGGCGGGCGACATCGACGCCCGTGTCGTGTTCGATCTGCGAGATCCACTCGCACTCCGTTCGGGCGACGGTTTCACCGAAACTCGGCCGGCATGACGAACACCATCACCACAACCGAACGCGCCGACCACGTCCAGAACAACGGATCGCGCACAGTCGTCGATGGGAACGAGGCCGCTGCGCGCATCGCGCACCTTGCCTCCGAGGTCATCGCGATCTATCCCATCACACCAGCGTCGCCGATGGGCGAGTTCGCGGACGACTGGAGCGCCAAGGGCCGCCCCAACCTGTGGGGTGCCGTCCCCGAGGTGATCGAGATGCAGAGCGAAGCCGGTGCCGCCGGCACCCTGCACGGCGCCGTCACACGCGGCGCCCTCGGCACGACCTTCACGGCCAGCCAGGGACTGCTGCTGATGCTGCCGAACATGTTCAAGATCGCCGGCGAACTGACACCGACGGTCATCCATGTCGCGGCGCGAACACTGGCGACGCATGCCCTCAGCATCTTCGGAGATCACAGCGACGTCATGGCCGCCCGTACGACCGGCTTCGCCATGCTGTGCGCCAGCAGCGTGCAGGAGGCAGCGGACTTCGCGGCAGTAGCCCACGCTGCGACGATGGACACGAGAGTGCCGTTCCTGCACTTCTTCGACGGCTTCCGCACCAGTCATGAACTGGCGACGATCGAGGCCCCGTCGGCCGAGGACCTGAGGTCGATGATCGACCCGGCGGCCGTGAGTGCCCACCGCGCACGCGGTCTCGACCCGGATCGCCCGGAGCTGCGCGGCAGCGCACAGAATCCCGACGTCTTCTTCCAGGCCCGCGAGGCGTGCAATCCGTTTCACGCCAGCGTGCCGGCAGCGGTGCAGACATCGATGGATCAGCTCGCGGCACGAACAGGCCGCCAATACCACCTCGTCGACTACTACGGGGCGCCCGACGCCGACCGGGTGATCGTGCTGATGGGCTCGGGCGTCGGCGCGGTCAAGGAAACGGTGGACGAACTGTGCCGGCTCGGCGAGCGGGTCGGTGTCGCCATCATCCGCCTCTACCGGCCGTTCCCGACCGATGCATTGCTGGCAGCGCTACCCCCGAGTGCGCGAACCATCGTGGTGCTCGACCGCACAAAGGAGCCCGGCGCCCCATTCGAGCCGCTTCACCTCGATGTGCTCTCGGCACTGTGGCATTCACCGGACGACAACTGGGTCGACGGAACGACGCCACGAGTCATCGGCGGTCGATACGGGCTCAGCAGCAAGGAGTTCACCCCGGCAATGGTGAAGGCCGTTTTCGACGAGGCTGGTGCGGAGGCACCACGCAACGGATTCACGGTCGGCATCATCGACGACGTCACCCACACCAGCCTCTCGTTCGATCCTGCGTTCTCGACCGACAACGCTCGGGTGCGCGCCGTGTTCTACGGGCTCGGCGCCGACGGCACGGTCGGGGCGAACAAGAACACCGCCAAGATCGTCGGCAAGAACAGCGACCTGTTCGTGCAGGCCTACTTCGTGTACGACTCGAAGAAGTCGGGGTCGATGACCATCAGCCATCTCCGTTTCGACCCGCAACCGATCGACAGCACCTACCTGATCGACCGGGCGACGTTCGTCGGCGTGCACCAGTGGAGCTTCCTCGAGCGCATCGAGGTGTTGAGCGTCGCCGCACCCGGTGCGACGGTGTTGATGAACAGCCCGTACCCCGCGGAGGAGGTCTGGGATCGTCTACCGGTCGAGGTTCAAACGATCGTGCTCGAGCGTGGCCTGAAGTTGTACGCGATCGACGCGGCGGCGGTCGCCAAGGCTGCCGGGCTCGCCGGCCGGGTCAACACGGTCATGCAGACATGCTTCTTCGCGCTCGCAGGCGTACTGCCGACCGACGACGCGATCGCCAAGCTGAAGGACGCCATTGCCGCGACCTACGGAAAGCGTGGCGACCTCGTCGTGCAACGAAACATCGAGGCCGTCGACACCACGCTTGCCCAGTTGTTCCCCGTGCCGATCGGCACCACTGTGACAGCGTCGACCCATCGCCGCCCGACGGTCGGCAACGACGTCACGGAGTTCGTCCAGCGCGTCACGGCTCGGATCCTTGCCGGTGAAGGCGATCTGCTGCCTGTCAGCGCGCTGCCTCCCGACGGCACGTTCCCGACCGGTACGGCTCGTGTCGAGAAGCGGACGATCGCCACGGAGATCCCGATCTGGGAGGCTGACCTCTGCATCGATTGCGGCAAATGCGCGATCGTGTGCCCGCACGCAGCGATTCGGATCAAGGTCTACGACCCGGACGAGCTTTCCGTCGACGGCGCCGACGTGTTGAAGACGAAGTCGTTCCGCAGCCGCGAGGTTCCCGGGATGTCCTTGACCGTGCAGGTGGCACCTGACGATTGCACGGGTTGTGGTCTGTGTGTGACTGCCTGCCCAGCCCACGACAAGAGTGAGGTCAAGCGCAAGAGCATCAACCTGCGACCGATCGACGAACACCTCGACACCGAGCGCATCGCGTGGGATGCGTTCCTGCGACTGCACGAGACCGACCCGGCTCAATGGGATCCGGCCTCGGTCAAGACGAGCCAGCTGCGCCGCCCCCTGTTCGAGTTCAGCGGAGCATGCTCGGGCTGCGGCGAGACGCCGTATCTCAAGCTCCTCACGCAGCTGTTCGGAGATCACATGTTGATCGCCAACGCCACCGGTTGCAGCAGCATCTACGGGGGCAACCTGCCCACCACGCCGTACTGCACGAATGATGAGGGCCGCGGCCCGGCGTGGAGCAACAGCCTGTTCGAGGACAACGCGGAGTTCGGGTTGGGCATCCGGCTCGGCCTCGATGCCCAGCAGCACGCCGCGCTCGCGTTGCTTCGGCAGCTGGCAGCACCGGAGCGACGCCTGCTCGACCCGGCTCTCGCCGAAGCCGTCGCGATGGGGATCGACGACGACGGCGACCTGCCAATCCGCGCTCAACGTGAGCGAGTCGAGCTGCTGCGCAGTTTCGTCACGGCAATCGACGATCCGGATGCACAGCTCGAGAAGGACCAGCTACTGGAGCTGCTCGGCACGCTCGTGCGCAAGTCGGTCTGGATCGTGGGTGGTGACGGATGGGCCTACGACATCGGCGCCGGCGGGCTCGATCACGTGCTCGGCAGCGGCCGCAACGTGAACATTCTCGTGTTGGACACGGAGGTGTACTCGAACACAGGCGGCCAAGCGTCGAAGGCCACGCCGCGAGGAGCCGTCGCCAAGTTTGCCGCAGGCGGCAAGGGCACGGCGAAGAAGGACCTCGGGCTCGAAGCCATGTCGTACGGCGATGTCTACGTCGCGAAGGTGGCCCTCGGCGCCAGCGACATTCAAACCGTCAAGGCACTGCTCGAAGCCGAGGCCTGGCCGGGGGTTTCCCTGGTGATCGCCTACAGCACGTGCATTGCCCACGGCTTCGACATGAGCCAGTCGATGACCCAACAGAAGTTGGCCGTGCAGAGCGGGCACTGGCCGCTCTACCGCTACCGACCTGGTGAAGGCGAGGCCAGCCAACCGTTCAGCCTCGACAGTGCAGCACCCACCGTGCCGTTCGCCGACTTCGCCAACAGCGAGGCGCGCTACTCGATGCTGCGTCGCAGCGACCCCGATCGGTCGGCGCAGCTGCTGGACCTTGCCCAAACCGACGTGACAGCTCGTTGGCAGTACTACGAGCAACTCGCCGGCGTCGAGCGAAGTGCACCGGTGCACGTTGCAGCCACCACGATCCCCGAGACGGATGACGAACCATGAGCACACGCTGTTGATCTGTCGACCACCTACCTCGGCCTGCGCCTGCCGAGTCCCATCGTGGCCTCGGCCGGCCCCCTGACCGGAGACCCTGGATCGTGGCAAGCCTTGGAGGCTGCGGGCGCGGGAGCGATCGTGTTGCCGTCCCTGTTCGAGGAGCAGATCGAACGCGAGGCCTTCGCGATGGACGCGGCGATGACACTCGGCGCGGAAGTTTCTGCGGAATCCTCGACATTCCTTCCCGGTATCGACGACCACGACACCACAACGGCATGGCACCTGGGATTGGTCGAGCTGGCTCGGGATCGATTGTCGGTGCCGGTCATCGCCAGCCTCAACGGCACGTCGTCGGGTGGATGGGTCCACTATCGCGCGATCGCTGGAGAATGCGGGGGCGCACGCGATCGAGTTGAACATCTACGACGTCGTCGTCGATCCCCACACCAATGCGACCGACGTCGAGCAGCGGTACCTGGACCTGATCAGAGCCGTGAGGGCTGTGGTCACCGTGCCGATAGCCGTCAAACTCGGACCCTGGTTCACCTCGCTCCCTCACTTCGCAGCGGAACTCGAGGCAACAGGTGTGGATGGGCTCGTGCTCTTCAACCGCTTCTATCAACCGGACATCGACCTCGACACGCTCGATGTGGTCGCCGCGACTCGAGCTGTCCAGCTCCGCAGATGCCCGCTTGCCCCTTCACTGGATCGGCATCCTGCGCGGCCTGGTGTCGTGTTCGCTTGCGGGCACGTCAGGCGTGCACGAGGGCGCCGACGCATTGAAGCTGTTGCTCGTCGGCGCCGACGTGGCGATGTCCACGAGCGCTCTGCTACGTCACGGTCCGCAACATGTTGCGACAATGCTCACATGGATCAGCGAGTGGATGACGGCACGCGAGTACGAGAGCGTCGAACAACTCAAGGGCAGCGTCAGCCGACCGAACATCGCGGATCCGAAGGCATACGAACGGGCCAACTACTACCACGTGCTGCACAGCTGGCGCGGCTGACCGCGAGGTCCTAGTGCGAGTCGCGATGTTCAGCGCGAAGGCGTACGAACACGACAGCTTCGTCGCTGCCAATGTGCAGCACAGCCACGCGATCGACACGTTCGAGAATGCTCTGACAGCCCGGACGGCGCCGCTCGCGGCCGGCGCCGAGGCGGTGTGCATCTTCGTGAACGACACGGCCGATGCAGAAGTGCTCGAGACCTTGGCCGCCTTCGGGGTCCGCTACGTGGCGTTGCGCTGCGCAGGCTTCAACAACGTCGACCTCGATGCGGCCTCGCGCCTGGGGATGACGGTGGTCCGGGTGCCGGCCTACTCGCCGAACGCCGTGGCGGAACACACGATCGCGTTGATCCTGTCGCTCAACCGCCGGATCCACAAGGCATACAACCGGGTTCGAGACGGCAACTTCTCTCTCGAGGGCTTGGTCGGTTTCGACCTCGCGGGCAAGACCGCCGGAGTTGTGGGCACGGGCCGCATCGGCGCCATCGTCGCCCGGTTGCTGTGGCATTTCCGATGCGAGGTGATCTGCTTCGATCCGTTCGAAAACCCGCGAGTCACCGAGCTGGGTATCCCGTACGTCGAGATCGACGAGTTGTGGCGCCGCAGCGACGTGATCAGTCTGAACTGTCCGCTCACGCCAGAGACCCATCACATGGTGTCCGACGAAGTGATCCAGCGGATGAAGAGTGGCGTGATGCTGGTGAACACCGGTCGCGGCGCGCTGATCGACACGCCCGCCGTCATCGACGGGCTGAAGAGCGGAACGATCGGGTCACTCGCGCTCGACGTGTACGAGGAAGAGGCCAACCTCTTCTTCACCGACCGATCCGACGAAGTTCTCAGCGACGACGTGTTCGCTCGACTGCTGACGTTCCCCAACGTCCTGATCACTGCACACCAGGCGTTCCTGACCCACGAGGCGCTGGCGGCCATCGCCGCGACGACGTTGGCGAACCTGACCGACCTTCAAAGTGGCAAGCAGTGCCCGAATCAAGTCAGCTGATGCCGGAGGATGCGACGCCGAGGCCTCACTGCGGCGTTTGGCGTCGGAGGCCCCGTAGCGGGCGCCCCGTATAACGCACGTCTGCCGGAGCGGGCGCGCCTATTCGATGCAGCCGGTGATCGGGGTGAGTGTGTAGTTCTCCGTTCCGCTGTTCGAGAACACGCCGAGCGGCGTCGTGACCGAGCCAGACCCCTCGCCCACCATCGTTCCCGGCTGCAGAGGACCGTTGGGCAGCGAGATCGCGTACGTGCCACCGCCTGTCGCGTCGAACGGCCCGGTGTAGCTGTACGTGCCGGAGAGACCGCCGGAGAACGACGCCGTGAACCCGCCGCCGGAGAGCTGGAACGGCTTCATCACATCACACACCGCCTCGTTGACCTGGAAGTCGTCGAGACCGCCGACGATCTGGAACGACGCCGGGCCGCGCGTCTCGAAGGTCATCTCGGCTTTGCCGACGCCGCGCTTCGAGCGGGCCTCGAGCTTGACGGTGCCATGGTTGAGGGGCTCCGGATGCGCCGTGTACACGAAGCTCGCATCCGCGGGCAGCGGTGTCGCGCTGGGATCGACTCCCGATGCGCCGTCGATCAACGTTGCCATGACGGTGCCACCCGTCGGGCCGCCGTCCATCTTGCTGCGTGGCGAAGCGGTGATGTCGGCGGTGCTGCTCGGCTCCATGTCTTTCGGCGCGGGACTCGGTGTCACGTCGAGCCGCACACACTTGCCCGACTCCCATCCCTTCTGCGCGGCCTCCAACAGAAAGTGCTGCACCATCATCGCGAAGAGCATCCCACCGTTGACCGTTGATTGCGCCAACTCGCCGGAGCTGTCGCCGGAAGTGCGGTTCACAGCCACCGAGGGGTCCCCCGAGGCGGGGAGCTTGACCGTGACATCGACCATCTTCGACGAGCCCCCGCTCGAGTTCGACCACTGCATCTGGTACTCCAGATCGGAGGACGCCAGCTGGGCGTCGTCGTTGACCTGTGCTTTGACCTTCACATCGAGGATGCCCTGCTGTCCGGCGTCGCCCTTGGTCGCCGAGACATCCAGCAGAGCGGATACATCGAGTGAGCCGTTGGCGTCGGGGCACGGGACCACGGTGGACTTCGTCTTGATCTTCGTCGTGACGCCCGTCGTCGTGTCGGTGTGGCTGAGGTCGGCCGTGATGCTGACACTGTTCTGCGAGGCGGTGATCGCAAATCCGGTGCCCGTCTCTTGAGTCTTCGGTGGCCCCGCCGGGACCTCCTGGGTCACCCCGGCGGATGCGCCGAGACCGATCGTCATGAAGGCGCCGAACAGGCCCTCGCCGATGCTGGGAGCGGCGGTGGTCCGCCTCCGCAACCCGAGTTGCACGGACGAACTGTCGAACGCCAAGGCCTGCGCCAGCACCGGCGCCCACGCCGCCTCGAGTGCGGCCCGGGTTGCCTCGCGCCCGCCAAGGGCATCCTCCAGCCCCGACTCCTCGGCGACATCGAGTTCGAGCTGCATCCCTGCATCGATCAACGCTGCGTTGCGTTCGGCTTCGGGCATCGCCAGCAGCTCGTCCGCGCGAGCGATCGTCGCTGGATCGACCGTCGGCACCTCGTCGACGTTCGCCGTGGAGCCCGGCGTCGTCGCGTCGCTCGCCGACGCCACGGTTGCTCCGCTGTTGTCGCTCGAGACCTGCTTCACGCCGCTGTCACCACCACATGCCGCGATCGCGACAGCCGACACCACGACGAGACCCACCACTCTCAATTTCCCGCGCATCACCAGATACTTACAGAAGCGAGAAGCAGAACGGCGCGAGCCACCACAGCCCCGGGGCCAAACTGAATGCACATGACGCCCGACGGTACGCGCAAGGACTACGACGCGGTCGTCGTGGGTTCGGGTCCGAACGGGCTCTCCGCTGCCGTTCGGCTCGCGATGGACGGTCACTCGGTGCTGGTCATGGAAGCCGCAGACCGGGTCGGCGGAGGCACTCGCTCTGCAGAGCTGACCTTTCCGGGTTTTACGCACGACATGTGCGCTGCCGTTCATTCGCTCGGAGTGTCCGCGCCGGCACTCTCTCTGGACAGCCTTGGCGCTCACGGGCTGCGCTGGATCTGGCCCGACGTGCCGCTGGCTCATCCGTTGGACGGCGGCCACGCCGGTCTGTTGCACCGCAGCGTCGACGAAACCGCTGACGGTCTCGGTGCCGATGGATCTCGATACCGGCGGCTGATGCAGCCACTCGTCGACGATTGGGCGAAGCTCTTGCCGCAGCTTCTCGGACCGGTGCTCTCCATCCCCCGCCATCCGCTGGCGCTGGCGCGCTTCGGTGTGCGGGCGCTGCAGCCGGCGACGCGGTTGTCGCGTCGGTTCCAGACCGACAAGGGCGCGGCGTTGTTCGGCGGGTGCGCGGCGCACGCAATGTTGTCCTTGGCGCGCCCGCTCACCTCTGCGTTCGGCCTCACGCTGGCGGCCTCCGCGCACGTCGCGGGATGGCCCATCGCGGCGGGCGGATCTCAAGCGGTTGCCGATGCCTTGGCGGCGCGGTTGCGCGAACTCGGCGGAGACATCGAGACCGGATCGATGGTGCGCACGCTGGCCGATCTTCCGTCCCATCGCGTCGCGCTCTTCGACACGAACCCGGCACAACTGGCGTCGATAGCCGGCGACGCGCTGCCGTCCAAGTACCGCAAGCGCCTGCGCGACTTTCGTCATGGACCAGGCGCGTTCAAGATCGACTACGCCCTCGACGCGCCCGTTCCGTGGACGAATGCAGCGTGTGGTCGTGCCGGGACAGTTCACGTCATCGGAACCCTCACCGAACTGGTCGCCGCCGAGGCGGATGTGGCTGCAGGGCGGATGCCCGATCGGCCGTTCGTCCTCGTGGTGCAACCGTCGATCTTCGATCCTTCGCGCCCCAGCCGGCAAGCACACCCTGTGGGTGTACGCCCATGTGCCACACGGCTACACAGGCGACGCGACCAGTGCGATCGAGCGGCAGATCGAACGGTTCGCACCGGGGTTCGCCTCGACGGTGCTCGCCCGCCATGTCACCACGCCCTCGCAATTCGAGGCGTACAACGCGAACTACGTCGGGGGCGACATCGCCGGTGGTGCTCACAGCGGGCTGCAGTTGATCTTCCGCCCGACAATCGCGACGCGGCCCTATGTCACGCCGAACCCGACGTTGTTCCTGTGCTCGGCGTCCACACCACCGGGTGCCGGCGTCCACGGCATGTGCGGGTGGCACGCCGCAGAGCGGGCCTTACGCGCCCTGAGGTAGCGGGGGTGTGATGCGTCAACGCGGCGCATCCGGGCCGAGCACGACGATGACGTCGCCGCCGGCATCGGAGTCGGTGATCGGCTGAGCTGCATTGTTCGGAAACGCGAGGATGATCGCGTCAGGCACGCCGATGTCCTCGGCGGCGTACGCCGCCTCGTCGTCGAAGCCCGGTCGGTAGTAGATGACGGTCGCGTCGACCGTCTCCACTGAATCGCCGAGAACCATGCTGTAGCCGAGCGGTCGGATCCGATCAGCCGTCGTGCTGGCCAAGCGGAATCGGCCGTCGCCGTTGGCGATCACCAATCTCACCTGGTCGCGCGGCAACGGGCCGAGGATGGTCGTGGTGGTGGCCGGCACGGTCGTAGTTGGCACCGCGGTCGTGGTCTGCTCAGCCGCGGTCGTTGGGGCTACCGATGTCGACGACGGCACCGTGGTGGTCGCCGCAATCGTGGTGGTGGTGACCGACTCGGCGATGGACGTCGTCGTCCCAACCGCTTCGGTCGACGAGGTCGACTCGGCGACGGTGATGCTCGAGTCGAGCACGAAGGGATCGCTCGGCTCCGGACGCCCGGCGATTGCTACGCCGGCCAGGCCGCCCACGACGATCACGACGAGAGCGAACGGCCAGGACTTGCGCATGAGGGTGTCAAGCTACCGGAGTGTTTTCGTACACCCCGGGCGGGCGCCAGACACTCCGATGAACGTGGGTCGTCAGCGACGGCCGGCGGCGACCTCGACGTTCGAGTAGACCGTCCCCGTCGAGTCGGAAGCGGCGAGCCGATACGTGTAGACCCCGGCACCGCGCCGGGTTCGAGACTCGATGAAGCTGGTCGTCGACGTAGTCAGGACGGCGATTGGACGGAACGACGTACAACCCGTGCCCTGACAGCGCTCGAGAACAAGAGTGGTTGCCGAACTCGCAGGGTTGGTCCACGTCAGTCGATTCCGTCGACCGACGATGGTTGCGCTCAAGTCGGTGGGCGCGACCAGCGTCGGCACCGTCACCTCGGGAACATCAGCGGGCGGCGCCACCTCAGCAGGCGGGATCACCACATCGACAGGCGGGGTCACCACATCCGCAGGCGGCGGAGTCACGACATCGACAGGCGGGATCACCACATCCGCAGGCGGCGGAGTCACCACATCGACAGGCGGGATCACCACATCCGCAGGCGGCGGAGTCACCACATCGACAGGCGGGAGTCACCACATCCGCAGGCGGAGTCACCACATCCGCAGGCGGGAGTCACCACATCCGCAGGCGGCGGAGTCACCACATCCGCAGGCGGCGGGATCACGACATCCGCAGGCGCGTCAGCGACGACGTCGACGAACACAAGCGCGTACGAGTGGCACACAAGCCTCGTGGTGCCGTCGCATTCTTCTCCGAGATCGAGCACAACTTGGTATGTGCCGGGTGCGGCGAAGCTCATGGTGAACTGATCGCCGCGCCCGACGATCACTCCTCCGAATCGTGCGAGTCCGATGTCGGGTCGGCGCCATGTCAGCGAGCACGCAGTGGTGCACGGATTGGTCGAGGTGAAGGTGACCGGCGCGCCCACGAGAGCAACCGGCGGGTCGACCGACGCCGCGGCCGAGTCGATCGTTGCCGCGGTCGATTGGCCCCACAACGTGAGTACGGCAATCGGTACGACAGCGATCGGTACCACCGCGAGCATCAACAAGCGCTTCTTCACACATATCCCCAGTTCAGTTGGTGCCGCCGTTCCTGTCATCGTGACGGAGGTGAAGGGCAGTAGATATTGTCTTCATGGATTAAGCCCACGGACAGTGAGGATCGTCACGTTCCGCGCGTGGGCCGAGTGCTCGGTAGCGCCCAAATGACTCACGTGAGCAGGTTGTTCTTCTAGCACGATCTCTCTGCTCGACCCGTCGGCGTCCTAGATCGTCGTCGGGCGTACAACACGTCCGGTCGTCAGGAGACGACACTCAGTGAGTTCTTTGGTCTGGTCGCCACCAAATCCTGACACGGCCGCCACGCCACCACGGTTACAGTCGCCCTGAACACGAGGGGATCGCATGGCGTTGGTTCGGCTGCTGGGTCCGATCGACGTGGTCGGCGATGACGGCGTTGAACGGTATGCAAGTTCCGCTCTGCGCCGCGCGATCTTGGCCTTGCTCGGATTGCATGCCGGACAGGTGCTGTCACCGGACTGGCTCATGGAACATGTGTGGGGCGAGGAGCAGCCGGAGTCCGGGATTCCTGCGCTGCGCTTTCACGTATCGAAACTCCGCAAGGAGGTAGGAGAGGCCGTGCCGATCGTGACGCGGCCGGGCGGATACCAACTCGACGTGCCACGCGACTCGGTCGACGCGCTTCGTTTCGACGACGCTGTTCATGGCACACGCCTCGATGTCGACGAACAAGGTTCTTCGCGCTGCGTCGATGCCCTCCGACTGTGGCGCGGCCAACCGTTCATCGATGCTGCCGCCTGTGCGACGTTGGACCATGAGGCGGCCCGTCTCGAGGAGGCGCGGCTGACGATCTTGGAGCACTACCAGCGATGCCGGCTCGCGTCGGGGGCGGCGTCGGACCTGCTTCCTGAGCTCACGCAACTCGTCAGCGAGTACCCGTTACGCGAGGCGATGTGGTCGTCGTTGATCGTGGCCCAATACCGGGCCGGCCAACAGGCAGAAGCGCTGCGTAGCTACGAGCGCCTGCGGACGAACCTTGCCGAGCTACTCGGGTTGGATCCATCGCCCGAACTACGCGAGCTGCAATTGAGGGTACTGAGCCAAGATCCGAGCCTCCTCGTCACGTCGATGGAAGCGCCAACGGCGGATCGTACGGCTCGCGCCGTTCACGTCGACAGTGTGCCCGCGATGTCCGGCTACGGGGATCCCGCGGCACGGGTCTACACGGTGATGCTCACCGACATCGAGGAGAGCGTTCAGCTCTGGGAGCGATTCCCCGACGACACCGCCGCCGCGCTGTCCAGGCACCTCACCCTCGCAGCAGACGCCGTGACGCGTGAGGGCGGCACTCCGTTGCAGACGATGGGAGATGGGATGCTCGCCGTCTTCCCCTCTGCCAGCGCCGCGGTGCGAAGTGCCGTCGAGATCCAACGAGACGTGCGTCGTCACGACTGGGGGAAGGTCGGCGAGCTCCGCGTTCGGATAGGGCTCCACACCGGAGTCTGCCGGTTGTCGAGCAACGACGCCCTCGGCCGCGTGCCGAACCTGGCTTCGCGTTTGCAGACAGCAGGCCACGGTGGCCAGATCCTGCTGTCTCGGGAAACTGCGATGGCCGCGTCGCTGGATCCGCCACCGGGCATCCAACTGAGACAGCTCGGCTATTTCTCCCTCCGCGGATTCGACGAGCCCATCGAGGTGCACACGGCCGTTGCCGAAGGTCTGCGCTCGGACCTTCCGCCGTTGCGCGCGCCCGCGGCCGGTGCCGGAACGCTGCCGCACGACGACGTCGCCCTGATCGGTCGCGACGATGAACTCGAACGGCTGAAGGTCCTGCTGGCCGACCACAACATCGTGACGTTGTGGGGACCAGCAGGCGTGGGCAAGACACGTCTCGCGGTTCGTCTGGCGACCGCGCTGCGAGCGCGATTCCCGGACGGCGTCCGGTTCGTCGATCTCGCGTCAGTTCGAGATCCCGGCGATGTCGCCCGATCGGCGGTCAACGCGCTGTGCGCCCAGCCGATCGCCGAGGAGCCGCTGCAGGAAACCGTGCTGCGAACATTGCAGTCGACGAACATCCTCTTGGTGTTGGACAACTGCGAGCAGGTCCTCGACGGAGTCCGGCCGCTGATCAGCGCCGCGCTGCGGCGATGCACGAACCTCCGTGTGTTGACGACGAGTCGTGAACCGCTCGCAATTCCCCGCGAGTGTCCTGTCGAGGTCCACCCTCTCGGGGTGCCACGCGCCAGCACAGCGAACATCGACGAGTTGGCAGCGTCCGACTCAGTCAAGCTCTTCCTCGCCCACGTCGGATTCGGCCTGACGAACGACAACGCCGAGGCGGTCATGGCAATCTGCCGAGCGACCGACGGTTTGCCATTGGCGCTCGAGCTGGCCGGGGCCCGGGCGAGTGTCGAGGGTCTCGATGTCGTCGATCCGACCTCGGGTAGACCCGTGACGAGTGTCGCGTCGGCAATTGCACACGCCGACGCAATCGATGATGCCCTTCGTCGAACATTGTCATTGCTGTCTGCCGAGGAGGCTCGGTACTTCTCGCGGCTGAGCGTCTTCACTGGACCCTTCAGTCGCGAGATGGGCCTCGGCATGTCGTCCGACGAGATAGTCGGGCGTTCCATGCTCGAGCGACTTGTGCGCACGGCACTCGTGCAGCGTCTGGGTGAAGTCGGTCGGTATCGGTTGCTCGAGCCCGCGCGCCGGTTCGCACAATCTCAGCTCCATGACGACGAGCGAGCTGCCGCAGGATGGGCGCACGCTCGGATGATGCTCGCTCGTGCCGAGGACCAGGCCCCGAGGATGCAAACCGACGAGGAGCGGCACGCGGTCAGCGCAATCCGCGATGAGTTCGCCGAACACCGGGCTGCGTTTCAGTGGTTCCTGGAACACGACTCGATCGCCGACGCCGGTCGACTCGTACGCGCGATGTTTCAATACTGCCTGTCTCAACCTGCGCCGGAGGGGCACCAATGGGCGTCGGCGGTCGCCGACCGGCTCGCCGGTGACGAACCGTATGCCATCGAAATCCTGGGGTGCGCGGCGCTGGGACGCTGGTTCGCGGGCGACACGTCGAGCGCCATTCGGCTGGCCGAGCGCGCCCTGACAACGCCGGAATCGAACGAGGCGTCGAACCGCTGGGCCCTCACTGCGCTCGTCGACGCGTACGGCTACGCCGGCGAACTGACTGCGCTCGTGCCCCACTATCTCGCATTGGTGAAGAGCCTTCGTGAGAGTCGCGAACAGTATTGGCAAGTCAACGGACTCGGATACGAGGCAATCGCGTTGGCCACGACGGGAAGGATGGTTGAAGCCGGTCGGCGAGCGAGCCAAACCATCGCGCTCGCCCGAGATACCGGCAATCCGGAATGTCTTCACTGGGGCTTCTATTCGCTCGGACGTGTGCTGGCAGCGACCGATCCTCGGGCCGCGTGCGAAGCGTTCGAACAGGCGATGCGGGCATCGCGAAGCATCAGCAGCAACTTCCATGTGGCTCTTGCCCTCGTCGAATGGGTAGCCCTGAAGCGGCAGCTGGGCGAGACCGAACTGGCCGTGTCGGGGGTTCTCGATCTGCTCGACATGCTGGTTGTCTCGGGCAACCGTTCACAGATGTCGCAGACTTTGCGTGAGGCCGGCTTGCTTCTGGCCGATGCAGACCGCCGTACCGAAGCCGCATTGGCCATGCTGGCTCGGCGGGATGCCCACGATGCCGACGGGCGGATTCGCGGATGTCGAGGAAGCGCCTCGGTGGTCTGAATTGGCGGCCACTCTCGCACCTCAGTGGACCCAGCTCGAAGTGCGCGCCGCGGCGCTGAGCGAGCCTGAGCTGATCGCCTTGTGCCGGACCGAGCTCAGCAGACTGAGGGCACGGTGATTCTTTCACCTCGCCGCGATTCGTGGGTCAGGCCGAGTGAGGCCAGTCGGGGCTGCCAGGAACCGTGAGGTCGACCGTCTTATCGAGGTGAACCCTTGCGCGGGCCGTCACGTCGTTCGCCAACGTGCGCAGCACTCGACCAGCAAGCCTGTTCGGCGAACGGACGGACGTGAACCGGGCGACCTTTGCCTCCCGTTTCGGCAGCTGCGCGAGCGACTGGAGGAGCACGCCGTTGCCGCCGAGGTTGAGGCGCCGCCGAACGAGATCGTTGTTGAGGGCGCGCATCACTGCGATCGGCAGAGGCTTCAGCAGCGGAGGCATACCTTCCTCGAGTTCGTCGAGCAGTGCGCGAGCCAGCACGCGACCCGACCGCAGCGCCGTCCACGACCATACTGCCACATTCGCTTCGCGCGACGGATCGAGCCATTGGCGCTTGCGGATCTGTTCGAGCAGGTTGACGGGATTGGTCGATGGAAGGTGGTCGCAGACCTGGCCAGTCCGGCGGAATGTTGTACTTCGCCTTCAGGTCGAGCGTCGCCTGATCCGACCCGATGGCCAGATAACCACCCACGAGATCCCACAGGTGGAGGTAGGCCTCCTGCTCGTCGGCGCTCCAGTGTGATGCCGTAGAGGTCGAGGACCTCGAAGACCACGAAGCTGAACATCAATTGCATGCCCAGACAGATCTTCTTTGTTGAGGGGCGGACGGTTCCTGTCGCCGAGCAACTCGTCGATTCGATTCTCATCTTCGGCGGCTTGTTTCGTTCCACGTCCAAGAAGTCCCGCACGGTCTGATGAGTGATCCGCAGTTGCACGCACGCGACCCACGGCAACGAACGTTCGGGCGGGTCTATTGCCGTCCCAGTAGTTCCAGTCCCACAAGCTGCGCCTGCGCGGGGTTCGTGTCCTCGCCCTTTTGCATGATGGTGAGCAGGAACCTGGCGGTCTCTCCGATTCGCCTCGTCAGATCGTTGACGAGCTCACCGCGTGCACCGAGCACTGCAGCCCCGTACTCGGTCGCATACGACTGCGGCAGGGCAGCCAGCAGCAAGGCTCCGGCGATCTCGGGCGTGTAGTCACCGAAGAGGCGTTGGGCAACGACCAGCTTCTCGCAGTCCGGTTGGACCATTCCGGGGAGATCGGCTCGATAGCTGTGAACACGCTCGATGCTGCGCTCGTCTTGCGGCTTGGCCTCCAAACTCGGATCGCCGAGGGTTCGGAGCTCGTCGAGAGCGTCATCGGGAAGCGCGACGCGACTCATGGGTTGAGGTCCTTGCGTACGAGGGCGAGCACCGTTTCATCGGTGGGCGCTTGGACGTCGAGCGTGCTGGCATCACCAAGACGCACCGGCATCTCGCCATTGACGATGTTCCACTGATCGGCAACCGAATACGGAGACCAGAACAGCGTCTCGTCCTGTTGCCGCGAGCGGAGGAGGGCAAGCGCCCAGTTCATCCTCTCGTCCCACCGTCGCCAGTCGCGGGCCGCTGAGCCACGAGTACCCGATTTGGCGATTGTTCGATCGACGCTCTTGACGAAGTTGACGATCGACCGCATGTCGTCGTCGTTCACCTCGGGGAGCGTTCGCAGATCATGAGGGAAGATCGGCCATTCGCGATGTTTGGGCGGGATGTCGCGTCCCAACCGCAACGTCTCGGTCGGCAACGCCATCACCAACACTTGGTCGGTCATCAACCGTGACCAGACGGTGTAGATCAACTCTCGTTTGTTCGGATGCATGGACTCCAGCAGCGTGTAGGCCAGGTGCGGAAGGAATTCCGCGGAAGCGTTCCGACAGCTTGGCGAGACGCCAGTCGATCGATGCTCCGACATGCTGGGGGACGTGGTCGAGAACAACCTCGACAGCAACGTCGGCAAGATCCTGTTCGGCGCCCGTGAGCACGAGGTTGGCTCCGAGAGTCAGCCATGCTCGTTCAACCCTGTCCCGGTCGACGGACTTCTTGTAGTAGCGGAAGGCTCTTGTCATCGGGGCGATGTGTCGAACGGCGTCCAACTTGATGGTGCTCAAGGTGGGAGATCCCTTTGAGCCGGTCGAGGACCGCCGCTGGCGATCCTTTCCTCGTCGATCCTTCGACGCCGTGATTCCGGCCAACTCGTCTTGGTCGCCCAACACCTCGAACAGGATCTGTGTCGCGGACACGAATATCGCCAACTGACCCCATGCGAGGGCGCGCCCCACTCGCTGGCCATCGGTGGCCCGCGCCCGGAGTATCGCCGGAGTGAGCCGTCGCCGCAGCGGCTCCGGGATGCCGGAGTTAAGCCGTTGGGGCGACCGTTGGGTGCTCAAGTTCTGCGTCACCGTCAACGTTCCCCACATCGCGAAATGGAACCAGTTCGCGTTGAGCGGTGCCGAAGGATCCTCCTTCAGACGACTCTGCGAGTCCTTCTTTCCGTGTAGAAGGGTGTCGAGATGCGCGGCGAGGTTGTAGTAGGTCAACGCAATGCGATGTGCCCGTAGATCGCTGTCGGCGGTGTTGTACACGAACGTGAACCACTCCTCCATCCGAAACCATTCCTCAGGCGGTGGCTTCGCCTGTCGTTTCAACCATGGGAGTTCGAGTCCAGGTTCTGTGGACGCACCGGCCGTTGGCACGCCTGCTGCTTCGCGCGGTGGCTTTCCGTGCCCCGGTTCTCCCAGCCTTCGGACCAGCCTTTGAACCTGCCATCACGCACCCCCCGGGTGAATAGCTCAAGCAAACGGTAGCGCGACTCGACTGCCGGAAATTTCGTCGAGTCGCTAAACGTGAGCGGACTCGCTCACGCAGTGTGCGAGTGGCCGCTCATGCCGGTTTCAGACGATCCGGGCATGAAGTCATTCGTAGTCTCAATCGCGACCGTCTGCGCGCTCTTGGTCGGTGACGGTCTGGAACGATCTGTGGTCGCCGATGCACCCAGTTCCGGAATCGTTCCGACCGTCGATCTGCCGGCTCCAGAGTTCTTCGGGCAAGACGCGGGCCGGGGTGGCCAAGCCACGCGAGTCGAATTCGACGACGTCGAGTCTCGACGACGAGATGTCGACCTGGTACCGGCTGGCCTACGTTCAAGGCGGCACACGGCTACAAGTCTTCGAGCACTATGCAGTCAGCACCGTCGAGGGCGACTCCGACATGCTGCGCAGCGAAACCGTCGCCTGGCACGTCGCCAGCCAGGTCGTCGGGGCCAGCAACGGCTCCACGACATCGACCTGGCTTGCCACGAGGCGCACATGTGCGTACCGGCAACAACATCGGGCCATCTGCCGGGTTGATCTTCGCACTTGCATACATCGATCTGCTCACTCCAGGACCGCTCGCCGGAGAATTGCGGGTCGCCGGCACCGGCGGCATCGCCATCGACGGACTCGCGTTCCGTGTGACGGGCATCGACGTCAAGATCGCTACGGCCATGCTGGACGCGACCCATGTGATCTTCATCACAGAGCGGCCGACATCGATCGACGACGTCACGATCATCGAGTCCCGCAGCATCCGTTTGCCGACCCCCGGTCGCACCTTCGCCCAGTTGCTCAACACGAGCGGATACGAACAGGCAGGTCGGGTTGCGGCGGGTCACCCCGGAAAAGTCGCAGTCGTGGTCGTTCACGAACTTCGCCAGGCTCTGGCGTGGCTGTGCGGTCGGACCGGAAGCGCGAGCACGTGCGCAGTCGCTCACGCCTCGGCGAACTCGGTCCTCGGAGCGCAATGACCAGGCACTTCGCCGGGCCGGACGAGCGGGAAGCCAACGAGGTCTATGGTTCGGATCGTGTCGGACATAGCGGGCGAGCGGTCGGGGTCACCAGTCGAATTGGCTCCGAGGGTGTGGTGGGTCGGCGCTGTTCGGCCCGCGGAGACCTTCCAGTGTCACGCATACCTTGTCGAGGACGGCGAGAACTCGGTCCTGATCGACCCGGGATCGGTCGACGCGATCGACGAGGTCTTGTCAAAGGTGCGCCAAGTCGTTCCGATCGAGTCGATCCGCTGGGTTGTGTGCCACCACAGCGACCCAGACATCGCCGGCGGGCTGCCGGCCCTCCACGTAGCGCTGAGCCGACCCGACGTCGAACTCGTCACCGAATGGCGAGCGAAGACCTTGCTGCACCACTATCACGCAGGGTTTCCCTACTACCTCGTCGAGGAACATGACTGGCGGCTGCCCTTGAGCGAGGGCCGCCAGCTCCGCTTCGTCTTGACCCCATATCTCCACTTCCCGGGGGCCATGTGCAGTTGGGACGAATCGAGCGGTGTGCTCTTCAGTTCCGATCTGTTCGGTGGATTCACGGATGGGCGAGAACTTGTCGCCGCCGACATGGGCTACTTCGAGGCGATCCGACCGTTCCATGAGCACTACATGCCGAGTCGGGACATCCTCGCGGCCGGGCTCGACCGGTTGCGCAGAAGCTTCACACCGATCACCATGATTGCGCCGCAGCACGGATGCGTGATCCCACCGGCATTGGTCGACGAGATCTTCGACCGGCTCGTCGAGTTGGAATGTGGAATCTTCCTCATCGCGCAAGACGACCTCGACGTCGCTCGACTCCTCGGGTCGCGTCCACCGTGCGGCGCCTGACCGAGGCCCTTGTCATGGCGCACGATCTCCCGGAACTCATCCTCACCGCCCTCCGCGTCCTGCCGGACCTGCTACCGATCGACACCATCGAAGTGATTGCCGACACGCACGACGAGGGGAGTGTGAAATTCGCGAGCCACGACGGGTTCGTCGGCTCCCCCGCCGACGTTCCCGAACCGTCGTCGACGTCGCTGGTCCTTTCGCTCAGCGGTGAAGGTCCTCCGGCCAGGGTGCACATCACCCTCACCGAGCCGGTCGACGTCACCCGCGAAATGGAGACGATGTTCGTCCGCCTCGCCCCTGCGTTGCGGGTGGCACTCAATCGCCATCTCGACCAGCGCCTCCTCCAACGCGAACGCACCGCATGGATGGAGACCGCCTCTCACGATCCCCTTACCGGGCTCTACAACCGGGCGGCGCTGGACCAACTCGCCCAAGCAGAGAACCGGTTCGGTGTGCTGATGATCGACATCGACCACTTCAAACGGGTGAACGACGAGCATGGTCATCCTGTCGGCGACCGCGTGCTGCGCGACATCGCCGCGGCGTGCCGCGGTGCGTTGCGCGCCACCGACCGCCTCTTCCGATACGGCGGGGAAGAGATGCTCGCCCTCATCGACAGCGCGGACCGCAACGAGATCGCCGACAGCGGCGGATCGCGTGCGGCGTGCCATCGGTGATCTCACCTTTGCCGATGTTCCCAACCTCGGCCAAGTCACCGTGTCCATCGGGGCGGCCATGCACCAGCAGGGCCAAACGATCAGCGAATCCATCGACGAGGCAGACCGAAGCCTCTACGCCGCCAAGCACGAAGGAAGGAATCGAGTCGTCGTGGCATGGCGGTCGTGACACCCGCGGAATCAGTCGAACGACCCGGCGATCACACCGGTCGCTTGTTCGCTTCGTCAAGCCTGGAAGCCACTGACTGAAGCACATTCCACCCGAGGCCCGGCACCTCGTCGATCGCCTCGCGCAGCGAATTCCGATCGAGAACGAGCCACTCGATCGGCGTGTCGGCCTCCACGGTGGCCGTACGCGGTCCGCCGAGGATCACGCTGAGCTCACCGACCACGTCGCCAGGGCCGACACGGGCGACCCGGCGACCATTCTTGCGGACGATCGCCGATCCGGTCAGGATCACGTACATGTTCGAAGACGGTGCGCCTTCGACGAACAACGTGTGCCCGGCATCGACGGTCTCCGTCCTGACCCGCGACAGCAGTCGCGCCAACTCTCGCTTCGAGCAGTTCGCGAAGAGCGGGACCGTCGACAATTGAGCAACCCGTTGTCGCTGCTGCATCCTCTGAGAATAGCCACACCGGTTAGCTTCGCTCTGTGAGTGAGAACCTGCGCGTGTACACGACCGTGATGTTCGGTCTCGAGCAGACGTTGGCCCGCGTGCCGTCGAGCGCGTGGGATCACGCGTCGCCGTGCGCCGGTTGGACGGTACGAGAAGTCGCCGGGCACGCCATGGCGGTCACTCACAACATCGCTGCGCGTGCCTCCGGCGGCGAGTTGATCGATGCATTCACAGATGTGGCCGGCATCGCCGGCGATGATCCGGTAGCGACCTTTCGGACGTACCGAGCGCAGTTCCTCGAGGCAACCGACCGCCGCGGCGCGCTTCGGACAGCCGTCGCTTCACGAGTCGGCGACATGACCATCGACTCGTACATGGCCTTCATGCGCAGTGACACGTTCGTCCACACCTGGGACGTCGCCCGCGGAGCAGCGATCGAGCCGTACTTCGATCCTGTCATGGTGTCGTTGATCCTCGCCGACTACCTCGGACGCGACATGACCCCGCTGCGAGTGCCGCAGCGCTACGACGAGGAACGCTCGGTCACCGACGACGCGGACGATCTCACCCGACTGATCGCGTTCACCGGCCGCGACCCCGAGTGGGCGGCGACCTGACCCAATCGTCGACGAGCAGCCATTGCTCGTCGAGCCAGGCGATGCGCTCGTCATCACCGACGGGAATCTGATCGCTGGGCACTGCGCCAGGCAGTGACCTGGAGCGGGTCGCGAAGGGGAACGGCTCTGGCGAGCTCGGTGAACGATGCGTAGTGGTCGAGTCCGCTGTGAGCAATCACGACGACGTCGGCGGGGATGGTGTCGACGAGCGCGAGAACTCCGCCGGGGCGTGGCGGCAGGACGTGGCTGAGTGAAGCCAACCGAGCTGCTCGTGTCTGGGTTCTCGAGGGCCAGCCGCGTCTTGGCTCGTTCGAGGCGATCGGCGCGGAACAGGCGGCCTTCGGGAAAGATCGACAACGGCAGTCGTCGCGTCGAGGCCCTGACCCACCTCGCGGACCGCAGCTACGGCCTCGGGGCCGTTGTCGCGCGGGATGAACACCGACCCCGTCCTGCTGTAGATGAGGTCGAAGCCGGGGTCGGCGAGCAGCTCGGCCATGATCACGCCGCGGCTGCGGAAGCCGAGCCGTTGGTACAGCAGCGTCGGGAGCGAAGCGTCGACGATATTGACGTGGCGGCACAGCACGACGACCGGTCCGGGAGTGAGCGCGGCGATCGAGTCAGCGTCGATGTCGATGCGGAGACCGAGCAGGCGTTCGGCGCGTCGCGCCAGGACGTCGATGGACCAACGCTGCAGTTGTTCGTGGCGACGCGACGGACTTGGGTTGGTCGATGCGTGTACCGAAGCCGGCCATCATCCAGTACAGGGGTGCGAGGAGGATCTCGATGCTGTCGTTGATCGCATACTGCAGCAGGAACAGCGCCACCCGGACGGTCGGCAGACGGAGGCGACCCTTCGCCAGGTCGACGACCGCGGCTGCAGCGAGAAGGACAGGGCTGGCGAGCACACCGACGACGGTCACGGCGAGCATCAGCGGGATGGTGCGCACCCGCCGCTTCCAGCGCGACGTGGTAGGGCTCGGCGGAGATCACGCCGGTGAAGTGTCGCCGATCGGCGATGCTGTCGCAATGAGTTCCTCTGACCCGGCAGCAACCCAGCGAATCGTGCGTCTCGTTGGCGTGTACGACGCCGACAGCACCGTTCGCGGCGAGCTCGCCTATTGGGTCGGTGCCCGTCTCGGCCGACGGCACTGCTCGCTGTGCGAGATCACCCACGGATCCGTCCGTCAACGACCCGAATGGAAGGCCTGCCAGGCCGGGTTACCGGTGCCGTTCGACACCTTCCATCGCGACGATCAACCCGACGCGATTCGCGTCGCCGCCGGCGGGCAGGCGCCCGTGGTCGTCGCCGAAACCGACGCAGGCCTACGTGCTGCTCCTCAACTCGCGAGATCTCGACGCGTGCGTTGGTTCTACGGATCTGCTGGTCGAGGCGATCGAACGAGCCGCCACGCGACTCGGACTGGTCTGGACGACGGGATGATTCCGGCAGCTTCGGCACGCGACGGATCGACTCGCACCGGGGTTTGACGAGACGTCCCGCTACTGGGCCATCGCCCATTCGGCGGCTGAAGCAGCGAGATGCCCGATGGCACCGGTGGCCCACATCTGCGCGGCCGCGTCGCGCTCGGCGGGATCGGTGCCGGTGACGGTGAGGGTGATCTTCACGCCGTGGCCGGTCCCGGCGGCGAACTCGAGGCGGAGGTGTTCGCCGGGCCCACCAGTCGGTGCCACATCGAATGCCAGGACGCGATGAAGGTCGACCTCGGTCATCGTTCCGATCACGACATCGGGAGCCATGTACGGCGTCAGGGGTTCACCCACCGCGGGCGCATGGCGTTGCTCGCCGGTGTCGCGATCCTTGCCGAACCACAGGTTCCACGCGACTTCGGCCGGGCAGGTCAACTGACGTTCGACGCGTACCGTCCAGCCACGATCCGACTCCGTCACCTCGGGCTCGTCGAGACCGAATTCGTGAACGAGTTCCTCGTGCCGGGCGATGCCCCGATCGGCCGGGGGCAGCGGCTCTCCGGCGAGCACGGCCCGAAGTCCGGCGAGGCACAGCTCCCAGCCGGTGGCGAAGCTTGGCGCGCCGCTGCGGTCGTCGAACGAGTGGGTCAGCGCGAACGTCGTGCCGTCGTCGTCGGCCGCCAACTCGAAGATCAGCCGGTCGGCGCCCCAGCGTGAATGCGAGCAGGTGGGGTTCGTCGACGGCCTCGACCGTGCCGGTCGCCCCACCGCTCTCCCCGAAGGCGCCGAAGCGCATCGATCCGCCCGGGCGCAGATCGATGTCGACCGGACTCGGAAACCAGTGGCCAAGGTGCTCGGGAGTCGTGACCGCCCGCCACACCTTGTCGATCGGGTGCGGGTACCGCCGCTCGACACGAACGGTCGGCCGGCCATCGAGAGTCAGGAACTGGTCAGCGGACATCGGTGTCTCCTCCATCGTTGGATGTGAGCTGGTCGGGCATGGCGTCGAGGTGGGTGCCGAGGCGGTCGAGGTGTGCCTCCCACATCCAGCGATACGGCGCCAGCCAGTCGTCGAGCTCGACGAGCGGGCCGACGCGCAGGCTGTACCAGCGGCGAGGCCCGTCTACGCGGACGGTCACGAACCCGGAGTCGCGCAGAACCCGGAGGTGTTTGGAGGTGAGCGGCTGAGTGAGCCCGATCGCCTCGGCGATCTCACCGACGAGGTGCTCGCCGTCGCGGAGATGGTCGAGGATCGACCGCCGGATCGGCTGCGCCAGTACCTCGAACGTCGTGAGCATGCGCAGCCTAATATACCACTATTGGCATATGCCATGCAACGGAATATCTATGCGAGCGATCGACGGCGGAGCGAGTTCTACACTGATCCGACAACTACGCCAGGGGGCCTGAAGTGGATCAGCGATGACCTCGAACGTCTGCTCATCGAACACACCGAAGCATGGAACAGCCACGACATCGAGCGGTTGATCAGCTTGTTCGCTGAAGATTGCGTGTTCGACGCCTCCGGTGGACCGGAGTCGCATGGCTGCAGGTTTCTCGGACGGGATCGGTCAAGGCCGCGTTCGCCGACGTGTTCGACTCGATGCCCGACGCGAACTGGGGCGATGCCCGTCACTTCGTCGTCTCCGATGACTATGGCATTTCGGAGTGGCGACTGACCGGCACCCTGCTGAACGGCAGTCGCGTCGATGTCCTCGGCTGCGATTTTCTCACGGTTCGTGACAACAAGATCGTTCGAAAGAATTCCTTCCGAAAGCAGCGACCTCCGGTGCCGGGCGGTCGGCCGGAATAGCCCGCGGATCGCGTCGATGCTGGCCGCGGGGTGATGTTTGGCTACTCGTCGGCGGGATAGAAGCGCCTCCGAGCCCAGAGAGCGACATACACGAGCCCGACCAGGGCCGGCACCTCGATCAACGGGCCGACTACTCCGGCGAGCGCTTCTCCCGACGTCACGCCGAACACGCCGATCGCAACCGCGATCGCCAGTTCGAAGTTGTTCCCCGCGGCCGTGAACGCGATCGACGTGTTGCGGTCGTACGGGAAGCCGAGTCGAAATCCGGCGAAGAACGAACCGAACCACATGATCGCGAAGTAGAACAGCAGCGGCAGCGCGATGCGCACCACGTCCCACGGTTCGCGGCTGATCTTGTCGCCCTGCAGCGCGAACAACACGACGATCGTGAACAGCAAGCCGTATAGCGCGACCGGACCGATGCGTGGCAGGAAGCGCTCCTCGTACCACTCCACCCCCTTGGTCCGCTCTCCGATCAGGCGCGTCAGGAATCCGGCCACGAGCGGGATGCCGAGGAACACCAGGACAACCTTGGCGATCTCCCACATCGACACGTCGAGCTCTTCGGTGTCGAGGCCGAGCCAGCCGGGCAACAGCTCGAGGTAGAACCATCCGAGCACCGAGAATGCCGCGATCTGGAAGAGCGAGTTGATCGCCACGAGTACGGCCGCCAACTCTCGATCACCGCAGGCGAGGTCGTTCCAGATCAGGACCATGGCGATACAGCGAGCCAGCCCGACGATGATCAGACCGGTGCGGTACTCGGGGAGATCGGACAGGAACAGCCAGGCGAGCGTGAACATCAGCGCCGGCCCGACGACCCAGTTGAGCAAGAGGGAGAACGTCATCGATCGCCGATCGATCGCCTCGTCGAGTCGCCGGTAACGCACTTTGGCGAGTACCGGATACATCATCAGCAGCAAGCCGATCGCTATCGGCAACGAGACCGTGCCGATCTTGACCTTGTCGAGCCAATCGTCCAGCTGCGGGATGGCAGCACCCAGCAACAGTCCGAGCACCATCGCCGCGCCGATCCATACCGGCAGGAACCGGTCGAGCAACGACAGTCGATGGAGGACGTCGGACCCAGCGACCGGCTCGCGTTCGGTGGTCGTCATGACCATAAGCGTAGCCAGTGATATTTCGACATTTCCGGAAATGTCGTTGACTGATTCGCGGACACGGTATCTACAATGCTTCGACAATCCTGGAAGGATCGAATGATGGCTGATGAGTTCGCTGATTGGGCGGTGCTGGCGCTGAGTGCCTTGGCGCACGAGTCGCGTCTGCAGGTGCATCGTCTGCTGGTGCAGGCCGGCGAGGACGGGTTGAGTGCCGGGGCGATCGCCGAGCGACTGGGCATTCCGGCGTCGTCCCTGTCGTTCCATCTGACGCACATGCAGGCCGCAGAGATGGTCACGCAGCGCCGCGACGGTCGCTCGTTGATCTATTCGGCAAACTTCGAATGCATGGACGCGTTGATGGCGTATCTGCAGGAGAACTGCTGCAAAGGCGTTGCGTCATGACCACGCCCACAGCTACCCAGGGAGCCCTGCCCGTCGCAATCATCGGTGCCGGCCCGGTCGGGCTCGCCGCCGCCGCCCAACTCGCGTTGCGCGACCAGACCTTCGTGGTGTTCGAGCGGGGTGCGACACCGGGCGCCGCTGTCGCCGAGTGGGGCCACGTCACGTTCTTCTCGCCGTGGCGTTACGTCGTCGATGATGGGGCACGCCAGTTGCTCGATGCGACCGGGTGGTCGATGCCCGATCCCGAGCGTGATCCCACCGGCCGCGAGCTGATCGATCACTATCTCGCTCCGCTGGCGTCGCATCCGGCGATCGCTCCCCATCTGCGGCTCGGTGTCCGTGTCGTCTCGGTGACTCGTCAGGGCATGGACCGAGTCCCCTCGACGGGACGCGAGAAGCGGCCGTTCGAGATCGTGACCGTCGGAGCCGATGGGAACGAGACTCGCTACCTCGCCCGGGCGATCATCGACGCGTCCGGCACGTGGGACCGGCCGAACCCTGCCGGCGCCAGCGGTGTCCCGGCCCGTGGCGAGGCCACCGCTGCGTCCCGGATCAGCTACGGCATTCCCGACGTGTTCGGCACGAAGCGTGAGCGCTTCGCCGGCCGCCGCGTGATGGTGATCGGCTCCGGGCATTCGGCGATGGACTCGATCCTCGGCCTGAGCCGACTCCAGAAGGACGAACCATCCACGGAGATCGTGTGGGCGATGCGGTCGACGCCGACCGAGCGGACGTTCGGCGGCCTCGACGACGATCAGCTGGCGGGTCGCGGGGCGCTCGGCGAACGATCCAAGGCCGCCGTCGACGGTGGCGGCGTGCAACTCGTCGCCCCGTTCCGTGTCAACGCCTTCCAGATCTGCGGCGACGCGGTTGCCGTGACCGGTGAGACCGACCGCGGTGACGACACCGTCGAGGTCGACGAGGTGATTGTCGCTACGGGATTCCGTCCGGACTTCAGCACGATGTCCGAGCTGCGACTGGATCTGCATCCGTGGCTCGAATCGTCGCGGCAGCTCGGACCGCTGATCGATCCCAACGAACACAGCTGCGGCACCGTGCCACCCCACGGCGAGCAGGAACTACGTCATCCCGAGCCCGGCGTCTACATCGTCGGGATGAAGAGCTACGGGCGCGCCCCGACGTTTCTGATGATCACCGGCTACGAGCAGGTTCGCTCGGTCGTCGCCGCGCTCGCCGGTGACTTTGAGGCAGCACGCGACACAGGCCTGGTGCTGCCCGAAACCGGCGTGTGCCATGGACCCGGGATCGCCGACGAGCCGGTCACCGTGTCCGCAACTGCTGCAGCCTGCTGCGGCTGATGAGCACCAAGCTCGACGCCGCGCCCGCGACGAGCCGCTTTCCATATCCAGTTGTCTGTGCCCTCGGTGTCGGTCAGATCGTCGCGTGGGGCAGCTTCTACTACGTCTTCGTGTCGCTCTCCGACCCGATGGCCGCCGAGTTCGGCTGGACCAAGACACAGATCGGCGGTGCCCTCTCGGTCGTGCTTGCCGTCACCGGACTGTGCTCCTATGCGAGGGGTCGGTGGGTCGACCGCTACGGCGGACGGAGGATGATGACCCTCGCCGCCTTCGTCGGAGCGGCACTGCTGTTCGGGTGGGCTCACGTCTCCGAGCTGTGGCAGCTGTATGCGATCAGCATCGGGATCGGCATCGTCTCGGCGATGACGCTCTACGACGCCGCGTTCGCGGTCGTCGCCCGAATGTTCGGCGCCGACTACCGCAAAGCGATCATCGTCATCACGCTGTTCGGTGGCCTGGCCAGCACCGTGTTCGTCCCATTGACCACGTTCCTCGTCAACACCCATGGATGGCGAAACGCACTGATGGCGCTGGCTGTGATCCAACTGCCGTTTGTTGCCGGCATCCCGTACCTGCTGCTCCGCGACCGCGAGCCATCAGGGACGCCCCGCAATTACCCGCACCCCGGCGGCTAGGACATCAATCCGGCCCGCCGTCGTGCACCCGGTGTTCTGGCTGCTCGTGCTCAGCTTCGTCAGCTTCGCGTTCATGTTCACCTCGCTGGTCTTCAACCTCGTCCCGATGCTCCGCGAGAGCGGCTACACGACGGGCGAGGCAGTTGCCGCGTATGCATGCATCGGCCCCGCCCAACTCGCCGGCCGGGTCGCCGTGCTGACCCTCGAACGATTCATCAGCATCACCACAGCCGGGATTGATCGGCACGCTGTTCCCGGTGGTGGCCGTGATCATCCTGATCTCGCTCCCCGCCCACTCACCACTGGTGTTCGTGTTCGCCGTCGCGTTCGGCACCGGAATGGGGATCAAGACCATCGTCCAGGCCACCGCCGCACCCGAGTTCCTCGGCCGCGAAGGATACGGCGCCCTCCAAGGCGCGTTGATGTTCCCCGTCTACCTCGCCCAAGCCGTGTCACCGCTGCTGGCCGCATGGATCTGGCAACTCCAGGGCAACTACGACCTGCTCGAGATCGTGCTCCTGCTCGCGGCGGGCGTGTCCGCCGCCAGCGTTTCGTCCTCGCCGCCCGACTGCGACCGCACCCTGTCCTCACCTCACCCTGAGATGGGCAGCAAGGTGAGATGATGGGGGCACATTCGGTTCAATCTGCTCACTACATCTTGCGATCGGCGATCGACCGTCAGCGCTCGGCCGCCTTCGAACTGGGCAGGCCCGAAACGCTACGTACGGTTCCGGGGCTGACCAGTTCCCGTGTAGCTAGCGCGGATCAACCGGGCAGATATCGAGTGGGCTTCCGATGCTCGATCGCGATTCCGGTGAGGACACAAACTGGCAGCCACTTCCGGAGGTCACCGGACGCCCGACGCCTCTCATCGAGTGCGCGTGATCGGTCCAGGCAGATATCGCGCGGTGTTGCCGTCAGCGTTTGATGACTGCCGCCCCCGCAATGGGAGCCGGAGTCGTCAAACACACTGTGGTGATCTGCCGAACTCACCTCACCCTGAGTTCGGGCCTGCGCAACCGACGCCGGTGGACGAACTGGGCGGCCGCAGAACCGTACGTAGCGTTCTGGGCGTGCCCAGTTGACCCCAGCGCGGCAGCGGCGTAGCGCGACGTCAGCGTTCGGCGTGCGCGGCGCCGATGCCGAGCGACGCCATCAGCTCCTCGACCCGGACCCGGATGTCGTCGCGGATCGGTCGCACGTCGGCGACGTCGCGTCCCGCGGGGTCGTCGAGTTGCCAATCCTCGTAGCGTTTGCCGGGGAACAGCGGGCAAGCGTCGCCACAGCCCATCGTGACCACGACGTCGGATGCTCGGACGATCTCGTCGGTCCATGGCTTGGGGAACTCGTTGGTGATGTCGATCCCGACTTCCTTCATCGCCGCGACGGCGGCTGGGTTGATCTGATCGGTCGGTTCGGAGCCGCCGGAGTACACGGTGATCCGGTCGCCGGCGAGATGGCGCAACCACCCTGCTGCCATTTGTGATCGTCCGGCGTTGTGCACGCACATGAACAACACCGACGGTCGGTCGGTGGGCCGTAGTCCTTCGATCTTGGCGAGTGCGTTCAATCGGTCGCGGGCGAATCGTTCGGTCAGCAACGACAGGAACGCCGGAACTCTGTTGCCGGGGGCGAGCTGATCGAGTGAGTCGATGACGAACCGTTCGACGGTCTCGCGGCCGAACGTGCCAGCGAACTCGCGCTCGAGGTGGACAGCTGCTTGGTTGACGAGGTTCTGTTGGTCGAGTGGGAGCGCGTCGTAGTGAGGGCTGTGCATCAGCGGTCTCCTTTGTGGGGGTAGAGGAAGCGGATCAGGACGAACGCGATCGCTGCGCCGATCAGTTGCATGACGATGAACATCGGAGCCGACGATGGTTTGATCCCGGCGAAGCTGTCCGACATCGTGCGGGCGATCGTGACCGCCGGGTTGGCGAAGCTCGTCGACGAGGTGAACCAGTAGGCGCCGCCGATCCAGACCCCGACCGCGAACGGCACGGCAGCGGCACGTCCGCTGCGCACGCATCCGTGGATGACGAGTAGCAGGCCGACGGTGGCGACCACCTCGGACAGCCACAGCGCGCCCGACGAGCGTGTCTTGGTCGACCATTCGACGGCGGGCAGTTCGAACATCACGTTGGCGACGATCGCACCGAGGCATCCGCCGATGATCTGGGCGACGACGTACCACACGCTGTCGCGCGTCGACAGCGAGCCCGACAGCCGGTCGACGAGGGTGACGACCGGGTTGAAGTGTGCGCCGGAGACAGCGCCGAGCATGAGGATCAGGCCGATCAGCGCGCCGGCGGTTGCGGCTGCGTTTTCGAGCAGTTGCAGCCCGACGTCGTTGGGTGAGAGGCGGCTGGCCATGATTCCTGACCCGATGACGGCGATGATCAGGAAGCCGGTGCCGAGCGCCTCGGCGACCAGTCGCCGCGGTAGATCGAGGCGCATCGCCCCGGTGCCGGTCTCGACCTCGATGTCGAGCTGCGAATCGTCGGGGAACGTCACGGCGCGACCAGGGCATCGATGCGGTGGCGGAGCTCTCGAACGGTGGCATCGAAGGCTTTGGCGGAACCGACTGCAACAGGGTCGGGGATCGACCAGTGCAGCCATGTGTCTGGCGGATCGAGTTCCTCGTGCGCTTGGTCGCAGACCGTGATCACCAGCGGCGGCATCTTGGCGATGTCGCCGATCGAGCGTGGCTCGCCGGCACCGAGGGAGAGCTTGGCGCGCCGGGCTGCGGAGACGGCGCCGGGGTGAACACGGTCCGCCGGGTGTGTGCCGGCTGACTCGGCCGGAAGGTTGGTTGCCGATCGCCACAACGCCGCGGCGAGCTGGCTGCGAGCCGAGTTGCGAGTGCACACGAACAACGCCCCTACAGGAGTGCGTCGCAGACCGGGCTGCAACCCTTCGAGTGTCGACCGTTCGAGGTGGACGTATCGTCGGCGACCATCGCCGCTCGACCGCGACCGGTTGATCATCCCCACGTGCTCGAGCACGTCGAGGTGGTGAGCCAGCAGGTTGGACTCCATCCCGACCAGCCGTCGCAACTCGATCGGGGAACGATCGGATGCGACCAGCTCGTCGACGATGATCAACCGAACAGGATCGGCAAGCGCCGCATACCGGCGGACACGGACCTCGACGTCGGGTTCACTCACGACCGTGAGGCTATTACTCAATTCTAACTGAGTCAATATCGTGCCGAGTTGATACTGCCGATGACCAGCGCCAGTCGTCAGCAGCAGGTGGACGGTGCCTCGGAGGCCGTCGTGCTCGTCGGCACCGCACGCCATCGACGGCGCATCGCCGAGCACGGTGTAGAACTCCCAGTCGTTCTCGGGCCCCTTGACCCACGTCTTGTCCTGCACGGCGAAGCAACACGAGGTGTTCTCCTGGACTTCCTGCTCGAGACCGTTCGCCTGGGTGCGGGCGATCACGGCCATCACCTCGTCGGTCGACTCGACTTCGACGCCGATGTGGTTGAGCGACCCCGGCTCGCCCATGCCGGTGAACAACACGAGCTTCAGGGGCGGGTCGGCGATTGCGAAGTTGGCATAACCCTCGCGAATCTTGGCCGGCGGTGTCTGGAACAGCTGGGTGTAGAACTCGATCGAGGCGTCGAGGTCGGCAACGTTGAGTGCCAGTTGGACACGGGACATGATTGGTTCCTCCATGGGAAGTCTGCGACGCCAACAACACATTGACGTTCATCGATGAGATGACCCTACCGACTGGATCGACGATTGTCAATGGACTTGTTCGAAGATTGTCGATATAGTTTCGGGCATGGCTGCACCGAAGACTGCGACGCTCGATCCGATCGCCTGCTGCTCGCCCGTCCGCACCGTTGTCCTCGACGAGGAACAAGCGGCGGTGCTGGCGGAGTCGTTCGCAGCGCTGTCCGATCCGATCCGACTCCGCTTGCTGAGCTACATCGCGGCCTCCGGCGATGACGAGGTGTGCGCGTGCAACCTGGTCGAGCCCTCCGGTCGTTCCCAGCCAACGGTGAGCCACCACATGAAGATCCTCGTCGACGCCGGTCTCGTCGAGCGCGAGAAGCGCGGGCTGTGGGTCTGGTATCGGCTCGTGCCGTCACGCCTCGACGCGCTGCGCGCCGTGCTGGGGTAGAGCGCTCGGCACGTCGAAGGCCCGGTGACCGCCGAGGATCAGCTCGCGGCAGCGGCCCAGCCGGTCACGCCGACGATGCGCAAGCACCAGCACTCGGGCGAAGGGCTGATCCCGGTACTGCGGGTAGCGCCCGGCGAGCCGGGCGGCCAGGGCCGTTGCCCGCGGGGCGTCGCCGTCGCCGTGCCAGCGCAGTTCGGCGCGCACCCACCACAGTTGCGACCAGTCGGCGGGGTCCCAGTGCTCGGCCAGCAGCGTGGCCCGCGGGTCGGCCTCGAGGTTCCGTTCTCGTTGCAGCCGCAACGACGCTTTCGGCTTCACCAGGTCGACAGGCACGCCCACATAGCCGTCGTCGTCCACGACGTACGCGACGGGCACGGCGTCGACGCCCCGCTCGGCATGCACGGTGCACAGTATCCCGTGGTCGTGCGCAGCCAGCCTGGCGCGCGCCTCGTCCTCGGCAAGCCTCATCGTGCGATGGTAGGTCGTCGCTGCTGTCGTGGAGGCCGATGACGACTGGCGTTACGCTTCCGCCGTGGTTGAGCAACTGCGTGCCCACGACGTGATCTTCGGTGGCAAGTCCGAGGCGGTGCGATGAACCCGGCAGTTTGGGTGGAACGCCACGGACGCGGGCGGCCCGATGACCCGGCCCTGGCCGACGGCGAGCGAGTCCACGCCACTTGGGCCGCGTTCGCCTCCCGGACAGCCGGCGCGGCCGCCGGCCTACGCGACGACTTCGGCCTGTCGCCCGGTGACCGGGTCGCCATCGTGATGCGCAACCGACCCGAGTACCTCGAGGCGCTCTTCGGCATCTGGCACGCAGGTCTCGTCGCCGTGCCGGTCAACGCTCGCCTCCACCGCGACGAGATCGCGTACATCCTCGACCACAGCGGGTCGGCCGTCGTCGTCACCGACGCCGACCATGCCGGCGATGTCGAGTCGCTCGTCGGAACCGTCGCCTCGCTGCAGGCGGTGGTGGTCGCGCCCGGTGAGCGGTGGGATCGGCTCGTGGCATCCTCACCGGCGCCGCTCATCGATCGGCAGCCGCAGGACCCGGCCTGGCTGTTCTACACCAGCGGCACCACCGGCCAGCCCAAGGGAGCCACGCTCACGCACCGCAACCTGCTGATGGCGTCGCTGAGCTACTTCGCCGACATCGACCCGGTGACACCGCGGGACTGCATCCTCCACGCCGCGCCGCTGTCGCACGGTTCGGGGCTGTACGGGCTGCCACACGTGGCCCGGGGCGCGGTCAGCGTCGTGCCGCAGTCCGGTGGCGTCGACGGCGACGAGATCGCCGCGCTGCTTCAACACTGGTCCGGCATGTCGTTCTTCGCCGCCCCCACCATGGTGAAGCGACTGGCCGGCGACCGGGCCATCGCCGTCGCCGACCTCGCCCACCTGAAGACGATCATCTACGGCGGCGCACCGATGTACCTGGCCGACCTGGAGGACGCGCTCGCCGTTTTCGGTCCACGCTTGGCGCAGATCTACGGGCAGGGCGAGACGCCGATGACGATCACCGCACTGTCCAAGGCAGACCACGCCGACCGGACCCATCCCCGGTGGCGGGACCGCATGCAAAGCGTCGGCGTCCCTCGCACCGACGTCGAGGTCCGCGTCGTCGACGACGCCGACCGCGATCTGCCCGCAGGCGAAGTCGGCGAGGTGGTGGTCCGCGGCGATGTGGTGATGGCCGGCTACTGGAAGCAGCCGGATGCCACCGCCGAGGCGTTGCGGGGAGGCTGGCTGCACACCGGCGATGTCGGCAGCTTCGACGCCGACGGATACCTCACGCTGCGGGATCGGTCGAAAGACCTGATCATCAGCGGGGGGATGAACATCTACCCCCGCGAGGTCGAAGAGGCGTTGCTCCGCCATCCCGGTGTACGGGCCGCCGCAGTCGTCGGCCGGCCCGACCCGGAGTGGGGCGAGGCGGTGGTGGCCTTCGTGGTGGCCATCGACGGCGCCGCCCCTCCACCGATCGAGGCTCTCGACCAGACGTGCCTCGACCACATCGCCCGGTTCAAGCGGCCCAAGGACTACCGATTCGTCGACGCCCTGCCGACCAACAACTACGGCAAGGTCGTCAAGCGGGAACTGCGCGAGCGGCTCCGCGCCGAAACATAGGATTGCGATCAACTGACGAACGATGAGGAGGCCTCTCTCATGAAGCTCGCGTTGTACCTGCCGAACTTCCGCGACAAGGTGACCGTCAAGGAGCTCGAGGATCTCACTGCCCTCGCCGAGGAACTCGACTTCGACTCCGTCTGGACACTCGACCGGATCGTGGTCCCGGAAGCCTCCGACCGCCAAGAGCTCCAATACTCGTTCGGCATGATCGAGGGGTTCCCGAAGGCGCTGCCCGTGTCTGCCCGTGGCGAGTGGTACCAAGGCTGGCCGCTGATCCCCTGGCTCGCGGCCAAGACATCGAAGGTGCGGATCGGCATGAGCATCACCGACACCCCGTACCGCGCGCCCGCCGTCCTCGCTGCCGAGATCGCGACTGTGGACCACCTGTCGAACGGCAGGGTCAACGTCGGCCTGGGGTCCGGCTGGATGCCCGAGGAGTTCGCGGCCGCAAGCGCCTCGCACATCTTCCCCAAGCGGCACAAGCACGTGCGCGAGACGATCGAGATCATGCAGGGCATGTGGACGAACGACCTGTTCGAGTACCACGGCGAGTTCGCCGACTTCGACAGGTGCGGTTTCGGGGCGAAGCCGGTGCAGAAGCCGCACCCGCCGATCTTCTTCAGCGGGCTCAAGGACCCGAAGCGTTCGGCGAGCCGGATCGCGAAGTACGGCCTGGCGGGATGGATCGGGATCCAGGACTCGCCGGACGAGCTCCAGCAGTGGCGCGGCGCGATTCGCCGAGAACTCGAGGAGCTCGGGAGTCCGACCTCGTTCGATGACCTCGAGATCAGCAGCATGATCTGGTTCGTCATCACCGACGCAGAGACCGATCAGACGGATGCCGGCAAGGGAAGCAATCTGCTGGCGGGAACCGCCGCGCAGATCACCGACAACCTCAAGCGCTACAAGGAGGCCGGCCTGACCATGCCGATGCTCTGGCCGCCGTTCGCTGACGTGCCGGTCAGCAAGACGCTCGACGACCTCAAGCGGTTGAAGGAAGAGATCATGCCCAAAGTCGAGGCCGGGTAGATCAGTATTCGCCCTTGATCACGAAGTACGAACCGCGAATGGTTCCGGCCAGTTTCGACTTCTGTCTCGCGAACTTGAACCGCGAAGCAAGCTCATCGGGGACCTCCATCCCGTCGGACAGCTTGAATCCGACAGCCCGCTTCTTCGGGTCGTCGACGTTGTACATCACATTGATCGATAGACCACTCTCGTAGAACACATAGGTGAAGCGGAGGTCCTCGACCTGGAACGCCGTCGCCTCCAGCGGCCGAGACTCGATGACGATGTCGCGCTCCTCCTCGAGGATGCGATGCACGTACTCGACGGCCTTCTTGGCCTTGCTCGCGGGTTCGACCGTGAACTCGTGGTCGTACTTGTTCTTGAAGTAGCGGGCCTCGTTCGCCCGCAGGCCTGCCAGTGCGTCTGCCACCGGCGACGACTCGAGACCCACGGTCGAGACCGTCACGAAATCAACTACGTATGCCATGACCACTCCACAGGATCACGAGAGCCTCGCGCCCTCGACGGAGCAGGGACGCTACCGCTGATTCCTGGCGGCGTGGGCCGCTGCCTCGGCTCGGCTTCGCAGGCCGAGCTTGGAAAGGATCCGCCCCACGTGGTGTTCGGCGGTCTTGGGGCTGATGAACAGTCGCTCACCGATCTCGGCGTTCGACAGTCCGAGCGCCAGCAGTTCGAGTACTTCGTCCTCGCGGCGCGTGAGTTCAGTTCGTCGTTTGGGGCCGGTCTTGTTGGGTCCTCCGAGTTGACGGAGCAGTGCCGCGGCCTGATCGGCGCCGCGGCGCGCTCCCAGTTCCTGAAATATCTTGTGTGCGGATTCGAGCTCGGCGATCGCTGCGGTGGGTCGGTCAACGGAGATGACGCGTGCCAGTTCGAGGCGAGCCGCGGCAGTCTCGGCGGGGAGCTGCGCTGAGGCGAACTGAGTCACCGCCTGGTGCCAGTAGACACGCGCGTCGCCACCGGAGGCCGCACAGAGTCTGGCGCGGGCGACGGCTGCCACCGCCCGCCCGTACGTTGATGGTTGCTCATTCACCAGCGCGGTCAGTCGTTCAGCCGACCTGAGCGCGGAGCCATGATCACCTCGAGCGAGGTGGCCCTCGACGCTGAGGACCAGCAGCGGCTCGATCGCGTGGCCTTCGTGTGTGTCCGAGTCCAGTGCCCGGTCGAGTAGCTCGACAGCGAGCTCAGTGCGCGCTGTTGCGAGATAGAGCGCCGCGAGCGGCGCAACCGCATCCTGATGATGGTCGAATCCGGCCAGCAGCTGCTCGGCCTGTTCGAACTTTCCTTGCCGCACGCGAAGGTCGCCAAGCCGGCACCGTGCGCTTTGCCAGGCAGCGATGCCTTCGGGAAGCAGGTCGAGGGCACTGACGAGTTCGTCGTCGGCATCGTCCCAGCGGCCTGCGGCGACAAGGATGCCGGCATAGTGCGCCCGGCAGTGCCCAGCTACAGCGAGAAGATTGTCGCGTTGCATCACCTCACCGGCAGCACGGAGCCACTCATCGGCGCGTGCGACATCGCGGGTGCGTTCACAGGCGGTTATCAGGCCGCAGAGACAGCCTTCGACGACCGGCAATTCCGACACGTCCCCGCCGCAGATCGCGGCCAATGCCTCGTCGAGGTAGGCCATGCCTTGGTCGATGTGGCCGGAGAAGACCAGCATCATGCCGAGTGATGCGGTGGCGTCGCATTCGAGGTCCTGGTCGCCGGTTCGGCGTGCCACGTCGATCGCTTCGAGATACTGCGAGCGTTGCGTCTCGAGATCGCTGCCGCGGAGCGCGTCGTCGAGCACGACCCATCCCCTGCCGTGGTCGTCGTCGGCTCGGTCGAGCAGCCGACGTGCCCGCATGATCCATCCGCGGTGCACCGCCCACTCACCGAACACCCAACCTCGGAACCATCCAACGGTTCGCGCGGCGTGCGCGGCGGCCGTGAGGTCGCCCGCGCGACGGTAGGCGATGAAGGCTTCCTCGTATCTCGCAGCCGCTGTCGTGTAGTCCGCGGCGGCGTGAGCGGCGCGTCCGTCTCGTTCGAGTGACCGTCCGTCGACCTCGCTCATCCGCTGCAGGTTTGCACAGGCGTCGCTCAGAGTTCGTCGCGGGCGAGGAGATCGACCGGGTCTTGCATGCGCACCATGCCGAGGTAGCCACCGCCACGGGCTATGCCGTCGTACACCGAGTAGCCAAGTACCTCCTGTGCCTGTCGCGGTAATCCGGCTGCGATCGCCGGCGGAATCGACAGGTAGTTGTTCTCCTCGGTCCGCAGCCAACCGAGGCAGTAGCTCAGGTGCACCGCTCGGCGAAGCACGTCGGAGGTGTTGGCTCCGCCTCCGTGGATCACGCCGCCGGTATAGATGAGCGCCGAGCCTGCCGGCATCTCGGCGACGGCGATCTGGCCGGGGCCGGGTGTCGTCTGTACGTCCATCGGCAGATGACGGTCCGGCCACCGGTGGCTGCCGGGCACAGTTCGGGTGGCGCCGTTGTGATGAGTGAAGTCGACCAGGGCGATCACCGACGCGAGTTGCAGCTCGGGACGGGGGTTTGGGTACGTCGACCCACACGCCCTCGTCGCGGTGCAGCCACTGATCCTGCGAACCCGGACCGCGTTCGAGGATCTGGCCGAGGTTGAGCTGAAAGCGAGCGCAGCTCGGACCGAGCACCGCGTCTGCGAGGCCGAGGAGGACGGGATGACACATCACGTCGGTCGCGAACGTGCGCGAGATACCCGGTACGCCAGGCACGTTCCTGGTGAAGGCACCCATGAACGCCTTGACCATCGGGTTGAACGTCGGTCCGTCCGGGTCAGCCGCGGCGACGGCACTGTCGACCTCGGCGTTCACCCGAGCCACCGTCTCGGCACTCAGCAGGCCCTCAACGATGAGCGCCCCGTCGCGGTCGAGCAAGGCAAGCATCTCGGCCAGGTCATCGCCGACCTGGACCCGCTCGAGTGTCACCACGTCCGTTGTCCTCATGTGTGTCATGCCTTCGATCGTCGCGCCTCGGCCCAGCCGAAGAATCGGGCAGATCCCCTATTCGAGTCGTTACGGTCGGTTCGAGGCAGACCACAACGAGCGCAGCGCGTCGTTGAGGGGGGCGCCCGTGAACTGGATCTCGTGACCCGCTCCGGCGATGACGACTCGCGATGCGCCGATGCGCGTTGCGAGTTCGTCGCTCATGGTCTCGAATCCGGCATGGTGCCCGCCCGACACGACCAGCTTCGGGAACGTCGCGGACGCAAGCGCGGCGAAGGGCACGTCGGCTTCGTAGAACGGCCGGCCGCGACGAAATACGGGGACGAGTTCGACGGCGGCAGCGAGCAGATCCGGCGGGAGCTCCTCCGGGTTGCTGCCCACGGCTTCGAGGAACTGGACGACCCAATCGTCGTCGGCCAGGTCGCGATTCCAGAGTTGCCGGACATCCTCGGTCAGCGTGCGCCACTGCGGCGCGTGTGCGGCGAGTGACGCAACAGGGCCTTCGAGCAGCGTCAACGACAGGGTGGCCTCGGGCCGGCGCGCTGCGGCGATCATCGCGGACAGGCCGCCGTAGGAGTGACCGACGAGGTGGGCGCCTGTGGACATGAGGTCGGCGAGATCATCGGCGTCGACCAGGAAGTCCTCGCCGTCTGCCTCTGGGCTGCGGCCGTAGCCGCGCCGGTCGGGAACGATCAGCTGGAAGCCATGGTCGGCGAGCGGGCGCTGCGCCGACCACTCGTCGGCGCCGGTGGCCAGCGAGCCGTGAACGAGGACGACGGGCGTGCCGTCACCCCAGACCTCGACGTACAGGTCGGTGGTTGCTTCGGGTCGAGGGTTGCGTGGTGTTGTCCTGGTGGCGGACATGTGCCTTCCTTTCATCGTTGCCGCCCGATGGGCGACGCTGAGGACAGGGCGTGAGATCGGGAATCACAGTGTGAGCCCTCGATGGCGGGCACCGATCAGTCGATGCGCCACACGGTCGGTTGTTCCGGTCGATAGCTGCAATACGTCCCTGTGTTCACCGCGTGCGTCAGGTGACGACCGAGGTGGGTGTGGGCTCGGCCGAGCTGGCGGATCGTGGTGCGCAGCCGATGTGTCACCGCGGATCGCGCCCGCTCGGCGGAACCTGCAGCCCGGCGGGTGCGGTTGCCGTGACCCAGG
Organism: Ilumatobacteraceae bacterium; assembly: GCA_963779295.1. Classification (GTDB taxonomy): domain Bacteria; phylum Actinomycetota; class Acidimicrobiia; order Acidimicrobiales; family Ilumatobacteraceae; genus JAENVT01. Next base: position 196,712 of record CAVZXO010000004.1, read on the forward strand.
GCAGCGGTGAGGTGGTCGATGAGGGTGTCGAGTTCGGCCTGGCTCCGGTAGGCGCGGGCGTAGTCGCTGTTCGACTCGGCTTCGTCGATCTCCGCTTGCAGGTCGCGGATGCGTTGCTCGTAGTTGCGACGGGCTTCGGGGTCGATCACTTCTCCAGTCGATGACTCCTCGACCGCGACGCCGACAAGGTCGAGGCAGTGGATCTCGCGTCCGTCGGCTTCGATGAGCCGCAGCAGGTCGTCGACGCCCTTCGTGGTGCGCAGGGTGACGGACCGTCCAGCGAACGAGAACTCGCACACGTCGCCCAACCGCCGGATCGAGCCGCCGGCGGCGGCGATCGCCGAGGCGTCAGCTGCGATGGCCTGGGTGGTGACCGCCATCTCGGCGAGCATGTTCCAGGCGAGGCCGATCGCATCGTGGCGGGGCACCGGCGGCACCGAGGTCGGTGGCAGCGGGATCATCTCGAATCGGGCCCCCACCAGGGTCGTGATGGGAAGCGATCGCGCTCGTTGCCAACGCCCGCTCCCAGTCGCCGTGGCCGACTCGATGAGCAATCGCCGCCGTCACATCGAGAAGCAACCGGCCATTCGAGAGGGCGCCGCGCCGGAGCAAGTCGCGCATCAGGTCGGACGCGCTGGCGACGGCGGCTGCCGTCTCGCCGGCGATCAGTTCCGCGTAGGCCCGAGATCGCAAGCCGACCGCGACAGCAATTGGGTAGTCGATTCGCTGGGCCTCGGTGAGCGCCTCATCGATGATGCCCCGGGCGGCGGCAGGGTCGTGCCGCAGCATCAACCAGCCGAGCGCCGCCCTGGCCCACGCAACAGTGGTGACCGAGTCGAGAACCGCTGCCCGTTCAATCACACTGCGCAGCTCGGCGATGCCCTGCTCGACCTCGCCGGCATCGGCGGCGACCAGCGCAGCAGCGGTCTCGAGCTCGAGGGCCATTGCCGTCATGCCGAGCTCGTGACCGATCGCCGCACCAGTTCGGAACGATTCGACCGAACCCTGCAGATCATCGAGCGCACGGCGTGCCTGGCCGAGCACCCGGTACAGGGTGACGGATGCTCGCCCGGGCGCCGCGACCCGTGACATGGTCGAGGTCGCGATCTCGAGCGCGCGCTCTGGATGGCCCGTCACGTACTCGGCCGTCGCGCGCACGGCCGCCACCTGTACCGCCGGCTGCGATCCGTCGGCGGGCCAGCGCTCGAGCGTGCGGCGCGCAATGTCGGCGACGTCGTCGGCATGGCCCTGGTGGACGATCGCCCAGAGCACGGCGCACAATCGGTAGGCGCGCGCCCGGCTCCGTGTCGTGGGCGATGCACCACCGCAACGCCTCGGCGATGTCGTCGAAGCTCGTTACCAGCTCGGTGACGATGTCGGGGCGCCATGTCACTGACGCGCCGGCGACCATGCGTTGCACCGACTCGACGACGTGGTCGACGAACCGGTCGTAGGTGGCGTCCATCTCGTCGCGGCGGCGCAGTTGGTCGAGCGCGAACCGGCGAACGGTGTCGAGTAGGCGATAACGGGTCTCCGGTCCGCCGGCGTCGACCGCGACCAGGCAGACATTGACGAGCTCGTCGAGGTCGGCGTCGACCGTTCCCACCTCCGCGGGAACCACGATCGATCGGGCGCTCGCGGCAGTGAACGGGCCGGCGAACACGCCGAGCTGCTCCAGCAATTCGGCCTGCCGGCGCGCCAACAGGCCGTACGACCAGCGAATCGTGTCGGCGACGCTGCGATGCCGCGGGTCGCCTCGGAACCGTGGGCGCTCGAGCACGTCGACGCTCTTGCTCAGCCGAGCCGTGATCTCCGCAACGCCCATCGTGCGTGCGCGAGCCGCGGCGATCTCGATCGCGAGCGGCAGGCCGTCGAGCCGGCGGCAGAGATCGACGACATCCGCAAGATCGTCGTCCGTCACGGTGGCGCCCGCGTCGCGGCACCGTTCGAGGAACAGCTGCACCGACGGGCACGCTCGGGGGTCGCCGTCACCCGTAGGCACAGCCAACGGCGCGAGCGAGACGATCGACTCGCCCGGCACCTCGAGGGGTGCACGGCTGGTGGCGACCACGGTCGGCTGGTTGCACGCGCCCAGCACCTGCACCACCGCCGATGCCACGGCGTCGAGCAAGTGCTCGCAGTTGTCGACCAGCAACAGGACCGGCCGATCGTTGGGTGAGCTCAGGAGCGCATCGAACGAGTCGAAGCCGAGCTGTTGGGCGATGGTGCCTGGCACCACCGCCTCGTCGTCGACACGGGTCAGGTCGACGACGCGAACCCCCAGCGCGTACCGACTGGCAAGACGTTCGGCCGCTGCCCGGGCGAGCGCCGTCTTGCCGACACCGGCGGGGCCCACGACCGTGACGAGGCGGTTGCTCATCCCACGCTCGTTCGAGCTCGGCGAGCTCGTCCTCGCGCCCGATCAGCGAACTCGGCGCCATCCCCGACACCCTACGCCTCACATCGTGAGGTGCCGTCTCACGCCTACTGGTCGACGCACCACGGCGTCACCGATGCAGAAAGACAATGACATGACCATTCGGACCACGCTCCCCCAACTGTCACCCGGGCGCCCCTACCTGACCGACGGCGGCCTCGAGACCACGCTCGTCTTCCACGACGGCATCGACCTCCCCGACTTCGCAGCATTCCCGTTGCTCGACACCGAGGCGGGTCGAATTGCCCTGACCCGCTACTACAACCCCTACCTCGACCTCGCCGAGCGGCTCGGCATCGGGATGGTCGTCGACACGCCGACCTGGCGTGCGAACCTGGACTGGGGTGCCCGACTCGGGTACGACCCAGTCGGTCTCGCTGCGGTGAACCGACGCGCAGTCGAGTTCGTCAGCGACCTCGCCGCTCGCCGGCTGACGTTTCAAACGGTCATCAATGGCGTCATCGGCCCGCGAGGTGACGGCTATGTCATCGGCGCCACGATGTCGCCGTCAGAGGCTGCCGCCTATCACGGCCTCCAGGCCCGATCGTTCGCCGAGGCCGGCGCTGACATGATCAGCGCGATCACGATGACCTACGAGCCGAGGCAATCGGCGTGGCGCGGGCCGCCTCCGCCGTCGGGTTGCCTGCCGTGATCTCGCTCACGGTCGAGACCGATGGCCGGCTGCCGTCGGGCCAATCGCTGGGCGACGCGATCACCCAGATCGATGAGATCACGGACGGGTCCCCCGCGTACTACATGGTGAACTGCGCACATCCGACCCACTTCTCGGCGATGCTCGACACGACTGCGCCGTGGACATCGCGTATCCGAGGAATCCGCGCCAACGCCTCCCGTCTCAGCCACGCCGAGCTCGACGAAGCGACCGAACTCGACCGGGGCGACATCGGGGAGCTCGCGGCCCTCTACGACGACCTGCGCCGGCACCTCGACCTGCGGGTCGTGGGAGGGTGCTGCGGCACCGACGCCGAGCATGTCGCCGCCATCGCCGCCGCGCTCGTCAGCACGACCGACTCGACAGGTGGACACGATCATGTCCACAGCCGTTCGGCCGTTCACTCCAGTTGACGGCTACGAAGACTCGTGCCATCGAGCCGCTCGTGGCATCAATCGGGGCAACTCGCCGTCACGCAGATGGCTTGTCTGCTCAGCGGGTTGGGAGGCTGCCCAGGAGCCGAGAAGGCGCAGGCGTTCCTCGGATGCCGTGCCTGGTTCGGCGGTGTAGATGGTAAGTGTCAGGCCGGGCTCGGCGGCCAGATCGAGACCTTCGTAGGCGAGGGTGAGTTCGCCCACCACGGGGTGATGGAATCGTTTGGTTCCTGCTCCGTGGTGGCGAACGTTGTGACTTGCCCAGCGGGAGCGGAACTCGTCACTGCGTGTGGAGAGTTCGCCGACGAGGTCGTGGAGCGCTCGATCATGCGGGTCGCGCCCCGCTTCGGTGCGCAAGATCGCGACGCAGATGTCGGCGGCCGCGTCCCAGTCGGGGTGGAACATCCGCCCGGCGGGGTCGAGAAACGTAAACCGGGCGATGTTCGGCGGTCGACGGAGATCGGCGAACACCCCTGCGTAGAACGCTCGCGCGAGCTGGTTCACAGCGAGAAGGTCCATGCGGCCGTTACGTACGAATGCCGGTCCAGCGGTTGTCGCGTCGAGGGCCCATTGCAGGCTTGGACGGGCCTCCCACTCCGGCGCCGAGCGACGCGGGCGGCGTTTGAGTGCCGGGGTGCCGTCGGTCGGCTGGGCGAGGTGGGCGAGGTGGGTTCGTTCGGCATCGTCGAGTTGCAGGGCCCGGGCGATGGCGTCCAGTACCTGTTCGGAGGCGCCGGCGAGGTCGCCGCGTTCGATCTTGGTGTAGTACTCGACGCTCATCCCGGCGAGCGCGGCGACCTCAGTGCGGCGCAGACCAGGTACGCGGCGGTTACGTCCTTCGGGCAGCCCGGCCTGGGTCGGCGTGACCCTCGCTCGGCGCGAAACCAGGAACTCGCGCACCTCACTTCGACGGTCCATTGCTGAAGCGTACGACGTCGCCGACAACGTGAGAGGGGCTCTGTGGGTACCCCCTTCAGCAAGAACTCCCACGGTTGCCGGAAGTCCGGTTTGATGGCATTGTCCGACCGCCGCGAGCAAGAGCTCACAATCTGAATGGAGCACACAGGATGAGCACACAGCGCAATCGATTCGCTGACAAGGTCGCGTTCATCACCGGCGGAGGCAGCGGCATCGGTCGCGCTACTGCGTTGCGGTTCGCGAGCGAGGGCGCCGCCGTCGCGATCGTCGGGCTGGTCGACGACGACAACCGCGAGACCGTTCGACAGGTCGAAGAGATCGGCGGACGCGCGACTCGCGATCGTTTGCGACGTCACCGACAGCGATGCCGTGCAAGCAGCGTTACGCCAGACCGTCGACACATTCGGCGGGCTCGACATCGCGTTCAACAACGCCGGCATCGAGCACCCACCCACACCTGCAGCCGACATCACCGAAGAACTCTGGGACCGCATCATCGCCGTCAACCTGCGCGGCGTGTTTGTGTGCATGCGCCACGAGATCCCACTGCTACTCGAGCGCGGCGGCGGCGCCATCGTCAACACCTCATCAGGTGCCGGAGTGAAGGGCTTCGCCGGCGGAGCCGCCTACGGCGCCGCCAAGCACGGCGTGATCGGGCTGACCAAATCCGCCGCACTCGACTACGCGGCGTCCAACATCCGGATCAACAGCATCTGCCCCGGGATCATCGACACCGAGATGATGGACCGCTTCACCGGCGGGACAGACGCCGGCCGGGCCTCGGTCATCGCTCAGGAACCGATCGGGCGCATGGGCCGGCCCGAAGAGATCGCCGCAGCCGTTGCCTTCCTCTGTTCCGACGACGCCGGCTTCGCGGTCGGGCACGCCCTCGTCATCGACGGCGGCCAAACCCTGTGAGCCCCACAACCAACCGGTGATGCGATCGGCATCTGCGCAACGATCGCCCAACTCGCTACTCGGAGTGCAGCCGCCCAACTCCGACCCGACCGTTGTATCCCTTTGGCCGGCTCGTTCGTCTCATGGATGTCCGCTCGTCACCACTGACGGTAGCGGTGAGACAAAAGGAGAATGCCATGAACGAAGGAACCGCAGATCGAGTCATCAGAGTCGTCGCCGGCATCGCGCTGTTGGCGCTGGGCTGGGGCGAGGTCGTCACCGGCACGCTCGGCACGGTGTTCAAAGTCCTCGGGTTCGTCCCTCTCCTCACCGGCTTGATCGGCTGGTGCCCTCTGTATGCCGTCGCACACTTCTCCACCCGCAACCGTGCCGCCAAGGACCCGGTCGTGGCGCGATGAACAAGCCCGGGGTGAAGGTGTCTCGGTCGGAGCAGTGTTGACGGTCTGGGCGGCTGTCACGATCTGGAGATGGTGGCGATGACACCCGACGATCTCGTCGCCGAGATCCCCGCGCTGTACAGGTTCGCCCGCGCGTTGGTCCGTGACGAGCACCTCGCCGCCGACCTCACCCAGGACACCTTCATCCGCGCCATCGAACGTGCCGACCAGTACCGCAACGACGCACCACTCGGCGCATGGTTGAAACGGATCCTGCGCAACCTCGCCACCGACCGCGCGCGGCGGTCCGACCGAGAGGTGATAGTCGCCGACGTGGACGCGGAGTGGCACGACGACGAGTACACCGTCGACCCGGCGCGAGTCGTCGACCGCGCCACCACCCGGCATGAACTCGAGGATGCCCTTGCCCGTCTTCCGTTCATCTATCGCAGCGCTGTTCTGCTCCACGACGTCGAGGAATGGACCGTGCAGGAGGTCGCCGACCTCGAAGGGATCGGTCTCCCGGCCGCCAAGCAACGACTCCGGCGAGGACGGATGGCACTCGTGTCCGCCCTCGCCTCCGGCGCCGAACGGCGCCACGCTCTCAAAGGAGTACCCATGCGCTGCTGGGACGCCCGCCAACACGTCTCGGACTACCTCGACGGCACCCTCGACACCGACACCGCCCGCACCGTCGAAGCCCACCTCGAAACCTGCCCCACCTGCCCGCCGCTCTACGCTGCGCTCGTCGGCGTCCACGACGCGGTCGGCGAACTCCGAGACACCGACTCGAGTCGTGCCGCCCAACGTCGCCGATCGCCTCGCACGCCTGGTGACGTCGGGTCTACGGAGAAGCGGCGGCTAGCGGGGAGTCAGCACGCAGAACTCGTTGTCGTCGGGGTCGGCCATGACGACCCAATCGACATCGCCCTGGCCGATGTCGATTCGCCTCGCCCCCAACGAGACGAGTCGGTCGACTTCGGCTTGCTGATCGTCGTCGGCGAGCGGAGCGATGTCGAGATGGAGTCTGTTCTTGCCGAGCTTCGGGTTCAGCGGTGCGCCACCCCACGTGATCATCGGACCGGTGAGGTCCGGGGCGCGGATCGCGGTCTCTTCGTTCTGATCCCAGACCAACGGCCAGCCAAGCGCCGCGCTCCAGAAGTATCCGACCTCGCGCGTCCCATCGCAGGTGATCGATCCGAGACGCCCGCAGGTCGAGAGGAAGTTGTTGGTCGGCTCGATGATGCAGAACTCGTTGCCCTCGGGGTCGGCGAGCACGACATGTTCGTCCTCAGGTCCCTGACCGATGTCGATGTGTCGGCCGCCCAGCTCGATCAATCGCTCGACCGTTTCAGTCTGGTCGTCGAGGGATGTGGTCGTCAGGTCGAGGTGGAGTCGGTTCGCCCATGCTCCCTTCGGCTCCGGGACAGGCCCGAAGTCGATCTGGAACCTCGTGCCATCGGTCGGCACGAGACTGACCACGCCATCGGTCTCGTCACCGACATCCCAGCGCAGCGCCTCGGCCCAGAAGCGCGCGAGCCGAAGCGGATCGTTCGCATCGAAACAGAGAGCGACGAGCTGAGAAGTCATTTCGGCATTCTGACTCGACCGGCCCCGATCCTGCGAGCAGCGCGGTCGGCCACGTCGGGTCCGGCGAGCTGGCGGAGCAGGAGCAGGCCGTCGAGCACGGCGATCGCGGCCTCGGCTTCGGCACGACGGCGCGCCGGCGTGCCCGGATGAACGCTGCGGCCCACTCGATCCAGGCCTCGACGAGTTGCGGGACGAGGGTGCGGAACGGCTCGCGGCCGGTTGCGGCGAGGCCACCGGCTTCGAAGAACAGCGCGAACACCGGATCTGCCTCGGGTCGAGCGAGGATCGGCCAGGCCGTGCGAAGCAGTTCGAGGTGGTCGGCGGCCGGCGTGGAGAAGGCCGGGGCCAGCGTCGCCTGGAGCTCGGCGCCCATGGCGTACAGCACCTCGCCGATCAGGTCGTCCTTCGTGGGGAAGTAGTAGACGACGATCCGATCGCTGATGCCGAGCCGTTTGGCGACGCGTCCGAAGGTGAGCTGGCTCAGCCCGTCGTCGAACGCGGCGGCCAGCGCCCCGTCGAGGATGTCGGCCTTGGTGTGCTTGTGACCCATCGGGCCTTGATTGTAGTGATCACTGCGATTATGGTTTCGCAGTGATCACTACAAACGCTCGAGGAGGACCGATGACCGATGTCCGACCGACATGACGCATGCTCCGCCACGCACGGCCGCATGCCGACCTGTTCCGCCGCGAGCCCGGACCGGTTCCTCGACGTCGGCACCGGCGAGGTCGCGTACCGCCGCGTCGGCAGCGGACCCGACGTGCTGTTCGTCCACGGCTGGCCGGTCAGCAGCGCCACCTTCCGCACGCTGCTCCCCCACCTGGCCGACCACGTCACCTGCCACCTGATCGACCTGCCCGGAGCAGGGTCCAGCCGGTTCACCGCCGACACCCCGCTGACGATCGAGAACCACATCCACAGCGTCCGCCGCGTCCTCGACCTGCTCGAACTGGACGACGTCGCCGTGGTCGGGCACGACAGCGGCGGGATGATCGCCCGCCACGCCGTCGCCGGCGACGCACGGCTGCGCGCCCTCGGGTTGATCGACACCGAGCAGTCGACCGGCCTCAGTTGGAAGTTCAAGTCGTTCATCGCCGGACGGCGGATCCCCGGGTTCGGCGCTGGGCTGGGCTGGCTCGCCGGACGAGCCACGGCTGCGCCGCAACCGCTCGTGCTCGGCGACGCGTTCGTCGACCGATCGTTGCTCGACGGCGAGTTCGACGAGTTCTTCCTCCAGCCGCTCCACCGCTCGCGCGAGCATCGAGACGCGGCCATCCGACTGCTGCGGAGCTTCGACTACCAGCACGTCCGCGATCTCGGCGAGCTGCACCGACGGATCGATGTCCCCGTCCAACTGGTCTGGGGCGAGCACGACCGCTTCTTCCCGGTCGAGTGGGCCCGCGAGATGGTCGCTGACTTCCCCGACGCCCGCCTGGCGGTCATCGCGGGTGCCGGACTGTTCGCCCACGAGGAGCGACCTACCGAGGTCGCCAAGGCGCTGCTGCCGGTGTTGACCGCAACGCGCTCGACCCGCGAGGCAACCAGAGCGTGGGAACATTGACGCGTGAATGCTCCCCTGTTGCGTCACGCGTTGCGCAATGACCTCGCATCGGTGTCGTCGGTGTGGGTCGAGGCGTTCGCCCAAGATCCGTACCTGCGCTGGATCCAACCGGACGACGAGAGTGGCCCGCGTTTGGCTCAGCGTGGATGACCTTCATCGCCGAGTTGGTGTTCGAACGCGGCCACACGTACGTCGACAAGGGGCTCGATGTCGCTGTCGCCTGGGTGCCACCTGATGTGGCGCTCGTCGGTGCTGACGACATCGCTCGGGGACACTCGATCATCGCCCAGCACGCTGGCGAGGCGCGGGCCGACGACGCCGTGTCGACGATCATTGCAGCGCGGGCGCACGCCGTGGAGGTACCCCATTGGACGTTGCAGTACATCGGTGTTCGGCCGAGCCGGCAAGGAACGGGTCTCGGGGCGACCGGTGTGACGCCCATGCTGAAGATCTGTGACGCAGAAGGACTTCCGTGCGGTTTGGTGTCCACCAACGCCCGCAACATCTCGTTCTACGAACGCCTCGGCTTTCGTGTCCACGCGGAGGTTGCGACACCTGACGGTGCGGCGACGATGCGCCCCATGCGCCGCCCGCCACGGCAAGCCGGGGCGTGAGGCGCCATGACCGATCAAGATCCAAGCACTCGTCGATACACGACGAGACGGGCCGGGCGGTCGACGTCGAAGTCGAATACCGACGCCACACCATCGAAACAGGATCGGCCGGGTAGGACGTCGAACATGGGCTACGCGCTGATCGTGCCGTCGACGATGTGCACCACACGATCGCAGTAGTGCGTCATCCGCTCGTCGTGGGTGACGACGACGGCGGCGGTGCCGCGATCCTTCATCTCGCGGCGGATCAGCTCCATGACCTGTTCGCCGAGGTGCGTGTCGAGGGCGCTCGTCGGCTCGTCGAACAGGACCAGGTCCGGATCGTTCATCAGCGCCCTGCCGATGGCGACACGCTGGCGCTGTCCGCCGGAGAGTTGGGCGGGAAGGTTCTTGCCCCGATCCGCCAGGCCGAGCTCGTCGAGCAGCTGATCGGCGCGCTTGCGAGCGGTGCTGCCCGTTCGTCGCCCGAGCTCATCGACAACGAGCAGGTTCTCGCGGGCGGTCAGGAACGGCACGAGGTTGACCGACTGGAACACGAACCCCACCTTGCTCTGGCGGAACTTGGTGAGCTGCTTCGGCGAGTAACCGGAGATGTCCTCTCCGCCGACGACGACCTCGCCGTCGGTCGGCGTGAGGAGTCCGCCGGCGATCGAGCACAGCGTCGTCTTGCCGGAGCCGGAAGGACCGATGAGGGCGACGATCTCGTTGGTCGTCACCTCGAGGTCGGCGTGGTCGAGGGCGACGACCTCCTCGTCCGCCATCGGGTAGACCTTGCGTACACCGCGCAACCGGAGCGCAGTGCCGGCGCTGTTGGAGGCCGTGGTGGGTTGGTGCTGAGTGGTGTTCATGAGCCGGTACCTATCGCTGCGGCCGGATCGACTCGAAGGACCCGGCGAAGGGAGAACGCGCAGCCGATGACGGCCGCGACGAGGAGGAGCACGGCGCTGGTGAGCACCCGGCTCCCGGAGATGTCGAGCGGGATCGACCCCGCGGGGATCAGCGCGTCGATCAGGAATGCGAAACCTCCGGCGACGACCGACGCCACCGCCGTGACGACGACGGCTTGGGCGACGAGGCCGGCGAACAGCGTGCTGTTGCGAGCACCGATCGCCTTGAGCACCCCGTACAGGGAGAGCTTCTCGACGGTGAGCAATGCGAAGAACAACGCCACGACGACGCCGGCGATCGCGATGGTCACGCCGATGATCTGGTTGAACGTCGACCGCTGCGCACGAACGCCGGGGATCTCCTCGATTGCCTGGGTGACCGTCAGCGACTCGGTGGTGCCAGTGGCAGCGTCGATCTCGGCGGCCAGCTGTTGCACGTCGACGTCGTCGTCGGCTTGAACGACGAGCGCCTGGAAGGCATCGTCGGGAAGCTGCACGTCGGGCCGATTGGCCGCCAACCACTTCACGCCACGTGCCCGGCTCGGCCCACAAGCTCCCCTGCCCGGAGTAGCTCACGTCGCTGACGAACCCGATCACGGTGACCGGTGATCGGGCCGCGCCGAGCAGGATCTCCATCCCGACCTCGATCCCGTCGGCGCGCAGGACGTCGTCGGCGTACACCTCGCCGGGGGCTGGTGGCTCGGGAACGCCGGAGGGCGCCAGCTCGTACCCGAACAGCGCCGTTGCCGCCAGCTCCCGTGGGCCATTGCCGGGCACCCGCGCTCCGAGCTGCACGATCCCGATCCCACCGGTGCGCGCGACGCCGGGCACTGCTTCGACGGCCGTCCGCGTGTCGGCCTCGATCCGGCTCCTGGCGAACGTCGACCGCGCCGTATCGGAGTAGACGATGACGTCGGCATCCTGGGCCCGCAGGGCGCCGGTCGAACCGCGGATGAGGCCGTCCAGCAGACCGCCGAGGAACATGACCAGCACGGCGACGAGCGTCAGGATCACGGTGGCGGTGACGAACCGGGCCGGCCGCCGACGGAGCTCGCGGAGTGCGATCTTCATCGTCCGACTCCTGCGCCCGTTGTCGCCAGCACGGGATCGATCGCCAGCACCCTCCGGGCGGCGAGCAGTGATGACGCCAGGCTGAGCACCATCAACAGAGCCGACCACACCAGCACGACGCCGACGTCGAACCGCAACGACAGCGACGTGACCCCGATGATGGTCAACGGGTAGTACAAGGCCGTCCCCACCACCAGGCCAAGCCCGACGATGATGAGTACCTGAACGAGCAGGGCGCTCAGCAGGCGACCCGCCGGGGCTCCGATCGCCCGCAGCAAGGTCAACGAACCGGCCTTCTGGATGGTGATGATGAGGAAGAACAGGCCGGTCACCAACGGCACCACAAGGCCGTAGAGCAGGAAGATGATCTGGAACGACTGGCGCACCTGGGCGACACCGGGCGACCTGTCGGCGGCCTGTTCGCGGGTCAGCGCGTCGATGTCGTCGCTTCCGGCGTTGATGGCGGCGACCACCTCGGCCGGTGTCGTTCCCTCGGCAGGCACGACCGCGAGCGCGTTCGGGAGCGGAGCGCCGGCACCAGGGTTGCGGGCGGCGACGGCGGCGAGGTAGGTGTCGTAGCCGACGAACAACGTCGGCGTCACGCTGAGCTGGGCATCCGGCGCCAAGCCCACCACGGTCAGGTCGAGGCCCCCTGGTTCGACGACGACCGTGTCGCCGATATCGAACCCATCGTCGGCGTCGGCCTCGCTGGCGACCGCCTCGCCAGGCTGGTCGGCGAGTCGACCTGCGGTGAGGTAAGCGCGGCGAGCCGACGCCTTCGCGTTCGTAGCCGATGATGGCGGCGTCGACCGGTTCGCCGTCGGCGGTGACCGTGAACGTGCCCTGCCCGATGTACCCGATCTCGGCGATGCCGGGGGTCGCCCGCACGATCTGTTCGAGATCGGGGGTGATCACACTGCCTTGCAGCACACGCTGTCCGTCGACCGAGTACACGAGCACCGGCGCCGACTGGTTCCGGATGGCACCGACGAACGATGTCAACAGTCCGCTTTGCAGCGCCTGCTGGAACAGGATCAAGAACACCAGCAGCCCGATGGCTGCGATCAGCAGGCCGAAGCGGACCCACGCACGTCGCATTTCCTTCAGCGCTAGGAACATACGTACTCGGCAGCAGAGACTGGGTCGCCGGAGAGCAGCCGGGCACCGACCTCGTCGGCGACGTGCTGTGTCGCGCCGGCTCCGGCGATGGCGAGGGGTGCGACGGCGGCGAGTCGGGTGAGCGCTTCGAGGATCGGGTCGAAGCGATCCGTGGTGGTGGCGGCCACGACGACCAGTTCCAGTCGTGACCGACCGGCTTCGCGGATCAGTTCGTCGATCGGCGTGCTTGCCCCGAGGTAGTCGATCCGCCAGCCACTGCGATACAGCACGATCGCGAAGATCAGCAACGCCAGGTCGTGCAGCTCGTCGGGCGGGCAGGCGACGATCGCCCGTGGCCCCTGGCCATCCCCCCATCCTCGGGCCAGACCCATCAAGCGCCCTCGGATCACGTTGGTTGCGAAGTGCTCCTGGGCGATCGTGATCTCACCACGCTCCCAGCGCTCGCCGAGTTGACGCAGATACGGAACCACGACGTCGCGCAGCGTCGTCGTCAGCGTGAAGTCGGACAGCAGACGGTCGAGCACGGCCTGCGCAGCACCTTCGTCGAAGCCGTCGAGCGCGCGTTGTAACGAACGTGCGAGCCCGAGCAGGCCGAGCGCGTCGGACCCGAACGCGAGGTCGCTCGAATCGGCGGGCGCCTGAGCCTCGTCGATCGCCAGGCGAGCCGCCTCCGCTGCTGCCAAACCCTGGGCGATGTGGAACTGCATGCGGCGTACCCGCCGTTCATCACTCTCGGCATACAGCCGGAACCCTCCGGCAGACCGCTCGGGGGTCAGCAACCCGTAGCGGACCTCCCACGCACGAAGCACATGATCACTGACGCCGACGCGCCGGCTCAGCTCACCGATTCGCAACATAGACAGACACTCTACAAAACTTGGACAGGAGTTACACCACGGCCGTGAGGCCAGGCGCCTTCACGACCGGCGCAGGAGAGCCAGCGCGTCGCGCCAGGCGATCCGCGACCCGCGGCGCAGCAGCACCTGTTCGTAGATGCGGCTCGCCAGCTTCCACGCACCGAGGGTCGCCAGCACCATCCCGACGATGGCGATCGCGACCTCGATGGGTGAGGCGGCGCCGGCGGCCATGCGCATCGGCATCAGAAACGGTGTGATCGGAGGGATCAATGACAGGATCGTGCTAGCAGTCGAGTCAGGGACGTAGCCGAACACGAACACCAGCAGGTACGCAGCCATCAGCCCGTATCCGATGGGGGCGGCCGCCGACTGAGCGTCCTCCTGGCGGCTGACCAGTGAGCCGGCGAGCGCGAACAGGGTGGCGTACATCGCGAACCCGCCAAGGAACCAGACCAGCATCATCGGCACCGCGGACCAGATCTCGCCGGGTACGTCGACCCCGGACACGCCGAGCGCCACGAGCCCAGCGGTGACGGCAGCCGCGAACTGGGTGAGCGCCGCGGCCCCGATGCCGATCACCTTGCCGGCGAGCAGCTGATCGGCGCTGGCGCGCACGAGCAGGATCTCGACGACGGCTGAAGACTTCTCCTCGACGACGCCGGTCAGCACGTACGTCCCGAACGTCTGGAGCGACACGAACAGCAGGATCGCCGACAACGTGCCGGTCAGCACGCCGAGCGCGGACGGTTCGTCGTCTCCACCGTCGAGCGTGACCGGTGCGAGTGGCGTGATCGACATCACGTCCGTGATCTGGGTGGGATCGAGGCCGGCGGCCGCGAGCCTGGCCGTCACCTCGGCCTGGGACCAGGTTTGCTGGACGAGCGCGAGCGCTTGGTCGTCAACGTCCTGGTCGAACAGGGCTTGGTTCTGTTGCGGGTCGACGGCGACGTCGACATCACCGTCCTCCACAGCGGCGCGGGCGGCGTCGATGTCGTCGAAGAACGTGACGGAGACATCACGCTGCACTGCGGCGGCGGTCTCTTCCAACGAGGTGACGATCGCTGCGGCGCGGCTCCGACACGATCCCGATCCTGATCGTGTCCGGGTCGTCGCCGGTGGCAAGCCGGCTGATCACGCCGACCGCGAGGATCGCGACCATCAGGAATGCGGTGCCGATGAAGAACGACTTTGCGCGCATCCGCACGCTGATCTCGCGGCCTGCCACCAGTCGGATCATCTCGAGGTCGCCCAGCGCCCGCCCGTTAGACATCGCCGCCTCCAACCATGCTGTCGGCACGCTGTGCATCGCCGGCTGGTCGTCGGACGGCCGCCATGAACACCTCGGACAGGTCTGGTGGAGCGAACGAGTAGCCCAACACGGGACCGCTGGCGTGCGCATCGGCGATCACCGCGCTCGGGTCTGAGTTCGCGGGCATGGTGATTCGGTAGCGGCGATGATCGTCGTCCACAGCGGACGCCTCGTACTCGCCCGGGTCGAACGTGGTCGGGCCGGCGAACTCGATGTCGACATAGCGGATCGGGCTCGCGGCACGGATCTCGGCGACGTCGCCGCGCATCACCACCGCACCATGATCGACAATCACGACCGAGCTGCACACATCGGCGACAAGGTCGAGTTGATGGCTGCTCAACAGCAGTGTCACGCCACGCGCCACTTGCTCAAGCAGCACGTCGCTCAACGTGTCCACCGCGATTGGGTCGAGACCAGAGAACGGCTCGTCCAGCACCAGCAGCTCAGGTTCGTTGATCAATGCAAGGGCCAACTGCACCCGCTGCTGGTTCCCGCTCGACAAGCTCTGCACGGTGTCACCGGCACGGTCGGCCAGACCTAGGCGCTCCAGCCACGTGTCCACGGCAGCACCAGCCGAGTCGCGCAAGCCGCACATCGTCGCGTAGTAGACGAGATGATCGCGGACCTTCATGCGCTGGTACATGCCACGCTCGGCCGGCATGTAACCGAATCGCTGCCGCAGGTCGGGATCCACCGCGAGGTCGTTCCAGGTGACTGTTCCCCCGTCGAGCGCGACCAGCCCCATGATCGCCCGCATCGTGGTCGTCTTCCCAGCACCATTCGGACCGAGGAACCCGACGATCTCGCCCGGCCCGACCTCGAAGCTCACGCCGTCGAGCGCAACGATGTCGCCGAAACGCTTTTCGAGTCCGTCGACGATCAGCACGCCCACGGACCGTACCCCGGGATTTCAGTGAGTACCGAACCAGTACCTGTCAGAGCCAGCCGGCGTTCTTGAACTTTCGGTACAAGAAGAAGCAGACACCGAACATCAGCGCCAGAACCAACGGGTAACCCCAGGCGGATTCGAGCTCGGGCATGTGCTCGAAGTTCATGCCGTAGACGCCAGCGATCATTGTCGGCACGGCGGCGATCGCGACCCATGCGGAGATCTTGCGCATGTCCTCGTTCTGGCGGATCGAGACGCGAGTGAGGTTGGCGGCCAGGATGTTGGACAGCAGATCGTGCAACGTGTCGACCCGTTGGGCAACCGCCGCCAGGTGGTCGTGGGCGTCGCGAAAGTACTGACGGAGATCGTCGGCCACCACCGTGTAGTGGCGGTTGGCCAACAGGTCGAGCGGTGTCAGCAGCGGCACGAGCGCGTCCTGCACGAGCAGAACGGATCGCATCAGGCCGTAGATGCGCTCGACCGGGTTCTCCCCAACGTGGCGGTTGAAGACCTGCCGTTCCACTTCGCGAACGTCCTTCTCGATCTCTGACACGATCGGCTCGTAGTCGTCGACCACATGGTCGACGATCGCGTGCAGTACCGCACCGGAGCCGTGACGCAGCAGGCCGGGATTCGCTTCGAGACCGGCGCGGACCCCTGTCAGCTTGGACGGCGCGTTGTGGCGCACGTGGAGCACGGCGTGCGGCGTGACGAAGACCTGGATCTCGCCGAATTCGACGTCCTCGACTTCGGGCAGATAGTTCGCAGTTCGCAACACCACGAACAGCGCGTCGCCGTACTGCTCCAGTTTCGGTCGCTGGTGCGCGTTCAGTGCATCCTCGACGACCAGATCGTGTAGATCGATGTGCCGACGGATCTCCTCGAACTCGGCCTTCGTCGGTTCGAACAAGCCAGTCCAGCTGAATGCGTCGTCACCACAGATCGCGCGCCAGTCCGTCGTGTCGAACCTGCCCGGGCGGCGCACACCGTCCACGTACAACGCACTGTCGACGATCACGCCACGATGCTGACACAGCCGGCGAAGGCGCCCGCGCACTGGACCCCCGGCATCGCTCTACCCTGGGTGCGTAGCAGTTCGTCGAGGGAGATGGTTATGGCTGGCAGGAAGGTGTGGTTGATCACGGGGGCGGCCAGAGGTATGGGCGAGTCGTTCGTCCGGGCGACGCTCGCTGCCGGTCACGCGGTCGTGGCGACGGGTCGTCGCCCCGATGAAATCACCCGAGTCTTCGGGACCGGCGACGACCTTCTGGCAGTGAGGCTGGATGTGACCAGCGTCGACGAGGCGAGCGCGGCGGTTGCAGTGGCCCTCGACCGGTTCGGGCGCATCGATGTCGTTGTCAACAATGCCGGTGCCTCGTTCAAGGGTTTCTTCGAAGAGATGTCACCGCGACAGGTCGAGCAACAACTCGCGACGAATTTGTTGGGGCCGATGAATGTGACGCGGGCGGTACTACCGGGGATGCGCGAGCAGCGATCGGGGCATGTGATCTCGATCTCGTCTGGCGCTGGGTTGATGGCGTTCGAGTACTCGTCGGTGTACGCCGCGTCGAAGTTCGGGCTGGAAGGTTGGATGGGCGCGCTCGAACAGGAGGTGGCTCCGTTCGGAATCCGGACCACGATCGTCAATCCCGGTTTCTTCCGTACCGGGTTGGCCGGCCCGGAGTCACTGATCTGGCCTGACGTTTCGATCGACGACTATGCCGAACGCAGTGCCATCCAGCGCGAGTGGTGGCAGAACCAAGACGGGCACCAGGCGGGCGATCCTGACAAGCTCGCGCAGGCGTTGCTGACGATCGCCGACGCCGACCCGCCACCTCGACGGTTCATCGCGGGAGCCGACGTGCTCGCCTTGGCGGAACGCAAGATCGAGGAACTCCAGCAACAGCTCGACGCCTACCGCGATCTGTCGTCATCACTCACCTACGACGAGTGAGCCCGGCGCCGAGCAGTTCACGACGCCACCGCGGCGTCGACAGGGAGGTCGGCGCGCTGCCACTCCGGGAAGCCGTCCTCCAGCCGGAGCGCCGGACGGCCACGGCGGCGCAGCAGGCGAACAGCGTCGTCGGCGAACACGCAGTACGGGCCGCGGCAGTAGGCGACGACCTCGACTCCGGCCGGGAGGTTCCTGATGCTGGCAGCGAGTTGCTCGATCGGGATCGAGCGGGCGCCGGCGATGTGTCCGGCGGCAAACTCGGCGGCGGGTCGGACATCAACGACCACGACGTCGCCGGCGGCGAGTCGTTCCGCCAGTTCGCTGCGGCCGATCTGCTCGAGCCGGTCGCGGTCGCCGAGGTATGCAGCGGCCAGTTCGTCGAGCTGCTCGTGGTGCGCGGCGGTGACGTCGCGCAAGGCAGACCAGAGTTCGCCGACCCGCGCCGACGCCAGCCTGTAGTAGATCCGGGTCCCGTCACGCCGGGTTGTGACCAGGCCGGCGTTGGCCAGGACCCGGAGATGGAACGAGGTGTTGGCAACGCTCTGGCCGATCGCGTTCGCGAGCTCATCGACGTGACGCTCGCCCTGGGCAAGGACATCGACCAACTCCGCTCGGCGACCGTTGCCGATCGCCTTGGCGACCTCTCCGAACGCGTCGAACAGCGCATCCTTGGCCTGTCGATCACCCATCGCTCGAACTCCTCACCGGGACCTCCTCAAAGATCTACTTGACAATGTAGCCCATGGTCGGCCTATATTCAAGACATTGCTTGAGGAGCGCTGCGATGGTAGGAATCCGGATGTTCGTCGACGAGGGGCTGGGTCACTCGTCCTACCTCATCGATCTTGGCGATGGCACAGCAGCGATCCTCGACCCGCCTCGGTTCCCGACTGAACACTTAGCGGCCGCCGACGCACAGGGTGTGGCACCCCGGTGGACGATCGACACGCACTCCCACGCCGACTACGTGACCGGCAGCCCATCACTCGCTGCACAGTCGGGCGTCACGTTCATCGCGCCGGCGGCTTCGGAGCTGGAGACACCACACCGAGCCGTGCGCGACGAGGAGCTCGTCGGCTTGGCACCAGGCGTGGCGTTGCGGGCGATCCGGACGCCGGGGCACACCCCTGATCACCACGTCTACCTCGTCGAGCATGACGGGTCACCCCTGGCCCTGTTCACGGGAGGTTCCCTGATGGTCGGCGCGGTCGGTCGAACCGACCTGTGCGGACCCGATCTTGCCGAGCCACTGGCTCACCAGATGTTTCACTCGCTGCGACGCCTCGACGCACTCCCGGACGAACTCGCCGTCTACCCAACGCATGGCGCCGGCTCGTTCTGTTCCGCACCCGGCGGCGGAGATCGCACGACCACGTTGGGACGCGAGCGTGCCACCAACGCCTTGTTCCGGATCGAGGATGAGGACACCTTCGTCGAACAGTTGCTGGCCGGACTCGGGTCGTTCCCTACCTACTTCGCCCGGCTGCCCGAGTTGAATCGGCGCGGCCCGCGCGTCTTTCCGCTGTTGCCCCGACTTGATCGGCTCGATGTCGATTCCGTCGACGAGCACGTCGCCGCCGGGGCGTTGATCGTCGATGCCCGACCGATCGCCGAGTTCGCGGCCGGTCACATCCCCGGGTCGATCTCCAACGCGCTCCGACCGGTGTTCGCCAGTTGGCTCGGCTGGATCACCGATCTCGACCGGCCAGTGTTGATCGTCGCTGGCGCTGATCAGGACCGTGACGAGATCGTCCGCCAAGCCCTCGACATCGGCCACGACAGCATCGTCGGCGAACTCGACGGTGGCATCGACGCATGGCGCGCATCGAGCCGACCGATCGACGGTATCGCCCTCGTCGCCCCGGCCGACATCGTCGGCGCGGTGATCGACGTCCGCCAGCGCGCCGAGTACGAGTCCGGTCACGTGCCCGGCGCGATCAACATCGAGCTCGGCAGCCTCGCCAACACCCCGGTTCCCGACGGTCCGCTGACGGTGATGTGCGGGCACGGCGAGCGGGCCATGACCGGCGCCAGCATCCTCACCGGCCGCCACTACCGCGATGTCATCGTGCTCGACGGCGGACCCGACACGTGGGCCGAGTGGAGCGGTCAGACTTTGGCGGTCGCGTGGTGAGCGCACCCGTCGCGACGCCCGCCCCGCTCCGCCTCGGGCTGCGGGAGAACCTGGCCCAGTTCGCACTGCTCGTCGGAGTGAACGCACTGGTGGGCGGCATGATCGGTCAGGAACGAACTGTCCTGCCCTTGCTCGCCGGGGAGGAGTTCGGGCTCACCAAGTTCACCGCCACGCTGACGTTCATTGCCGCCTTCGGGATCGTCAAAGCCGGCACCAACTTCTTCGCCGGCACCCTGTCGGACCGCTACGGCCGCAAACCGGTCCTCGTCGCCGGATGGATCATCGGCCTCCCGGTCCCGCTGCTGCTGATGTGGGCACCCACGTGGAGTTGGGTCGTGTTCGCCAACGTCCTGCTCGGCGTCAACCAGGGACTCACCTGGTCGACCACGATCATCATGAAGATCGATCTCGTCGGCCCCGCCAAGCGCGGATTGGCGATGGGGTTCAACGAGGCCGCCGGCTACACCGCCGTCGCCGTCACCGCCCTCGCCACCGGCTACATCGCCGAACAACACGGGCTGCGCCCGGCACCGTTTTTCCTCGGTCTCGCGTACGCCGGACTGGGCCTCGGCATCTCGACGCTGTTCGTGCGCGAGACCCGCGACTACGCCCGGCATGAGGCCGCCAACCACGTCACCACCAACGACGCCCTCCACGACCAGTTGACCACGCGGGAGATCTTCACCCTCACCTCGTTCCGCGAGAAGGCACTGTCGTCGGCGTCGCAGGCCGGACTCGTCAACAACCTCAACGACGGACTCGCGTGGGGTTTGTTCCCGATCTTCTTCGCCGACGCCGGCGTTTCCGTCGCCCGCATCGGGGTGCTCGCCGCCATCTACCCCGCGGTGTGGGGGCTCGGCCAACTGATCACGGGCGCACTCTCCGACCGGACCGGTCGCAAGCCGCTGATCGCCGGCGGGATGCTCCTGCAGGCCGCCGCCATTGCCATGATCGCCGCCACCACGGGGTTCGGCCTATGGGCACTCGGCGCCGCTTTGCTCGGGGCCGGCACAGCGATGGTCTACCCCACCTTGCTCGCCGCGATCGGCGACGTCGCCCACCCCCTGTGGAGGGCACGTTCGGTCGGCGTCTACCGACTGTGGCGCGACGCCGGCTTCGCTGTCGGTGCCCTGCTCGCTGGAGTCGTCGCCGACCTCGTCTCGATCGAAGCCGCGATCTACGCCGTCGCCGCCCTCACCGCGCTGTCGGGCATCGTCGTCATCGTTCGCATGTACGAGACCCATCCACCCGCTCCCACCAGAAGGTGACCGAAATGTCCGAGACCAATTTCGTGGACGTCGACACACTGCGCGACCAGGTCCGCGACAAGTACCGCGCCGTCGCAGTCGAGCCCGACGCCACCTACCACTTCCACACCGGTCGTCCGCTCGCCGCGCGACTCGGCTACGACACCGCCATCGTCGACGAGCTGCCGGATCGAGCAGTCGAGTCGTTCGCCGGTGTCGGCAACCCGTTCTCGCTGCGCCCACTGCGCGCCAATGAGCGAGTTGTCGATGTCGGATCCGGCGCCGGCTTCGACACGTTCATCGCCGCCTACCACGTCGGCACCGAAGGCTTCGTCGTCGGTGTCGACATGACCGACGAGATGCTCACCAAGTCGAGGGCAACAAACGAACTTCTCGGCCACTCCCACGTCGAGTTCCGCCGCGGTCTCGCCGAAGAGCTACCGATCGAGGACGCATGGGCCGACGTCGTGATCTCCAACGGCGTGATCAACCTCTGCGCCGACAAGCGCGCCGCGTTCGACGAGATCCACCGCGTCCTCAAGCCGGGCGGCATCCTGCAGTTCGCCGACATCGCCAACGGTCGAACCGTCCCACCAGAAGCCATGCGTGACGTCGACCTGTGGACCGGTTGAATTGCCGGTGGGCTGCCCCGTGAGGGCTGGCATCAGATGCTCACCGAAGTCGGCTTCGTCGACGTCGAGATCGGCCCGCCCGTCGACACCTTCGGCGGTGCTGCCGGCGAGGCCAATGCCCGCACGTTCGAGGTCTACGGGTACGCCTTCCTCGCCCGACAAACCCGAGACCGCTTCGCCGTCGGCGCGACGGAACGTATGACTGCGTGGCGCCAATGGTCACTTCGAAGGAGCAGGAGGCGCGTGACCGCTTCGCTGGCCGCTACCGGGAGAGCATCGGCGCGGAGCCACTCGTTGACTGCGCGACGATTGAGGGGCACGCATCAGCGCGACCAAATGGAGGGGGTTCCAGATGGCTGCAACCATCGGACTGGTTCTCGACTGCACGGATCCAACCGAGCTCGCCCGGTTCTGGTGCGAAGCACTCGGCTACACAACCGCCGGCAGCGCCGGCAACTACGTGATGCTCGTCGACACCGACGGTGTTCAACCCAAGCTCCTCCTGCAGGCCGTGCCTGAAGCCAAGCCCGGCAAGAACCGGATGCACTTCGACATCGAGACGCGCGACGTCGTCGGCGAGGCGTCCCGCCTCGAGACGCTCGGTGCGCGAAGACTCGAAGCGGCCATTCGCAACGAGCACGGATCGAACTGGGTGATCATGGCCGACCCAGAAGGCAACGAGTTCTGCGTCTGCGACCACGGAACCAGCGAATGATCCTCACGCTCGAACTCGAGTCGCACCCACGATGAACGCGAGCGGTGACCGTCACTCGATCGACGAGATTCTCGCCGCGGCTCGAGCGCGACTCGACAGAGTCGCGCCGGAGAACCTCGAACACGAACGGCTCAGCGGTGCGGTGATCGTTGACATCCGCCCCGTCGAACAACGAGCTCGAGACGGGGCTCTCCCAGGGGCCATCGTGATCGACCGCAACGTCCTGGAATGGCGACTCGACCCGTCCTGTGAACACCACATCACCGACATCACCGGCTACGACACGCGCATCGTGATCGTGTGCAACGAGGGCTACAGCTCCAGCCTCGCCGCCGCACTGCTACGCGACATCGGCCTGAACCGGGCGACCGACCTGATCGGCGGCTACCAGGCCTGGCTCGTACGGGCCGATCGGTAGCGGCGTCAGTTGACAAATGGCGGATCGCAGGGAACCGATCGACTGCCGTGTTACGACAGTAGGTAGTGAATGCCGATGGAAGGGACCTGCGCAGTGACGAGGTCCTGCTCGCCGCGATCGGGGAGGCGGATCGTGGTGCGCTGACGGTGCTCTATCACCGACATGCTGCGTGGCTGACGGTTCGGCTGACGCACCGGTGCGGTGACTCCGACGTCGTCGATCTGGCGTTGCACGACACGTTCATGGCGGTGTGGCGCAAGCCCGGCTCGTATCGAGGTTCGGGCGAGGTCGCGGGCGTGGTTGTGGGGCATTGCGATCCGGCGCCTGCTCGACCAACTTCGTCGTCGGCCGGCGTTGGCGTATCTGCCGACGATCGAGCAGTTGGTGGTGTCGGCTGAGGACGAGGTGCTCGTCGGGCTGCACCATGGCGAGTTGGCCGGTGCATTGGACCGGTTGTCGCCGGAGTTGCTGTCGGTGGTTCAGGCGACCGTGCTCGACGGGCTGAGTACGCGTGAGGCGGCCAAGCTGCTGCGCATTCCCGTCGGGACCGTGAAGAGCCGGAACGCCCGTGCCCGGGCGCAATTGAGAGAGGCATTGACATGACCACATATTCGACCTGGCATGCAGATCAGGAACTGCTCGCCGGCTACGTCGCTGGAACGTTGAGTCGCTCGCAGGCAGCGTCGGTCGAGAGCCACTTGACGAGCTGTGCGTCGTGTCGCGCGTCGATGGTGCCGTTGGCGTCGCCTGACCGCCTCGCCCGGAACCTCGCCGCCGTCTTCGAGAGCGTCGACCAACCGCGCGAACACCGACTCGAAGCTGCCCTCGTGCGAGTCGGCGTACCCGAGCACATCGCCCGAGTGCTCATGGTCTCGCCGTCCGAGCGTGGGCCGTGGGTTGTCGGCGTTCTCGTGGCGTTGCTGGTTGCGATCGCAGCAGAAGCGTTCAGCGGGTCCGGCGGTGCGTTGTTCGTGCTCCTGGTCGCGGCGCCATTGCTTCCGCTGGCCGGGGTGGCAGCGGCAGCGACGTTTCGCCATGACCCCGCGCGCGAGGTCCTGGCGGCGGTCCCAACGCGCGGCTTTTCGGTGTTTCTGATGCGGGCGTTGGCTGTTGTTGCTCCGACGATCGTGGTGGCGCTCGGAGCCGCGCTGCTGCTCCCCGAACACGGCTGGGAGGCAGTGCTCTGGCTCCTGCCGTCATTCGGTCTGATGTCGGCAACACTCGCGCTCGGCAGCTGGCTGCCGATACGGGCGGTGGCGTGGACGTTGGGCGCTGTGTGGGTGCTCGCCGCGGCGATCGCCGCGCAGGGGGCGACCGCTGCCGACGTGGTCGGGAGCTACGCAGCGTTTCGACCGGCGGGGCAAGTGGCCCTGCTGGTGGTGACGTTCATAGCGGGTGTCGTGGTCGCCGTGCGCCGCGACTCGTTTGATCTCATCGAAATCGGGAGGACGTCATGATCGCCAGCACCATCGAGTTGTCCGAGGTGACGAAGACCTATGGATCGACACGCGCGGTCGACGGCATGAGCGTCTCGTTCGGGCGCGGCGTCACTGGACTGCTCGGGCCGAACGGTGCCGGCAAGACCACGCTGCTGCGGATCATCGCAACGGTGCTCGCCGCCGACAGCGGAACGGTCCGCGTGCTCGGCGAGGACCCGGGAGAGGTGTCGGGGCGGCTGTCGATCCGGCGGCGCCTCGGCTACTTCCCGCAGGAGCCCGGCTACTACGACAACCTCAGCGCGTTCGACTTCGTCGACTACATCGCGATCCTCAAGGAGATGACCGATCGACAAGGCGCGCCGCGACGAGGTGCGGCGAGTGTTGACCGAGGTCGGGCTCGACGACGTGATGCACAAGCGCATCAAGACCCTGTCGGGCGGTATGCGTCGCCGCGTGATCGTCGCCCAGGCGTTGCTCGGAGACCCCGAGCTGCTGGTGCTCGACGAACCCGCATCGGGGCTCGATCCGGAGCAGCGGCTGAGGTTCCGCGAGACGGTGTCGGCCGTGGCCGAGCAGCACACGGTGCTGTTGTCGACCCACCAGACCGACGACGTGGCGGCGCTCTGCCAGCGGGTGGTCGTCGTTGATCACGGCCGAATCCTCCACGACGGTACGCCGGAGTCCCTGGTCGAGCAGGCCCGCGGTCGCGTGTGGCTCGCCGACCAACCGGACTCGTCGGCGCGCCTGTCGTGGCGCACGGGATCGGGCCAGCATCGGCTGATCGGCGACCCGCCCTTCGGCGCCACCTTGACCGAGCCCGCGCTCGAGGACGCCTACCTACTGCTGGTCGGTCGAACGGCCGGTATGGATTCCGATGCCGCCAGCACCAACGGGCGGCGTTGAACCATGCCGTTCATCGTCATCGCCCTGGTGTTGTACCTCGTCGATCAGAGGACTGAGCCGCGCAAGGAACCGCGTCGACGGAGCTCAGCTGGTCGGGTGGGTTCCCGACACGAACTGGCGCGTCGTCGCTCCGCTCGCCCGCACTGATCTGCGGCTGGTGTTGCGTCATCCGGCTTTCGTGGTGGGTGCGCTCGTGACGCCGCTGCTGATGTTGTTCGCCGCCCCCTCCGAGAGCGTGAGCAGCTGGCGGCAGGTGTCGGCGGGGATCGCGCTCGGTCTCGTCCCGTTGGGCTGGCTGACGATCATCGCTGTCAACCTCGTGACGTTGCGACCGCGGCGCACGGGGACCGAGGAGCTGTTCGCAGCACTGCCGGCGCCGCAGCCGGTGCGGACGACCGCGATGCTGTCGGCCGCCATCGGGCCGGTGATCGCGGCCGCGATCCTCGCCGCCACATGGGTGCTGGTGATGGGCAGCCGGGAGGAGCTTCGTGGCTCGCCGCGATGGGCCGAGATCGCCGCCGGTGTGCTGATCGTCGCTGGCAGCGTCTGCGTCGGCGTGGCGGTGGCGCGGTGGCTGCCGAACCCCGGCTTCGGTGTGCTCGCCGTCGTCGTCACGATCGTGATCCAAGAGCGGTTCCTCGACGTGACGACGTGGCCGTGGAGTCGAAGCGAAGGAGATCCGCTGCGGTTTCTCGGGTTCCTCGCCCGTCCCACGAGCGTCACCGACGACTTCCTCGAGCTACGTCCGTCAGGGTGGCACCTCATGTATCTCGCCGGACTCGTCGCAGTCATGGCCGGCGTCGCCCTCGCCCGCGAGGGAGTGCGTCGACCTGTCGCAATCGTCGTCGGTACCGGCGTCCTCGTCGCGGCGACCGCCGGGTGGATGCAGACCCGCCCCTTGTCGGCCGCTCAGGAGGACGCGATGGCGTCGTACCTCGTCCAACCCGGCGACCATCAGATCTGTGAGAACCTCAGCCGCAGCACGCTTCTGCGCATACCCGAACTTCGCGGCAGACGTGGCCGGCTGGCAGGACCGCGTCCACCAGACGCTGGCGATGTTGCCGGCGGCGGCTCTCACCGACCGCCCACCGCTCGAGGTCATTCAACGCCCGGCGATCATCGTCAGCAACGACGACTGCTCACCCAGGCCGTTCGAGGACGGCTTGCCTCCCGGCGTCGCCGCCCGGGTGTCAGCGGCCGATCTGTGGCCGGCCGACGGTCACGTCCATCCACCGTTCGACGATGAATCGTTCCCGTGCTCGGAGCGCGCCACCGCCGGTTTCTTCCTCGCTGTCCAGACCGGTGCGTGGGGCGTCGGCCTCCCGCCGGCTCCCCACGACGCCAACGAGCGCTGCACCGCTGGCAATCAGGCCCGTGCCGTCGTTGCGCTGTGGGCCGGTGCTGCCGCCACACCCGATGGTGCAACGACACTGCGCGACGTGATCACCGACGGGTCCACGCGACGGGCTCGTGATCGACTTCGACGACTGGGACGACCCGCCCATGTGGGGAGTCGATTACACGGTCGCCGACGCCGACATCGCACTGGCGATGCTCGACCTGCCCGTCGACGACGTCCGTGCTGCGCTCGCCGTCGATTGGGCCCGCTGGACCGATCCGCGAACCCCCTCCACGGCACTAGCCACCGAGCTCCAACTCGCCGGGACCGCTGCGGCGTCGTCGCCGTCGCCGAACGCGACCTGCCCATGAACATCTCGCACGCCGCCACGGCCACCCGGTTCCGCCAGCTCCCACCGCTCGCCCGACCGGCGATCAAGATCGTGAACTGGCAATCGACGGCGGGGATGATGGTCGTTGGGCTCGCGTTTGTGGCCATCGGCAGCCAGGCTGGTGCCCAACTACGAATGTCGATCGCCGCCGCCGGCGTCGCGGCATGCAGCGCCTTCCTGCTCGACGATCACGCTGCCGTCACGCTCGCGGCGTCGCCGACGTCGCTGCCGGTTCGCCGCCTGCACCGCGTCACAGTCGCAGCAGTCGCCGTCGGACTGTGGTGGGTCGCCGCTGTCACGCTCGCAACCAACCGCGCCGGCAGCTTCCCCATCGTCGGACGCGCGCTCGGACTCTGCGTGCTCGTCACCATCGCGCTCGCCGCGTCAGCCGTTGCCTCATCCGTCGGCGATCGCACCACCGGCGGAATAGCCGGGGCCGCGTGCAGCATCGCTGCATATGCCACGACCTTTCTGCCCCCGCAGCCGTGGCTGCCGCTTCCGGCGCATCCTGACGCCCCCGGCGCCACACCACGACTGCTCGCAACTCTCGCCTGCGCGCTGGCCGTCCTCGCGTACGCCTCACGCGACCCAGCCACACGCAGACTACGGAACCCCATCCGGTGGGCAACAGACCAGTGAGTCTTCGATTTGCTTCGCACCTCAACAGCTGGAACATTTCCGCTCCCGGTTCAGGCGCGGCGGCGGAACGAGATCACGGTGTGCGATGGCCCTGGAAGCGTGACGCTGTGTGCGCTCCGGTCGTCGCTTCGAACAGCGATCTCGATCGGTCGAATGACGTCGGGCGTGTCCCAGTCGTTGGTCGCCTTTGGGTCGCCGGTGATCGTGTGGGCGTGAACGACATCGAACGCTGCATCGGAGAAGGCGATGGTGACCTCGACTGCTGCACACGGGTCACGGTTGACGATCGAGACGCTCGCCGCGCTGCCGTCGAACGCTTGCGTGGCCGCTACGTCGATGACGGGGACGTCGCCGAGTCGAGTGGCGACCTCGGGGGCGCGCACTGCTACCCGAAGTGCGTCTCCTGACATCGAGTCGCGGATGAGCTTGAAGGGCCAGTAGATGGTCTGCAGCAGTAGTCCGTCGGGTCGGGTCATGATCGGAGCGATGACGTTGACGATCTGGGCGAGGCATGCGGCTCCGACGACGTCGGCGTGACGGATGAACGCGTTGAGGTATTGGGCGCAGACGAGGGCGTCTTCGACGTTGTAGTGCTCCTCGAGGAGGTGTGGTGCTTCGGTGAACCCGCCGTCCTGACCCATGACCCGGTACCAGACGTTCCATTCGTCGAAGGAGACTCGTACGTCATGCTTGCTTCGCTTGCGGGCCTTGATGTAGGCGACGAGGCTCCGGTAGTCGTTGATCACCTGGTCGATCGCGACACCCTCGGCGAGGAAGGACAAGGTGTCGTCGTGGTCGTTGCGGCTGTACCGATGTGCCGAGATGAAGTCGACACTGTCCCAGCAGTGTTCGAGAACGGTCCGGTCCCACTCCAGGTAGGTCGGCATCGAGTTCCCAGAACTCCCGCAGGCGACCGTCTCGATCGTCGGGTCGAGTCCCTTCATCAGTCGCGACGCGACGAGGGCTCGCTCGGCGTAGGTCTGGGCCGGTACGTGCCCGGCCTGCCAGGACCCGTCCATCTCGTTGCCAAGGCACCACAGCTTCACTCCGTACGGGTCGACGTGACCGTTCGAAACGCGTTCGTCGGCGTAGCTGGTACCGGCCGGAAGGTTGCAGTACTCGAGCAGCGCGGCGGCGTCGGTCGGTGTGCCTGTGCCGAGGTTGACCGCCATCATCGGCTCGGTGCCGACGCATTTGCACCATTCCATGAACTCGTCGGTGCCGAACTGGTTGGTCTCGATCGAACGCCATGCGAAGTCCGGGCGGCGGGGCCGCAGCTCGCGAGGTCCCACGGCGTGCCGCCAGTCGTGACTGGACACGAAGTTGCCACCGGGATAGCGGATCAGCGGCATCCGCAGCGGGCGGAGGGCATTCATGACATCGGTGCGGAAGCCGCGCTCGTCGCTGAGCGGGTTGCCGGGGTCATAGACACCTTCGTACACGGCGCGGCCCATGTGTTCGAGGAAGCCACCGAAGATCCGCTCGTCGACGGGCGCAACGCGGTATTCCGTGTGGAGGTGGACTTCGGCGTGGTGGGATTGCCCGTCGTGGGCTGCCGAAACGGTCATGGCTTGCTCCTGGGAGGAGGTGAGTTTGCCCGGCCTCGACCGATGTGCTTCCTCGACCGCGGCGCGAACAATGACGCAACCTAGTCAGCCAACCGCAAGGCCGTCGCGACAACGGCGACCCACCAACTGTTGCCGAACGTGATCGACCGTGGCACAATCGTGACCATGACAACGACAGATTCGCTTCGAAACGTGAAGGATCGCTTCTCCGAATTCGTCGACAGGGTCGACCGCGAGCATGAGCGCATCGTCGTTACCCGCAATGGTCGACCCGCAGCGGTCTTGATCAGCCCGGAAGATCTGGAGGGCTTGGAAGAGACGCTAGAAATCCTGAGCGACGGTGCTGCCGTGAAAGCCTTGCTCGAGGCCGAGGCAGCCGTCGCCTCGGGCGATGTCGTGCGGGGCGTCGACGCGGTGCGCGGCGCTGCGCCCGTCGCCGACTCGGTGACCCTAGATCCGTACGAACTCGTCGTCGCCGGCCCGGCGGCACGCGCCATTGCCGAGCAACTTCCCGAGGCGGTCAGCGCAGCCGTGATCGATTTCATCACTGGCGCTCTGATCGAGAACCCACACCGGGTCGGTCGTGCACTACGCAACGAACTCGTCGGCCTTCGCAGCGCCCGACGTGGGACCTATCGAGTGTTGTACCGCATCGACGATGAACGGCGAGAGGTGACCGTGCTCAGGGTCGATCATCGAGGAACTGCCTATCGCCCACACTGAACGGCGATCGGCCAACTGCGACCGCCAGGGCTGCTGAGGACGTCTCGGTCACGCTTCGGAGGGCACGAGGCATCCTCCGAGGTGGTTCACGATGCCTGCGGTGTGGCCTAATGGACTCGCTGATCGATTGATGTTGCGCTCGGTGGAGCGCAACAAGGGGGTGTTCGCATGCAGTTCCACCTGGACGGATTCCAGGTCGGCGACCCGCTGATCAAACCGTGCGCAGCCACGCAGCCGCCCGACCTGCCTGACGAGGTCGACGTGCTGATCGTCGGGAGCGGCCCGGCCGGACTCGTGCTCGCCGCCCAGCTCGCCGAGTTCCCGAGCATCACGACGCGGATCGTGGAGCGCCGGTCGGGTCCGCTCGACCTCGGCCAGGCCGACGGCGTCGCCTGCCGCACCGTCGAGATGTTCAATGCATTCGAGCTCAGCGATCGCCTGGTCGCCGAGGCCTACTGGGTGAACGAGACCGTGTTCTGGCGGCCCGACGAGGCCGACCGCTCGCGCATCGTGCGCACCGGCCGGGTGCAGGATGTCGAGGACGGCCTGTCGGAATTTCCCCACGTGATCGTCAACCAGGCGCGCATCCACGACTTCCTGATCGACTCGATGCGCCGCTCGCCCAGCCGGCTCGAGGTCGACTACAACCTCGAGCTTGCCGGCCTTGCAGTCGCCGACTCCGGCGATCACCCGGTGACCGTCACCCTGCGCCGCACCGACGCCGAACGCGAGGGTGAGCAGGTCACCGTGCGCGCCAGGTACGTCATCGGCTGCGACGGGGCGCGCAGCGTCGTGCGCCAGTCGATCGGCCGCGAGTTACGGGGCGACGTCGCCAACCACGCCTGGGGAGTGATGGACATCCTCGCCGTCACCGACTTCCCCGACATCCGGATCAAGGCTGCGATCCAGTCCGGCAACCAGGGCAACATCATCCTCATCCCGCGCGAGGGCGGCTACCTCGTGCGCCTCTACGTCGATCTCGGCGAGGTCGACCCGGCCGCTCGTGCCGCTGTGCACGCCATGTCGGCAGACGAGGTGGTCGCCACCGCCCGGCGTGTGCTGCATCCGTACACGCTCGACGTGAAGGAGATCGCCTGGTTCTCGATCTACGAGGTCGGCCAGCGGCTCGCCGACCAGTTCGACGACGTGCCGGCCGAGCTGCTCGGCTCCCGCACGCCGCGCGTGTTCATCGCCGGCGACGCCTGCCACACCCACAGCGCCAAGGCCGGCCAGGGCATGAACGTGTCGATGCAGGACGCCTTCAACCTCGGCTGGAAGCTCGCTGCCGTGCTCGAGGGCCGAAGCCCCGAATCGCTGCTGCAGACCTACTCGGAGGAGCGTCACGCGGTCGCCAAGGTGCTGATCGAGTTCGACAAAGAGTGGTCGGCGATCATGGCCTCGCCGCCCAAGAACCCCGCAGATCCGGATGCCGGCGGCGTCGACCCGGCCGAGCTGCAGGAGTACTTCGTGCGCTCCCTCCGGTACACCGCCGGCGTCGCCACCCAGTACCCGCCGTCGAGGCTGACCGGCGAGCCGAGCCACCAGCATCTCGCCAAGGGTTTCACGATCGGGATGCGGTTCCACTCGGCCCGGGTCACGCGCCTCGCCGACGCCAAGCCGATGCAGCTCGGCCACTGCCACCGCGCCGATGGCAGGTGGAGGCTGTACGCGTTCGCCGACGGCGCCGATCCCGCCGACCCGGCTTCGCGGCTGCGGCAGCTGTGCGAGCGTCTCGCGTCCGCGCCTGACTCACCCGTCGTGCGCTACACGCCCGCCGGTGCCGACCCCGACAGCGTGTTCGACCTGCGCGCCGTGTTCCAGCAGTACCACCGTGATCTTCGGGTCGAGGACCTGCCGCTGTTGCTGCTCCCGCACAAAGGACGCTACGGCCTCGTCGACTACGAGAAGGCGTTCGCGCCCGACTGGACGACTGGCGGCGACGACATCTTCGACCTGCGCGGCATCGACCGCGACGAGGGCGCGCTCGTCGTCGTGCGTCCCGACCAGTACGTCGGCCACGTGCTGCCGCTCGACGCGTACGACGAGCTCGCCGAGTACTTCGCCGCACTGCTCGTCCCCGCTCTCACCTTCGGATCATCGACGCCTCAATGACGCCGTCAGTCGGTGTGACCGTCAGCTGTGACCGCGGTCCGCGAGGCGCGTTCGTCGGCGCCGAGCCCGCGTTGTACGTGCAGGCGGGCGTGAGCGACGGCGTCGTCGAGGTTGTCGAACAGGTGGCGCTGGTGAGCGAGTCGATCGATGGTGCCGACGGCGCGGAGCGTACGCAGATGCGCCGGTTGGGCACCCTTCATCAACACGGTGATGCCGCGGTGCTCGAGTTCGCTGACGATCTCACCGATCGCTTGGGCGCCGGTGGCGTCGAGCATCTGCACGTCGGGTAGGCGCAGGATCACCACTTTCACGTCTGTGACCGCTGTCAGTTCCGTGAGGAAGCGCTGGGCGGCGCCGAAGAACAGCGCGCCATCCAGGCGGTAGGTGAGGATGTGCTCGCTGAGTGCGGGTGCATTGGACTCGTCGTCGGGGTCGACGGCGACTGGCTCAGCCGTCACCGTCGATGTTCGCGCCACATGGCGCAGGGCAAGGACTGCGGCGACTGCGACGCCCACCTCGACGGCGAGGATGAGGTCGAACGCCAGGGTGACGATCGCCGTGACCACCAGAACGATCGCGTCGCTGCGAGTGGCGAGCACGACGGCGCGCACGTTGTGCGGCTCCACCATGCGCACGGCGGTGACCATCAGCACGCCGGCGAGCGCGGCGAGTGGGATCTTGGACACCAATGACCCACCGAGGTAGACGACTGCGACAAGGACGGCTGCGTGGACGATCGCCGCAACGCGAGTGCGTGCGCCGGCGCGCACGTTGACCGCTGTGCGGGCGATCGCACCGGTGGCGGGCATCCCACCGAACAGTGGCGAGATGAGGTTGGCGATGCCTTGGCCGAACAGTTCTCGGTCAGGATCGTGTCGTGCCCTGCCAGCCATTCCGTCGGCGACCTTGGCCGACAGCAGGCTCTCGATCGCGGCCAGCGCGGCGACCGCGAACGCTGCACCGAACAGTTCGCTGACCCGTCCGAAGGACATCGCCGGCAGGTTCGGCGCCGGGAGCGACGCCGGCAGTGTGCCGATGCGGGCAACGTCGGCGTCGGCGATCTCGGCGATCACGGTGGCGACGGCGACTGCGAGGAGTGATGCCGGCAACGAGCGGTGCAGTCGGGGGGCGACGAGCATCACCGCGACGACGACCGCAACAAGACCGACGGCGACGATCGTGCCGTTGCCTTCGAGCGCCTCTCGGACCGCTCGGGCGGCGACGGCCACGGTGTTCTCCCCCTCGGGCCTGGCGACGCCGAGCGCCGCGGGCACTTGCTGGAGGAAGATGATGCATGCAATCCCGACCGTGAAACCCTCGATGACAGGCCACGGAACA
The DNA here is from genome assembly GCA_963779295.1 of Ilumatobacteraceae bacterium. GTDB lineage: Bacteria > Actinomycetota > Acidimicrobiia > Acidimicrobiales > Ilumatobacteraceae > JAENVT01. The sequence continues at coordinate 229,921 of CAVZXO010000004.1, forward strand.
AAGGCGAGGAATCGGCCGAGGCGGACGACTCCCGCCAGGACCACGAGTGCGCCGGCCATGATTCCGACGAAGTACACGGCGTCGACCCCATAACGGGCGACGACAGGAACCAGGACCACCGTCATTGCGCCGGTAGGGCCCGACACCTGCACGTTGGATCCGCCGAAGATCGCGGCCAGCAGCCCGGCGACGATCGCCGTGATCAGCCCGGCCTGCGCACCGAGTCCGGTCGTGATGCCGAACGCCAGGGCGAGCGGCAGGGCAACGACGCCAACTGTCACCCCGGCGACGAGGTCTGTGCGCCACGATTTGGAGAGTCCGTCGTAGTCCGACCGTCGCGGCAGCAGCCTGGTGACCGTGCCGAGTGCTGAGCTGATGGCACCTCGGGTCGGGAGCGTCGCCGCCGGTCTGCTCACGTGGTACCGACCGCGGCGCGCAGGTCGGCCAACAGGTCATTGGTCTCGGTGAGCGAGCTCAGCAGGAAGCGCTTGGCGACCAGCAGCAGATCGGCGACCAATGGGTCCCTGAGGGCGTAGATGACCGATGAGCCTTCTTTCCGCGTCGTCACCAGCCCCGCACGCCGCAAGACAGCGAGTTGTTGCGAGAGATGCGACGACTCGATGCCCACCAGCGGCTGCATGTCGCCGACCGAATGCTCGCGCTCGGCCAGCACCTCCAGGGCCCGAATCCGCGCCGGGTGGGCCAACGCCTTGAACAACTCGGCCTTCACCTCCGACAACGGCACACTCGACCCCGGGACCATCGGTACCTCTACGACCACTTCACACCTCATCATCTGACAATTTCGTTAGGTCTTCAGATTATCAGGTTAAAGGTGATCCGCCCGCCCCAACAGCTCGAAGCCGCCGCCCACTGGGTGGACTCGCCAAACAACTCCGTGTTGCCGGCGGCTCTGTGCACGGTCGATAGCCGTCATCAACCGAGCACTACGTAGCCGTCTGTTCCGTCGAGGCGAATCCATTGTCCGTCACGGATCCGCTCGGTAGCGCGTTCCACGCCCACGACGGCCGGCAGGCCGTACTCCCGTGCGATCACGGCGCCGTGAGTCATCATGCCGCCGACCTCGGTCACCAGACCTGCGATCGCGACGAACAGCGGCGTCCAGCTGGGGTCCGTGTAGGCGGTGACGAGGATGTCGCCGGGTTCGAGATCGGCGTCCGCGATGTCCGAGATGACGCGAGCGCGCCCTTCGATCGTGCCCGCGGAGACCGCCAGCCCGACCAGTGCACCGCTGGGCACGTCGCTACGTCGATAGCTCCCGGCGACTGCTTCGCCGTCGGAGGTGAGCACCCTGGGTGGAGTGAGCGCTTGGTAGGAACGGAAATCGTCCTTGCGTCGATCGATGAGTTGCTGATCCACGTGGTTTGTGCGCGCGACGTCGTGCAACTCCTGGAACCGGAGGAAGAAGATGTCCTCTTTCTCACGAAGCACTCCTTCCCCGACGAGACGCTCGGCCTCCGCCAGAAGGGCCTGCTTGTAGACGAAGTAGCGGCTGACCATGCCGTACTTCGGGTACTCCCGGTACCCGATGAACGTCCGGACACGGTCGATCATCTGCTTGGTTTCTACTGCTTTCTGGTCTCCGCCGGGCAGGGCCCGCAGGCGCTCCAGGACCTCCTGCTCTTTCGTCGACGCCTCGTGGTGACCTTGCTCGAATCGACGCTGTGCTTCGCCTGGCTCCATGTTCTTGACGTGGGCGAGAACCATGGGTACAAGCGTCGTCGGTTGTTCGCTCCAACGCGGTCTGGTGATGTCGATCTCGCCGGCACAGCGCATGCCGTACTTGTCCACCAGCTCGAGAGTGTGGGGATGCGCGAGAAGCTTGAAGCGACTGAAGCCGGATCGTTTCGAGGACATCATCGCGATGGTCGCGCTGTACCGGCCAGGTCCGATGGACAACATTCCGACCTACATCAACCGCAAACACGGCGAAGAGCCGAATCGAGTATCCGCACGCACTCATCAAGCCGATCCTGGAAGAGACCTACGGCGTCATCATCTACCAGGAGCAGGTGATCCAGATCGCGCAGGTGATGGGCGGTTATAGCCTCGGGCAGGCCGACCTGTTGCGCCGCGCCATGGGCAAGAAAGACAAGAACGAAATGGCCGCCCAACAGGCCAAATTCGTCGAGGGCGCGATGCAGAACGGTGTCAAAAAGGACGACGCCACCTACATCTTCGAATTGGTCGACAAGTTTGCGGGCTACGGCTTCAACAAGAGCCACGCCGCCGCCTATGCGCTCGTCAGCTATCACACCGCCTATCTGAAGGCGAATTACCGCGAGGAATTCCTGGCGGCATCGATGACGCTCGACATGGCCAATACCGACAAGCTCGCGATGTTCGCGAGCGAGGCGCGCCGCAGCGGCATCACCATCAAGCCGCCGTGCGTCAACGCGTCGGACGTCGACTTCCTGGCCGAACCGCCAACCTTGGTTGCGCCTTCAGACTCCCTGCGGGGAGCCGGCCGAAAGGCGCGAACCACTTGGACGGCGCAGGCAAGAGCGGCGCAATCCGGTACTCGCTCGCGGCGTTGAAGAACATCGGTCGGGGCGCTGTCGAGACAATCGTTGCTGAGCGCGCGACAGACGGCCCCTATAAGGATCTCAACGATTTCGCGCGCCGATTCCAGGCGAAGGCGTTGAACAAGCGCGGCCTGGAAACGTTGGCGGCCGCCGGTGCGTTCGATGCATTGCAGCCCAACCGCGCCCTTGTCGCTGGCAACGTCGATCAGATCCTCACCACGCGAGCCAGATCAGAAGGATGCCGAAGTCGGACAGGGCAGTTTGTTCGGCGGCGGCCCGGCAAAAGGCGAAACCGGCGAGAGCCTGCTGAAGTTGCGGCCAGCGCAAATGTGGACGCCGATGGAGCGACTCGCAGAAGAATTCAAGGCGATCGGCTTCTACCTCTCGGGCCATCCCCTCGACGAATACCAAAGCACACTCGCGAAACTCGGCGTACTTCCCTTCGTCGAGTTCGAGCGGCGAGCGTTGGCAGGCCTGCCGGCCGGACGGTTGGCGGCGATCGTCGTGGCGTCGCGCGAGCGGCGCTCGCAGAAGGGCAACAAGTTCGCTTTCGTGCAGTTCTCCGACGCATCCGGCCAATTCGAGACGATCGTGTTTTCCGACACGCTCGCGGCGGCCGGTGATCTACTGACGGCAGGGACGCCGGTGCTCGTCTCGGTCGAGGCCGATCGCGGCGATGGGGATACGTTGAAACTGCGCGCTCAGGCGATCGAAGCACTCGATCGGGCAGCCGCGCAGGTCCAAACGGGCTTGCGGCTGGTGCTCGACCGACGGTTGCTGCAGGGCGGGCGGATCAAGCTCGACGGATTGAAGCGTATGCTGAAACCCGGCGGGCAGGGTGGCCGCGGCGGCGGCGAGATCCGCCTCGTGCTTGAGCTTGATGACCGCGAGCGGGAATTGGAGTTTGTGCTGCCCGGCAAATTCGACGTCTCGCCGATGCAACGCGGGCTGATTTCGACTGTGCCGGGCGTGCTGGAGGTCCAGGAAGTTTGATGTCGCATCTCAAAAACGGCGCATCGACCTTCAATCCGCCATTGTGCCGGGCTTCACGCGAGGTTCATATGGGGTCGGCGAAAGATCCTGGATGTCCCTGTGGAGAATGCGAAAATGACCGGTACGACCTATAATCGACTGCGCGACGTGGCACTCGCGGCCACGGCCGTGGCCGTTCTCATGTCAGCGGCCGGATATGCCGAGGCACAGCAGCCGCTGACCAAGGCGCAGCAGGAAGAGCTCGAGAAGCAGAAGGCGCAGCGCCAGAAGCAAGCGCCGCCGCCGCAACCCCAGCGCAGCCAGCCACAGCCACCGCCACAACCACAACCACAGCAGCCGCGCGTCAATCGTGAGGCGCCGCGTGAGGTCCCGCGCGTCAATCGTGAGGCGCCACGTGAGCAGCCACGCATCATAACGCGCGAGCGTCCGCCCGAGACGCAGCGGGAGACACCGAAGCAGTCAGCTCCGGTGCAGCCGCGCATCGTCAATCCGACGCTGACACCGTCCGCGCCGCCGGCGCCAACTATTCGGCAGGTAACGCCGCAAGCGACACCGAAGCTCGAAACGCCACCGTCGACGGGGGCGCGAACCGTCACACCGCCGCCGCCACCAACCGCGCCACCGATCCGTCAGGTCACGCCGCCGCCGACACTGACGCCATCGGCCCCGCCGGTACCATCGGTGCGTCAGGGCTCGCCTGCTGGAACCACAACACCCCCTCCGGTGCCGCCACCGGCTGCCACGTCGCGGACCATCGAGCCGCCGCGCGCCCTGGGGACGCCGACCCCGTCACCGTTCAAGCAACTTTCGACGCAGCGCCCGACGCCTGCACCGATCAAGATCGAAGAGATCAGCAAGCAGCGTGTCATCGTCCAGCCCCCGGCTGGGGCGCCGAAGAGTAATCAGGTGGTCCTGCGCGAACCCGGCAACCGCACGATCGTCAGGCAGGACAACCGCGTTATCATTCGTTCCGACAAGTCCCTGCGCTTTCAAAAGTTTTCGTCGTCCTCGCGGCCATTCCGCAAGCCTGATGGTACGACTGAAACGGTGTTCGTGCGCCCTGACGGGTCGCGCCTCGTCACGATCACGGATTCGTCGGGCCGCATCGTGCGGCGTGTGCGCCGGCTCCCCGGCGGACGTGAAATCGTCTTTATCGACGATCGCTCGTTTTTCCGGCGATCGGGTGGCGCGCTTGCCATAGGCCTTGGCGTCGGGCTCGGCGTCGGCGCCCTGCTGGCGCTCTCGCGTCCCGCCGTCGCGATCCCGCGTGAACGCTATATCGTCGATTACGGTCGCGCCTCGGACGACGACCTGTACGAGGCCTTCACCGCGCCGCCTATCGCGCGCCTCGAACGACGCTATTCACTCGACGAGATCCGTTACAATCCGCCGCTGCGCGAGTACATGCGCCGCGTCGATCTCGACGACATCACTTTCGATTTGGGCTCGGCGACAGTTTCGCCGGACCAGTACTCGAAGCTCGAGCGCTTGGCGCGCATCATCAATCGCGTGCTTGCAAAAGAGCCCGCCGAGGTCTTCATGATCGAAGGACACACCGATGCCGTCGGTGAGGCAGAAGACAATCTGTCGCTCTCCGACCGCCGTGCCGAGGCGATCGCCGACATTCTCTCGTCCGAGTTCGGCGTTCCGCCGGAGAATCTCGTGACACAGGGCTATGGCGAGCAGGAACTCAAGGTCGATACACGCGGGCCTGAACGGCTGAATCGCCGCGTCACCATGCGCCGCATTGGTCCGATGCTCAATCGCGAGGCGAACAACTGATCCGGCGGGCGGGGCCGTCCGCCATGAGGGGTTAAGACCGCTTAAACCAGTCGCGACTACGTTTGGCCCACTTGGGAGGGTGGGCCAACGTGGACGTCGTCTGGAAACCACAATATGAGTCGCGCGGTCTGCTGCAGCATTGGCGCGCTGCCACCATTGCCGTCATTGTCGCGTTCGTCTGGGTCGGCTGGACCGCTTTCCTCTATCGACGGGAATTTATCATCGCGGCGTGGCCGATCGAACGCTCGGGCTTCCCGTTCGGCCGGGACTTCTGCAATTTGGCCGCCGCCGTGCAAGCCGCGCTCGCCGGTGAACTTGGGCCTGGGTATGGACCGGGCGAGCACCGTGTCGGGCTCGGCCGTATCGCAGGCCTCAATGAGAGCCGCATGGTCCTGTCGTATCCGCCGACGGCGTTATGGCTGGCGCTGCCATTCGCGACCATGCCGCTCGTCTGGGCAATGGCCGGGTGGCTCTGCCTCAGTGTTCTTGCTTTCGGGTTGGCGGTGGGGCGCGCGGCGCGGGCATGGATCGGCCCCTTCTTAGTCTTTGTGACGGCATTTCTTCCCGCGTCGTTGGTCGCGCTGCAGTATGGCCAGACGAGCTATTTGTTGGCGGCCTGCGTCGGCTCGGGCTTTCTCTTGCGCGACCGCAATCCTGTCGTTGCTGGTGCGCTGCTTGCGGTCCTCGTCGTGAAGCCGCAACTGGGACTGTTGCTGCCGGCAGCCCTGTTGGCGCTCGGATCGTGGCGGGCTGTTGTGATGACGGCGGTATTTGCGGGGCTCTATGTTGCCGTGACGACG
>CAVZXO010000005.1:0-8002 GCA_963779295.1 Ilumatobacteraceae bacterium
TGCCCGTGAACGCGAGGCGTTCGGCCTGGAGGCCGCTCGCCTGACTGGCTCGGGCGAGGGTTCACCCCGCAGTCGGTCAGTCCTCCTCGCCGCCGAACGTGTCACCGCAGTTCGCCGACTCCCACTCCACGAGCCGAGCCTCGCTGTCCTCGATCCCCGGTCCGTACTCGCCGGTCGTCACCGCCTCAACGAATGCGGCGACGTCCGCTTCGATTGTCGTCGGAGCAACGGAGACGATGCGGTCGAGCTGCTCCGCTGTGGGTTGGGTCTGCATCGCGGCGAGTTCCGCCGCGAACTCGCAGTAGGCGGCCACCTCGCCACCGCGCTGCCGGCCGCCGAGTCGTCGTCGCCGCACCCGGCGACGACGAGAACCATCGCCCCGGCGGCGCCAAGGACACCACGAAGGAAACGATTACGGCGTCGCGTCGATTGGGAGTGCCGGGTCATGACCGAGCTCCTTGGCGACGGAGACGAACCGCCGACACAACAATGATCCCGATGAGCACCAGTGCGAGCAGCACCGAGATCGGGAACAGGACGTTCGCGACCTGCTGACCCGTGTCCGGATCACCATCGGTTTCGCCGGACGAACCGAGAAGGATCGACACGAAAAACAACAGGGCAGAGACGGCTGCGAGGCCGATAATCAATCGCTTTGGCATGCAGGTCACGGTAGCGATCGCGGTCGCCGCGCAGAACCGCCTCAGGGTCGGACGGCCTCCATCCCAGGGTGGAATCCGGATCGCTACTGTTGCGTCGTGATCGATGTGCTGCTGGCGGAGGACCAGGCTCTCCTCCGCGACGGATTCCGGGCAATCGTCGATGCTGACCCCGATATGCAGGTAGTAGGAGAAGCGGGTGATGGTGCCGAGGCGGTGTCGATCGCCCGGAGGCAGCGCCCCGACGTGGTGGTGATGGATGTTCGGATGCCTGTGATGGATGGCATCACGGCGACACGCCACATCACCGACGCGCAGTTGCCCTGCAGGGTGCTGATTCTCACGACGTTCGACGAGGACGAGTTGGTGGCTGGCGCGCTGCGAGCCGGTGCCGCCGGCTTTCTGTTGAAGAGTGCCGCTGGCCGAAACTTGGTGGAGGCGATCAAGGCCATCGATCGTGGCGAGGCTCTGCTCGCGCCGGAGATCACACGCCGACTCTTCGAGCGTCTCGTACTGACCACCAACGACGCCGCGAAGGAACGCACCGATCAGTTGACCACGCACGAGCGCGAGGTGCTCGCCGCGATCGGGAGGGGGATGTCGAACAACGAGATCGCCGACGCACTCTTCCTGGGAGTGTCGACCGTGAAGTCCCACGTGAATACCCTCTTTGCCAAACTCGGCGTCCGCGACAGGGCGCAGGCAGTGGTAGTGGCGTACGAGAGCGGGCTGGTGCAGGTCGGACGCCCGTGAACCTCGCCCGGCCCACCAAGCGTGCGGCGATCTGTGCAGCAGCCCTGACGTTCGCCGCCGTGATCGAGGGGATCATCGCCGAAGCGCCGTTGCTCACCACTGTCGCCACATGTGTCGCCACAGCTTCGCTTGCTTGGGTAACTCGTGCTCCCGTCACCGTGGCCGCTCTCGTCCTGGCGATCTACGCCGTGGCGCCCGCCAGCGGGACCACCGTGTTGTCGGTCGTGCCGTTCTTCGTGTCGCTCGGTTTCGTCGGTCGGTTCTCCACGCTTCGACGCGGCATCGGTGTCGGGATCGCAGCAGCCCTCGTGCTCGGCCTGACCGACATCGAGGGCACCGACTCGATCGGCCAGCTGCTGGCGAACATCACGTACTACCTCCTGATGAGCACAGTGCTCATCGGAGCGGGACAGGCCTTGCAGTACAGCGAGCGTCGCGAGCGTGAACTGGCGCTGCATGTGCGTGATCTGGATGAACGCAGCGAGGAGCGCAAGCAAGAGGCCATTGCGGCCGAGCGGCAACGCATCGCCCGCGAACTCCACGACGTCATCGCCCACGCATTGTCGGTCGTCGGTGTGCACGCAGCCGTAGCACGCACCACCATGCGTGCTGACGGCGACCGCGCCCTCGTCGCCATCGACCGAATTGAACGCGCGGCTGGACAGGCCTCCGACGAAATGCGGCGCCTCCTCGGACTCCTCCATGAGCCAACGGACGACGCACCCCTTCCACAGCTGGGGCGGATCGGCGATTTGATCGAGGATGCGTCGATGGCTGGCCTGCAGGTCACTCTTCGAATTGAATCCCTGCCCGACACGCTCTCCCCTGGTCTTGACCTGACCGCGTTCCGCATCGTGCAAGAGGCGTTGACGAACGCCCGTCGATACGCCCCCGGGTCGATTGTCGACGTCCACGTGGGGGTTGAGGGCGACGTGTTGCTCGTCGATGTGCGCAATGAGCATGCGGCGCCCGACCAGCACCCGCAGCCATCGGGGGGCGGCCACGGGATCCACGGCATGCGCGAGCGAGCGTCGATCTACGGCGGCACACTCGAGTGCGGACCCGACGCCAACGGCGGGTTCCGAGTGCGCGCTGTGATCCCGGTCGAAAGCCCCGTGCAGGCGTGCAGGCTTCAGCAGAAGCCGTGCGACCTTGACTATATGTAGTCACTCTGTTAAATAACAAACCTGTGAAGTATCTTCAGAAGCGACGGCAACGATGACCGTGACGGCCCCCGATCGGTTCGACGTCGTCTTCGCCGCCTTGTCGGATCCCACGCGGCGTTCGATCGTGCATCGGCTGGCCGACGGTGAGGCAACGGTGCTCGAGTTGGCCGAGCCGTTCCCGATCAGTCTCCCGGCCATCTCCCGTCATCTGAAGGTCCTCGAGCAGGCTGGTCTGATCAGTCGTGGCCGAGATGGGCAACGGCGGCCATGCCGGCTGCGGCCGGAACCTCTGGTCGAGATCGCCGAATGGGCCGAGCACACCCGAGCTGCGTGGGAGCAACGTCTCGACCGGCTCGATGCGCACCTGCGGCGCACATCGGACCGAACCGCATCCCAACCGACATTGGAGAAGCCATGAGCAGTACCCCAGCCATCACCGATCCGACGACGTGGGCTCTCGATCGTGAGATCGTCCTCGTTCGAGTCCTCGAGGCCACACGCGAAGCGGTATTCGCCGCGTGGACCGATGCGGATGCGTTCTGCCAATGGTTTGGTCCCGACGGGTTCACCTGCACTGTCCGAGAGATGGACGTGCGCCCGGGAGGTCGAGCGTGCTTCGACATGGTGTCCGGAGACGGCACCGTGTACACGAATCGCTTCGACTACCTCGAAGTTGTTCCAGTCGAGAGGTTGGTGCTGGATCACGGGTCCGACGTCGACGATGACCCGGCACGCTTCCGAGTGACAATCGTCCTCGATCAACAAGCCGATGGAAAGACGGTGTTGACGCTGCGGCAGCTCCACCCAACCGTCGAGCAGCGAGATGCAGGCATCGGCTTCGGCGCTGTCGAGCTCGGGCTGCAGACGATGCAGAAACTCGCCCACCATCTCGGGGTCGCCTGAAAATGTCGCGCGTTCGCATCCACAACTTCTCGATCTCCCTCGACGGGTTCGCCACCGGCGTGGGGCAGACCCTCGACGCACCGTTCGGCCACGCCGGGCATCGGCTCCACGAGTGGCTGCTCGCCACCCGGTTCGCCCACCGCGAAATCCTCGGCCAGCCGGGCGGCACCGAGGGCGTCGATCACGTGATGGCCGACCGGCACGGACCCGGGATCGGTGCGGAGATCATGGGCGCTGGCAAGTTCGGCCCTCCGGGCTGGCAAGACGACCCGGAGTGGCGCGGGTGGTGGGGCGACAACCCGCCGTTCCACACGCCGACGTACGTCCTGACCCACCGTCCGCGCCCATCGCTGGAGATGGAGGGTGGTACCACGTTCCACTTCCTCGACGCCGCGCCAGCGGATGCACTCGAGGTTGCGCGAGACGCAGCCGCCGGTCAGGACGTCCGCATCGGCGGGGGCCCGACCATGATGCGTGCGTTCATCGCCGCCGGTCTCGTCGATCACCTACACGTCGTGCAGGTGCCGATCCTGCTCGGCCGCGGTGTTCGGCTGTGGGACGGCCTGGAGGCGTTGGAGCAGCAGTACGACGTGGAGGTGGTCTCGACGCCCAGTGGCGTCACCCACCTCACGTTCACCCGATGACGGTTTCCGCTACAGCCGGCGCAAGAGGGACCAAGGTCGCGATCGACTGATTCGCCGCAACCAGCTCAGACCAGTGCGGGCAAACCGGGAGCAAACCGGTTGCTGGCCGTGCACAAATCAGCGTCGTCGAGAGTGAGTCATGTCAGCCGGATCCATCGGGGAATCGGCCAACACAAGGAGAATGACATGACTGTTCAACTCAACCTTCGCAACATGTCCGGCGCCGTCACGACGCATCCGAACACAGGCCGGACCATCGACGAGCCGGTGGCTTCCCGATGGACTCGCCCTGCGGTGATCGCGATTCTGGCGGTTGCTGTGCTCGTCGGCGCCCTTGCCCTGCGGCTCTCGAGCCCGACGGACAAGGCCGATACGACTCCACGGGTCGCCGTGTCCGCTGGTCACGAACCGCTGATCATCGCTGAGGAGCAGGCGTTCATCGACCGCTTACATAGCCCGGTCGTGCAGGTCGCATCAATGGCGCCAGTCGCTGCGACCAACGTGCAACCGCTGATCATTCCCGAGGAGCAGGCATTCATCGACGGCAAGTACGCCGGAGGAACTGTCGTCGATGGCGTCGATTGGTGCGCCACGCAGCGCCCCTGCTGACATGAACCATCCCGGTCCGTTCACCGGGCCATCAACAAAGGTTCCCGAAGCCCGATCCGCTCAGTCGGATCGGACTTCGGCGTCATCTCGAAGCCCGGGTGGTCGCTGCCTGGCCCGAGCACCGTCTAACCGGTGAGCGTCGCCGCGGATACTTCGTCGACCAACGTGCACCAGCGAGTCGAGGCGCCCGCTTCCGCCAATTCATCGAAGCGGGACTCTCCGAGCGCCGCGCGACAGGCTTGCTCCGCGTCGGCGACCAGTGCGCGCTGCGGCAGCCGAAGGTTGATCCGCAGGCGTTCCCGCTCGGCGGCTGCGAACCCGAACAGCATCGCCGCCTCGTCCTCGTGGCCGCATTGGTGCACAGCCGCGGCGAGCAGTGCGGCGGCATGCATCGCCAAGGCGAGCCGACGCGGGTCGAGCTGCGTCGACCTGACAACCTCCCGCAAGCGTTCGACCGCGGCAGGCCCGTCGCCCCGGGTGAGCTCGATTGCCGCACCGATGAGGCGGACCCGCTGCATGTCAGCCCAGTAGTCATCGAGGTGCGGCTCGCCGGAGAGCGCGAGAGCCTCCTCGAACCGGCCGCGCGCCGCGAGCGCCTCAATGCGAAGGAGGTGCAGGTCGTTCTGGATCTTGGCGGCGACGGGCGATTCGGTGAGCCTGAGCACTTCGTCCCAGCGCCCAGCGCACGCGGCGACCCCTGCTTCAACCTTCACGGCGAGGGCCGGGCGGTCAGTCGTCGCGGCGAGCACCTCATTCAGTCGCCCGATCGTCGTCGATTCGTCCAACTCGCCAGTCAGCCACGACGCCTCGACCTGGTTGCCGAGGATGGCGATCGATTCACGCGGCGCCAATCCCGCCAGCCACGCCTCGTCGTAGTACGCATCGGCCGCCCGAGGGTCGGTTTCGACGATCGACGTCACGAGCGCGGCGCACGGCACGTGAACGCACGGCCGGTGACTGCACCGAATCCAACCCCCGACGGATCCGTTCGGCGACCACTTCCGACGCCGCAAGATCGTTCAGGTTGTAGGCCTCGATCAGCGTGCCGGCAGCGACGAACATGACGTCGTCGTCGTCCTCCTCGACCAGGTCGAGTACCAAGCGGCCCCAGCGCACGTTCTCATTGCTGCCCGTGGCCTGTTCATAGAAGTATCGCCACAGGTTCTTGGCCACCGAAATGCCGAGTCGGGCTTCCCCTTCGGCGAACGCCCATCCCATCGCCGCACGGAGGTTGCCGATCTCACGATCGCCGAGCTGCAGCCACCCGTCCGCGCCAGCCGCCTCCATCTCGGCGATCGATTCGGCGACGGTGGCGTAGTAACGCGCGTGGGCCTCCCCGACGGCGAAGTGGTCGTCTGGCGACAGTCTGCCCGCGACGAAGTCACGCACGGTCTCCAACATGCGGTACCGCCCGGTGCCCGGACGATCCGTGAACGTGACCAGGCCGGCACCCACGAGCCGTTCCAAGCGATCGACCACGGCGAGAGGAGTGTCTCCTCCCAGCGCGACTGCCGCCTCTAGGGTGAATCCGTCGACGCAGCTCGCCACCCGGCCGAGCAGGTGCCGCTCCGGCAGGTCGAGGACGTCGTAGGTCCAGGACAACACCGCGAGAAGCGACTGCTGGCGGTCGTCGGCATGGCCGTCGCTGCTCACGAGCAGCCCAAACCGGTCCGCCAGGTGTTCGACGATCTGCTCGACCGTCATGATCCGCAGGCGTGCGCTGGCCAGCTCTATAGCCAGCGGGATGCCGTCCAGCCTCTCGCAGATCTCGGTGACAGCCGCCCGGTCGGCGTTGGCGACCGAAGCCGAACGGACGTGCTCGCCGCGCTGAACGAACAGCTCGTAGCCCGCCGTCTCGGGCGCGAGCGGCGACACGTTCCACACCACCTCGCCCGGTACGCCGAGGCTCACCCTGCTGGTTGCGAGCACGCGCAGCGACGGAGAGTCACGCAACACACGACCGACCAGCGCGCCGACGTCGCCGGCGAGATGCTCACAGTTGTCCAGGACGATCAACGCGTGCTCGATCGGCCAGCGCGGAGCGCAGGTAGGCCTCCGTGTCTCGGACCCCCGTCTGCGAGATGCCGACGCTGGCGATGATCGTTTCGGCCAGCAGCACCGGATCGCTGATCGGAACCAAGTCGACGAACCAGACCCCGTCGCTGAATCTGTCGCGGAGGCGGCCCGCGACTTCGATCGCGAGCCGCGTCTTACCGGCGCCTCCGAAGCTCGTCAACGTCACGAGGCGCGCCGTCGACATCAGTGCGACGATCTCGTCGATCTCGTCGCCCCGGCCGACGAACGACGACAGCGGCGTTGGCAGATTGCCCGTGGCGCCAGCGACGTGCTCATCGCCGACGTCTGCCGCGCCTGCGTCGCCGACGAGGATGCGCTGCTCGAGCTGGCGGAGCTGGGCGGACGGCTCGATGCCGAGCTCCGATCCGAGTCGGCGGCGCAATTCGTCGAAGACGCGCAGCGCATCGGCCGAACGACCAGAACGCTCGAGCGCGGTCATCAGCGTCGCTGCTACCGCTTCTTCCAGAGGCTGCTCGGCGAGCAGCGCTCCGAGGTCGCCGATGACATCGGCGGCCCGACCCTGCGCCAAGCGCGCCTCGGCCAGCGTGCGTCGGGCGAGCACGTGGCGACCCTCGAGCCGCTGCACTTCGATCTCGACGAAGACATCGTCGAGATCGGCGAACGGTCGACCGCGACGCAGACCGATCGCGCGCTCGATCAGCGTCTCGCTGACATGCGGATCCGAGGGCAGCGCCACCCGAGCGCGATCGATCAGCTCGTCGGACACGAACGAGTCGATCCGATCGCGATCGAGGTCAAGTCGATACCCGGCGGTGGTCGTCGCGATCACGGCGTCGTGAGACCCCATCCGATCGCGCAGCTGGGAGATCTGGTAGGCGACCACCTTCACACCCGACGAAGGTCGCGCATCGGGGCCCCAGACGTCGTGCAGCAGCCGGTCGGCGGAGATCGCCTCTCCAGCATGGAGAACGAGACAGGCGAGGACGGCACGCTGGCGGCGCGCAGTCAGTCGCTGCTCGACGCCATCCACGTCCAAGCGCACCGGCCCGAGCACGCCGATCCTGACCCCGACATCATTCGGCGTCCACCAAACCTCATCCAACAGACCCGACTCGTCCATCGACCCCTCCGTAACCGGGCGTCGCCGTAGTCCGAGCCTACTTCGGCCCGTTCGTCAAGCGTCGGGCAGAAGGCGCTTCAGAACCCTGTCGTTGCTGCGGCGGCTTCGTTG
>CAVZXO010000006.1:0-1397307 GCA_963779295.1 Ilumatobacteraceae bacterium
GCGTCGACGAGCGCGGCCTCGAGGGTGTCGAGTTCCTTGTCGATGCGCATGCTGGGCTTGCTTGCGTTTGACGAGCGGCATTGGCTTGGCGACGGCCAGGGCCAGGCGGAGACGAACGATTGCCTGCGTCAACTCTTCCCGGCCGGGGTCGTCGGCTTCGGGGAAGGCGAGCGCGAGGGCTCCGGCGATGGACTCGACACGACGCTCTAAACCCTTCTGGCCGAAGCGCGCGGTTGGATCGAATCGACTGGGCCCGTGCCGTCCCTCGCTCAGCCCGCTTCTTCTTGGCCCACTCCATGACCCCTCGTGGAGCTCTTGCCAGCTGGTTCCGAACTTCCTCGCTCGCGAGAACCTGTTGTGCCACTGCGAGCGCACCGGCCATCAGGGTTGCTTTCGATTTCTTACTCACCATCTCGGACCTCCAGGTCCATCCTCACGACTCGCCACGCACGAACGTACCCACAATCGCTGCTGAGAAACAGCCTCCGCTTCGTCATGCTGGTCCGCTGACGTGGCACTATCACCGATTGTGGAACAACACGTGGCGCTGCTCGGAGTGGGGACACTCGGATCGATCTTCGCTGATCGCTTGATCGAGGCCGGCGTGGCGCTGTCGATGTTCGATCTTGACGACCAGCGGGTCGCGCCGTTCATCGATCGGGTGCACGCATCGCCGACGACATTCCCGATCTCGTGCGCGACGCGGACGTCGTGTTGGTGTCACTTCCCAATCCGGCGGCGACCAATGCTGCGGTGCTCGGGTCTTCCGGCGTCATCGCCGCGTGTCGGCCTGGCACGCTGATCGTCGACACCTCGACCATCGATCCGACGACGGCTCGGGAAGTCGCCCTCCAAGCAGCCGCCAACAACCTCGACTACGTCGAAGCTCCACTCTCCGGAGGCGATGAGGAAGGGTCAGGCGTCGATGCTGCACACGCCGGGGCGACGACCTTCATCTGTGGCGGCACTGCCGAAGCCATCCAACGAGCCACCCCTCTCCTCAAAATCCTCGGTCGACACATCCTCCACGTCGGGCCAGCCGGCACCGGTGCGACGGCAAAGCTGGTCTCCAACCACATGGCCGGGCTCCACAATCTCGTCGCCGCGGAAGCCATCGCGGTCGGCCGCGCCGCGGGACTCGAGCTCGACACCATCCTCGGCGTGCTGCGGCACACCGACGCGCAGAGCTACTGGCTGTTCAACTACCTCGCGCCACGACTCGCACGGCAGGACTTCGACGACGGGTTCGCGATCGACCTGCAACACAAGGATCATCGGCTGTTCGGCGAGCTCGCCGCCGAACACAACGCGCCCACACCGCTCAACGACCTGGCCCTCCAGCTCTACGAAGCGATGCAAGCGCAAGGCCTCGGTCGCAAGGACCTCACCGAGGCCGCCAACGTCGCCGCGGAGCAATCGGGCGTCAGCCGCTTCGACAACTGATCTGGCGACGTGATGCTGTGCGAACGACATCACTGGACCGCTCGTTCATACCCTCCGCCGGGGTGCAATAGCGTTGCGTGACGGCAACTGTGGGAGGAGAACTCATGTCGTATGCAATCGTGATCGTGTTCGAAGGGGTCACCGAGGCGGACTACTGGGCGGTCAACGCCAGCCTCGGCATCAACCGCGACGGGACCGGGGACTGGCCCGCCGGGATTCGCTCGCATGCGGGCGGTCCGACGGCCGACGGCTGGGTCGTCATCGAGAAGTGGGAGTCGAAGCAAGCCCAAGAGGCGTTCATGGGCGGCAGGCTGGGTGCGGCCATCGCGGCTGCTGGGTTACCGGCACCCACGCAGATCATCGAGACGGTCACGGTCAACGACACGCACATCGACTGAGCACCATGGCGTGGTCGGGCCTCGATGTGTGGGATGGTCGGTCATGGCATTCGGACAGGCATCGGGTCCGCCGGCGACCGGGAAGCAGGTGCGCGAGCTGAGCGACCTCCTCGAGGCCGCCGGCCACGACGGCTTCCGCGACGCCCGTGGACCGTTGGGGTTCAACCAGCGACAGGCTGCCGGGAAGTTCACCCGCGACGAAGCGCAGGCTTTCATCGACCAGCTCGAGGAAGCCGCGCACGCACACGAGCCGGTGCCAGTTCGAACGACGCCCGTCGTGCGTCTGACACCCGCAGAACGCAGCGTGCGGGCCCTGTCGGACGAAGAGTTGCTCGCCGAGGTCGACCGGCGCGGGTTGACCGGTCGGTGCCGCTAGGTTCGGCTCCAAGGCAATCGTCGCCTGTCGCTAGTCTCGACCTCGTGATGCTCGACGACGATCAACTCGCCACCTTCCATCGCGACGGCGTCATCATGATCCCCGAACACGTTCAGCCAAGACGAGGTCGATGCGATCACGGCACGACTTCCGCGACTGTTCGACGAACGCGTCCCCGAGAACTTCCGCGAGCGATCCAGCGATGTCGTCCGCACCGCGATGGGGCTCCATCTCCGCGACGAACTGTTCGCAAACCTCGTCCGTGATCCGCGGTTCGTCGAGCCGGCGCGACAGATCACCAACGACCCAGACCTCTACGTCATGCAGGTCAAGGTCAACGCCAAGGAGGCCTTCACCGGCGAGCAGTGGCAGTGGCACTACGACTTCGCCACTCATCACCGCGAGGACGGTGTGCCGGAGCCACTCGCGCTCAACCTGCACATCTTCCTCGACGAGGTCACCGAGTTCAACGGGCCGCTGATCTTCATCCCGCAATCACACAAGGACGGCCCGGCGCCGACCTCGCTCGACATCACCACGACCAGCTATCCGCTGTGGACCGTCGCGCCCGAAGATGTGCAGCCGCTCGCCGACAAGGGCGGCCTCTACTGCCCGAAGGGACCGCCCGGCACGGTGCTGATCTTCGGCGACCTCATGCTGCACAGCTCGCCGCCCAACATGTCGCCGTGGGACCGGCGGATCTTCTCGCTGATCCTCAACCCGGTCAGCAACCGCCAGACCACGTTCAAGCGAGGCGACCATCAACACCATCGCGATTTCACGCCGGTCGAGCCGCTCGAGGCCTCCTTTCTGAGCGAGCACGCCACCTCCTGAACCTGACGAGCTGTCAGCTGCGATCTCGTAGCTCCAGCTCGCCGACGAACGCGTCGTTCATGAAGTAGGCGTCGGGCCACGTCTTCACGAGCATTGCTTTCGCCTCTGTGAACGAATGACCCTGGCGCATCAGGTGCGCCGCCAAGATCAACCCGGTTCTGCTGCGGCCACCGTGGCAATGGACCACGACCTGACGGCCCTGTTCCAGGAACGCGTCGATCGAATCGAGCACGTCGTCGACCACCATCGACAGCGCCGGATTGTGGTCGCCGTCCTGGTCGATCAGGTAGACCTCGCGCCGGATCGGCCGTCGCAGGGTCTGATCGATCCGACACAGCGACACCACGGCCCAGTCGTCGGAAACGCCACGGACACCACTTCGGTTGCTGGCCCACAGGCCGGGCAACACCTCTCGCGGTTCCAGCGGCGGCTCGTCGATGGGATCGACAGGCGGGGGATAGCCCAACAACGACAGTGCCAGCCGCTGCAGCGCGAGGTGGTCGTAGTGATGCATCGTGCCGTCGACTCCACGCACCTGCCCGTGGACGTAGGTGAGCCACCGCGACGGGATGCTCTGCACGCCGTACTTGGCTCCGGCCAAGGCGCCGGCGACCGCCGCCACCGAGTCGGCGTCGTCGCCGAGATCGATCACCGCAGTGACGACGTCGGCGAAGGTGTCGAAGGTGCGCAACGCCCAGATCGCCTGGGCGAATGCGCCCATCGCCGAGCCGTTGCCCGGCCCTCCCACTTCCGGTGTCCATGTCGGCGACAGCAACGGCTCGTAGACCGCGCGGACGTCGTCGGGAAGCATCGCCACGACCGACTCGACGGCATCGACAGGATCGTCTCCTTCGAGCGCGACGCGGATGAGTTCGTGCTGCATCGCGACCGCCCACACCGCCAGCGGATCGGCGTGGGTCACGGCCGACATCTGCCGCGCCGCTTCCATCGTCTCGGCGGTCCCGCTGGCGGCGAAGAACACGGCCCCGGCCGCGGCCCGCATGATCGACCCGTTGCCGGCCGTACTGCGACCGCGGCGGCTCCGCATCACGTCGTATGCCGCCTCGGTTCCGGGACGGGAGGACGCGAGCACCTCGCGCGTCAGGTTGCCGACATCCTTGGCGTCGCGGACCCACGCCCGGAACCGAGCGAGTTGGTCGTCGACGTCGACGCCGTCGCACGCCAACAGGCTCTCGGCGACCATCACGCTCATCTCGGTGTCGTCGGTGAACTGTCCCGGCTCCCATGTGTGGTTGCCGATCATCTCGCCGATTCCGCCGAGCACGGGCTAGGAAATGCCGCTGAGTACTCGCCGGGAGGCCTGAACTCGAACGGCGCACCGAGGGCATCGCCGACCGCAGATCCGACGAAACATCCAACGGCGCGCTGCCGACCGAGCGTCGAGTTCAAGCCGCTCACCGCGCGACTCCTACGTTCCCCAGAACGGGTCGACCAGGCCGACGCTGCGGAAGTAGTCCTTCGCCTCGCTCGGCTCGCGTCGCACGTAGCCACGTTCCAACCGTCCCTCGTACCAACGGCTGGCGAAGTTCCACAACGTCTCGACGTCCATCACGTAGCCACGCGTGTTGCCGGTGCGCGCCAGCCAATCGTCGATGCACGACTCGCTGCAGAACAGCCGTTGGTTGCCGCAGGTGTGCACCACGTCGTCCCACACGTGCGCCGCGGGGACCAGGAAGTGGGCGAGCCAATCACTGGTCGGCGGTTCGTGGCGATTCACGACCCACGCCTGCGGTTGGCCGCAACCCGGGCACTGCGTCGCCACCAACACGTCGGGCTCGTCGGGGAGGAGATGGGGGAGTGCGAACGAGTCCCAACAACACCCGCCCCACCACAACGTGTCGCGGCCCATCACCGAGAACCCGAGGTTGATCGATGCGAACGGATGAGCCATCACGATCTCGCCGGCAGCGTCGAGCGCGACATGCCTTGCCGCCGCGAGTTCTTCGATACCGGCCGTCACTTCATCGTCGGTGCACTCCAACGTCGTTGCCATCTCCGCTGCCGACGGCACTCGGCCGATCAGTCGGAAGTTCTCGTAGATGAGTAGGCGCAGATCCTCGACATCCATCGCGACACCCTAGGAAATGCCGCGAGTGAACGCGAGATAGCACCACTCGTCGTAGATCCTCACCAGACTGGCATCCGAACGGCCGAGGTGCATCGACAGGTTGTCGATGCCGCGTGTCGCAGCTTCCTCGGCGATCTGTTGCGTCCACTCTCGGGCCCTGACGAGGTGAGCGCGGTAGCCGTCGGTGCGTGAACCGAGCCCACCCGCTTTGGCGATCGCCACATCCCACGGACACGCCGTCTGTTGCCGGAGCACCCACAGCAACTTCGAGGATGCGGTCGGTCCGAGGGTCCTGACGATGCCGATGTTGTTGACCCCGGCGGGAAGGTCGACGAGTTCCTCGTAGGCGCGTGCGTAGGCGTCGATGCCGCGATCGTCGAGGTCTGCAAGCGGCACATCCTTCAGTCGACGGCGATGCGTCCTCCACCACACGTCGAGCGACGGGATCAGCACATCGTTGCCACCGTCGGTCGGGTAGGGGATCCGGCAGTTCCAAGCGTTCAGCCAGATCCGCAACTCGGCGGCATGCTCGGCCCTGCTCGGATTCGGCTTCCCTTCGTCGCCGCGAGCAGTCGATCGACCGACTTGTCGGGCCACGCCGGGCGCGCACTCGCGAGCACCTTGGCGAGATCGTCGAGGCGAAGGACCCATATCGCCGACACCTTACGAAACGGGATCGCTCGGTACAGTCGGCCGGACGTCCACGAAGGAGTGTCGAATGAGCTTGCTCGAATTGAGTCCCGACGAATTGCTGTCCACCACACGAGCGGTACGCAAGCGGCTCGACTTCACCAAGCCGGTGCCCGACGACCTCATCCGCGAATGCGTCGCCATGGCGCTGCAGGCACCGTCGGGCGGCAACGTGATCGCCATGCGATTCGTCGTGATCCGTGACCCGGAGATGATCGCCGCCGTCGCCGGCGTGTACGCGCAGTGCTGGGACATCTACACGACGATGCCGAACTACGCCGGTGCCCGCAAGTTGCCAACGCCGGAGCGGCAGGCCCAGCAGGACCGCGTCGTCGACTCGGCCACCTACCTCTCCGAGCACATGGGCAAGGCGCCGGCGCTGGTGATCGGCTGCGCTCCGGGACGCCTCGAGGGAGTGCCGGGCGCGCAGGCCGCGTCGTCGCTCGCCAACATCCTCCCGGCGATGTGGAGCTTCATGCTCGCCGCCCGCGCCCGCGGCCTGGGAACAGCGTGGACCACCATCCACCTGATGATGGAGGAAGCCGTCGCCGACATCATCAACATCGACTTCGACGACTGTCCAGCAGGTGTGCCTCACCCCGCTGGCGTACACCAAGGGCACCGACTTCAAGCCCGCCGGTCGCCCCGATCCCGACAAGGTGATCGACTGGCGATAACTATTTCGGGATTTCTTCCGATCCGGGTTGCGAACGTTTGTTCGGGGAGATAGCTGGGAGTTCATGGCCCAGCAACTCGTCACCGCTCTGGAAACGGCGCTGGCGGAGTGTGCCGCGGCCGATCTGACGGCGTTGTCGGCGTGCTGATGTTGCTGGGTTGGTGGTGGATCTGCGCCGTGTCGCGACACGGTTGGAGGCCGAGATCGCCCGGGTTGTCAGCGCTGTCGCTGCGGGTGAGGTGTGGCGTTCGTCGGGGGCGACATCGATCGAGGTGTGGCTCGCCGGCGAGACGAACACGTCGGTTCGTTCGGCTCGTGATCAGGTTCGTTTGGCGGAGACGTTGGCTGCCGCACCATCAGGTCGCGGAGCGGATGGCTGCGGGTGGTTTGTCGGTCGACAACGCCCGCCTGTTGGGCGCTGTCGTTTCCGAACCTGGGTTCGCTGGCGATGCCGAGTTGTTGTTGGAGATCGCCTCCGGGTCACCTCGCGACACCCGTCGCGGGTTGGAGTCGTGGTTGGCGATCACCGACCCCGCGGGTGAGGCCGAGCGTGAGGAAGCGTTGTGGCACAAACGGCATGTGACGTTCACCCGCAACGGTGACGGGATGTACGACGTCCGCGGCGTGTTGATGGCGGTTGATGTTGCTGCGGTGCAGACCGCGTTGGATCACATCGCCGGCGCGGCGTTCGCCGATGAGACCGGCCGCCCGCATCACACCCGCATCGGTGACGCGTTGGTCGAGTTGTGCAAGGCGTACAACGCCGGCACGGTGACCGGTGGACGGGAACGCCCCAAGGTGCTGGTCGCGGTCCCGTTCGAAACCGTCGTCGAACGCGGCGCGGCACGCGGCACGATCGTCGGGTCGAACGACACGATCTCGGGTGAAGCGGTCCGCCAGTTGTGTTGCGATGCCGAACTGAACCGGGTGGTCACTCGTGGCAAGTCGACGATCCTCGACTACGGGACCACGACACGGTTGGCGTCCGATGCCCAGTACTACGCACTCGTGGCCCGCGATGGCGGGTGTCGATGGCCGGGATGCGATCGGCCACCCGGATGGTGCGAAGTGCACCATTTGAAAGAAGTGTTCACCGAGAACGGGCCCACCGATCTCAACGAGATGGTGTTGGGATGCTCAACCCATCACGACTACGTCCATCACAAAGACTGGAAGTACATCGGATCCGCCGACGACCTCTACCTGCAGACGACCCGACGGCACCCTCATCCACGCGCCACCACGCGGACCCGATCTTCGCTGAACACCGGACAACTCCAACTGGCGACCACATGAGGCCCGATCTAGACGCAGATCCCGTCGTCGGTGACCCCGCGCCAGCACAGCAGTCGGCGCGACGCGCCGCCCGTCAGCGAACCGTCTGGTTGCGGGCCGACGATCGTCACCTCGTACCACGCGCCGGCCACCGAGTCGTCGCAGAACTGGCGCAACTCGATGTAGAACGGAGCGTCACCCAAGCCGGTCGGCGGGAAGTTGCGAGCGTTCGATTCGCACTCGTCGGTGCCGGTCTCGTTGGCAAGCAGCACGTCGGTCAGCGACTCGTTGTACGGTCGACTGCCGCCCGCCCACTGTGGCTCCAAGGCCTTGATCTGATCCGTCACGTCCTCGGTCACGTGGCTCGGGATCGCCCAACGCGGTGGTTCGCGTCCATCGACCGGTCGCCGCTGCCGGGCCGGCGACAGGCAAGACCAAGATGCCGCGGCTTGCGGGGTCGACCAGCGTCCCAACTGTGGCTTGGATGTCGCCACTGGGATTCGCGTCGACGAGCAGGTAGTCGCCGTAGTCGACGAGGTCGTTCATCAGGGTCGGCCCGGCAGGCAGCGTGATCATCAGCGGCTCGGAGCCATCCGTGGGAGCGATCGTCACCTCGTAGCCCACAAGGTTGCCGCCGTCCTCCGTCATCATCGGCGAGACCCAGCTCAGCCGATCACCGTTGGAGGAGATCGTCAGCGCCCAGGGAGCGGTCGGATCGTCGGTGTAGACATCCTGCAGACCGACGATCTGCATGTCGACCACGTCGGGTTGTCCGTCGAGGTCGAGGCTGTGTGGGTAGACCTGGGCTTCGGCGGAGAGCAACCCGACCAGTACACCGCCGCCGAAGTTCAATTCGACGCTCGACTCCCAACCCCCTGCATCGGCGATCTTGCGAGATTCGCCGGTGAGGAGGTCCATTGCGAACACCTCGTCGGAGGTGTCGTCGGTGGCGCCGTTGTGCGGACGGTTGACGTTGTAGAAGACGGTCATATGGCCGTCCACCAATCCGACGTCGTGGAGTTGCAGCCAGGTGTCCGGCTCGGCAGTCACGACGACCTCGTCGCTGCCGTCGTCGCTGATGTGGCGAATGGTCGCCAGGTCCTGCGCGAACCACCCGCGTCCATTCGGGTCGGCAGCGATGTCCTCGAACACGCCGGGATTGATGATCCTGTCGTCGTTGCCGGTCAGCAGATGCACTCCGTCGGCGCCGGCGACGGCAACCTTCATCCCGTCGGGAATCGCCCAGTACGGCGCCGGTCGCACGGGTTCGGGCGTGACGGTCGTCGTCGTGGCTTCAGTGGTGGTCGTCGCCGGTGGTGTCGTCTCGACAACGGTGGTCGTCGGGGCGACGGTGGTATCGACTGGCGGCGTCGTGGTTGGTTGCGTGTCGGTCGTGCTCGATGGCGACCCGCACGACGCCGCGACGAGGCCGATCGTGGCCAGAAGCGCGAGCTTGCGGGCGATGTCGATGTGCGAAGTATTGCCGAGCCGGCGTGGCTACATCGGCAGTTTCACGACAGCGTCGGCGAGGCGTTCGATGTCGTTGCGGTCGCAGTAGATCTGCGCCGAAATTCTCGTGGTCAACTCGCCGGGTCCGGCGTAGAGCGGCACCTCGAAACCTTCCGCCTCCAACGCCGCTCGCACCCGTTCGGCGTCGTCGGCGGTCGAGCCGAACCCGGCCGGCAGGCGCACGTTGACCATCGAACCGATCATCTCCTCCGGCGTGGTGAATCGCGTGCCCCACCGATCGGCGAGGTATTGGCCTGCCCACCACGCCAGGTCGTGGTTGTGGCGATAGATCGCGGCCACCCCCTCGTCTCCGCCGAACTCGTTCATCAACTCGATGGCGAACGGCGCGGCGAGGAAGTGCGACGGATCGCGGGTGCCCAACAGATCGAACTCGGCGGCGATCCCGTGGTCGAGTCCCCACGAGATCACGGTCGGATGCAAGTACTCGTGGTGCTGCTTGGCGGACCACAACAGGCCGGCGCTGCGCGGTGCCCACGCCCACTTGTGGAGGTTGGCGACATACCAATCGACGCCGAACGAGTCGATGTCGACGGCGATGTTGCCGGGCACGTGGGCGCCGTCGGCCAGCACCAACACGCCACGCTCGTGGCACAGCGCGGTGATCTCGGCCAGCGGCAGGATCAATGCGCTGCCGGGAGTGAGGTGGTCGACCACCAGCAGGCGGGTGCGGTCGCCGAGACCGGCCGCGATGGCATCGATGTAGTCGCCACGCTCGGCTCCGGGTTGCGGGATCTCGATCGTGCGCAACGTGCCGCCGATGGTGCGCGACACGTACTTCGCCGCGTTCACCACACCGCCGTAGCCGAGATTGGTCACCGCGATCTCGTCACCGGGCTCGAAGGGGAACGAACGCAGGATCGCGTTGGCGCCCGTGGTGATGTTGTCGACGAACATCAGATCCTCGCCGGCCACCCCGACGAACTCGGCGACCTGTGCGGCAGCCACGTCGCATGCGCGACGGCTCGGTGAAGTCGCGGTGCGAGTCGGCCAGTTCGCGCAGCATGAACTTCGCCGGTTGCCGTTCGATCTCGTCGGTGATCGCCCGCTGGTGCTCGAGCACACGGCGAGGCGTTGCGCCCACCGTTCCGTGGTTGAGATAGGTGACGTCGGGATCGAGCAGCCACTCGCTGCGCATCGCTGGGCCGAAGGTGGGCATCGCGGCAGAGTATCCCTGCCGACCGCCGCCGGCCACGGAGTTAGGGGTGTGGAGTGGGTGCTGTCGCTACCAGTCAACCGGTCACAGCGTGAGACCTGGTGGCAACGTCGCCGGCATGTTCGATCGGGTCGCGTGCATCGTCGCCAGGTCGCGAACCCACTCGTAGTAGATGCCTTTCACCGACGTGATCACGGCCCCGGCCTCACGGACGCGGGCAATGCCGTATTCGTGGTGTGGCAGGGGAGACGCCGTCGCATCGTCGATGACCGCGACCCGGAAGCCGAGGCCCATCAGCCCGATCGCCGAGTGGGCGACACAGACGTCGGTCTCCATTCCCACCAGCACGAACTCGTCGCGACCGGTTCGAGTCACGTCGTCGACGATCGAGGGTTGTCCGGCCAAGCCGAACACCATCTTGTCGTGAACCTGCGAGCCGGGCGGCAGCTCATCGAGCAACTCGGCGACGAGCGGACCGTCGTTGGCGATGTCCTCCGCCGTGGCGATGATCGGGATGTCGAGCGAGCGGGCCACGCGCATCAGCCAAGCGATCCGCGCCACCAACGGCGAGCGCTGTTCGACCGGCAGCTTGTCGAGGAAGTACTGCTGCACGTCGATCACGATCAGACAACTGCGATCGCGGTCGAACAGTTGGTGCGACTGGTTCACCGGCAAAGTGTCGCATCTGCGGCCGCCGGCACATTGAACAGGCAGAGGATTTGGTCACACCAACTAGAGCCGCGGTCCTCTGACGGCGAGGAAACATCATCCGTACGGTGGTCTTCACAAGATCTGAAACAACACGGAGGAATCAACAATGAGCACAGCAGTGATCGAACAACCTCGACAGGCCGAGCCGGTAGTGGCAGCGCCAGCGTCGCAAGAACCAGTAGTCGCACTCAAGCGACGCACGATCGACAGCGTGCTCATCGGATTCGGAGTCGTCGCCATGGTGGCATTCGCCATCGCCGGCGTGCTCCTCACCTGGGGCCACAACTTCTCGAGTGACTACGTCACGAAGGAACTGTCGTCGCAGAACATCACCTTCCCATCAGCGGAAGCTCTGACCGAAGAGGGTCGCACCGACCTGGTCCAGTTCGCCGGCCAGAAGCTCGACACCGGCAAGGAGGCCGAGGGCTACGCCAGCTTCATCAACGGCCACCTGCAAGGCATCGCCGACGGCGCCACCTACGCCGATCTCGGCGCAGTCGAGAGCGCAGCCAAGGCCGACGTGAAGGCAGCCGTCGAAGCCGGCGAGCCGCAGGCAACCGTCGACGAGCTGCAGGCCACAGCCGATGGCATCACCGGCCAGCGCAACACCCTCTTCAAGGGTGAGACCCTCAGGGGCCTGCTGCTCTCGGCCTACGCATGGTCCACAGTCGGCACCATCGCCGGCATCGCAGCCATCGCCGCCTTCGCCGCCGCCGCAATCATGGCAGTCCTGGTGGTGCTCGGAATCGTCCACCACCGCCGGACACCCCGCACCGCCTGACACAGGCTGAAATACAGCGTTCGTCTGACGCAACAGACGGAAACCCAGAAAGTGCCCGACCCGAAAGGTCGGGCACTTTCGCGTTGTCCCGAGGTGGCGTGACCTTGGTCCCGGTGTTCGTCGCGGCCTGGCAGCGCACAGTGGAGGATTCAGAAGAACTACTTCGTCCATCTACGACAAGAGGTGAATCCATGAAGGCACTCGTCTACCACGGTCCTGGCAAGCAAGCATGGGAAGAGGTTGCCGATCCGGTGATCATCGACGGCACGGACGCAATCGTCCGGGTTGATGCAACCACCATCTGCGGCACCGATCTGCACATCATGAAGGGCGACGTGCCGGCAGTGACCGATGGTCGCAGTCCTCGGCCACGAGGCCGTCGGCACCGTGATGGCGGTCGGCGACAGCACCCGCCGTGTGAAGGTCGGCGACCGTGTGCTCGTCTCGTGCATCACGTCGTGTGGCACATGCGAGTACTGCAGGAAGGGCCACGGCGGCCAATGCCTCGGTGGCGGCGGTTGGATCCTCGGCCACAAGATCGACGGCACGCAGGCCGAGCTCGTGCGAGTCCCCTTCGCGGACCTCTCGACGTACCCGATTCCGGCCGGTGTCAGCGACGAAGCAGTGCTGATGCTCGCCGACATCCTGCCGACCGGCTACGAGGTCGGCGTGCTCAACGGGCAGGTCCGTCCCGGCGACGTCGTCGCTGTTGTCGGCGCCGGCCCCATCGGCCTCGCGGCGATCATGGGATCGCGGTTGTACAGCCCGACGACCGTCATCGCGATCGACCTCGCCGACAGCCGGCTCGATGCAGCAAAGGCGTTCGGCGCAGACGTCACCATCAACAACTCCCGTGAGGATGCGTTGGAGGTCGTCCGCAAGCTCACCGGAGGCCTCGGTGCCGATGTGGCCATCGAAGCCGTCGGCGTACCGGCCACGTTCGAACTGGCGACCACGCTGATCCGGCCCGGAGGACACGTCGCCAACATCGGTGTGCACGGCACCCCGGCGACGCTGCACCTCGAGGATCTGTGGATCCGCAACGTCACCATCACCACCGGGCTGGTCGACGCGTATTCGACGCAGACGTTGCTGCGCCTGATCGGCAGTGGCCAGCTCGACGCCGGTCGCCTGGTGACACACCACTTCCAACTCGACGAGATGGAGCACGCCTACGAAGTGTTCGGCGACGCAGCCAACACCGGGGCGTTGAAGGTGGTGCTCTCAGCCAAGAGCTGAGCCGGATTGATCGTGGGGTTGATCGACGGGGTGGGCTGTGAGGACGGGCAGCTCATCTCGTCTCTGTTACACCCCTTCACTACGGTGAAGGCCATGACGTCGGGTCGTTGGCAGGTCGAGCAGGTGTTGGCGCTGGCGCCCAGGCCATCGTCGGTCTCTGCTGCCCAACCGCTGGCTGTCCCGGCCCGCTGGACCAGCACCGGGAGCGACGATCGAGCCGTCTGGGGGCGGTGCACCGGCACCAGCGCCGAGCCCTACGAATGCGCCGTCGACCACGTCGATGTCGCCTTCCGTTGCACCTGCCCGAGCCGCATCTTCCCGTGCAAGCACTCGCTGGCGCTGCTGCTGCTGTGGGCGCGCGGCCAGGTCGCCGAAGGTTCGGCGCCGCCGTTCGCCGCCTCGTGGATCGCCAAGCGCCTGGCGACCGCCGAGACGCCGAGCACGACCTCGCCGGCGACCTCGCCGACTGGTGCCTGCCGCCGATGCGCCTGCGGAAGCTGTCGGTCCGGCCGAAGACACCTCGGCACGATTCGCCGCGCTGCTGCCTCCGCCGCCCGAGCCCAGCAAGACCCGCGACGACCGCATCGCCCGCATGGCTGCCGGGCTGGCAGAGCTCGACCGCTGGCTCGACGACCGTGTGCGCACCGGGCTGGCCGATCCATCGCTGTCCAGCTACAAGACGTGGGATGGGCTCGCGGCACGGTTGATCGATGCCCAGGTCGGCGGGCTGGCCAATCGTGTGCGACGGCTCGCCGGATTGGTGGGCGCCCATCCAGATTGGCATTCGCAGGTGCTGGCCGAGCTCGGCGTGTTGCACCTGTTGGCAACGTCCGGTCGGCATCTCGGCACCTTGCCTGTCGACCTCGCCGATTCCGTCGCCGCGACCATCGGTTGGCAGGTCCGCCAGGCCGATGTGTTGGCGGGCGTCCCGCTGACCGATCACTGGGTGGTGATGGGCCGCAGCGACGTGCGCGAAGACCGAATCGAGGTCCGCCGGATCTGGCTGCGCGGCACGCAGACGCGGCAATGGGCGATGGTGCTGTCGTTCGCCGCGTTTCAACAGAGCCTCGACACCTCGTTCGTCGTCGGTACGCAGGTTCACGCCGACCTGTTCCGGTACCCCGGCGCAGTCGCCCTGCGGGTGTTGGTGGGGCCGCGCCACGGCGACGCTGAGCCTGACCCTGAGCCGCCGCCGGCGCTCGTCGGTTCATCGATTGCCGAGGCCTGCGCGCAGGTCGGTCGCGCCCTCGCCGCCGAACCGTGGCTCGAGCGCTACCCGGTGTGCGTGCTTGCTGCGCCGACCCGGGCCGCGGGCCGATGGGTGCTGACGGATTCGACCGGCTCGATGCCGTTGATCGACGGGACCATCGTCGGCACGCTGCTGGCGTGCAGCGCCGGCCGCCCGACGCTCATCACTGCGGAATGGACCGCCGCCGGGCTGGTGCCGCTGACAGTCCACCTCGCCGACCGGGCCGTCGACATCGGGCCCGTCGCCGACTCGTCGTTCGTGAAGGCGGCGTCATGACTGTCACCACCACCACCACTGACACGCCTGGCGACATCACGTTGACCGACTACTGGCGCGAGATGGTCACGGTCGCGTTGCTCGGCACCGATCGCCGCGATCCACCACTTCCGCCGACGGGTGGGTTGGCCGATCTCGCTGCCGACGACCCACAGCCCACGCCGTCGCAACGCTTGCTGCAGCAGGTCTCCGGATGTGCCGTCGCCCAACGCGCCGGTGTGCTGCCCGGGGCCAGCGCGCAACTGATCGCCCCGCCCGACGACGACCCGCGGCCGATGACACCACCGGTCGCCACTGCCACGTGGCGTCGCATCGTCGGCGACTGGCCGGTGCTGGAAGATGAATGGGTGCTGGCAGTCATCCACAGCGGTCGTCGATTGGCCCCCGAGTTGGTGGTACCCCTGCTCGCTCGACACCGCACCGACGCCATACGGCACGCCCGCGTTCTGGTCGCCGCGGGTCCGTTGGGGCAGTGGATGATCGAGTGGTCGCCACGCCTCGCATGCACGGCGAAGAACCGGACCGTGATGGAGGCAATCGGCGAGCTCCCCGAATTGGCGATCGTGCCCGATCTGTTGCCGGTGCTGTTGGCCACGCCGAGAGCAGGCCGCGCGCACGATTGCCGGCGGTCTGTCGTCGGGCGTGTTCGGCGTCAGTCATCGGGCCGTGCTGATCAATCGTGGTGGCCCGCATCAATCCCGCCTCGCTGCCCGCGCTGGGGGAGGCGATCGGCCACGTCGACCCCTCGCTGCCGTCCATCGGCCTGGCGTTCGCCCTCGCCGACCTCGCCCGGCTGCGGCATCAGATGCTGATCGAACTGGAGACACCATGACCACGCCGGAACCCTCGAGCAGCACCCCGTCCAGCACGGTCCTTCGCCCGCACGCCGAGCACGAGTTCGCCCACGAACTCGCCGCGCTCGCCGAGTGCCGACGACCGCGAGCGGCCTCCCAGCTGGCGGTTGTCGCCGTGGGCGGTGGTCACCTACCTGCTGGGCGGCACGCTGGCGGACGGCACGGTGATCAGCCCGAAGTACGTCGGCCAGCGGCGGCTGATCGAGATCGCCGTCGCCACGTTGGCCACCGACCGCGCCCTGCTCCTGCTCGGCGTGCCCGGTACGGCCAAGACGTGGGTCAGCGAGCACCTGGCCGCGGCCATCAGCGGCGATTCCACGTTGCTGGTGCAAGGCACCGCGGGCACCGCGGAGGAGAGCCTGCGCTACGGCTGGAACTACGCCCGCCTGCTGGCCGAGGGTCCCAGCGAGGCAGCGCTGGTGCCCAGCCCGGTGTACCGGGCGATGCGCGCCGGCTCGATCGTCAGGGTGGAGGAACTGACGCGCATGCCCAGCGACGTGCAGGACGCGCTCGTGACCGTGCTCAGCGAGAAGACGCTGCCGATTCCGGAGCTGGCCAGCGAGATCCAGGCCGTGCCCGGCTTCAACCTCATCGCGACCGCCAACGATCGCGACCGCGGCATCAACGATCTGTCAGCCGCGTTGCGCCGACGCTTCAACACCGTGGTGCTGCCGTTGCCCGCCGACCCCGACGAGGAAGTGGCGATCGTGCAGCGACGCGTCGCCGAGATGGGTGTCGCCTTGAAGCTGCCGAAGGTGCCCGCCGCCGACGAGGAGATCCGCCGCGTGGTCACCGTGTTCCGCGAACTGCGCGGCGGGGCGACCGAAGATGGTCGGGTCAGCCTGAAGGTGCCCAGCGGATCGCTGTCGACGGCCGAGGCGATCTCGGTGGTCACCAACGGATTGGCGCTGGCCGCTCACTTCGGCGACGGCCAGTTGAACGCCGCCGATGTCGCCGCCGGCATCGTCGGCGCCGTGGTGAAGGACCCGGTGCACGACACCGTCGCCTGGCGGGAGTACCTCGAAGCGGTCGTCCGAGACCGTGCCGGTTGGAGCGACTTCTACGACGCCTGCCGCGAGCTGTAGGCGGCACATGACCGCGATCGTCAAGCTGCTGGGGATCCGCCATCACGGACCCGGGTCGGCGCGATCGGTGGTGCGCGCCCTCGACGCACTCCAGCCCACGGCAGTGCTGGTCGAGTTGCCGGCCGACTGCGAGGCGTCGCTGGCCTGGGTGGGCGACGAGCACCTCGTGCCGCCGGTTGCGCTGCTCGGGTACGTCGTCGACCATCCGCAGCGCGCCGCTTTCCTTCCGTTCGCCGAGTTCAGCCCGGAGTGGCAAGCCTTCACCTGGGCGAAGCAACACGATGTCGCGGTGCGAGCGATGGACCTGCCGCTGCGGCAGTCGCTTGCCGGCGACTCGGATGACGATGGCGAACTGGCACTCACAGAACCCCAACTGACCATCGGCGATCGGCGACCCGCTTGCCGCGCTGGCCGAGGCTGCCGGTGATCCCGGACCCCGAGCGTTGGTGGGACGACGTGATCGAGCACCGCGGCGACGGCGCACCGGCGTTCGACTCGGTGGCGATGGCGATGACAGCAGTGCGCGGCGGTCGGGATGCATCCACGCTGCGCGAAGCGCAACGCGAAGCACACATGCGCCAGGTGCTGCGTCGAGCGATCGCGGATGGTCACGAACGCATCGCCGTCGTGTGCGGGGCGTGGCATGTGCCGGCGCTGGCCGAGCCACTGCCGCCCGCCAACGTCGATGCTCACACGCTGCGCGGCCTGCCCAAGGTGAAGGTCGGGCTGTGCTGGGTGCCGTGGACGCATCGCCGCCTCGCCGCGGCCAGCGGCTACGGCGCCGGCGTGCGCAGCCCCGGTTGGTACGCGCATGTGTTCAAGCACCCCGGCGACCTCGGGATCAGCCGCTGGTTCGTCGGCGCGGCACGACTGCTGCGCGATCGCGGCATGTCGGCATCGCCCGACGACCTGATCGCGGCAACCCGCGCCGCCACCACGTTGGCCGCGCTGCGCAACCGGCCACGGCCAGGCTTGGCCGAGGTGCTCGACGCCGCCGACACGGTGATGGCCGGCGCCAGCGGCATGGCGTTGATCGAACGCGAGTTGATCGTCGGCGACGCGATCGGCGAGGTGCCCGACGATGCACCGCAGGTGCCGTTGGCCCGCGACCTCGCCGCTCAACAGCGGCGGGTCAGGTTGAAGCCGGCCGCCACAGCGCAGACGGTGGAGCTCGATGTGCGTGCGCCCAATGGCCGCGCTCGGTCGGTGCTACTGCATCGTCTGCGGGCACTCGGCGTGCACTGGGGCTCGGTGGAGGAAGGCCGGGGCAGCAGCGGCACCTTCCGCGAGACGTGGCGGCTGCAGTGGGAGCCGGAACTGACCATCCGTGTCATCGAACTGTCGGCCCACGGCACCACCGTTCAGGCCGCGGCGACGCATCGCCTGCTCGAACGCGCCGCAGCGGTCGAGGCCTTGGCCGACCTCGTCGCCGTGCTCGACACCGCCCTGCTCGCCGACCTACCCGACGTCGTACAACCCGTCGTTGCCAGGGTCGAAGCGCAAGCAGCGCACGACCCCGATGTGGTCCAGGTGATCGACACGCTCGGTCCGCTGGCCCGCGCTCTGCGCTACGGCGACGTGCGCGGCACCGATGCCAGCGCGCTGCGAACCGTGTTCGACGGGCTCGTCGTGCGCGTGCTTGCCGGAGCCGTGATGGCCTGCCGCTCGCTCGACGACAATGCCGCGGCCGCGATGGTCGAGCGCCTTGCCGGAGTTCAAGCGGCACTCGCGCTGGTCGATCATCCCGCACGTCGAGCCGAGTGGCCGGCCGTGCTCACGGTCGTCGCCGAACGCAGCGACGTGCACGGGTTGGTCCAAGGCCGCGCCACGCGTCTGCTGCACGACGGCGGCGCCTGGAACCGGGCATTGGTCGGCGCGCGCCTGTCGCGAGCGCTGTCGGTCGGCACGACTCCGGCGGTGGGCGCGGCGTTCGTCGAGGGGTTCCTCGCCGGCAGCGGCACCGTGCTGGTGCACGACACCGAACTGCTCGACGTCATCGACGGGTGGGTCTCGTCCCTCGCCCCCGACGCCTTCATCTCGACGGCGCCGTTGCTGCGGCGCACGTTCGGCGCGTTCGAACCCGGGGAGCGTCGCCAACTCGGTCTGCTGATCGCTCACCAGGCCGCGCCGACCTGGTCGGGTTTCGGCAGCGACGTCGACGGCCAACGCGCCGCCGCCGCGCTCGCCACCGTCCGCCTCTTGTTGGGAGTGCCCCTCGCCGCACCCTGGCGATGAGAGATGAGCTGGTCGGCGCCGCAGATCTCTCATCGCGGAGCCTGTCATGAGCGACATCCAACCGGCGATGAGGGATGAGCCGCTGGGCACCGCAGACCTCTCATCGTGGGAGTCCGACGGCCGAACGTTGGTCAGCGATCCGGAGCGGATGCGCCGCTGGCGGATGGTGCTCGGCGGCACCGACGACGCCGGCGACAACACCGGCGCCAAGGCAGAGGCGGGCGTCAGCGGCGTTCAACTCGACGGCACCGACGCGCGCATCGACGCCGCGCTCGCTGCGGTGTACGACACCAAGCCGGGCAGGCGCGGTGGAGGCGGTCGCTCAGGCGGGCTCGGCTCGTCGGCGCCGTCGGTGGCCCGATGGCTCGGCGACATCCGCCGCTACTTCCCGAGTTCGGTGGTGCAGGTGCTGCAACGCGACGCGATCGATCGGCTCAACCTGCGCCAGCTGCTGCTGGAGCCGGAGATGCTGCGCGCCGTCGAGCCCGACCTCCACCTGGTCACGTTGCTGGTCGAGCTCAACAAGCTGCTGCCCGACCAGACGCGAGCGACCGCTCGCCAGGTTGTCACCCAGGTCGTCGAGCAGATCGAGCAGCGCCTGGCGTCGCGCACCAAGCAGGCAATCCACGGCGCGCTCGCCCGCAGCGAACGCAGCCGCCGGCCTCGGCTCAGCGACATCGACTGGGGTCACACGATCCACGCCAATCTGCGCCACTACCTCCCCGAGCAGCGCACCGTCGTGCCCGAGCGGTTGATCGGCTACGGCCGCCGGCAGCGCAGCCTGTCGCGCGACGTGATCGTGGCCATCGACCAGTCCGCAAGCATGGCCGACAGCGTCGTCTACGCGGCCGTGTTCGGTGCCGTGCTGGCCTCGATGCCCGCGCTGCGCACCAGCGTCATCGCCTTCGACAGCGCGGTCGCCGACCTCACCCCGTTGCTGCACGATCCAGTCGACGTGCTGTTCGGCGTGCAGCTGGGCGGAGGCACCGACATTGCCCAGGCGATCGGGTACTGCCAGCAGTTGGTCACCCGCCCGGCCGACACGGTGCTGGTGTTGGTCAGCGACCTGTTCGAAGGCGGCAACGTGGCGCTGCTCAACGACCGGGTCGCCACACTGTGCCGCGCCGGTGTGACCGTGGTGGTGTTGCTGGCATTGAGCGACGAAGGTGCACCCGCCTACGACCACGCCCAAGCCGCGATGTTCGCCGAACTGGGCGTGCCGTCGCTGGCATGCACACCCGACGCCTTCCCCGACCTCTGGCCGCCGCGCTCGAGCATCGCAACGTCGGCCGCTGGGCCAACGAACACGGCATGCACACCGCCGTCGCCACTGCCGGATGATCAGGGCACGAGCTACTGCTGAAGACCTGCGCCACCGCGGTTGTCGCCGCTGTGACGCACCGACAAAGATCGCGCCATGAGATTCCGGACAGCGCTGTCATCGTGCGACTCGACTGCAGGCAATGTGGCCGTCGCCGGCTCGGTCGCCACTGCTGGAAGTGTCGCTGTTGCCGGCAGCGTGGCTGTTGCGGGCAGCGTGGCCACCGCCGGAAGCGTCGCCGTTGTCAGGGAGCGTGGCAACATCTGGAAGCGTCGCTGTTGCGGGCAGCGCCGCGACTGCTGGCAGTGTTGCCGTCGCCGGCAGCGCCGGAACCGCTGGCAGTGTGGCCGTCGCCGGCAGTCTGCTGACGTTCTTCGGGATCGGCATTCGGATGTGCATCGCCACGCTGGCGTGTATTCGCTGCACTCGATGCATCGCCTGCGTCGGGTGCATCGACTGCGTGGGCTGCGTGGGTTGCGTCGGTTGTGTCGGCCTCCGCGGTGCCGTCGGCGTCAGCGCGAGGCGTGCGGAAGTAGGCGGAGGCGTGCGGATGTAGGCCGTCTGCTACCGTCTGCTACTTCGTCTGCGTACCGACCTTCAGCTCGCGGAACGGTGACTTGGAGTCGATGCCTGGCTCCTTCGGCAAACCCAACACCCGCTCGCCGACGATGTTGCGCATGACTTCGTCGCTGCCGCCGGCGATGCGGCCGCCCGGTGTGCCGAGCACCAACATGTTCCACGCGTAGGTGCCCCACTCGCCGGTGTCGGCGATCAACTTCGGACCCAACACGTGCGACACGAAGTCGCCGAGGCGGCGCATGTTCATGGTGCCGGCCAACTTGGCGATGCTCATCTCCGGGCCCGGCAACTGGCCTGCCTTGATCTTGTCCATCGCCCGCTGGTTGTTGTACGTCGAGACCCGGGCGTGGATGATGAGGTCGGCAAGTCGATCGCGCACCACAGGGTCGTCGGTGAGCCCGAACTGACGAACCATCTCGATCGCCCGCGCATACAGGTTGATGCCGCCGCCACCCCCGCCGCCCGCGCCGATCGCGGCACGCTCGTTCATCAAGGTCGTCAGCGCGACATTCCAACCGTTGTTGAGGTCCCCGAGCCGGTCGGCGTCGGGAACACGCACCTCGTTGAAGAAGACCTCGTTGAAACTCGAGCCGCCGGTCATCTGGCGCAGCGGACGCACGTCGACACCGGGCGCCTTCATGTCGACGATGAACCCGGTCAGTCCCTTGTGCTTCGGGAGGTCGACATCGGTGCGGGCGATGATCTCGCCGATGTCGCTGTAGTGGGCGCCGGTGGTCCACACCTTCTGGCCGGTGATGACCCACTCCTCGCCATCCTTTTCGGCCTTGGTCTGCAAGCTGGCCAGGTCGCTGCCGGCGCCGGGCTCGCTGAACAGCTGGCAGCCGACGATGTCGGCGCGGTACATCTTGGTGAGGTAGTTCTGCTTGGCCGCCTCGGACCCGTGGGCCAGGATCGTCGGTGCGACCATCCCCAGTCCGATCGTGAACGCCGACTGGTTGGGCACCTGGTACTGCGCCTCGAGGGCATTCCACGCCTTCTCGTACACGCCCGGCAGACCACGGCCCCCGTACTCGACCGGCCCGGTGATCCATCCGAAGCCGGCGTCGTACTTCTTCGAACGCCACTCGCAGGCCCGCTGCAGATCGTTGGTCTCGTCTGTGCGGTTGCGCTCCTCGAACATCGCCACCTTGTCGGAACCCTCGCCCCACACGAACTTGCGCTCGGCTTCTTTCCTCTTCGTGTTCGCCTCGAGGAACTCCCTCGCCTCGGTCTCGAACGCTTCCAGCGTGATCTCGGTCGACGTAGCAGAGACCTGTGTCATGCCCGCACGGTAGCGGGCACGTGTCGAGCGATGGAGACCCGGCGGTGGCAGAGTGGAGGCGTGACGCTCGGACCTGAACAGCTATCTCGCAGTGCTGGCATCGGAGGCGAGGGAGTTGGCGGCCGCGGCCGAGGAAGCCGGGCTCGACGCACCGGTGCCGACGTGCCCGGGGTGGACCGTCAACGACCTGGTCCTGCACCTCGGCGAGGTGCACCGGTGGGCCACCGCCGCGGTGGCCAGCAAGGCGACCAAGCTGGGCGACGTGCCCGGCGATTCCCTCGGCCCGCTTCCCGACCGCGCCGGGACATCGACTGGTTCTGCAACGGTGCGGTCGCGTTGCGCGAGACGCTGGCCGAGGCCGACCCATCCGTCGAGTACGCCGCGTTCCTCAGCGATCCGCCCACCCCGCGCCTGCTGTTCTGGGCCCGTCGTCAGACGTTGGAGACGAGCGTGCATCGCGTCGATGCCGAATCGGCGGTGGGCCGATGCACGCCGCTGGCGCCCGACATCGCGCTCGACGGGATCGACGAGTTCCTCACCGGCTTCATCCCGCGTTCTCGAACGCCGTTGCGTGCCGACAAGTCTCACTGCATGCTGATCGCGCCGACGTACAGCGACCAGCGATGGACGGTGTCGATCTCCAGCGATATGCCCGAGACCGTGCGCCGAGCCACCGATGCCGACAGCACCGTCTCGGGCTCGGCCAGCGACATCTACCTCGCACTGTGGAACCGAGCGTCGCTCGACAACCTGCAGATCGAAGGCGATCGCACGGCAATCGACCTGTTGCGCGACAGCGTGCGCATCCGCTGGGGCTGATGAACCGGCTGAAGTCCCTCAGATCCAGTCGCGTTTGCGGAACATCCGGTAGAGCACGACGCTGAGCACGAGCATCATTCCGAGTGCCATCGGGTAGCCGAACTTCCAATCGAGCTCGGGCATGTGCTCGAAGTTCATCCCGTAGATGCCGGCGATCAGCGTCGCCCCGAACACGATCGAGCCCCACGCGGTGAGCTTCTTCATCACCAGGTTCATCTGGTTGCTCATCACCGCGAGATGGGCATCGACCGCGTTGCCGACGAGCTCGCGTTGCTCGTCGACCAGATCGACGACCCGCAGCAGCTTGTCGAACGCGTCGTGGACGGTGATCAGCGCGTCGCCGTCGATGTACGCCACTTCTCTGCGCAGGATCGCCGACAGCACTTCCCGCAACGGAACCACGGCACGTCGCAGCTCCAACAACTCGCGTCGCAGGATGAAGAGGTCGTGCTGCAGCGCCTGCTCGGTATGTGGCGTGTCGTTGAAGATGTTGTCCTCGACCACCTCGAGCTTGTCCTCCAAGAGGTCAGTGGTGTCGAAGTAGCCATCGACCAGTCCGTCGAGGAGTGTGGCGAACACGTGCCCCGACGTCTTCGTGGAGCCGGGGTGGCGCCCGAGCAGATCGAGCATCGGTTGCGGATCCCACTTGCGTCCACGGGGATCGTCGATCGCGGACGGTGATCAACCAGTTCGGCCCGAGGTAGGTGTCGATCTCGACCAGCGCCCCGCTGAAGGCGACGATGTACACATGATCCTCGAAGCGGTGC
This sequence comes from Ilumatobacteraceae bacterium, assembly GCA_963779295.1. Taxonomy (GTDB): domain Bacteria; phylum Actinomycetota; class Acidimicrobiia; order Acidimicrobiales; family Ilumatobacteraceae; genus JAENVT01. Next base: position 23,663 of record CAVZXO010000006.1, read on the forward strand.
ATGGTGGGACGAGCGGCGCGCCGGTGGGCCTCGTCGAACGTGCGATTGGAGAGGCCGTACTGATCGGCCAGCGCTTCCAACTCCTCGGTGGTCGGCTCGACGACATCGATCCACGTCACCGACGAATCGCCGAACGTGTGCGTCGTCTGCATCGGACGTGAGCGTAGGGCAGCGGCGCAACTAGGGTGCGGACATATGGGTCAACAGGTTGCTGTCACCGAGAAGCCGAGTCCTCGCCCGGGAGTGATGAGGTTCGAGACCAATCGCAGTCTCACCGGCATGGGGCACGAGCGGTTCACGTCGATGGCCGACGCCATCGGTCCGCGGCCGGCAGCCGCTCTGGCCCGCCAACTCTTGTCGACCGGCAAGGTCGACTCGGTGTACATGTACGGCAACATCGTCACCGTCGACATCAGCAAGGGTTTCGATGCCGACGGCCTCGGCGATGTCGTGCGCAACATGTACCAGTACTGGAAGCCGGGCGTCGAGATCCCCACGTTCGACGCACCGGCCCCGGAAGAGGCCGCGCCCGCTGCGGCGGCTGGTGACGCCAGTGGAGGTGTCGTCGAGTCGGCGTACACACGCTTGGTGCCCCAGTCGTTGCGCGAACGCAGCGCCGCAGCCCTCGCCAAGGCCCAGGCCGGCGGCTGAGCTGGACTCCTGGAGCAGGACAGCTTAAGACTCGGCCGCAACCGACCGATACTTGTATGTGGTAACTGGCGGACCGAGAACGATAGGCGTCTACGGCGCGGCTCGCGTGCGCGCGTTCATGGCGATCGCCGTGGCCGGTGCGGCGGTCTACTTCTTTGGCATCCATGGCACGGCGGCAGCCGTGTACTGGGACGTCGCGGTTGCCGCGATGCTCGCGTTCGGCTTCTTCGCCGTGTCGCGACTCGATCGACACCGCGGCGCATGGACCGTGATCCTGATCGGGCAGGCCTGCTTCTTGATCGGCGACGTGTGCTTCGCGTTCCTCGAGCACGTCTTCCACAGCGACGCCTATCCCAACATCGGCGACATCTTCTATGTCGGCGGGTATCCCTTCATCGCCGTCGGCCTCACCATGTTGTTGCAGTCCCGCGGCGACTCGTCGCGCGACGCCGGCGGAGCGATCGACGGCTTCATCGTCGCCACCAGCGTTGGCGTGCTGCTGTGGGTCTTCTTCGTCGAACCGACCGCGTTCGACCACACCCTGCCGGTGTTCGAGCGGCTGATCACCGTTGCCTACCCGGCCGGCGATCTCCTGCTGATCGCGATCGGCGCGCAGTTGGCAGTACGCCAGGTCCGAAGGCAGGCGCCATATTGGATGGTGTCCGTCGCCCTGCTGGCGCTGCTGGTGTCGGACCTCGGTTACCTCTACCAATCCCTCTACAGCGTCTACAACGAACGCGACCCGATCGACTTCGGATGGTGGATCAGCTACGCGCTGATCGTCGCCGTCCTGCTGCACCCGAGCGTCCGCGACATCGCCGCCGCACCGCACAGATCGACACCGCGGCTGTCGCCACGTCGCATCGTCGTGCTGTCGCTCGTGACGGTGGCTGCACCGTTGACGATTGCGGCCCGCTCCGCCGCCGGCGCCAGCTTGCAGCTGCCGGTCCTGCTCGGCGGCACCGTCGTGCTCTTCGGTCTCGTGGTCGCTCGTCTCGTCGTGATGGCCAGGGAGCTGGAATCGAGCCGCACGTTGCTGCTGCACGAAGCAACGCACGATGCGCTGACCGGCCTTGGCAACCGCACGCTGTTCAGTGATCAGATCGGTCAGGCGCTGGCCAGTGGTGCACCGGTCGCCGTGTTGTGCCTCGACCTCGACGATTTCAAGCTGGTCAACGACAGCCTCGGCCATCCCGCCGGCGACATCGTGCTGCAGGTCGTCGCCGAGCGCTTGTCGTCCCTGGTGCGCCCGGGTGATGCAGTTGCCCGCCTCGGCGGCGACGAGTTCGCCATGCTGGTCGTTGGGCCCGACGCAGGTGCGGGTGCCGCAGTTGCGCTTCGCGCGTTGACGGCGATCCGCCAGCCGATCAGCCTTCCTGCAGTTCCCACCGGGCACACGGTGCATTCCAACGTGTCGGTCGGCGTCGCCCACAGCGGCTCCGACAGTTCAGTCGAGGCACTGCTGCGCGATGCCGACATCGCCATGTACCTCGCCAAGCAATCCGGCAAGGGTCACTACGAGATCTTCCAGCCGGGCATGCGCCAAGACGTGATCGATCGCCTCGAGTTGCGTGTCGAACTGGCCGAGGCGTTGGCGCGCGACGAGTTCGTGTTGCACTACCAACCGATCGTCGAGGTCGCCACCGGTCGCCCCGTCGGTGTCGAGGCGCTGTTGCGGTGGGAGCACCCGCGTCGCGGCCGCGTCGAGCCGATGCAATTCATCCCGCTGGCCGAGGAAACCGAGCTGATCATCCCGATCGGTCGTTGGGTGTTGATGGAGGCCTGCCGTCGGGCCGTCGAACTCGATCCTCGTCCCGATGGACTCGAGATCGCCGTCAACGTGTCGGCAGTGCAACTCCGCGACCCTGGTCTGGTCGACGACGTGCAACGCGCGCTCGACAGTGCCGGTCTCGATCCGTCGCGGCTGATCCTCGAACTGACCGAGTCGTCGGTGATCAGCGACCTCGATGCGGCGGCCATCACGTTGTGCGAACTGCGGACCCACGGTGTGCGCATCGCTCTCGACGACTTCGGTGCCGGCTACGCATCGCTGCAGCACCTGCGGGCGTTCCCCGTCGACATCGTCAAACTCGACCGCAGCTTCGTCGTCAGCAGCCTGGAGAACGACTCGACCGTGTTGAGTGGTTTGATCGAGATGGCCGCCAACCTCGGAATGGAAACGGTTGGGGAGGGGATCGAAGAGCCGAGCCAACTCGACATGCTGCGATCGCTGCACTGCCGGTATGCGCAGGGATTCCTGATCGCTCGACCGATGCCGTCGGATCGCCTGGACGAGGTGTACTCGATCGGCGAGAGGGGCGAGACCAACATCACCACGGCGCTGCCTGTGACCGTGAAGGCGCTGAACGTCGCCTGAGACGATTGCAGAGACAACTACTGAGTCAACTCGAGCCGGCGGAACAGTTCTCCAGCTCAGTGAGCTGACTAGCCTGATCTTGTCGAAACGAACGTCTGTTCGATAGACTCCCATGGGTGTCGTCGTCGCTCGCTGAACGCTTCCCCGTGCTCACACAGGTTGCCGGCAAGTGAACGCACGCTGCCGGTGCACGACGCCCTCACAGAGCTGTTGCCTGCGCTGCAGCGTGGTTCGACCATCGCCTGTAGCGGCCAAGCCGCGGTGTCGTTGGCTCTGGCCCTGGCAGCCGCACCATCGCGCGACGGGGCCTGGGTCGGCGTCGCCGGCCTTCCTGAACTGGGTGTTCGCGCTGCGGCAGACATGGGATTGGCGTTGGAGCGGTTGGTGATGGTTGCCGGCGACCCGCCGTGGGTCGACGTGTTGGCGGCGATGATCGACGGGTTCGACGTGATCCTGGTCGGCCAGCGAGTCGGACGCCTTGCCAATGGCGCAGTGCGCCGGCTGCAGGCCAGGGCGCAGTCGCGTGGCGTGGTGATGCTGACAGTCGGTGTCCCGGCCCTCGGTGCCGACCTGCAATTGACCACCGACGACGGTCGATGGGTCGGGCTCGGCGACGGTCACGGGGTTGCGACAGGCCGGCGCGTGCTGGTCGAACTCGGTGGCAGGCGCATGCCCCGGCCACGACGGGCAACGATGTGGCTGCCCGATACGGAGGGTGGCATTGCGACGTGTGCGTTAGTTACCGGGCGCCCCGTAGTGGGGCCCGCGGCGCGGCGAGACGAGCTATGCTGGGGTGAGTTGGCTCACGCATAGAGGTCGACGGGCGCGTTCGCTCCGAACTGGGCGCCGTCGGTGCGGCCGGTCGCGGCAAGGATGAACGCAAGCGCGACGGGGTCGTCGAGCGCGGGTACCTCGACGGAGCAGTCGCGCTTGCGGAGCTCGAACTCGACGTGCGACAGAGCAGCGAGCATGCCATCGCCACCGACCGACGGCCGCCCGATGGCATCGCGGATGTCATTGCCGTGCAGCCAGGTGTCGTACCACAGGGCCTCGACGCCGCGGCCGAGGGTGCCGTCGTAGCCGCCGCCGGCCGGCCCTTCCCATGCGGCGTCGTCGAAGATCGACAGCAGACCGGCGGCTGCCGTGGCAACTGCGGCGCATTCGTCGGCCAGTTGGGCGGCACTGTGGTCGGCACGCTCGGCGACCTCGCGGGCAGTGACCTCGGGGCTGCCGAGGCCGTCGAGGCGTCCGGCCGCGACGTCGGCCATACTGCCGATCGCATGACGAGCGACATCGCCGGCAGTCCAGCCCGCGCAACGGCTCGGTGTGTCGAGTTCGGTCGGCGACAACGAGCGGACGAGTTGCTCGAAGTTGCGCAGTTCGGCGACGAGACCGTCGCTGATATCGGTGCGAGAGAGTGCCATGCTGTTGTGCTCCAGTCGTGCTCAGGTAAGATGCTCAGGTAGGGTAGAGAAGTTACATGCGGGCTGCACGCATGTTTACATGAGGAGTCCATGGACGTCAAGGGCGTATCGAGCGATGTGTCGCCGCAAGCCGCGGTGCCGGCGGCTGGTACAGCGCGCACGCAGGCACAACGCCGCGAGCGAACACGTGGCGCGTTGATCGATGCCGGCCGGGCACTGTTCGCCGAGCGCGGGTATGCGGGTGCCGGCCGCGAGGAGATCGTCGAACGCGCCGGTGTCACCCGCGGCGCGATGTATCACCACTTCAGCTCGAAAGAGGCGCTGTTCCTGGCGGTCTTCGAGGTGGTGGAGCGCGAACTCTGCGATGCAATCGCGCAGCACGCGATGGTCAGTCGCGACCCCATCGAACAGCTCCGGCTCGGCGCTCGGGCCTTCCTCGACGCCGCGGCAACCACCGAAGTCCGTCGAATCTGTCTCCTCGACGCGCCGTCGGTGCTCCCAGTGGAAGTGCGGCGCCGGTTGGCCGAGCAATACGGGCTCGGGTTGGTACGCGAGTCGCTGCGTCACGCCGAGGCCGCCGGGCGATTGAACGTCGGCCCGGTCGACGCGCTCGCGCTGGTGGTGATGGCCGTGCTGCACGAGGCCGCGACCGCGATTGCCGACGGCGACGATCCGGCGGCGATGCACCACGTGATCGACGGGATGATCACTGCAATCACCGTGCCCTCTGCCTGAGATACGCCCTTGATCATCGAACAGGTGTTCGCTAACGTTGCAAGATGACTGGCCACCGGCCCATCCCACGACTGGGCGTGTTGTGGTGCCCGAATTGGGCGGTCGTCGCAGCGCAGGCCGAAGCAGATGAACCGGTCGTGGTGCTGCACGGCAATCGAGTCGTCGCCCACTCGTTGGCGGCGGGACGAGAAGGCATCGCCGTCGGGCAGCGCCGTCGGCAGGCGCAGACATGTTGTCCGAGCGTGCGCATCGTCGCCCACGATCCCGACGGCGACGCTCGCCGGTTCGAAGGCGTAGTCACCGCGATCGCCGCGCTGATACCGCGGATCGAGGTGACTGAACCGGGGATGCTCTCGTTCCTCGCCAAGGGCCCGTCCCGGTACTTCGGTGGCGAGGCTGCAATGGCCGACCGGATGACAGCCTTGGCCGGCGGGACGGTCAGCGAAGCTGCGTCGAGTTTCGTCACTGACGATTCACAAGGAGCCGGCGCAGGGGGTACTTCCCCCGAACCTGCCCAGCGCTGGCAGCGGTGGGCGGATTCGGCATGGGCGTGGCCGACGGCCGGTTCGCTGCCGCAATCGCAGCGCGCCAGGCTGCCGCACGCGGCGCGACCGTGATCGTGCCGAGCGGCGTCGAGGCCACAGCCCGGTTCCTGGCACCGTTGCCGGTACAACTACTGGCTTCGGTGGCGGGCCTCGACGACGACTTCGTGGAGTTGCTGCAACGGCTCGGCGTGCGCCAACTGGGTCAGCTCGCAACGTTGTCGGTTGCCGATGTGTTGGCCCGGTTCGCTCGACAGGGCGAGTTCGCCCATCGCATTGCCAGCGGCGGCGACGACCGGCCTCCCGACACGGTCCAGCCGCCCAGTGGCCTCGTTGCCGTGCAGGTGCTCGACGACCCCGCCCATCACGTCGACACGTTGGTGTTCATCGCCCGGCAGTTGGCCGACGAACTGTCCAATGCGTTGAGCGCCGACGGCAAGGTGTGCACGCGGCTTGATCATCACCGCCGAGACGGATCACAGCGAGCGCAGCGAACGGCTGTGGTATCGCTCGACCGGGTTGTCGGCAGCGGCAATGGTCGAGCGGGCCCGGTGGCAACTCGATGCCTGGGTCAACAGTGCTGGTATCACCGCCGGGGTCACCATGTTGCGGCTCGAGCCGATCGAGGTGCGCAGCGACGACGGCGTGCAACTGGGACTGTGGGGCGGACGCACCCAGGCCGACGATTGGGCGGCGCGAGCCGTGGCCCGCCTGGCGACCTTGGCCGGTGCCGAGCATGTCGTCGTCCCGGCGGCAGCGGGTGGCCGCCTGCCCGGCGACGCCTTCGCCTGGGTACCCGCTGTCACCGCCGATCTCGCCGATCCCGCCCAACGCCTGACCGCCCCCGAGGGTCCGTGGCCGGGCATGTTGCCGAGCCCGTCGCCGGCCGTGGTGCATGCCGAACCGTTGGCAATCGATGTCCGCGACAACGACGGACATCCGGTGAAGGTCACGGGCAGGGGAGCCGTCAGCAGCGCTCCGGCAACGGTGCAGCGCAAGACGGCCGGCAGTAACACGGGCAGACCGGAATCCATCGTTGCCTGGGCCGGACCGTGGCCGTTGGAGGAGCGTTGGTGGGACACCACCCGGGCCCGGCGATCGGCACGGTTCCAACTGTTGACCGAGTCCGGATCGTTGTTGCTGGTCAGCCTGGAGCGCCAACGATGGTGGCTGCTCGGTGAATACCTCTAGCCGAGCGAACATGCTAAGTTCGCTTGTTGAACTGACTGTGGAGGCAGACATGAGCGTCGAGCGACGACATCACGGCGACAGAACCGGCCGGCACAGAACAATGGCATCCGACAGCGTGCGTGCTGTGCTCGATCAACTGCGGGCTCGAGGTCCGCATCGACGGCCCGACCATCACCCGCGTCCGCGGCGACAAGGCCCATCCCGGCTCGCAGGGGTACACATGCGAGAAGGGTCTGCGCATCGACCACTACCAGAACGGTCCGCATCGACTGACCAGTCCGTTGCGGCGCCGACCCGACGGCACGTTCGAGGAGATCGACTGGGATACCGCCATCGCCGAAGTCGCGGCCAGGTTCAACGATGTCATTACCGAGCACGGCGGCGACAAGATCCTGTTCTACGGCGGTGGCGGCCAAGGCAATCACCTCGGCGGCGGATACGGCGGCTCGACACGCTCTGCGCTCGGCATCACCTACACGTCCAACGCCCTCGCGCAGGAGAAGACCGGCGAGTTCTGGGTCGACGGCCAACTGTTCGGCCGCTCGCGCTGCCACACAACCGGCGACTACGAACGAGCTGAGGTTGCCGTGTTCTGGGGCAAGAACCCGTGGCAGTCACACGGCTTCCCGCAGGCCCGCAAGATCCTCAAAGAGATCGCCAACGATCCTGCGCGCACACTGATCGTCGTCGATCCGCGCCGCACCGAATCGGCGGACCTGGCCGACATCCACCTGCGACCGCGCCCGGGTGGCGACGCCGATCTGCTCGCGGCGATCTTGGCCATACTCGTCGACGAACACATGCTGGCCGACCAATGGTTGGCCGACAACGCCAACGGCGTCGACGAGGTCGTCGCCCACCTGCGAACGATCGACATCGCCGCGTCGTGCGACCGCGCCGGCGTCGACGAAGCCATCGCCCGCCAAGCGGCGCGCGCCATCGGCAAGGCCACCGGCGGCGTATCGATCTACGAAGACCTCGGGATCCAGATGGCACCGCACTCGACGCTCAACAGCTACCTCGAGAAGCTCGTCGTGCTGCTGACCGGCAACTTCGGAATCCCCGGCGGGATGAACCTGCATTCGCACTTCGTCGCACTGCTGGGTGGCAATGCCGCCAACCGCCGACCGGGCGATCCCGAGCCGAGCACACCGGTCACAGGGCATCGCCTGGTCACCGGGTTGGTGCCGTGCAACGTCATCCCCGACGAGATCCTCGGTGATCATCCCGACCGCTTCCGCGCCATGCTGATCGAGTCGGGCAACCCCGTGCACTCGCTGGCCGACAGCCAGCGGATGCGTGAGGCACTGCGCGCCCTCGAGCTGGTGGTGGTCATCGACGTTGCGCTCACCGAGACTGCACGCGAGGCGGACTACGTGCTGCCCGCCGCGTCGCAATACGAGAAGTGGGAGTGCACGTTCTTCAACCTCGAGTTCCCTCACAACGTGTACCACCTGCGTCGACCGATCTTCGAGCCACTGGCCGGGCACGTTGCCCGAGTACGAGATCCACTCCCGCCTGTGCCGTGCGTTGGGTGCATACACCGACGCCGACATCGCGCCGCTCCGTGATGCGGCCAACGTCGGCCGAGCCGCGTTCGCCGACGCGTTCATCAACCTCAGCATCGAGCAGCCACGGCTCGGCAAGCTCGCAGCCGTCCTGTTGTACGAGACCCTCGGCCCGACGTTGACCACGCCGGATGGTGAGCCCGCACGCGGAGCCGCGGCGGTATGGGGCCTCGCCCAACGCTGCTCGCTCGGCAATGCCGATTCGATCCGCCGGGCCGGCATCGGTGTCGACCGGCGAGCTGTCACTCGGCGACGCGTTGTTCGACGCGATCCTCGCCTCCCCGCACGGCCTGACGTTCACGATCGACGAGTACGAGGAAACGATGCGCCGTCTGGAGACCCCCGACAAGAAGGTCTCGCTGGCCATACCCCGGTTGCTGGAGGAGCTCGACACATTGCCTGCAACAGCCGCGGTGAACGACAGCGGCGACTACCCGTTCGTACTCGCCGCCGGCGAGCGACGCACGTCGACGGCCAACACCATCCAGCGCGATCCGGCGTGGCGCAAGAAGGACGCGCAGGGTGCGTTGCGAGTGTCGATCGAAGATGCGGCACGCATCGGGTTGAGTGACGGGGATCGGGCGCGCATCACCACCAAGCGCGGCACCGCGGTGGCCGTCGTGGAGATCACCGACACCTTGCTCTCGGGGCACATCACCTTGCCCAACGGGTTCGGCCTCGGGCCCGGCGGATCCAGTGATGCGGTGGGCGTCGCACCCAACGAGCTCACCTCGTCGGACGATCGCGACTGGTTCGCCGGCACACCACACCACAAGCATGTGCGCGCCCGCCTCGAGAAGGTACCCGCGTGAGACGCACCCGGTTCGACGATTGGCCGTGCCCGATCGCCAGGACCACCGACCTGATCGGCGATTGGTGGACGCCGTTGATCATGCGCGAGGCCTTCTCCGGTCGACGGCGATTCGACGAGTTCCAGGCTGCGCTCGACGCGCCGCGTGCGGTCTTGACGGCGAGATTGAAGCGGCTCTGTGCTGAAGGCATGCTGCAACGCGTCGCCTATCAGCAGTCGCCGCCGCGCTACGAATACCGCTTGACCGACAAGGGCCGCGCGTTCTGGGACGTGTTGGCGGCGATGTGGCGATGGGGCAGCGATTGGTTGTGGGTGGACGAGGCCGGCGATCCGGCGGGCCCGGGCAGCCACCGGTCGTGTTGAAGGATCGTCAGACCGGCCGCATCGTGCGCCCGCTGGTGGTCGACGAAGAGACCGGCGAGCACCTCGACGTCCGCACGGTCCGGATCGGCCGGGCGCCGGTCGTCGACAGCTAGCTAGGGACCTTCTGCTCTGTTCGTCATCGGTCGATCAGCGAAGACTCGTCAGCGATGAGTTCCTTCTTCGGGATCCCTGCGCATCCACTGCTCGTCCACGTCCCGGCTGTTCTGCTGCCCCTGGCAGCTCTCGGTGTGGTGATGATGGTGATCCGGCCGTCCTGGCACCATCGGTATCGCTGGGCCGTGCTGGCCATCGGTCTCGTCGGCACCCTGGGCGCAATCCTGGCTGCTGGCGCCGGTGAGAGCCTGGAGGAGCAGATCGTGGCGAAGGAGGGTCGCGCTGCAGCCGCAGGTTGGGAGGATCACGTCGAGGCCGGCGAGACAGCCCGTCTGTTCGCAATCGTGTTCTTCATCGTCCTCGCTACGTTCATCCTGGTGCCCTGGTTCATGGAACGACGTCGAGCCCAGTCCACTGCTGCCGGATCCAGTCCTCCCGGATCCGACGGTGCGGGGCCAGTACTCCCGAGATGGGCGACCATCGGTATGGCGGTCCTAGTGTTAGCCGGTTCGGCCGGTGCCGTTGTGACGGTCATCTTGGCGGGGCACAGCGGTGCCAAGGCCGTGTGGTGCGAACTGGAGACCCCCCCGAACTGCGAAGGCGGGTAGTGGCAGCGGTTCCGGTAGCTAGGTCCGCAGCCGCGAGATCAAATCGCCGAGCGTCTCGATCGCGCCGGGGTCGGCGACATCGACGAGTCGCACGATCAGCGTGTTGACCCCTGCTTCGACCAGACGCATCGCCCGCTCGTAGTGATCGGCCACGGTGCCGGCGTTGGTGTCGCGGGCGAAGCGCTCGGCACCCATTCGCTTCGGTCGTAACCGCTCGATCGCCGCCGCGACAGCGTCGTGGTCGCGACCGATCAGGATCGTTGACAGATGCGAGACATCGATCTCGGTCGGGTCGCGACCGAACGAATCGCAATGCCGACCCAGCACGGCAACCTTGCGTGCCACCACCTCGGGGTCGCCGAACAGGTTGCAGCCGTCGGCGAACTGCGCGACCAAGCGCAACGTCCGTCGTTCTCCGGAGCCGCCGACGATCATCGGAATGTGTTCCTGGATCGGTCGCGGGTAGCACAACGCCTCACCGAGCTCGACGGTGGCACCCTCGAACCGCGGCGAGCCCTTGCCCCACAGCAGCGGAAGCGCCCGAAGCGCGTCTTCGAGGTGCGCGTAGCGCCGATCCACCGAAGGGAACTCGATGCCGGCCGACTGGTACTCGTGCGCGAACCAGCCGACACCGAGCCCACACATCGCCCTGCCGGCGGACAGCACATCGAGGGTGGCGATCTGTTTGGCGAGCGCCGCTGGTTGATGCCGAAAGGCCGGCGACACCAGCACGCCGAGGCGAATCCGTTCGGTGACGGCCGCAAGCCAGGCGAGCGCCGTGTACGGCTCGGGCAGATCGGCCCACGCCGCACCGACCTGAGGGATCTGGCGGAGGTGATCCATCATCCAGATGTGATCGACCCCTACCGCCTCCGCCTGTGCAGCGATCAAGCGCAGATGCGAACCGAGCTGCTCGCGCCCGCCTGGCCAATCGAAGTTCGACAGGTGCAGCCCGACGCGAATCCCCGACGGAGGGACGGTCGGCGAGATCGCGACGGGAGCGGACGACGTCGCGGCGACGCGCCAAAGCCGCAGGGACGACAACGACCGGCTCGGGCGTCAGCAGCTGATCCCACGGCTCGGCGGCCGCCTCCTGGCGGATCGCCGGCCACTTGCGGAACTGGCCTGCAATCACATCCGCCGCCACCGATACGGGTCGGGCGGCGTTGCGTCGCCGGCACTCTGGCGCGCTGGTGTCGAAGACGACAGCGACGCACGGCATGCGTGCCTCGCGGGCACGACGTCTCCACTCGGCGCGCAGCTCGGCATCGAAGCCGAGCGTGTCGATCACCGTCGTCAGTCGTCGTTGCACGCGGCGGGCAACGATCTCGCCGAGCACAGCGAACGCATCGGCCGACGCCCGTAGATCGTGTTCGGTCTCCCCGACAACCGCGCGCAGCGCGTCACTGGAGACGATCTGATCGGGTGCGAAATGCTCCGCCGCCCACGACGACTTGCCGGATGCGATCGGCCCGATCAGGACGACCAGGGACGGTGCCGGGATCTGAAGGGAAGGCGCGGGCGGCTCGACGATCGAGCCAGGCTATTGCAGGAGTCTCGGCCCTGGGATGCCTAGGCCGGAACGAGTTCGCGACGATCGACTTCGGGGCGAAGTACGTCGTTGCTCAACCGGAATCCGACACCGCGAACGGTGTGGATGAAGCGCAGCTCGGGTGCCCGCAGCTGCAGCTTGCGACGCAGGTTCGACAGGTGGACGTCGACCACATGCGTATCACCGACCCAGTTCGGGCCCCACACCTCTTCGAGCAGTTGCGTGCGAGCGCAGACCTCGGACGGTCGGCGGCACAGTTGCTCGAACAGGGCGAACTCGATGCGAGTCACGGGAATGTCGTGATTGCGAACGCGGATCTCCTTGCGGCCGACATCGACCGTCAACGGGCCGAGCGTGATGACCGAGGCATGGATCGGATCCCAGCCGGAGTGCAGCTGACGCGGCCGGCGCAGCAATGCCTGGCAACGCGCAGCCAGTTCGTCGGGGTTCACCGGGGTGGACACCACGTCGTCGGCGCCTGCTCGCAAGGCTCGAATGCGCATGTTGTCGGCATCTGGGGGTGCGATGCCGACAACATACGAGTCCGTGAGTTCACGCATGGTGTCGAACAAGCTGCCGCCGTGCGGGCTGGGCAGTTGCAGGTCGACCATGACGACGTCGGGGGAGAACGAAGTTGCCAGCGTCAATGCCGCCGGACCTTCGGTCGTGGCGCTGACGGAGAAACCGCGACTGCGCAACGCGGCCGAGGCAACACGGCGCAACAGTGCGTCGCTGACTGCCAAGAGCACTCGTGGTGCTAGTTGTGCATCCGGTTCCATTGGTTCTATCTTCCGCCTCGTGGTTGTCGGTTTCTCCCGAATTCCCAATCCCTACACAGGAGTTATCGGCACGCAATGGCCCACCTGAAGCCCGGATTTGAACAATTCGAGGATCCACCAGGATCGCGACACGCAGCCGTGCGGGCAGCGGTTGCCGGTCGTACACCCACCGATGCCCGCGAGCGCGACTCGATCGCGAGCTTTCTCAGCGGACTCGAAAGCCTGATCGGCACCGGATTGGATCCGTTCGACGAGCACGCAGACCCGGTCCACGTCACAGCCTCGGCCATCGTCACCAGCGATGCCGGCGATGCCGGCGTCGTTTTACATCTCCACAAGCGTTTGGCGATCTGGTTGCAGCCCGGTGGGCACATCGACGAGGGCGAGGAGCCGTGGGAAGCGGCGCTGCGTGAGGCGTCGGAAGAGACCGGGCTACCGGTGATCCCGGACAGTGATCCGGCCCATCTCATGCACGTCGACGTGCATCCTGGCCCTCGAGGTCATACTCATCTCGACTTGCGCTACCACCTGACGTCGCCGCCGATCGATCCATCGCCCCCGGAGGGGGAGAGTCCCGACGTGCGCTGGTTCACGTGGGCCGAAGCCATCGCCCTCGCCGAACCGGGGTTGGAGGGCGTCCTGCGTGCCGCCCAGCCGGGTACGCCGACGATCCGGCCGGCGACGGTCGCCGACGCACCCCGATGTGCGAGGGTCTACCGGCGTTCGAAGTCGTTCGCGATGCCCGAGGTACCCGAGCCCCACGCCGAAGCCGACGTCGCCACGTGGATGGCCGATGTCGCAATCCCGACGATGGATGTGTGGGTTGCCGACGTCGACGGTGTGGTCGTCGGCCAGATGATGCTCGATCGGGTTGAAGGCGCCGGTTGGCTCCATCACCTCTATGTCGACCCTTCATGGATGGGCAGAGGACTTGGCGATCAGTTCATCGCGCTTGCCCGGCAACGTCATCCTGACGGGCTGCAGTTGTGGGCGTTCCAGACCAATGCATCGGCGCGCCGGTTCTACGAGCGTCACGGCTTCGTCGCCGCCGAGTTCACCGACGGGACCGGCAACGAGGAACACTGGCCCGACGTGCGCTACACCGGCTAGCCAGCCACGCTCCACGTGAACTCACGGGTGGAACATAGGACTAGTGTTTCCACATGGCCACAATGGCTGAGGTCGCCAAACACGCGGGTGTCGGTATCGGCACCGTGTCGCGCGTCCTCAGTGGGAGCCCGAAAGTCAGCGACACCACCCGCACCAAGGTGCAGGCATCCGCGGAAGAACTCGGGTACCACAGGTCGCGAAAATCTGCCGCTGAACAGGGAAAGGGCGGTCGGCTGATCGGCGTTCTCGTTCCGTTCTTCGACGAGAAGTCTGCCTTTCAACGGATCCGCGGCATCGTCTCGCGGCTCGCCCCGCACGGCTGCGAAGTGGTGCTGCACAACATCGAGTCGCCCGGTCAGGCTCGAGCCAAATTGGTGGAACTTCCACGCAGTTTGGTTTTCGACGGGTTGATCGTGATCTCGCTGCCCTTGGTCGGCGACGAAGGCGACCGGTTGGTCAACGCCCGATTTCCCACCGTCTTGATCGACACGTCGTACCCGGGCTTGCCGAGCGTCTGCATCGACGATCGGGCGGGTGGCGCGCTCGGCGACGAAGCATCTCATCGCCCTCGGTCACAAGCGCATCGCGTTCGTCAGCGAGCCACCGCACAACGCGTTCGGGTTTCTGGCGGGCGCTCGTCGAGAAGAAGGGTTCCGCTCGACGATGGCCGAAGCCGGCCTGCACGTGCCGGCGTCGCTCGTTCGCTACGGCGCATACCTACATTCTGCGGCGCGACAGATGGCGACCGAGTTGCTGTCGTTGCCGGACCGCCCGACGGCGATTGTGGCAGCCAGCGATGTGCAAGCCGTAGGCTGCCTGGAGGCCGCCACGCAGTTGGGGATCAATGTTCCCGACGAGTTGTCGGTGGTCGGATATGACGACATCGATCTGGCTGGTCTGATGGGCCTGTCAACGGTGCGTCAACCACTGATCTATTCCGGTGAGCGTGGGGCAGATCTGGTGCTCGAGGCGCTGTCGATGCGCAATCGTCAGCCGAGCACCGAGCTGCTCGAGTTGGAACTGGTTGTGCGGGCGACCACGGCAGCAGTGAAACGAAAGGGAACACGATGACCGACACGACCAGCAAGTGGTGGCAAGACGCAGTGGTCTATCAGCTCTACCCTCGATCGTTTGCCGACAGCAACGGAGACGGCATCGGTGACTTCGAAGGGATCCGCAGCCATCTCGACCATCTCCGCGATCTCGGTGTCGACGCCATCTGGCTGTCGCCGTGCTTCCCGTCGCCGCAGGCCGACCACGGCTACGACGTCGCCGACTACTTCGACATCGAGCCGGAGTACGGAACGCTCGACGATTTCGACCGCACGTTGGCCGAGGCCCGCGAACGCGGCATCCGCATCCTGCTCGACATCGTTCCGAACCACTGCAGCTCCGATCACGCCTGGTTCCAAGCAGCGTTGAAGGCGGCGCCCGGTTCGCCCGAGCGGGCGCGGTACTGGTTCAAAGACGGCAAAGGCCCGAACGGCGACGAGCCGCCCAACAACTGGCGAGCGATCTTCGGCGGGTCGACGTGGACCCGGGTCACCGAAGCCGACGGGTCGCCCGGCCAGTGGTACTTCCACACGTTCACCCCCGGCCAGCCCGACTTCAACTGGTACAACCCCGACGTCATCGACTACTTCGACCGGATGCTGACCTTCTGGTTCGACCGCGGAGTCGAGGGCATCCGCGTCGATGCCGTGCCGGTGCTCGGCAAGCATCCCGACCTGCCTGATGTGCCGCCGCCACCGCCCGGTCTCACCGATGCGCAGGCGTGGGGCCTCAACGATTACGCCCACTTCTATCCCTCGGGCCACGACGTGTGGAAGAACTGGCGGGCCCTGATCGACAAGTACGAAGTCGACCATCCCGGCCGGCACATCTTCATGATCAGCGAGTCGTACGGCACGCCGGAAGTGACCCGCACGTTCCTGCAGGGCGACCAGTTCCACCAGAACTTCGCATTCGAACTGATGTTGATCACGTGGCAGGCCAAGCCGATGCGCGATGCCATTGCCGGTTCGCTCGACATGCTCGAAGGCGTCGGGGGAGCTCCGGCGTGGACGCAGAACAACCACGACACGCAACGCATCGTCACCCGCCTCGGTCGGCTCAACGCCAACGACCCGGCTGCGTGGACCGGCAACAACCTGGTGTACGTCGATGCGCCGATCGATCTCGAATTGGGCCGCCGCCGGGCCCGCGCCTCGATCACCCTGACCGCCGCGCTGCCGGGGGCGCTCTACCTGTTCCAGGGCGAGGAACTGGGGCTCGAGGAATACCTCGACATGCCCGCCGAGGCCCGCGAGGACCCGCTGTTCATTCGCACCAACGGCCAAGAGATCGGTCGCGACGGCTGTCGAGTGCCCCTGCCGTGGACCAGCGATCCGTCGACGTCGTTCGGATTCTCGCCGCCAGCGAGCGCGGCGCCATGGCTGCCGCAACCGAGCGATTGGGGCGAGCATTCGGCCGAACGTGAGGCCGCGGATCCCAACTCGATGCTGGCCTGGTATCGCACGCTGCTGTCGCATCGGCACCTGCTTGTCGGGCAAGTTGAAGTGGGTCGACGTCGATCTCCCCCAGTGCCTGGCCTTCGAGCGCGATGGGGTTCTGGTCATCACCAACGTCGGTGCCGATGCCGTCGACCTGCCGGCCGACCTGGTCGAGGGTCGCCGCGTGATCCTGGCCACCCAGCCGGAGACAACGCTCGCTTCACTGCCGTCCGATACCTGCGTCTGGTTGTCGCCTGCTCACTGAGTGCGGCAATCCACCCACGAGTCTCAGGTCCTAGGTTTCCATCAAGTTTCCAGCGCCTGTCTCGGCGACGGTGCGCCGAATCAACCCTTGACGGAGCCGGCCAGCAATCCGCGAACGAAGTAGCGCTGCAGTGAGAAGAACACGATCAGCGGCATGATCATCGTGACGAACGCTGCCGCGGTCAGCAGGTGCCACGATTGGCCACGCGAGCCCGACACCTCGACCATCTTGGCGATGATCGGAAGGTTGTCGGAGCCGCCGAAGATGCGACCGATCAGCAGGTCGTTCCAGATGTAGACGAACTGGAAGATGGCCAGCGATGCCACGGCCGGGACCGACAGCGGCAGCACCAGCTTGTAGAAGATCGTCAGGTGACCGGCACCGTCGACGCGGGCGGCCTCGATGATCTCGCGCGGCAGCGACGACACGAAGTTCTTCAGGATGAAGATGCAGAACGGCATGCCGAAACAGGTGTGGGCGATCCAGATCGGCACGACGGAGTTGTTGAGGTTGAGGTCGGGGAAGATGGTGAACGTGCCGATGTGTGCGCCGCCGTTGAACAGCCGGCTCAAGGTGACCAGCGACATCTGCAGCGGCACGACGAGCATGGCGATGACGGCGACGTACAGCCAGTCGCGACCCTTGAACTGCATCCACGAGAACGCGTAGGCAGCGAGCAGTGCAATGCCGACCGAGATCACCGTGGCCGGGATCGTGATGCGCAACGAGTTGAGGAAGAAGTGCGACAGGTTGTCGCCCCCACCGTCGCTGCCGAGCACGCTCTTGTAGTTGTCCAACGTGAAGTGCGGGTTCCACAGGAAGGTCCACCAGCCGGTGGTCTTGACGGCGATCTCGTCGCGGAACGACGACACGAAGATGCCGAACGTGGGGATGGTCCACAAGAAGACCAACACGATAGACGATCCTGCGGCCCGTCTTGCTCGACAGCGCCGAGCTGACGGACCGACCGATCGGTTCTTGCATCGCCGGTACTGGCTCAGGGGCGCCAACCTCGGGTGTGACTTCGACGACGGTGCTCATGCGCCCATCAACTCCTCAGCACGCCGCTGCGAACGACGATTGATAACGACAACGGGAATGACCAGAAGGAAGATCAGAACCGCCATCGCGGACCCGAGCCCTTCTCGTCGTTGGAGAAAGATCGTGTTGTAGAAGTCGTTGGCCAGCGTGCTGGTTCCGAAGTTGCCGCCGGTGCTTGCGGCGACGATGTCGAACGCCTTCAGTGCGGCGATGGTGGTGAGGGTGGCAACCGTGACGATGGTGGCCCGGATGTACGGCAGCGTCACCTTGTAGAAGACCTGCCGATTGGTGGCACCGTCGACCCGGGCCGCTTCGATCAACGAGTCGGGCACACCCTTGATCGCCGCCGAGAGGATGACCGTCGAGATTCCGGCGGAGGCCCAGATGAACACGATGATCAACAAGAACGTGTTGAAACCCGGCATTGTCTGAGGTGGGCTGACGCCGCCGAAACCTCGTTCGAGCAACCACAACTGGTCGCCATTTCCGCCCATGCTGGAGGGCAATCCGGGAATCGCGCCGGTCACCGAGTTCAGCAGGCCGACCTTGAACGGGGGGCTGGCGTAGACGAATCGCCAGATGATGCCGGCGCCGGCCAGCGAGATTGCCGCCGGGATGAACACCAGCGACTTGGCGACCTTCTCGCCTTTCATCCCGTCGGCGAAGCGGGCGATGGAGAGCGCCAAGATCTGTGGTGGCGGCCGTGCCGACGAACACCCACGTGAGGTTGTTGATCACCGTCAGGCGGGTGTCCTTGCGAGAGAAGATCTCCACGTAGTTCGCGAACCAATCGAACTGCGGGAACTCCTTGTCGACGTAGAAGCTCCTGTAGATGGTGCGTCCCGCCGGCACCAGCAAGCCGATGAAGATCACGAACAGCGCCGGCAGCAGAAAGACCATGACCCGGCCGCGCTCGGCCCATCGTCCCGGCAGAATCGACACGAACGCGTAGAAGAGCAGGAGGACCACGACGATCACTCCGAGCCCGACAGCGACCGTGATCAATGTGTTCCACAAGGTCACGCATGTGCACTTCCCCCAACTGTTTCTTCGATTGCTCGACGACCGCTTCCCCTAAACACGGTTGCCTGCAGATCCAGAAGGACCTGCAGGCAACCGATACTACGTACTCTCATTGCTCGTCGAACGTTCAGCTTGTCGGCAGTGCTTTCCAAGCGGCTTCGATGTTGTTCAACATGTCGTCGGTGCTACCGCCTGCGATCCAGGCAGTGGCTTCCTTCCAGAACGCACCCGAGCCAATGGCGGCGGGCATCATGTCGGCACCGTCGAAGCGGAAGATGTCGGAACCCTTCAACATCTCGGCGAAGTTCTTGATCACCGGGTCGGTGAAGTTTGCGGTGTCGAAGTCCTTGCGGGTCGACAGGCTGGTCTCGCCACCGGCGACGATTGCTGCTTGGTACTCACCGGAGTTGGTGTAGGCCAAGACGTCGAAGGTCTCGGGCTTGTCGGTACCGGCTGCGATGAGGTCGCCACCGCCGAGCATGTACTTCGGGTCGCCTTCCTTCGACCGGGAGGTAGAAGGTGTTGACGTCGCCGTCGGGGCCGACCGTGGTGCCCTCGGGCCAGATGGTGGAGTAGAAGCTGGCCTGCTTGTGCATGTAGCAGTCGCCGGTCAGGATCGGGAAGCCACCCTCTTGGAACTTCGTCGTCGCAGACGGCCTTGATCAGGTTCTCGCCGCCCATGTAGTCGGGGTTCTTGACGATGGCGCCGACGGCGTCGGCAACTGCCTTCACCTTCGGGTCGTTGAACGGGATCTCGTGGTTGACCCACTGGTCGTACACGTCTTCGCCGTTGATGCGCATCATGAAGTCTTCGAACCAGTCGGTGATCGGCCAGCCGGTGGCGACACCGGACTCGATGCCGAGCGCACCACGGGATGCCGCCGTCAGCGACGATCTTGTCGGACAGTGCGGTCAGTTCCTCGAGCGTGGTCGGGATCTCGTAGCCCTT
Source organism: Ilumatobacteraceae bacterium (assembly GCA_963779295.1). Classification (GTDB taxonomy): domain Bacteria; phylum Actinomycetota; class Acidimicrobiia; order Acidimicrobiales; family Ilumatobacteraceae; genus JAENVT01. The sequence goes on from CAVZXO010000006.1 coordinate 43,258, forward strand.
GTCGGCGAACGCCTTCGGGCTGTACCACACGAGCGACTTGACGTTGGCTCGGGCGGGAACGCCGTAGACCTTGCCGTCGACCGTGGCCAGTTCCGGCCAGCCGGCGACGTTGTCAGCAGTCACGGCTGCACCCAACGCGTCGGGGAAGGGGAAGACTTGACCCTTCTTGATGAGGTCGAGGAATCCACCAGGCTGCGGGAAGTCGATGACGTCGGGCGGGTTGCCGCCGTCGACGCGGACGATGACCTCGGTCTCGAACTGGTCGGTGCCGTCGTAGACGACCTTCAGGCCCGTGCACTCTTCGAGCGGCGCGTAGGCGTCGCGCAAGCGGGATGCGACCCTTGTCGGTTTCGGTGTCGCGTACCGGCGAGAAGATGTGCACTTCCTTGCCGGCGTACTGCTGCTCGCACTTGATCGTGCCGTTGAGCAAGCTGTCGCCACCGGCTGCAGGAGTGGTGCCGCCGTGTGCCAGCGGTGCGTGCGCGCCGGGTGCGGCGGTGCCGGGCGCAGCCGGTGTCGGCCGACGACGAATCGCCATCGCTGCCACAAGCTGCAACGACCAGCACGCCAGCAATACAAAGTGCGCTCAAGGCGCCTCTGCGTGTCTTCATGAATTTCCCCCTCAGGAACAGTGCACGTCGGTGACGTGGTGGAAAATTGTGGAAATTCTTGAGAACTTCCACAGGGAAACCCTAGCATGCGGTTCGCCGTAGGGAAAGAGCTATGCAAGACTTCCCGGCGAACACACGGAGGGGGTCCTGTGGCAACCATCACACTCACCGACATCGACAAGGTCTATGACAACGGCTTCCAAGCCGTCACGGGCTTGTCGCTCGACATCGCCGACGGCGAGTTTCTCGTCTTGGTCGGGCCGTCGGGCTGCGGCAAGTCGACGGCACTGCGGATGATCGCCGGCCTCGAGTCGATCAGCGGTGGTGAATTGATGATCGGCGATCGCGTCGTCAACGACCTCGAGCCGAAAGAACGCGACATCGCCATGGTGTTCCAGTCGTACGCGTTGTACCCGCACCTGACCGTGCGCGACAACATCGCGTTCGCGCTCAAGCTGCAGAAGGTGCCCAAGGACGAGATCGAACGACGCGTCGCCGACGCAGCGCGCACGCTCGAACTGACCGACAACCTCGATCGCCGTCCTGCGCAGCTCTCGGGTGGTCAGCGCCAGCGCGTCGCGATGGGCCGTGCGATCGTCCGTCAACCCCAGGCGTTCCTGATGGACGAGCCGCTGTCGAACCTCGACGCCAAGCTGCGCGTGCAGATGCGCGCCGAGATCGCCAAGATCCAACACGACCTCAACGTCACCACCGTGTACGTCACCCACGACCAGATCGAGGCGATGACGATGGGCGATCGTGTCGCGGTGATGTCGAAGGGCTCGCTGATGCAGGTCGATTCGCCGCAGAACCTCTACGACCATCCCGACAACCTGTTCGTCGCCGCGTTCATCGGCTCGCCGCAGATGAACCTGCTGCGCGGCCGGTATCAGGCCGGCGCCGGCGGCGGCACGCTACGACTCGGCTCGGCGACCATCGCCTTGCCGACGGCGATCGAATCGCTGGCTGCCTACAACGGTCGCGACATCGCCGTCGGGATTCGTCCGGAGCACCTGTCGGAAGACGCTGCGCCGGGTGCGGCCAACACGATCACCGGAAAGGTGACCGTGCGCGAGGGTCTCGGCTCCGAGGTCATCCTCTACATCGAGGTCGACGCAGACGGCGTCGACAACGCTGCCATCCGCGACGCGATTGGAGGGCGAGCACGCCGGACAGAGCGTGTCGGCGCGACTGCCACCGACGACGCCGCTGAAGCTCGACGACACGGCCAACCTGATGGTCAACCCGTCGCAGCTGCACCTGTTCGATCTCGAAACCGGCCTCGCCATTCGCTGAGGCTGCGCGCTGTTACAGCGAGTACTTCGCTGCCGGCACGCTGAGACTGAACGTCGTCCCCTGGTCGTCGACACATTCCGCTGACCAGCCAGAGTCGTAGAGCACCGGCTCGTCGGCGCTGCCACCGAGTTCGCGGACCTTGGCGACGGCTGCGTGGATGTCGTCGACGACGAACCACAGTTGGACTTGGGTCGATCCGCCGGGCTCGACCTGGCCGATGCTTCCCGGAGGTGCGGAGATGTTGGCGATGTGAGCTCCCTGCCCGTCGCTGGATCGGGGAACTGCCAGCCGAGCACCGCGCCGAAGAACGCCTGAGCCTTGGCGAGGTCGTGCACCGGCACGCTGAAGTAGTAGAGGTCGCCGGTGTCGTGCCGCTTCAACTGCTGGCTCTCGATCAGCTCGTACCCCTCCTGCTCAGCCACCCTGGCGTACTCGGCGTGATCGAACCCGGCGATGGGTGTGCTGAGCGTCCAACGATGCCCGAATGGATCGCGCACCGATCCCATGCGGTTGCCGTGGAACTGGTCGTCGACCGGTCGCTCGACGACTGCCCCGGCGGCGATCGCGCGTGCGAAGGATGCGTCGGCATCGGGCACCTCGATGGTGAACGCACACGTCGGCCCGCCACGCGTCTCGGGTCCGACGCTGTCGATCTCCGGGTACTCGTCGGCGAGCATCATCTTGCTGGAGCCGATCATGATCTCGGCGTGGCCGATGCGTCCGTCGTCGCTGACCAGGCGGCTGATCTCGACTGCGTCGAAGGCTTCGACGTAGAACGCCAGCGCGGCGGCCGCGTTGCGCACGGAGATGTACGCCGTGATCGTCTGTGTCGGGTGGCGCGGTGCGAGGAGCAGTGTCGGTCATCGTGTTCTCCAGTTCGGTGGCGAGTGTGCGCCGCAGTTCGGCGGCGAAGTCGGGGCGCGGGTCGAGCGGGGTGTCGGTGATCCGCAGGGCGTCGAATGGGATCGGTCATGACGTCTCCTGCCCACGTACGTGTTCGTGATCGGCAACGTTGCGAAAGGCGGCCTTGGCCCGCGTCAGCAATGCCTCGGTGGCATGGACGGTGCGGCCGAGCGTGGCGGCGACATCGCCCACCGGCAGATCGTCGATGTAGCGCAGGGTCAGCACGGCGCGATGACTCGGCGCCAGTTGGGCGAGCACGCCGTTGGCGGTCATCACGTCGACCGCGGCATCGTTCGGATCCGGCACGGCCATGTCGTCCCACAGTTCGGCGAGCTCCTCCTTGCGCCGTTCGGTGCGCCGCCAGTGGTCGATCAGCTTGTGCCGTGCGGTTCCGATGAGCCACGCGGATGTTCAAGTCCAGTCGATTGCCATTGGCGTTGCTGTTGTGCAGCGCGGCGACCGCGGCCATGAACGTCTCGGCCGTGAGGTCCTCGGCCGTGGCTGCGTTGGTGCACCGCCTGGCGAGGTAGCCGTAGACATGCGGGAGCGCGTCGTCGTACAGCTCCAGGAACGCCGACGTGTCGGTCACGATCACTTCATCGTACGGCGCCCTCATTTTCCGTCGTCCCAATCGGGCTCACTTTGAACTTACGAACAGGTGTTCGATAGAGTCGATCACCTTATGGGGTTCAACAACCCGAACATGCCATGGTGGGAGCTGGAAGCAACGCTCTCGGATCGCCCCTCCGATCGTCGGCACCGAGACGCGGCCGCGATGGGCGCGCCCCTGGTTCGCCGGCATGGAACGCGGGTGGCGACGGCCCGGCGTGGAGCCGCAAACGCCAGCCCTACGAAGCCCCAGCCGACGTCGACCGCACCAAGCCGCTGCTGCGACCGGATTCGCCGGCGGTGCCGTATGCCGAGCTCCATTGCCACACCAACTTCTCGTTCCTCGACGGCGCCTCGCATCCCGAACAACTGGCCGAGGAAGCGGCGCGTCTCGGCCTCGAGGCGCTCGCGGTCACCGATCACGATGGTCTCTACGGGGTGGTCCGCTTCGCCGAGGCGGCGCGTGCGGTGGGACTGCCGACCGTGTTCGGCGCCGAGATCACCCTGGGCACAGCTACCAGTCATGAAGGTCTTGGTCGGCAGGTGCTCAGCGAGGACGACACCCAGCAACAGATCGCCACCGGTCTGGTCCCGGATCATCACGCTCCCGATCCGCACGGCGACCATCTGCTCGTCTTGGCCGATGGGCCCACCGGTTACGCACGGCTTGCCCGGGCGTTGAGCCTCGGCCATCTGGCAGGGGAGAAGAGCGCGCCGAAGTTCACGCTCGCTCGACATCGCCGATGCGATGGCCGGTCACGGTTGGGTGCTCACCGGTTGCCGCAAGGGTGCCGTGCCCGCGGCATTGGTCGACCACGGTCCCGCGGCAGCTGCGAGGCAGTTGCAACGTCTGATCGATTTGTTCGGGCGTGACAGGGTCGTGGTCGAACTGTGGGACCACGGCGATCCGCTCGACACAGCGCGCAACGATGCCCTTGCCGAACTGGCAGCACGTCACGACCTGGCCTGCGTAGCCACCAACAACGTGCACTACGCCACGCCATCGCAACGCAAGTTGGCCACGGCCATCGCCGCGGTGCGCGCCCGGCGCAGCCTCGACCAGCTCGACCCGTGGCTTCCGGCATCGACCGGCGCCCACCTGCGCAGCGGCGCCGAGCAGGCCCGCCGGTTCCTGCGCTACCCCGGTGTGGTCGAGATGGCCGCCGAGATCGGCCGGGCAGCGGCATTCGATCTCGCCCTGGTCGCTCCAAACCTGCCGCCGTTCCCATGCCCGAGCAACCCCGACAGCACGGGCACGGCGCTGACCGAGATGCAGTACCTGCGCCAGCTCGTCGAGCAGGGTGGTCGCCGTCGGTACGGCGAGCGGCCATCCGCCCACGAAGACCTGTCGCTGCGTGCCAGGGCATGGAGCACCATCGACCACGAACTCGACGTGATCGAGCACCTCGGGTTCGCCGGCTACTTCCTGGTGGTGTGGGATCTCGTCGAGTTCTGCAACAGGGCCAACATCTTCTGTCAAGGTCGTGGCAGCGCGGCCAACAGCGCGGCGTGTTATGCGCTCGGCATCACCAAGGCCGACGCGGTGTCGCTGGGATTGTTGTTCGAGCGGTTCCTGTCGACCGAGCGCGATGGGCCGCCCGACATCGACATCGACATCGAGAGTGACCGGCGCGAAGAGGTCATCCAATACGTGTACCAGCGGTACGGCAGGCATCACACCGCGCAGGTCGCCAACGTCATCACCTATCGGGCCCGGTCGGCGGTGCGCGACATGGCCAAGGCCCTCGGCTATGCCCCCGGGCAGCAGGATGCGTGGAGCAAGCAGATCGATGCGTGGGGCAATGTCTCGACCACCGCCAACCAACCCGATCACGGCATCCCAGCCGCTGTACTGGAGTTGGCGACCGAGATCGAGGATGCGCCGCGTCACCTCGGCATCCACTCCGGCGGCATGGTCATCTGCGACCGGCCGGTGATCGAGGTGTGCCCCGTCGAGTGGGGACGGATGCACAAGCGCAGTGTGTTGCAGTGGGACAAGGACGACTGTGCTGCCGCCGGGCTGGTGAAGTTCGATCTGTTGGGTCTCGGCATGCTCGAGCGCGCTGCACTACGCGGTCGATCTCATCCGCGAGCACCGCGGCTACGAGGTCGATCTGGCCACCATCCCGCAAGAGGACGACGTCTACGCGATGTTGTGCCGCGCCGACACCGTCGGTGTGTTCCAGATCGAGTCGCGCGCCCAGATGGCCACGCTGCCGCGCCTGAAGCCGCGTCGTTTCTACGACCTCGTGGTGGAGGTCGCGCTGATCCGCCCGGGTCCCATCCAGGGCGGGTCGGTGCATCCCTACATCCGCCGCCGCAACGGCCAGGAGCCCATCACGTATCTGCATCCTCTGCTCGAGAACTCGCTCGGCAAGACACTGGGCGTCCCGCTGTTCCAGGAACAACTGATGCAGATGGCCATCGACGTCGCCGGGTTCACACCTGCCGAAGCCGACCAGTTGCGCCAAGCGATGGGCTCGAAGCGCAGCAGAGCGCGGATGGAGAAACTGAAGGCCCGGTTGTACGAAGGCATGGCCGAGCGCAACATCACCGGCGATGTCGCCGACGAGATCTTCACCAAGATGGCTGCGTTCGCCAACTACGGCTTCCCCGAGTCGCACAGCGTCAGCTTCTCGTACCTCGTCTACGCCTCGGCATGGATCAAGTTCCACGAGCCGGCGGCATTCTGCGCGGCGTTGCTCAATGCCCAGCCGATGGGGTTCTGGAGCCCGCACTCATTGGCGCAGGACGCTTCACGACATGGTGTCGTAGTGAGGTCGCCCGACCTCAACGCCTCGCTGGCAACGGCGACGTTGGAGCCATGCGCGGAGTCGGTGGGTGGCGTCGCGGTTCGCTTGGGAATCGGATCAGTCCGTGGCGTCGGCAGCGAACTCGCCAAAGAGATCGAAGCGATGAGAGATGAGCCGCGTGAGCCGGTTCGCCTTCGGCGTCCCGTCTCACCCGGGGCTTACGAGTCGCTCGAAGATCTGGTGCGCCGGATTCCGTCATTGCAATTGCAACAACTCGAGGCGATGGCCACGGCAGGGATGTTCGAGACATGCTTCGGGCTCGAGCGTCGCGAGGCGCTGTGGGCGGTCGGTGCTGCCGTGCAGTCGCGGACGGATCGCTTGGAAGGCATCATCACCGGCGCGCAGTCGCCACGGCTGCCCGGCATGGACGCGATGGAGACCGTCGTCGCCGATCTGTGGGCCACCGGCGTTGCGCCCAACGGCCATCCCACCCAGTTCCTGCGCGACGAGTTGCGCCGACGAGGCGTCGTCACGGCGACAGGTTTGTGGGATTGCGAGCCGAGGACCAAGGTGCTGGTGGCCGGGATCGTCACCCATCGTCAACGGCCGATGACAGCCCAAGGGGTCACGTTCATGAACCTCGAAGACGAGACTGGGCTCATCAACATCGTCGTGTCGAAGGGATGTTGGGCTCGCTATCGGTCGATCGCTCGCAGCGCGCCGGCCTTGTTGATCCGAGGTCGTCTGGAGCGCGCCGAGGGTGTCATCAACATCGTCGCCGACGAGTTGACACTGCTGCCGGTCGCAGCCTCTACAGCCAGCCGCGACTTCCGCTGATCTGGGCAATGTCTCGTCTACAGTCGGACGAGGAGGTCAGGACATGGACTACACGTTGCAGAATGCCGCGCCGCAGCCGACGTTGCAGCACATCGTCCGCGACATCGACGGCAAGCGCGTCAGGGTCATCGTCTTCAGTGGCGTGGTCGCAGTCGCCCCGGCGCAGCAACGCGGCATCGTGGTTCGCACCACGGCCGAACAACCCGGCGCGCCGATCGGGTTCTACGTACCGGAGGCGTTCGGCATCCCACTGGAAGGTGCCATCGCGGTCGCCGAGGCCAACCTCACCCAAGTCGTCGTCGACGGCCGCACCCAGATGGCGACCACGTATGGGATCAGCGACATCGCGGTCCGTCTGGTGGAAGCCGAGCAGACGCCGGGCATGGGTTGGCCGTATCTCAGCTTCACGTGCCACTCCAACGACTTGGCCCTCGGCGTGCACTACAGAGTCACCGTCCAGCATCCGCCGGTGCCCCAGCAGCACAGGTCGAGCTAGTCCCGCTCGACCCTGAGCAGCCCTCGCTCGGGCGTCCAGGATTCGACGACGAGTTTGGTGGCTTCGGCGTTGAGCCCGGTGATGACGACCTCGGTGATGTCGGCGACGAACGCCTCCCCGTCCGGCTGCTCGTCCAGTTGCTCGTTCAGTTGCTCGTTCGTCTTCACCGGGCCGGCGGGAATCGCTCGACCGGCGATCTTCGCCTCGCCCGGCCACTCGCTCTCCTTGCCCTCCTCGGGATGAAAGGTCGGCCCGTGCAGGGCAAAGCGGGGATCCCGCACGAGGTCGGCCCCTTTGCGTGCGCCGGTCATCGAGCCGAAGCGGAGATCGCCATCCGCGAACTCGCACTCGATGCCCGAGACGCGTGGCGAACCGTCGGCCCGTAGCGTCGCAATCGTCTTGTGGCGACCGGCGTCGAACAACCGCCGCACCCGCCCGGCGAACTCTGGTTCCGCTTGCTCGATCGCCCTCCACGCCGGCACAGCCGCAGCGTACTAGTCGTGCAACGCGGCCGCCGCCAGCTTCCTGGACAGGAACGGCTCGGTGGTGGCGACCACACCTTCGTCGCGCAGCCGCTCGGCAGCGACCACCATTGCACCGAAGGCGACCTTCGACAGCGTGCCACCGGTCGAGATGCGCCGCGCCCCGGCTTCGCCCAGTTGGGCGACGCTGGGCCCGCCGGGAAGGATCAACACGTTCACGGGCACGCCGACGGCTTTGACGAGCGTCGAGATCTCGCCGAGGTCGATCAACCCCGGCGCGTAGACGACCTCGGCGCCCGCAGCCACGTAGGCCAAGAGCCGGGCGATGGTGTCGTCGAGGTCGTTGATGCCGTGCAGATGGTTCTCGCAGCGCGCCGTCAGCACCAGTCCGGAACTCGCCGCCCCAGCCGCTGCGGCGCCGACACGTGCGACGGAAACATCGAGCGGGTCGATCGCATCGGTCGTCGGGTTCCAGTCCTCGATCGAGCATCCGGCCGCGCCCGCGTCAGCCAGCAGCTCGACGGTCTCGGTGACACCCGGTAGGTCGTCGGCGTAGCAGCGCTCGGAGTCGACGTTCAGCGGCACGTCGACCCCATGCGCCAACACATCGACGTGATCGACCACCTCGTCGCGGCCGACGGTCATGTCGAGCCGGCCGAGCGTCGCCGCGAATCCGGAACTGGTCGACGCCAACGCTGGGAACCCGAGGGCGGCCAGCAGCCGAGCCGAGCCGAGGTCGTACGGGTTGGGCATCACGAAGATGCCGTCGCTGTGAAGTGCACGGAACCGATCTGTGGATGTCGTCATGCCCACAGCCTGCCAGCCGCGAACGGTCGGGTGTCAGTGGGGTCGCAGTGTTGCCCGGAGACGGGCGTCGGGTTCTGGCCGCGCACCGAGATGCTCGATCACCCACGCCGAGATGGTGGTCGCGAAGTGAGCGGCGTCAACTGCTGACGCCCCGCCGAGGTAGCGGGCCAGGAACGCACCGGCAAACGAGTCGCCGGCCCCGGTTGCGTCGACCAGGTTGTTGGTCGCCGGAGGGATGTGGGTGGCGATGCCGTCGTCGTACACCAGCGCACCGTCGGCGTCGAGCTTCAGCATGATCAGCGCCTGCGGATACAACTTGGCCAGTGCCGCGGCGATCTCCTCCGGTTCGTCGAGACCGGTCAGTACTTCGCCCTCTTGATAGTTGGGGAGGAACACATCGATGCCCAGATCCTGCGTGACTGCGAGGAACTGATTGACACCCATCTCCTCGATCATCTGGAAGGAGCCAGGGTCGAACGACAGTGTCGCCCCGCATTCCTGGGCAAGTTTCGCAGCGGCACGTGAAGCCGACCGCGGTGGGTCGACGAAGAACGACCATGCAGTCATGTGCAGATGGCCTGCTTGGCGGACGGTCTCGCGCGGGACCTCCGACGGCAGCAGGTAGAAGTCGGCGCCGCGGCCCGACACCATCGACCGCTCGCCGGTCTGGTCGACGAAGACGGCAACACAACCGGTGAGGTGCTCGTCGGTCTCGACGAGGTGGGTGACCACGTTCTCCTTCGACAGGTCCTCTTGCGCCAACTGACCGAGTCGATCGCGCCCGATCTTGCCGATGAACTCGGTGTCCAGACCCGCACCGCGCCGCCCACACGGCAACGTTGGCGGCACTGCCGCCCGGAGTCAGCATCACCTCGCCGAACGTGTCTCCGCCGGTCAGCAATGAGCTGTTGGTGCGGATCAGCACATCCCAGGCGAAGTCGCCGATGACACACAGCGGGGCAGACATTCAGGGCACCGTAGCGGTTGATGATTGTCGTTCACCACCGGGAGGTTTGGTGGTGGCAAGGGGTGGCGGAAGCGGTGTGACTCACGTCAACCGGATGGTGCGGACCTGTTTGAGGTTTGCGCCCTGGTAGCCCTCGATGCGGATGAACTCCTGCGGATGGCCGAGAGCCAGTTGCAACCCGTCTTCCACGTTGTGCGATTGATGCGGCCGGCCGTCGACGTACACGTCGATCCGATCGATCTTGGTGACCTCGAAGTCGAGGAGCGGAGCCTTCCAATGCACTGTCATGGAGGTCGCCGGTTCCGACTCGAGCAGCCGGGCGCAGAACGTCAAGCAGGTCGGCGTTGCCGTGCAGCAGATCGTTGCGGGTCATCGCGTAAGGACGGTGCCCGACGATGCCGATGTCTTCGATCGGTGCGCCATCAGATGCGCCGATGCGGGTCGCCCGGCGAACCGACAGGGTGAACCCGACGCCCTTCGGAAGCCTCGGCAGTTCATCCGGTGTGCCGGCGAGCACGCTGTTCAACGTGTCGGCCCACCACACGTTGGCGCCACCCGCGCCAGTTGCGCGGCCGACGCAGACGACGGTGCCGATCCCGTTGTCGGCGAAGCCGGCGGCAAAGAGATCCGCCGCCGAGTACGTCGTCGAATCGACGACGGCGATCACCGGGCCGCCGTACACCTGGCCGATGTCGTTGCACCGCTCAGTGGGTGTGATCGGGACCGACTGCGAGTAGACCTCGCCGGTGCCCGACGGCCTCCAGCAGGGTGCGTCGCCACGGGCTCAGTGATCGACGGTTCTGCGGCGCGTCGGTCATCGCCCTCGTGAGATCGGAGGCGATGATCGAGAAACGTGTCGGCGCGATGGGCGACGGTGTGAACAACTGCAACAGCCGCTCGGCCGCCCAGATCAGACCGCCGGGGTTGCCTCGAAGGTCGATGATCAACCCGTCCTGGGGGAGTTCCGCGAGCAGGCGCACGACCTCGGCGATGAACCCGTCGTCGTCGCTGATCTCGAAGCTCCACAGCCGCAGGTAGCCGTACGTCGCGGCCGGCGACATTCACGACCCGTGCCGAAACGTTGTCCTGGAACTGTCCGGTGATCCAACCGTTGTCGGCGATGCCGACACCTGCCGCGGCGACTCGATCCTGTCGTTCCGTCTGCCACAGCCCGGAGTTGAACGACAGCTTCTTGGCGCGTCGTACCAGTGCCCGATCAGGGTGGATCGCGTTGGCCGCGGCGGCCGGCGCAGTGGGATGAGCGGCATCGGGCGGCGGGCCGGGATAGATGAATCGCCAATCGAAACGATGCTCGCGAATCGGGCCGTCGTCGCCGTCCCGGTAGCCGACGATGATCCAGCGCTCGTCGGGCGGCGGGCCGATTCCGAGCGGTCGAAACGTCAGCGAATCCAGTGCCCTTGCCATCGCGCTGTCGGGCCGCCCGCCGCGCTCGCTCTCGCCGCGACGACGAACGGCGTCGGCGATCGGCACTCCGTTCCATTCGATGAGCTCGACACCTTCGACGAACTTCGGGTCGCTGATGAGTTCGGGGATGGTCTTGGACACCATGAAGCGAGGGTCGTTGTCGGCACCGAACTGCTCGACGAGGAACGGCAGTCGTGCCGCGGTGCCGGCGAGGGCCGAGGGTGCGATGTACGCCGTGTGCGCGTCGCGAAGGTTGGTGAGGATCCCGCCGATCTCACGATGGAACGCGTCGTCCGACATCAACCGCGCTCGCTCGTGCAGGCGGCGCAGCTGCTGCACCGGATCGATGCCGTACATCGCCCGCTTCAACGGAAGGTGCACATACAGCCCGTCGAGGAGGTTCGTGAACATCGAGATGATGTTCGTTCGCTCGGTCTGCGTCAACGGATCGCGCGGCGGCGCGGCGGCGACTGCTTCGGCCCAACTCAGTCCGGCGAGTGCATCGTTCACAGCAGGACTGCGTCGTTCGCGAAGAGCTGATCGAGGTTGTCGAGCACGTGGTTGTGGTAGCCAGCGGTGCGCACCGCAGCGAACCAGGCGGCGTCGTGGATCAGCGACGGCAGCGGTGGAGCGTCGAACTGCGTGCCCGGTGGTGGCGGCCCGGCCACGCTGTTGGGGCCGCCGGGCATGTCGGATTCCAGGATCAGGGTGCCGGTGCGGGTGGTCGTGACGTCGGCCTCGAAGGCCTCGACCGCCAGTCCCTGCTCGATCGCCGCCACGGGATCGGCTTGCACGGCGCGCAGCTCGCTCATCACCGCCGTCCACGTCCACGTCGCGGTGGGGTCATCGGGCCGGCGCAACGCGAAGCGGCGGCTCGTCGAACCGACGCGCATGCTGGTGGTCGCGGTCTCGCCGGCGGCCTTCATCAGCGCCGCCGTGCCGTATCGAGCGCGACCATCGCCGACCACCAGCAGCGATGTCGCGTTCGCGGGCGAGGAGGAGGTTGGTCCAGGGGTCCTCGTATCGCTTGGCGATCACCACAGCGTCGGCCATTCTCCCTGGCTGCAGGCGCCCAGGGGCCAGCCCCGACCACGCTCTGGCGAGAAGGTCGCCGGGGTTCGACGTCACCATCTCGGCGAGGTCGAACGGAGTCACGTCGAGACCGGCGTGGCGCACCCAGGTGTGGGCCACCTTCAACTCGCCGAGCAGGTTCTTGCTCCCCGATGGCCCCCAGTCCGAGCCGATGGACACCAACACGCCGTGTGTGCGCGCGGCCAGCACATCCGTGGTCTGGTCGTAGAGCCACAGGTTGGAGAACGGCGACCACACCACGCCGCCCGGGGCGGCACTGTCGGACAGATCGGCGTGCACGCTCCACTGCCGGAACTCCTCGTCGCCGACGGCGCAGCAGTGAATCGCGATCAAGCGATGGCGAAGACAGCCGGCAGTGGCGACGTCGGTGAACTCGCGTGCCACCTTGCTGCCGCGCTGCCCCTCGCACAGGTGGTAGACGAGCGCCCGGCCGTCGTCGAGCAGCGCCCGGCGATCGTCGAGCTCGGCCGTCGACAGGTTGATCACCGACGTACGTATCGAATCGGGATCGACGCCATCGTCGACACTGCGAACCAACTGGTTGGCCGGATTGCCGTTGGCGTTCGGCCAGCCCTGGATCGTCGTCGTTCCGCCGGCGAGCGCGCGCACCTGCGCGTACGCGAGCAGTGCCTCGGGCGCGCCCTTCAGGTATGCGTACGCCGGCCAGCTGACGGCGGGTTTGTACGACGGCGCGCTCGGCCACAGATCGCGGTGCAGCCACGGCCCGGTCGTGCGCGCCGGCTCGTGCCACAGGGGCAAGGTGGCGAACCCGAGATGAGAATGGAGATCGGTGAGACCGGGGTAGACGTACGCGTCGCCGACATCGATCTGGCGAACGCCCTGAGGCGGCGCCTGCCGACCCGATCGCACCTTGTCGACAATCGTGCCGTCGAACCTGACCCTGCCGGTGAAGTGCTTCCGAGGGTCGGTGGTGGCCATCGGCACGATGTGGCCCTGTATCTCAAACATTGGGGCTCTCAAACATCGGAGCTCTCAAACATTGGAACGCTCGAGCATCGGCGATCCGACCACTACAGGTTCCGAAGGATCTGGGCGGCGGCAGCCTCGGACGCCGACGGCGGTGGCGGATCGAGCGCGGCGGCCCACGCCGGCATGGTGATCTTGTAGTAGTCGAACGACGGCGATCCGCCGCTCTTGGCTTGTTGCCCGCGGTTGCCGCTCGAGCCCTGCCACCGCAACGTGCCGAAGGGCAGATCCTGACGCGGGATCTGTTCGCGCTCGCCGGAGTACGTGAAGGTGGGTGTGGTGATGTCGCGCCGATAGGTCAGTCCCTGCAGTTGCGTCAGTGCCGCTTGCCAGCTGGCATCGACTCCGGACTGCAACCGCGACTTCATCTTCACCACCGGTAGGCCCAGCGGGTTGATGTGGTTCTGCAATCGCTGTGCCAGTGGTCCGACGAGCAGCAACACCTGCGGCCGCGACACTCGGACAGCTTCGGCGTAGAGCGCCCGGACCGGGGCACTGTCGATCGCCGCCGCAGCAGCCGTCTGACTGTCGGACATCGTGTCGACGGGCAGGGCACGAAGGATTGCGTACCTGCCGGTGACCCCAGCGGCGCGCAGGAATGACTGCAGGTGTTGTCCGTCGTCGCCCGTCAGTGCCCGCATGGTGAACAGATCGTCGTGCGACTGTTGATCGGCCACCACCAGGATGCTCGGTTTGTCGAGCCGGCCGCGGAAGATGGGACCGGTGCCCAACGATGGCGAACACTTCAATCCGAACGTCTCGAAGTCGGGCCACGGAAATCCGGGCTTGCCACCCTGCAGCAGCAACGCGAATGAGGGACCCGGGCCGCGGTCGAAGTCCTTGTGCGCCCGCCGCGGTGGCTCCCAGGCGACGTCGCCCGCGTCGGGGCTGTAGCCGACGTCGGATCCTGCGGTAGATCCGGCGTAGCTCAGCGTCGTGCCCTCGTTGTTGTAGGCGCCGTCCTCGGAGAAGATCTGGATGGCGGTCTGTCCATCGCGACGATTCGACGAGGTCGACTCGCGGCCGAGTCGCCACGGCACGCCGAACGGGAAGTCGCGGAAGGGAATCGGGTCGCTCGTGTACGTGTACGGCGTGGTGGCGCGGACGGCACCGGCGTCGATCGGCAGCCACGTGGGTTGGGCAGTGATCCACTGGTGCACGTGGTTGATCGCCGCGTTGAAGCTGGCGATGATCGCCGAGACAGCCCCGCCCTTGCCGGCCCCACCGGGATGCTGGACGCCGACCATGTGCAGGTTGGGCGAAATCACCGAAGCATCGGCAAGGTGCAGGTTGTTGGGGTCCGCTGTTCCTCCGTTGGCTTCCACCCAGCTGGCCAGCGACTCCTTGGCAGCACGACCGACGGCGATGACCAACTGCAGGTTGTTGCGAGCGGCGACGTAGTCGAACAGCTTCTGTCGGTGTTGTGCGATCGGCGACGCCGGATGTTGGGCGATGATCGGCAGCAGACCGTCGTACTGACCGAAGATCGGATAGACGAACGTGTTGAGGAACAGGTACGAACGATTGATGCCCAGGTGTGTCAACAGGTGCTGCATGCGGCCACCCGTGCCACCGGTGAACGACCGGTGGCTCAGGGACTCGTCCTGTGCACCCTCTTGGCCGACGATGAGCACCTTGACCTGGTTGTCACCGAGACGCCCGCGGTAGAACATCGGCCCGAAGTGCCATCGGAACTCCTCGTTGCCCGACATGGCGACGCCGAACCCGCGGTAGTTCGGTGTCTCGGCGAAAAGGCGCGACCAACTGCGGTTCTTCGAGGGACCCGGGTCGTACTCCCACGGAGATCCACGGTCCTGCCAGTACTGCTCCCACATGGCGACGCTCCTGTTCTACGCATCGCCCTGGCCCGCTGTCCGCTGGGCGATGCGCGTTGGAAGGAGTCCTCACCGTAGTGCACAGATACACGGCGTCGTCGCAGCAGCGTGTCAGCCCAATCGGCGCAGCACGGCCTCGCCGCGCGGCGACAGCCGATACCCCACGTCGAGGCTTTCGGTCAGTCCGAGCTCTTTCAGCTTGCGCACGTTGAGCTTGAACACCGGCCGCTCCTGATTCGCGTGACGAGCGAGCGTGGTCGACACGATGCCCGGATAGCGCTCGATCAGCCGCAGTGTCTGGCGGGTCCACGCACCGTTGCGGTCGAGACGGGCGAGGCGAGCGAGGACGGTGTCGATCTCGTCGGACGCGATGTCGTTGCGGCGGGCGATGCGGTCGTCGGCCCCGACGAACACGAAGTCGATGCGCCACACCGGGTCAGCATCGCCGAGCCGCGAGAGCAGCGACTGCAGGTTCGCGGCACCGGCTCGCTCGGCGTCGGCGTCGGTGATCTCGGCGCGTGCGACCTGGCGCACGTCGATCGCCTCGATCAGCATGCCGCCGACGCGGTAGCGCTTGCCGGAGGTGGCCTGGGCACGTTTCCACGAGCGGAACGTGATGGTGATCGATCCGTCGGCGATGCCCGGCCAGGCGTCGGCACTGAACAACACGGCGGCACCCTAACCGTGCGTTTCAGGCATCACACGCTGACATCGATCGAGTCGGCGGGAGGCCCGTCGCGCAGCAGCGTCGTCAGCAGAACGTGCAGCTCCTGCGGCACGAAATGGACGTCGCTGGTTGAGATTTCGTCGATCGTCCACCATCGCAACTCGTGAACGAACTCGGCGTTCATCTGCTCCCACGACAGTTGTGGCGCAGGGTCGAACGGTTCGCATCGAATGAGGAAGATCCGCTCGCGTTGACCGTCGAACTTGCCGTTGAGGAACGGCACGATGTGCAACCGGTGCCAGATCTGCGGTCCGATCGAGGCGTTGACAAGACCGACCTCCTCGCGCAGTTCGCGGTGCAGCGCGTCGAGGTGAGTCTCACCGGGTTCGAGCCCTCCACCCGGCAACGCCCATCGTGTCGCGGTCGGGAACTCGAAGCGCACCAGCAGCACTCGTTGATCGGTGTCGACGACCAGGGCGCGCACTGCGTCGCGGATGCGCAGCCCTGCCGCGGAGTCCGTCATTCGTCGGGTGCGTTGTTGAGACCGTCGTTGAACATCCGATACATCTCGTACACGCTCTTGCAGGCCTCGCACAGCGGCAGCTGCTTCGGGTCCCGCGACGGAACCCACACGTGCCCGCACAACGCCTCGATGGCGATGCCGTAGATCCGCGCTTCGAGGACCTTCGCTGCGGCGCTCTCGCCGGGCTCGGTCTTGACGATGTGGGCTGCCGCAGGTTCGGCGGTCTCGAGGTCGGGATCGAGATCGGGGATGGTCTCGACCGGGCGGGTGGTCACTTCGCTCACGTGACTAGTCAATCACTCGGCGCGCAGCGCTGCCAGCTCGGCTTCGATGTTGGCGCGCGCCCGGTGCTCGTACGCAGCGTGCATGTACTGGGTGCTGAACAATCGTGGCCGCTCCACGAAACGGTGCAGCACGGCGGATCGCCCGGATCGCCATTGATCGTCGTCGATGTGGGCATACTCGGCGCGAACCCCATTGACGTAGGCCTGGTAGGCGCCGGGGTCGGCGCCCAGGATCGCCAGGTCGGCGTCCAGCAGCATTGTCGTGTCGGTCGGATGGTCGTCGGAACTGTCGGCGACCTCGTGAGCGTCGCTGAGATGGCCGGCGGTCGCCATGATCAGCGCGGCGACCACCCCACATCGCTGCGACGACCACCCGATCGCGGCGAGGTCCGCGACGGCAAGGTCGGCGCTGCTGGCTTCGTTGTCGACGGCGCGCGCGTCGTAGATCGCGTCGTGGTACAGCGCGCCCGCGATGACCTCCGGCGAGAGCGACACATCCGATGACCGCGACACATCGTGCAGGTGCCGCAGCACGAACATGATGTGGGTCGCGGTGTGGTAATGACGGTGCGGTTCGGCGTACCGAATCAGGACGTCGTCCATGTAGCCGTCGTGGTGGTGCCCGGCGATGTGTCGCCACGCCGCCCGGATCTCTGTCTCCGGTTGGGTCATCGAGGTGACGTTACGGCACAGTGGCGGGTCATGGCAGTGCTGATCGACGAGCCGATCTGGTGGTTCAAGGGGCGCCGTTGGTCGCACTTGGTCAGTGATGCGAGTTACGACGAGCTGCACGCGTTCGCCGAACAGGCAGGGATCCCGCGCCGCGGGTTCCACGGGGATCACTACGACGTTCCCGAGGAGTACTTCGACGACATGGTCGGGGCCGGCGCGTTGTTGATCCCGAGCAGGGAGCTGTTGCGTCGGTTGCGTTCGGCGGGTTTGCGGCTGAGCCCGGCCGAGCGTCGCGCCCGCAACGCATAGCACCGTCCGCTCACCATCGCTCCGGCTCGCCGAGCAGCTCGCGAGGGCAATCGACCCCGCTCGGCCCGACGACGAACCACTCGACCAGTTCGATTCCGTACGAGTCGCTGATCTCGTTTGCCTCGACCCAGCGATCGATGTCGCCGGGCATGGTCGCCGGCAGGTTGGGTGTGCAGGCCGGTCGCACACTTGCCAGCACGAGACCGCACAGTCCGGGCAGCTGCGATGCGGCCAGAGCCATGCACTCGGCGACGGTCAGGACCGAGTCGGGCTCGGTCGTGCCGCTGACGACCGTGATGAGGTTGCTACGGCCGGACTCGTCGACGAAGAAGGCGATGGTTTCGGCTTCGAGAGGGCGGTGTATGACCAACGAGATGACGGCGATCGCCTCGATGGACGAACGTATGGGATCGCCGGCGTGTGGCAAGCGAGATCGTGCAGTGGACTGCGGCATGAGGTACCCCCGATGAGGTGACAGAGCGGTCGTTGATGTTCGGGGGAAGCCGTGATTGCACAGTACGTCGGGGGTGTGACAGACAGGAGTCGGAGTGGCCGGTGCGTAGAGTTGCGGGATGGCCGACGTCACGATCTACCACAACGTTCATTGAAACTCGTCGAGCAATGCCGTGAGCATTGCCAACGAGCTCGGAGTCGAGTTCGACACCGTGCTGTATCTCAAGACCCCGCCCGATGAAGCGGCGCTGCGGTCCATCATCGCCAAGCTCGAGGACCCTGTCACCGACCTCGTTCGTCGCGACAGCCTGTGGGCCAAGCTCGGTCTGACCGACGCAGATGTCGCGACCGAAGACCAGGTCGTCGCGGTGCTCCTGAAACACAAACAACTGATGCAGCGGCCGGTCGTGGTGACCAAGACCAAGGCGATCATCGGTCGGCCGAAGGACCGCGTGCGCGAGTTGCTGGGCGGCTAGCGGCCAGAGCGACTGCGGCGACCACCGATGGCCTGCAGCACCAGCAGCAGCAGGATCGCGCCGAGCGCGGCAACGAGCAGCGACCTCAGGCTGAACTCGTTGACGCCCTGGTGTCCACTGGCCTGCATCAGCGCACCACCGATCAGGGCGCCGAGAATGCCGACCGCCACGGTGTAGAGGCAACCACTGCGATCGTCACGCACGATCCAACGAGCCAGCAGTCCAGCGATCAGTCCGACGAGGATCCACGCCACGATGTTCATCGGCCGCTCACTCTATGGGCAGGAATGATGCCGCGATCGGCGTTCCGCAGGCACGGTCATTCGGGTTGCAGCACCAGCACGAACTCGAGCAGGCCGTTGTCCTCCGTGGAGACCGGACCGAGCGAGGGGGCCGGAATGCCGTAGTCCGCGAACACGACAGGGATGTTGCCGAGCACACCGATGAGGCCGTTCCTGAACGTTCCCTGCACGTCGAACGTGACCGACTTGGTCGTGCCGTGCAACGTCAGGTCGCCGGTCGCGGTTGCTGTCAGCGAGCCACCATCGGCAGGAATCGCTCCGAAGTCGATCGGCTGTGTGAGCACGAACGTCGACGTCGGGTAGGTGGCGACATCCATCACACGAGTGTTGAACTGGGCATCGCGTCGGCTTTCGTCGCTCTCGAAGGTCGTCATGTCGACCGTGAACTCGCCTTCGGTGATCGTGGTGCCGGCGGCTGTCATCGAGCCGGTGATTGCTTGCGTTCGGCCGTTGGCCGTCGTGGCGAAACCGCTGATGCTCTCATCGACGCGGTAGCCGACTTCGGAGCCGGCCGCGATGATCCAGACGCCATCGATGCCAACTGCCGTGTCGGCGGCAGTCGTCGACTGGGTCACGGCCGACGTTGTGGACGCGGACGCCGGATCGGAGACAGTGGTGGATACAACACTCGTTGCCAGTACCTCCGCCTCGGCGACGGACGTGGTTGTGGCGGCGTCGAGTCTGGCGGCGACGTCGTCCTCTCCAAACGCAGGGTCGGCCTTGTTGATCACCTTTGCGTAGATGAACGAGGCAGCGAGAACGAGGACGATCACTCCCACAACTCCGCCGACGATCCATTTCCAATGTCGTTTCATACTGTTCCTAGGCGTCGAGGGGCGGATAGGTAGTTCGGTCATCTTTACACCTCGTGTCGGTTCGCGCAGGTCGGGCGCGTTAAGCCAGAATGTCTTTCATGTCCGCCACAGTTCGTATCGTTCGAAGTACCCCAAAGGCAGTCGAATCAATCGGTGTGCCCGTCGGTACGCGTGGCGCCGTGCCCCGCAGCCTGGGCCTCAACAGGGCGGCATTGACTGCCGCCGGCTTCGATGGCAAACCCGGACAGACGCTGGTCCTGCCCTCCGCCAACGGCCCGACACAGATCGCCGTCGGCATCGGCGACGACAAGCTGACCGCGGCCACTCTTCGCAATGCGGCCGCCGCGCTGGTACGTGCCGCCGGCAAACGTGCATCGATCGCCACGTCCCTCGCCGACCTCGAAGGCGTCGACGCAGCAACCGCGGCGCAGGCGGTCGTCGAGGGCGCGCTACTGGCGGCATACCGCTATCACGGCCTGAAATCCGAACCGCCAAGCGCCGGATTGCAAGATCTCACGCTCGTCGTCGGCGAACGCCGAACCGCGGGCGCCACGCTGGGAGCCGATCGTGGATCGACGACCGCGGAGGCCGCGGCACTGGCAAGAGACCTGGCGAACAGTCCTCCGGCACACCTGACCGCGCGGATGATCGCCGACAAGGCGGTCGCGCTGGGTGCGGCCAGCGGACTGGGCGTCGAGGTCTTCAACAAGGACCAGTTGATCGAGATGGGCTGTGGCGGCATGGTCGGCGTCAACCGAGGAAGCGTCGAGCCGCCTCGCATGGTCCGCCTCACGTACGCCCCGCGCAATCCTCGCGGGCACCTGGTTCTGGTCGGCAAGGGAGTGATGTTCGATTCGGGTGGGCTCAGCATCAAGCCCAACGACGGTATGCGGACGATGAAGATGGACATGAGCGGTGCGGCAGCAGTGTTGGCGACGATGACAACGCTCAAGTCGCTGAAGTGCAAGTCGGCCGTCACCGGTTACTTGATGTGCACCGACAACCTCCCGTCGGGCAGCGCGGTTGCCATCGGCGACGTGCTGACCTTTCGCAACGGCAAGACAGCCGAGATCCTCAACACCGACGCCGAGGGTCGACTCGTTCTCGCAGACGGCCTCGCGTTGGGGGTCGAGGCCAAGCCGGATGCAATCGTCGACATCGCCACGCTCACCGGTGCTGCCATGGGGGCCCTCGGTCTCAAGATGGCCGCAGTGCTCGGCAACAACCAGCCCTTCGTCGATCGTGTGAAAGCGGCCGCGCTCGATGTCGACGAGCAGGTGTGGCAGTTGCCGCTCGAGCACAGCTATCGCAAGCTGATCGACAGCAACGTCGCCGACATGAAGAACGTCGGCGGTCCGTACGGGGGTGCCATCCTCGCCGCGTTGTTCCTCAACGAGTTCGTCGGCGACACGCCTTGGGCACACCTCGACATCGCCGGCCCGATGGCCGCCGAGGCGGATGACGGATGGCTGTCGCGCGGTGCGACCGGTTTCGGTACCCGTCTGCTGATTCAGCTGGCGCTCGACTTCACCGCCTGAGTAGATCGAGCACCGCGTCGGCGAACGCGTCGGGTGCCTCCTGCGGCACGTTGTGGCCCACACCGCTGAGCACACGCTGCTCGTACGGCCCGGTGAAGTGGGCGCGCTCTTCGGGTGAGCGGTCGGCGGGCCCGAACCCGCCATCGTCGCCGTCGAGGCTGATCGTCGGCACGGTGATCGCCGGCTGCGCTGCCAGCAACTCCTCGATCGGCTCGAGCGCCGGATCTCCCGCGGCATACCCGTAACGGTGGCGGTACGAGTGGATGACGACGTCGACGAAGTCGGGGTTGTCGAGCATTGCCGCGGAGGTCGCGAACGTCTGCTCGTCGAACGTCCACGGTGGCGACCACAGCTGCCAGAGCAGGTGCGCGAAGCCGCGCCGATCGGCAGCAAGCCCCGCTCTGCCGCGTTCGGTGTTGAAGTAGTACTGGTACCAGTTCGCACGTTCGAGCTCCGGCGGCCCGGGGATCACCGAGGCGGCGATGTCTTGGATGTTGTAGCCGCCGCTGCTGACCAGACCGGTGCAACGCTGTGGCCACAACGCGGCGACGATGCACGCTGCGCGGCCGCCCCAGTCGAAGCCGCACAACACCGCCTGATCGATCTGCAGCGCGTCGAGCAACTCGAGCAGATCATTCCCCAACGCCGCCTGCTGACCCGAACGAGGCGTCGACGGGTCGATGAATCGCGTCGGCCCGTAGCCGCGCAGATGCGGCACGATGCAACGACAACCGGAGCGGGTCAACCGGTCGACGACGGCGTCGTAGCCGCGAACCGAGTACGGGAAGCCGTGCATCAACAGCACCGGTGAGCCATCGAGTGGTCCAGATTCTTCGTACGTGATGTCGAGCACCGACGTCGAAATCGTGTGGACCGAGGGCACTTCGACATTGTGGCTCACGCAGGGTCCGCTCACGCAGCGTCGGGGGAGTAGCCATGACTGATCGCCATCGACGTCGCCTCGATTGCCGCAGCGGGTGTGACGCCGAGGGCCATGAGTTGGCGCTCCACCACGTCTGGATCGTCTCCGGTCTCGACCATTGCCTCGGCGAGAACGCGCGCTCGTTCGAGGTCGGCGAGTGCGATCCGCGTCGTCGGCACGCTCCACTGCTGATGCGCTTGACGAAGGTGCGGCGGCATCCGCATGAGATGACGAGTGGCGACCGGCGGGACACGACGGCGAACCGCGAGCGCGCCCTCGGTCGGCTGCGAGACCCCGAACAACACGCATCGGTTGAGCGAGCGCATGAACGCATTCGCGGTGCCGAGCGTGTACGACAAGCCGAGCGCACTCGCGGTCTCGTCGAGGTCGAGCTCGTATCCCAACGGGTAGCGGTCGAACCCGAGCACCAGCCGACGAAGGATCCACGTTGCCGTAGGGCCCAGCACATTCAGCCAGAACAGCTCGACGTATTGAGATCGAACGTCGTATCCGACCGAGTCGACAACCGGATCGTGCCAGGGCACGACCATCAGCAGTTGGTCCGTCACCGGAATGTCCATCGGGGTGATCGCCATCAGAGGCCTCCCTCGCAATTTGGGCGTGTCGTCAACGCAGCGATACGGGGGAAGCCGTCACAGAGATGCACGTCGAACGGCGCGAAGCGGTAGCGCCGCGCCAAGATGTCGACGTGACCGCCGACGACTTCGACACGGCCCGGGAGTGGATCCGTGCTGCGACGCAGATCACCGTGTTCACGGGCGCCGGGATCTCGACCGATTCCGGCATTCCCGATTTTCGGGGACCGAACGGGTTGTGGACGAAGAACCCGGCAGCGGAGAAGGCGTCGACGTTGCAGAACTACCTCGCCGATCCGGAGGTACGCCGCTTCGCCTGGCAGAACCGGTTGCACTCACCGGCGTGGACAGCGGAACCGAACAGCGGACACCTGGCGATCTACGAGTTGGAACGACAGGGCCGGTTGCGTGCCGTCGTGACGCAGAACATCGACGAGCTCCACCAACGGGCCGGACATCAGCCCGGAAACGTCATCGAGGTGCACGGCACGATGCGTTGGACACGTTGTTGGACCTGCGACGACCGTCGCCCGATGCAGGAGTCATTGCAGCGAGTCCGTGCCGGCGAAGACGACCCGCATTGCCTCGTCTGCGATGTCGGCGTGTTGAAGAGCGACACGATCTCGTTCGGTCAGTCGCTGGTTCCCGAGGTGATCGACGCAGCGATGCAGGCCGCCGACGAATGCGACCTGCTGCTCGCTGCCGGTTCGACGTTGACCGTGTTCCCGGCTGCGAACGTGGTGCCGCGAGCCAAGGCCCGTGGCGCGCGGGTGGTGATCGTCAACGGTGAACCGACCGGGATGGATCGATTCGCCGATGCCTTGCTGATCGGACTCCTCGGCGAATTGCTGCCGTCGCTGATCGGTTGAACTGGTTACGTCACGGTGCCGTGTACGCCCACGTCGCGAAGATGAACTCGTCATCGTCGCCTATCCCGGCTGGGATCGAATGTGAGGTCGAACGAACGCGTCGGCAGAAGAATCACGAGGCCGGAGACGCTGCCCAGATCTATCCCGCTGGAGGAGTCGATGTAGATGCAGACCTTGCCTGCCGGAGCCGTCGGCTCGGCCGAACTGCCGAGGCACGTCGCGTCGGGATCGCCGACTGCGCCGGAGCTGGCGCTGACGTTGACCGTCTCGGACGTGAGTGCCACCGGAGCAATGCCCGGCAGATCCACGTTCACGTTGTCGGAGGATGTGTCCCCGCCGCTGTGCCCGTCGTACACGATGCTGCCGGTCACGGTCTGACCGGAGGGGATCTCATCCCAGGCCGAGAACCCGCGAGCACCGGGAGTTCCAGCAGCACCAGCGGCACCTGCGGGTCCTGCGGGTCCAGGCGTCCCGGCGGGCCCGGGAGTTCCGCCATTGCCGGCTGGTACGTAGTAGCCGGTGATGTCGAGCAGCGCGTCGATCGGGCCGCGCAAGGAGTACAACGCGACTGCGCCGGTTGCGGACAGTCCGACGGTGCCGCCGTTGACCGTCACGCCTTGGCCGGTCACCGGGTTGATGGTCGATGCGTTCGGTCGGCTCGCATCAGCCGGATACAGCGTCAAGAATCCGTCGAGCCCGTCCGGGATGGTGAGGTTGTAGTTGATGGCTGTCGCGTCTGCCGGGATCGTGCAGTTCCCGTTCGTGCCCGTGACCTGACGCACGAGCGTCTCATCGGCATTCAACGGAGTCGTGCGATCACCGACAGGCTCGCTGGCTCCTGGTGTCGAACAGGCGGCACGGCGTGATCGCCACGAACGACGATGGCGCCGAGGACCCTGCCGCGTGGGCAATCAAGCCAACTCCGCCGGCACCGAGCGACACAGCGACTGCGGCGCCGATACCGGCCCAACGTGCGCGAGTCAACGACGAAGTAGCAACATGACCGAACATTCCCGTCTCCATTCCACCCGCGGTCAATGACCGCCCAGGTGAACGCTAGGAGTCCTGCGCGACGGTTGCACAGGGCCATTGGACCCATTTTCCAGCCGTAGTCAAATCCTGACCTGTTTGGTAGGCTTTAGCGCATGGCTACCTTCCGAGATCTGCTCAGCGCCGCCAAGGCGGAGATCACCGAAATCGACACCGCCACCGCCGCGGACCAGATTGCAGCAGGTGCGATCGTGCTCGACGTTCGCGAGCCCGACGAGTACGACCAGGGCGCATTGCCCGACGCGATCCACCTGCCGCGTGGTCACCTCGAGGCTCAGGTCGAAGGCAAGCTGCTCGACAAGAACGCCCAGGTCGTCGTGTATTGCGCCGGTGGCGTGCGCAGTGCCTTCGCGGCCAAGACAATGCAGGAGCTCGGCTACACCGATGTGTCGTCGGTGCTCGGGGGGTTCGGCAAGTGGAAGGACGAAGGTCGTCCGTGGAAGACGCCGGTGGTGCTGACCGCTGATCAGCGCAACCGCTACCAGCGGCACCTCCTGTTGCCGGAGGTCGGTGTCGCCGGTCAGGTCAAATTGCTCGACAGCAAGGTGTTGATGCTCGGTGCCGGCGGGCTCGGGTCGCCCTCCGCGCTGTACCTCGCCGCGGCGGGCGTCGGCACGATCGGCATCGTCGACATGGACGAGGTCGACGCCAGCAACCTGCAGCGCCAGATCCTCCACAACCTCGATCGCATCGGTGACCGCAAGGTCGACTCGGCGAAGAAGACGCTCACCCTGTTGAACCCCGACGTCGACATCGTCACCTACGACACCCGCCTCGATGCCAGCAACATCATGGACATCATCGCCGGGTACGACGTGATCGTCGACGGCGCCGACAACTTCCCGAGCCGCTATCTGCTCAACGACGCCAGCGTCAAGCTCGGCATCCCGGTGGTGCACGGTTCGATCTTCCGGTTCGAGGGCATGGTCAGCGTGTTCCACCCGCTCGAGGGCCCGACCTATCGCGACATGGTCCCCGAGCCGCCGCCGGCAGAGCTTGCCCCCAGCTGTGCCGAGGCCGGCGTGCTCGGCGTGCTGCCCGGCATCGTCGGATCCATCCAGGCGCTCGAAGTCATCAAGGTGCTCCTCGGTCTCGGTGAGCCACTGATCGGACGGATCCTGTCGGTCGACACCACCGACATGAGCTTCCGCACCTTCAACCTGCGCAAGGACCCGAACAACCAGGTCACCTACGAGAATCGCGACCGCATCATCGTGCGCGACCTCGAAGGTCTTTGCGCTCCGGGCCTTCACGACTGACGCACTACTGTTTTGTTCCGTGCTGGTAGCGACGGGACAGCGAGAGGTCACAAGACGGCTGTGGGTTCACGGCCCGGTCACCGACATCGCGCTCGGGTTCTGCTGGCTCCCCGTCGCGCTGATCGTGCACGCGGCTGAGCCGCACCTCACCGCCGTGCAGGCGATCATGGGTGTGATCTTCCTGATCTCGTTCGCCCATCAGCCGCTGACGCTCGGTCTGGTGTACGGCGATCCCGCGCAGCGCGACGCACACCGCACGCTGTACCGCTGGGCGCCGTGGGTTGCGTTCGTACTGATCGTCGTCGGGCTCAACGTCAGCCTGACACTGGTCGCGCTGTTGGCGGGTTTGTGGAACGCCGAGCACACGCTGATGCAGCGGTACGGCGTGATGCGCATCTATGGCCGCAAGGCCGGCGACGACCACGGTCGCATCGAGAAGCCGATGTTGATCATCTGGCTGGTCGCCGGCATCGCCTACATCGGGGCCTATGTCGACCTCGAGAACCTGGCGCGTAAGTTGGGTGTTGGTCCGACCAATGCGCGCAGCCTGAACCTCCTCGAGGGGTTGTCGTCGGTGGCCCGCGTGCTGTTCTGGGTGGCGGCACTCTGCGGATTGGTGATGGCCGTGCGCTGGTTCAAGGCGGAGCGCCGCCTCGGTGCAGTGGCCAGCCGGCCGAAGCACTGGTACGCCCTCGGCACGGCAGGCCTGATCGTCGCGGTGATGGTCGATCCGATCGCCGGCGTGGCCGGATACGTGGCTGCTCACGCCATCGAGTACTTCGCCGTCGTGCACAGTTCGCTGCGCAAGCGCAACGACGAGGCTCCGGTGGCCGCGATCACTCGCACACGAGCCCGTCGCGCAGCCACCTACGTGACCTATTTCGTGGCGATCGGTGCGGTCTTCTATTTCACGTCGTCGCGACTCGACGGCCGGCTCTATGCGTTTGCCGTCTTGTTCTTCGGTGCACTGCACATCCTCTACGACGGCTTCGTGTGGAAGCTGCGCCGGCCGGCAGTAGCCGCCTCGCTCGGCATCACGCAGACGTAGTCGCAGCCAACCCGCCGAGGAACAGGTCCGCGAGCGCGTCGCCGATTCCCTCCGGACGTTGCGGTCGCGTTCCGGTGAACCATCGGGTGGCGCTGAGCACGGCATCGAACATTGCCGCGACGACCAGACGGGCGTCGACGTTGTCGCGGAACTCGCCCGCGGCGACACCTCGGTCGATCACCGATCCCCACAGCTTCGCCGCTTCGACCAGCAGGTCGGCGACGGGCCGCAACTCCGGCATCGCGGCGAGGGTCTGCGTGTCGTTGCGAATCATGCGAGTCTGATTCGGTGTCTGCGCGGCCTCGGCGACGGCAACCCTGATCAAGGCCCGCAATGCCGTTGCGGCGTCGTCTCCCTGTGCGACGATCGCACGGTAGTGGGCAACTTGACGCTGCATCACCGGCAGCAGCAACTCGGCCACCATCTGGTCCTTCGAGGCGAAGTGGTGGTAGAGGCTCCCGGACAGGATTCCGGCTGCGGCGCCGATATCGCGAACGGTGGTACCGGTCACGCCCCGTTCAGCGAACTGCTCCGCTGCCAACGACAGGATTTCGTCGCGGCGAGAACGCGGCCACGTCACTCGATCCCGGAGACGTGCCGGAAGTCGTCCACGTCGGTCCATTCCCGGCCGACCCTGGCGAGCATGTGGTTGCCGGTGAGATTGCGTGGCTGGCTGGCCAAGTAGAACCGTTCGTAGAGCTCGCTGCGTGAGCCCAATGCCGAACCGGCGAAATCCCATGCCATGCGGAAGATCTTCGCTCGCTCCTCGGCGCTGATGTCGTTGGCTCCTGGCAGGTAGCGGCGGATCAGCGGGCCCAACTCGGGGTCGGCGAACGCAGCCTCATTGGGAGTGCACAGCAGGTTGTGACTGCCAAGTGTCTTGAAGATCTCGTTGACCCGGCTCATCCACGACGGCATCAGGGCGCGGATGGCTGTGAACGGGTTCGCGTCGCAGAACCAGCCGCCGAAGCGGTACTCGTGGGCACCGTCCTCAGCGGCCCGTATCGCTGCCCTCGTCATGTCGGCATAGGTCACCAGTTCGCCGAGCAACTGGGTGGCCTCTGCCCGGCCGCCCATGTTCTGCACCTCGACCATCCTGAACGCCAGATCGTAGGCGAACTCCAATTTCACAGCGGCGCGGATCGCGGTCTGCTGGATGATGTTGGCGGCCCAACCGTGCTTCATCAGATTGCCGTACACATCGAGGTCGCCGGCGATGAACACGCGCTCCCATGGGACCTCGACCTCGTCGAAGATCAGGAACGCGTCCTGTTCGTCGAATCGCGACGAGAACGGGTGATCGGCGCGGGTTCCCTCGACGGTGTAGTGATCGCGACACACCGTGTGGAATCCCTTGGAGCCGACCGGCACCGAGAAGCACAGTGCGAAGTCCGGGTCAGCGTCCTTCGGCAGCGGATGAGCCGGGTACACGAAGTTCTCGTCGGCGAAGGGCCCGAGTGTGCCGAGGATTTTGGAGCCGCTCACCACGATGCCGTCCTCCGTGCGGCGCACGATCCGCGGTAGCAGGTCGGCGTTGATGCCCTCCACGTCGCCGACGGCCTTGTCGATGACCGGGTTGATGATGGTGTGCGTCAGCGACAGATCACGGAGGGCGACATCACGCTGGAATGCCGCCAGCGCCGCTCCCGCGCGAGTGTCGCCGTTCTTCTCGAACAGGCTGCGCTGGGCAACGAAGCCCGCGACCGTGACATTCACGTAGTCGGGTGTGCGCCCGAGCATCCCGATCGAGTAGCGCGCCAACCGATCGAGAGCACGGTGCCGGCGCTGCAAGTCCTCGTCGGACCGCGGGATGATGTGGCTGGCGTTGATCAGTTCGCCGGTCTCGGCATCCTCGATCAGACAATCGTCGGCGTAGGCGTGTTGGTAGTCGAAGTACTCGGCCATGCCCTGCAACGAGCCGGCAAATCGTGGCTCGCCGACAACGTCGACACGGCGACCGTCGAGCCAGACCGTGCGTTCGTCCTTCAATCCGCTGACGTATTCCTGACCGGTTCGTGCTCCCATCCGAGCACGGTACATCGCAGACGGTAACCAAGCAAGTGCTTTGTTGGTTTCCCGCCCACAGGACGCGGTTGACCACCGCACTCGGTGCGATTGACACTCGGTCGGCTGGCGCACGGCGCGTCGGTAAAGGACGTAGGTCCCGGTGCAAAATCTCTCGAAACGGGACGTGCTAGTACCTTGCGACGTGAGCGTCTCTGTTGCGTATTGGCTTATCTACCTGGGCGAATATCGTCGCAGGCGAGCGGCGAGCGGCCAGAGCGGGTCGTAGCACGATTCCTGATCCGACCTAATACCAATAACTCATTGTGGTGAAGTTCACGAAGTTCTTAACTGATCCTGCGACCTCGTCCAGGACGGGATGGGGTCTTGGAGCGCTGCGGATGTCGGGACGACCCCGCAGCAAGGGACGAGGACGGACATGGACACACTCAGAGACCCACTAGTGCCGCGCGGCGCGATTTGCGCCAAGTCGGCACCCGACTCCGGTGGCGCCTCGGCCCGCCGGCGGCTACCAAGGCCGATTGCCTTCACCGGCCTCGCCGCCGCGTTGCTGGTCGGGCTGCCGTCGGTGCTCGTCGGTGGTGCATCTGGTGCCGGTGCGTTGACTCCGAATCTGCCCGAGTTCCCCAACAACATCATGATCTTCCCCAATCGTGACTTCATCACGATCGAGGGATTCGCCGAGCATGCCGGCGAGTCGGGCAAGGTCGAAGTGACTCGCCCCGGGGTTGGTGTCATCGGTTCGGCCGTTGCTGTCCACTCGGGCGGCGACGTCGCGTTCGAGATCAACCACCCAGGCGGTTACTGCTGGGGTGCAGGCACAGGCCTGAACGTGACCCCCGACATCCAGGCCGGCGACGTCGTGTCGCTGAGCTTCGGTGACACGGTTGTCGCCGCAACCACCTCCCTCGACGTGTACGCAAGCGATGCGATCCAGAACGGCACCACCGTGACCGTCAATGGTCACATCGGTGGCGACGTCGACTTCAACAACATGGAACAGCGCATCATCGAGCCGGCGCTGGTCGACACGATCGTCGGCAAGCGCGACGTGCGCGCCGTGCCGGGGCCGATGACACCCGCCCCCAAGGGTGGGTACTCCTCGAGTCTCGAGCTCGGCCCCGACGAGACGTTCGTGGCGACGTACATCTTCGATGTCGAAGCACGACGCCCACATCGCGGCGAACGCCGGTCTCGGCGAGCGGGCGATGGCGTGGGAGTTCACTGATGCTGCGGGCAACCGCCAGGGCATGACGATCGCCGAGTTCGGCGAGCCGGGTGGCCCCGGAATGGGCGGCTGCCCCAACGGCCCGCTGCAGTCCGGGCCTCCTGCACCGACCAACATCGTCGCTGCCAACGTGTCGAACGGAATCGCCGTCAACTGGACACCTGCGGCGGCAATCCCCGGTACACCGGCGATCGACGGTTATGAAGTGATAGCTGTGGCGCTGAACGGCAACGGCAGCGAGAACTCCATGATCGGCAAGCGGATCGCGGACCCGGCTGCGACCGGTACGACCCTCACGGGCCTCGACTCCGGCCAGGCATACAACGTCGAGGTGGTCTCGTACAGCGCCGTCGGCAAGACCTTCCCGGTGGTCTACGCCTCGGTGGAAACCGACAGCACACCGCCGGCGGTCTTGGCCTCGCCGAACGGTGGCAGCTACGCGGTGCCGCAGCAGGTCACGTTGACGAGCAGCGAGATCGGCTCCGACATCTACTTCACGACTGACGGAAGCGACCCGGTCGACAACGCTGGTCCGATCAACACCGCCACCCTGTTCACCACGCCGATCACGATCTCCGGCGAAACCACGCTGAAGTTCGCGGCGTTCGACCCGTCGGGCAACGTGTCGCCGATCGTCACCCAGACCTTCAACATCACCAACGACCCGGTACCGGCGGCGACGTCGATCACCTCGTCGTCGGTGGGCCTGAACGCTGTGACGCTCAACTGGGCTGCGGCCGACCCGGGTTCGCCCCCGTACGAGATCGCCGGCTACGAGATCAAGGCCTACCTCGATGCCGCCGGCACGATCCTCGCCGACACCCGCAACACCAGCGGCACCGGTACGACTGCCACCGTCGACAACCTGACCGGCGATCTCGCCCTACTGGTTCACGGTTGCAGCCAAGAACACCGGCCCCAACTCGTTGTACGGCCCGGCATCGGCCCTGTACGGCCCGGTCACGCCGCAAGGCGCCCTGGTCGCCAATGCAGGCTTCGATCAGGCCGCTGTGGTCCGCGGGACCGTTGTCAACCTGACGGGCGCAGGCTCGACGTCCACCGGGGCGACATACGCCTGGACCCAGATCCTGACCGGAACCCAGACGGCCCTCGACAATGTCATCTTCACGCCGGTTTCGGGTCAGGCTCGCGACGTCAGCTTCACGCTCCCGTTCTACAGGTTCCCGATGTCGAACACGCCGTTGACGTTCCGTCTGGCCGTCACGGTCGACGGGGTCACCAAGACCGACGACGTCGTGATCTCGCCACGCTCGGACACCGTGTCGATCAGTACGGCGAAGTGGAAGCCGGGTGACTTCCGAGTCGTCGGCGTCAGCTCACCCAACAGCACCGTCACCGTGCGCTCGGCGCTCACCGGCACTGTGTACGGCACAGCCGTCGCCGACGCCGCCGGCGACTTCAGCTTCCGTCTCCGTGCCGGTGTCCCAACGGTGAAGCCGGCCGCAGTCGTCGCCGACTCCAACATGGGAGGCACCAGCACACCGTTCAACGTTGCTGGCTGACACCTGAAGCGAAACTGAAGAAGTGCAGTTCGTTGGCGGCCCTTTCCGGGGCCGCCAACGACGCGTCTTGCGACGAGTCGTTCAGTCGAACAGGTCGGGGTCCGTGCGGCAGATCTCTTGCCACAGCGGTTGGAAGCTGAACCAACCTGCCTCGTGGAAGCCCGTCTGCTCGAGCGTGTATTGAGCCATGCTGTGCTCGATCAACTTCGGGGTGCCGGCCGCCATCGCCAGCAACTGCGCCTGACACGAGCGTTCCATGCTGACGAACCAGAAGCAGGCCTCATCGACAGTCGTGCCGACGGTGAACAAGCCATGGTTCTGATGGATGGCGGCCTTGCCGGTGGGAAACGCGGCCGCCAACTCCTTGCCTGCTTCGACGTCGAAGACCACGGCGCCGCCCTGCTCGGTGATCACCCGGTGATCGCCGTAGAACGCACACGAGTCCTGGGTGATGGGATCGAGCGGGATGCCGAGCGATGCAAACGCTTTGCCGTGCACGCTGTGGCTGTGAGCTGCCGAGATCACGTCGGGTCGGGCCTGGTGGATTGCCGCGTGGATCACGAATGCTGCCCGGTTGACGGGCCGGCTTCCATAGACGACCTCGCCGGCGTGGTTGACCAGGAGGAGGTCGCTGACGCGAATGTGGCGGAAGCTCATCCCGAACGGATTGACCCAGAAGTGGTCGGGGAACTCGGGATCGCGGACGGTGATGTGTCCGGCCACGCCTTCGCCGAAACCGAAGCGCCCGAAGATGCGCAGAGCGCCGGCCAACTTCTGCTTGCGGTGCAGGCGTTCGTCCTCCACGTTCGCAAAGTTCGGCGGACCGTCGAGGCTGACAGCCTTGGGTGTCAACTCCACTCCGTCGATCGTTCGCACACCGGATTCAGCAATCGTCATGCACCCACGATACGCCGCCGTAGAGTCGCTCTATGAACCGCGAGATCATGCCATCGACGATTGCGCCACCCGCGGCCAACTACGCCCACGCAGTGCTCAGCGAGCATTCGCGACAGTTGTTGCACGTCAGCGGCGTGGTGGCCACACGACCCGACGGCACGATCCCCGACGACGTCGCCGACCAGGCCGCCGTCATCTGGTTCAACATCCGTGCGATTCTCGCCGAGGCCGAGATGGCCATCACCGACATCGTCAGCATCACGACCTACGTGGTCGTCGACTTCATGGCCTGCCTTCCCGACGTGATGGCCGCACGCGATCAGGCGCTCGACGGTCACCGCGCGGCAAGCACCCTGGTCACCGTGCCCGCGTTGGCCAGGCCGGCGTGGAAGATGGAAGTCGCTGTCGTCGCCGCTCATTAGCGCAGCCTTTGCCGGGGTCGTACGCTCATGGTGATGAGTGAGCAGAAGCGCACGGATTCGGGCATCGAGGTCAGGGCGCTCTACGGCCCCGATGACCTGACTGGATGGGATCCGAGCGAGCGACTCGGTGAGCCCGGCAAGCCGCCGTACACCCGCGGCGTCTACCCGACGATGTACCGAACCAAGTTGTGGACCATGCGCCAATACGCCGGGTTCGGAACTGCGAAGTCGACCAACGAGCGGTTCAAGTTCCTGTTGGACGCCGGTCAGACTGGACTCTCGTGTGCGTTCGACCTGCCGACGCAGATGGGCTACGACAGCGACCATCCGCGGGCGGAAGGCGAGGTCGGCAAGGTAGGCGTGGCCATCGACACGGTCGCGGACATGCGCATGTTGCTGGCCGGCATCCCGCTCGATACAGCGTCGATGAGCATGACGATCAACTCCACTGGCGCGATCCTGCTGCTGCTGTACGAGTTGGTCGCCGAGGAGCAAGGCGTTCCGGCGAGCGAGATCAGCGGCACCATCCAGAACGACATCCTCAAGGAGTACATCGCCCGCGGTACGTACATCTATCCACCGCGACCGAGCATGCGTCTCATCACCGACACGTTCCAGTACTGCGCCGGCAACGTGCCGAAGTGGAACACGATCTCGATATCCGGCTATCACATTCGCGAGGCCGGCAGTACGGCCGTGCAGGAGATCGCGTTCACGATTGCCAACGGCATCGCGTACGTCGAGGCCGCACTAGCCGCAGGCATGGACATCGACGCCTTCGCCCCACGTCTCAGCTTCTTCTGGAACGCGCACAACAACTTCTTCGAAGAAGTCGCCAAGTTCCGCGCCGCCCGCCGCATCTGGTACCGATTGATGAACGACCGATTCGGTGCCACGAAGGAGTCGAGCAAGCTGTTGCGATTCCACGCCCAGACCGGCGGGTCGACGCTGACTGCGCAGCAGCCCGAGAACAACGTGGTGCGCGTGGCGATTCAATCGATGGCGGCGGTGATGGGTGGCACCCAGAGCCTCCACACCAACGGGTTCGACGAGGCATTGAGCCTTCCCTCGCAGCAGGCTGCACAAGTCGCGTTGCGGACCCAGCAGATCATCGGCTACGAGAGCGGCATCACCGATACCCCCGATCCACTGGCCGGCTCGTACTTCGTCGAGTCGCTCACCGATGAGGTCGAGCGGCTCGCGTGGGAGTACATCGACCGGATCGACGAGATGGGTGGCGCGGTAGCCGGTATCGAGGCCGGGTTCCAGCAGGGCGAGATCGACCAAGCTGCGTACGAGTACGCCAAGTCGATCGACGACGACGAGCGGGTCATCGTGGGCCTCAACAAGTTCCAGGTGGCGACTGGCGGCGATCCCGACATCTTCCCCGTCGACCCCCAGTTGGAGCGCGGTCAGAAGGCAGCACTGGCAGAGTTCAAAGCGGCCAGAGACATGGCGGTGGTCGAAGCCCGTCTCGCCGATGTCACTGACGCCGCGCGCGGTACGCAGAACCTTCTGCATCCGATGAAGGAAGCGCTGCGCGCCAACGCCACGCTCGGAGAGGTCAGCGACGCTTTGCGCGCCGTGTTCGGCATTTATCGTCCAGGTTCGTAGGAGGAACTGCGATGTCGACCACTGCAGAGGGCCCCGTCTCGCGTTTGATGCGAGGCCGCCCGCCGTTCGGCCCGATCGAGAAGCTCGACTCGGCAAGGCTGCGCGAGGAGCATGCAGCAACCCTCGCATCACCGCGACGCTCGCCATCGCTCGGCGCGCGGACGCTGTTCGTCATCATGGATGTGCTGTACGGCAAGGAGCGCACGCTCGAGAAGTTCAGGGTGCTCGAGCTCGTTGCCCGCGTTCCGTACCAAGCCTGGGAGAACGTCGCCTACGTGGCGGTGACGCATACAGCCAAGGAGCCGGGTTTCGCCCGGCGCATCTTCGACAACGTGCGCATCAACCGATGGGAGCAGGACAACGAGCAGTGGCACCTGCTGATGCTCGAGGAACTGGTGGGAAAGAACCCGCCGGGATCGTGGCTGCGCAACCGCGTGATCCCGCAGATCCTCGCCTTCGGGTACTACCAATATTCGTGGTTGACGTACGCGATCAAGCCGGCGTGGTCGTATCGCCTCAACGCCGACTTCGAGGATCACGCCGAGCACGAGTACGCGTTGCTCGTGCAGGAACACCCCGAGTGGGAGACGACCTCGTTCGACAGCAGCTTCACCGCCGAGTTCGGTCAGTACGACTCGCTTGCCGACCTGTTCCGCCAGATCGGTTACGACGAGCGACTGCACAAGTTGCAGAGCGAGGCGGCGATGAATGACCCGAGGTTCTCGTGACCAGTTGGTTGGCCCAGCACGCAAACGACGACTGCTGCGACGTGACCACGATCGGGCGGCGCAGCGGCAAGCTGCACGAGATCGAGATCTGGTTCGGTGTCATCGACGACACGATGTACCTCATCTCCGGCAACGGACCGAGCGCCGACTGGTATCGAAACGCGCTCGCTGATTCACACGTGACAGTGCGCCTGAACGGTGAGACCCACGATGGCGTCGCTCGAGACGTCACGGATTCCGACGAGCGCCGCAGGGTCGGTGATCTCATGGGCGCGAAGTACCCGTGGGATGGTGACTCGTCGATCGGGCTGACCAGGCATGCGTGGTGTTACGAGGTCCCGGTGCTGGCGATCGGGCAGTGGGACCGCTGATGAGCGCGGCCCCTTCCTCGTCCGGGCCCGATGCCCTCACCCTCGTGGTGACCGCGATCGACGAGATGCACCAGACCACGAGCCTGCTTCCCGTCGCAGAGGCGTCGCGCTCGTCGAACCGATCGTGGTGGCGCAATGTCGGCATGCTTGTGGCCCGAAGCGGCAGCAGCGCGGAGGTCAACGCCGGGAATTCGCTGCAGTACCTCGCCGACAACGTCGACCGTGCCCAGCAGCACTGGCGCGAGGCCCTGTCGTCGCTCGCCGATCTCGAGCGACTACATCACGACAACGAGGTAGTCGCGGCACTCATCGAACAACTGCCCGGCGCTGGGTTGAACGAGGTCCTTCCTCGGCTGCAAATCGATGCGATCCCGCGTCCCACGGCCAAAGCAGCGGTCCACCTCGCTGCTGTCGTCGACACGATTCACCGTTGCGAGGATCTCGCGGCTACGGCCCGCAACAAGATGAACCTGCAACGGATGCGCACCGACTGACGTGTCAGCCCGCCGTCATGAGAGTGGCCAGGGAGCTGGTCAGCCGGCGCATCTCGTCGAAGTCCAGCACTCCGACCCAATCGGGCGTGACTCGGAATCGTTGCATGTTCGTGGGCGGCAGTTGATCGCACCACCCGTTGCCCTGTTCCGCACCGAAGTACCTGACCGCTGCTTCGCGGTACTCGGGGGCGATGCCTTCGACCTCGTCGATCTGCACCGGGCCTCGAATCAACAGGGCCGAGTACGGCCAGGCTGGCTCATCGATAGTGACGGCAACCGAGTCGCCGCTGTTGAGGGCGCTGCCCTTGGGGGCCAGCGCCGGGCTGGCCATCACCACCTCGCTGCCGTTCCAGTGGAACCAGATCGGGGTGCACCGTGGAGTGCCATCCGTCCAGTTGTACGCAAGATGTGCGAGGTGCTGGGACGCCAGCAGCCGTTGAGCGGCCGGGTCGTCCAACAAGCTCAGGCTTCCCTGATCAGGCTTGGTCATCGTGTCCCCTTCGCGTTGAACCGACCACCTCACCGAGCGGTCGGACGATCCGCCATGGTGATGGTGCGCTCCCAGGGGCGGGCCGTCAAGATGGGGCGGAGGCCATTTCGGCAGCGAGGTCGGCGGCGATGAAGATGATCTGATCCTCTTGACCACCCACCAACTTCTGTTCGCCGCACTTCATCAGCACGTCGGCGCCGCTGACGCCGTACTGCTCGGCGGCGCGGAACGCGTGCCTCAAGAAGCTGGAGTACACACCCGCGTATCCCATCACCAACGCCATGCGGTCGATGATGCACTCGCTGTCCATCACCGGGCGGACGACTTCCTCGGCCGCATCCATCAGACCGAGAACGTCGATGCCCGTCGTGATGCCGAGACGATCGGCGACGGCAGCGAAGACCTCATTTCTCGTGTTTCCAGCGCCGGCCCCGAAGCCGCGTACCGAACCGTCGATCTGCACTGCGCCGGCGCGAACGGCGATCACCGAATTGGCAACGGCGATTCCGAGGTTGTCGTGACCGTGGAACCCGACCTGGGCATCGCCATGAAGTTCGGCGACAACTGCCTCCACACGATGCTGCACATCCTCGAGGATCATCGCGCCGGCGGAGTCCACCACGTACACGCACTGGCAGCCCGCATCCGCCATGATCCTGGCCTGCTTGGCGATCAATTCCGGTGGCTGGCCGTGGGCCATCATCAAGAACCCGACGGTCTCCAACCCGAGTGATCGGGCCAGGCCGAAGTGCTGGATCGACACGTCGGCCTCGGTGCAGTGGGTGGCGACACGAACGATCGACAGACCGATGTCTTGGATGTAGCGGATGTCGTCCATGGTCCCGATCCCCGGCACCATCAACGCGGCAATCTTGGCCTTCTTGGCGGTCTCCACCGCTGCCTTCATGAGCAGTCGTTCGTCGGTCAGCGAGAACCCGTAGTTGAACGAGGAGCCACCGAGGCCGTCGCCGTGAGTGACCTCGATCACCGGCATACCCGCAGCGTCGAGCGCGGCGACGATGTCGCGCACCTGCTGCTCGGTGAACTGATGGTTCTTGGCATGCGAACCGTCGCGCAGGCAGGTATCGGTCATGCGGACATCGAGTGAACTCGAGTAGGGCATCAGTTGGCTCCGTTCGAATCTGCGGTCATGTGCCTGGCAATGCGGTCGCCGGTCGCTGCTGCGGCCGCGGTCATGATGTCGAGATTGCCGGCGTAGGGCGGGAAGTAGTCGCCGGCACCCTCCACCTCGACCAGCACAGCGACGCGCGGTGTGCCGTCGCGCGACTCGCCGAACTGCGGCGGGGACTTCAGCCGATAGCCCGGCACGTACTGAGCAACATTGGCAACTGCATCCTCGACAGCCTTCGTGATCAACACCTCGTCGGCATCACGGGGCAACTGACAGAAGATCGTGTCGCGCATGATCAGCGGCGGGTCGGCCGGGTTCAGCACGATGATGGCCTTGCCGCGGCCGGCGCGCCCGACTTCGGCAATCGCTCGTGACGTGGTTCGGGTGAACTCGTCGATGTTGGCGCGGGTCCCGGGCCCTGCAGAGACCGAGGCCACGGTGGCGACGATCTCGGCATAGTCGACCTCGGTCACCGCCGACACGGCGTGGACGATCGGGATGGTGGCCTGGCCGGCGCACGTGACCATGTTGACGTTCATCGCATCGAGGTGCTCGTCGATGTTCGCGCTCGGCACCACGAATGGTCCGACCGCGGCGGGCGTGAGGTCGATTGCCCGGATGCCGAGCTCGGCATAGCGCGGGGCGTTGGCAATGTGGACGTATGCGCTGGTGGCCTCGAACACGAAGTCGGGCGGTTCGGATCGGGCGAGGAGCCAATCGACGCCCTCGGCCGATGCTTCCAGTCCCGCCTTGCGGGCGCGTTCCAATCCGTCACTTCGGGGATCGACCCCGATCATGTAACGCGGTTCGATCACGTCGGAACGCATCAGCTTGTACATCAAGTCGGTGCCGATGTTGCCGGACCCGACGATCGCTGCGGTCAGCTTGGCCATGTCACCTACTCTGCCCCAACCGGCACGGCCGAGGAAGGCCCGGCGTTCCTGCCTGCGGAACGGGGCTTCAATCGAACGCTGTAACTCGAAGGCTGTTACTCGAAACCCTGGGCGAGCTCGGCGACGACCTCGGTGGCTGTCATGATCCGATCGACAGAACCGACGGAGCGTCCGGCGTACAGGGCCATCGCGGCGATGTCGCCCTTGGTATCCCGATTGGGGGAGCTCGCTCCGAAGCGGACCATCGGCAGGACAGCGCCTGCCGGCGACACGGTCTCACCAACGACCTCGTCCGGCGAGGCAAGCGCGGCGTCGATCGACGACCGCAGCACACGGTGCGGAGCGTTCGGCCAGCCGACACCGAACGCCTCCGTCAGCACCGAGTCGTCCGTGTCAGCGGTCACCAGGGCGTCGATGTAGTCCGGATGCGCATACGACTCGCGGGTCGCGACGAACCGTGTGCCGACACGCACCGCGTCCGCGCCGAGCGCCATGGCGGCGCGCACAGCCGCAGCGTTGCCGATCCCGCCGGCAGCCACGATCGGGACATCGACCGCTTCACGAACAGAGGACAACAGGTCGGCGAGCGGGACATGGCCACGCACATGGCCGCCGGCTTCCATGCCCTGGGCGACCACGTAGTGGCAACCGGCGTCCACAGCCGCCTTGGCCTCGTCGACGGATCCGATCTGCCAGCCACAGATCACCGACGCCGGCACACGCGGCAGGGTCCGGCCATTCGTAGAAGAACTCGACGATCGGAAGTCGCGAGGCGAGCAACTCGACGACATCGGGTTGCACGAAGTGAGCGATGCACGTGGCACCGATCGGCGCGCTGGTCAATGCACCCACTTCGTCGAGGTATCGCTCGATGACATTGATGTTCTGCCGACCGATGCCGAGCATCCCGAGGGCGCCGGCGTTGGAGACCGCCGCAGCCAGCGGGGGAGTCGCGGTTCCGCTCATTCCGGCCTGCTGCAACGGCAGCCGGCAGCCAACGAGATCAGCGAAGCGATTCATGATGGGCGACGGCTCTTTCGTGTTCACGTTCGGCTGCGGCGCGCCGGTCTTCGGCGATCCGCAGTTCCTTTTCCGCGTCCTTCACCGCGGCGCGAGCAGCGGTGACCTTTCGATCGGCCGCGGTCAACTCTCGGGCAGCATCGGCGACCGCCTGCTTCGCCTCGCGGGCTTGCTCCCGACGCTGCGCTCGGGCGGCTCGTTCGGCAGCCAGATCACGCACTTCGTCGGGAGGTTCCGACGCGGCACGACGCGACGGTTTCGCGGGGACCTTCTTGGCCGGTGACTTCGTGTCGCCGCGAGAGGCCACCTCGACACCGGCGAACGCGCCGAACCCGAACTGCTCGTCGGGCATTTCTCGCAGGGTTCCGTCGATCCATGCCTGGGCGAGCTCCGGGTTCCTCGACAACTGGTCGACGAGAGCTCGGATCTCCGGGCGGCGCTTCTCGGCACCGGCATCGAACATGGCCAACGCGTTGACGGCCCGATCCACGAAGCCCTCCAACGTCGTTCGCCTGCGCTTCGTCGCTGCCGTGAGGTCTGCGGGGCTACTGCCGCCCGCCTGCACCTCGCCGAGCTCGGTCGTGACAGTCAGGATCTTGTGCACCACATCGGCATCGGCTGCGACGAGGGCCGCCCACAGTGCCACCGATGGACGCTTGAGTGACTGGTAGAAGTTGGCGCGAACCTTGTCTCGATCTGCTCGTGCCTGCTTCACGACTCGTGTTCGCTCGGTGACGTACTGGTCGGGCGCGACTTCGAGAAGGACCCGTGCATCGAGGTTGTCGTTGGGCATCGTGCGTAGATTCCCATACCGGCGTCGTGGCGACGCCATTGCGCCTATCGGGTTGCCGCGACCAGGCCCGAGTGATCGGTGATGGAGTACGACTCGAGGAGGTCGTGGCGTTGGTCGTTCGACGACCGGCGAACTGCGTCCCAGCCCGGTTCGGTCAGT
The DNA here is from genome assembly GCA_963779295.1 of Ilumatobacteraceae bacterium. Lineage (GTDB taxonomy): Bacteria > Actinomycetota > Acidimicrobiia > Acidimicrobiales > Ilumatobacteraceae > JAENVT01. Next base: position 83,930 of record CAVZXO010000006.1, read on the forward strand.
ACGACCGGCCGGTGCGACGCGTCGCGCGTGGCGATGACGACGAGCTCGTGGCCCCTGAGTTGGGCGTGACCCTGCAGGCGGTGCGTGGAGTCCCACGTCAGCGTTTCGGGGCGTGTCCCGGCGATTCGAACCAGGAAGTCGTAGGCCCGGGCCTGGCAGTTGACAACGGTGGATGCGGTGATGTTCGACATGACAAGCTCCTTTGTGCTCTCGTGTTCTTCGCAGTGTGAGCGCCGTGTCTGATCCACCGCTGACGCGGCGCTGATTCGTGAAAAGCTGACGTCTCCGTGGGATCAGATGTGCTCTTTCACTTCAGTACGGACCCGAACATCGAACGGTTCGCGCCGCACGTGCCGCGTACCAATCCGTCGCATCCGCCTGCTGTGTGGGCGATCGACGCCGAGCACGCTCCGCTCTACTGGTTCCCACGTGATTGTCCACGCGTCACGGTCTGGTCGCGCGGTCCGGCGGAGCTCGTCGAGTTCCAGGCGCGCTTCGCGACGACCGCGTCACGTCTGCACGCCATTGAATCGGGGTGGCTTGCCCGAATGCGCGACGCAACGATCTATCGATACGCGTTCGACGCCGAAGGCTTCGTGCCCTGGGAGGACGCGAGCGGACAATGGATCTCGAGCGACGAGGTTGCACCCATTTCGATGACGCCGATGAGCGATCTGCTGATGGCCCATGTCGAGGCTGGAATCGAACTGCGAATCGTGCCCTCGTTGTGGCCCCTTCATGACCGCGTCCGGCACGACGACTTCGACTTCAGCCTCGTTCGAATGCACAACGCCCTGCCGCGCCCGTCGTCGTAGCATCCACCGGTGGTCGAATCACCGTCGGATGTGCAGCTCGAAGGAGCGAGAACATTCCTGATCGAGCGATTCGGCATCGACGGAAACGACGTCGAGTACGTCGGCGAGGGAGCTTGGTCCCGCTGCTTCGGCTTCAGTCACAACGGAGCCGAACTGGTTGTCAGGTTCGGGCGTCACGTCGAGGACTTCGAGCGCGACCGGCTGGCGGCGCGGTTCGCGTCGGCCGACCTCCCGATCCCTCAAGTCGTCGAGATCGACGAGGCGATGGGCGCCTGGTACTGCGTCTCGACAAGAGCGCGAGGCGCTCCATTGGAGCAACTCGATGCAACGGAGTGGGCGGCCACGGTGCCGTCCGTACTTGCGACGCTCGATGCGCTGCGCAAGGCCGACATCACGGCAACCACCGGTTACGGAGCCTGGGATCGCGAAGGCAACGCGCCCCATGCGACGTGGGATGAGTTCCTCGCCGATGTCATCGACGATCGCCCCGACTCGCGGACCCATGGCTGGAGGCGGCGGCTGGTCGATGCTCCCGAAGGCGATGAAACGTTCATGCGTGGATACGAACGAATGCTCGATCTCGCCCATGCGTTCCCGGCCCGCGCAGCCTCGTCCACAACGACCTGCTCAACCGCAACGCGCTCGCCGGCGGCGGACGTGTGACCTCGGTGTTCGACTGGGGTTGCTCGATCTACGGCGACTTCGTCTACGAGTTGGCGACGATCGTGTTCTGGTCGCCGTGGTACGAACCCATCGAGCACAGCGACATGCTGTCGAGAGCGCTCGATCACTACGGCGACATGGGACTCGACGTGCCCAACTTCCATGAGCGCTTTCGTTGCTGCGCGTTGCACATCGGCCTTGTGCACATTGCGTACAACGCCTTCCTCGGCGACTTCGAGACGTTGCGTCTGACTGACAGGCGCATGCGCGCCGTTTCTCGACTGAGCGTTACTGGAATCGCACTCCGACGGTGCCGAGGTGCTGGACGCGAGCGGTGACATGATCGCCGGAGCTCACTGCCACGGCCTCGGTCACGCCGCCGGTCATCACCAGGCTGCCGGCGGGCAACGCCTGGCCGCTGTCGGCCAACCAACGCACCAACGCAACGACGGACGCCGCCGGGTGACCCATCACCGCGGCACCGGCCGCGTTGCCCACGACCTCGCCATTGCGTTCCATCACGACGCCGAGCAGCCGGAGGTCGAGCCCCTCGGGTCGCCGCGGCGATCCGCCAACCACGTAACGCGCCGCGGACGTGTTGTCGGCGATCACGCTCTCGATGTCGAACTTGAAATCCTTGAATCGCGAATCGATCACCTCGATCGCCGGCAGCACGAACTCGGTCGCAGCCAGCACTTCGTCGACCGAGACATCGCCGGACAGTTCGTGCGAGGTGACGAACGCGATCTCCGCTTCGACCTTCGGGTGGATCAGTTGGCTCATGTCGACCACGTCGCCGTCGGGGACGCAGGTGTCGCCCATCAAGACACCGAACACCGGCGTCTCGAGACCCATCTGCACCATCTTGGCCTTCGATGTCAACCCGCCCTTGTAGCCGGTCAGTCGCCGGCCGTCGGCCTGCCATCGCCGGCACAGCTCGGCTTGCACCGCGTAGCCATCGGCCAGGTCCATGTCGGGCTGGCTCTCGGTGAGTTTGACGATGTCGGCAGCGTTGCGTTGCGCGCCGTCGACGATGTCGGCAAGCTCGGAAATCACGGATGCGGAAAGTGCCACGACAGATTGCTCCCTACTCGAACGTCACGCTGCAGCTACCGAGACCGCCGAACTCGCAGGTGATCGTCTGCGGGCCCTTGACCCAGGCCATGATCGAAAGCGATCCGGTCAGGATCACCTCGCCGGCCCGGCAGGTGATCCCCAGCGCGCCGAGCGTGTTGGCCAGCCAGATCAGCGAGTTCACCGGCGAGCCCTTCACGGCTGCGCCGGCCCCGGTGGCGAATCAGCTCACCGTCGCACGTCGATGGTCATGCCGACCAGCGCCAGGTCGACGTCGAGCGGGTCCGTTCGTCTGACTGCCCAACACATACACACCGCACGAGGCGTTGTCGGCGATCGTGTCGACGACCTTGATGTCCCAGTTGTCGATGCGTGAGTCGACGATCTCGAAGCACGGCACGACGTAGTCGGTGGCCCGCAGGACGTCGACGGCGGTCACCCCCGGTCCGGTCAGATCATGTTTCAACACGAAGGCGATCTCGCCCTCGGCTCGCGGCTGGATGAGCGTGTCGAGTTTGATCGTGTCGCCGTCGCCGTAGACCATGCCGCTGAGCAACTGACCGAAGTCGGGTTGGTCGAGACCGAGCATCGTCATCACCGCAGCGCTGGTAGCGCCGACCTTCTTGCCGACGATCGTCTCACCCGCGTCGACCCGTCGTTGCACCATGCGCGACTGGATCGCGTATGCGGCGGCGATGTCGATCCCCGGCACCCGATCGCGCAGGTTCGGCACCGTTCGCAGGTCGACCAGCGCCGAGTACAGCTCGTCGCCGTAGTGGTTGACGTCGGACTGGCTGAGGCTCATCGCCGTGCATCTTCATCCACCGTGGCCGCCGTCGCCAAGCTCTCGTTCCGACAAACGGGACACGATGTGATCAGTGCGTGGAGAGCCCGCCGTACTGTGAGTCGCGTGACCGTACGTCAGGGGAGCCGACCCTTCGAACGAGAGGTGACGTTCGAGATCGACGGTCTCCATTTCTCGTTCGCGACGTGGTCCGACGTTTCTGCATTGTTCGCCATTCGATTCCTGGCGAAGTACGACCGACCGAAGCGGGGTTGCGAGAGCGGTTTGTGTGGCACATGCGAATCGTTGGTCGACGGCGCGCCGACCAGGTTGTGCCTTGTGCCGTCGACGTCGCTCGACGGTGTCTCGATCGTCAGCGGATCGAAGCCTGGTCGCTGACCAACGCTTTCGAGATCTCGGCCGCGGTGCGCACCACCATTCGAACCAACTGGTCGTGACGATCGGCCGGCATGCGGATCATCGGCCCGGCGACGGAGACGGCTGCGACACATGAACCAATTCGATCGAAGATCGGCGCGGCGATCGACACCACGCCGGGAGCAGCCTCGTCGGTGCTGACCGCGTAGCCCGCCTTGCGAACGTCTGCCAATGCCTGGTTCAAGCGGGTGCGAGTGGTGATGGTTCGCGGACCCAGCCGGGGGAGTCCGGCGGCGACGGCATCATCGACATCGGCCTGCGAGCCGAACGCCAGCAGCACCTTGCCCGACGACGTCGCGTGTGCGGATCGACGTCGACCGACCCTCGTGAACAGGCCCATCATCTGCGGGCTTTCCAAACGGTCGAGGTACACCACGTCCGGCCCCGACAGCACGGCGAGGTGGGTGGCCTCGTTGCTGTCGTTGTGCAGTTTCTCCAACGGCACGTGGCCGACCTGACGCAGGACTCGGCTGCTGACGACCTCTTGGCCGATCTCGTACAGCTTGAGACTCAGTCGATAGCGCTCGTCCGGAGTGCGCTCGACGAACCCCTCGGCGACCAGGATGCTGAGCAACCGATGTACCGTGCTCTTCGGCAACTTGACGCGTCGCCCGAGTTCGGACACGCCGAGCACCGGATCGGTGAACGTGAATGCAGTCAGCAGCGACAGCGCCCGCGCCACCGCTGATTCCGGCGACTCCCGCTCTGCAGCCATCGCTGCGAACTAGCGACGTGAGCGGAACGTAGCGACGGTCTAACTGGAATTGCGGCGACGTTGCGGAGCAACGGAGCGCAGGTTCCCGCTACCAACTGCACTCGGTGAGGTTGTCCCAGCAACGGCGGGTCAGTTCGGCGCCGGCGAAGTAGGCGGCACGCGCCGAGCGGCGCTTGGCGTCGGTGTCGAGGTACTGCTCGGCGAACTCGCCCACATGCCCACCATGGTCCTCGTCGACAGTGATGTGGATCGTGTGGAACGCGTAGTCGTCGGGTTGCAGGATGTCGGTGTAGTGCTCCTTGAACCCGTCGACGACCTTGATGTACGCCGCGGGGATCTGGTTCTCGATCGCCAGGATTCCGCCGAACGTCAGCTCGTGCCACGGCTGCTGCTGTGCCAGGCAGTAGAGGAAGCCGCTGCACGCCATCGCGTCGACGTTCGGCGTCGCTTCGGTGATGACCTCGTCGGGCGCGCCCAGGGCGCGGGTGAATTCGAACAGCCAGTGGAGATGGCCGAAGCCCGACTTGGACGTGGTGCCCAACACCTCCTCGGCGATGTTGTCGATGACACCATCGGTCATCTCGTAGGGGATGCGTGTGACCCACGCCGACAGGATGCGCCGCGTGTGGTAGGTGACGCCGTGGTAGTGCTGGCGGGCCCAGGCAACGAGCTCCTCCTTCGTCGCCTCGCCCTGCTGGGTTCGCTTCACCCAATCAGCCTGGTCCAGCGTGCGCCCGGAGGCCTGCAGCTCTGCGCGCAACTCGTCGACAAACGCCTCACCGTCAAATGCCATGCGACACGCTCTCATGCGGACGTCGCTCGACGGAACAGCCTCGTTCCACCTGTCAGAACAGTGCCCTTTCGGTGCCGACGTCACCCAACCAAGATGATTCCCATGGCTATCTTCCGTCTCGGACACGTCGAGGTCCGAACACCCGATCTAGAGCTCTGTGCCGCTTACTACACCGAAGTGTTGGGTTTGCGTGAGGTTGCCCGCGACGAGAACCACGTCTTCCTGAAGGGCTGGGACGAGCAGGATCACCACTCGCTCATGCTCACCGGCGCCAATCGTTACGGGCTCGAGCACGTCGCCTTCAAGACCGAGTCCATCGACGATCTCGAGGACTACGAGACCAAGCTCGAGCGCTACGGCTGCACGGTCGAGCGCATCGGTGCCGGTACCGAACTGGGTCAGGGCGACGCAATTCGCTTCGATTCGCCGACCGGCCACACCATGGAGATCTACGCCAAGATGGAAAAGGTCGGCAACGGCCTGCCGCTGTTCAATCCGCCTCCGATGCCGATGGACCTCGTCGGCATTGCACCGCCCAGGCTCGATCACTGCCTGCTGACCACCGAGAACGTTCCCGACGCGGCACGGTTCATGAGCGAGGTGCTCGGCTTCCGTTTGACCGAGCAACTCGTCACGAACGAGGGCTACCAGCTGATCGTGTTCTTCGAGCGCTCGCGTCAACCCCACGACATCGCCTTCACCCGTGGCGCGAACGGCGGTCTCCACCACTTCGCCTACTGGCTCGACAGTTGGGCCGAGGTCGGCCGGGCAGCCGACATCTTGCGGATGAACGGCATCGACATCGACATCGGACCGACTCGTCACGGCATCACCCGCGGCCACACGATCTACTTCTTCGATCCCGTCGGAAACCGCAACGAGGTCTTCACCGGCGGCTACAAGACCGACACCGATTGGGAAACCATCACGTGGACGGAGGATCAGCTGGGCAAGGCACTGTTCTATTACGAGAACCGCGTCGTCGAATCGTTCGTGTCGATCTACACATGAGCGGTGTCACACGCGACGACGCGCCGCTGTATCTCGCCAACTATGCGAGGCGCAAGGCTGAACCCGTCGGGCCTCTCGACGACGAGGGTGACGAGCCGGCGTTCGTGCTGCGAGCCCGCGAGCGGTCGACGCTGCGGGCCCTCGAGGAACTCGACCGTGTCAACGCCCCGCCGGGCCGCACCGAGGAGTTCGCCCGCGAGACGGTCTCGCCTCGCGAGCAGTTCCCCGGCGAGTTCCGCAAGCGCATCACGACGTCGGTCGACGTTCGCCTGATCCGGCACGGCCAGACGCAGGGCTACGTCACCGACGGCGCCCTGACACCGCTCGGGCAATGGCAGGCCCACCGTAAGGGCCAGGACCTGGCCAAGGGGCTGAAAGAGGGGATGACCGTCCGGTTCCCGCATGCACCGACGGCTCGGGCGTCGGAGACTGCTGTCGGCGTACGCAGCGGTGTGTTGCAAGCGCTCAGCCGCTACGGGATCTCCGACGTCACCGTCGAGGATCCGTACCCCCACGAGTCGTTCAAGAACTTCCAAGTGTGGGCCGGCGGACGCGAGGTCGATGTGACCGCCGCGTTCCAGGAGTTCGCCCAGATCCACGAGAACTATCAGCGATTCGGCACCGGCGACCGGCCCGGCTGGATCACCGAGATGAACCGCTTCTACCGGGTGCTACAGGCGGGTGGCGACCCGATCACAGTGTGGCTGACGCAGCCGCTGTTCTACTTCGAGCCACCGATGATCGTGGTCCGTCGACACTGGCAGGGGATCACCCAGATCCTCGGGGAGAGCGGACCGAACACGGCCATCTACATGTGCGGTCACTCTGGTCCGATCCGCGCGGTAGCGGCGTCGGCGGTCGGGCATGATCCCGGTGAACCGAACAACACCGAAGACGTCCGCATCAAGGTCTACGAGGATCACGAACACGCCGTACTGACATACCGTGGACGCGGTTTGGAACTGGAGATTCCGACCCTGGCGACACCCAGTTGGTACGCGTGAGCGTGGAAGCAGTCCAAGAATCGACGGTGGCGGCTTTGCCGGGTACGGCGAGCCGCCTGTGGTCACCGTGCTCACCGTCGACGACGTCGAGTACTCGATCCTGGCCGATCCGACGATGGCGGCGTTGAAGGCGATTCGCGAGATTGCCGAGCACGTCCGTCCGCGGCGCGGTTGCCAGGAAGGGATCTGTGGCAAGTGCGAGTCGAAGGTCAACGGCGCCGACACACGACTGTGCATCACACCGATCGGCACCCTCGGTGGTGCGGTCGTAGTGACGCCAGCCCCGCGCAAGAGCATCTGGGGCTGAAAACACAGGAAGCCCGACCGCTCGGGCTGCGATCGGACCTCCGGTGAATATCGGATACAACCCCATTCGCTGGACGGGCTCGAGGGGTCGTGGTCATCTTCGGCCGGATCGGGCGACTCGCCAATTGCACCTTGGTACTAGTACCACCCGGCGCGTTCACTCCACCGCGCAAGCGCACCGTTACTGAGCTGCGATGACATGCACCTCGGGCGCCGGTCGGTCGGGCGCGACCACGCTGGTGGAGGCCCATCCGAGGTAGATCAGGCCACTGATGTGCGTCCCCGGCTCGAAGTCGCACAGCTCGCTGACCACGTCGTTTGCGCCCTTCGGGCACGAGCCCCAGTAGCTGGCCAAACCGTGCGCCGTCGCAGCGAGCAGCATGGTTTGGATCCCGGCCGCGACCGCGTCGCGGTTCTCGGAGGTGCGCGTCGGCGAGTCGCCCTGGCTCGATCCGACTACCAACGTGACCGGCGTGCGCAGGTACTTCGTACGCGTCTTGGCGACCTTCTCCGGTGGATCACCGTGAGCCTGCATCGCGTCCGCGATGGCGTTGCCGAGGCGGGCCCGGGCATCGCCCTCGGCAATGGCGAAGCGCCACGGCCATGTCCGCTTGTGGTTGGGGGCCCACTGGGCCAGGTCGCACAATTCGCAGATCAATTGCCTCGGAACCTCGCGATCCTTGTCGACCAGCATGCTGGTGCGACGACGACGAATCAGGTCTGCGAGGTCTGTCGGTTGCACCCGAACATCATCGCAGCAGCAGCGCACCGATGGTCATCCCCATCGTTCCGACTATCGGAACAGTGATCTTGAGAGATGATGCGCGCGGTGCGACAGTGCCGGGGGCGCAATCACGAGGGGGTACGCCGGTGTCGTTCGATGGTGAGGCATTCGTAGACGAGATGCGAGCCGAGTTGGTCGCGTCGGGCCGCACGCTCGACAAGGCACGGTGGGTCGAGCGCGTGGTGCAAGGTGAGGCCACCAAGGAGGAACTGGTCGGCTGGGCACGCCAGCACTACCACGGCGTGACCTACCACACCCGCCGATTCCTCTCGATCTGGCTCGGGCGAATCCCGTACGAGATGACCGAGAGCGTCATCGAGAACATCGGCGAGGAAGTGCTCGGCATCCAGTCGAAATCCGGGCACGGTCACCTCCACTGGCTTTTCCAGTTCACACGGGCACTCGGTGCCCCCGACGAGGTCATCACCGAAGCAAGCCCCAATGTCGAGGCCGTGCTCAGCGAGAGCTTCCTCTACAACCTGGCCCACCAGCGGCCGTGGTACGAGTTCCAGTTCGGTGCCAGCCTCGGCATCGAGAACCAGATCCCGCCGGCGTACATTCGAGCCGTCGAAGGCTTCAAGCATCACTACGGTGATCTGCTCGAGCCGGACGACTACGCGTTCCACACCATCCACATCATTGTCGACGAGGATCACGGTGGTCACGTGGGCGAGTTCGCCGAGCGGTACCTCGACACCGATGCCAAGCGCCGATCGGCGCGTGCCGCGTACTTCGCAGGGGCCGAGGCAACACGTCGTTGCTGGGATGCCTACGAAGGTGTGTCGTGGTAGCGGCGGACCACGCCATCTTCTTCCAGGACTACACCGAAACCGACCAGCCGATCGTCGGCGGCAAGTGCGCCAGTCTCGGCGCCATGACCCGAGCGGGCCTTCCCGTTCCCCCTGGGTTCGCCGTCACGACGCATGCCTTTGCCGACTCGATGAGCCGTGACCACGTCGGACCGTTCCTTCGGGCTCAGCTCGACAAGCTCGACGTCAGCGATCTCCATGCGCTCGCCGAATCAGCCGGGCGATGCCGGCAGATGGTGCTCGATGCCGGGCCGTCGGAGGCTGCAGAGGCGGTGATCCGCGCCGGCTACCAGCAGCTCTGCGCGCAGACGGGCATCGACGACGTCGCTGTCGCAGTTCGCTCGAGCGCGACTGCCGAGGACCAGCCCGACGCGTCGTTTGCCGGACAGCAGGACACCTACCTGTGGATTCGCGGTGCTGACGAAGTCGTCAACCATGTCGTGCGGTGTTGGGCCAGCTTGTTCACCGACCGGGCGATTTCGTACCGCCACGAGAACGGCTATCCACATTCCGACGTTGCCATGAGTGTCGCTGTACAGCAGATGGTGTTGCCGAAGGCGGCTGGTGTGGCCTTCACGTTGAACCCGACCAACGGCGATCGCTCGACCATTGTGATCGACTCGGCGTTCGGACTCGGCGAGTCGGTGGTGTCAGGCACCGTCACGCCCGACAACTACATGATCGACAAGGTGATCTTCGAGATCACCAAGCGCACGGTGTCCGCCAAGGAATTGGAATGTTGTGTCGAGGGCGATCGGGTGGTGGAGCGGTCGCTCGATGCCGATCGCAGCACATCGCCGAGCTTGACCGACGACGAGATCCGATCGATCGCCAAGCTGGCCCGTCAGGCCGAGAAGCACTTCGGTCGACCGCAAGATGTCGAGTGGGCGGTCACGGTCCACGTCGACGGGGTGCACACCGTTCATCTGTTGCAGAGCCGTCCGGAGACGGTGTGGAGCAACAAGCCTCGCCAGGTGAGCCAAGGGGTGCACACCGGGGTCGAAGGGGTCGTCAGCAACCTGCTGAACCCCGTACAAGTCAAGAGCTAGTAGTCGCACATCACCATTGGGGGAACCGCCATGACCAACGATCGTTTCGACAGTCCGTTTTCCATCACCACGCCGCCGGGGGCCGAGGGATGGGAGGACCTGTACCACTACCACCTGCTGTTCAGTGAGGCACGCAAGTCGTACGACGAATCCGTGTTCTGGTTCCGCGACGCAATTCACCTGCCGACGGTGATGCCGCCGTTCGACGCCAGCTTGGTCGAGTACGCGTTTGCCTCGTTGGGCTCGTACAACAGCCGTCACTACATCGTCCCGCCGGCGATGGGCATCGACATCCGCATCCTCAACGGCTATTTCTTCCTCTCGCCGGTGCCTGTCGCCGACCCGTCGGAGATCCCCGGTCGCGTCGAGCACTTCATGCAGCGCGCCGGGCACTACTTCGCCAACTGGGATGCGATCGAAGCCGAGTGGATCGACAAGGCCAAGGTCGTCATCGGCAAGCTCGAGGCATTGAACTTCGAGCCGCTGCCCGACATGGTCGCACTGGACATCGTCACCGGTCATGCCGGCCGCAGCAACGTCTACGACCTGCAACACGAATACCACCAGTTGGTCGACCTGTCGCTCGAGTTGTGGCAGTTGCACTTCGAGATGCTGAACCTCGGCTACGCCGCATACCTCGACTACTTCGGATTCTGCAAGCAGGTCTTCCCCAACATCCCCGACCTCTCCATCGCCAAGATGGTTGCGGGCATCGACGTCGACTTGTTCCGTCCCGACGAGGAGTTGCGTCGCCTTGCCCGACTCGCGGTCGAGACCGGGCTCGGCGACACGTTGTGCGAGGGAACCGTGGGTCAGGCACTCGTCGCGGTGGAAGGCGCAGCCGGTGGCAAGGAGTGGTTGGCCGAGTATGCGACAGCGCAGTACCCGTGGTTCAACTACTCGAATGGCACCGGCTTCTACCACACCGACGCGGTGTGGGCGGAGCGTCTCGACATCCCGTTCTCGTTCATGCGCGGGTACATCCGCAAGCTGCAGGCGGGGGAGGAGATCGACACGCCACAGGAAGCGGTGATCGCCGAACGCGACCGCGTTGCGTCGGAGTACATCGACCTGCTCGACGGCGACGACAAGGCAAACTTCGAGGCCAAGCTCGGTCTCAGCCGCACCGTGTTCCACTACGTCGAGAATCACAACTTCTACGTCGAGCACTGGGGCATCAGCGTGATGTGGCGCAAGATGCGCGAGCTGTCGAACGTGTTCATCAAGGAGGGGTTCTGGGGCGACCCCGACGACATCTTCATGCTGAAGCGCGACGACATCCCGACGGCCATCAGCGACATGACCTTTGCATGGGCTGCCGGAGTCGCGCCGCGTGGGCCGTCGTACTGGCCCGACATCGTTGCCAAACGGCGGGCGATCATGGCTGCATGCCAGGCGTGGGATGCCCCGCCTGCGCTCGGTGCACCTCCCGACGTCGTCACCGAGCCATTCACGATCATGCTCTGGGGCATCACCAGCGACTCGATCCAGAAGTGGCTCGGTGGTGTCAGCGCCGATGGCGGTCTCAGCGGATTCGCGGCATCACCTGGTGTGGTCGAAGGCGTGGCCCGTGTATTGACCAGTGCGGATCAGGTCTCCGAGATCGAAGACGGTGAGATTCTCGTCGCCCCTGTGACAGCTCCGTCGTGGGCGCCGATCTTCCGGCGTATCGCCGCGACCGTGACCGACTCGGGCGGGATGATGAGCCACGCAGCCATCGTGTGTCGCGAATACGGGTTGCCCGCAGTCACGGGCACCGCGTTCGCGACGAAGTCGATCAAGACAGGCATGCGGCTGCGCGTCGACGGCGACAATGGTGTCGTGACGATCCTCGACTGATCGGTACGCGGACGGTTCGCTATGCGGACTGCGAGACGGAGGCGACGAATCCGCTGACGATGTCGACCCAGCGATTCCACAGCTCGGGCGGGTAGTCGTGACCCATGCCCTCGATGGCCTCGAATCGCGCTCCGGGGATCAGCTCGGCGGTTCGACGCCCACCGCTGATGTCGATCAACGTGTCGCAGTCGCCGTGCATCACGAGAGTGGGTGTGGTCACTTCGCGAAGTTGGTCGGCCCGTTGCGGTGCGGCGCTGATCGCAAAGAACTGCCGGGTTGTCCCGGACGGATGGAACGAACGGTCGAAGGCCCGCTCCGCGTGCCGACGCCATCTGGTCTCGTCGGCGAACTCCGGGCTGCCCCAGATCTGCAGCCCGGCGATGCTCGAAGCGACGTACGACTCGCGATCAGTAGCGGGCGGCGCGGTCAGTCGTGCCAAGGCCGCCGGTGTCGAGTCGCCGTACCCTGGCTCGCCAGTGCGTGACATCACCGATGTCATCGAAAGCATGCGATCGGGGTGTTCGATAGCCATGACCTGCACGATCATGCCGCCCATCGACAGTCCCATGACGTGGGCGCGCTCGACCCCGATTGCATCGAGCACCGCGATCCCGTCCGCCGCCATATCGGAGATCGTGTAGGCCTCGCCGTGATCGCCGACGGGCGCGCTGTCGAACTTGGACGACAGTCCCACGTCGCGGTTGTCGTAGCGCACTACTCGCAGCCCTCGACCGGCGAATATCTCGCACCAGTCCTCGTGGTAGCTGATGCACTGGCTGCCCAAGCCGTTGATCAGCAGCAGCGTCGGATCGTTCGGATCCCCGAACGACTCGTAGTAGATCTCGCAGTTTCCGTTGAGTGCCATGGCCATGCCGCGACGGTACCCGATGCGCTAGTCGTCGATCGCTGTGGCCTGCGACCAGACCGCCTGCCAGCCGTCGCCGGTGGCTTCGTAGCAGTCGGTGTGCCACACCGCCATCACATCATCGGACCCGTGGAACCCGATTGCGGCGCGGTACCGCAACATCGCGATCGGTCGTCGCCCCAGACCTCGATCTCGGATGTCGGTTCGAACACTTGGTAGTGGATCTCGTGCGAGGCGACTGCACCGAGGTACTCAGACTTCGACAGCGCGCGGCCTCGCGGGGTGATGAGCTGATAGTGGCTCGCGTGCAGCGGGTCAGCAACCGCAAGATCGCCCGCGACCAGCGATGCAAGACGTGTTCGCTCGATGGAGCGCAGCGTGTCCGCGTCGAGAGTCATGGTCGATCCTCGCACGTCCTGGTACCGTCTCGCCCCACTATGACCGCCGCTGACCTGGTACTGCCCGCGCGCACCGGCGTCGCGCTGCGCCTGCGCACCGGCGACCGTCTGCGCGTCGTCAACACGCATGGTTCACAGGTCGTCGACCTCTGGGCGATGGTCGCAGACGACGTGCTCGAGTCGATGTCGATGCCGCACTCGCGCAACCCCTGGTTTCGGCTCGCGCCGCGACCCGGCGACGTGTTCGTCACCAACCTGCGGCGGCCGATCCTGCGTTTGCTCGAGGACTCGTCGCCGGGCGTCCACGACACGCTCATCCCATCCTGCGACAGCGAGCGATATCGCCAGTTGGGCGCGCCGGCCGATCACGGGTCCTGCACCGACAACTTCCACGGCGCCCTCCGAGCGATCGGCGTCGATCCGCCGCGTGCCGTGCCGAACGCGGTGAATCTGTGGATGAACGTCGTCCTCCAGTCCAATGGCACGATCTCGATCGCGGCGCCCGTGTCGAAACCAGGCGACCACGTTCTGCTGGAGGCCGAGATGGACTGCATCGTGGCCCTGTCGGCCTGTCCGCACGACCTGCCTCCGGTGCAACTGAACGGCATCGACTGCACACCGCACGACGTCGCCTACGCCGTCATCGCCCGCGACTGACGCCGCGATGAGAGATGAGCCTCCAGGGACCGCACATCTCTCATCGAGTGGCCTCAGCCCGTCGGCGAGATGAGAGATATGCGGCGTCCGGCGGCTCATCTCTCATCGCGGAAGGATGGTTAAGCGTTCCGCCGGACCGAACGATGGCGTTGTTCGAGCAGGCCCGTGCTGGTGTACTCGTGGCGTGACCGCTACACCATCGATGAAGCATCTGCTGCTCGACTTCGGGGGGCCGGTGCTGTTGACCCCCTTCGAACTCATCGGCAAGGCGGAGGAGACACTTGGCCACATTTCGTGGCGCGGGCCGTTCGACACCACGAGCGATCCCGAGTACGTGCGGTGGCAGGCCGGCGAGATCACCGAGCGCGAGTACTGGTCGGTGCGGGGTGCGCCGTACGGGCTCGATCTGCGCGGCTTGATGCGGCATTTCTACGAGCCGCCCGGTGACTATCTGGTGCGCCCGGCGATGGCCGACCTGATCACTCGCCATCGGGCGTCAGGTCGCGTAGTCGGTGTTCTGACCAACGACATGCACGCGTTTCACGGCCCGGAATGGATGGAGGAGATTTCAGTCATCGATCAGTTCGACTTCATCGTCGATGGTTCGATCACCGGGTATCTCAAGCCGGATCGGCGTGCGTTCGAGTTGGCCCTCGAGGCGTTCGGAGGCCCGGACCCGAGCGACGTCGTCTTCGTCGACGATCAACGAATCAACTTGCGTGGTGCCGATGCGGTTGGCCTGTCGACCGTGTACTTCGATCCGACCGACCCGACGAGTTCGTTCGATCGGATCGAGGCAGCATTGCGCTGATCACTCCTTGGTGAAGGTGATCTCCACGGTGCGTTCGTCGTTGCCTCGCACCACCGTCAGGCTCAACGTCTCGCCGGCGTTGGCCAACACGTCGTGCAATGCCTCGATCGAGACGAGCGCGGTGTCGCCGGCCGCAACGAGCAGATCACCTTCGACGATGCCGGCATTGGCGGCCGGGCCATCGGGCTCGACTCCGCGTACGAGCAGCCCGGCGCGCTCGGGAAGTCCGACCGAGGCGCGCAATTTCGCGGCAACGTCCGGAGGCGCCAATGCGACGCCGAGGCGGGGGCGCACCACCGACTTGCCCGCGGCGAGATCCGCGATCGTCGACTGCAGTGCCTCGTCGATGGGTCGGGCGACGTAGAAGCCGCGGCCGGTGCGATGCGTGTTCAACCCGACGACGTGCCCGGCTGCGTTGGCGATCGGCCCACCGGACGATCCTCGAACAAGTGGCGCAGTGTGCTCGATGCCACCGTGCACCTGGCGACCACGAGGGCCGTGGAAAGCGACGTCGACGGACGACACCATCCCGTAGGAGATGCGGGTGCGGTGCCCGCCCCGACTGAGTGCGAACACGACGTCGCCGGCGTCGGGTGGCTGCTCGGCCCACGCAGCCGGCGAGACGGTGCCGGTGTCGACTTCGAGCACGACCAGGTCGCCATCCTCGTCGGCGCCCGCGACTGAGCCTTGCTCGGCACGACCGTCGGCGAAGGTGACCAGCGTCGTGCGGTCACGGAGGTTGTGGGCATTGGTCAACACCTTGCCGGCAGCGATCACGATGCCGGTGCCGCGACCGTCCTGGCCGATGGTGACGAGTGAGGGGCCGAGTTCGCCGAGCACGGAGCGAGCGGTGGAGGAAAGGTCGTCGACGAGTGACATGTTGTCTCCTTCATATCGGGTTACTAGTAAATCACTAGTAACTATGTATCCAGTAGTAAGCTATCAACATGTCGGCAAACCTCGCGCACGCCCTCTCCGTGATCGGCGATCGCTGGTCCCTGCAGGTGGTTGCCCGTCTGCTCGACGGCCCGCAACGGTTCGGCGAATTGGCCGAGAGGCTCGACGGGATCGCACCCAACGTGTTGACCGCTCGGCTGCGCCAACTCGAGCGTGATGGTCTGATGGTCGCGACGCCGTACAGCCAAAGGCCCGTCCGGTTGGCCTATGCGCTGACCGACAGCGGCCGGGAATTGACCGACGCCATCGCACTCCTGTCGGCATGGGGTGCGCGCCAGACCGGCGAGCCCGAGGGTCCGGTGCACGATGCATGCGGCACCGCGTTGGAGACCCGCCTCTATTGCCCGACGTGCGAGCGCGCGGTGGACGATGTCGCGACTCGGGCGATGAGCTGGGTCTGACTCCCGGGCACCGACGACGTGGCGCTAGACAACGCTCATGATGTAGGCGGTGTCCATGTACTCGCGCAGGTGGCAGACCTTGCCGTCCTTGATCTCGATGACCCAGGCGTAGCGGTTGTGGTAGTGGTTGCCGTTGGCCAGTTCGCCGATTGCCTCGGTCTCGGCGCTGACCATGTCGCCGTCAGTGAACGTTCGCTTCACGTGGATCTTCGGGTCGCCGGGCTCGAACATGCCGCGGACAGGCTTGAGGAAGTCGTCGATCACCGCGTCGCCGCCGGACGTCAGGCCGGACCCGGGAACCATCGTCGACATCACTTCCCACGAGCCGTCGGGATGAATCAGTTTGCGCAACGCCTCGAGATCGCCGGTGCTCAACGTCGCGAAGAACTCGCGGACCAGATCTTCGTTACGAGACGTCATCGATGCATGTTCGCAGGCCGAATCACGCGTCCAGCAGTTGGGCCCGCAGCTCGCGTTTGACGAACTTGCCGTTTGCATTGCGTGGCAGGTGTTCGGGGAGGAACCAGATGCGCGACGGGATCTTGTACTTGGCGATCCGCGCGGCGAGGAAGCCCTGCATTTCCTCGTCCGTAAGGGTCGCCCCGGGATGCAACACGATCGCCGCGCCGACGATCTCGCCGAGGCGTTCGTCGGGAATGCCGAACACTGCGGCCTCGGCGACGGCATCGTGTTGGTAGATGGCGGCCTCGACCTCGCTGCAGTACACGTTCTCGCCGCCGCGCAGCACCATGTCCTTGGCGCGGTCGACGATGAAGACGTAACCGTCCTCGTCGATGCGGGCGATGTCGCCGGTGTTGAACCAGCCGTCGCGAATCGCGTCGGCGGTGGCTTCGGGACGATTGAGGTAGCCCTTGATCACGATCGCGCCTCGTACGCACAGCTGTCCGACCACGTCGGGGCCTGCCTCGAGGTCGCTGCCGTCGTCGTCGACCAACTTGGCGTCGAGGGTCGGAACGATCGGCCCGGCTGAGTTCGGCTTGGCGAGGTACAGCCGCGCTCCGTTGGCTGTGACGATGCCGTGGGTTTCGGTGAGGCCGTAGCCGGTGCCCGGCACGCCGTTCCTCAACGCCTTGTCGATCTTGCCGACGAGGTCCGGTTGCACGGCCGCCCCGCCACCGGTCATTCCAGCGAGCGAACTGGTATCACGCGTCGCCCAGTCGGGATGTGCAAGCAGCTCGCGGCTCATGGTCGGGACGCCGGAGAAGTTGGTGACCCGCTCTCGCTCGATCAGTTCGAGCGCTCTGCCGGCGTCCCAGCGGTGCATGAACACGACCGTGCCGCCGGTGAGCGTCGCCGGATGCATGATGCAGTTGCACGCCGTCACGTGGAACAGCGGAGTCGGTGCCATCAGCACAGGCGCGCTCGATGGGAGTGCCGGCGTCGGCGTCGCGGGGAGGTCGCCGGCAGCCGCTGCCTTGGCCTCGGCCATCGACATCGCCGTCGTCATATAGGCGATGTTGAGGATGTTGTGGATCGAGCCGCGGTGGGTCAACTGCGCACCCTTGGGGAAGCCGGTCGTGCCCGATGTGTAGAAGATGCAAGCATCGTCGTCGGGATCGATGTCGCTGTCGGGAAGTAGGTCGGGCGCCGTGTCGGGCTGCACCGCATCGGTCCATCGCACGGCGTCGTCGGGCAGGTCGCGATCGGAGCGGACCGCGACGAGGTGCAGCGGAGCATCGGCCCGCAACCCGTCGAGAACCGGCAGCACCCGCTCCAGTCGCTCGTCGTCGGCGATCAACACCTTCGGTCGCGAATCGGTGAGGCCGAACTCCATCTCCGCGGTGGTCCACCACGCGTTCATGCCGACGACGGCAGCGCCGATCGACACCGTCGCCCAATACGAGATGACCCACTCGGGATAGTTGCGCATCGCAATGGCAACTCGGTCGCCGCGGCCGACACCGCACGTCTCGTGGAGGTAGTGCGCGAGCGAACGCACGCCGGCGTGGACCTCGGCATAGCTGAGCCGCTCGTCCTCGTACACGATGTAGGTCTTGTCGCCGTGCCCGGCTGTCAGTTGCCACAGCGACCGCAACGTCGGTGGGGCCGCGGCGAACACCCGCATGGGGACGCCGCGGACGACGATCTCGGTCGTTGCGAAAGGGCCATTGTCGAGTTCGTTGCGCGCCGCGCGGTAGTGGTCGATCACACCTGCATCATGGCGCGAACGGGCCGGGTCCGCAGATGCAGACCGGCCCGCGCTCAATCGTTGTGGTGCAGCGCTGCGTTCAGCCCGTCCCAGGCAACGGATCGAGGGATCGCTTCGACGGCTCCGCTCTGGCTGTTGCGTCGGTACAGCAGGCCGCTCGCGCCACTCAGCTGACGGGCCTTGACGACCTCGCCATCGGGCAACTTCACCAGCGTGCCGGCGGTGACGTATAGGCCGGCCTCGACAACGCATTCGTCGCCGAGGCTGATGCCGATGCCGGCTTCCGCGCCCAGCAGACAACGCTCGCCGATCGTGACCTGGTCCTTGCCGCCGCCCGACAACGTGCCCATGATCGAGGCGCCCCCACCGATGTCGCTGCCGTCGCCGACGATGACTCCGGCCGAGATCCGGCCCTCCACCATCGAATGGCCCAAGGTGCCGGCGTTGAAGTTGACGAAGCCTTCGTGCATCACGGTGGTGCCCGACGCCAGATGGGCCCCGAGGCGCACCCGATCGGCGTCGGCAATCCGTACTCCGCTCGGCACGACGTAGTCGGTCATCCGCGGCAACTTGTCGACACCGTGCACGGTCAGGATCTGACCGGTCGAGCGCATCTGCCACCGGACCGCGTCGAGTTGATCGACAGCGATCGGGCCGAGGTTGGTCCAGGCGACGTTCGTCAGCATTCCGAACAAGCCGTCGAGGTTGATCGTGCGCGGCTTGCACAACCGGTTCGACAGCAGGTGCAGGCGGAGGTACAGGTCGTCGGCTGACACCGGTGGCTGCGTCGATGTCGATCGTCGATCTCGACCGGGCAGATGTCGACGCCGCGCACTTCGTCGCGACGTTCGGCCGAACTGCGGCCGGCGAGTGGGACCGGCGGAACCAACTCACCGAGACCCAGGTCGGGATACCACGCGTCGAGCACAGCGCCGTTGGAGTCGAGGGTCACCAGGCCGCGCCCCCATGCAGTTCGAGCGGTGCGATCGTTGCTCACTTACATCACCTCCGGACGCAGTGTCGGGAACAGGATGACTTCCTTGATCGACGACACACCGGCGATCAACATCGCGACGCGATCCATGCCGATGCCGAGGCCGCCGGTCGGCGGCATGCCGTACTCGAGTGCTCGCAGGTAGTCCTCGTCGACCGTCCCCGCTTCCATGCTGCCGGCCTGTCGGGCAGCATGCTCGTCCTCGAAACGCGCCCGTTGCTCGACGGGATCGTTCAACTCGCTGTAGCCGTTGGCCAGCTCACGTGCGTTCACGAACAGCTCGAAGCGCTCCGTGAGGAACGGATCGTTGCGGTCGGTCCTTGCCAGCGGCGAGATCTCGACGGGATGGCCGGTGACGAACGTGGGCTGGATCAGCGCCGACTCGGCGGTTGCCTCGAAGAGCTCCTCGATGATCTTGCCGCTGCCCCACGACGGGTTGTACCCGACACCGTGCTTGTCGGCGAGCGTGCGCAGTTCCTCGACGGGCATCGACGGGTGAACCTCGGTGCCGATTGCCTCGCTGGTGAGATCGATCATGCGGGCCCGGCGCCACGGCTTGGCCAAGTCGACTTGATCGTCGCCGATCGTCACGAGCGACGACCCTGTCGCGTCGATCGCGGCCTGTGTGATCAGGCGCTCGGTGATGTCGATCATCTCGGAGTAGTCGGCGAACGCTTGATAGAGCTCCATCATCGTGAACTCGGGGTTGTGGCGCGTCGAGATCCCCTCGTTGCGGAAGATTCGACCGATCTCGAACACTCGCTCCATGCCACCGACGATGAGCCGCTTGAGGTGCAGCTCCAACGCGATGCGCAGGTACAGCTGCATGTCGAGCGTGTTGTGGTGAGTCACGAATGGTCGAGCATGGGCACCTCCGGCTTCGAGGTGGAGCACGGGAGTCTCGACCTCGATGAAACCTTCGGAGTGCAATGTCCGGCGGAAGCTGGCGATGATCTCGTGTCGGATGCGGAACGCTGCCCGTGCCTCCTCGTTGACGATCAGGTCGGCGTAACGCTGGCGGAACCGCGTGTCGGTGTCGGTGAGGCCATGCCACTTGTCGGGCATCGGGCGCACGGCCTTCGACAACAGTTCGACGCGGTCGACCTTCACGCTGAGCTCACCCTTGCGGGTTGTCATGACGGTGCCCTCGGCACCCAACCAGTCGCCGAGGTCGAACTCGCCGAAGGCCTCGAACCCGTCGTCGCCGATGACACCCTTCGACACGAACAGCTGCACTTCGCCGCTGCGATCGAGCAGCGTCGCGAAGATCAACTTGCCCTGCTGACGCCGCAGCATCATCCGGCCCGCGACCCTCACACGCTGGTCGGTCTCGGTTCCCGGTTCCAAGTGGCCGAACTGTGTACGGAGCTGTTCGAGAGAATGCGTGCGGTCGAATCGGTAGGGGTACGGATTGGTTCCGGCGTCGCGCAGCGCGGCGATCTTGTCGAGCCGCTTGGCCTTCTCGGCCGCCAGACCGCTACCGCTGATGTCTGGCTCGAGGGCAGGTTCTTCGTGACTCACAAGGGCATGACGGTATCGCTTCGGCGCCGCTGACCGCGACCCCGTTTCGCGCCTCGCTGCTAGCTTGGTCGACCAGATGCTTCGAACCCCCGTCACAAGAACCGTCGCTCTGCTTGTCGTCGCCTCGGCGATGTGGGTAGCGATTCCCGGCTCGGCCGCCGGGCCTGAGACCGTCATCAACGGCGGAGCCACGGCTGCAGCACCTGCCGCGCAACATCACGGTGCCGGGTGATCTCGTTTCGATCTTCAACTTCGGCCCGTTGCAACCAGCGGTCTCGAACGCCGCTGTCAGCGCCGCCGTCGAGGCAGGTGCATGGGCCGTCGTCGGTCGTGGTTTCGGGATCGGCCTGGTGATGGTGACTCGCGGCGGTGTCCCCGTGCACGCTGCGCCGGGACCGCTCGGGTCGTGGTACTTCCCGACGGCGGTCACGGCATTGCCGCTCGATTCGATCGCTGCCGCGATGGGCCGCGAAGTGTCGAAGTTCATCAGCGTCGGCCAGGTCGTGTTGGGCGCGACCTCGGCAAGCATCAGTGGTGCGCAGGCCGGCGACGTGCTGCACCTCGTCTCCGCCAACGGATCGGTCGTGCAGTTCGTCGTCGGTCGCGTTGCTCCCGACGAAGAGGTCGGTGGCACCGAAGTCGTGATGTCGACGGATCAGGCCGATGCTCTCGGCGCGGTGATCCCGACCAGCGTGTTGATCTACGGCCAGTTCGATCGCACCGCACTCGACTCCTCGATGGCGGCTCGCGGGATCGGCACGGATCCGAAGATCCGCGTTCGCCGTTCTTGGGATCCCCGCGACCCCGATAGCACCATCGGCCTCGCGAAGACCAAGAAGCTGCTCGGCGAGTTGGCATACAGCGTCACCGAGTCCGGCGCGGTGCTGGTCGACGACGGCTGGCGTGCGGCGTACATCCCCAACCGCGAGCCGTATCCGACAGGCATCAACGCGGCGTGCAACAACGCGATCAAAGCCGACCTGACTGCTGCCTTGCAGGACGTCGTCAATGCCGGCCTGGCCGGAGCGATCGATGTTGGCAACGCCAACACCTACGGCGGATGCTTCGGGCCGCGGTTCAGCCGAATCGTCGGCACTCAACTCGGTTCGCTTGTCGCGCCACACGTGGGCGCAGGCGCTCGACACCAACACGGTCTCCAACTGCCAGGGTTGTGTGCCGCAGATGGACTGTCGTGTGGTGCGTATCTTCCGGGCCCACAACTTCGCGTGGGGTGGCAACTTCTTGAACCCCGACGGCATGCACTTCGAATGGGTCGGCGAGCCGCGCAACACGTACCTCTATCCGTCGCGGTATTGCCCCAACGTGCCAGGCGGTGGCCTCCAGTCGTTCGGGCTTGCGCTCTCCGAGGGTGGCCAAGACAGTCGCGGCACGATGTTCGCCGACGATGGCTGGGCGCTCGCCGGCGACTGAGCGCCGCTAGCCTTTCGTCCCGGTGGCAACTCGATTCGTGATCATCGGCGGCGGGCCGGCGGGTAACACCGCGGCGACGTACGCAGCGCGCCTCGGTGCCCAGGTCACGATGGTCGAACGCGATGTGATCGGGGGCGCGGCACACCTGTGGGACTGCATCCCGTCGAAGACGATGATCGCCACCGGGGGAGCGATGAGCTTCTCGCGTCGGATCCACGGCATGGGACTCGAGCAGCAAGAGGCCGAAGTCGACATATCCGCGCTGACCGAGCGCATCGAGGGCATCAAGGACCGGCTGCAACAGGGCACGACGAGGCTGCTCGAGAGCCAGGGTGTGCAGCTGCTGCACGGCACTGCTCGACTGCTCAGCCCCAACGACGTCGAGATCGTGACTGCCGAAGGCACACGGGTGACCTCCGCCGATGCCGTGCTGATCGCCACGGGCTCCCGGCCGCGCATTCCCGATTGGTGTGTCACCGACGGCGAGCGAATCCTGACGACGCGGGAGTGCTACCCGCCGTCGATCTTCCCCGAGAACATCACGGTCATCGGCTCGGGTGTCACCGGTGTGGAGTTCGTCCACATGTTCAGCAGCTTCGGCGCCAAGGTCACGCTGGTGGTCAGCCGTCAGCAGGTCCTTCCGCAGAAGGATCCCGAAGTCGCCGCGGTGCTGGAGGACGACTTCTTGAAGCGCGGCGTGCACCTGCTGAAGGGTGCCCGGGCAACATCGATCGAACGAGTCGGCGACGAAGTGATCGTGCGGTGCGACGACGGCAGAGTCGTGCACAGTTCTCATGCCGTGCTGGCGATCGGATCCATCCCGAACAGCGACGGACTCGGTCTCGATGCTGCCGGTGTCGAGACCGATGGTGGCGGCTTCGTCACCATCAATCGCCATTGCCAGAGCAACGTGTCGCACATCTACGCTGCCGGCGACGTCAGCGGCAAGCTGCCCCTCAGCAGCGTGGCGGCGATGCAAGGCCGCAAAGTGGCCGAGCACGTGATGGGTCTTCAGAAGGTCGCCCACCGCCATCTCGACTACGACAAGGCCGCCAGCGCGATCTTCACCGAGCCCGAGATCGCCGATGTCGGTCTCGCCGAGGCAGACGCGTTCGCGGTGGGTCGCAAGATCCGCGTCACCAAAGTGCCGTTCAGCGCCACGCCCAAGGCCTTGATCAACAACGACTTCACGAGGCTTCGTCAAGATCATCAGTGACCCGGCGACCGGCGTGGTGCTGGGAGGATCGATCGTCGGTCGACATGCCGCCGAGTTGATCAGCGTCATCGCCCTCGCCGTGACGGCAAACCTGAAGGTGACCGACATCGTCGAGAGCTTGCTCGTTCACCCGGCCCTGGCCGAGGCGCTTGCAGAAGCGGCGGAGTAGATGTTCCCCAGCTGGCGACGAGGTCGCCCGCCCAGCAGTTCCTGCAGGACTGACGCTGGCTCCGATCGGCCGGCGGGTCGGCGGACTGCTCACCGATCAGGTCCTCGTGGCGCTCCCGGTGGCGCTCGTGGTGGTCGCGCTCGGGTACAAGCCGAGCGACACTGTGACCTCCGATTCGCTGCTCGCGTTCAACATCGCCGTCACCGCGGTCGCGCTGGTGTACGAGACGGTGATGATCGCCCTCCTCGGACGGACCGTCGGCAAGATCGTCCTCGGCACCCGGGTCGTTCGGCTCACCGATGGCGCCCGGCCGGATTGGTACGAGGCGGGGATCCGTGCCCTGGTGCCGCTGTCGCTCGGTGCCATCCCGCGTATCGGCGTGTTCCTTGCTGTCTTCGTGTACTCGATGGCGTTGTGGAACCCGCTGCGCCAAGGGCTGCACGACAAGGCGGCCGGAACCCTGGTGGTGCGCAACGGCCTCGCCATCGAACCGGTGGTGTAACGCAGCTCAGCCGATGACGACGACGACGTCGCCGGCGCCGACCGTGTCGCCGGCCGCAACCTTGATCTCCTTCACGGTGCCGGCCCTGTCGGTGGCGATCTGGTTCTCCATCTTCATCGCTTCCAGCACGACCACGGCCTGACCGACCGTGACCGCCTGACCGACCTCGACGAGCACCTTGACGATGGTGCCCTGCATCGGCACCTCGACGCTGCCGGACCCGACGGCGGCGGCACCGCTGCCACCCGCCGATCGTGTCGGCTTCTTGGCGGCCTTCGATGGGCCGGCAACGGCAACCGGCACGTCGGGCAACCCACATCTTCACTTCGAACCGCTTGCCGTTGACCTCGACCGTGGTCGTGCGCTCGACGAGCTCGCCAGTCGTCGTCGTCGGCTGGGGCCGGCGGCTTGGGCGTCTCGATGTCGGACAGATCGAGTCGTTCCTCCACCCACTTCGTCGAGTGCTCCATTGCCTGGAAATCGGGATGTCGGAGGATGGCGAGGTCGGCGGGGATCGTGGTGGCGACACCTTCGACGACCAGTTCTTCCAATGCCCGGATGGTGCGGGCGATGGCGGTCGGCCGGTCCTTGCCCCACACGATCAGCTTGCCGATGAGGTTGTCGTAGTACTGGCTGATGGTGTCGCCGGTCTGGTATCCGGCGTCGAAGCGCAGTCCGAACCCGTTCGGCGCGACCATCTTGGTCAGCGTGCCCGGCGAGGGCAGGAACTTGCCGCCGGCCGGGTTCTCGGCATTGATGCGGACCTCGATGCCGTGGCCGCGAACGCGAAGCCGTGACTTGCTCCTGCGTCATCGGAAGCGGTTCGCCGCTGGCGACGCGGATCTGCCATTCGACGAGATCGATACCCGTGATCGCCTCGGTCACGGGATGCTCGACCTGCAGGCGCGTGTTCATCTCGAGGAAGAAGAACTCGCCGTCCTGATAGATGAACTCGACCGTGCCGGCGTTGTAGTAGCCGACGGCCTTGGCGGCCTTGATCGCCGCCTCGCCCATCGCCGCTTCGATCCCGGGTGCCAGGCCCGCGGCAGGGGCCTCCTCGATCAGCTTCTGGTGGCGGCGTTGCGCGGAGCAGTCGCGGGTGCTGATCCACACGACGTCGCCCTGTTGGTCGCCGACGATCTGCACTTCGACGTGGCGTGGCCAGGTGAGATACCGCTCGATGTAGATCTCGTCGCGCCCGAAGAACGCCTTCGCCTCGCGCTTGGCGCTGTCCATTGCCTCCTGTACCTCGCTGGCGTACAGCACCACCTTCATGCCGCGGCCCCCGCCGCCGTACGCAGCCTTGATCACCAGCGGATACCCGTGCTCGCGCACCGAACGCCAAGATCTCGTCGGCCGATGTCGCGAACTCGGTCGTTCCCGGAACGATCGGCGCGCCACCTCGCTGCGCAGCCCTGCGCGAGCTGACCTTGTCGCCCATCTCGTCGATGGCTTCCGGTGGAGGCCCGATGAACGTGACGCCCTTCGCGGTGATCGCTCTGGCGAAGTCTGCGTTCTCGCTGAAGAAGCCATAGCCGGGATGAACGGCGTCGGCGCCGCTGTCGCCGATCGCCTTCAGGATGGCTTCCGTGTTGAGGTAGCTCTCTGCCGCAGTCTGTCCGCCGAGCGCGTAGGCCTCGTCGGCACGGCGAACGTGGAGGGCGTCGCGATCGAGTTCGCTGTAGACCGCGACCGTCTTGATGCCGAGATCGCGTGCCGCGCGAATGACACGCACGGCGATCTCTCCGCGGTTTGCAATCAGGATCTTGGTGAGCACGAGTGCCAATCTTGCTTCATGGGTACACCGAGCGCCACATGGCTGATCTCGATCGTCGAGGAAACCGGCAGCACCAACGTCGATTTGTTGGCCGCGGCGGCCGGCGGTGCTCCGGATCGCAGCGTGCTGATGGCCCGGCACCAGACCGATGGTCGAGGGCGTCTGGATCGCCGGTGGGTTGCGCCGCCGGGCGCCAATCTGTTGGTCTCGATGCTGTTTCGCGAGGTGCCGCGGCATCCGCACGAGCTGACACAACGGGTCGCGTTGGCCGCTGCGCAAGCGTGTCGCGAAATCGCCGGCGTGTCGCCACTGCTGAAATGGCCGAACGATCTGCTGCTCGACGGGCGCAAGCTCGCAGGCGTGCTCGCCCAGTCGGCAGGCCGATCGGGCGAAGTGGCCCCGGCGTACGTCGTGGTGGGAATCGGGCTCAACGTCGGCTGGGCGCCCGAGGGAGCAGCCATGCTCGGTGATGGCATCGACCCCGGTTCAGTGCTCGATCTGATGCTCGCGGCATACGACCGCCTTCCGCCCGACATCATCGAGATGTACCGGGCATCGCTGGCGACGATCGGTCAATCCGTTCGCGTCGAACTTCCGGGATCTGCGGTCTCCGGCAGGGCGCTCGACGTGATGCCCGACGGTCGTCTGGTCGTGCTCGACGAGTGCGGGATCACTCATCGATTCGATACGGGTGACGTCGTGCATCTGAGGTAGGTGCCGGAAATCCGGTGGAGAGCCCGCAACTACCCTCGGTGTGTGCTCGCCCCCGACGTATCGCCGCGGTCGCGTCGCCGAAACCGGCTTCCCAGCCTGCTGGCCATGACCGCCCTGGTGGGTGTCGTCGGTGCAACAGGGATGCTGATCGCGGCGCGCAAGACCATCGACTCGGTCGAGCGCATCCCCGGTGTCGCAGGCAACTTCAGCTCCGGCGGTGGATCGATCGAGAACTTCTTGCTGGTCGGTTCCGACAGCAGGGCGGGCGCTGATCCAACAGCACCCGATGCCAGCGGGATCGGGACCGAGGAGGCCGTCTCGGGCCAGCGCAGCGACACGATCATGATCCTCCGCCGAGACAAGTCCACCGGCGAGGCCGCACTGCTGTCGATCCCTCGAGACCTGTGGGTGGAGGTGCCGGGTCACGAGAACAGGCGCAGGGTCAACTCGGCGTTCAGCGATGGTCCTGGCGTGCTGGTGCAGACGTTGCAGCAAGGCGACCTCCGCATTCCCATCGACCACTACGTCGAGATCGACTTCTCCGGCTTCAAGTCACTCGTAGATGCTCTTGGCGGCGTGGAGATCTGTGTCGACTACGCCACGCGCGACGTCAGCACCGGCCTCGACATCACCGCGCCCGGGTGCCATGTCCTCCTCGGGGAGCAAGCACTCGCCTATGCCCGCAGCCGCCACTACGAGGAGCTCCGCGAAGACGGCGAGTGGCACGAGGATCCGGCCAGCGATCTCGGCAGGACCAAGCGCCAGCAGCAATTCGTCAACCTCGCGCTGCAGACGGCATTGGATCGCATCAAGGTCGATCCGTTCTCGGCCGGCCGCCTGATCACGGCGATCGGTTCCTCACTCCGTGTCGATGACGAACTCGACCCGATTGCCGCCGCGGCATCGTTGCGGTCGGCTGTCGATGGCGGCATCGCGACGTACTCGCTGCCGGTGTTCGGAAAGAACATCGGGGGCAACGCTGTGCTGGTGCTGGGCGACGGTTCCGAGGACGTGTTGGCGTTCTTCCGTGGGCAAGGTCCGGCGCCGGCACCGAATGCGTAGCGCTAGCAGCAAAATGCCAAGCTCTGGCCGCCATACTATGCGACTGTCATGAAGGCTCTCATTCTCGCCGGCGGAGCCGGTACCCGGCTGCGTCCGATCACTCACACCAGTGCCAAGCAACTGGTTCCCGTTGCCAACAAGCCGATCCTGTTCTACGGGATCGAGGCGATGGTCGCCGCCGGCATCACCGAGATCGGGGTCATCGTCGGCGACACTCGCGCCGAGGTGATGGCCGCGCTCGGCGATGGCGGTCGCTTCGGTGCGCAGTTCACGTTCATCCCGCAGGATGCGCCGCTCGGGCTCGCCCATTGCGTCTTGATCGCCGAGGACTTCCTCGGCGACGACGACTTCGTGATGTACCTCGGCGACAACTTGCTCGAACAGGATCTCGGCGCGTTCGTGCATGCCTTCGAATCTGCACGAGACGGTGCCGAGCCGCCAACGGCCCAGATCCTGCTGAAGCAGGTTCCGGATCCGCACCGCTTCGGGATCGCCGAACTCGATGCGGAAGGCCACGTCGTCCGACTCATCGAGAAGCCGGCCGATCCGCCCAGCGATCTCGCGCTCGTCGGGGTCTACTTGTTCGACAGCACCATCAACGAAGCGGTGCGCGCGATCGCTCCCTCGCCGCGCGGCGAGTTGGAGATCACCGATGCAATTCAGTGGTTGGTCGATCAGGGCAAGCGCGTGCGATGCGAACTGTTGACGGGATGGTGGATCGACACCGGCAAGCTCACGCCACTGCTCGAGGCGAACAGGTTGCTGCTCGAGAAGATCGAACCGCGCATCGATGGCAAGGTGGATGAGGCCTCGACGATCGACGGCCGGGTCATCATCGAAGCCGGAGCAACCGTGACCAACTCGATACTTCGCGGACCCCTGGTGATCGGTGCCGGCGCCCGAGTCACCGACAGCTTCGTCGGGCCCTTCTCGGCGATCGGTGAAGGCTGCGAGATCGTCAACAGCGAGGTCGAGCACTCGGTCATCATGGAGCGCAGCAAGGTGATCGACATCCAGCGCCTCGAGGACAGTCTCATCGGCAAGGAGGCCGTCGTCAGCCGTTCGCAGGTGCGACCGCGCGCCCTGCGGTTGATGGTCGGCGACCACTGCCAGATCGACGTCGAATGACGACCAGACAAGCGAGGCACAACGCATGCCAACCGTGACCGAGAGCGACAAGATCGGCGGTGTGTGGATCGTCGAGCCGTCGATTCACGGCGATCAACGAGGATTGTTCATCGAGACCTACCGTCGCGAGTGGTTTCCGAATGGCCGGGAGATGTTGCAGGGCAACCGGGCCAACCGTCAGGCGGGCGCTGTCGTGGGCCTCCATTACCACCTGCACCAAGCCGACTACTGGTACGTACCGTTCGGTCACGCACGGGTCGTGCTGCACGACCTACGCGAGGGCGGCCCAACCGATGGGGCCACGCTCGAACTCGATCTCACCGGCGACAACCACATGGGGGTGTTCATCCCGCCCGGCGTTGCGCATGGCTTCGCGGCGCTCACCGACATGGTGATCACGTACCTCGTCGACGGTTACTACAACCCGGCCGACGAGCTCGGTGTGATGTGGAACGACCCGGCCGTCGGCGCCGACTGGGGGGTCACCGACCCGATTCTGTCGGCCCGCGACCAGAGCAACCCGTTGCGCGCCGATCTGCCCGCCGGCCGCCGCCCGTATGCGCAAATGAGGATGTGAGATGAAGCTTTTTGTGACTGGTGCGGCCGGGTTCATCGGGTCCAACTACGTGCGTTGGCTGCAGTCGAACACCGACGACGAAGTGACCGTGTTCGATGCGCTCACGTATGCCGGCAACCTCGCCAGCATCCGCGACGTGCTCGACGATCGACGCTTCAACTTCGTGCATGCCGACATCTGCGACGAGGACGACGTCCTGACCGCAATGGACGGCCACGATGCAGTGGTCCACTTCGCCGCAGAGACCCACGTCGACCGGTCGATCAAGGATGGCTACTCCTTCGTTCGCACCAACTGCTTCGGCACGAACGTGCTGTGCGATGTGGCGCGACGCGTCGGCGTCGAACGATTTCTGCACATCTCCACCGACGAGGTCTACGGCTCGATCGAGGAAGGCTCGTTCAGCGAGACGGACCCGTTGACACCGCGTTCTCCCTACTCGGCGGCGAAGGCGGGCAGCGACCTGATCGCTCTCAGCTACTACACGACCCACGGGCTGCCGGTGCTGGTGACACGCTGCAGCAACAACTTCGGGCCGTACCAGTTCCCGGAGAAGGTGATCCCGCTCTTCACCACCAATCTGCTCGACGGCCAGAACGTGCCGCTCTACGGCGACGGTGGAAACATCCGCGACTGGATCCACGTCCACGATCACAACACAGCTGCAGACCTCGTGCTGCGCTCCGGCGTCGTCGGCGAGATCTACAACATCGGTGCCGGTAACGAGATCACCAACAAGGAGCTGACTCATCGGTTGCTGGAGCTGACCGGACGCGACGAGAGCTTCATCACCCCGGTGGAGGATCGCCTCGGCCACGACCGCCGCTACTCGATCACCCACGACAAGGTCAGCGCGCTCGGTTGGAAGACGGAGCACAACCTCGTCGACGGGCTGGCGGCCACCGTGGAGTGGTACCGCGACAACCGCGCCTGGTGGGAGCCACTGAAGGCCAGGGCCGGCTTCTAGATGCGACTGCTGATCACCGGTTCGGGCGGTCAGCTCGGCATCGATCTCGTGCGATGTTGCGAAGCCGCAGGTGACGATGTCATCGCTACGGGTCGCAGTGAACTGGATGTGAGCGATCGCGACGCGGTGCACGGCGCTGTCTCGGTGCTGCGCCCCGATGCGGTCATCAACTGCGCGGCGTGGACCGCGGTCGATGCGTGCGAAGGGGACCCTGATCGGGCCTTCGCGCAAAACGGTCTCGCGGTGCGCTGGCTCGCCGAGAGTTGCGACAACGCCGGCGCACGTCTGGTGCAGGTCAGTACCGACTACGTGTTCGATGGTTTGCTCGATCGTCCGTACAACGAATGGGACGACCCGTGTCCGCAGAGCGTGTACGGGGCGAGCAAGCTGGCAGGGGAACGCGAGGCGATGGTCCTCGGAGGGTCAGCGGCCGTCGTGCGGACCTCGTGGGTGTGTAGCGAGAACGGCTCCAACATGGTCCGCACCATCATGCGCCTAGCGCTCGAGCGTCCTGAGTTGGCGTTCGTTTCCGATCAGGTCGGGCACCCGACGTTCACCGCGGATCTGGCGCCGGCGATTCGGCGCATCGCCCTCGATCGACGCGGCGGCGTTCACCACGTCACGAATCAACGGGCGACCAGCTGGTACGGCTTCGCTCGCGACGTGGTAGCGGCGATGGGCAAGAATCCGGAGATGGTTCGTCCGATCACGACGGCTGAGTTGCAACCGGCGCGACCGGCGCCGCGTCCCGCCAACAGCGTGCTCGACAATGCGGTGTTGCGAATGGCCGGAATCCCCCTGTTGCGCGACTACGGCGAACCATTGCGCGAAACCGTGAAGGCGCTGATGTAGGAGATGCCAAATCGGCGTGTTCGGGTGATGTGGGCTGATCTCAACGGGCTCTCGCACGGCCGCTATGTGCCGCGCTCACGCCTATTGGAGCACGGTCACCACGCCGTGACGACACTGACGATGGGGATCAATGGCGACATCCTCCCGGTCGACGGCTACGGCCCCGATGTCGGGTATGCGGACCTCTCGACCGTTCCGATCGCCGAATCTGTCCGGCCCGGTTGGGAAGTCGACACCGACGTCGCGATCGCCGATCTCGAGTACAACGGCCAGCCGTTGGCGCTGTGCCCGCGGGCGGCCTTGAAGCGTGCCGTCAGACGCGTGGGCTGCCCTCGGTTACGAGCCGCATCTCGGATTCGAGATGGAGTTCTACGTCATGCAGCGCGACGGCGAAGCGCCTGGGGGCTTCGGCCAACTCGACCTTCCTTCGCACCGGGTGTACGGCGTCGGTCTCGGCGGTGACAACACCGGATTGATGTTCGACATGTACGACGCCGCCGAACACTGCGAGCTCCACATCGAGGGGGTCATGGGCGAGTTCCATCCCGGCCAGATGGAGCTCAACATGCGATACGGCCCCGCGCTCGATGCCGCCGACCGTGCCTTCATCTGCAAGGAGATGACACGTGAACTTGCGGTGAGGCGCGGCTACTGGATCACCTACATGGGCCGGCCGATGGCACATCTGGTCGGCAGTGGACTGCACATCAACATGTCGCTCACTCCGGTGCATGGCGGCGCCAACGCGTTCGACGATCCGACCGCCGAGTTCGGGTTGTCGCAGTTGGCGCGTCAGTGCATCGGTGGCCTGATCGCCCACCACGAGGGCATGGCCGCGATGTCGGCCCCACTGGTCAACAGCTACAAGCGACTGATCCCAGGGATCATTGCCGGCTACTGGGCCAACTGGGGGCTGGACAACCGGATCAGCACGTACCGCATCCCGTGCGAACGCGGCTCGGCAACGCGGATCGAGAATCGCATGCCGTGCGGGAGCGCCAACCCGTACCTCGCCGCCGCGGTCATGCTGAATGCCGCGCTGTTGGGTGTCGTCGACGGTCGCGACTGCGGCGAGCCGCAGATCGGTGACGGCGATACCAAGCCCAACACCAGCCGGCACACGCCGCACGATCTCGGCGAAGCCGTCGTAGCACTCGAAGCCGACACCGTGCTGTGCGAAGCGATGGGCCACGACCTCGTGAAGGCGTTCATCACCATTCGCAAGGACGAGTTGGCGAAGTGGCAGGCAGCCGACGGCACATGGGACCCCCGCCAGGTCTCCGCTTGGGAGCTGGAGCAGTACCTGCCGTACTTCTAGTTCGCCTTGGTGGCTTGGAGGGTGTACGAAGCAGCGAGTCGCCATGGTCGATCGGCGAGGCGCCACTCGTCCAGTTCGCCTTTCGTCATGTGACCGGGCAACGCCTCCCACGGCACGCTGTCGTGCTCGACGAGGCCGGTCAACTGCATTCCGGAGTCGATCAAGGCGGTCACGATCTCGCCGAGCCCGTGGTTCCAGCTGTGTGTGACGTTCTGCGTGAACTCGGTGTCCGTCGCCACGTAGGTCCCCGAGTCGACGTCGACCATTGGCTCGACCTGCTCGAAATAGGGGTAGCCGACCACGAGTTCGTCGCGCTGTGCTTCATCGAGCGCCCACAACATCGGATGGCCCTCGCGAATGAAGAATCGGCCACCGGGACGCAGCAGCCCGGCCACCACGGCGGCCCACTGGCGGACATCCGGCAGCCAGCACAAGGCCCCAATGCCTGTGTACACGAGATCGAATCCGGCGCGGGGCAGCACCTCGAGCGCGTCGTAGACGTTCGCTTCCACGAACTCGACCGGCGTACCCGCCGCCTGCGACAACCGCCGTGCCTCGGCGATCGAGGTGCCCGAAAAATCAAGTCCGGTCATCGTCGCGCCCAACCGGGCGAGGGAAACGGTGTCGGTGCCGATGTGGCATTGCAGGTGCACGCCGCGCAACCCGCGCACATCGCCCAACAACGGAAGGTCGAACCTGACGACTTCGCTGAGGAACTCGTGATCGGCGATGAACTGGTCGAACGAGTAGTCGGGTGAGGCCGCGTGTGCCGATGCCCGGTCGTCCCAGTTCGCCCGATTGAGGTCCAGGTAGCCCGACATGGCGAAACGCTCCCGCAGCTAGTAGGCCGCGGCGACGGGCCGTTCGGCGCGTTGAGCGAGCGACATCGCCGCGATCTCGTCGATCTCTTCCGTCTGGAATCCCGCCATCTCGCGGAACTTGCGAGCCAGGCGGATCGAGTGCTCGCGCGTCTCACCACGACTCCCGCGGAAGTTGAACAAGCCGTCGACCGTTCGCTGGAACTCGAGGGCGCGCGATTGGCGATCCTTGTCGTCCTTGGTGAGGTCACGTAGCCAGGTGCTGCCCATACGCACGTGGGTCACCTCGTCGGCCAGCATCCAGTCCTCGCAGAAGTAGAGAACCGGGTCGCCCATGTCGTCGGCGAAGTCGCGCATGGTGGTGAAGACATCGATGGCCAAGCCCTCGAGTGCCCGGTTGACGCCCGCGAGACGGAACACCGGGTCGATGTGGCATGCGGCTTCGAACAACGTCACGGCCTCGCTCCACTCGCCGATCTCGGAGCCCATGTGGTCGCCGAGGCGGATGCTGATCTCGACGTGACGGGCCTCGTCCCAGCACTGGCGAGCCATGTCGAGCTTCATCGCGAACGGTGTCTCGTCGGTCGTGTAATCGAACGCCGTGCGGCCTGCTCCCTCCAGCGCTTGGATCTCGCCGACGAAGATGCCGTGCATCTGCCGGCGGGCACGATCACCCGCCTCTGATGATTCGGGATCCAGTAGCCGATCCCGACCGACATCGTTCGGGCGTTCATCGGCGAACCGCTCCTCCGTGCTGACGCGGTTGAAGCGTGTGTCGCGCTGCAACGCGGTCGGTGGCAACTGCTTGCGCATGTCGAGAGCGTAGACGAATCACCGAATCGAGCGGCTTGCAGCGTGTGTTCCGATGCGTGATGCGGGCATGATTGCGGTCGTGCGTGTCGCCTACACACTCGAACAGTGCTGGCATCGAGTGCCGGGCGGCACCGGTGTCGCGGCGATGCGCGTCGCCGACGCAATGGCAGGTGAGCCCGGCGTGACATTGCTGGGCGTTGCCGGGCGACACGCCCACGTGCCGATCGAGCCTTGGACGCCGACCATTCCGATGGCCCATCTGCCGGTCGGCGGTCCGCTGTTGTACGACCTGTGGCTTCGTCGCGAATGGCCGAAGGTCGAACGTGCGACCGGCCCGATCGACGTCGCCCACGCGACGACGGTGATCCCGTGCGCCACCGACGCGCCGATGGTGGTCACGGTGCACGATCTGGCGTTCCTGCACGACCCGTCGCAGTTCACACGGCGAGGCAACAGCATCTTCCGGCGCAGCCTCGACCACATCCGTCGCCGAGCGGATCTCGTGCTGTGCAGCAGCCAGGCGACGATGGACGATTGCGTGGCTGCCGGAGTCGACGCCGATCGGCTGCGGCTCGTACCACTCGGCGTCGAGGCGACGAAGGCTGACGCGGTCGAGATTGCCCGTGTGGCCTCGCTGTATCGACTGCCGGAGCGCTACCTGTTGTTCGTCGGCACTGTCGAGCCACGCAAGAACCTGCGCGGTCTGGCCGAGGCGGTCGCGTTGCTCGAGGAACCGCTTCCGTTGATCGTGGCCGGCGCCGAAGGCTGGGGCGATGTCGACATCCCGTCCGGCGGCGACATCAGGTTCATCGGGTTCGTGCCTGCTGCCGATCTCGGCGGGCTGTACGCCGGCGCCGAGGTGTTCTGCTACCCCAGCGAACGCGAGGGCTACGGGTTGCCGGTGCTCGAAGCCATGGTGCAAGGCACGCCGGTGGTCACCAGTCGCGGCACGGCGACTGAGGAGACAGCAGACGGTGCGGCCGTGCTCGTCGACCCCCACGACCCGAGCGACATCGCCCGCGGCATCGTCGAAGCGGGTGCGAGAAGCGAGTCGTTGGCGACCGATGGTGTTGCTCGCGCCGATCGGGCCACGTGGCGCCAGACGGCGCGCCTCACCGCGGACGCGTACCGGGAGTTGTGCTGATGGTTGATCCGGCAATTGCCGTCAACCTGCTGTGGTGCGTGCCTGGTGACGTCGGCGGATCCGAGGAGTACCTCGTTCGCCAACTTCTCGGCCTCGCAGAGAGCGACGCCGAATTCCGCGTCACGCTCTACGTCGTCGCAGGCTTTGCCGAGGCCCATCGCGATCTCACCGAGATGTTCCCCACAGTCGTCGCACCGTTCGACGGATCGTCGCGCGCTCGCCGGATCGCGGGTGAGACCACATGGTTCAGGGGCCGGACATCGTCCGCGGCTCTGCGCCATCACGGGGGAGGCACGGCGCCGACGCTGGCCGCACGCCCATACGTGCTGACGATTCACGATCTGCAATACCGGACGTATCCCGAGTACTTCAGTCGTACCAAGAGGGCATACCTCGCGACGATGATCGGTCGGTCTGTTCGACGGGCGCGGATGGTGACCGTTCCGAGCGAGTACGTGCGCGCCTCGGTGATCGACGCGTACGGCGCGGACCCGGCGAGTGTTGCCGTCGTGCCCCACGGTTTCGAGCCCGACCTGTTGCGCGACATCACGGATGAGAACGAGTTGCGTCGCAAGTTCTCGCTGGGCGACGGTCCGGTGATCATGTATCCCGCAGTGACCAACCATCACAAGAACCACAGGTTCCTCGTCGAGCTTCTCGCGTCGGAATGGAAGGATCCCGATCTGCGTCTCGTCTTCATCGGCGGAAGCGGGTCCGCCGAGCAGGAGGTCAAACGAGCGACCGACCCGCGGATTCGCCGTCTTGGCCGCGTTGGCGCGGCCGACCGCAACGGACTGCTGGCCATGGCCCACTCAATGGTGTTTCCGAGTTTGTACGAAGGGTTCGGCGCGCCGCTGATCGAGGCGATGGCTCTCGGCTGCCCGGTGATCGCCAGCGACTCCACGTGCATCCCGGTGATCCTCGGCGGAGCGGGGCTGGTGTTGCCGCTGGCGATCGACCTGTGGGCCGATGCCCTCGAACGAGTCGATCGAGATCGGGCAACCATGATCGCTGCCGGACGGCAGCGGGCGGCGTCGTTCACCGCGCGTGCCTCGGGTGCGGCGCTGGCGGAGGCGTACACCGCTGCGTTGGAGCGACCATGACCATCCACGTTGCTGACGAGGCTGCTGGCGACCGGCTGCGTATCGCGGTCTGCGTCCGCACTTCGCGCCCGACACTGCGCCGACTGGTGTGGTGATGACCCGTATCGTCCACGAACTGGCGGCACTCGGCCACGAGCTCCATGTCGTGACCGCGCTGCCGTGGTATCGCGCTCACGCCGTGGAAACCGGTTGGGAGACTCGGTGGTTCCGGCGCGAAGCCACCGAGTGGGGTTCGGTCACCCGCGTCAATCCGTTCGCGGGTAGCGACAAGAGCAATCTCGTTCGCCGGGCAGCGGGGTTCGTCGGGTTCAGTGCACTTGCCGGGCTGGCTTCGTTGCGCGGCGGTCGAGTCGACGCGGTCATTGCGATGTCGCCACCGCTGACCATGGGTCTCACCGGTTGGGGTACCCATCTGGTCCGTCGTGGTCCGCTGGTCTTCAACATCCAAGACGTCTTTCCCGATGCGGCAGTGGAGACCGGGGCGATCACGAACAAGCGGATCATCGCTGCAGCCAGATGGCTGGAACGCGTCAGCTACCGCCGTGCCGCCGCGGTGACCGTGCTCAGCAACGATCTGCGCGACAACGTCGTCGCCAAGGTGCCCCGTGCCAAGCAGGACGATGTTCGCGTCATCCCGAACTTCGTCGATACCGGGGCGATCAGGCCACTCGACCGCATGACCCGCTTTCGCAGCGAGCTCGGCATCGGCGATGAGATCGTGGTGCTGTACGCGGGCAACGTCGGGTTCTCGCAATCGTTGGAGATGGTCGTCGCGGCCGCAACGCACGTTGCCGGAGCTGACCTTTCTGATCAACGGCGATGGCGTGGCGAGAGCCTCGCTCGAGTCGCTGGCCAAGGATCTCCCGAACGTTCGTTTCTCCGGCTATCCAGCCTGCCGACCGTCTGGCGGAGGTGCTGGCCACCGGTGACATCCATCTCGTTCCGCTGAAGGCGGGCCTCGGTCGAGTCAGTGTCCCATCCAAGACCTACTCGATCCTCGCAGCCGGTCGCCCGGTGCTGGCGGCGATCGATCCGGGCACGGAGGTGCCACGGATCCTGGCCGAATCCGGTGGTGGGGTCAGCGTGCCGCCCGACGACCTCGGTGCCTTCCAACAGGCCTTGCGGAGTCTCGCCGCCGACACCTCGGGGCGTGACGAGATGGCGGTTGCCGGGCGCAGCTGGGTCGAGCACGCTGCATCCCCGGCAGCGGTGGCCCGGGCCTACGCGGATCTGATTGTGGAGTTGAACCAGCGTCGGTGACTCAGTTTTGACTCGGGGAGCCGATAGCCTCGCACCTTCGTGGCTACGTCATCATCCGCCAAAAAAGTTGCCAGACTCGCCTCGCGAGGCAAGGGCAAGAAGGTCCGTTTCCAAGGCGGCTCCATTTTCCCCATCGCTGTCGTTCTCGTCGTTGTGCTGGGACTACTCGTCATCATCTACGGCCGCCAGAGCCGCCCGAGCGACGGATCCGGTGTTCCCCGGGTCAACGACGGGGTCAACGCCGATTCGCACTGGCACGCCGCCTTCGGTATCTACATCTGCGACACGTTCCAGCCCAAGATCGTCGGCAACAAGGAAGAGACCACTGTCGACGCGCTGGGCAACACCGTGCTGCTCAACGACGACTTCAGGATCCTCGGTGTGCACAGCCACGAGGACGGCGTCATCCACTACCACCCGTACTCGACCAAGTCGTCCGGTAACCGCGCCAAGCTCGGCGTCTTCCTCGACGTGTACGACATCAAGCTCACCGACACCGAACTGGTGATGCCTGCCGGACCAGGGTGGCGAGTCGTGGTCGACGGAAGACACCAAGTGCGACGGCAAGGACACAGATCTCATCACCAGGGTGTGGGACGATTTCTCGAAGCCCGACGTGTATCGCGACGTCGTGACCGACTTCAACAACATCCGCATCACCAACGACGGCATGGTGTTCGTCGTTGCGATGGTCCCCAAGGGCACCGATATTCCGCAGCCCGATTGGGCTGCGCAGCTGCCAACTCTGGGTGCTGCCGACGGTGGCAACGTGGCCCCAACGACAACGATTGCCGGTGCGACGCCCACGGCTAGCACGGTTGCCGGTGCGACCACCACCACACCGGCGACGACCACCACCGGCGGCTGATGCGCGCCGTCGTTCTGGTCGGCGGCTTCGGTACGCGACTGCGGCCCCTGACGCTGACCACGCCGAAACCGATGCTGCCGGTCGGCCATGTGCCGATCATCGAGCGACTCGTCGACAACCTCGCCGAGGGTGGCGTCACGGAGGTCACTCTGGCTCTCGGCTTCAAAGCCGGAACCATTCGTCGAAGCGTTCCCGAGCGGCGAATGCAACGGCGTCGCGCTGCACTACGCGGTCGAGCCCGAACCTCTGGACACTGCCGGGGCGATCAGGTTCGCCGCCGAGTTCAGCGGGATCGACGACACCTTCGTGGTCGCGAACGGCGACGTCCTGACCGATCTCGACATCGCCGCCCTCGTCGCTTTCCACCGTCTCAAGTCGGCGGAGGCCACCATTCACCTCATCGGCGTCGATGACCCGTCGTCGTTCGGTGTCGTCGCCACGGACGACGATGGCAGAGTTGAGCGGTTCGTCGAGAAACCGGCCCCGGGTACCGCACCGAGCAATCAGATCAACGGCGGCACGTACGTTCTGGAGCCATCGGTGCTGCAGCGCATCCCGGCGGGGCAGCGAGTGTCGATCGAACGCGCCACGTTCCCGGAGATCGTCAAGGGTGGTCGCCTGTTCGCAATGGCAACCGACGACTACTGGCTCGACGCCGGCAATCCAGCGCTCTACCTAAAGGCGAACCTCGATCTGCTCGACGGTACGCGTCGTCTGCACAGCTGCGTGGGTGTGCATAGCGGGTGCAAGTGTCGATCCGACGGCCGTCGTGGACCACAGCATCGTGGCTGATGGCGTGTCGGTGGGGGCCGGTGCGATCATCACCGATTCGGTGGTGCTCGCCGACGCCGTCGTGGAAGACGGTGCGGTGGTGACAAACTCGGTGATCATGGGCAAGATCGGCAGCGGCGCAATCGTCACCGACTCGGTCATCGGTCTGCACGGTCAGGTCGAGTCGGGCGAACACGTGTCGGGCGAATTCCGACCTCCCGCCGACTCGACGTGAACATACTGGTCGTCGGTGGCGCCGGGTTCCTCGGTTCGCACCTGGTCGATCGACTCATCGCCGAAGGCAACACCGTCGACGTTGTCGACAACCTGTCGAGCGGTTCGCTGGCCAATCTTGCCGATGCGCGTGCTGCCGGCGGCGCCCTCAAAATCCACACGCTCGATGTGCTCGCCGACGAGTTCCCGGCATTGGTCGCCATCCGCCCGCCCGACGTGGTGTACCACCTGGCGTGGCTGTCGCCGGGTCGTGGCACGGCCGTGCAGGCCGGGCGCGCCGTCCAGGGAATGTTGGCGGTGCTCGAGGCTGCGCGAGCCCAAGGGATGAAGGTCGTCACCGCCCTGCCGGGGGCGGCCCTCTACGGCGAGGTGCCGATGCGCGATCTGCCGATCAAGGAAGGCCATTCGTGGAATCCGATCGGACTGCACGGCATCGTCGCCAAGATGATCGTCGACCTGCTCAACCTGTACAGGGCCAACCACACCGTCGAGTTCACTGCGCTGGTGCTCAGCACCGTCTACGGTCCCCGACAGCGGCCCGATGGAGGGGTGGTCGGCTCGTTCGCTCACGCGCTCCGTGACGGCACGAGCCCGGAGATCCACGGTGACGGCCGTCAGACACGCGACTTCCTGTATGTCGACGACGCGGTCGACGCGCTGGTGCGCGCCGGCGCCAGAGGAGGCGGTCTGGTCGTCAACGTCGGTTCGGGTGTCAGCACCTCGATCCGCGACCTGTGGTCGATGATGGCCGGGCCCAGTGCATCCGATCCGATCAACGTGCTGCGTCGGCCGAACGACATCCCCCGCTTCGCACTGTCGCCCACGCGGGCCCGAATCCACCTCGCTTGGGCCCCGTGGACCGAGCTCAGCGTCGGACTTCGCTCGCTGGCCTGAACTAGCGGGCTGATGCCGCGAGCAACGAGACCCTGGCGAGCTCCGCCCCGATCTCAGGGCTGCTCATGACCGACGGGGTGACCACCGCCCGGACCCCCTCCGCTTCGATTGCATCCACAAGATGGGCGTCGAGCGGATCGATCACCAGCGTGCCGGCGATCGGCGCATACAACCGGGCAACGCCGACGACCGAGGGCTCGTGGCCGAGTTCGGTGAGCATGCGGTCGGCGGGCCCCTTCAGCGCCGCGCCGCCGACGATCGGCGAGATCGCCACGACGCTGTCACGCCTGGCTGTCAAGATCGAATCGACGCCATC
Source organism: Ilumatobacteraceae bacterium (assembly GCA_963779295.1). Lineage (GTDB taxonomy): Bacteria > Actinomycetota > Acidimicrobiia > Acidimicrobiales > Ilumatobacteraceae > JAENVT01. Next base: position 124,722 of record CAVZXO010000006.1, read on the forward strand.
GAGGGCTCGGATCGGGCCGATCGACACGATGGGGTTGGACGGGGCGACCACGACGCACTCGGCGAGCCGCAGGACCTCGTCGAGGCCCGGTGTCAGCTGTGCTTCACGGATGCCGGCGAATCTCACGGCGTTCACCGCGACTCCGTGGCGCAGCTTCACGAAGTATTCCTGGAACGAGACGTCGCCGCCGTCGGCCAGACTGACGACGGTCGAAACCGTGTGGTTGCTCATCGGCACCAACCGTTGGCGTACGCCCCACGCTGCGCAGATCTCTGCCGTCACTTCGGTCAACGACGCTCCCTCGCGGAGCCTGGCCGTACGATAGAAGTGAGTTGCCAGATCCCGGTCTCCCAGGTTGAACCACGTAGGCGCAGCCGACGAGCCGTCCGGTCGCACGGTTGCGTATCGCTGCAAGGCCTCCATCGCTCGCCACGATTCGTCGGCCAGACCCCAGCCACGGACCGGGTCGATCGCATCGGCGAGTGTGTACGTGACGGTGTCGAGATCGGGTGAGATGACGAGTCCGTGCAGGACCGTGTCGTCGCCGGTGTTGACGATGCCGACGGTGTCGGCCGGATCGACGACTTGTGCCAACGCAGCGAGGAAACGTGCGGCGCCGACTCCACCGCACAGGACGGCGATCATGCGCGCTCGCCGGCGAGACGTCCATAGAGCGCAGTGAGCTCGGTCGCGCAGTGCTTCCACGAGAACGTCGCCAGTTGCGCTGTGGCCGCAGCGAGCAGTCGGGTCCGAACGCCGTCGTCGAACGCAGCCGAGGCGAGGTTTGTCGCGAGCGCTATTGCGTCGTCCGCGTCGCACAGCAGCCCTGCCGGCCCGCACACCTCGGGGATGCTGCCGCGGTTGCTGGCGGCGATCGGCACGCCGACCTGCATGGCGTCGAGCAGCGGGAAGCCGAATCCCTCGTCGAGCGAGGGGTAGGCCAACACTGTGGCATTTCGGAGCAGCCAGGATCTCGCCGACTCGTCGATGCGCCCGGTCATGACCACACGTCTGGCGGCCGCGGGGTCGAGAGCATCGATCGCGCTGTTGATGGCCTGCCTGTCGTCGCCATCGGCGCCGGCGAGAACCAACAAGATCTCATCGTGGTCGCCGGCCAGCGCCCCGAACGCTTCGATGAGGATGGGCAGGTTCTTGCGTCGCTCGAGCGTCCCGATCGCGGCGATGAACGGCAGACCGACCAACGCGGGGATCGGTGGATCCGACGCCGCCTCCGGGACCGGGACGGCAGCCAGCGGGATGGTCGCGACGTGCGCCCCCGGGAACAGGTCGGTGATCTCGGCGGCCGTCGAGGCCGAACTGGCATGAACGGTTGCGCCGCGCGCGATGGCCCTGCGCAGAACGCGGCCCGCTTGGTGCACTGCTCCGCCGGCGAGTGTCGGATGTCGCAGGAACCAGCAGTCGTACACGGACACCACCTGCGGGGCGCGACACGGTGGCACGACGTAGTTGGTGCCGTGGACCACGTCGGGCTTGCCGAGAAAGCGGTCGACGTGCGGCCGGTCGGCGACGGCCCACAGCCGATGTGCGACCAGAGCGGGAATTGGCAAACGCCTGGTGCCGCTCGGCGGCCGAGACCTGAACGAGACGATGTACTCGACGAGTTCGACATCGCCGGTCTCGGCCAGCGAGTCACGCATCGCAGCCACGGCGTGCCCGACGCCGGTTCGTGGGCCGGCAAGTGGACCGACATCGAAAGCGACTCGCAACGGGTTCATGGGCATGCCGAGGCTAGCCGTTGCCGTCAGAAGTGGCCCCGAACCCTTAGACTGCCGTGTCCCGCATTTCCGGCCTGACCCAGGCCCGACCCATCCGAAGGATTGCCCCGCATGCCTCGTGCGTTCATCACCGGTGTCACTGGGCAAGATGGTCAGCATCTTGCCGAGTTCCTCCATTCCAAGGACTACGAGGTCTTCGGCATGGTCAAAGGTCAGAACAACCCGCGGATGACGATGATGCGCGACGAGTTCCCCTATGTCGAACCTGTTCCCGGCGATCTCGCTGATCTGCCTTCTTTGGTGAAGGCACTCGACTCGACACAGCCCGACGAGGTCTACAACCTCGGCGCGATCTCGTTCGTCGCATTGAGCTTCAACCAGGCCGAACTGACGGCGAACATCACCGGCACCGGGGTGTTGCGGATGCTCGAAGCCATCCGCATGGTCGGTGGCGCCGAGAACAATCCGATCCGCTTCTACCAGGCAAGCAGCAGCGAGATGTTCGGCAAGGTCCGCGAGACCCCACAGACCGAGCGCACGCCGTTTCATCCGCGGTCTCCGTATGGCTGTGCCAAGGTCTTCGGGCACGACATCGTCGTCAACTACCGCGAGAGCTACGGATTGTTCGCGTGCAGCGGCATCTTGTTCAACCACGAAGGGCCGCGGCGCGGGCTGGAGTTCGTCACCCGCAAGGTCACGAACGCAGTCGCTCGGATCAAGCTCGGACTGCAGAGCGAGATCGTGCTCGGCAACCTCGACTCCAAGCGCGACTGGGGCTATGCCGGCGACTACGTGAAGGCGATGTGGTTGATGCTGCAACAGGATCAGCCCGACGACTACGTCGTCGCAACGGGCACGACCAACAGCATCGAGGATCTGGTGCGTCTGGCGTTCAACGAGGTTGGCATCGAGAACTGGCGTGACTACGTGCGCCAGGACCCGAAGTTCTTCCGCCCGGCAGAGGTCGACCTGCTCATCGGTGATCCCACGAAGGCGAAGACCAAGCTGGGCTGGCAGCCCGACGTTGCGTTCCCGGAACTGATCAAGATGATGGTCGCCAACGACCTCAAGATCGAGTCGGAGAAAGCCCGCAGGAGCTGAGGCTCGTTTCGCTCGCAGGCTCGCGGGTCTAGGTCTCGAGCGGCATGTCGGTGATTGCTTCCATCACCGATTGACCTGACGGCATGTCGCCGCTGTTCAGTCGCGATCGCAATGCCAACGCAAAGACGACCAAGGCGGCGAACGATGAGGAAACCAGTCCCAGCTCGACCCGCTTGAACAGCTCGTCCGACGACAGCCATGTGACCAGCACGAACGTGACCACGCCGACACCCCAACCGAGCGCCACCAATGCGTGGCCGCGTAACGCGATCACGGCCTGGGCAATGGCCAGGGCGATCATGTAGCCGGCGCTGCCGAGCGCGAGCATCGCCATCGTCTCGCGGCTCAACGTCGCGTCGTAGAAGCGCTCGATCACGAACGGGCCCAAGCAGGAACGCTCCGGCGGTTCCGACGACGCCGACCAGGAGCACGAGCTTCATCAGCTTGGCGAATCCCGAGCGGAACTCGGCGATCTCGTTTCGTGCTGCGAGGCGCGACAGGCGTGGCAGCAGTGCTGCCTGTACGGCTTGGAACAGGAACAGCGGAATTCGGGCCAGTAACACGCCGTAGGTGAACTGGGTCACCAGATGCTTCTCGTCATCGGTGGCCAGCATTGTGGCGGCCAGCGGGCCGGCGTTGACCAGCGCTGCGGCGAACACCGAACCGAGCAACAGCCAACCGAGGTTGGGGGTGACCTCGGCGTAGGGCGCCGGGGGGCCGGGTTCGGTGCGCAACGAGCCCTTGGCCTTGACCCACAGGACCCCCGGAATCGGCGACAGGGCGACGGCGAAGCCGTACAGACCGACGGTGTTGACACCGACGACCGCCAGTGCCGCACACAGTGCGATGCGCATGAATCCGTCGGCGCCCATCACGATGGCGTAGGCGTGGAAGCGCCCGTTGCCGCTGGCGATGCCGCGCGACAGGTGAGCGGGTAGGTACGCCGCGAACGCGACCATCAACGCGACCATCAGCACCCAGTCGCCGTCGAAGTAGCCGCTGACGATCAGCGGGCTGAGCGCCAAGGCGACGAGAACGACCAGGGCGGTGAGCCCGATTCCGAGTGTGCGCACTCGCTCGACCACCGGACGGCCACCCTGGCCGATCGCTCGTCGATATGACAGCGTTCGGGCCAACTCCTGCTCGAGAGGCAGGAAGAACCCTGGTGCCAGCGCAAACGTTGCGATCCACAGGCTCGCGATCGGCTGAACCGCTTCGTCGCTGCCGAGGGCCACTCGGGCCACCTTGAGAAACAGGTAGCTGCTGACGCCGGCGATCAGTAGGCCGATTCCTACCGGAAGGGTGCCTTCGGGTAGGGGGACTCGTCCGACACTCCGCGTGTCACCGGATGAATGATTCGTGTCAGAGGGATCCACCAGACCAGCGAGGCTAGCGGCCGGATCCCTCCGATATCTGGCTCCCCGGAAAGGGGATTGCCAATCAGGCTGCGGTGCGAATCAGCGCGAGAACCTGGTTGCTCGCGGCGTCGGCGCGATCGCGGGCCTGACCGAAGAGAGTTGCGGCCTTGCCGGGAACGGCTGACTCGATCTGGTCGACGACGGTGTCGAGCTGGATCTTGGTGGCCTCGTAGCCATCGACGATCGTCGTGGCGAGCTCGCGTCGGCGGGCCTTTGCCCGCTCGGCGACCGTTACACCGATTCCGACGGTGAGGTATGCGAGGTCGCGAACTGCATCGGTCAGCTTGTTGACGTCGACGGCAGCCATGTCGACCGACGGCATCTCCACCTTCGGGAGATTCACAGACGGTACGTACTTGGAAAAGTCGATGCTGCGAAGCGCATCGACGTCGAACTTGGAGAAATCAACTGAGGGGAAGTCGGGGAGTTTGAACATGCAATCAATATACCGCAGAGTGCTAACTATTGCAAGCAGTGTGATGACTTTGCATGCTGTGACTCCTTTGACCACAGGGAGTGCCTCCACTCCGAGTGTCCCCCGCAGTAGCCTGGCCGCCTCGTGGAACCCGAAAGCCAACTCGCCCCGCCCGTCGTGGCCGTGATGGTGGTGTTCAACCCAGGGGAGTGGTTCGACGAGGCTCTCGACGCCCTGGCCGAGCAGGACTACGCCAATCTGAAGACCCTGTTCCTGGTCGTCGGCGAGCCTGGAGACGTGCCTGACAGGGTCCGTCAACGGGTGCCGAATGCGTTCGTTCGCGCAGTCGGAAACACGCAATGGCTACGGCGCCGCGGCGAACGAAGTGCTCCGCCTGGTCGAAGGCGAGAACGGGTTCTTCTGCTTCTTGCACGACGACGTCGCCCTGGACCCGAGTGCAATCCGGCTGCTCGTCGAGGAGATCTATCGGTCGAACGCCGGAATCGTCGGGCCGAAGCTGGTCGCGTGGGACGATCCGGGCGTCCTGCAACACGTCGGTCTCGGCGTGGACCGCTTCGGTGAGATCGACTCGCTCGTCGAGGAGGGCGAGGTCGACCAGGAGCAACACGATGCCGTGCGCGACGTGTTCGCCTTGCCGTCGGCATGCATCATGATTCGAGCCGACCTGTTCAGGGCAGTCGCCGGCTTCGACACGGCGATCGACTTCTACGGCGACGACGTCGACCTGTGTTGGCGGGCACACCTCGGTGGCGCCAGGGTCGTCGTCGTGCCCGCGGCGCGTGCCCGGCACCGCGAGATGCTCGATGAACGGCGTCCCGACCTCCGCCCGGCGTTGCTGCAGGCTCGGCACCGAATGCGCTCCATCGCCACGCTCACGGGGGCCCGACGGCTGCCGCTGACGGTGATCCAGCTGGTCCTGGTGACGTTCTCCGAACTCGTCGTCGGTATTTTCTCCGGCAAACCACGCGAGGCGTGGGCCTCGCTGCGGGCCCTGGTCGGACTGATCCCTCGTGTGCCGGGGATCATCGTCCGGCGGCGCGAAGTCCGGGCATTGCGCCGGGTGCCGGACGGCGAGATCGCCGGGCTGCAGTTGCGCGGTTCGGCTCGTGTGTCGGCCTACATCCGCAGCCGCGACATGCGCCCGTCGCGAGGCGAGAACTCGATCGAGCGACGTTGGCGCCAGACCGCGGGTTCGGCGCCGATGTTCGCCTGGATCTGCGTGCTTGTCGCGTTTCTGTTCGGCAGCCGTCACGTGCTCAGCGGCATTCCCGAGTTCGGTCAGTTCCTGCGACTGCCGGTCAGCCCGAGGGCGATGCTGACCGACTATCGATCCGGTTGGTGGGGGCACGGCCTCGGCTCGACAACCCCCGTTCCCACCGGCGTGGCCCTGACGGCACTTGCCAGCACATTCACGCTGTTCCACATGGGTCTGCTGCATACCATCGGGATCCTCGGGCTTGTAGTGGTCGGTTACATGGGGATCTGGCGGCTCGCCAGTCTGTTCCCCACGGCGCGGGCACGAATTGCTGCTCTCGTCGTGTATGCCGCTGTGCCGTTGCCGTCGCAGTTGCTGTCGAGCGGTCGTTGGGGGCCGTTGGCCTGCTACGCGGCGATCCCGTGGGTCATCCACCTGCTCCGCCGAAGTGCGGGGATCGAATCGTTCGACAGCAGCCGCCCCGACGCCAACCGTTCCCTGATCAATCGCGCCGATGGCTACGTCGCGATCCCGGCACGCGGCCGCGTGCGGATGTTGTGTCAGTTGGCAGTGCTCACCGCTGTCACGCTTGCATTTGTCCCGTCGTTCGCGCTGATGGTGATCGCGCTCGGGGTCGTGCTGGCGGTGACCACGTTGATCGGCGGCGGATCGGCGCGGTCGGCGCTCATCATGTTGTCGATTGCCGTGGCAGCCGCACTGCTCGGGTTCCTCGCGAACCTGCCCTGGGCGGGGTCGATGTTCGGTCGCAACGGATGGGACCTCATCGCCGGCGTTCCGTCGCCGGTCGCCAGCGGCCTTCCAGCGGGAACAGTGGGCGCACGAGGGATTGGCGCCACCGGGTTGGCCAGGTTCGGGTTGGGAAATGGGCAGTTCGGCATCCTCGCGATTGCGTTGTACCTCCCCGTTCTCGTGGCGCCGCTCGTCGCCCGTAGCTGGAGGCTGACGTGGGCGATCCGTTCTGCGGGATTGGTGGTCGCATTCGGCTGGCTCGCGGTTCTCGACGACCGCGGGTTCACGATCCGCCTTCCGGAGCCGGGCGTACTCCTGGTTCCGGTCGCCGTCGGGCTTGCCCTCTCGGCGGCGTGCATCGCCGCAGCGTTCGAGGACGACGTCCTCGCCGGTTCATTCGGTTGGCGCCAACCACTCGGCCTGCTCACCGCTGCAGCGGTTGCGATTGGAGTGCTTCCGGGTATCGCGGCGATTGGTTCCGGGCGCTGGCACATGCCGACGTTGACACTGACATCCGTGCTCGGGCAGTTTCCAACGAACCCCCCCGAAGGCGACTACCGAATCCTGTGGATCGGAAATCCGCAGGTCATGCCCGTACCGGGATGGACCCTCGAACCTGGGATCGCCTACGCCATCACCGACGACGGTCCGTTCAACCAGTACGAGACGTGGCCCGGCAGGCCCTCGAAGTCCGAGGAGGACGTCGGCGAGGTGGTCAGACAGCTTGCCTCGGAGTCCACGTTGCGCGGTGGCCGGCTGCTTGCGCCGTACGCGATCCGCTACATCGTGGTGCCGATCGCTGATGGCGCGAACAGCACGGTCGATCAGCCGCTGCCACTACCGATCGGGCTCGTCGACGCACTCGACGACCAACTCGACTTCGCCGCGCCGTTGACCCGGCCGCTGAACTTCCTCGTCTACGAGAACACAGCGTGGATTCCAACTCGCGCGTTCTTCGCCGAGGCCGATGCCGACGACACGAGGCAGGCCGGCTTCGAGTCCCTCGCTCGGCTCGAGCTCCAGTCTGCTGCTACACCGATCGCCGTCGGAGCGTCCGACAACGCCGATGTTCACTTCGATGCCCAACCCGGTGCCGTCACCATCGCGACCGGAGTCGACGAGCGTTGGAAGATGAACGTCGATGGTTTGCCGATCGCTGCCCGACCGGCGTTCGGTGCGACGACCGGGTACGACATTGCATCGACGGGCTCGGCGACGCTGAGCTATCACACAGATGCCGCTCGGGCGTTGTCGCTGATCGGTCAACTGCTGTTGTGGCTGGCGCTTGCGCTGGGCATGAGCAGGTTCGACACCGCTTCGATCAGCCGCTGGAGGCGTCGACGCGTCGACGCCGGTCCCGACGCGCCGCTGCTGTCGATCGATGCGCCGATCGTGGCTGCCATCGAGTTGCCCGACGACCCAACGGTCGTTCTTTCGATGGACGAGGTTGTCGAGGGTGATGCAGAGGCGGAGTCACTCGACGACGAGCCAACGGAGACCGAGCCTCAGCAAACCGCGCCCCAAGACACCGAACCGCACGAGGCCGGTGTCGAATGACCACCGCGCGCCGGTTCATCGCCGGTCTGATGGTGATCGCCACGATCGTCGGCGTCGTGTACCTGCAACGGTCGCGCCCTGTTCACAGCGCTGCAGGCCGAGTTCTCTCGGCTGGGTCGGCGCGAGCATGCCGTTCGTTCCGAATGGCGACTTCGTGACGTCGGCGTGGTTCTGCGCCGGCGTGCCCGTGGGCGGGCCACAGCAGGGCGGCGTTGCCGTCGTTGCCAACCCGGGCGAAGTTGCGCTCACCGGCAAGATCACCACGTTCACCGATGCTGCCGGGGTTGCAGCGGTCGCGGCGCCGTTCGAGGTGCCGGCACGGGGAACCGACGGTGTTCGATCTCGCCCAGATGCAACCGCAGGGAACCTTCGTCTCGGCGATGGTGGAGATCTACGGAGGCGGCGGATTCGTCGAGCAGCGCGCCGACAGCGCATCGGGCAGCGCGGTGTCGCCGTGCTCCAACTCGACCTCGTCGACGTGGTACTTCGCCGATGGCTACACGGTGGAGGGCAGCAAGGAGCAGTTGGTCGTCACCAACCCGTTCCCGTCCGACGCGATCGTCAGCCTCGCCGAATCGACCAGCACCGAGACCCGGAAACCGGCGATCTTGCAGAGCCTGCTGGTGAAGGCCAACTCCGTTCTGGTCATCAGTCAGGATCTGCTTGCCAAGCGCGAACTGGTCTTGGCCATCACGGTCACCAGCACCCGTGGTCGCGTCGTCGTCGGTCGGGCACAGGAGTACATCGACGTCGGCCGGTCGGGCCGGCTTCACCATGACCCTGGGCGCGCCGTCGCTCGGTGACCAGTTCTACTTCGCCGACGGCGAGGTCGGCGCCAACGTGGTGGCCGAGCGATACAGCATCTACAACGCGTCCGAAACGCGAGGCGGTGGTCAACGTCGGCGTTCCTCGGTCTCGATCCCGCGCTCGGCTTCGTCAATCCCGAACCGATCACGGTCGAGCCCGGCAAAGTCGCATCGCTGATCGCCGACGACGTCGGGGTTGCCCGCCGGCCGGCACGGCGCCGTGTTCTCGACCGAGACCGAAGGATCGATCCTCGTCGAACGGGCGATCACCCGGATCACCGAGGACACGGTGTGGACGACTGTGGTCATGGGTGCCCCGCCCGTCGTTCGCGTCGGCCCGCTGGAGCATGGCGATCGGCACCGATCTGGCTGTCGAGAACGTGCTCGTCGTGCTGAACGCGACAGGTTCCGAGGGAACCGTCACCGTCAAGACGCTCGGCGCCGGCGGCGAGGTTCCCGTTCCAGGCATGGAGGCGATCGACCTGCCTGCCGGCGGCGTGATCACGATCGGCGTCTCCGACCCCACCGCCCTCGGTCACCCGTTGATCGTCGAGTCGACGCAGCGGATGTTCGTCGAGCGATTGCTGCCACGCGACCCCGATCTACGCGGCCGATCCGGCTCGTTCGCCCTGCCCGGCTGACGTAGCGGATGGTGATGCAGGTACTCATCGCCGTCGCCGTGCTCGTCGTTGCCCTGGTGATCGGGTGCCGTGCTGCGGCGGCGCCGCGTCGTCGATGCCCCGACGCAGCCGGTGTTCTCGGCGCCTGCGCAGATCGATCGCGCCGACTTCGTCGATGCCGACGCGCCGTGGCTCGTCGCCGTGTTCTCGTCGGCGTTCGTGCGATGCCTGTGGCGACGTCGTTCGCAAGGCCAAGGTGCTGGCGTGCGCCGAAGTCGCCGTCGTCGAGGTCGAGTACTCGGCCTCAGCCGCGCTGCACCGCAAGTACCACGTCGATGCCGTGCCGATCGCGGTCGTCGCCGACCAGGCAGGGGTGGTCAGGGCCAGCTTCGTCGGCCCGATGTCGGCAACCGATCTGTGGGCGGCCGTCGCCGAGGCCCGTGACCCCGGGATCGAGTCCCGAGCCCGATCTGGAGTCCGCGAGCTCAGCGGCGGTCCGCTACGGCGATCTCGACTCGGCTGGGCGTCGTCGAGCGTGGCTCGGCGACGTCCGTCGCCGAGGCTCTCGTGGACGATGCGGGCGACCTCGCCGCCGTCGATGGTCTCTCGCTCGAGCAGGGCCTCGGCAACGAGGTCGAGCGCCCGGCGGTGCTTGGTCAGCACTTCGTAGCGCCCGGGCCTCTTGCTCGTGCAGGATGCGGAAGATCTCTTCGTCGATCATCTTGGCGGTGTCGTCGCTGTACTCGCGGCCCTGGGTCATCAGGTCCTCGCCCAAGAACACCTGCTGATGACCGCTCCAGGCCATCGGGCCCAACGGCGTCGCTCATGCCCCATTCGCGGACCATCCGGCGGGCGATCATGGTGGCCTGCTCGAGGTCGTTCGCGGCGCCGGAGTTGAGATGACCGAAGACGATCTTCTCGGCGACACGCCCGCCCATCGCCCGGCAGATCACGTCGTCGAAGTACTCCTTCGAGTACGTGTGGCGTTCCTCGGGAAGGCTCCACGTGACACCGAGCGCCATGCCGCGAGGCAGGATCGTGACCTTGTGCAACGGGTCGGCGTGGGGCAGCACGGTGGTCAGGATGGCGTGGCCACCTTCGTGGATGGCGGTCGCCCGCTTCTCTTCGGCGCTCAGCACGAGGCTCTCGCGACGGGCACCCATCACGACACGGTCGCGGGCGTTCTCGAAGTCGATCCGCTCGATCTGCTTGCTGCCGCGACGCACGGCGAAGAGCGCAGCCTCGTTGACGAGGTTCGCCAGGTCGGCGCCGCTCATGCCGGGCGTGGCCTTCGACATCACTTCGAGGTCGACGTCGGGGCCCATCCGCTTGTCGCGGCTGTGCACCTTGAGGATCGCGAGGCGCTCCTCGTTCTCGGGGAGCGGCACGACGATGGTGCGGTCGAAACGGCCGGGTCGCAGCAGTGCGGGATCGAGGATGTCGGGACGGTTGGTCGCGGCGAGGATGACGATGCCCTCGCTGGTCTCGAAGCCGTCCATCTCGGCGAGCATCTGGTTGAGCGTCTGCTCGCGCTCGTCGTGGCCGCCGCCGAGACCGGCGCCACGCTTGCGGCCGATCGAGTCGATCTCGTCGACGAAGATGATGGCCCGGCCCATCTTGCGGGCCTGCTGGAACAGGTCGCGGACACGGCTGGCGCCGACGCCGACGAACATCTCCATGAAGTCGCTGCCGGTGACCGACAAGAATCCGACGCCCGCCTCGCCGGCGACGGCGCGGGCGAACAGGGTCTTGCCGGTACCTGGCGGGCCGACCAGCAAGATGCCCTTCGGGCACCCGCGCGCCGATCTCGCGGAAGCGCTCGGGCATGCGCAGGAAGTCGACGACTTCGGTGATCTCCTGCTTGACGCCTTCGTAGCCGGCGATGTCGGCGAACGTGGTCGACGGCTTGTCGGTGGTGTAGGCCTTGGCCCGGCTGCGCCCGATCGACATCACGTTGCCCATCTGGCCAGCAGCGCGGCGCTGCATCCACATGAAGAACCCGATCAGCAGGACCAGCGGCAGCAGCAGGCTGGCCCAGCTGAGCAACCAGTTGGAGCTGGGGGTCTTGGCTTCGAAGTCGACGCCCTGGCTCTGCAGCTCGGCGGTCTGATTGACGTCGGGGAAGCTGTTCGGCGCGGTGCTGGTGAACTTCTCACCCGTCGTCAGTTCGCCGCTGATGCTGTTGGGTTGAGTTGTTGACGGTGACGCTCTTCGACCTTGCCGTCTTCGACGTTCGCCCAGAAGGTGCTGAACGGCATCTTGTCGGACGCTCGCTGCGGGCCACACCTTCGGGCAGGGCGAACGACAACATCAGCACGGCAAAGAGCACCGGGATGACCCACCGCGGCCATCCACTACCGATCGGGCGTCGTCCGCCACGCTCGGGAGGCTGTTGATCGTTCTGCTGGCCACGGCCACCCGAGCGGCCCGGCGGCGGCGGGGGAGGCGGGGGAGGCAGGTTGCTCATAGCCATATGCTACGGGTCATCGCGGCAATTGGTTCTGCAGGAGTGCATCCACCAACCGCGTGCGCCGAGCGCATAATTTGACTGCATGAACCGGCAGTGTTCGCGCACGGGTTGCGCCCAGGCGGCGTCGTCGACGCTCTCGTACCAATACGGTCGGGCGATCGTCTGGCTCGACGATCTCACGACCAGTCGCGACCCGCACGACTACGACCTGTGCGAGCGTCACACGGCCCGCCTGTCGGTCCCCAACGGATGGCGGCTGGAGGATCGTCGCAGCCGGCGGGTGCTGGCGTTCGCGGCCACGTCACGACTCGCCGGCTGAACCTGGCCCCGTCGGCCTGCCGCAGTTCGGCTCAGCCGGTTCGCCGGTAATCTGCAAGCCCATGCCCGGTGCCCAGGTCTCCCCGACGCGCGTCGATCCCGACCAGGCCGGCATCGGCGTCGGTCAGGCCGCTGCGCGTCTGGGCCATCACGTGGATCGTCGGCAACCTGATCGGGGCGCGGTGATCGCTGCGACCGGGATACACCTCGACGACCGACGCCCCCGTCTGGGTCACGATGGTTCTGGCGATCGGCCTCTGGGCGCCCATGCTGGTCGGCATGTGGGTGGTGGCGGACCGTTCAGGTCGCCGCAAACCTGTCCGACAGCGCTTCGGCATCCACGAGTTCGCGGACGAGTACGGGCTGCGATTCAAAGTCGTCGATCTCCTCGGCATTCCCATCGGTGTGCTCTCGCAGTTGGTCCTGCTGCGGATGGTCTACTGGCCGCTCGAGCGCGGCCTGGCCGGCCACGTTCAGCCGCTCGCGGATCGAACGAAATGCGCGCGATCTGTACGACCAGGCCCACGGCGGGTGGCTCGTCGGTCTGATCGTGATCGTCGTCATCGGTGCACCGATCGTCGAGGAGCTGATGTACCGCGGGTTGCTCCAAGGTGCGGCAGTCCGTCGGCTGAACGATGGCGTCGCCGTGGTGGCCGTCGCTGCGTTCTTCGCGCTCATCCACTTCCGCTGGGTCGAGTTCCCCGGACTGTTCGTCTTCGGGTTGGTCCTGGGCGTGTGCGCCCTGCAGACACGGCCGGTCTGGGCATGAGCATGGTCGACGCACATGGCGTTCAATGCCACAGGGTTGCTGCTGGTGGCCTGCGGCAGGAACGACCGGGTGACGCCGTATGACCTGTCGCGGAGTGAAACAATGGCGGCCGACATGACCGAGTTGATCGACGAGCCGATCGTCGCCGAGGAAACCTCGCCGACGACATCGACTCCACTCGTGCACCCCCGGCGCCCGCTGCTCGACCGCATCGTGTCGCGCATCGTGCGCCGACCGCGCTACTGGCTCGACGCGCCGTGGACCAACGAGCGGATCGCCCGATACCTCACCGCGCTGATCGTGGTCGGCGGCTCGACGTTCTCGGTGTTGAAGGTCGTCCACCTCAATCTCGTCTTCGAGAACAACACGCCCGACGGGTGGCGACATGGGCGCCCACGTGATGGCGCCGGCCTACCTTCGCGACCACCTGCTGCCGAACTTCCAACTGAGCGGCTGGAGCAACTACTGGTACGACGGCTTCCCGCTCTACCGGTTCTACATGGTCGTGCCGGCGTTGATGATCATCGCCCTCAACGTCGTGTTCCCGTACGGCGTCGCGTTCAAGCTCGTGGCGATTCTCGGTCTGGTCACGCTGCCGTTCTGTTGCTGGGCGTTCGGGCGGCTGGCGCGTTTCCGCTATCCGATGCCCGAACTGATGGCGCTCGCCGCGACGATCTTCTTGTTCGACGAGAGCTTCTCGATCTACGGCGGCAACGTCAAGAGCACGATGGCGGGCGAGTTCTCGTTCTCGATCGCGCTGTCGTTCGCAATGCTCGGCCTCGGCGTGTTCGCCCGCGGTCTGGAGACCGGCAAGTTCCGCAGTTGGGCAGCCATCCTCATCGCCCTGGCGATGTTGTGCCACGGCATCGTGCTGATCTTCGTCGTCCTCGGCGCGGTGTTGCTGTGGGCGGTGTGGATGGACAAGACCAGGTTCGTCTACGGCTTCACGGTGCTGACCGCGGCCGTCCTCCTCAGCGCGTTCTGGGTCGTCCCGTTCCTTGCCAACCACGCGTACATGACCGACATGAAGTACCACGGCCGGCCAGACGGCGCCTCGGATTCGTACTGGGACATGTTCTTCCCGTGGACGACCTTCCTCGACATCTTGGTCACAGGTTTGGCGATCTTCGGCTTCGTCGCGTCCGTGGTGCGACGCCATCTCGCCGGTGCCTGGCTGGGGATCTGTTGTCTGGCGTTGACGGCGTTCGTCTTCCTCGCCAAGAACTCGCTGCCGGTCATCGGCCTGCTGTGGAACCCGCGCCTGTTGCCGTTCCTGTACTTGTTGCGCCTGATGCTGATGATGGTCGGCATCGTCGAACTCGTCGATGTGGTCGTGCGCGGCACTCGAACGCGACCGTGTGCGCGGTGGCAGCATCGTGGAAGGTCGGGCTGGCGACCGCGGCAACGGTCAGCGTGGTCGTGTTGGTGATGCGAGCTGTTCCTCTTCCAACAGGTGCCCGGCGGCAAGATCATCTCGCAACACGGCAAGAACGTGTACGCCTGGGGGATCGGTGGCTTCAACCCCATCACCTTGTCGCCGACGGCGAAGGACGCGCAGAGCGACGGCTGGACGCGCTACAACTTCATGGGTTACGAGGGCCGTGATGCGTACGGCGAGTACAAGGCGTTGATCGACCAGATGAAGGCGCTTGGCGGCCGACACGGAGCACGGCTGCGGCCGGGCGATGTGGGAGAACAACGGCGACAACGGCCAGTACGGCACCACGATGGCGCTGATGTTGCTGCCGCACTGGACCGACGGCTGCATCGCCAGCATGGAGGGTCTGTTCTTCGAAGCCAGCGGCACCACGCCGTACCACTTCGTCACCGCCGCGGCGATGAGCAGCAACAGCTCCAACCCTGTCCGCGAGTTGCGCTACGACGACAACGACGCTGCCAAGGGAGTGCCGTACCTGCAGACCTTGGGCGTCAAGTATCGTGATGGTCTTCACCGAGAAGGCCAAGGCCCAGGCCGACAAGCGTCCGGAGCTGACCAAGCTGGCCTCGGTCGGGCCGTGGAACATCTACCAGGTGGCCGACAGCGATCTCGTCGTACCACTGGCCGTCCAGCCCGTGGTGGTCAACGGGCGCAGCGGTGATCAACGCGAGCGCAAGCTCGAACTGGGCATGAGCTGGTTCCAGCATCGCGACGAGTGGGTGGCGATGCCCGCCGACGACGGTCCAGCCGACTGGCAGCGAATCGACGTCGAGGTCGACCCGACTCGCAGCGATGGTCTGGCGCCGGGTGCATCGGGCCGCAAGATCGACATCGTGCAACCGGCGGAGCCGATCCAGGTGAAGGAACTCCCACCGGTCACCGTCAGCAATGTGCAACTCGGTGACCAAGATCTCCGGTTCACGGTGGACCAGGTTGGCGTGCCGGTCCTGGTGAAGATCAGCTACTTCCCCAACTGGAAAGCGAGCGGCGCGCAGGGCCCGTATCGCATCGCCCCCAACTTGATGGTTGTCATACCGACATCGACGGATGTGCACCTGACGTACGAGCGCTCGGGCCTCGACTACTTCGCATACATCTTGACGTTGCTCGGTATCGGCATGCTGATCTTCATGCGGATCCGCGGCGACGTGCGCCATGCCAACACGCATCCGTTCGGCAGCTCGGATTCGTCCGGATTCGAATGGGACGAGTGGGACTCCGGCGCGGACGAGGCACTGATGATCGACCCGACTCCACCCGAGCCATGGCACGCCGACATCGACGACCCGCTGGAATCAGATCTCAGTGCAGAGTCGCTGGTCTGGGCCTCGCCGCCGGCGACTCCGGACGACTCCGACCCTCCCGCCGCTAACCTCTAGGCCCCATGTCCTCGACCGCCCCCCAGGTGCTGGACGCCATCGTCAAAGCGTACGATGTGCGTGGCACCGTCCCCGATCAGCTCAACACCGATGTCGCATACGCGCTCGGCGTCGGCTTCGCCCGTTTCGCCCAGGCACCCCGGGTGCTGGTCGGTCGCGATATGCGACCGTCGGGTCCTGAACTGGTCGATGCATTCGTCCGCGGTGTTCTCGAGCAGGGTGTCGACGTCGTCGACCTCGGCTTGGCATCCACCGACCTCGTGTACTTCGCGGCCGGCACCCTCGATGCTCCCGGCGCGATGTTCACCGCATCGCACAATCCCGCTCAGTACAACGGTGTGAAGTTCTGCCTCAGCGGCGCTCGCGCCGTGGGTCAAGACACTGGTCTTGCCGAGATCAAGTCTGTTGCCGGCGATGTGCTGGCCGGCCATGGCCCAGCAGCGGCGCAGCGGCCCGGCTCGGCCACCAGTCGCAACCTGCTCAGCGCGTTTGCCGACCACGTGGTGTCGTTCATCGATCCGGCGTCGATGCATCCGCTGCGGGTCGTCGCCGACACCGCCAACGGAATGGGCGGCCTGGTCGTTCCTGCGGTGTTCGAGCGCCTGCCGCAGATCACGTTGGAAGTGATGTACGGCGAACTCGACGGTACCTTCCCCAACCACCCGGCCGACCCGCTGCAACCCGCCAACCAGCGCGACCTGCAAGCGCGGGTGGTGTCCGGCGGATTCGATGTCGGGTTGGCCTTCGATGGCGACGCGGACCGTGTGTTCGTCGTCGACGAGACCGGCCGCGGCCTCAGCGGATCGACGACGACGGCGCTGCTCGCTGCGGCGGTCCTGCGCTCGCACCCCGGCGCGACCGTGCTGCACAACCTGATCTGCTCGAAGGTCGTGCCGGAGGTGATCCGCGAGAACGGCGGCGTGCCGGTCCGCACCAAGGTCGGTCACTCGTTCATCAAGCAGATCATGGCCGAGACCGGTGCGGTGTTCGGCGGCGAGCACTCGGCGCACTACTACTTCCGCGACAACTTCGGTGCCGACTCCGGTCTCATCGCCTCGCATGCTCGTCCTCGCCGAGATCAGCCGGGCCGACACCGTGCTGTCGGTCGTGCGCAAGCCGTTCGAGCGGTATTCGTCGAGCGGCGAGATCAACACCCAGGTCAACGACGCGATGGCGGTCATGGCCAGCGTTGCCGACAAGTTCGCCGATCAGCAGCAGGACCGCCTCGACGGTTTGACCGTCGACTGCGGCTCGTGGTGGTTCAACCTTCGGCCTTCCAACACCGAACCGCTGCTACGTCTCAATCTCGAAGCGGCCACACGCGACGACTGCGATCAGCGGGTGGCCGAGTTGCTCGCCTTCGTGACGAGCGCCTGAATGTGCCCGAATATGACAGGATTGGTGTGATGACTCTCGATCCCAGACTGCTCGCTGTCTTGGCCTGCCCGCAGGACAAGGGGCCGTTGTACTACCTCGGCGACAGCGACGGCTTGTACAACCCGCGACTGCACCGCAAGTACCTCGTTCGCGAGGGCATTCCGGTGATGTTGATCGATGAGGCGGTCGCAGTCGACGATGCTGAGCACGAGGCGATCATGACCCGTGTGACCAGCGAGGGCTTGGCTCCGACATTCGCCGCGTGACCATTTTGGAGGCATCGTGGGATACGCTCACACAATGAAGTCAAGGCGTCACATCGCGCGGTTGATTGCTGCGAGCGTTCTCGTCGTCGGCGCCGGTGTCGTGGCGACTCCCGGTGGTATTTCGCCGGTTCAGGCCGCCGCATGCACCACTCCTGGCGGACTCTGCGGCGGTGGCGAGTTCCATCCTCTGCCCCCCGCGCGGATCTTCGATTCCCGCCCCGGTCTGGCTGTCAACGACGTTGCGCCACCCGGGGCCAAGCCGTTGGCCGCGCCTGAGCCGGCGACGTTCGACATCGCGCTGCTCGGCAAGGGCGGCATTCCGACCGACGCCGCGAACGTGCTCGCCGTCGTCGTCAACATCACGGTCACCGAGCCGGGTGCCAACGGATATCTCGAGGCGTACGGCAAGGGCGCGCAGCCTGCCCAGCACACCTCGATCATCAACTTCGGGCCCGGGCAAACAGTGCCAAACGTGGCCATCGTGCGGCCCGGCACCGACGGCGCGCTGACGATCGGCCTCTATGGCCTCAGCGGAACCGCCAACGTGCTGGTCGACGTGTTCGGCTGGTTCTCGACGAGTGCGTACACGGTGGGCGATGGAGCACGCCTCATCCCCACCACGCCATCTCGAATCCTCGACACCCGCGACGGCACCAACCGCACGCCTGCAGGCCCGCTCGGGGCGGGCGAGACGATGACGCTGCAGATCCTCGGAGCCGACGGTGTCAGCCCGGCCGTCAACAACGTGGTGCCGGAGACAGGAGTCACCGGTGTGTTGCTCAACGTCGTCGGGCTCACCACCGAGGCGGGCGGCACTGCGACGCACCTGTCACTGTTCCCCGATGACATCGGTGGAGCCGCGCCGGGCACCTCCAACCTCAACCTTGCTGCCAACGTGATCAAGGCCAACCTGGTGTTCGTGCCCGTCGGCACCGACGGCAAGGTCCGGATCTACAACAACTCGGGCAACACTCAGGTCGTCGCCGATGTCGTCGGGTTACATGCAGACACCGCTATCCGACACGACCCGAGCCGGTCGAGTCGTGCCGCTGACGTCGCCGTACCGCACGTTCGACACTCGCCAGCCCAACTTCGGTGGTGTTGCACTCGGGCCGGGGCAGGCCGAGGACTGGAGTTACTCCGACTTCGCCAGCTCGGTGTTCGTTGGCTCTGCATCGGTCGGCGCACAGCTCGGCGTGATCGGCAACCTCACGTCGGCAGAGCTGAAGCGCCAGTACCCGTCGCAGCTCGCTCAGTCGTACCTCACCGCGTATCCATCCGATGCACAGCGACCGACCTCGTCGAACCTCAACACCATCGAGGGGCCGCCGGTCCCGAACATGGCGGTGTTCAAGTACGGGGCCAACGCAACGGTGCGGGTGTACAACAACGCCGGCTACACGCACTACCTCTTCGACGCCTCAGCAGTGATTCTCGCCGACGCCTAGGCCTAGACTGTCGAGTACCCACGGGCTGAATTGAGCGTTGCCAGCTGGCACCGGCCCGGATTACAAACTGGTACATCCTGTGCCCGAATTCTCCGTGGAGGAACATTCAATGACTTCGTCGCTAGCGGCGCGCCGCGACTACCGCGTCGCCGATCTCTCACTCGCCCCGTTCGGCCGCAAGGAGATCCACCTTGCCGAACACGAAATGCCCGGCCTGCGCGCCCTGCGCAAGGAGTTCGGACCCTCCAAGCCCCTGGCCGGAGCCCGCATCTCCGGTTCGCTGCACATGACCATCCAAACCGCCGTGCTGATCGAGACCTTGGTCGAGCTCGGTGCCGAGGTTCGTTGGGCGAGTTGCAACATCTTCTCGACCCAGGATCACGCCGCGGCAGCAGTCGCGGTGGGCCCGGAAGGCACTGTCGAGGAGCCCAATGGCGTCCCCGTGTTCGCCTGGAAGGGTGAGACGCTGGAGGAGTACTGGTGGTGCTCCGAGCAGATGATGACATGGCCCAACAGCCTCACCGGCGAAGAGCAGGGTCCCAACATGATCCTCGACGACGGTGGCGACGCCACAATGCTGCTGCACAAGGGCGCCGAGTTCGAGAAGGCCGGCGAGGTTCCCGATCCCACCTCTGCATCGAACCCCGAGTTCGCGATCGTCCTCGGTCTGTTGCAGCGCTCGTTGAAGACCGATCCGCAGAAGTGGAGCCGCATGGTGACCGCCGTCAAGGGCGTCACCGAGGAAACCACCACGGGTGTCATGCGGCTCTACAAGATGCATGAGCGCGGCGAGCTGCAGTTCCCGGCGATCAACGTCAACGACTCGGTCACCAAGAGCAAGTTCGACAACCTCTACGGTTGCCGCCACTCCTTGACCGATGCCATCTGCCGAGCCACCGATGTGATGCTCGGCGGCAAGGTTGCCGTCGTGTGCGGGTATGGCGATGTCGGCAAGGGCTGTGCCCAGGCGCTGAAAGGCCAGGGCTGCCGAGTGATCGTCACCGAGGTCGACCCGATCAATGCGCTGCAGGCAGCGATGGAGGGCTACCAGGTGACGACGATCGAGGAAGTCGTCGGTTCGGCAGACATCTTCGTGTCGGCCACCGGCAACGACCACATCATCACCGTCGACCACATGCATCAGATGAAGCACAACGCGATCGTCTGCAACATCGGCCACTTCGACAGCGAGATCGACATGGCCGGCCTGTCGCGCAGCGGTGCCACGCACGACCAGTTGAAGCCCGGAACCGACCTGTGGTCGTTCCCGGACGGTCACGCGATCATCGTCTTGGCCGAGGGTCGCCTGGTCAACCTCGGTTGCGCCACCGGGCACCCCAGCTTCGTGATGAGCTGCTCGTTCAGCAACCAGGTGATCGCCCAGATGGAGTTGTTCAACAACGTCGAGCAGTACCCGCTCGGTGTGCACGTACTGCCGAAGAAGCTCGACGAGAAGGTCGCGGCATTGCACCTGGACGCGCTCGGCGTGAAGCTGACCAAGCTCACCGACGAGCAGGCCGAGTACCTGGGCGTCGAGCCCGGAGGCCCCTACAAGCCCTCCCACTACCGCTACTAACCCTCCGGCTCGCCCGCCTTCACTATCGCTGTGGGCGCTGATTTGGGCCAGATACGCCCATTTCGGCGCCCGCATCAGCAACGGGCTCGAGTTCGACTCGCTTCGGGCAGGTCCAACAGGGGGATCAGGATGTGCACCAGGGGGCCGATGCCCAGCATGAACGCCACGGTGCCGATTCCGATGTGACCGCCGAGGGCGATGCCGGCGGCCAGCACGAGAGCCTCGATGACTGTCCTGGTGACGCGGACGGAGTAGCCACGCGCCGCCAGTCCGACCATGATGCCGTCGCGGGGACCGGTGCCGAGGCCGGCGCCGATGTACAACCCTGAGCCGATTGCGATCACCAGGACCGCGCCGGCGACGTACGCGAGCCGCCCGCCGAGCAGATCGGTGGCGGGCAATCGATTGCCGATGAGGCTGACGACGAGACCGATCTCGAGCGCGTTGAGGATGGTGCCGACGCCGGGTCGCTGGCGCAGCGGGATCCACAGCAGCAACAGCAGGAATCCGACGATCTCGATCACCCAGCCCAGCGGAATGCCGGTGTGATGCGAAACACCCTGGTGGAACACGTCCCACGGTGCGAGACCGAGCCGTGCCGTGACGAACATGCTGATGCCCAAACCGAACAGCGCCAGCCCGACGATGCATCGTGCCAACCGCTGCACCGGTCGATCGAGGAAGAGGGCGTGCAGCACGAAATCGACCCTAGCGACGACTCCGTCACACCCTCCTGGTACTGATTGCACCATGTTGACTTCTGGGCTGACTTCTGGGCTGATTTCTGGGTTGCTTTCGCGATGGCTGCTCCCCACACGATGTGCGTCATGCGGATGTCCGGGCGAGGCCCTGTGCCATCGCTGCCGGTTCTCACTCGCCTCGGTCGGCCCGCTCGACAGCCCGGATGGGATCCGCGCCGCGTTCGCGTTCGAAGGGGTCGCCCGCGAGCTGATCGTGGCGCTCAAGTTTCGCCATCGTCGGTCGGTCGCCGGTGTGCTGGCCGCGCAGATGGTCCGCAGGCTGCGGATCGTCGATGTCGACGTGGTCACGTGGGCGCCGACCAGCGCCCGTCACGTCCGCCGCCGCGGATACGACCAGGCCGAGGCCATCGCCCGCGCGGTCGCCCGCCAACTCGGGGTGCCGTGTCGCCGCATGTTGTATCGGGCCCACGGCGCCCCGCAGACCGGCAAGTCGCGGTCCGAGCGCCTGGTCGGCCCGGCATTTCGCGCTCGTAGTCCGAGATCCGGTCTCGTGGTGCTCGTGGTCGACGATGTCGTCACCACCGGTGCGACCCTGCGAACCGCAGCGGATGCCTTGCGGTCGGCTGGCGTCGCTCACGTCCAGTTGGTGGCGGCGGCCAGCGCGCAGCTACGACCGGTAGGCTGCATACCCGCATGGGCATCCTCGATCGCATCCTCCGAGCTGGTGAAGGTAAGAAGCTGAAGGCCCTCGAAGGCCTGGTTCCCGACATCAACGCACAGTCCCGCGCCATGGAGGCGCTCACCGACGACGCCTTGCGCGCCAAGACGGCTGAATTTCGTGGTCGCCTCGAGCGCGGCGAGACCCTCGACGACCTGTTGATCGAATCGTTCGCCGTCATGCGCGAGGCTGCGACACGCGTCATCGGCCAGCGTCACTTCGATGTTCAGCTGATGGGTGGCGCAGCGCTGCACTTCGGGTGGGTCGCCGAGATGAAGACCGGCGAAGGCAAGACGCTGGTCAGCACCCTGCCCGCGTACCTCAATGGTCTCGGCGGTCAGGGCGTGCACCTCATCACCGTCAACGACTACCTCGCCCGCTTCCACGCCGAGTGGATGGGTCGAATCCACAAGTGGATGGGTCTCGATGTCGGCCTCATCATCCCCGGCTTCAAAGAGCACCCGAGCGAGAAGCGCGCCAACTACGCCTGCGACATCACCTACGGAACCAACAACGAGTTCGGTTTCGACTACCTGCGCGACAACATGGCGACCACGCTGGCCGACAAGGTGCAGCGCGGTCACAACTTCGCGATCGTCGACGAGGTCGACTCGATCCTCATCGACGAGGCCCGCACTCCGTTGATCATCAGCGGCCGTGTCGCCGACGCGGCCAAGCTGTACTACCGATTCGCATCCATCGTGCGTTCTCTGAAGCGCGACGTCGACTACGAGGTCGAAGAAGACAAGCGGGTCGTCGTGCCGCTCGAAGCCGGTATCGAAAAGGTCGAGCAGTCGCTGGGCCTCGAGAACCTGTACGACGAGGTGCAGCAGAACCTGGTGCACCAGTTGTCGGTGGCGTTGAAGGCCAAGGAGTTGTACAAGCGCGACAAGGACTACATCATCCAAGGTGGCGAGGTGAAGATCGTCGACGAGTTCACCGGCCGTGTGCTCGATGGCCGCCGCTGGAGCGAGGGCATTCACCAAGCCGTCGAAGCCAAAGAGGGTGTGAAGATCAAAGAGGAGAACCAGACCCTCGCCACGATCACCCTGCAGAACTACTTCCGCATGTACGACAAGCTCGCCGGCATGACCGGTACCGCCGCCACGGAGGCCGCGGAGCTGATGGGTACGTACGAGTTGGCGGTCGTACCGATCCCGACGAACCAGACCGTGATTCGCATGGACCAGGCGGACCTGATCTACAAGACCGAGCAGTCGAAGTTCGGTGCGGTGGTCGACGACATCGCCGAGAAGTACGGGCGCGGCCAACCGGTTCTGGTCGGCACGATCAGCGTCGAAAAGAGCGAGTACCTCTCGCAGATGTTGAAGAAGCAGGGTGTCCCTCACGAGGTGCTCAATGCCAAGCAGCACACGCGTGAGGCAATGATCGTGACCCAGGCCGGTCGCCTCAACGCCGTCACCGTCGCCACGAACATGGCCGGTCGAGGCGTCGACATCATCCTCGGTGGCAATCCCGAGGGTCTGGCACGTCACGAGGTCATCAAGGAAGGTCACGATCCCGACGTCCTTGTCGACGACTTCGCGTTGCCGTTGCCCCTCGACCAGATGCCCGACGAGTTCAAGGCGGCGCGCACTGCTGCGCTGGCTCGCTACGACCAGTTGCTGGCGGAGTACAAGGACGAATGCAAGGCCGAAGGCGACAAGATCCGCGGTCTCGGTGGTCTGTACGTGCTCGGGACCGAGCGACACGAAAGCCGCCGAATCGACAACCAGTTGCGTGGTCGCTCCGGCCGTCAAGGTGATCCGGGCGAAAGCCGTTTCTACCTCAGCCTCGACGACGAGCTGATGCGCCTGTTCGCCACGGGTGCGCTGTCGTGGGTGATGGGCCGTGCCCTGCCCGACGACGAAGCGATCGAGGCGAAGATGGTGACCAAGGCCATCGAGCGCGCCCAGACCACGGTCGAGCAGCGCAACGGTGAGATTCGTAAGAACGTGCTGAAGTACGACGAGGTGATGAACGAGCAGCGCAAGGTGATCTACAGGCGCCGCGATCAGATCCTCGAAGGACTGGACCTCAAGTCCGCGGCCATGGAGTACCTCGCCGAGGCGGTCAACACGCTCATCGAAACGCATTGCGCGAGCGTCGCGACCGACGAATGGGATCTCGGCGGACTGGTGTTGGAGCTGAAGACGTTCTGGCCGAGCGACATCACCGAGCCGCAGCTCGAGAAGTGCCATGAGACCGACGACATGTACGACCTCGTGATGTCTGACGCCTCGAGCTACTACGAGAAGCGCGAAGCGGAGTTGACGTCGCCGGTCATGCGCGACGTCGAGCGACAGGTGATGCTGCGGATCATCGACCAGCGCTGGCGCGAGCATCTCGAGGAGATGGACTACCTGCAGGAGGGCATCAACCTGCGAGCCGTGGGCCAGAAGGACCCGCTGGTCGAGTGGCAACGCGAGGGCTACGAGATGTTCGGCAGCCTGATGAAAGGCATCGCTCAGGATTTCGTCAAGTACGTCATGCACGTGCAGGTGATCCGCAACGATGCTCCAGCGGCGACCGTGCAGAACGTGCAGCAGAGCTCCAGCGACAACGCCCAGCCGGACGGCTTCGCGGCGGCGGCTCACGCTGCCGCAGCGTCGGGTGAGCTCGATCCCGAGGTGGCCGCCCAGGCTGCTGCTCCGGCGCCCGTCAAGCAGCAGACGATCGTCAAGGACGAGTGGTCGAAGACCCCCCGCAACGCGCCGTGTCCGTGTGGCAGCGGCAAGAAATTCAAGATGTGCCACGGCGCAAGCGCGTAGATGCGTGACTATTCCGATGATCTGAAGGAGCTACGTCGCCGTTTGGGCGAGGCTCACGGCTATCTCAAGATCGATTCCAACCGGGCCAGACTCGTCGAGCTCGAGCAGGAAGTCGCCCGCCCCGACTTGTGGGACGACCAGGACGAGGCCAAGAAGATCAACACCGAATACGCCAACGTCAAGACCGACATCGACCAGTTCGACGTTCTCGCGGGCGAACTCGAGGATGCCGAGGTGCTGCACGAGTTGGCCCGCGAGGTCGACGATGCGTCGCAGGAACCCGAGCTCGACGCTGCTGTCGCCTCGATCACCAAACAGCTCGACCTGCTCGACTTACGCAGCTTGTTCACGGGCGAGCACGACGAGGCCGATTGCATCGTTCAGATCAATGCCAAAGACGGAGGCGTCGACGCCCAGGACTGGGCAGAGATCCTGTTGCGGATGTACGGCCGGTGGGCGGAGCGTCGCGGCTTCGGATTCGAGCTCGATGGCATCAGCGAGGGCGCCGAGGCCGGCATCATGTCGGCCGAGTTCACGTTGACGGGGCGATACGCATACGGATTGATGACCTCCGAGCGGGGCACCCATCGGTTGGTGCGCATCAGCCCGTTCGACAACCAGGGTCGTCGTCAGACCAGCTTCGCGGGTGTGCAGGTGTGGCCGGTGATGGACGAGCTCGATCTCGAGGTCAATGAGTCGGAGATCCGCATGGAGGTCTTCCGGGCCAGCGGCGCGGGCGGCCAGCACGTCAACAAGACATCGTCGGCTGTGCGCCTC
Organism: Ilumatobacteraceae bacterium; assembly: GCA_963779295.1. GTDB lineage: Bacteria > Actinomycetota > Acidimicrobiia > Acidimicrobiales > Ilumatobacteraceae > JAENVT01. Next base: position 150,349 of record CAVZXO010000006.1, read on the forward strand.
ATTCACGAGCCGACCGGGTTGATCGCGTCCTCGCAAGAGGAGCGCAGCCAGCTGCAGAACCGTGAGAAGGCGATGCGCCGGTTGAAGACGATGATCGCCGCGAAGATCGAAGAGGAGCGCGAAGCTGAACTCGACAGCATCGCCGGCCAACAGGCGCAGGTCGGCTGGGGGAGCCAGATCCGCTCGTACGTCGTGCAGCCGTACCAGATGGTGAAGGACCTGCGTACCGAGGTCGAATCGGGCAACGTGACCGCGGTTCTCGATGGCGATCTCGACGAGTTCATGGAGGGCTATCTGCGGTGGCGACGCCGGGTTGCGCAGTGAGCCAAGTAGTGTGCTGCGAGTTCCGGGCGGGGCGGCGGCTAGAGAAAACTGCGCGGAAACACTGCCCGAAGAAACACTGCCCGGAGAAACGGCGATGATCCGACTCGAGAATGTCACAAAGAGCTACTCGACCGAGGTAGTCGCGCTCCGCGATGCAAGTTTCGATGTCGCCAAGGCGGAGTTCGTGTTCCTGGTGGGGCCGTCCGGCTCCGGCAAGAGCACGCTGCTGCGGATGATGAACCGCCAGGAGCGCCCGGAGAAGGGCTCTGTGTGGGTTGCCGGGCGAAACATCAACGAGATGAGCGACAGCAAGATCCCGAAGCTGCGCCGCAACATCGGCAACATCTTTCAGGACTACAAGCTGCTGCCGAATCGCACCGTGCACGAAAACGTCGCGTTCGCCCTCGAGGTGATCGGGCGGCCGAGGCACGTCATCCGCCAGCAGGTCCCCGCGGTGCTGGACCTCGTCGGGCTTTCCGGCAAGCAGGAGCGATTCCCGCACCAACTCAGCGGTGGCGAGCAGCAACGCGTCTCGATTGCGCGCGCCTTCGTCAACCGGCCGCTGATCCTGCTCGCCGACGAGCCGACCGGCAACCTCGACCCCGCAACCGGCGAGGGGATCATGCGTCTACTCGACCGAATCAACAAGACAGGTACCACAGTGGTGATGGCCACGCACGACCAACGGATCGTCAACATGATGCGCAAGCGCGTGATTCAGCTTGATCGCGGCATCATCGTGCGCGACCAGGCCAGAGGTGTCTACGAATGATCTCACGCCTGCGTTACACGCTGCGGGAGATGTGGGCCAGCCTCACCCGTAACCTCACACTGACCGTCGCCGCGGTCATCACCTCGATGGTCTCGTTGTTCCTGTTCGGGATGACACTGCTGATTCAGCAAGCATTCGACAACCAGCTCAGTCAGTGGACCGGTGGCGTGAAGATGATCGTCTACGTCAAGAACGGTGCCGAGGCCGATGCGGTCGACTCGGATCAAGGAGGCGCTGAAGAGCCGCCCCGAGATCATCCAAAATGTGGAGTACTGCGACGTTGCGTGCTCGCTGGCACAAGCCCAGAAGCTGTTCGCCGCCGACCCGGAATCCCTGCGATTCCTCTCGGAGAACAACATTCCGTCCTACTTCAGCGTCGAACCCGTCGACAAGGAAAGCATTCAACAGTTGCTCAGCATTCGACAGTCGTTCGTCGAGCAACCTGGCGTGCTGCGCGCCGACTTCCCGTCGGACCAGATCACCGTGTTGGGCAAGCTCAAGTCGTTCTTCGGCGTACGTACGTATGTGATGTCGGGCGTGTTGCTGTTCGCATCCGTCCTGTTGATCTGGAACACCATTCGAACGGCGATGTTCGCCCGCCGACGCGAGATCGAGGTGATGAAGTTGGTCGGCGCGACCAACTGGTTCATCCGCCTTCCGTTCATGCTCGAAGGCCTCTTGCAAGGCCTGGCGGGAGCCGCATTCGGAAGCGTGTTGCTGCTCTTGGGCAACGCCGACTGGACCTCAGGTGTGCGCAAGTTTCCGTCCACGGCAGGACTCGGTGGTTTCGTCGTGACCGACGGCTATCCGATCCGCGTCGTGATCTTCATGGTGCTGCTCGGCGCGTTCGTCGGTGCCGTGGGATCGGCCACCGCAGCCAGTCGCTTCTTGGACGTGTGAACGCCCCTGCGATGAGAGATGAGCCGCTCTGCGGCGCACACTCTCATCGCAGGTCCGTAGCCGGCCGGTCCACGTCTCCGCGGTCTAGTTTCGCGGCATGGACTACTCCGACATTCTTTACGAGGTCGACGACCACGTCGCCACGATCACACTGAATCGCCCGGCTCAGCTGAACGCGTTCACCAACACGATGGTGCGCGAGATGATCGATGCCTTCAACCGCGCCGACGCCGACGACGACGTTCGCGCTGTCATTGTGACCGGCGCCGGGCGTGGGTTCTGTGCGGGAGCAGATCTGTCCGCCGGGGGCGACGCGTTTGCGAAAGGTGGAAGCGACGTCTCCACGCCGGCCGGGATCGTGCGCGATGGCGGTGGGATGGTGTCGCTGCGGATCTTCGAGAGCAACAAGCCGGTCATCGCGGCGATCAACGGACCCGCAGTCGGCGTGGGAATCACCATGACGCTGCCGATGGACATCCGATTGGCCAGCACGACGGCGAGGATCGGGTTCGTCTTCTCCAGGCGCGGCATCGTGCCGGAAGCATGTTCGTCGTGGTTCCTGCCGCGACTGGTCGGCATCAGCCAGGCAGCCGAGTGGTGCTTCACGGGGCGGGTCTTCAACGCTGACGAGGCGTTGGCCGGCGGCCTCGTCAGGAGCGTCCACCAGCCCGACGAACTGCTGCCGGCGGCGCGGGTCATTGCTGCCGAGATCGTCGAGAACACCGCTCCCGTCAGTGTTGCCCTGACGCGACGAATGCTGTGGTCGATGCTGACCGCAGATCATCCGATGGAAGCACATCGTGTCGACTCGCGTGGGATCCAATCACGAGGACGTAGTGCCGACGTGCGTGAAGGAGTCGAGAGCTTCCTGGCCAAGCGGCCCGCGGTGTTCCCTGATCTGGTCAGCGATGGCCTTCCCGACATCTTTCCCGAGCCTCTGATTCGAAAGTTCTCGTAAAGCCGACCGCTTTGAGTGCCGATGTGACATATGCAACGGTACGCAATCGGAACTCCACCGACTCGTACCTGTTGTGACGGGCAACACGAAAAGGACGGGACAACATGAACACAACAGCATTGCGGCTTCGAGGTGGCGACGTGATCGAACTCGAGATCGATGGCGACATCGTCTCGGCTCTGGTTCTTCTCGCCAACAATGAGAACGTGATCTTCGATCTGTGCGACGGCAACATGCCATGTGTCGCACGCCAGGAAGACCTCGCCCACGTGCGAATCTTCGACGGCCTCGCGGCCTGACGATCAACCTGACGGCCGATAGCCTCGGCGGTCGATGACCGACCCAGGTGGAGGCACGTCAACCTTGTACGACGCCGTCGGCGGAATGCCGTTCTTCGAACGGTTGGTCGATGCGTTCTACACAGGGGTGGCGAGCGACGACGTCCTGTTGCCGCTCTACCCCGAGGCGCCGGATCTGCGCGGCGCTCGCCACCGCCTGACCCTGTTCCTTGCCCAGTACTGGGGTGGCCCGACGACCTACAACGACGAGCGCGGACATCCCCGTCTACGGATGCGGCACATGCCCTTCATGGTCGGCCCGTTGCAGCGCGATCACTGGTTGCACCACATGGGTGCTGCTGTCGACGAGTGCGCGCCGACGCCTGAGATCGCCGGCATCCTGATGGCCTACTTCGTGCCGGCAGCCGAGCAGATGCGCAACGACACCGGCCTGCCCATCTCGTCGCCGGGTCAGCCTCGCAGGGCGTAGCAGGCGATTGCGGTCGCTGCTGCGGCGTTGAGGGAATCGACGCCGTCGGCCATTGGAATTCGGGCGCGGTGGGTGCAGGCGGCCTGTGCCGCGTCCGTCAGACCCGACCGTTCCGACCCGATGACGACGCACATCTTCTGCGTCACCGGAATCGTGCCGATGTCGTCCGCATCCGCCGAGGGCGTCAGCGCACAGACTGTGAAGCCGTCGGCGGCGAGTTGTCGAAGGTCGGCGGACAGGTCGGTGGTGCGCGCCGCGGGAAAGGTGATCGCCTGCCCCATGGAGACCCGCAGCGACCGGCGCGACAGGGGGTCAGCGCTCGTGTAGTCGAACATCATCCCGTTCCAGCCGAGTGCCACGGCATTGCGCACGATCGAGCCGATGTTGATCGGGTTGTCGACCGCCTCGACGGCGATGAGACGGGTCGCTCGCAGGGCAAGCTGCGCGGCCGCGACCCGTGGAGGTCGGGCGAAGAGCGCCACGATCCCCTGTGGGGTCCCGAGCTGGGTGACCATCGCCCGTACGCGGTCGCCTCCCGCGTAGATCGGTACGTCGACGGGCAGCCGGCTGGTGACGGGTGGTGGCTTTGCCGCGTCGACGAGGGCGATGATGGCGGTGCAACCGGCATCGAGGGCCCGCTCGACCACGAGGTCACCTTCGGCCATGAACAAGCCGTCGCCCTCGTCGCTGCGTCGTTGCCGCCGATTGGTCAGGCCGCGTTCGTTGCGGCGGAAACCCGCCAGCCGAGGATCGTCGGCGTCGTCGATCAGGATCACGTCAGAAGTGCCCGATGATCACGTCAGTAGTGCCACGGGAAGTCGCTCCAGTCGGGGTCGCGCTTCTCCATGAACGCGGCGCGGCCTTCCTCGGCCTCGTCGTTGGCGTAGGCCAGACGGGTCGCCTCGCCCGCGAAGACCTGTTGGCCGACGAGGCCGTCGTCGATCAGGTTCATCGCGAACTTCAGCATCCGTTGTGCCGTCGGGCTCTTGCCGTTGATCTCCTTGGCCCATTGCAATGCCGTCGACTCGAGTTCGGCATGTGGAACGACGGCGTTGACCATTCCCATCCGATGAGCGTCGTCGGCGGAGTACTCCCGTCCGAGGAAGAAGATCTCGCGGGCGAACTTCTGGCCGACCTGGCGAGCGAGATATGCACTTCCGAAGCCGCCGTCGAAGCTACCCACGTCCGAGTCGGTCTGTTTGAACCGAGCGTGTTCTGCGCTGGCCAAGGTCAGGTCGCAGACAACGTGAAGGCTGTGTCCACCCCCCGCCGCCCAACCGGGCACGACGCAGATGACGATCTTGGGCATGAACCGGATCAAGCGCTGGACCTCGAGGATGTGCAGTCGCCCGACGAGACCCGGTTTGATCGAGTCCCGTCCTTCGTCGGACGCGTACTTGTAACCATCCCGACCACGGATTCGCTGGTCGCCACCGCTGCAGAACGCCCAGCCACCATCCTTCGGCGATGGCCCGTTGCCGGTCAGCAGCACGCACCCGACATCAGTGGTCATCCGAGCGTGATCGAGTGCGGTGTACAGCTGGTCGACCGTGCCTGGTCGAAAGGCATTGCGAACCTCCGGCCGGTTGAAGGCGATCCGCACCGTGCCTTGATCGACTGCCCGGTGGTACGTGATGTCGTCGAACGTGAAGCCCGGGACCTCGCGCCATGCTGCCGGATCGAACAAATCGGAGACCATGGACCACATTGTGCTGTATCGGGCACTGCTACGTTCACCCCGTGACCGGCTTGCAGATCTTCGGCGTCCCGGGAATCGCCGAGATCGTCGAGGGGAGTGATCTGGCGGCGACGATCGCCGCGGCCGCTGCGGAGGCGGACGTCGCGCTCGCCGACGGCGACATCGTGGTGGTGACATCGAAGATCGTTTCCAAGGCCGAGGGCCGAACCGTTGAGATGGCCGATGTCGAACCGTCGGCCTTCGCACTCGAGTGGTCGGCCAAGTGGGACAAGGATCCGGCCGTCACGGAGGTCGTGCTCCGCGAAGCCAAGCGCATCGTCCGTCAGCTCGGACCTGTGCTCATCACCGAGACCCGGCACGGTTTCGTGTGCGCCAACAGCGGCGTCGACCAGTCTTCCAGTGGTGCTCACGGGCGGCTCGTCCTGTTGCCTGTCGACCCCGATGCGTCGGCTCGACAGATTCGCGCCGGATTCGCCGCTGCCGGAGTCGACGTGGCCGTCATCATCTCGGACACGTTCGGTCGGGCGTGGCGCGAGGGCCAAACGGACATCGCCATCGGCATCGCCGGGATGCAACCGATCCACAGCTACATCGGACAGTTCGATCCGCACGGCCACGAGTTCAAGGTGCAGGCGGTGTGCCTTGCCGATGAGCTGGCCGGGGCCGCCGAACTGGTGAAGGGCAACATCTCACGGCTGCCCGTCGGCGTGATCCGCGGGTACGAATGGGAGCCCGACGACAGCGCGACGATTGCACCCGTACTGCGCGACCAGAGCCGCGATCTGTTCAGATAGGCGCATGTCAGAGCAGATCCGAGTTGAACGAACGATCCGCGCCGAGGCGTCAGAGTTGTACGACCTTGTCAGCGATCTCCCTCGGATGGGGGAATGGTCCCCCGAGAACACGGGTGGTACCTGGGTCGGGGGCGCCGAAGGCCCGGTCGTCGGCGCCCGCTTCAAGGGTTCGAACAAGTCTGGCCCGTTTCGCTGGCGCACCGACGTCGTGGTCACCGTGGCGCGCCCCGGCGAGGAGTTCGCATTCGACGTCACGTCCGGTCCGTTCAAGATCGCCAACTGGGACTACCGATTCGAGCAGGAGGGCAACAAGACCTTGGTGGTCGAGACCTGGACCGACCATCGCATCCCCGTCGTCGGCACGATCAGCAGCTTGTTGATCGGCGTGCGCGACCGACCGGGACGCAACCGCCAGAACATGGAGGCCACGTTGGCCAAACTGGCCGCCTCCGTCGAAGTTTGATCCGCTAGCGGGAGAGCTGCGCGTACTCGACCGCGATGTCGGCGGCCATTGCGGCATTGTGCTTGACCAGCGAGACGTTGGCCTTCAGGCTGCGGCCGCCGGTTTGCTCGACGATTCTCGACAGCAGGAACGGTGTCACCGCCTGACCGACGATCCCCTGTGCATTCAGTTCGGTCAGCGCCTCGGCGATGACGCCATCGATCTCGCTCGCCGGTATCTCGTCCTCTTCTGAGATCGGGTGTGCAACACAGATGCCGCGCTGCAACTTCAGTCCTCGCCACGTCGCATCGAGAAGTGCCGCTGCAACGGCTGCGTCGTCGACCGAGCGCGGCGCGCCATGGCCGCTGGAGCGACTGTAGAAAGCCGGGAACTGGTCGCTCCCGACGACGACGACCGGCACGCCGGCGGTCTCCAGGTATTCCAGCGTCAGGCCAATGTCGAGGATCGACTTCACACCCGCACACACAACGGCGACGGGGGTGGAGGCCAGCTCCGTGAGGTCCGCCGAGATGTCGAACGTTGTCGTGGCACCGCGGTGAACGCCGCCAATGCCGCCTGTCGCAAAGACGCGAATCCCTGCGAGCGCGGCGAGGTGCATGGTGGCAGCGACCGTCGTTGCTCCGGTCGCCTTCGTGGCCACCAGCCACGGCAGATCGCGAGTGGTCGCCTTGTAGACGTCGGGTCGGCTGGCGAGCAACTCGATACCCGGCGAATCGACTCCGACCGTGCACACGCCGTCGATCACCGCGATCGTTGCCGGTGTCGCTCCGTGCTTGCGGACGATCGCTTCCACCTCGTGCGCCATGTCGACGTTCTGCGGGTAGGGCATTCCATGGCTGATGATGGTCGACTCGAGGGCGACAACCGGTTGGCCGGACTGAACGGCCTGGCGCACCTCGTCGCTGATACTGACAACCATCGGGGACGTACCGTACCGCCGGATCGGTTGTCCGGTGGGCCACACTGTGCGTCGATGAGTGTGGAATCTGACGAACCGATCCGAGTGACCCGTGACGGCAGCATTGCCACGATGTGGCTCAACCGCCCGGGCAAGCGGAATGCAATGAGCTATTCGATGTGGTCGACCTTGGAGGAATCGGCCCTGCGTCTCGGCGCTGATCCCGACGTACGAGTCGTGGTGTTGCGCGGTGCGGGGGCGCATTTCTGCGCGGGTGCCGACATCACAGAACTGAGGGCCACTCGGGCCGCAGGCGAGCGAGCGTTCTCGGAGGTGGTCGCCGCCGCCGAACTGGCGCTGGCGGCGCTGCCGAAGCCCACCGTTGCCTTCATCTCCGGCGACTGCATCGGCGGAGGATGTTCGATGGCAATCGACTGCGATCTGCGAGTCGCCACGGCGGACGCCCGGTTCGGAATCACGCCTGCCAAGCTCGGGATCGTCTATCCCAGTGCCGCCCTGGAACGGGTGACCCACCTCGTCGGGCCCGCAGTGACCAAGCGGATGTTGTTCACGGCGGAGTTGATCGGTGCCGACGAAGCCATGCGTGTCGGCTTGGTCGACGAGGTCGTCGATGCCGCGACCGGCGAAGATCGTCTTGCTACGTTGACCGGCGTGCTCGCTGCCCGCTCACTGGTGACTCAGGCAGCGACGAAGGCGATGGTTGCCGAGATCGCTGTTCATGGCCAGGTTCCGCGCGATGTGCAGGGGCACTGGACAAATGTCGCGGACAGCGCTCCCGACGCTCGGGAAGGCATCGCCGCGTTCGTCGAGAAGCGCCCTGCCCGCTTCACCTGGTCCGGCCCCGATGGCAACTAGAGCAGCACGACGGATCGATCGATCGCTGCCGTGGCCGGCATTCGTACTCGCCGTATTGGCCATCGCCTTCTTTGCGTTGCCCCTTCTGGGACTCATCAGCCGGGCCCCCTGGGGTGACGTCGGCACGATCCTTCGAAGCCCCAGTGTTCGCCAGGCACTGAAACTCTCCATCGTCTGCAGCGTGTGCGCGACGGCGCTCTCGGTCGTGTTCGGTCTTCCGCTCGCATGGCTGTTGGCGCGGCGTCGCTTCGTCGGCCGATCCGTCGTGCGTGCCCTGTGCACCCTGTCGATGGTCTTGCCGCCCGTGGTGGGCGGCGTCGCGTTGCTGTTTGCGTTGGGCCGCCGCGGCCTTGTCGGCCAATGGCTCGATCGCTGGTTCGATGTGCGCCTTCCGTTCTCGACTGCGGGTGTGGTGATCGCCCAGACCTTCGTGGCCATGCCGTTCTTCGTCGTCACTGTCGAGGCGGCATTGCGCCAGGCCGACGCCGGCCACGACGAGGCGGCGCGTACCTTGGGCGCCAGCACCTGGTACTCCTTCCGCCGCGTCACGCTGCCTGCGATTCGCTCGGCACTCGTCGCCGGTGCGGTGCTGTCGTGGGCTCGCGCGTTCGGAGAGTTCGGCGCCACGATCACGTTCGCCGGCAGCTTCCCGGGCAAGACGCAGACGCTCCCACTGTCGGTGTACCTCACGCTCGACACCGACCCGCAGCAAGCGATCGTGCTCGCCTTGTTGATGGTCGCCGTCTCGTTCGCCGTGCTGGTCGCTCTGCGCGACCGATGGCTGGGCGGGGGAGAAGGAGCCACGTGACATTGCGCGCCCACATCGTGGTCGCTCGTGGATCGCTCAGCCTCGACGTGTGGTTGAACGCGGCACCTGGCGAGGTCGTCGCCCTGCTCGGACCGAACGGTGCCGGCAAGACCACCATCTTGCGTTGCCTCGCCGGCCTGTTGGCGATCGAGCGCGGCTCGATCGAGCTGAACGGGGAGATGCTCGACGATCCGTCAGGTGGCGCGTTCGTGCAATCCGAGCAGCGTTCGTGCGGCGTGATGTTTCAGCAGTACCTGTTGTTCCCGCACATGTCCGTGCTCGAGAACGTTGCCTTCGGGATGCGCGCCCGCGGCGTGCACAAGTCCCAGGCCTACGAACAAGCTCGGCTGTGGTTGGGCAAGGTGGGCAGCGCCGCGGTCGAGAAGTCTCGGCCCGACGCAGCTCTCCGGAGGCCAGGCGCAACGGGTGGCGCTGGCGCGCGCCCTGGCGTCGGAGCCGAAGTTGTTGCTGCTCGACGAGCCGTTGGCCGCTCTCGATGCCGGCACGCGAGTGGAGATACGTCGGGAGCTCCGGCGTCACCTCAGTGGCTTCACCGGGTCCGCTGTGCTGGTGACGCACGATCCAGTCGACGCCTACACGCTGGCCGACCGGGTGGTGATCATCGAACACGGTCAGGTGGTGCAGGACGGGACGTTCGTGGAGATCGCCGCGCACCCCCGGTCGCCCTACGTCGCCGAACTCGTCGGTGTGAACCTGCTGACAGGGTCGATGATGGGCGGCCTCTTCGCAGTGGACGGTGGCGCGACGCTGATCGTGGCCGCCGCCGACATCGACGGCCCAGCGATCGCAGTCATCCGTCCCCAGGCTGTCTCGCTGCACGCCAATCGTCCCGAAGGAAGCCAACGCAACACGTGGAAGGCGACCGTGATCGATGTCGACCATCGTGCCGAACGCGTGCGAGTCCGCTTGCAGGGCCCGATCCAGCTGACCGCGGAGATCACCGCAGCAGCCGCTGAGGCGATGCGCATCAAAGTCGGTCTCGAACTCTGGGCAGCGGTGAAGGCCACCGAGATCGACGTCACCCTCAACTAGCGAGCGAGGGCAACTAACGTGACCACCGTGATCGAACGAGTAGGTGTGGTCGGCTGTGGGTTGATGGGTTCTGGCATTGCCGAGGTGGCTGCTCGGGCCGGTCTCGATGTTGTAGTCACGGAGAACTCGCCCTCTGCCGCGGAAGCAGGTATGGCGCGGGTCGCGACGTCGTTGAAGCGTGCGCTGACATCGGGTCGGTTGTCGGACGCCGACCACGATGCGACGTGGCAGCGAATGGCGTTCGGACATCAGCTCGACGCGCTCGGTGATTGCGATCTGGTGATCGAGGCGGTGGCCGAGGACGAGGCGATGAAGATCGACGTGTTCGGCCGTCTCGACGCGCTGTGCAAGCCCGAGGCGGTACTGGCGTCGAACACCTCGAGCATTCCGATCATGAAGCTGGCTCGGGCGACCAAGCGCGAGTCACAGGTCATCGGCATCCACTTCTTCAATCCGGTGCCGGTGCTGCCGCTGGTCGAACTGGTGACGTCGTTGCTGACGTCTGCGGAGACTGCGGCAGACATGGAGGACTTTGCATCCGGCACGCTCGGCAAGACGGTGATCCGCTCGCGCGACCGCGCCGGGTTCATCGTCAACTCGTTGCTGATCCCGTACATCCTCGCGGCCATCCGGATGCTCGAGTCCGGCTTCGCGACGGCCGACGACATCGACACAGGAATGGTCAAAGGGTGCGCCCATCCGATGGGTCCGCTGCGGCTCGCCGATCTGATCGGTCTCGATACGGTTCAAGCCGTTGCCGAATCGCTGTACGGCGAGTTCAAGGAGCAGTTGTACACGCCGCCATCGCTGCTGTTGCGCATGGTCGAGGCCGGTTTGCTCGGCCGCAAAGCTGGTCGAGGTTTCTATGAGTACTGAGCGAGACAGCCGTCTGCAGTGGATCTACGCGTCGCAAGGCGAAGCCCAGCTGCGCGAACGGTACGACGTCTGGGCCGCCGATTACGACAGCGATCTCGATGATCTGCAGTGGAGCGCCCCGCAGGCGGGTGCCGAACGATGCGCCCACTTCGCAAAGCAGGGCGAGGAGATCCTCGACGCCGGGTGCGGCACCGGTCTGGTCGGTGTCGCTCTGGCCGCACTTGGTCACACCCGGATCGTCGGTTTCGATTTGTCGACCGGCATGCTCGACCGCAGCGCGGCAGCGAGGTGTCTACTCCGAGCTGCACCAAGGCTCCCTGCTCGATCGCCTGCCGTTCGACGACGACCGATTCGGGTCGGTCGTCTCGGTCGGCGTGTTCACGCTCGGTCATGTCGACGGCACCGCATTTGCCGAACTGGCGCGGGTGACGGCACCGGGCGGGCACGTGTCGATCACGATCCGCGACGATGCAGTCGACCGGCTCGGCTATCGCACCGAACTGCAGCGGCTGTTCGACGCGGGCGTCTGGGAACTGGTCGACCTCACCGAGCCCATGGCACTGATACACGAGGATGGCGACGACATCATGTTGCGCGTGTGGACCTTGCGGGTGAAGTAGTCGCCTCAGATCACCTCGCCGTCGGCCGTACGAGGGATCCTGTCGGCAGACCGACTTCGGACTCCAGCGCCGACATCGCCCAATCCAGCACGATGCCGATCTCGATCACGCCCGGGTGTGCGGCCAGTTGCAAGCTCAGTCCGTCGAGCAGCGACAGGACGCGCCACGCCGCGGCATCGGGATCGTCACACACGAACACGCCCTCGGCGATGCCGTCGACGATCGTGGTCGCGATCAACAGTTGCCACGCGATGTTGAGCCTTCGCGATGTCGCTCCCAACGCCGGCCGGCGGCGGGCCTCGGCCCAGGCGTCGAGCCACATCTGAAAGGCGCGGTACTCCTCGGTGCGGACGTACGAGGCGAAGAAGGTGGACAATCGTCCGCTGGCGTCGTTGCAGGCCTGCATTTCGGCTTCGGTCTTGGCGAGATCGGCGCCGGCAGCCTCCTCGAACGCCGCTGCCAACACGTCGTCCATCGACGCGAAGTAGTGGTGGATCAACCCGCTCGACGTGCCCATCTCTGCGGCCACGTCGCGTACTGTCGTGTTGGCGAGCCCCTTCGTCGTCGGCGACGCGCAAGGCAGCGGCGACGATTTCTTCTCGACGAGCAGCCGGGCTGAGTCGGGTCACGCCGTTCAGAATAACTCTTATTGCGCGGATGTCCAATAGACGTCTACGATCTGCACATGGTTTTGACGACGCCGTTTCACGAGCGCCTGGCGCCGCTGAACGAAACTCACCTGTGGTCCCACTGGTCCGGGTACCTGTCCGCAGTGAAGTACCAGATGGCCGACAAGTTCGAGTACTTCGCGGTGCGTAACGCGGCTGGGTTGATCGACACGTCGCCGCTCTACAAGTACCGGATTGCCGGACGCGACGCAGGCAAGTTCCTCGGTGCCGTCCTGGCGCGCGACATTGCCGCATGCCGCGACGGGCAGGCGCAGTACACGTTGTGGTGCGACGAACGTGGATATGTGGTCGAGGACGGCGTTGTCATCCGCTTCGCCGCCGACGACTACATCCTCACGTCGGCGGAACCCAACCTGGCCTACTTCCGGAACCTCATCGGGTACGACCAGGTCGAGATCACCGACGTGTCGGCCGACTACGCATCGCTTGCTGTCCAGGGACCGCGGTCGCGCGAGATCCTGGCATCCCTCGACCCGGCCATCGACTCGCTCGGGTTCTTCCATCACGGTCCAGCCAAGATCGGCAATGTTCCCGTCCACGTGTCGCGTACTGGCTACACGGGAGACCTGGGATACGAGATCTGGGTCGGCTCGGAAGGTGCCGTCGAGATGTGGGACGCGTTGGCCGAGCGCGTGCACCGGGCGCGGTGTCTTCCCCGTCGGTCAGAACGCTCTGCTGATGACTCGAATCGAGGCCGGTCTCATTCTCATCGGGGTCGACTTCCACTCCAGCCGCTTCGCGTTCAACGACAGCGAGTGTTCGACCCCCCTCGAACTCGGCTTCGCCTGGATGTTCCGCGATCTGGCGACGTCGACGCGGCGCTTCATCGGCCGCGCTGCGATCGAGCGCGAGATCGCCGACAAGACCTCGCGATGGAAGATGGTCGGTCTGATGATCGACTGGCGCGAGTGGGACCGTCACTACGGCGACGCGGGGTTGATCCCACCGAAGGACGAGACGCCCGTCGTGTACGAGATGATGCTGTACGACGCGGACGGCAACCGGGTGGGTTACACGACCAGCTTCATGTACTCGCCGATGCTGCAGCGACACATCGCGATGGCCCGGGTGCAACCGGATCTGGCGAAGCCCGGCTCACGAGTCAACCTCGAGATCACGATCAACCACCGCTACCACACCGTCGGCGCGGTCGTTGCTCGCCCACCGTTGTTCAACCCGCCGAGAAAGACAGCCTGATACCGATGCCTGCCAACACTTCATTCGACGCAATCGTCATCGGCGGCGGCCACAACGGTCTGGTCAACGGCGCCTACCTCGCCAAGTCCGGTCTGAAGACGTTGATCATCGAGCGTCGCCACATCGTCGGCGGCGCGGCGATCACCGAGGAGCTCGTCCCCGGCTTCCACTTCACTACGTTCTCCTATGCGCTCAGCCTGCTGCGGCCCGACATCATCCACGATCTCGAGCTCACCAAGCACGGCTTCATGCCCATCCAGATGCCCAGTGCCTTCGCCCCCATGGAGGATGGCGACTACCTGCTGATGGGCACCGACCGCAACACCAACCTGAAGGAGATCGCCCGGCACAGCAAGCACGATGCCGACGCGATGGATCAGTACGAGTACGACATGGCGCAGGTGTGCCAGGCGCTGAAGCCACTGATGGACGCTGCGCCGCCGAACATCTTCGGCAACGATCCGGACGACGCGCTGCAACTGGCCGATCTCGCCAAGCGGATGAAGTCGCTGCCGGCGCGGGTGCTGCAGAACTGCATCCGCCTGCTCACCGGTAGCTCGGCCGACTTCCTGGATGATTACTTCGACAGCGACATCATCAAGGGTTGGTTGTCGTCGTCCAGCATCATCGGCAGCAAGGTCGGCCCGCGTTCGCAGGGCTCGGGCCTGGTGCTGTTGTTCCACAACCTCGGCGAGCACGACGGCCACTTCGGCTCGTGGGCGTTCCACAAGGGTGGTAACGGCGGCTTCACGCAGGTGCTGGCGCGCGCCGCGCAGGCATTCGGCGCCGAGATCGTCACCGACACGCCGGTCAGCCACGTCGTCACCGACAACGGTCGCGCCACCGGTGTGATGCTGGAGGACGGCACCGAGTTGAAGGCCAAGGTCGTCGTCAGCTCGCTTGATCCACGCCGAACGTTCACCCAACTCGTCGATCCCGCCGATCTGCCGATCGAGCTCAACGACAGCATCCGGCGCTTCCGGTTCCAAGGCACCTCGGCGAAAGTCAACTTCGCTCTCGACGGTTCGCCTCGCTATCCGGCGCTCGGTGACCGCACCGATCAGTTCCGCGGGTTCACCAACATCGGGCCGTCGATGGACTACCTCGAGCGCGCCTATGACGACGCCAAGTACGGGTGGTACAGCAAGCGGCCGTACATCGACGCGTGCCTGCAATCGTTCGTCGATCCCGACATGGCCCCGCCAGGCAAGCACGTGATGTCGTGCTTCATCCAGTACGCGCCGTACGAATTGAAGGGGAGCGACTGGGACACCGAGCGCCAGGCCTTCGGCGACACGGTGCAGGCCACCATCGAGTCGTTCTTCCCCGGCTTCGGCGACCTCGTGCTGCATCGCGAAGTGGTGACGCCGCTCGACATCGAACGCGTCGTCGGGCTCAGCGAAGGCAACATCTTCGCCGGCGAGTTCCTGGCTCCGCAGATGTACTTCTTCCGCCCGGCGCCGGGCTGGAACCAGTACCGCACACCGATCGATGGTTACTACCAATGTGGCTCCGGCACCCACCCCGGCGGCTGCGTCTCCGGCGGCCCAGGCAAGTTGGCCTCGCAACAGATCATCGGCGACCTCGCCCGCAAGGGCTGACGTGACTGTGTCATGCCACTGACCGGTCTGGTCTTCCTCGTCCTCGGCGGTGTCTATGCGGTGTTGTACGAACGATCCACCGCCGAGGCGAAACGGTCGGAAGTGAACACAAAGGTGGCCGCCTACGGCCGAATTCTGTTCCCGGCAGCTGGAGTGATCCTGCTTGCCGTCTGGGCTGTGCGTGAGATCTTCTGATCCTGCGGATTCGTATCGTCACTGACGGTTCGCAAGGGCTGGACGACGTCCCAGCGCACTGGGGGTGTCGTTCGCCAGGCACGAACCGACGTGATGGCCGCACGGCAGCTACCGGGGTACGGTTCGGCCAGTCGAACGGGGGTTCACATGACCGACATCGAAGCGGTTGAGACGAAAGCTGCAGCTGGCACGGCCGGCAAGGCGGAGCCGTTCCGGTTCTTCGACAACCGTGAGAAGTACCTGCTGTTCGTGATGACGACCAGTGAGAAGGCCGAAGTCGCGGCACGAATCGGCCGCGAGCTCGGCCACATCGTGCCCCGGCCACCGGCGTTGCGAGTGTTCGACGCCGGGACGGGCAACGGCATGGTGCTGAGCCAGGTGTTGCGCGACCTCCACAGGCGCCTGCCGACAGTGCCGTTCTTCGTCGTCGGCAAGGAAGTCAGCATGGAGGACACCCGCCTCACGTTGGCGACGCTGTCCGATCGCCTTGCCGAGCACCCCCAGTCGGTGGTCGTGTTGACCAACATGTTCTACGCCGAGGCGCCGCATCTCTTCCCGAAGGCCGCGGAGTTCCACGACAAGGTGCGGTGGATCGATGTGCCGCTGAAGGGCAACAGCTCGCACGAGTTCTTCCAGCAGATCCACGAGCTCGACGACTACCTCACGCAGGGCTGGCAGACAGCGTCGAGCGCGAAGACCGGCAACCCCGTGTACGTCACGCCATCCGTGATGGTCCTGTACCGCGACGATCAGGCCTTCGCGCTCAACGATCTGATCCCGCGGCCGACCGGTGGACCGCAACCCTTCGAGTACGACCTGGTGTTGGCGGCCCAGCCCTACCGCAGTCGCACGTCGGCGGAGACGAAGGTCAAGAACGTGCTGGCGCCTTTGGCCAAGGCACTCGCGCCGGCCGGGCGGCTGGTCGTGGTGCAATCGACTGGTCACGATCCGGGTATGGAGATCATCCGTAAGATCTGGCCCGCCGAGGATCCGTTCGCGACGCCGCGTCACAAGCTGATCAAAGAGCTCGACGCCCAGCTGAATGGCGACACTGTCCCCGACTTCGGGTTCGAGGGCACGAGCGATGCGGCGTCGCTGTTCAGCTATCACCTTCACGCGATGCCCAACGAGGTGTCGAATCGCATCAGCACCTCGACGACAATGGCTGCGTGGAACGCAGCGGTGTATGTCGCCCAGATCGAGGACGAACGCACCGCCGATGTCCTGATGGAGGGCAAGTACCTGGACGCCACGGCCGACGTCGTGTTGAAGCACGGCGGACTCTGGTTTCAGGACGAGTCGTTCGTCGTGGTACGCCATGCGTCGTGAACCCGCAGGAAGAAGTCGTCGCCCATCTTCAACAACTCGGTGCCGATCACGACATCGTTCCGTGCGATCCAGCGCTCGCTGATACGGCGGCCTTCTGCGAGGCCTACGGATACTCGCCCGACGACTCGGCGAACACGATCATCGTCGTGGGCAAAGGCGAGACGCCTCGTCCTGTCGCCTGCGTGGTGCTGGCGTCGACCCGTCTCGATGTGAACGGACTCGTTCGCAAGCGGCTGGAGGTTCGCAAGGCCTCGTTCGCCTCGGCGGACGAGACGATGCAATTGACCGGGATGGAGATAGGTGGAGTCACCGCGTTCGCGTTGCCCGCTGGGTTGCCGATCTGGGTCGATGCCGCAGTGATGGCTCGCGAGCGGATCATCCTCGGCGGCGGCAGCCGGGCGATCAAAGTGCTCACACCGCCGTCGACGCTGGCGATGCTCGACAACGTCACGGTGATCGACGACCTGGCTCGCTCGCGCGAATGATGCTGGTCACGGCCGACGACAGCACCGGCGCAACGGAGGCCGGGGCGGCCTGTGCCGATGCCGGATGGATTGTCGACGTGGTTCCGATCGGCGCGGGTGCGATGGGGATGGGGCCGGACTGCACCTGCACGGTCATCGACCTCCGCTCTCGACACGTGACACCGGACGAAGCTCGTCGCCGGATCACGGCCTCGACCACAGCGGCTCATCGTGTGCACAAGATCGATTCCACTCTGCGCGGCAACTGGCCGGCAGAACTGGCAGCGCTCGCCGAGGCCGGTCGGCGAGTCGTGCTGATCCCGTCGCACCCGCGAGCCGGACGGGTGTGCGTCGGTGGCGTGGTCTTTGTCAACGGGGTTCCGGTCGCCGAGAGCGAGCTGGGGAACGACCCGAGGCTCCCGGTGCGCAGCAGCCGCCCGAGCGAGATGTTGGCCGGTACCGAGGTCGCCGGGCCGGACGAGCTGACGGCATGGCTGGCGACGTCGGATGATGGGGTTGCGATTGTCGATGCAACGACGCTGGAGGAGATCGACGAGCTGGTGGCGATCGCGCTGCATCCGGCCGATGTGGTGATGGCCGGCCCGGCATCGGTCGTCGAGGCAGTCGCCAGGCTGCGCGCACCGAGTGATGCATCTGTCGTCCTTCCCGACCCACTGCTGCCCAAGCCGGTCGTGGTGGTCTGTGCCAGCCTGCACCCGGTCAGTCGCGCCCAGGTTGCCGCTGCAGCAGCGGCGGGAATCGATGTGGTGAAGTCGTCGGAGGTCCGCGATCAGAACTCCGAACTGGTTGCGCTGGAGCTTGCCGAGCAGGCCCATCAGCTCGTCGCGGCTCGGCGGGCCCGGAGCGTGATCCTGCTCGGAGGCGACACCGCTGAGGCGTTCCTCGGCGACAGCGTGGTGCGAGTGTTCGGTTCGATCGACGTCGGTGTCAGTTTGGGAGACGCGGAGGTTCGGGGCCGGATGCTGCGAATCGCGAGCAAGCCCGGTGGCTTCGGTGTAGCCAATACGCTGGTGGACCTGGTGAGGAGATGACAGCAGTGGTGCCCATGGCCATCACGATGGGCGATGCCTCGGGTGTCGGACCCGAGATCGTGTTGCGCCGCGCCGCCGAGTCTGCCTTCGTGACCGAGCCGGTCGTGGTGTATGGCGATCTGGCCATCCTGCGTCGTGGCGTTGAACTTCTCGGATTGGATGTCGAGATCGAGGCGCTCGCTGATCCGAGGCAGTGGCGTCCGGGTCCGTTGCAGGTGGTCGATGCTGCACTCCTCAGTGCTGCCGATCACCGTCCCGGGGTCATCGACGCAGCCTCGGGCGCAGCGGCGCGCGAGTACGTGTTGTCGGCGACGCGAGATGCATTGAACGGTGCGGTCTCAGGCATCGTCACGATGCCGATGAACAAGGAGGCAACGCAACTCAGCGATCCGGGATTCGTCGGCCACACCGAACTGATCGCCGCCGCATGCGGGGTGCAGCGTTTCACCATGATGCTGACAGCGGGGGACCTCGCTGTCACCCATGTCAGCACCCACGTGTCGCTACAGGAGGCCATACGGCGGGTCACGACCGCGAGGGTCACCGAAGTGATCGAGCTGACCTACGAGACGTTGCATCGCTTCCTCGACGTGCCACGGATCGCAGTGTGTGGCGTCAACCCGCACGCCGGCGAGCACGGACTGTTCGGCTCGGAGGATGACGAGCAGATCCTGCCGGCGATCGAGGCTGCCCGGGCCGCCGGAATCGAGGCCAGCGGACCCCATCCCGCCGACACCGTCTTCCATCAGGCCGTCCATCGCAAGCGTTTCGACGCGATCGTGTGCATGTATCACGATCAGGGCCACACTCCGATGAAGCTGCTCGCGTTCGAGAGTGGTGTCAACGTCACCGTCGGGTTGCCGATCGTGCGCACGTCTGTCGATCACGGCACGGCATTCGATATCGCCTGGCAGGGCGTAGCGTTCACCGGCTCGCTGGATCACGCCCTGGGCTGGGCGAAACGGCTGGCGAACCCGAGCCACTAGGGCAGCGGCTCGGCGTCGTGTTGTGGCTTGTACTTGACGCCGGTGGCGTCGGCGATCAGAGTGATCGCCAACCGAACCGGAAACAGTCGAAACCTGTTTCGAGGATGACCGTGCACCTGGAGGTAATCCCATGTCCGATGAAGATCGTCCGCTTCCTCCCGCAGCGGTGATAGTTCGCCATCCGGTCGCAGACTTCGACACCTGGAAGGTCGGGTTCGATGACCACGAGAATGCAAGACGGGCGGCGGGTATTCTTGGGCACCACATCAATCGGGGTCGAGATGATCCCAACGACGTCAGCATCTACCTTGCCGTTGCAGACGTGGAGCAGGCGAGGGCATTTGCCGCATCGGACGAGTTGAAGAGCGTGATGCAAGACCTCGGTGTCACCGGTCCACCCACACTCACCTGGACGACTCCGGTGCGCGAGGCCGTGGTGTGGGATCGAGAGCTTCCGGCAATGATCGTGAGTCATTCGGTCGCCGATTTCGACAGGTGGCTTGAGGGGTACGACGCGGCAGCTGCGCTCCAACGAAGCGGGGGTATCATCGGCCATGCCGCCAACCGGGGACTCGACGATCTCTCCCTCGCCCTCGTTTACCATCAGGCCGAATCGTTCGACATCCTGCAGGATTTCGTCGCCGACTCAGCCGTCCAGGACGCGATGAAGGCGGCGGGTGTCACCTCGGAGCCTGAGATCTCCTTCCACACGGGCGGCTGGGCCAAGTTCTACTAGCGCTGAGCTGCCGACCGAGTCGCAGTGACTAGTAGCTCAGTGAGGATCGACGAGGTCGAGGAACTGCCACTGCTTGCCCTCGGCCACGCCCATGAGCTCACGACCGCAGGTCTGCCAGATTGCCGGACCCGACGTGACGTGCTGGGTGCCCGCGTGAACGTCGCGGTAGAACCGCTGGATCGTGCCGTGGCGTAGCGCAGTGGTGCCTCCGGCCAGGTAGACGAAGCCGGCGATCTCGTGCAGGGTCTTGGTGATGTGGGCGAGGGCGAGACGGATGAGCGTGTGTTGCCGGACCGAGATCCCGTCGCCGGAGTAGAGGCTCTTCGACAGGTCGGTGAACGACTCGAGCACGAAGGCTCGCGCGGCGCGGAACTTCGCCTCGGCTTCGGCGTAGCCGAGCTGGAACGCGGCGCTGTCGGCCTGCGCGCCAGGGCGCCCGGCCTTTCCTTGCACCAGACCCGCCAGCTCGTCGAGGAGTCGACGGCCGACGCCCATCGCCCAGCCGCTGTGGCAGGTGACGGCGAAGCCGATGATCCCGAGCCCGTAGAGGCTCCCGCCCCGCTCGGGCACCGTGGTGACGGCGAAGTGACTCCAACCGTCGGGTACGAACACGTTCTCCATCGTGTAGTCGATGCTGCCGGTCCCGCGCAGGCCCATCACGTCCCAGTTGTCGATCAGGTTCACCTGGTCGATCGGGGTGACGAAGATTCGTGGTTCACCGGTCTCTTGGATGATGCCCAATGAGTGGACGTGCGACGAGTGCTTCAAACCCGAGCCGAAGCTCCACGAGCCACTCAACGAGAGGCCGCCGTCCACCATCGTCGCGGTTCCTGGGCGGGTGCCCTGGCCGGCGATCACCGGGTTCTTGCCATCACCCCACAACTCGGCGACTGCGTGATCCGACAGGTACGCGCCGGCGGTGCCGATCGACAGGTTGGCGGCCATGGTGACCCACCCGGCGGAAGCGTCGGCGTAGGACAGGTTCTCGAGCACCTCGAGCGAGTGAACGGGATCGAGCTCCGCGCCACCGAGCTTCTCGGGAACCCAGATCTTCAGCAAGCCGTCGCGGTGCAACGCAGCGACGGCCGTCGGCGACAGTTCGCCTTCGGTGTCGGCGAACTCTGCCTCGGCATCGAGCAGGGGAACGAGTGCCTTGGCCTTCTCGGCGAGGATGGAACTTTCGGTGAGTGTGTCGCCGAGCGGCATGCTGCTGACCCCTTTGTTGCGATGTTCGTCGTCGCAGCGAGCTTACGCAGGAACAGCCGCTCTGGCCGCTTCGAGCTTGGCCGTCGTCAGCTTGCTGCGACCGACGATGAACAGGCACAGGTAGATCGCCCCGTCGAGCAGGAACGCCGAGCGCAGCGCGACGCTGCGGTCGGCGAATTGGCTGATGACGGCGACGGTCCCGCCGCCGATCAGCGCTCCGATCGGCATCATCCCCCATGCGAAGAATCTGTAGACGCTGTTGACGCGGCCGAGCAGGTGGGCGGGATGATCGACTGGCGGAGGCTGACGGTGATGACGTTCCAGGTCGCGCCCAGGGTGGCGCCGATGGTCCACAGGATCATCACCACCGGCCACCAGGACGACAAGGCGACAAGGATCGACATCGCCGCGCTGGAGCCCAATGTCATGGCCAGGCACGTACCGCTACCGAATCGCTTCGACATCCACGGCGCCAGCAGGCCACCGATCGCCGCACCGGCGGCGAAGCCGAAACCCATGATGGTGAACACGAAGGGTCCGACGTCGAGGACCTCCTGAGCGAACAACACCAGTACGGCACCGCTGAGGGTCGAGGCCAGGTTCATGAACCCGAGGATGATGCACATCGAGCGCAAGAGATCGTTGGCCCACAGCCAGCGGAAGCCTTCGGCGAGCTCGGTCTTCCACGGTGCCTGCACGTGATCATCCGGTCGCTCGGCGCGGAAGCTGCCGGGGATCGACCACACCAGCGCAGCAGCGGCGAAGAACGATGCGGCGTCGACGAAGAACGGCAGGGAGAACGCGGCAATCAGCAACAGCGATCCGAGGGGCGGGCCGATGAAGGTGTTGGCGATCTGCTCGGCGCTCCACATCCGCCCGTTGGCCCTCTCCAACTGGTCGACGTCGACGATGGATGGCATGAACGTCTGCCCGCAGTTGTCGCGGAGCACCTCGGCGGTGCCGAGCAGGAGCGTGGCGACGAGCAAGAGGATGTAGAGACCGGTCGTTGTGCCTTGCACGCTGTCGAGCTCGTCGAGGCCGGGCAGGCTCGATTGCTTGCCCAGCACAGCAAGAGCGACGATGAGGGTGAGGACGAAACGTGTGAAGTCGGCGGTGACCATCGCCTTCTTGCGGTCGACGCGGTCGGTGATGACCCCTGCCGGCAGGGTGAACACCAGCCACGGCAGGCGTTGCACGAGGGCGACAGCCGCGATCAGCAGGGGATTGCGGGTCAGCGCCGAGGCGAGCCACGGATAGGCGATCAGCGACATCCCGTCGCCGATGTTCGAGATCGTGGTGGAGATGAACAGCTTGCGGTAGCTCGCCCCGAGGCGCTCAGCTTGGGGTCGTCGGTCGTCGTCATTCGGGGTCCTCCGGAGCAACAGGCCGCTTGGTAGGGAAGACGCCGGCGAGGAATGCGTACTCGCGCGATCCGCCGCGAGGCAGCCGCGTGAACTCCATCGCCAGATCCATCAGCCGAGCCGTGAACTCGTCGGCGAGCTCCGCCGGGATACGGGCGTGGCGCAACGTGAATCCGCCTGCGCATTCATGCCAGTCCGAAAGGTCGGCCTCGGCGCGAGCGTCGGCGATGAAGGGCAGATCGCCGTCGGTGGCCGAGTCGGGGAACACGATGGTGTGTGCGGTGCGGCCATAGAACCGTTCGTCGATCGCCCGTACTCGCCGGGTTGCCGTGACCTTCAGCAGCCCGGCGTCGACCAGCACCTCGACGTGGTGGGCAACGGTGCCACGAGGTTTGCGGACCCGCGCGGCCAGTTCGGTCACGGTCATTGCCCGCTCCAGCACGAGGTCGAGGATCAGCGCCCGCAGTGGGTTGCCGACCGCCTTGAGCCGCGCAGGAGTGTCGGCTTTGATGGTTGCTGCGAGGTCGTAGCCGAGCTCATAGACAGCCCCGCCGCCGTCGGTGAGCGTCTCCTCGTGAGTAATGTCCGACATTTCCCGAATGATAGGGAAAACTCGGACAATCGTCAACAATCGCTGCGAAGTTCGACGTGCGCTCGGCAATACTGGCGGAATGCGCACTCGCTCGGTCGTCGTTGTCTTCGGCGCGCTGACAGCGCTGTTCGCTTCCGGCTACGGCGTGATGTTCACCGTGCTCGACGAGTTCCGCGACCAATACGGCATCGGTGAGGGCGCTCTTGGGCTGATCGTGGCAATGGGCTTTCTGTCGTCGTTCGTCACCCAGGTGACACTGGCCCCGCTGGCCGACCGCGGCCACGCCCGCTCGATGATCGTGCTCGGAATGGTGTTCAACGTCGCCGGCCTGCTCGGCATGGCCTTCGGCACCACGTTCATCGTGCTGCTCACGTCGCGGTTCGTGATGGGTGTCGGCGTCGGCCTTGCGTATCCGGCTGCACGGCGGATCGTGATCCTGGCCGACCCCGATCACCTCGGGCAGAACCTCGGTCGCATGCTCGCTGCCGACGTTGCCGGCTTCGCCGTCGGCCCGGCCATCTCAGCGGTGCTCGTCGGGCCGTTCGGAATCAAGGCGCCCTTCTTGCTCATCGCCGGATTGACCGTGGCGATGTACCCGTTGATCGCCAGGACACGCGTTGCCGAACCCGATGTCGATGCCGAGATCCCACCGCGGTTTGCGTTCGACCTCCTCCGCATCCGTCCCTATCTGGCGGCGCTGTCGATGGGCGCCGCGGTGTTCATGATGATCGGGACGTTCGACGCGCTGTGGGCGCTTGTCCTCGACGACATGAACGCCAGTGATCTCATCGCCAATCTCGGCATCACCCTCTTTGCCGTGCCGATGGTGTTGTTCGCCTCGATCGGCGGCCGGCTGGCGCAATCGGTCGGCCCGTTCCGGCTGGGATCCTTCGGCCTCTTGGTGGGCGCCGCGGCGATGTTCGCCTATGGGCACGCACCTTCCGGTGCTGTGATGCTGGCGATCTCCCTGGTGCACGCCACCAACGACGGCTTCACGGTCAGCAGTTGTGGCGTGGCAGTCGGCATGGTCGTTCCGGCCGAGCGACAGGCGAGCGCCCAAGGTCTGCTCGGTGGTGTCGAGACGCTGACGGCCGGTATCACTGCAACGGCGATCGGCCAGATCTACGAACACTTCGGACACACGGTCGCGTACACGTGTTGTGCCGTGGCAATGGTGGCGCTGGTCATCTGCGGCGCTGTGTTGTCGGGCGACTCGTGGCGACTACGCGACTCTGAGGTCCGCGAGGTCGCGTCTGTCTAGTTCGACGTCTCGGGCGTCAGCCGAGTTGCTCGTCGAAGAAGCGGAAGGTGCGGGCCTGGGCGATGGCGGCGGGCACGGCGCTGAACGATGCACGGTGGTCGCAGTTGAAGCCGTGCTGGGCGTCGTACACGTTGACGGTCACGTGGGGCCATGCTGCGGCGACCTTGTGCACGTCTTCCATGGGGATCGCATGGTCCTGTTCGCCGAAGTGCATGATCATGGGCACGACCGGGGTCTGGTCGATCAGGCCCACAACGCCGCCGCCGTAGTACGACGATGCCGCGTCGAACACATCGGGAAGCTGGATCGCGACGGCCGCAGTGATACGTCCGCCGAAGCAGTAGCCGACAACACCGACCTTGCCGGCCTCGCGGGCGACTGCTCCGGCAGCGGCAACATCGGCAACGACCATGTCGAAGTCGAGCGAACCCATGGCGATGCCGCGACCGACCTCGATGTCTTCCGGGGTGTAGCCGAGTTCGATGCCGGGTCGCTCGCGGTCGAAGATGGCCGGGGCGATGGCGAGGTAGCCGGCCGCCGCATAACGATCAGCGACCGAGCGGATGTGATCGTTGACCCCGAAGATCTCCTGCACCACGACCACGCCGCCACGAGCGGGGCCTTCAGGCTCGGCTCGGTAGGCGGAGAGTTGGAATCCGTCGGATGCTGTCAGCGAAATCGATGTACCCATCGGGCCGACTGTATTTCGCGGCGCTGTTGGCTGCTCAGTCCAACGCCGCGACGACAGTGCGCCGGGTGTGCGCCGGGCGCTGCGTGACGGCACCGATGATGCAGGCGACTGGCACGATCAGGAGCGCATACTGCAATCCGACCGAGTCGGCCAGCACTCCCAAGGCAAGCGGGCCGAGCGTGACCGCGGTGCCGGAGGCGAGAATGCAGATCGCGCCGAGTGAGATCGAATCGATCTTGTATTCGGCCGACGCATACAACTTGTCGACGGTCAGCGGGTATAGCGGGGCACCCCCGAAGCCGACGATGACGAGGCCGAGAACTCGCGGCATGAGGCCCGGCGCGAAGCACATCACCATCGCCCCGAAGCCCGTCACCAGGAAACTGACCGCGACCGTCGCATCGCCGAACAGACGCACGATCGACGGCAAGACGGTGCGCGACACGAACATCATCACGCCGAAGACCGCGGCCAGGGCCGCAGCCAAACCTCCGGACGCGTGCCCGACCTCTTTGAGGTACGTCGCGGCCCACAGACCGATGGCGAACTCACTGAACACGGCATTGATGATGTGCAACCACGGCTTCAGCACGTCGCGATCACGGAGATGGGAGAGCGTGAAGACGCCGTGCCGCTTCGATTCCGGTACCGGTACGGGCCAGGCGACGATGGTGAGCGTCATCACGATGACTGCGGTGAGGATCAGGTAGGGAGGCCGCCACGACCACTGCAACGCCAGTGCACCACCGACCAGCAGGCTGAACGCGACGCCGGCAAGGCCGGGCGCTCCGTTGACCGCCGCAAACGCGGTTGCTCGATGTTCACCGTGGTGGTCGCTGATCAGAGAAGGCATGACCATCACCAGCAACGCCCCGCCCATTCCGGCCAACGCTGTCCCGGCAAGAGTCACCGGCCACGCCGGACCAAGGCAGAACATGGCGATGCCGCAGGCAATGGCGACGGCAGCCGACAGCAGCGACTGTCGGCGCCCGAGTCGGTCGACAACCCGCACCCCGAAGAACCCGGCGGCAAGAGAGGCGAAACCGAACGTCGAACCGTGCAGCGCAGCGATGACACCAGAGAGGTCGAACTCCTCGCGCAGCTCGCCGAGGACGGTTCCGACGCTGAGCCCGCCGACGAGCAGCGCATACCCGAGTGCCGACGAATAGGTGAGCCGGTCCCACCGAAACTTCTCGGGGGCAAGGGTGGTCGCGGACACTCCCTCTTTTGTACCAGTAAAGAAGACCGAGATGACGGCGAAAACGAGGAAAGTTTGCCTCGTAAGGTGTGACACGTGACAACCCCCTACGACGTCGCGGTGGTCGGCCCTGGATTGGTCGGCGCCGCAACCCTGCGCCATCTCGCTGCGACCGGGCGGCGCTGTGTCGGAATCGGTCCAGGCGAACCGGTCGACTGGAGCACCCACGACGGTGTGTTCGCCAGCCACTACGACTCCGGTCGCATCACCCGCCGGCTCGACAAGCGGCACGAATGGGCTGTCCTCGCCGGTCGGGCCATCGACGCCTACGCGAGGATCGAATCTGCGTCAGGCATCCAGTTCCATCGTCCGGTCGGAGTGGTGATGGCCGATGTCGACGCCGACAGGATTGCCACGATCACTGCCGTTGCCCAGGGGTTGGGTGTCGACTTCGAACGCTACGAACCAGGCCAGCGGTTCGGTGACGACCGCATCGCGGTCCCTCGGGGTGCGACTGTGCTGCGCGAGCCCGGACCGGGCGGCTTCATCGACCCTCGCCGGATGCTCGCAGCCCAGCTCGCGATCGCCCGGCGAGATGGCGCCGACGTTGTTGGCGAGCGGGTCGTCAGGGTCGAACGTCAGGCGACCGATGGTTGGTCCAGACCTTCGATGGCAACACGGTTGAAGCAGGCCAGGTCGTGGTTGCCGCGGGTCCTCATGCGGACGAGCTCGAGGGCGTGCCGCGACCACTGATCGATGTGGTTGCCGAGACCGTTGTGCTGGCGCGAGTGTCGGCGGCAGAGCAGCAGCGATTGGCAGGACTTCCCTCGATCATCGTCGACGGTGTCGACGATCACCTCTACATCGTCCCGCCGACGGAGTACCCCGATGGCAACGTGTACGTCAAGCTGGGTGCAACTCGACACGAGCCTTGGATCCTCGGGCCTGCGGAGCGACGACAGTGGATGAGAGGCCGCGACCACGAGGCCGATCTCGACTGGCTTCGAACCCTGATGCTCGGCGTGCTGCCCGACCTCCAGGCCGAGTCGTGGTCGACGAAGCCGTGCCTCATCCCCGACACGCCGACAAAGTTGCCGTACGTGGAGGTCGTCGAGCCAGGTCTCGTGATGGCTGTCGGCACCAACGGCTATGCCGCCAAGAGCGCCGACGCGATCGGGGCGCTGGCGGCTGGACTGGTGGTGAACGGCGAGTGGACCGACCCCGACCTCGACGAGCAGTCGTTCAAATTGATCCGCAGGAGCTAGCGCGACCTCGCCGGAGTCCAGCCGGGTCGGCCGAAGACGTGGCCCAACCTGTGCCGCAGGTCCTTCGCCGAGCGAACGTCGCGGGCGATGTCGGCCATCTCGTGGTAGGCGATGCGCAGCGGGTTGTAGGTGTGGATGTTCTTGGTCAGGCCGTACTTCACCCGCCGCAGCTCTGGCTCGAAGGTTCCGAACAGCCTGTCCCACAGGATCAGGATCCCGCCATAGTTCTTGTCGAGGTACTGCAAGTTGGCGCCGTGGTGACCGCGGTGGTGCGATGGCGTGTTGAAGACCTGTTCGATCGGCTTTGGCAGCTTGTCGATCGCCTCGGTGTGGATCCAGTACTGATACAGCAGGTTGAGCTGACCGGCCTTGGCGGTCTTGGCGGTGGGGAAGCCGAGCAGCGGCATCGGGGCGAAGACCCAGAAGGTCAGGAACCCCGACCACGGCTGGCGCAACGCGGTCGACAGGTTGTAGCGCTCGCTGCTGTGGTGGGTCACGTGGTTGGCCCACAGCAGCCGAACTTCGTGCATCCACCGATGGTCCCAGTAGTAGAGGAAGTCCCACAGCACCATCGCCGTGACGATCGATCCGCGGCGCATGCCGACATTCGAGACGCGGTGCTTGAACAGGAAACGATCGAACTTGCTGAACAGCGTCAGGGTTGCGAAGCCGAACGCGATGTTGCCCGCCAGCATGGTCAAGCTGGCCACCGTGTCCTTGCGTTCGTAGCCGAGCGGAACCAGCGGGTCGGCTGGGAGATGCGTTCCCGACAGCGTCCGTTCGTCGGCGTCGTACAGGTCTCCGAGCGTGCGCTTCGGCACCTTCTTCAATGCCGCGTACTCCGCGATCATCGTCACAGCGAAGAGCGGGAGCGTTGCCTTGTCGACGAGGTCGAGCTGACGAAGCGCGGGCTTCTTCAAGAGGGGAGTTCGCCGTGCGTCAGCCGGCGATCGGCGTAGTCGCGAAGTTCGGCGGCAACCTTGTCGGCACTCAACTCGTCGGCGACAGCGCGTCGCACCACGTCGACCTGGGCATCGTTGGTGAGGCCCTTCAACGGCTGATCCCGGTCGAGATTGGTGGGGAAGGCGTAGCCGTTCGCAGCTGAACCAATTGCGTTGTCGACTTCCTGCGCCGTCGCGCCGGAGGCCTTCAGCTTGAGCAGCGATGGATACACGGCGTTGACCATTCGCTCGTGATCGATTGCCTCGAGGCACTTGCCGAGAGGCGAGTTGATCTGCAGCAGGTTGGCCATGCGGTGCACATCGGTGGTGCGATTGGTGCCGGCTGCGTGGAACAGCGCAGGGTTGAAGAACACGGCGTCACCTTTGCTCAGCGGCAGCTGCACGTAGTGCTGCTCGAAGTACTCCTTGAACTCGGGCCGCCACCAGGCGAGGTAACCGTAGAGGTACTTCTGGGCGTGTGGCAGGTACATCGTCGGGCCGCTCTCGACCGGCATGTCGCAGTGGGCGATTGCGCCCTGCAGCGTGAGCGCCGCTGACAGATGGTGGACGTGCGCCGGGTACTCGGCGGCGACGTCGACGGTCATGAACCCGAGGTGGTAGTCGCGGTGCGGCTTCTGCGCAGCGCCGCCGGGGTTCACGACGTTGACCTGCGAAGTGAACGTGAACCCTGGCCCGAGCCACGCCGACGCCGCCATCGTGAGGATGTCGTTGGAGTAGTAGCTGACGAACTCGTCGGGTGCCATGACGGCCAGCTTCTCGAGCGCGTTCCACACCCGGTCGTTGTCTCCCGGCTTGGCGTAGTGATCGCCGGACTTCATCCCGAGGCGGTGCTGTTCGGCGATCATCTCGTTGAAAACGGCCGAGACGGCGTCGACGATCGAGGTGTCGGAAAAGGCGCGCTTGAAGACGACGATTCCGGGCCCTTCGAGGAACGCTTTGTTCAACTCGGACTGCACGGCACGGCGGGTGGCGGGGTCGGCGCACTCGGCTCGAAGGCGGTCGCAGTTGTAGCTGACGACGTTCTGCTCGATCGATTCTGCGAACGGATAGTCGCTGAGTTCGGTTGTCTGCTCGACGATCGCGATGAAGTCCTCGAGCCTGCAGTCGGACTCGTGAAGGTACCCGCTGGCGGTGTCGGAATTCACGGAGGTCATGCCTGCAAATCTAGATCGCTGCTGGCCGCTGACGGCTAGCGTGCGCACGTAGCCGCATCCACCAACTCCCTGCCTCGGGCATCCGATGGGCGCAGCGCTGGTGCATCCGCATCTCATTTGGCCGGCCGCGGTGGAGTCATCGCGATGGTCGTCGCCGCCCTGTTCTGGTCGATCGGTGGGGTGTTGGGCAAGTCGGCAGGTGCCTCCGGCGTTGTCCTGTCGTTCTGGCGGATGTGGATCGCCTCGGCGGTGCTGCTGGTGATCGTGGCCGTGACCAAGCGTTGGCCGACCCGAGTCGACTTTCGCCGGGCGGGGCTGGCCGGAGTGTTGTTCGGGCTCAACATCTGCGTGTTCTTCATTGCCATCCAATCCGTCAGCATCGCGGTAGCGCTGATCATCTCCGCCCTTGCACCGGTCGTCGCCCTTCCGGTGTCGGTGGTGCTGTTCGGCGAGCGGCCGACGGCAGTCAAGGTGCTGTGTGCTGCGGCATCCGTCGTCGGCGTGGTGATCGCCGTGCTGGTCGCGCCGTCCACCGGATCCGGCACGTCGAGCTCCACCATCGGGTATCTGTGGGCATTGCTCGCCCTGGTGTTCTGGGTGGCATACCTGCTGGTCTCGAAGGGCGTCCGCCCCGACGTCGAGACGGTTCGCTTCATGTTCGTCGTGTCGTTGATCGGTGCAGTCACGGTGTCGGTGCTGGTTGCCGTCACCCAGGCCGACCTCGGTGAGGTCGACGGTGTCGGGTGGTTGTGGGTCGCCCTTTTGGCAATCGGCCCCGGGATCGCCGGTCACGGCCTGGTGGCCTGGGCGCAGCCCCGCGTCGATGCCTCGGTGACCACAGTGTTGATCCAGGCCGAACCGGTCGCAGCAGCGGCAGCGGCGTGGCTGATCCTTGGTGAGCGCGTCTCGTTCGGCCAGGCGTTGGCGATGAGCGCAGTGGTGATCGCACTCTGTGTGCTGGCGTACAGCGAGTCGCGCGACGGTGGCCTCGAGATCGTCGACGCGGTCAGTTGACGGGCGGCGAGTAATCTCGACTCGACTGATCTTGTGAAGGAGATGCGGGTCATGGGAGTTCCGTTCCGGGAAATCGAGATGGGTCCGGTTGGCAGCCGGCTGCCGGGCGGCGCCGTCGTCTCTGCACACGCGATCGATGCCGGCGTGCTTGTGCAGTTCAGCGAGGGGTCGGCCACGTTCCTATCCGACTGGCTCCGCGACAACTGTCAGTGCGACCAGTGCCGGATCCGCCAGACCGACGAGCGTCGCTGGCAACCGTGGACCGAGCCGTCAGCGCCAGTGGTCGACACCATCGACGTGGTCGACGGACATCTCCAGATCAGCTGGGCGGGTGGCCACCAGTCCACCTACGGCCGCGCTGATTGGGACAAGATCCGCCTCACCGGCGCCCGCGGTGCGTGGAAAGCGCGCCTGTGGAGTGCCGGCTACGAGGTCGAGCGGTTCGATCACCATCAGAGCATCGACGACCAGATCACCCGACGGGCGATGCTCGAGGCGCTGCGACGTGATGGCGCTGTCGTGATCACGGGTTCGCCCACCGAGCCGGGCACCGTCATCGGCCTGCTGCGATCGCTCGGCATCACCCTGCGCGACTCGTCGCTCGGCCTGATCTTCGATGTCAAGCTCGACCCTGCCGGGTACAACATCGCGTTCACCGCAGAGGAGGTGCCGCCGCACAACGACAACGCCCAGTACAGCCATCCGCCCAGTGGGCAGGTCTTGGCGATGCTGGTCAACGATGCCCAGGGCGGCAACAGCGTGGTCGTCGACGGTTGGTCGGTGCTCGACAAGCTCAACCGCGAACATCCGGATGCCATCGACGTGTTGTCGCGGGTCGAGGTCGGGTTCCGTCAGTACTCGACCGAAGCCGATGCGTTCACGCGAGCCCCGCTGGTCGTGCGCGACCGCTACGGGCGGTTCGTGCATCTCCGATTCTCCAACCAGTTGATGCAGCCGTTGTCCTTCGACGACAGCGACCTTGCTGCGTGGTACCGGGCCTATCGCATGCTCGGTGCGGCGATCGCCGATCCTGCCAATCACGTGTCGTTCCGCCTCGAGGCCGGCGACACCCTGTTCGTCAACGGTTACCGCGTGCTGCATGCGCGGACCGCATATCAACCCGACGGCCCGCGCCATCTGCAGGATGTGTACTACGAGTTCGACGACGTACACAGCCACCTCGCGCAAATGAGCGGCGAAGCCACCAACGCCATGGTCGCCGCACGACGTAATCCCCTACGAGTGTTTGCGGCCCGGTTCGACCTAGAGGAGTGCTTGCCGCCCACCCGGGTGGGACGGAAACACTCGTTGGCGGCTGCTCGGGCCGCAAACACTCGGACAGGGTCTGCTGGGGCTCAGGCCCAGTCGAGGATGACTTTGCCGCACTCGCCGCCTTCGACGATCGCGAAGGCTTCCTCGAAACGGTCGGCCGGCAGCTCGTGGGTGACGATGCCTCCCACGTCGAGGCCGCTCTGCAACATCGCCGCCATCTTGTACCACGTCTCGAAGATTCGGCGGCCGTAGATCCCCTGGATCTCGAGGCCCTTGAAGATCACATCGTTGACGTCGAGCGTCATCGGTCCTGCTGGAATTCCCAGCACGGCGATGCGGCCGCCGTTGTTCATCGCATCGAGCATCTGGTTGAAGGCGGACTCGGCACCCGACATCTCCAAGCCCACGTCGAACCCTTCGGTCATGCCGAGCTCGGCCATCACCGGGCCGAGTTGCTCGGTGCGCACATCGACGACGCGGCTGGCGCCGTGTTTGGCTGCCATGTCGAGGCGGTAGCGGTTGACGTCGGTGACGACCACATTGCGAGCGCCGATGTGTCGCACGATCGCGGTCGCCAGGATGCCGATCGGGCCGGCTCCGGTGATCAACACGTCCTCGCCGACGACGTCGAAGCGCAACGACGTGTGCGTCGCGTTGCCCAACGGATCGAGCACCGCGGCGACATTGTCGTCGATGTGCGCGGGCACGACGAACACGTTCTCGGCAGGGATCACGACGTACTCGGCGAACGCACCGGGGCGGGTCACACCGACACCCGTGTGGTTGTGGCAGAACTCGCGGCGGCCACCTTTGCAGTTGCGGCAATGCCCACAGGTGACATGGCCTTCGCCGGCGACCCGCTGGCCGACCTCGAGCCCGATCACATCGGAGCCGAGTTGCTCGATCTCGCCCATGAACTCGTGGCCGACGACCATCGGCACAGGGATCGTCGATTGCGCCCAGGCATCCCAATGACGGATGTGCAGATCGGTGCCGCAGATCGACGTCTTGCGGACGCGGATCAACACATCGCGATCGCCGGGCACAGGCTTGGGCACGTCCTCGAGCCACAACCCGGGCTCCGGCTTTGCCTTGACGAGTGCTTTCACGAGATCAGACCCATCGCGGTGCCGACGCGTGTGAATGCATCGATCGCCTGGTCGATGTCGTCGTCGCTGTGCGCTGCCG
Organism: Ilumatobacteraceae bacterium; assembly: GCA_963779295.1. Classification (GTDB taxonomy): domain Bacteria; phylum Actinomycetota; class Acidimicrobiia; order Acidimicrobiales; family Ilumatobacteraceae; genus JAENVT01. The sequence goes on from CAVZXO010000006.1 coordinate 183,571, forward strand.
ACATCTGCGTTCGTATGCGCGCCTTGCCCTGGGGGACCACCGGGAACGAGAACGCAATCACGTAGATGCCCTCGGCGAGCAACCGCTCGGCCATCTCGCTGGCGATGCGGGCGTCGCCGAGCATGACTGGGATGATCGGATGCCCAGCACCCGCGAGTGTGAAGCCGGCCTTGTCCATACCTTCGCGGAACCGCGCCGCATTGTGCTCGAGCCGGAGCCGAAGATCATCTCCGCTCTCCAGGAGATCGAGCACACGGATCGTTGCAGATGCGATGACCGGCGCCAGGCTGTTCGAGAACAGGTACGGCCGCGAGCGTTGCCGCAACCAGTCGATCACCTCTCGGCGGCCCGAGGTGTAACCGCCTGACGCCCCACCGAGTGCCTTGCCCAACGTGCCGGTGATGATGTCGACCCGGCCCATCACGTCGGTGTATTCGTGCGTGCCCCGACCGTGGTTGCCGACGAAGCCGACTGCGTGCGAGTCGTCGACCATCACCATGGCGTCGTATTGATCGGCGAGATCACAGATCGCAGGCAGGTTCGCGAGCACGCCATCCATCGAGAACACACCGTCGGTCGCGATCAGCCGGTAGCGAGCGTCGGCAGACTCCTGCAGCCGCTGCTCGAGCTGATCCATGTCGCTGTTGTCGTAGCGCAAGCGCTTGGCGCGGCACAGGCGGATGCCGTCGATGATCGATGCGTGGTTGAGCGCGTCGGAGATGACCGCGTCCTGCTCGTCGAGGATCGTCTCGAACAGCCCGCCGTTGGCGTCGAAGCACGACGAGTACAGGATCGTGTCGTCGGTGCCGAGGAACGCCGAGAGACGCGCTTCGAGTTCCTTGTGCACCGACTGCGTTCCGCAGATGAACCGCACCGAGGCCATGCCGTATCCGTACTGATCCAGTGCGTGATGTGCCGCGGCGACGATGTCGGGATGGTCGGCGAGGCCGAGGTAGTTGTTGGCGCAGAGGTTGAGGACGGTCGAACCGTCCGCCAGGCGAATGTGCGCCGACTGCGCGGACTCGATGACGCGCTCCGACTTGAACAAGCCCTCGCCGACGAGGCCTGCGGCGCGCTCCGCGAGATCGTCGAGCAACGGGCTACGCATGCCGGCGTCGCAGTTCTGGCAGCACCTCGGTGGCGATCCGCTCGAACGCCGGCAACTGAGTCTCGACGGCCGGGTAGTACATCGAGATCTCGGTGATGCCGAGATCCGTGACCCGCCGGACGGCCTCCACGAACACGTCATCGGAGTCGTAGTAACCGATGGCGCCACCACTGGCACGCGCCTTCGGGTCGAACATCGTGTACGACCTGCGCAGTGTCGCCGGGTCGCGGCCGAGCTCGGCGCACAATTCGTCCATCGTCATGCAGCGATCTGCCAGTTCGGCGAGCTGCTCCTCGAAGGTGGCTGCGAAGCTCAAGCTGTTCCAGATGTCGGCGTACTCCGCGGCGTGTCGCATCATCTGCGGTCCCAGCGCGGCAACCATGATGGGCAGCCGGGGCCGCTGTAGCGATCCCGGATTCATGACGGCGCCATTGGCCTGGTAGTAGTTGCCGTGGTAGATGGTCACGCCCTCGACCAGCAACTGGTCGAGCAGTTCGATGTACTCGGCGAACCGGGCGACGCGCTCGCCGGTGGTCCAGTTGGGTACTCCGATCATGTCGTACGACGGGTCGATGGTCAGTCCCGTGCCGACACCCAACTCCAGCCGCCCACCGGAGATGTGATCGACGGTGACGGCTTGATGGGCGAGCACCGCTGGGTTGCGGAGTGGCATCTGGGTGACGCACGTTGTCAGCCTGATCGTGGAGGTCTTGGCCGCGATCGCGGCAATTCCTGTCCACGCCTCGAGCCACGGTCCTGATGGGTTGCCCCAATCGCAGAAGTGGTCGGGCACCGCGGCAACCTCGAATCCCAAGGCCTCCAGGCGCACGAAGCGATCGAGGTACTCGGCCCACGGCACGTTCGGGATGACCAGAACCTGGAACCGCACGTCGTGGCTCATGGGCGGATGCTACTGCCTCGCGCCAGTTCGTCATCTTGGCGTCATCTTCGATCATGTAGCGTGGTTGGACCGATGGCCGACCTGCGAACGCTCCCTCTCCTGTGGGACGAAATGGTCGACGCCCATGGCGACCCTCGCCCCGCGGCTGCAGCCTTGGTGGAGCGCCTTCGTTCGCTCGACATCGAGGAGTTGCAGCAGCGCCAAGGCCTTGCCGAGGTCGACATCCTTGCGCTCGGGATCACGTTCACCGTGTACCACGACGGGCAGGGCACGGATCGGGCGTGGCCGATGGACATCGTGCCGCGGGTGATCGCCGCCTCGGAGTGGGCTCGCATCGAACTGGGGTTGAAACAGCGGTTGACAGCGCTCAACCGGTTCATCGACGACGTGTACCACGATCGACGGATCGTCGCCGACGGTGTGTTCCCCGCCGAACTGCTGCAGGACTCGGTCAACCTCAGGCCGGAGTGTTCGGGCATCTCGCCCAAGTTCGGTGTGTGGGCCCACATCTGCGGCAGTGATCTGGTGCGCGACGCGGATGGCATTGTCTATGTGCTGGAGGACAACTTGCGCGTTCCTTCCGGCGCCAGCTACCTGCTGCAGAATCGGGCGATCTCGAAGCGGGCCTTCGCCGACCTGTTCGAGCGGCAATCGATCCTGCCGGTCGACGACTATCCGGACCATCTTCGCCGCTTGCTGCTATCGCTGGCATCGGACTCCCTGCAAGGTGTGCGTCATCCGCAGGTCGTGGTGCTGACCCCCGGCGTGTACAACAGCGCCTACTTCGAGCATGCCTTCCTTGCGCAGCAGATGGGGGTGCCACTGGTCGAGGGTGCCGACCTCTTCGTCGATACCAGCGATCGGGTGTGGATGCGCACGATCGATGGTCCGCAGCCGGTCGACGTGATCTACCGGCGCATCGATGACCAGTTCCTCGACCCGGAGGTGTTCCGCAAGGACTCGCACCTCGGCGTGCCCGGACTGATGCGGGCGTGGCGGACGGGCAACGTGGCCATCGCCAACGCGCCCGGCGCCGGTGTCGCCGACGACAAGGTCGTCTACGCCTGGGCGCCGGACTTCATCCGCTACTACCTCGGGGAAGAGCCGCTGCTGCCCAACGTTCCGACGTACCGTTGCCTGTACGCCGACGAATTGGACTTCGTCGTCGAGCACGCCGCCGAACTCGTCCTGAAACCGGCGAACGAGAGCGGTGGCTACGGGTTGACGATCGGTAGCACTGCGACTGCCGAGCAACTCGACGCAGCGATCAAGGCGATCAGAGCCGATCCACGCAACTGGGTGGCGCAACCCATCCTCAAGTTGTCGACGGCCCCGACCTTGTGTGCCGGGGAACTGGCGCCACGGCACGTCGATCTCCGACCGTTCGTGCTCTCCGGTTCCGACACGTACGTCACGATGGGAGGCCTCACACGAGTCGCTCTCGTCGACGGTTCGCTGGTCGTCAACTCGTCGCAGGGCGGCGGTTCGAAGGACACCTGGGTCGTCGAGGACTCCTGATGTTGCTGTCGCGAGTGGCTGAGAGGTTGTATTGGGCGGCCCGCTATCTCGAACGCGCCGAGGGGACGGCGCGCATCGTCCGCGAGCACTCCAACGTCATCGTCGATCTGCCGCTGACGATCCCGCCGAACTGGGGCCATCTGCTGGGAATCACCGGCGGCCGCGAGGACTTCGACGACCGGTACGAGGCCGACGACGAGGTGTCGATCGTGTCGTTCCTGGTTGCCGATCCGTTGAATCCCGGCAGCGTCTATTCCAGCATCGGTCATGCCCGCGAGAACCTCCGGACGTGTCGAGACATCATGCCCACACAGGCGTGGAACGCGGTCAACGACCTCTACCTGGCATCGTTGCGCGGCGCTGCGGACGGCATCCAGCGGCGGTACCGATCCCGATTCCTGGAACGGGTCATTGCCGAGCATCAGCGTCTGCTCGGGATCCTGACGACGACGATGAGCCGCGACGAGGCGTACACGATGCTGCGCCTCGGTCGGCACATCGAACGATGCGACATGGTCACTCGGGTGCTGGACGTCCGAGCAGGCCTGCTGCTGGGGGAGCGACCAGAGCGTGCCGAACTCTACGACGACCTGCAGTGGTCGAGCGTGTTGCGGTCGCTCTCGGCTTTGCAGATGTACAACCGGCGGGCCGCCGTGGGGGTGGGTGCCGTGGAAGTGATCAGGTTCATCCTCGGCGAGAGCACGTTTCCGCGATCCGTTGCGTACTGCCTGGCCGGCGTGCAGTCGAGTGCCAGAGAGCTACCGATGAGCGAGTCGGTGTTGGCAGCGTGTAGGACTGCGCTCTTGGAGCTGTCATCGTCGGACCCAACGGTGTTGCTCGATGCCGACGAACTGCACATCAAGGCCGACCGCCTACAGATCGCCATCGCGGCAATCAGTGATCGGATTGCCGGCTCCTACTTCGGTCACACAGCCTGGCCCAGCTGACGACGATGGATTCGACGATTCCGGCCTCCTACGAGCCGACCGCAGGAAGGTTCGACGAGCTGGTCGACGAGACGGGCGCCGTCCGTCCGCACTGGGAGTCGATGGTCCGCACCTGGTCGACGCTGGGCGCCCGTGAGATCGTCCGCCGGCAGATGGTCGCCGAGCGTCTCCTGGTTGCCGAGGGCGCTGGACACGTCTTCCACGATGACCGCGAGGTCGGAATGCCGTGGGGTCTCGATCCCGTCCCGTACGTGATCGGTGCCGCCGAGTGGCGCGACATCGAGCGAGGATTGGGTCAACGAACCCGCGTGCTCGACGCCGTTCTCGACGATCTGTACGGCGCAAGGCGACTGCTGCTCGATGGTGTCATCCCGACAGCTGCGGTCATGGGATCGCGTGCATACCAACTTGCTGCCGTCGGTGTCGCTGTGCAACGGCCGCGGTTGATGCTGTATGCCGCCGACCTCGTTCGCGATAGTTCCGGGCGATGGCTGCTGATGCGCGATCACACCGATGCCCCGACCGGTTGCGGGTACGCCCTCATGAATCGGACCGTCTTGTCGCGGCTCTATCCGGAGTCCTACCGACACCTCGGTGTCAGTCCGCTGTCGAGTTGGTTCGCCGATCTGCGCACCGCGCTGTCGGCGGTGGCGCCCGCTGCAGTGTCGGGGCCGCGAACCATTCTGTTGGGCCCCAACCCGCAACGTCCCGGATTCGTCGAAGCGTCGTACCTCGCTGCGCACCTCGGCTATCACCTGGCGAGCAGCGGAGACCTGATCACCCGTGGCGGTCGGGTGTGGCTGCGAACTCTCGGCGGACTCGAGCAGATCGACGTCGTGTTCCGACGGCTTGCCGACACGGGATCCGATCCGCTCGAGCTGCGTCCGTCCGGCCTCGGCGGTGTCACCGGCCTTCTGCAGTCGGTGCGCGAGGGCAACGTCGGCGTGGCCAACGCATTGGGCAGCGGCGTCGCGGACCGGTTGTGGCTGCAGCCGTTCCTGGCCGACGCTGCCCGTCACCTGTTGGGCGAGACACTCGAACTGGCATCGATCGACACCTGGTGGTGCGGCGAACCCGATCGGCTTGCCGCGGTGCGCGCCGATCCGCGCTCCTTCGTCTTTCATGACACCGATCCGGTCTCGCCGGCGACCTCCGTGTTCGGCGACGAACTGTCGGACTCCGAGACAATCGAGTGGCTGGATCGGATGACAGCGGCGCCGCACCGGTACGTGGTGCAGCCGAAGATCGAGTTCGCCAGCACTCCGGTGGCGATCGACGGGGAACTCCGCAGCGGCCGGGCGACCATCCGTGTACAGACAGTGCGAATCGGCGAGGAGGCCGTCGTGTTGCCGGGAGGTCATGGCCGCCACGTCGCCCCTGGCCAATTGGTGATCAACTCGTCGGACGCGTTCGGCAAGGACGTGTGGGTGCTCGCCGACCCCGCCATGCGGCGAGTGACAGCCGGATCCGCCGGCATCGCCCGCCGCGCCCGGCTACCACAGATCGACCTTCGAGACTCCCTGCCGACGCGCTCGGCCGAAGCGTTGTTCTGGCTCGGAAGAAATGCCGAGCGGGCCGAGGCCGCGGCACGTACCGCTCGACTGGTGATCGCCCGCTCCGGTAGCGATCCGGCGTTGCTCGAGTCGGCATGGCTCCCACACGCGGTCGCCTCGCTGCGAGCAGTCAGTGGCGGGCGGGCGACCGAGCAATCGGAAGCTGATCCGGCCGAGGGTCCGGACGTGTTGGCGACCGAGGTCGCAGCCGCGCTGGGCGATCGATCGGGCGCTGTCGCCAACAGCCTCCGACACCTTGCGGCCAATGCGGGCGGTGTGCGCGAGTTCTTGTCGACCGCGACGTGGAGGGTCCTCAACGGACTGGAGTCCGAGCGATCCGTCCTCTCGGAAGTCACCGACAGCAGCGATCCATTCCTGGTCACCGAGTGTCTCGACCGCATCGTCGTCGATCTCGCCGCGTTGGCGGGTCTGGTGATGGAGAGCATGGTGCGCGGACCGGGCTGGAGGTTCCTCGATCTCGGTCGGCGGCTGGAGCGTGCGGTGCTGTTGCTCGGCGTGATCGAGGCGTCGCTCAGCGACCCTCCAGGCGACGATGTCGCCCAGCCGGTGTACGACCTCGTGCTGGGTGCCAGCGAAAGCCTCGTTGCGTACCGTCGCCGATATCGCAGCGATGTGCGGCTCGGCGCGATCGAGGACCTGCTGATTCACGATGACTCCAACCCGCGGTCACTCGTTTTTCAACTCGATCGCATCAACGAGCATCTCGCCGCCCTTCCGTGGAATCCCGATGCGTCGAAGCATCGACGCTTTCTCGATGCCGCGGCTCGTGGCCGGCTCGGTGAAGGACCGGACTCGCTCGCCAAGCTCGTCCTCGGAGTCCGTGGCCCGCTGTTGGAACTGATTCGGGAACTGATGCTGGCGTGGTTCACGCACCCCGCACGTCGCGGTCTCGGTGGTCAGGGCTGATGCGGTACCGCGTTCGCCACACCACGGAGTACCGCTACAGCGCGCACGTGATCAACGGTCATACCGTGGCTCATCTGCGACCGCGCCGGACCCCGACGCAAACCGTGATCAGTTCGGAGGTGACCACGCTTCCCGAAGCCGACCACGCCGACGAATACGTCGACTCGTTCGGCAACCACGTGTCGTACCGCGCGGTCGAGCAGGTTCATGATCAACTCGTGGTGACCGGCCTGTACGAGATCGACCTCACCACTCCCGAGCCGTTGGTGTGGTCACCACCTTGGGAGGAGTTGCGCGATCTGGTCGCCACCGATGGCAGCCCCGACGGCCTGCTGGCGCGGATGTGCTCGATCGAGTCGACGCTGGTCACCCCCTCGGCGGATCTCGCCAGGTTTGCCTCGTGGTCGTTCCTGCCGGGCCGCGCGTTTCACGAGGCGGTCATCGATCTGTCGCACCGCATCTTCACGGAATTCTCCTTCGACCCGAGCTTCAGCGATGTCAGCACACCCCTGGCCGACGTGCTGGCCCATCGCCGCGGTGTCTGTCAGGACTTCGCCCACCTCGCCATCGGCACCATCCGCTCCCTCGGCCTCCCCGCTCGATACGTCAGCGGGTACATCGAGAACGAGCCTCCGGCGGGGGAACCCAAGCTGGTCGGCGCCGACGCATCGCATGCGTGGTGTTCGGTCTACATCCCCGGTTGGGGATGGCTCGACGTCGATCCGACCAACGACAAGGCACCGCCGATGACCCACGTGACCGTCGGTTGGGGACGTGACTACAACGACGTGGCACCGGTGCGCGGCGTGGTGTTCGGCTCGCCGGCGACACAGGAACTCACTGTCGCGGTCGAAGTGTCGAGAGCCTGAGCGCTTACGATCTCCCCATGGGAATCATCACCGCATGTTCGCTTGATTGCCCGGACAGCTGCAGCCTCGAGGCGACCGTCGAGGACGGCAAGCTCGATTGCCCTCGATGCCGCACCCGACGGTCCGAACCCGAACACGGATGGCTGGATCTGCGCCAAGGTCAAGCACACACCGCAATTGCTGCACGGCGCCGACCGGATCACCGCACCGCTTCGCCGTGTCGGTCCGAAGGGATCGGGCGAGTTCGCCGAGATCACCTGGGACGAGGCGCTCGATGAGTTCGCCGACCACGTTCGCCGCGCCGCGACGGAGCACGGATGGTCGTCCGTCGTGCCGTACCTCTACAGCTCGTCTGCCGGCAACCTGGGGCGCTCGGGGCTCTCCCCGCTCGTCTGGGAGCACTTCGGTGCGGCTCGCACCGACATCACGATCTGCGCTGCGACCGTCGGCGAGGCGTGGGACCGCACCTACGGCACGATGGCGTCGGCCGATCCTTCCGACCTCGAGTTCAGCAACCTCATCGTGGTGTGGGGCGCCAACCCCAACGTCTCGCATCCCCATCTGTCTCCGGTGATCGAGGACCGGCGGCGAGCCGGCGCCAAGGTGGTGGTCGTCGATCCGCGGCGCACGCCGATCGCGGCCCGTTCCGATCTGCACCTCGCTGTGCGACCGGGAACCGATGGTGTGTTGGCGATGGCCATCGCCGCGCTGCTGCAACGAAACGGCCACTTGGATCAAACGTTCATCGACACGTGGGTCGACGGCGCCGACGAGTATCTCGGGGCGTGCGCGGAGTGGACCGTGGATCGGGCCGCCGACGTGTGCGGACTCGATGCTGTCGACATCGAGCGGTTCGCCGAGATGTACGGCACCATCCGTCCGGCGATGTTGCGTGTCGGCTGGGGCCAGGAACGGAATCGCAACGGGGGGTCGGCGAGTCGTGCTGTGTTCGCGTTACCTGCCTTGGCCGGACAGTTCGGCGCACCCGGTTCAGGCGTCTTCAACTCGATCAGTGGTGGGGCCGGCTACGAAGCAGACGCAGTTCGTCGCGGTGTGGTGGGCGACGCGCCGGTGCCCGAGCGTCGAGCGATCAACATGAATCGGCTCGGCCGCATCCTGACCGACGACGAAGGCGGTCGAGTCGAGGTGCTGTTCGTACAGGGCTCCAATCCGGCGGCGACGTGCCCGGAGCAGGCAATCGTGCTGCGAGGGATCTGAGCCGCGACGACCTGTTCACCGTCGTCCACGACCTGACGATGACCGACACCGCCCGCTACGCCGACCTGGTGCTGCCGGCCACATCGCAGTTCGAGGTCGAAGAAGTGGTAGGGAGCTATGGCTCGTTCGTGATGCAGGAGGCCCCGGCCGTGATCCCGCGCGTTGGTGAAAGTCGCACCAATGACGAGGTCAGCGTCGGTGTCGGAGTCCGGCTGGGTCTCGATCCGCAGCAGTGGGATCCCAGCCCGGAGCGCGTTCGGCGGTTGGCACTCGGCGGCCGCATGCTGCCGTTCAGAGGGCGACCCGTCGGCGGTACGGTGCAGTTCCGCGATGTCGATCCGGGCGGCAAGGTGCAGTTGACGTCCGACGACGAGGGCGTTGATCGCCTGCCGGCGTTCCGTGCCCTCGACACTCCCGATCTGCCGATCACGTTGATCACGCCGGCGACCAGTCGCACGACCAGTTCGATGTTCGGCAACATCGCCCCGGCCAGCGCCGATCTGCACCTGCACCCCGACGACGCTGCCGCGCGCGGCCTGTCGGGCGGTGATCGAGTTCGCATCACCGATGGCCGGCACACGATCGAGGCGGTGCTGGCCGTGGACACGACATTGCGACCCGGACTGGCGACGATGCCCAAGGGGATGTGGCGCCGCGATGGGTACAACGGTTTCACCGCCAACGTGTTCGCGCCGGATCATCTCGCCGATCTCGCGGGTGGGGCGAGCTTCAACGATGCCCGCGTCGAGGTCACCGCAGCCATCTGATCTCCCTGCGTCCAACGCTGCTTGCATCAGCGTTTGGCGCCGCGGGCCCCGCTACGGGGCGCCCGGTTACCAGCGCACGTCCGACCTGGAAGCGTTTGGCGCCGCGGGCCCCGCTACGGGGCGCCCGGTTACCAGCGCACGCCGGCGCGGTAGGTGCTGAGTAGCCTCCGGCGTGTGACAGAGGCCAGAGGGGGCAAGCCAACCGTGATCGTCGTCGGGGCGATCAACGTCGATCTGGTCGTCGTCGCGCCCCGGCTGCCGGGGCCCGGTGAGACGGTCGTCGGTGGGGGATTGCAGACATACGGCGGCGGGAAGGGTGCCAACGCGGCGGTTGCCGCGGCGCGGGCCGGAGCGAACGTGCGCCTGATCGGCGCCGTCGGTGCCGACGACACCGGCGCGGCGGCACTCGCCGAACTCGCCGCCGAGGGAATCGACACCAGCGACGTCGCCGTGCTGAGCGGCGAGTCGACCGGTGTTGCCCTGATCGTCGTCGATCAGAACGGCGAGAACCAGATCGCGGTCGGCAGCGGGGCGAACTCGGCCCTCTCAGCCGACCAGGTCAGGCGAAGCCTGCTGGTGGCCCTGCCGACTGCCGGGTGCGTGCTGGTGAGTACCGAGATACCTGCCGACGCCGTGCAGGCAGCGGTGGAGTCGGCGACCTCGGCCGGGGTCACATGCGTGCTCAATCCGGCGCCGGTGCTCCCCATCGTCGCTGAGCTGTTGCCGCTCGGTCCGATCGTCACGCCGAACGAGTCCGAGCTGCGCGATCTGCTGGCACTGCTGGGTTCGACAGGTGCGTCGGCCGCCGATGATGCAGCACAGATCGTGGCGCGCAGCCACCATCCGGTCGTGGTGACGCAAGGCGGCGACGGAGTGTTGGTCGCCGATGTCGGAACGCCGGCCCATCAGGTCGCTGCGCCGCGGGTAGAGGTTCGCGATTCGACCGGAGCCGGAGACACGTTCAACGGCGTGCTGGCGGCGCGGCTGGCTGCCGGAGACGATCTGGCGACGGCGGTGCCGGTCGCGGTCGTTGCCGCATCGCTGTCGGTCGGCGAGGTCGGCGCCCGTGGCGGCATGCCGACTGCAGCGCAGATCGACGCAGCGCTTCGCTAGATCACTTCGCGTCGACGCATGTCTTGCAGCGGCCGACGATTGCAAAGTGCGAACCGTCGAGTACGAAGTCGTAGTCGCGTTCGAGCGTGCGGCGAGCCGTGTCGAAGACCCGTCGCGGCACGGCGACATGCCGACCACAGGTTTCGCACACGAGGTGCCGAATGTCGGTCGAGACCGCGGTGCGCTCGTAGATCGCAGGCCCGTGCGACAGGTGGATGTGCCGGACGACACCGATCTCCTCCAGCAACGCCAACGTGCGATATACGGTCGAAACATGGGTCTCGCCAACCGACTCGGCAAGCTCCTCCGCCGTGAATGCGCGTTGCTTGGCTCGGACCGCTTCGAGGATCGCCGTGCGCGTCTTGCCAACTGTGTGACCTTCCTCGCGCAGTCGAAACGCGATCGCCGCCGGGTCGACCAGGTCGCCTGCGTGCTTGCGGCGGACCGTCGTCATACGCGAGCAGCCAGTGACGCCATCCAGGCGCAGACCTCGTCGACGCCTTGACCGGTCTTTGCCGACGTCTCGATCGTGCGCACATGGGGATTGACGTCGCGGAGATTCGAGTGGAACAGGGCGAGGTCGAAGTCGAGGTGGGGCAGGAGGTCGACCTTGTTGATGATGACGACATCGGCCGACCTGAACATCACGGGGTACTTCAGCGGCTTCTCCTCACCCTCGGTCACCGAGAACACCATTGCTCGCGCATGCTCGCCAACATCGAATTCGGCGGGGCACACCAGGTTGCCCACGTTCTCGATCACGACGAGATCGAGGTCGGCCAGCGGCAGACGTGGCAGCGCGGAGCGGACCATCGTGGCGTCGAGGTGACATTCGCCGCCGAACCCGTTCGATGTGTTGACGAGCGACACCGGCGCGCCGAGGCCGGCGAGGCGATCGGCGTCGATCGACGTCTCGACATCGCCCTCGACGATGCCGACCCGAAGCGACGGACCCAGGTGCAGCAACACCTCGCGCAACAGTGTGGTCTTGCCTGCGCCGGGAGACGACATGAGGTTGACCACCTGCACCCCGGCGTCGTGGAAATCGCTGCGATTGGCTTCGGCGGTTCGATCGTTCTCGCCGAGGATGTGCTCGAGAACCTCGACTCGTAGCCCGCCCGTCTGGTAGCCGCTGTGGTCACCGACGCCACCGTGGTCGTGATCGTGGTCGTGGTCGTGGTCGTGGTCGTGGCCGTCGTCGTCGTCGTGCGAATGGCCGGTGCCGTCAGCGTGGTAGTGGAAGCGTCCCATGGGTGATCCTCCGTTCAGGCTGACCTGAACGCTACCCCGATGAGGGATGTACGGTCGTCCGCAGCTGATGTCTCATCGCTTCGCCATACGCAGGCCGAATTGCTCGAGGAAGATTCGGCGCGACGTCGCATCGCCGGTGAGCTGACCGACCAGCGGATCGCCGGTTTGGCGTGATCGCACGAGGTCGGCGATGGCGACGCGCAGTGTCACATCGGGCGTCCCGGACGGGGGTTCGATCTGCATTCCCGCGAGGTCGAGGGCGAGGTCAACGGTGTCGGTCTCGGTGTCGTCCTTGATCGCGATCAGTCGGGCGCGCATGGTGGTTTCTGGGCGTCTCCGCCATGGCGCCAACAGCGCGAATGCCACGCGTGACGCGTCGAAGACATCGCTCGGATCTCCGGTGAGGTACGAGATGCCGAACCGCGCAACGGAACGAAGGACGGGTTCGATCCGGCGGCCATCGTCGGTGAGGCGATAGACGCTCCGCGCAGCAGGTGGAGGCAGATCGGCCGTGGTCACAAGGCCGATCGCCTGAAGGGAGCGGAGTCGCTCGGTCAGCAGGTTGGGTGCGATGCCGGGGAGCTGGCTGCGCAGATCGGTGAAGCGCTGGTCGCCCATCGAGAGTTCGCGCAGGATCAACAGTGTCCAGCGGTCGCCGATGAGGTCGAGTCCTGCGGCGATGGGGCAGTACTGCCCGTACGTCCGGTCTGTGAGCTGCGGCTGCGGGGTCCGAGAATTTGTTGTTGCCATATCGGTGGTCTCACTATAGAGTCGGTTAGTATAAAAAATCAACTAATCGTTCTCTATTCTATACCGAGGAGTCACAATGCACGTGACAATGCCTGAGCCACCGGCTCCAAAGACGTCGGAGCGCAACCCATGGGTGGTGTTGGCCAGCACGAGCCTGGCAGTGTTCGCCGTCTTCCTCGATACCACCATCTTGTTCGTGGCGTTCCCTTCGATCAGCGAGCAGTTTTCCTCGACACCGCCGTCCACGCTGTCGTGGATCCTCAACGCCTACACGATCGTGTTCGCGGCGCTGCTGATCCCGGCCGGTCGATTGGCGGACCGGGTCGGACGGCGCAAGACGTTCCTGACTGCTGCGGTCTTGTTCACCATTGCATCGATGATGTGCGGTCTGGCGCCCACGGTCGGGGTGCTTGTCGCCGCACGAATACTTCAGGCAGTCGCCGCGGCCGCGCTGGTGCCGGCCTCGTTGGCATTGGTTCTGCAAACGTTCCCTCGCCACAAGATCCCGGTGGCCGTCGCGATCTGGGGCGCTGTCGGTGCCGTTGCCGGTGCCGCCGGCCCGACGCTGGGTGCACTCGTGATCGAGAACCTCGGGTGGCGCTGGGCTTTCTACATCAACCTCCCGGTCGGCATCGTCAGCTACTTCCTCGGTCGGCGCGTGCTTCCGGAATGGCGTGAATCCAATCCCGGCCGTCTGCCCGATCCCGCTGGCGTCGTGGTGTTGGCCGCGGGGCTGGCGTTGGCCGCGTACGGCATCGTCCAGACCGATCAGTGGGGATGGGGGAGCGTGAAGTTCGTGGCGGCCGAACTGGTCGCGCTGGCCCTCATCGCACTGTTCGTGAGGCGGTGCAGCAAGGTGGTCAATCCGGTGCTCGACCTGACCTTGTTCGAGTCGCGATCATTCCGGTGGGCAAACGCCGCGATGTTGATCTACGCGACGGGTTTCTCGGCGATGTTCCTCGGGAACGTGCTGTTCCTCACGGGCGTCTGGCACTACTCGATCCTCCGCGCAGGAATGGCGATCTCGGTCGGTCCGTTGATCGTGGCCGTCACCGCGCCACTGTTCGGCAAGTTGGCCGGACGAGTCGGCCAGCGCCGGTTACTGATTCCCGGCGGCCTGATCTGGGCGCTCAGCGGTGTCCTGCTGATCAACCGTGTCACCGTTCATCCGGACTACGTCAGCCATTACCTGCCGTCTGTGATCCTGAGCGGCCTCGGTGTCGCACTCTGCCTGCCCCAACTGTCGTCCGCAGCGGTCCAGGGCCTGCCTGCCCACCGCTTCGGGTCCGGCTCAGCGGTCAGTCAGGCGGTGCGCAACCTGGGCGCCACGTTGGGTGTGGCCGCGGCCGTTGCATTCACCGCCGATCTGGCGCCGGAGACGGCACTGGACTCGTTTCACCATGTGTGGTGGCTCTTGATCATCAGCGGCGTGGCGGTCTCCATCCTGGCAACCCGACTCCCTCGGCGAGTGACGCGTGCGTTGCCCGTCGTCGAGGTTGCACCGGTCATCGCCGAAGGCGCGTTGACATGATGCTGCAGGAGCAGGAAACCAGCAGTCGCCCCACAGTCTTCGATACGACGACGGTGGTGGTCGCTGACTCCGTACACGCCGATCGGTTCACCGTGCATCTCGATCCGCTGTGGTCCTCGTTGGTCGGCATCCACGGTGGCTACCTCGTTGCTGTCGCCGTCAGAGCCGCCCAGGCAACTGTCGGCGACCGCCCGATCAGAACGGTCACCACGAACTTCCTGCGACCCGCGCAGGTCGGCCCGGCGGACGTCGAGGTCGAGTTGATTCGCCGCGGTCGATCGATCACCAACCTGACCGTCACGTTGTCGCAGTCGTCGAAGGTCGTCGCCGTCAGCCATGTCATTGCGGCCGATGCTGTCGAGAGCACCGCCTGGGACACCATCCGCGCGGTCGACCTCCCGCCGATCGAGGACTGCGTACCGATCACACCACCACCGGGCGTCGGCCATTTCGATCACGGCGTGGCGCTGCTCGACCCCACTGACCTGCCCTTCAGCCACGGTCCACTTGCCCGCGTCGCTGGCTACGTGCGCCCCATCGAGTCGCGAGCCATCGATGCTGCGTGGCTCGCGATGGCACTCGATTGGTTCCCACCGGCCTCGTTCAGTCGCATCGACCCGCCCGCCGGCGGTATCAGCGTCAGCTACACCGTCCACATCCACCACACGCTGGCGGGGTTGGGCGATGACGAATGGCTCGGCGGCGTCTTTCGTGCCGACGTCAGTGCCGGTGCGATCGCCCTGGAGAAGGGGCTGATCACGGACCCGTCCGGGCGCATCCTCGCCGAATCGTTCCACACCCGATGGACCGCGGGACCCGATCAGTTCGCGGTGCGCTAGCCGCGCGAGGCTGTGCCCGTGATCATTGCGACAGACGAGCCGATCGCGGTAGCAGCAGAGAGGGCGATCCACGATGGCGACGTCGCCGGGTTGAAGCGCTTGCTCGCCGATCATCCCGAGTTGGCCCGTGCCGCCTTCGGGAACGAGGGTGGGATGACCCGCACCCTGATGCACTTTGTCACCGATTGGCCGGGACACTTTCCCAACGGCCCGCAGACTGTCGCAGTGCTCGTCGCTGCGGGTGCGGATGTCAACTCCCGATTCACCGGCCCGCACACCGAAACACCATTGCATTGGGCCGCCAGCAGCGACGATGTCGCGGTGCTGGACGCCCTGCTCGACGCGGGAGCCGACATCGAGGCTCGTGGCGCGGTGATCGCCGGTGGCACGCCCATGTCCGACGCGACAGCGTTCGGGCAGTGGAACGCTGCGCGCCGATTGTTGGAACGCGGCGCCGCCACGACGATGTGGGAGGCCGCCGCCTTGGGGCTGCTCGATCGAGTCCAGGCCTGCTTCGAATCCGATCCGGCGGGATCTGCAGAGAATGCGACCGGTGCGCTCTGGGGAGCCTGCCACGGCGGCCACCTCGACGTCGCCCAGTACCTGGTCGAGCGCGGCGCCGACGTGAATTGGGTGGGATGGGATGACCTGACGCCGCTCGATGTTGCCGAACGCGCCGAGGCGATCGACGTGGTCGAGTGGTTGCGCGGCCTGGGTGCCAAGTCGGCAACCCGGAGCTGACGGCAGACGTCACTCGGCGGGGGCGCACACCACTAGTGATCGAGGGCGGATCTCGAACTCGAGCTTCTTCGACTTGCCCTTCACGCCGCCGTCGAGCTCGACCCGTCGCTTCTTGTCGAACGTCACTGTGACCGTGGTTCCTTCGGCGATCTCTGAGTTCTTCGACAGATGTGGCTTGCGCATCACGGCCGTCGCCATCAGGCTGGCCCACTCGCGCATTCCGACCGCGCTCACTGCCGCAATGTGCAGTCGGCCGTCCGTCGACGTTGCATCGGGGAATGCCTTGACCCCGCCTTTCAACGATCCGCTGTTGCCCACCAGCACGCAGCTGGCCTTGCCGTCGTAGAAGTCGTTTCCGTCGACGGTGATCTTTGCATCGAACAGTTTTCGGTGGCGTGTTTCGCGAACTGCAGCGCCCACGTACGCGAATGTTCCGAGCCGCTCTTTGCTCTCTTCGGCGTCCGCGAGCATCGCCACATCGAAGCCGGTTCCGGCCATCACATTGAAAGTCTTGCCGTTGCAGACGGCGGTATCGATGCTCCTGCGGTCGCCGCGGGCAATGACGCCGACGATCTCTTTGATGTCGCTCGGCAGATCGAGGCCTGACGCGAAGAGATTGGCAGTGCCGCTCGGGACGACCGCCAGTGCTGTGGTCGTGCCGACGATTGCCTCCGAGGCCGCGCGCACGCTGCCGTCTCCTCCGCAGACGATCACCGTGTCGGCACCATGCTTGATCGCCTTCGCAGCGGCCGGCTTGGCGTCGGACCCCTTCTTGATCTCGATCCACTCGACGTCGCCGAAGTCGGCTTCTGTGAGCGCACGTCGCAACGCTTTCGCGTCCTTCTTGGTGAGCTTCTCCGTGTTGGCAACTACTGCGATGCTGGACATCTGTTCCTCCGGTTCTGGACAAGGCGATGACCCCGCTGCGAACAGCGTCCTAGCTGTGCGCCAACTCACCTCTGGGACGTTGTCGTGTGCGACCGCCACGACCTGGCTCTGTTGACGCTCGGCCGCACGGGTCAGCACCATGACTGTTGCGATCACTGACGCACCACCGAGAAGCGCTCCGAACACGACGTCGGTGAAGAAGTGCATTCCCCGGTACATCCGTGCAACAGCGACGCAAACGGGAATGATCACGGCGACGGCGACGGACAGGGCGCGAACCCAGCGACGGCGAGTGTGCCAGAAGATGACGACGACGATTGCCGAGTACGCCACCGCCGCGGCCGTGTGTCCCGAGGGATAGCTCGAGCCGACCGGCGACGTGTCGAGGCGGGGGACGTCGGGTCGGGGCCGCCCGACGAGAGTCGTGATCGTGATGAAACACAGAGCCTCGAGAATCAATGCGACCACCACGACCAATGGCTCCAGCCAACGTTTCCACACGATCAACATCGCCAACGCGACGATCGCTGTCACGACGATCTTCACGACGGTCTCCGACAGCATCGATCCGACAAAGCTCAACGAGTTCAGCCGCGGGAGTGCGCTGCTCCACGAACCACTCCGCAATTGACTGGTCCATGCGGACGATCCACGAGTCCTTCAAGGTATGGGTCAGCAGCCACCCGACACTGAACCAACAGCGGTGAACGCTGCGTAGATGAGCCCGAGTTGCAGTGCCTCGTGCTTGCGCACGAGCCAGGTGTCGCGTATCCGAGGTGTCGTCATCTGCTGCGTGTTCCCAGGGGGCTGGCCGTCCAAACGGGTCACGGCCAAACGGGTCACGGTCAAACCGCTCATGGCGCTTGCAACCGACGTCGTGTGAATGTCGCCAGGCAGAACAGCCCGTATGCCGCGAAGCCGATTCCGACCACGACAACGACGATGACTCCCCACGATTCGACTGCGAGGCGGCGCAGCGCGCCATCGAGGCCCGTGGCCTCGTTGGCGTTGTAGGTGATCGCAGATCGCACCAAGAAGAATCCGACCAAGGCGAAGCCGATGCCACGGCCGACCTCACCGACGGCCCCGAGACGTTCGGTCCACTGTCCGTCTGCGTTGTAGACATGCCCGACATATCGAGCTCGTCATCGACATCCACCGTGGCCCCCTTGGAGACCCGATAGATGCCGACGGCGATCACGATCAGCCCTACCAAGCCGATCACGATGCGGCCGGCGGAATTGGTCATGATCGTCTCCGAGATGTCGGTGACACGCTTGTTGCCGTCGGGGTTCTCCGGTGCGCCGTCGAGCTAGTGCGATGGCGCTGATCGCGAACGTGGTGTACATCACAGCGCTGGCGACGTAGCCGATTCGGTGCGCCCAGCCTTTGGCATCCGTGCTCCCAGGAAGGAGGGCCGACACCACCCGCCACGCCGCGTAGAGCAGCATCCCTGCGGCCAGCAGCCAGAGCAGGAGGGTTCCACCGGACGAGCCGGCGACGGTCTTGATTGCGCCGACAGGGCTGGCTTCCTGGTCGCCGGTGGTCGAGGTGCCGTCAGCCCAGCCCGAGGCCTTCGCTGCGACGGACAAGGCCAAGAAGCCGGCGATCGTGTACACGACTCCCTTGGCGAACCAACCGGCACGACCGATCTTGACAACGCCTGGATGGTCGGCGGCGATGCGTCCGACTGGATTGTGGATCGAGGGCGTTGCATGGTGAACTGACATCACCGTCGCGGTTCCCGTATTCGACCGACGTCAAACGGTGCGGGCACGCCCCAGGGTGACGGCAGCCTCGCGGTGCAGGCGACCGAAGTTGTAGTAGGCCGCACACGCTCCCTCCGACGAGACCATGCACGTGCCGATCGGTGTCTCAGGAGTGCAGGCCGTTCCGAACACCTTGCACTCCCACGGCTTGATCACACCCTTCAGCACTTCACCGCACTGGCACGCCTTGGGGTCGGCAACGCGCACACCGGGGACCGAGTAGTGCAGCTCTGCATCCCATTTGGCGAACTCGGGCCGCAGGCGCAGACGCGCTCTGCGAGATGAACCCGAGACCTCGCCATTCGAAGTGCGGACGGAGCTCGAAGACCTCGGCCAGGATCTGTAGCGCACGCGGGTTGCCCTCGTCGCGCACGACTCGCGCGTACTGATTCTCGACCTCGCAGCGGCCTTCGCGAATCTGCATCAGCAGCATCACGATGGCCTGCAGGATGTCGAGCGGCTCGAAGCCGGCCGTCACCAACGGCTTGCCGTACTTCTCCGGCACGAACCGGTAGGGGCGGTTGCCGACGACGGTCGACACGTGGCCCGGCCCGAGGAACCCATCGAGACGGAGGTCGGGCGACTCGAGGATGGCCTTGATGGGCGGAACGATCGTCACGTGGTTGGAGAACACGTGGAAGTTGGCGCACGTCGTTCTCGCGGGCATGCAGGAGGGTGACCGCCGTGGACGGGGCAGTGGTCTCGAATCCGACGGCGAAGAACACCACGGCGCGTTCGGGGTTCTCGACAGCGATCTGCAACGCGTCGAGCGGCGAGTACACGAAACGCACGTCGGCGCCGCGTGCCTTGGCCCCCAACAGGTTGCCGTGGCTTCCCGGAACCCGCATCATGTCGCCGAACGACGTGAAGATGACGCCGGGTGTCTCGGCGATCGCGATGGCGTCGTCGACCCGTCCCATGGGGATCACGCAGACAGGGCAACCGGGGCCGTGGACGAGCTCGACGGACTCCGGCAACACGTGCTCGATGCCGTGGCGATAGATGGTATGGGTGTGCCCACCGCACACTTCCATGAACTTGAAGTGATCGTCGCCGGCGAGGTCGGCGATCCGGGCGACAAGGCGACGGGCAGCCGCCGGGTCGCGGTACTCGTCGACGTACTTCATCTCTCGACCGCTCCGTCGGCAGGTGGTCGACGGTGACGTCATCAATGCATCCACCTCGTCGGTGAACATTTCACCCATCATCTGCAACGACGCCAGGGCGAGCTCTGCTTCTTCCTGATCGATCTTCGACATCGCGAACCCGACGTGGATCAGCACCCAGTCGCCCGGCTGCAGATGCTCGTCCTCGAGGAGGCCAATGTTGATCATGCGCCCGACACCGCTGACATCGACACGGGCGAGGTGCTCGTACTGCGGGTGCATCTCCACGATCTGACCTGGGATACCGAGGCACATGTCAGTTCTCCTTCTCGGCGACGATTTCGACTCGAACAGCAACCTCCGGCTGCACCTTCAGCATCAGGATTCGTGGCGGATCCATGCCGAAGTCGCGGATGTCGAACGTGGAGCTGCCCGGCGAGGGTCACCGTGCGATCGTCGAGTTCGTCGACGGTCATCGTGTCCTGGTAGCTGCGAGTCACGCCGCGAAACGTGAGGTCGCCGCCGACGAGGTAGTCCGACGATCCGTTGGTCCGCTTCATCGACTTCAGCTCACCGGTGATGTTCGGGTATCGCCGGGAATCGATTCGCCTCCGCAGCTCGCGGTCCTCGAAGCCGTTGCCCGACTTGAGGTTCTCCACCGGGAAACTCGAGATGCCCGATCAGTGATCCGTCGACGTCGACGCGTCCGCCGGCGATGTCGAGCTCGAGCCAACCATCGAGCCCTTCGGCCTCGGTGTGGATCGGGTGCACGTTCGACCGCGCTTCGATCCACACACGAGACCGGCTCGCGAGGATCCGGTAACGGGCCACTGGCCTCTACATCTCTCGCATCTTCAGATACCGGGCAAGGTCGGGGAGTGCCTTCACGACGAGGGTGGCGGCGAACAGCGAACAGCACGGAGAAAAAGAGCCTGTGGATCATGATCGGGGTTCCTTCTGTGCGGTGGTGTACGATGTCGGTGAGGACTCGATGGACTGTCGCGACGGCCGGGATGATCGCCGCAGCGACTGGCTCGGACAGACCGATGCCTTCGTCGAGGTTCAACGGTTGGCAGCCTACGACCACCACCTTCGGTACGTGCCCACCGAGACCGGCAAGCAGACCGAGCACGACGGCCGGGCTCATCGAATGAGCGTCGATGCCGGAGGGATCGATGTCGTCGACATCGGGCTCGAAGATCGCAACGGTGCCGGGTGGCTCGCCAAGTGGCATTGCGTCGATCAGTACCAGCGCGTCGTACCCCTCGAGCAGTTCGTACGCGAGGTGCACTCCGCGGATGCCGAAGTCGGTGACAGTGGCACCGTCGGGCAGCGAGCTCTCCTCGATGTGTCTGACCACCTCGACACCGAAGCCATCGTCGCCGAGGAAGATGTTGCCGATCCCGGCCACGAGGACCCGCGGCGTGGTCGTAGCGGCAGAGAGAACCGTGTCGCCGAGAATCTGGATCTCGTCGGGATGGAAGTACAGGAAGCGTCCTTGCCACTCGAGCATGTCGGCAGGCGGGATCGTCGTCCAGCGCCACAGCGACGTGCTTGTCGCCGTCCACATCGGTGAACACACCCTTCACCGTGGCGAACTTGCCGGCGTAGAAGAGGTCGTGGGCGTCGGCGCGCCGCGATGGCTGCAGCCGCACGCGTGTTCCGCTGCCGACCTCGACCCCGCCGATTCGCATCGTGTCGGCGAAGGGATCGAACGCCGCGTCCGGTACCCGGATCCCACCACGGCACAGCGTCGGTTTCGGTCTGTACGCGGACCGGGTCGATCGGCCGCAGCGAACGCACGGCGCCGTGCAAGCGCGACCAGATCTCCTCGGGCATGTCGTCGCAGCGATCGATGATGGCTGCGGCACGAGGATCGGTGCCGCGCGCCTCCGCTTTCTCGTCGTCGGTCAGCGTCATCACGCGAAGCGCGAGGATCTCGTCGATCTCGGTCGAGTCGCAGAAGTCACCGGCACTTTCTGGTGCGACAGCTGGGAAGTCGTAGAGGATGATCGGCGAAGACAGCATCACATCGTTGGTGGTGGGGTTGCCGATCAACACAGGAAACGTGCCGTCGTTGACGCATCCGGCGACAGCGTCCTCGGCGAACGGCACAGGCTCCAGCAGCGAAACAAACGACCCGCCATCGACGGCCAGCAATGTGTGCACGGCGATCAGAGAACGCCGCATGGCATCGTCGCGATCCGCGCCGGCGGACTGCCCACTCGGTTGTGTTCTCGACTGTGACAGTCACCTTCAGGAACGGGTTGTGCTCGTCGATGTGCCGGGCCGACAATCGCACGAGGCCGCGCACTTCCTCACGCCGCCGAATGGCCCGCCCGACGATGTCGCCGTGTCGGTCATGAAGGAGTTCGATCTCGTCGACCTTCGGGCAGCACGAATTCGTGCACTGTCACATGCTCCCTCGCCGGCAACAGATCGGCGATGTCGACGTCGATCTCGTGGTCGACTGCCTCGTCCCAGGGCACGACTGTGGTTCCGTCGAGGTCGAGTGACTCGACCGCCGACGAACGACCGCCCCTCGTTCGCGGCTGCTTCGATCTCCCGGCGTTGCACCTGAAGGCAGCGGATTCGAACAGTGAGTCTGGGCTGGTCACCGGGCGCGACGATCACTTCGCTGCGCATCGACCATCGCTCGGATCCTGTCGACGTTGCGTAGCCGGCCGGTGCCAGAACACCGAACTGCCAGCGGAGCTGGTTCTTCTGCGCGGATGCCCGGTAGGGGTAGAGCACGTAGCCCTCGTACAGCACCGTGTCGGCGACGAGTCGGGCCACGGCGAACCGGTCTGTCTGCGTGGCAGGCTGTTCTCGCACGGGGGTGCTCACACGTCCTCCCCGGCGTCCTTCAGCAATCGCTCGAAGGTCTCGTCCCACGTCAACAGGGCGAGCTCCGACTTGTACCGCTGCAGCGCGTCGAGAGTTTCGCGGCGGAGCCGAAGCCAGCCGGTGTTGGGGAAGTAGAGGTCCATCATGTCGCGCCACAGCGAGACGGGCAGCCGGTAGGACGCTTCTTCGCTCCAGGAGACGGGGGCCGCCTTGAGACCTGCGGCGCTCCGGCCGAACGCCGTGCCCGAGAACAACACGACGATCGGGATCTCGCCGCCGTCGAGCGAATGCATGTACTTGGCGGCCGCGATCTCGAAGTCGTACGTGCACGTGATCGGCAGGTCGATCTCGGTGTCGCCGGTGAAACCCGTGACCGTCGAGCTGACATTGGTCCACAGGAACGGCTGCAGCGTGTCGCCCCAGCGAGGCGTTTCGCCGAACAGTTCCGTCAGGCGACGCTCTTCATCCGCGTCGTACTGACGACGCTTCGGCTCGATCATGATCTGACTGCGCAGCGCAAGAGCGTGAATCGGCTCGCCATCCGATGCCACGATCCGCAACCGCAGCATCAGCGTGGGCACCGCTGCGTAGGCCTCGACTCGGGCGCCGACGATCTCGAACGAGACCGGGCTCATCGATGCGCATCCTGGCGCCGAGGCGGCGGCGCGGTCGGTCTGGCCCGGTCGCGCACTCGATCGAAGAAGGCGTCGAGCGCGGCGTGCGCCTCGGCCCCACCGTCGAAGCCTTTCCACAGCCTGCGCAACTCACCGACCAGCTCGTAGCAGACGTCGATCGGCACGAGGTAGCACTCCGGCTGCTCGGTGGCGACCCCGGTTCGACGTCCACCGCTACGAACGAGGAATGCTTCGACATCGGGCAGCAGGCCGGCCAGGTCCGGATTGGCGCTCACGATCGCTTCCCACGAGTCGAGCGACAGCTCCGATTCAGTCGCTCCTGCCGGGCTCGGATAGAACGCGGCGACATGGTTCAGCGCCGAGTTCATGAAGAAGAACGCGACGCCGACAGGGATCTGCAACGCATCCCACTGCGAGGACGTGAGGGTGAAGTCGGGGAACGACAAGAATCGGTCGGGCACCGCCCGGAACCGGCTTCCGCCCGCCCCCTGCGGAGCGAACACGAGATAGCACGGGCGACAGGCGCACATCAGGGCACGGGACTCGAGGTCGACGACGTGGCCGTGCTCGTCGGGGATCAACTCGGCGCACAGCTCGCAGCGCTCGCCGGGACGCGGCTTGGGTTGCAGTGGCATGTCGCGGATCCGCTTCAGGACCGCGCTCAGCGGCTGCGGTGCAGCTCACGCCGCGCCGCACCCCGTTGCCGGATCGAATGCCACCGGCTTCGTGCCCAGCAGGATCGGCGTCTCCGTGCCGGCGTGCCGATGGCTCCGTGCCGCCAGTCGCCTCCGGCTCCTCGACGTCGATGATCGTGATCTCGGGCGCGGCGTCAACGATCGCTCGTTCCACCGTCGTACGCAGCGTGATGGCTGAGGACGGGCAGCCATCACAGCTTCCGAGCAGGCGCAGGTACACCGCGCCGACACGTTCATCGATGTCGAGGAGCTCGACGTCGCCACCATGACCCGCGAGAAACGGCCGCACTCCGTCGAGCGCCCTGGCGATCCGCACTCGGACATCTTCGGGGTGCAACCCGTTGGCGACCAGCAGGGTGGCCAACAGATCATCGGCTGTGATCCGCGCGACCAGATCGGGAGCGTGCGCGTTGGCCAGATCCATGACACGCTCCAGTCCGGCGCCGTACAGCTCGGTGACGAGCTGCAGCAGCTCGACCGCCTGGTCGAACACGCGGGGGTCGGCACGTGCCTGAAGTGCTTCGAGGCGTTGCTCGATGGCCTCGCCGATGGTCTGTTCGTCGATGCTCACGCTCAGCCCAGGTCCTCGAGGTTGTAGGTGGTCGGGGAGTGCACCTTGCTGAGCGTGTGACCCTTGCCCATGTACATGTGCACGCCGCACGGCAGGCACGGATCGAAGCTGCGAACCGTGCGCATGATGTCGATGCCCTTGAAGTGCTCGAGGTCGTTCTCCTCGAAGATCGGGCAGCCTTGCACCGCGTCCTCGTACGGGCCGGGCGTGCCGTAGATGTCGCGTGGGTTGGCGTTCCATGGCGTCGGTGGGTACGGGTGGTAGTTGGCGATCTTGCCGCCGCGGATCACCATGTGGTGCGACAGCACGCCGCGCACAGCCTCGGTGAAGCCGCATCCGATCCCCTCATCGGGCACGGTGAAGGGTTCCCACGTCTTCGTCTTGCCGGCTCGAACCTCGACCAACGCCTTGTCGAGGAAGTGCAGCGCCGCTGCTGGCGGAGTACGCCTGGAAGTAGGTGCGAGCCCGGTTGCGCTCGATCGTGTTCGACCATTTCGGGATCTTCCACTCGAAGCTGACACGGGCCCCTTCAACGCTGTCTTGGGCAGGTTGATCTGCACGCTCGTCCCCGTGGCCTTCACGTAGCCACCGAGGTCCACCAAGCCCGACAATGCGGTCGACCACAGGCGGGCCAATGGCCCACCGCCGGTGTCGAGCGCCAGGTGATCCGTGCCGTCGAACCAGCGTGGCGACATCACCCAGCTGTACTTGGAGTCGAAGTCGCGCTTCTGCGGCTTCGGGATGGTCGTCTGGTTCCACGGGTGGTTGCGGTCGACAGGATTGCCGAGCGGGTCCTTGGTGACGAAGATCTCCTGGTCTTCCCAGCTCTGGTAGAACGAGCTGCCCAGCAGGATGCGGATGCCGAGGTTGATGTCGACGAGGTCGTTGGTCACCAGCTTGCCGTCGACCACCACTCCCGGCGTGACGCCCATCGCCCGGCCCCATCTGGTCATGTCCTTGTACTGGAAGTTGCAGACATCCGGGTCTTGGTACGCGCCCCAGCAGCCGAGCAGGATGCGGCGATTGCCGACCTGCTCGTACCCGGGCATCGCCTCGTAGAAGAAGTCGAACAGGTCGTCGTGCAGCGGCACGACGCGCTTCATGAACTCCACGTAGCGCATCAGTCGGCTGGCGTAGTCGGTGAACAGCTGGATCGTCGCCATCGGTGCCGACCCCGCCGGGATACAGCGTCGATGGATGGACATGGCGGCCCTCCATCAGGCAGAACATCTCACGCGTGTACCGGCTGACCTGCAGGGCCTCTCGGTAGAACTCGCCGGTGAACGGGTTCAGCGTGCGCATGATGTCGCCGATGGTCTTGCAGCCGTGCTCGCCGGCGTGCGGTGCCTCGGTGCGGTTCGCCTGCTCGAGCACGCCGGGGTTGGTCTCGGCGACCATCTTCTCGCAGAAGTCGACGCCGACCAGGTTCTCCTGGAAGATGTTGTGGTCGAACATGTACTCGGCGGCCTCGCCGAGGTTGACGATCTGCTCGCCCAGCGCCGGCGGGTGCACGCCGTACGCCATGTTCTGCGCGTAGCAGGAGCACGTCGCGTGGTTGTCGCCGCAGATACCGCAGATGCGGCTGGTGATGAAGTGGGCGTCGCGCGGGTCCTTGCCCTTCATGAAGATGCTGTAGCCGCGGAAGATCGACGACGTGCTGTGGCACTCGGCAACCGTCTTGTTGGCCCAATCGATCTTCGTGTAGATCCCGAGGCTGCCGACGATGCGCGTGATCGGGTCCCACGCCATCTCGATCAGTTGCTTGTCCTGGTTCTCCGGCCGCAGTGCTTCGGTCTTGGTTGCCATCGTCCTAACGTCCCTTTCCTGGTTGGGCGTCCTGCTTGTAACCGGTGAGCAACTGCGTGCCCTTCACTCTCCACTTCGGTTCCTCGTCGACGGTCTTCTGGGTGATCTTGCGCAGGCTGCGCACCAACGTGCCGTACACGCCGCTGGCCATCGTCGAAACCCGTGCGCCGGGTGGTTCGTCCATGAACGGCATGAACTTGTCGGGGAAGCCGGGCATCGTGCAGCCGATGCAGATGCCACCGACGTTCGGGCAGCCGCCGACGCCGTTGATCCAGCCACGCTTGGGAACGTTGCACTTGACCACCGGGCCCCAGCACCCGAGCTTGACGATGCACTTCGGCGAGCCGTACTCGGTGGCGAAGTCGCCCTGCTCGTAGTACCCGGCGCGATCACAGCCCTCGTGCACCGTGGCGCCGAACAGCCATTGCGGGCGAAGCGCCTCGTCGAGCGGGATCATCGGTGCTTGGCCGGTTGCTTGATAGAGCAGGTAGGTGATGGTCTCCGACATGTTGTCGGGGTGTGCCGGGCACCCAGGCACGCACACGATGGGGATGCCGGCCTTCGACTTCCAGCCCCATCCGAGATAGTCGGGCACACCCATCGCGCCGGTCGGGTTGCCGGCCATCCCGTGGATGCCGCCGTAGGTGGCGCAGGTGCCGACAGCGAGCACGGCGAGCGCCTTCGGCGCGAGGCGGTCGAGCCAGTCGTTGACCGTCATCGGCTGGCCGGTGTCGGGGTTGTTGCCGAAGCCGGTCCAGTAGCCGTCGCCATTGATCTGCTCGTTGGGGATGGATCCCTCGACGACCAGGACGAACGGATCGATCTCGCCGCGAGCACGCCTTGAAGAACCATTCGAGGAAGTCGTCGGCGCCGCCGTTCGGGCCGCATTCGAAATCGATCAGCGGCCAGTGGACGGCGATCTTCGGCAGACCCGGCAGCGCCCCGAGCGCGATCTCTTCGATCGTCGGCTGGGTCGCTGCTGTCAACGCGACGGAATCACCGTCACAACTGAGGCCGGCGTTGATCCACAGGACATGGACGACCAGGTCGTCCGGAGGGGCTTCCGTCGAGGTCACACTCGCTCCTTTTGCTGCGGCGTCGATGAACTTCGGCGCATGGACGGCCGGTGCCTCGGCTGGGGGCGGTCGGGGCACCGGATACGGGTCCCGTCCTACGCCCGCGAGCGGGTGACGTCAATGAGTGCATTTTCCATCTAAACGCCCACTCTCGGTCGTCAAACGGAGGTAGCTGAACGCGGCGATTGCTGCTTGGCCGACGCTGATTCCACCGTCGTTCGGTGGGATTACCGCGTGCACGAGAACGTCAAACCCCAGGTCACGGAGGCCCGATCTCGACGACCTCGGTGAGCCGGGCGTTCTGGAACACGCCGCCGGTGAGAGCGATCGTGTCGAGGCCGTGTTCCGACGCGATCTGCGCTGCCATCTGCGCCGTCGCCCGCCCGAATGCCTCGTGGAACCCCGCGGCGACGAGCGCCGGCTCGACACCCGCGTCGAGGTCGGCGAGCAGCGCGGCGATCAGCGGCGCCGGGTCGAGACGAGCACGTCGCCGTCGCGACGATGGCGATGCAGCCCTCGTAGCGTGGCGCATCGCCGCGGGCGATCGTGCGCGCCAACGCCTCCAACTCGATCGCGGCCTGGGCCTCGTAGCTGACCCGCTGTCGACCGCCGAGCAGCGCGGCGACGGCATCGAACAACCGGCCCGCGCTGGTGGTCACGGGCGACGATGATCGTTCGGCGAGATCCAGCACAGCACGCGCCGTCACGTCGTCGGCCCCACGCTCGACGGACCGCCGGAACGCGTCCTCGGTTCCGGTGGCGATCGCGCGACCACGCCGCCGCCATCCGCCACGGCTCGCGGATGGCGGCGACGCCACCGGGCATGCGCACGAGACCGCAAGTGGGCGACCCGACGCGACGACTGGTAGTCGGCGACGAGGAACTCTCCACCCCACAACGAGCCGTCGGGCCCGTAGCCGAGGCCGTCGTAGGCGATGCCCAGCACGGGTTCGGTGCGACCGTGTTCGACCATGCAGGCAGCGACGTGGGCGTGGTGGTGCTGCACGGCGATGGTCGGCAAGGTCGAGCTGCGTTGCCCACTTGGTCGAGAGGTACTCGGGGTGCATGTCGTGGGCGACGAGTTCGGGCTCGACCCCGTACAGGCGCGGCAGATGCTCGACTGCCTGCAGGAACGAGCGATAGGTGGCCAGGTGTTCCAGATCGCCGATGTGGTGGCTCGGCACGACCCAATCGTGCTTTGCAACGCTGACCGTGCTCTTCAGCTCCGCGCCCACGGCGAGTACCGGTCGACGTGCCCGGAACGGCAAGTTCATCGGTTCGGGCGCGTAGCCACGCGAGCGACGCAGCACCTGCATGCTGGTCGCGGTGACACGCACCACGGAGTCGTCGCAGCGGATGTGGATCGGGCGATCGTGTTGCAACAGGCCGTCGACCAGGGGACCGAGGCGGGCGACGGCATCGTCGTCGTCGTGGGCGATCGGCTCGTCGCTGAGGTTGCCGCTCGTCATCACCAGCGGACGCGCCGCCCGCTGCAGCAGCAAGTGGTGCAACGGGCTGTAGGGCAGCATCAGTCCGAGTTCCGGCAAGCCCCGGCGCGACACCCTCGGCCAGTCCGTTGCCCAGCCGGCGAGGTGCGAGCACGATCGGGCGGCGGATCGAGGTCAGCGCAGCAGTTGCGACGTCGTCGAGATGGCACAGCTCGCCGTGCCGTCATCGATGGTCGGCACCATCACGGCGAACGGCTTGTCGTCGCGAGCCTTGCGTCGGCGCAGCTCGGCGACTGCGGAATCGTTCGTCGCGTCGGCGACGAGGTGGTAGCCACCGATTCCCTTCATCGCCACGATCTGTCCCGCGATGATCGCTGCGAGCGGCGTCGTCGAGCGCCGGCAGCACCGGTGACGGCGCTGTCGTCGAATTGTCGATGCCACGTCAGTTGCGGGCCGCACGCCGGGCACGCATTCGGCTGGGCGTGAAACCGTCGATCGGCTGGGTCGTCGTACTCGGCCAGGCATTGCGGGCACATCGTGAAGCCGGCCATCGTCGTGGCCGGCCGGTCGTAGGGGACTCCGAGCACGATGGTGTAGCGCGGTCCGCAGTTGGTGCAGTTCGTGAACGCGTAGCCGTGGCGCCGATCGGTCGGGATCGTCGACCTCGGCCAGGCAGTCGTCGCACGTGGTGGTGTCGATGCTGACCGGCACATCGGCGGAGCCGGCATCGAGGCTCTCGACGATGTGGAACTCGGTGGCGGTTCCGGACGGCTGCAATTGCTCGGCGGCGACACCGGCGACCCGCGCCAGCGGCGGTGGATCCTCGACCAGCACGACGAGTCAGCTCGGCGACTCGCTCGGTGGGGCCTTCCACTTCGATCAGCACACCGGCGCTGTCGTTCAGCACATAGCCGACGAGGCCGAGCGCCACGGCGTGGCGGTAGACGAATGGCCGGAAGCCGACGCCCTGCACGGTCCCGGTGACTCGTAGCCGCTCTCTGGTCGTCATCGTCGTCGGCACGACACGGTCGTCAGCAGATACGGGGAAGTGGGTCGCCGACGAGCATGTCGACGATCCTCGTCCCGCCGAAGCTGGTGAGCAGCACGACGATCGCCTGCGGGTCGGCCACGATCTCGCCGATCCGCGTGGCCTTGAGCGCCGAGCGGATTCGAGCGCATCGCCTCGAGCGCTGCGTCGGCCTCGTCCGGTGCGACCACCGCGACCACCTTGCCCTCGTTGGCGACGTAGAGCGGGTCGATTCCCAGCAGATCGCAGGCGCCGACGCACGGCAGGGGCGATGGGGAGCAAGCGTCTCGTCGAGCACCACGCCGAGGTTCGTGTCGCGGGCCAGTTCGTTGCACACCGTCGCCACGCCTCCGCGAGTCGGGTCACGCATCCAGCGCGTCGACGGCGCCGCTTCGAGCACCGACTCGACGAGTTCGCCGAGCGCTGCGGTGTCGGAGCGGATGTCGGCGTCGAGCATCAGGTCGCCGCGGGCCAACATCACCGCCATGCCGTGGTCGGCCATGGTGCCCGACAGCAGCACCACATCGCCGGGCTGAACCTGCTCGGGCCCGAGGTGACGCCCGGTCGGGATCGACTCCGACGCCCGCGGTCGTGATGTACAGCCCGTCCGCCGCACCCTTGCCGACCACCTTGGTGTCGCCGGTGACCAGACTGACCCCGGCGTCGGCGGCCGCCGCCGCCATGTCCGCGACGATCTCGCGGAGCTCGGCGATCGCGAAGCCCTCCTCGATCACGAAGGCGCACGACAACCACATCGGCGTGGCGCCCGGCGACCGCCAGGTCGTTGACCGTGCCATGGACCGCGAGGTGGCCGATGGACCCGCCGGGGAAACGTACGTGGCTGCACGACGAACGAGTCGGTGGTGAACGCCAGCCGTTCGCCGGTCGGAAGCGTGATGGTTGCGGCGTCGGCCAGCGGCGCCGTGCTGCCGCCGGAGAATGCCTCGACGAACACGGCGTCGACCAATGCCGCCGATGCCTTGCCACCCGCCCCGTGGGCCAGCGTGATCATGTCGTCGGTCAGGCGCGGGCGTCGCCGGCGGAACGCCTCGATCCGATCGAGGACCGCGGCTTCTCGATCACCCACGTGCTGTCATCGACGTGTCTTCATGTGAGGTTCTCCGTGCTCGTCATTTGTGCCTGCACCGCCTGCCACAACGCGAATCCGAGCGCTGCCTGTGTCTCCTGGATGCGATGGACGCTGTCGGCGTCGACGACCAGGCAGTGCCGCACGTCTGCTGACGCTGCCATCTCGCCGCCCGAGTAGCCGGCGATGCCGATCGTCAACATGCCTCGTCTCGCCGCCTCGGTGAATGCGTGCAGGAGGTTGCGCGAGTTGCCGCTGGTCGAGAGCCCGATGGCGATGTCGCCATCGTCGGCGTGTGCGATCAGCTGTCGGGAGAACACGAGATCGAAGCCGACGTCGTTGCCGAGTGCGGTCAGCACCGCCGAGTCGTCGACGAGGTTGCGGGCCGGCAGCGGCAGTCCCCACGGCGGTTGGAGGAACAACGCTGGCGAGTGATGCGGCGTCGGTCGAACTGCCCCCGTTGCCGAACACGAACAGGCGTCCGCCGCGACCGAATCGGTCATGCATCTCCGTGGCGGCCTTCCCGATGGCCGCAGCCGACCGGTCGAGCGTCGCTCGTCGGAGCTCGGCACTGGCCTGCACCTTGGCGCGCGCCGATTGCATCGAGGTCGATCAGCAACGCATCGGAGTCGCGCTCGTCGGCCTCGATGAATGGGTAGAGGAAATCGGTGGCCTCGCTCACGGGATCTCCGCGATCGCCGTGCCGGCGTGGATCAACACGAGGTCGCCGGGAGAGACGTCCGCGATGATCGTCGTGTCGATCGTTCGATTCCGTTGGCGGTGCGTACCCGCGCTCGGCCGAAGTTCTCTGCCGCGATCACCTCGCCGAGCCGACCTTCGTCGGAGCAGGTGATGCACACCTCGTCGTCGGCAGTCTGCTTCGGCGGCCGGTGTCAACAGCCCGGGGTGCTCGAAGCACACGTGCGTCAGTTCCCACAGCACGTGGTACAGCAGCACGAGCCGGCCGTCGTGAACTGCCGGGCTCGAGACGGCCCCGGGGTCATCGTCGACCCACACGATGTGATCCGCCGATCGTGTGGTGGGCCGGGGACCTGCACCGATCCAGATGGTGGTCACTCCCCAAGCCTGGGCGCGGCGCATGATCTCGGCGACGGCGGGTGAGTCGCTCGGGCTGACCGCGAGGATGACATCTCCGGATCGCACAAGGGAACGGAGCGCGGCGACGGGGTCGGCCGAATCGATGCTGACAGCCGGCAGAGCCCGTTTGCCGACGAGGACAGGATGGACGAACTCGACTGCAACATGGCGGGCGTGCTCGGGCCATTGCGGCGCGATGCACCACATCGTCGCGCCAGTGGCGAATCGGCGGGCGAGTGTCAGCGCTGCGACGGCGACGGACTCGCCGAAATCGACCATCGCGCGGACAGTACGCCCTTCGTGCCGCATCGACAAGTGGTGTGAGTTCACGTGCGGTATGGTTCGCGCTCGATGGGGGACCCGATCGAGCGCGTGACTGCAGCGGCGCTTTTCGCCGATCTGTGGGCGCTCGCGCTGTTCAGTCAGGATGCCGATGGGCGGATCGTCAGGTGGAATCGCGGCGCCGAACGGATCTTCGGCTACTCCGAGGACGAGATCGACGGCGAGGAGCTCGCATCGCTCACTCCACCACATCTTCGAGCCGACCTCGAATCCGTGCTGCAGCGCGTCGCGGCAGGTGAGCGGGTGGATCGCGTCGTCACCGAGATCCACCGCAAGGACGGCATGCCCGTGCCGATCGCGCTGTCGGTCTCGCCGGTGATCGAGGCGTCGGGCGAGTACATCGGTGCAGTTGGTGTCGCCCAAGAGCTCACCGAGACCCGGCTCGCGCAAGCCGCGCTTGCCGAGGTCGAGCAACGATTCAGTGAATGGGAGGCGCTCGCCCATGTCGGTCGATGGCTCTGGGATGTCGGGACCGATGCTGTGCAATGGAGCGACGAGCTGCATCGCATGCACGGCGTCGATCCGCTCGAGTTCGAGGGCACCCTGTCGGCCCATCTCGCGATCGTCCATCCCGACGACCGAGAGCGCGTGCGCGCCTTGATGGAGGGGGCGGTGGCCAGCAGACTGCCGTTCGAAGATGAGTACCGAGTCGGCGACGACGGCGAAACGCGATGGTTCGCGATGCGTGCGGAGCCGGCCATCGGGTCGTCCGGCGACGTGGTCGGGCTCCGCGGGGTCAGTCAGGACATCACGCTCAGCGCCCTCCGACGATGACCCTCACCCGCTCGAGAAGATCGTTGGGTGTACCGCGCACGACGGACGGTTCGCCGTCCCTTTCGAGCATCGTTGCGAGCCCGCGCAATGAGTGAGCAGCGTGGGTTCGTAGCGCTTTGACGAAGTCGTGGAATTCCTCGGACTCGCGGATCGCGTGCACTGCGTCGATCACCTCATCCAGGCTCTCGCCACCGGCCCGGGAGCCCATCACGTAGCCGGCTGCGAAGACCAGTACCAGTCCCATCGCGTCCTCTTTCTGTTGTAGCGCTTGTTCACTTCTACTGGTCAGCGACGTCGGGGTTCTTCTTCCAACTCCGCTTCGATCTGTATCCCAACGACCACGTCGGGATAGATGCGTAGCATCAGCACCGTCGGTGACACGACGCCGAAATCGCGGATGTCGACGACCTGTTCACCGCGGATCACCATCGTGTGCTCGCACGTCATCGCCACCGAGACCGTTCCGTCGAGGGGCCTGCTGACACCATGGAACGTGACTTCGCCTTGCAGTTGGTACCGCCCGTTGGAACCCACTGCCGTACAGGCGCGCAGGTCGAGGCTGACCGTCGGATGGCGCCGGGCATCGATCCGGCGCAGTAACTCGGCGTCGTAGAGGCTGTTTCCGGAACGCAGTTGCTCGACGTCGACCTCGAGGTGTGCAGCCGGGGACGGGGGCGAGCAGACCCGTCGTCCAGCGACGGTGACTTCGATGACGCCGGTGACACCGATGGCGCCAAAGGTGATCGGACCGACCGACGACCGGGCATTGATCATCACAGCCGACCGGTCGGGCACGACGCGAAAGCGGCTCGTCGTCGTGAGATCGTCGTCGAGGTCTTCCGGATCGTGGTCGAGGTCGTCGCCGAGATCGGTGGAGTCCTGGCCGGCGGCCGACGACGGCGGCACGTCGTGGCTGCGCTCGATCCGCGACGTCGACGAGACCGCCGACCATGGCGTCGCCGTGACCGCGTGCCAACCGCCCTCCACCTCGGCAAGGACGGCGTCGACGGTCCCGGTCGCCACGTACCGGCGCAGGACGCGATCGAGTCCGTCACGCTCCTGCTTGATCACGCCCATCCAGTGCCGCAGCGCCTGTTCGCCCTGCTCAGTGAGGCAATAAACGCGTCGGCCCTGCCCGGCCAGCGACGTCTCGGGCGACGAGCCGATCAGCCCGTCTGCTTCCAACTGGGCGAGGGCGCGGTACACCCCGGGGCGATCGACGCGGCCGACCTGCAGTGCGTGGACACCCTTGGCCAAGCTGTAGCCGTGGCGTGGTTCCTCGGCGAGGAGCAGCAGGAGTGCGGGGAGCAGGAAATGGCGCGGGGCGGCGACCTCGAAACGGGAATGTCGTTTCGTCTGCCGACCAACGGTTGCGGCATCGTGTTCGATCACGGGCTACCCCCAATCGAACCCTTCATATAGTCCGGTCGCTCGGTTGTCAAGGCGTCGAGCAGACAGCATGTTCTCTAGGCTTGCCATCGTGCACGAACTCTCGATCTGCACCTCCATTGCCAAGATCGCCCACACTGCTGCCGCCGGCCGGCCTGTCGAGTGTGTTCGGGTCGACATCGGTCACCTTCGTCAGGTCGTGCCCGACACGCTCAGTCACAGCTGGGAGATGGTCGTGTTCGGAACTCCGTTGGAGGGTGTTCCCCTCGAGGTGCGCGAGGTCGCCGCTGTCATCGAGTGCCGGCAGTGCGGAGTGCGCACGGAGCTCGACGATCCCATCTTTCGCTGCGCTGGGTGCGGGTCGACGGACACGACGGTGGTCAGCGGCGACGAGTTGTTCGTCACGTCACTCGACCTCACCGTCGACGCGCTATGACGCCTCGTGGTGCATCAATGGAGCGAGAAGATGGCCTTCCGCAGTTCGGCGATGGATGCGTCGAGCAGGTCGATCGTCGTTTCGATGCGTACCTGGGCGGGCGCGTCGACGACCTGACAGGTGGCCTGCAGCTGCAGACCAGCGGCGAACAGCCGATGGATCACCGAGTCGTACAGGTCAACGGCAATGCGCTCCCGGTCGTGGGCCACAGCGTTCGCGCATGCGTCGCGGCGATCGAGCAGCAACGTGTCGGACGCGCCCGCGGATGGCGAGCTTGCAAGCATTTCGTGGTTGCGCACAAGGAGCTCCTGGTGTTGGTCGAGAGCGCAACCCAAGGTCCGGAGCAGCGCAACTAAACGCAGGCGAGGCGTTGTAACCGTCCCTATACCCGGCCACGCCCCTGGCTAGACGCTTCGTTGCCAACTCGTGGTCGCACACCAGCCGTTGCGCATTCCACGGCTCGCTCGTACGGTATTCGGATGCTTCCGCACGTCGGCCGCAACATCACCATGGGGTTCTACTTCTTTCCGCGCGGCGGAAGCGCGCAAGTCGTGCGATATCTGTGTCGGGCGTTGGTGGGTACACGGTGGACGCCAACCCTGTTCGCCGGCTCCATGGGACCGGTTGCCGACAGTTCCAACGCCCACCAGTTCTTCAGCGGTATCAATTGCCGGTCACTGGACTACACGGCGGCAATGGAAGCCTGGCGGGCAGGTGGAGATCCGATGGCCACTGCGGATCCGATGCCTGCGTCGTACGAAGACAAGGAGTGTGTACCCGATCGCATCTTCTTCGATCTCGACGATGCCGCGTTCGATCGACAGGTCGTCAGCTGGACCCGATTCTTGTCGTCTCGGGGTGGCGCAGCGCCCGACGTCGTTCACCTTCACCACCTCACGCCGATGCACGAAGCGGTTCGACGGGTGTGGCCGGATGTCCCCGTGATCACCCATCTCCACGGCACCGAGTTGAAGATGCTTGCGTCGACCACTCGTAGCCGGCCGTATCGAGCGCGAGTGGGCCGGCAGAATGCAACGCTGGGCCGCGGACTCCGACCGCGTGGTGGTCGTCGCCGCACACGACCAACAGTTGGTACAGGAGTTGTTGCCCGTCGATCCGTCGCGGGTCACCGCGGTCGAAGAGCGGCGTCGACACCGAGGTGTTCGCTCCTCGGGCGCGCACTGCTGTCGAGGCAGCGGCGTTGTGGAAGCGCTGCCTCGTCGACGAACCCGGTGGCTGGCGGCCGGGTCAATCCGAAGGTTCGATCCGCTACAACAACGACGAGTTGTCGGCGTTCACCGGTGCCGACGGTCGGCCGGTTCCGGTTGTGTTGTTCGCCGGACGATTCATGAAGTTCAAGCGGCTGCAGCTCTTGATCGAGGCCCATCACATGCTGCGATCGACCACGACATGTCGGTCTGTGCTGGTCATCGCCGGTGGATTCCCGGGCGAGTGGGAAGGCGAGCACCCGTACGACACCGTGCAGCGCCTCGGCGCAACCGGTGTCTTCTTCGTCGGCTGGAAGGATCATCACGATCTGGCCGAGCTGCTCAATTGCAGCGATGTCTTTGCCGCACCGTCCGTCGAGGAGCCGTTCGGTCTCGTCTATCTCGAGGCAATGGCCAGTGGTACTCCGCCGATCGCTACCAACACCGGCGGGCCGCTGTCGTTCATCAACGTCGATCCCGCGCGACCGACCGGCTGGTTCGTGCCCCCCGACGATGTCGCCGCGACCGCTCGCGCACTTGGCGAGGCGGTGTCAGATGAGAGTGCCCGCCTCGCACGCGGTGCAAATGCGGCGCGGTTCATACGCGATCACTACACGTGGGCGGAGTCTGCGAAGGCGTTCGCCGGGCTCTACGACGAGGTCAGCGCCGAGCCAAAGCGGGCGTCGTCGTCGCGACCGGATCGTCCGACGATCGGGGTCGCGTAGGACTGGATCGTGCTCATCCCGTCGTCGGGCAGGAGATGTACGATCAAATGATCGCTGCGCACTTCGGCCCACAGCGGGTTGTGGGTCGCGACTCTGCCTGTTGCCCGTGAGTAGATCGAGAACGGAACCTCGCGCTGCATGCTCAACTCGTCGACGTCGAGCAGTCCGAGACCACCGAGCCACCCTGGCCCGGATGCGAGCCCGACCTCGGCCACACCGCCGCAGAGGAGGTAGCCACCATCGAGCCATTGGCAGTCCTGATGGTCGACGAAGAACGCCGGGTTGACGCGGGCTGCACGCAGGTGACCGTCGACCGTCCAGCGGTAGAAGTAGCGCGAGCCCCAGGACCACCCGACGAGGTCGCCTTCCGGACCACAACGCGCCATTGCGCCGATGTGGTCGTCGACGTCGAATGCGTGCTCGGGCGACCCTCCCGGTTGCAGTCGAAACACGCTGGTCGTCGAGTCGGGTCGGTACTCGGCGCACGGGATCCACATCGCCGCGCCGTCGAAGTCCATGCCGCCGGGGTGGTAGCGCACATTGTCGCTGATCGGCACCTGCTCGACGAGTTCACCGTGTTCGTCGACCGCCATCACCAGTCCGCGCCCGGCGTCGATGTCGACCGTCGAGATCCACCATGTCGAACCGAGGCGAAACATGCCTTGCGGATGATGTGAATCGAACCTCAGCGCGAAGTTCGTCGACGAGCTCCCACGGGGTCGCACGGGTGAGTGACCCAACCGTTGCAGCCACAGCAACGTCCGCCCGCGTCTGATTGCACAACATCTGCCACGAAGTATCGCGAACGCGAACCGCCAGTTCGTTGATACCCGACATCGTTTTGGCTTCCACAGCAATGAACATCGGCTGAAGATCTCCAACGCGTGAGCGCGAGGAACGGGTGATCAGGCCTGCGGCACCGAGTCGAGGACCGAACGGAGTGCCTGTGCGGCCCCCATCAGTGCCGCGCTCTCGTACGGCACCACGATCTTGGCGTTGTCGCTGTCGGCGAACTTGGCGAGGGTCTCCAACTGGAGGATCGCGATCACCGTCGGATCGGGGTTGGCAGTGCGGATGGCGTCGTAAACGCTGGCGATCGCCTGCGCCCGGCCTTCGGCCTCGAGGATGAACGCCTGCCGGTTGCCCTCGGCACGAAGGATCGCGGAGGCACGCTCGCCTTCGGCGCCGCGGATTGCTGCTTTCGCCGCGCCATCGGCGATGTTGATCGCCGATTGCTGGTTGCCTTCCGATTGGAGGATCTTTGCCCGCTTCTCCTGGTCGGCCTGCTTCTGCAGTGCCAGTGCTTCCAGGATCTTCGGCGGCGGCGTGATCTCGACGATCTCGATTCGGGCGATGCGAATGCCCCACTTGTCGGTGACCGCTTCCATCTGCGACTGCACGTCGGTGTTGATCCGCTCGCGTTCGGACAACGCCTCGTCCAGCGACAGGGTGCCGATGACTGATCGCAGCGCGGTGCGCGCCAACGCGTCGATGGCGATCCCGAAGTTGGCGACGCTGAACAATGCCTGCTTGGCGTCGACGATCTGGGTGAAGATCGTGGCGTTGACCGTGACGACCACGTTGTCGCGCGTGATCACTTCCTGCCGGTCGCCGGGCACCGGGATCTCGCGCATGTCGACGCGCTGCAATGAATCGATGAACGGGCCGATGATGACGAGCCCAGGTTCGTGTGTCCGCCGGTACTCACCCAGTCGCTTGACGACGCCTACCTCGCCCTGCTGCACGATGTTGACCATCTTCTGCAACATGAAGAGCAGGACGAGGACAATCAGGGCGGCAACGACCAAACCGCCGATCGCTGATGTACCCAATGAGATCATGTGAGCTCCCAGTCTTCTACGGCGGCTCTCACCGTCAACGTTGTGCCGATGACGTTCGTGACGATCACGGCGGTCGACGGAGGTATCAAGGATCCATCCGCTGTGACGGCGAGCCATGTCTCGCCGAGCAGCCGAACATGGCCACTGGCGTCGAGCTTCACTTCATCGACGGTCAGACCTCGGGCGCCGATCAGGCCGCCGTGCACGCCGCGAACGGCGGCTCCGGGCCCAGGTTTGGAGAACGCCTGGCTGACTTGGGGTCGCACGAACACCACACCCACCGTGGCTACCCCGACGGCGACGCAGGCCTGCGCGAGCACTTGCGACGGGGCAACGACGGCGACGACTGCTGCCGCTGCCGAGCCTGCGGCACCGAACATCGCGAAGAACGCCATGTGATGCAGCTCGACCCCGATGAGCAGCAGACACAACACGATCCACACGAGGACCACAACAGCACCTCCATCGGAATCATAGGTTCGACTTTTCGCATTCGGACGGCGCTCGGCAACAATAAATCGTATGGAAGAACCTGGTGATGGCGACGAGAGGAGCGTGCTGTTGGGATGGCTCGCGTTCCATCGAGCAGCGCTCGAGGCGAAGTGTGCTGGTCTGTCTGCCTCCGATCTTGTCGCCGCCTCGGCGCCACCGTCGAGGTTGACATTGCTCGGACTCGTGCGCCACCTGACCGAGATGGAGCGGGTGTACGGCGTCACTGCCCTCGGACCTGACGGGAGGCTCGAATTCGTGTACGGCGACTACGTGGATGGCGGACCGGAGTGGGACTTCGACGTCGACGAGTCGATGGTTGCCGAGTCGTTTGCCAACTGGCGGCGCGAGCAGCAAGCAGTCGACTCACTGTTGCTGCAGCACCAGTCGCTCGATGCCGCCGGCACCTCGCAATCGCCGCACTGTGCGGTGGAACCTCCAGAAGCTGGTCGGCGAGTACGCCCGCCACAACGGTCACGCCGACCTCCTGCGCGAACGCATCGACGGCGTCACGGGAGAGTCCTAGCGCTCGACGGCCGGCCTCAGGCGTGCCCTCACGCCGGCGAACACGAGACATGACCCGACAAGGGCTGCCCATGCACCCAGACCAACGTCCGATTCCATCGGAGCAGTTGGATTCGCCGTCTCCAGAGAATCGCGAAACAGATCAGCGAGCGTCGACGTCTCGTGGAGCACTAGGACGGACCACACCACCGCTGCTCCGGCAGCCAACTGAACCGCCATCTGCTCGTCGCGGCGGATCGGCAACGCCGACACGACCCTGTACACCGCGAGACCGAGTCCTACCGCAGCCACGAACCAGCCGTACCCGTACAACAGCGACCAACCGTCCTGGGCTCCTCTGGCGCGGTACACGCCGAACAATCGCCAAGCATTGAGATCAACGCGTCCCTCTGAACCTCGTCCCCTGAGCCACGGCAACCCGAACACGCTGGCGGCGGCGATCGCTGCCCCGCAACCCACGAGAATCCTGGCGGGTCGCGCCCAATCGACTTTGGCCTGCACCATGCGGCATCGCTTCTCCGCTTTGTTCCACGGCGCGATCCACGATAGGCGCGTCGCCGCTTCTGGATTCACAACGATGACGAAAGACGGCGCGGGCTCTTGGGCGCGGTAATACGCAACCGTTGGCCGAAATCGCGCCCAAGGAGGCTCGCCTGGTGCACCGGGGAAGCCACGATTCACGTCCAGGCCGGGTCCTAGGCCGAGAGCCGGGCAAGGCAGGTGTCGAGTGCGACCGCGAGCGGGTCGAGCACCACGACACCGGGATGCGCGGCGACGAGGATGTCGACGAGATGCGAGAAGCCGGTGCCGCCGAACGCGACGGTCGCAGCGCCGCGAACAGTGTCGACGAGCTCGGCGACGTCCATGGCCCGAAGGTCATCGCCCGTCAGAGCGCACACTGGCAACTTGGCTGCTGCGATCGCCGAGCGCATCGCCTCGCCGGGACCGACCACAGGGATGGCAACCAGATGCTGGGACTCGATGACTCCCGGATCTGCGGTGCAGTCGACGATGACAGCATCGAACCCTTCGCTCGCTGCGGCGACGACTGTCGCGACGACGAACGGCACGGCGGCGACGGCGTCCGCATCGGTGCGGATCTCAGCCGGACCCAGGCCGGTACAGCGATATGTCAACTCCACTCCGGGTCGTGCCAACCGAACGAGGTCTGCGTTTACATCGGAAGCCAGCGACTCCCACGGCGCGCTCGTCGGGCCGACGAACAGCACCTTGAAGGGACACTCAGAGTTGGGCACGTTGACGCGTCCCGCTACCCGACAGCAGCAGCCACACGACCAGAGCGAGCAGCATGACCTGTTGTTGCACATCGGGCGAGAATGGCCCGGCGTGTGCAAACGAGACACCGCTGACGACGAGGACAACAGCCATTGCGCCGCTGAGGATCGCAAACCAGCGCTGACCGATCCCGGTCCGAAACAGTCCCAG
Source organism: Ilumatobacteraceae bacterium (assembly GCA_963779295.1). GTDB lineage: Bacteria > Actinomycetota > Acidimicrobiia > Acidimicrobiales > Ilumatobacteraceae > JAENVT01. The sequence continues at coordinate 224,832 of CAVZXO010000006.1, forward strand.
GGCAGTCCCGCCGAATAGCCCGGCGAGGATCAACGCCACGATCGGAGTGGCCACGAGAGTGAGTTCGAACAATCCCTTCGCCATGTCGGGCGCTTCCTCGCCGATCACGTAGCTGAGGCTCGCGTTGATCAGCACGATCGTGCCCAACATCAGCGTTGCCGCAACGGTGGCTGCGCTCTGCACGAAGCGGCCGATCCCGGGTTCGCCGCCCGCGTCGATCACGCTGGAGATTCTTGCGGCGACGGCGAGGAGCGCCAACAGGCCCAAGGCGAAGAGTACGCAGCCAACCAAGACACTGGCTCGATTGGTCGTGAAGTAGTCCGCGACTTGCGTCGTGGTGTCGCGAGTGTCCGGGGTGTCGCCGAACGAGGAGGCACCGAGGTACAACGTCACACCACCCACGATGCCGAGGCTCGGCGGGCGAAGGAAGCGGCGCGACGAGGCGCCGGTCGTTCGCTCGGCCGACGTCATGTGCCGGCCATCTTCTCGACGATCGGCGCAAAGTCGTCGGTGGCTGGTTGCGGCACGACGATGTACGAGTAGTTCCAACGAGCTCGGCGGTGTTCGAGACGATCGACGATCTCGTCGATCGTGCCTGCGAGGATCAGCGGCGACTCCAGCACCTCGGCAGCGGGTGCACCGAAATGGGCGCTCAGGCGCTCACCCAATGACGAGGCGTCGTTGGTGACTCGTCCCACCGACAGCCAGGCGCTGAACTCGAGGGCGTCGTAGCGCTCGCCAGCGTCCGCCCGGATCCACTCGAACTTCTCGTCGATGCTGGCGGGCAACGCATCCCGTGCTGAGGCTTCATCGGGAGACGACGGCAGATGGACGTTGACGCCGACGATGTCGGCATGTTGCGCGGCAAATCGCAGCATCCGCCGGCCGCCGCCGGCAATCAGCAGTGGGGGACCGCCTGGGGTGAACGGTTTCGGCGTGCCGTCCAGATCGTCGATCCGGTAGTGAACGCCGTCGAACGTCGTCGGCTGGGCGCTCCACAAACTGCGCAGCACCGTCGCGTGTTCGATCAGCCGGTCGACCCGAACCTTCGGAGGATCCATTGCGATGCCGGACCGGAGGTAGTCGAGCGGGTTGTAACCGGCGCCGAGCCCGACCTCCAATCGGCCGGCCGACACGATGTCGATCGAAGCCAACTCGCGGGCCAGCACTGCCGGGTGCCGAAGGTCGGTGTTCAACACCATCGGCGCAACCTTCAACGTCGTCGTCGCCATCGCGGCCGTCGCCATCGCCGTGATCGGGCCGAGTCCTTCATGGAAGTGATCGGGAACGAACAGCGTCGAGTAGCCCAAGGATTCCAGCCGGCGGGCGCTGTCGGCCCACGACATCCCGTCGAAAGGTCCCATCATCTCGACACCGAACCGAAAGCGGCGGGCGTGGGGCATCCCGATGGTCTAGTACGCCGGCGGTCGAACGATGTGTCCCGTCCGGTCGGCGCTGTACAGCGCTGCGGCGAGTGCCGCGAGTCCGACCGCAGGAATCACGCCGGCAGCGTGCAGGTTCAGGAGCACACCACCGAACGCGCTGATCCACACCCACCGAGCTGCTCCGAGGGATCGCAATGTCATGGCGATGCCGACGACCGCCGCTGAAAGCGATATCCCCGAGATGAACGAGAGCGGTGAAAAGTCGCCGGTGAAGTAGTTCATCGCCAGGTACTCGGTTGTTGATGCCACGCCATCGACCTGTGCTGCCGGCAATGATTGGGCGTGACGAACGGCGAGTCCGGTGGAGATGCCGGCGACCGAGTCGAACGCCGCGAAGGACACGAGAAACACCGGCACCGCGGCCCGAGTGATCCTGGCGGCCAAACCGTGCTGCCCGGCGACGGCCCTCCACATTGCGACGCCGATCCACAGCGTCAACGCAAGCTGGGCGAGGTGCACGAACAGCCACCGGTCAGCAGCTGCGGCAAGGTCCTCGTAGACAGAGTCAGGGTTGGCGGCGGGATGCAGGAATGCGACCGGGATCCACGCAAGCGGTGCACCGACGAGAACGAGCGTGCGCAATGTGAGCGGGCTGCGGGCTGAGTGGGTGTCGAGTGTTGGGGCAAAGGTGTCTGTGGTCATGCTCCGATGTTGAGCCGAGGTCCTGATTCGTCACTGATTCGCGGTCAGTGGATCGCATCAGTCGTGGCTCAGGTGGGTGGCAGATGGTGTGCCCGTGCCAATCCGCACGTTCTCACAACCCAACACCAATCGGAGCATCACCATGACCGCAACACTCTCAAATCCCCTGGCCACACCACCTTCCCCGCCTGTTCAGCACACGGCGGTCGCCGCTGCGCGAGCAGTGGGAGCAACCAAGCGCTACGGCAGCGGCGACGCTGCTGTGACGGCACTCGACGCAGTGTCCGTCGACTTTCACGCACACCAGTTCACGGCCATCATGGGTCCAAGCGGCTCCGGTAAGAGCACGTTGATGCACCTGGTCGCTGGTCTGGACACCCTCACGTCGGGCAGCGTCTTCATCGGTGACACCGACCTGTCGGGGCTCGACGACCGCAAGCTCACCATGCTGCGTCGCGACAAGATCGGTTTCATCTTCCAGGCGTACAACCTGGTGCCGACGTTGACCGCGCTGGAGAACATCACACTGCCGACGACACTCGCAGGTCGCAAACCCGACAAGGAATGGCTCGACCAGGTCGTCCGTACGGTCGGTCTCAGCAACCGCTTGAAGCATCGCCCGAGCGAGCTCAGTGGTGGTCAGCAGCAACGCGTTGCCGTCGCCAGGGCGCTCGCCAGCCAGCCGGCGATCATCTTCGGTGACGAGCCAACGGGCAACCTCGACTCGCGTACCGGCGCCGAGATCCTCTCGTTCATGCGCAGCGCAGTTCGTGACCTCGGCCAGACGATCGTCATGGTCACCCACGACCCCGCAGCGGCCAGCTACGCCGAGCGCGTCATCTTCCTCGCCGACGGTTCCATCGTCGACGAGATGTATTCACCGACACCCGATCGGGTGCTCGACCGCATGAAGCACTTCGGAGAGTAATCGCCATGTTCCGCACCACACTCAAAACCCTGGCCGCACGCAAGTTGCGGCTCTTCACCACCAGCTTCGCCGTACTGCTCGGCGTCGCCTTCATGGCCGGCACGCTCGTGCTGACCGACACCATCGGCAAGACCTTCGACAAGCTCTTCGCCGATGCCAACAAGGGCACCGATGCCTACGTCCGCGCCGAGGTTGCCTTCGACAGCGAATGGTTCGGCGATCAGCGCCCTCGTCTCGACACGACCCTCCTCGACGCAATCAACGAGGTCGACGGCGTCGCGCAAGCCGAGGGAGCCATCGAGGCCTATGCCCAACTCGTCGACAAGGCCGGCAAGCCGATCGGCAACCCCAACATGGGTGCGCCGGTCCTCGGTGCCGTATGGCTGAGCAACGACGACCTCAACCCGTTCGATCTCGACTCCGGCAGGGCCCCACAGGCCGACAACGAAGTCGTGATCGACAAGGGCAGTGCCGATTCCGGTGACTTCGCCGTGGGCGACTCCACGACGGTGTTGACCCAGGTCGGCCCGCAACAGGTCACGATCGTCGGGATCGCCAGGTACGGCGACACGGACAGTCCTGGCGGTGCCTCGTTCACGATGTTCACGCCGACGGCGGCCCAGGCCTTCCTGACGAGCCCCGGCAAGATCGACGCGATCAGAGTCGTCGCCGACCCCGGTGTCAGTGAGGCACAACTCGTGGAGAGGATCTCCGAGATCGCTCCCAAAGGCACCGAGGTGCTGACCGGTACCGAGATCACCAAGGAGGATCAGGCCGCGATCAAGGAAGACATGAGCTTCTTCAACGTGTTCCTGATGGTGTTCGCGGTCATCGCGTTGTTCGTCGGATCGTTCATCATCTACAACTCCTTCTCGATCCTGGTTGCTCAGCGAACCAAGGAGATGGCGTTGATGCGTGCGATCGGTGCAAGCCGCAAGCAGGTCACGCGCTCGGTGCTGCTCGAAGCAGGTGTAGTCGGTCTGATCGCCTCGGCGCTCGGGTTGGCCGCCGGAGTCGGAGTCGCTTCCGGGTTGAAGATGTTGCTCTCGGGCATCGGCATCGACATTCCCGCAGGCGGCATCGTGCTGACCAGCAAGACGGTGATCGTGTCGACGATCGCCGGTCTCGGCGTCAGCGTCGTTTCAGCAGTGTTCCCCGCTCGACGGGCCGCAAAGGTTCCGCCGATCGCAGCAATGCGAGACGTCGCCGTCGACAAGAGCAGCCGCAGCCGTCGCCGGGTCGTCAATGGAACGATCGTCACCGGTCTCGGTGCCCTGGCAATGGGTGCCGGTCTGTTCGGTGGTGCCGGTATAGCCCCCGTCGGTTTGGGTGCGGTGCTGATCTTCATCGGTGTCGCCGTGCTCGGCCCGGTTCTCGCCCGTCCGATCAGCAGGGTCATCGGTGCGCCGTTGCCCCGTTTGAAGGGTGTATCGGGCACGTTGGCCACTCAGAACGCGATGCGCAACCCCAAGCGCACCTCGGCAACAGCCGCAGCGTTGATGATCGGTGTCGCCCTCGTCGGCTTCATCACCATCCTCGCTTCGTCGACCAAGGCATCAGTCGCCAAGAACACTGCCAAGACGTTCAACGGCGATCTGGTCGTGTCGTCCAATGTCGGTGGCACGGGAGGCCTGAGCCCCGCACTGGCCGACCAACTGGCTGCCCTGCCCGAGCTCGACGCCGTCAGCGGTTTCCGGATGGCGCCCGCCGAGGTCGATGGTTCAGGCACCAACTTGACCAGTGGCGATCCGCTGGCCATGGAGAAGATCACCGACTTCGGCGTCGCCGAGGGCTCGTTGAGCAACCTCCATGCAACCGAGATTGCGGTCTCGAAGGCCAAGGCCGACGAGAAGGGCTGGAAGCTGGGTCAGACGATCCCGGTACGGTTCGCCGAAACCGGTGTGCAGCAGTTCACGATGGCTGCCACCTACACGGAGGACACGACAGTCGGTGAGTACTTCATCGGCACCGAAGCGTTCGACGCCAACATCGCCGATCGGTTCGACCGCCAGGTGATGATGACGATCGCCGACGGAGTCGACGCCGATCAGGCTCGTGCCGCAGTCACCGGGGTGGCCGACGCCTACCCGCAAGGTGAGGTGCAGGACCGTCAGGAATACAGCAAGGCCCAGACGCAGAACCTGGACATGCTGTTGAACCTGATCTACGCCTTGCTGGCCCTCGCAGTGTTCATCGCACTGCTCGGCATCGCCAACACCTTGGCGCTGTCGATCTTCGAGCGCACCAGGGAGCTCGGGCTGCTCCGAGCCGTTGGTATGACTCGCCGGCAGCTCCGTGCGACAGTGCGCTACGAGTCGGTGATCATCGCACTGCTCGGCACAACGCTCGGTTTGTCGATCGGCACGGCCTTCGGTTGGTCGATCGTCAAGGCGCTGGAGGATCAGGGTCTCGACACGTTCAACTTCCCGGTGAGCCAACTGGCCGTCGTGACGGTGATCGCTGCCCTGGCCGGTGTTGCTGCCGCAGCGTTGCCCGCACGCCGGGCGGCTCGCCTCGACATCTTGGGGGCGATCAAGGCCGACTAGTTGTGCACCTCGTACCTCATGCGTGTGACGCCCGGTTCCGGCCGGGCGTCACGGCGCGTCCGGAATCAAGCGCGGAAGCTCCGTGTGCGATACCTGAGCACCCGCCGCCGTCGCTTGGCCTACCGCCTCTGCCCCGATCAGTGCCGTGGCTGCGGCAAGCGTGGTGTCGACCAGCTGCCGCTCGTCGTCGGTGGGGATGTATCCGTAGACCTGCGCTGAGCGCTTCGGTGCTGCCCAGCAACTCGCACGCTGCCGTCGGATGCTCGTCGACGATGACCTCGGCCATCGACCTTGCCGCCAGCATCACGGTCCACGGCAGACCCACCTCGACGGCGATCTCGATGGCGAGTCGGAGATGATGCGATCGCTTCGCGGCGATCGCCGCGAAGGTGACTGAGAATCCCGAGGTGGCGATGATCCATCGCCGTCTCGCGCCTCATGCCGACTCGCTGATGGATGTCGAGTGCCTCGCCGAGATGTGTCGCTGCGGGCTCCAACTGGTCGGCGAGGGTCTCGGCGACGCCGAGGGCAAACAACGCCTGGGCGCGAATGACCGGGTTGAACGGTTGATGGGCCAGCGCAACCACCTCATGACCGAGATCGAGCGATCGATCGATCTCGCCGTTCCTCCCGGTCAACCAGCACAGCACGGCGCGCAGGACGGTCGACGAGAGAAAGCCCGCAGCGCTCTCGATCTCGAGGGCGGATGCCATCGCCGTCGTGGCACCGGCGATGTCGCCACGCAACTCGGCGACCTCGCTGAAGCTGATCTCGAAGAGCGCCGCGCTGTTGTCGTCGTTCAATGCACGGAAGGCATCGATAGCGCCGCGAAGGGTCGCCATCGAGGTCTCGAGGTCGCCGGCGACGTACGCCGCCAGCCCGTCGAGCGCGTCGACGAATGCGAGATGCCACGGGCTGGCCAACGATCCTGCAAGACCGCGAGCCTCATCGTTGAGGGACCGCAAGATCTCGGGGAGCGAGCCGACGGCGCCGAGATGAAGCGAGCCGATCGTCAGCGCATCGAGCAACAGCATCGGATCGCGGGTCCTTCGAGCCAGAGCGATCGCCTCGCCCGTCAACCTTGCTCCGTCGACACCGGCCGTCGATGGGTCGGTGACACCGGCGGTCGCGGCCGTGCGGGCGACATCGATCGCATCCATCGCCCAAGTGCGCCGCGCGGTGCGACCGATGCTCAACAAGCCCGACCACATCAAGGCGCGGCAGCGCAACTCCACCGGTGCGGCGACAGCGCGCTCGAGCAGCTCCAGCATCACCGGCTCGTCGTTCGGCACGTTGGCGCTGAGGAACGCGTACCAGCCGAGGTTGACGCCGATTTCCAAGGCCTCGACAGGGTCGCCGTCGCCGAGCCCCCAATCCGCGGCACGCGCCAGGTTGGCGAGCTCGATATTGGCCTGCAGTGCGCACGTAAGCGACCCAGGGCCGCGCAGACCGGCAGTGTTGCCCGCCGTGAGATCGATCAGCCATCGCGTGTGTCGCGTCCGCAGCAGCGCGGTCTCACCAGCTTCGTCGAGTCGAACTGCGGCGTAGTCGGCGACGGGTCGCAGCAGCCGGAATCGAGTGGCGGGCCCGGTCCGTCCTCCAGCGGCGACCAACGACTTGTCGACCAGCCGGGCCAGCAGTACGTCGATGTCGCCCGCCGCCAACTGGTCGTCGCCGCACACCCGGGTCGCAGCATCCAAGGTGAATCCTCCTGCGAACACCGACAGCCGGTTGAGTAGTCGTCGCTCGTCGTCGAACAGCAGGTCGTAGCTCCAGTCGACGGCGGCATGCATCGTCTGCTGACGTCGCGGCCGACCGCCGGTCGCGCCGCTGACGAGCCCGAATCGCCGATCGAGGAGTTCGGCGAGCTGTTGGGCGGAGAAGGCACGCGTTCGCGCGGCGGTCAACTCGATCGCCAGGGGGAGGCGATCGACATTGGTGCAGATCGTCGCGACCGCGGCGGTCGAGGCATCGTCGAGCACGAAGTCGCTGTCGGAGTCCACAGCCCGGCTCGCGAACAGTTGCATGGCATCGTCGAGGTCGAGAGGCTCGAGTGCGTGGACACGTTCGCCCGACACGCCCAGCGGTTCCCGACTGGTGGCCAACACGGCAACGCCCGGACAGGATCGGACGATCGCCGAAGCGATGTCGGCCGCCTCGGCCAGTACGTGCTCGCAGTTGTCGAGCACGATCAGCAGCTCCGTCGTGGCCAGTCCAGCAGTCAGCCAATCGATGGTGTCGTCGCCACCCGTGTGGCCGAGTCGCGGACCGAACGTGCGCCGGAACGCACTGGCCACGGCTCGCTCGCCGGCTTCGGCGCCGAGCTCGACCAGCCAAGCCCCGTCGCGCCAGGTGCGGGCCGGATGGAGCGCGATCTCGGTGGCGATTCTGGTCTTGCCGACCCCACCCGGACCCGTGATGGAGACGAGGCGACGGTCGTCGAGCAGTGAGACGATCTGGGCGACGTCCTGCGCGCGGCCGACGAACGTGCTGAGCTCGGGGTGGATGTTGGAGAGCCCGAGCGGTGTGCGACCGGCGCTGACGGGTGCGCTCAATGCCGGGTCGTGGGCGAGCACCTGTCGCTCGAGCTCGGTCAACGCCGGACCGGGATCGAGGCCCAGTTCGTCGGCCAACAACTCCCGCGCTCGCTGGAATGCCCGGAGGCTGTCGGACTGTCGATCGCATCGGTACAGCGCCAGCATCAACTGTGCCCACAGTCGTTCGCGCAGCCCATGCTCGCGGACCAGGCCCTCGAGCTCGGCGGCCACGGCTTCGTGGCGGCCGGCGGCGAGATCGGCATCGATACGGTCCTCGATTGCCGTCAGTCGCATCTCCTCGAGTCGTGTGCGGTGTGCCTGGGCGAACTCCTCGAAAGCGAAGTCGGCGAGCGCGGCTCCCCGCCACAACGCCAGACCCTCACGGAGGGCAGCTGCTGCTTCAGCGTGCCGGCCGCCGGCAAGATGATCGTGGCCGGCCTTGGCGAGCCTGGTGAACCGCTCGAAGTCGATCTGCGAAGGATCGATTGCCAACACGTATCCGCCATCGCGACCTTCCAGCGGCACGTCGGTCAGGAGCCGGCGGAGCTTGGAGATCTGCGCCTGCAGGGCGTTGGCAGCACCGCTCGGCGGCGTGTCGCCCCACAGCAGGTCGAAGAGTTGGTCGGCCGAGACCGGTTGGCCGGCGCGCAGGATCAGCGCGGCCAGAAGGGTGCGAAGCTTGCTTCCCCGCAGCTCGACAGGGCGACCACCGGTGTCGAGGACCTCGAGTGTTCCCAGCACCCGGAATTCCACGTCGCAACGCTAGTGCGCCGGAGGACCCCGCCGATCCGCTGTGGCCGCGTGCCTACGAGGCATCGCGCCGTTGGAACCAACGATCTACCACCGTCAAGGCGTCGACGTCGTCGGGGAACTCCTCCACGTGTTCGGCAGCCAGCGCGGCGGCTCGTCGCCGGTCACCGTCGACGGACAGCAGCAGGATCTCGACCAGTTGTCGTTCGCGGCGAGTGATGGTGGATCGGCTGCGACGGGCGATGCGGGCGCGCCGGGCGGCGTGGTCCACATCGCCTGCGAGCGACATGATCAACGCCGCATAGGCATGGCCGACGGCGAACTCGTTGCACTGTTCGAGGTGCGCTTCGAGCTCCTCGGTGCTGGTCTTGAGGCGCACGACCGCGTTGGCGGTGGCGACGTACGCCCGTGCCGCGGCAGCGTCGGCGCCCGTGAACGTGATGCTCTGGCCCATTCTGGGACCCTTTCGTGTTGGTGGAATGGGTCACTGTGCGCCCGGCAGCTGAGCCGCCGCTGATGTGGTCCTGACGGCCGAAAAGTCGCCTGGTTGTCACACGCTGACCGTCGTGGAGACGGTCGTGGCGTGGCCGCCGGCGGCGAACTCGGCCGCCTCGGCTTCGATCATCTGGGCGAGGCGGCGGCGGAAGCGGATGCCGCCACTATCGGTGCGCAGGTTGATGTTGGGGGTCGTCGATTCGGCCATGCCGCGCTGCGATGCCTGCAGAATCACCCGGTCTTCTTCGAACGCGCCACGCACCGATGCCGCGAAGCGGGCCGAGACTTCGTCGTCGTCGGGCGCGACGTTGCGCATCTGAAACCAGAAGTACCTGGTGGTGGTCTCGTCGACCGGTGTGAGGAAGTTGAAGCTGTCCATGATGAACGTGTCGGGGTGCAGCGGCTTGTCTTCGCCACCCTCGCCCGCAGGCGAGATGTAGGCCTTGATCAGTGCGTGGCTGGGATAGCGCACTTCGTATTGCTGCTTGCGGTCGCAGTTGCCCTCGAACTGGAGGTACGGGGCGTAGAAGGGAGCGGGTGTCGTGTCGAGCATCCATCGCCACGTGGTGACACCGTCGTCGGCGATCGTCGTCTCCAGCGGAACCTCATCGGAGCCGTCGCCGGCAAACGATCCGGGGTGCACCCAGGCGACGTGCGATGGATCGAGCAGGTTGTCGGTGATGTGCAGGTAGTTGCACCCGACGATCATGTCGTCGCCCTCGGTCGACCCCCACGCGGGGTCGCCCCAATGCTCCGCCTCGAAGATGTCGTTGGGATCGGCCTGCTGCGGATCACCCATCCACATCCACAGCAACCCGTATCGAGGTTCGATCGGGTACGAGCGCACGAACGCGCCCTGCGGCGGCCGATCGTTGCCGGGCGCCTTCACGCACATCCCGTCGCAGCCGAAGACGAGTCCGTGATAGCCGCATTCGAGGTTCTCTCCCTGGACTCGACCCATCGACAGCGGCACCTTGCGGTGCGGGCAGGCGTCCGCGAGTGCACCGTAGCTGCCACTCGCTCGTCGGTAGATGGCGACGTGCTCGCCCAAAATTGTGGTCGCGTGGGGCGTGTCACCGACCTCGCGTTCCCACCCTGCGACGTACCAGGCGTTGCGGAGAAACATCAGCCGGAGCGTAGTCCGACCCCTCTAGTCGTCGGGCCGGTCGCAGGCGGTGTTGGCGATCAGCACATCGCAAGGAGCATGGCGGGCGACGTCGGTGGCGACTGCGCCGAGCAGGCGCGATGCCCCCTGCACGCGGCGGTTGCCGACCACGATCATGCTTGCCTCGAGACGATCGGCCTCCTCGCAGAGCGCGGTCGCAGGGTCGTGCAGGCTGACCGCGCGTGTGACCGGCGAGGTTGGCAGTTCGCCGACCAACGCGTCGAGGAACTGCTCTGCATTCGACAGCCAATCGAGGTGCCAGTGGTCCGACCCTCCGACCGTGACCTCTATCGACTTGCCGCGATTGACTGCCATGACGACATGTAGCGGAGCGCAACACGCTGCGGCGATCTTCGCTGCGGCGAACGCTGCCCTGCGAGCAGTTTCGCTGTGGTCCACCCCGACGATGATGGTCTGCATGGGTCAATCATCCGGCAGCGTCGTCACGCTGGTGTCACGAAGCGGCTGGACTAGCGTGACGCGACTGTGACGGCGCGTGACGCAGGCTTGTCGAGATGGGAATGGGCAACGTGAGGTTGGGGATCCTCGGGCCAATCGAGATCTGGGATGAGGACGGTGTCGCGGCTCCGCTGACGCCGCAATTGCGTCGTCTCGTCGGGCTGCTCGTGACCGCCGGCGGCGCGACGGTGTCGTCGGATCGCATCGCAGAACATGTCGCCGACGGTCGCACCGACGGCTCCGTCATCCGTACAGCGGTGTCGCGGCTTCGCAAGTCCCTCGGGCAGAGAATCGAGACGTCGGCAAATGGGTATCGACTGATCCTCGGTAGCGGCGAGCTCGACGCGGATCGTTTCGTCGAACTGTGCGAGCTCGCGCGCACGGCTGCTCCAGTCGACCAGCGCACGATGCTGACAGATGCCCTCGCATTGTGGCGCGGCCCGATCTTCGATGAGCTCGGCACCGAGCCGTGGGCGCTCGTCATGGCGAGCCGATTGATGGAGATGCGCGCCGTCGCGACGGAGGACCTCGGCGAGGTCCTGATCGAGCTCGGTCGGGCAACCGAAGCTGTCGGGCTGCTCGAGAGCCACGTCGTCGAGCAGCCGTTGCGCGAGCGACCGGTCGCACTCCTGATGCGAGCGCTCGCGGCAACCGGCCGGGTCACCGAGTCGCTGCGTTGGTTTCAACGCTTCCGCACGACGATGCGCGAGGAGGTCGGTATCGAACCGACGTCTTCACTGCGCGAGCTCGAGGCCGAGCTGCTCGGCGGGCTCGATCCCGATCGCGATGTTCCGTGCCCGATTCCACCGCAGCTCCCTACCGGCACCGTGACCTTCGTCTTCACCGACATCGAAGGCTCGACCGAACGGTGGGCCAACGACGAACTCGCGATGTCGACAGCGCTGGCGAGCCACGACTTGACGATTCGGTCGGTCGTCGAACGTCACTGTGGAGCGGTCTTCAAACACACCGGTGATGGCGTGTGCGCAGTGTTCACCTCGGCTCCGGCAGCCGTCGCGGCGGCCGTGGACGCGCAGCAGTTGTTGTCGTTGCCCGTGCGGATCGGCGTGCACACCGGCGAAGCCGAGTTGCGCGATGGCGACTACTTCGGACCGACGATGAACCGAACAGCACGTGTGATGGACGCCGGCCACGGCGGACAGATTCTGGTCTCGTCGTCAGCGGCTTCCCTCGCCGGCGAGTTCGAGCTGGTCGACCTGGGCGAGCATCACCTGAAGGGCCTGGCGACGCCCGAGCGGTTGTTCCAGGTCGGCACCAAGAGCTTCCCTAGTTTGCGTGTGGCGAGACAGCGACTCGGGAACATCCCCCTCGAACTGACCACGTTCATCGGTCGTGGTCGCGAGGTCTCGCAGCTCGCCGCAGAACTGGGCGAGAGCCGCCTGGTCACGTTGATCGGGGTCGGAGGTACCGGCAAGACACGGATGGCCGTCGAGGTGGCGCACGCAACCGCACCGATGTTCCCCGATGGCTGCTGGCTCGTCGAACTGGCCTCTGTAGCCGTGGAGGAGGCAATCCCGTTCGCCTTCGCTGCCAGTCTGGGGATCGCCGCGCCGACCGATCGCGACATCATCGACGATCTGGCCAGAAGACTGCGTCAGAAGCGGGCACTCGTCGTCGTCGACAACTGCGAGCACGTTCTGTCTGCCGTCGCCGAGGTAGTGGAGAAGATGGTGGCAGCGTGCCCGTCGATCACGGTGCTGGCGACCAGCCGCGAACCATTGATGGTCAGCGGCGAGCGTCTCGTACCGGTGACCTCACTAGCGCTCGACGATGCGGTACGTCTGTTCATCGAGCGAGCCCACATCGAAGCACCCGACCTCGTGATCGATGCAACCCAGGCGGCAGCGATCAGCGAGTTGTGCTTGCGCCTGGACTGCCTCCCACTGGCCATCGAGCTGGCCGCGTCACGGGTCCGCGCCCTCACCCCCGTCGAACTGGTCGCCAACCTCGATGAACGATTCCGGCTACTCGTCGGCGGCCGTCGATCCCGCATGGAGCGACACCAGACCATGCGTGGGACGCTGGACTGGTCATACGACCTGTGTACCGATGTCGAACGTGCGGTTTTCGATCGGTTGTCGGTGTTTCCCGCAGGCTTCGATCTCGGCGCCGCCCGGGCCGTGGCGGCAATCGACGGGGTCAGTGATCTCGATGTGGTCGACCTCGTGCCTCAGTTGGTCGACCGCTCGCTGCTGCAACGCTCGGCCGCCAGTGACGGCACGACCCGCTACCGGATGTTGGAGACGATGCGAGCGTACGGTCGCGAGCACCTGCAGCATGCCGGCACGGCAGACTCCGTTCGCGGGTGTCACGCAAGGTACATGTGTGACCTCCTCGGCAGATTGGCACTGCGGTCGTTTGGTCCCGACGAACGTGCGGTGCGGCAACGAATATTCGAATATCTCGCCGACATCCAGGTCGCGCTGGAGTGGTTCATCGATCATCGGCAATGGGAACAGGCGATGTACGTGTCGCTGACCGGCCAAGGGATTGCAGACCGAGCCACAGGCGAGATGTACGCCCGGCTGCACGCCGCGGTCCTCGCCTCGGGCGACGAAGTCGAGTTCCTCGACCTGCTCGCGCATGTGCACGCCGGACAGTCGGCCGGGGAGTCGGAGGCAACGGTCGACGCCAGAGGATGGCGAATGATCCGGGCGGAACGTCCGATTCCCTCGGACCGGTTCTCTCTGCCCCCGCAACTCCCACTTGCTGCTGCCAGCGTCAGCTACGCCGAAGCCAACGAGTTGGTTGCCAGCCTCGATCAACTCGCGGATGCGCCGCCGGCCGTGCGATACCTCGGAGAATGGGCCACCGTACGTTGCCTGATCTTTTCCGGTCACGTCGATCTCGTCGACGAACCGCTCGCCCACTTCGAGCAACTCGTCGAAGAGTTGAACAGTGAGAACGCACGCGGCGGGATTGCCGAGCTACGCGGACACCTCGCCGTCGCAGGCGGCGACTGGACCGCGGCGTCGAGCTGGTTCGCGGAGGCGGCAGGAACACAGGCATCGGAGCATCCGAACTGGTATCGACTGGCGGTGGCCTGGCACGCGCTGACCGCCAAGACGATCGTCGGCGAACCAATTACCGGTTCCGATCTGCGCGACCCATGGGTGTGGTTTCGAAGCGAGGGGATCGAAGTCCTGGCGTGGCATGGCGCTGTGTCGACAGCGGTGGCGGTCGATCGGCTCGGGCGTCGTGCTCTCGCCGAGCGGCTGCTGCAATGGGCCTGGCAGTCCGACCCCGGTGGCGTCATGGGGCGGTTCGACCGAACACTCGAGGCGGCAGGGTTGCATGTCCGGCCAGCCGAGTCGTCCGACGATCTCGACGATCTGATCCTCGAAGTCATCGCCATCGCTGACGAACTCGATCGTCACATGCAGTTCATCGGTGCCTCGGCCGAACGCGCACGCAACGTCCAATAGGGTGGCTCGTAGGGCGGTATCGAAAGGAGATTGTGATGGTTGAAATCACTCACAACGAGACCGAACAGATCGATGCAGCCAATGCGTCCGGACTGACTCCTGTCGTCTTCGTTCATGGTCTCTGGTTGCTACCGAACAGCTGGGATCAATGGCGTGCAGCGTTCGCTGCGGCCGGCTATTCAACGCTCGCACCGGGTTGGCCCGACGACCCCGAGACAGTGAAGGAAGGCAACGCCAACCCCGAGCGCTTCGCCGGTAAGACCGTCGGCCAGATCGCCGACCACATGGAAGCGGTGATCTCGAAGCTCGCCGAGCAACCGGCGGTGATCGGCCACTCGTTCGGTGGATTGTTGGCGCAGATCCTCGCTGGTCGCGGGCTGTCGAAGGCGACGGTTGCTATCGACCCGGCGCCGTTCCAAGGCGTCCTGCCACTGCCGATCTCGGCGCTGAAGTCGGCGTCGCCGGTGCTCAAGAACCCGACGAACTACAAGAAGTCCGTGGCCTTGACCTTCGATCAGTTCCGGTACGCGTTTGCCAACGAGGTCAGCGAGGACGAAGCCAAGGAACTGTACGAGACCTATGCGGTGCCGGGAACGGGGCGAGTGCTCTTCCAGGCGGCGACCGCGAACTTCAATCCGTGGGCCGACACCAAGGTCGACTCGAAGAACCCGAAGCGCGGGCCACTTCTGGTCATCTCCGGGGAAAAGGACCACACGGTTCCGTGGGCGATCGCCAACGCCAGCTTCAAGAAGCAGAAGCGCAACGAGGGCGTCACCGAGATCGTCGAGATCCCGGGCAGGGGGCACTCGTTGGTGATCGACAACGGTTGGAAGGAAGTTGCCGACACGGCGCTCGCCTTTGTGGAGCGTTTCGTCAAATAAAGCGCCTCTGACCACGCTCGGCATTCGGCTGACCTCGCCCTGTCGCGTGCGCCCCGAACGTTCGGTCCTAAGCGCCTCTTGATCAGGGACCTAAGACCCTTCAGATTCTCTGAACGAGTGGTGCTTCAGTTGGGCGAGTACCGAGCAAACGTTGAGCGAAGGGGACGAAAATGGACGGGAAAGCAACCAGGAAGCTGGTGTCGGTGTTGGCTGTAGCTGCACTCAGTCTTACGACTGTGGTGATTGCCCAGGAGGCATCGAGCGGCGTTGACACAGTGGCAGCGGCGCCGCTCAGTGCGACAGACGAGTCAAAGGTGCCGCACTACTTCGGGCCGTACCCGAACTGGGCCAACAGCCCGCAGGTACTCGCTAATGCGATCGTCACGATCGGCCTGGGAACACCGACGCCCGTCGCGGTCGGCAACCCGCTTGACCGGTCGCGCCAATGCCACCGACTACGCCACGCCCGCCGGAGTTCTCGGCCCAGTGTTCGTGGTCCTTCCGAGCGCGGCGCTGCCGAACGGCAGCCTCGAAAGCTTCCAGACCTTCAACCAGGCGGATCCTGCCGGCAGCCCCACGCCGTCTGCAGGCGGCCTGTTCCACGCGTATGTGCTTCGCCCCACCGGAACTGCGAACCAATACACCGTCGTCTACGACAGTGGACAGCTCACTGTTCCGCCGCTCGCCGATCCGTCGGTCTCCGAGGTCGCGACGTTCCCGGTAGCTCCGGCCGTCGCCGTACTGGCAGGCGACGTGCTCGGCTTCTACGGGCAGGGCATCCCCGTGGATACGGGTGTCACCGTGAACCCGGACATCCTCAGCTACCCGGCGCCGGCAGCACCTGCCGCGACGGACACGCGTGACTCTGGGTGATCCCGGCTTCCCGATGTTCTCGCAGGACCGCACCTACTCGTTCTCCGCCATGGTCACCCCGACCGTCCCCGATCCCTCGACGGGCGCACAGGCGACGGCCACCGTCGATCCGAAGACGGGCGGCATCTCCGCCGTGACCGTCACCAGCCCGGGCGCCGGCTACGTCGTGGCCCCGAACGTGTCGATCACCTCTCCGGGTGTGATCCCGACCGCGCTGGCCAGCGCGACCGCCGTGATCACCACCGGCGCAATCACCGGCATCGCGGTCAACGAGACGGGATTCGGTTTCACGACTCCCACGGTCACCCTCACCGGTGGCAACCCCACAGTCGCCGGCGACAGCGCAGGCGAGCGGCGGCGTCGATGACATCACCCTCTCCGATGGCGGCAGCGGCTACCTGATCCAGCCGATCGTCAAGATCTCGCTCCCGAACCTCCCCACGGGCGTGCAAGCGACCGCGACCGCGACAATGGACGCCAACGGCGTCGTCGACGGAGTCACCGTCGTGGAGCCCGGCTCCGGCTACACGTCCGCTCCGACGGTCGAGATCTGGGACGGCAATGCTGCCGAACCTCGCGACTCCGGCTGCCGCTACGGCGACGATCGGCATCGGCCAGATCGACGTCACCTCCGGCGGTCAGGGTTATGACTCTGCACCGACTCGTCGCGATCACCGACAGCGTCGCCCCGTTCGACAAGTTCGCCAGCGCCACGGCGACCGTCGCGGTCAAGGGCTCCGTCACCGCGATCAACGTCACGGCACCCGGCGCCGGTTACCTCACGCCTGGCCTCAAGAAGTTCGTCGACACCCTTCCCGGTCTCACGGCCGGCAGCTGCGAACAACCTCGGCAACTACATCCCGATCGGGGTCCCCGACACGACCACCTATCCAGGCTCCGACTACTACGAGATCGGCCTCGTGCAGTACCGCCATCAGTTCTCCTCGAACCTGCCACCGACGTTGATGCGTGGCTACGTGCAGCTCTCGACGAGCGTCGATCCCGGTCAAACCCGTCGAGCCCACGTGCAGCTGACCAACGCCAACCTCGACCCGGCCATCGCCGCCGCACCGCCGATCGACGGCGGTCAGCTTCGGCGTCGACAACCCGCACTACCTCGGACCGACCATCGTTGCGACCAAGGATCGGCCCGTCCGCATCACGTTCCGCAACCTGCTGCCGACCGGCGCCGCCGGCGATCTGTTCC
Organism: Ilumatobacteraceae bacterium; assembly: GCA_963779295.1. Taxonomy (GTDB): domain Bacteria; phylum Actinomycetota; class Acidimicrobiia; order Acidimicrobiales; family Ilumatobacteraceae; genus JAENVT01. The sequence continues at coordinate 242,206 of CAVZXO010000006.1, forward strand.
TGCCCGTCGACACCTCGTTGATGGGCTCTGGGCATGGGGCCCGAACGCAGTGATGCTCGACGCCGACGGCGTCCCGATGGACATGGTCGCCGACGAGGGCACTGTGCTCGACGGCGTGCGCAACCCGATGTGCGGTGAGACGCCGAAGCCGACCGATCTGCTACTCGGAGAACCGGGCGACGTTGCACCTCCACGGTGGCATCACCCCGTGGATCAGCGACGGCACCCCGCACCAGTGGACCACCCCGACCGGTGAGACTCACCGACTACCCGAGGGCGTCAGCGTCAGCAACGTGCCCGACATGCCGGATCCCGGCCCCGGGGCGCTGACGTTCTTCTACACCAACCAGCAGAGTGCTCGCTTGATGTTCTACCACGACCACGCATGGGGCATCACCCGCCTCAACGTGTACGCAGGCGAAGCAGCCGGCTATCTGCTGACCGACGCGATGGAGCAGAGCCTGATCGGCACCGGCGGCGCCCTGGAGGGCCTCGGCCTCGGAACCCCGCTCGTCGTGCAGGACAAGACGTTCGTGCCGAGCGCTGACCACCATGGCCAAGGCCGACCCGACATGGAACTACGCCAAGTGGGGCGGCGAGGGCAACCTGTGGACACCACACGTCTACATGCCGGCGCAGAACCCCGGCGATCCGTCGGGCATGAGCGCCTTCGGACGCTGGATGTACGGCCCATGGTTCTGGCCGCCGGCGAAGGACGCCAAGTATCCACCGATCGCCAACCCGTACTACGACCCGACGTGTGACCCGAACGTGCAGCCGTTCTGCGAGCCGGCGTTGATCCCGTCGACACCGAACGTGTCGGTCGGCATGGAAGCATTCAACGACACACCGATCGTCAACGGCACGGCCTACCCGAAGACCACCGGTCGATCCGAAGGCCTACCGCTACCGCATCCTCAACGCGGCCAACGACCGGTTCTGGAACCTGTCGTGGTACGTCGCCGACCCACGGACCGGCACGCTCAGCGAAGTCGCTCTCAAGCAATCCGAGCTCGACGCTGCCCAGACCGACCCGGTCGTCATCCCGACGCCCGACGAGACCATCAGCCCCAAGGGCCCTGCACTGGGTCCAGATCGGCACCGAGGGCGGGTTCCTGCCCACCCCCGTCGTCGTTCCGGCCCAGCCGACCACGTGGATCACCGATCCGACCCGGTTCGACGTCGGTAACGTCGATCAGCACTCCCTGCTGCTGGCACCGGCCGAGCGAGCCGACGTGATCGTCGACTTCTCCCAGTTCCGCGGCAAGACGCTGATCCTCTACAACGACGCACCGGCCGCTTTCCCGGCCCGCGTCCCCGGCTACGACTACTACACCGGGGGCCCCGACATGTCGCCCGCCGGTGCACCGACCACCCTGCCCGGCTACGGCCCCAACACCCGCACGATCATGCAGGTCAAGGTCTCCAACGCAGCACCGGCGGTCGCCTTCGACCGACCGAACACCACTGCTGACCGCATGGGTGCCCTGATGACAGCCTTCAACCACAAGGCTGACGGCTCGGGCGTGTTCGAGTCCGGGTCGGATCCGATCATCGTCGGCCAGGCCGCCTACAACCAGGCCTACGGCACGAACTTCGCGGCCGCCGGCTGGTGCAACAGCCCCACCAACCCGACCGCCAAGTGCGACGGGTACGCCCGGATCGCCGAGGGATCGCAGCCGACCGATCGGCTCAAGTTCGACACGCTGGCCGGCCCGCAACTGCAGCTGCCGTTGCAGCCGAAGGGCATGCACGACGAGATGAACTCGGCCAACTTCGACGAGTGGGGGCGGATGACCGCCAACCTCGGCCTCGAGGCTCCGGGCGCAACTCCACTGCTGCAGAACATCATCCTGTATCCGTACGTGAACCCGGCGACCGAGATCCTCGACTCCAGCGGGATGCCCAGCAGCCTCGACGTGACTCCGATCTCGTCGGCCGCTGACGGGACGCAGATCTGGAAGATCACCCACAACGGTGTCGACACCCACCCGATCCACTGGCACCTGTACGACGTACAGGTACTCAACCGGGTCACGTGGGACAACATCATCATCCCACCAGACCCGACCGAGCTCGGTTGGAAGGACACCGTGCGGGTCAGTCCGCTCGAGGACACGATCGTCGCCCTGCGCCCGATCGTGCCCGTCCTCCCATTCGCCGTGCCCGACAGCTCCCGCCCGCTGAACCCGATGATGCCCATCGGCGCCAGGGGAGCACAGAACGGCCCCAACGGCCTCGAGGCCGGTTTCAACAACACCGAACACCGTCGGCAACCCGATCGCTCCGATCATCAACGAAGTCACCGACTTCGGGTGGGAGTACGTCTTCCACTGCCACATCCTCAGCCACGAGGAGATGGACATGATGAGGCCGGTGACGGTTGAGGTGCCTTGGCTCGCACCGGACCCACCAGTGCTGAGTTTCACTCGGGGCAGCGTGATCCTCACCTGGACCGACGGCACGCCGGTGAACTACGCCGACCCGACCACGTGGGGTAATCCGAAGAACGAGATCGGATACCGCATCGAGCGGGCCGACGCAGGCCGGCGGACCGTACGACGAGATCGCCACCGCAATTGCGAACAGCACCACGTACACCGACAACCCGCCCGACCCGACCACGACGTACTTCTATCGGGTCTTCGCATACAACGAGGCAAACATCGCGACCGGCGGTTCACCGTCGAACGTGGTCACGGTGCCAGGCCTGCCGGCCGCCCCGACGTTGTTGACAGCAACAGCAGTGTCGAATCCTGCACTTGCTGCCGGCTACGAAGTGGCGCTCGGTTGGACGAACAACGCCCCTGGCGCGACGAGCGTCGAGGTCGAGCGTGCGGTCGGCGCCGGGGCCTTCAGCCCGCTCGCCACCTTGGTCGCCCCGGTGTCGAGCTACACCGATGCCACGGTGGTCCCCGGTGACTACAGCTACCGGATCAGGGTCATCGACGCCATCGGCCCATCGGCGTACTCCAACGTCGCCCCGGTCACCGTCCCGCAACCGGGCTCGACGACTGTCGTTGTCGGAGTCCCGAATCCGTCCTTCGTCGGTGAGAGCGTGACGTTCACCGCCACGGTCAGCCCGGTGCTGGCCAGCGGAACACCGACCGGAACCGTCGTCTTCACGGCCAACGGTGTGGTCACACCGGTGCCGCTCGACGGTGCCGGAAAGGCGTCGCTCACCACCGCACTCCTGCCCGCCGGCACCAACACGGTGACGGCTGACTACGGCGGTGACGCGATCTTCCTGCCCAGCGCGGGCTCGGTGGATCAGGTCGTCAACCAGGGCACCACGTCGGTGTTGCTGACGAGCAGCAACAATCCGTCGGTCAACGGTGAGAACGTGACGTTCACGGCGACGGTCTCGGCCGTCGGCGGGTTCGGCAACCCGAGTGGCAACGTCGAGTTCTTCGACAACGGCGCGAGTCTCGGAGTCGCGACGCTTGCAGGCAACTCTGCGAGCTTCTCGACAGCGACGCTCGCCGTCGGCACCCACCCGATCACGGCTGTCTATTCCGGCGATGTCAACTTCGCCGGCAACACCAGCCCGACCGGGAACCAGGTCGTCAACCCTGGCACTACCTCGACCAGCGTCGTTGGCGCTCCCAACCCGTCCGACTTCGGCAGCACCGTGATCTTCACGGCAACTGTTACGGCCATTAACGGGGATCGGAACGCCGACTGGCTCGGTCGAGTTCTTCGACGGTGGCGTGAGCCTCGGCTTGGCGCAGCCACTCGTTGGTGACACTGCCAGCGTCTCGGCTGCCCTCGTTGGAGTCGGCGATCACGACGATCACGGCTGTCTACAGCGGCGATGCGGCCTTCTCCGGCAGCACCGGCGCAGTGACCCAGGTCGTCAACCCGGCCATCACAACGACGTCGTTGACGAGCGATATCAACCCGTCGCGCTACGGAGTTCAGGTGACGTTCACGGCAACCGTGTCGCCTGCGACCGCGGGCGGCACCGTCGAGTTCTTCGACGGAGCGACAAGCCTCGGCACGAGTCCGCTGGCGGGTGGAGTCGCCACCTTCCTGACGGCAAGCCTCAGTGTCGGTAGCCACTCGATCACCGGTGTCTACAGCGGCGACGCGACCTTCGCCCCCAGCACCAGTGGGGCCGTGGCGCAGGTGGTCGACAGGGGCACTACAGCAACCGCCCTCGGCAGCAGCGTGAACCCATCGGTCGAAGGTGGCAGCGTGACGTTCACTGCGACCGTCTCGCCCGTCACCGGCGTCGGGCTCCAGAGCGGCACCGTTCAGTTCTTCGACGGTGCCGTGAGCCTTGGGTCCCCGGCCCTGTCGGGTGGCCAGGCCAGTGTCACGCTGACCCTCGCCGCTGGTGTTCACAGCATCACCGCGGTCTACAGCGGCGATGGCAACTTCACCGGCAGCACCAGCCCGGCCTTTGCTCAGAACGTGTTGAGGCGAACCACGACGGTGGTGACGAGCAACCGTGTTCCAACGGCGAACTTCGGCCAGAACATCACCTTCACCGCCACGGTGAGGCCGGTGACCGGCACGGGCTTCCCGACGGCGGGCACGGTCGAGTTCCGTGAGAATGGGACCCTGCTCGGCACCGGTACCTACATCGGTAACGGCAGGTGGACCTTCCAGACCAACACGCTGGCGGCTGGGAGCCACACCATCACCGCTGTGTTCCTCGCCGCGGGGACCTTTGCGGCAAGCAGCGGCTCCTACGTCCAGGTCGTCAACCAGGCGGCCACGACGACCACGGTGACCAGCAGCGTCAACCCGTCGGTCTTCGGACGGAGCATCACCTTGACGGCCCGAGTCCAGCCGAACCCGGGAGCCGGTACCAACGTTGAGTTCTTCGAAGGCTCCACGAGCCTCGGCTCGTTCCCGCTGGACGCCACCGGCCGGGCGCGACTGGCGATCAGTACGTTGAGTGTTGGGACTCACGGGATCAATGCGATCTACCCAGGCACTGCGAACTACCTGACGAGCACGAGTGCTGTGTTCAATCAGACGGTCACCAAGGCCAACAGCAGGACGGTCGTCACGACGAGCGGTTCCCCGGCGAACTTTGGACAGCCGGTGACGTTCACGGCGACCGTCAGTGCGGTAGCTCCGGGAGCGGGTGTCCCCACGGGCACGGTGCAGTTCCGCATCGACGGGGTCAACGTCGTCGGTGGCCCGACAAGCCTCGCCGGCGGTCAGGCCCAGTACACGACCAGCGCGTTGTCCGTCGGACTGCACCGAATCTCCGCGGTCTACAACGGTGACATCAACTTCAACGCCAGTACCAGCGCGAACCGCAACCAGCGGATCATCTAGCTGTCAGTTACGTCCAGGAGGACGGGGATGGGGCGAGGCCTCTTCTCCGTCCTTCTGACGCGGATGCGCCCTGTCGATTCCGGCGACCCGAGATGTAGGCTCACGCTCATGGCCACCGCCAAACTCACCCCCCTCCAGGAACAAGAAGCCCGTCGCACCGCACCGCCGACTCCGAAGCGGGTGATCTCCGAGGAGGAGAAGGCCACACGGCGGGACCGCGTCGCCAAGGCGAAAGACGCCCTGGCCCGTTCGGTCGGCGCCAAGGGCGAGCAGGTTGCCCCGGCACGCGCCGCGCTGAAGACCTATCTGCAGCGCCTCAACGAGCCCAAGCAGCCCGACGACGCCCAGTTCGAAGTGCTGATCGAGGCCCCGTTCAAGGCGCCGCCGAAGAAGAAGTCCAACGACCGTCGCTACTGAGGAGCGGTAATCCTCACAGACCACGTCCGTGCTTGCATCGAACGTGCTGCGGTAGCGGCGGATGCAATGCAGGTGTGCCTGGTCGCGCGGCGCGATGACAAGGCACTCGCCGAAGCAGCGACGATCGACACGTTGCTGCCGCTCGCCGGCGAGGTGCTGACCGTCAAAGCCTGCTTCGACGTTGCCGGCTGGACGACGCATGCGGGCTCTGCGGTGCTCGCTGATGCGGCGCCTGCCCACACGGATGCGCCGATGGTCCGAGCTTTGCGATCCGCCGGCGCGATCGTGTTGGCGCAGACGAACATGACCGAGTTCGCCTATGGAGCGTTGGGGTTGAACAGCACCTACGGGACTCCGACGACGCCGTTGCGACCGGGGGAGCATCGAGTCAGCGGCGGATCGACCTCAGGAGGAGCCGTTGCCGTCGCGCTCGGTGTTGCCGACCTCTCACTCGGCTCCGACACCAGCGGGTCGATTCGAATCCCGGCCGCGTTCTGCGGGGTTGCCGGCTTCAAGCCGTCGCAGGGCCGGTATCCGGCCGAAGGGTTGATCCCGCTTGCGGCGAGCTTCGATGCTCCAGGTCTGATCGCCCAATCCGTGGCGCGACTCCGCCGGACCGACATGGCGTTGATCGACCGCGATCCGCGGTATGTCGCTCCGCGGTCGATCGCCGAGATTCGGCTCGTCGTGCCACGCGGCGCGATCCACGCGGGTCGAACGGATCCGGAGGTCCTCGACAGGTTCGACGAGTGGCTCGGCGTCCTGGCCGCGTCGGGTGTCACGATCGTCGAGGCTGAGCTGCCGATGATGACGGAGGCGAGCATCGCCGCGCGCGAGGGATCAGTCATCGCGGTCGAGGCATACGACTGGCACCGCGACCTCATCGCCACCGAGTTCGACCGGTACGACCACCGTGTCGGTCCGCGCATCCGTCATGGTGCGACGGTTCTTGCAGCCGACTACGTCGCCGCGTTGCGCAAGATCGGTGACTGCAAACGTCGATACGACGCAGCGGTTGGCGACGCCGACGCGATCGTGACGCCCACGGTGCCGATCATTCCGCCGCGGGTCGCCGACGTGGAGTCGATGGAGGCCTACTTGTCGATGAACACCGAGGTGTTGCGCTTGACCGAGTTCGCCAACCGGCTCGACCTTCCCAGTGTCAGCCTGCCTGGTCGATCCCCGGACCGTGAACCGATCGGCCTGATGTTGACCGGTCGGCGCGGCGGCGATGCGGCGATCCTCGACGTTGCCGTGCTGATCGAGAACTGTCTCACCGGAGGCGACTGACTAGTTTCGACTCTCATGATCATCGTTCGCTCGCAAGACATCGCCAACACCAGTCGTCACGTGTCGGGACCCGGGTGGGACAGCAAACGGATGATCGTCAAGGCCGATGGCATGGGGTACTCGGTTCACGAGACGCGCATTCTCGAAGGCACCGAGAGCCATCTCCACTACAAGCACCACCTCGAGACGAACTACTGCATTGCCGGTGAAGGTGAGGTGGTCGACGTGGCGACGGGGGAGACGTTCCAGATTCAGCCTGGAACCATCTACGCATTGGATCAACACGACGAGCACATCCTCCGTGCGATCACCGGCGACCTTCATCTCGTCTGCGTGTTCAACCCACCCGTGACAGGAACGGAAACTCACAACGAGGACGGCGGGTACGAGCCAACGGCATAGCGGTGTGACAGCGTGATGGTAGGTGCCATTGGCAACTTGCATTAGGTATACCTAACAACTAGGTTGACCGCATGCTTCGCTCCCAAAAACGACTGTTCACCGCTGCTGTCTCGATCGCTTTGCTCGCTGTGGTTGCAGCGTGCGGCAGCGATGGTTCGCCGACGAGTTCCGACACTGCTGTGCCGGCGACCCAACCGGTCGCAGCGGATGCGTTCCCCGTGACCATCGAGCACAAGTTCGGGTCGATCACGATCGACAGCGAACCACAGAGGGTCATCTCGATCGGCTTTGCGGATCAGGACTGGCTGCTGGCCCTGGGTGTGACCCCGATTGCAATACGTGAGTGGTACGGGGAGCAGCCCTACGCGACGTGGCCATGGGCCCAGGACGAGCTGGGCGATGCGCAGCCAACGGTGCTGGGAAGTGCAGAACTGAACTTCGAGGAGATTGCTGCGTTGAAGCCCGACCTGATCGTCGGGGTGTCGTCCGGAATCACCGAGTCGGACTACGCGACGTTGTCGGAGATCGCGCCGACGTTGGCGCAGCCGGGCGACTACGTCGACTACGGCACACCGTGGGATGTGACGACCGAGTTGATCGGTCGCGCTGTTGGCAAGACCCCAGAAGCTGCTGCGGTCGTCGAACATGTCAATGGGCTCTACGAGGCTGCCCGAGCGGCGCACCCCGAGTTCAAGGGTGCGACGGCCGGCGTGACGTTCTACTTCGACGACAAGCCGGGTGCGTACTCGTCGCAGGACAGTCGTAGTCGCATCGTCACCGATCTCGGCTTCACGATCCCGGCAAAGTTCGACGAACTCGCCGGGGACAGCTTCTTCTTCAGTGTCAGCAACGAGGAGATGGCACTGCTCGACACCGACGTCGTGATCTGGCTGGTCGCCGATGATGCCGGCGTCGACGCCGTTTCAGGGATCGCCCTGCGGCCGAGCACGCGCGCATACAAGGAGGGTCGCGAACTTCTCGCGTCCGGCGAGCTTTCGGGTGCGTTCTCTTTCGGAAGCCCACTGAGCATCGAGTACGCACTCGAGCAATTGGTGCCTGAACTCGCGCTTGCGGTGGATGGCGACCCGGCGACGGCAGTACCGTCCGCGGCCGCGCTCGCTGCCACCGCGGGATAGCGCGGGTTTCAGTCGTGGATCTGCTGGGCGAGGTAGTGCGCCTCGCCCAGCTGACGGACCAGCTCGAGCTGTGCCTCCAGCCAGTCGGCATGCGACTCCTCGCCGACAAGGATCGCTTCGAGCAACTCGCGACTTCCGTTGTCGCCGAGCTCCACGCAGCTGGCAATGCCCGGGTTGAGCCTGCCAATGGCCTCGCGTTCGAGCTCGAGGGCGAGTTGCAGCTTCTCCACCGGGGTCTCACCGACGCGGACCGTGCCGAGACGCTGCAGATTCGGCAAACCGTCGAGGTAGAGGATCCGCTCGATCAGCTTGTCGGCATCGTGCATCTCGTCGATGGACTCATCCCGGAAAACGCTTGCCCAGACGTTGGTAGCCCCAGTTCTGGAACATCTTGGCGTCGACGAAGTACTGATTGATCGCGGTGAGTTCGGCGGTCAATACGTCGTTGAGCAATTCGATGACGTCGTCGTGGCCCTTCATAGCGCTCCTTCGGCATCGTCGCGAACGTGTTACGCAGCGTGCTCCGAGCGAGTCTTGCCGACATCGCTGAATTCGGCAAGAAGCCGCTGCAGCTCTGGCCAGCAACCGCCGCAGCGGCTTCCGGCCTTGCACAGGGACGTGAGGTCGTCGACGGACTCCGCTCCCCCGCAGATCGCGGCGTGGACTGTGCGATCAGTGACCGCTTGACAGCTGCAGACGACCACGTGCTATCGATCCGATCCTTGGGCGTGGCTCTGTCGGCGGGCTTCGACACGGCTCGGTACGCCGGCTTCGATCAACGCGTTCGCAATTCGCAGCGGAACCCGGATCGTGCGCGGCAGGCGGTGGGTCACTCCTGTGACCTCGGCGGTTGTGCCGTCCTCGCCGACGATCAGCCGAACGAAGTCGACGCGACGAAAACCGAGCGTGGAGACCGATGTGTGTCTCGTGCTCGGTATGACGTGAACCATCGGAACCCTCCTCTCGGCAACCGACCTTGTCCACATATATTAGGCATACCTAATAGTAGATTGCAACCGGTTGCCGTTCACCCGCCACCTGGTGCGATAGCAGCGGACTACGGTCGTCGATCGATGACCGCGCAGGTGGGCAACCTTCATCCGGAGTTCCGCAGCTTCTGGCATCCAGTTGCCTGGTCGCATGAGGTTGTCGAACAGCCGGTCGCGGTCACACTGCTCGGCGAGCCCTTGGTCGTTGTCCGTCCCCCGACCGGAAAGGTCGTCGCCTTCATCGACGAATGCCCTCACCGCGGCGCGCCGTTGAGCCTGGGTCGATTGGAGGGCGGCGAACTGGTGTGTGCGTTTCACGGCTGGCGATTCGGACCAGAAGGTGACGCGACGTGCATCCCTGCCCTCGGCCCCGATGGCGCGATCCCGTCCCGTGCCCGGCTCGCGCAACCCGCGGGCGTGTGCGAGCGGTATGGAATCGTGTGGGTGGCGCTGGAGGAACCGCGGCTCGCGATCCCAGCGTGGCCAGATGGTGACGACGACCGGCTCGGCGAGTTCTCGCCGACGGCGCACACATCGGCGGTCCTCGCCGCCTACCAGACCGACAACTTGCTCGACTCCACCCACTTCCCGTTTCTGCACGCGTCGCTGGGCTCGCGAAACCCGATGACCGGCGAGCAGGAGACAGTCGACCAACACGAGTTCGGCTTCTCGACCGTGCAGCGCAAGTTGGCCGACGACAACGTCGGGACAGAGGGCTGGCTGCGGTACACATATGCGGCGCCGTTCACGGTGCTGCTGCGCAGCGAGGAGCCGGACGGTGAGCTTCGCCAGTCGTTCTTCCAAGCGATTCAACCGATCGACGAGCGGCTCACGAGGTTGTTCTTCATTGTGAGGGTTCCCGAGACCGATCCCGCTGCGCTGCGTGAACTGCAGGAGGTGGAGGAGGTCGTGCAGCAGGAGGATCTGTGGATCACTGCCGCACTGCGACGCAGTGGAATGCCGCTGGTCGGTGCTCCTGATCTTCATGTGCGGTCCGATGCCAACGCGGTCTTGTTCCGGCGAGTGATGCGACGCTTGCTCGACCGAGTAGAGGAATGAACCCACTGGAGGCTTCGTGGTTCGTCGGTGCGTGGCGACGCCGTTCGATCACGGTGCCCGGTGGGCAGCCGACCGAGCCGTGCGAGGCGTGGTGGATTCAGGCAGGCGAGGTCTTCGTCGACGTTCGAGTCGCGGCCCTCGGCTTGGAGGACAACGGGTTGCCGTACTCGTCGACGCGTGCCTTCGCTGGACGATTCGAGATCGCCGACGGCGAGGTGCGGTGGCACGTGGACCTCGACAGTGATGGCCCCGTGCCGCGGACTGATCGAGCCGCCGCGGCGGGTCTGTACATCGCACCCGACGATCCGTTGTTGATGATCGAGGATGCGCCCGGACGATTTCGCGAGGAATGGGTGCAGCACGCGCCAACCGGCGACGTCGAGTTCGTCCGCTCAGCCAACCTCGTGGTCGTCCGAGTGGGTGGTGTCAGCGGCGTGGTGATGTCGATCGGGGGCAAGGTCGTCGGTCGGGTGTGGCACGAGGAAGGGTCGGTGGGGGTCGGTGTCTGAGCAGATCGGCGTCGATGTCTGTGTCGGTCGCGTGATGTGCAGTCATGTCAGCGCATTGATGTCGTTGACCAGCGCGACGAGCCCGAGGACGGCTACAAAGAGCCACAGCGACCGGACCACGAGGCCGTAGGCGGGAATTCTTCGCACGAGCGGGATGAGCCCCACCGCGTTCACGATGACCCACAGCACCAGCACGATGGCAGCGAACACAAGCGGAAACAACGTGGCAGGAAAGCACGCGACACAGATCAGTGCGAGGGCCCACCGGCGTCGACCGCGTGCGGTCCACGAGTCCGGTCGTTGAACGGCATCGACCCACACGCCGATCAGCGTGCCGAACAGGCCAGGAAGCGCGACGAACAGACTGATTGCCAACCACTTCGGCTTCAGGAGCGTGAAGTCGATTCCGTCCGCGTGCACGAGCATCGAACCGGCGACAACCGCGGCGGCGAGGCCCGTGGTGAGACGACGGAACCACATCGGTCCGATCAACCACGGAGCAACCATCATGTAGGCCGCCGCGCCGATGATGCCGACTGCCGCACCGAGCTGCAGCAGGTTGTAGGTGCCGCCCAGCGTGAACTCGCCGATCGTGAAATCGTCGTCGCTCTGAACGCCGCGTACGGAGTCTGGCGAGGTGATGCGCAGGATGAACATCGCCAGGCGGCTTCCCAAACCGACCAGCACCACGCCGGCGGGTATTCCGGCGACAATCAGTACACGCAGCTTTTCGATCACGAACTGGGCGTGTTCGTCGCCGGAGGTGCGGGTAGTCGTCGTCGACACGGTGCTCATGGTTCGACAGACGAAGTGTTCGCTCGAACGGGTGACAGATGATGAGAAATTCGTGTCACCCGGATCGACCCGTCGATCGTCTGTCCGTGGGTGACGACACATCGCGACATCGTGCCAAGCTGACGGTTCCGTGAACGTCGTCGCAATCTCGTCACGCACGCCGAAGGCGTTGCCTCTGTTGTGGATGGCGGTGGCGGCGCGGTTGCAGCGCGAGGAGATCGGCGCCGACGCGGAGGATCTCGTGCTTCGGCTCTTTCGCACCGAGGGTCGCTCGCTCGTCCGATTGGCACGACTCTTCGTCGACGATCGTGATGCCGCCGAGGACATCGTGCAGGAATCGTTCCTGCGCCTGGCGCGACATGCCGGCAGGATCGACTCGATCGATCGGGCCCCCGCATATCTCCGATCCATCGTGTTGAACCTCGCTCGCGATCACAACCGCCGCGGCCTCGTGTCTCTGCGCCATCATGCGACCAGCGGACACGAGATCGACGTCGACGTCGACGCGGTCTCCGATCAACTCGTGCGATCCGAGGAGCACCAGCGGGTCATCGACGCGGTTCGTCGGTTGCCTGCTCGTCAGCGGGATTGCATCACGTTGCGGTACTTCGAGGAGCTTTCGATCGACCAGATCGCGTCGACCCTCGGGCTGTCGGCCAACTCGGTCAAGACGCACCTCCGGCGTGCCATGGCGGCACTCGATCGTGCGCTGGGGGAACCGTGAGCGACGTGGCGCTCGAACAGCGATTGATCGATGCGTTCTCCGACGCGCGCGACGTCCGTGCACGAGAACCCGGATCTTTTCGCCCGCGTCACCCGTTCACTCGAGGAGTCCGCAGCGAGACGCCGATGGCGGTGGAAGTTGGCCGGTTGGCTGGCTCTCTTCGTGCTCGCCAACGTGGTGCTGGCGCTCAGTCTTTCCGATTTCGACAACAGGAGGATCACCATGGAGTGGTGGGTCATCGAACTGATCACCAACATCGTGCTCGTCGCGCTTGCCGTGGGGCTCGGGCCCTTCATCAAGCGCTTCGGGCGGTCGTACGCCGCCGACGTCTTTCGTGCCAATCCGCGAACGGGCAAGAGCTACCTCGTGCTGACCGATGTGGCGTACTACCTCATCTTCACGTCGTTCGTGCTCTTCACGGTGACGTTCGTCGAGCCGGACGACTGGGTCGATTCAACGGGTGCGCAGCTGAAGCACGAGGTCGCCCGGGTCGGCGGGATCTTGTTGATCATGGGCATCCTCCACGCCGCGAACGTCGTGGCGCTACCGGTCATCGGCCGGCTGCTGTCGAGCAACAAACGACTCGACGAAGGCCGATCGACCGCCCCCGCCGGCACACCGCCGCTGGGGCCGGGCACGTGGATTCTTCGAGTCGAGCCTGGCCCTGGACCAGGGGTTTCGGACGCTGGTGCGTCGCCAAGCCCTGACTAGGGTCGGCGACGTGAGAAACTTTGCGGGGAAGACGGCATTTGTCACCGGCGGCGCCAGCGGGATCGGGCTCGGCATCAGCAAGGCGCTGCTGTCAGAGGGCATGAACGTGGTGATCGGCGACATCAACGAGGCCCACATGGCGGACGCACGAGACCAGTTGGCCGGGGCCAACGTCGAGTTCGTGCACGTCGACGTGACCGACCGCGAATCTGTCGCCAACGCCGCACAGGCGACAATCGCCGCGTTCGGGAATCTCCACGTCCTGTGCAACAACGCAGGGATCGCCGGTGGTGGTGCTGTCGCCGATCCAGAGTTCGTCGATTGGGATCGGGCGATGGCTGTGAACCTCGGTGGCGCGGTCAACGTGGTCAAGATCTTTGTGCCGCTGATTCGAGAGCACGGCAACGGTGGGCACATTGTCAACACGTCCTCCATCGCGGGCATCACAGCGCTCCCGTACGAAGGCGGCGCGTACACGACCGCAAAGTTCGCGGTCCGCGGCCTCAGCGAGTCGCTACGACTCAGCCTCGCGCCCGAGGGCATCGGAGTGTCGGTGCTGTGTCCCGGTCTGACGCTGACCCGGATTCAGGACGCTCCAGAACGCGAAGATCCCGACGCCAAGCCGATGGCGAAGACTGGTGATCCCGACGCTCTGTTCAACACCATGGAAGGGGCGATGGATCCAATCGAGGTGGGCCGTGCAGTCGTGCGCGGGATCCGCGAAAACCTCCCGTACATCCTCTCCCACGGCGAGTTTCGCGATGAGATACAGACCCTGTTCGACGAGATCGTCGAAGCCTTCCCGACGGATCAAGCAGTCCCAGAGGCTCGCGCCGTGTTCGAACGTGGACGCCGGGAACTCTGCGACGGGTTGCGAAACCTGCCTGTGATCGACTGACCCTCGCTGTTCGCGGCTAGCACAGCTAGCGATCTGACCACGAACGTTCGCGTGGCATCATCGATCTGGGCGTTCGTCGATCTGGTTGCCACGGTTTTCGGTGACCTGCGACTGTGAACGAAGATTGGCATCCAGATCGGTAGAGCACGCGTGTCGACCGCTGTGCCGTGAGTCCAATGGCACGTGCGTGGGCCAGACCCGACACACAGCACACCGCTTTGGGGTCAGAGCCGGCAAGCGAGCGTGGACAGACCTGGTGTGTGTCGGATCTGGCCGTGTTGGCGATATCGGACACACACCGATCCGAGCGGTGCGTCCGCTCAGTCGATCTGGTTGCCACTACCGGGTCACAGACGCAGGTCTCCGAAATCCTTGGCAACCAGATCCTCGACCCCCCTGCGGACAGGGCAAACGTTGCCGGTCAAGGCACTAGCTGTCGCGACGTGGTCGCACGTCGAGGGCCGCGGCGAGGTCGGCCGATGCGCCGGGGCGGAGCGTCGTGTGCACCAGATCGGCGCCTGCAAACCGCTGTGCCTCCCGATACAAGGCGGTGAGGTTGACCTCTGTCGCCAACGCCACAACGGTCGAGGTGTGAGGATCCACTGCTTCCTTGAACCAGTCGACCCACTCGTCGGGGATCCCGATGTCGACGACCTTTGCAGTGATCGCACCAGCTCCGGCACCGATGCCGAGTCCTGCGATCCAACCGATCGGCCCGGCGACGAGAAGCCCGAGCAATCCGGTCCACAACGCGCCTCTGACAGCGGTTCCGCTGGGCTGCAGATCGGTTGTCTCGCGGACCTTCACGCTGCCGTCGTCACCCTTGTAGACCACGACTGCATCGCCCAGGACGAGGTCGCCGCGTGCGGCCATTCCGCGCAGAGCGAGCAGGAACTCCTCGGCGCGAAACGCATCGGTGAACGAGATCCCGAACAATGCTTCCGGCTCGCCGGAATACGGCTCGCTGGTCGCTGGAACGATGACCGAAGGTTCGATCGGTGTCGCAGGCTCAGCGGGCGCGATGTCTGGCGGGAGCGAATTCGTCATGACGTGATGTATTCCCATCGGTAGATGCCCCCCAAACGCTAGCGGTGCTGGTCGGAACCGAATCGAGGAATTCAATTCCAATCCGATCGGTGGGGCGCTCCGAACAAGGGGCGTGAGAAAACGATTCGTGCTGCTCGCTCTGCTGCTTCCTGCAATTGGTGCGTGCTCGAGTGACAGCGCGAACGATGCGACGACGGCTCCTGCGGCGCCCCCAGCTGCAACGACGTCGACGCCGCCTCCGACCGCTGCGGCGACCACGACGACGGTGGTCGTCGCAGCGGTCACGACCGATGTCGCGCCGACCCCCGATGGTGGTTCCATTCCTGCGGACGCAGGCACCGTTGGAATCGCCGACTTCACGTTCAACCCGGCAACCGTCAATGTGCCCGTCGGCGGCTCCGTCACATGGACCAACAACGACGCCCAGCAGCACACCGCCACCGCCGCCGGCAACTTCGACGCTGGTGCAATCCAGCCGGGCAGCTCGGCGACCGTCGCGTTCGAGACGGCTGGGACCTTCGCCTACATCTGCTCATTCCACCCCTTCATGACGGGCACCGTCGTCGTCGGTTGATCAGCACACGTTCTTGCGTTCCCGTCCAGGCAGTACCACCCAAGGAGACCCCCACGATGCACATCACCACCCGCCATTTCCGTTCCCTCGCCGCCGATGTCGACGAGCTTCACCGGCAGAACATGAAGTCGTTCGCCGACGAGACCCGCGAGGTACATCGCAGTTTGTATCGATCGCGTCGGTCAGCCGGAGGACTCGATGATCAGTCCATCGCGGGCTACGCGCAGAGCATCGAGCTAGCTGCCGTCGCCGCCTACACCGCCGCCGCACCCGTGTTGAGCTCCGGCACGTTGCCCGTCGCTCAACTCTTCATGCAGCACCACCAGCAGCACGCCGATGCGTTCGGTGCGGTCGCCGGATCAAAGGCGGCCACTGCGCCCAACGCGTCACTGATCGCGGCAGTCACACCCACACTGCAAGCCATCACGGATGAGATGGGGGCTCTCGAGTTCGCATTCATTCTCGAGGGTCAGGCCGCATACACCTATGCCGCAGCGTTGACCTTGCTGCAGGATCCGGCGTACGCCGCAGCCACGGCCACGATCCTGCCCATCGAGGCGCAGCATCAAGTCGTGCTGGGGCTTGCCCTCGGCAAGGACGTCAACGCCGTCTTCCCGACCGGAGCGTTCGAGTCAGCCTCGCTCGGCGACGGCACAGATCCACTCAAAGGCCTCGACCCAGCCGTGTTCGCGGCCTGACCTCATCGCTTCTCACGAAAGGACGACCCTCCAATGAACAACCAGGATCTGAACAACGACGAGATTCGGCGCCAGCTGCGTGCTGTCGACCGGATGAACACCGCAGTGGTGCCGCGCTCGGCGCGAGGCGCTGGCTCGTTTGATCGGTGACGATCAACTGAGCACCAACGACAAGGCGACACTGCTGGGCGTGCCGTCTCCGAATCGTCGCGACCTGTTCAAGTTCGGTGGCGCCACGATCCTCGGTGTCGCCGTTCTGGCAGCGTGCGGAAGTGACAGCGCCGATGCACCGGCTGTGACGAACGCGGCCGGGACCACGCCGGGCACGACGGCTGCAACCACTCCAGCGGGGACCACTCCCGCCATGACCGTGCCGGCCGGTACCGACGCTCCATCCACGACGGCTGCGAACTCCGGCGAGATGGATCTCGTGCTTGCTCGCACCGCAGCCTCACTCGAGAAGCTCGCAGTCGACGCGTACGGTGCCGCTGGCGGGTTGATCACGACGCCCGCGGTCCTCGCCGCGGCGACGATGTTTGCCGGTCATCACCAGATGCACCTCGACGCGCTCAATGCCGTGATCACGGGTGCCGGGGGTACGGCGATCTCGCAGATGAACCAGGCCGTCTACGACGCACTGGTCAAGCCGGCGATCGACTCCGCCAAGACCGAGACCGACGCCGTCAACTTGGCCCTGGCGCTGGAGGAAGCCGCTGCGCAGACGTACGTGTTCGCCGGAGGAGCGTTGTCGACGCCCGGGCTGCGCTCGACGATCATGACCATCGGCGGAGTCGAGGCGCGTCACGCTGCCGTGCTGCGAATGGCTGCACTGGGACAGTCACCGCTGGAGGTCTTCCCCGACTCGCGTGGCTTCTTCCCCGGCGACAACCCGCTGGCAGGCATCGACGGCGCCCTCATCACCGCTTGATCCAACGCCGCGATGAGAGATGTGCGGTCCACGACGGCTCATCTCTCATCGCCGGGATCACGGCGCCTCGGGCTGCTCCATCACCTCGCCTGCTCGACTCGATGACGAATTGAGATTGCAATTGCCATCTTGATTCACCCAGGATCTTCGGGTGACGAAACGCGGGTGGGTGCTGTTCTCCGCAATGGCCTTCATCTGGGGAATCCCGTACTTCCTCATCCGTGTTGCCGTGAAGCAGCTCGACCCAGCCGTGATCGTCTTCGGTCGTGCGTCGTTGGCCGCGGCCGTGTTGCTCGTGCTGGCCAACAGAGCAGGCGCTATCCGCCCGGCGCTGCGGCGATGGCGCCCGGTGGTGCTGTTCGCAGTGATCGAGATGGCGATCCCTTGGATTCTGTTGACCACCGCTGAGGAGCATCTCTCCTCGGGGCTGACAGCGCTGATCATCGCCTCGGTCCCCATAGTCGGCACCATCGCTGCGTTCGTGCTCGGCGATCGCCATGCACTGCGATTGATACGGATTGTCGGGATCGGATTCGGACTCGGTGGTGTCGCGCTGCTCGTCGGCCGCGATCTCAGCAGCGACCAAGCCCCGCCGTGGTGGAGCGTGGCAATGGTTCTCGTCGTCGTCGTCTGCTACGCGACCGCACCCTTCCTGGCCGATCGACGCCTCTCCGACGTGCCGTCGCTCGGCGTCATTGCAGTGTCACTGAGCATCGTCACGGTGATCTACGCACCCATCGCGGCGACATCGTTGCCGGCGAACGCGCCGAGCGGCAATGCGGTACTCGCCGTGTTGCTGCTTGCGTTGATCTGCACCGGACTTGCGTTCGTCGTGTTCTTCGCGTTGATCGACGAGGCCGGTCCAGCGCGCGCCGGCCTGATCACATTCGCCAACCCTGTCGTGGCCGTCGCGCTCGGGGCGGTCTTCCTCGACGAGCTCGTCACTGGCGCCACGGTTGTCGGCTTCGGCTTGGTGATGGCCGGCTGCTGGCTGGCGACTCGTCCGCCTCCCGGGCCTTCTGGTGTGACTGGCGACTTGCAGCTTCAACCCGTGTCGATCACCGAGTAGTGGTGTGAGCGACCACGGAGAACTGCCAGCCGGCGACTTCTCGGTGTGGCTCGCACAGATGCTCGGCGCCCTCCGCGGCGAGCAGGCATCCGACGTACCTTGCGATGGATGCACCGCGTGCTGCAGGTCGTCGCAGTTCATCCATGTCGGGCCTGACGAAACCGACGCCCTCGCGCACATCCCCGCAGACCTCTTGTTTCCGGCGCCCGGTTTGCCGAGCGGTCATGTGCTGATGGGCTATGACGACCACGGTCACTGCCCGATGCTGATCGACGATCAGTGCTCGATCTACGAGCATCGTCCTTCCACGTGCCGGACGTACGACTGCCGCGTGTTTCCTGCCACCGGGTTCGAACTTGCCGACGCCGACAAGGTCGACATCGCAACTCGGGCGCGTCGCTGGCGCTTCAGCTTCCCGACCGAGGCGGATCGCGCCCAGCGCGACGCCGTTCAGGCGGCAGCGGACTACCTGCGAGTCCACGCAGATCTACTGCCGGGCCTTGGGGCGACAGAGACCCAGCTCGCTGTTGCCGCGGTCGAGGCGCATGCCGTCTTCGTTGGACGCGCCGACGATCCGTCGCCCGATGAGGTTCGAGTCGAGTTGACCCGAAGACGATCACCCCTGACTCGAGATGAACTGCTTCCAGAATGATCCGAGGTCGAAGTCAGCGGGTGGCGTGAACACCTGATTCGTGAGTCGCGTCGCACGAAGACCGTCGATGCGCCTGACGTCGATCCCGTCGTCGACGGCGGCGACGAGATGCCAGGACCCTTCCTTCACGACGAGACCGAGCGGATGAACCGTGACGGGGTCGTCCTGCCCGACGGCGATCTCGATCTTGCGTCGGAGTTGGATGGATCGGCCGATTCGTCGGAGTTCGCCATGTGGAATGCGGTTGCCGGTCCACGGGTCGGGGTCGTGCAGGAACCAGGTCGACAGGCGGTCGGCCTCCTCGGCCAGAGCCGGGGGAATGGCGTTGAGGAGTTTGCTCTTCGCCGTTCGGGTGGGTGCCCCGAGCCCCAGTCGATGGGCCACGAGCGGTTGCCCGACGAGGAACAGGGATCGTGCTTCGTCGGACGTCAGCCCGGTGAGGTGGGTCTCGAATCCATCTACCAACTCGATGCCACCGCCTGCGCCGCGAACCGTGAAGATCGGGACACCGGCTTCGCTGAGCACTTCGACGTCTCGCAAGATGGTGCGTTCTGTGACCTCGAGGCGCTCGGCAAGCTGGCACGCCGTCGTGCGGCCGTGGCGCTGTAGCACCAGCAACATCTCGAGCGCTCGGGCCGCGCGCATTCCGGGAATCTACTACTGAACATGACAGTAGATGTCTGATTTGATATGGCAACGTGTCGTCATGGCACACGACGACGTTGAAGGAAGCGGAACGCCGACCGATCCGTGGCAGTTGACGACTCCACCGGGAACCAGCGCGTTCGAGGCGTACCGGGATCCGGACGCCGACCCGCCCGCGCTGGTTGTGCAGGTTGGCAAGACCCAACTTCGGTACCACCTGTCGTGCATCGAGGACTTGCACACGATGCTGACGCAGCACGGCGACTGGATGCCGCTGGGCAGTGCTGACGAGCAGAAGCCGGCCGCCAGCGGGACGGTGGAGGCGTGGGGGCGGTCGAGCGACAACCCAGTCGGAGGGTGGTACGGCTTCAAGAAGGGTTTGCGCGGTCGCTTCGGCAATTACATCCCGCCCGTGCTCGAGGCCATCGGCCTGGCCGAGGTCGAACACAACGCTCGCAACAATCGTATGCGTGCGATCTGACCCGAGCGGTGCTCGGGTCAACGTCGCTGAATCTCGACCAGTTGCTCGCTCGGTGCTTCGCAGGCCGCTCGCGATCGTCGGCGCCGACGAACCACGATGAGCGTTCCCATTGCAGCGATCACGAGTCCGATCGACCCGAACAATGCGACGACGAACGCTGTGCCGAGCCCGACTGCGGCGAGAACGCCGAGAATCGGCCCGGCGCAGCACACCGCGCAGGCCGCTGCGCCAGCACCGATCAGGGCGGCATCCTGCTTCTTGGTGTTCATGTCGGGACTCCGAACACTGTGTGGACGATGGGGAGCGCCTCCGCAGGTGATCGAACCTCCAGTGCGATGCCGCGCTGGTCGACAGTGATCGCGAAATTGAAGAACTGACAGCAGCTCTGCTCGGCCGCTGTCAGGCGCATCAGTTCGTCCAGCGGCGTCGAGCCGTCGACGGTGACGCGAACGCCACCGTCGATGGGCTCGCGGTTCGAGACGTGCACGAGCAGGGCCTGCCAGTCGTCCAAACGAGTGTTCAGCGAATGGGGTGCAAGTGAGCATGCGATGGCGCCCGTCGCGGTTGGTTTGGTGACGAACGAGACAGGTTGGGGGGAAGTCGGCTCTGCAGTGTCGTCGCTGATGCAGCCGCAGCGGTCATCGCACGGGCCGTCGGGACGATGCAGCTCCAGCATCGCTGCAGCCCGCTGCAAGTCGGCCGACAGTGTCATCAGCTCGACGATCTGGCGCTGCGAGCTCGCCAACTTGTCGGCGACGACGCTGCGGAGCCGGTCCTGCACGGGTCCACACCGACCACCTTCCCACGCAATTGTCAGATCGGCGATCTCGTCGAGGGTGCAGCCGAGCTGCTTTGCGCGGGCGATGAAGGCGAGCCGTTCGAGCGTGCCGTCGTCGTACATCCGGTAGCCGGCCGGGGTGCGAGTCGACTCTGGGAGCAGCCCGATCTCCTCGTAGTACCGCAGGGTGGCAGCACTGAAGCCGCTGCGGTCGGCGACATCTTTGATTCGGTATCCGGAGGTCACACTGTGAGCGTAAACCCTCAGGTCAACTTGAAGGTCAAGAGGCAATCAGTACACATGCGATCATGTTGAGATGTCGGACGAACTCGCAGCCGTTGCCCCAGCCTTCATCGAGATGGCACATCGGATCGTGTGGGCGACAGTCGCCACCACCGACACCGCTGGGAACCCATCGACGCGGGTGCTGCATCCGGTATGGCAGTGGGATGACTCGACGATCACGGGTTGGATTGCAACCTCGCCGCTCTCACTGAAGGCGAAACATCTCGCGGGCGTGCCGCGCGTCTCGCTGACGTATTGGCACCCCGATCACGACACGTGTTCCGCGACCTGTCTCGCCCATTGGGAGCTGTCGGACGAGGAGCGTCACGCGGGCTGGACCCGTTTCGCGGAGGCCCCTGCACCCGTCGGCTACGACCCGTCGATCGTGCCGATGTGGACCTCGCCGCTGGCGCCGGAGTTCGGGATCCTGCGGCTCGAACCTGTCTCACTGCGGCTGCTCGACGGGTCCGCGATGATCGGAGGGCCCGGGCGACGACTCCATTGGAAACGCTGAAGCCTCAGTTGTCGAGTATCACGAGATCCAGCTCGTCCAGGGTTTCCACTGCCGCGATCATGTAGATGTCGGTGATCGTGTTGTTCACGATCGTGACCTCCCACACGACCTTCGTCTTTCCGCCGGGAGCCCACACGATGCCGGTCGTACCATCGATCAGCGCTGGTTGCGCACCTATCGCCCGGCCCGAGAACGTCTCGGCCACCGCTGCCGCACCGACCAGTTCGCCCGGTGCACCCATCTGCACGCCAGCGGAGTCGGCGCGCAGCACCACGTCCGGATGAAGGATGGCGACAAGAGCGTCGAAGTTTCCAGTGCGAGATGCGGCGAGAAATGCATCGACCACCTTCCGTTGGCGGGCCCGGTCGGCGTCCGGGTTCAACGCCGAGCCCCGCACCCGTCGACGAGCGCGGCTTGCCAACTGCTTCGCGGCGTTGGGTGATCGCCCCAAGATTGCGCCGATCTCTTCGAACGGCACGGCGAACATGTCGTGGAGGACGAACGCGAGCCGTTCTGCCGGCGCGAGCGTTCCCAGCACCAGGAGGAGTGCCGGGCCGAGGGAATCGGCCAGCGCCGCTTCGTACTCCGGGTCGCCGCTGTTCGGACCGTCGCCGGTCACCTCCGTCATGTGGATGTCGGCGGATGCCTCGCGCCGGGACGCCCGCGATCGCAGCATGTCGAGCGAGACGCGAGAGACGACCGTTGTGAGCCAGCCCGCCAGGTTCTCGATGCCGCTTGGATCGGAGCGGCTCAGCCGCAGCCACGCTTCCTGCACCGCGTCGTCGGCCTCCGCCGATGACCCGAGCATTCGGTACGCCACGGCATGCAGGCGCGAACGCTGCTCTTCGAACGCTCGGGCCAACCAGTCCTGTTCGGTCATCGTTACCTTCTTCCATCGTGCTCCGTCCCAGCACTGACGATCCACTCGAGGTCGAGGTATCACGTGTCGGCAAGTACAGTCCCCGCGCATGAGCAGCCCGGTTGTCCACGACATACACATGGCCATCAACCTGGTGCACCGATTGGTGTACTTCGTGCCCGAGGCTGCGGAGGAGTACGGCGCGTTGGGCGTGAATGGGGCTGGTGGCTACTTCGGATCGCGATCGGCGCCAATGGGCGCGGTTCCCGACGAAGTCATCATCGCGACCTTCTACAACTTCAGCCCGCTGGCGGTCACGTCCTCGATGCCCGGCGTGTGGGAAACGGCGTCGCCTGAGTCGTTGCAGGCGGCGCGGTTCCGAGTTGTGGGCCGTGCCCTCGAGCGAGTCGGTGCCAATCTGTCGGACGAGCAGATCGTCGAGGCTCGTTCGCTGATCGACCCGGTCGTTGCCGCATTGGATCTCGCCGGCAAGCCTCTCGCTGCGGCCAACGCCGCGGTCCGGTTGCCCGATGATCCACTGGTCGCGCTGTGGCAGCAGTTGACAGTTGTGCGCGAATGGCGCGGCGATGTGCACATCGCCTTGCTGGTGACCAACGAGCTCGGTCCGTGCGAATGTCTCGTGCTGCAAGTCGGCACCGGACGTTTCCCGCTTCGACTCGCGCGGGCCACCCGGCGGTGGAACGAGACGGAGTGGGATGCTGCAGTCGAGAGCCTCCGGGCGCGCGGCTGGATGACCGCCGATGCGACGATGACGCCGGAGGGTATTGCCGCTCGCAATGGCCTCGAGGCAGACACGGATCGGCTGTGTGCGTCGATCTGGCGCCCGATCGGCGACAGCGGTGCGGCGCGGCTCAGCGAACTGATCATGCCGATCCACCACGCAGTGGATGCTGCTGGTACCTACGCCGTCTTCGGTTGACCCGCTACGGCAGGCTCACGACTCCGCCTCCTCGACGATGGCAAATGCACGAACGGTGAATGTGCCGAGGCCTTCGATCTTCGGTGGAACGGCCGTGAATCGAAAGCCGTCGGCCGGGAGGGCATCGAGTCCGGTGAGGTGTTCGATGATCGGGATGTCGTTGCCCAGCAGCGTCGTGTGCACCGGTCGCCCGGCGCCCTCTGGGCCGTCGGTGGCGTCGATGTTCAGTGAATCGATCCCGACGCACGCCGCGCCGGCGGCAACCAATGCCTCTGCCGTCGCCGGCGACAGGTGGGGATGCCGTTCGAAATACGCGGCTGTCGCAAAGTGACGGCTGTGGTCGGTGCGGAACAGCACGGCGCGGCCGGCCAATTCGAGCCCAGCGATGTGCTCGGGTCCGACGCTGTCGATGCCACGGCAATCGATGCACACGCCGGGAACATCGGCGACTCGTTCGAGCGGCAGCCCAGTGAGGTCGTGGCCGTCCGCAAACCGGTGAAAGGGCATGTCGATATAGGTTCCGGTGTTCGAGCAGATGGTGATCATGCCGATCGTGAACGTGACGCCAGGCCCGTAGAAGGCTTCGGCTGCGGTTCGATCCAGGTGCTCGAAGATGTGCGGCGCAGGCAGGCCCGGATAGGTCGACAGCCCGTCGGTGATCACATGGCTGAGATCGACGAGCCTCGTGTCGGCGGTTGCCATGTCAACTGGCGAGCGATGCCTCGAGGGTGATCTCTGGAACACCGGCCAACGCCCGGCTGACGATGCAACCAGCCTTGGCTGCCGCAGCGTGCTCGGCGAACGTGGCCTCGTCGATGCCCGGCACTCGGCCAACAGTGACGAGATCGATCTTGGCGATGGTCGGCTTCCCGTCGATCTGGCGAATCGAGACGGTGGCTTCGGTCTGGACAGAGTCCACCGGATGGCCTGCCTGCGCCAGCATGTTGGAGAGTGACATCGTGAAGCACGACGCATGTGCAGCGGCGATCAACTGCTCGGGGTTCGACCCGGGCCCGTCCTCGAAGCGCGATTTGAACGTGAAGCCACCGCTGATGCTGTCACCTGCTGTGAATGTTCCGCTGCCTGTTGGCAGGTCGCCTTTCCATTCGGCTGTTCCCTTGGCCGGCATGTTGCCTCCTCGATTCGTGACGGTTGATCGGCTCAGACTAATCACGACCGGCCGCGGTTAGATTGCCCGGATGACCACAGTGACTGATCGACTCGAGTCGCTCGAAGCCTCCGCTGCCCGCCTCGCCTCGCTGGCACAGGCGTCTGACACCCGAGCAGCTCAACAGCCAGTCGTACCCGAAGAAGTGGAGCATCTCCGACGTGCTCTCGCATCATCGGTTCCGGTGCTGTCATCATGCGCCGAGGCGTCGATGCGGGCGTGTCGGGTGTACCCGGTCGAGGATGGGTTCAACCAGTCGGTGTGGGACGAGTGGAACGCCAAGTCGGCGGCCGATCGTGCCGTCGAAGTGCTCGTCGCCGATCGTGCGCTACTCGATCGCATCGCGGCCCTCTCCGACGACGAGCGTGCCACGTCCAAGTTCTCCCTCGGGCCGTTCGAGCTCGACCTGGCGACGTACCTCGGGCTGCGTCTCAACGAGCACGTGCTTCACACTTGGGACATCGACGTCGCGCAGCGCCCGACCGCGACGCTTCCGACCGACGCGGCCGAGGTGGTCATCGACAATCTGGCGATGATCATCGGTTGGGCCGGCAAGACCGATGGAGCCGAACGCGAGATCGTGATCAAGACCACTGCTCCGTCTCGAACGTATTCGCTGAAGGGTGGGGCCGAGCGGCTGTCACTCGAACCTGCCGGCGACGGGGCGGCGGCTGCCGTCGAAATTCCTGCGGAAGCGTTCATCCGACTGGTCTACGGGCGCCTCGATCCCGACCACACGCCGGCAGGTGTAGAGAGCCCGGAGCTCGATGAGCTCCGCACGATGTTCCCCGGCTTCTGAGCCGGTTCAGGGCGTGGTCTCTTCGAGGTACCCGTCTTCGACGCGGTAGACGAACCCGCGGATGTGCTCCTTGTACTGGATGAACGGGCTGACCCGCAGGCGACGGATCGATTGGCGCACGCTCTGATACGGATCCCTGAAGCTCTCGGTCGACCAACCTGGCCGGATGCCGGTCTCGTCCTCGATGTCGTCCTTCAGCGTGTCGCCGACCAGGCGCTGCATCCCACAGTCGGTGTGGTGCAACAGGATGATCTCGCGGGTTCCGAGCAGTCGCTGCGACAGCACGAGCGAACGAATCACGTCGTCGGTCACCACGCCGCCGGCGTTGCGGATGATGTGGGCGTCGCCGTGGGCAAGCCCCAACATCTGGAAGATGTCCATCCTGCTGTCCATGCACGCGACCACTGCCAGCTGTCGCCGTGGATGAATTGCCAGGTCCTGGTCGGCGTACGTCTCGACGTATCGAGCGTTGTTGGCGAGCAGTTCATCGGTGCTGGGTTCGAAGACAGGGTCACTGTTTGCGGACACAATCGGACCGTAGTCGGGCAATAGGCTGTTGACGCGTGCCAACCGCAGAGTTCTCCTTCTCTTGGAGCCGCTTCATGCGGATCTTCATGACGCTGCTTCTCGCCGGCCCACGACAGTCCAGTCATTCGTTTGGACGCCGACCACGTCGAGGTGAAGATGGGCGTCGGCGGGTGGACGTTCTCCGCCGATGTGCCGAGATCCTCGATCACTGCGATCGATCAGGTCAGCGGTCCGGTGTGGGCATGGGGAGCACACGGTTGGAAAGGCCGATGGTTGGTGAACGGCTCCAGCGATGGCCTCGTGCGACTGACCCTGCAACCACCGGTGCGCGGCCGGACGCTGGGAATTCCTCTGCGTGTGCGCGAGCTGACATTGAGCCTCGCCGATCCCGACGGCTTCGTCAGAACGTTGCGGTAACCGGCGCGCCGCCAGGCGTGACGTGGGCGTGACCGATGACCGAACCACCGCGTCGCTCGGCACGTGTTGCTACGGTCGGCCTCGATGGACGATTCCGACTTCCTCCGAGCCGTTGCCGAACGTGGCATCGCGTACCGTGCGAGCTTGAGCGACGCAACGGTGACACCAACCGCGACGCCGGCCGAACTGCGAGCTGCCCTGGGCGGACCGACCCCCGAACATCGCGCCGATCCCGTCGCCGTCGTCGAGCGGATGGCCGACGCGATCGAGGCCGGCGGCTTGATGGGGATGGACTCAGGGCGCTTCTTCGGATTCGTCATCGGCGGTGCGCTGCCTGCTGCGCTGGCTGCCGACTGGCTGGTGACTGCCTGGGACCAGAACACCGGACTGTTCGCCCCGAGCCCGGCGACCTCGGTGGTCGAGGAGATCGCCGGTCGGTGGATGCTCGATCTCCTCGGCTTGCCGGCAGAGTCCTCGTTCGCTTTCGTCACGGGTGGCCAAATGGCCAACACGACCGCGCTCGCGGCGGCACGTCATCATGTGCTCGCGGCCGCCGGGTGGGACGTGGAAGCCGATGGGCTGGCCGGCGCGCCTGCGATCCGTCTGGTGGTGGGGGAGGAGGTGCATGTGACCATTCCTCGCGCAGCGCGGCTGCTCGGCCTGGGTACGCGATCGATCGAGCGTGTTGCGGTGGACGCCAACGGTGGGATGCTTCCGGCCGACCTCGAACGTGTGCTGTCTCTCAACTCTGATCAGCCCACCATCGTGTGCTGCCAGGCCGGCAACGTGAACACGGGTGCCATCGATCCGATCGGCGAGCTCGCTGCGATCAGCCATGCCCATGGTGCGTGGTTGCACGTCGATGGTGCTATCGGCTTGTGGGCCGCAGCGAGTCGCACCTCGACGAGGCTTGCGGGAATCGAGCAGGCCGATTCGTGGTCGACCGATGCCCACAAGTGGCTCAACGTTCCGTACGACTGCGGGATCGTGATCTGCCGTCACCACCAATCGCATCGCGCGGCGATGACGGTCACCGCCGCGTACCTCGTGCAGGCGGCGCCCGGCACCGATCGCGATCCGGTCGACTGGAACCCGGAGTTCTCACGGCGGGCGCGGGGTGTGCCCGTGTACGCCGCGCTCGCTTCGCTCGGTCGCGACGGGATCGAAGAGATCATCGAGTGCTGCTGCGCACACGCCCGTCGCTTCGCCGAGTCGCTCGCAGCCGAACCCGGCGTCGAAATCCTCAACGACGTCGTGCTGAACCAGGTGCTCGTTCGCTTCCTCGATCCCTCGGGTCGCGAGGAGGACCACGATGCCAGGACGAGGGCTGTGATCGCGAGGGTGCAGCAGGACGGCACGTGCTGGCTGGGCGGATCTTTGTGGCGCGACAAGGCCGTGATGCGGATCTCGGTCAGCAACTTCGCCACGACCGATGCCGACGTCACCGCGTCCGTCGCCGCAATCATCGCGGCCAGCAGATCAGATCTGCGGTGACTCGGCGGCCGCCGCGATCGCGCCGATCCACTTCTCGAGAGCCGTCTGCAACTTTGCCCGGCTGAACACCAAAACCAGCAACGTGCCGGTCATCGACTCCTCCGTCGCGAGCCGTGTGCGGCCGTCGTCGGTCGGTGTCAGAACATGGCGGTGAACGACCTTGGCACCCAATGTCGTGCCTGTCCAGGTCAGCTCTCGATTGGGGTCGACCACCGCGAACCTGGACGACAAGCGAGCCTTCCCATTGCGCCAGGTGAAGCGGGCGCCTTCGACGACTCCACCCTCGAGGTGCACGTCGCTGATCCCGGGATCAACCGTGGCCCAGTCCTCCGGGTGGCTCAACACCTGCCAGACCCGATCGACCGGCGCATCGATCACCACCTCCTGCCTGGCGACGATGGGCGCTGCGGCATCGGTTCGCCGCTGCCGCGCGTAGTCCTCGTACAGCTCATCGATGGATGGGCCGCGGTACACGACCTGCTGCCAACGGGAAGGGACTGGTTCGGTCACGCTGATCATCACGGGCTCCTTTACTGCAACTTGATGTTGCGTTAGGGTGATGATGACAGAACCTCTCACCAAATGCAACTGATTGTTGCAGTAAAAGGAAACAGGCTGATGAGCGACAGTGCAACGACGGGCAAGGCCCGACCCGGCGGGCGGACCGCCCGGACGACCGAGGCCGTGTACCACGCCACTCTGGCCGAGCTCGGCGCCAACGGATACGCCCAAACCAGTGTCGAGGCAATCGCCGTGCGGGCCGGCATCCACAAGACCACGATCTATCGACGATGGGTGACCAAGGACCGGCTGGTCGCCGACGCTCTCGCCCACGCAGCCCTGGACCGCACGGACGTCGCCGACACGGGCGACATCGACGCCGACATGCGGACCCTGGCGCGAGCCGTGATGGTGACGATCACCAGTCGGGAAGGGCTCGCGATTGTGCGCGCGATCGTCGCGGAGGCACCCGGGTCACCAGAACTGGCGGAGGTGTTGCAACAGTTCTGGTCAGCGCGGCACGCGCACATCGGGCCGATCATCGTCGCCGCCATTGTGCGGGGACAACTGCCGTCCGCAACGAGTCCGGCGGAGGTGATGAAGTACATCGCCGCCCCGCTGTACTACCAACAGCTGATGACCGACGAGCCATTGACCGTGGCGTCAGCAGATCGCGCTGCGGCAGCTGCATTGGCGGCGGCCCGTGCCGGGATTCTCATTGATTCGAACATCACGATCTAACGTCACCATCGATGGACAAGCCAATGGCGCCGCACCAATGAATCGCTCTCGACCGACGGTGGCCGACATTCGCGCCGCCAAAGGGCGTGCGGCAACTCACCATGGTGCACGTCGAGAACCTCGACGAGGCACGTGCGTGTGCGGCAGCAGGCATCGACGTGTTGTCGATCGACACGCCGCATTGGAACCCGGCGATGCGCGAGGCCGCGGGCGACTGCTTCGTCCAGGTGGGTTTGATGTACGGAGAACTGCAGACGACCGACGATTATCTGCGCGCCGCACACAACGCTCGATTGCTTGGCGGTGATTGCTGCTACTGCGCGGCGAGCAACCGGATCATCCAACGTCTCGCCGAGGAAGGTGTTCCCGTCGTCGGCCATGCCGGGCTGATCCCGTCGAGGCGTACGTGGACCGGTGGGTTCAAAGCTGTCGGCAAGACATTCGACACGGCCAAGCAGGTCTACCAGCAGGTGAAGGCACTCGAGAATGCAGGTGCGTTCGCCGCGGAGATCGAAGTCGTTCCCGAAGCGATTGCCACCGAGATCGCCAAGCACACGTCGTTGGTGTTGTTCTCGATGGGCGCCGGAGCCGGATGCGATGCCCAGTACCTGTTCGCCTGCGACATCCTCGGCTACACCGACGGGCACACACCCAAGCACGGCAAGCAATACCGCGACTTCCGTGCCGAACACGACCGCTTACAACAGGAACGCATCGGCGCGTTCTCGGAGTTCGCTGCCGACGTCGCGTCCGGTGGCTATCCGCAACCGCAGCATCTTGTCCCGGTCGCCGATGAGGTCCACGAGGAGTTCGTGGCGTTCCTCGAATACCGAGGCGCACTGAGTTCCCCGATGCGACCCTTCCGGTGGTCCATTCCGACGGTGGCGATCGTCCTCGTCACTGCGATGGGGTGCAGTTCATCCGATGGTGAGTCCGCGCCTTCGAGTTCACCCACCACGATCGAGGTGACCACTTCGCCGGCCGAGACACAGCCGGCCGACGACGCAACCGGGCGAGACCAGGGTCGCCACCACCGTTGCGTCGACGACAACCGTCGAAGCCACGGTGGCGCCGACGGTCGAGGACGCCGTCATCGCGGAGTCTCGCACCGTGATCGAGACGCTGGCGTCGGATGATCTCGCTGGGCGCGACAACGGCACACCCGGGTCCGCGGCGGCGCAGGATTTCCTGATCGCCCAACTGGCGGAGTTCGCCCAGCCGTTGGTCGCCCGGGGCAACTCGGTCCCGATGCATTCCGACAACGCGTTCGATGTCGGCACCAACGTCGTCGGGGTCATCCCTGGCGGAGACCTGGCCGATCAGTACGTGATCGTCGGTGCGCACTACGACCACCTCGGCAGCGACTGTACGGGCAGCGGACCTGCCGACGACATCTGCAACGGTGCCACCGACAATGCGAGTGGAGTCGCAGTCGCACTCGCCGTGGCGCGGTCGATCGCCGGCGACGA
This sequence comes from Ilumatobacteraceae bacterium, assembly GCA_963779295.1. Taxonomy (GTDB): domain Bacteria; phylum Actinomycetota; class Acidimicrobiia; order Acidimicrobiales; family Ilumatobacteraceae; genus JAENVT01. The sequence goes on from CAVZXO010000006.1 coordinate 273,018, forward strand.
GGAAGCTCAGCGGCGCTCGGTGGTGATCGCGTTGTGGGACGCGGAGGAGGACGGGCTTGCTCGGCTCGGCCGCCTATCTGGCGAACCCTCTGGTCCCGCTGGCGCAGACCGTCGCATACGTGAACTTCGACATGCAGGCCACCAACATCTCCCCGTCGCTGAGAAACGTCACGGTGCTGGTCGGTGCCGAGACGGGCGGGCCAAACCTCGTCAGCTCGGCGAAGGCCGCAACGGAAGCGTCGACGTTGGACACCGTGATGTTGAGCCTGCTGTTCGGGCAGGGTCGCAGTGATCACGCCAACTTCGTCGAACGCCGGCATCCCCTCCACGTTCTTCACCGACGCGACACCACCCTGCTACCACACTGTCGGCGACGACGCCTCGATCGTCGACTATCCGAAGCTGCAGCAGCAGATGGCCACGGCAGATGCCTTGACCCGCGACCTGTTGAACACCGACGCAGTGCCGACGTACGACCCGAACGCACCCGGCGCGACATACGAGGACGCAGTTGCGATCCACGACCTGCTCCTGCAGGCCCAGCCGGACTTTCCACGGTTCTCGGCAGCAGACAGAGTCGTCTCGGACCAATTCGTGGCCGACCTGGGCGTGATCGTCGACGCAGGACCTGCAGCATTCGACGATGCAGCCATCGGCACGCTGCTCAGCGGCACGGTCGGCATCGTCGAGTTGTGGTCCACAGGGGAGTGCGACGGCTTCCTCGAATAGTTTGCCGAGCCTGGACGACGTGGTTGACGTGATCGGCAACGCTGCGCACCTCCCGGTGGTCGGCGCGTCCGGCCCTACGCGGCGTTCCCAGGGTCACTGCACGTTGGCGGTGACCGACGCGTTCGCGTTTGCAGTGAACGTGCAGGTCTTGGTCTTGTTGCCGTTGCTCGAGCAGGCACCCGACCAGACGGCGTCGCGGGTACTCGTCAGTCGCACAGATGTTCCGACGGCGAACGAAGCCGAGCCGCTGCTGCCCGTCGACACGCTGATGCCTGTCGGGCGAGGAGGTGATGCGCTCACCGCTGCGACCCGTCGCGGTCACGGTGACCGTCACGTTCTGACGGCGGTGGTGGCGGGGGCGCGGCCGCGGTCAACGTCAGCGTCGAGGTGCGCGATGATCCCTTCGTACGTGGCTGTGATGGTGACCGATGTCGTCGTACTGACACTCGTGGTCGCGACGCTGAAGCCCCACGCCGATGCTCCCCGAGCCGACCGTGACGCTGGCAGGGACACTGGCGAGTGCCGGGTTGCTGCTCGACAGGGCGACGAGTCGCGCCGCCGGCGGGTGCGCCACCGGAGAGCGACACGAAGCCGGACGTCGGGTTGCCGCCCGTCACGCTCGACGGGCTGATCGTCACGCTTTGCAACGTCGGTCCTGCCGGCGCGCTGCCGCCCGTCACCGTCAGTACTGCGGATCGCGTGGCTCCGTTGAAGCTGGCCGTGATCGTCACCGATGTGGTCGTCGCGACCTCGACTGTCGAGACCGCGAACGTTGCGGTGAATCCATTTGGCGCGATCGTCGCGCTGGCGGGCACGCTGGCAACTGCCGGATTGCTGCTGGACAGCGTGACGATGCCACCGTCGGTTGCGGCAACATCGGTGATCGCCGTACCGGCGGACTGCGTGCCACCGGCCACGGTCGACGGGTTGAGGTCCAACGTCGACAACTGTGCAGGCGGGGGAGCGGCCTGCGGCGTGACGCTGCGTGTCGCCGACCATGCACCGGCAACTCCGGCCACGTTGACACCACGGACGCGCCAGAAATGCGTCGTCGTCGGGAGGCCCGTTGTGGAGTACTCCGAAGCCGTCACAGTCTGGTCACGGACCAACGGAGCGGTGAACGCGCTCGAGTCGTCGATCTGGATCTGGTACGACGTCGCGCTGGTCGTATTGCTCCAGTCGAACGTGATCGGCTGTGGTTGCGAGGAGGCGTTGGCCGGCGACACGAGAGTCGGCGCGCCTGGCACGGCCGGTGGCTCAGTGGGGGTGCGATCCGTTGGCATCGACGTCGATCTTCGCGACGAAGGCGTCTCCCCAGAAGATCAACGGGTCGCCGTTCCACACCCGGTCGAACGCGCCGACCGTCACCGGGAAGTCCTGCGAGAAGGTCGAACCGGTGACGTAGACGTCGCCCGTCGGGTCGCGGGCGATGTCGTACGTACCGTCGCTCTGCGAGCCTCCCAGGAACGTCGAGAACAGCAGTGCCGATCCGGTCGAGTTCAGCTCGGTGATGGTCCCGTCGCCGCCTCCGTTGAATGTGCTGTCGGTTGCGCCGGCTGTTACCGGGAAGTCGACAGAGCTGGTGCCGCCGCCCATCCATGCGTTGCCTGCAGCGTCGAGGACGATGGACCCGATCGAATCGAAGTTCGAGCCACCGATGAAGGTCGAGTACACCAACGCCGATCCGGCGGGATCGAACTTGGCGACGTACGCATCGCCGTTGTTGAAGGTCGTGTCGAAAGCGCCTGGGGTGACCGGGAAGTTCGCCGACGGAGTGCCGCCGACGACATGTGCGCTGCCGGCGCCATCGACAGCGACGGCGGCGCCACCGTCGAAGTCACTGCCTCCGAGATAGGTCGAATAGACGAGTGCCGAACCCGCAGAGTTGACCTTCGTGACTGTTCCGTCGAAGGCCCCGTTGTGGGTGGTGTCGAATGCTCCCGTTGTCGTCGGGAAGTCGATGGAGCTCGTCGAGCCCACCACGTACGCATTGTTGCCACTGTCGAGGGCGACGTGATCTCCGTTGTCCACGGCGGTGCCGCCGATGAACGTCGAGTATGCGAGGGCAGATCCGGTGGGGTTGAGCTTGGTCAGGAACATGTCGTACTGACCGCCTCTGGTCCGGTCGAACGCTCCGGCCGTCGTCGGGTAGTCGCCCGACAGGGTCTCACCCGTCACGTACGCGTTGCCACCACTGTCGACAGCGATGCCGCGTGCGGCGTCGTAGTCGGTGCCGCCGAGATAGGTCGAGTACGCCAGGGCCGATCCTGCCGCGTTCAACTTGAAGACGAAGTTGTCGGTGTTGTCGGTCGCGCACCGCGGGCAGTTCTGGGGAACGTTGAGGCTCCGGTCGAACGCGCCGCCGGTCGTCGGATAGTTCGAGGACTTCGTCTGGCCGGTGACGTATGCGTTGCCGGCAGCGTCGATGGCGAGACCGTTGGCGAACTCCATGTTGCTGCCACCGACGAACGTCGAGTACACGAGAGCGGTTCCGGCTGGGTTCAACTTGGTGACATACGCGTCGGCGAAGTTCTGTGATGCGCCGGTGCGGTCGAATGCTCCCGTCGTCGTCGGGAAATTGGGCGACTGCGTCGTACCGCCGATGTAGGCATTGCCGCCGGCGTCGACTGCGATGCCTGCCGGCTTCTCGTCGCTGTTGCCGCCGAGGAACGTCGCGTACTGCACGCCGGGATCGATGACCAGTTCGTGGTCACGTTGGTAGTCGCCGACGGCGAACGAGAACCCCTTGTCGCTGCCCAACACATAGTTGCTCGTCGACCGGCACCTGGGCTCCGCCGATGGTCTGGTACGACAACGGCACGGAGTCCTCGAGCACGCCGATCGGCGTCGTGATCTGCAGTCCGCCTGCAGCGCTCAAGCCGAGGTTGTCGGCCCCGTCGTAGGCGAGGCGGATGTCGGACGGTGAAGCACCCGGCTGCACGTGGAACTCGTATTTCAGCACGCCGGACTGCTCGCGCAGTCGAAGGTCGATGCCCGGCCACAAGCCGGGGTAGATGATGTCGCGGAATTGCGGGATCTGAGTGTGCCATTGGCTCGGATCGCTGCCGCGGAGATCGTTGATCACACCGGCGGTTCGCTGCGCACCCTGCGGCTCGACACCTGGGTTGCTGTCGAGGAACTGCAGCGCCAGTGCGACACCATCCGGAGTTTGACGTGCAGTCGTAGCCTCGCCCTGCTTGGCGAACGTCAACATCACCTCGCTCGGCGTCATGTAGAACGCGTATCCGTTGCCGCGGGCGTAGTAGCGCACTCGGGCGTTGGTCTGCCCTTGGTTCTCGATGAACGACACCGGCAACTCGGCATATGCGTCGGCGGCTTGCTGTTGCTGCTCGGTGACCTGCGGTTCGGTGTCTGTGCGTTCGAAGGAAGGCATCGTCACTCCGATCGCAACCGCGCCGGCGGCAAATCGCCAACACTCCGGTCGTGAGCAACAGCTTGAAGCCACGCATCGGACGCTCCTTCCACACCGGTCCCCGACCGGCTTCGCCCCAGACCTGTGCCGTGGCCCAGGGGCAGTTCCCATATGAAGAGCCCGAGAAACACAAACTTACACAAAATGTATGTCGGGGGTCGGGCGGAGGGCCATGAGCAGGCGAAAGAGCCATGGCCGCGGTCCATCATTTCCGACCTGTGGAAGCTTTCTGCGGTACCCGAGGGAGCGTCAAGAACTCCACAGGGGCCGAGATCACCTCCTAGGCAACAGCGGAAGGAGGTCCGGCGAAGAGCCTGAGCAGGGCAAGGGCGGGCGCCAAGACACTCCGCATTGGGGCCATGATCACCGTCTAGGCAACAGCGGAAGGTTCTTCGGTCGAGCGCTTGGCAAGGAAGCGCAGGCGGGCGGCGCGTGCGTTCCACGAGTACACGACGGCAGTACCGGCGATCAGGTCGTGCAACGCGCGCCGGTCGCGGTTGAGGAGGATCATCAAGATGCCGAGCCCGAGGAAGATGATGCTGAGTGGCAGGAACAAGGTGCGCAGCACGGCACCCTTGCCGCTGACGGGTCGACCCTCCTTCGTCACGACTTCGAGGCCGACGAATGCCATCCCCAGGGTTCTGCCACCGACGGCAATCGGGTAGGCGAAGTAGATCAGCAACCACAGCGTCAGGACGATGACCGAGATGATGGGTGCATTCGACAGCGAGACGCTTCTGCCGATCAACGACGACGACACGTACTCCAACACGGCACCCCCCAGCGTGAACAGCGTCATTGCGACGACCACATCGATGCCGAAAGCAGCAAGCCGGGTGACGACGCCCGCGTAGTGGCCCTGCAGGCTGATGTCGCGGTCTGGCTCGATGCGACGGCTCACGAAACCTCCTGTCCGACGTTCTGGACAAGGAGTGACGGTCCTTGGTGACGCGAGGAATCCTTGCGCCGCAGAATGCGGTCGACCCACCGATGCACGAACGAGTCCAGGCCGACGCCCGCGCTGCGCACGGAGTCGACCACGTCGCTCGCCACGCCCGAACCGGCGCGGGCGACGATCGAGCCGAGTTCGGTTCGTTCGACCAGCGCGTCGACGTCGACCCGCTCGACGATGGCGTTGACGTCGATCTTCTCCACGATCGGATCGAAGTCGAGCCGGCTGACGACGGCGTTCAGGTCGAGCTGTGGCAGCAGCATGTTGAGCAGGAAGACCATCACATTGGGATCGAGGCGCACGACGAGCTTGTTGACGTCGATACGGTCGAGGAGCCGGTCGAGATCGACCCGATCGAGCACCACGTTCAGATCGACCTGGTCGAGCACCCTCTCGATGTCGACGTGTTCGATGATTGCTTGGAGGTCGAGCCCTTCGACCAAGGCCTGCAGGTCGACCTTGTCGATGATCGACTGAATGTCGATCTTGTCGACGATTGCCTGGACGTCGACCTTGTCGACGATCTCCTGCACATCGACCTGTTGGATGACGCCGTCCACATCGACCGCTTTGACGACAAGCGGCGCAACCTCGTTGACAACCGACTGCAGGATTGCGTTGGCGTCGTCGAGCAGCGAGCCGATGATGCGGCGCGGCGTCGACGCATCGGGGCGGCGCCCCTCACGAGCCATGGGCCCCGGCGAAGACTCTGGAATGCCTGCAGCATGCAGTCGACCAGCGCCCCGGGTTCGGCGATGGCGACAGGATCGACTCCATGCCGATGTTGAGCTGATCGTCGACGACGAAGGCGGTGATGTTCATGAGCGAGCCGAGACGCGGACCCAGCGGGTAGCTCGCCTCGATCACGGCACCGCAGATGTGCTGCCCGCTGCGGATACCAGGCAGCGACGTCGCCACGAAGTCGACCGAGCTGGCCTGAGCCGCGCAAGGCCGGCATCAGCACACGGGTCGGTAGATAGCTGATGGCCGACGCCAGTAGCTCGGTCGCATGCAGCGCCGGCTCGCGACGTGATCTGGCCAGACCGCTCGGCGATGACTCCGAACAGCGGGCCCGGATGCCCATTGGCGACCGGGAGTCTCGACACGGGTCGGCACGACGGAGCCTCCGCCACCCGCGCCGCTCCGCCATCGCGGCGGGAGACGCAAGGCGAAGTTCGGGGCAGATCAGGCCGAGTTCGTCGTGGTAGAGGCCGAGGCCGATGGCCGCTCCGGCAACCAGCAGGTCGTTGCGGCTCCCCCCGAGGTCCTGCGGGCGATCGTTCGCGCATTCGGTATGGAGAACGTCTCGAAGTGAGTGTTCATCGAGTGCGACGGCGACAACGGAGACAACCGGCCCCCGGTCACCACGACCTGGCGAGACACCGAATTGGCCACATCCAGACTGCGCTGCACCCCGCGCACAGCAGTATCGAAGGGATCCAACCGGAGGGCGGCAGTCATGCCATTGGCCTTGGCCGACACGCTGTTTGCGGCGGCCGAGACAGAGCTCGCGGCGGCCGAGACACCGGTGGCGATCGGATGGATCGCGGCGGCGATGTCGATCGTGACGCTGACCGTGCCCGGCTTGCGGCGAGGTGTGAGGTCGATGACCAGATCCAACGCTTCGACCTCGACCTGCTCGACCGGGGCATCGACTTCCACCGGCGCGGGTTCGGGCGGGGGCACGGGTGTGGCGGCGCGGTCGACGAGCAAGCGCAGGACGGACACGCCGTGCAAACCGTCGGTCAGGCAGTGATGGGCGCGTAGGTAGAGCGCGGCGCGGCCACCCCCGAGACCCTCGATGATCGTCACATCCCAGGGCGACATGCTGGGGTCGAACGGCGACGGCTCGAGCAATGTGACGAGGTCGAGTACCTGGCGGTGCTCACCCGGTGCGGGCACGGCCATCGTGCGGATGTGTCGAGCGGCGTCGAATCCTTCTTCGTCGATCCACGTCGGACGTGTGCGAATGCCGGGCAACGCATCCGGACGTTGGCGGAGGCGAGGAACCGAATCCGCAGCAGCCGCCAAGCGATCGGCGAGCTCGGACCTCGGCGGGACTCGATCGAGGAGGATCAGGTTGCTCACGATCATGCGCAGGCTGGTATCTCGACCCACGCCCCACATGATCGCTCCGACCGGACTCATTCGCTCTGGCACTGTGGCCTCCCCGTAGATAGTAAACCGCGACCGGTCATTTCAGGTAGCCCAGGTCGTCGGAAGGTCTCCGCCGCCTTCAGCACTGAGCCGTGGCCCGACCTGCGCGAGCAACGGTACCGGTGCAATCAGTCCGGCGAACAACGCCTGGCCGAGCCCGAACGTGGTCGCTTGGCGAATCATGGGTTCTGGCACGTGCGAGAACATTGCGACCAGATCGTCGACATCGCGGGTCCCGTTCATGCGCATCAACACGAGGTTGTCGCACTGTGACACCACGTTGTGGTGCACCTTTGACGGACGCTGGGTGGCGACGAAGAGGTGCAGTCCGAACTTGCGACCTTCGCCGGCGATCACGATGCCGAGCTCCGTGATGGCTTGCAGCAACGGGTCATCAGTCATGGAGGGCAAGATGTTGTGCGCCTCGTCGATCGCGATCAGCACTGGCTCGCGCAGGCCCCGCGCAGCCCATCGGCTGCCGAGCAGCGCCAGCGCCACCGTTGCGCGCTCGTCGGGTCTGGTGAGGCTGCCGATGTCGAACACCACGCATCGTTCGTTCCGCAGGTTCATGGTGACGATCGATGGCTTCGTCGTCGCGGCGCCACACGTCCCAATCCGCGATGCCGAGGTTGGTGATCCTGCGCAGGATCTGCATGGCGAGTGGATCAGTCAGCCGCGGCGATTTGCGCTGCATCCTTCACATCGCGTGCAGAGTACGGAGGCTCGAGCGACAAGGTGACGCGAGCAAGCGCATCGAACTCGTCGGAATCGGCGACCGGATGAAGTCGAAGCAGCAGCGCCTGCCACTCGAGGGGCAGATCGCTGAAATCGGCGCACAGTGTGTACGACGCGGGGAGACCGCGGGCCCGTGGCGACGCGAACCGTGGCCGCCGCGGCGCGAAAGCGCTGAGCGGTGTCCGACGTGTCGTCCTGATCGCTGAGCGCGTCGAGGTGGACATGGTCGGAGTTCGGATCGAGCACCACGATCGGCAGGGTCGTGCCGGCGAGCAATCGCTCGAACAGGGCGCCGGTGGTGTATGTCTTGCCGGACCCCGACTGTCCGCACATGAACGTGTGACGAGAGAAGCCCTTGGAGCGCAGCCGGGCCGCAACGTGTGGGGCCTGGCTCAGCACCCCGATCTCGATCGATGGAACATCGCCGTCCAGTCCCTCGACGACGGTTTCGATCTCCTCGGGCATGGCGGGGCGAACGAAGCGCTCGCCGAACGGGCTTGTCTGGTCCTGCTTGGTGAATCCGTCAGTGGTGAGCACCCCGAGCACGACCCCCGTGCCAACCACGGAACGCAAGACCGGCTTGAACGTCGCCATGGTGATCTCGAGGTGCGAGTCGACGGGCGCGGCGATGTCGAACCGAGGCCCGTCGCGCTCGGCGAGCCGTGCGTCGCGAATCTGGACGACGAGTGACTCGCTCCCGTCGTCGGTGGGAATGATTGCGGTGCCGGCTACCTGAAGGCCGGATTCGAGCGGCGCACTGAAGTGGACGTTGCGCCCATCGGCGGACATGGCGACCTGCGGAGGCCCGAACCTCTCGTACAGCTCACGACGCGTCGCAACGCGGTCCAGCTCGTCACTCATCCGGTTCTCCGATAACAAGTAGGTCAGAGGTCTCCAGGCGCCTGCGCGCCGTAAATGCGATGCCCTTGACCGCAAGGCCGATGAACGCCACGTTGAACACCATTTGAATCATCACTGCGATGCGCGCCGCGTCGGTCGTGGCGACGATGTCCCCATAACCAACTGTCGACAGTGTCGTCATCGCCAAATAGATCGCGCCCGTGCGGCCGAGCGATTCGTTGAACGACGACGCGTTGGCCCGCGACATGCTGAGGTAGATGCTGGCGAATACGACCACGATCAGCGTGACACCGATGATCAGCGCGTCCACTGCCCGAAGCTGGGGAAACTCTGATCGTGAGATCATCCTGATCTCGCCGACTACGAAGAGCGTGATCAGGATTGCGGCGCAGATGATGCGCATCACAATTGCGCTGTTCGTCGCTGCAGACAATGGCAGGTATCCGTACGCGAGCAACAGCAGCACAACACCGGTCGCCCCCCTCGCTAGCGAACGGACCAGGGCTTTGCGCTTCTCGCGTCGCGAGATCTCGCGCAATCGCCTGGCCGTTGGCACCCCATTTCGAGATGCGGGTTCCTCTGGTTGCTTCACCACGGCCACAAGCTTGGTGCGTGCGTGGCGTGCCACTATCACCCGCCGTGGGTGAGGTGCTGTCTCAGAGGGGTCGCTCGCCGGTCACGTCGTAGATCATGATCGACGAAGAGATCGGCCGGATGCCGGGTTCCGACGGTCGTGGAGCAGCACGCATGGCGGCCATGTGGGCGTCGAGCGCGGCCTGATCCTCCCATTTCTCGAAGAGTACGACGCGACCAGCATCGATTGGATCGGCGCAGAACGTGTACTCGATGCAACCCGGTTCGGACCGGGAGTTGCGCATCGTGTCGCCGCGACTCTCGATGAACTTGTCGCGTAGTTCGGGGTCGAATTCGAATGTTCCTCCGACGATCACCATGCTGCTGTGCCTCCTCGCGGTGTTGCCTGAATGTAGCGTCGCTCCGCATGGATCTTGGGATCGCCGGCAGATCGGCCGTCGTGTGCGCGTCGAGCCAAGGGCTCGGGCTCGCGTGTGCGGAGGCGCTGATCGCTGAGGGGGTAGCGGTGGTCATCAACGGCCGAGACGCTCTCAAGCTGGCGAAGGCGGCGGACCAGTTGCGGGCGGCAACTCCCGACGCGATCGTCACGACCCTGGCGGCCGACATCACGACCGCCGATGGACGAGCCGCGCTCCTCGCGGCCTGCGCCGCGCCCGACATTCTGGTGACGAACAACGTCGGCCCGAAGCCGGGCTCGATCAGTGAGGTCACAGAGGACGACCTCGCCCGAGCGCTCGAGCTGCACTACTGGGCCCCGATACTGCTCCTGCGCGCCGTGCTGCCGGGCATGGTCGAGCGACGGTTCGGCCGCATCGTCAACATCACGTCGGCAATGGTGACACGACCGAGCGGCCAGATGGTTGCCTCCGCCGGGGCCCGTGCCGGCCAGACCGCGGTGATGAAGGGCGTGTCGGCCGAGGTCGCGCAGTTCAACGTGACGATCAACAACCTTCTGCCCGAACGAATCGACTCACCGCGGCAAGACCACATGGCGCACGTCGAGATGGATCGCAGCGGCATCACCTACGAAGAAGCGCGACATCGTCAAGCCGCTTCGCTCGCCGCCAAGCGTCTCGGCCGACCGAGCGAACTGGGTGCGGCGTGTGCATTCCTGTGCAGCGTGCAAGCCAGCTTCATCTCCGGGATGAACATGCATCTCGACGGCGGGAGCTACCCGGGACTGGTCTGACAGCTCGCCGATCCGAGGCCGACGTCTACTCTGAGCCGATGACTGGATTGACGCTCGCGACGGCCAATGAAGTAATCGAGGCCGCGTTGGCAGCGTCCGCGCAAGCCGGGTACAAGCCGATGGCCGTCGTCGTGCTCGACGACTCTGGTCACGTGGTGTCGGCGCAGCGTCAGGATGGAGCGAGCATGTTCCGGATCGATGTGGCGACCGGAAAGGCGTGGGCCGCCGTTGCGATGGGAGCCTCCAGCCGTGTGCTCGGAGAGCGAGCTGCGACAAATCCCAACTTCTTCGTCTCATTGGCGTCGACCGCGCACGGCCGGTTCCTGCCTCAAACCGGCGCGGTCCTGATCAAGGACGAGGGCGGTCACGTCGTCGGGGCTGTCGGAGCGTCGGGCGGCACTGGCGATGAGGACGAGGAGATCTGCATCGCCGGAGTCACCGCGGTGGGCTTGGTAGCCGGCTGAGTGAACCGTCCGCCTAGCGGGTGAAGGCCCAGTCCAGCAGTGCCGAGGCGCCGTCGATTCTTGCCCCGTCAGTGGGCGCGCCGAGGACACCCACGATGACGGTGCGATCACCGCGGGTCGCAGAACCGACCAGGCAGTAACCGGCATCGGTGGTATGGCCCGTCTTCACGCCGGTCGCCCCTTCGTAGGTCGTCAACAGCTTGTTGGTGGCCTTGAAACGTTGGCCGTTCATCCGAGCGTCGGTGCGAGCGACCGTGGCTCGAAAGGTCGGATCCTGCATCAACGTCGTGGCGATCGACACCATGTCGCGAGCCGACGAGTGCGCACCTTCGGCATCGAGACCGACCGAATTGACCGCCACGGTCTGGGTCATCCCGAGCGTCTGTGCGGCATCGTTCATCATCGCCACGAAGGCGTCCTCACTACCGCCGACGTCGAGTGCCAGGGTGCGCGCCGCGTCGTTCGCGCTGACGATCAGTTCGGCACGGAACAGGACGTCGCGTTGCAGCCGTTGGCCTTCGTACAGACCGATGATGGACTCCGCCGGGTCGAGTTGCATCGGTGGGACGGTTGCGACATGCGTTGGATCACCCGCCTGCATCACGACGTACGCCGTGAGCAGTTTCATCAAGCTGCCCACTGGTCTGGCGGAGTCCGCATCCTGCTCCGCCAGCCACTGTTGCGATCCAACGTCGTACACCACGTACGCCGTGGCATCGATCTGCGGTGGCTGGGCGGGATCGACAGTCCCGATCGACGGGCCGGTCTGAGCAACGGTGACCGGCGCCGCTGTCGTGGTCGGGGCAAGGGTCGTGCTGGCCGCGGGCGTCGAACTCGTCGTGGTCGCGGCGGCGGTCGAACCGACCGTCGCCGGCACGGCGAGTGGGGGAAGGGTCGTGGTCGCGGCTGACCCACCAGATCCGCCGCATGCTGCCAACAGCAGCAATGCCGCGACGAGGCACGCTCGTTTCAAGGGTGCCCGGTCCACCGAGTCAGATTACGCGTCACCCAGTGCGAAGGGGCCGCGGGCCGCGCCGACCTAGTGCTCTGACCGGCAACGTTTGCCCTGTCCGCAGGGTCGAGGATCTGGTTGCCAAGGATTTCGCGGACCTGCGTCTGTGACCCGGTAGTGGCAACCAGATCGACTTTGTCGACGCACCGCTCGGCTCGGTGTGTGTCCGATATCGCCAACACGGCAGATCCGACACACACCAGGTCTGCCACGCGCGTCCGGCTCTGGCCCCAAAGCGGTGCTGTGTGTCGGGGCGGGCCCATGCACGTGCCATCGGACTCACGGCACAGCGGTCGACACGCGTGCTCTACCGATCTGGTTGCCAATCTTCGTTCACCGTCGCAGGTCACCGAAAACCGTGGCAACCAGATCGACGAACGCCCAGATCGATGATGCCACCGGACCCGTTCGTATAGCCGGCGGTCACTCACGCTACGCGTTTTCGTGCGCGCCCATACAAGCGCGGAGCGTCTATGTGCTCACATGGAACTAGCAAGCACCCAACGACGACGAGACCAACACGAGCCGCCACACACGGCACGCGAACGTTCGTGGTCAGATCACTTAGGTGATGCTGGTGTCGAGGGTCGTGCCCTGATTGATGCCGTGATTGGTCGAGCTGTCGTACTGGTCGCTGGCTTGTTGCAGATCCGTCTGGCGCTGAAGGAATGCCGCCCAAGCGGCGTCCTTGTCCATGCCGATCAGCGCGGCCTCGAAGTTGTCGAGGTACTGGTAGGCCAGGTCGTAGTGACCCATCTCGTGCGTCATCAGCGCCTGCGACCAGCGATCCCACTCGGCACCGACGGCATCGTTGGCGTCGCTGCGCTTGGCCCACGCCGGCGTGAGCACTTCGATGTCGACCGTCAGGGTTCCGCCGGTGACGATCTGGTTGTCGTCCCACTCGAGATTCAGGGATGGATGCCAGCTGCACCTGCCGACCTCGTCGAGGCCCCACCCGTTCATCTCGTCGTAGAGCTCCTGAAGGGTTTCGCCCCACAGTTCGCTGAAATCTCCACCTGCCTGGTTCCACGTTGTCACACGTGTGATCGTGCGTCATCGCCTGCGTTGCCCGCAGGCACTTTCGGGCAAAAAGATGGGCACGTCGTAACCTCGCGACATGACACTCAAAGGTGAATACGAACCGAGTCCGACGCAGTGGGTTCGCGATCAGGTCGAGCTGTACGAACGCACGGCAGGAGCAGAAGGAAACACGCTGCGCGAGACCGGGCTTCCCATCATCGTCGTCACGACACTCGGCGTGAAGAGCGGCAAGATCAGAAAGATTCCGCTGATGCGTGTCGAACATGGTGGCGAGTACGCGCTCGTCGCGTCGAAGGGCGGCGCGCCCGCCCATCCCGTGTGGTACTACAACCTCAAGGACAACAGTGGCCCGATCGAGATCCAAGATGGCCCGACGCCGGCAGAGTACGACGTGCGCCAGATCAGCGGCGACGAACGTGCGACCTGGTGGGACCGTGCGGTCGCAGCGTTCCCGCCGTATGCCGAGTACCAGGCGAAGACCGAGCGCGAGATCCCTGTCTTCGTCGCTTCGCCGCGCCGCTGAGCTGGCGCGATGGTGAGCCTGGACGAGGCCGGCCGCATCGCGTTGGAGCTTCCCGAAGTCATCCAAGGCGAGCGGAACGGCACGCTGTCGTGGTCGATCGGCGGCAAGACGTTCGCGTGGGAACGGGGTTTCAGCAAGGCGGATCTCAAACGGTTCGGAGATACCGCACCTCCGCAGGGACCGATCCTGGCCGTTCGCGTCGAGGACCTCGGAGAGAAGGAGGCGGTACTCGCCGCCAACCCGAAGGCCTTCTTCACGATCCCGCACTTCGACGGATACGCAGCAGTTCTGATCCAGCTGAAGGCGGTCGGCAAGCGCGCGCTGCGTGAGGCCCTCATCGACGGCTGGTTGTCGTGTGCGCCGAGCACGCTCGCCGACGAGTACCTCGCCGGCGAGCGCAAGCGAGTTCGCTGAAGCACTCATCTTGCTTGCACGGACCCGGCTGAGCCGGGCAGGATGCGCCCGTGCAGAGGGCCATCCTTGCTGTGTTGTTCGTGGTCGTGGTGGCAGGTTGCGGCAGTTCCGGATCGGGCGCGCCCAAGGAGGTCGTGATCGCGACGTCAAGCACCACCGCAGAGGAAGCGCTGGCGATCGACGGTCCGGTGATGCGCTACCCGCACGCATCGTCGCCCTCTGGCAACCTGGAGACCTTGCTGGCTGGTGTGCTTCAACTGGAAGGCGGTTGTCTCTATCTCGTGCAGGATTCGATCGGGCAGCGCTATCCAATTCTCTGGCCCGCTGGAACTCAATGGGACGGGCAGAACCAGTCGGTCGTCTCGCCAGTCGGCGAGACGATGCCCATGGGTGGCCCGGTGACAGGACGTGGCGGCTACTTCTACCTGTCGGACATCCACCTTCTCGGTGGCGCTGCAGCCTCGAACCTGGCTGCACAGTGCTTGGGAAACACATCCGGTCAAGTCGCTGTGGTCAAGAACTCCGAGGCAGCGATCGGTCCCAAGACCGGCTAGTCGCGCGCCTCTGGGATCAGGTCAGCGGCCAGGTCTCGATCGTCTCGTATCGAGCGCCTTCGGGATCGAGCCGGCTCTGGACGAGCGCAATCTCATCCACGCCGAACTCGGCGCTCACCAACGTCCCGAGGGTCCGGGGCATCGAGACGTTCGATTTCACGCGTGCAAGCGTCAGGTGGCCGAAGAATCGCTTTCGCGTGGGCTTGCCGATATGCGCGGTGAGACCGGTCACGCGCTCGGCGAGATCTTCCAATCCGGCGGCGGGAATCACCAGGGCTCGCTCGGCCAACATGTCGACCGCGGGGCCGAGCCGGGCATCTGCACGGGGGAGTGCTTCCCCACGGAGGGCTTCGATCACCTTGTCGGGATCGGCCTCGCCGATGAACCGCAGCGTGATATGCCAGTTCTCGGGGGGTACGAAGCGGACCCCGCGTTGGTCCTTGCGATGCAGGCCGGTCAGCTCGGAGATCACATCCTCCGGCGGCCACACGGCGATGAACAGCCTTGCCATGCCCATCAGTCAATCTGATGGACCAGAAGACTGCATGTGGACTCACATCACAGTTAGAGTTGATTCGACTCTAACCTGTCGATATAGTTACGGTCATGGCGACCAGAACCCGTCACATCGATGTCCCGTCGGGATACGACCCGTCGAAGTTCCCGGCGTTCGCCGTCACGGTCGACGTGGTGATCCTCACCATGGTCGACGGTCAACTCCAGGTGCTGCTCGTGCGCCGCGGCCAGGCGCCCTTCGAGGGCATGTGGGCGATTCCGGGTGGCTTCAAACTTCCCACGGAGACCTTGGACGAAGCAGCCAATCGCGAACTTGCCGAGGAGACCGGCGTCGATGCGGCGAGCCTGCTGACCCAGTTCGGCGCCTATGGCGATCCGCGGCGCGACCCGCGCATGAACGTGGTGACCGTCGGCTACCTGGCGGTGTTGCGTGACGTCGGCACTATCGCCGCCGGCACGGACGCTGCCGATGCATCCCTCGTCGATGTGTCCGAGGTACTCGACGGCAAGCGCGACCTCGCCTTCGACCACCTCCGGATCATGAGCGATGCAATCGCCCGCGTGCGTACCGACCTCGAGGTCACCGGCCTCGCCACAGCGTTCGTTGGCACAACGTTCACACTCGCCGAGTTGCGAGCGGTGTACGAGGCCGTTTGGGACGTGCAACTCGACAGCGCGAACTTCAGGAGAAGCGTCGCTGCTGACAACGGGTGGGTGATTCCCACCGGCCGTCGGGCGCCGTCGGGCGCGGTCGGCGGCAAGCCTGCCGAGCTGTTCAAGGCCGGCAAGGCATGGAAACAAGGCGGGCCCATTCGACGCCCGCGTCGAACGCAGAAGGGGAAGTGATCATGCGCGCAGTCGTCCACTCCAAGTACGGGCCGCCCGAGGTCCTGTCCATTGCCGACGTCCCGAAGCCGGAACCCGGACCCGACGAGGTCCTCATCGAGGTGCATGCGGCGGGGCTGAACCGTACTGATACCGGGTTCCGCGTCGGCACCCCGATCATCGTGCGGTTGTTCAGCGGCCTGCGACGTCCGAAGTTGTCGATCCTCGGAACCGAGGTTGCCGGGGTCGTGGTGGCCATGGGCCGCAACGTCACCAAGTTCGCCGTCGGCGACCGCGTGTTCGGGGTGCATGCCAACAAGTTCGGTACACATGCCGAGTACGTGTGCATGAAGGAGTCCGCGCCGCTCGCCAAGATGCCCGAGAACATGACGTTCATCGAGGGTGCCGGCGTGTGCGACGGAATGATCCTCGCAATCAACTACACGCGCCGAGTCGACCTCGGACCCGGTCACCGGATCCTGATCTACGGTTCGTCCGGTGCGATCGGAACTGCCGCCGTGCAGCTGGCCAAACATGCCGGCGCTCACGTCACCGCGGTGTGCACCACGAAGAACCTGGAGCTGATGAAGACACTCGGCGCCGACGAGGTAATCGACTACACGACGACCGACTTCACCGCTGCCGGCAAGACGTACGACTTCGTCCTCGACGCGGTCGGCAAGCATTCGTACCGGCGATGTCGACATGCATTGGTGAAGGGCGGCGCCTACCTGAGCACGGACCTCGGCTTCATGTGGCAGAACCCGTTCATCGCGATCGGCACCCGCTGGCTACCGGTCAAGAAGCTGTACTTCCCGATCCCGCCCTACCGTCAGGCCGACGTCGAGATGCTTGCGAAAATGTTCGAAGCAGGCGAGTACAGCGCCGTGATCGATCGCACGTACCCGCTCGACGAGGTGGTCGCTGCCACGAGGTACGTCGAAAGCCAGCAGAAGACCGGCAACGTCGTGCTCGTCGTCCGCCCCGCCTGACCGAAGTGATGGTCGTCGAGCTTCAATCCTCGAATGTCAGCTTGCTGTCGAGACCGGCGATCAGGCGGTCCCTGTGCTCGGTGAAGTTGAGGGTGTCGAACAATGAGAAGCCGTTCTCGATCGATGTTCGTAGCGCCTTCTCGCGTGTCTGGATCGCCTCGGCTGCGTCGACGATCGCCTCGAAGTCGGCGGCGGTGCCGACGATGATTCCGTCGTCGTCGCCCACCAGGATGTCGCCAGGGTGCACCTCGACATCGCCGATCATCAACGCAATCTGAATCTCCGGAACCTTGACTGCCGGCGGTGCCTTCGGCGTGAGCCCTCGCGAGTAGAACGGCATTCCAAGTCGCTTCAGCGCGGCGGAGTCGCGAGACATGCCGTCGATCACAACGCCCGCCATTCCGCGCCGGAACGCCTCCGTCCCGAACAACTCGCCCGAGACGGCTCGATCCGACGCCTCCGGCAGCGACCACCAACACGTCGCCATCGCCGCCGATCTCGAGCGCTGCGATCACCGACATCAGGTCGTCGTTGGCCGCAGCGGTCACCGCTCGGCCGGCCATCCGCGCTCCGGCGACCAGGGGCCGAATGCCTGAAGGAAGCACGTGCAGGGACTTGTTCGCGTCCGAGAGGCTGGCGGTGTCGATGTGCCGCAACCGCTCGAGGAGGGCTGCGTCGGAGCGTGGTGCTGCGGAGGTCATCGGTGGTCCTTCGAGGTGTTACGTGGTGGCATTGGCACCAGTCACTGTAAACACAGAGCGAGTTACGCTCCGGTGGTCCACTGGAGGCTGTGATGACCGCACGATTTGCCGCTCGAATGAAACACGTCAAGCCGTCCGCGATTCGCGATCTGCTGCAGTTCGGAGCCGACCCGTCGATCATCTCGTTCGGCGGTGGCTACCCGGATGCGACGTTGTTCCCCCTCGAGCAACTCGAGGCAGTGTTCACGAGATCGATCCTGGATCATGGTCAGGACGCGCTGCAATACACGGTGTCGAATGGCAGCCCGCACCTGCGCGCCCAGATCGCCGGACGCATGGCCAACGAGGGCGTGACGTGCACCGAGGACAACATCCTCATCCTGCACGGCGGGCAGCAAGGCCTCGATCTCGTTGCCAAGCTGCTCGTCGACCAGGGCGACGTGATCATCACCGAGGATCCGACGTTTCTCGGTGGGTTGATCGCGTTCAATCCCTGCGAGCCGAACTACGCATGCGTGGGGATGGACGAGGAGGGGATGGACACGGACGCCGTCGAAGTCGCGCTGCAGGCCAACCCACGCACCAAGTTCATCTATACGATCCCAGACTTCCAGAACCCGACCGGTGTGACGATGTCGCTTCGTCGCCGCCAACATCTCATCGACTTGGCGAACCGCTACGACGTCATCATCCTCGAGGACGGTCCCTATCGCGAGACCCGATTCGAGGGGACCTCGCCTCCGACGATCAAGAGCCTGGACACCGAGGGGAGGGTGATCTACCTCGGGAGCTTCTCGAAGATCCTCGCGCCCGGGTTGCGTCTCGGGTGGGCCGTCGCGTCGGAGCACATCATCGAGCAACTCGGTCTGTTGAAACTCGCATCCGATACGCAATGCAGCACGCTCAACATGGCGGCTGTCTCGTTGTACCTCGACAGCTACGACATCGAGAGTCACATCGCGGAGATTCGGCGGGTGTATCGCCACAAGAAGGATCTGATGCTCGACACGATCCGGACGCAGTTTCCCGACGACGTCACGTTCACCGATCCGCAAGGTGGCCTGTTCACCTGGCTGACGTTTCCTGGAACCTTCGACACCGAAGTGTTCATGCGCGAGTTCGCAGTGCCACAGGCGAAGGTCGCCTACGTGCCCGGTGCGACGTTCTTCCCGCTCAGACCCGAGCCGAACCACGCCCGACTGAGCTACTCGACGCAAACCGACGAGCGCATCGTCGAGGGCATCTCACGCTTGGGCTTGGCCCTCCATACGCGGTCACACGCTGACCGTCGTGGTGACGGTCAGCGTGTGACAACCGGGGTGGGTTGAGGCAGTAAGGCTCAGTCGCCGGCGGCGATCGACAAGCCGTCGTAGTCGCCGATCATGTCCTCGTAGCCGTCGAGATCGATCGCCTCGTCTGTGTTGTTGTCGACCTTGCCGGGGAGGTAGCGGGCTGCGATCACTGCAGCGACCAGCACGATGGCGGTGCCGATGAACATCGAGAGCTGCAGTCCGTCGGTCCATGCCGACTTCGCCGCATCGATGATGGCAGCACCTTGGGTGCCACCGATCTCACGAGCGACGCCGAGGGCGCCGGCAAGCGAACCTTCTGCTGTCTGACGTGCGGCTTCCGGAAGCCCGGTCACCGCGCTACCGAGGTTCGATGTGTAGCCGGACGACAGGATGCTGCCGAGAACGGCGACGCCGAGTGTGGTGCCGACTTCTCGGGTGGTGTCGTTCATCGCCGAGCCGACGCCGGCCTTGTCGCGGGGGACCGACGACATGATCAGCTCGGTCATCGGTGTCATCGTCAGGCCCATGCCCGATGCCATCACGAACATCCCGATCAAGCACGTGGCCGTAGCCGGAGGTTGGCCCGAGGAAGCTGAGGATGAACACTCCGCCGGCGGTCAGCAGCATGCCGATCGGTCACGATGGCGCGTGCGCCGAAGCGCTCGACGAGCCCGGCGGCACGAGTGCTGAAGATGATCATGACCGGCATGATCGGCAGCATCCGCAGACCGGACTCGAACGGGCCGTAGCCCAGCACGAGCTGGAACAGCTGGCTGACGACGAAGAAGAAGCCGAACATCGTGAGGAAGACGAGCGTCATCCCGACGCTCGACACGCCGAAGCGGCGGTCCTTGAACAGGCGCACGTCCAGCATCGGAGACTTGCTGTGCAGTTCCCAGAACACGAAGGCGGTGAGCACGGCGATGCCGGCGCCGATCACGCCGAGGCTGGTGGCCGAGGCCCATCCCCACTTCGGTGCTTCGATCAGTCCGTACACGAACAGGCCGAGGCCGGCCATCGACAGCAGTGCGCCGACAGGATCGAGCTTGGACGGGTGACGATCCTTGCTGGTCGGCACGACTCGAGCACCGAGCACGAGGGCGATGATCGCGACCGGGACGTTGATGGCGAACGCCGATCCCCACCAGAAGTTCTCGACGAGCCATCCGCCCAGCACGAGGCCGAGGGCGCCGCCGCCACCGGCGATCCCGGCCCAGATGCCGATTGCCTTGGCCCGCTCGTGCGACGGGAAGCTGTTGACGAGGATGCTCAGCGTTGCCGGCATCACCAATGCGCCACCGAGTGCCCATGATTGCACGGGCCGCGATGACGCCGGCAGCCGAGTCGGCGAAGAAGGTGGCGTAGGCGGACGCGGCGCCGAACAGCGCAATTCCCACCTGCATGAATCCCTTGCGGCCGAAGCGATCGCCGAGGGTGCCGGCGGTGAAGAGCATGCCGGCGAAGACCAGTGAGTAGGCGTCGACGACCCACTGCTGTTGGCTGTTGGTGAGGCCGAGCGCCTCCGACATCGTCGGCATGGCGACGTTGAGGGAGGTGTTGCCGATGACGATGATCATCAGGCTGGTGCACAGAACGCCGAGGATGACCCAGCGCCGGCGGTACACGTCGGGTGGGACCTCGTTGATCTCGTCGAGTTCGATGGAAGGGCTTGCACTCATGGCTGTTCTCGCTTTCTCAATCCCCTCGATTAAACTGGCAGTACTGCCAAAAGTCAATTGTGACAAAATGCACAGCTGCCGTTTCCGTCTGTACGGGTGGCGTATCGTTGACGACGTGAACGCAGACATCGTCCCGAGGTCGCCCAGCACGTCGGAGCACACCGACGCAGCGGCCCATTCGGGGCTACGTCAACGCAAGAAGGACTCGTCTCGCCGCGCCATCGAGGACGCCGCATGGGAGCTGTTCGCCGAGCAGGGTTACGAAGAGACCTCGATCAACGACATTGCCGAACGCGCCAACGTTGCGCCACGCACCTTCTTCCGCTACTTCCCGACGAAGGAAGCGGTGATGTACCCGCAGTTCGACGAGTTGCTCGAGTCGGTGCGCGACGAGTTCCGCAAGCGCCCCGCCGACGAGCCTGTCATCACCAGTCTGTTCGAGAGCTTCGAGGTGCTCGGCGGCTCACTGGAAGGCGAGGCGTCGCGTGCCGCGTGCCCGCATGGAGATGATGAAGCGACCCGGCCATCGGCCGCCTGGCACGGAGTACTTCCGTGCCCGGCTGGCAGAGACCACCGCCGAACTCGTGCTCGAACGCGAGGGTGACGGCGAAGAAGCTCGCATGCGTGCCCGGCTGGCCAGCGGCGTCGTCAGCCTGCTCATCGACACCGCCCACAACTGTTGGATCGAAGCCGGCGCGCACGAACCGCTGCACGATGTCGGCGACCGCTGCCGTCAAGTGATGGGCGACATGATCGGCACGATGCGTCAGCTGTGACGGCGGCGATCGGACGATCCCCATTCCGCGCAGAGCCCATCATCATCTGTCCATTCCAAGCAACCGAAGGAAATGCCATGAGCAAGAACCACAAGCGAGGCAAGCAAGCGTCAGGGATCGACACGATCGACAAGATGCCCCGCAAGATATACAACGACGAGCTCGCCAAGCTTCATGCTGAGCTTGTCGCCCTGCAGGAGTGGGTGAAGGCCAGCGGCGCCAAGGTCTGCATCGTCTTCGAAGGCCGCGACTCTGCAGGCAAGGGCGGAACGATCAAAGCGCTCACCGACAGAGTCAGCCCTCGCGTGTTTCGGGTCGTCGCGTTGCCCAGCCCGACCGACCGGGAGAAGTCGCAGATGTACATCCAGCGTTACATCCCGCACTTTCCCGCGGCGGGCGAGGTCGTCATCTTCGATCGCAGCTGGTACAACCGCGCCGGCGTCGAGCGTGTGATGGGCTTTTGCACCGCCGAGCAATGCGCCAAGTTTCTCGACATGGCTCCAGGAGTCGAAAAGGCGATGGTCGATTCCGGCATCGTTCTGCTGAAGTACTGGCTCGAAGTCGGCCAGGAGGAACAAACCAAGCGGCTGCAGAGTCGCGTCGACGATCCCCGCAAGATCTGGAAGCTCTCGGACATGGATCTCAAGTCCTACTCACGGTGGTTCGACTACGCCAGAGCCCGAGACGACATGTTCGACAAGACGAGTAGCGAGTGGGCGCCATGGCACGTCGTCCACACCGACGACAAGCGACGCGGCCGGCTCAACCTCATCAGTCATCTGCTGAGTCAATTGCCGTACACACCTCTCCAACCCAGGAGCGTCAAGTTCCCGGCGCGACAAGCCAAAGGCAAGTACCGCGAGCCCGATCTGTCGGGGTTGGTCGTCCCAACGCTGTTCTGAGCCACAGGAGGATGATTTGCAATGAAGCGATACAGAAGGTCACTGAGCGTCGTCGCGTGTCTCGCGTTCTGCGCAGCCGTAACGTCGTGCGGTAGCGACGATGCTGTCGACACGACGGATGCGACCACGGCAGAACAGACCACGGCAGACCAGGCCACGGCAGATCAGACCACCGCGCCGACCGCCGCGGGCGCACCGACGTCGGATGCATGCGCCGACCGTGAGGCGTTGCGCTCATCCGTTGCTGCGTTGGCCGACGTCGACGTCGTGGCCGAGGGCACAAATGGGCTCACCGCAGCGGTCGACGCTGTGAAAGGAGATCTCGAAAAGGTGCGGGCATCCGCAGGCTCCGTGGTGAGGCCACAAGTTCAAGCAGTCCAGGATGCGATCGCTGCCACGGAGGCCGGACTCAAGAACCTGGGTGATGGTGGAGCCGTTGAGGTGACTGCAGCTCTGTCGGACCTGTCGACCGCCACGACGGCCCTGCTGTCGTCTCTCGAGGGAGGGCCTTGCGGATAGGCGCTCCGAGGTTGGTGATCCTCAGAAGCCATTAGAGATCTACGGCGTGGACACGAGTTCGCTGTCGGTCATCAGCGGTTGCGAGAGAGCAGGGCTAGCAGCTTGAGGATCGAAATGTAGAGCCACACGAGGGTGACCATGAGGCCGAAGGCCAGATACCACTCGAGTTCCTTCGGGGCACCCATCTTCCACGCCGCGTTCGATGGTGCCGAAGTCGAGTACCAGGCTCAGTGCAGCGAGCACGATCGCGAGGATCGTGACGACGAGGCCGACCGAGCGGAAGCTCTCGCTGTACAACCATCCCCAATTGAAGATCGACAGCACGAACACGAAGAGGTACAGCAAGCACAGGCCGCCAAGCCCGGCGACCACCGCGAACGCGAGCTTCTGAGTCGGCTTGATGATGCGCGTGACGTAGAGGAGGAACGAGACCACGAACACGCACATCGTCGAGAGGATCGCCGCGCCGACGATGCCCTCGGTCTGCGCGTCGAACATGGCCGAGATCGCGCCGAGACAGAACCCCTCGCAGACGGCATAGAGGATCCCGAGCAGAGCGGCGCGTCGTGGATTGACCACGATCATGATGCCGAGGAAGAAGGCGCCGAAGCTGGCGAGCCAGAACCCGCCCGGAATCGTGACGGTGGTGTTGGCGTATCCACCGCCGAGGTCGACTCCAACCGGCTTGACGGCCGCAGCCCATCCCCACGCACCACCCGCGATCAGAACGATCAACAAGATCAGGGTCTTGATGCTGACCCCGGCCACGGTCATCGTCCGCGTTGCAGGCGCGGAGAGTTGGGTTTCGACGAACTTCTCGCTGAGCGCCGGATTTCCCGAGTGAAGCCGCGTCGGTGCTGTCGTTGTTTGTGCCATGGTCCCCTCCAAGCGCCAGTTCGGCGAGGTTACCAGTCGGCCGTTCGCCCGGCTGGGCCGGTCGCCACGGGCATCACTCTGCGCTGGCGGCCATCATCTTGCGAGAGGTGACCAACAGCAAGGCGAAGGCGAGCCCGGCCACGACCGCGAATGCAACGCGCAGGTTCTGCCATTCGGCGATGGCGCCGACCATGACCGCGGTCAACATGGCGCCGAATCTTTGGCCGAGCAGCATCGAGCCGAGGCCGGTTCCGGCGGATACGCCGGGCAAGCGAGCCGCGGTCGCGTACAGCTGCGGGAAGATCACCGACAGACCGAGGCCCCACACCACGAGGCCCACGAGTGCCACGGCACCCACTGGTGCCGTGACGGTGATCGAGTGCGCCGATCCCCACGAGAGTGATCGCCCAGTTGAACAATCGCCGCGGGCCGATGCGGTCGAGCACGTGGTCGCCGCCGAGACGGCCGACCAACATCGCGCCGGCACAGGCCATCGTGCCGAAGCCGGCGGCTCGACCGAAATCGAACTCGTCGCGCATCAGCACCGCTGCCCAGTCGTTGGGCATCACTTCCAGTGCGATGGCGCCTACTGCGGCCAAGGCCATCAGGACGGTGACCGCCGGTGAACCGCTTGGGTGGCTCGGTACTTCCATCCTCGGCCGGCTCGGCTGCGTTGGGCGGCGGGTCGACCGGAATCAGCCACCGCCGTACGACCATGACGGTGACGAACATGATCGCTCCGACGACGAGAAGTTGGGCGCGCACGCCGGCGCCGACCGCCGACGCGGCCGATCCGATCAGGGCACCGGCCGTGAACCCCAAGCTCCACATCGCGTGCAGCCGGTTCATGATCGACCGTCCCAGCCGTTGCTGGACGATCACACCCTGGGCATTCATCGCCACGTCGTTGCACACGTCGAGGATGCCCAGACTGGTGAGCAGCACGAGCAGCACGACGGCGGTCGGTGCGAAGGCAATCAGCGGCATGCCGATCGACAGGCTGGTTGCCGCGATGGTCAACACGCGACGGCTGCCCAGTCGGTCCATCACCCTGTCCGACGACGAGTGCGCCGATGATCCCACCGAGACCGCCGCCGAGCAGCGTGACACCGAGCCCGGCGTTGCCGAGGCCGAGATTGTCGCGGATCTCGGGAATGCGCGGCAACCAGTTCGAGAACGTCGCGCCGTTGACGAAGAAGAGCGCTGCAACGGCCACCGCGGAGTGCCGCGTGCGCGGGGATTCCAAGGTTGGCGCTGCGGTCACGGCCGACCATCCTACGACTGATGTACCGAGGGGCTACCGGCCTCGATGGTTCAGCGCAGACCTGATGAAGTCGTCTCGCCGAGTCGCGATCGTTCGAATGTCGAGGTCCGCGCGACCTGGCCCGGCGATGGTCGGCATCCACGACGAGAGATCTGTCGGGCTGCTGAGCGCGGCAAGCACATCCCAGTAGGCGAGTTGATCAATCTGGGGTCCGCCGGCCTCGTGCCAGCCTTCGTTGACGGCATCGAGCCCATCGAGCCCGAAGTACAGAGCGACGTCGAAGCGGATCGATCCGAGATCGAGTCCGGGCTGTCCGACTCCGGCGGCATCCCAGTCGACGAAGCCGATGAATCGATCATCACGCCACAGGGTGTTCCCCTGCCAGCAATCACCGTGGACGAGGACGTTGGCGACGAGAGGTGGGGTCCCGGCCGCGATGAACTGGTCCGCCTCGTCGAGGATTGGCGTCGAGTCGCCGACGGCGCGCTCGGTCGCGAAATCGAGATCCGAGAGTGGTCGCGGTCGCACCGGCAAGCCGGTCTCGTTGGGTGGCGTGCGACAGAGCGACGCTGCGGCGCGACCGAGCGCGAGCAGTCGCTCGTGAGTTGCTTCGCGGGGGATCAGGTTCGCCCCCTCCAGGTACGTGCTGAGGATCGCGAGTCGGGAGGAATCTGCGCCGGAGAGGTCGTCACCGATGAGCCGTGGTGCAGCGATCCCCAGATCCTCGGCTGCCCGCAACGCGGCAGCCTCGGCTTCGAAGCGGGCGCGTTCGTTCGCGATGTCGGGGTCGCCGTCGCGCAGGACAACTGTCTCGGTGCCGCGTTGGCTGCGCACGCCGAGCAACCACGGGCCAGTGGCTCCTCCGAGACGCGATGCATCAACGACCGACGAACCGGGACCGAGGCATCGTTCCACCCAGCCGATGGCTTCGGGTGTCAGCGCTTGGCCGGCGGGAGTCATTCACCATCAACTGCCCGCATGAGCTTGCGAAGCAATCCGGCCAGTTGGGCCCGCTCCTCGTCGTCGAGCCCGGCAACGAGCCGCTGTTCGGTGAGCACGTGCTGCTTCATGGCCTCGTCGATGGTCTCGAGGCCGGCGCCGGTGAGGCCAACGAGGCTGCCGCGACGGTCGGTGGGGTTCGGTACCCGGGCAACCAGGCCCTTTCCTTCGAGCCGATCCAACGCCGCGGTCATGCCACCCGACGTCATCATCCGGTGTTTGGCCAACTCGGTCGGGCTGAGTTGATGTGGTGCTCCAGCCCTGCGCAGGGGAGCGAGGACGCCGTAGTCCCCGTCGTTCAGGCCGAGTGGACCGAACGTGTCGGAGTATGCGCGCTGGAACAACGATGCCAGGCGCACGATCCGTCCCGTCACCTCCTTCGCGCTCGGGTCGAGGTCGGGCCGTTCCCGGCGCCACTCGTCGACGATCGCATCCACGGCGTCACCATCCTCGGAAAAAGTATCTTTGTAGAAAGTATCTTGACTCATTGGTTTCTCCCATGTATCTTGCTATCAAGATACATGAGAGCAAGGAGGCTCCGCAATGACCAACATCCACACACCCACATCCGACACCGGGTCCAAGAGTGCCAAAGCCCTGCGCGTCGTGCTCGTCGTCCTCGGCGCCGTCAGCGCGTTCGTGGCGATCAACGCTGCGTTCGGCGGTCTCGAGACGCTTGGCCTGCAGGGGCCGTCGAAGTACTTCCAGGTCACCGATCACGAGGCGTTCTCACTTCGCGACAGCCACGCTCGTTTCTACGGTGGCGTCTACCTGGGAGTCGGGCTGTTCTTCATCCTGGCCAGTACGAACCTGCGCAAGTACCGCACGGCACTGAATGTCGTGTTCAGTTTCATCTTCATCGGGGGGCTCTCCCGCCTGACCCAAGTCGATCCCGGCGTGACGTTCGGCAAGGACCTCGCGGCTTCCACGGTGATCGAAATCATCGGGATGCCGGCCCTCGCGTTGTGGCTGGCTTGCGTGACCAAGTCGTCCGACGCGACGACCAGCACCCGCCGCTCGCTGGCCGCTACGGCCTGACGTGCGAAACGAAAACGATCTGGGTGCCACGCTCGCACGCCGCCCGAGGCGGTTGCCGATGCGTGGCACCCAGATCGTGTGTGTACTGGGACCTGAGGCGTACCGGTCGAAACTGTCAGCCCGGATCCAGAACGAGTGTGTTCTGGAAGGCCACGATCGACCAATGCCCTTCCTGCTCGGTGACGACCGCGGTGATCCGGGATTGGTTGACACCTTGCAGAGGACCGCTCGGTGCGTCGAGCGTGGAGGTGACCACGGCGACGATGCATCCCGGTGCGATCACTCGGGCAACGTCGACGTCGTAGCGAATCGTGCTTCGCGAGTAGATGGTGTCGAAGATCACCTGGTGGGCTTGGCCGATGAGGACGCCGTCGCCGCGAACGTGCTCGCCGCGGATGTTGACGAACTCGGTCACCCCGGCGAAGATCTCGCCAAACGCCGCGCCATCGGCTGCGTTCCAGGCTGCTTCCAGGTGCGCGAAGCAGCTCGCAGCAATCGCATCGGCATCGGTGACCGTCGGGTCGAAGGTGGTGTGCTCGGTGATGCTCATCACGCCTCGCTCGAGCGGATCATGCGCAGGCCTGTCGTGAACAGGAAGCTGAGCCAGACGAGGAATCCGAGGCCGGCAACGCCGAACAACGGCATGGCATCGCCGATTGCGATGGCAGGCCCGGCCAGTGTGCCGACCACGAGCATCGCGGCCCCGACGGGACCGAGACGTCGGAACGCTCGCGGGGTGATTCCCGCAGCGACGCCTGCTCGAGACAGGCCCATCAATGCCGCAGCAATCGAGAGGTTGAGTACCGAGAAGACGCTGTTGTGCAGTGTCCACAGCGCTTCGACGGCACCGCCGATGTCGGGCTGCCCGCGGGTCGCGACCGCCGACAGGGCCTGTTCGGCGGCGACGACGACGGAGAACATTGCCATGATGCTCGTGGCGCCCACCAAGCCGGTGAATGCCCATCCTCGTTTGGAGCTGGCGACAAGTCGTCGCATCGCTCCGCCGAGGAAGGTGAAGAGCCCGATCCCACTGACGACATATGTGGCGATCAGCACGAAGGTGAGTGCTCGGTGGTCCGCGTAGTGCGTCAGCACCTCGGCGGTGGTCGCGCCATTCGCAGGTGCCGAGCCGCCACGGATGATGTTCTGGGCGACGACGGTCACAGCAAACGTGATGGCTCCGGCTCCTGCCAGTCGGGTGCTGATGTCACCGAGCGCTGGGCGGGGCGCGGCGGCCATCGGCGCGTCGAGGGCGGGGACAGTGAAGGGGCTTCGAGTGTGTGGTGCATGTTGGTTCTCCTTTGTTGATTGGACGTTGTATCCAGTGACTGGAACGACTATAAAGTAAATTGAACAGTTGTCAAGTGATAGACAGAGGAACATGCCGGAGAAGCCACCCAGCCTGCGAGAACGCCAGGCGCAACTCACGCAGGCGGAGATCCTCAAAGCAGCGCGCCGCCTCTTCGCCGAGCGCGGCTACACCCGTACCAGTGTTCGCGACATCGCCGAAGCGGCGGCGGTTTCTGCGCAGACCGTCTACGACAGCATCGGCTCGAAGCAGGCGCTCGTCGTGCGACTGAACGACCTGATCGACTCGGAGGCCGGAGTTGCCAACATCGCCGGCGCCGCCGCCCAGTCGGATGACCCCGTCGAGGTGGCCTCGATGTCGGCCAAGATCACCCGGTCGATACTGGAGCACTGCAGCGACATCATCCACGCCCTCATCACCGGAGCCGCGGCCGAGCCCGACCTCGAGGTCGCCCTGACCGAGGGACGTCGTCGACACGTCGAGGGAGCGCGGAGAGTCGTCGCGACGCTGCGAGCGATGGATGCACTGAACACATCCGTCGACTCCGAAGCTGCAGTCGACACGCTCGCCGCGATCTCGGACTTCCAGTTCGCCCTCATGTTGCGCGACAACTATGGCTGGTCCCTCGATCGCATCGAATCCTGGATCGCCGACACCAGCCGGACGCTCCTGCTCCGTCCACTGCTTGGGTAACAGCGTGGTCCAGCCGACTCGTCTCAGATCGCTCTCGACAAATTCCCGGAGGCGATGTCGAAAAGTCGCGGCCGGCTCCGTCCCAGGGGTGAGTTCGGCCGGCGCGGCCGACGACACACAAGGAGAACACAATGGCCAAGTACCTGTTGCTGAAGCACTACCGGGGCGCGCCGGAGGCCGTCAACGATGTCCCGATGGACCAGTGGAGGCCCGACGAGGTCGAGGCGCACATCCAGTACATGAACGACTTCGCAACTCGACTCGAGGGCAGCGGTGAGTACATCGACGGCCAGGCCCTGTCGCCTGACGGCGTGTGGGTCCGCTACGACGGCGAGGGGCGGCCGCCTGTGACCGACGGACCGTTCGCCGAGACGAAGGATCTGATCGCTGGATGGATGGTGATCGACGTCGACAGCTACGAGCGAGCGGTCGAGCTCGCAGGTGAGCTGTCGGCAGCACCTGGTGCCGGCGGCAAACCGATCCACGAATGGCTGGAGCTCCGACCCTTCATGGGCTCGGCGCCCACTGTCACCCAGTGACGCGTCACCCACTGGTCGTGCACGAGGTCGAGCTACGCGAGCTCGTCCCCCGGGTCTTGAGCGTCCTCGTCTGTCGTGGTGCGGATTTCGCGACAGCCGAGGACGCGGTCCAGGAGGCGCTCATCCGGGCCCTCTCCGCGTGGGGGGACGAGTTGCCCGCCGACCCCACCGGGTGGCTCATCACCGTCGCTTGGAGGGCGTTCCTCGACATGACACGATCGGACGCGGCGCGCCGCGACCGGGAGCTCCGGGTCGACACCGAACCGCAGGCTGACGCGATCCCGAGCGCCGACGACACGCTGCGCCTCTACTTCCTGTGCTCCCACCCCGACCTGACGCCGTCGTCGGCGGTTGCGTTGACGCTCCGAGCCGTAGGTGGGCTCACCACACGCCAGATCGCTCGGGCATACCTCGTTCCCGAGGCCACCATGGCGCAGCGCATCAGCCGCGCCAAGCGCACGGTCAGCCAGGCAGGTGTCGATCGACCCGGAGACGTGCGCACGGTGATGCGGGTTCTGTACCTCGTCTTCAACGAGGGCTACACAGGCGACGTCGATCTGGCGGCCGAGGCGATCCGACTGACCCGGCAGCTGGCTGCCTTGGTGGACGATCCCGAGGTCCACGGGTTGCTCGCTCTGATGCTGCTGCACCATGCCCGCCGACGCAGCCGCACTCGACCGGACGGAAGCATCGTGCCTCTCGCCGAGCAGGATCGCAGCCAGTGGGACACAGGGCTCATTGCCGAGGGAATCGGCATCGCGCACGCTGCGCTGGCTCGCGATCAACTCGGGGAGTACCAGGCGCAAGCGGCGATCGCCGCGCTCCATGCCGACGCGCCGCGCGTCGAGGAGACCGACTGGGTCCAGATCGTGGAGTGGTACGACGAGCTGCTCCGGTTCGCCGACACTCCGATTGTCCGGCTCAACCGTGCGGTCGCAGTCGGTGAGGCCGACGGAGCACCCGCAGGACTGGCGGCACTGGCCGAGGTCGACGAAGGCGTCCCCCGACGCGAAGCGGTCGCTGCGTACCTACACGAGAAGAACGGCGATCTCGCGTTGGCTGCCCGCCTGTATGCGCACGCGGCTCGCAACGCGCCAAACCTCGCAGAACGCGACCATCAGACGCGCCAAGCAGCGCGACTCAACCAATACCTGCAACACCTGACTTGACCGATCGCTACCTCAACCGGTCAAGCACGAGTTGATCCATCGGTGAAGGTCGGCGATGGGTGCTTCCAGCGCGGTCAGGCGGAAATGATCGATCAATCCACTGTTCAGCCCGGCTTGCACACGTGCGCAGGACGCCATGTCCTCGGCGTGAACGGCGACGAGCATCGCCATCAGGTCGGTCACCCGTTCGGGTGGGAACGTGTCGAGTTGGTCTGGGTGGGCGAGCACGTTCCACGTCACGTGGTGTCGAGTCGCGTCGATCGGAACGACATGCAGCCAGAACGCATAGCGGGACACGCTGCCACCCAGCAGTAGTGGGAATGCCGCCCATACCGACAGGTCCTTGGATCGGTCCACTGTGATGCCCGGCATCCACTCGTCGGGTCCTCCTTCGATGCCGTCGAGACTGTCGACTGTCATGCACGCCCACGGGGCGCCATTGCTCGGAACGACTCGGGTCGTGCGCGCCGGCTGGATCGGTTCGACCGTGTCGCGGTGTGCTCCGAGATGGTGATAGCACTCGATCCAGTTCTCGACCATCACCTTCCAGTTCCAGGTCGACTCGAAGCGCTGCGACGCGACGGTGACAAGATCGCCCCACGTCCATGGTGCGATCTGCGCCGACAGTCCGGCCAGGCCAGCGACAGGATCGGCAGCGTCGCCGGAGAGGTTGACCAGTACGAACCCTTCCCAGACGACGTGACGGATCTCGGCAAGGCAGGCTCCGTCGAGGTCGGTCCCGTCGGAGAGCGGCGCGCCGATCAGCGAGCCATCCAGCCGATATGCCCACCGATGGTACGGGCACACGAGGGTCGAGCCGTGTCCCGCACCATCGTCGACGATCTGTGATCCGCGGTGGGCGCACACGTTGGCGAGCACTCGGATCTCGTTGCCGTCGCGTACCGCGACGAGCGGGCGGCCGATCAGTGTGAGAGCGACACGATCGCCGGACGCGCGGAGTTGGTCGGCTCTGCACAGCGGCAACCATGTGTGCCGAAAGACTCGTTCGACCTCAGTGACGTAGACCTGCGGGTCGACATACGCAGTCGGAGCGATCGAGGCCGTCAGCTCGTTCATCACTGGGTCTTCGTTCGCCAGGCCCGTTCGAACGGCAGGCGCCATGCATGCGGCGCGATCAGTTGATGGATCGCGTTGGGCCCCCACGAACCCGGCGCGTACGCACGCACAGGTGGTGGCGCTTCGAGTAGTGGAGTGGACAGCTCCCACAGGCGCTCGATGCCTTCGGACGTGGTGAACAGTGTGTGGTCGCCGCTCATCGCATCGTGGATCAGCCGCTCGTAGGCCTCCAGCACGTCACGCTCGCGGCCGGTTTCGTGCAACGCGAACTGCAGGCTCAGCTTGTCGAGCTTCATGCCCGGTCCTGGCCGCTTGCCGTAGAAGCTCAGCGACAACTTGGAAGCGTCGGCAAGGTCGAACGTGAGGTGGTCGGGTCCGTGCTGGCCGATGCCCGAGCCGGCTGGGAACATGCTCTTCGGAGGTTCGCGGAACGCTATCGAGATGATGCGAGCGCCCTCGGCCATCCGCTTGCCCGTGCGGAGGAAGAACGGAACGCCGGCCCATCGCCAGTTGTCGATCTCGCACCGCAGGGCGATGAACGTGTCGGTCTCGGAGTCGTGAGCAACCCCGGCTTCCTCGCGGTACCCGATGTATTGGCCACGCACCACGTGCGCCGGCTCGATTGGTCGCATCGATCGGAAGACCTTGTTCTTCTCCTCGCTGATCGCACGCGGCTCCAGGGCGGTGGGAGGTTCCATCGCCATGAAGGCGAGCACCTGGAACAGGTGGGTCACCACCATGTCCTTGTATGCGCCGGTCGACTCGTAGAACTTGATGCGGTCCTCGAGGGCGAGTGCTTCAGGAACATCGATCTGCACGTGGTCGATGTGGTCGCGGTTCCAGATCGGCTCGAACAACCCGTTTGCGAATCGAAACGCAAGGATGTTCTGCGCCGCCTCCTTGCCGAGGAAGTGATCGATTCGGTAGATCTGCTCCTCGCTGAACGTCTCGTGCAGCGAGGCGTTGAGCGTGCGCGCCGAGGCGAGGTCGGTTCCGAACGGCTTCTCCATGACGATCCGCGACCGCTCGACGAGGCGCGCCTCGGACAATGTGTTGACGACGACTCTCGCGGCAGAAGGCGGCACGCTGAGGTAGTGGAGGCGGCGAGGCTCGCCACCCAACTCTCTCTCCGCCTCGGCCACGATTGCCGCCAGCCCAGAAGGGCCCTTGTCCTGCGGGACGTAGCGCAGCTTGCCGGCGAACGCGGCCCACTGGTCGTCAGAGATCGTGCGGCTCGAGAACTCGTCGCACGCCTTGCGTGCAAAGGTGCGGAACGTCTCGTCGTCGAATTCGTCGAGCGATGTGCCGACGATTCGGCAGTCGCTGACGAGACCGGCAAGCGACAGGTGCAACAGGCCCGGCAGCAGCTTGCGCCGGGAAAGATCACCGGTGGCCCCGAACAACACGATCACGTGCGGCTTCACGGGTGCCATCAGCGACGGCACGATGTCGCTGGGATCGGTGTGGGTTGTCACATGTTCGGACACGGACCGAACACTATGACGCCCCGACATGACCGTCGAACGAACGGATGTCTTCGACCGTGATCGCGTAGCGGTTGTGGTCTCGCCAGGAACCGTCGACCTTGAGATAGTTCGGCGAATATCCCTCGTGGCGAAAGCCGCATCTGAGCGCGAGCGCGATCGACCGTTCGTTGGCCGGTTGGATGTTCGCCTCGAGTCGATGCAGGCCGAGCGTGTCGAATGCGTGGTGCACGACCGTCGTGAGGCCGTCGGTCATCAGACCTCTTCCGCCCCCGGCAGCGAAGGCCCAGTAGCCGCAGAAGGCCGACAGGAACGACCCGAAAACCGTGTCGGTCACGTTGACCACTCCGGCGAGTGTGCCGTCCGCTCGATCTCGGATCAGGAACGTCCAGTTGCCCTGGCGTTCGTTGCGTCCGAGCACTGCCGCCAAGCGTTCGCTCGTGTTCGGCGCGTCGATCCACGGGTGATGCAGTTCGCGGCTCGCGGCCACTGCGGCCAGGAACTCGTCCTCGTCCTCGGGACCGAGTGTCTCGATTGTCACTCGGTCACCGGTCGCCACGATCTGCGACACGTCGATCTCCTCCGGTCTCGCGATCCGGTCGACTCTACGCTGGTGCTAGTGCCGTGTCAGGCAACGTTCGCCTCGTGAGTCGGTGGCTCCGAGCCGGCGATGGGTGGCACTCAGGTCCACGCACTTTCCCACTCAGGGAGATGGCGCAGCGGCGCGTCGACCACCCGGCCTCTTCTTTCCTGTTCACAATCGGGCCCCAGTCGTGGCGTCGAGCATGGCGTGAGCTGACCAGCGCATGAGAGCGGTGGCGTCCTCGCGGGAGAGGCCAGCGACATCGGTAAGCCATGACAATGCTTCGATTCCGGTCGCGCTGCGGATGGCGATGGCGAGTCGATGCACCTCCGAGCGTGGCAGCTGTGGCTGCAGTGGTGCGAGGGCTTCTTCGAGCCACTTGATCACGCGGCCTTGCCGGAGCGGCAACTGCGAACGCTCCTCGGGATCGGCTTCGAGTGAGAGTCGAAGCATCGTTCGCTGCTGCGACTCGTTGTCGAGGATCATCGACGTGTATGCAGCAACGACGATGTCGAGCCTCGCGGCGACATCGTCGGGCGCGTCATCGGGCAGCAGCGATTCGACCGCGGTCTCCGGGTGGGCCTCCGCCAGTAGCGCTCGTTGGCTCGGGAAGTATCGGTACGCAGTCGTCCGAGAGATCGACGCTGTCTCGGCTACCTCCTCGACGGTCGGCGTCCGTCCCTCGGCGACGATCGAACACGCCGCGGCCACCAGCGCGTCGCGGGTTCGGCGCTTCTGATTTGTGCGCCCGTTCAGCTCGTATGCCGTTGACATGACGCAAATGGTACCGTATATTCGTCATGGGACCGATGTCCCACGAACCAGTAAGGTGGTGTTGAGATGCAAAAGCTGATCCCGATCGTGCGCAACGCCGACGAAGGAGACAAGCAGCTGTTCGCGGGCGGCGGGCTCCACATCTGGAAGCTGCTCGCCGAGGACACCGGCGGCGCCTTCTTCCTGTTCGAGGACACCATGGTGAAGGACAAGACGACACCGCTGCATCTTCATCCCGAAGCCCACGAGATGACCTACGTCGTCGACGGCGAGATCGAAGTGCAGGCCGACGGCCAGCGCAGCCGGGTTCGCAGCGGCGGCATGTCCTTCGTGCCCAAAGGCGTCGCCCACGCCTTCATCGTCGTCTCCGCCGAGGCGCGTCTCATCGGCATCCAGTCGCCAGGAGCGCCCGGGCAAGCCTTCTATCGGGGCGCCAGCGATCCGGCAACTGACGACACCGCCGACCATGGTCGACCTCGCTCGTCTTCAAGCCTCAGCTGCCGAGAACCCGCGGGGTATCACCATCCTCGGCCCGCCGCCCTTCGCGCCGACGGCCGCGCGATAGCAGTCCCGACGAACGAGCAGGACGTCGCGCGCCCAACCCCGAAGTGCCGGTATGTGACGGGGCAAACGTTGCCAGACGCGGCACTAGGTAGCGATTGCCCACACTGCGGCGAAATGAGTGGCCGCGGCGGCAACGGTGAAGACGTGCCACACCTCGTGGTACGAGAACACCGCCGGCCGCAACCGCGGTCGCGTCCTGGAGAACCAGTAGGCACCGACGATGTACAGCGAGCCGGAGACGACGAAGAGGATCGCCGGTGTCACGCCACCATTGATCCACAACGCAGGAAGGGCAAGCGCGCCGAGTGCGCTGACGGCTGCGATCAACGCACTGCCGACCGTGTCGCCGCGGTGCCAGTGCCCGAACTTGAACACCGCTCCCACGATCGCCACTGCCCACACGACCGACAGCAGAAGAATTCCCCATCCAGTTGGCATCACGATCAATACGACCGGCGTCGCAGACCCGCCCATCGCAGCAAAGATCATGGCGTGATCGGCGCGGCGCCACGCGGCGCGTGCCCTGAATTCGTTGACCCAACGGTGGTACGTCGTCGATGCCGCGAACATGGCGCACACACCGGCTGCGTAGACGCACACGCCAACTCTCGCTCGGGCTCCGTCGGCGAAGATGATCAACAGGGTGAGTGCCGGGATGGCCACGAACAACCCGATCATGTGGACTCGGCCTCGCCACGAAGGCCTTCCCTCGCAACCGAGCGGATCGTCGCGACCGTCGGTCGGCGCGAAGCGCTGGTGCAGTGCCCAGTCGCGGCCGTAGTCGTTGGACGGACGTGTACGAGTTTTCACCACAGGCGCCATGTGCGGCCCACTTCCATGTGATGGACGACCTCGAACGCCGGGGACAGGGTCCGGGTCCAGCGAACGCTCGTGTAGTCGAACGGACCATCACGATAGCCAACCACGTAGCCGTTTCGGGATTCAGGCGTTGTCGACGACGAGCCATGAACGTGCCCAGCGTCCGCAGGCGTTGGCCACCGCGTTCAGGAGGTGGAACGAGGCGATCAACATCACCGCGCCGAACGGGATCAGGAACCACGCCCACGAGCTGGAGGCGATGTGTTCGAGCCTGGAACTCTGGCTCCATTCACCGAACGGATGGTCGCCGCCATATCGGGCGTTGAACGGCGCGTACGCCACCACGAACGGTGTGGCGATGGCAGTCACCGCGACGGTGAAGGTCGCGATGCCTGCAGGGAATCGCAGCATCAGGTAGGCCACCTCGCGCCAGCGATCTCGGTCGCGGCTCATCGACCGCAGTCGGACCCACACGTTGCCGCGGTAGGACGTCGCCAGGGGGGCGAGGGGGAGATGTCGGCCCAACAGCGCGTTGGTCGTGCCGCGTTCGACATTGGCGAACGCGCGCATGACGTACCACATCCCCAAGAGAACCGGAATGCCGAGGAGTGCGACGACGAGCATGCTGATCCCGACAGACACGCCGGTGACGAGGACGGTGAACCAGACGGTGCCAAGTGGCAGTCCGAGCAGCAGGAAGCCGATGTTTCGGTAGCTCTGCGGCTGAGCGGCGACGCCGAAGATGCGTCGAATCCTTGTTGTGCGGTTGGTCGGGTGGTTGTTGGTCGGAGTAATCGGTCGAGAGATGGTGGTGGAAGTGTTCATGGTGAGGTCTCCTTCGGGAACTGATGGTTGGTGGGTGATGCGAGGGCGGCGGTCGGAGTGCCGTGGAGCACTCCGACCGCTCGAAATTTCAGTAGGCGATGGCGTCGAGGACGTTGAGACGGCCGGCTCGTCGTGCCGGCATCCACGCAGCGGCAACCCCGGCGCCGGCGGCGACGAGCACCAGCACGACGATCTGCAGGATCGGAATCGAGAGCTCCGATGCGAACGAAGCGGGGAGCGCCCCGACGACGCCGAAGCCGAAGAGCAGGCCGAGCCCGACCCCGAGGGTGGCCCCGAATGTCGCAACAAGTGCGGCCTCGAAGCGAACCATTCGTCGAAGTTGACGGCGGGTCATGCCTACCGCTCGGACCAGGCCGAGCTCACGAGTGCGCTCGAACACCGACAGCGCCAATGTGTTGGCGATGCCGATCAAGGCGATGATCACTGCCAGTGCGACCATCGCATTCATCATGGTCAGCACCTTGTCGATCTTGCCTTCGACTCGCTTGCTGAACTCGCCTGTCGTCTCGACCGATGCATACGGGTACTGGTCCGACAGGCGGGCCATCAGTGCGTCGACATCCGTCGTTGAAGCACTGTCGGCGATCGAGACGGCCAACCACTCGGCGGCCGGCGTGACACCTGCGCTTGCGAGGATGCTGTTGTCGAGCAGGTAGTTCTGAGTCAGGACAGCTTGGTCGTCGAACAGTCCGACGATCGTCGTCTCGACCCGGGAACCGTTGGCGAACTCGATGGGCAATGCATCGCCCATTCCGACGCCGATCGCCGCGGCCTTGTCGACGGACACGACCACGGGGTTCTCGACGGTGCTGTCGAAGCCGCCTGCCAGAACGTCCAGGTCGAGCACCTGGTTGATCTGATCGAAGTCGAACCCGGCGACATCAGTCACCGTGCCGTCGACACGCGCCTTGACATCTGAGAAGCCCGTCGCTGCTGTCACCACGGGGGAGGTGCGGATGTCGCCGGCGAGCGTGGCCGGGAACTGAACCTCATCGAGTTCGTCGGAGAGGTAGTAGTCGGCCTTGGCATTCTCTGCGAATGTCGAGCCGATGGTCGCCTTCACCGATTGGCCGACGACCAGAGCGGTCGTCACGAGTGCCAGACCGATCATCAACGCGGCTGCCGTCGTCGCCGTGCGGCGCGGATTGCGAGCAGCGTTCTTCTGCGCCAGACGACCGGCGACGCCGGCGATCTTGCGCATCGGCCAGCCGAATACCGCGGTCACAACCCGAACCGCCATCGGGCTCAACAGCGTGACACCCAGGAAGATGGCGATCGCGCCGAATGCCAGAGCAGAGATCGTGGCTGATGTCGATCCGAGCCCCGCCAGTCCGGCGGCGCCGGCGGCCAGACCGGTTACGAACAGACCGACACCCGCCACCTTGCGGGAGCGCGACCCGACGGCTCCTGCATCGGTGCCGCCGTTCAGGACGGCGATGGGCGAGACGGTGCCTGCTCGGCGAGCGGGCCCAATGGCTGCCAGCATCGTGACGCCGACACCGACGACGGCGGCGGCGATCAGCGTGCGATCGGCGAGGATCAGGGGGTAGTCGGTGAGGTCGACGCCCATCAATCCGAACAGGGCATCGATGCCCTTGGCGACGGCGATGCCGCCCCCGATCCCCCCGACCGAGGCGATCACACCGATGACCAGGGCTTCACCCAGGACTGATCGGCGAATCTGCTTCGGGCCGGCACCGACGGTGCGCAGCAACGCGAGCTCGCGGCTGCGCTGCCCCAACACGATGGCGAAGGTGTTGTAGATGATGAAGATCGACACGAACAGCGCGACGCCACCGAACCCCAACAGGATGTTGCCGACGATGTTGATCTCGTCGGTGAACTCGCGTGTGGTCTCTGCGAGCACCGTTGCGTGATCGACGACCTCTGCCGCCGGCACGGCTGCGGCGACCGCAGCGTGAACGTCGGCGGTCTTGGCCCCGTCGGCGACCTGTACGGCGACATCCGTGATGCCGTCGATGCCGAACAGTTCGCTGGCCTGGTCGGTGTTCATCTGCATCAGGACCGCGCCGAGTGTCGAGTTGTCGGAACCGAAGGACGAGGTCCCCGACAGCGTGAGGTCGACCTGGCCGCCCGGAGTCATCACGCCGTAGGTGTCACCGACGACGAAGCCGTACTTGGCTGCGGCATCGACGTCCATCGCGAACTGGCCGACCTGTGGTGCGGTCCCGTCGACAAGAGTGAATGGGCTGAGCTGAGGGTTGTCGATCCAGTTGAAGGCGAGCTGCGGCGGGCCTTGCGTGGGGATGTTCTCGCCGTTGGCTCGCATCGGGCGAACCGCGTTGTCGGCGCTTTCGATGTTGGCGACGGCGTCGGCAACGCCATCGACGGCCGCGACGGTCGAGACCGTGTCGGCGGACAAGGGTGGCGCCTCACCGAAGTCCGCATGGCTGCGGACCTGGAGATCGACACCGGCAGTGACATCTTCGGACACTTTGGTGAAGCTGCTGCGCAAGCCGTCGCCGAGCACGAACGCGGAGACGACGAAGCTGACGGCGAGGATCACGCCGAAGGTGGTGAGGGCGAAACGTACCTTGTTCGCCAGGAGGTTCTTGATGGTCAGTCGAAACATGGCTGGGCTCCATTCAGTGGATTTGGATGGTTCAGTTGCTGAGTCGACGCATGTGGTCGAGTACGGCATCGGGGGTCGGATCGGCCAACTGGTCGGTGATGCGACCGTCGGCGAGGAAGATCACGCGGTCCGCGTAGCTGGCCGCGACCGCGTCGTGGGTGACCATCACGATCGTCTGGCCGAGCTCACGTACGGCATGGCGCATGAACGCCAGGATCTGCGCACCGGTGGTGCTGTCGAGGTTGCCGGTGGGCTCGTCGGCGAAGATGATCTGCGGTCGGCCGGCCAACGCACGGGCGACGGCAACGCGCTGTTGCTGGCCGCCCGACAGTTCGTTGGGACGGTGCTTCAGACGGTGTGTCAACCCGACGGTGGCGACCACGCTGTCGACCCATTTCTTGTCGGGCTTCGTGCCGGCGAGGTCCATCGGAAGCGTGATGTTCTCGATGGCGGTCAACGTTGGGACGAGATTGAACGCCTGGAAGATGAATCCCAGGCGATCGCGCCGCAGCAACGTCAGTTGCTTCTCGCTGGCGTTGGAGATGTCGACGTCGCCAATAGTGACCGAGCCGGAGGTGAGACGATCGAGGCCCGCCATGCAGTGCATGAGGGTCGACTTGCCCGAGCCGGACGGGCCCATGATGGCTGTGAACTGGCCGGCAGCGAAGTCGACGTCGACGCTGTCGAGGGCGACGACCTGAGTATCGCCGGTTCTGTAGGTCTTGGTGGCGCCGCGGGCAGAAGCCGCAGCGTACGTGGTGTCTCGGAGGCTTGGAGGGGCCTGGAGGAGAGTCATGATCGTGCCTTTCGTTGGGGTCATGTGGACCCTTCCGACGGTAGAGATTCACGACTCCGAGGTCGTCCGGCGATGGGGTGATCGCGGGTCCGACCGATGGTTGGTTACGGCGGAGGTGGACACGGGTGACGTCATCACTTTGATGGAGGCGCGGTCATCACATCGCCGGACGAACGGCTTCGCATCGTTCGGTACAGTCCATTCATGGTTCGAGGGCCAGGTCTGCGAGGATGAGCACCCGCCGCTGGACATTGGATCCTCGGGTCCTGGTCGATCTCGTCGTCGCCGCCGTCGTCGCCGTGCTGTCCGTTGTCGAGGTGGCAGCAACATCCGCCGAACCGCTTCCGGGTGAACGGACCGCCGACGCAATCGCGTACACGTTGGTGGTCGCCGGCTCCATCGTTCTCGTGTGGCGTCGTCGCATCCCGATCGCCGTTCTCGCGGTCGTCACCGCGGTGTTGATCTCCTTCTGGCTACGAGGTCATGCAGCCCTCTTGTCGGTGCTCGGCCTCCCAGCGCTCTACGCGGTGGCTGCGCATTGCGAGAATCGCCGCAGAGCGTGGTGGGCGATGGCGTCAGCGAGCGTCATCTTGCTGGTGGCCGCGAGCGTCAGCGTGCTCGACCGGCCAGACGGCTTCGCGTTCCTCCAGTTGCTCAGCATTGCGGCCTTCCTCGCCGCCGCTGTCGCGGCCGGCGTGCTCATCCGCAACCGCGAACGCATCTTCGTCGACACCGAACGTCGAGCCGCGGCAGCGGAGGCCGACCGCCTCGCCGAGGCCGAACGGGCAGTGATCAGAGAACGCAGCAGAATCGCCCGCGAGATGCACGATGTGGTCGCTCACGCGATGAGCGTCGTCGCGGTGCAAGCCGCCGCCGGGCGTGAGATCGTTCACGCCAATCCCGACAAGGCTGCCGAAGTGTTCGCCAAGATCGAGGCCGTCGGGCGCGAG
The DNA here is from genome assembly GCA_963779295.1 of Ilumatobacteraceae bacterium. Classification (GTDB taxonomy): domain Bacteria; phylum Actinomycetota; class Acidimicrobiia; order Acidimicrobiales; family Ilumatobacteraceae; genus JAENVT01. Next base: position 314,251 of record CAVZXO010000006.1, read on the forward strand.
TCGCTCACCGAGTTGCGCCGGATGCTCGGCGTCCTTCGCGACACCGGAGACGTCGAGGCGTCGTTGTCGCCGCAGCCCGGAATCGCCGACATCTCGGCCGTTGTTGACGAGTCATCGGCAATCGGAGTATCGACGAAGCTGGTCGTCGAGGGGCAACAGCGCCCGCTGGCGCCCGGCATCGAATTGGCTGCCTTCCGGATCGTGCAGGAGGCGCTCACGAACGTACGCAAACACGCGGGCGCTACCGCGTCGGCCACTGTGCACATCTCGTACGAGACGGACGTCCTGGTCGTCGAGGTCACCGACGATGGCCGGGGTGCGGCAACGTCGCTCTCCGGGGTGGGGACCGGAAACGGGTTGATCGGCATGCGCGAGCGGGTCGAGATCTACGGTGGCCAGTTCACCTCGGGCCCCCGTCGTGGAGGCGGGTACGCGGTGCGCGCCACCCTGCCGATCGTCAGCAACTCGACCCGGGCAGTCGCACCGCCGGTGGAGCAGCGAACATGAGCATCCGAGTCGCGATTATCGACGATCAGGCGCTGATGCGCGACGGCTTCGGGATGATTCTCGATGCCCAGCCCGACATCGAAGTCGTCGGTGACGCGGAGAATGGTCGACTCGGCGTCGAACTGTGCCTGCGGACGCGCCCGGATGTCGTGTTGATGGACATCCGCATGCCTGTCGTGGATGGCATCGAGGCGACACGCCTGATCACCTCGAGCAAGGATTGCGACACCAAGGTGCTCGTGCTGACCACCTTCGACCTCGACGAATACGTGTACGCCGCCATTCGCGCCGGTGCCAGCGGGTACATGCTGAAAGACACGCCGGCCAGGGAATTGGTCGCCGCGGTGCGGATCATCGCCCAAGGAGATGCGCTGCTGTCTCCGTCGGTCACGAAGCGACTGATCGAGGAGTTCGCCAACCAGGCTCAACCCGAAGCAGTCACTGCCACGCTGCCCGACGACCTCACAGATCGCGAACGCGAGGCCCTCGAATTGTTGGCCCATGGTCTCAGCAACCGCGAGATCGCTGCCGAGATGTACATCGGCGAGGCGACGGCGAAGACCCATGTCAGCCGGCTCCTGACCAAGCTGGGAGTTCGCGATCGCGTGCAGGCTGTTGTGCTCGCCTACGAGACCGGCCTCGTCCGCCCCGGCGTGTCGATGAAGCGAGACCCCGGCGGCAAGTCGGATTGACTCGGCCTGCTCGAGCGCAGGAATCGGTGCCGTTCACGCTGTGGGCTGCGATTTGGGCCGCCGCCGCCCGTATGACCGCCCGCAACCCGCAACGACTCCTCAGTCGGCGATGAGCTCGGCTGTGAACGCGGTGCCCTCGTTCGGCAACGAGACTCGACCATCGTTCAACGCTCGCTCCACACCGTCGACGACGACGGTGTCGGTGACTGCGCCGTGGATGACGAGATCGAACTCGCGGCGGGTGAACGCCGGGTAGCCGTCGCCATCGACCTCGGCGCGCAGTGTGATCTGTTGGCCGGTGCGGATCACCTCGAACGTGGTCCGGAATCGCGCCCCACTGTTGGCCGCGAACGTGGTGCCATCGTCTTCCTGCAGGGCCGAGCGGTACGTGCCGTCGCCGGAGGGCACGAAGAGGTGCAGCTCGACCGTGGTCGGTTGGTATCCGGCTGCCGACGGTGGAGCTGATGGCCACATCGGGATCACAGCGCCACCTTGGGCATAGAGCGGGATGCGATCCATCGTGATCTCCGCCCTGACGTATCGAGGTCCGCTCACCACCTCGTCGGTGTGCCAGTCGTACCACGTCCCGGCGGGTATGTAGACCTGCCGGGCGGTGGTGCCCGGCTTCAGGACGGGGGCGACGAGCAGGTCGGGCCCGAACAGGTATTGATCGTCGAGATCACGTGTGGCGTGATCGCGCTGGTGGTCGAAGACCAGCGGTCGTTGCACCGGTGCGCCGGTCTCCGACGCGATCGCGAACGACGTGTAGATGTAGGGCAGCAAGCGGTATCGAAGCTGAATTGACTCGCGTACGAGATCCTCGATCGCGTCACCGAACGACCAGGCGTACTGGTCGATCCACCCGATGGACGAGTGGTTTCGACAGAACGGAGTCAGGGTCCCGTACTGCATCCAGCGCAGGAACAGTTCGGCGTTGGTGTCGCCCTCGAAGCCGCCGATGTCGGCGCCGACGAATGCCTGACCGGAGATCCCCAACCCAGTGGCCATGGGCATGCTCAGCCAGAGGTGATCCCAATTCGCCAGGTTGTCGCCCATCCAGTTCGCTGCGTACCGCTGGATGCCGGCGAACCCGGCACGTGACAGCACGAACGTGCGCTTGTCGGGCATCGCAACGAGCAGTCCCGCTGTGGTGCCCATCGCCATGAGGAGCGCGTACTGGTTGTGGAAGCGGTCGTGCGAGTACTGGCCACCTCCGAATCGCATCGCGTCGGGTGCGATGGCTCCGGTCGCCGGCTCGTTCATGTCGTTCCAGATCCCGACGAGACCGGATTCGACGTGCGCCGCGTTCAGCTCACCCCACCAGGCGCGCCCCTCCTCGGTGACGAAGTCGGGAAAGGCAGTGTTGCCCGGCCACACCTGGCCGATGTAGACGTCGCCACCTTCTGTTCTGCACAGCACGTCTCGCTCCAGGGCCTGGTCGAACACCCAGTAGCCGGGGTCGTACTTGATGCCCGGATCGATGATGGTGATGACTCCGAAACCCTGCTCGCCCAGTCGTGCGAGCATCCCCGGCACGTCGGGGAACGCTTCGGTGTTCCAGGTGAATACGCGGTATCCGTCCATGTACTCGATGTCGAGCCACAGCGTGTCGCAGGGAACCCGGTGGTCTCGAAGCCGCTTCGCGAGTTGCTCGACAGCGGCCTGGGTGTACTTGGCCCAACGGCATTGGTGGTAGCCGAGCGACCACATCGGCGGGAGTGCCATGCGACCGGTCAGTTCTGTGTACTTCGTGAGGATGGCGGGCATCTGCGGGCCGGCGAAGATGTACTCGGTGTACTGACCGCCGGCGAAGTGGATTCGGTATTCATCGCGTGGCGTGAAGTCGTAGTGGCCGCGATAGCCGTTGTCGACGAACGAGCCGATCATCGATCCATCCGTGTGCGTCTGGTGGTAGAAGAACGGAATCGAGATGTAGTACGGATCGAACTCGATACTCGTCTTCTCCGAACGCAGATCCTCGGGCGGGCGACCGGCGGTGAACTCTTTGGTCCGTTCGGGATCGAGGATGTCGGTGTTCCAGAGTGTGAAGTCGCGGCCTCGCCGGTTCTGGTGTCCGGTCTTCTCGCCGAGCCCGTAGACCGCGTCCTCGGGACGGCAGCGACGCCGCAGCGTGAAGGCGTCGTTCAACGTTGCGTATGTCCAGTAGTTGCCACTGATGTCGGCGGCAGCCTCGATGACAGCGGTGCCGTCGCTGCGGTGCACGTCCAGTCGGAATGGATCGAGCCACAGCGAGACACACAAGGCCGACGTCTGCAGCCGGACGACTTCGGTCGTCGCCTCGATCGTGAACTCGACCCGGTCGGCCAATGGCTCGCTGCAAACGGCAAATGTCGGCGACTCGTCGAACGCCCCTCCGCGGCTGATCTTGATGCGTACGACGTCGACTGCGACGAGATCGATCCGCAGTTGCTCGCCGTGGAGAAGAGCATGGAGACCGTGCTCGGTGCCCTCCACTGAGTCCACCCGCTCGAATCGGATGTAGTTGCTCGTGTCGATCATGTGTGGCGAGTCTTGCATCTCGTCCGGCAATGTTTGACGCTGTCAGTCGCGGCCCTGCCAGGTGCAGATGCAGGCTTCGTTGCCTTCGGGATCGGCGAGGATCCAGAAGGCGGGGGCGGCCTTGTCGGAGACGAGCGTGCCGCCTGCCGCGATCGCAGCGGCAATCCGTTGCTGGGCGACATCGTGTGGAACGGTGACGTCGAAGTGGATGCGGTTGCGCTGTGTTCGTGGCGCATCCATCTGCTGGAACCAGAACGCCGGGGCTCGACCGTAGGGATCCTCGCAGTCGTCGTCGAGATGCGGCTTGAAGCCGAGCACCGCCTCCCAGAAGGGCTTGACCGCTGGGATGTCGAGCGCATCGATCGCGATCTCGAGTTGAGTGACTGCGGTCGGTTCCGCGGGGATTCCGAGCTCCGCGGCGATTGCCGAGATCGTCCTGGCCATCTCGACATCTCGGATCGTCATGCCATCTGCGTCGTGTGTCGTGAGGAGGACATGGACTCGCGGGTAGGTGATCGTGAGGTCGGGATGGTGGTTCGCTGCGTCGGCTGCGACGCCGATCCGTGCAGCGAACTCGACGCCTTTGGAGAACCCCCCGGTGTTGAACGACGACTGCAACGTGCGCAGCAGCACCCGCCAGTCCTCCAGCCCTTCACTCTCGCTGACTTGCGTTGATGTGAGCTTGCCTGTCTGGTCCATTCCTCCAACGTACCCAGATCGGGCGACCTCGAATCAGAGCAGGCCGGCGCTCCGGGCGGCCTCGACGGCTTCGGCGCGCGTGCTGGCATCGAGCTTGCGGTACAGGTTCTTGAGGTTCGTCTTGATCGTGTTCACCGACAGGTAGAGACGTTCGCCGATCTCGTTGTACGAGAGGTGGGTGGGCAGCAACTCCAGCAGTGTCAGTTCACGACTCGTCAGCCGCACGCCATCCGCGATCGGCAGGATGGTCGGGCTCATCGGCGCGAGGAACGCGAGTGTGCGGGCCAGCTTGGGGTGCAGCCGCTCGAGCGGCGCCATGTGCAGCAACCGTTCGACCTGGGTTCCCATCCCGAGGAATGGCAACACCCACCCCGCCTCGGCACATGAACTGAGTAGCGCAATGAGCTCGTTCGACGGCCACGTTCGGTCGCGTCGAGCTGCCAGAACAAGCTCCGCCTGCTGCCACTCGAGCACCGGCCACGTCTCGCGATGCGCCAGGAGCTCCTCGGTCGCGTCCGAGTCGGCGCTGCCGAATCGGGCCTGGAGGAGCTGCCTTCGCGGTCCTGGTTGGAGTTCTCCGATGAGCCGTTCGGCGTCGTCGCCGCGCCCGCTCGCTGCCAGGGCTTCGACTTCGAGACCGAGTATTCGGTCCGTGTACGGCCGACAGTTCTCGAACGTGACTCGCGAACGCAGGTCTTCGGCGATGAGCAACGCATCTGTGGGGTCGCCCGTGACGAGTGCAAGCCGCGCCGACAAGAATCCTGCCTGGAGGTGGTTCCAGGCGCACGCAAGGATGTCGGCATCGACGTTGGCGCGTCGCGCCAACCGCTCGGCCTCGGCGATGTCGCCGCCACTGAGGCGGCACCAACCACCGGTGATCAACGTGTCGAATGCCAGATGATGGGCACCGATGTGGTGACTGTCCATCCAATCGAGCGCACCGTCGATCAGCCGCGTGCTGATGTCGAGGCGTCCGAACATCCATTCGCGCCACGCTCGGAGGGTTGGCACACTGACGCGCGTGACGATGTCGGGTCCAGCGATGCGTTCGGCCTGACCGATCCACTCGTCGGCATCCCTGCTGCGCCTCGCGGCCAGCATCACGCGTGCCGCGAGAATTGGGAACTGCTCCTCGAACACCGGCACCGACCGGGATTTCGACACGAGCTGGCGATGGATCTCGATGCCTTCGATTGCTCCGTCGAGGTCGGCCTCGAGCAGCGCAATCGCGCATCGCATGTCGTGCAGCCGAAGCACGAGGTCGTCCTGGCCGGCACCGGGGAATGTCGAGCCGTCGGTGCCGCCTTTCAGGAGCAACGCGGCGCGGTCGCACCAGCGTCGCGAGGCAAGGGTGCCGTCGGCGAAATAGGTGACGATGGCGAGATCGAGAGCCAGGTGGGCGTCGTGGACATCGCGAGGAATCGGGAGTTTGTGGGCAAATTGTTGGAGCGCGGTGATGTCGCCGCGGTGTACCAGCTCGAGTGCCGGGCCGACCAGGACGTCGTGTGCCTTTCCGCTGTCACCGATCGCAGAAAGGTGGCGATAGGCCGCCATCAGATCACCGCGCTCGCGCCACAGCATCGCAGCGCGGCGATGAAGGTCGATACGCCGCGCCGGGTCGCGCCAGCCGAGCTCCATCTCCATCAGTTCACGGAAGTGCCCGTGGAAACGCATCGAGCCGGTGCGCCGGTCGACCACAGTCAGGAACACGCCGCGGGCGAGCAACTGCCGCACGACCTCGTCGGCGTTGTCGCCGACGAGCTGCTTGCAGATGTCGGGATCGAACCACTCGACAACCGACAGAGACAACGCCACGTCGCGCTCGTCCTCGGTCATCGACTCCAGCACGTCGACGACGAGATAGCTGGCCAGCATGCGGTCTGTTCGCGTCGCGTTGGCCTCGTAGAGGAACCCATCGGCGGCAGACGACCGCCCCGAGAGCAGCGCCATGTGCAAACCGATTGGCCAGCCCTCGACCCGACGGTTGAGCGCAACGGCCGAGTCGGGGGAGTGGGCAGCCGGGTCGAACCGGGCGGCGATCGCGACTGCCTCGTCGTCGGTGAGGCAGAGATCTTCTCCGCGAAGCTCGTTCAGCCATCCGATCGAACGCCAGCGAGCGAGGGGCAGCGCGGGAAACGATCGTGTCGTCATGACGATGTGCAGGGTGTCGCCGGCACGTTCGACCAGCATCGCGATTCCATCGAGCGTTGCCTGATCCAACTGTCCGGCGAGGCCGTCGACGACGAGCACGACGTTTTGACTCGCGTTCTCCAGCTCGGCAACGAGCGAGGCGAGGAACAGCGGATCATCGGCCCCCCGCTCGGTCAGCAGCATCGCCGGCTCGACATCGACACCCGGGAGCACCGATCCGACCGCGAGAAGAAAATGTGACCAGAACGAAAGCGGCTCACCATCGAGGAGATCCAGCGAGAGCCAGGCGACGGGGACGTTGATCCTGTCGATCCAGTGACGCACGCTGACCGTCTTGCCATAGCCGGGCATCGCCGCGACCAGTGTGAAACGCGCATCCGTCGACAGAAGAGCGAGAACTCGCTCCCGCACCAGCAGCCCGTCGGGGATCTGGGTCGGTACGAGCTTGCTGCGCACGACAAGTCGGAGCGACGGCTGGACTGTCACGGCGCCGATGGTACTTGTCGTGCCGGGATGACGCCTTGGTCAGGATCCCCTCAGCGACCAGGTGATGGCGAACGTGACCGAGTTCGTCGCGATGTGCGCCAACATCGGGGCGACGATGCTGCGTGATCGCACACGAAGGAAGCAGAAGGCCAAGCCGGCGATCGTCGTGGCGACGACGGTGCCTGCAACTGCAGCGAGTCGCGCCCCGTTCGTCGATGCCGATGACGTGTTCCACGCCGTCGGCACATGCCAGAGACCGAAGAGGGTGGCCGCGGACACGACGGCTGCCTTCGCGGATGTCAGCCGCCGGAGCAGTCCCAGCAGCACGCCGCGAAACGCGAGCTCTTCGAACAGGACAGTGCCGATCGGAATCACGACGAGAACCTTGAGCAAGAGTTCCCCCGCGCCGATGTCTGCTCGTGCATCGTCGAAGAAGCCCGATGTCGCCGGCACGACCGACGCGATCACCAACGCCACGGTGATGAGAGCGAATGCCATGCCACCCCAGCGAAGCCCCGAACCCAGGAACTCGGGCTGCACACCGATCTCGCCGGCAGTCATCGAAGCGGCACGGGCCAACAGCACGAGCAAACCGATCGAAGCGAGGTTGATCCCGAAGTCGCCGGTCCCGTTGACGATCGTGGAACGCAACGCGAGCCCGACCACGAGCAACCCGATCGCGAGGAGCAACACGGCGACGGTTCTTCGCTTGAACTCCGGTGTGCCCGCTCCGCCGTTGATCGTCAACTCGGGTCCAATGCGTCATTGCTAGCACCGATTTTGCCCGTGGTTAGGATCGCTGGTCTGTCGACAAACTTCAGTTCACCGGAGGAATGGCTCCGCAACGACTTCCTCCCCGGTGTCGTCGTGATCATCGGTGGAGTGTTGGTCGCGCGCGCTGTCCGGTGGGTCGAGGACCGGTATCGGGTCGACCTCGAACGTCGATTGCAGGAGACCTACGATGCCAACGACGTGGCATCGGAGCGTCTCAAGCGGTCCCGCGCCGTCGTGGAAGCGGTCGGTTGGACCGCTGTGGCACTTGTGTACATCGTCACCTTCACCCTCGGCGTCAACATCATGGGGGTTCCACTGGTCACGCTGGTCGCCCCCGCCACGGTGGCGGGTGTTGCGCTGGGCTTCGGCGCGCAGCAGGTCGTCGGCGATCTTCTCGCCGGCTTCTTCCTCTTCGCCGAGCACCAGTTCGGCTACGGCGACGAGATCCGTTTCTCTCAGCCGGGGCAGACCAAAGGGGTAACCGGGACGGTCGAGGAGATGACGCTGCGGGTGACCAAGTTGCGCACGATCGAAGGTGAGCTGGTCATCATCCCGAACAGCTTGCTCGGCCAGGTCACGAACCTCTCCAAGGATTGGTCACAGGCCGTGCTCGACCTTCCGATCGCGGTCGGCGAGGACCTGGAATTGACAAACTCTGTCCTGCGCGAGGCGGCGATGACCCTTGCCGCCGACGATCACTGGGCGCCATTGCTGCTGCGCGAGCCCGTCGTCGCCGGCGTGCAGCGAGTGGAAGTCGGCTACTACCTTGTGCGCGTGCTCGTTCGCACGTTGCCAGGCCGGCAGTTCGAAGTCCTTCGTGAGCTTCGGCTGCGCTGCGCCACTGCACTGACTGCGGCCGGCGTCGCTTCACCGCACATCGACCTGTATGGCTCCGGCGGATGAGTCTGATCACCTCGGGATGGCTCGCACACCCGGTCGGCGCCAGGATCCGGTTGCGACGATCGACGCTCGTCCTGCTGGTGGCCTTCTTCGGCCTCGGTGCGTTGTACCTGCAGATCGGTACTCCGGACGAGGAAAACCGGGTCGACTCCGTGGTGGTCGTGACGCCATCGACTGTCACTGAGACGACCATCGCGACCATCTCGCCGTAGTAGCGGCGCTCGGAGATCGAACCTAGAACTGCCAGATCAGCGGGATGTAGAACACGACGACGAAGCCGTAGAAGATCAGCAACGGCAGCCCGAACTTCCAGTAGTCGTTGAACTTGTAGCCACCTGGGCCCATCACCATCAGATTCGCAGGGGTCGTGATCGGCATCAGGAACGCGGCCGAGCAGGACACCGTCACAGCCATGAGAACGGGTCGGACCGACACATCGAGCTCGGCACATGCGGACACGGCAATCGGAATCACGATCAGCGCGGTCGCGGTGTTGCTGATCGTTGCCCCGATCACGGCAGCAAGGATGAAGACGGCGAGGAGCAGCACACGCGGCCCGGCGTCGCCAACCACGTCGACCAAGACGTCGGCAATCCGGTCGGCAGTCCCGCTGACCTGCATCGCCACCGAGATCGGGATCATTCCTCCGACCAGGAACACCGTCGTCCACGACACTCCGCTATAGGCCTGCGGCACCGTGAGCACGCCGAGCAGGATCATTGCCATCGCCGCGAGCAGTCCGGCGATAGCGGCCGGAACAAGGCCGGTTGCGAGCAGCACGACCATGACTGCCGTGACGGCCAGGGCTTCGATCGAGCGAGGGCCCAGCGGGACTGCTTGGCTGCGGACCACTGTCGGCTCGTCGACGGGCATGACGTCGCGGTCGATCTCGATCTCGCGGTCCAACGCCTCCCACGCCCCTTGGACCAGCAGCGTGTCGCCCACCGCGATCTCGACCTCGTTCGAACCGAGATCCTCACCCTTGCGTTGCACGGCGAGCACGACGAGATCGCCGCTCTCGGTCACCATCCCGGGAAACACGCGAGCGCCGATCAGTCCCGACCGCGGCGGAATCACCAGCTCAACCGCGCCATATCGTTTGCCGAGCAGTTGATCGGGTGGCTTGGAGAGCCCCGCCATCGGCAGGATCTCGAGCCCTGCACCGGCCGCATAGCCACGAATCTGCTCGGGGTCGCCGCGGAGGATCACGACGTCGCCGACCGAGATGGCCGCCGGCCGCTCGAGCGATTCGGCGCCGGAGACGACGACACCGATCAGGTCGACGTCGGACGGCAGTCGGGCGGCGATGTCGGCGGAAGACCGGTCGACTACTGCGGAGCCGGTAGTCACCTGAAGGCGAAACACCTGCCGGTCGCCGAGGTACTGACGGCCAAGTGTGCGGGCGTGAGCGCTGAGGTCTGGCGGCAGAGTTTTCGGAGTGCGGTGCGGCAGCAGTCGCGGACCGAGCAGCAGTGTCAGGCCGATCACCCCGATCAACAGCGGGATGCCGACCAACGCAAACTCGAAGTATCCGAAGCGGCCGACGTCCGCCTCGTCTGCCGCGTTCGCGACGAGGACATTCACCGGTGTGCCGGTCAGCGCGAGCATCGAGCCGGCGTGGGCTGCGAAAGCCAACGGCATCAGCATCTGCGAGGTTGGTTGGCGGAGGCGGATTGCCATCACGACCACCATCGGCAAGAGCGCGGCGACCGCGCCGTTCACGCTGATGATCGCTGTCATCAGGGCCGCGAGCAGCATTGTGGCCAACATCAGCTTGGTTCGGCTCTCACCCGCGGCGCGGAGCAGCTGTTGACCGGCCCACGCCGTGACCCCGGTCTGATCGAGCGCGGTGCTGACCACGAAGAGCGACGCGATGAAGACCACGGTGGGATCTCCGAAGCCGGCGAGCGCCTCGTTGGTGGTCAAGATCCCGGTCGCCACCAGGGAGAGGGACGCGGAGATCGCCACGATCTCGACCGGGAACCGGTTCCAGACGAAGAGGATGATCGTGACGCCTAGGACCGTGAGCACGATGGAAACGTCAGACACCACGTGAAGCTAAACAGCTCGATGTGACCGGCGAAGACCCGATTCAGGTGTTTTCGGGGTCCACCAAGGGTTCCGGTAGACCCGAACAGGGTGATGTCGGAGCTGGCAAAAGGGTGATAGAGACGGCCTCATGCAACGGGCCATCCTGATTCCAGACAGCTTCGACGCGGTACCAGCCCTGTCGGCGACGATCTCCGTCGCCGCGAGCGACACCGTTGCCGGCGATGCCGAGGCGGTGGGAGTCGCCGTCGGCGAGGACGGCGAGGTGCCGGCCGCGCTGCAACTCGACCGCGCGACGCTCGCAGCCGCCGGCTTTTCAGGCAAGGTTGGCCAGGCCATCGCAGTGCCGACCGGCTCGGGTGTTCGGGTCGCGGTCGGTGTCGGTCAGTTGGCTGCAGCCGATGCTTCCAAGATCCGCGACGCGGCAGCCCGCTTTGCGAATGCGGTCAGTCATGCGGCGGCGCTGACTTTCGTGTTGCCCGCAGGGGCCGACGCCGGCGAGGTGGCCGGTGCCGCCGTCGAAGGAATCGTCCTTGCTCGCTACCGCTGGGACGCGTTGAAGTCGTCGCCGAGCACGGTTCGGGTCGAGTCGGTGACGATCGTTGCTCCCGATGTTGCAGCGGCACAATCCAGCGCCGATCGCGGCGCATTGTTCGCGCACACCACCGCCGTGGCGCGAGACCTGTGCAACGCACCCCCGGCGCACATGTCGGCAGTGCGCATCGCCGAGCTTTCCGAGGCCGCCGGTCCCGCAGCAGGTCTGCAGGTCGAGGTGTTCGATCGCGACCAACTGATCGAGATGCAGTGCGGCGGCATCATTGCGGTCAACGGCGGGAGCGAGGAGCCCCCGCGCCTGGTCAAGTTGACGTACCGCCCAGAGGGCGTCGCGTCACCCGCACATCTCGCGATCGTCGGCAAGGGTGTGATGTACGACTCCGGCGGCATCAGCCTGAAGCCGGGCGATGCCGTCCACGCGACGATGAAGAACGACATGTCGGGCGCCGGCGCCCTCCTGGCCACGATGCTGTCGCTCGGCAAGGCCAAGTGCCCGACCGCAGTCACGGCGTACCTCGTGTGTACCGACAACATGCCGTCGGGCACTGCGGTGAAGCTCGGCGACGTGATGACCGTTCGCGGCGGCACCACGGTCGAGATCATCAACACCGACGCCGAAGGCCGGCTCGTGATGGCCGATGCGCTCGTGCTCTCGACCGAACTGCAACCCGACGCGATCCTCGACATCGCGACCCTCACGGGGGCGTGCATGCGTGCCCTCGGCGAGCAGGTCGGCGGCGTGATGGGCAACAACGCCGCACTCATCGATCAGGTGAGGGCTGCCGGGGAGGCGACCGAGGAGCCGCTCTGGGAGTTGCCGCTGGAGCGTCGCTATCGCTCGCAGCTGGACTCCGATGTGGCCGACATCAAGAACCTCGGTGGGGCCAACGCCGGCGCCATCACTGCGGCGCTGTTCTTGGAAACCTTCGTCGGCGACGTTCCCTGGGCGCACATCGACATCGCCGGAACTGCGCAGAGCGACATGTCGGCCCCGTGGCGTCCGGTCGGTTGCACAGGATTCGGCGCGCGGTTGCTACTGCAGATTGCGCTCGACTTCGAGGCCAAGCTGTCGTGAGCGGGCCCGACGAATCGGCCGCCGCCGACACCGCCGAGGCGCCGGAGAAGAAGGGCGGTCTCCTCAACACCATCGAGCGCATCGGCGACAAGGTTCCCCACCCAGCGGTCATCTTCATCGGTCTGTGTGCATTGGTGATCGTGCTGTCGCAGGTGCTGTACCTGTTCGACGTGCACGTCACCAACGAGGTCGTCCAGCAGGTTCCGATCGAGGCCGAGGTGAACTATCCGGCCGGCTCCGACATTCCCGAACTCATACCCGCGGAGGGTGAGGAGGGAGCCGTCTACGAGAACGAGTACGAGGTGGTCACCGAGACGACGAGGATCGAAGGTCTGCTGACTCCGGCCGGTCTGCGGTTCCTGTTCACATCGCCGGTCCAGAACTTCAATGGATTCGGTGTCGTCGGCGTGATCCTGGTTGCGATGGTCGGTGTCGGTGTTGCCGAGCGATCGGGTCTGATCGCCGCGCTCATCAGGCGGCTTGTCAAGAAGGCGCCCCCATGGTCGATCACGTACATCATCGTGTTCCTCGGTCTCGTGTCGAGCGTTGCATCCGACGCGGGTTACCTCGTTCTGATCCCGCTCGGAGCGGCAGCCTTCTACACCCTCGGTCGACATCCGCTGGCCGGTGTGTGCGCTGCGTTTGCCGGCGTCAGCGCCGGATTCGGGGTGAACATATTGATCACGCCGTTCGATGGCGTGCTCGCTGAGGTCACCACCGAGGCCGCCAGGCTTGCGGATCCGACCGCAAGCGTCGGCATCACCGACAACTGGTACTGGGGAATCGGGTCGACTCTCTTCTTGACGTTCGTGATGACGATGGTTGTCCAACGCATCGTCGAACCCCGTCTCGGGCCGTACACCGACACGGTCGATGTCGACGAGAACGAAGAGGAGCACGACCCTGTCGCGGAGGCACGCGGCATCAAGTTCGCCAGCTACGGGATGCTGGCGGCGTTGGTCGGGATCCTGTTGCTCGTGGTGCCTCCCAATGCCGTGCTGCGCAACCCCGAGACGGGCTCGATCATCGAGGATTCGCCGTTCATGGCCAGCATCCTCGTGCTGATCACGATCATCTTCCTTCTCGGTGGCATCGGCTACGGGATCGGGGCCAACACCTTGCGGGGGGCCACTGCGATCATCGAGGCAATCACGAAGACGTTCGCCGGCCTCGCCGGCCTGATCCTGCTGTTGCTGATCATCGCCCAGTTCATCGCCTACTTCAACTACAGCAACATGGCGACCGTGCTGGCGTCGAGTTTGGCGGACGTCTTGAAACGGGCCGACATCGGCGCGCTCTTGTTGCTGCTGCTGTTCATCTTCGTCACGTACTTCTTGAACATCATCATCCCGGGTATCTTGCCGAAGTGGGCGATCTTCGCACCCGTCTTCGTACCGTTGATGTCCGAGTTGGGAGTCGCCCCGCAGACGGTGCTCGCCGCGTACCGCATCGGCGACAGCCCCACCAACGTCATCACGCCGTTGATGGTGTACCTGCCGTTCATCGTCATCATCTGTCAGCGATACAAGAAGGACTCCGGTGTCGGCACGGTCGTCTCGCTGATGTTGCCGATCACGATCGTGGTCGGCATCGCCTGGATGATCTTCTTCGCCATCTGGTACACGCTCGGAATCCCGCTGGGCCCCGGCGCTCCGGTCAAGTTGTAGAGATCGGCTTCACGATCGACGGGTCGGGTCGCGACGAGAACAATTCCAGACCGAGATGATGGGCGAAGAAGCGCGTCCCAGAACGATCGCGCGCCGACGGATGATCGCAACCGTTGGGCTCGTACTGGCGTTCACGATCGGTTGGGTCCTCGTGGCCGCGGTCGTTGTGGTTCGCACGGAGATCCTCGATGAGGACACCTACAAATCGGCACTCGTCTCCACCGATGCCTACGAGCGCACCTACACCGAGGTGTTCGCCGATCCCGAGTTCGGCGATCTCCAACTTGCGCTACTCGGACGACTGGGAATCGACGGGTTCTTGGCGGTGCAGGCCCGGGCGCTGAAGACCAATGCATTGAGGTGGACGGTTCCGCCTTCCACACTCCGCACCGGCACCGAGGCGGTCATCACCAACGTGCTCGCATATGTGCGCGGCGATACCGACAAAGTCGATACAGACGTCGCCATCGATTCGGTGCTCGACCGAATCGACGACACAGCCGTGATGGAAGCGAGGTCGATGCTCGCCGGGAGTGTCGACAATGCCGTGACATCGATCGGCGCGCTACGCGCAGCGCTCGCCGACTTTGCCGACCAACTTGCTGCGGGGAACGTGCCCACCTCGATACCGGTGCTGGGTGGTCAGTCGCTCGAGTCGCAGGAAGTCATCGACTCGATCATGGATCTCCTCGGGCCACTTGCCAATGATTCCATCCGCTCACAGGTGACCGCAGCCGTGATGTCGGATGACGAGCGCGACGCGTTGATCACCGCGGCGAGCCTTCTCGTGGCTCGGCACGCGGACGAGGTCGAGCAGCAGTTGCAGACCGCTGCGGACGGCGTGCGCGAGATCGACGTGGTGGGTGAGATAGCCGATCACGCTCGACAGCCGGCGGCACAAGTAGTCGACTCGCTCGACAACGTTCGCGACGCGGCCGCCTGGTTCAGACCACTGACAGCGATCATCGGAGTGCTGCTGGCCGCAGCGGCGGCCGCCGGGCTGTTGTGGGTACACCGTCGATCTCCACGATCGGGGTTCGTCGCCCTTGCAGTTGCCTTTCTCGTGGCCGGGCTCGCGCAGCTGGTGCTTGTGGGCACTGGTCGCAAGGGTGGTGCCCGCGCCTCTCGACGCGGCGACGTCGACAGGGCCTGACTCGTGGAAGCTGCCGACGGCGCTTCGCGTGCTGCTCGGCGACATCCAGCGCGCGCTTGCCGCCGACATCACCAGCACTGTCAGGCTCGTCGCCTTCTCGCTGCTCGTGGCCGGTGCGGCGATCGGTGTCGTGGCGCTGTTCGGCTCGCGCATCCGCACGATTCGCCCCAGTCTTGCCATCGGCGGCGGCATCGCGGTCGTACTCCTCGTCGGAGGCGGGATCGCGTTGGCGGACCGTGGCGCCGGCGATGAGGTGCGTGCGTGCAACGGCCATGAGGAGCTGTGCGACCGCCACTATGACGACGTTGTCTACGGCGCCACACACAACTCGATGTCGAGCCCGGATGTGGTCACGATCTGGCCCGAGCACGACGGCAACATTCGCTCGCAGCTCGACGCCGGTGTTCGAGCATTGTTGATCGACAGCCACTACTGGCCGCCCGTCGAGTCACCTGCGGGGCTCAGCGCGCCGCCGGGGGTCAGCGATGCCGTTCAGGGACGCATCCCGCCGGCGCTGGCAGACCTGATCTACCCGACACTGGGCGACCTCCGCAACGGCCGCGAGGGAACGTTCCTGTGTCACATCAACTGTGTCTTCGGTGCCATGACCTTCACGGATGCGATGATCGAGGTGCGCGACTTCCTCGACCGCAATCCCGACGAGGTCGTGACACTGATCATTCAGGACGCGATCTCGACCGAGGACACCGCCGAGGCGATGACGGCGTCGGGCGTCGAACCATTTCTCTACCACCACGGCAACGACGGTCAGTGGCCGACGCTCGGTGAACTGATCGAGAGCGGGCAGCGGCTCGTCGTGTTTGCCGAGGACGATGGGCCGCCACCAGATTGGTACGCGAATGCGTTCGTCGAAATGAAGGAGACCCCATTCCTGTTCACCTCGCCGGATCGGTTCTCCTGCGAACCAAATCGCGGCGACGAGAATGCGTCACTGTTCCTGATGAATCACTGGGTGCAGCGCGTGGCACCGGACCGCATCGACTCGACACTGGTCAACGCGCTCGACGTTCTCGTCGATCGAGCCCGGGAATGCGAGCGCGAACGCGGAGAGCTCCCCAACTATCTGGCGGTGAACTTCTATGGCATCGGTGATCTGATGCAGGCCGTCGACGTCCTCAATGGCGTGGAGTGATGGCGCTGTGACGATGATCGCTTAGTCTGAATCCGCCCATGATTCGCTTCACGCTCACCGTCGTCATTCAAGTGCTCGCCAACGCGATCGGGCTCATCGCCGCCGCGCTGATCCTCGACGACATGTCGCTGACCACGGCAGCGTTCTTGCTCGACGTACTGATCTTCACCGGCATCAACGTTGTCGCGCAGCCGTTGATCATCAAGATGGCGATGCAGAATGCGTCGTCGTTGACCGGTAGTTCGGCGTTGATCTCCAGTTTCGTTGCACTGATCCTCACGGCGTGGTTGTCGGATGGACTTCAGATCACCGGGACGGTCACGTGGTTACTGGCCACGGTCATCATCTGGGGCGCGTCGTTGTTGGCCGCGTTCCTGCTGCCAGCGGTCGTGTTCAAGAAGTGGCTCCGGACAACGCCGGCTCGAAACTAGATCAGCTTCAGCCAACCCTCGCCCCGCCGCGCCCCGCGCCCGGCGGTCCACCGGGCGAGCCTCCTTGGGCGCGATTTCGGAAGCGCTACTTCCTTTTTCGATCCCAAGCGGGACGTATGGGAGCGATTTCGGAAGCCACGCTTCCACTTTCGCGCCCAAGCAGACATCTCGCAGGTCGGATGGCGCAGGTCGGACGCAGCCGGCTCGAAACTAGATCAGCTTCAGCGTGAGCGTTCCGGTGTCGCTCGTCAGCGTGAGGTCGGTGCCCGACAACTCGTACGTCAGCTCACCCTGAAGGAACCCAACGAGCGCTTGCTCCCAGGTCATGAGATCCGGTTCGCATGCCTTCAGCGTCATTGCCATCGGCCCGATCGTCACGGTGCCGTCCCCGACTGTCAGCTCGGCCGAGCCATTGTTGCAGCCAGTGGACACGAAAACGCGGCCCTCGTCGTACGACAGGTGCGCGTTCTCGGGCGCTTGCGCGGTGGTGCCTCCTGTCTCGAGCGACACCATCGTCCACGCACTTCCATCGAGTGCTGATGCGGTGGCGATTTTCGCCCGGTCACCGAACTTCACCGTCGTCGCATCTGTTGCCAAAGTCAGCTCATCGTTCGCAAGCGTGGCCTTCGGGCTACCGGTGAGGAGCTCGACGATCCACTGGTCCTGCGCCATGAGATCCTCCTCGCACGCCATCCTCGTCTGGGCGAGCGCACCGACTTTCAACACATCGCCGTCGATCGTGTAGCCGCCGGTCATGGTGTTGCAACCGGCGACGGCGGAGAGGGTCTCGCCCTCGAACCTCAGTGTGATTCGGGTGTCGGCGACCAGAGTCTGCCCGGTGACTTCCGTGGAGAGGAACGTGCGTCCGTCGAGGGTGTCTGCCGTCAGCGGTTCGCTGGACGAAGCACTGTCGTCGTCGCCGCAACTGGCTGCAATCATCAGCATCGCCGCCGCCATCAGGCCGACACCGAGCTTCTTCACATGGTCATTTCGGGGGATTGTCACGGGTCCAATGATTCCCTGACCACCGCAGTGGCGGCATCACCTCGTGCGGGTGAAATTCAGCCACCAGCGCGAAGGTGCTGCTCAAGACGGGTGGTGTCATCGGCTGTCCAGCCATCAGGAGCAGAAATGGCCGCCCACGAGGCCACGAATGCGAGTCGATAGTCGTGACCATGCCCCGGCTCGGCGCCGAATCCCGCCGCCAGATCAGCGACAACTTGTGTCCAGGTGACGAACGGGAACCACGTTGCCTCGTCCGGGATGTCGTACCCCTTGGGGTCATCGACCCACTCGGGGCGCGACCACAGGGTGTCCATGCTCCAGAACGTGACGGGATCCGACGGATGTTGCACGTACAGGATCCGTGGTGGTTTCCACGAGTCATCGGGCTCCAGGAGCTCCTCAGGCTGGTTGGCGAATCTCAACGACACTCCGTCGTCGAACACCGGGCGCCACACGGGCGACCCGCTGTCGCGTTCGTCAGTGACCTGACCCCAGATCGTGTTGCCGTTGGTCGGGCCCGTGTACAGAACCCCGTCGGTGAGCGCCACCATGTGGGCGACCGACGAGCGTGCGTCGCTTCCCGCGAACGCGGCTTCGGCCCCGAACGAGCCGAGGCTTTGTCCGAACACCAACAGCTTCGGGCGGGAATCCTCCGGTAGTTCAGCCCACCGCTTGTGCACTGCGTCGAACAGCACGGAGCCGGCGTCCTTCGCGTTGTCGCCGTCGACCAAGGTCGATATCCAACTCGGGAGGAACGAGTACTGCATCGCGACCATCGCGGTGTCTCCGCCGTAGAGGTACTCGATGGCTTCGGCCGCATCGGGATCGACCCAGCCCGTGCCTGTCACCGTGGTCACGACGAGCACCTTGCGATCGAACGCGCCGGTGCGGTCGAGTTCACGCACGGCAAGATCAGCGCGCTCCTCGGACGAGTCCGCGGACTGCAACCCGACGTATACGCGGATCGGATCCTTGACGTCGGCACCCGAGCCGAAGAAACCCTCGAGATCGGAGGTGGTCGGTGCCTCGGCGACGAAGTTGCGCCCTTGCCGGCCGAGGTCCTCCCATTGCACGAGCGACGCCGGACCGCCCGAGACGGTGTCGCTCGTGGGCTGGATCGTGCCTTCGTCCGTACCCTCGTCGACGCTGCTGAACGTGTCGTTCGCCCACGTGTGGAACGAGTCGAACAAGACATCGGCGAAGAACCAACGCCCGATGAAGAAGACCAACAGCGCGGTGACGACGATCGCGCCCGCACGCGGCACGCGTCGCGAGATCCACCGATCGAGCCAGCGGATCCCGCGCCACACGACCCGAGCGACGAAGACCAGGATCACCGTCAGGATGATCGTGACGATCACGACGGTGACGAGTCGCGAGGCAGGTTCGGAGTCGAGCCCGACGAGCGCGCGCTGGTCGTTTTGCCAGCCCGGCCACTTCGCCAACCCGATGACGACAACCACCAAGCCCAGGACACCCAGCGCGAGCCACACGGGTCGCTTCAAGGATTGCTTTGGTTCCTTGCCGTAGCGACGCAGCACGGCGTGAATCCAGTAGCCCAACAACGTGCCGATGCCGTATCCGACGGCGACACACACGGCGCTGACGGCTGCCTGCGCGGTGGCGCTCCGCGGCAGCATCGAGGGGATCAGCGACTCCCACCAGAACACCAAGGCGACGACGAGACCCGCGAAGTTCGGTCTCCGGAACAGGCTGACGCGGACACGCGGTAGCGGCTTCGAGATGCCTGCGCCATCTCCATCTCCACCTTGAGGCGGTGTTGGCCTCGATGTCTTGCTTCGACACCCGTTTCATCGATGACGGCACTCACAGGTACTTCCACCACGGCCCCTCTGGTCGGAAATGCGCTGCCGGTCTCCCCGCAACGCCGGTCTCGAAGCGGTACACGAGCCCGGCCGTCGGCTCGGCGCGCCGTTGCTCGTCGGTCCAGTTCTCGGTCGCCGTCGTGGCGTAGAGGAGGTTCAGGCGCGGTCCACCGAACGCGCACGACGTGGTCTCCGCTGCCGGAAGCACGAGCTCGTCGCGGAGCGAGCCATCGGACGAGTACCGCTGCACACGCCCGCCACCGAAGATCGCCACCCAGAGGTCACCTTCTGCGTCGACGGTGAGGCCGTCCGGCGAGCCGGTCCCGGGATCGACGGTAACGAGCGTCCTTCGCTCCGAGATCGCTCCAGTGTCGCCGTCGAAGTCGAACGCGTAGATGTTCCTCGGTCCGCTGTCGACGAAGTACATGGTGTCGCCATCAGGGCTCCAACCCAGACCGTTGGAGATCGTCAGGTCGGTCAGCACCAGGTCGATCTGCCCGGTTGTGCCGAGGCGGTACAACGCTCCGCCGCCTGGATGGTGGTCGTCTGCGAGCGTGCCCGCCCACAGGCGGCCCTGCGGATCGCACGCGGCGTCGTTCATGCGCGTCTGCGTCGGGGAGACGTCGTCCGCGATCCGTCGCAACGCACCGTCGGGGGAGAGGTGGAGGAATCCCCGTCCCGCAGCAAGAAGCCAACCCTCGTCGCCCTCGATCGGGGCGATTGCGCCGACGGTGCCCGGCACCGAGTATTCGCGCACTGGGATGAGCGCGCCGTCGTCGTCCAGCCGGTCGCGATACACGCGCCCAGCGAGGATGTCGACGCGCAGCAGTTCGTCGCGTCGAGCGTCCCAGCGAGCGCCCTCTCCGAGCAGGTTCTGTTCAGTCGTGCATGCGACCGAGTCGACGGTCACGTCAGAACCCGACGGGCGCGTGGGGGGTGTACGGGGACTCGAGGGCCGCGATCTCCTCGTCAGTCAGCGCGACGTCGAGGGCGGCGACGGCGTCGGCGAGGTGATGAGGTTTGGTCGGCCCGACAAGGGGAGCGGCCACGACGGGATTGTGGAGCACCCAGGCGAGAGCAATACGTGCCATTGGAAGTCGATGCGCTGCAGCGATGCGTTCGACGGCATCGACAATGGGCCGATCGCCTTCGGTTTCGAACCGTTGTCCGAGCGGATCGCTGTCGGAGCGCCGAGTCTGCTCGCCCCATGGCCGGGCGAGCCGCCCCTTGGCAAGTGGGCTCCACGGGATGGAGCTGACGCCCTGGTCGGCGAGGAGGCCGAACATCTCGCGTTCCTCCTCGCGGTGCATCAAGTTGTACTGGTCCTGCATCGAGACGAATCGGGTCCAGCCGTGGAGGTCGGCGGCGTGTTGCATCTTGGCGAACTGCCATGCCCACATCGAAGATGCGCCGAGGTAACGAGCCTTGCCGGCCTTGACCACATCGTGCAGCGCCTCCATCGTCTCTTCGACAGGTGTGCTCGGGTCGAAGCGATGGATTTGGTAGAGGTCGACATAGTCGGTGCCGAGCCGGGCCAGCGAGGCATCGATCTGCTCCATGATCGCCTTGCGCGACAGGCCCGTGCCTCCCGGGCCGTCGTGCATCTTGAAGAACAGCTTGGTGGCGAGCACGATGTCGTCGCGCCGCGTGTACTTCTTGACGGCTCTGCCGACGATCTCTTCCGAGGTCCCGTAGCCATAGACGTTGGCGGTGTCCCAGAGCGTGATGCCGAGCTCCACCGCCTGTTCGAAGAGCGGCTGGGCGGCGTCGTCGTCGAGCGCCCATTCGTTGTATCCGCGCGAGGGGTCTCCGAAGCTCATGCATCCGAGAGCGATCCGGCTGACCTGGAGTCCCGAATTGCCGAGTTGGGTGTACTTCATTCGAAGATCTTCTTGGCGAGCAGGATGGCGCTCATCGCTGTTGGCCAACCGGAGTAGAAGGCGAGGTGCGTGATCGTCTCGATCAGTTCGTCCTCGGTGACTCCGTTGTCGATCGCTCGGCGGAGGTGGCCAGGTAGCTGTTCGGTGCGGTTGAGCGCGACGAGTGCGGAGACGGTGATCAGGCTGCGATCGCGCTTGGAGAGGCCCGGCCGCTCCCAGACGTCGCCGAACAACACGTCGTCGGTCAATTCGACGAGCTTCGGGGCATAATCGCCGATCAATTGTTGGGCGGGTGAGAGCTGCTCAGGCATGTGCACACCATACGAGCAACGCCAGAGCGCAGGAAGACCCTGCCAGTACCAGGAGCGGTATCAGCGGACGCGATCGAAGTCGATGCGCATCACCACTCGACGGACGCTGGGTCGGCTGACCTCGGTGAATCCGGCAGCGGCGAAGATGCTGCGGCTACCGACGTGGAGTTCTCCCCACGGGATGTCCACTTCGGGTTCGGTGAGCATCGGGTAGCCCTCCAGAGCGCGAGCGCCGCGTTGCCGGGCGAAGTCGACGGCGGCGCGTGCGAGGGCTCGGCTGACCCCCCGGCGCCTGAAACCGCTGCGGGTGACGAAGCAGGTGACGGCCCACACGCCCTCGTCTGTCTTGTCTTCCGATCGTCCCGTCCAGGGCACGCGAGTCAGCAGCAGGCGTAGGTACGCGGTGCGCGGCTCGACGGCGCACCAACCGACGGGCTCGCCGTCGAGATAGGCGACGAGTCCACTGGTCGTGTCCGACTCAGGGTGCCCGCAGTCGGTCTGCTCACGGAGCCGGAACGCACGCTCTTCGATCGGAACCGAGCGCCAGTCCTTGTCGCGGATCTTGTAGTGCTGGCACTGGCAACGCGACGTGTCGCCGCGTGTGCCGAACACTGCCTCGAGATCCTCCCAGCTGGCCTCGTTGGCAGGGACGATGGTGATCTCCTGCGCGGTCGCGTTGCTGCTCATGCGAAGATTGTCTCACTCGCTGCGCGAGAGCACGCGCGGTATTGGATCGTGGCTCTGGGAATTTCGGCCGCCCACCCGCAGTCGGGTGGTGTGCTCCACCCGAATGTGCATCACCGTGTGTCGACGTGTCGCGAGTGACTCGAGGTGATCCACGACATGACCGAAATACCGCGCGGTGACATCGCTACGGACCTCGTGGAGTACCTGGTCCTCGTGCTGCCTGGCCTACACGCGGTCGAAAAGATATGCGCCGAGTTGACACGAGTTGTCGACAGCTCGGCGATCCGCATCCTGGACATGGTTGTTGTCACCGTCGACGAGCACGGATCGGCCGACGTCATGGAAGCTGGGGCGATCGGGTGTCTCGCCGCACTCCAAGACGCGAGTCGGTTTGCCGGTGTGTTGCTCAGTCGCCACGACATCGAACTCGTGTCGTTGGCGCTGCGGCCACAGAGCGCAGCGGTCATCATCGTGGCGGAGGATCGCTGGGCGGAGCCGTTGTCGGTGGCGGCCCGCGCTGTCGGTGGCGAGGTGCGCGCGGGGGAGCGCATCACCCGCCAACGCGTGGAGTCGGCGCTCGCGCACGCCATAGAAATCAAGGAGGAATGATGGATGTTCGCCAGGTGGGATCTCCTCGTGACAAGGTGCCCGACCTTCTGACGCGTCCGCCGAGCGGAACACGCGAGTTCGTCATGGACTGGTCGCATCTGCTCGTTGATCCGGTGAGGCAACTGGAAGCACTGGCCGGCCTGCACGCCCTGGGCTTTCTGTCACGCGGCAGAGTTCGACCGGTACAAGGATCACGTCAGCGGGTTGTGAGGCGCGGACCCTATCGAGCGGTTCTACCCGCCGTGGGGTGGTGTTGGCCCGCCCAGTACGGTGACAACGTGCTCGTCAAACGGGTGTATCCGGATCAGGGGTTGGACATGACGGAAATCGATGAGATGTGGAATGAGGGTCGATTTCGGCCGCACCCACGCGGAAGCGGGTGGATCGGGTTCGCTGGAACCGTGTTGGTCATCAGCGGCGTGTTCAAGATCATGGACGCGTTCTGGGCCTTCAAATACGACGACGAGATCTCTGAACAAGTGCAGACCATCATTTTCGAGCGCGATCCGAACTCGTGGGGTTGGGTGTGGTTGGTCCTCGGTGTCCTCCTCATCGCTGCCGGCCTCAACGTGATGGGCGGATCGCAGTGGGCCCGCTGGTTCGGCATCGTTGCCGCCGGGTTGGCGGCACTCGCCAACTATCAATGGATCTTCGTTCAGCCGATCTGGACGCTTTTCGTCGAGGCGCTCCTCCTTGCCGTCATTTGC
Organism: Ilumatobacteraceae bacterium; assembly: GCA_963779295.1. Taxonomy (GTDB): domain Bacteria; phylum Actinomycetota; class Acidimicrobiia; order Acidimicrobiales; family Ilumatobacteraceae; genus JAENVT01. The sequence goes on from CAVZXO010000006.1 coordinate 338,088, forward strand.
AGTCTGGTGATCTACGGAGGACCCCCGAACAGTCAGAGCAACAATGCCTAGTCGAGCAACCGCCTCCCTGCCGCGGGAGCGCCTTCTCGAGGTCCTCCCGTTGATCAAGGGAGCTGACAGTGTCGAACTGAAGCTGACCGTCCCTGACCGCGATCATCGATCGGCGGTCGCAGCATTGGGGATGGACGTGATCGAGGCACAGATTCGCCAAGTCGTCTTCTTCGATACTCCCGATCTCACGCTCAACGCCCACGGCGTCGTGGTGCGTGCACGGCGAATTCAACGCAAGCCCGCCGACACCGTTGTCAAGTTGCGACCGATCGTGCCGGCTGACGTACCCGCGAAGGTTCGCAAGTCGCCGGCATTCGGCATCGAAGTCGATGCGATGCCGGGAGGTTTCGTGTGCTCGGGGTCGATGACGGGTGATGTCGACCCAGTCAAGGCGAAAGAGACATTCGCCGGTCGCCGCCCGCTGAGCAAGCTGTTGACGCAGGAGCAGCGCGACTTCTACGCCGACAACGCCCCTGCCGGGCTTTCGATCGACAGCCTGTCGATACTCGGGCCGATCAACATCCTCAAGCTCAAGTTCACCCCCGAGGGGTTCGGCCGTCGGATGGTTGGCGAGCTGTGGCTCTACCCCGGCGGGACGCGCATCCTCGAGCTCTCGACGAAGTGCGCCCCGAGCGAGGCCTTCGATGTTGCCTCCGAGACGAAGGCGTTCCTGCTCGGGCGTGGCATCGACCTCGAGGGCGAGCAGCAGACGAAAACCAAGACAGCGCTCGAGTTCTTCGCGAGCGAACTCCAGGCCACTGCGCGAAAACGCACGCCGCGCAAGTGATCACAGGAAAGCGAGCTGATGAGCACAACAGAGACCCATCTGGACGAACCGGCCGTTGACTGGTTCCGTCTCTCTGAAGAGGACGTCTGCCGACGTCTGAATGTCGACCCGACCGTCGGCCTCAGCGATGCCGAGGTGACTGAGCGTCGTAAACGCTACGGGTCCAACAAGCTTGCCGAGGAGGCCAAGGAGCCCGGCTGGAAGGCGTTCCTGCGCCAGTACCGCGACCTCATGCAGTTGGTGCTGGTCGGCGCGGCGCGTGGTCAGCATCGTCGCGCTTGCAGGACATGTCGACCGCCCTCGTGGTGCTCGGTCTGACCGTTCTCAACGCGTTGATGGGGCTGAACCAGGAGGGCAAGGCAGCCGAGAGCGTCGCCGCCTTGCGTCAGATGCTGATCATGACGGCCAACGTCCGACGCGACGGCGAGCGCGTCGAGGTCCCGGCCGAGGAGCTCGTGCCGGGCGACATCGTCGGGTTCGAGGCCGGCGACAAGGTGCCCGCCGACGGCCGCGTGATCGTGGCGGCGACACTGGAGATCGAAGAGGCCGGGCTCACCGGCGAGAGCACGCCGGTCGTCGAAGAGTCGTCGACCCGGTGGATCGGTGCCGACGTCGCCGCTCGGCGACCGCGTCGACATGGCCTACATGAACTCGCAGGTGACTCGCGGTCGCGGCGAGATGGTCGTGACCGCGACCGGGATGGCGAGCGAGGTCGGTCACATCTCCGGGATGCTGAGCGGGGTCGAGCAGGAGAAGACGCCGCTGACCAAGCAGCTCGACCAGCTCACCGTCGTGATCACGATCATGGCGGCTGCTGCCCTGGTGCTCATCGTCATCCTCGGCCTGGCCCGCGGCGAGGACTTCGACTCGCTGTTCGTCATCGGCATCAGCTTGGCCATCTCGGCGATCCCGACCGGGCTGCCCGCCGTGGTGACGATGCTCCTGTCGATCGGCACTCGCGACCTCGCCGAGAAGGGCGCCATCGTCAAGCGGCTCCGGTCGGTGGAGACGCTGGGCTCGACGTCGGCGATCTGCTCCGACAAGACGGGCACGCTGACACTCAACCAGATGACGGCGCGGGAGCTGGTCGTCGTCGGGCCGGCGTTTCAGCGTCGACGGCGAGGGGTACTCGACCGAAGGGCGAATCCTGCGAGTCGCTGGAACGGGGCGATGGCTCGCTCGAGCCGTTCCTGCTGCCGATGGCGCTCGCCAACGACGCCGTGATCCGCGACGGCGCGTGCATCGGCGACCCGACCGAGGGCGCGCTCGTCGTGCTCGCCGCCAAGGGCGGACTCGACGTCGACGAGACGCGGCGCACGTTCCCACGCGTCGCCGAGGTGCCGTTCGACGCCGCGTACAAGCTGATGGCGACGTTCCACGAGATGACCGACGACGGGCGAGCAGGTCGTGCGGTGCTTCGTCAAGGGCGCGCCGGACGTCCTGCTGGCGCGCTCGTCGCGGTACCTCGGCGCCGACGGGATCGCCGGTGGCGATGAGCCGCCGACGATCCAGCACGAGTGCTGACCGAGAACGACCGGCTGGCCGGCGAGGGCATGCGCGTGCTCGCGGTCGCCCGACGCGACTTCGACCCGGCACGCTTCGACCCGGCGAGCGATCTGCTCGGCGTTGGTGCAGGACCTCGACTTGCTCGCGCTCGTCGGCATCGTCGATCCGCCGCGCAAGGAGGCGAAGGACGCGATCGCGCTGTGCAAGGACGCCGGCATCCGCGTCCGGATGATCACCGGCGACCACGCCACGACCGCCGCCGCCATCGCCGGACAGCTCGGCATCGAGGGACGGGCGCTGACCGGCGCCGAGTTCGCGGCGATGTCCGACGAGCAGCTGCTCGCCGAGCGTCGACGAGATCGGCGTGGTCGCCCGCGTGGCGCCCGAGGACAAGGTCCGGCTCGTCGAGCATCCTGAAGCAGCAGGGCAACATCGTCGCCATGACCGGCGACGGCGTGAACGACGCGCCGGCGCTCACGCGGGCCGACATCGGCGTGGCGATGGGCATCACCGGCACCGAGGTCACCAAGGACGCCGCCGAGATGATCCTCACCGACGACAACTTCGCCACGATCGTCGACGGCGGTCGAGGGCGGGCGGGCGCTCTACGACAACCTGATGAAGTACGTCCGGGTGCAGATGATCATGCTGGCCGGCTTCATCCTGACCTTCGTCGGGGCCGGGATCTTCACGATCGCCAACGGCATCGCCGCTGCTGCCGCTGCAGATCCTGTGGATCAACTTCGCGATCGACGTGCTGCTCGCCTTCGGGCTCGGCTTCGACGCGCCGACGCCCGGGACTGATGAAGCGGCGGCCGCGGCCGACCGGACCAGCCGGTGATCGCGACCAGCGCTCGGTGTGCGACTGGGCTTCGCCGGTCTGCTCATCGCCATCGGCACGCTCGGCGGTCGTCGCCTGGGGCGAGGACCGCTACGGGCTCGCCGTGGCGACGACGATGGGCCTGGTCACGACGTCGCTGCTGCACATCGTCGCCGCCCTCGAGTGGCGCGATCCGACGCGCAGCGTCTTCCACCGGGACACGATCGCCAACGGGCGCTTCAACCTGCTGATGGTGACCGCGCATCGCCCTGACGTTCCTGGTGACGACGATCGGCGGCCTGCAGCGGATCTTCGACACCGTCGACCTGTCCGGTGATCAGTGGCGGGTGTGCTTCATCGCTGTCGCCGGCTACTTCGTGCTCGCCGAGATCGGCAAGGTGCTTTCCGACACTTCACGAAGGAACCCGACGTATGACCAACATCCCGAGTTCCGAGAGCGAAGTTGAGCAGCACCCGCCGGTCATCGACGAGCTCCGCGTCGCCCCGGGCACGGCGGCCAACCTTGGAGGGCGCGACACCCGATGGGCCGGCAAGGGAAAATTCGCCTCGCTGTCGGCGGAAGAGCTCAGTGCGGCCGCCAAAGCCGTGGTCGCCGATGGAATCGAAGAGCTGAAGGACGCTCAGGAACTGCTGTGGGCTACCAACCGGCACGCCCTGTTGCTCGTCTTTCAGGCGATGGATGCAGCGGGCAAGGACTCGACGATCAAGCACGTGATGTCCGGTGTCAATCCCCAGGGCGTGCAGGTCGTCTCGTTCAAATCCCCCTCGAGCGAGGAGCTCGACCACTCGTTTCTGTGGCGCATTTCGAAGAACGCGCCCGAGCGCGGCAGGGTGGGCATCTTCAATCGGTCCCAGTACGAAGAGGTCGTGGCACTGAAGGTGCACCCGGAGTGGCTCGACAAGCAGAAGCTGCCGGCCGGCGACCGTGGCCCGCAGTTCTGGGCCGACCGATACGACGACTTGAACGCCTTCGAGCGACATCTTGATCGCAACGGCACGAAGGTTGTCAAGTTCTTCCTGCACGTCGGCAAGGCAGAGCAGAAGCGTCGCTTCTTTGCTCGCCTCGACAACCCCAACAAGGAGTGGAAGTTCAATGCCGGCGACGTCGCCGTACGCGCCCATTGGGACAATTACATGCAGGCATATGAGGACGCGATCTCTGCGACCTCGACCACGTGGGCGCCCTGGTACGTGCTGCCGGCCGACAACAAGCATGTGATGCAGGCGATGACCGTTTCGATCATCGTGGACACGATCAAGTCGCTCCGTCTCGAGTGGCCAACCGTCTCCGACAAGGATCGCGAGGACAACGCCATGGCACGTCAACTTCTCGAGGCCGAGCCCGACTGAGGCCGAGGAGCGGCCCATGCGTCACTTGGAGGACGTCGTCCCGATCCTCGCCAGGGAACGTGCGATCTCGGCGGCTTCATCGCGGCTGTTGACGTCGAGCTTGCGATAGATCACGCGAAGGTGGAACTTGAGGGTGTTTGCGGACACGTACAACTCCTTGGCGATCTCGTTGAGCGTCAGCCGACTTGGCAGGAGCCGCAGCACGTCGCGCTCGCGGTCGGTCAATACTTCGGAGAACCCCTTCAATGCCTCGGATACGCGGGATCTTGCCCTGCGCTGCTGTCAGCCGGAGACGATCGAGCCACTCGTCCGGCACGCACCACGCGGCGCGTTCGATCACCTCGATCAGTTCCCGGCCCTCCGAGGCGACCGTCTGCAGCATCCCGTGAGAACTCGCGAGTTCAACCGCGTGGGCGACCACCGTCATGGACTCCGGTGAGTCGGGTGCAGCACGTGGCGAACAACAACGACTGCACAACCTCGTGTCGCACGCAACGTGGAGTGGCCTCTTCCAGCAGTCTTCGCACCGTGGTGGAGTTGCCGTTCGCGAGCTCGACACGGGCTCGACTGACGGGTCCCCAGAAGGTGTCGTCGACGGCGGCCGACCATCGGTGGGCATCTTCGACGTTGCCGCCGCCCAGGGCGACAACCGTACCGACGCGGCCGACCCAGTCCCGTAGGTCCGCCCCGCAGTGCTCGTCGGAGACGAGTGTTCGCGCGCGGGCGAATTGTTGCCAAGCGCAGCTCGGGTGTCTCCCCCGTCGGATGCTGCCAGGGCGAGCTCCAGCATCGCCCCGACGGTGCAGTACAACCGCAGGTCAGGCGGCGCGTCGGCGATCGCCCGCAACTCGGCGAGGGCCCGTTCGCGGTCACCGATCTCGCGATGGGCGACTGCTTCGGCGAAGCCCAGCTCGGATCGCAGGATCGACATGTTTGATGCCGCGTGACGTATCCCGGCCACGAGGCGCAGCGCTTCGACCGGCTGTCCCGCCAAGGCCTTTCCCATCGCCTGCACGCCCATCAACGAGAGCCCACGCTCAGGGTCATCGGCTCATCGCGATCGTTGCGTCGCGGATGAGGTCGTTGGCGTCGTCCCAGGCCTCGGAGAGGGCAATGCTCCTGGCGATCATGTTCCACCCGAAGCGCCCTGCGGCATCCATCCGCCACTTCTCGCCGAGCTCGGCGATTGCCCGACGTGCGAGGCCGCCGGCGGACGTCCAATCGCCCTGCATCGTGAGAGCCATGGACCGAAGTGTTGCGACCGCGGCTGACGCTGCGACGTCGCCGGTGCGTTCGACGTGCCAGGCCGCCTGACCCACCGCGTCGAGGAACGTCGCCCGGGACACACTGATGTGGCAGACAGCGAAGTCGATCAGCGACGAGGAATCGGTCGCAATCACGTGGCGAGGGATCAACGCGATCGTACGAAGAATCGTGGCCTCGAGACCGCTGTCGTACAGCTGGGTCGATTTGTCGGCGAGAAGTCGAAGTGCCTCGCGGGGGCGTTGGGCGAGCAACCACTGCTCGAGTGCCTTCGTGGTCTCGCCGGCATTCTCCAGCCATCGTGCAGCGCGTTCGTGGTGCTCTTCGTGCCGCGACTGGCGGGTCAACTCACCCAGCAGTGCGTCACGCACCAGCGAGTGCATGCGGAACCAGCCATCTGGACCGATCCGGTAGACGAAAAGTCCTTGCGCCTCACCCCGAAGCAGCAGCGCGCCAACGTCAGGATCGCCGGTGATCGCGACCGCGAGACTCGGTGTTGACCCGATCGACAACCGATATCCGGAGCAGCACCTCGATGACCTCGGGGTCGCCGGCTGTGAGCACCTCGTGCCAGACGTAGTCGTCCGTCAGCAACTGGCGCTCGGGAAAGTCGCCGAAACGTACCGTCTCGAGCGCGCGCCGATCGCGCTGCGAGCCCGATCAACTGAACCCCTGCGGCCCAGCCGTCCGTGTGAACAACCGCCTCCTCGAGTTCGGTGTCCGTCAGATCGGGAGCAAGCCGAACCAGCAGAAGTCGGGCCTCGGAAGGCGCAAACCGAAGCTCGGCGAACCGCAGTTCGGCCAACTGCCCACGAACGCGGAGACGATCGAGTGGGAGCAGCGGATCTCTCCTGTCGAGAAGCATGACGTGCAACCAGACCGGCAAGTGCTGGACGAACAGCGCCAACGACTCGGTCGTCACCGCACTTCTCAACACGTGAACGTCGTCGAGGATCAACATGCAATGTTCGGTCGACGCTGCCTCGAGGGATTCCAACAATGAGCGCACCACGTCGGATGCTGGTGCTCCCCGCGCCAGAAGGTCGTGCACTGTGAGACTGCAGGTAGGGAGCAACTCTTCGAGCGCGGTGCTGATACCGAGCCAGAATTCCGCGGGATCGTCGTCGGTCTCCTCGAGGGAAAGCCACGCGGTCCGAAGATCGGTTTCGTGGACCCAGTTCGAGACGAGCTGTGACTTACCCGAACCAGCAGGGGCGACGACAAGCGTCAGCGGATACGAGGCGAGTTGGTCGAGCAACTGGTTGAGCCGGGGACGTGGAATGAAGTAGTCGGGAGCTGCCGGCGGGCGTAGTTTCGATCGCAACAGGGAAGACACCCGCGAGGTCGCGGGACTCGTCATGTGCGACGTTTCATCACCCATCATTTCGGACCCAATCGGCATGGCGGGGCAATGCTAGGTGTATCTGCAGCCGGAGTACGAAAGCCTCGCGGAAGCTCATATCTGCCAATGGTCAATTCTGCTGAGCCGCAGGACCAGGGCACAACGTCCCATTCCACCCGCTCGCGGGTGGTGGCTACCAACCCGATCGGGAGAGATCGTGCAGTGGTCAACCAAAGAAGGGAATCGAACATGCTCGCGTACGACTATCCACTCATGGGGTTCTTCTGGAGCATGCTGATCTTCTTTCTGTGGATCGCCTGGTTCATGTTGTTGTTCAGGATCATCGCCGACATCTTCCGCAGCGCCGACCTCGGAGGATTCGCAAAGACGCTGTGGTTCATCTTCGTGATCTTCTTGCCGTTCCTCGGCGTGCTCGTGTACTGCATTGCGCGTGGCGGTTCGATGGCGGAACGCGCCTACGCCGATGCAAGTTCTCAGCAGGCTGCGCTCGATTCATATGTGCGTCAGACCGCGGGCGCGGGTGGCACGGCCGATGAGCTCGCCAAGTTCGCGAGCCTTCGTGACCAGGGCGTGATCACCGATGCCGAGTTCGCTGCGCAGAAGGCACAGCTACTGGCCTGACGAGGCCGCGTAGCAATGGCACGGGCCACGCCGGGTCGCGTCGGAGAGTTCTTCAGACGTATGTTCAAGACCGACGAGGCGCGACCGGAGCCTGTCGAACAAACAGGGGTGGATCCAGCTGTCGTCGCAATGCTCCGAGCCCTGGGTGCGGCGATGGTGCAGGCCGGGCGAGCCACCAACGACACGGACGTCACGCTCCACAACATCGCCCTCGCGTACGGCGCCGGCGACGTACGAATCCTCGTCATGCCGACCGCGATCATCATCCAGCTCGTCGGAGAAACGACGACCACCGAGATCGACAGCATCGATACCGACTCGCTACGGCTCGACCAGATCGGCGCGATCGACAAGGTGATCGCGGACGCGACGAATGCCCGGCTCCATCCCGTCGTCGTGATGCGACGACTCGATGAGATCCGGGCCTCCGAAGCGAGATTTCATCCGGTTGTCAAGGTGATCGGGCACATCGTCCTGACGCTCGGGTTCGGAATGGCCCTGGACCCGACGATCGCCGCGATTCCTGCGTACGCAATCCTCGGAGCCGTAGTCGGGGTTCTGGTCGTCGTCGGTCGACCGGGCACGATCCTCGGCGACTCACTACCGATCGTCGCCGCATTCACGGTCACCGTCTTGACCGGCACGCTGCTCCAGTGGGCTGTTCGCGACGATCCTGTGCGAGTCATCACGCCGCCGCTGGTGAGCTTCCTTCCCGGGCTGGTGCTGACGATCGCCGCGATCGAACTGACCCACGGCCAAGTGATCGCGGGTGCGAGCCGGCTCGTGTACGGGTTGTCGCGCCTGATGGTGCTGGCGTTCGGTCTCGTCGCAGGTATCGCCGTCGTCGGTGACATCGTCGCCAATGGCGTCCTCCCGACAACTGGGCTGGTGGGCACCGCTGGTCGGCGTCGTGCTGACCGCGATCGGATACACGCTCTTCTCGGGAGCGCCCAAGGGTTCGCTCCCATGGTTCATCGTGGTGTTGTTCCTGGTCCACGCAGCGCAGCGCGTCGGCAGCGAGTTGCTGTCGCCCGAGCTCTCGGGATTCGTCGGCGCACTGATCATCATCCCCCTCACCCGGGCGATCGAACTACTGCCTCACGGACCATCGTCGGCCGTCACGATGCTGCCGGCTCTATGGCTCCTGGTACCAGGTGCATTGGGCTTCATCGGCGTCACCGAGGCGGCAACCGAGAAGGGGAGTGGCGTCGAGTCGTTGGTCTCGACCGGGTTGGCGATGTTCGCGATCTCGCTCGGTGTCTTGGTCGGATCGGGGATCGTTCGCGATGTGTCGAAGGTGAGGTCAACGTGGCAGAGCATCGACTGATCAATCAGGTGTCGGGAACGAATCATTCGAGTACAGCTCAGGAAAGGACTTGATCATGGACATTGCACACATCGACTGGATTCCGAAGGGCACTCGCTTCGGGATCGACGACATGGCGTACTTCGTCGGGCGCGGGGAGCGCGACATCGACGAGGCACTCGCCGACGTCGACCTCATCGTGACAGGTCCCCACGCGTCGGCTGCCTTTCCGGAGGAGCTGCAACCGTTCGTCGACGTTCGATTCACGAAGCGGCTGCAATACGACTTCACGGACGTATCGACCAGTCCGATGGCACGTCGTTGGGCGCAGATCGATCCGCACGTGCTGTACATCGAGGACCCGCATCCCCGAGCTGTCCGCGACGCCAACCGGCCGAATCCGGTCGATGTCGTCGCCGGGCTGCGCGAGGCCTTCGACCGGCTCGAGTCGGCCGGGGCCGAGAGTCGGCCATCGCTGGCGGGCGTGGACGCTGTGCGTCCGGTGACGTTCGGCTACTTGCCGGTCTACATGAAGCCGCAGACCGATTCCGAGTGGAATGAGCTGAGCGGTGCGCTGGCGACCGCAGGCGCCTTGGGCATCGACCAGTACGAGCGCGTGCGCGACGATCTGATCGAACGCGTCATCGACGCCAAGCTGCGCCGCCTGGCGACGATCGATCCGGCGACCTGTTCGGTGTCCGATTGGAACTCGGCGACGACGCTCGACGTGTTGTCGATTCACGACACGATGAACCATACGGCTCGGCCCGATGGCGCGATCTGCCTCGAACGTGAGGTTGTCGATCGGCTGCCCGCAGTCGTCGCGATGTCGAACCGTGGCGACAGCAACGGCGATGTCATCGCCAGCGACGAGGGGACGCTCCGAGCCGAGGATGGCGTGCCGACGATGGATCCCACCCATCTCCGCGCAATCGGCAACGCGTACCGCATGGCGTTCGATGCGTGGGGGGTCGACGATGTCGCATACAACCGCCCGTACATCGGTGGATACGAGACCACGAAGGCCGGTCCGATGCTGCGCGCAATCGAACCACTAGCGGTCGTCCGGCCCACGGGAGGGCGCCCGCGCCGGCTCCGTCTCGGGGCCTGGCAGAACGAATTCCTGCGTGAGTTCCTGTTGGGCCCCGACTCCGCCGGTGCGCTCATGCAGCCGGGCACGGATTGGACGCTTCCCCCGGACGACCGCATCGGGTGGTTGGCGGGACGTCTGCGCTACGCACACGATCTCGTCCGAGCATGGGGGGACTCACTTGCCCAGTAAAGATGACGTCTTTCTTCTACCCAGCCAGGGGTGGGGCGGACCCACCCCACCTGTTGAGACGCTCTGAGACGGATTGACCGGCTGATGGCCCATCCACCTCACACATACGGACCTGAGGAGGGCAGCATGATTGCGACCACGTTCGATCGTCGCTGTCGGGCGCGTCGGCGTCGGACTTCGGCCGTATTGGTCGCCTTGGTGGCCTTCGTCCCGCTGGCGTGTGGTGAGCCGAAGGACGCATCTCTGTGTACCGCGTTCGGGGAGTACCTGGACATCCGAGCGGAGGTCGCTGCGATCGATGCCGCCGATCTGACCATCACGACCGCCGGCGAGGCGACCGAGCTCGCCGAGGACTACCTTGCCGGCGTCAGGCGTCTCGAGCAGGCCGCCGACGGGCGCTACGGCACCCAACTCGACACGCTCGAGACTGCGGTCAACGACGTGCTGTTCACGCTCGAATCGGTGCAGGACGACGCCGACTTCTCGACGTGGGGACCGCTGGTCGCGGACGATCTGGAATTGGCAGAGGACGCGGCCGTCCAGGCCACGAGGGCCATCGCGCCGTCATGCATATCTGAAGCAACAGAAACATCAAACACCTAGGTCAGGAAGGAGCGCACGATGGACGGTTTGTTGTTCGCAGTAGAAGCTCTGGTCGTCATCGGGGCGATCGTCATGGGCACGAAGTCGAGCGGCGTCGCCCTCGGCATCTGGGGTGGTGTCGGCGTCACGGTCCTGGTGTTCGTGTTCGGGCTCGAGCCTGGCTCGCCGCCGATCGACGCGATCCTGATCATCCTGTCGGTGATCCTGGCGGCGGCCACGATGCAGGTTGCCGGCGGCATCGACTGGATGGTTGTGATGGCTGCGCAGGGCGATCGTCAAACACCCCAAGCAAGTCACGATCATCGCCCCGTTCATGTCGTTCCTGTTCTGCTTGGGCGCCGGTACCGGCAACATCGTGTACCCGCTGCTGCCGGTGATCTACGACGTCTCGTACCAAGCCAAGATCCGACCGGAGCGTCCGCTGTCGATGACCGTCGTCGTCTCCGGTATCGCCCTCGCCTGCAGCCCCGTCTCGGCGGCGATGGCGGCCATGATCACCCTCACCGACGTCGCGCCGTACAACTTCGACATGGTCAAGGTGCTCTCGGTGACCATTCCGGCGGCAGTGATCGGAATCATCCTCAGCGGGCTCATCATGATGCGCAAGGGCAAGGACCTCGAGGATGATCCCGAGTACCAAGCCCGGCTCGCCGACGGCAGGCTCGCCGGGGTCGAAGAAGGGACGGCCGCCGACTCGCTGACCTACACAACCCCGGGACGGAACGCGGCCTACATCTTCCTGGCCGGCGTGGTCACGATCGTCATCTTCGGCTTGTTCCCCGACCTCCGACCGCACATCGCCGCCGCGGACGGGACGACCGAGCCGATCGGTGTCACACCCATCATCCAGATGGTGATGTTCACGGTCGCCGCATTGATCATGCTCGTCGCCAAGCCATCGGCGAAGGAAATCCCCGAGTCGTCGGTGTTCAAGGCCGGCATCGTGTCCGCCGTCGCACTGTTCGGTCTTGCCTGGCTGACCGACACCTTCATCGGCAGATGGGAGACCGAGATCGTCAACACCGTCGGCGGATGGGTGAACGACTACAAGTCGGTGTTCTTCATCGGTGTGTTCCTCGTCGCCGCATTGACGACAAGTCAATCAACGGCTACCCGGACGATCGTGCCGATCGGCTTGGCGGCAGGATTGTCGCCTGCACTGATCAGCGGCATGTGGGCCGGCGCATTCGCCGGTGTGTTCACCCTGCCGACCAACGGTTCGCAGATCGCCGCCGCGAACTTCGACCAGACCGGTACGACCAAGCTCGGTACAAAGCTCGCTGGATCACTCGTTCATCGTGCCCGTGATCCTGCTCGGCATCTCGACGGCGGCCGCCGGTGCGGTCGTTCGCCACGATCTTCTACTGAGCCCCCTACATCTACAGAACGAAAGGACGAGCGATGAACGATCAAGATCTCCTCGAATTCGTCAACGACACCTGGGAGAAGGACATCATGCCGACTCTCGAGGAGTACATCACGATCCCCAACGTGTCGCGCGTGTTCGAGGCCAACTGGGAAGAGCTCGGCCACATGGAGCGGGCCGTGATGTTGCTCGCCGAGTGGTCGGAGAACCGGCCGATCGAAGGCATGACGTTCGAGATCCACAGGATCGAAGGACGTGCGCCGGTTCTCTTCGCGGAGATCCCCGCCGCCAACGGCGGCTCGAACGACGACACCGTGTTCCTGTACGGCCACCTCGACAAGCAGCCGGAACTGTTCGGCTGGCGCGAGGGCCTCGGGCCGTGGACGCCGGTGATCGAAGGCGATCGATTGTACGGACGAGGCGGCGCAGACGACGGCTATGCGACGTTCGCATCGCTCACCGCCATCCAAGCTGCGCGGCAGATGGGGTTCCCGCACACGCCGCTGCGTCGTGCTGATCGAAGCAAGCGAGGAGAGCGGCAGTTGCGACCTTCCGGCTCACGTCGAGGCGCTCGCCGACCGGATCGGCACGCCGAGCCTGATCGTGTGCCTCGACTCCGGGTGCCTCGACTACGACCGGCTGTGGGTCACGACCTCGCTGCGGGGTCTGCTCGCCGGCCAGCTCGACGTCAGCATCTCCACCGAGGGCGTGCACTCCGGCGACGCCAGCGGCGTGATCCCGTCGACGTTCCGCATCGCTCGCCAGATCCTGTCGCGCATCGAGGACGAGGACACCGGAGAGATCATTCTCGGTTCGGTCCTGACCGAGATCCCGCCGGACCGCGCCCAGCAGGCGGTCGATACGGCGGCCGAGATGTCGGGAGACGTTGCCGCCAAGTTCCCGATGCTCCCCGGCACCAAACCGGTGACCGACGATCCGACCGAGCAACTGCTCAACCGCACATGGCGGTCGCAGCTCGAGATCACCGGAGCCGACGGAATTCCACCCGTGCAGCCGGGCCGGCAACGTGCTGCGGGCGATGCACCTCGCTGTACCTCTCGCTGCGCCTCCCACCCACTGTCGAACCAGTCAAGGCGAACGAGGGCCTCGTCGAAGCCCTCACCAGCGACCCGCCGTACGGCGCGACCGTCACGTACCGCACCGACAAGACGTCGACCGGATGGAATGCGCCCGACGTTCGCGCCATGGCTGGAGACGTCGCTCAACAACGCCTCGCTCGCCGCGTTCGGCAAGAAGGCTCGGGCGATGGGCGAAGGCGGCTCCATCAGCTTCATGGGAATGCTCGGCCACCGGTTCCCCGAAGCCCAGTTCGTGGTCACCGGGGTGCTCGGGCCCGGCGCGAATGCTCACGGTCCCAACGAGTTCCTCCACCTTCCCACAGCGCGCAAGCTGACAGCAGTGATCGCAACGGTGCTGCGCGACCACGCCAACAGGTAGCCGCGTGCCAGACGTTCAGAAGGGAACGTGTCGATGACGAACGCATTGGACTCGACTGAAGTCGGACGCCCGGCGGGCACGGGCGTGCTCGTCGCCACATGTGTGTCGACGCTGGTCGTCAACGCCAACACATCCGCCGTGACGATCCTGCTCCCGGCGATCGCCGAAGACGTCAACGCCTCGGTCAGCACCCTGCAATGGGCGGTCACCGGCTACTCGTTGGTGGGCGCAGCGTTCATCGTCACGTCGGGCGCGTTGGGCGACGTCTTCGGTCGTCGCAAGGTGTTCCTCGGCGGCCTGCTGCTGTTCATCGGCTCGTGCGCCCTCATCGCCTTGTCGGACACGCAGGTGGGCGTGATCGGTGGTCGCTGCATCCAGGGCGCGGCCGGCTGCACCATCCTCGCCTCGGGGCTGAGCCTGCTGACCGTGGCGTCTTCCGGATCCGAACGACTGCGGGCTGTGTCGCTCTGGGGCGCGGCGTCGGCCGTCGGAGCCGCGGCCGGCCCACTTGTCGGAGGGCTGCTCGTCGACTCGACGGGCTGGCAGGGGTTGTTCTGGATCGACGCTGCGATCGCAGCATGCCTGCATTCCCGTGACGCTGAGATCGATCGAGGAATCCCGCGATCCGAACCGCCCGCGTTCGATCGACTGGTACGGCACGGTGCTGGTGGCCACGATCCTTGCTCCGTTGATCTTGGCGGTGACGAAGGGATCCGAGTGGGGATGGACCTCGGCGGGAATCCTCCTGTGCCTGCTGGTCTCGATCCTCTCGGTGATCGGCTTCGTCGTGGTCGAGCGCCGATCGCCGGCACCACTGGTCGATCTGCAGCTCATGCGCAACAAGCTGTTGATCGGCGCAACGCTCGGCATCCTGATCGGCGCCGGGACCATCAACGGTTTGATGTTCGTGGTCAGCCTGTACTTCCAGAATCCCGACGGCACTCGGCATGAGCCCGCTCGAGGCCGGACTGGCCACACTGCCGGCGACGATCGGGCTCGTCGTGTCGGCACCGTTCGTGCCGAGGTGGGCGGCGAAGTTCGGGACGCGCCAGATCGTCGCGCTCGGATTCGCGATCACGGCCGGAGGGTTCGTCGCGCTGATGGCCATCAAGTCGTCGTGGGAGTACGGAGTGTTCGTGATCCCGTTCCTGGCGGTGGCGGTCGGCATGTCGATGTCGAACGGACCATGCTCGTCGGTCTCCACCAGTGCCGTGCCCGTCGAGCAGGTCGGCGCTGCGTCGGGCATCTCGAACATGGCCCGCTACGTGGGTGCGGCGGTGATGACCTCGGTGGCCGCTGCGGTGTACGGATCGGTGACCGCCGACCGGCTCGATGCCGGCAAGGCGCCAGGCGACGCACTCGCGGCCGGGTTCTCGCGAGTCGCGCTCGGTGATGGCCATCATCTCGGCACTCGGCATCCCCTTGGCATTGATGATGGGCCGTCATCGCTCGACCAAGCCGGACACGACCGTCGACTACGCCGTCGCAGCCGCCTCGAACAGCCACACGATGCCTCGACCCGATCCCACGCTCACACCCGTCGGCTAGCGACAGTTCGGGCCTCGTCGAGCCGGCGGGCCCGAAAGGGTCGTAGGGCCCTGGCAGTGGCCTGTCGAATCCATGAGTCTCACAGTGTGCGACTGGAGATCACCCGTCGGGCCGAGCTGGCTATCCGGGCATTGGCGATGTTGGGGCAGTCGACGGCGCACGTGAAGGCGCGGTCCTGGCCGAGGGGTTGGGGACCACGGTCTCGTTCGTACCTCAAGTGCTCGGTCCGTTGGTCCGCGCAGGTTGGGTGCAATCCGATCCCGGTCCGACCGGCGGGTACCGCTGCAGGGTTCCGCTGGGCGAGGTGAATGTGTTGCAGGTGATCGAGGCTGTAGATGGGGCGACCGACGTCGGACGCTGCGTCGTTGCTGATCGACCGTGCCAGGCAGCCGATCCATGTGCGCTCCACGTGGCGTGGGGCCAGGCGCGAACCGAACTGGTCGGGGTGTTGCAGTCGACGCCGATGTCGAGTGTCGAATCGGTGGTCGTGTGATGTCGACGCGCACAGGCGGACAGTGATGTGGGCATCCGCCCCGCCTGGCGAACGGTGGCGATCCCGAGCGAACACGGTGGCTGGGGGTTGACCTTGGAGCCCGTGTTGCTGGGTCTGCTCGTCGGATGGTCGGGTGCCGGTCTCGCAATCAGTGTTGCGGCCTTCACAGCCTTCGTCATGCGCACGCCACTGAAGCTCGTGGTGATCGACGTGAGACGCGGGCGTTGGCTCGACCGATCTCGGCTGGCGCTTCGTATCGCAATAGGGGAGTTGGCCGTTCTGCTGTCGACCGTCGCCCTGGCGGTCGCGCTGGCGGGGTGGTCGTGGCTGGTGCCGGTGGCTGTTGCCGCTCCGTTGGTCGCGATCGAGTTGTCCTTCGACGTCCGTAGCCGTGGCCGTCGATTGGTACCGGAACTGTGTGGTGCAGTCGGCATCGCGGCGGTCGCTGCGTCGATCGTGCTTGCGGCGGGTCGCGCCAACGGGCTTGCCGCTGGTGTCTGGCTCGTGTTGGCGGCTCGCGCCGTCGGTGCGATCCCGTTCGTTCGCGTGCAGATCATGCGACTGCGCGGCGGTGACGGTGCGGTGTGGTCGAGCGACCTGGCGCAGGCTGCGAGCGTTGTGGTCGCAACGGTCGCGGTGGTCGCCGATCGCCGGCTGTTGCCCGGTCTCGCGGGGATCGTGGTGTTGGCGTGTCTGCAATCGATATGGGTTCGTCGTGCTCCGATGCCGGCGAAGCAGGTCGGTCTGCGACAGATGGCTATGGGGCTTGTCCTGGTCGCCGTGACCGCGGTGGGCGTGATGTGGTGAGCCGTTTCAAATCGTGTGAGTCGAGAAGGAGAAGCAGATGGTGAAGATCGATGTGTCGACGACGTTGGCGGAAGCGGTGGATGCGAATCCGCAGCTGGCGCGAGAGTTCGAGCGTCGCGGTTTGGACTACTGCTGCGGCGGTGGCCGCACGCTCGGGGAGGCATGTGCGCTGATCGGCCTGGACCCGGAGGCGACCGTGATCGAGCTCTCGGAGGAGACAGCGATGCCGAGCTCCGCCGAATGGGTGACGATGACGGCAGATGTCCTCGTGGATCACATCGAGGCCGTTCATCACCGCTACCTGTGGGAGGAGTTGCCCAGGGTGACCGCGCTGGTCGACAAGATCGTGACCGTGCACGGCGGGCGCCACCCGGAGCTCGCGGCGATCGCCGCATGCTTCGCGGAGGCGCGAGCCGATCTCGAGCCGCACATGCTGAAAGAGGAACGCGTCCTGTTCCCGATGATCCGCGAACTGGCAACCTCGTCAGGCAACCGCCGTCGTTTCACTGCGGGTCGCTGCAGAACCCGATCTGCAGTGATGCTGAGCGAACACGACGCCGTGGGTGCCCTGCTCGCCCGGCTACGCCGTCTGACCGACTCGTACACGCCGCCTGCGGATGGTTGCGCCACCTACGCGGCGTGCTTCGCGGCGATGGCGGAGCTGGAGGCCGACACGCACCTGCACATCCACAAGGAGAACAACGTCCTGTTCCCCATGGTGGTGCAATTGGAAGCCGAACGAGCTGTAACAGTGCGGTGACAAGGCCTGAAACGTCCCGAGGAATGGCTGCCGCGGTCGGATCTATGGTGTCGACGTGAGCCGGTCTCCGAATCACCTCGATCGACGCGGACTGGCGTGGGGTGTGGTCGGCGTGGCGGTCGTGATCGCGATGACGTTCATCGGTAGCGATCGGCTGGTGTGGTTCGACGCCGCGCTCGTCGGTTACCTGTTCGGTGTCGTGTTCGCAGTGTTCGGTGTCGTCTATCGATACACCGTCTGGCTGCAGCGGCCGCCGACCGCGATGCTCAATCGTCGTGGTTGGGATGCGTTCCGGCAACGCAAGGCTCGCAACGTCGCCGCGCTGCCATCGCTCGTCGCGACCCACCTGCTGACCCAGGGGTTCATCCGTCGCCGGTCTCGTTCGCGGTGGCTGGCGCACCAACTCGTGTTCTGGGGATGCATCCTCGCCGGTCTCGTCACCATCCCGCTCACGCTCGGCCTGTTGCACTTCGAGAGCGTCGGACAGCGGGCCGACCGCTACCAGGTGTACTTCTCGCGTGTCGGCACCCTCGAGTTCGATGCGGAGAGCATCCTGGGATGGCTCATCTTCCATGCCCTCGACATCGCCGCAGTGCTGGTGCTCGGCGGGGTGTTCATCTTCCTTCGCCGCCGGTTGCGCGATCCGGGCGCGTTGGCGACGGAACGCTCCGGCGATTTCCTCGCTCTCGCAGGGCTGTTCGCCGTCTCGGTCTCCGGTCTGTTCTTGACGGTGTCGAGCATGTGGCTCGAGGGCCGCTTCTACTCGGCGCTCAACACGATCCATGCACTGACCGTGATCCTCGGATTGATGTACCTCCCGTTCGGCAAGCTGTTCCACATCTTCCAACGTCCGGGCAACCTCGGAGTCGCGTACTACAAGCGCGCCAACGACGAGGGCGAGCCGGCCGTCTGTCGTCGCTGCGGTGAACCGTTCGCCAGCGCCCAGCAGATTGCAGATCTCAAAGAAGTGCTCCCTCAGGTCGGGTTCGACTACTCGATCGATGGCGGCGGCAACTACCAGGAGACGTGTCCGCGTTGTCGGCGCGCACAGGTCACCCTCGCCCAGTCGGCGCGGGTAGGAGGGTTCGGCTGATGGCACGGCCACCGATCACCGACGAAGAGCTCATCGCCCGCTACGGACCTCACCTCAACGAAGCCCCGCCCGGCGGATGGAATGCCGGCCTCGAGATCGACAAGGTCGTCAACACGCATTGCTGCTTCTGCGGTCAGCAATGCGGAATCAAACTCAAGGTGCACGACAACGACGGTGGTCGGCTTCGAACCGTGGTACGACTTCCCGTTCAACGAAGGAAAGCTCTGCCCCAAAGGGGTGAAGCGCTACCTGCAGGGCGGGCACCCCGACCGGCTGCTGCACCCGATGGAACGCGACGAAACCGCGCCCGGCGGGTTCCGGCAGCATCACCTGGGATCAGGCGCTGGACCGTGTCGTGTCCGAGATCCGACGAATACAGGCCGCGTACGGCGACGACGCGTTCGCGATGTTGTCGGGTGTGTCGCTGACGAACGAGAAGAGCTACCTCGTCGGCAAGTTCGCCCGCCTCGCGTTGCACACCGCCAACCTGGACTACAACGGCCGCTATCTGCATGGTGTCGGCCGGCACCGGCAACAAGAAGGCGCTCGGCGTCGATCGTGCACCAACCCGTGGAGCGACATCCCGCTCGCCGACGTGGTGTGGGTTGCCGGCTCGAACGTCGCCGAGACGTTCCCGATCACGACGAGCTACATCTGGCGGGCCCGCGACCGTGGCGCCAAGCTCATCGTCCAGGATCCACGCGTCGTTCCGCTGGCCCGCACCGCCGATCTGTTCCTGCCGGTACGGCCGGGAACGGACTCGGCGCTGTTCGGTGCGGTGCTGCACGTGCTTGATCGATCGCGACTGGCTCGACCACGACTTCATCGACGCCCACACCCTGCACTTCGACGAAGCGGCCGCCGCCGTCGCCGAAATGACGCCGGCCTGGGCGGCGGGCATCACCGGCGTGCCGGCTGCTCGGATCGAGCAAGCCGCAGAGATGTGGGGCACATCGGCCACCGGGATGATGCTGCACGCCCGCGGGATCGAGCAGCACACCAAGGGCGTCGACAACGTGCTCTCGGCGATCAACCTCGGGCTCGCCACCGGCAAGTTCGGCAAGCCTGGCTGCGGCGTCTCGACCATCACCGGACAGGGCAACGGCCAAGGCGGACGCGAGCACGGCCACAAGTGCGACCAACTGCCCGGCAATCGCGACATCACCAATCCCGAGCACCGCGCCGACGTCGCCAGAGTCTGGAACTGCGACGAGTCCGACATCCCTGGCAAGGGCCTCCCGGCGCAAGAGTTGATCGAGGCAATCCACGACGGGACGATCAAAGGGCTGTTGTCGATCTGCTTCAATCCAGCCGTCTCGGCACCCGACGCGAACTTCACCCGCGAGGCACTCGACAAGCTCGAGTTCTACGGCGTCATCGACTTCTTCCTCTCCGAATCCGGCTCACCACGCCGACATCGTGCTGCCCGGTTCGCTGCACGAGGAGGACGAGGGCACCTCCACCAGCGGAGAGGGGCGGATCATCAAGATCAACGCCGCCGTCACCCCGCCCGGCGAAGCGCGCCGTGACTGGGAGATCCTGCTCGACATCGCCGAACGCCTGGGCAAGAGCGAGTACTTCCCGTACACGAACACCGAGGAAATCTTCGAGGAACTGTGCCGGGCCAGCAGCGGAGGCACCGCCGACTACACCGGTGCCACATGGCAACGAATCGAGGACGAGATGGGTCTGTTCTGGCCGGTCCCCGAGGCCGGGCACCCGGGCACCCCACGGCTGTACAGGGTGGGAAGTTCTTCCATCCCGATGGCAAAGCCCGCTTCCACGCGGTGCCGTACAAACTGTCGGCCGAGGTCGTCGACGCGGATTACCCGGTGTTGTTGACCACCGGCCGGGTCGTGTCGCAGTACCTGTCGGGCACCCAGACCCGGCGCATCGCCGCACTCGTCGACCAGTACCCGGAACCGCTGTGCGAGATCCACCCGAGGCTCGCCGAACCACTCGGCGTCGCCGATGGCGATCTGGTCACTGTCACCTCACGGCGCGGCACGATCACGCTGCCGGCCCACGTCGTCAACACGATTCGACCCGACACCGTGTTCATCCCGTACCACTGGCCGGGCGACAAGGCAGCGAACCAACTCACCAACCGTGCGGTCGATCCGCTCTCGAAGATGCCCGAGTTCAAGGTTGCCGCAGTCCGCGTGGAACGCGCCGGCGGACACACCGTCACCACCGATGCCCGCGATCTCGAACTACACGTGGAGCAGCAATGAGCTCCGGGCGCTTCGGAATCGACGATCACCCGGTGTTCGTGATCGACCAGAGCCGGTGCATCGGCTGCGAAGCCTGTGTGCAGGCGTGCGCCGAATGCGGCACGCATCGCGGCCAGTCGCTGATCCACCTCGAACGCGTCGACCGCTCCGCCAGCACGCAGACCGCGCCGATGGTGTGCATGCACTGCGAAGACCCGACCTGCGCGCAGGTGTGCCCGGCTGATGCGATCAAGCAGACCGAAGAAGGCATCGTCCAGTCGGCGCTCAAGCCTCGCTGCATCGGGTGCTCCAACTGCGTGTTGGCGTGCCCGTTCGGGGTACCCAAGTACGTGGCCGACTTCGACCAGATGATGAAGTGCGACATGTGCACGGATCGCACATCGGAGGGCCTCGCACCGATGTGCGCATCCGTGTGCCCGAGCGAGGCGCTGTGGTACGGCACGATCGAGGAGTTCAACGACACCCGACGTGGTTCGCTGTTCCGCGACTTCATGTTCGGCCGCCAACAGGTTCGCACCAAGGTCTACACCGTTATCGACGATGCACTTGGCGGTCCCCTCGACGTGGTCGCCGGTGCCCCGACGACCTGGCTCGACGATCCCTTCGCCCTCGAATCAGGACAGGCGACATCATGAACAACACACCCGAATCGGCCCCCGTCGCACCGCCTTGGAAACGCGACTTCCCCTACGAAGCGCTGTCCGAGGAAGAAGTCACCCGCAGAGAGTTCGCCCGCTATCTCGTCCTCGGCGCCGGCACCATGGCAGCGGCCAACGTCGGGATCGCCGCATGGACGCAGTTGCGCAGCATCAACACGGGCGAACCGCGCCCGATCACCGAACTCGCTACCGTCGACGTCGGCGGCACGTTCCTCTTCCGTTATCCGGGAGACGACGATCCGGCGATCCTCGTCCGCCTCGGCGAGAACGAAGTCGTCGCGTTCAGCCAGAAGTGCACGCACCTCGGCTGCGTCGTCTACTACGAGCCGGAGGAGCACCGCTGGCACTGCCCGTGCCACGAAGGCAACTTCGAAGTCGGCACCGGTTCGGTCATCTCCGGCCCACCAACTCGGCCACTCGGCCGCATCGACCTCGAGGTTCGCGACGACGGCATGATCTGGGCGATCGGGCGGCCGGCGTGAAGATCTCCTCCCGCGGCCGCAACACGTCGTCGGCTGTTGTGCTCTACGTCATCGTCCTCGTTGCCTTCCAGGTGTTCCTGGTCACCGTCGCTGTCGAGGCATTCCAGACCGACACCGAGTCGCTCGCGTGGGCGACAGCGGGTGTCTCCGTCGCCCTGTTCGCGATCGCCGCGGTATTCCTCCGCTATCTGCGGCCATGAATGCCGTCACGGCAAACGCGGCCGATCCACGACCTCGCGTCAACCCGGTGGCGACGCTCTTCCCCGGCTATTTCGCGCTCGTGATGGCTACCGGAATCGTCGCGATCGCCGCCAAACAACAAACGATCGACTGGCTCGCCGAGAGCCTCTACGTCGTCACCGCCGCCGCCTATGCGGTGCTCGTCGTGTTGTTTCTCGTCCGGCTCGGTCTGTTCACGAAGCTGCTCGTCGCCGACCTCACCAGTCATGCGAAGGGGTTCGCGTTCCTCACCATCGTTGCCGGCACCAACGTCCTGGGCAGCGCATCGGCACTGATCCACGGCTGGTGGACGCTCGCCGAGATCCTGTGGTGGTGCTCGCTCCCGATCTATCTCGTCCTCGTCTACACCGCCTTGATCTCCGACGTGCTCCGCCACGACAAGCCGGCCCTCGGTGCCGGCATCAACGGCTCTTGGTTCCTGCTGACTGTCTCCACCGAATCGATCGCCGTGCTCGGCGCGCTCCTCCTCGGTCACGATCCTGACGATCTCCTCGCCTTCGCCTGCATTGCCGCCTTCTGTCTCGGCCTGGTGCTCTACATGATCGTGATGACGATGGTGTTCTTGCGGTGGACGTTCCAATCGCTCGAACCCACCGAAGCCGACCCGCCGGCGTGGATCGCGGCCGGCGCGGTCGCGATCACCGTCCTCGCCGGGTCCAACCTGCTCGGGACCCGCGCCGTCTCGCCCCGCGTGGACCGGCTCGCACCACTCATCGAAGGGCTCGTGACCCTCGCGTGGGCCACGGCCACCTTCTGGTTCCCACTGATGATTGCGATCGGCGTCTGGCGCCACATCGTGCGCAAGGTCCCGCTCCGCTATCACCCCTCCTACTGGGCGCTGGTCTTCCCATTGGGCATGTACGGCGTCGCCACGTTCAAAATGCGCGCTGTGGTCCAACTCGACTCACTCGAATGGGCGCCGAAGATCACGTTCGTGGTCGCGCTCGCCGCTTGGACGGCAGCGTTCGCCGGCATGCTCGTCCAAGGGGCGCGCGCTCTCCGGCGCTGACAGCACGCCCACGCAGGTCCGGCGGGTCGCAGGACGCGATACGGTCGGTCAGTGCCACCGGATCGGAGGTCGCACGTCGTGGTCAACGCCCAGGATCAGGTCGTCGGGTCGCGGTGGCCGCTCGTCGCCGTCGTCGTTGGGACGGCGTTGCTGGTCGCGCCCGCGTTGCGCGACCACGACAGCTTTCCGCTGTCGACGTACCCGGTCTACGCCTCGGCGCGAGGACGCGAGGCGACCTTTGTAACGGCGCATGGCCAGCACGCTGACGGCTCGATGCAGCGACTCTCGATGGACGTGATCGCCCGTACCGACGACCCGTTGATCGCGGCCTCGCGCCTCGCAGATGCGGTCTCTGCGGGTCGTGCCGATGATCTGTGCGCGGAGATCGCCGGGCGAGCGCCGAGCGACCTCGTGGCCGTCGTGGTTGTACGCGAACGTCATGATGTGGTCGCCGGGGCGCGGGCGAGGAGTCGGTGCTGCAACGCGAGCAGCTCGCACAGTGCCAGGTACCTTCGTGATCGAGCGGTGGTTGATGACGCCCGCGCCAGCGGTCCGGCTGGCGGTGTTCCGGATCATGATCGGCGTGTTCTCTGCTGGCTACCTCGCTGCTCGGCTCCCGACACTGCTCGACATGGGGGACGAGCCGCGTGCCGCGTGGGATCCCGTCGGAGTGCTGTGGTGGCTCGATGATCCGCTGCCGCAATGGACGGTCCGGTGCGCGGTGCTCGCATCGATCCTCCTCGCCGTGGCCTTCGCCGCCGGCGTGGCCTTTCGGTTCGTCGGGCCTGCCTTCGCGGTCGCGTTGCTGCTGCTCACCACATATCGCAGCTCGGGTGGTCAATTGCTCTGGTTCGACAACTTGGTCGTGCTCCATGCGCTCGTGATCGGCGTCTCGCCCGCCGCCGACGCGTTGCGACTCGGTGGGCGAGGTGAGCCACGAGAGCCACGGGGCGAGAGTGTGCGCTATGGCTGGCCGCTGCGAGTCGCTGCCATCATCACGGTGGTGACGTATGCGCTGGCCGGCGTCGCGAAGTTGCGGATCGGCGGGACGGCGTGGCTCGACGGACACTCGCTCCGCAACCACGTCGCGTACTCAGCCACACGGTTGCGGGTGCTCGGCGGCACGCCGTCGCCGCTGGCCGAGCCGATGATGAGGGTCGGCTGGCTGTTCACACCACTCGCTGTCGCGACGCTGGTGATCGAGCTCGGTGCCCCACTCGTGCTCGTCGTGTCGCGGCTGCGCGTGCCGTGGGTGGCGCTGGCCTGGTGCATGCATTTTGCGATCGCCGTGACGATGTTCGTGGTGTTCCCGTACCCGTTGGCGCTCATCGCCTTCGCCCCGCTGTTTCGGCTCGAGCGGTTGGTTGGAGCGTCAGCGTTCCAGCCGCTCGGATAGTGATCCGACTCGGCTCGCCCAGGCATCATGCCGCGCCGCGTTTGGGTGGCCCGGGACTCGAGCCGGCGCCCGGCAGGCAACCACCGCTCAGCCTCGACTCTCAACTAAATGGTTGACATTCGCGAGAAGAGACGGTACTCTCAACCACATGGTTGAGAGTCTGGATACGGTGTTTCATGCGCTGTCGAGCGCGCCGCGCCGCACCATGCTGAACGCGCTGGCGGATGGAGAACGCACGGTGGGCGAGCTCGCCGAGCCGTTCGACATCTCTCTCGCCGCAGTATCCAAGCACCTGATCGTGCTCGAGGATGCCGGCCTCGTGGACCGACGCACGGACGGGCGCACCACCATCTGCCGGCTGCGCGCCGAGCCGTTGGCCGACGTCCGCGACTGGGTGGCGTTCTATGAGAACTTCTGGACACACAAACTGGATCGATTGGAGAAGTTGATGAAAGAGGAGCACATCTGATGCAGTTCGCAGTCGACCTGGAACGCGTGATCGCGGCCCCTCGCTCGAAGCTCTACCGTGCCTGGCTCGACCCGGCCATGCTCGCTCGATGGTTCGGGCCCGACGACTTCTCCGTCACTGTCGCGACCGTCGACGAACGGATCGGCGGCGAGCACCACGTCGAAATGCTCGGCCCCGATGGAGGGCACACCCACTTCGTGTCGGTCATCGAGGAGCTGGTACCCGACGAACGGATCGTGTTCACGTTCAAGTTCGACCCCGCGGCCGAGGAGACGAAGTTGACATTGACGTTCAGCGACGCCGACGGTGGCGGAACCACGGTTCGTCTCGAGCACGAGCGAATCTCCGTGGAGGGCACGGTCAACAACCAGTCGGTCAACGTCGGCTGGGGCCAGACACTGGCGAAGTTGCAGGCCTTCTGCGAAACCTCATCCCTATCCCCACTACACGAAGGAGAACAATCATGAATCATCCAATCGGAACCCGCGATGAGTGGGACGAGGCCCGGCGCTCGCTGCTGGAGCGTGAGAAGGAACTGACTCGGATGTCCGATGCCCTCGTCCAGCAGCGGCTGGAGCTGCCATGGGTGCGTGTCGACGAGCAGTACGTGTTCGACACCGAGGACGGTCCGAAGAGCCTGGCCGATCTCTTCGGCGGACGCTCGCAATTGATCGTGTACCACTTCATGTTCGGTCCCGATTGGGACGAGGGCTGCCCGAGTTGTTCGTCGATCGCGGATCACTTGGACCTTCCCCGCGTCCATCTCGAGAATCATGATGTCGCCTGGGTCGCTGTCTCGCGAGCACCGCTCGAGAAGCTGCTGGCCTACCGCGCACGCATGGGTTGGACGTTCCCTTGGGTCTCGTCGAACGCCAACGACTTCAACTTCGACTTCAAGGTCTCGTCGACCGACGATCGGCCATTGCTCGAATACAACTTCCGCGAGGTGTCCGAGGAGCTACGCCAGCATGGCCCGGGGGAGTTGCCGGGCATGAGCGCGTTCGCGATGCAGGACGGCGTCGTGTATCACACCTACTCGGCGTACGCGCGTGGGATGGACGTGATGTGGGGCATGTATCAGTGGCTCGATCGTGCGCCGCTCGGACGCAACGAGCACGACGGCTGGCTGCGCCGCCACGACTCCTACGCCACCGCGTCGGCGTGATGTTCGCCCACGTCGCCGGAGCACCGATCGAGGAGATGGTGTCGTACGTCGCGATGACCTCAGCGGGAACCATCGTCGCGATTCGTGTCTGGTTCGGGCGGTGGTTCCCGCGCCGCTAGGACCGTGGCGTCGATAGTCGCCACAGCGTTCCCCGACTGGCCG
Organism: Ilumatobacteraceae bacterium; assembly: GCA_963779295.1. Taxonomy (GTDB): domain Bacteria; phylum Actinomycetota; class Acidimicrobiia; order Acidimicrobiales; family Ilumatobacteraceae; genus JAENVT01. The sequence continues at coordinate 364,402 of CAVZXO010000006.1, forward strand.
CACGTGGCCGGACGTGTGGCACCTCGACGATGAGGGCAGGTTCAGATGCTCGTCGAAAGGGTCGAGTCTCGACTCCGTGCACCGGTTTGCGCAGCGTCCGGCCGAGATGCTGCACTGCCGGGAGGTGCCGGTCGACCCGCCGTGCCCGAACCATTGGCTCGTCATCGAACCCCGTCATCCATGGCTCGGAGACCGCTATCAGGTGACAGACGAGGATGCCAAGGCGTTTCTCCGCCTGCGTCGAGGTCTTGCGCGCCACGGCATCGAGCTCCTGGACGTGGTCGTCTTCGATCAGGAGTTTCACTGGTGGTCGCTGCACGAGCTGACGTCGGGAGCCACGACGTGGCGGTCATGATCGCCGATGCAGCGGCGTTGGTGTAGCACGCCTGTGCTACGCTCGCAGTTGATGGCGACAACGACGGTTCGGCTGGGCCCCGAGGAGGAGCGGACCCTCGATGAGCTTGCCGAGGTTCACGGTGGGCGATCCAACGCGCTTCGCCTTGGGCTTCGATTGTTGGCCGCTGATACAAAGCGACGGTCGGCGCTTGCAGATCTAATGCTCGAATGGGAACGAGAGGCGGGACCAGTCAGCGAGGGGGCGGTCGCGGCGATGACCGAACGCTACAAACTTGATTCTTGACGCCGGGTTCCTCATCTCGATCGACCGAGGCGACAAGGCCGCTCAGGAGTTTCTGACCGCTGCAATGCGCCATCGCACGTCGCTCTCCACAACGCATCCGGTCGTCGCACAGGTGTGGCGACATGGCGCTCGGCAGTCACGCCTCGCCAGATTCCTCGACACAGTGGTCGTCCATCCCCTCGATGACGGTACAGCCGTGGGCAGCATTCTCGCCCGATCGCGGACGACCGACGTGGTCGATGCGCATCTTGTTGCGGTTGCGATACGACTGGCGGAGCCAATCCTCACAGGCGACATCGCTGACATCCAGGCGCTCGCTGCGGCGTTGCCCGATCATCCACCGAGGGTTCTCCGATGGCCCTGAACTCCTGAATGCCGCCCGTGAAGTTCACGCGAGCAGAACTCGAGGCGTTCAACGGGGCCGCGGTGGATGACCTTGTCGACGATCGCGTGCGAGTTCTGTTCGTCGGGATCAACCCAGGGCTGTGGACCGCCGCCGTCAATGCCCACTTCGCCCGTCGCGGGAACCGCTTCTGGCCCGCATTGCACACCGCCGGCATCACACCCGACGTCATCGACGTCAGCGATGGGATGAGCGATGCAGATCGCGAACTGGTGCTCGGGCTGGGGATCGGCATTACCAACATCGTCCCGACAGCGAGCGCGCGAGCCGAGGAATTGAGCCTCGACGAGCTGCGCGCCGGCGCTGTCGCACTAGAGGCAAAGGTGCGCAGATGGGAGCCGCGAGTCGTCGCGGTGCTCGGGGTCACCGCGTACCGGCAGGCGTTCGCCACACCGAAGGCCGCCCAAGGTCGTCAGGACGATCGGCTCGGCGATGCGGAGTTGTGGGTGCTGCCCAACCCGAGCGGCCTCAACGCACACGAGACCATCGACAGTCTGGCGACGTCGTACCGACGTGCGTGGGACTCGGCCCACAGCTGACTCCGGCCGCGATTCACTACTGTTCAGTCGTGACCATCGTGAGTGTTGATGTTCCTTCGAGTGTGGCTGCCGAAGCCTTGCTCGAGAACGGCTACGTGATCATTGAACGACTTGCCCCTGACCTCACCGATCGGGCGTTGGCCGAGCTGAGCGCCGACATCGATGCGGCGCCGACCGGTCACACCGACTTCCTCGGCGAACGCACCAAGCGGCTCGGTGGCCTGCTGCGCCGCTCGGCCGCAGCGCGGGAGATGGCTGTCCATCCGATGGTGATGGCGCTCGCCGACGTGGTGCTGCAACCGCATTGCGTCCGGTATCAGCTCAACTATTCAGGCATCATGCACCTCTTGCCGGGGGCGAAGTCGCAGGAGCTGCATCGCGACGGAGACCTCTATCCATTCCGTCATCCGTGCCCGCCGATGTTGATGCCGACGATGTGGGCACTGACGGCCTTCACCGCGGGCAACGGCGCGACGCAACTCGTCCCGGGCAGTCATCGGTGGGCCCACGATCGCGATCCGACGGCCGACGAGATCCTGCCCGCGGTGATGCCGGCCGGCTCGTTGCTGGTGTATCTCGGTGGCACGATCCACGGTGGGGGCACGAACTTGTCGCAATCGGTTCGCACGGGGCTTGCTTTCCAGTACTCGCTCGGTTGGCTGCGTCAGGAGGAGAACCAGTACCTCACCAATCCGCCCGAGGTGGCACGCGCGTATCCCGAGCGATTGCAGCGGTTGATCGGCTACGACTACGGGGCTCCGTACTTGGGTTTCGTCGACGGCGATTCACCACAGCGTCTGCTGCAGCGCGAACACGACGGACCTCGAAACCGAACGAGCCCCGAAGTCGATGCATTGGCGAGTCGTATGGAACGCCACCGCTGGGGCAACGTGGAGCCGGTGCCCACTCCGCCGACATCTGCACCGACGATTCCATTGAGCCGAGGGCTGCTCAGCGAACCTCTGCTCGGCGAACCAGAGTGATCGCGCTAATTTCGTTACGTCGCGGTGCGTGACGACCGCGGGAGGGAGGAACCATCGTGTGCTCCGAGTACGACCCGAATTGGTCAGATGCAGTTCAGGTGACACCCGAACAGGCTGCCTACGCCGAACGGCGAGTCGACGAGTTGCTGCAACCGCTGTGGGACGCCGACGCCGACCGTTCTCTCGGGCCGCACCTCGGGTGGCTGCGCGACGACCTCGTGATCGTGTATCAACGAGCGATCGTCGACAACACCTGGAGCCAACTGGAGGGCGACATCGTGGCGCGGTGCAAATGGGTCGCCGAGCAACTCGGCACACCTCGCCGGCGTGCCGTGTTCGGCGAACTCCTGATGAACACCGGCGAAGGAGACGTGTGGGCATGGTTGACCCGATGGCAGGGGTTGCGCCCGATGGATGTCGGCGAGGACCCCAATGTGGTCAACGCATGGGAGAGCGGCGTGTTCGATCCGAGTGCGCCGGCGACCGATAGTGACCAGGGAGCCGTTGAGACCGTGTACTCGCAGTATCAGCACGAGGAGCCGAGTGAACAGGTCTACACGGAGTATCGCGACGAACCGGCCTACACGGAGTACCGCGACGACGATGAGAACCAATAGCAGGCGCTAGCGTGCAACGCCGGCTCGAAGCCGTGGCGCAGCGCGGCGACGGACGTCGGTCGGGTGATCCACACGGCACGACTCTGCCGGGGACGCGATTCGTCGATAGAACAGGGGAATGACCATGGGTGAATCGTCGAGCGCCTCCACACCGCTTGCTGAGAGCAGTCAAGCCAGCAAGCGGCTCCCGATCCTGCTCGCGATGGCGATGTTCGTGCTCGTTGTCGACACTTCCTTGATGAACGTCTCGATCTCTTCGGTCGTCAGGGATCTCGATGCGACGGCCAGCGGAGTGCAGTCGGCGATCGCCCTGGAGGCGCTCGTGTCGGCCGCCTTCATCCTCATCGGTAGCAAGATTGGTGATCTGTTCGGGCGCAAGAAGGCTTACGTGTTGGGCCTGCTCGGCTACGCCGTCGGGGCGCTGTCGATGGCATTTGCCCAGAATCTGGTGACGATTCTGATCTGTTGGGCGATCATCGGCGGCCTAGGCGCGTCGTTGTTGTTGCCATCGATGCAGTCGCTCATCCACGGCAACTTCGAAGGCGCCGCCCAACAGCGGGTCTATGCCCTGGTGGGCGCAGCGGCAGCAATCGCCGCTGCGGTCGGGCCACTGATCGGTGGCTTCATCACGACATATCTGTCGTGGCGCATCGCGTTCCTGCTGGAAGCCGTTGTCATCGCTGTGGTCCTGTCGGGCATCGGGCTCGTTCGCGATGTCGCGTACACCGGGCCGCGCACCATCGACATCGGCGGCGCGATCCTTTCCGTGCTCGGCATGGGCGGCATCGTGCTGGGGATCCTCGTGTGGGAGGAGGGGGGAGAAGCAGTCGGCGCCCTGATCCTCGTCGGCGTTCTGGCGATGGTCGGACTCGCATTTTGGCTCAAACGTCGCAAGCGTCAGGGCAAACCCACGCTGCTCGAGCCTGATCTGTTCAGCTCGAAGCCGTTCCGGATCGGGATCAGTCAGCAGATGCTGCAGCAGATCGCACTGGGCGGGACGATGATCGTCCTGCCGATCTACCTGCAGATGGTGCTCGAGTACAACGCCATGCAGGCCGGTCTGTCGCTGGCACCGCTATCGCTCAGCATGTTCGCTGTGGCGCTGATCGTCGGCAAGAAGGCTGGGCAACATCGCCCGAGCAGCCTGGTCATGCTTGGATTCGGGCTGCTGCTGGCAGGACTCGTTGCGCTGATTCCGATCGTTCCGAGGGCCACGTCCGGTTGGTACCTCGTGATCCCACTGATCGTTGCCGGCTGCGGACTCGGGTTCCTGGTCTCACAGCTCAACAACTACACACTTTCGCCGATCTCGGAGGAGAGGGTCAGCGAAGCGGCCGGCGTGAACTCGGCGGGCGGTTCGTTCGGCCTGTCGTTCGGCCTGGCTTTCGCCGGTGCGATCATGCTCGCGACGCTGTCGTTCACCTTCACCAACATGGCCCACGACAGCACAGTGCTCGCACCCGCTCAACAGGAACAGGTCGCAGACGCTCTCGAGGAAGATGCCGAGTTGATGAGCAACACGCAACTCGAGGAGTTGCTGGTAGGCCAACCGGCCGACGTGCAGGACGAGATCATCCGCATCAACACGGACGCTCGCCCGATTTCGCTCCAAGTGGCGCTCCTCGTGCCGATCCTGGCCGCCGCCATCGGGTTGCTCAACGCATTCAGAATGGCGCGCCTGCCCGACCCGAAACCCTCGGGCGCGCTGGAGGGAATGCTCTTCGACTGATCGAGGGTAGCACCGCCGTCAGCCAGGACTTTACACCACATCTAGATTTGCATAGTGTGCTGATATGTCGATCGACCCTGCTGAGCTCCTTCGCCAGCAGGGCCTGAATGTCACACCGCAGCGCTTGGCCGTTTTGCGTGCCGTTTCGGCGCAACCGCACCTGACGACGGAGGATGTGGTCGAGGTCGTGCGGGCTGACATCGGTGCCGTCTCGCGCCGCGCCGTGTACGACGCCGTCGGCGTGCTGGCCGACATGGGTCTGCTCCGGCGCATCCAGCCTGCCGGGTCGGCGGCGCGCTACGAGGATCGAGTCGGCGACAACCATCACCATCTGATCTGTCGCTCCTGCGGTCGTATGGTCGACGTCGACTGCGCTGTCGGTGTCATGCCGTGCTTGACTGCGGCCGACGATTCGGGCTACGAGATAGACGAAGCCGAAGTCATCTATTGGGGCCGCTGCCCCACCTGTCGACAGGCAGCCGAAGGCGCCTGAGTTCTCAGTCATTCACATACGAAGTCATCCACAACATCAATCAACATCGTCAATCGAGGAGCGAGAAATGAGCAACGAAGACCACGGCACGGTGACCACCAGCGACGAGCCGTCAACCGCGACCTGTCCGGTGATGCACTCCCAGCAGCTTGCTGTTGGGATCACGGCCAACGATCACTGGTGGCCGAACAGCTTGAACCTGCGGGTCCTGCGCCAGAACCATCCGCAGGCCGACCCGATGGGGGAGGACTTCGACTACGCCAAGGAGTTCAACAGCATCGACTTCGATGCGCTGGCGCGCGACGTCGACGCGTTGATGACCGACTCGCAGGAGTGGTGGCCGGCCGACTACGGGCACTACGGACCATTCTTCGTCCGCATGACATGGCACGCTGCCGGCACGTACCGCGTGGCTGATGGCCGTGGTGGCGGTGGTACCGGCGCACAGCGCTTCGCTCCGCTCAACAGCTGGCCCGACAATGTGAGCCTCGACAAGGCCCGCCGGCTGCTGTGGCCCGTCAAGCAGAAGTACGGCCGCAAGATCTCCTGGGCGGACCTACTGATCTTCACCGGTAACCGCGCAATCGAGACCATGGGCTTGAAGACGTTCGGTTTCGGTGGCGGTCGTGCCGACATCTGGGCAGCTGAAGAGGACGTCTACTGGGGTCCCGAGCGAGTGTGGCTCGAGGACCAGCGCTACAGCGGTGATCGCGAGCTGGCGAACCCACTCGGTGCTGTGCAAATGGGTCTGATCTATGTCAATCCGGAGGGCCCGAACGGCAATCCGGATCCGATGGCCTCCGCCCGCGACATCCGCGAGACGTTCCTGCGGATGGCGATGAACGACGAGGAGACGGTCGCGCTGATCGCCGGTGGCCACACCTTCGGCAAGGCCCACGGAGCGGCCAACCCCGACACGTATGTCGGTGCCGAGCCCGAGGGTGCGCCCCTCGCACAGCAGGGACTCGGTTGGAAGGGCAGCTTCGGATCCGGCAAGGGTGGAGACACGATCTCCAGCGGGTTGGAGGGTGCATGGACCAACAACCCGGTCCGTTGGGACAACGGCTTCTTCGAGAACCTGTTCGCGTACGAGTGGGAGCTGACGAGGAGCCCAGCGGGTGCTCAGCAGTGGACACCCAAGAACGCCGAGGCCAAAGACACCGTGCCGGATGCGCACGATCCGTCGAAGCGCCACGCCCCGATGATGGCGACAACGGACATCGCCTTGATCACCGATCCGGTCTACAAGGAGATCTCGCAGCGATTCTTCGAGAACCCCGACCAGTTGGCCGATGCGTTCGCCCGGGCGTGGTACAAGTTGCTGCACCGTGACATGGGCCCCGTCGCTCGGTATCTCGGGCCGTGGGTTCCCGACGAGGAGTTGATCTGGCAGGATCCCGTTCCCGCGGTCACGGGCGAGCTCATCAACGATGCCGACATCGCCACGTTGAAGGGCAAGATCCTCGACTCCGGCCTCTCGATCTCGCAACTGGTCTCGACCGCGTGGGCATCGGCGTCGACCTACCGTGACACCGACAAGCGCGGTGGTGCGAATGGGGCGCGGATCCGGCTCTCGCCGCAGGCCGAGTGGGACGTCAACGTCACCTCCGGCGTGTCGCGGGTTGTGTCGGCTCTCGAAGCAATTCAGCAGGAGTTCAACGCTTCCGGCAAGTCGGTCTCATTGGCCGACCTGATCGTGCTGGGTGGCTCCGCAGCCGTGGAGCAGGCTGCAAAGGCTGCGGGTCACGACGTAAAGGTTCCCTTCACACCAGGCCGTACCGATGCCTCGCAGGCTCAGACCGACGTCGAGTCCTTCGCAGTGCTCGAGCCGACGGCTGACGGGTTCCGCAACTACCTCCAGAAGGGCCACGACCTCGCGGCCGAGCACCTGCTGGTCGACAAGGCGTTCATGTTGTCCTTGTCCGCGCCCCAGATGACCGCTCTTGTGGGTGGCCTACGAGTGCTCAACGCCAATGCCGATGGTTCACAAAACGGTGTGTTCACCGACCGCCCGGAAACGTTGACCAACGACTTCTTCGTGAACCTGCTCGACATGGGTACGGAGTGGACGGCGACGTCGGAAGCCGAGGACCTGTTCGACGGTCGCGATCGTGCAAGCGGCGCGAAGCGTTGGACCGGCACTCGTGTCGACCTCATCTTCGGGTCGAGCTCCGAGCTGCGAGCCCTCTCCGAGGTCTACGCCAGCAGCGATGCCGGAAAGAAGTTCGTCGATGACTTCGTGGCTGCGTGGACCAAGGTCATGAACCTCGATCGTTTCGACCTCGCCTGATTTCGTTCCGGTTGTCACACTCTGACCGTCTCCACGACGGTCGGGGTGTGACAACCAGCCACTGTTGTCGGCTCACGAACGAGTCGTCCGGTCGAGCATTTCGGCGCGATGTCGATGGCCGACGAGCTCGTAGCCGACGACCGTCACCGCCGGTGCAAATGCCAGCACCAGGAGCCCCGCAGCGATCGGAGCGTTGGCGATGGCGACGACGATCGCGGCGATGATCACCGCCGCCGTGCCGGCAATGAGCCAGAGGTGGAAGGGATCGGCCTCGCCGCTGACCAGGGTGTACAGCGCGTAGAGGCACAGCACGTACAACGCGACCGGCACTGCGGTCGTCATCACGACGGCGAGTTCGCTGATGTGTGTCTGATGCTCGATGTGGAGGGCGGCGACGTGGAGCCCGACGCCGGTCGCGGTGATCGACGCGAACAGGGGCAGGTGCCCGTAGCCCCAGCCGAACGAACGGTTGCGGTGGTGGTGCAGCAGCTCGCCGCTAGGGATGATGAAGTACATCCACCACATACCGAACGCGAGGGCGACGCCGGCAAACCCCACGAGCGCAGTCTCGATCGTCCAACCATTCGCGCGTAACACCGCACCCAGCGCGGCGACCGTGCCGAGAATCACCTCGCCGAGCGTGATGATCGTCAGCAGTCCATACCGTTCGGCAATGTGGTGCGGGTGCCACGGTGTCGCCGAGAATCGACGCTCGGCGATCCACGGCCCGGCGAGCTCGACGAGCACGAGCACGCCGGCGACGGCGAACATGACACCGATCGACGCGTCGGCCGCGAGGAGGACGATCCAACCGATCTGGGCGATCGTCAACGTGGTGACGTAGACGAGCGCAGACGTTCGGTGGTCCACGTCGTGCCGTGACAACGCGGAGCCAGAGAGCAATGAGCCCGATACGCATGATGACGTACCCCGTCACCATCACGCCGTTGTCGACATGCACCCCTTCGTCGATCGATTCGAACATCGGTGGCAGGCCGAGCGCGAGTACGAGCACGCCGGTCATCTGCACCATCGTCAGCAGGCGATAGATCCAGTCGTCGTTGTCGTACGCCGAGGCGAACCAGGTGTTCTGGATCCAGGCCCAGGTGACCGCAAACATTGCAAAGCCGAACCCGACCAACGCGGTCCGCCAATGAGCCTCGGCGACAGCAGTGGGCCGCTTCGTTGGCCGCTGCGCTGAAAGCGACGACGAACGTCAGGTCGTACAGCAGCTCGAGCGGTGTCGCTGCTCGATGCAACTCATGAGGGTCCCGGCCGCTCATCGGCGACCCTTGATGCGCAATCGTCGTCGGCATCAACAGATCATGTCACCAGACCTCAGCGACTCCGGGGCACGCACGAACCAGGAGGCATCCCTCACCGTCCTCGAGCTGCTCTTCGCATGGATCACCGACTCCACTGCCGTGACTGATGCACTCCATGCCCCAAGTCAGGGGACCGTCGACCTCGGCGCGAACGGGTCCAACGCGCTGACCGATTCGCCGGTGACCAGGCGGTGACCGAGTTGATCGCCCACATATGGAGCGATCGTCAATCCGACTGGGCCGAAGCCGGTCGCCAGATGAATTGACGCATGCCCGTCGATGGTGCCAACGATGGGGACCCCATCCGTCGGCATCGGGCGCAGTCCGACTCGCGTCTCCAACAGCGTTGCCGAACCCAGGCCGGGCGACAGCGCGAGGGCGTTGTCGAGAACGTGTCGTTGACCGTGCGCGGTGACACGTGGATCGAACCCGGATCCGGTCTCGCGAGTCGCACCGACGACGATCCGACCGTCGTCGAACGCGACCATGTAGTGATCCGACTGTGGGCTGAGCGAAGGCCAGTTCGAGGTGTCGTATCCGGCCAGGTGGAGGTGGGAGATCTGACCGCGCTGTGGTTCGAGCCCGAGCGGTACGCCCAACGATGCGGCGAGTTCGGTCGTCCACGCGCCGCCCGCGATCACGACCGCACCTGCCGCGATCTTCGTGCCGTTGCAGATGACCACTCGCGCTCGTCGTCGACACCTTCAACGTCGCCGTTGCGTGGATGACTTCTCCGCCGAGTCGTCGCACGGCTTCGACCAGCCCTGCGCACAGCAACCTGCCGTCGACCCGCGCTCCGCCAGCGATGTGCAGCCCGGCGAGATCCGCTGCCAGCGGCGGCCACAGCTCGCGTGCTCGTTCATGCGTCGACCCGCGAGATATCACCGACATGCACGGCGCGTGTCGCTCGCTCGCGGACGCGTGCCTCGACGGTGTCGAGCACCTCCGTGCTCTCGTTGACGACCAACGCGCCGGTCCGCCGATATCCGACATCCGTGATGCCGAGATCAGAGAGCTGGGCAAGCAGTAGGGGATAGTGGGCTGCCCCTGCGGCCTGCAGTTCGTAGAACGCACCGGTGACGACCGACGCCCAGGGCTGGATGATCCCCGCGCCCGCCGCCGTCGCTCGACCGGTCCTGGCATCGTCGATCAGCGTGACGGCCGCACCTCTGATCGCAAGGCCGAAGGCGACACTGGCACCGGCGACGCCGCCGCCGACAACGACGAAATCTGACTGCTGCACGATTGCCTCCATGCTCTGGTGGGGCGGACTGGTCCGACACTAGGGACACCGGAGCTATCGTTGTCTCGTTGATTCAGATGGAGTTGAGGAGATGAGTTATGAGTCAGGCGACTGAACGGGCCGTCCTCGCCGGAGGATGCTTCTGGGGAATGCAAGATCTCATCCGCAAGCGCCCGGGCGTGATCTCGACACGAGTCGGCTACACCGGTGGCGACGTTGCGAACGCGACCTACCGCAACCACGGCTCGCACGCAGAGGCGATCGAGATCATCTTCGACCCCGAGCACGAATCCTTCCGCGGTCTGCTCGAGTTCTTCTTCCAGATCCACGATCCAACGACGAAGAACCGTCAGGGCAACGACATGGGCGCCAGCTATCGGTCGGCGATCTATTACACCGATGAGTCACAGCGTGCGGTCGCCGAAGACACGATTGCCGACGTCGAGGCGTCGGGATTGTGGCCCGGCAAGGTCGTCACCGAAGTCGAGCCTGTCGGTCCGTTCTGGGAAGCAGAGCCCGAGCATCAGGACTACCTGCTGCACTATCCAGCGGGCTACACCTGCCACTTCGTCCGGCCAAACTGGGTGCTCCCACGTCGCGAGGCCAACGCCTGACCTCGGTCCATTTGCGGGCTTTCGGGCGGTTAGTAGTGCGGCGGGGTGATCACCCATAGCACCTTGGTCGGCTTGACACCTCGGTTGGCGCAGCGGTGTGGCGTGGTGCTGGGAAAAGAGAAGCTGTCGCCGGGTTCGAGGCGGTAGTGCCGATCGCCGACCCACAGATCCAGGGTTCCGGCGACGACAAGACCGGCTTCGTCGCCGTCGTGCCGGTAGGGCTCGCTGTCCGCACCTGGATCGATGGTCGAGATGAGCAGCTCGAGCGGGCCCGCCAAGTTCGGGGAGAGCAGCTCCTCGGTGATCCCCAGGCCGGCGAAGGTGAGCACGCGCCTGTTGGCGGCGCGAACAACGACGTCGCGCTCATCCGGGGGGCCGGCGGTGCCGCCGTGGAAGAACCAGTTCATGTGGACACCGAGTGCCGCTGCAATCCGGTTGAGCACGCCGATCGGCAGCCGCGAAACGTCGCGCTCGATCTGGCTGAGGTAGCTCACCGAGATCCCGACGGTGCCGGCCAGTTCGAGGAGCGTCAGCCCATGCGCCTTGCGCAACTCTCGAATGCGGCCACCGATGGGGGCCGACGTGTCATCAGACGCGTCGTCCGAGAGGGGTCCGTCTGCTTGGGCCTGATCGGCGTCGCGCAGCGCTCGCAGTGCCATGGTTCAGCCCCGCACACGTTCGCTCGACGGGTCATACCACGGTTTCAGCGACGCTTCGGATGCGATGCGTTCGCCGGCGACTTCTACTTCGTAGATGCCCGCGCCGATCCACTCAGCTGTCGCCAACTCGGCACCGGCGCTGACGTAGCCCATACCCAATGGTGCGTCGGCGGTGTGGCCGAACATGCCTGAAGTGATCCGCCCCACCAACACGCCGTCGCGCCAGATCGGTTCGTTGTGGTAGAGCAGCGGTGCCGTTGCCGAGAGCCGGAACTGCGTGAGGCGCTGGTGCACGCCGCGATCGCGGGCTGCGGCCGCAGCGGCGCGCCCGATGAACCCGCCGGGCTTGTCCCAAGCCACGGCGAAACCGAGGCCGGCCTCGACCGGGTTCTCGTCCGGTGAGATGTCGTGGCCCCAGTGCCGGTATGCCTTCTCCATCCGCAACGAGTTGAGCGCGTGGTAACCGGCAAGCCGCAATCCATGGCCATCGCCGGCGCCGACGATCGCGTCGAAGACGCCGGCCGCGAACTCGGTCGGGACGTACAGCTCCCAACCCAACTCGCCGACGTAGGTGATGCGGCTGGCTCGAACTCGGGCGTACCCGAGGTCGATCTCTCGTGAAGTGCCGAACGGGAATGCGTCGTTGCCGAGGTCGTCCGGTGTCAGCGACTGCAGGAGGGCACGCGAGTTCGGCCCCATCACGCCGAAGGTGGCGAACCCCGACGTGACATCGACGACGGCGGCGCGGTCGTCCGGCCCGACGTGCCGGCGGAGGTACGCGAGATCGCGGGTCTGCGTGGCTGCGGCGGTGACCACGAGGTAGCGCGTCTCGGATTCGCGGGTCACGGTCACGTCGGCTTCGATCCCGCCGCGATCGTTGAGCCACTGGGTGTAGACGACACGACCTGCGGCGACGTCGACGTTGTTGGCGCAGACATGGTTGAGCAGGCGGCACGCGTCGGCGCCCTCGACGACGAACTTGCCGAACGATGACTGGTCGAACAGGGCGACGGCGTTGCGGGTGGCGTGGTGTTCGGCGGCCGAATGGTCGTGCCAGTTCTGTCGCCCATAGCTGTACTCGTACACCGGGTCGACGCCATCAGGCGCAAACCAGTTGGCCCGCTCCCACCCGGCGACCTCGCCGAAGCAGGCGCCGAGTCCGGCAAGCCGATCGTGGACCATCGAGCGCCGCACGCCGCGTGCGGTGGACGGTTGGAAGAACGGCCAGTGCATCGCGTACAGCAGGCCGAGCGATTCCACCGTGCGGTCGTGGAGGTAGCGACGGTTTCGTTGGAACGGCATCGACCGGCGGGCGTCGACGTCCCACAGGTCCATCGGTGGGTGTCCGTCGACGATCCAATCGGCGAGCACTTTGCCGGCCCCGCCCGAGGACTGGATGCCGATGGAGTTGAACCCGCAGGCCAGGTACAGCCCAGTCACCTCCGGTGTCTCGCCGAGCAGGTAGCGATCGTCGGGCGTGAACGACTCGGGACCGTTGAAGAACAGGCGGATTCCTGTTTCACCGAGGATCGGCATGCGATGAACGGCGGCGTCGACGAGCGGGGCGATGTGGTCGTAGTCGGCCGGCAGCGAATCGAAGCAGAACGCCTCGGGGATGCCGCTCATGCCCCATGGCTTGGCCACCGGTTCGAACCAGCCGACCATCAACTTGCCGGCCTCTTCTTTGAAGTAGCCGCAACCGTCGGGGTCGCGCAGCACCGGCATGTCGGGCGAGATCCCGTCGATCCCCTCCGTGACGATGTAGAAGTGCTCCGCGGCGTGCAACGGCACCGTCACCCCGATCTGGTCGCCGAGTTCACGGGCCCACATACCGGCGGCGTTGACGACAGCATCGGCGCGCAGCACACCGCTGGCTCCGTCGGCCGTGTACTCGACGCCGACGGCCCGACCATCCTCCACGACGATCCGTGTGACGGCGACGTTCTCGATGATCCGAGCTCCACCGGCCCTCGCGCCTTTGGCCAACGCCTGCGTCGTGTCGATCGGATTGGTGATGCCGTCGTTCGGCAGGTGCACGCCACCGACGACATCATCGAACTGACCGAGCGGGAACATCGCGGCGATCTCGTCGCGGGAGACGACGTTGACCTCGAGACCGAAGCAGCGCGCCGTCGAGGCGCTTCGTCGCAACTCTTCGAACCGCTCCGTGGTGGTGGCCACGCTGACCGACCCACGAGCGCGGAAGCCAGTTGCCTGACCGGTCTCTGCTTCGAGTGTGGAGAACAGGTTCGTGGTGTACTGCGCCAATCGGGTGAGGTTCTGCGTCGCCCGAAGTTGACCGACGAGACCGGCGGCGTGCCACGTGGTGCCGCAGGTCAGTTGGCGGCGTTCCAACAAGACAACGTCGGATACGCCGCGCTTCACGAGGTGGTAGGCGATGCTGCAGCCGACGATGCCTCCACCAACGATCACCACTCGTGCCTGCGACGGAACGTCGGCCATCTCCTGCTCCCTCAATGGTTGTGAAAGTTTCACAATAATTACACAACCTCGTGACGTCGTGCCGTCAGTCGCTCGAGCGTCAAGTCGACGAGAGGGTCGCCTCGCCGAACGGGCTCGAGAAGCGGACGCACCAGATCAGCACGGTGTCGTACACGTCGAGGTCGGTGTCGGCTGGGATCTGGTAGTTCTGGTCGCCGATGTTGCCCTTCAGGTCGCCGAGGTCGACGAAGTCCTCTATCCCGCTCGCTGAGCTGTTGACGAGATAGACGTTGAGGTCGGGTCCGTTGTCGGTCTCGAACTCTTCGAATCGCACGAACCGCTGGCCGGTGCCGTCCCCGAGCACGAGGGCGTTGCCGGAGGTGGGATGGGCGCGCCCGACGAAAGATCCGACGTACTCGGTCACGATCACGGGCTGAGGAGCGGCCGGAGCGACCGGAACTACCGACACGGTCGTGGCTGGGGAACTGGTCGATGGCGCTGCTCCGGGTGCGACGGCCACCGGCGGGTCGGTTGCTGCTGGTGAGCTCGGCGCCGTCGTCGACGCCGAGCCGTTGGTCGTGGTTGCTCCAGTCTCCGTGGCGGCGAACACAGGTGGCGCCTCGGCAATCTTGTCGTCGACCAACAGTAGGTGGACGCCGAAGAAGCCGAAGGCGAGCCAGGCGAGGCCGCACAGCACGACGACGCCGGCGGGGATGCTGAACTTCGGGTTGCGCACGATCCATCTCATGACAGCATCCAACACGGAGCCGGCGGGGGTGACTTCCCACAACGCACAGAGTTTCCCGAATGTTTCTCAATGAACGCTCGATCTGGTCGAGCAGGGGCCTCCGGGGCAGCCTGTCATTCGAGCCGTCACATCTTCGCGAGGCTCGGATCACTCCGCCTGGCTGACAGGCGGGCCAAATTGAATAGTGTCACCAGCAGTGGTACGAGACTTCACGTAGTCGGACTGGGACAGATGCGAGCCGTGGCACAACACCCCCGAGACAGACGACTGACACCAGGAGCCGCATTGAACGACGGGACAGTCCGATGAAGGGCAAGGTGCTCATCAAGGGCGGCACGGTCCTGTCGCTTGATCGAACCGTCGGCAACACCGTCGGGGCAGACGTCCTGATCGAAGACGGGATCATCAGCGAGGTGGGCCCGTCGCTGCGAGCACGGAACGCCGACGTCGTCGATGCCGGCAACACAATCGTCATGCCTGGGTTCGTCGACGCCCATCGCCACCTGTGGCAGATCGCTCATTCGCAACCTCGGCACAACGTCTGGCGCCGACGTGGCCGGCCACTACACCCCCGACGACGTCTACGCCGCCACGTTGGTCGGATTGCTCCAAGCCCTCGAGGCGGGCATCACGACCGTCGTCGACTGGTGCGACGTCTTCGATGACGCCGCTCGCCTCGAGGCCGCGTTGTCTGCCCACGCTGATTCGGGGCGCGAACCGTTTTCGTCGGGTCACGAGCCGACGTGACGCCGTCGACAGACACCACGCTCGCCTTCGCTTCCCCCGACGTCGTCGAAGCAGAACTGGACGCGATCGCGGCCCGATGGGCCGAGGCACGAGGACGCGGGCAGCGAATCCATGCCCATGCCGGAACGCCGGCGGCGTCCGGCGGCGAGGTTGCCGAACTTGGCCGGCGCGGCCTGCTCGGCCCCGACGTCACGCTGTCTCATTGCACCCATCTCAGCGATGCCGACTTCGAAGCCATCGCCTCGTCGTCGACGGCAATGGTCCTGACACCGGCGAGCGACATGGCCGGCGGGGCCGGCCTGCCGCCGATGCAGCAGCTCATCGATCGCGGCATCCGGCCCGGGCCTCGGGGTGGGCGACGGGCGGCTCGCCCCCGGCGACGTCTTCGCCCAGATGCGGGCCGTCATCTCCGTGCAGCACGCCACATTGTTCGACCTCAAGCTTGCCGGCAAGGGCGGTGTTCCGAACTTGCTCAACACCCGCGACGTGCTTCGCTACGCCACCGTCGATGGGGCGAGGGCCGCCGGGCTCTCCGGCATCACCGGCTCGTTGGCACCTGGCAAGCGTGCGGACGTCATCGTGCTTGCGAACCGATCGTCCCAACATCGCCCCCGTCAACGACCCGATCGGTGCCGTCGTGTGGGGCATGGACACGTCGAACATCGACTGGGTTTTCGTCGGCGGCACGTCACTGGTCGAGCACGGCGAGCTCACCGCCGATGTGAAGCGCGCGCACGGCCCTGGCGGTGGCGGCCCAGCGTCAGGTCGCGGCCGCAGCGGGCCTTCTCGCCGACGCCGGAGCAACTCCGACATGACCGCGCAGGACGATGCCCTCCTCGGCCCTCACGAGGTTCGTCGTCGCTTCGCGTTACATGCCGGTCTACCTGGCGCTGGTCCTGCTCGTCGTGGTCGCAACGATCTGGGTGCCGGAGACACTCAGCAGCGTCGCCTTGTCGGCGATCGCCCCGTTCGCCGCGCTTCTGGCGATCACCGCACTCGGTCAGATGTTGGTGATCATGACCGGGGGCATCGATCTCAGCACGCCGGGCACGCTGACGCTGTCGGCCATGATCATGGCCGGTGTCGGCCAGCAGTCCGACGGCCGCATCGGGATCGCCATCCTCACGGCAGTCGGGGCCGCCGCCCTGATCGGGCTGGTCAACGGGATTCTCATCGGTGGACTCAAGCTCAACGCCTTGATCGTCACGCTCGCCACAGGCCAGATCGTGGTCGGAATCGTCAGCCGCTACGTTCGCACGTTCCCGGTGCAGAGTGCGGTGCCGCGCGGCCTGTCGGACTGGGCGGCGAGCACGATTCCTCGGTGTCAGCCCGATCTTCTGGGTGGGTGTGGCCGTCACACTGTTATTCATCGTCGGCCTTCGTTACACGTCGGTGGGGCGTCGCTTCCAGGTCGTGGGGGCCAACCCGGTGTCGTCTCAGTGTGATGGGGGTACGGGTGACGCTGACCCAGATCCTGGTCTACGTGGCGGCGGCGATCCTGTACGCGATCGCCGGGATCGCCCTGGCCGGTCTGCTGCGCAACCCCGGCGTCAACATCGGGTCGCCGTATCTCCTCGGCCCCATCGCCGCCGTCGTGATCGGTGGTGCATCGCTGGCAGGGGGCCTGGCCAGCCCGCTGTCCACCTTCGCCGCTGCGTTCTTCCTCACCGGGTTGAACCAGATGATGCGATCACTCGGGTCTGGCGACCTCGCTCCAGTTCATCGTGTTCGGGCTCGTGATCATCGGGGGAATGCTGATCTCGGGCGATCGGATCATCAAAGGCGTCGAGACGGTATTGCGCGAACGGCGAAAGCCGGATAACCAATACAGCGGGGAAATCGCGGGCTCGATCGGTGACATCGGTTGACCGTGGGACAGACATGGCGTCGTCGAGACGAGACGACATCAACAGCAAGCAGGCCATCTGCGGCCCAGGGGGAGGACACTATGTACTTGAAACGGACCATCGGAATCATGGCGCCTATTGGCGATGACGGCTGCTGCATGCGGCAGCGACTCGACGTCGACGGCGACGACGGCAGCGCCGGCGCAGGCGACGGACACGACAGCAGCCGGTACCGACACGACAGCAGCCGGAACCGACACGACAACAGCCGCGCAGGACACGGCAACAACCGCCGCGACCGCCAACGCGTTGGCCGAGTTCGGCGAGGATCCGTCGGCGGCTGATCCAGCGCTCGTGGAGAAGGCGCTCGGCCCGGTGGAGCCATCGGCGGCCGACAGCTGGGAACATCGTGCTGGCTGCGATCGCCCGAGCCAACCAGGACCTCGACCAGGCCACCATCGACAAGGCGCATGGAGTGCTGGAGTGCCCAGTCGTGCGACACCGGCAGCGGCGGGGATCTCGTCATGGGCTACGCCGACGGTGGCGGCGACACGGTCAACGTCTGGCGAGGCGTGAGCCACATGGAGGCCATCCTCCAGGCGCTGACGTACCCCGAGATCGGCAAGATCGTCTCGACGGCTGCCAACTTCAACCAGGACCCGGAGGTCCCTGCCAACGACATGCGGTTCCTGATCCAGAGTGGCGTCGACTTCATCGTCGGGTATCCCGACGTAGGTATCGCCCTCGCCGGCGCCGTCATCGGAAGCCGAGGCGGCAGGCATCCCGTACTTCTCGTTCTCGGCCGGTTACGTCGGACTGCCTGGTCAAGAGGGTGCACTTGTTCCCGGTGAGGACTACACCGGCGTGGTCGGCGAGGATCTGTGCGCACTCGGCAACAGCTTCGCCGACGTCCTCAACACTGGAGTCGGCAGCGGCGAGGTCGCCATGCTCGGCGGTACGCCGGGCAACGCGCTGACTCTCGGTTGGCAGCAGTGCACGAACGCCGCCCTCGCGGACGGCGTCGAGTCTCGTCAACCCGCCAGCCGACGAGAACTCGACCACCGGCGACACCTACTGGGTGAACACGATGGCCCTGGATGCCGTTCGCGGCCTGCTCACCACCAACCCCGGCATCAAGGGATGGGCGTACGAGTACTCCGATGGGCTGTACACCGCCCTCCAGGCGTACGACGAGCTGGCCATCCCGGTGAAGAATCTCACCGTCGCGCTGCGCACCGACGAGCAGACCCTGTTCTGCGATTGGGCGGACCGCGCCGAGCCCACGTACAACATCTGGTATTCGGCCGGCGGCAACTTCCAGTCCCGAGTCGCGGTCACCGCGGCGATGCTCACCCTCCAGGAGTTCAAGGTTCCGGGTGAGGTCGTGGTTCCTCACGTGATGCGGCAGGTGACCGCGGCGGACTGCAACCCGGATCGGGTCAACCCGGTCGTGTCGGGTACATCGCTGGTCCCGGACAACGTGCTCGCCGAAATGTTCAGCAGCCTGAGCGGAGGCAATCTCGCGGGAGAGTCGATGGACAACGAACTGGTACTCGAACTGTCGGGGGTGTCCCGGCAGTTCGGTGCCGTTCGGGCGCTGACCTCGGTCAGCTTCGATTGCCGCGCCGGCGAGGTCCACGCGCTCGTCGGCGAGAACGGCTCTGGCAAGTCGACTCTCCTCGGGATTGCGTCAGGTTTCGTCGAGCCCGATCGGGGCACCGTTCGCATCGGGGGCAAGCCGCTGTCGCGGGACTCGCCTGCGCTTTCACGCAAGCTCGGCCTGGCCATGGCCTACCAGGACGGCTCGTCCGTACTATGCCGAGCCGGTGAAGAACAACCTCTTCTACGCTGCCGCGGAGGGGCGCCCGCCCTATTGGCGCCGGAAGAAGTGGGCGCGCCAGGTTCTCGCCGACTTCGACCTCGACCTCGAGCTGTTCCCTGACGCCCCGGTGGGCTCGCTCACCATGGCGGAACGCCAACTGTTCGAGGTGGCCAAAGCACTCGTGACCGAGCCCAAGGTGCTGCTGCTCGACGAGCCCACGACCGCACTCGGCCCAGAGGAGGTCGAGGCGCTGCACCGAACTGTCTTGGCGTGCAAGCGTCGCGGCATCGGCGTGGTCTACGTCAGCCATCGGCTGCCGGAAGTGCTCGAGGTCGCGGACCGGATCACGGTGCTTCGTGACGGACGCAATCAAGGAACGTACGACGCCGCAACGACAACCGAACCGGAGCTGGTCGAGCTGATCGTCGGTCGCCCGTTCGAGGCGGCGTTCCCGCCGCCGGGTTCGTCGCCGGTCGAGCCCGAGGAAGTGCTCGTCGTCGACGCTTTGCAGGGGCAGTCGTTCGGCCCGGTCAGCTTCACCCTGCACCGCGGAGAGGTCGTGGGGATCGCCGGTGCCGAGGGCAACGGGCAGCCCCAGCTCTTCGACTGCCTCGCCGGCCGGATACCTCCCCGCGCCGGCCGGGTCGAGTCCGCGCGGGAAGGAGCTGACGTTGATCTCGACCCGCGAGGCGGTGCGCGCCGGGATCATGCTGCTCCCCGGCGATCGCAAAGCGGGAGGCGTTGATGGGCGTCTTGGGCGTGACGGTGAACGCCACCGTCCAATCGTTGCGGCGCTTCACCCGCCTCGGGCTGCTGCGCAGGCGGGCCGAGCGCGACGCCGTGCAGCAGCTCGTCGAGCAGCTCGAGATCCGAACCCCGTCGCTCGACCAGCCGGTCGAGTTCCTCTCCGGCGGCAATCAGCAGAAGGTTTCCGTCTCCCGGTCGTTTCTCAGAGAGCCCGCGGTGATCCTGGCCTACGAACCCACCCAAGGTGTCGACGTCGGTTCCCGCATCGACATCTACAAGGCGCTCCGGGCCCGTGCCGACGCCGGTGCTGCCCTGCTCGTCAAGTCGAGCGACCCCATCGAGCTCTCGGGTCTCTGTGACCGCGTGTTCGTGATGTCGCGAGGCACGATCGTCGAGGAGATCCCCGGCGACGAGCTCGACGAGGTTCGCATCGTCGAGGCCATCGTTCGCGGCCCCGGGATGTCGAAGGCGGCGCGGTCGCCGCTGGGTGTGGCGATGCCCAAATCACCAACCCAGGCGCGAACGCCAGACGAGCTGTCATGACGGTCGAGATCAACACCACACAAATCGGCACCACCGAGATCGACACCACCAGGGGCGACCGGGTACGACAACTCGCCCGCAAGGTGGCCCGCAATGCCCGCGACAAGAACAAGTGGCGCAAGATCGTCAAGCTGCGCCTGTGGATGCCGGTGGCGTTGCAGGTGCTGCTGATCGTTGCCTTGCTCTCGTACACCGAGACTCGGTTCGACGGCTTCATCAACTCGGCCAACATCACCACGATCCTGCTTCTGGCGATGCCGCTGGCGCTTGTCGCCATCGCCCAGACCCACGCGATCCTGGTCGGGTACCTCGACCTGTCCGTCGGGGCGATGATCAGCTTCGGTGTCGTCGTCGGCTCGTTCCTGATCGGCGGCAAGGCCTCGACGTGGCGAGATTCTGGTCGGGGTTGCCGCGGTACTGGCGTGTGGCTTCGGTGCTCGGCCTCGTCAACGCCGTTCTTGATCAGAGGCGTCAAGATCCCGTCGCTCATCGCCACCCTGGCAACGCTCAGCATCCTCGACGGGATCTCGCTGACCCTGCGGCCCACCGCGCAGGGGGTCATCAGCGGCGACCTGGTGTCGCTGCTCACGACGAGCGTCGGGCCGATCCCCATCGCGTTCATCATCATCGTCCTCGGCGCCGGTCTGCTCGATCTGTGGCTGCACGCCTCGGGGTCGGGTCTCGAGGTGCGAGCGGTGGGATTCGACGAGCGGTCGGCCAAGCGCGGCGGAATCAGGACCAACTGGATCCGGGTGCGTGCACTCGTGCTCTCAGCCGTCCTCGCCGCCGTCGCCTCGCTTTTCGTCATGGCCCGCTCTCCGATCGGCAACGCCCAGATCGGGAGCTCGTTCGCCCTCAACAGCATCACCGCCGCCGTGTTGGGTGGGGCGGCGCTGTCCGGCGGGCGGGCGACCTTCGTCGGAAGCACCGTGGCAGCGGTTCTGCTTGCCCTGATCATCACGGCGCTCCCGTTCCTCGGATTGTCACCCACCGACGGCTCGATGATCATCGGCCTCCTGGTGCTGGCGGGGATCATCCTCTTCCAGATCGGCGATCTCAAGGAGCTGGTCAAGCGCAACTTCCGCCGGGCGCGTCGGCTCGCGCATCGGCAGCAGGGTCGCCGAGAGTGCCGACGTCCCCAACGTTCTACGCCGAGGGAAACGACTTTTCGGTGGTGCCCACCGAGCGCAAGCTGATCAAGAACGGCATCGTCCTCAGCCTCGATCCGCAGATCGGCGAGGTCAACGGCTGCGACGTGCTGATCGACGGGGAAATCGGATCGTCGCCGTCGGCAGAGGCCTGGAGGCAGAAGGAGCCGAGGTCATCGACGCCTCCGGCATGATCGTCATGCCCGGTTTCGTCGACAGCCACCGCCACATCTGGGAGGGCGTGCTGCGCAACATCGGCACCGACGTGCCACTGGAGGGCCGGTCGAGCTACATCTCGCACGTGCTGCACAAGTTGGCGCCGGCGTTCCGGCCCGAGGACGCCTACATGGGCAACCTGCTCTCGGCGCTGGGTGCGATCGACGCCGGGATCACCACCCTGTTGGACTGGTCGCACATCCAGGGCTCACCCGACCACACCGATGCGGCCGTCCAGGCGTTGGAGGACTCCGGAATGCGGGCCGTGTTCGCGTACGGGTTCCCGTGGTGGGGCAAGTGGGAGGAACGTCAGCCGAGCTGGTTCGTACGGGCGGCCACCGAGCATTTCTCGAGCCAGAACCAGATTGCTCACTCTGGCCCTGGCGGCGCCCGGCCCGGAGTTCACCGACTTCGAGGTGACCCGTGATCACTGGAAGCTGGCCCGAGAGGCCGGGGCTCGGATCTCGACCCACGTCGGCGTCGGCTCGTACGGTCTCGACGCCAAGTTCGAGCAGTTCGGAAGGGCCGGGCTGCTCGGTCCCGACACCACCTACATCCACTGCACGACGCTCAACGACACCGAGATCCAGATGATCGTGGACACCGGCGGAACCGTGTCGCTGGCGACACCGGTCGAGATGATGATGGGTCACGGCATGCCGCCGATTCAGAAGTTCCTCGACCGGGGTCTGAAGCCGAGCCTCAGCGTCGACGTGGAGACCAACGTCCCGAGCGACATGTTCAACCAGATGCGATCGGTGCTCGCCCTGCAGCGTTCGCTGGCGGCAGGTCAGGGCAAGGCGCCGATCACCGCTCGCGACGTCCTGGAATACGCGACGATCGAGGGCGCCAGGGCGAACGGGCTCGATGCCAAGGTGGGGTCACTGACGCCGGGCAAGCAGGCCGACATCATCATGCTGCGCACGGATCGGATGAACGTGACGCCGCTCAACGACCCGGCCACGGCGGTGGTGACGAGCATGGACACTGGCAACGTCGACACCGTGATGATCGCCGGCCGGGTCATGAAGCGGGGCGGCAAGCTGCTCCACGTCGATTGGCCGGCCGTACACCGCCTCGCCTCGGATTCCCGGGACTTCGTCATCGCCAAGTCTGGCTTCAAGCCGCCCAAGATCTAGTCGGGGTCCGGGACCTCTTCGCATACCCTCTCAGATCGGTCAACGGCGCACCCGATAGCGCAGGTGAAGCACCCGGTTGCTCTGAATCACCACGTCAGGATCCTCCAACAGGTGCTGCGCGTGGACCGACCCGAAGTAGCGCTTGCCGGACCCGAACACGACGGGTACGACGTCCATGCGCACCTCGTCGATCAGGCCCGCGGCAAGCACCTGGCCGCCGACGTCACCAGCGGCGACCTCGACCATGCGGTCACCCGCAAGCTCCTGCGCCTTGGCCACGGCTGCCTCGACGCCGTCGACGAAGTGAAACGGCGCCTCGGGGTCCCAGCCCTCGGGCTTCGGCCGGTGTGTCACGACGACCACGTGGTCGATCCCGCCCGGAGGCTTCCCGTCCCAGCCGTCGGTCATGTCGAAGACGTGGCGGCCGACGATTGTCGCCCCGATCTGGTCCCAGTACGGCCGGGTGTAGTCGTAGGACGTCTGCGACACCTTCACCTCGCCGCTCTCGTCCAACGGGACGTCACCGCTGGACAACCAGTCGAACAGCGGTCCGGGCTGGTCGTTCTCGTCAGCGACGAAGCCGTCCACCGACACCGAGCTGTACATGACCACCTTGCCCACGGTGCTCTCCTTTGCTTTGGGGTGCCCTCAAATTAGCGAGCCGTCTGTTGTCGCTCTTGTGCTCGACCCACCCGACGTCGAAGATGCCGCCGGTGTTCGGCGACAAGGTGGTGGTTCATAGAGTGAGGCGATGCCGCAGCCACGAGCTACCGCACTGGACCGCCGAGGAACGTCGGCGCGTCGAAGAGATCGTCGACGAGTGCCGAGTTGTGCTGCATGACTCGCTGAGCGATCTGACCGAGGACGAGGCACGTCGTCGCCTCGTGCCCTCGAAGACGACACTGCTCGGCCTCGTCAAGCACGCAACGTTCGTCGAGGGCGTGTGGTTCGACCAGGCGGTCACCGGCCAGTCGTACGCGGAGATCGGAATCGCTGGGTCCGTCGACGGCTCGTTCACGCTGCGCAAAGGCGACACGATCGCAACGGTCCAGGCCGCGTATCGAGCGCGTTGGGAGACGTCGCGCAGGAACCTCGCCAATCTGCGGAGCGACGACATCGTCAACGGGCGCGGAGCACGGCCCGTCTGGGCTCTTCAGCTCCAAGTCCTCCGCGAGCTTGCGCAACACGCCGGCCACGGCGAGATCCTGCGTGAACAGATCCTCGCAAGCCGCCCGCCGGAGGCCTCGTCGAGGAGTCTTCCGTCCTGAGTGCAGGCTTTCCTATGTCTCGCGACATCAGATGAGTGAGTGAGTGGAGCTGGAGGGAATCGAACCCTCGTCCATCAGGCCATGAACGTCCGTGCTACGACCGTTCCCGACTCACTCGCTGACGCAGCGAGACCGGCGGGTCGGCTGACCTCCGCAAGCGGGGGTCCACGCTCGGTCTTTGCCGAGTGTCAGCAGACTTTCCTACAGTCAGCGGTCTTTCTCGCCGTCATCCCCCGCTTCTGTTGCCGGGCTGCGGTGGATCGGCCCCGTGCGCCATTTCTGGTCACGATGTCTCTTCACTACCTAACGAATCAGGCGGCGAGAGCGAACTGCTCGTTGGCAATTCTGTTTTTTGCCCCGTTTAGCGAGTCTGAGCAACTCGGGTCGCACGCTCGCCCACAGATACTGATGTCGAAACCAGTCAGCCCCGTGTTTGATTGTCCGACCACCCTAACTGCGAACGAGTGCTTCCGTCACCCCCGTATGGGACGCAAACACTCGGTCGGCGCTGTCGGGGTAGCCTCGCCGCATGAGTCTTGGCGATGAGAAGTATCTGGCACTGACCACCTTCAAGCGCGACGGGACGCCGGTCACCACGGCGGTGTGGGCGGCACCGATCGAGGAGAACAAGATCGGGTTCTGGACGTCGTCGGGGTCGGGCAAGGCCAAGCGACTGGCACACACATCGAAGGTGATCGTGCAGCCGTCGGACGCCCGAGGTCGACCCAAGGAGGGCACCACGCCGATCGAGGCGACCGCCGAACTGGTGACGGGCCCGCAACTCGAAGGAATCCGCGTCAAGATCAAGGCCAAGTACGGATTCATGACCAATATCACCAAGTTCTCTGCCAAGGTCGGCGGATCGTGAAGCGCAAGACAGATCCCCTACGGCGACCGCGGCGTGCTCATCACGCTCCCTTGATCGCCGCCCACTCCATGACACGTCGATTGGGATGGTGCGCGCTCTTGGTTGCGTCGCAGTTGGTACTGGCGTGCTCGTCCGACTCCGCCACCTCGTCGACACCTGTGCGTCACCGACGCTGCCGCGGCAGCATCGATCGCGACGACCACCACGACAGCGTCGACGACCACGACAGCGTCGACCACGACGTCGACCACATCCACGTCATCGACGACCACCACGACATCGTCGACCACCACGACAGCGTCGACCACGACGACCGACCGCTGGTCACCGAGGAGCGGCTGATCGGCCGGTCGGTGCAGGGCCGCGACATCATCGCCTACCGCCTGGGTGATCCGCTCGGCCGCCCGGTGCTGCTGGTCGGGGTCATCCACGGCAACGAGGCAAAGGGGTACGGAATCACGCAACTGATCCGCACGATGCCGACTCCTGCCGGGCATCGACCTGTGGATCATCGACAGCATCAACCCCGATGGGCAGTTCAGCAACACTCGCGAGAACGCCAACGGCGTCGACCTCAACCGCAACGTCTCGTACAACTGGAACTACATCCCCCAGTCGGAGGACAACGGTCAGTACAGCGGCGAGGCTCCCGCTGATCAACCCGAGACGCAGGCCCTCGAGGCGTTCGTGACGGAGATCCAGCCGAACATCACCATCTTCTGGCACCAAGATGCCAACCGCGTGTCGCCCGGGGGAGCGCGCAGGGTGATACCCAACACGTTCGCTGAGATCGTGGGACTGTCGACGGCCGGCACGCCGTGCACCGCCGGTTGCACCGGAACCGCTAGCCAGTTCGTCAATCACACGGTCGACGGCGGCACCGCTTTCATCGTCGAACTGCCCGGAAACGACGAGGTGGATGCCGGCGATGGTCCAGCTCCACGCCGACGCCACGCTCCAAGTCATCACTCTCTGAGTCGAGCCGTCAGTCTGTTCGGCCCTTTGCCTGCCGGCCCATCGCCCGCGCCATGTCGCGTTGCGCATCGCGCTCGGCCATCGCGTTGCGCTTGTCGGCCTTGCGGCGACCACGCGCCAGTGCCAACTCGACCTTGACCTTGCCGTCCTTGAAATAGAAGGACAGCGGCACGAGCGACAGCCGCTCCAGGGCGACTTCGGCAGCGATGCGCTCGATCTCGCGTGAGTGCAGCAACAACTTGCGAGACCTGTCGGGATCGTGTGCGCCGACTCCGTGGGCGAACTGATACGGAGGGATGTGGATCCCGTCGAGCCAGATCGCACCGTTGAGCACTCGGGCATAGGCGTCGGCCATCTGCAGATGCCCGAGCCGAAGGCTCTTCACCTCGCTGCCCTGCAACACGATGCCGGTCTCGATGGTGTCGAGGATCGCATAGTCGTGCCGCGCTTTGCGGTTGCTCGCGATGAGCTTGCGATCTCCAGACATGGGACGTGAGGGTAGCGGTCGCCTGGTCAGCGAACGCCTCGCTACCCTTCGGGCCGATGCTCGCCTTCGCCAACCGCGCCTTCGCAGAGATGATCGGCCACACCTACGACGGATATCCGCTCGAGGCGTGCGGACTGCTGGTCGGCAAGGGAACTCGGGTGCATCGCTTCGTGGCGTGCACCAACGAGGCCGCGTCGGCGCGGATCTACGCAATCCCGGGCAAGGAGCTGCTGCGCGCCGAGCGCGACGCCGAGGCCGAGGGGCTCGAGATCATCGGTGTGTTCCACAGCCACACGCATTCCGAGCCGTATCCCAGCCCGACCGATGTGGCCCAGGCACCGGACCCCACCTGGCACTACGTGATCGTCAGCCTGAAGCGCGAGGCGCCCGAGACCCGCTCGTTCCGCATCGTCGACGGAGACATTTCCGAGGAGCGCGTCGCCGTCGGCTGAGATAGAATCCCGACAGGATTGATCAGGTTGATCGGAATAGATGATCGGCCCTTTGATGTTGGGGGTGGTGATGGTTCCCTTCGAAAGCGTGCTCGACATGATCGGCAACACGCCGATGGTCGACGTCAGCCGTTTGTCTCCCAACCCCGATGTGCGCATCGTCGCCAAACTCGAGGGGCAGAACCCGTTCGGCTCGGTCAAGGATCGCATCGCCAAGTCGATGATCGAGCACGCCGAAAAGAGCGGCCACCTCCAGCCCGGCCAAACCATCCTCGAGCCGTCCAGCGGCAACACGGGTATTGCTTTGGCCGCGATCGCCCAGCTCAAGGGGTATCCGATCAAGATCCTGATGCCGTCGAGCGTCTCGATCGAACGCCGCCAGATGTTGGAAGTGTTCGGTGCCGAGGTCATCCTCACCCCCGGTGAGGAGGGCAGCAATGGTGCTGTGCGCCGAGCCCAGGAGATGGCGGCCGAGCATCCCGAGTGGTGCTTCCTCTATCAGTACGGCAACGACGCCAATCCACTGGCCCACTACGAGGGGACCGGCCCGGAGATCTGGCGCGACTGTCCCGAGATCACCCATTTCGTCGCCGGTCTCGGCACCAGCGGAACCTTGATGGGCACCGGCCGGTACCTGAAGGAACAGAACCCCGACATCAAGATCATCGCCATCGAACCCCCGCTCGGCGAACGGGTCGAGGGTTTGCGCAACATCGAAGACGGCTACATCCCGCCGGTGTTCGAGCAGTGGTACGGCTTCGATCTGCTGGACCGTAAGCGGGTCGTGCGGCCTCGCGAAAGCCTCGAGTGGACGCGCCGCCTGGTCAGCGAGTGCGGCGTCTTCGCCGGGATCTCGTCGGGTGCCGCGATGGCCGGCGCCGCCAAGATCGCCGCCGAGATCACCGAAGGTGTCATCGTGTTCATCGTCAGTGATGCCGGTTGGAAGTACCTGTCGACCGGCGCGTACACCGATGACTTGGACGCTGCCGAAAAACAGGCCGAAAGAACCATCTACTTCTAGGCGCACGTGTCGGCGGACACCTGGTCTGTAAAGTGTCGAAATGAAGCTGACCGGACCCAAGGTGTTGGCTCTAGCACTCCTCGTGGCGGGCCATGTGGTGGTGCCGAGTGGCCGCCGTGCCCAGCGTGCACGCCGCGGTCGTCTCGGGTTCGTCGAGGTATCAGGCCGTTGCGCCGGCCCGCCTGGCTGACACGCGGCCCACAGAGGCTGCCTACGGTGGGTTCACCCGCATTTCGGATCATGTGATCCGGGTGCAGGTGGCAGGCACGTCGGGTGTGCCCGCGAATGCCGTCGCTGCCGTGCTCAACGTCACCGGGGTCAATACGACAGCGCCCGGATTCGTCACCGTGTTTCCGGCGGGCACCAACCTTCCCACTGCTTCGAACGTCAACTTCGATGACGCCGGGCAGGTCATGGCCAACATGGTCACCGTCAAGCTCGGCGCGGGCGGCGCCGTCGACGTGTACACACAGGAGCAGATGGATCTCGTCGTCGATGTGTCCGGAGCCTACGTGCCGGTGACCGACGCGGTGAGAGACGGTCGGCTGGTGACCCGCCCGGATGGTGCGTTCCGTGTGTTCGACACTCGCCAGCGAGGCTTCGCCGTCAGCCCGGGGTCCGTGGAGCGCGTCGATGTCGGTGCCGCCGGCGTACCTGCCGACGCGGTGGCGGTCGTCGTCAACCTCACGGCGACCCAGACAGGTCTCGGTTACTGGACGGCGTTCCCGCTGGGTCAAGCTCCTCCGAACGCCAGCAACCTCAACATCGACACCCCCGGGCAGACCCGTGCCGGTCAGGCGATCGTGCTGTTGTCGGGCGTGCCATCGTTCAACGTGTTCAGCCAGGGTGGCGGTGAGCTGATCGTCGACGTCACCGGGTACTTCACCGGTTCGACGTCGCCACTGTCGACTGACGGCCTGTTCTTTCCGGTCGATCCCACGCGCGTGCTCGATTCGCGCGGCTCGTTCGTGATGCCCACCTGGGGCGGCAGCACCCTCGAGTTCTCGGTGTTTCCTCCGTCGAGCTTCCAAGTGGCGGCCGTTGCCCTCAACATCACCGGCACACAATCGATGATCGGTGGCTTCGTCACCGCCTTCCCGTCGGGTGTCAGTCGGCCGACTGCTTCCAACCTCAACTTCGACACGTGGGATCAGACGGTCGCCAACCATGCAGTCGTGCGGGCCAGCACCCGCGGCGTCAGTGTGTACACGCTGCAGGGACTGCACATGATCGCCGACCTCAACGGGTGGTACCTGGGCCCGCCCACCTCGGCGTTTCTGCCGCCGCCGATCAATCCGGCATACGGACCGTCAACCGCCGAGGCGGTGCACAGTCCATCGATCGGTATGGCGCTACCGGTCGGCTTGGGCGACAACCTCGACGCAGTTGCCAACCTCGGAATTGCGGCAACGTGGCACGGGGCTGCGCAGCTGGCGACACCGGGCAACATCGTTCTGTTCGGCCACCGGACCAGTCACGGGGCCCCATTCCTCAACATCGATTCGGTTCCACTCGGCGGCACCGTCAGCCTTGTCGGCGACGATGGCCACGTCTACACGTACATGGTCGTGCGACACGACGTGACCGCGCCGAACTTCAACACGATCAACAACATCGGTCTCAGGTCCGGCATGGCAACGGTGCAACTCGTCGCCTGCACGCCACCGCACTCCGTCCGGTTCCGCTGGGTCACCACAGCACGCCTCATCAGCGTGGCGTGAGCCGGCACTCCTTCGTCGTACTGTCTCACCTCGCCCTCGGCAGTCAGGTTTGACCGACCACGAGTAGCAATAGGCC
The DNA here is from genome assembly GCA_963779295.1 of Ilumatobacteraceae bacterium. Taxonomy (GTDB): domain Bacteria; phylum Actinomycetota; class Acidimicrobiia; order Acidimicrobiales; family Ilumatobacteraceae; genus JAENVT01. The sequence goes on from CAVZXO010000006.1 coordinate 394,204, forward strand.
GAACACGACGACGCAGGCGGCGGTGACACGGCGCACGACCTGACCCTCGCCGAGGTAGCGGGCTCCGACGAACGCGGCGATCACCACGCTCGACTCGCGCAGGCAGGTGACATATCCGACCGGCGCCTTCTGGAACGCGATCTGCACCAGGGCGTACGTGACGCCCGAGGCGATTCCCATCAGGACGAATCGACGCCAGTACGAGCGCATGCCGGCCACCATTTCCGCCGATCGGCCGGTGGCAACTGCGTACGTCGTCGTTGCCAGCATCACGCATACGAACGATGCTGCGGCGTACAGCGGGGTGTCGATGGAGCGGATTCCTTTGGCGTCGACGACGGAGTAGATCCCGATGGTCGCTGCCACCCCGAGCGCGACGATCACCTGCGCCGAGGCACCTCGCCCGGCGAGTGCGAACAAGCCCGCAGCGACCACCACCATGCCGAGCACCCCGACCGGGCTGAAGCTGTCGCCGAGAAGGAGGATGCCTCCGATACCGGCAAGCAGTGCTCCGCCCCCTCGTGCGATCGGATACGCCAGCGAGAAGTCTCCGACGCTGTACGCCCTGGCCAGCAGGATGCAGTAGGGCACGTGAGTGAGGCCCGACAACCCCGCCCACACGAATCCGCGGGCGGGAATTCCGCCTCCGATGGCCAGCACGACTGCCGCAAGAACGCCGGCGACGAAGAACTGTCCCCACAACGCGATGAACCGATCGCCGGCCGATTGCTTGACCGCCAGGTTCCAAGCAGCATGGAGAACCGCGGCCACGAGCGCCAGGATGGTTGCGGTCAGCATGTGTCGCTGGAGCGTAGAACGTCGGCGCCGCCGTAGCCTGGCCCATCGATATGAGCGCCGAGATGGCCCGACCGATCGGGATGTTCGACAGTGGCTTCGGTGGACTCACCGTTGCCCGCGCCGTCATCGATCTGCTCCCGTCCGAGGACCTTGTGTACATCGGCGACACCGGCCGGTATCCGTATGGCCCCCGGCCGCAATCGGAGGTCAGAGAGTTCGCCCGCCAGTTGGCGTGGAGCCTGGTGAAGCAGCACGATGTGAAGGCGGTCGTGGTCGCCTGCAACACGGCGTCGGCAGCCGCGCTCGATGTGCTGCAGCAGGAGCTACCCGTCCTGGTCGTCGACGTGGTCGAGCCGGGTGCCCGGGCGCTGGTGAAGGCGAGCGCCTCAGGTCGTGTCGGTGTGATCGGCACGGTCGGCGCGATCGGGTCGGGCGCCTACGAGCGTGCGGTCGCGTCGACCGGTGCGGACGTCGAACTGACCCCGACCGCTTGCCCCGGTTTCGTCGAGTTCGTCGAGCGTGGCCAGACGTCGGGCGACGAGATCAGGATCCTTGCCGAGCGACTGCTGGCGCCGATCAAGTCGGCCGACGTCGATGCGTTGCTGCTCGGCTGTACGCATTATCCGTATCTCGCGCGCGTGATCGGCGAAGTGATGGGCCCCGACGTGACGCTGGTGTCGAGCGCTGACGAAACGGCGTTCGCCACCCGCGAGGAGCTGGCACGACTGGATCTTCTTCGTTCCGAATCTGGCGGTGATCCGGCCGAGCATCGGTTCTATTCCAGCGGCGACATCTCGTGGTTCGCAGACCTGGGCGGGACGACTGCTCGGCCCCGAACTCGGCGCCGCCGACCATTGGCATCCACCGGAATGACGATCGCCGCACTTCCGAGGAACACCTCGCCCTCTACACAAGGAGTACACCCATGACCCGCTTCGACGGCCGTGCAAGCGATGAGATGCGTCCCATCACGTTCGAGCGCGACTACACCGAGATGGCTGCCGGCAGCGTGTTGGTGACGTTCGGCAGGACCCGCGTGCTGTGCACGGCATCGATCGACGAGAACGTGCCGCGATGGATGAAGAACACCGGCAAGGGATGGGTCACTGCCGAATACTCGATGTTGCCGGGCGCATCGCCGGAGCGAATCGATCGCGAAGCAGCGAAGGGCAAGCAGAGTGGCCGAACAGTCGAGATCCAACGACTGATCGGTCGCTCGCTTCGTGCTGCCTGCGACATGCGTGCGCTCGGCGAACGTCAGGTCGTGGTCGACTGCGACGTGTTGCAGGCAGATGGTGGCACCCGCACAGCGAGCATCTGCGGCGGGTATCTGGCGCTGCACGATGCACTCGCGCGGCTGGTGCAGAACCAGTCGATCAAGACGCATCCGCTGCACTCGTTCTGCGCGGCGATCAGTGTCGGCATCGTGGGTGGATTGCCGGTCCTGGACCTTCCCTATGTGGAGGATTCGACAGCCGAGGTCGACATGAACGTGGTGATGCTCAGCAAGGACGGCGGCGAGCCGCTGTTCGTCGAGGTGCAGGGCACCGCTGAAGGTGCTGCGTTCACGCGTGGAGAGCTCGATGTGTTGCTGGAGTTGGCGTCCGGCGGACTCTCGCAGATCATGGCCTTGCAGGCCGAAATGGTCTCGGTCGCGCCGTCGCCGCGCCCGCTCGGTCGATGACCGTGGCGGAGATGCAACTGGTCTGCGCGTCGGCCAATCCCGACAAAGTGCTGGAGATGGCTGCGATCCTCGACGGCGTCGTCGAGTTGTTGCCGCGTCCTGCCGACGTGCCGGAGGTGGTCGAGGACGCCGACACCTTGCTCGGGAATGCCCGACTGAAGGCAGCAGCGATCTGTGTCGCGACTGGGTTGCCAGCGGTCAGCGACGACACCGGGCTCTTCGTCGACGCAATCGGCGGTGCACCCGGGATCTACGCGGCGCGGTTTGCCGGCGAGGACGCGACGTATGCCGACAATCGCGCCAAGCTCCTGCGCGAGTTGGGCGACACCGACAATCGCGCTGCACGGTTCGTGTCGGCCGTGATGGTCGTGTGGCCGGACGGGCGAGAGCTCGCTGTGGAGGGCGTCTGCCCGGGCACCATCGCCACGTCGGAGCTCGGAGATCGCGGGTTCGGGTACGACGCCGTCTTCATCCCCGACGACGGTGACGGTCGCTCGTTTGCGCAGATGAGCGACGGCGAGAAGAACCAGGTCTCGCACCGGGCCCGGGCGTTTCAGGCTCTCTTGCAGGCACTTCGCGGGTCCTAAGCCAGAAGGACAGTTTGACCCTCTTTCGGCATAGGGAAGACTTTTGACAACCGTCCCGTACAAGGAGGATGTCATGTACAAACGTCTCGCTCTCGCCGGAATCGTCGCTCCTGGTTGCTGTCAACTCGCAGTTCGGTGGTGCCCCGATCGATCCCGAGTCCGAGGACGTGTTGGTCAGCCTCGACGACGACCACGGCCACCACGACGACTGACCGCGAGGATCACCAGCCGCGAAGATCGATAGGCCAACTCTCGATCACTTCGTCGCCGCTCACCAACCATGCAACTTCGTGCATGGCCATGGTGGGATCGATGTGTGCGGGAATCATCTTCACCTTCTCGCCGACTGCGATCTGCGCAGTGGGCGAGAAGGTGACGTGCTCATCGGACAGGAACCGAACCGTGGCTCCGCCGACCATCGAGGGATTGCCGTGGTCCATCCCGTGGGACTTCAACCCGGCATCGGCAACCGCGTACTCGGCGTTCGAGGCGATCACCGTTGCCAGGATGAAGCACGCCTGTTTGAACGGGTGACCGCGGCCGCCGTAGTCCGTGTCCATCAGCGCGTAGCTGCCGGCTTGAATCTCGTTGACCTGATCGTGAAGGTCGTAGGTGCCGGTGCCTCCTGCGCTGATGATGTCGCCGCCGACCATCAAGCTGGCGATGATCAGCTTCTCCATCGACTCGGCGACGAGCGCCCGTTGCTCGTCGCGATCGGCTATTCGCATGAGATGACCCTCGTAGCCCATCACGCCTCGAATCACCATGCCGCGACCGCGTGCGTAGTCGGCGAGGTGGCCGGCCTCGCTGGGTGCACATCCGCATCGCGGCAACCCGACGTTGACGTCGATCAGCCCGTACTTCACCCCTGCCGAGGCGGCGGCATCGATGGTCTCGCGCGAGTCGAGTGCGACGGTGATCACCGCTTGGTCCTGCAGCGAGGCCATCGCCGTCAGCCGCGCACGGTCCAGCGTCTCGTTGGCCAACAGCAGGTCCTCGCCGAGACCTGCGGCAACCATTCCGATGACCTCGCGTGGGGTGGCACAGGTGAACGAACGGTGGCCGTGACCACGCTGCGCACGTGCAATCGACGTGCACTTGTGTGCCTTGACGTGAGGCCGCAGCCTGCTGCCGGGCAGGACGGCCGCCATGGTGGCCAGGTTGAATTCGAGCGCGTCTGCGTCGATCAATATCGCCGGCGTCGAGAGATCGGAGACGTTCATGCGATCGCACCAAGGCGAGTCAGCACGAGCCGGTCGAGCCCGAGGTCGCTCGGCCTGGTCGCGCACGTCGTCGACGTTCTCGAAGGTCCATCCGCTGACCTCGAACGGGCGATCCCCGGCGGCGTCGCGGGCGACCTTGACGAATTCACCTGCGCGTTCATTGGTCATGCGGACATTGATGCCGTCGGCGATCTCACCGGCCACGATTGCGAGGCGGGTGCTGTTGACACCGAGGATGATCGGAATCGGTTCGGGAAGGTCACGGATGTGCCGGATCTGTTCGACGACAGCGGCGTGACGATCTGCGATGTCCGCACTGAGCGGGATGTTGCGTGCGACGTGTTCGGCGCTCCACTTGCTGTTCGGAGCTGTGCCTGCCCCGAGACCCAGCGTCAACCTTCCGCCGCTGATGCGCTGAGCGCTGGATGCCGCCGCGGCGAGGACTGCCGGGTGTCGATTGGCAACGTTGGCGACCAGCGTTCCGAGCCCGATGGTGGTGGTTGCTTCAGCGAGCGCTCCGAGCAGGGTGAAGCACTCGAGCATCGGCCGATCGCCTTGGATCATCGCTCCGTCGAAGTGGTCGAACACCCACGTGGTGTCGTACCCATCGGCCTCGGCTTGCAGGATCGCGTCGCGCAGCACCGGCCAGTCGTTGGTTCCCGGGCTGTACTGAATGTCGATCTTCACTGCCGGAGAGTGTCGCACGTGAGTGGCGAGTGCGACCAAGAGATTGGGTGCCGACGGAGAGACTCGAACTCTCACTTGCAGCGTCCTAAGCGCTGTGCCTCTGCCATTGGGCTACGTCGGCTTCTGTTTGCACCACGTTTCCGTCTGGGCGTGGCAATTCGGACAGAGCATACGAAGATTCGCTCGTCCATCGGAGTGTTTCGGTGCACCCCGGGTGGGCGGCAGACACTCCGATGAGCTGCAAACACTCGGACACGTTGCGAGCTACGAGAATTGCTTGACAATCTCGGCGGCGACAGCCTTTCCGTCGAGGGCGCAGCGGTCGGCGGTCGCGGCCTTGTGAACGAGGTTGCCGATCGCGAACACGTTGTCGCGCGAGGTTCGGAAGGCGTCGTCGACGACCGGGCCCTTGATCGTCGGCTCCATCTCCAGCCCACTGCGGCGGGCCAACTCGTTGTCGGGAATCCAGTCGCCCGTGAACACCACGGTGTCGCATTCGATCTGGCGGCCATTGGTCAGCACGACCCGCTCGACGCGGCGACGCCCGACGATCTCGGCGACTCCCGACATCGGTCAACACCGGCACTCGACGCACTGTCGCGGCAGCAAGCTTGAGCACTCCGTAGGACTGATGGCGGGGGAGCGGAGTGACCATCGCAACCGTTCGGCAGTCGACGTGGGCCAGGGTGAGGATGGCGGAGAAGCTGACGTGCTCGGCCCCCACGATCACCGCTCGGGTCCCGACCCGTGCTCCCGGCCATGGCAAGTTGCTGCAAGGAGCCCGTGGTGAAGATCCCGGCGGGCCGATCGCCGGGAACGAGACGCGCCGAACGCGGCCGCTCGCGAACTCCGGTGGCGAGGACGACGGCGTCCGCGTCGATGTCGTCGAGCGAGAAGACGGGTGTCCCCAGCCGCATCTCGACGCCGACTCGCGAGGCGTGTTCGGTCAACGTGCGGGCATACCGAGGGCCCGACATCACGCGGTGGAGGTCGCGCATCCCGAAGCCGAGATGGTCGGTGTGTCGTGGGATCCCGCCGGCCTGTTGCTCGCGTTCGTACAACGTGACGTGCCGAACGCCGAGGCGTCGCAGCGCGATCGCGGCAGAGAGGCCCGACGGTCCGCCGCCGATGATCACCACGCGACGATCCAGCAGCTTCACGGCGCCACGCTCCAGCCGGTCAGATTGCACAGTTCTGCATGGCAGTAGAAGCCCTGGCAGCGTCCGGCCAACGCTCGTGTCCGACGACGAAGGCCGTCGAAGTCGACCGCTGGCACCGGCGCGGCGCAGGCCGCTGTCACCTCGCCAACGGTGACGCGTTCGCAATGACACACGATCTGGCCCTCGCGCTGGTACGGCCGTTCGCCGACCTCGCCGAGCGGTGTCATCTGGATCGAGTCGACGATCTTCTCTCTCGGCTGGCGGCGAGCCCGCACTCGATCAGCCGCGAGAGCGCCTCCTCCGCCAGTGCCATCGACGCGGTCAGGCCGGTCGATCGAATGCCGCCGAGGCAGACGTAACGAAGATCACGATGCTGGCTGATCTGGTAGTCGCTGTGCTCCGTTGCGGCCCGCAGGCCCGCGTACACGGACGTCACCTCCTCATCGAGCAGTGCCGGCAGAATTCGACGTCCCTTCTCCAGCAGACCGTCGATGCCCGCTCGCGTCGAGCCCGTTGCCGTCTTGTCGTCGATGTCGTCGGCAGTCGGTCCGAGCATCACGTTGCCGAACACTGTCGGGGCGACGAGCACGCCCTTGGTGTGCGATGTGGGCACAGGCAGCACCGTGCGGTTCAGCAGCGGTCTGGCCAACTTGTCGAACACGATCAACTCGCCGCGACGAGGGCGGATCGTGAAGCCATCGAGACCAAGTGCGCGATGCAGTTCGTCGCCTCGTAGTCCCGCCGCGTTCACGACGAATCGGGTGCGGACTGGTTGTCCTTGCGAGGTGGAGATCGTCGTCACCTCGCCGCCAACCTCGCACCCGGTCACCTCGCGGTTCACGAGGACGGTTGCGCCATTCGCGATCGACTCGTAGGCGAATGCCAGTGGGGTCGACCACGGGTCGATGATGTGTTCGCCAGGCACCAGCATCCCTCCGGTGGCTCCCGGGCCGAGGTGTGGTTCGCACTCGTAGACCGTCGCCCGGTCGACCACCTCTGCCTGCTCGTAACCGTTGGCCGCAGCTTTCGTGGCGAGGTTCGGGAGTGCCGCAGCCTGCTCGTCGTCCCACGCCACGAGCAACGCTCCAACCTTCTCGATCGAGATCCCCACGGATGGTGCGTAGTCCTGAAGGAGTGCGTACCCCCGAGCGACGAGCCGGGACTCGAGCGAGCCGGGCGTGGCATCGAAACCGGTGTGCAGAATCGCGGTGTTGGCCTTGCTCGTGCCTGCCCCGATGTCGGGCCCCGCCTCGAGCAAAGCGACGGCGAGGTCGTGGTGGGAGAGCAGACGGGCAACCGCGCAACCGACGACGCCGCCGCCGACGACCACGACGTCGTACACCGTCGTGGTCGGGTCGGTGCTCACAGGTCCATCGTCGCGGCGGCGACGCGCTGCCACGCAGCCAGGCGCTCGGCGGCCTCGTCCGCTGCGATCCGTGGCTCGACAACTGCATCTGGTTGCCACGCTGCCGTCGCCAGCGGGTCCTGTGAGTGGGGGTTGGCGCCCAGATCGGCGAAGGCGGCGACACCGAGCGCTGTCGCGTGAGGCGACGGGTACACCTCGACCGGGGCCTGCAGCAGATCGGCCTGCGTCTGCAGCAGCAGAGCGCTGCGGGTGAGCCCGCCGTCGACGCGCAGCCGGGTCAACGGAGATCCGAGATCGCGACCCGCGGCCTGTGCAAGCAGCGCGACCTGGGCAGCGATGCCTTCGATCGTGGCGCGTACCAGATGTCCGCGTTCGGTGCTCAGTGTCATGCCGGTGAACGCCGCCTTGGCCTGCGGCTTCCAGTACGGCGCCGCCAGACCGGCGAGTGCCGGTACGAACGTGACGCCTCCCGATCCGTCGACCATTGCACCGAGGCGATCGAGATCGGCGGGCTCCGACATGATCCCGACGTCGATCAGCCATGTGACTGCGGCACCGACGGTGTACACCTGGCCGTCGAGGCAGTAGGTGAGGTCATCATCGATCCTCCATGCCGGGCAACCAACGAGGCCGTTGCTCGATCGGGTCGGCTTGTCGCCGGTGCACGCCAGCATGAACGCACCTGTGCCGTAGGTGCATTTGGCTTCTCCCGCCGCGTGACAGTGCTCGGCGAACAACGCGGCCTGTTGATCGACGCATGTTCCCGTCACTGGAACTGAGCCGCCGAACAACGAACAGTCGCCGAGCGGTTCGGTGTTGCCGACCACCGCGGGCAGTGTCGATAGCTCGATGCCGAAGATCTCGCAGGCGCGCTCGCTCCACTGCCCGGTGTCGAGGTCGAGTAGTAGCGACCGACCGGCCGTCGCCACGTCGGTGGCGAAGGCGCCGCACAATCGGTGCAGCATCCACGCATCGGTCGTCGTGATGGTTGTCGCAGCGTTTCCGAGTTGCTCGCGAAGCCACACCATCTTGGGGGCGACGAAGTACGGGTCCAGCTCGAGCCCGGTGTGGTCGGCGAGAAAGGCTGCGTGCTCGCGTAGTCGATCGCAGACAACCTCGGCGCGACGGTCCTGCCAGACGATCGCCGGCCCCTGCGCAGCACCGGTCGAACGATCCCATGCCAACACGGTTTCGCCCTGATTGGCCAGACCGATAGCTGCCAGTCGCGGGTGACCGGCCGCAGCCATCGCCTCGCCGCCGGCCGCCAGCACGCTGGCCCACAATTCCTCCGGATCGATCTCGACCGCGCCCGCCGACGTCGCGTGTACATGTATCGACACCTCCGCAAGCGAGAGCACTGTTCCGTCGTCGGCGACGACCACGGCCTTGGTCGCCGAGGTGCCCTGGTCGATCGCCAACACCGTCACGGCGGCGACACTATTACGGACCCGACGAGGTGCATCTACAGTCGCGGTCGATGGCGTTCACAGGCTTTCCCGATGAGGCGGTTCGGTTCTACGAAGGGCTGATCGCAGACAACAGCAGGACCTACTGGCTGGCGAACAAGCCGGTGTTCGAACGCAGTGTGAAGGCGCCGATGATCGCTTTGCTCGACGCCCTCGGCGAGTTCGGCCCATTCCATGTGTTCCGCCCGAACAAGGATGTCCGCTTCTCGAAAGACAAGACGCCCTACAAGGAGCACATCGGTGCGTACGGCGAGTCGCAGGGCGGGGCCGGCTACTACGTGCACTTCTCGTCGACGGGAATCATGGCCGGCTCCGGCTACTACCACATGGCCAGCGACCAGCTCGACCGTTTCAGGCAGGCGGTCGACAGTGATGCGGTCGGCGGCGAGATCGCGGCGATCACCGACAGACTCGGCAAGAAGGGTCTGGAGTTCTCGGCGATCGGCGAATTGAAAACTGCACCGCGTGGATATGCGCGAGACCATCCACGAATCGAATTGTTGCGACGAAAGGGTCTCGTCGGAACGCGGCACTGGGAGCAGGCGCGGTGGATGCAAACCAAAGCCGTCGTGCAGCGCGTGCGAGACACGTGGGAACTGGCCGCGCCGATGAACGCCTGGCTCGACGCGCACGTCGGTCCGTCGACATTGGTGCCGGACGAGGACGCATTGGCGCGCTTCGGTCGCGGGTGAATCAGTTCGCGACGAAGTTGCAACGGGGCCCCGGTGCGCGTCGAATCCGACCATCGAACGTGAGCAGCTCGACCTCCAGGAGCTCGGCGACCGCGACGTACGAGGCGTCGTATGCGGAGAGGTTGTCGCGTAGTTCCCACATGCGCTGACCGATGTCGGTGTACGGAATCGTGCTGATGCGCAGGAGCTCGAGATCACGAAGAGCGTGCACGGCCTGACGCGAGGACAGCTCCTGGATCTGACAAAGCTTCCGCAAGGTATTGCTGACCTCGAAGTGCAGTAGATCGGGTGCGGCGAGATCGTGCAGCGAGTACTGATGCCTCGACTGATGCTCCGAGTTCAGAGTCGTCGACGAGCAGAGCGACCACTGCATTCGCGTCGATTGCGATCATCGCCGCTCGGAGTCGGACAAGTTCATCAGTTGCGCTGCGGTGAGCACGGTCCCGTCGAGTCGCCGCTCGATGCGCTCGATCAGAGCCAGACGATCGGGCCGCCTTGCGAGGTCGATGAGTTCGCTGAGAACGAACTCCTGCAAGCGACCAACCCTTGGCGGCCGCACGTGCTGCGAGCTCGTTGCGCACCTGGTCAGGAACATTGCGGATGGTGATTGCGACCGGCATGACTGCACTCTAGCTGAAGTGCTGCAATATGCATGCAGTGAAGAACTGTTCATCGACGTCGAAGCCGTCGGGATCGTCGAGTTGTTCGAACATCACAGTCCTCCTTGCGGATCGTGCAGTATCAGGCGCAGGCGTGCCGTGCCGCGATTTAGGTGCGACTTGACGGTTCCGGGCGAGCAGCCGAGCAGCGATGCGACATCCGCTTCGCTGAGATCGGCGACGTATCGCAGCACGACCGCATCGTGTTGACGCTTCGGCAGATCGAGCAGGGCGCGCTGCAGGTCGAGGCGTTCGATCATCAACACCTCCGTATCGACCCGTCGGACATCAACCGGGTTGGGTCTTCGCCGACGGATCTCGTCGATAGCCAGGTTCCCGGCCACACGCGCAACCCACGCCTGGCGATATCCGCTGATCCGCGCCCATCGTTGATACGCCCGAGCCAGCGACTCTTGGGCGATGTCCTGTGCCGACGTCCGGTCGCCAAGGATTCGATACGCCACTCGATAGGCGAGCGCGGCGAGATCACGGAACTCGTCGTCGAAACGTGGGCGTTGCATCGTGATGGTTAACGCCTGCGCGGGCCGATTGGTTTACGGAACCGGGATCCACACGAGGGCGAGTTGGGTGACCTTCACGTCGGTGCGTTCCAGACTGACCTTCAGTGGGGTGACGTTCTTGGCCTTGGCCATCCACTTGGCATCGATGTCGGTGACCTCTTGGCCGAGCTCGGCCTCGAGGCTTTCCAGCTGTTGATGGAGGCCCTCGAGCTTGTTCTCCGCAGCGTCGAGTCGGTCGCCGGCGGTGGCCGTTCGCGTGCGACGCCCGGCAGCGCTCCCCGCATTGCCGAGAATCGATCCCAGCATGCCGCCACGGCTCTTGCGGCCGCCGAGCAGATCGCCGAGGATCGATCCCGCGGTCGAGAGCACTTCCTGGCTGCGTCGACCCTTGCGTTCGGTGTCCAACACCTCGGCGCGGTCCTCGGCAGCTTGGATCTGGGTCTGCAGGCGAGTGACCTTGTCCGCGTACTTTCCGCGAAGCGCAGCGATCTCCTTGTCGGCCAAGTCGTTCGCTGCCGTGAGGCAGCGGGCGGTGAAGTCGACGTCGCTCTCGCCCGGGCGCCCATACATCTTCAGGTCGCGGTTGGATGCGATGTCGACGGTTCGCGACCTCACCAGGCTGTCGATGAGATCACGCTCGACGCGCGACCAGAACGTCTTGTTCTTCACCGCCGCGTTCGGCAATCGATAGACACACGATGTCGGCGCGTCGGGGCGCAGGTCGCGGTCGTCGTAGTCCACGGCGACCGATCGACTGGCGTCGACCGGGTCGACGAGCGGGAAGAGCACTGCCTCGTACTCGTCGTCGTGCACCAGATCGGCCTTGTCGTCGTCGTAGCGCAACGCGACCCTGGCTGCGATGGCAGCCTCGTAGCGCGTCCCGCGAGGATCCCCGCCGATGGCGGCCAGCCACGGCGACGCAGCATCGGCCCATCGCACCGGCACACCGGACGCGATCTCCGGCAGCATCGAGATCTCGTCCGCTTCCTGGCTCGGCGCGGCAGGCGCACGTCGGTCGCCGGTTGGGCAGGCGCAACGCTCGCAGGTTGAGCAGGCGCGCCGACCGCCGCCTTCTGGTCGGCCATCAATAGGGCGATTTGGTCTCTGGTCGAGAGGGCCACGGAGGTAGCTCATCGCCCACCTCGTCGCGAACACCTCGGGATGATCCTTGCCGGCACGACGCAGGACGAACTCGCGCTTGGCAAGCCCGGCGATGGTGCTGCCGATCTCGTTGACGTCGACGGCGCCACTGGCTGCGCTCATCCCGTCGAGCAGTCGTTGCTTGTCCTGGTCGGTCTGGAGGCGGCCGATCATCCACGTACCCGCATTCGACAGCGCCTTGTAGTCGACGTCGACAGGGTTCTGGGTGCTCAGCACCACACCGACACCGAAGGCACGGGCCTGCTTCATCAGGGTCATGATCGGCTTCTTGGTCGGAGGCATCGCCGTTGGTGGCAGGTAGCCGGCGACCTCGTCCATGTACAGCAGGGCACGCAGATCAGTGGTGCCACTCTGCTTACGCATCCAGGTGACCAGCTTCGACAGGATCAACGTCGTCACGAATTGACGCTCCTGGTCACTGAGGTGCGCCGTCGTGACGATCGCACACCGCGGCTTGCCGTCGGAGGTCTTCAACATCGATCCGATGTCGAGCGGCGGACCGGTGATCCAGGCACCGAACGAGGGTGACGCCAGCAGACCGTTGAGCCGAATCGCGAACGCCATCCGATCCTTCGGGGGAAGAACTGGTCGAGCTCGAACACGCCGAGCTTGCGGATCGGTGGCTGCTGGATCATGCCGACCAACGTTGGGAGATCGAGGTTCCGGCCCGCAGCCCACTCGTTGTGGATCAGGTTCGACAGCAAGATGTGCTCGCGGCTCGACAACGGATCGGCGTCGATGTCGACGAGGCTCAGCAGACCGCTGACGAATCCCTCGATCTCGTCGCCGACGACTTCGGCATCGCTGACATCGGAGGGTGCCTGCAACGAACCGACGATGTTCAATGAGAGCCCGGCGTTGGATCCCGGCGTGTAGATCGTGAACGTGACCGTGTCGCGCAGCGACGCGATGCGATCCGGGTTGATGCCCCAACCACCGAGTCCATCGGACCAGGCCTTCGCCTGAGCAGCCGCGAAGTCGGGAACCGACTGTCCGGCCTTCGTGGCGTCGCCTTCGTTGACCCAAGGTTGAAAGTCGATGGCGGCAAGGTGAGGAAAGGTGAGGCACAAGTTGGTGAGATCGCCTTTCGGATCGATCAAGAGCGCCGGAACTCCGGCGCTGAGTGCCTCTTCGACCAACACGATTCCCAGCCCGGTCTTGCCGGAACCGGTCATCCCGACGATGACTCCGTGGGTCGTGAAGTCCCCTGACGCGACCGTCGTCAGTGCATCGGTGCGCTGGTGCGTGGCCGGGTCGATCTGCCCGCCGAGGAGAAAGTCAGCCATGGCGGGCACGTTACCGCGGCACCTTGTCAGGCTGTGGCCGCCACCCGGTATGCACAACGGCGGTCGCCGGCGAGCACGTGCTGCGTACGAGTCACGGTGAACTCAGGTCCGAGGACGCGCTGGAACACGTCGAGCTCGGCGCTGCACAAGGCACCGCACGATGCCGCGGCATCGCGGATCGGACAGTGATGCTCGATCAGGGCCAGGTCGTCGCCGTCGGAACGAACCTCGGCGAGGTAGCCCTCCTCGGATCGCAGGTCGGCCAATCGCTGCAGCCGGTCGCGAGGGTCCTTCGCCGCCTCCAACACTGACTTGTACTGGGCTACCTGTCGATCCGACCGCGCGCCGATGACCTGATCGAGCGCAGGGTCACCCAAGGTCGAACGCAACGAACTGATCAAGTCGACGCTCAGCTCGCCGTGTCGATCGGGGAAGGCCTGGGCGGCGGCGGGAGTGAGCTGCCAATGCACCGGCGGGCGCCCTCGCCCGGTCGGCTCGGCCATCGATCGGCTGACCAGTCCAGCTTCCTCGAGTGCATCGAGGTGTTGGCGGAGCGCGGTGTCGGTGAGCCCGAATTCGCCGGCGAGGTCGGTCGCCGTTGCCGACTCGACGCGCTTGAGCCGTTCGACGATCCGGCGCTTGGTGTCGGAGAGCTCGGCCACCCGGAAAATTCTACCTGGACGTCCCCTATTTCAGAAGCTGTCCCTTGCATAATGAGGAATGCGCGGACAGCGGCTTGGCTTTGACAAAATGTTCAGATCATGACGAGATCGGAAACTGCAGGTTCGGAGAGAGCTGGCGCCGAACAGACTGCAGTCGCCCTCGAGAACAAGTTCGGCCTGGCCGATCGTGTCGTCGACTCGGCGGCATTGGCCAACAGCGTTCGACGCTTTCGCGAGCAGGGAATCACACTGCCGACGTTTGCCGAGCTGGCGGATCCGTCGACGATCGATCCGAGCCGTGTCGGCGATGCCGACAAGGACGGTCCCGATCCACGGAACCTGTGGCGCGTCCACTGGTACAACGATCTCGCCGGCAATCGCGTCGACGTGCCGGATCACGTCGTGCTCCCGAAGAGCCTCACCGGTGTCGACAGCCCGATCATCGTCGTGTTCGGCGATCGGTTCCCGATGATCACGGCGCACAAGGTGCTCGCCGCGTACGCCTGCCTGGCGCCGCGCGTCGTGACGGGACAGTTCGATCCGACTCGACATCGGGCGATCTGGCCGTCGACGGGGAACTACGCACGCGGCGGCATCGCGATCAGCAGGATCATGGCCAGTCGCGGGGTCGCGATCCTGCCGGCCGGAATGAGCCAGGAGCGCTTCGATTGGCTCGACAAGTGGTGCGCCAACCCGGCTGAGGATGTCATCAGGACAGTCGGCACGGAGAGCAACGTGAAGGAGATCTACGACGCCTGCAACGAGCTGGCGAAGGATCCGACCAACTTCGTGCTCAACCAGTTCTGCGAGTTCGGCAACCACCTCGCGCACTACGAAGTGACCGGGCGGGCACTCGGTCATGTCTTCGAACACGTGCGAACGACCAGCGGGCGCGACCTACGACTGGCTGCGTTCACGAGCGCCACCGGATCCGCGGGCACGATCGCCGCCGGCGACAGGTTGAAGGACATCTACGGGACGAAGATCGTCGCGGTCGAGGCACTCGAATGCCCGACGCTGCTCGAGAACGGATTCGGCGAACACAACATCCAAGGCATCGGCGACAAGCACGTTCCGCTGATCCACAACGTGATGAACACCGACGTCGTCGTTGCCGTCAGCGATCGGGCCACCGATCAGCTGCAGGTGATGTTCAACACCGACGACGGGTTGGGCTACCTGGCCGACCGTCGTCTGGTGCCGCAGTCGATACTCCAGACCCTCGAGCATTTCGGGCTCAGCAGCATCTGCAACGTGTTGGCGGCGATCACCACGGCGAAGCTGCTGAACCTCGGTCCGGACGATGCGTTGATCACCGTCGCCACCGATGGCGCGGCGCTGTACCCGAGCGAGCGCGACAAGATCACAGCCCGCGATTTCGGCGGCGGGTTCACGAACCTCGACGCCGCTGCCGTGTGGGGCGAGCATCTGGCCAACGTCCCTACCGCCCACGCGATCGAATGCGCCGAACGCGACCGGACCCGCATCTTCAACCTCGGCTACTACACGTGGGTCGAGCAGCAGGCGACACCGTTCGATCTGTTCGAGGCTCGACGCTCGCAGGATTTCTGGCGTGGACTGCGTCGCTTCCTGCCGGTGTGGGACGAGATGATCACCGAGTTCAACGCCGGCGTCGCGGCGGGCTGATCGCATGGAGAGGCCGCTCGCATCGGGCTGGTCCTGCGCCGTGTGCGGCGCCAACGTCGACATTTCCGAAGCACTGCGGTGGAGATGCCCGAACGCGACCGACGTCGATCGGCATCATGCCCTGCAGCTCGTGCAGGGCATCGCGCCGCTTCGCGGCACCGACGACCCCAACCCGTTCGTGGCGTTCCGGCCATTTCTGGCCTGGGACAGCTTCGCTGCCGCCAACGGCATGACCGAGGCGGCCCGCACCGCGCTGGTGCGACAGGTCGATGCCGAGACCTCCGCCGTGGCGGGGGTCGGGCTCCACGTCACGCCGTTCGAACGCGCCGACGCTCTCAGCGATGCGCTCGACTTCGACATCGACGGTGGCGTGTGGGTGAAGGACGAGACCGGGCAGGTTGCCGGCAGCCACAAGGCTCGCCACCTGATGACGATCCTGCTTCACCTGCGGACCGCGGAGACGTTGGGTCTCGCACCGTGGGCGACGCAAGCCGATCGCCCGCCGCTGGCCATCGCCTCGTGCGGCAACGCAGCATTCGCCGCGGCGACGTTGGCTGCAGGCGCCGGGTGGCCGATACGGGTGTTCGTACCGCCGAGCGCCGACGCCGTCGTGCTTGCGTTGCTCGCCGGACTGGGAGCCGACATCGTCGAGTGCCCGCGCCGATCCGCGGACCATCCCGGCGACCCGTGCATCCACCGCTTCCGCGAGGCGGTCGCCGGCGGAGCCATACCGTTCACCGTGCAGGGAACCGAGAACGTGTGGTGTCTCGACGGCGGTCGCACCATCGGCTGGGAAATGGCTCGTCACCTCGAGGAGCACGCGGCCGGACCGCCACTCGACAGGATCTTCGTCCAGGTCGGAGCCGGAACGTTTGCCGCCTCCACGATCGCCGGCTTTCGAATGAGCGGGGTGACGCCCCACCTGCACGCCGTGCAGACCGATAGCTGCGCGCCGCTGCACCGCGCCTACGAGAAGGTCCTGCAACTCGGCGGGCCTCGCGCAGCGACAACTCGGTGGAGCGAATGCATGTGGCCGTGGGAGAACGTCGGCACCTCTGCAGCCGACGGAATACTCGACGACGAGACGTACGACTGGATTCCGGTCGTACGAGCAATGTCGGAGGGCGCGGGGCCCCGATCGTGGTCACCGAAGGTCAAGTCATCGAGGCCAACGAGCTCGGTCGGTCGACGACGGGTATCAACGCGTCGCACACCGGGACCGCAGGGCTTGCCGGGTTGCTCGCAGTGCGCGACAAGATCGATTCGAACGAACGGATCGCCGTGATCTTCAGCGGTGTCGCCAGGTCCGGCGCGGAGCCTGTCGGATGACCGGCTCCGGCGATGCACGACGAAAACCGAGGGCCGCCACGTGGGAGTCGTGGGTCGATCGGCAGATCCGCGACGGGATCGAACGTGGGGAGTTCGAAAACCTTCCGGGCCAGGGCAAGCCGCTCGACGGAATTGGTGCGGGTGCCGAGAGCCAGCACGACGAGGATTGGTGGCTGAAGGCCAAGCTTCGGCGCGAGCGCCTGAGCTACCTGCCGACGACGCTCGCTGTTCGCAAGGAGATCGAGGAGGCGCTCGAGGCGATCGGTCGTGCATCGAACGAGACTGTGGTTCGTCGAATCGTCGCCGACATCAACGAACGCATCCGCGACGTGAACCGCAGGGGTGCCGATGGCCCGCCCTCGACCGTCATGCCCTTCGACGACGAGGTGATTCTCGCCAGATGGCGAACCCAACGCAGCGCTCGGGGAGCCTGACCGGACGGTAGCGTTGGCGCCATGTCCGACATCACTCGTCCCATGGCGCTCGACGCCGGTTTCGATCCGCGAAGCGACGTCTTCAACAGGTTGCTGAAGAACCGGGTGATCATGCTCGGCACCGACGTCAACGACGACATGGCCAACCAGATCTGCGCCCAGTTGCTGTATCTCGAAGGCGAGGACGGTACGTCCGACATCTGGCTGTACATCAACAGCCCCGGCGGCTCTGTCACAGCGGGCATGGCGATCTACGACACCATGCAGTTCATCTCATGCGACGTCGCCACGGTGTGCATGGGCATGGCTGCCTCGATGGGCCAGTTCCTGCTCACCGCTGGGGCGGCGGGCAAGCGCTACACCTTGCCAAACGCTCGGATCATGATGCACCAGCCGCTCGCCGGTCTGCGTGGTCAGGCCACCGACATCGCGATCCAGGCCGAACAACTCCACTACACCAAGCAGCGCATGGCCGAACTGACTGCGCACCACTCGGGTCAGACACTGGAGCAGATCCAGAAGGACAGCGAACGCGATCGCTGGTTCACGGCAGATCAGGCCAAGGCCTACGGCCTCGTCGATTCGGTGAAGACCAAGCGCGGCGAACTGCCGAACTAGCGCAGCGACCGACTACGGCGTGCCGCCGGCCGTCTCCACCACGGGTGGCACGGTGGTGGTCGGCACGCCCAGCGTCACCCCGCACAACTTCGAGGTGTAGTCCGAGATCGCTGATGCAGCGTGCTGCGACGACCGGGCCATGTCGGCGACCTTCTGCACCGATGCCGGATCGCTGGGATCAACTGCCGCCGCGGCCTCGACATTCGAGGTCATCGTCTCCCATTCCTTCTGCACGGCAAGTGGCGCGATGGAGGAGATGGAGCGGTAGAGCTTCGACGTCTCTGCGACTGCGGCATCGTCGGCTATCACCGGGGCGTTGAGCTGCTCGAGACTGGCACTGACCGCTGCGCAGTACTGACTATCGGTCGCCGGCGGAGTGTCGCTGGAGCATGCGGCGACGGCACCAGACGCCACGACAGCGAGCAACACGACGTTCCGCACAACATTCCGCACCCGGCCAGTCTCACAGGCCGCGGTCAGAAATCAGCGTCATCGGGTTGCCGCAGCGAGGTCGACGGATACAGTGCGACCACCGTCGAGGGTCCCGGTTCCGGGCCTTCCAGCCGTGTTCACGCGTCGCTCGTTCGTCGCCGTAGCTGGAGGTCCGCGCATGCTCGCTGCCGTCCGTTCCGCAACTCTGCTCGGTGTCGAGGGCCGTCCCGTGACGGTCGAGGTGCACGTCTCGAACGGGCTCCCCGGCTTCTTGATCGTCGGCCTGCCGGACGAAGCTTGCCGCGAGTCGCGTGATCGGGTTCGCGCCGCCGTGCTGTCCAGCGGGCTGCCGTGGCCGTCGTGCAGGATGACCGTCAACCTTGCGCCGTCGAATCAGCGCAAGGGTGGCTCCGGCCTCGACCTGGCAATCGCAATCGGGTTGTTGATCGCCCACGGTGCGATTCCCGGCGAGGCCGTCGCCGAGCTCGGGTTCGTCGGCGAGCTCGGGCTCGATGGGTCGTTGCGTGCCGTTGCAGGGGTCGCCCCGTTGGTCGGTGCGCTCAACGACCTCATCCCCGTTGTTCCCCGCTCATCGTTCCGCGAAGCTCGGGCCATCTCACCCGGGCGCGTGCGTGTTGCGGCGACGCTTCGCGAGGTCATCGACGCGCTCAACGGTGTCGAGCCGTGGCCGGACGAACCCGACGACGACTACATCGACGACGACCCGCCGATACCGGATCTCGCCGACGTGCGCGGGCAGGCGACCGCCCGCAAGGCGCTGGAGGTTGCCGCGGCCGGCGGACATCACCTCTTGCTGGTCGGCCCGCCCGGCGCCGGCAAGACGATGCTGGCGCAGCGCATGCCGGGGCTTTTGCCGCCTCTGACTCCGGCGATGGCTCTCGAAGCAACGATGGTGCACTCTGCCGCCGGCGTTCGGCTCCCGTCGGTCGGCATGATCCGACGAGCGCCATTCCGTGCTCCGCACCACAGCAGCTCGATGGTGTCGTTGGTCGGCGGCGGAACCTCCAGCCTGCGGCCCGGTGAGATCAGCTTGGCGCATGCCGGAGTTCTGTTTCTCGATGAACTCGGGGAGTTCTCCCCGATGGTGCTCGACGGACTGCGGCAACCATTGGAGGAGGGAGTCATCCGGGTAGCCCGTGCCAGGGCCAGCGCGACGTTGCCCGCCAGGTTCCTACTCGTTGCTGCCACCAACCCGTGCCCTTGCGGTGGTGGTGCTCCGGGCGTGTGCCAGTGCGACGACGGTGCGCGGCTCCGCTACCTCCGGCGGCTCAGCGGGCCGCTGCTCGATCGGTTCGATCTGCGCGTCGGTGTCGCTCGCCCGAACATCGACGATCTCCTTCACAGTGGAGGTGGCGAGTGCACGATGGTGGCGGCGGCACGGGTTGAGACTGCGCGCAACGCGGCGATCGAGCTTCGTGGCGTCCTCAACAGCGAGATCCCGGCATCCCACCTGGATGTCCTCGCCCCGCTGTCGCCGGATGCTCGTTCGATGCTGCGCAATGAGCTCGAACGGGAACGCCTCACGGGTCGCGGCTACCACCGCATCCGACGTGTTGCGCGAACGCTTGCTGACCTCGACGGCGACATGTCCGGGCGCGGTTGGCGACCAGCACGTCGCGATGGCATTGCAGCTGCGCGTCAGGTTGCGAGTCTCACTGCGCGAGCAGGTCGCATGAACGCCGACCCGGTGGCGGAGTCATCGCCCGACCCATCCCGGGAGCTGCCGCCCCAGGCGTACGCGGCGGCGCTCGCGTCATTTCCGCACATGTCGATTCATCGACTTGGGGCGCTGCTGCGACACAACACCCCCAGCGAGGCGTACTCAGTGGCGGTGGGCGAGCAGCGACCGGCGGGGCTCATCCAGCGAGTCCTGGCCGACTGCGATGTTCGTGCGGCGTGGCAGCGTGCCGGACGATCGGCGTTGCTCGACGACACCTGGGAACGATGCACGCAGCTGGGCGTACACGTTCTCGTGCACGGCGCCCAGGGATATCCAACGCTGTTGCTCAACGATCCGCTGCCGCCGCCCATCGTGTTCGCCCAGGGTGATCTCGGCTTGCTGGATGGACGGCGTGCGGCCATTGTCGGCACTCGCAACGCGACGGCTGCGGGTCGCGACACAGCGACGACGCTCGGTCGGCAACTCGCCGACGCCGATGTGCACGTGGTCTCCGGCCTGGCCCGGGGCATCGACGGATGCGCGCACCGCGGTGCACTGCAGACCGCAGGGGGTGGACGGCCGATCGCGGTGGTCGCCTCCGGTCACGATGTGGTGTATCCCCGCGAGCATCGAGATCTGTGGCGCGCCGTCGCCGAGCAGGGTCTGTTGTTGTCGGAGGCACCGCCGGGCACGCCGCCCGAGGCATATCGGTTTCCGATGCGCAACCGGGTCATCGCTGCACTCTCAGAGGTTGTGGTCGTCGTCGAGTCGCGCGAGCACGGCGGGTCGCTGATCACCGTGGCGGAAGCGATCGAGCGGAACGTTCCGTTGATGGCTGTGCCAGGTGGTGTGCACAATCGAGCCGCAACAGGCACCAACCAGCTGATCCGTGACGGGGCGGGAATCGTGGTCGACGTCACCGATGTACTGGTGGCGCTGGCGATGGACCACCGGCGGAGCAGCGGCGCTCCCGCGGACCCACGGCCCCGCCCGCGTGCAGTCGATCTCGACGTGTACGAGACGTGCGCCGGCGAGCCGCGGACCATCGACGGGCTCGCGCTTGCTTGCTCGCTCAGCCTCGTCGACGCGGCAATGTCGGTGGCCAGGTTGGAGCACGCGGGGTGGATCCAGCAATCCGACGGATGGTTCGAGGCAGTGGGGTCACCCCTGCGATGATCTCCACCGAATACCCTGTTCGCCAATGGCTGCTTCGCTTGCGGGGACTCGACGTCCCGACCTCGTCGGCGACTGGCGACTGGATGAGTTCGTCGACGCCCTCACCAGCTCGTCGGCCAACACGGTTGGCGCGTATCGCAGCGATCTGGCGCTGTTCGCCGAGTGGGTCGAACGCTCGGGTGTCACGTCGCCTGCAGACGTTGATCGCCTCCTGCTTCGCCGCTACGTCGCCTCCCTCACGACGAGGCAATTCGCCAAGCGAAGCATTGCGCGCAAGGTTGCGGCGCTTCGTCGCTACTACTCCTTCCTGCGGCACCGCGGGTATGTCGACGTCGACCCAACCGTCTCGCTGCGAGCGCCTACCGGTCCCGCCCGGCTCCCACGCGTACTCGAACACGGCGAGGTATCGGCGCTGCTCGACCGAGCCGACGATTCTGCGTCCGAGGGCGAGCCGGTGTGGCGACGGCTGCGTGACGATGCGGTGCTCGAGGTTCTCTATGGCAGTGGCGTGCGCGTTGGAGAACTGTGCGGGCTCGACGTCGACGCGCTCGATCTGGCCGGCGGTGCGATCACCGTGTGGGGCAAGGGTGCCAAGGAACGCAGGGTTCCGCTCAGTGCTCCGGCGGTCGATGCGTTGCGCGCCTGGCTCGCCGTTCGCAGCGAGGTGGTCGACCCCAAGACCGGTGCGGCGGTGTTCGGCAACGAACGCGGATTGCGGCTGTCACCGCGCGACGTCCGGCGCATCCTCGATCGTCGTAGCCAACGTCCGACTCATCCACACGCTCTGCGTCACAGCTTTGCGACACATCTGCTCGATGGTGGGGCGGACCTCCGTGTGGTACAAGATCTCCTTGGCCATTCCGATGTGGCCACGACCCAGCGCTACACACACGTCAGCAAGCAACGCCTTCGAGCCGTCTACACGGAAGCCCACCCCCGAGCATGAAACGCGACAACGACATCGAGCATTGGTGGCAGCGCTGGTTGGAAGACCGCGACCCAATAGCTCGCGACCGACTCATCGTGCACTATTCGCCACTCGTCAAGTTCGTCGCCGGCCGTGTCGGTGCCGGCCTGCCCAACAGCGTCGACCCCGGCGACTTGGTCAGCGCCGGAGTGTTCGGGCTCATCGACGCTGTCGAACGATTCGACGCGTCACGGGGAGTCAAATTCGAGACGTTCGCTGTGCCGCGCATCCGCGGTGCGGTGTTCGACGGTTTGCGATCGCTCGACTGGGTTCCACGCTCTGTGCGCAGCCGGGCCCGCGAAGTCGAGACGGCGTTCACCGAGCTGGAGAGCCGTCACGGGCGGGCCCCGACCGATACCGAACTGTCGACGCACCTCAAGATCTCGGCCCCCGAGTTCCAGAAGTGGCTCAACTCGATCGCCTCGACCACCGTCGGTCCGTTGGATCGTGCTCTGGTGGCAGGCAGCGAGCCACGAACGCTCAGTGGCGACGTACCCGACACACCGGCATCGATCGTCGAGGACGGGGAGGTGCGTCGTTTGGTGCGCGGCGAGGTGAAGCGGCTCCCCGATCGCGAGAAGATGGTGCTGTCGTTGTACTACGACGAGGGCCTGACACTGGCCGAGATCGGTGGCGTCCTCGGAGTCACCGAAAGCCGGGTGTCGCAGATCCACACCAAGGCTGTGCTGCACCTGCGTGCCAGGTTGTCGGCCTCCGGGGTCACCTAACAGCCAAATCGAAGCCTGGCCCGGGCTCGTGATCGGGCCGGTCATCGCCCTGATGCTGTTGGCGCCCGGTTGCTACCAGCCGCCCGTCGCCTCACCGGTCGTCGATCCGTTTCGGGCCCCGGCATGTTCCTACTGCCCCGGCAATCGAGGGTTGGAGTACGAACCTCCTACCGGCTCGCGGGTGGTCGCTGCCGCCGGCGGTGTCGTGAAGTTCAGCGGGGTCGTCGCCGGTGTGCGGTATGTGGTGATCACCCAGTCGGACGGTCGTTCGGCCACGTACGGCCGGTTGGCGAGCGCCCGCGTGGGGGTCGGGGCGACGGTGGAGATGGGCGATGTGGTCGGCACCACGACGGATCACTTCTACTTCGGCCTCCGCGAGGGAGATCGCTACATCGATCCGGCGCCGTACCTCGGCGTTGCGCGGTATCGGCCGAGGCTGCTGCCCGTCGACGGCTCGCCGGCACGCCCAGCGCCGCCGCCGACGATGGTGTGTGCGGCGTCGGGAGTGGGTGACCGTGCGTCACGCCGATAACATGTCGAACCGGTCGTCAACCCCGATGGCCAACGATCAAAAAGTCCCGCTCCTTCTGCGGTCGCTTCGGCGCCTGGAGTGTGGCCCGCCAACCGCAGAGAGGGAGTACCCATCATGGCCGTCGTCACTATGCGACAGATGCTCGAAGCCGGTGTGCATTTCGGGCACCAGACCCGCCGTTGGAACCCCAAGATGAAGCGATTCATCTTCGGCGAGCGCAATGGCATCTACATCATCGATCTCGAGCAGACGTTGACTCGCGTCGAAACTGCGTACAACTTCGTGCGCGACCTGTCCGCCGGCGGCGGCACGGTGCTGTTCATCGGTACCAAGAAGCAGGCACAGGATCCTGTGCGCAGCTACGCCGAGAAGTGCGGCATGTCGTACGTCAACGAGCGCTGGCTCGGCGGAATGCTGACCAACTTCGAGACCATCGCCAAGCGAGTCTCGAAGATGCAGGAGTACGAGCGCATGCGCATCTCCGGCGAGTTCGACTCGATGCCGAAGAAGGAAGCCCTCCTGCTCGGTCGCGAGCTGGAGAAGCTGCAGAAGAACCTCGGCGGCATCCGCAACATGAGCCGGCGGCCCGACGCCGTCTTCATCCTCGACACCAAGAAAGAGCACATCGCTGTCACCGAGGCCAACAAGTTGAAGATCCCGGTGATCGCCGTCGTCGACACCAACGTCGATCCCGACGTCGTCCAGTTCCCGATCCCGGGCAACGACGATGCGATTCGCGCCAATGCCTTGATGAGTCGGGTCATTGCCGAAGCCATCGAGGAAGGCCGATTCATCGCCAGCAAGCGCAACCCGCAGGTCAGCGCGGCCCCGAAGCGCAGCGCCGAGGACGAGGCTGTCTTCGCCGCCTCGCAGGCCGACGCCCGTCGTCAGGCTGCTGCCGCGCAGGCCGAGCGCGATGCCCGCGTCGCCTCGTCGGCGGTTGCCGTTGCCGACGACGCCCCTGTCGACGAAGCCCCTGTCGACGAAGCCCCTGTCGACGAGGCCGCTGTCGAAGCAGTCGACGGTCGCGACCGAGACCGAGGTCGCGGCCGAGACCGCAGGCGACCGAGACCGCAGACGACACCCCCGAAACTCCAGTAACCGAGACCGAGACCGAAGGCTGATCAGCGATGGCATTCACCGCGAAAGACGTACAGGCGCTGCGCCAGGCCACTGGCGCGGGCATGATGGACGCCAAGAAGGCCCTCGAGGCCAACGACGGCGACATGGAGGCAGCCAAGCAGTGGCTGCGCGAGAAGGGGCTGGCTGCCAGCGCCAAGCGTGACGACCGAGAGAACAACCAGGGCCTCGTTGCGCTGGTGATCGAGGGCAACGTCGGCGCGATCGTGAAGCTCAAGAGCGAGACCGACTTCGTCGCCGCCAGCGATCTGTTCAAGAGCGAGGCCGACACGCTCGCCAAGCTGGTCATCGCCGAGGGCGAGGCGGCCGTCGCCAAACGTGCTGCTGAGCTCGACGATCTCAAGATCACCCTGAAGGAGAAGATCGAGCTGGGCGATGTCGTGCGCATCGAAGCTGCTCCCGGCAACGTCCTCGACAGCTACCTGCACATGCAGGGTGGCCGCGGGGTCAACGCAGTGTTGGTCGAGATGGCCAATGCCACGCAGGAACTCGCCCACGACGTTGCGGTCCACATCGGGTTCGCCCGTCCGAAGTATCTCAGCCGCAACGACGTTCCGGACGACATCGTCGCCCACGAGCGCCAGACGCTGGAGACGATCAGCCGCAACGAGGGCAAGCCCGAAGCTGCGCTGCCCAAGATCATCGAAGGGCGTCTCAACGGCTTCTTCAAGGACGTTGCGCTGCTCGACCAGCCGTATGCCAAAGACGACAAGCAGACGATCACTCAGCTGATCGGCTCGGCCACGATCGTCCGTTTCGCTCAGGTCGAGATCGGCTGATCGGCAGATGACATCGGCGGTATCGCCCAGGTGGAAGCGAATCGTCTTCAAACCCTCGGGCGAGGCCCTCGCAGGTGATTCAGGTCAGGGACTCGACGCGGCGACGCTCGATGCGACCGCTCAGGAGATCATTGCGGTGCGCGCCATGGACGTCGACGTGTGCGTCGTCGTGGGCGGTGGCAACTTCTGGCGGGGCCGCATCGGCGCGATGTCGGGCATGGATGCCACGCAGTCCGACCACATCGGCATGCTCGGCACTGTGATGAACGGGCTCGCGTTGCAAGATGCGCTCGAGCGCGCCGGGCAGGACACACGTCTTCAGAGCGCCATCGAGATGCCGCGGTTGTGCGAGCCGTACATTCGCCGCAAGGCGATGCGCCATCTCGAGCAGGGTCGTGTCGTGATCTTTGCGGCCGGCACGGGGAACCCGTTCTTCACAACCGATACGGCCGCCGCCCTGCGCGCTGCCGAGATCGATGCCGATGCCCTGCTGAAGGGCACTCATTCTGGCGTCGACGGGGTCTACAGCGCCGATCCGCGGACCGATCCGTCGGCCACGAAGTACGACGAGATCACCTACATCGAGGTCGTGACCAAGGATCTCAAGGTCATGGACGCCACGGCGATCACGTTCTGCCGCGAAAACAAGATGCCGATCGTGGTGTTCGACATGTCTGCGCCGGGGAGTTTGCAGGCGATTCTTCGTGGTGAACGTGTCGGCACGATCATCCAGGGCTGACGGAATGCGCGTTCGGTGTCCTCGCCGGTCGATACGCTGGGCAACGTGACTGAGGACACCATTCTCGACGCCATCGACAAGATGGAGAAAGCGGTCGAGCACGTGCAGAGCCAGTTCACCACGGTGCGCACAGGTCGAGCATCGCCGGCATTGGTCGAGAAGCTGATGGTCGACTACTACGGATCGATGGTGCCGGTACAGCAGCTCGCCGGCTTTCAGGTACCGGAGGCGCGACAGTTGATCATCAAGCCTCACGATCGCACCTCGTTGGGGGCGATCGAGAAGGCAATTCGCGACAGTGATCTCGGTGTCAGCCCGTCCAACGACGGCGTCATCATCCGCCTCAACTTCCCGCCGCTCACAGAGGAGCGTCGCAAGGAATACGTCAAGATCGTCAAGAACATGGCGGAGGATGGGCGGGTAGCCGTCCGCAACATTCGTCGAGATGCTCGCAAACATCTGGACGCGGCGGAGAAGGCGGCGGAGATCTCGGCCAACGAACTCGAGCGGGCCGAGAAGGAAATTGAGCGGATCACCCACGAGCACGTGGAGCTGATCGACAAGGCGTTCGGCCGCAAAGAGCACGAACTCCTCGAGGTCTGAGGAGCAGAGGGGATTGCATGACTGACGACTCACCACGTCGCGGACGCCCAGACGACGAAGCAGAGGACTACGGTCCACCATTGTTCGCCGACACGACGGATGACGACGCGTCCGACGGCCTGTCGTTCGGTACCTCCGACACCGGCCCGCTGCCGCATTGGACCGAGCCACCGACTGGCGAGATGCCACGCACGCTCACCGCCAGCCCGGCGCCTGACTCGACCGACGATCTCGACGTGTGGTCGTCGTTCGCCGGCAAGGCACCGGTCTGGCAGGACGATCAGCCAGTCGATCCGCACGACGAGACAAATGAGATCGAGCGTGTTGTGCCGATGGAGCCGGTGGTCGGCGAAGGCGACGACATCACCAACCGTGACGATTCGATCCCGATCCGACGAGAACCAGGTCGGATCCAGATCGGCACCGATCCAACTGACGACCGTTCGCGACCGGTCCCCCGCAAGGGTCGCCCCGGGGAGCCGACACGCGGTGGCCGCCCCGCCCGCTCGGGATCGACTGCTCGCCCGCCGGCAAGGCCGACGAAATCGGGGACCCGAGACCTGCCGACTGCAATCGGCGTCGGTCTGTTGATTGCGGCAGTGTTCGTGATCGCGGTGGTCATCAGTCCCAAGCTGGTGTTGGTGGTCGTCGTCGCTGCACTGGGTTTCGGTGCGATCGAGTACTTCGACAAGGTCTCCGAGAAGGGCTATCGACCGGCCACGATCGTTGGAATCATCTCCTGCGTGGCGGCTCCGATCGCGACGTATTGGGCGGGCGAACAGGCACTTCCGCTGATCCTGGCCCTGGGATTCATCGCCACGGCCATCACGTTCATCGGCGCCAAGAGCCTCGAATCCGCACCGATGCCCAACATGGCCATCACCACGCTTGGTGTCGTGTGGCTCGGTTTCCTCGGCTCCTTCGCTGCTCTGATCCTGCGGTACTCGAAGGGTTCCGGGTTCCCGGTCGCCTCGGGAATCGTCAGCACCAGCATCGGAACCGACACGCTGTGCCTCATTGCGATCGGCGTCGTCGCCAACGATGTCGGCGCATTGGTGGTCGGCAGTGCCGCCGGCAAGTCTCCGCTGCGCGCTTGGATCAGTCCCAACAAGAGCATCGAGGGTCTGTTCGGCGGCACGGTGGCGACCATCGTGGCGATGTTGATCGTGAGTTTCCGCGACGTGTCCACCACCTGGAACAGCGCTGGCGACCTCATCCTGCTGGCGATCGTGATCTCGATCATGGCGCCGCTCGGTGACCTCACCGAGAGCATGTTCAAACGCAACCTCGACATCAAGGACTTCGGCACCATCGTCCGCGGTCACGGTGGTGTTCTCGACCGCTTCGACGGCTTCTTGTTCACGCTTCCAGCGGTGTACTACCTCCTGCAGGTGCTGGAGCCCTGGGTCACCAAGTAGCCGGCGCGCGAAATAGCCGGCCTGCAGCCTGTTCGGACCCGGTCGATGCGAGACTGACGGCCATGTCAACGGCGCGCGTCGCTATCGCCGGCTCGTCAGGGTCGATCGGGGAGCAGACCCTCGATGTCATCCGCGCCGAAGCCGGCCGGTACGAGGTCGTCGGCCTCGGCGTCGGGTCGTCGATCGATGTTCTCATCGCCCAAGCCAACGAGTTCCGGCCGAAGGTCGTTGCCGTCGCAGACGACACCCGCCGCGCCGAGGTTGCCGCGGCACTGCCGTTTGCGAAGGTCGTCGCCGATCTCGCCGATCTGGCCGACGACGCCGACGTGGTTGTGAATGGCGTCGTCGGTTTCGCCGGCCTCGCGGTCACTGTCCGCACCCTGCAAATGGGCAAGCGGCTGGCCTTGGCCAACAAGGAAAGCCTCATCGCCGGCGCGCCGGTCGTGCAACCGCTCCGGGCAACCGCCGGGGCAGAACTGGTTCCCGTCGACAGCGAGCACTGTGCGATCCACCAGTGCCTGCGATCGACGTCGGACACCGACCGCGAGGTCGCCCGGATCGTGCTGACCGCCAGTGGTGGTCCGTTCCGGGGCCGTCGGTCCACGGATCTTGCCGATGTCGGTGTCGAGCAGGCACTGGCCCATCCGACGTGGAAGATGGGCCCGAAGATCACGATCGACTCGAGCACCCTGATGAACAAGGGGCTGGAGGTCATCGAGGCCCACGAACTGTTCGGCACCGCCTACGACCGGATCGAGGTGGTGGTGCACCCGCAGTCGGTCGTGCACTCGATGGTCGAGTTCACCGACGGATCGACAGTCGCCCAGCTGAGCATGCCCGACATGCGCCTGCCGATCGGATACGCCCTGGCCTATCCCGGTCGGATCTCCACGGCCTTCGGACGGATCGATTGGACGGAGCTTCGTCGGCTCGACTTCGAGCCCCCCGACACCGAGACGTTTCGGTGCCTGCCATTGGCCTACGAAGCCGGTCGGATCGGCTCGACCGCACCCGCGTGGCTCAGCGCGGCAAACGAGGTGGCGGTCGATGCGTTCCTGGCAGGTCGGATCCGCTGGTCGCGTATCGCCGAGGTGTGTGACGCAACTCTCCAGCGCTTCGAGCGATCTGCCGATAGAACGGTGGGCGACATCATTGCTGCCGACGCACGCGGACGTCAGGTGGCCACGGAGGTTCTTGCAGCGTGAGTGATACGTACACCAAGTTTCGCAACGAGGTGATGGCCGGCGGTGCCGACAATCCGGACCTCGAGCCGACTGCCGGCGGCAAGACCGCGTTCATCGGCTTGGGCATCATCGGCGTGCTGCTCGTGGCGCTCTACATGTGGAGCCCGTGGGCCTTCGTGTTCGTCATCGGGCTGCTGATCTCGATCTTCCTGCACGAGCTCGGCCACTTCAGCACCGCCCGCTGGACGGGCATGAAGGCCACCCAGTTCTTCTTGTTCATGGGCCCGAAGCTGTGGAGCTTCCGTCGCGGCGAGACCGAGTACGGCATCCGCGCCTACCCGATCGGCGCGTTCGTGCGAATCATCGGGATGAACAACCTCGACGAGGTCGACCCGGCCGACGAGCCGCGGGCCTACCGCAACAAGAGCTATCCGCGGCGCATGCTCGTGATCACGGCAGGCTCGATCATGCACATCCTGATTGCGATCGTGTTGATCTTCTCGGTCTATGCCGTCAACGGCAGGCGGGTGGAGACAGGCCGCGTCGGCATCGGCAGCGTCTCGGTGGGATATCCCGCCGAGCAGGCCGGGGTCGTAGCCGGCGACATCATCCTGTCCATCGACGACATCAAGCCGACCACGCCCGACGCGTTCGTCGACCAGATTCGCAGCCACGAACCGGGCGAGTCGGTCATCTTGGTCATCGAGCGCGATGGCACGACCCTGATCAAAGAGATCGAGCTGGGTGCCAACCCGAATCAGGGCGAAGGGTTCGGCAAGGCCTTCCTGGGCGTGTCCTCCGGCAACGAGGTCTCCTGGAACAACCAGTCGATACTCAGCGCCGCCAGGGACAGTGTCTTCGATCTCGGGCCGACGGTGTGGCAGAGCATCGGCGGCGTGGTGAAAGTGCTCAACCCGGTCAACATCGTCGGGCATCTCGCCGGGACCAACGAAGATCTCAACACCCGGCCCACCACGGTGGTCGGCATCAGCAAGTTGAGCTCCTCGATCGGTGACGAAACGGGCTTCGGCGGGCTGCTGCTGACTCTTGCCGCCGTCAACGTCTTCGTCGGTTTGCTCAACATGTTCCCGGTGCTGCCATTCGATGGTGGCCATGCCGCGATCGCAACGTACGAGCGCTTGCGGTCGCGTCGGGGGCAGGCGCCATACCGAGCCGATATCACCAAGATGATTCCGGTCGCGATGACGATGATGGTGGTGTTGGCGATGTTGTTCGTCACCGGGTTCTATCTCGATTTCGCCAAGCCGCTCCCCTGAGCTGGCACACTTCTGCCATGCCGTTCGAGCGCAAGGCCACTCGCCAGATCTATGTCGGCAAGGTGCCCGTCGGTGGGGGAGCACCGATCTCGGTGCAGTCGATGACCATCACCAAGACGGCCGACGTCGAGGGGACTCTGCAACAGATCTACGCACTGGCGGCCGCTGGGTGCGACATCGTGCGGTGCACATGCAACGAGCAGGAGGCGGCAGAGGGGTTGGCGCAGATCGTGCCACGTTCGCCGATCCCGATCATCGCCGACATCCATCACCAGTACCGCATGGCGCTGGCGGCGATGGAGGCCGGCGTCCATGGACTGCGACTGAACCCCGGCAACATCCGCAAGCCCGAGCACATCAAGGCGGTGGCGGCCGAGGCCCGCGACCGGAAGATCTCGATTCGCATCGGTGTCAACGGCGGTTCCCTCGACCCGTCGCTGTACGAGAAGTACGGCGGTATCAAACCTGAGGCCATGGTCGAGAGCGCTCAGCGCGAGATGGCGTACTTCCACGAAGTCGATTTCGACCTGATGAAGATCAGCGTCAAGGCGTCGAGCGTCCCGCTGATGATCGAGGCCTATCGCCAGCTCAGCGAGGTCACCGATGTGCCGTTGCATCTCGGTGTCACCGAGGCTGGGCCGCCCCCCGCCGGCCTGGTGAAGGCCACCGCGGGAATCGCCACGCTGCTGATGGAGGGCATCGGCGACACCATTCGCTACTCGCTCACCGCCGACCCGGTCGAAGAAGCGCGTGCCGGTCGCCAGCTGCTCGAGTCATTGGGTTTGCGTGAGCGCAAGAACATCGACCTCATCGCTTGCCCAAGTTGCGGCCGTGCCGAGATCGACGTGATCGACGTCGCCAATCGGGCGATGGAGGCGTTCGGCGATCGCAAGATCCCACTGCAGGTCGCAGTGATGGGTTGTGTGGTCAACGGTCCGGGCGAGGCGCGCGAGGCGGATCTCGGGATCGCGGCCGGCAACAAGCGCGGCCATCTCTTCGTCAAGGGTCGCAACGTCGCAGTCGTACCGGAGTCCGAGATGGTCGAGGCACTCGTCGAGTGGGCAGAGTTCATCCACGAGCACGGCACCGAGGCGGCGATCGCCCGGGTCGATACGGCATTGGCCGAACGCGAGGCCGCCAAGGACCGGGCCAAGTTGATCAACGATCAGGGCGACGACGTCAATCATTCGGACGAACGCATCGTCGAGATCAGGCGAACGACCGCGCACTAGCGGTTACCGGTCTTCATGACGCCTCACGATCATCCGCTGTTCGAGTTCGACCCGTCGCCCGACGCGGTGATCAACCCGTCGATCCACAAGGCGATGTTGGGGTTTCCATCGCGTGCCGTGATGTGTTGGTTCGGCAACGTCGTGCGTGATCGCACAGCGGGTGTCGAGCCGGTCCACAACGTGCCGTTCGAACACGGCGATCATGCGATCTGCATCATCGATCACAAGGGATACGACGTCGCGCTGGTCAGCCCCGGCGTCGGAGCTCCCGCCGCAGTCACGTCGTTGGAGGTCGTGATCTCGTTGGGCGCCACACAGATCATCGGTTGCGGTGGCGCGGGAATCGTTCGCCCCGGGTTCGATGTCGGTCATGTGATCGTGCCGACCGGCGCCATACGCGACGAGGGCACCAGCTACCACTACGCGCCGGCCGATGCTGCGGTGCTACCCCATCCTCGGGCGCTCGGCGCGATCGACGATGTGCTGACGGAGGCCGGTGTGCCGCACGATCGAGGGCTCACGTGGACGACCGACGCGTTCTTCCGCGAGACGCCGGCCAAAGTCGCCCGGCGTCGCGAACAGGGTTGCATCACGGTGGAAATGGAAGCCGCCTCCATGTTTGCGGCCGCTGCTTTCCGAGGCGTCGTCTACGCCCAGTTGTTGTACGCCGGCGACGATGTCAGCGCCGAGGAATGGGATCATCGCCACTGGGAAGCGCAGTCGTCCGCCCGCGACCGCCTATTGGACCTCGCCCTCGACGCCGTCATACGGCTCTAGCTCGCTTCTTCGACGAGAAAGATCGTCGCCGGTCCGACCAGGTCGATCGTCTCGTCGTCCAGGTACACGCATCTGCCGTGCTCGGCGCCGCTGACCCACAGCAGCAGCTCCCGGCCACGAGCGATGTGCGGGCGACGGTCGTCGCGGCCGACGTCGAACCGTGTCATGAGAAAGGGTGTCTGCGGTGTGTCGTAGTGCCAGCAGCCTGCTTCCGCCTCGACTGCACGCACGACGGGTTGGTTGAGGGGTTCGAAATCGAGGATGTCGAGCAGTTCCTCGACGTCGACGTGCTTCACGGTCATTCCGCCGCGAACCACGTTGTCGCTGTTGCCCATCACCTCGACGCCGAACCCGCGAAGGTAGGCGTGCAGGTTGCCAGGGCCGAGGAACACCGCTTCGCCCGGCCCCAGCAGCACCCGGTTCAACAGCAGCGTCACGACGACCGACGGGTCTCCGGGATACGTCGCGGCGAGATCGGTCACCAGGTTGGCTTCGGCACGATCGTGCGCACCGCAGGCGTGGACCGTCGACGAGATGTCGAACTCGCCGCGATAGAGCGACGCGACCGTCGTCGCCAGCTTCTCGTGCTGCAGGTACACGGCGAGGTCGTGGGCATCGAGCTCGTGCAGCAGCGAAACGGTGTCGTCGACGGGCCGGAAACCGCACAGCGTGTCGAAGCTGGTGATCGCACAGAGCATTTCCGGTTTGGCGCGAGGATCGCGGTACAGCCGGTGTGGCGAGTCGCGCGGTATCCCCATCTGCTCCTCGCGCTCGAAGCCGGCGGCTGCTTGGTGCTGGTCAGGATGGGTCTGCAGAGACAACGGCTCGGCGGCAGCCATCAGTTTCAGCAGGTACGGCAGATCGCCGGCGACCGACTGTAGCGACGCGCCGTCATCGAGGGTCGAGGGCGCCAACGGGTGCGTACCCATCCACCACTCTGCCCACGGCTGTCCATCGGCCGATCGACCGAGCATTTCCGGAATGGCCGACGGGTCGCCCCACGCGTAGTGCTGTGCCCGCCCGTGGACCGTGTGCATGCCTCGACACGCTACTTGCGAGACGGGCTACCGTTCCGTCGAGCCATTGCACCATCGATATCAGTCCAGCGAATTTCAGTCCCGAGGTGAGGTAGTGATGCAGAACAAGATCCTGTTGACCGAAGACCAGATCCCGACGCAGTGGTACAACGTCATCCCGGATCTGCCGGCTCCACCTCCGCCTCCGTTGCATCCGGGCACGATGCAACCCGTCGGTCCCGACGATCTCGCGCCGTTGTTCCCGATGGCGTTGATCATGCAGGAGGTCACGCAGGACAGCTACGTCGACATCCCCGGTGGTGTGCTCGACGTGTACCGGCTGTGGAGGCCGTCGCCGTTGTTCCGCGCTCACCGGTTGGAGAAGGCTCTCGATACCCCGGCCCGGATCTACTACAAGTACGAGGGTGTCAGCCCGGCCGGCTCGCACAAGCCCAACACCGCGGTGCCGCAGGCGTACTACAACCACCAGGAAGGCATCACCAAGCTGACGACCGAGACCGGCGCAGGTCAATGGGGCACTGCGCTGGCATTCGCAACTGCCCAGTACGGCATCGAGTGCGAGATCTGGCAGGTCGCCGCGTCGTACGTCGGCAAGCCCTACCGCAGGGTGATGATGGAGGTCTACGGCGCCACGGTGCACTCCAGCCCGAGCGACGTCACCGAATACGGACGCTCGCTGCTCGCCCAGGACCCGGACCATCCTGGAAGCCTCGGTATCGCTATCTCGGAGGCGGTCGGGGCCGCTGTCGCCGACCCGAAGACGCGGTACGCGCTCGGCAGCGTGTTGAACCACGTTCTGCTGCACCAGACGGTGATCGGCGAAGAGGCGTTGCTGCAGTTGGCGATGGTGGGCGAGACGCCCGACCTGCTGGTTGGTTGCACCGGCGGTGGTTCGAACTTCGGCGGACTGTCGTTCCCGTTCCTACGCGAGAAGCTGGCGGGCCGGATGAATCCGACCATTCGTTGCGTGGAGCCGGCGGCGTGCCCGAGCCTGACGAAGGGCGAGTACCGCTACGACTTCGGCGACACCGCCGGGATGACACCGCTGATGAAGATGCACACCCTCGGCCACGACTTCATCCCGCCGTCGATCCACGCCGGCGGGCTGCGTTACCACGGCATGTCGCCGCTGGTCTCGCACATCTACGAGTTGGGCCTTGTCGAGGCCGAAGCGATCCCGCAGACGGAGTGCTTCGCCGGTGCGCTGACGTTCGCTCGCAGCGAAGGCATCCTTCCAGCGCCCGAGCCGACGCACGCCATCGCTGCGGCGATCCGCGAGGCCAAGCGCTGCAAGGAGACGGGTGAGGAGAAGGTCATCCTCACTGCGCTGTGCGGCCACGGCCACCTCGATCTCGCGGCCTACGAGAACTACCTCGCCGGCAAGATGGTCGACTACGACCTGACCGACAAGGAGCTTGCCGACGCCATGGCTACCGTCCCAGTCATGGCCTAGACCTCGGCCTCCTAGAACAGCCGTAGTTCGTCGGACTGCATTCCGCGCAACTCGTCGTAGTCGACTTCGACCACTCGAAATCCGCGGGACTCGGCGAGGACGCGTGCCTGCGGCTTGACGACCTGGGCGACGTACACCCCGCGCACGCTGCCGAGCGACGAATCGAGATGCAGTCGCTCGATGTAACGCGCCAATTGCTCGACACCGTCGATCTCGCCGCGCCGCTTGACCTCGATGGCCACCACTTGTCCATCGCGATCGCGGCACAGCAGATCGATCGGCCCGATCGCCGTCGGGTACTCGCGTCGAACCAGCGTGAGTCCTGCCTCGATCGCGTGCGGGGAAGCGGCCAACAGCTCCTGCAGGTGCGCTTCGACGCCGTCTTTCTGCAGCCCAGGATCGTCACCGAGCTCGGCTTGTGTGTCCGACAGGACCTCGTGCAGGGTGATGGTCAATGACTCGCCCTTGGGGTTGGTCACGGTCCACGCGTCGTCGCCCGTCACCAGCACGTTTGGTGCGTTCATCCAGTTCAGTGGTTTGTACGCGCCACCGTCGGCATGGATCGCCACGCAACCATCGGCTTTGACCATGATCAGTCGTATTGCCTCCGGAAGGTGAGCCGTGAGCCGGCCCGCGTAGTCGACCGAGCAACGAGCAATGACAAGACGCACGATGCGAAGCTACTGACCGGCGAGTGCGACGTCGTTGCCGCGCACGCCGATTCGGGCTCGATAGGTGAACCAGAAGGGAACCTCGGTTGCCCCGAGAGCCGCAACCACGTCAGCGGCGAACCGATCGATGCCCAACGCTGTGTCGTCGAAGCCGTGGCGGCGCAGTGCCTGATAGTCGCCCTGGCTCTTGAAGAGTTGCACAAACCTGTCGGCAGTGCCGCGCTCCTGGCCGAGTGCAGCAATCTCGACACAATGCCGGAACTGTTGGCTGCGGATCATCCGGCCGAGGTGTTCGCCTTTGTGCCAGAACTGCACGCCGTCGGTGATGGTGACGGCTGCTGCGGCGTCGTTGGGGTCGGTTGGTCGCAGTTCGTCGGTCTGCGGCGACGACGACGCGAATCGAGATGTCGGCGCTGGAGACCACCCCGCAACCTCGCGTTCGTGAATCGCAACCGTCGCCCTCGCCGTGTGCCACGCCTGCTCGGCGACGGCGTTGCCGACCGACGGCGGCCAGTCGCAATCGAGCGCAGCGAAGACCCCGCCTGGTCGCAGAAGCCGGGCAACCTCGAGGAACGTGCCAGTGGGCTCCATCCAATGCAACGCCTGCACCGCCAGCACGACGTCGGCGCATCCGTCCTGCAAGCCCGTTGCGTTCGACCAACCCTCGATGTATCGGACGTTCGCGTCGCTCGTCGCAGCGGCGGCCCGAGCTCGCATGTCGGCGCTGGGTTCGACCCCGACAACTTCGGACGCCCAGCCGGCCGCCCACCGAGTCGACAATCCCGTGCCGCAACCCAGGTCGAGCACAACCTTCGGACGCCCGCCGGCGTACGTGGCGATGACATCGGCCAATTCCGCCGGCGGTACGGGTCGAACAGCGTCGTACAGGTCGGCGAAGCCCGAGAAGCGATGTGCGTTCGCGTCGAGGCTCACGTGGTGAAACTAGCGAGCGACGTGGTCGCGCATCCGCTTCTGGATCAGTGCCCGGCGGGACTGCAGCTCGCGGTAGGTCAACTGTTCTGTCGAGGCGTCGACCCCGAAGCCGGCTTTCACGCCGTCCATGTTGAGCTCCAACGCGGTCTGATCGATGCCCAGCTCGCGTCCGAGTTGCTCGCCGTGTCGTTCGGCGAACATCATCGAGATGTTGGCGATCTCGGCGAGCAGGTCGAGGTCGGGGGCCAGGCGAGCCATCGCGCCGTCGAGGAAGACCATGTTCTTGACGTAGAGCATGAGCTCTTTCGGCATGCGCGCCCCATACCCGAGCAGCGCCTTCACGACTCGCTGGACCTCAGCGATCAGTTCTTCACCGGTGAGCGTCGTTGGATCGATGGGCGCCTGGTCGAGGCGGAGGTCGTGCATGACCATCGCCAGGTCGACGTCGGCGGGCAGGGCGCCGAGGTCGCGCATCGCCGCGAGTTGGCCCTTCACGTCGTTGGTGGTCGCGCAGACCATCATGCGCAGGAAGGCCAATCGACGGTCGCTCGACAGCCGACCGACGATTCCGAAATCGAGGAGGGCCGTGCGTCCATCGGGCAGCACGAACAGGTTGCCGCCGTGCAGGTCGCCGTGGAACACCCCGTAGACCATGGCGCCTTCGATGAGCGCAACCATCGCCGTGCGTACGACGGCCTCGGTGTCGACGCCGGCGCCCTTCATGCCGACGACGTCGTCGAAGTTGAATCCGTCGATCCGCTCCATCACCAACACTCGTCGAGTGACCAGCGAGGGGTGCGGGCGCGGCACGACGTAGCCGGTCTGCTGCAACTCGCGGAGCATGACCGCGATGTCGATCATGTTGGCTGCTTCCATCCGGAAGTCGAGCTCCTCCACGATGGTCTCCGCGAACAACTCGACCAGCGCCGGGGGATTGGCCAACGAGGTGATCCGGATCCGCCCGACGAGGTGTGGTGCAAGCCAGGCCATCACCCGCAGGTCCTTGCGCACCAGCCGGGCGACGCTGGGGCGTTGCACCTTGACGACCACCTTCTCGCCGGTCCGCAGAGTTGCGGCGTGCACCTGAGCGATCGAGGCCGCGGCGAGGGGCGCGCGGTCGAAGGACGTGAAGACACTCTCCAGCGGAGCGCCAAGGTCTTCCTCGACCACTTTGCGGACCGCATCGAACGGCTCTGCGGGAACTTGATCACGGCACTGCTTGAACTCTTTCACGAGCTCCGGTGGAAAGATCCCCTCGCCACTGGAGATGATCTGGCCGAGCTTGATGTACGTCGGGCCGAGCCACTCGGCCGCTCGACGCAACCTGCCGGAGATGTCGCTACGACTTGCCTCGGGCGTCGCGTAGCGGTCGCGCCTGCGGCGGAGCCACCACGGAAAGATCGCGCCGACGAGGCGACCGGCAACGGCCAGCACCCGAAGGCCCGGGCGGCAGACGGGTCGGCCGGGTCAGTGCGGGTACGCCGGCACTGGCGGCTTGGCGAAGCAGGCCGGCAACGGGGTACCACTGCAGGCTCTCTCGGTCGAGCACCCATGGTCCGTCTTCTCGGAACGTGCCCCACTGGGTGTCGTCGGCAATGGTCACGGTTGCAGGCTACGATCCCGCGCCACTTGCACAACGTCTGGGGGGACGAATGAGTGATCGTTACTACGTCACTGACACCGAACTGTCGGAACGGTTCCCGATATACACCCGCGCCAACGTCGGCGAGGTCTTCCCCGACCCGGTCACTCCGTTGACGAGCGACACCGGGTTGTTCCTGGCCGAGCTCGGTTGGCGCGACGCGTGGGAGCGGATGGGGGCGTTCGATCCTGACGAGTTCCCAGGGGACGGGTACTGCCAACTCGGTGTGGTGGGCGGTTACTGCTATCTCAACGCCTCGCTGATCCGACTTTTCGGCGAGCGCGCTCCGGGACTCTCGTGGCAGATGATGGACGAGCAGTTCTTCGGTGCCCAACCGGGAATTCCGCCCTACGAGGAGATGGACGGCGACGTGCGGCCCGACCTGACGGAGAAGATCGGGGGGACCTTCGCCTGGGTGTTCGGCCAGCAATCCCTCGACGACCTCAGCGAGCTCACCGCAGGATCGAGCCGAGACAAAGGACCTGCGCATCAACCGCCCCGATCTGTCGGCGCTCAGCGACCAGCAGCTGTGGGATCGGTACGAGGGGATGCTGCCTCTGCATCGCAAGATGTTCGGGCACCACCTGTTCACGACGTACATGGCCACCGTGCCGGTCGGTGTCATCACCGCCGTCGCAAACGCGGTCGGACGTCCGGACCTGATCATGCCGATCATCTCCGGAATCGGAGACGTCGACTCGGCAGCGCCGAGCCACGCCATGTGGGCGCTGTCCCGGCTCGATCCGGAATCGCACGAGTTCGCCAAAGGGTTCGAGGAGTTCGTCTTCGAGTTCGGTAGCCGCGGGCCGAACGAATGGGAGACCCGGTCGCCCTCGTGGGAGACCAGGCCGGCCCTCGCGCTCGTCGCGATCGAGCGCATGCGCCAAGCGCCCGACTCCGCCGATCCCGTTCGGCAGTTCGAGATCCGGGCCCAACAGCGTGCAACGACCTCGGCGGAGCTGTTGTCGATGGTCGCCGCCGACCCGGCGACACATGGTCAGCTCGCAGCCGCGATCGGATGTTCCGCTGCATGGTTGCCCGGCCGCGAACGAACCAAGACGAACAACATCAGGGTCATCCACGAGATGCGCATGGCCATGCGCGAGCTCGGCCGGCGGATGGTCGAGCGCGGCGCATTCGACGAGGTCGAGGACTTCGGCTTCGTTCGCGCCATGGAGATGCCGACGTTGCTCGCCGACCCGCATTCACTGAAGGAGACCGTTCGCAGTCGACGGGCCGAGTATCGGCACCTGCAAGAAGTGGAGCCTCCGTTCGTGTTCGTGGGTCACACCACGGGGCCCGACACCTGGGCACGACGCGATGCAGTCAACGTCGAGCGGGTGTCGGAGGGAGACATCGTCGTCGGCTTTCCCGGCTGCCCGGGAATCGCCGAAGGCACCGCGCGGGTCGTGCTCGACTCCAACGATCCCTCCGCGCTGGAGGCGGGCGACGTGTTGATCGCACCGATCACCGATCCGTCGTGGACGCCGCTGTTCGTGCCGGCGGCAGCAGTCGTTGTCGACGTGGGTGCAGCCCTCAGCCATGCGATCATCGTCAGTCGCGAGCTGGGCATTCCGTGCGTCGTCTCCGCTGTCGGGGCGACCAGGAACATCCCCGACGGTGCCCGCGTTCGGGTCGACGGCAACACCGGTCTCGTCACGATCCTGTCCGTGCCGTAGCTTCAGTGGGGCTCAGAAGCCTGCCCCGTGAGCGGAGTCGCACAGCCGTGTTTCGCCCTCGGCGATCTGTCCGGCACCGATGCCCTCCAGGGCGGCAAACGGGCCGCACTTGTTCGGTGTGATCCAGACGTGGATCATCGGCGCCGGGCGGAACTTGACCAGCGGTGCCGGACACGTGCCGGTCGAACTGGTCACACCCCGGACCTGTGGCGCGACCGGGTCGTCGGTGAAGCAGAGGTTGTCGTGGATGTGCCATTGCATCAACGCCCCACCGATGTCGGGCACGTCGGTCAGCGCCACCGTGTCGGGTAGGAAGTACATCGCGCTGACAAGTTTCCGCGATCCGTCCGGTTGCGGCTCGTACACCAGGCTCTCGGGCTGATCGGGATCCAGGGCGACATCGTCGTTGATCAGGTCCCAATTGATGAAGTGCTCGTGGCCTGTCAGGCCATCGCCGATGCTGTGGTATCCCGCGGCCTCGGCTGTCTTGTAGTCCGACCATTGCGGTAGACGAACGACGTTGAGCGCGACGAGGTTCTCGGCCGCGGCCTGCTGCTCGGGGGTGACGCCGGCGACCCCGCCGAGGTCGATCGGCTGCGTCGGGTCATACGGCTTCGGGGCGACCACCGCGGCGGCGTGTTCGTGTGCTTGATTGCACATGTCGACGCGTTGGTCGTCGGGCACTGCAGCTTGGCCTGCGCCAACACCCTCGAGCGCGGCGAACACGCCGCACGGATGGGGAGTGACCCACACGTGCACCATCGGGTTGCCGCCACCGGTGTTGACGCCATTGGCGCAGTTGCCGTTGGCGTCGGTGACCCCTACGACGCGGGGCTTGCCGTCGGGTCCCGGCGCCCAGCACAGGTCGCCGTGGTTGTGCCACTGCATCAATGGTCCGGCGAACGCGAGCAGGGTCGGATCATCGGTCGGTCGCGTGCTGGCGATGTACATCGCGCCGGCCAACGTGCGCTGGTCGCCGTTGACCGTGTACACCAGCGATTCGGGTTTCTCCGGGTTGAGGAAGTCGTCGTCCTCGATCAGCGACAGGTTGATGTAGTGCTCGCTCCCGGTGCCCGCGTCGCCGATCGACGCGTAGCCGGCGGCGACCGCTGCCGCAGTGTCGGCAAACTTGGGCAGATCCTTCAGCGAGTCCTCGATCAGCTCGGTCGCCCGAGCCTCCTGCTCGGGGGTGACACCGGGAACGCCGGACACGTCGATCGGCTGCGACGGATCCCATGGGCGCGGCCAATTGGCGGCGGCGGCAACGGACGTGCCATCGGCGGTATGGCCGTGCGGCAGCGACTCGTCGACCACAGGTGCTGCGGCTGGATCGGTGCCGTCCTCGGACGAATTGGTGGCGGCGGCGGTCGAGGTTCCGTCCGCGGCATGGCTGTGCGGCTGCGATTCGTCGACGACCCCACCAGAGGCCGCCGCGGCGTCGCTGTGGCTGTGAACGTGCGTGCCGCTGCTGAGCATGGCCGGGATGGTCAACGCAGCGATGGCGAGCGCCGGGAACAAGAGCTGCGGGGATCGGGATTGGCGCCTGCCGACCAGGGCTGCGGCGAGTGCGCAACCGACGGCAGCCGCAGCCAATAGCGCGCACGCGGTGTCGGCGAACTGAGGTGCCTCGCGCACCTCCAGGCCCTCGATCCCCGAGATGCCGGTGATGCGAGTCGCCAGCCACACGCCGAGCGCGACGGCATTGACGGCCAGGATGGGGAGCGCGAACCAGCGAGCGGAACGAGCCAACGCCAGCACACCGGCACCGATCTGGGCGAT
Source organism: Ilumatobacteraceae bacterium (assembly GCA_963779295.1). Classification (GTDB taxonomy): domain Bacteria; phylum Actinomycetota; class Acidimicrobiia; order Acidimicrobiales; family Ilumatobacteraceae; genus JAENVT01. Next base: position 436,043 of record CAVZXO010000006.1, read on the forward strand.
GGCGCAGAAGATGAAGAGGCGTGCCAGTTGCTGGTGCTCGGCATGCACCCCAGCGGCAGCCGCATGAATGATGCCGGCGCCGATCGACGACATGGCGGCGATGGCCAGGCCGGGGATCCGTGTTGTCACCGCGCCGTAAGTACCGGAAGCGGCATCGCCTGATTGTTCGAGAGAGCTTCTCGTGAAATCCGGCTCGAGGAGGCCGCCGTCTCCCGGCACGGCAAGAGTCATGGACGGATTGTACGACTGTCGCGCAGCGCTTGGAGGGCGGGCCCGGCGAATTCCGGTCGGCAGATCAGCAGGTCCGGCAACCACGGATCGCGATCGTTGAACACCATGGGTGAACCATCGATCCTGCTGACGTGCAACCCGGCGGCGAGAGCGACGGCGGCGGGTGCGGCCGAATCCCACTGGTACATGCCGCCGTCGTGGACGTAGATGTCGGCCTCGCCGGTGACGACCGCCATTGCCTTGGCGCCCGCAGAGCCGAGCCGGACGGCGTCGGCTTCGAGCGCGTTCGCGATGACGACGGCGACGTATGGGTTGCGATTTCGCGACGTCACCAACCTCGGCCGGTCGCGATCGAACGGCGGCACGACGGGTGCGGGGTCGGTGCAGAAGATCAGGTTCAGGGCGGGAATGCTGACTGCACCGGCTCCGAAGTGATCCGCATCCCACAGAGCGACGTGCACAGCCCAGTCGTGGCGGCCGTACTCGCCGAACTCGCTCGTTCCATCGAGCGGGTCGACGATCCAGACCCGGTCGGCGCCGAATCGACGCGGGTCCTCGAAGCCTTCCTCCGACAGCACTGCATCGTTGGGTCTGGCGTTGGCGAGCTCCTCGGCGATGAATCTGTGGCTGGCGATGTCGCCGGAGTCCATCACGTGCCAGGCGGGCGCACCGGCTCGGGTCAATTCGTCGCGCACGCGCACCAGCAGATGGCCGGCTTCCGTTGCCAGCCGAGCGGCCAGATGGGCATCTGTCTCTGCTTCTGGTTCCTTCTCTGGTTCTTTCTCTGTCTCGCTGCTCATCGTCGACCGCTGCGGCGCGCCTCGCGCACCAGTGTGCGGACGTCGTTCTCGTCGGCGCCCTGTTGCACGAGATCGGCGACCCGTGCTTCGAGCTGCTCGGCCGCGGCGTCGTCGAAGGCATCGATCCGATCGCGCACGGTCACGGTGTTGACAGTCATCAACACGATCGCGGCCAGCACGATGATGCCACCGATCGTCAGCACGAGACCGTTGTTGTTGCCGGCGATCGACGAGATGATCAACCCGGCGATGCCGCACACGAAGATGGCGATGCAGGCCCGGGTGATCAGTCGAGCGGCCATGAGCAGAGTACTCGTCCTTGTCCTTGTTCTCACCGCACCAGCGGCTTGTACTTGATGCGGTGCGGTTGATCGGCGCTGACGCCGAACTCCTTGTGCCGCCAGGCCTCGTACTCGCTGAAGTTGCCTTCGAACCAGCGCACCTGACTGTCTCCCTCGAACGCCAGGACATGCGTGGCGATGCGGTCGAGGAACCAGCGATCGTGGCTGATCACGACGGCACAACCGGGGAAGTTCTCGAGCGAGGTCTCCAGGGCCCGAAGCGTGTCGACGTCGAGATCGTTGGTCGGTTCGTCGAGCAGCAACACGTTGCCGCCCGACTTCAGGATCTTGGCGAGGTGCACCCGATTCCGTTCGCCGCCGGACAGATCGCCGACTCGCTTCTGTTGATCGCTGCCCTTGAAGTTGAAGCTCGCGCAGTACGCCCGCCCATGAATCTCGCGGTTGCCGACCTTCATGAACTCGACCCCACCGGTGATCTCCTCGTACACCGTCGCGTCGGCATCCAGCGTGTCGCGAGATTGGTCGACGTAGGCGAGGTCGACGGTCTCGCCGATCGTCACCGTGCCGCCGTCGACCGGCTCCTGTCCGGTGAGCATCTTGAAGAGCGTGGTCTTGCCGGCGCCGTTGGGACCGATGATCCCGACGATGCCGGCGCGGGGGAGTGTGAACGACAGATCTTCGATCAGCAGACGATCCCCGAAACCCTTGCGCACATGATCGACCTCGATCACCGTGTCGCCCAGCCGACGACCGACTGGTATGGCGATCTCCAGCCGATCCGGTCCGCGTTCGGCCGCTTCGGCCTCCTGCTGCAACTTGTCGTAGGCGGCCAATCGGGCCTTGCCCTTGGCCTGGCGAGCCTTCGGGGCCATGCGGACCCACTCGAGTTCGCGCTGCAACGTGCGTTGGCGCGCTTCGTTGCCCTTCTCCTCGCGGGCGAGCCGCTCCTGCTTCTGTTCGAGCCACGACGAATAGTTGCCCTCGAACGGGATGCCACGACCTCGGTCGAGCTCGAGAATCCATTTGGCGACGTTGTCGAGGAAGTAACGGTCGTGGGTGATGGCGACGACGGTGCCGGGATACTCCTGCAGGAAACGCTCGAGCCACTCCACACTCTCGGCGTCGAGATGGTTGGTCGGTTCGTCGAGCAGCAACAGATCGGGCCTGCTCAGTAGCAGGCGGCACAGGGCAACGCGCCGGCGCTCGCCACCCGACAGCGTGGACACGTCGGCATCGTCGGGCGGGCAACGCAACGCGTCCATCGCAATCTCGACGTTGCGATCGAGGCTCCACGCGTCGGTCGCGGCGATCTTGTCTTCCAGCTCGGCCTGCAACGCACCGATCTTCTCGTAGTCGGCGTCGGGGTCGGCCCACATCGTCATCACTTCGTTGTAGCGATCGATGATCGACTGCACTGCGGCGACGCCGTCCATGACGTTGCCGCGCACGTCCTTCGTCGGATCGAGATCGGGCTCCTGCGCGAGGTAGCCGACCGTGAACCCTGGTGTCAGCCGTGCCTCGCCGCTGTAGCCGTCGTCGAGCCCGGCCATGATCCGCAACAGGCTCGACTTGCCCGCACCGTTGGCGCCGAGCACGCCGATCTTCGCCCCGGGATAGAACGACAGCGAGATGTTCTCCAGCACCGTGCGATCGGGCGGATACACGCGGGCGAGCTTGTAACAGGTGTAAATGAATTCGTGGGCCATGGCGTCGGACAATCTACGGCGCTGCATCGCTAGGTGCGCGGCCACCGTGGTGCTACGTTCACGCGTACAAGGTCGTCGTCACAGTAATCGTCCAAGTGAAAGAGGTACGTGCGGTGCTTGCAGTAGACAGTTTCTTCAGCCGGGCAGCGCTTGGCAGCTTCGGGTTCCGGTGGCTCCACATCCTCGCCGGCATCACCTGGATCGGCTTGCTGTACTACTTCAATTTCGTACAGGTCCCTGCGTTCGCTGCGTACGGCGACGAGGCCCGTGCCCGCAACATCGCCATCGACAAGGTGGCGCGCAAGGCCTTGTGGTGGTTCCGCTGGGCGGCGATCAGCACATTCGTCACCGGCATCTTGATCACGATCGTCACCCAGGACTACTTCGCCAACGATTTCGGGAAGCGGGCCAGTGGCATCGCCATCAGCACCGGCATGTTGCTGGGTACCATCATGATGCTCAACGTGTGGGGCGTGATCTGGCGCAATCAGAAGGTCGTGTTGGCCAACGCGGCAAATCTCATCGCCGGTGGCGAGGCCGATCCAGCCGCCGCAGCGGCGGGCCGCAGGGCGTTCATGGCCTCACGTCAGAACGTGGTGTTCTCGGTCAGCATGCTGTTCTTCATGGTCTTCACGACTCACAGTCCCGCCGCAGGTCAGGTCTTGAGTAGCGGGAACATGGGAGCGTTCTGGGCCGTCACCATCATCATCATCGCTGTGATGGAACTGAATGCACTCGGCTTCATGCCGTGGAAGGCGACGCCCAACAAAGGCCTCAACCTGATGTACGACGGTCCGGGCGTTCGCAACGTGCTGATCAGCGCGTTCGGTCTGTGGGTCGTCTTCTTGATCCTCAGCGAGGTCCTGCTGCGGGCCTGAGGCCGGCAGCCACCCATCTAGCTGACGTTGAGCGTCGCCTTCATGTTGGCGTGGCCGGTGATCGTGCAGATCACCTGATACGGACCTGGCGCCAGCGCCACCGACTCGCTGTCGATGTCGTTGCGGCCGGAAACGTCCAACGCCAAACCGACGTCGACGTTCTCGGTATCGAGGAGATGCAGGTTGTGCGGCAGGCTGGACTCGTTCTTGACAGCGACGGTGACTCTGCCGTCGACAGCGGTCGCGGTGTAGGTCGCGGCGTCCCAGGCGATGCCTTCGATCGCGGTGATGACCACGGCATCCGCGGGCACGGTCGCGGCGCTGCCGCCGTCGCTGGAACTGCAGCCCACGACAGAGAGCGCAACGAACGGAACGGCAAGAAGACTCCGGAATCTCATCGGGCGAATATATAAGTCGATACTTCGGAAAAGCAACCGGCCATCGGTCACTCGGTGTCGCCGCGCGAGAGCCTTCAAATCCGGACCTCGACAAGTACGCTCAGACAACGATGACTGCAACTGACTCTGCGGGTTCGGGATTCGGCGCCAACTCGTGGCTCGTCGAGGAGATGTACGAGCAGTTCCGATCCGATCCTGGATCGGTCAGCGAAACATGGCGCGAGTTTTCTCTGACTACAAGCCGGCGATTGTCCCTACCCCGGCAGCGGCTGTTGCACCGCCTGTACCACCCGCCAACGGTGCGGCGTCGGCACCGGCGCGACCCGATGCCGAGACAGCTGTCGAAGAGGTCGGCGAGCCGATCCGCGGCGCGGGTGCAGCCATCGCCGCCAACATGCAGAAGAGCTTGGCGGTGCCCACGGCGACGAGCTTCCGGAACATCCCGGCCAAGCTGCTCGAAGTCAACCGCAAGGTGATCAACGGCTATCGCAGCCGTAGTGGTCAGGGAAAGGTCAGCTTCACCCATCTCATCGGATACGCGGTGGTGAGAGCCATTGCCGATGCGGTGCCGAACATGGCCAACTCGTACGCGGAAGGCGCCGACGGCAAGCCGCGCATCGTCCGCAACCCGACGATCAACATGGGCCTCGCCGTCGACGTCGACAAAGGCGATGGCACGCGTACGTTGGTCGTGCCGGTGTTGCGCAACGCCGACACGCTCGACTTCCTGGGGTTCCTGGCGGCGTACGAAGACCTGATTCGCAAGGTCAAGGGCAACAAGTTGGCGGTCAGCGACTTCCAGGGCGCGACCATGTCGCTGACCAACCCGGGAACCATCGGCACCGTGCAGAGCGTCCCGAGGCTGATGCCGGGCCAAGGTGTGATCGTCGGCGTCGGATCGATCGACTATCCGGCCGAGTTCCAAGGTGCCGACGAGCGCGCTCTCGGTTCGTTCGGTGTCAGCAAGGTCGTCACGCTCACCAGCACGTACGACCACCGCATCGTTCAAGGTGCCGAGAGCGGCATGTTCCTGAAGCGGGTGCACGAGTTGCTGCTGGGCGAGCACAACTTCTACGAGAACGTGTTCAAGAGCCTCGGCGTGCCGTACGAGGCCGTGAAGTGGCGTGTTGATCACAGTCCGATCGACAGCGAAGAGGCGATGCTGCACAAGCAGATGCAGATCGCCACGCTCATCCGCGTGCATCGAGTCCGCGGTCACCTGATCGCCGACCTCGACCCGTTGCGTTGGAAGGAGCCGGATCTCCCCGTCGAATTGGACCCGGCAACGTACGGCCTGACGATCTGGGATCTCGACCGCGAGTTCCTGACGGGTGGCGTCGGCGGCTACGAGAAGATGAAGCTCGGCGATCTGCTGGGTGTTCTGCGCGACGCGTACTGCCGCACGATCGGCATCGAGTACATGCACATCCAGGACTTCGCCGAGCAACGCTGGATCCAGTCGAAGGTGGAAGGCGTGCAGCCGTCGGTTTCGAAGGAGCGCAAGCAGCGCATCGTCGAGCGATTGAATGCCGCTGAGGCGTTCGAGAAGTTCTTGGCGACGAAGTACGTCGGCACCAAGCGGTTCGGGTTGGAAGGTGCGGAGTCGGCGATCCCGGTCCTCGATCAGATCCTGTCGATGGCGGCCGACTCCGGACTCGACTCGGCGGCGATCGGCATGGCGCACCGAGGTCGCCTCAGCGTGTTGGCCAACGTCATCGGCAAGAGCTATGACCAGATCTTCAAGGAGTTCGAAGGCCACATCGACCCGACGTCGGTGCAGGGCTCCGGCGACGTGAAGTACCACCTCGGGGCCACGGGTAAGTACGAGAGCCCAACCGGCGCCGACATCCGGGTGGAGCTCGCCGCCAATCCGAGTCACCTCGAAACGGTCGATCCCATCGTGTTGGGCATGATGCGCGCGATGCAGGATCGCATCGATCCGCCTGGCTCGTATCCGACACTGCCGCTGCTGCTGCACGGCGACGCGGCGTTCGCTGGGCAGGGCATTGTCGCCGAGTGTCTGGCGATGAGCGACATCAAGGGCTATCGAGTTGGTGGCACCATCCACCTCATCATCAACAACCAGATCGGGTTCACCACGAGCCCGCAGTTCGCCCGCAGTTCGCTGTATTGCAGCGATGTCGCCAAGACGGTGCAGGCCCCGATTTTCCACGTCAACGGCGACGACCCCGAGGCCTGTGTGCGCGTTGCGCAGTTGGCATTCGAGTACCGCGAGACGTTCCACAAGGACGTCGTGATCGACATGGTCTGCTATCGCCGGCATGGCCACAACGAAGGCGACGATCCCAGCTACACGCAGCCGCTGATGTACAAGGCCATCGCAGAGCGGCGCAGCGTACGCAAACTGTATGTCGAGGCCTTGGTGAAGCGCGGCGAACTGACCGTCGAGGAGGCGGAAGGTGCGCTGGCCGACTTCCAGAACAAGCTGCAGGTGGCGTTGGATCAAACCCGTGCCCATGCTCCCGATGTCGTCAAGGCACCCAAGCCACCCAAACCCCTCGGCGTGTTGCCGCACGTGCCGACCGGCGTCGAGCGAGCCCGGCTGGATGCGATCTTCGATCACCTCACGGAGTATCCGGCCGACTTCACCCCTCATCCCAAGCTCGTTCGCCAGTTCGAGACGCGTGCGAAGACCTATCACGAGGCCGGCGAGGTGGATTGGGCGACGGCCGAAGCATTGGCCGTTGGTTCGTTGGTGCTCGAAGGCACGCCCGTACGGCTGGCCGGTGAGGACAGTCGTCGTGGCACGTTCAGCCAGCGGCACGCGGCGTTGATCGATTACGAGAACGAGAACGACTGGATTCCGCTGAACACCCTTCCCGATGCGTCGGCGAGATTCTGGGTGTATGACAGCTTGCTCAGCGAATACGCCGCGGTTGGGTACGAGTACGGCTATGCCCACGCCAACCATGAGGCGTTGGTGATGTGGGAGGCGCAGTTCGGCGATTTCGTCAACGGCGCCCAGATCATCATCGATCAGTACGTGGTCGCCGCGGAAGACAAGTGGGGCCAATCGAACAGCCTCGTGTTGCTGCTGCCTCACGGCTTCGAGGGCCAGGGCCCCGAGCATTCGTCGGCTCGCATCGAGCGATTCCTGCAGTCGTGTGCCGACGACAACATCCAGGTCTGCAACGCGACGACGGCTGCGCAGTACTTCCATCTGCTGCGCCGCCAGGTCCGTCGCGACATCCGCAAACCGCTGGTGTTGTTCACGCCGAAGGCGCCGCTGCGCATGAAGGAGAGTCGCTCGCTGGTCGACGAACTCACCACCGGCTCGTTCGAGGAAGTGCTCGATGATCCGAGCGTGACAGACCGCGATGCTGTTCGCCGCCTGGTCTTCTGCAGCGGAAAGGTCGCATGGGATGCGATGGCCGAGCGCGACCGTCGTGGTGCCCCAGCCGCAATTGTGCGCGTCGAGCAGCTGTATCCGTTCCCCTCCGAACGGATGCTCGAGATTTTGGCGATGTACCCGAACGCCCGCGATCTGGTGTGGCTGCAAGAGGAGCCCGAGAACATGGGTCCGTGGAACTTCGTCGAGGCCCGCACGTGGCGCATCAAGGAGCGCGGCTACACACTGCATCATGTTTCGCGGGTCGAAAGCGGCAGCCCGGCGACGGGGACCAAGGCGATCCATGATCAAGAGCTGACCGACTTGATGGAAGAGACCTTCCAGGACCTGTAGGTAATTTCGGATCGCGCGACTCGGCAGGCTCATGCCGCGCCTCGTTTGGGTGGGCCGGTTGTCATGATTTGTCCGTCGGGGAGTGTGATGGTCAGTTCGCGGTTTGCGCCGAGTTCGACGATCCAGCCGTCGAGATGGATCTTTTGGTGATGGATCTCACACACGGGCAGCAAATTCTCTACATCGGTCCGGCCGCCGTTGCGCCACCAGGTGACGTGATGCAACTTCGTTCGGCCGTACCGGACACGACACCCTGGGATCGCACACGTCTTGTAGAGACCGTTGAGGGCTCGTCGTTGGGCCCGGTTCGCCAACCGGGTCTCACGCCCCAAGTCGAGCCGGCCCGGGGCGTCGATGACGACGCCGTTGCTGACCGTGATCGCATACACGGTGGCGGTCGGTCGTAACTGTTCCAAGAACTCGTGGGGCAGATCGACATCGACACCCCAATCCAAGCTCGGTCGACCATCGGCGAGTGGGTTGGTGTGGTCTTCGACGACGACGATCTCTGCGCGACCCGACCTCGGTCCTTTGCCCTCCAACAGGCTCAGCAAGGCGTGGGCGCGCAGGAACGACTGCTTCTCCAACAGATCCGTCGGGCAGCCCTCTGGCGACGCTGTGTGGAACATCGCTTCGACCTGACCCTCGAGACGTCCCTCGAGCACGGCCCAGGTTGCTGGATCCAAGGTCACCGACCAGCGACCCATCCCGGATCCTTTGTCGACCCAGCTGTTACAGCGGATCGCCCGACGTTGACGTTCCAACCGCGCGAGCCCGTCGCCGTCGGCCTCCAACCGTCGCGCTTCGTCGCGCACGGCGCGGGCGAATTCGTCCGGTGTCGCGTTCTCGGCGAGTATCGCCAAGCGCTCGCCCTCAGCGGTCAACCGCTTCTGCGCTGCTGGTTCCAGGTTGCGAAACACCCGGGTCAACACATCGACATGTTCACCCGACACTCGTCCAGCCTCCAACGAGGACACCGATCGCGGGTATGGCCTGCGCTGTCTCGGCTCGCTTCAACAACTGACCGCCATGGTGCACCGACGTGTTGGCGGCCTCGGCCAACGACTTCTCCGGGAACGACGACACCTTCGCCAGCGCCTGCACCAACGCAACCTCGCGCCCTTCGATCCACGACTTCAACCGTCGCAGATCGGCCACCCCGGCCTTCAACAACGAGCAATCGGTGCAGTCGGCATCGACCGCTGCCACCCGCCCGACCAGGCTCTGCACCTCCGCTAACTTCATGCGTCCCAGTCTTGCCAAGGGGTGTGACAGGGTCACCGAAAGCGACCCGGTACCTACCCTCCGTCTGGCGCCGGCGCGGATCAGGTCAGCTGGGTTGTGCCGGTGACCGTGTGTTGAACAACGTGCGCACCGATGATCATCGCCGCTTGATCGTCCGATGTCCCCGAGCCGCGGAATCGCTCGACCGCCACCTCGGACTCCCACTGCTCGAACACGTTGATCCGTTCGGCGTCGAGCAGGTCGGGCCCGAGACTGAAGTCGATGCAACCCGGCGCGGCTCGTGCAGCCTCGACAACGGCATGACAGCCGTCCAGGTATGCCTCCCGATCCTCGGCTGCAACCCGGAGCCATCCAGCCACGACAATCACGTTGGCCACGATAGACGGACCTACACGACGTCGAGGGTGAGCGCCATACGAACCTCGTCCTTGCACGGGTCCGATGGCAGTGGTTGGTAGTCGCCCGTCTCGTGAAATCCCATTGACTCGTAGAGCGTTTGGGCCGGCGCGTTGCCGCGCGTCACCCACAGCCCCACCGACGACGCCCGCGACTCGATGGCCCATTCGATGACGGCTTGAACGAGCAGTCGTCCGAGGCCGGAGCGCCGAGCGTGGGGGGCGGTCCACATCGAAACCAACTCCACGGCCCCGACCGCTTGTTCGGGTCGATAGCCGCCGACGACTCCACTCGGTCGTTCATCCAACCATGCCAGGAACATCACACTGTCGTGTCCGGACGAGGCACGCGTGGCCCGCAGCGTCCATTCCTCGTCCGTCAGCTTCGCCTCGGCCTCGTACGTCGAGCCGAATGCGAACGGCGAGTCGAGTAGGGCCGCGAGCCGGAGCTCCTGCAGCGCCGTGGCGTCACCGGGTCGAACTCGACGCACTTCAGGAGGCATCGCTCGATCCTGCCGAACCGTCCCTCGAGTGGCAAGTCCTTTTCCGTTCAGAGCATGCCGTTGGAGTTCGCCGCGGTATCCGGGATGTCTTGGATCACATCCCAGTGCTCGACGATCTTGCCGTCCTCGAACCGGAAGATGTCCATCGAGACGACTCCGGGGTCGTCCGGGGTTCGCCGCGCGAGCACGTGCAGCGCCACGAGATCGCCTTCAGCGACCGAGCGTTGAACGCTCGTCGTGAAGTGAGGGAACTCGGCCAGCAGGCCGCCGACGAACTGGGCGAGTCCTTCGCGACCGTCGGGGACGGCGGGGTTGTGTTGCGTGTAGGTCGCACCGATGCATCGTTCGAGAGCGAGATCGATCCGCTGCTGATTGAACACCAGATCGAAGAACTCGATCGCGGTGGCCCGATTGCTCTCAACGCTCGACATGTGCACGGTCTCCTTGGCATTTCATGGCGCAGGAAGCTACTGCATCGAACCTATGGGTGGATGTGGTGCAGCGTCGTGAACCGAGATCGGAAGTCGGTGGTCCTCGTAGCGACCGCCTTGGCGTCGCCGCGCAGTGCTTCGACGATCAGGTTCGCCAGCTCGGGCATGTCGGCAGCAGTCATGCCCCACCGCACGATCTCCGGCGTCCCCAGTCGCAGCCCCGACCACTCGTCGCCTCCAGGCAGGCCGATCGCGCACGCCAAGATGTTGGCGTTGCGCAAGGTGAGCGCAGCCTGGTGACCGCCATCCCATTGCGTTGCGTCGACAGCGAACTGGTGCGACGTCGTGTATCCCTGCTCGGTGGAGAAGACCGGCAAACCGGACGCAGCGAGGGATTCAGCGAGTGCAGCGGCGGTCGTCGTCATGGCAGTCGCGTACTCGCGTCCGCCGTCGAGCCAGTCGAGCAACGTGATTGCCAGCGACGCCGTCTTGCCGGCGTCGAAGTTTGCGGTGAGTCCGGGATAGGCGATTGCGTCGACCCGTTCGGCGAGGTCGGCACGGTTGGTCAGCAGCAGTCCCCCCGCCGGACCGCCGAGACTCTTGTACGTGCTCATCGTCATCAGGTCGGCACCGAGGTCGAGCGGGTTGGGCCACGCCTTTCCGGCGAACATGCCACAGGCGTGGGCGGCATCGAAGAGCACATCTGCGCCAACCGAGTCGGCGATCTCTCGCACCTGCGACACCGGATGCGGGAGCAGGTTGAGGCTGGCACCCATCGTGATCAACCGCGGCCGTACGCGCTCGGTGAGAACGGCAAGTCCGTCGAGATCGATGGTGAACCGACGGGGATCGATCGGGCATTCATGGATGTCGAGGCCGTACAGCCCGGCCGCGCCGGCGCGGTTGTGTGTGATGTGCCCGCCGATTGTCGGGGGCGGCACGATGATCGCGTCGCCGGGGCGACACGTTGCCATGAATGCGTACAGGTTGGCGAGCGCACCGGAGCCGACGCGGATCTCGGCGAACCGGGCGTCGAACACGCGACAGGCGAGGTCTGCGGCGATCACTTCGATCTCCTCGATTGCCTCGAGGCCCATCTCGTACTTCTCGCCTGCATAGCCGAGTGACGGCCGCGAGCCCAGTCCCGCGGCCAACGCGGCCTCGGCCCGCGGGTTCATCACGTTGGTCGCAGGGTTGAGGTTGATGCATTCGACCTCGTGGATGTGGCGATTTCGAGCGATCAACGACTCGACGAGATCGACGGTGTCGGCACCGGTGAGCCCCGCGATCGCGTCGCGGATCGCCGACTCGCGCTGCTGCGGTACAGGTGGTAGCCATCCCCGAACTCGGTCGGCGTGTGCCTCAGCCTCGGTGTGAAGTTCCATCACAGGATCGTTGCACGCCCGAGGCCGAGCCTTTCATTTGAAGTCGTCGCTCTTCGGCTCGTATCCGTCGAACATCTGGCCAACGCGGATGGCGTTGCCGAACGGGTCGCGGATGCCGAAGTCGATTCCGTACGGCCTCGTCTCCGGCTCGTCGGTCACATCGACACCGCGCCCCTTCAGGATCTTGAAGGTCCCGTGGGCGTCGTCGGTGGTGAGGAACAGCGCGCCCCCCATTGCCCCCTTGGTCACGAGCTCGCGCACTTGTGCGGCTGTCGCTTCGTCCATCGACGGTGGGCCTGGCCGCTCGAGCAGGATCTCGCGAACGGGGTCACCTGGAACTCGAACGGTGAGCCACCTCATGAACCCGAGGTCGACGTCGGCGGCGACTTCGAGCCCGAGCACGTCGGTGTAGAACTTGAGAGCTTCGTCCTGGTCGAGCACGAAGATTTGGGAACGGCTGATTGCGTTGTACATGACGCTGATCGTAGGGACCGCTCGATCAGGGCGCTTCTCCGAAAGTGCTCGGTCTGGTCCAGGCCTTCACGAAGCAACTGGGCACATCGTCGAGCCTTCCTCGCGTCCGATATCGCGTCGGTGTTTCACCGACGATCTCGGTGAACGTGCGACTGAACGTACCGAGGCTGGAGAACCCGACGTTCATACAGATGACCGTGATGTCGTCGGTCGTCGTTCGCAGGAGATACATCGCCCGCTCGACCCGGCGTCGCTGAAGGTACCGATGTGGTGTCTCCCCGAAGGTGGCCTTGAACGTGCGGATGAAATGAGCCTTCGATACGCACGCAATCTCGGCCAGAGCCGCGACGTCGAGTTCGCTCCGGTAGTCCCGATCCATCGCATCTCGGGCGCGAAGCATCAACCTGTTCGTCAACTCGCGATCCGTCGCCACTTCTCAGTTCCAGCCGAGGGCCGCGCCGAGGTCGGCAATTGCTTGCGCCGCGCTCGTGACTTTGATGGTTGTCATTCCCATCGCGGCGGCGGGCTTCAGGTTGATACCGAGGTCGTCGAGAAACACACACTCCTCGGGCTGCACGCCCAGGAGTTCGCAGGCGATTTCGTAGAAGCGCGGTTCTGGCTTGCGGACGCCGACCTTGCTGCTCTCGACGATCACGTCGAACCGGTCCATGATCTGTGCGATCTGAGAGGCCCGGTCATCGCCGGCCACGTCGCGGCCGTCGCCTCCGATCACGTTGTTGGTGAGGCAGGCGGTTCGGTAGCCGGCGGCTTTCACCCGATCGAGCATTGCCACCATCTCGGGCCGCACATCGCCACCGAGCAGCGACAGCACATCGGCGCCCGCAACACGATGTCCGAGCGCTTCGGATTCCGCGGCGAACAGCTTGTCGAACTCGTCTGGATCGATGTCGTTGCGCTCCAGCAGGGCCCAGGCGTTCGAGTGCGGATTCGTCGCGTTGACGTTGCGAATGTGGTCGATCGGCAGTCCCCGTTCGATCTCGTAGCGACGAAATGCCTCGAATGGGCTCGCCAGGATCACTCCGCCAAAGTCCCACAAGACCGCCGTCATCATGTCGAGCATCGTAGGCAGGCGCCCTCCGGCGTGATTGACTGACCATTGTTATGCCACGTCACGTAGTCGTCGACGGGTCGAACCTCGCCACCGAGGGCCGATCCGTACCCAGCCTCAAGCAACTCAACGAGGCGGTGTTGGCCTACATGTCGGAGAATCCCGACGCGCTGATCACTGTTGTCGTCGATGCAACATTCGGTCATCGCATCGACGCCAAGGAGGTGGCCGAGTTCGACTCGGCTGTCAGCAACAACGAGATCGTTGCGCCGCCGGCAGGCGCGATCGGACGTGGAGACGCGTTCGTTCTCAGCATCGCCAACAAGGTCAACGCGACCATCCTGTCGAACGACAGCTATCAGGAGTTCCACGGCACTCACACGTGGTTGTTCGACGAGGGTCGTCTCGTCGGCGGCAAACCCGTTCCGCACATCGGTTGGGTGTTCGTCAACCGGCTTCCGGTGCGTGGCCCGACCAGTCGCAAGTCGGTCAGCGAAGCCAAGCGCGGTCGCCCGAGCAAGCTCAAGTCGGCCAGCCCCGAAGCCAGTCAGCCGATGCCGATCCCTGCAGCACCTCCGCCCGGGGCCACGCTGCACAAGGGCGGCCGCGGACGCGATACCAAGGTGGCTGCATCCGTGGCGACCAAGCCGGTCGACACCGCCAAGGTGGCCGATATCGCCAAACAGGCATCCGAGCCGACGCCGCGCAGCACCGGCACCAACGATCTGCTCGCGTTCCTGACATTCGTCGAACACCACAAGCCGGGCAGCAGCGTCAACGCGATCGTCGAGAACTACTCGTCGCACGGTGCATACGTGCGGATCGGCGAAGTCAAGGGCTACGTCCCGCTCAGCCTCATGTCGGATCCGCCGCCGCGCAGTGCCAGAGAGTTCATGAAGATCGGCGAATCGATCACCCTCGTCGTCGAGAGCTTTGCGCCTGCACGACGCAGCATCGATCTGGCCATCCCGACGATGACGACGGTCAAGATGCCTCCGGCCGACGCACCCGAGGAGATCAAGCCGAAACGTGCCGCCCGAAAGTCGGCCGCCAAAGCTGCTCCGACTGCCGAACCGGTCGAGGTCGTCGTCGAGGAGGTGCCGGTTCCGCAGAAGCGATCCGCGAAGAAGGCTCCTGCGGCGGTGCCGGCCGCAAAGCCGAAGCCACGATCGAAGAAGGCGGCAATGCAGGCACCGCCGGCAGCGGAGACATCACCGGTCGACGCGTCGGCTGTTGCCGAGTCGGCGACCATGCAGCCGGCCAAGAAGCGCGCACCGCGCAAGGCGCAGGCAACCGCAGAGCCGAAGGCAACAGTGGAACCGAAGGAAACAGTGGAACCAAAGGCGGCAGTGGAACCCAAGGCTCCCGCCAAGCCGGCTCGACGCAGAACCAAGTCGGCGTAGCGCTCGACAGACGTAGTGCTGGACGGACAGAGTTCGCTACGGTCGCAGCTGTGCGGATCGCGACCTGGAATGTCAACTCGCTGAAGGCTCGTCTCGAGCGCGTCGAACAATGGCTGGCCGATGTGCAGCCCGACGTCTTGTGCATGCAGGAGACCAAGCTCAGCGACGAGGCTTTCCCGGCCCTCTCGTTCATGGGCATGGGATACGAGACAGCACATCACGGCCAGGGCCAGTGGAACGGTGTGGCGATCCTGTCGAAGGTGGGTCTCAGCGAGGTGGTGACGAACTTCGCCGAAGGCGACCCGGATCCCGATGCACGGATCATCACGGCACTCTGCGGCGGCGTCCGCGTCACCAGCGTGTACGTGCCCAATGGGCGCTCGCTCGAAGACGATCACTACCAGTACAAGTTGCGTTGGTTGGCGCAATTGCGACAGCACGTCGCAGCAACCAGTTCACCCGACGACGCCGTGATCGTCACCGGTGATTTCAACATTGCTCCAGAAGACATCGACGTGTACGACCCGGCCAAGTTCGTCGGTGCAACTCACACCAGCCCGGCAGAGCGTGCACTGCTGACCGAGCTCTGCGACTGGGGAATGGTCGATCTGTTTCGGCAGCACCACTCGGATCCCAAGCTGTACAGCTGGTGGGACTACCGGGCAGGCGACTTCCATCAGGGTCGCGGCCTGCGAATCGACCTCGTGCTCGGCACGCGCAGCGTCGCCGAGCGGTGTTCATGGAGTGTGATCGACCGCAACGCCCGCAAGGGGCAGATGCCGTCGGATCACGCACCGGTCATCGTCGAACTCGACTGATCGGCGACTGTCGCGGGTAGCGGCCGCAACTGGGCTGCTGCGAGCGGGGTCAGGCCGAGACGCGCGGCGAGATCGTCGGTGCTCGTGGGTGGCCTGTCCAGCAGGCCGCGCAACACCGAGTCGCTGCAAATCGTCAGTTCGGCGACGGCAGCGCCGCGCGCAACCTGGCGACGCCAGGCCTTCAATTCTGCGAGAGGATCGGTGAGTCGCGCTGGTGGCCGGACGTGGCGGTGGGGCAACCGGACGGTCGTCGGCGATTGTCCCTTCGACTGCCTGCAACCAAGGGCTCGGTCGCGTCGATGCGCCTCGTCGCGATTCGGAGCGAGTGATGATCAGTTGATCGACGGCGCGCGTGATGGCGACGTAGAACAGACGCGCCTCCTCCGCTTGCTGGGCGTCCGACAACGCCGAACTGTGGGGGATCAGACCGTCTTCCGCACCGGCCACGACGACCAGCGGCCACTCACGGCCCTTCGCACCGTGGAATGTCAGCAACGAAACTGCTCCATCGTCAGCCTCGATTTCGAGGTCATCGAAGGGCGTTCGCGAGTCGACCCAGCTGCGAAACCCGCCGGGCTCCTGCGATGTCAGGAAGCGGTCGACCTCCTCCGCCACGCGTCGCCGAATCGGGTCGTGGTGGGTGAATTGCTCGTCGGCCCACAATGCGAGCGCCTCGCGGCTGGTCGTTCGATAGGCGTCGGCGAGCGCGAGTTCGAGCGGCGACCGACCGACGGCACGCTGGGTGGGGATATCGGCTGCAGCGAGGGCATTCTCGATCGGCACGAGCTGCTCGTTGGTCCGTGCCAGCACAGCGATTCCAGAGGACCGGTGTCGTTGCAGCGCGGCGCGAACGAACGCGGTGATCGCCGCGGCCTCTGCCTCGATCGTCGGATAGGACTCGATCCGCAGAGGGTGGCCGTCCGCACGATTGCTCGCAGTGTCGTCGACCTGACCGCTGGCGCTCAACGCGGCAGCGCCGGCGCTGACGACCTGTGGCGAGCAGCGATAGTTGGTCTTCAACGAGATGACAGTGACACCTGGGTACACCCGCTCGACCTCGGTCATGGTCGTGTGGTCCGAGCCGTTCCACCCATAGATCGCCTGCCGCGGGTCGCCGACCAGGCAGATGTCGGCGCGTCCGCCTCGCCATGCCTCGAGCAATGCGTGCTGAAGGGGGTTGAGGTCCTGTGCCTCATCGACGAAGAAGTGACGGAATCGCCAATGCACGAGCGAACGGAAGGCCTCGTCGGTCGCCACGGCACGCAGGTTGAGGTCGAGCAGGTCATCGAAGTCGACGACACCGCGCCGCCGCTTCAGGCGTTCGTATGCAGCCGCGAGCTCGACGAATCGACCGGGTGGCACGACACCACGTCGTCGCGCGGCGCGCGATTGGCGCTCGTAGTCGGCGGGCTCGATACGACGAGCCCTTGCCCAGTCGATGTCGGTCATCGCTGGGTAGGGATCGAGCTCGAGCCGGAGCTCTTTGAGGCACTCCCTGACCAGGCGCTGCCGATCGGGGGCGAGCGACGGCATCGTTTCGTTGCGAGTCACTGCACGGTCGCGCAAGAGGCGCAAGGCGATGCTGTGGAACGTCCCGGCCTCGATCGATTCATGGATGTCGAGACGCCGCAGTCGCCGCCGTAGTTCGCCGGCGGCATCGCGTGTGAAGGTGAGCGCTGCTATGTGACGTGGTTCGGCCTGGCCACTCTCGATTCGATACGCGATCCGCCGGGTGAGGACCGTTGTCTTTCCCGAGCCGGCAGACGCCACGATGGCCAACGGGGCCGCATCGCTCTCGACGGCGCGGCGCTGGTCGGCATCGAGGCCCACCAGGAGACGATCCGCGGTCATTGCGACACGATACGGCCGAGCCGGCCAGCCCGACGGCAGTCGGAACCTGGTCGCGTCGAAGTCGACGCCCAGTCACTACAGTCGCGTTCATGCCGTTCCCGAAGAAGAACCTGAACGCCAATGAGACCATTGCCCTCGACATGCACCCCCATTGGTGGTACTTCGCCGAGCCTGCCTTTGCACTCCTCGGCAGCATCGTGCTGGGAATCCTCGTGCTGTCGATGACCGACGAGGGCACGGATACTCGCAAGGCTCTGGGCATCCTCACCCTCGTTCTCCTGGTCGGGACTGCGATCTGGACCGTCGTCAGGTACCTGAAGTGGTTGACGACCAACTTCGTCATCACGTCCAACCGGCTGATCTTCCGGCAAGGCGTGATCGCCAAGAGCGGTGTCGAGATTCCCCTCGAACGCGTCAACAACGTCAACTTCCATCAGACGGTTTTCGAGCGGATTCTCGGCCTCGGTGACCTGCTGATCGAGTCAGGCGGTGAGGACGGTCAGCAGCGGTTCACCGATATCCGCCGTCCTGCACAGGTGCAGAACCTGATACATGCCCAGATGGAAGGCCACTACCAACGACGTGCCGCCTACACCGCCGGGGCAGCGCCGCACGGGCGATGTCACCGAACAGTTGCAGAGGCTGGAAGGGATGCTGCACCGCGGCACCCTGACGCAGGAAGAGTTCGACGCCCAGAAGGCCCGCCTCCTCGGCTGATCCGGGCTCTATCCGACGCGGTGGGCCCCGGCGACCGCGCGGACGACCCACCCGTCGGCGAGCGCGCCGGGCTCGGTCAGCGCGACAACGCAGCCGCCGAAGCCGCCCCCTGTCATGCGAGCCCCGTAGACGCCTGGCCGGGCGATCAGTTGCTCGACAGCGGCGTCCATCACCGGCGTCGACGTGCGGTACAAGTCGCGCAGGCTGTTGTGACTGGCCAGCATCAGCGCGCCCGCTGTTTGCAGATCGCCATCGGTGATTGCCGCGGCGAACTCGCGCACCCGCTGGTTCTCGCTGACGACGTGTTGGGCTCGGGATCGAATCGTCTGATCGGCGATCCCGATCGTGTCGTTCAAGGTCGCGACACGTAGCGGGCCGATCAACTCCTCGGCCGTTGCACATTCGGCGACGCGTTGGGCGTACGCGCTGCCGGCGAGAGCACGGTGAGCAACGAACTGCACGACGATCTGAGCGTTGTCGGGAATTCTCACGGGTTCGATCGTCACGTCGCCGCAGTCGATCAACAGCGCGTTCCCCTCCACGCCGGCAGCGATCACGAGCTGATCCATGATTCCGCACGGCACTCCCGACGCGCGGATCTCGGCTCGTCGGCACAGCTGAGCCAAGCTCAAGGCGTCGCCGTCGAAGCCGAGCGCCAGGGCGACCGCCAACTCCAGCGCGGCACTACTGGAGAGGCCCGCACCGATCGGAATGTCGGTGGCGACGGTCCCGGAGATGCCTCCGTAGGGCTGCATCTCGGCGATGACACCGGCGACGTATCGGGCCCAGTGAGGTTCTACATCTTGGGGGTTGTCAATGGTGAGCGGTAGTTCGGCAGGTTCGGCCTCGTCCGCGCTGTGCAGTGACACGGTGTTGGCGGGGATGCCGCGGATCTCGGTCCATCGATCGATGGTCATCGGCAGCACCATGCCGCCGGTGTAGTCGGTGTGATCACCGATCAGGTTGACGCGCCCGGGCGCGCGGACGTGGATCGTCATGCCAGCTTCAGGGTGGCGCTGAATCGTTCGAGCAATCCGATGTCGAACGGGGCGCGCAACGAGATGTTGAGCTGATCAGCGCCGGCGTCGACGTAGCGGCCGATCTGGTCGAGGATCTCCCCGTCGCTGCCGGTCAAGACGCCGGGCCGGACGAGGTCGGCGATCGCACCGAACTGGTGGCGAAGGTTCTCCTCGTCCGAAGCGATGCCCACGTTGATGGCACATCGGATGTCGGCTGGGTCGCGGCCGACATCGTCGCAGAATCCATGGAGCACCGACCGTTTGTGGGCAAACGTGTCGGGCCCGATGAACGGCACATTCCAGCCGTCGGCGTACCTGGCCGCGATCTTCAGCGTGCGCTTCTCGCCGCCCCCACCGATCCAGATCGGCAGCTTGGCTTGTACCGGCCGTGGCTCGTTGCGGGCCTTGGTGAGCGTGTAGTAGTCGCCGGCGAAGTCGGTGATGTCGTCGTGCAACAGTCCCCGCAGGCACTGGATCCCCTCCTCGAGTCGGTCCAACCGGGCCTTCGCCCCGGGGAACTCGATGCCGTATGCGTCGTACTCCACCTTGGCCCAACCCGCACCGATGCCCATCTCGGCGCGTCCGCCCGACAACAGGTCGATCGCCGTGATGGCCTTGGCCAACACCGCCGGGTGCCGATATCCGATCGAGTAGACCAGCGAACCGCAGCGGACCTTCGACGTCGAACATGCCAGAGCGGCGTGCATCGCGACGGCTTCGAGACAGGCCGCATCGTCGGGCTTTCCGGTCGCTCCGTAGAAGTGGTCCCACACCGAGATCCATCCGAAGCCG
The DNA here is from genome assembly GCA_963779295.1 of Ilumatobacteraceae bacterium. Classification (GTDB taxonomy): domain Bacteria; phylum Actinomycetota; class Acidimicrobiia; order Acidimicrobiales; family Ilumatobacteraceae; genus JAENVT01. The sequence continues at coordinate 456,163 of CAVZXO010000006.1, forward strand.
AGGTCCTCGACCGTTCGCCACACGGTACGGAGCTCGTCTGGGGTCGTGTGCTGCAAGCCGACGTGGACACCGAACAATGTCATGAGCCGAACGTAGCCGAGTGTGCGAGGGCGACGTGCTAATGAAGGAGTCATGCCAGGCCCCCTTTCCGGATACCGAATCATCGAGCTGGCAGGCATCGGCCCCGGCCCGTTCGCGGCGATGATGCTGGCCGACATGGGTGCCGAGGTCGTGCGTGTGGAGCGCGCCACCGCCGTCCGCGGGCCCGCGCCGGCAACGCCTCATTTCGACGTGCTGCTGCGCGGCCGACGCAACATCGCGATCGACCTCAAGCACCCCGACGGCATCGCCACATTGCTCGATCTCGTCGCCTCCGCCGACGGCTTGATCGAAGGATTCCGACCGAAGGTGATGGAGCGGTTGGGCATCGGTCCCGATGTGTGCTTGGAGCGAAACCCCAAGCTGGTGTTCGGTCGGATGACCGGATGGGGTCAGACGGGTCCGATGGCCGATGCTGCCGGTCACGACATCAACTACATCTCGCTGGCCGGCGCCCTGGCCCATTTCGGGCGAGCGGGGGAGGCGCCAGTACCCCCACTCAACATGGTTGGAGATTTTGGTGGAGGCGGCATGCTGCTGGCGTTCGGGGTGGTCTGCGCCTTGCTCGAAGCCCAACGCAGCGGCCGCGGTCAGGTGGTCGACGCAGCGATGGTCGACGGATCAGCGGTGCTGATGAGCATGTTCTGGGCGTTCAAGGGCATCGGGCTCTTCGACGAGCAGCAGCGCGGCACCAACCTGCTCGACACCGGTGCCCACTTCTACGACGTGTACCGATGCGCGGACGGCCAGTACATCTCGGTCGGTTCGATCGAGCCACAGTTCTACGCGGAATTGATGCGGCTGACCGGGCTCGACAACGACGCGGAGTTCGCCAAGCAGATGGACAAGTCGGCGTGGCCGCACCTCAAAGAGCGGCTTGCCGAGGTGTTCGCGACGAAGACACGCGACCAGTGGTGTGCCGTGATGGAGGGCACGGACGTGTGCTTTGCCCCGGTTCTGACCATGAGTGATGCAGCGCAGCATCCGCACAACGTGGAGCGTGGCACGTTCGTCGACATCGCCGGAGTGCTGCAGCCGGCGCCCGCGCCGCGGTACTCGCGCACGGAGGCCGAGATCGCAAGGCCGCCCGCACACCCGGGTCAGCATTCGACGGAAATTTTGCGTGACTGGGGCTTCGACGCCGACAGAATTGACGAGTTGATCGCCAGCCGTGCGATCGTCGCCGGTTGATCCGGTGGGTGTAGCCGGCTCGAAGAAGAGGATGTAATGGGAACACTGGTCAGCTTTCATGCTCACCCCGATGACGAGACAACCACCACCGGAGGATCGCTGGCAAGAGCAAGTGCCGAAGGACATCGGGTGGTCGTGGTGATCGCTACCAACGGCGACTACGGCGAGGTGCCGGAGGATCTGGCCGATGGCGAATCACTGGTCGACCGCCGGCGAGCCGAGACCGCTCGATCGGCCGAAGCGCTCGGCGTACATCGTGTCGTGTGGCTCGATTACAAGGACAGCGGGATGACGGGATGGGATCAGAACGACGATCCTGCTTCGTTCCTGCAGGCGCCCCTGGACGAAGCCGCCGAACGGCTGGCCGACGTGCTGCGCGAGGAGGCAGCCGATGTCCTCACGGTCTACGACTGGCACGGTAACTACGGACACCCGGATCACATCAAGGTCCACACCGTTGGGCATCGCGCCGCCGAACTGGCCGGCATCGAGACCGTCTTCGAGGCGACGATGAACCGCGACCACGTCGTGCGGCTGTTCATCGCTGCTCGTGAGGCCGGTGCGCCCATCGGACCGGACGGCGACGACTTCGACCCGGAGGGTCCGGCCGACGATGGAAATCCGTTCGGGATGGCAGAGTCCGAACTCACACACGCTGTCGACGTGTCGGCCTTCGTCACGGCCAAGCGCGAGTCAGTGCGGGCCCACCGCAGCCAAGTCACCGATACGAGCTTCTTCCTGGAGATGCCCGACGAGGTCTATACCCAGGCATTCGGCACCGAATGGTTCATCAAGAAGGGTGCAGCGCCCGGCGTGCGTCCAGGGTGGCTGTTCGAATGACGCGGCTGTACCTCGTGCGGCACGGGCGTGCCGCTGCGGGCTGGGACACGGACCCCGACCCGGGGCTCGACGACATCGGGCAGCGCCAAGCGACAGCGGTCGCCGAAAAGCTTGCGCAGGTCGGGCCACTTCCCATTGTGACCAGCCCGCTGCGGCGTTGTCAGGAAACGGCCGTGCCGTTGTCGTCGACCTGGGGCGTCGCGACCCGCATCGAGCCGGCCGTCGCCGAGATCCCGTCGCCAAAGGGCGTCGCGATGGGGGATCGAATCGAGTGGCTGCGTGAGGCGATGCGTGGCAATTGGGCCGACCTCGGCGGCCGCTATGTCGACTATCGCGACCAGGTCGTCGGCACGCTCGTCGGCAATGGGCGGCGACACGGTGGTCTTCAGCCACTTCGTCGCGATCAACGTCGCAATCGGTGCCGCGATCGGCGACGATCGGCTGGTCGTTCGCAGCCTCGACAACTGCTCGGTGACCGTGGTCGACGTCGTCGACGGCGTATTACAGCTTGTTGAAAGTGGCCACGAGGCAGACACCTTGATCAGGTAATCGCCACGAAGCGTGCCAGACTTCCCACTGTGAAAACGGCGCGACTCGTTCCTTTGGTCATCATCGCATTGACGATTGTCGGCTGTAGCGACGATGACCCGGCCACCACAGACTCCGGTTCGACCTCATCGTCGGTGGCGGTCTCCAGTACGTCATCGTCGACCGTGGCCTCGACGACCACGACGATCCCTGTCACGACTGCACCCCCAACCTCGACATCGACATCGACTTCGACCACCACCTCGTCGACCACGACGACCACGGTGGCACCCGGCGCCGAACTGGTGTTGCGACAAAATGGCCTGGGCGACGCCGCATTCGGGGCCGACCCCGACGGCGTCATCGCCTACGTCACCTCGATCATCGGCCCGTTCACCGTCGACACCGGCTGGGTCGATCCGTTGTCGGTCGGCGCATGCCCCGGCCTCGAGTTCCGTCAGGTGTTCTGGGGGGATCTGACGCTGCAGTTCAGCGACGACAGCGGGGTGACGTCGGGTCGCCGGCACTTCTTCTCGTACGTCTACGGGCCCACGTTCGGGGCCCAGATTGCTCCCGCAGGTCTGAAGACCGAAGCCGGCATTGGTGTCGGCTCGACCGTCGCCGAGCTCACCGGAACATACCCATCCGTCATCCTCAATCCCGGCGACGACTTCGGTGGACCGAACTTCTTCGTCAACGAGGGGCTCATTGGATTTCTCACGGGGGTCACCCCGACCGATACCGTGACATCGGTCCTGGGTGGCCAGGGTTGTGGCGAGTAGTTCTCAGCAGTAGACATTTGGCGCGGTTCGTCGATCGGGAGGTTCCACTGACATGAAGCGAATGTTGCCGGTCACCGAGTTGGCGCGCGACGAGCGGTTCTTGCACATGAAGATCGAAGATGCTGTCTTCGATCCCCGAAACCTGTCGCCCAGCGCCCAGCGCAACACGCTGGCGCCCACGTACGAGACTGCCACCGACAACGCCCGCGGCTTGATGCACGGCATCTTCGTCGGGGAGATCCAGGCGCTCGAGGGCGCCGGCCGCACATGTTGGGATTTCGACCTCGGCGAAGCCCGCGACCAGGCCCCGCTCGGCTTGAAGCTCGACATGGCCCGGCAGTGCTGGGACGAGGCTCGACACGTCGAGATCAGCATCAAGTTGGGCGAGCACATGGGGTCCGAGATCGGCGAGTTCGCCGAGCAGACGTTGTTGTACGAGGCGGCGTGCAATCCCGACCCCGTCTTGCGGCTGACCGGAGTCAATCGAGCGCTCGAGGGACTCGCCATCGACGTGTTCAAGACCATGCGCGACTTCGGCACGGTTCTGTCGGACCCGGTGCTCGAGTTCGCCGAAGACTGGATGCTGGCCGACGAGGTCACCCACGTGAAGATGGGCAGCGACTGGTTGCGCCGTCTCACCGCACAGGATCCGCAGCGCCAGAAAGAGGCGCTCGACTTCCAGAAGGCGGTCGACAAGCTTTTCAGCTTCGGTGGCTTCCGCGGCGAGCGCGAAGAGAATCCTGTCCACCTGGCGCGTAACTTCCGCAAGCTGGCCGGATTCTCCGACGACGAGATCAGCGAGCTCGTCGACATTGCCGCCTCGGCATTCGAAGAGGCTCAGACGCAACAAGCGTCGCGGGCCGCTGTCGCGACACAGGGCTGATCGCACTGGACGCAGGATCTGTACGCGAATTCCACGAGAACTTCGCCTGGTTCGTGATCGTCGGCAACGGCCTCGCCGGGGCGTGGGCGCTGGGTGCGAACTGGCTGCAACAGATGCGTACTCGTGCTCTGTGGTGGTTCATCGCGTTGGCCGAATTCACCGTCTTCGTTCAGGTGACCCTCGGCGTGATCATGGTGAACAAGTACAAGTTCGAGTTCCCGAAGTTTCACGCGTTCTACGGGTTCGTGGCGATCATCGCCGTGGCGATCATCTACTCGTATCGGGTGCAGATGAAGCACCGCCTGTACCTGTTGTACGGACTCGGCAGCCTCTTCATCGCCGGCCTCGGGATCCGAGCCATGCTGGTGGGCCAGTAGGGTCCGATCCCGGGCGGCTAGTTGGCGAGGTTCTCTTCGAGCGCGTCGAGGGCCATCGACAATTGCGCCGGCATCTTGCCGTCGAACTGCGCATAGTGCTCGCGGATCTGGGGGATCGCCTCGCTCCATCCGGCAGTGTCGACGGTCAGCAGCGAATGGAGATCGTCGTCGCCGATCGCCAGACCTGTCACGTCGAGATCACCGAGCCCGGGCAGCATGCCGATCGGCGTCTCGACGGCCTCTGCCTCGCCGGCCACTCGCTCGAACACCCACTTCAGGACGCGACTGTTCTCGCCGTACCCGGGCCACAGGAAACGTCCGTCTTCGTCGCGACGGAACCAGTTGACGAAGAAGATCTTGGGCAGATGGGCTGCATCGGTGTTCTTCCCGATGGCCAGCCAGTGCGAGAAGTAGTCAGCCATGTTGTAGCCGCAGAACGGCAACATCGCCATCGGGTCGAAGCGCAATTTGCCGACAGCGCCTTGCTGGGCAGCGGTGGTCTCGCTGGCCATGATCGACCCGAGGAAGACGCCGTGCTCCCAGTCGAACGCCTGGGTCACCAGTGGCACGGTGGTGCGGCGTCGGCCGCCGAACAGGATCGCGCTGATCGGCACGCCGGCCGGATCTTGCCATTCCGGCGCGATCGATGGGCACTGCTCCGCCGGGGCGGTGAATCGGGCGTTGGGGTGAGCGGCCGGGGTCGATGATTCAGGTGTCCATGGCTGACCGCGCCAATCGGTGGCTCGAGCCGGCTTGTCGTCGCTCATGCCTTCCCACCACACGTCGCCTTCGCCTGTGAGCGCCGTGTTGGTGAAGATGCAGTTGCCCCACATCGTGTCCATGGCGTTCGGGTTGGTGTCGTAGCCGGTTCCGGGCGCAACGCCGAAGAACCCGGCCTCCGGATTGATGGCGTAGAGCCGACCGTCGGCGCCGAACTTCATCCAGCAGATGTCGTCGCCCACCGTCTCGGCCGTCCAGCCAGGGATCGTCGGCTGCAACATCGCCAGGTTCGTCTTGCCACAGGCCGACGGGAAGGCAGCGGCGATGTACTTCGCTTCGCCCGCCGGATTGGTGAGCTTGAGGATCAACATGTGTTCGGCGAGCCAGCCGTCGTCGCGGGCCATCACGGAGGCGATTCGCAGCGCGAAGCACTTCTTGCCGAGCAGGGCGTTGCCGCCGTAGCCAGATCCGAACGACCAGATCTCTCGGGTCTCGGGGAAGTGGACGATGTACTTGTTGTCGGGACTGCACGGCCATGGGCTGTCTGGTTCGCCCGGAGCCAACGGAGCGCCGACGGAGTGGAGGCACGGCACCCATTGGTCGTCGCCGAGCACGTCGAGCGCACCTTGGCCCATGCGAGTCATGATCCGCATGCTGACAGCGACATACGCGCTGTCGGTCAACTGCACGCCGATGTGGGCAATGGGGGAGCCGAGCGGACCCATGCTGAACGGCACGACGTACATCGTGCGACCCTTCATCGCTGCCGGTGTAGAGACCGGTCATCTCTGCGCGCATCGTCGTTGCGTCGCGCCAGTTGTTGGTCGGCCCGGCATCAGCGGCATCGGCGGAGCAGATGAACGTTCGGTCTTCGACCCGGGCGACATCGGCTGGATCGCTGTGGGCCCAATAGCTGTTCGGCCGCTTGGCTTCGTCGAGTTGGGTGAACGTGCCGGAATCGACCAGTTCCTGACAGAGCCGCTCGTATTCGTCCGCCGATCCGTCGCACCAGTAGATGCTGTCCGGTTGCAGAACTGCGGCCCACTCGTCCACCCAGGCTTTCAGGCGTTCGTTGGTCGTAGAAGCACTCATCGGGTTTCGACTCCTTGGGACACGTCGCGACGCTGCGCCGGGTCGCTACGACAAGGGTACCCTCAGGCGCCTGGCGTCTTCATATCTGCTTCGGAGCCGAGTCGCAGGTGGGTGGCCCGGCCGGCATCGTCGATGTTGAAGACAACCCGCTGGCCCTGCCGCAGCATGCGAAAGATCGAGCCCTCGAGCGCATCGGTGGCGAGGTCGAACTCGGCCATGGTCGTGTCGCTGACGACACTGCCGTCACCCGTCGACGGGTCGTAGCTCTTGATGACGCCTTGCATGACGTCGAGGCCTCAGCCGGCCTTGACGATCTTGCCGCTCTTGATGCAACCGGTGCAGACGTACATCCGCTTCGGGGTACTGCCGACGAGAGCCTTCACACGCTGGATGTTCGGGTTCCAACGACGCTTGGTGCGCCGGTGGGAGTGCGACACGTTCATGCCCCAGCTGGGGCCCTTGCCACACACTTCACATACTGCTGCCATGATGGTTTCTTCCTCGACGAGATCAAACGAGCTTGGAGATGCTACCAGCGGAAGCGTTTGGTCAACACTTCCGTTGCCGCAGCAGCGGTTGCGGACGAGGGGTTCCCCCTAGTGTGTCGGCGTGCCCACATTGGAACTGTTCAGTCCCGAGGCGTTGCGTAGCACTGTGATCACCTTCCGCGACACCATGAAGGCGCACGCGGAGGGAATCAACCGACTCAACGTGTACCCGGTTCCCGATGGCGATACCGGCACCAACATGGCCCGCACGCTCGATGCCGTGGTGGCCGAGCTCGATCTGGCCGATCCCGAGCTGGAGCCGACCTGCAACGCGATCAGCCACGGAAGCCTGATGGGGGCTCGCGGCAACAGCGGGGTCATCCTCAGCCAGATCCTGCGCGGGTTGGTCGGCATCTTGAAGGATGCGACCGATCTGAGCGCAACGAAGGTTGCCGAAGCGCTGAAGGCGGCTTCTGCGTCCGCGTACCAGGCGGTGCTGAAACCGATCGAAGGAACCATCCTCACCGTCGTGCGCGAGTCGGCCGAGGCCGCCACCGTGTCCGCGGCCGATGGCGCCAGCCTGGTCGGGATGTTGCGCGCCGCTCGCGCCGCCGGCAAGGCCGCACTCGACAACACTCCCGAACTGCTCCCGGTGTTGAAGGACGCCGGTGTCGTCGACGCCGGAGGAGCCGGGTACCTGCTCTTCCTCGACTCGGCGCTCTTCGTGGTCGACGGCGATCCGCTGCCGGAGCCCGACGAGGGAGACGGGCCGAGCATCGAACAACTCGAACTGGTGGCGCGACGGCACGCGATGGATGGCGGTGTCGACGTCAGCGAGCTTCGCTACGAGGTGATGTACTTCGTCGATCTCGTCGACGAACGGATACAGGAGTTCAAGGAGGCATGGGGCGAGATCGGTGACTCGATCGTCGTGGTCGGCGGTGACGGGTTGTGGAACTGCCATGTGCACACCAACGACATCGGCGCGGCGATCGAAGCAGCACTGCAACTCGATGGTCGTCCGAAGCAGATACGGGTCACCGATCTGTTCGAGGAGGTTGCCGAAGAACACGCTGCGAGGGAAGCCTTGATCCACGGCACCGCCCACGTCCACTCGGGTGCAGGTTTCGGCCTGCCCGCTGTCACCTGCGCCGTGGTCGCGGTGGCCAGCGGCGACGGGCTTGCCGAGCTCTTCGGCCAACTCGGCGTGCAGGGTGTCGTCACCGGAGGGCAGACGATGAATCCGTCGACAGCCGAGCTGCTGGCGGCGGTCGAGGCCGTCAACGCCGATCAGGTGGTGGTGTTGCCCAACAACAAGAACATCATCCCGGTCGCCGAGCAGCTCGATGCGCTGACGACCAAATCGGTTCGAGTCGTGCCTACCACGTCGATGCCCGCAGCGCTTGCCGCGCTGGTGGTGTACGACCCGGAGGCCGACGCCGACGTCAACCTCGAAGAGATGACCGACGGTGCGTCGTCGGTCGCAACTGGCGAGATCACTCAGGCGATCCGCGATACCAAGCAGCGACATCGGCGCGATCACAGCCGGCGACTGGATCGGGCTGGTGCGCGGCGATGGAATCGTCGCAGTCAGTGGCTCGCTCGACGGTGCTGCGTGCGCACTGCTCGAGCATCTCATCACACCTGGCCGCGAGATCGTCACGGTGATCACCGGCAGCGAGGCCAATGCCGGCCACACCGATGCGCTCCTGGCGTGGCTCGTCGAGCACCGCCCCGATGTGCAGGTCGAGGTGCACCGTGGCGGCCAGCCGCTGTACCCGTACCTCTTCGGCGTTGAATGACTGAACCACTCACGCTGCGTGATCTCGACGCGATCGGTGTCGATCGGATCAAGGGTGTCGGCGACAAGAAGCTTGTGTCACTGCACGAGGTCGGCGTCGACACGGTCCTCGACCTGTTGACGACCTACCCGCGCCGGTGGGTGGATCGCACCAACGAGGCCAGGGTCAGCGATCTGCTGCCGGGCCAAGAGGCGCTGGTGCTGGTCAGCGTGCGCAGCGTGACGAAGCGGCCGATGCGCAATCGGCGAACGATGGTCAACGTCGTGGTCGGCGACGGCAGCGGACGGCTGCAGGTGGTGTTCTTCAACCAGCCATGGCGGGAGAAGCAACTGCGCGAGGGGTTGCAGATCGCCCTGTTCGGCAAGGCGGAGGTGTATCGCGGCGGGTTGCAGATGACCAACCCGGTGGTCGATCTCATCGGCGATCGCACCGGTCGCATCGTGCCGGTCTATCCCCAGAGCGAGAAGGCGTCGTTGATGACGTGGGAGATCGCCGGTTGGGTGGAGGACGCATTGCGAAAGTGCGCACCCCGCGGCATCGCCGATCCGGTCCCGGAAGACATCCGGCGTCGGCACGGATTGATCGCCCGTGATGCGGCGTTCCGATCGATCCACGCGCCCGAGACGATCGCCGAGAAGGAGCAAGCGCGCCGCCGGCTTGGCCTTCGATGAACTGCTGCGAGTGCAGACGACGCTGGTGATGCGCAAACGCATGCTCGAGCGCGAGTCGAAAGCGATCCGTCACAAGGTGGCCGGAGAGTTGACGACGCGGCTCTACGCAGCGCTGCCCTTCGAACTCACGGGAGCGCAACGGCGGGCGATCGGCGAGATCGAGCACGATCTCGCCGGCCCACATCCGATGCATCGGCTGCTGCAGGGCGATGTGGGTTCCGGAAAGACGCTGGTGGCCGTCAGCGCGATGTTGACTGCCGTTCAAGGTGGACATCAGGGCGCCTTGATGGCGCCGACCGAGGTGCTCGCCGAGCAGCACGCGACCAGTGTCCGGCGGATGCTCGAAGGTGTCACCGTGCCGGCTCCGGAGAGCCTGTTCGGCGATCGTCCGCTGCGCATCGAACTGCTGACGAATCGAGTGACCGGCGCCGACCGTCGCGACGTCCTGGCGGGCCTTGCCGACGGCACGGTCGACATCGGTATCGGCACTCACGCGTTGATCCAGGAGGGCGTCCGCTTCCACAGCCTTGGTGTGGTCGTCGTCGACGAACAGCATCGGTTCGGGGTCGAGCAGCGGGCAGCGCTGCGGTCCAAGGGCGATGACGACGCCGTTCCCGATGTGTTGGTCATGACAGCGACACCGATTCCGCGGACCGCTGCGATGACCGTCTACGGAGACCTCGATGTCAGCGTGCTCGACGAGTTGCCGCCGGGTCGAACACCGATCGTCACCCGCTGGGCCGAAGGTCCGTTGATGGAACAGGGTGCGTGGGCCACGGTTCGCGACGAAGTGGCCGAAGGGCGCCAGGCGTACGTCGTGTGTCCACTGATCGAGGAGAGTGAAAAGCTGGAGGTGGCGAGCGCCCAGGAGACGTTCGATCGTTTGTCGGCCGGCGAGCTGAAAGGGTTGCGGCTCGGTCTGCTGCACGGTCGTCTGCCGTCGGCTGAGAAGGAATCGGTGATGGAGAGGTTCCGTCGCCGGGAGCTCGATGTCCTGGTTGCGACCACGGTGATCGAAGTCGGCGTCGACGTGCCGAACGCGACGGTGATGGTGATCCTCGACGCCGATCGGTTCGGTATCGCTCAGTTGCACCAATTGCGTGGCCGCGTCGGCCGCGGGCAGCACGCGTCGACGTGCTGGCTGGTAACGGGTCAGCCGCCCGAGGGGAGTCCGCCCGGCAACCCGCGGGTCGAAGCCTTGGTGGCCTCGACCGACGGCTTCGAACTGGCAGAGGTCGACCTCGACCTGCGCGGCGAAGGCACGATCATGAACACCGCACAAAAGGGTCGCAACGATCTCAAGCTTGCGTCGCTGCGACGCGATCGCGAGCTGGTGGTGCTGGCGCGCGATGCCGCATTCGAGATCGTCGACGACGACCCCGTGTTGGAGGACCATCCCGTCCTGCTCGACGAGCTCCGTCTGCTCTTCAGCACCGAGGACGAGGAATTTCTCTTCAAGTCGTGACGGAGCAATTCGTGCTCGTACCACCAGAATGTGCGGATGCGTCGCCTCGCCGTCCTCGTGCTCGTCCCGTTCGCTCTCGTCGCGTGCGGGTCCGATTCCAGTTCGTCGACGACGCAGGCTCCGGGCGGCTCGGCAGCGCCGACGCCGGGGGAGCCGGACGGAACGCAGACATACACCGATCTGAGCCAGAGTCACGTCGACACGCCGGTCGACTATCCGCAGGCGCCTCCGGTCGGCGGCAGCCACAATCCCGAAGTGGCAGAACTGTCAGTACTACGACACGTCTGTCCCCAACGAGCGCGCTGTTCACTCGCTCGAGCACGGTGCGGTGTGGATCACCTATTCACCCGAGACGTCGCAGGCCGACCGAGGCATCCTCGGGGCCATCGCCGAGCAGGGTGACCACATCCTGATCTCGCAGTACGACGGACAGTCGTCGCCGATCGTCGCGACGGCGTGGGGCAAGCAGCTGTTGTTGCAGTCGGTCAGCGATCCGAAGCTGCAGCAGTTCGTCGATGTCTTCCAGAGCGGGCCCCAAACGCCGGAACCGGGCGTGACCTGTCGCGACAGCACCAGCGAAACCACCTGACCCGGCGCTGCGGCAAGGCGGGCTGTGGGTTGGGATATGGGCCGCCGGCGCCTGTTTCGCCACCCACAGCGACGTCCGCCGACGGAGAAACTTGCATGCGGCGGCGCGGTATATCGTTCGCGGGTATGGCACGACCAGTCCACTTCGAGATCCACGCCGATGACCCGGAGCGAGCCATCGCGTTCTACACAGACGTCTTCGGATGGACGGTCAATCAATACGGCGACCAGCAGTACTGGCTCGTTTCGACGGGCCCGACCGACGAGCCCGGCATCGACGGGGCGATCCTGCCGCGCATGGGCGATCGGCCAGCCGTTGGCGCGCCCGTCGTCGGCATGGTCAACACGATGGAGGTCGCCGATCTCGACGCGTCGTTGGCGAAAGCGTTTCAGCGCGGTGGGGTGCTGGCGCTCGACAAGATGGTGATCCCCGGCGTCGGAACCGTTGCGTACGTGCTCGACAGCGAGGCAAACGTCATCGGGATGCTGCAGCCGGAGGCTTGAGCCAGCGGTGCGACCACTGACGTTGCCACCACGCGTTCGGCCCGGCGACTCGGTTGCGCTCGTCAGCCCGTCGTGGTTCGCCGCCGGCGCATTTCCTCATCGTGTCGAACGCGGCCGCGACTACATCGAGTCGTTGGGGCTTCACCTGAAGGTGATGCCGAGCGCATTGGAAGTAGGTGACTGGACTGCCGGCACTGCACAGCAACGCGTCGATGATCTGCACGCCGCGTTCGCCGATCCAAGTGTCTCGGTCGTGCTCTGCGCTATCGGCGGAAACCATTCGAACGAACTGGTGGACCTGCTCGACTACGACCTCGTTCGGGCCAACCCCAAGATCTTCCAAGGCTTGTCCGACATCACGGTCTTGCATTGCGCACTGCAACGTCACGCAGGTCTTGCCACGTTCTACGGCCCGGCGCTCGTCACCAGCCTTGCGGAATACCCGCGTGTGCTCGAGCTGACCGACCGCAGCCTGCGTGCCGCATGGTTCGGTGATCGGTCCATCGAGTTCGAGGCGGCAGCGGAGTGGACGGACGAGTTCCTCGACTTCGGAACCCAGGCGGACCTCGCCCGGCCGCGCGAGATGAGGCGTGGTGAGGGATGGATCTGGCTGCGGCCCGGAGTAGCCGAGGGTCCCATGCTCGGCGGGTGCATCGAGACGTTGTGCTGGCACGTCAAAGGCTCCGCGGAGTGGCCCGATCTGGAGGGTTGCATCCTTCTGCTCGAGCCATCGGAGGACGCACCGTCGCCGGCAGCCGTTGCCTCATACCTCACAGACTTGCGACGACTCGGTGTGATGGATCAGATCCGCGGACTGGTGTTCTCCAGGCCGATCAACTATCGAGCCGACGACATTCCGATCCTGTGGAGCGTCGTTCGTGAGGCAACCGAGGATTCCGGCATTCCCGTGCTTGCCAACTTCGATTGCGGGCACAGCGACCCGATGCTCACCATGCCGCTGGGAGTCGTGGTGCGACTCGATTCGGTCAGCGAGACTCTCGCAACCACGGCGGCGCCGACCGTCGGATGAGGACTGTTACTCGTAGAGATGTTCGGCGGTCTCGCCTTCGTCGGGCAACACGAGGTCCCAACGGTCGAGGCAGTCCTCGCAGCGATAGGCGACGTAGTCGCCCGGCAGCCATACGCCGTTCTCGCGTGGTTGAGAGAGCAGATGACAGCGACCTCCGCAATCGACGCAGATGATCATCGGTTCAGGTTCCAGTGCGATGCGCGGCACGCTATACCGTGAGGTCGTGCCAGCAGCCGCAGTCACCAACGACGCGGGTGCCGAACTGTGTGCACTGCTCTCGGAACTGGTCGCGTTTCCGACGGAGAGCACGACACCGAACGTGGATCTGATTCGCTGGGTCGCCGACCACGTCGAGTCGAACGGTGGCCGGGCCACAGTGCTGGACGGTGCCGTCGGTCGCGCCAATTTGCTGGCTTCGTTCGGCCCAAGACGAGCGGGAGGCCTGATGCTGTCGGGCCACACGGATGTCGTGCCGGCCGGAGTCGGATGGGCCTCCGATCCCTATTCGATCAGCAAGGTCGATGACTCGTTGTACGGACGCGGGACCGCCGACATGAAGGGTTTCATCGCCGCGACGATTCGAGCGATCCAGCAGTTCCGCAACGTCGGGCTGACCCGCCCATTGCACATCGCTCTCTCGTTCGACGAGGAGATCGGATGCATCGGCGTACGGGATGCATTGTCGATGATCATCGAGAGCGACGACATCCGCCCCGACCTCGTCGTGGTCGGTGAGCCGACCATGATGCGACCGCGCCACAGTCACATGGGCAAGCTCGCCTACGAAATCGCGTGCACCGCCGAGCCGGCGCATTCCAGCCTGTCGCACAGCAAACCCAGCGCGATCACTGCTGCCGCCCGCATGCTCAACGTGCTCGACGACCTGCAAGGAGCGTTCCGTCCCATCGGCGAGCCGGAAGTGACATTCAACTTCGGCACGATCGCCGGCGGTTCGGCACTGAATGTGATCGCGCCGGTGTGCACGTTCACGTTCGAGATCCGACACACCGTCGATCACGACCCCGATGAGGTGTTGCAGCAGTTCTGGCAAGCGGTGGATCATGAACGGGTGCAGTTGGCAGCGGCAGGTGGATCCGTAGCAGTCGTCGAGATCACCCGGTATCCGGCCTTGCGGACTCCCGAAGATGATCCTTGGCTGCAGGTCGTGGAGCGGATCGCCGACGCCGGACCGGCAACGTCGATTGGATTCGGGACCGAGGGTGGCCTGTTTGCGGAGGCGCTCGACACCTCGGTGGTGATCTGCGGTCCGGGCGACATCGCAGTTGCCCATCGTCCCGACGAATACGTCAGTGTCGATCAATTGCTGCGGTGCGAGCGATTCCTGTGTGGCCTCGTGCAACACATCTGTGTCGACCCTGCTGCCGAGGGCTAGACCTACGAAATGGAGAACCTGATGTCTGCCCTCGAGACCGCCATTGACCAGTCGGCTGCGGGAGCGTGAGGTGCACCCCGACACCGCGCTGTTGATCGACATCTGCTCGATCGATTCGATATGGGGCAAAGAGCGCGAGCTCGCCGAGTTTCTCGCCGGTCAACTCACGGCCTGGGACTGCGACGTCGTGGAACTCGTCGAATCGCTCCCCGGTCGACCGTCGGTCGGAGCACGGCTGAAGGGCAGTGGTGGAGGCCGTTCGCTGGTGCTCAACGGGCACCTCGACATCTACGAGTTGAGCAAGGACTGGACCCGGGATCCCTTCGCGGCCGCACTCGAATCCGACAGGGTGTTCGGCGCAGGTATCGCCGACATGAAGGCAGGTACGGCCGCTGCCGCTGCGGCCGTGCGACGCATCGCCGCAGACGACCATCGGCTGCGCGGTGACGTGATCTTCCAGGGTGTGTCGTGCCATTTCGAGGGTGGCGTCGGTACTCGGTCGCTCTGTGCCGCCGGCTTCGTCGGTGACGCCGCGATCGATTGCGAGCCGTCGAGCAACACGATCGGCATTGCCCATCGCGGCGCCGCATACCTGAAGATCACCACCAAGGGTCGCCAGGCCCACACGACGTTCAAGCACCTCGGCGTCAACGCGATCGAGACGATGGAGCCGATCCTTGCCGGGCTCCGTGAGTTGGAATCGGCGCTGCCGTACGAGCCGCATCCACTGCTGCCCGGTGGACCGATCCTCAACATCGGCACGATCATCGGAGGGACCAAGCACAACCAGGTGCCCGACCGCTGCACTGTCACGCTCGACATCCGACTGCTGCCCAGTCAGGATCCGCACGACGTCAAACGCAGGGTCGAGGAGATGATCGAGGTGCTGCGCACCACCGTCGACTCGCGGATCGATGCCGTCGTCGAGTTCAGCGAGCATTGGCTCTCCGGCCCACGGCACCCCTACGAGATTGCGGCCGACGCTCCGATCGTCCAATCGCTCGACCGGGCGGTTCGGGCCGTGACGTCCGGCGAACCGCGCTATCAGGGCGTGCCGTTCTGGTGCGACCTCGTCGCGTTGAACGAGTTCGGTGTTCGTGGAGTCAACTTCGGCCCTGGTGATCCGCCCTACAACTTCCCCGACGAGTACGTCTACGAAGCGCAGTACCTCGAGGCCGTCGACGTCTACGAGCACCTGATCCGCGAGTACTGCCAGTGAGCGATCTCAACGTCGTGCACGCCGCGTCGTTGGCACGAGTGGTCGACAGCGGGCAACCGCGACGCGGCGCGACGCAGGGCGAGCTCGATGTCGTCGCAGACGGAGCCGTGGCAATTCGCGATGGCGTCATCGTCGCCGTCGGCACGACCGACGACGTGCTCGCAACGTACGGCGCCGACGACGTCGCCGACGATCGATGCAACTGGTCGCTGCGTGCTTCCGGGCCTCGTCGAATGCCACAGCCATCCCTTGTTCGCCGGCGACCGTCATCACGAGTACGCCGAGCGTCTCGGCGGCGCCTCGCTGGCCGAGGTTGCCGCTCGTGGCGGCGGAATCTGGTCGAGCGTCGTGGCCACCAGAAGTGCCACCGACGACGAGCTGGTCAGCAGGCTCGCCGTCACCCTCCAACGGATCATGGCGGGTGGCGTCACGACGCTCGAGGTGAAGTCGGGATACGGGCTCACGGTGGAGGAGGAGTTGCGCGGTCTCGCTCTGTTGCAGCAAGCCCGATCGTTGACCCCGATGCAGCTCGTGATCACCTTCCTCGGGGCTCACGTCGTGCCGCGCGACCTCGGCGGCACCGCGGACGACCGCGCCGACCGATACACCGATCTGATCGACGGCGACATGCTGCCTGCCGTCCTGTCGCAGGGAGTTGCCGAGTTCCAAGACGTCACCGTCGAGCAGGGCTACTTCACTCCGGAGCAGGCACTGCGTCTGATGCGTCGCAGCCACGATCTGGGATTGCCGGTACGGGTCCACGCTGACGCGTGGGCGCCGTCGGAGGGTTGGCGCACCGCAGTCGAAGGCGGTGCGGTGTCCGCCGAACACCTCACGTACACGCCCGACGACGAGATTCGCGCAGTCGGCCGCACCGACACCGTTGCCGTCGTCCTGCCGATGGCAGAGCTCGTCTACATGACGAGCCGGCGTGCCAATGCCCGGCTCTTCATCCAACACGACGTGCCCGTCGCCGTCGCAACCGACTTCTGCTCGTCGATACACGCCACCTCGCTGCTGAACACCGTGGCGACCGCCGCGCCCTGGTTTCGAATGACGCCGGCGGAAGTCATTGTCGGGGCCACGCTCAACGCCGCGTACAGTCTCGGCCGGCAATCGTCGTGCGGTTCGCTCGACGTCGGCAAGAGGGGGGACCTCATCATCCTCGACTGTCCACATCCCGACGAGGTGTGCCTGGCAGTCGGCGCTCCGTTGCTCGACCACATGGTGATCGGCGGCCGGGTCGTGGCTGGAGACGCGCCGTGATTCGCGTCGTCTCCGGTGAGTTCGGCGGACGCAAGCTGGTGGTACCCGATGGGCTGGCCACCCGTCCGACGACCGACAAGGTCCGCCAGGCCGTGTTCAATTCGCTCGACAGCGCCGGTCTCATCGACGGTGCCGCCGTCGCCGACCTCTTCGCAGGTTCCGGGGCCCTCGGAATCGAGGCACTTTCGCGGGGTGCGGCCACATGCGTGTTCGTCGAACGAGACCGGGCCGCGCTGCAGGCGCTACGCGCCAACATCGCCGCACTCGGTCTCGCCCAACGTACGACGGTCGTCACTTCCGACGTACCGGCCTGGGTGCCGGCGCTTCGCGGCGTCGACCTCGCCCTGATCGACCCGCCGTACGAGTTCGACGCCTGGGATCAACTGCTCGCAGTCCTGCAAGTTCCATACGTCGTTGCCGAAGCGGGGCGTGAGATCGAGCCGCCGACAGGGTGGAAGATGCTGAAGGCGCGGCGCTATGGCCGCACCTGGGTCACGCAACTCGAACGAGTAGCGTGAGTCGCCGCATGGCTTCCAAAGCAACGCCCCCCATGATCACGGTGCTGTACCCCGGCAGTTTCGACCCTTTCCACCTCGGCCACCTCGATGTCATCGAGCAGTCGGTGGCCTTGTTCGGCGAAGTCGTCGTCGGTGTGATGCACAACCCGACCAAGCCCAGCGGAATGTTCACGCTCGAGGAGCGGGTCGAGATGATCCGCAACAGCATCGCGTACATGCCGTCCGTCAAGGTCGTGGCGTTCGGCGGTCTGGCTGTCGACGCCGCCAGGGAAGTGGCGGCAGCGTTCATCGTCAAAGGGCTTCGCACGGGCGGCGACTTCGAGGTCGAGCAACAAATGGCCCACACGAACCACGCCGTCAGCGGTGTCAGGACCGTGTATCTGCCCTGCAAGCCGGCATTGGTGTCGATCAGCAGCCGGTTCATTCGCGAGATTGCCCACTACGGCGGCGACGTGTCGGCCCTCGTTCCGCCGCCCGTAGCGGCCCAATTGTCGCGGGTGCATCCACGCGACGAGGTGTTTTGAGGCCTATCTTGGCTGCGGAAATGACGTACGACGACAAGCACGACGAGTTCGAAGACGACGAGGAGTTCGACGATTCCGACGCCTTCGTGCGCAGCACGAACGGCTACGTCGGGGATGCCGAAACCTTGTTGCGGAGAGCGATCGACATCATCGCGTCCGCTCCGACGATGCCCCTGTCGTCCTCGCCGCGCATCGACCGGGACGAGATCATCGAGCTCCTCGAAGAATCGCTGCACCGCCTGCCCGAAGAGATGCGCCAGGCGCGATGGATGATCAAGGAGCGTCAGGAGTTCGTATCGAAGACCCGACGCGAAGCCGACGAACTGCTCGAGGCGGCGCGTGTGCAGGCGGAGCGGATGGTGCAACGCACGGAGGTGGTGCGCGCCGCCGAAACTCGTGCCCGCCAGATCAGCGAGGCCGCCGACGCCGATTCCCGCCGCCTGCGACACGAGACCGAGGACTTCCTCGACCAACGTCTCGGCAGCTTCGAGATCCTGCTCGACAAGCTGCAGAAGACCGTCCACGCCGGACGCTCGCGGCTGTCGATCGGTGCGCACCGAGGTGAGGAGATCGTCGAAGAAGACGACCCCACCAAGGGCTTCTTCGATCAAGATCGCGGATAACGCAGCCTCCGTTAACCTGGTCGTCATGAATCCGCTGTTGATCAACGCGGGCGAACTGCTGCGCCGTCCCGGCTCGGAGCGACGGTTCGACCTCGAACCGACGATTGCTGAGCTTGGCATCGTCGACCCGAGGTTCGATCCCGATGCGACCGTTTCAGTGTCGCTGCGGTTGGAGTCCCTGACAGATGGCCTCGTCGTCGATGGGCAGATCAGCGCGCCATGGGCCGATTCGTGCCGGCGTTGTCTCGCCCCGGCCGCAGGCGTGGTTCTCAGTGATGTCGGCGAGTTGTATCAACTCGTCCTCACCGATCCCGACGCCTTCGAGATCGTCGGCGACCAGATCGACCTGGGCTCGATGATCCGCGAGCACATCCTCCTCGACGCCCCGCTGGCGCCGCTGTGTCGCCCGGATTGCGCCGGATTGTGCCCGACATGCGGTATCGATCTCAACCTCTCGACGTGCGATTGCGTCGATGCGGACACCGACCCCAGGTGGGAAGCATTGAGCCAGCTCAAGGGGAATCTGCCCGAGCAGTAGCCGCAAGGGCCGTACATCCCGCTAACCTCTCGTAGCTCGTTTCGTCAAGGAAGACTGCTGTGGCCGTTCCAAAGAAGAAAAAGTCGAAGATGAAGTCGCGGAGCCATCGTGCCGGCGCATGGAAGCTCTCGGCACCGTCGCGCAGTGTGTGCCCACGCTGTGCCGCCGCCAAGCTGCCACACACTGTGTGCCCAGCGTGCGGTTGGTACAAAGACCGCGTCGCCATCGACGTCGGCTGATCAACACACACTCGATGTTGCCGATCGCCGTTGATGCGATGGGCGGTGATCGGGCCCCAGGGGAAATCCTCGCGGGTGCTCACGCTGCGGCCGAGCTTGGCATCCCCGTCGTTGTCGTCGGCCCCGAAGACCTCGAAGGACGCGGCGACCTCGAGCTGATCATTGCTTCCGAAGTGATCGCGATGGACGAGGATGCCGCGAAGGGCGTGCGCCGCAAGAAGGACTCCACCCTCGTTCGCGCTGCCGAGGCGGTTCGCGACGGCAAGGCGTCGGCGATGGTGTCTGCCGGCAACACCGGCGCGACGATGGCGTCGGCGCTGCTGCGCATGGGCCGCATCAAGGGTGTCAATCGGCCGGCCATCGCGACACCCGATCCCGGTGCCCGGTTCGACCCCCACCATCCTGCTCGACGCCGGCGCCAACGCCGAGGTGCAGCCGGAGTGGTTGGTGCAGTTCGGTCAGATGGGTTCCGTCTATGCCAGGCACCGTTTCGGAATCGATCGCCCGTCGGTCGGGCTGTTGTCGATCGGCGAGGAACCCGGCAAGGGCGACACGTTGCGCAAAGAGGCGTACGAACTGCTCTCACACGCGCCCGGTATCCACTTCATCGGCAACGTCGAAGGTCGCGACGTGATGCGCAAGACCGCCGATGTGATCGTCACCGACGGCTTCACCGGCAACGTCGTACTGAAGGCGCTCGAAGGCGGGATGAGGGTCATCATCACCGCGCTGCTCGACGCCTTCGCTGCCGAGGAGCACTACAAGCCCCACGCCGACGCGTTGCTGCCTGCTCTGCTGCCCCTCTATGCGCAGGTCAGCCCGGATACCTATGGGGGAGCGATGCTGCTCGGCGTCGACGGTGTGTGCATCATCAGCCATGGTTCGTCGAACTCGCAAGCGATCCTCAACGCCATCAAACTCGGTCACGAGATGGTTGAACATCGCCTGGTCGACGAGATCCGCGAAGCGATCGCCCTCACCGAGTAGCAGTTGTG
Organism: Ilumatobacteraceae bacterium; assembly: GCA_963779295.1. Lineage (GTDB taxonomy): Bacteria > Actinomycetota > Acidimicrobiia > Acidimicrobiales > Ilumatobacteraceae > JAENVT01. Next base: position 476,538 of record CAVZXO010000006.1, read on the forward strand.
TGCCCCGCTCTGCGGTGGCCGAAGCGCTAGCCTCTGCGCTGCTAACGACACCGAGGAGTGTTTACCAGTGCCTGCCGAGACCGATGTCCAACAAGGTCCGCTCGACCGCAATGAGGTCTTCGAGATCGTCCGCGCCAACCTCGCCGACATTCTCGAGATCGAGCCTGCGACCATCTCCGAAGGGCAGTCGTTCGTCGACGATCTCGACGCCGATTCGCTCGCGCTGATCGAGCTGGTCGAGGCCTTGGAAGAGGACCTCAGCGAGCGTTCCGTCGGCTTCCGAATCGAGGACGAGGATCTGGTCGATCTGAAGACGGTGCGCGACGCGGTCGACTACGTCTACGACCGCGTCCGGGAAGCGTGAGTACGACCGACACTTCGGCCGACCTCGGAACGCTGAGCCGACGGATCGGGTACGACTTCACTGATCTCACGCTGCTCCGGCGGGCCTTGGCCCACCGTTCGTGGTGCGCCGAGGTGGGTGGTCAGCCCTCCAACGAACGCCTCGAGTTCCTCGGCGATGCCGTGCTCGGATGGGTCGTCGCCGAGATTGCCTACCTGCGCCACGGCGACCTCCCCGAAGGCAAGCTCACCGACCTCCGCAAGAGCGTGGTCAACGCGACCGCGCTGGCCGAGGTTGCCGAATCGATCGGCCTCGGCGAGTGGCTGTTGCTCGGCAAGGGCGAGGATGCCGCAGGTGGTCGGCAGAAGTCCTCGATCCTGTCGGATGCGTTCGAGGCCGTGCTCGGCGCCGTCTACCTCGACGGCGGCGTGGACGCAGCCAAGGCACTGGTCGCCCGACTCTTCAGCGACCGACTCGAGATCGCTGCCGGTCAACTCGACCGCTTGGATCACAAGACCGTCCTGCAGGAGCTCACCGCGCGGCTGTACGACACAGCGCCCGTCTACCTGCTGACCGAATCGGGTCCGGACCACTCCAAGACGTTCAAGGCGACGGTGCTCGTCGACGGCATGGCGCTGGGTGCCGGCGAAGGCAAGTCGAAGAAGCTCGCCGAGCAGCAGGCCGCGTCCGAGGCCTTCGACGTGCTCGTCCGCAGAGGGGTAGCCCTCCGTGCCGGAACTGCCGGAGGTGGAAACCGTACGGCGTGGAATGGTCTCGTTCGTGGTCGGCCGCCGTATCGATCGTGTCGAGGTCGGTCGGGAGCGAACCGTTCGCCGGACATCCCGGGAGGCACTTGTCGACGGCCTGACAGGCGCGACCGTCACGTCGATCGGCCGCCGCGGCAAGTACATCCTGTGCTCGCTCGATACCGGCGAGACTCTGATGATCCATCTTCGGATGAGTGGACGCGTGCTCGTCAGCCCTTCCGGCTCACTTCGACCAGACCACACGCATGTCGTCTTGCACTTCGTCCGGAGCTCCGGCACAAGAGCTGTGGTTCGTCGACCCGCGCACATTCGGCGAGATGGTGGTCTTCGATCCTGCAGCGGGTCGCAGACGAACTGCCGGAGCTCGCCAAGCTCGGCATCGACCCGATCACAGATGGCCTCACCGTGGCGCAACTCACCGACATCGTGCGCGGCAGAGCTCGACAGCTGAAGCCATTGCTGCTCGACCAACACGAGATCGCCGGCATCGGCAACATCTACTGCGACGAGATCCTGCACAGGGCACGACTGCGACCCGACCGGTTGGCCAACACCTTGAAGCCGGCCGACATCCGCCGGCTCCACGACGCGATCCACTCGATCCTGTCGGCTGCCATCGAGGCCGGCGGCAGCACCTTGTCGGATACCCAGTACGTCGATGTGATGGGTGACGGCGGCAGCTTCCAACTCGATCACCGCGTATACGACCGCGCCGGCCAACGCTGCCTCACCTGCGGCCGGGCCACCGTCGTGCGCACGGTCTCCGGCGGCCGCTCGACCTGTTTCTGCCCCCGCTGCCAGCACTGATGGGTGAGCGCCGCGATGAGAGATGAGCCGCTCCGTGCCGCACATCTCTCATCGCGCGTTGGGAGTGTCGGAGGGTGCCCTGATCAGGGGTGAGACGGTACGCCGTAGGCGTGAACCGGCTCGCGCGGCTATGGTCGCGGGCGCCGTGTTCTTGAAGTCGCTGACCCTCAAAGGATTCAAGTCGTTCGCCGACGCAACCACCCTGCAGCTCGAGCCGGGGGTGACTGTGGTGGTTGGTCCGAACGGGTCGGGCAAGTCGAACGTGGTGGATGCGATCGCTTGGGTGCTCGGTGCGCAGGCCCCCAGCGCGGTGCGCAGCCAGAAGATGGACGACGTCATCTTCGCCGGCACTGCCAAACGCCCAGCCCTTGGACGGGCCGAGGTGAGCCTGACGATCGACAACTCCGCGGGACTGCTGCCGATCGAGTTCACCGAGGTCACGGTGTCGCGCATTCTGTTCCGAACGGGGGAGAGCGAGTACTCGATCAATGGTGTGACATGTCGACTCCTCGACGTGCAGGAACTGTTGAGCGACGCTGGCGTCGGCCGGCAACAGCACGTGATCGTGAGCCAGGGCCAGATCGACGCGGTGCTCAATGCTCGACCCGAGGAGCGCCGGTCGATCATCGAAGAGGCCGCGGGTGTCTTGAAGTTCCGCCGCCGCAAGGAACGAGCAGAACGGCGGCTCGACGCCACCGAGGCCAGTCTGCTGCGGGTACAGGACCTGCTTCGCGAGGTCCGCCGCCAGTTGCGACCGCTCGAGCGACAGGCCGAGGCGGCGCGTCGCCATGGCGATCTCATCACCGAGCTCAGCGCGCTGCAGATCTTCTTGCGCGGACGAGAGATCGCTTCGCAACGCACACGGCTGGCCGCGCTCGCGGCGGAGAAGATCACCCTGCATTCCACCGAGCAGGAACTGCGAGCCGAGCTGGCTGCCCTCGATACCGGCGTGATGGCGGCCGAAGCGGAGCTGACAGCACGCGGCGACCTCGATCTCTCGGATGAGATGGTTCGAGTCGAGCAATTACGCGAACGTTCTCGCGGTATCGCTGCAGTCCTGGTCGAGCGTCGTCGCTCGATGGAGCGCGATCGCGGACAATTGATGGATTCAGGGGTCGTGGCGAGCCTGGAGTCCGATGCCAACAACCTGCGCGTCGAGCTGGAGAAAGTCGCCGAAGACCAACGCCTCCTGGGACCCGAAGCCGAGGTACTCGCGAGCGAGGAAGAAGAGTTCGGCATCGAGCGCGAGCGAGCGGTGACGTCGATCGACAGCGTGGTTGCGAGCAGTTCCGCTGCGAGCGCTGCGGCCGAGGTTCGTGGCGAGCTGCGCTCGTTGCGTGGCAGCGCCGAGCGCGCCGACAGCGAACTGCAACGCCTACGGACTCGACTTGACATGCTGCGCGAGCGGGTGGTTCTCCTCGACGCCGACGCCGAACGACTCCGGGTCGAATGCGAGCAGGCTCAGGTCGTCGAGGCCGGTCTCGTCGCCGACCTGGAGACAGCTGAGGCTCGTCGCACAGCCGCCGAGAGCGCTCACGAATCGGCCATCACCGCTCGCCAGTCGGCCGGTGACGATGTGGCCCGTTGGGGCGCTCGCGCGGAGGCACTCCACCTCGCGTTGGAGAGCGCGCGGGCCCGGGCCGGAGCTGAACACCTCGCTGGGGTCGACGAGGTGCTTGGCACGTTGCTGGACCTCATCGACATCGACGCTGGTTGGGAAGCGGCGGTCGAGGCCGCCCTGGGCGAGGCCCTCGAGGCCGTCGTGGTTGCGTCACCTCACGCCGGTCGCAGGGCGCTCGACTCACTGCATGCATCCAACGTGCACGGCGCGGTGATCGCCCTCGGCACGGCGACCGGATCCGCTGCCGTCACCGTTACCCACGGCGTCCCGGTGCGCCCCCATGTCCGTAGCCAGCAGGCCGGCGTTGCCGAGCTGTTGGATGCGATCATCGGCGCGGCCGTCCGCGTGTCGTCATGGGCCGATGCCATCGATGTCGCTATCGCCAACCCGCAGGCTGTGGTGGTCACCGACGATGGTGACCGCTTTGGTCCGACCGGTTGGCGCGTCGGTGTTGCTAGCGGCGGCGCAACTGCTTCAGCCCTGGAGGAGGCGCAGGAGCGCCTGGGGATAGCGACTGCGGAGCTCGAACGCAGGAGCCGGGCGGAACAGATGGCTCGTGTCGACCTCGACGCTGCTCGCACCCGCGAGTCACAACTCAGTCGACAGCTCGACACGCACGATGCCGGCTTCTCTGCCAGTTCTGCAGCACTTGCCCGTGCGCAGAGTGAACGCCGCGACATGCAGACAGAGATCGAGACGCTGGATCACACGGTCGGCGAAGCCGGCGAGCGACTCGACCGTGAACGCGAGCGCATCGCCGAACTCGACGCGCTCGTGCCGGCTCTCGAGGCCGACGAAGCCGCCGAGGCCGAAGCCGCGAAGTCGCGCGGCGAGACACGGGCCCGGCTCGATGCCCGCTCCGCCGTCCTGGCAAACCGCCGTCAGGACCTCGAGGTCCGCAACGCTGGTCTGCAGGAGCGCGAGCAGTTCCTGCAGCGTCGGCTGGAGGAGACCGAGCGACGCCTCGAAGTCGATGCTGTCGCTCGAGCGCATGCCGGACAACGTCGAACCGAAGTGGAGCGATCTCTCGCCGCGGTCGAGAGCCTGTCGGCTCTCGTCGACCGGCATCGCGGTGTGATCGAAACACGCCACGACGAGCTGATGGAGATTCGCCGCAAGCAGAGCGACGAGGTTCGCGGCATCGCCCAACGGCTCGACGATCTGCGTCGTCGACGTGGTGCAGCGGAGAAGGGGCTCGATGAGAACCGCGAACGCTCGCGACGCGTCGAGATCGACGAGGCCGAGGTGCGCATGCGGTTGGAGGGAGTCGTCGAGGCGTTGCGTCGTGACCATGACCTGGAACCCGCGGCGGCGGAGGTTGCTGAACAACCGCACCTTCCCGAAGGGATCTCGGCCGCCGCCAGAGTTCGCGACCTGGAGCGCGAACTTCGGTTGATGGGTCCCATCAACCCGTTGGCGTTGGAGGAATTCACGGAGTTACAGACGCGCCACAAGTTCCTCGAGGAACAGCTCGAGGACGTTCGCGACACGCGTCGCGATCTGATGCGAGTCATCAAGGCCGTCGATCTGGAGATCCAGACCGTCTTCGCGGCGGCGTTCGCCGATGTCAGCTCGCACTTCACACAACTGTTCGCGATGCTGTTCCCAGGTGGTGTCGGGAACCTCGTGCTCACCAGTCCCGATGATCTGCTCGACACGGGCATCGAGGTCGAGGCCAAGCCGAGCGGTAAGAACGTCAAGAAGTTGTCCCTGCTGTCGGGTGGCGAGCGGTCGTTGACAGCGCTCGCGTATCTCTTCGCTGTGTTCCGAAGCCGTCCATCGCCGTTCTACGTGATGGATGAGGTCGAGGCCGCGCTGGACGATGTCAACCTGCACCGCTTCCTCGGGCTCATCCACGAGTTCCGACAGGAGGCGCAACTCTTGGTGGTCAGCCATCAGAAGCGCACGATGGAGGCGGGCGACAGCCTGCTCGGAATCACCATGCAGCCAGGAGGGTCGTCGAAGGTGATCACCGAACGAGTGACTGCCACGACCTGACCGAAACCATCGGATGGTCAGCGCCCAATCCGCGAGCGACTAACGTCGCTTCGACGAATCGCGACGAAAACCCAGGGGAGAAGCAGCGCATCGTGAGTGAGGCCGTGGCCATTGGCGCCAGAGACGACGAATCGCGTCGTGCAACGCCCGCCATACAACTGGTCAGGTTGCGCAAGAACTACGGCGATGTCGTCGCGGTCAACGACATCGACCTGGAGATCTTCGAGGGCGAGTTCTTCTCGCTGCTCGGGCCCTCTGGAAGTGGCAAGACGACGGTGCTGCGAATGATTGCTGGATTCGAGCTACCGACGGGTGGCGCGGTGCTTCTGCAGGGCAACGACGTCAGCCAGCTCGCGCCGTACGACCGCGACGTCAACACGGTGTTTCAGGACTACGCGCTGTTCCCGCACATGAGCGTGCTGGAGAACATCGAATACGGCCTGAAGGTGAAGCGAGTCGGCAAGGCGGACCGGCGCAAGCGAGCGATCGAAATGCTCGAGGCCGTGCGACTTTCCAACTACGGCGATCGCCGGCCGAATCAGCTCAGCGGAGGGCAACGCCAACGGATCGCCTTGGCCCGGGCGCTGGTTAACCATCCGAAGGTGTTGCTGCTTGACGAGCCCCTCGGCGCCCTCGACCTCAAATTGCGCGAGGAGATGCAGGTCGAGTTGAAGTCGATCCAGCGTGACGTGGGGATCACATTCGTCTTCGTCACGCACGATCAGGGTGAAGCCTTGTCGATGAGCAATCGCATCGCTGTCTTCAACAACGGGCGAGTCGAACAGGTCGGAACGCCACGCGACATCTACGACCATCCGGCGACTGCGTTCGTCGCTGGATTCGTCGGCACGTCCAACGTGCTCAACGCCGAGCGTTCGCAACAGTTGCTCGGCATCGCCGAGCCGCACTCCATTCGCCCCGAGCGCATGCGCATCGTCCAACACGAAGCTGGTGACACGGAAATCGTACTGCCGGGCGTCGTCAGCGACATCCAATATCTCGGAGCCGATTGTCGGGTGCGTGTGCAACTCGACGACGGCACCTCCATGATCGCCAGCGTGCCAAGCGACGGGCTTGCTGGTGTTGCCATCGGCGGCGATGTCCGCCTGGCCTGGCCGCGTTACGCGGCCTTTCCCGTCGCCAATACAGACATCTCCAAAGGGGGAGACTCATGAAATCAGCACGGTATTTCGGTGCATTGGTGGCGATCACGCTGCTGGCGTCGGCCTGCGGTGACGACAGCGAATCGTCATCCGGCGGCGAGGCGTTGACGGAGATCGGCGCAGGGGAGAAGGCCCTCAACTTGATCGTTTGGGCGGGTTACGCCGAGGACGGCAGCACGTTCCCTGAGTACGACTGGGTACATCCGTTCGAGGACCAGACCGGCTGCGTCGTCAAGTCGAAGCTGGCAGCGACGTCTGACGAGATGTTTCAATTGATGAGCAGCGGTGGATACGACGGAGTTTCGGCCTCGGGCGACTCCAGTGTGCGTCTCATCGACGCCGGGCTCGTGGCACCCGTCAACACCTCGCTGATCAAGAACTACGCCGATCTCTCGTCGTTCCTCAAGGACACCAACTACAACTCGAGCGGCGGTGAGAACTACGGGATTCCACACGGTTGGGGTGCCAACTACCTGATGTGGCGCACTGACGTCGTCACGACAGCGCCCGACTCGTGGAAGGTCGTGTTCGACACGGCATCGCCGTACGCGGGCAAGGTCACCGCGTACGACGCCCCGATCTACATCGCGGACGCCGCGTTGTATCTGAAGACTGCCCAGCCCGACCTCGCCATCGAGGATCCGTACTCGTTGAACCAGGCGCAGTTCGACGCCTCGGTCGCGTTGTTGAAGGATCAGCACACGATCATCGGCGAGTACTGGAACGACTACACCAAGACTCAAGGCGCGTTCGAGCAGGGTTCGACGGTGCTCGGCACCACATGGCAGGTCATCAAGAATCTCGCGACCACCAACGGCGCTCCGCTGGAGACGGTCATCCCGAAGGAAGGATCAACCGGATGGAGCGATACGTGGATGGTCTCGTCGAAGGCGGAGCATCCCAACTGCATGTACATGTGGATGGACTACATCACGAGCCCCGCAGTTCAGGCTCAAGTTGCGTACTACTTTGGTGAGGCACCCGCGAATCCGAAGGCATGCGCCGAGATCGCGACGCAGTTTGCAGACGAAACCCACTGCGACGTGTTCAAGGCCACCGACGAGGCATTCGCCAAGTCGATCGCCTTCTGGGCAACGCCGCGCAAGGAGTGCCTGAACGGCAAGGGCAGCGATTGCGTGCCGTTCGCCGACTGGATCAAGGCCTGGACCGAGATCAAGGGCTGACACCACTGTCCACCACACTCCCATCGAGTCCGGGTCTCTCGGCCTCACGCTGGCTGCACCGGCATCCACACGTTCGGCTGGCGTCGCTCATCGGCGCGCCGGCCACGTGGATGCTGGTGCTGTACGTCGGCTCCCTCGCGTCGTTGTTCATCACCTCCCTGTACCGGCTCAACGAGGACGGCAGCGGCATCGAGAAGGTCGTCAGCGCGCAGAACTACCAAACGCTGTTCAACAACTCTGTGTATCGCGACATCACCCTGCGGACCATCAAGATCGCCGCGCTCGTGACGGTCGTCGACGTCGTGCTGGCCCTGCCGATCGCCTTCTTCATTGCCAAGGTCGCGCGCGTTCGCTGGCGCCGCTTGCTGGTTGCTGCAGTCCTCGTTCCACTGTGGGCGTCGTACTTGGTGAAGGCGTTTTCGTGGCGTGCGATCATCGGGTCGCCGGGTGGGGTGCTCGACAAGTCGTTCGGCTGGAGCCCCAACTACGGCGAGACGGCGTTGGTCATCGTCTTGGCGTATCTGTGGTTGCCGTTCATGATCGTGCCAATCCACGCCGGACTCGAACGACTGCCGGACTCGTTACTCGATGCGTCGAGTGACCTAGGTGCCCACTTCGGCTTCACCTTTCGCAAGGTGGTGTTGCCGATCCTGTTTCCCTCGATTGTCGCCGGCGCGGTGTTCACCTTTTCGCTCTCGTTGGGTGACTACATCGCGGTCGATCTGGTCGGTGGGAAGACCCAAGTCATCGGGTCGGTCGTGTACGACAACTTCTCCGCCGATCTTCCGTTCGCTGCCGCGTACGCGGTGGTGCCGGTGATCATCATGGTGGCCTTCCTCCTCGGCATCCGCCGCACTGGTGCGTTGGAGAACCTCTGATGCAGTTCACTCGTCGAGTCCGACTCCTGTTCGGAGGTATGACCGGCATCGTGCTCGCGTTCTTGTACCTGCCGTTGGCGATCATCGTGATCCTGTCGTTCAACACGGTCAGTTCGCTGTCCTGGCCGCCAAAGGGCTTCACGCTGCACTGGTGGCAGTCCGCGATGCACAGCACCGGTGCGCGCGACGCATTGTTCGCGAGCTTGAAGACGGCGACGGGCGCGACCGCTGTCGCGTTGGTGCTGGGCCTGCTCGCCTCGCTCGCGGTACACCGATTCAAGTTCTTCGGGCGAGAGTCGTTGAACCTGATGATCGTGCTACCCATCGCGCTTCCTGGCATCGTCACGGGCATCGCGTTGAACGCCGCGTTCAACCAAGCCGGCTTCGAACTCGGGATGCGGAGTCTGATCATCGCCCACGCGACGTTCTGCATCGTCGTGCTGTACAACAACTTGCTCGCTCGTTTCCGCAGGCTCTCGCCGAACCTCGAGGAGGCCTCGGCCGACCTCGGCGCGCACACGTTTCAGACATTCCGCTATGTCACCTTCCCGCTCCTGCGCACGGCGTTGCTCGCCGGCGGGTTGCTGGCGTTCGGGCTCAGCTTCGACGAAATCGTCGTCACCACGTTCACCGCCGGTGCCGGCCTGGAGACGTTGCCGCTCTGGATCTTCAAGAACCTCAGCCGCGGCGAGCAGCAGCCGATCGTCACGGTCGTTGCCACCGCGGTGATGTTGTTGTCGATCATCCCCGTATGGATCGCCCTGCGCTTGACAAGCGACGACGGCCCGATGACAGGCGGTACCCGCTGAGCTCGTCCCGATAGCGTGGTCGCCGTCATGCCGTGGATCTATCTCGTTCTCATCGCCGTCGTGCTGGTCGTCGGAATCGGCGTTGTCCTGCTCAACCGCCGTCGCGCCGGGGGTGCTTCAGATGTGGCGGCGCCGCCGGCACACCCGCCTCGGACCCCACCTCCACAAAAGGCCCCCGATGTTCCGTCGGCGCCGGGCGAGGTCTCCGAGCCGGAGACCGACGCTGTCATCGAGACACCCGCGCCGATTGTCGTCGAGCGACCGAACTTCCGCAGTCGCATGTCGAAGGCCCGTGGCGCGCTGACCGGAACGCTGCTGGGGATCCGCGCTCGAACGGGCATCACCAATGAGACGTGGGACGATCTGGAAGAGGCTCTGCTGCGCGCTGACGTCGGCGTGCGAGTCACGGACGACTTGCTGGGCGGCCTCCGAGTGAAGGTCAAGGCCAAGGAGATCACCGAGCCGGCACAACTACTCGACGCGTTGCAGGCCGAGATGGTCGATCGCCTGGAGGGTGCTGATCGCACCCTGCACTTCGAAGACGTGCCGGGTGGCCCGAACGTCTGGTTGTTCGTCGGCGTCAACGGGGTAGGCAAGACCACCACGATCGGCAAGGTCGGTGCACAACAGGCCGCGCTCGGTAGATCCGTGTTGATGGCCGCCGGCGACACGTTCCGAGCCGCAGCGGTCGAGCAACTCGGCACGTGGGCCGAGCGCAGTGGTGCCGAGATCGTTCGCGGCAACGAGGGTGGCGATCCCAGTGCGGTCATCTTCGATGCGATCGAAAGCGCAACCGCACGACACATCGACCTCGTGCTCGGCGATACGGCCGGCCGGCTGCACACCAAGACCAATCTCATGGAGGAGTTGCGCAAGGTGCGCAGGGTTGCGGCCAAGGGCGCCGGCCAGGTCACCGAAGTGCTCCTGGTCGTCGATGCGACCACGGGGCAGAACGGCCTCACCCAAGCCCGCGAGTTCGGAGATGCCACCGAGGTGACCGGGGTCGTCCTGACCAAGCTCGACGGATCGGCCAAGGGCGGCATCGTCTTCGCGATCGAGACCGAGCTCGGTCTGCCGGTGAAGCTGATCGGGCTCGGGGAATCGATCGGTGATCTGGTGCCGTTCGACCCGGCCGAGTTCATCGACGCCCTGGTTCGCGAAGACTGAGCGTCAAGGAAGTTTGACGAATGATGGGAACCGCGGCGGCCTCCGGGAACGTCAAAGAATCATGATTCGCTCACGACGTCTCGCACTTGCCGCCGTAGTGGTCGTTCTCGGGCTCAGCGCCTGCGGCGATCCCAACACCACGACACCGCTCGCAGATCAACCCAAGGTGATCCAGTTGGCCAGTGGCCAGACCGGCCGATCTGCGGGTGCCGAGGCCGCCCCTGCAGCCGCAACGATGGACGCCGCAGCCGATTCGAAGATGGCATTCTTCGGGCCGACGGAATTCGTGTTCGACGGTGACCTGCCGGCGCTCGACACACCCGCCGGATCGTGGTTCTTCGCTACCGGCCAAGAGCCCGATCTCGACCGAGTGGCACAACTGGCCGCCGCTCTCGGTGCCGAGGGCGAAGTACGCGCTCTGCCCGAGGATCAAGGCGGAGGCTGGGCTGTCGGTCCCGAGGACTACAGCGGCACCGTGCTGACGGTCGGCTCCGACGGCATGTTGAGCTGGTGGCTCAGCGCCATGCCGACGTCGACACCTGCGTTCGCATGCGGCTCGGGTGTCGCATCGGGTACTGACGTTGCCGTCGGTGAGGGTGTTGCTGGTAGCGCCGGCAGTGCCGATGCCCCTGACTCGGCGTCCGCTCCTGCGGCGGGCGAGACAACGCCTGCCGTCGACGCCGTCGCCCCCGATATCGCGGTTCCCGATTGCCCGACGCCGCAGCCGCCTGCCGGCGTGCCGACCAAGGATGAGGCGTTGGCCAAGGCCAAGCAGTTGTTCGTCGATTGGGGTTACGACATCGACTCGTACGAGTTCGACGAGCCCTATGCCGACGAGTGGGGTGCCAGCGTGAATGCCTCGTTGCTGCTCGAGGGGTTGAAGGCGCCGATCATGTTGTCGGTCGGCTTCGGCGAGAACGGCGTCGTCACGTACGCGTCCGGATCGCTCGCGACACCCGAGCGTGGTGACGACTACCCGACCATCGGGGCCGCTGCCGGTCTCGAGCGGTTGAAGGATCAGCAGAACCAGTACATGAGTCTCGACTCGATCAGCGCGAGAACCGTGACCCCTGACGTCGGAGCACCCGACGTCGCGCCGGCCGACGTCGAAGCCACCGAAGGGGCGGCGATCGAGCCGGCGATCGCTCCCGACATTGCGCCCTGCGAGCCGGAGGCCGCTCGCGCCGACTGCGCTCCTGTGCCTTCCGAGCCTGTCACCGTCACGTTGAACAGCGTCAAGGCCGACCTGATGATGCAGTGGGCGGCCGACAACACCATCTGGCTGCTGCCGGCCTACACGTTCGGCACGGCCGACGGCGGTCTGTACAACGTGCTCGCAGTTCCGGATGAGTACATCCAAGAGGTCGACCCGCCGGTGGCGGTGTCGGAGCCTGCCGTGGTCGACACCGGTTTTGGCACCGCCGTCCCCGTCCCGGAAACTGTCGACCCGGTCCCCGCCGACGCCACCTGCGCCACGTTCGAGGCCCCGACCGATATCACGGCGCCTGGCCTCGACCTGGCCTGGGCCCAGCGATGGGTCGGACAATGCCTGTCGTATGCCGAATCGGAGGCATCGGCTCTCGGCTGGAGCGTTCGAGTCATACGTCAAGACGGCGAGGATCTGGCCGCGACTGCCGACTTCTCGGAGACCCGCTTCAACGTTGCCCTCAAGGGTGATGTCATCAGCGAGATCATCTCCATCGGCTGACCTGGCGCCAAACGGTGTGAGCGCCCCGCGCCGCTAGCCTGCGTGGCGATGTTCGACTCTTTGTCCTCCCGCCTCGAAGGCGTCATCAAGAAGATCCGCGGCAAGGGTCGCCTGACCGACGACGACGTCGATGAGGTCCTGAAGGAGATCCGCACGGCACTGCTCGAGGCCGACGTCAACGTCGGTGTGGTGCGCAACGTCACTGCTCGCATCCGCGAGCAGGCCGTCGGCGCCAAGCTCAGCCAGGCGCTGGATCCCAGTCAGCAGATCATCAAGATCGTCAACTCCGAGCTCACTGCGATGCTCGGTGGTGAGACGCTGAAGATCACCTACGCCAGTCGTCCGCCGACCGTGGTGTTGATGGCGGGCCTGCAGGGTTCCGGCAAGACCACCAACTCCGCCAAGTTGGCCCGCTGGTTCAAGAGTCAGGGTCGCCAGCCGTTGATGGTCGGCGCCGACCTACAGCGTCCCGCCGCGGTCGAGCAGCTCCGTACGCTCGGTCGCCAGATCGACGTGCCGGTGTTCAGCGAACCTGGCGATCCGGTCTCGACCGCCAAACGAGGGCTCGAAGAAGCGAGGCGGCTCGGCCGCGATGTGCTGATCGTCGACACCGCCGGCCGCCTGGCGATCGACGCCGAGATGATGGAGCAGGTCCGCCAGATCAGCAAGGCCGTGCAGCCCGACTACACGTTCCTGGTGATCGACGCGATGACAGGCCAGGACGCGGTCAGCGTGGCCGAGGCGTTCCACGCCACCCTCGCCATCGACGGCGTCATCATGTCGAAGTTGGATGGCGATGCCCGTGGTGGTGCGGCGCTGAGTGTGAAGGAAGTGATCGGCCGGCCGATCGCCTTCGCCTCGACGGGGGAAAAGCTCAACGAGTTCGAGCAGTTCCACCCAGACCGGATGGCCGGGCGCATCCTCGGCATGGGCGACATGTTGAGCCTCATCGAGCAGGCCGAGCAGGTCTTCGAGAAGGATCAGGCCGAAGCTGCCGCCGAGAAGATGATGGAGGGCGAATTCACCCTCGACGACTTCTTGGAGCAGATGCAGTCACTGAAGAAGATGGGCCCACTCGGCAACCTGTTGGGGATGATGCCCGGCATGCCGAAAGAGCTCAAGGGCGCCGAGATCGGCGACGATCAGTTGAAGCCGGTCGAAGCGATCATCCGCTCGATGACGCTGCAGGAGAGGCGCAAGCCCGAGGTCATCAACGGCAGCCGGCGCACCCGGATCGCCAACGGCAGCGGCACGACGGTCGGCGACGTCAACCGGCTCGTCAAGCAGTTCAGCGAGATGCAGAAGATGATGAAGAAGATGGGCGGCATGGCGATGGGCGGCAAAGGTAAGAAGGGCAAGAAGGGCCGCGGACTGCCGAACCTCAGCGGGATGCCCGGTGGCTTCCCCAACTTCAATTGATAGCCTCTCGTAGTTCGATTTGTGCAAGGAGCCCTGGATTCGTATGGCAGTAAAACTGCGCCTCACCCGAGTTGGCAAGACAAAGCAGCCGCAGTATCGCGTCGTCGCCACCGATAGCCGTTCGCCCCGCGATGGCCGGTTCATCCAGATCGTCGGCACCTACAACCCTCGTACAGATCCGTCGACTCTCAACATCGACAACGCCAAGGCCGTGAAGTGGTTGATGCAGGGGGCACAACCGACCGAGCGTGTGAAGAAGTTGCTGGAAGTGTCGGGTGCGATGGCTGAGTTCAGCGCCGCCCGGGCAGCCAAGTGACCGATCAACCGGCGACCGACGAGCCCGCGACGACCAGTCGGAGAGCCCGGTCGAGTCCGCCGAAGTACAGAGACAGCAACCGAGACCTGAAGCAGCAGTCGAAGAGACCGAGACCGAGGGATCAGTCGAAGAAGCCGAAGCCGAGACCGTGTCCGAGCCGGAACCCGTCGCCGCTGTGGCCGCAAGCCAGTCTGGCGCTCCGACTGCGACAGCTGTCCTGACTCACGTCGTTCGATCGATCGTCGACGACGCAGACGCCGTGCGGGTCGATGCTGTCGAGGGCCGGAATCGCTTGAAGCTCGAGGTCAAGGTCGGCCCTGGCGATCTCGGCAGGGTCATCGGCCGTCGTGGTCGCACTGCGCAGAGCATCCGCACCGTCGTGCGCGCCGCAGCCACCCGCGATGGTGTCGAGGTCGACGTCGACTTTGTCGACTGACCCACTTCGCCCAGACCCACTTCGCCCAGACCCACTTCGCGAGGTCGGGCGCATCGGCCGTGCCCATGGTGTTCGGGGCGAGTTGTACGTCTCGTTGGTCACCGACAGGTTCGAACGTGTGGCGTCCGGCGCCCGTTTGCTTGCCGGGTCTCGTTGGCTGACAGTCGTCGAGTCGCGCCAACAGCAACAGCGGTGGTTGGTGAGGTTCGAGGGCGTGGACGATCGAACGGCGGCCGAGAAGCTGACCAACACCACCTTGCAGGCTGTGCCGCTGCCCGCCGACGATGCCGGCGCCGACGAGGAGGCGCTGTGGGTCCACGACCTGATCGGGTCGCGAGTCGTCGACGCCGAGGGGGTCGAGCGGGGCACGTGCCTGGCGGTGATCGACAACCCCGCGCACGACATTCTCGAGCTGGATACCGGTGCATTGGTCCCGGTCACGTTCGTTGTCAGTTGCCAGAACGGTATTACGACGATTGACCCCCCTCAGGGCCTGTTCGACCTCTGACAGTGGTGTGACGCACGCTACGTGGCGGCGTTTCGAATGATCCGAACGGCCCATTTCACTGTGAGGGTTCCACCGCTACCGTGAGTGACACGTGAGATGCGTTGACTCGTTGGCTGTAATTGGTCGCTTCGCCAGCGAAGAGCAAGAGCGAAACCTGCACGTGGCGGAATTATCCCAGACATCTTCGGATGCTGGCCTAAAAGAGCGGAAGCACAATGCGACAAATACGGCGGATTTGTACGGCGGTCTTGGTATTGCTGGGCGCGGTCCTAGTGGTACCGGCGTTTGGTGGCACTGCGAGTGCCCACCACTCCAACATCGAAGCATCGGTGGCTTGCAGCGGCACCGTCTCGTGGAAGGCGAGCTCGTGGGCCACGGGCCCATCGGGCACCGAACACCGACATCCTCGTGACCAAGAAGATCGGTAACACGACCACAACCATCACTCACGGCGCGTTCAACAACGCCAACAACTACCAGTTCTCGGGCACTTTTGCCTGGCCGGCCAACACCGACAGCATGATCATCTCCTCCAAGCCGATTGCGGCCTGGGGGAATGGAACGGTTTCCACGACCGGCAGCTCCGTCACGATCTACAAGCCATCGAATTGCCCGAGTCAACCGGGCGTCGCCAAGTCGGTGTCGTGCGTCAACACGGCCCCCGGCAACGGCTCGGGCACGATTGTCCTGACGCTCACCAACGATGCCGGGCCGTACGGAGCGGACGTCACCTTCAAGGTCTACAACGTCGACCAGACCACCGGCGGAACCAACCACACCGTGTCGTCCGGCGGATCGAAAACAGTCACGTTCACCGGGATCGCCGATGGTTCACATTTCGTCAAGATTGTCGTGGTCGGATCGAACGCCGACAAGACCCAGAACTTCACGGTCGACTGCGACGCACCCGTCCCGTCGGTCACCAACACCGCGACATGCGCCAACGGTGACGGGCAAGTCGTCGTGACCCTCAACAACGCCGGTGGCGAAGCAGTGACCTTTGCGGTCACCGACCCCACGACCAATACGGTCGAGAATGTCACCGTCAATGCCAACAGCTCGAAGACACGCACCTTCGGCGGCTTCGCCGACGGCACCCACACGGTCGTCATCAAGATCGGTCAGGCGGACTACTCGCAGACCTTCACGGTCGATTGTGACCACGCCGCCCCCCGGGCATCGAGCACCGTCGCCTGCAGCAACAACGATGGTTCAGTCACCATCACGCTCGCCAATGACGGCACCGAGGCCATCACCTTCAAGGTCACCAACCCGTTCACCGGCATCGTCCAAGATGTCCCGGTCGGGATTCACGCCAGCACGACCGTCACTTTCGGCGGCTTCAGTGACGGCACCCACACGGTGACGGTGACGGCCGGCGGCCAGGACTACTCGCAGACCTTCTCGGTCAATTGCGATCTCGCCCCGTCGTACAGCTACACCGAGACGTGCGTCAACGGTGACGGCAGCGTCGATGTGACGATGAAGAACGACGGCGACGACGTGAACGCCATCTTCGTCCTCGACAACGTCAGCCACACCCTCGCCCCAGGCGAAACCAAGGTCGTCACGATCGGTGCCTTGGCAGACGGCAGTCACGACATCTCGTTGTTCGTCAACGGCGTCGACAAGACGTTCACGATCGTCGTCGATTGCGACCGCCCCGGCCAGCCGGCTGTCGAGATCGCAACCAGCTGCGTCAATGAAGACGGTCAGGTCATCGTCACCCTGAAGAACATTGGTGGCCAGCTGCCGATCACCTTCATCGTCGAAGGTCAGTCATACCTCGTCCCGGCCAACTCGGACTTCCGGTCACCATCTCCGGTGTGCTCGACGGCCCACGCATGATCGCCATCAGCCAGGACGGCATCGACTTCTCCAAGCCCGTCAACTTCGGCTGCGACAAGGCACCCACGATCGACCACACCGAGACCTGCGTTGAGGGCACCGGCGGAGTTGCCGATGGGCAAGTCGTCGTCACGCTGCACAACAACGGCGACGATGTCACAGTGACCTTCACGGTCAACGGCACCGACTACCCGGTCGGCCCGAAGGGTTCGCAGGATGTCACGATCAGCGGTCTCGCTGATGGACCCAACCACATCGCGGTCTCGGCCGGCGCTCTCGACTTGAGCTTCGACATCACGGTCGCCTGCGACCACCCCGGTGTCGGCACGATCTCGACGTCGTCACAAGGCGTGCGCCAACAGCGATGGTCAGGTCACCATCACTCTGATCGCAACCGGCGGCGAGAAGCCGGTCGTGTTCACGGTCCAGGGCGTCGCGTACACGGTGGCGCCGAACACGAAGCTGTCCCGTCGTCGATCTCTGGCCTTCTCGATGGCGCACACGCCGATCGAAGTACATCGCCGGAGCGACTGACCTCTCGTTCATCGCAACGACCAATTGTGATCCCGCAGCCTACCTTCAGCTACGCCCAGGTGTGCGCCAGCTTCGACGACACCGTCACGGTGACGATCGCCAACCCGGGTGACGACGTCGATGTGACGTTCACCATCAACGGCACCGACTACATCCTCCACCCGGGCGAGACGCTGCCGGTGGTCGTTGGTCCGCTGGCCGATGGTCAGAACACCATCACGCTCTCCATCAACGGTGTACCGCAGGCCGACATCGTCGTGCAGTCCGAATGCGACCCGACGTTCGGTGTCACGGCCGAGTGCAACTCCGGCACCGGTGAGGGTGCAGTCCACTGGTTCACCATCACCAACACCGAGAGCACCGACATCACCGTCACCTGGAACGGTGGCAGCGCCACCGTCCCGGCCGGTCAGTCGACGGTCATCAGCACCAACTCGACGGCGCTGGTCCTTCAGCACAACGGTCAGACGATCGCCACGGCGAACGCCAGCCAGGCCGAGTGCGAGCGCACCGTCACCTTCACCAAGGAGTTGCTGGGACAGCCCGCTTCGGGCGAGACCTACAGCATCCGGGTGTCTCGACTGCAGGGCTCGACATACGTCGAGCAGACCACCTTCACCATCAACGCAGGCGAGTCCAAAGTGATCCACCTGCCGTCGACGCTGGACCCCGCCGGCATCGACTACAAGTTCGAGGAGATCGTCAAGGGCACTGCGAACACCACCGTGATCAGCCCCGATCAACTCAAGCTGACGGGCAACCTCGGCGAGACGGTCAGCGTCGTCGTCACCAACGGCTACGCATCCGTGCAGATCGACAAGGCATCGTCGACCCCCACGGCCACACCTGGTGGACAGATCACCTACACGCTGCAGGCCACCAACACCGGTGGACTGACATTGAACCCAGTCGTGGTGACCGATCGCTTGGCCAACACGCTGTCGCTGGTGTCGGCCTCGGTGGCCGGCGGAGCCGGTCAATGTGATCTGACGGAGTCAACCCGTCCGCAACTGCTGACCTGCGTCATGAGCGATGCGCTTGCACCTGGAGCGCAGACCGCCATGATCACGGTTGTCGTCGATGTCGACTCCACGGTTGTGGCCGGCACCTCGATCCTCAACCAGGCGATGGTCCATGGTGCCTACGCTTCCGACGCTGTCATGAGCGGCATCGGTGCCGGCGAGTCCACCCTCAGCTGCATCCCGGCACGCGCCGGCGCTGTCTGTGATCTGTCGGCTTCAGTCGCCGTGCCGGTATCGAATCCCATCGTTGCCAGCCAGCCGCCAGTGCCGCCGACCGTAGGGTCCGACGCAGTGGTTGTGGAGTTGCCCCGTACCGGGGCCGGCCACATCCAACAAATGCTTGCCATCGCCTTCGGTGGCATCCTTCTCGGTGGAGCAATGCTGATCGGCCGCCGCCGTATCGGCATCCGCTGACCGGGTAACCAGCAATACCAATAGGTAGGGCGGGAAAGCGCCAGCTCGCGATTGTTCTCCTCGGGGAGGCAATCGTGAGCTGGCCGCTTCGCGTTACGGGAGGGCTTGCACGTCGACGACAGCGTCGACGTTGATCGGTCCGTAGATGTGTGGGAAGGGCTCGGGCATGCCCGGCAACTGCTCGTAGACGCAGCGGCGACGTCAGCAACGACTCGTCGATGTGCAGAAGAAGGAGATCGTCGGCACCGGCGTAGTAGCGCTCGATGACCCCCGGCCATTGTTCGGCCGTGCTGCAATGGATGTACCCCTCCTCGGCGAGATCGACGCCGCGAGTGGAGCCGGTGTGGGCCCCCTGCTGCTTCGAGGCTTCCCACGTGGCGGTGTCGGTGATGTGGAAGATCATCGTCTCGTAGGCTTGCACACCAATGCAGATCGACGTGTTCACCATCTTCCCGACCATCGTCGACAACTTCTGCTCGGAGAGCCTGCTCGGCAAGGCACAAGCGAATCGGCTGCTCGACCTTCGCACCCACGATCTGCGCGAGCACACCACCGACATCCATCGCACCGTCGATGACTCGCCATTCGGTGGAGGGGCCGGGATGGTGTTGAAGGCGGAGCCCATCTTCGCCTCGGTCGAAGCCGCCGATCCGCATCGGCCATTGTTCCTGCTCGGCCCTGCAGGTCGCCGGTTCGACCAGGCGATGGCGTTCGACCTGGCCGCAGGCGACGGGTTCAGCTTGCTCTGTGGACGCTACGAGGGGGTCGATCACCGGGTTCGCGAGCATCTGGTCGACGGCGAACTGAGCATCGGCGACGTCGTCCTTGGCGGGGGAGAAGTGGCCGCGTGCCTCGTGATCGAGGCCGTGGTACGCCTGCTACCAGGGGCGATGGGCAACGATGTCAGCCCGGTCACCGAGAGCTTCGGGGCGTCGGGGCTGCTCGAGGAACCGCACTACACCCGTCCCGCGGAGTTCCGTGGCTGGGCGGTTCCCGACACCCTGCGCGGTGGTGACCACGCCAGGATCGAGCGGTGGCGTCGCGCTCAAGCCCTGCATCGCACGCTGCGATATCGCCCCGACCTGATCGAAACTGCAGGTGGGCTGAGCGAAGTTGACCGACGACTGTTGGAAGAGTTCCCTCCCGTCACCTATCCTTGATCGTTCCCTGGCTGCAGGCCAGCAAATTGATCAGAGAGTTTCGCGCCATGAAGTCCACCGATCTTGTCGACAACCAGTACATCCGCACCGACGTGCCCGACTTCGCCAGCGGCGATGAGGTCAAGGTCCACGTGAAGGTCGTCGAGGGCAACAAGGAGCGTGTGCAGGTCTTCCAGGGCAACGTCATCGCCCGCTCCGGCAGCGGTGTCGCCGAGACCTACAAGGTTCGCAAGCTCAGCTATGGCGTGGGTGTCGAGCGCACCTTTCCGATCCATACCCCGACCGTCGTCAAGATCGAGGTCGTCAAGCGAGGCGATGTCCGCCGTGCCAAGCTGTACTACCTGCGCGATCGCGTCGGCAAGGCTGCCAAGATCAGGGAAAAGCGCGACGCCTGAGCGTTCGCGTTCCATCGGTGTAATCGAGCACCCGCTTTGAGTTCCGACGATCTCGAAAACTTCGAGGCCGAGCGTGAGCTCCAACTCGCTCAGGAATACCAGGACGTCGCGGCCATGTTCCGCTTCGCCGTGGAGACCGAGCGCCGGTTCTACCTGGCCAACGACGTCAAGCTGAATGTCAGCGGAGACGCCGCCAAGCCGGTGATCGAAGTGGAGTTGAGCGACGCATGGGTATGGGATATGTACCGAAAGACCCGGTTCGTGCCCAAGGTCCGGGTGCTGACGTTCAAGGACGTCAACGTGGAAGAGCTGCCCTCGACCGAGCTGTAGCACCCTCGTTGGCCAACCAGGCCCGCGGGAAATGGGGTGAGGATCTCGCCGCTCGTTGGTATGCCTCGCACGGCTACGAGGTCGTTGACCGCAACTGGCGATCGTCGACCGGCGAACTCGACCTGATTGCGTGCACGGCTGCGCTGGTGGTGTTCTGTGAGATCAAGACCCGTGCGACCGACCGATACGGCCCACCCGAGTCGGCCGTCGGGAGAGTCAAGCAGCGACGCATTCGGCTGCTGGCCAGCGAGTGGCTTGCGCTCCACGATCGACACGGTTCGATTCGATTCGATGTCGCGGCGATCACCGGTGTGCACATCGAGGTGTTCGAGGCGGCGTTCTAGCTACTCGACCGTCGCTGGGAAGTCACAGCTACCTCTCACCGGAGAGGCGCCCAGTCTTCTCCGCACCACCGTCGTGCACCTCCTTGGGCGCGATTCTGGAATCGGCGCTTCCACTTTCGATCCCACGCGGGCTCGTCGGGCGCGATTTCGGACGCCCTGCTTCCAGTGTCGCGCCCAAGGAAGCCGCAGCGGCTTGCTCACCGAACGCCGCTTGTGCGGGACAAAAATGCACGACCGAACGCGAGTCAAGCCCAGCGTGGTCGAACGTCGCCCAGAGCGAACGGTGTCCGACGAAGGGCTAGCTGGTGCTTTGACCACGAACGTTCGCAGGTTCTGGCGGCGCCTGGCGCTTGGCCCTCCAACATCGTCGGATCGGCCGAACGAGCGAGGCCAGGTACGGATTATTCGCCCGTACCGAATCTCAGGCATCTGGCTCGGGGGCCGCGGCCGAACGGCACTAGCTGTCTGGGTGGGCGCTGGCCGGGTTCGGCCGTCGGTCCCAGCAGGCCTTGTGCCAGTGGCGTCGAAGGTCTGGAGCATCGGCAGGCACTGCGACGTAGTGGCCGGTCCCGATGGGAATTCTGTGATGGCAACCAGGGCAGACATATGCCTTGGTCGCCTCGTACGGCTGAACCCGGCGAACGTCGACCGGGCCGAAGCCGCCGTCCCACAAACCTGTTGCCGTGTTCACGTGGTCAGGCCAGTAGCGCCCACGCCAGCAATGCGACGACGGCCAGAACCGCGGCCACGACGAACACGTAGTCGGCGGGTTTGGCGACAAACTTGCGATAGGGGTTGAATCCCATCGCACCAGTATCGTGCCGTTTCCGTGGAAACCATCGAGGTCGCTCGTGAGTCGGGCATCGTCACCGTCACACTCAATCGCCCCGCGAAGAAGAATGCCGCCAACGCCCAGATGTGGAACGAGCTCTTGGACATCTTCCGAGCGATTGCCGCCAACAGTGAGGATCGCGTGCTCGTGTTGACCGGGGCGGGAGGGGAGTTCTGCGCCGGCGCCGACCTGACCGGTGGTGGTACTGGTGGGCCCGGCCGGCACCAGTTGGCCCAGATGCGCCATGTCGGCGACGTCGCCCTCGCCCTCCATCGACTCCCGATCCCGACGATCGCCAAGGTCCGCGGCGTCGCGGTCGGCGCCGGATGCAACATGGCAATCGGCTGCGACCTCGTCGTAGCCAGTGAGAACGCCCGATTCTCCGAGATCTTTGCCCGCCGCGGCCTGTCGATCGACTTCGGTGGGTCCTGGGTGTTGCCTCGCATCGTCGGCATGCACCGGGCCAAGGAGCTGGCCCTGTTGGCCGACATCATCGACGCCGCCGAGGCCGAGCGCATCGGCCTGGTCAACCGGGTTCTGCCCGATGCCGAAATCGACGACTTCGTCGATGGTTGGGCGAAACGGCTGGCCGCAGGCCCGCCGATCGCGTTGGCGATGACGAAGCGAATGCTCGACAACTCGATGCAGGTCACACTGGAGGAGGCCCTCGACGACGAGGGTGTCGCCCAGACCGTGAACTTCGGAACTGCCGACACGGCAGAAGCGATGAAAGCATTCGTCGACAAGCGCGAACCGAACTTCGAAGGTCGTTGACCAGCCCGAGGCCCCGCCGCTCAGTAGCGTGGCAACGTGAGGCATGTGGGTTCGGTCGCGATCGGGGCACTGATAGCAGCCTCGTGGTATGGCGTGGCCGGCGCGACTCCGCCCGCCGAACCGCCGGTTGTGCCGCCGACAACGGTGGCTGCACCTGTTGACGCAGTACCTGCCACAACACTCGGTTCCAGCGTGATCGGTCCGGACTTGCCCGTCCTCGAGGTGCCGCCGCCGATCGTGAATCCGAACGTGGTCTCCACACCGCTGATCGTGGTTCCCAGTGGTTGCCCAGTTCAGCCGGCACCCGTGTCAGTCTTCGTCGGGACATTGGTCGCGGCCGATGCGACGACAGCACGCTTTGCCGTTCAGCAGATCCGCGCCGGCAGCCTCGATGGTTACGCGGTCGACACGATCGTCGATGTGCGTTTCGACGACGACACACGGTTCCTGCGCCCCGGACAGCAGTATCTCGTCGGCGCGCGGGCGGATCCGGTGACGCGCGTGTTGTATTCGAAGGTGCGTGTGCCTGCGCCGTTGTTCGGCGGCGACGCGGTGATCGGCGTCGACGACAGCGACGTTCGCTGTCCGCGAGTGGAAGACGGGGTGAAGACCTTGCTGGTCGACGGATCAGAGGTCGACTCCGGGGTACTGACACCGTTGAAGACCGCAAAACGGTCGGTGGCGACAGCAGTCCTCAAGCCGCTCGGGATTGCCTTCATCGTGCTCGTCGTGTTGGCCTCGATGAAGCTGCTGATATTCGCCATGGTCCGGGCCGCCCGCGAACGCGAGCCGGAGGAAACACCTGTCGTCTTCGAAGTTCAACGCGTGCGCCGGCATACCGGCAACGAGCTGTACCCAGTCGAACACAGCGACACCGACACTGAGGCGACCACCGACCCTGTCCCCACATCGCAGCGTTAGTCACCGGGCGCCCCGTAGCGGGGCCTGCGGCTCCCAACGCTGAGCGAGGCGTCAGGAGCGGGCGGCGACGGCGCGGGCGCGGAGGTCGGTGACAGCGTGCTCGAGGCCGAGCGGATCTCGGAACAGGGCGCTGCCGGCGACGAGCACGTTGGCTCCGGCCGCGGATGCAGCGGCCACGGTGTCGGGACCGATCCCGCCGTCGACTTCGACGTCGATGTGGTCACCGCGCCCCGCGGCCCGGATCATCTCGGCGACCTCGGTGATCTTCGGTTCCATCGTCGCGATGTACTTCTGCCCACCGAATCCTGGGTTGACGGTCATCACCAGCACCATGTCGACGAGGTCGAGCACGTGCGCCACGGCATCGGCCGGTGTGGCGGGGTTCAATGCGACGCCTGCAGTGGCGCCGAGCGAAGCGATGTTGGCCAGCGTTCGGTGGAGGTGGACGCATGCCTCGGCATGGACGATCAGTCGCTGGCACCCGGCACGCACGTACGCCTCGGCCATCGCGTCGGGTGTCAACACCATCAGGTGTGCCTCGAACGGAAGTGAGCTGTGCTTGCGTGCTGCAGCGATCACGTCAGGCCCGAACGTGAGGTTGGGCACGAATTGGCCGTCCATCACGTCCCACTGGATCCGGTCGACGCCGGCCGCTTCGAGGGCGGCAACTTCTTCGCCGAGTTTGGCGAAGTCGGCAGGCAGCACACTGGGGGCGATTTCGATCGGTCGCGGCATCGTTGCTGAGGGTAGTGGGTGGTGTGTGAGTTGGGAGATCTACAGTCGACGGCGATGTCGTCGATAGTGGTGCGTGCCGAGAAGATGGCGGCAGGGGGAGATGCGATCGCTCGGATCGACGACGGACGGGTTGCGTTCGTCCGTGGGGCACTGCCCGGGGAACTGGTTGCCGTCGAGGTCGTGCAGTCCAAGAAGGATTTCGTGCGCGCCGTCGTGCTCGATGTGATGGAACCATCGGCACATCGAGTGCGAACCACCTTGCCCTGCGCACGCCGCCGGTTGCGGTGGCTGCACGTGGCAGCACGTCGACGCTGGTGCGCAGTTGGCGCTGAAGTCTGCGGTTGTGCTCGAAGCGCTGACCCGCACCGGCAAGCTGATCGAGCCGGTTGTCGAGCTCGGATCGTCGGTTCCACCCTGGGCGTACCGCACCACCTTGCGTCTTGCGTCCGGTAGCCATCGCTTGGGCTTGCGGGCGCGCCACTCTCACGACGTGATCGAGCTCGAAGCCTGTCCTGTCAGTCACCCCTTGCTCCAGGAACTGTTGGCCACCGTTCGCACTCGCGGAGATGGCGAGGTCAGCCTGCGGGTCGGTGCTGCGACCGAGCAGCGTTCGGCGTGGATCGTCGATGGGGAAGTGGAGTTGCTCGACGTGCCGACCGATGTCGCCATCGGATCCGATGCCGCGGTTCACGAGGTGGTGGCCGGCAACACGTTTCGGGTCAGCGCGGCATCCTTTTTCCAATCGGGCCCCGCTGCAGCAGAGCTCTTGGTCGGCGCCGTTCGCGACGCGTGCGGCGACATGGTGGAGGGCGCGGTCATCGTCGATGCCTACGGTGGCGTCGGGTTGTTCGCTGCGGCACTCGACGGTCGTCGGGTGACGATGGTCGAGGAGTCCGACTCGGCTTGCGCCGACGCGGCGATCAACCTTGCCGGTCGCCGCGCCGAGATCGTCTCGTCCTCGGTTGAGCGTTGGCGACCTCGTCGTGCCGACCTTGTCGTTGCCGACCCGTCGCGTACGGGACTCGGCCGGCAGGCGGTCGCCGTTCTATCTGCCACGGAGGCGCGACGGATCGTGCTGGTCAGTTGCGACCCCGTGTCGCTGGCTCGCGACGCAGGGCTCTTGCGCGAGTCGGGCTACGACCACACCCGATCCACGGTCTACGACCTGTTTCCGCAGACTCATCACGTCGAAGTGGTCACCACCTTCGACCGGCGGCCAGAGACGTAGGCGACCACCACAGTCGATGCATCCGGCGCTCGACGCGATCGAGAAACGCGGCGCGGTCTGCTTCGTTCGAGCGATCGATGTTGTACATGGCCAGCCACGTGGTGCGGGCATACCGGTGGCACAGCACCCGTACCGCGCGGCCGATCACACGACGTCCTGCTTCCCCTTCGATCATGTTCAGGAACTTCGACGATCCGTGACTCGTGATGGTCACGACTCGCCGGATGTTGTGGAGTTGTCCGGTGATTCGTGTGTTGCTCGCGGTCATCTCCCAGGCGACGCCGCGCACCAGCACCCGGTCGAGCCAGCCGGTCAGCATGGCCGGTTCGCCGCTCCACCAGGTTGGGTAGATGAACACCAACGCGTCGCACCAGCGCAGGTTGTGGCAGTAGTCGTCGAGCTCGGGCCGGTGCAGGGGCTCCTGGTGTGTCAGCCGCTCGTCCAAGGTCATCGCCGGTTCGAAGCAGTCGGCGTACAGGTCCGACATCCGAACCTCATGTCCGTCGGCGACGAGCGCGGCGACAGCCCGTTCGCGAACAGCAGACGTGAACGACTCGGAGTTGGGATGGCAGTAGACCACGTACGCCTTCACAACGAACGCATCTTTCGATCGACTCGGCGCAGGAATGCAGCACGCTGCTCGGCCGACCGCGTGTTCATCTCGTACAGGCCCAGCCACGATCGACGAGTGAGCATGTGCGTGTTCAATCTCAGCGCACGTAGGAGGATCCTGCGGCCGTTGTCGTGGATCGCCTTCACGTACAGCCATCGCGCCCCATAGGTGGAGATTCCGACAACACGATGCACGTGTGTCAGCCCTCGG
Source organism: Ilumatobacteraceae bacterium (assembly GCA_963779295.1). Classification (GTDB taxonomy): domain Bacteria; phylum Actinomycetota; class Acidimicrobiia; order Acidimicrobiales; family Ilumatobacteraceae; genus JAENVT01. The sequence goes on from CAVZXO010000006.1 coordinate 503,022, forward strand.
CGCACGTGATGATCTTCGTCGAAGACGAATGCGACGCCTGGGACCATGACTCGCTCGATCCACCCCTTCAAAATCGCCGGCATCGTGCTCCACCAGGTCGGGTAGACGAAGACGAGCGCCTCGGCACGTTTGACGATGTCGGCGTGTCGTTCGACCATCGGATCCAGTAGCGGTCGATCACCGTGGTAGGCAAGCCGCTCGGCGGGGCTCATCGCGGCCCGGAACTCGTCGGCATAGAGATCGAGCAGCGTGACGTCGTGGCCTGCCCGGGTCAACGATTCCGAGGCAGTCGCTGCAATCGCGTGATTGAAGCTGCTCGGATCGGGGTGGGCAAGGACGACGACGACTCGCATTCTGGGCGCACGCTAGTGGCGCCCTCTACGATCCCATGTGATGGAATCGCGGGGACCCCGGCACGTCCCCGTGTGGATCTATCTGGTCAGCTTCGTCGTTCTCGGCAGCGCCCTCAGCATTGCCGGTCCGGCCCTTTCGCACCTGCGTGACAGCGTCGGAACCGACGACGGTGGCATCAGTCTGGTGTTCGTCGGATCGTCGCTCGGCTACATGCTGGGCTCCTTTCTCGGTGGAAGGTTCCTTGACCGCGGTCATGGACACCAGGTGTGGTCCGGCTGCATGATCATCTCGGTGGTCATGATCGTCGTGATCTCCCAGCTGCAGGCGCTCACCCCGTTGGTGGCCGCGTTCGTACTGCTCGGGGTGGTATGTGGCGTCGGCGACGTGTCCGGTAACACCCTGGTCGTCTGGAGTCGCCCGGAGTCACCCGGCGCGGCGCTCAACGCCTTGCACCTGTTCTTTGCCCTCGGCGCGTTGTCGGCTCCATTGCTGACCAACAGAGCCATCGCCTGGACCGATTCGTTGTGGCCGGTAGCGGTGCCGCTCGCGTTCTTGACTGCTATCAGCTGCTTCATGCTGCTGTCGACACCTGCGCCGGTCAAGACGAGGGTCGCGGATCACAGCGTCGACGACGTCGATGCCGCCTCCGTCCGACGCGGTCAGTTGCTGGTCGTCGGCCTGTTCTTCTTCGTCTATGTCGCCTTGGAGGTCGGCTTCGCCAACTGGATCCATTCGTATGTCGAGCAGATCGGCTACGGCGACGCCAATACCGCGACCGGGGTGACGGTGATGTTCTGGGTCGGGTTCACAGTCGGGACGTGTCATCGCGATCGGTGTCGCCCGCAGCGTCAGCGCGGGTTGGATGCTGACCGGATCGATGACGCTCGCGCTCGATCTCCTCCATCGCGCTCGTCATCGTGAACGGTGGTGGTGTCGGCCTGTGGATCGTCACGTTCCTGTTCGGTGTGTCGATCGCGCCGCAGTTCGCATCGATGATCAGTTACGCCGAAGCACATCTTGCATTGTCGGGCGCCGCCACCTCGATCTTCATCGGCGCAGCCGGTCTCGGTGGGCTGGTGATGCCGTGGACAATCGGTCAACTGTTCGACGCCCATGGGCCGGAGGTGTTGCCGACCGTGGTGCTGGTGGCCTGTCTGTCGACGATCGCCGTTGGGTTGTGGGTGCGCCACTTGGTGCAGGTCAGCGGGACTCAGCGACCGCCGGTGACTTCGATGAATGCCCCGGTGACGTAGCTCGCTGCAGGGGAGGCCAACCACAGCACCGCTTCCGCGACCTCCTCGGGGGTGCCGACGCGCTGCATCGGCACCATCGGGGTCATTCGTTCGACGCGTCCAGGTGTGGCGTAGAGGTGGAAGTCGCTGTCGATCAGCCCGGGGCGCACGGCGTTGACGCGTATGTTGTGTGGTGCCAACTCCTTCGACAGTCCGATGGTCATCGTGTCGATGGCACCTTTCGACGCCGCGTAGTGCACCCACTCGTTCGGGCCGCCGAGCACTGCAGCCTTCGACGAGATGTTGACGATCGAGCCGCCTCGCCCATCGGCTCGCATCCGATTGGCCGCCTCCCGGGCGCACACGAACGGGCCAGTGAGGTTGACGGCCCACAGATGTTCCAGCGCTTCGACGGTGTAGGTGTCGAGGGTGCCGTGACTTCCGGCGATGCCGGCGTTGTTGACCAGGACGTCGACCCGGCCATAGCGGTCGTCGATGTCGGCGAACATCGCGAGGACGGCGCTCTCGTCGCTGACGTCGGCTCGGATCGCAGCCGAATTGTTGCCGATCTCGGCTACCAGCGCGGTCGCGACTTCGTCACTAGCGGCGTAGTTGACGACCACCGAGTAGCCGGCAGCGCCAGCCTGCCTGGCGACGGCCGCGCCGATGCCCCGGCTCGCACCAGTGACCAGCATGACCTGTCGTGACGTGCTCATCGCAGCCTGGCCTCCAACCCTGCTTTGATCGCCGGCCACTCGCTGCGCGTCACTGAGTACATCGCCGAATCTCGGGCGATCGTGTTCTCCTCGCCGGGGGCGTACGAGCCCCGGTGACTGCGCAAGATGCCCTCGAACGTGGCGCCGATTCGCAGGATCGCTGTGCGGCTCTGTGTGTTGCGCGCGTCGGTGCAGATCGAGACCCGGTGCACGTTCCAGTTGTCGAACGCGTTGCTCAACAGCAGGTACTTGGCCTCGGTGTTGATGGGTGTGCGTTGGGCGGACGCGGCGAGCCACGTGCCACCGATCTCGACCTCGTCGGGAAGGTCGTTGCCGCCCCACCATTCCAGACGTAGGTAGCGGGTGCATCCGACCAGCGCCCCATCGCTGATCCTGCGCTGGACGAATGGCACTGCGGTGCGGGACTGCTGATCGTTGAGCAAGCCGATGATGTAGCGCTCCATCCCATCGACGGTCGGCGGCACTGCGGTCCAGCCGTAGGTGGACCTGTCTTGGTTGCCTGCCGTGACCAGTTCCTCGGCGAACTCGACACGCAATTGTTCGAGTTGCACGTGGGTCCCTGGAAGAGTTGGTGCTGCGACGCTCATGGGTCCACCAGCATGCCAGGCGGTGATCGTCAGGAAAGGAACAGAAGCGCCGGCGTCTCGAGCAGGATCTTGATCTTCTGGATGAATGCTGCGGCGTCGGCGCCATCGACGACCCGGTGGTCGAACGACGACGACAGGTTCATGATCTGGCGAGGGAGCACGGCTCCGTCGACGAACGTCGGACGGGTCGAGATCTTGTTGACACCGATGATGGCCACTTCCGGATAGTTGATGATCGGGGTAGACACAATGCCGCCCAGCGATCCGAGGCTGCTGATGGTGATCGTCGATCCGCTGAGCTCGGCGAGCGTGATCTTGTTGTCTCGCGCAGCGGAGGACAGTCGGGAGACTTCATCTGCGCAGCCCCACAGGTCTCGGCATTCGGCATGCATGACGACCGGCACCATCAAGCCCTTCGCAGTCTGCGTCGCAACTCCGAGATGAACTGCGCGATGGCGATGCACCACACCGTTCTCGTCGTCGTAGCGGGCGTTCATCTGGGGGAACTCGCCGATCGCGACCACGACGGCGCGCATCAGGAATGGAAGTACGGTCAGCCGTGCTTGGCTATCGGCGTGCTGACGATTCAGTTCGCCGCGCAACCGTTCGACTTCGGTGACGTCGACCTCTTCGACGTAGGTGAAGTGCGGGATGCGGGTCTTGGCGACCTGCATACGTTGGGCGATGTTGCGGCGCAATCCGATGACGGGCACATCGTCGACGGCATCGTCAGGCGAACCGGGCGCCGATGCGTTCGTGGGCCGGATCGGGGCAGACTCGCGGGCCAGCACGGTGTCGAGATCGGCATGCAGCACTCGTCCATCAGGACCCGTGCCCGTGATCCCGGCGAGGTCGATTCCCAGGGTCTTCGCCCGCTGACGCACAGCAGGCGCCGCGGTCGCGGCGACGCGGTGATCGGTTGGCGGCATCGCTGCCTGCGCAGGTACCGGCCGGACCGGCGGGGCAGCCTCGGATGGACGATCGCCGTTGGTCTCGAGGGGCGCCGGCGCCGCGCTGGGTGGCCTGGGCGGCGCGAGCTCCTGGGACTCGGCGGTCTCGATACGGATCAGCGGCGAGCCGACCTGCAGGACCTCGCCCACGGCGGCCCCCACCGACATCACCACGCCGGCAACCGGTGAAGGGAGTTCGACGGTGGCCTTGTCGGTCATCACCTCGACCATCACCTGGTCCTCGGTGATCGTGTCGCCGACGTTCACGTGCCACTCCACGATCTCGGCCTCGGCAATGCCTTCGCCGACGTCGGGCAGCTTGACGATGTATTCGCTCACGTCAGCTCGCCATCGCTCGACGAAACGCGGCGCCAACCCGCGCCGGCCCCGGGAAGTAGTCCCATTCCTGGGCGTGCGGATAGGGCGTATCCCATCCGGTGACACGTTCGATCGGTGCCTCCAACCGGTAGAAGCACAGCTCCTGCACAGTGGCAGCCAACTCGGCGCCGAAGCCGCTGGTGCGCGTCGCTTCGTGCACGATGACGCATCGTCCGGTCTTGTTGACGGACGCTTCGATCGCGTCGGTGTCCAGTGGCAACAGGGTGCGCAAGTCGACGATCTCGGCATCGATTCCCGTCTCCGCCGCGGCGGCCTCGGCAACATGCACCATCGTGCCGTAGGTCAGAACGGTGAGGTCGTTTCCGGGTCGTCGAATGGCGGCTTGACCAAGGTCCAATCGGTAGTAGCCGTCGGGGACCTCGCCCAGCGGATGGCTGGACCAAGGTACGACCGGCTGGTCGTGGTGGCCGTCGAACGGGCCGTTGTAGATCCGCTTCGGTTCGAGGAAGATGACAGGGTCGTCGTCTTCGATCGCGGCGATCAGCAGACCCTTGGCGTCGTACGGATTCGATGGCAGCACCGTCTTCAGTCCGCACACATGTGTGAACAGGCTCTCGGGGCTCTGGCTGTGTGTTTGTCCACCGTGGATGCCGCCGCCGCACGGCATGCGAACGGTCATGGGAGCCGTGAACTCGGCGCTCGATCGGTACCGGAGTCGTGCCGCCTCGGAGATCAACTGGTCGAGCCCGGGGTACACGTAGTCGGCGAACTGGATCTCGACGACCGGCCGCAGGCCGTAGGCGCCCATTCCGACCGCAGCACCGATGATGCCACCTTCGGCGATGGGCGCGTCGAAGACTCGCTCGCTGCCGTACTTGGCCTGCAACCCCTCCGTACAGCGAAAGACGCCGCCGAAGTACCCGACGTCTTCGCCGAACACGACGATGTTGTCGTCTCGTTCCATCATCACGTCCATGGCCGAGCGAATCGCGACGTTCATGCTCATCGCGGTCATCGCTCTTCCTCCATCTGCCGGCGTTGTCGCAGCAGGTGCTCGGGCATCTCCTTGAACACGTCCTCGAAGATGCTTCGTGCGCTGGCGACCCGCCCGTCGAGCAACGTGCCGTAGGACTCCGCCTCTTTCGCTGCAGCGAGCACCTCCCGGTCTGTGTCGGCCACGAGGTCGTTGTGCTGCGCGTCGGACCACTCGCCGCGAGCGATGAGGTGGTTCTTCAGGCGTTCGATCGGATCACCGAGCGGCCACGACTTCCACTCGTCGACCGGTCGGTAGCGAGATGGATCGTCGGACGTCGAATGGGCGGACGCCCGATACGTGACCCATTCGATCAATGTCGGACCGTGGTTCGTCCGTGCTCGTTCCGCGGCCCAACGAGTCGCTGCCAGCACGGCGAGGTAGTCGTTGCCGTCGACGCGCAATGCCGGAATGCCGTACCCGATCGCTCGCGCTGCGAACGTCGAACGTGATCCACCGGCGATGCCTTGGAACGACGAGATCGCCCATTGGTTGTTGACGACGTTCAGGATCACCGGCGCCTGGTATGTGGTCGCGAACGTGAGGGCGTGATGGAAGTCGGCTTCCGCGGTTGTGCCCTCTCCGACGACTCCGGACGCGATCCGCGTATCTCCCTTGATCGCCGACGCCATCGCCCAGCCGACGGCCTGTACGTATTGGGTACCGAGGTTGCCGGAGATCGAGAAGAATCCGACCTCGCGTGCCGAGTACATGATCGGCATCTGTCGGCCGTGGAGCCGGTCCTTCTCGTTGGAGAACACCTGGCACATCATCTCGACCAACGGCCATCGCCGGGCGATGAGCCAACCCTGTTGACGGTAGGTCGGAAAGAACATGTCGTCGCGGTGCAGTTCGAGTGCGTGACCGACGGCGATGGCTTCCTCGCCTGTGCACCGGATGTAGAACGAGGTCTTGCCCTGTCGCTGCGCGGTGGTCATCCGGTCGTCGTAGGCACGGGTCATGACCATCGCTCGCAAGCCTTCGTGAATCGCGCTGGACTCCACCTCGGGTGCCCACGCCCCGACCGCGTTGCCGCTGTCGTCGAGGACGCGGATCAAGCCGTAGGCAAGGCCGCGCATCGTCGCCGGATCGGTGTCGGTCTCGGGCCGTGGAACGCTGCCTGCCGGCGGCACGTCGAGATAGGAGAAGTCGGCCATCTCGCCGGGCCGGGCGGGAGGCGTCGGTATCCCGAATCGAAGTGGGACGTCTTCGATCATTGGTATGTCACCTCTCTAGTTCACCACGTCCGCCAGGTCTTGGCGAACGGCCCGTGGTGAGCGGTACGAATCCTCCATCGGAGATCTCTTCCTTGAACTTCTGTTCCACGACGGTTAGGTTCCCCGCTGGGCAGACCGTGGGTTCAAGAGCGGCGACGCAACTCGATCGACGAAGCGGGCATCGACACTCCATCGACCCGTACCATGCCGTCGTGCGTGTGATCATCTATGGAGCGGGTGCGGTCGGCAGTGTGATCGGAGGCCGGCTGCGCCAGGGCGGAGCCGACGTAGCGTTGGTCACGCGACAGGCGCATGCCGATGCGATCGGTCACTCGGGTCTCACGCTGCGGGCTGCGCAGGGGAGCGAGGTCGTCGAGATCGATGCGGTCACCTCGATCGACCAACTCCGTCCGACCGGCGACGACGTAGTGGTGGTCACCGCCAAGACGCAAGACACGCCGCAGATCCACGCCGAACTGTTCGACTGGGATCCGAATGTCGCTGTCGTCTGCGGCACGAACGGAGTCGAGCACGAACGTCTTGCCCTTCGTCGCTTTGCGCACGTCTACGCGATGGTCATTCAACTGCCGGCTCAATTCCAGAAGCCAGGGGAAGTGACGGTGCTGTGCGGGCCGTCCAACGCGATCCTCGATGTCGGCTGCTACCCCGCAGGGGTCGACGAGAGGGCAGCAGGACTTGCGGCGATGATCGACGGGTCACCTCGGTTGCTGTCCGAAGCAGACGACGATGTGATGACGAAGAAGTACGGCAAGTTGCTGGTCAACCTCGGCAACATCGCCGACGCGGCGTGCGGCATGGCAGGTCGCGGTGCTCGCGTTACTGCAGCTGCGATCGAGGAGGGTCAGCGCGTCTATCGCGCCGCGGGCATTCGTTGGGAGCAAGCGCCTGACACCGTGGCCCGGTACAAGGAGCGGGCGGCGACGATGCAGTTCGACATTCCCACCGGCGACACCTTCGTCGGAGGCTCGACCTGGCAGAGCTTGATGAAGGGAGCGACGACGCTGGAGACCGACTATTTCAACGGCGAGATCCTGATGCTCGGCCGGTTGCATGGTGTGCCCACTCCGACCAATGAGTTCCTGCAGCACTATGCGGCGCGGATGTTGCGCGGCGAGATCCGGGCCGGCTCGGTGACCACCGACCAGCTCGACGCCGAGTGGCAGCGGTCGATGTAGTCAGCGGAACTGGCGGAAGCAGGTGCGGATGTCGTCGACGAAGAGTTCGGGCTGCTCGAATGCGGCGAAGTGGCCGCCTTTGGGCTGCTCGGCCCAATGGACGATGTTGGGATAGTCGGCTTCCATCCAGGACCGAACCGGCGGAACGATCTCCTTGGGGTACACCGTGACGCCGACCGGCACCGACAGGTTGACGGCGCGGGCCTTTCCGAAGCTCTCCCAGTAGATGCGGGCCGAACTGGTTGCGCTGTTCGTCGCCCAGTACATCATCAGGTTGTCGAGCAACTCGTCGCGGTTCAGCACGTTCTCGGGATGACCATCGCAGTCGGTCCACGCCCAGAACTTCTCGAGGATCCACGCCGCCTGCCCGGCAGGCGAATCGGCGAGCCCGTAGCCGACCGTTTGCGGGCGGGTCGCCTGCTGCTTGGAGTAGCCGGAGTCCCAGGCCGAGTAGTACTCGGCACCCTTGATCGCCCGCTGCTCCTCGGGCGTCGGGTCGCCGTCGAGGCGCGGCCGCCGGGTACCCATCGCCAGCGTGATGTGGATAGCCGCGCAATGCTGCGGGTCCTGCCCGCCGATCGACCGTGTTACCGCCGAACCCCAGTCGCCGCCTTGGGCGAAGTAGCTGCCGTAGCCGAGCCGGGCCATCAACGTCGCCCAGGCATCCGCGATCCGTTCCACACCCCAACCGGTCGTGGATGGCTTGCCCGAGAATCCGAAACCCGGAAGCGTCGGACAGACCACATGGAATGCATCGCCGGCGTTGCCACCGTGTTGAGTTGGATTGGTGAATGGCTCGATCACCTTGTGGAACTCGACGATCGACCCAGGCCATCCGTGCGTGATCACCAAGGGCTCTGCCTCCGGATGCGGCGACCGTTGGTGAACGAAGTGGATGTCGAGTCCGTCGATGGTGGTGACGAACTGATCGAAGCGGTTCAACAAGGCCTCGCGGGCTCGCCAGTCGTATCCCGTGCCCCAGTAGCTGCACATGTCCTGGATCCACGCGAGCGGCGCGCCCTGGCTCCAATCGTCAACCGGCTCGGCCTCTGGCCAGCGGGTTTGGGCCAGGCGTCGACGAAGATCATCGATGACCTCATCTGGCACGTCGATGCTGAACGGGCGGACGGCAACGTCGTCGGGCATGACCGCCGACCATACCCGTCGTCAGTTCAGGCCAACGCCTTGGCGTATGCGGCCTCGTAGGAGCGGAGCTGGAAGCCCATCTTCGTGTAGAGCTGGAAGGCTCCGCCGGGATTGTCGGTGTCGGCGCCCAGCGCAGCTTCGGTCATCCCTCTGGCCTTCAGCTCGCGCAGGCTCGCCGCCAGTAGAGCTCCGGCGATGCCCTTGTTGCGCCACTCCGCGTGGGTCGAGATGTATTCGGTGTAGCCACGGAGGTAGCCCATCTCGGCGTTCTCATCGGCGTTGATGAAGCTCTTCACCTGACCGACCACGGTGTCGCCCACCCAGGCGATCTTCCACAACGATTCATCGCGGAGGGGATCATCGAGCATCTGCCGGAAGTCCTCCTCCGTGGCCTCGGTGAAATCCCAGTCATCACGAAAGTTCTCGTGGTGGGCTTCGAGGATCGGCCGGATCATTTCGGGTGTGACCGGGCGGATCTCGACGCCTTCGGGCAGGTGCCGATCGGGGATGTTCTCGAGATCGGGACGCACGAGCGAGGCCGCGAATCTGATGGCTCCGTACCCGGCGGCCTCCAACCACGCCGCCTCGCCTGTCGCCGCCAATCCTGGCCCGGGGTGCGGTGCGTATGCACGGAATCGGGCTTTCGCGACGCCGTCCGCCATCGGACGCATGTGGGCTTCCTGAGCCGCAACCATCGTGGCGAACAGGGGCTCGCTGAGGTGTGGTGGTCGCATTGGTGCGAACAGCACGTAGTCGCGGGAGCCGTCGGTGAGCTCGTCCCAACTCGTGCGAACGTATCCAACCGGCTCGCCGCCAGCGGTTTCGATCACGACGATGTCCGTCGCTGGATCGCAGTTCGTCAGGTTTGCGTAGCTGACATCGAACTGATCAGTGGAGACCATCTCCGGGTCGCCGGCGTGTTGGCGGTACTCGGTGAGGATCGATGCCATCGCCGCGTGGTCGACTTGCCCGCGGTAGGGCCGAGCTTCGTATGGCGGCGGCAGTTCCATTTTCACGACCGTGACCGTAATCGTGCGGACAACCACACGTCCGATGGATTTCCCGTCGCGTCGGACGCTTTGCATGCCTCGGGCGCGACTTCGGATCTGGTGCATCCAATCTCGCGCCCGAGCAGGTCGTGTGGGCGCGGACTTGGACACGCAGCTTCCATTGTCGCGCCCGAGGAGACTCGGGTCGTGAGACGCTGAGCGCGCCTACTTGGTCGCCTTGCGGTGAGGCAGCGCGAGCGTCAGTACACCGAGACCCACCAGGATGCCGCCTTCCGCATAGCGCGTCGCACGCAGCCGGGCCGCCCGACCGCTGAGACGGGTTCCGATATGAGCGCCGAGCAGCGCGTACAGGCTGTCGGAGCACAGACCGAGGACGATGTAGACCAGCCCGAGGGCCAGCGTCTGGGACCAGATCGGGCCACGTCCGGGCACGACGAACTGTGGAAGAAAAGCGAGGAAGAACAGGGCGACCTTCGGGTTCAGCAGGCTGACGACGAAGGCCTCGGCGAACAGCCGCTTCTCTGGCCACACGGTCGGTGTGACCACGGTGGCCGCTGCCTGCCGGGCGGCGCGGATCGACTTGATCCCGAGGTAGATGAGATAGAAGCCGCCGACGATCTTGACCCCCGTGAACGCGATCGACGACGCCACGACGATCGCCGACAGTCCGGCTACGGCCGCGAGCACGTGGACGACCGTGGCGGCGTGGACACCGAGCACCGACACGAGCCCTGCCCGCTGTCCTTGGGCCGCGCTCCGAGCGACGATGAAGAGCACCGCCGGGCCGGGGATCAGCAGCAGGGCGATCGATGCGGCGATGAAAAGGGGCAGGGTCGAGAGCGCGGGCACGATCGGACGATAGGCGCGAGGATCTACCATCAACGACGTGATTTCCGAGGATTCTTTCGGACAGATGCTCGAACGGGCAGAGGCCGCGGTCCGAGATCACGACGCAGCCGAGGCTCGCCGCGATCTCGGAACGCTGTACTACGTCGACGATCGGTTCGAGGACTCGCAACAGCAGTTGGAAATCGCGTTCCGGATGTTTCGCGACAGCGGCCAGCCTCGCGAGGCGGCGCGCGTTGCGATCAGCCTCGCTGGTCTCCACAGCAGCCTGTTTGGGCGCTTTGCAGTGGGAAGCGGTTGGATCGAACGCGCTCGGATGTTGCTCGAGCGCGTTGGCCCGTGCGTCGAATGGGGTTACCTGGAGTTGGCCTTGATCGCGTGCGAACGAACCGACGTCGAGGACCTGCTCGCCAGCGCCGACCGGGCCCTCACCATCGCCGTCGAATTCAACGATGTGGATCTGGAAACACAGGCGATGGCGGACGGAGGCCTCGCCTTGATCACACAGGGTCGCACGAAGGAGGGTTTCGCCCGTCTCGACGGCGCGCTTGCGGCGATCACCGCCGGAGAAGTGACCCCGCTCGTCGCAGGCATCTGCTTCTGCTCGATGCTCACTGCATGCGATCGCACCGGCGATCTACGCCGAGCGCAGGAGTGGACCGCAATCATCGCCGGCATGATCAAGGACTCGGGCAATCGACCTCGCATTCTGCACACTCACTGTCGAGTCGCCTACGGATCGGTGCTGCACGCCGCTGGTCGGTGGCGGGAGGCGGAGGCTTCGATGCTCGAGGCGCTCGGACCGGTCGATGCTCCGATCCGAGCGCATCGGGAGCTCACTGTTGCGCACCTTGCAGGGTTGCGCGTCGAGCAGGGTCGGATCGAGGAAGCTGCCGAGCTTCTCGCTCCGTTCGAGGACCGGGTCACCAGTTGCGCTCCGTTGGCGCAGGTTCATCTGCGGCGTGGTCAACCCGACCTGGCGGTTGCTGTCCTTCATCGTGGCCTGAGGGAACTGGTCGCCGACGCTCTGCGGATCGGTCCACTGCTGTCGTTGTTGGTCGACGCCGAGCTTCAGCGCGGCGACGTCGTTGCCGCGAGCGAGGCAGCGGACCGGCTGGAGCGGATGGCGAGCGACGCAGACGTCGACTCGCTCGTGGTCGATGCGCTGGCGGCGCGTGCCCGTGTCTTGGCCTCCTCAGGTGACGATGCTGGGGCGATCGTGTGCTTGGAGAACGCGATCATCAAGCATGGCAGCGACGAACGACCGTTGCTTCTGGCCACGCTGCGCCTCGAGTTGGCGGAGGCGCTGGCCCGATCCGGTGACCACGCTGCGGCGATCTCAGAAGGGCGAGCAGCGCTCGCCTGCTTCGAACGACTCGGCGCGGATCCGAATCGAGACCGAACAGCGGCGCTGTTGCGCAGCCTGGGTGACACCAGCCGTGCTCGACCCCAACGACCCGACGAGGTCACATCTGCTCTGAGTGTCCGCGAGCAGGAGGTGCTGGAGCTGGTCAGCCTCGGTCTGTCGAACGCCGAGATCGCCTCGCGCCTGTTCATCTCACCCAAGACCGCCGAGCACCACGTCGGACGCATCCTGACCAAGCTTGGCGTGCGCAACCGTGGGGAGGCGGCGGCGCTTGCCGTACGGCTCGCCGCCGCCAACCCCGAATAGGGGTCGAAATAGGGGTTTCGCCCGACGACGCGAACGTGCGGTCGTGCGATCGTGCTGCCATCGGGTGCAGCTATCCCGGCCGCACCCACATCACAAGGAGTCACCCTCATGTTCACGACCATCGACGAAATCGCTCCCGACATCTTTCGGTTCTCCACCTTTGTGCCACAAGTGGGGCCCACAGGGCTCTCGTTCAACCAGTTCCTCATCCGCGACGAGCAACCGTTCCTGTTCCACACCGGCATGCGACAGCTGTACCCGCTGGTCAGCGAGGCCGTCGGCAAGGTCATCGACATCGCCGACCTGAGGTGGATCTCGTTCGGGCATGTCGAAGCCGACGAGTCCGGGGCGATGAACCTGTTCCTCGCCGACGCTCCACGAGCCGAGGTGATTCATGGTGGTATCGCCTGCATGGTTTCGTTGAACGATCTCGCAGATCGACCGCCTCGCGTCATCGGCGACGAGCCGCTGGTGATCGGGACCCACACCCTGCGCTTCATCCCGACGCCGCATGTCCCGCACGGTTGGGAGAGCGGGCTGTGGTTCGACGAGACGACGAGCACGCTGTTCTCGGGTGACCTGTTCACCCACGGCGGCGACGTTCCGGCTCTCGTCGAGGACGACATCGTCGCCCCGGCTCTCGTGACCGAGGAGATCTTCCACAGCACGTCGTTCAGCCCCAATCTGGTGCCGACACTGGAGCAGCTGGCGTCGCTGCAACCGACGACACTGGCGACGATGCACGGCTCTTCCTACCGTGGCGACGGTGCAACACAGCTTCGTGCCTTGGCTGCCGGCTACTCGGCTTCGAGGGCCGAAGCGGCCTGACGAGCGACCTGTCGTGGCGTCAGCTGGCGATTCCGAGCAACACCGGAACATCCGCCGGCGGCTGCGACGGCGTCGCCCACTTCGACGCCAGCGTTGTCATCTCGACGATGGCCTCGTCGAGGCAGCGCATGAACTGCCGGCGAGACCCGACCGCCGCCGCGACTGTGGTGACACCGAGGTGAACCGTGTTGTCGTAACTGAACAGCGTGATGTTGAGCGCGGCGCCGGCCGGAGGGCCGAACGCATAGAACTCTTCGACGTGCTCTCCGGCGAGGTACAACGGGCACGGCGGCCCGGCGACATTCGACGCCAACACATCGACACCTTTCATCATCCCTCCGATGATGCGGCGTGAGATCGGAACACCGAGACGCTGAATCGCCGCCGACACGGAGTTGACCCACCGTAGAGCCGGCTCCTCGCGCACAGCAGCAAGATGCTTGCTGACGCGACGGAGCCGGCCTTCGGCGTCGTGATCCCCAACGTTCATCACAATTCGCGCCGGCACGAACTGGTTGCCGGCGCGGTCAGCTGTTGCCGCATCGCGAATGTTGATGGGCATGTGGATGCGGATCCTGTCGCAGTCACTTCCGTGTCGTTCGTGGTAGCGGTCGAGCGCGTCGAGCACGAGGCCGATGAAGGCATCGTTGAGACTGCCGCCGACCTGCTTGCCGGCGTGGCGGAGGGTGTCGAACGGCAACGATGCTGTGTCGAGGCACAGCTCGCTGGATCGCTGATTCATCAGCGGGCTCAGCGGCTTGCGGTTCGGCATCACCAGCTTGATGATCGACACCCAGCTCCGCACGGCGGATCGGCTGGACGCCACGGGGTGGCGAAGGAACGTCGAGAAGTGCTTGGGCGCTCGTGTGACAGGGGCGGGCGGCGTCACGACATCGGCAAGGGCCGGACGGTGCCGCGGGTTCGGCTCGAGGTCGGCCATCGCTGCCAGCATCAACATCAGTCCGACACCATCCGCGATTGCGTGGTGCAACTTGAGAACGAGTGCGCCGCGGCCGTCGGCCATCCCGGAGAAGATGCCCAGTTGCCAGAGTGGTCGCGATCGGTCGAACGGCTGGCGGACCCAATGCTGGGCACGAGCGAGAACATCGCCTCGTTCGGCAAAGCCGCCGAGATCGTCGTAGTGATAGTGGTCATCGACGTTGAACTTCTCGGCGGCGATCCATCGCGGCCGAGGACGGTCGTCGAGCACGCTTTGGCTTAGCCGGGGGAGTTGAGTCACCATCCGCTCGACGGTCGACCGCATGCGCTCCGGAGACGGCGGACGCTCGAGGAACCACACGCTCATCACGGTCGAGCGCAGTTGCGGATCCTGTTCGATGTGCCAGATCAGTGCGTCGCTGCTGCTCATGGTCTCGTCGTAGGTGATTCTGCTCATGAGCTCTCCTAGATCGCGTCACACAGTGCAGCCTCCGGCGAGGTCACAAAACATCTATCGGTAGCAAGGTACCCATTGTTGAGCCATTGCTGCGGGATTCGCTGCCAGAAACGACAAATCACACGATCGCGTCACTGTTCCTGCCAGCGGCGGATGCAATGAAGGAGGCGAAGCGAGCCGCAAGCGGATAAGGTCAACCGTCAGCCGTCGAGGGCGGCTCACTTGTTGAAGGATAAAAAGCAATGGCCACTGGCACCGTAAAGTTTTTCAATGCCGAAAAGGGTTTCGGCTTCATCTCGCGAGAAGGCGGCAGCGACGTGTTCGTCCACTTCTCCAACATCGAAGGCAGTGGCTACAAGTCGCTCAACGAAGGCGACCAAGTCGAGTTCGAAGTCGCTCCTGGCAAGAAGGGCGAAGAAGCCCAGAAGGTCCGCCTGATCTAGGCGTTGCACTTCCTCGGATAGCGCTTCATCCACGCGCTTGGCTCACCAGCCGCGCAGGAACATTCTGAAGTAGGTCATCGAGAGCGCGCAGCGTTCTCGCGCGCTCCAAGTTCGACACGAGCGGTTCGGCGGTGCACACTTTGCGCCGTGGAGGATCGCTCGTGAGAATCGCAACTGGTATTTCCCGTATTTTCAACGGTCAACTGATCGACGGCACCGGAGCGGCACCCGTTCGCGATGCCGTCGTTGTGGTCGACGACGGCAGGATCACGTACGCCGGTCCCGCGGCCGGGGCCCCGGCACTCGGCAACGACGTCGACGCAGATCGACGCCAACGGCGGCACGATCATGCCGGGTCTCGTCGAATCTCATTTCCACGCCACGTACTACAACGTGCTGCACCTCGAGGATCTCGACATCAAGTACCCGCCGGAGATGGTGGCTTTGCAGACCACGTTCAACTCCCGAATGGCGCTCGAGTGCGGTTACACCTCGGCCCGGTCTGCCGGTTGCTTGTTCAACACCGACGTGTGGCTCGCCG
The DNA here is from genome assembly GCA_963779295.1 of Ilumatobacteraceae bacterium. Lineage (GTDB taxonomy): Bacteria > Actinomycetota > Acidimicrobiia > Acidimicrobiales > Ilumatobacteraceae > JAENVT01. Next base: position 518,549 of record CAVZXO010000006.1, read on the forward strand.
AGGCGATCGACACCGACATGGTTCCCGGTCCACGTTTCGTTCCAGGTGGTCAAGAGATCTGCGGCGCCGGGGGCGTGATGGATTGGAACCCCGACTTCCGCAAGATCGGGATGGAGGGCGTCATCATCGTCGTCGATGGTGTCGACTCGGCTCGCAGTGCCGCTCGCCGCCTCGTGAAGGCCGGTGCGCAATGGCTGAAGACGTACCCGACGGGTGACGCCGCAGCACCCGACACCAACGACCACCACACCCTGTCGATGACCTTCGAGGAGATGAACGCAGTCAGCGAGGTGGCGCACAACCACAGGCGCAAGGTCTACGGCCACTGCCGGGCGACCGAGGGCATCAAGAACGCACTGCGCGCCGGCTATGACTCGATCGAGCACGGCACGTTCCTCGACAACGAGTGCATCGACATGATGATCGAACGCAACGTTCCGTGTGTTCCGGCATTGCAGTTCGAGCTTGCATCAGTCAACAACGGTAAAGAGTTCGGTCTCTCGCAACGGGTGATCGACGGCCATCAGGAAACGCTCGAGGCCGGCGCGATCAGTGCCCGCAAGCTCCTGGAGGCGGGTGGCCGATTGGGCATGGGCGGCGACTATGGCTTCGCGTGGAATCCGCACGGCGACTACGCGAAGGAGCTCAGCTTCTTCGTCGACTACGTCGGATTCAGCCCGATGGACACAATCGTCTGCGCCACTCGCACAGGGGCAGAGATCTGCGGCACCGACCACGACGTTGGCACACTGGAGACCGGCAAGCTCGCCGATGTTCTCGTCGTCGACGGCGACGTGATCGCCGACATCGCAGTTCTCGAGGACCGGTCGCGGCTGCTCGCCGTCATGCAGAACGGGATCGTCAAAGCCGGCACCATGGCAACGCGCCAACCCCTGCAGATGCCGGGGATCTGACGGTTGTTTCGAAATTGTTGCCGGACCGTGCGATGTACGATTCGCGGATGAAGCCCAGCCCGCAGACGACCGGTCCGGTGGGCACGGCCGAAGGCGGCTCGGAGATGTATGCGGCCCTTCTGCAAGGGGAGTACGGCGGCGACGCGGCGCTGCGTGCGAGCCAGCAGATGCTGCAGATCCTGATGGACTGCATGACCAACGCCGTGTTCTGGAAGGACCGCCAGTCGCGCTACCTCGGGTGCAACAGGGTGTTCGCCGCATTCGCCGGCGTCGAGCCCGAGGCCATGGTCGGCCTGTCTGATCGCGACATGCCGTGGGCCGACGACCCGGAGTTCAACGCCGATTGGTTCATCGATTGGGATCGAGTGGTTGTCGAATCGGGGGAGCCGAGGTTCGGCATCATCGAGCGGCTGCGCAGCGCGGCGGGCGATGTTCGTTGGCTCGAGACCAACAAGGTGCCGCTGCGCGACCTCTCGGGCGCGGTGATCGGCGTGCTCGGCACATTCGAGGACGTCACCGAGCGCCGCGCAGGCCGAGGACAACTTGCAGCGAACCCTCGCCGAGCTCGACGAGCGGGTGAAGCGGCGCACGACGCAGCTGATGCGGGCCAACGAGAGCCTGCGGCGCGAGGTCGAGGATCGAGTTCGAATCCAGGCGGAGGAACGACAGCAACGCTCGTACGCCGAGGCACTCAGCGACAGCGCGGCTGCGATGTCGAGCACCCTGGACCTCGACGAGGTGATGGAGCACGTGCTCGGCGGCGTCGAGCGACTTGGTGTCCAACGATCTCGACGGCGATCATCCTCGTCGACCCGGACGGCAGCGCCGTACATCGCTCGTCAACGCGTGGGGTTCGGCTATGGAGTGGCGATCGAGTCGCACCTCGGCGAATCGCTGTCGTCGCTCGACGTCATCCGTCGCTTGGCTGACGGGCACCGGATCGGTCGTCATCGACGAATCCGCGACGCGCCCTCGGCCCGGCGCGGTGCGTCGTCGGCGCACCGATGAGAATCGGCGACCAGCAGATCGGCTTTCTCGTTGCCGAGAGCGCGATGAAGGGCTTCTTCACCGACGGCCACGGCGACCGTCTGCGGTGCAGTCGCCGGTCAGGCAGCAGCGGCGATTTCCAACGCTCGTCTCGCTGGTCAGGTCTCCGGGCTCGCTGCCGCCGAGGAGCGCCAACGTCTCGCACGCGAGTTGCACGACGCCGTCAATCAGACGCTGTGGACCGCGGCGTTGACGGCCGACAGTCTGCTCCGCGAAGCCGGAGACGATTCGCCGCTGCGGCCTCGGCTCGAGCGGCTGCGTCAGCTGACCCGTGGTGCGCTGGCGGAGATGCGGACGTTGGTGCTCGAACTGCGTCCGGCGGAGCTGTCGGAGGCTCCCCTCCACGAGTTGCTCGAGGGCCTGGTGACCGCGCTCGAGAGTCGCAAGGCGTTGCAGGTGACCGTCGACGTCGAGCCGGTCGAGTTCGACGCCGGTACGCGGCTCGCGTTCTACCGAGTCGCCCAGGAGGCGCTCGGCAACGTCGCCAAACATGCGCAGGCCGACGACGGTGAAGCTCTCCCTCGACGAATGGAGCAGACGTCGAACTGCGGATCCAGGACAACGGCCAGCGGGTTCGATCCGGACTCGGTGCCGGCTGGTCACCTTGGGCTCGATCATCATGCGCGAGCGCGCCGACGCCGTGGGCGCCAAGCTCGAGATCAGCTCGTCGCCGGGTCGTGGCACCGACGTCCGGCTGTCGGTCGCCGGGGTATGACGGCCGACGAACACGTTCGCGTCGTCGTCGTCGACGATCACGACCTGCTTCGAGAGGGTGTCACGGCCTGTCTCTCCGGCTTCGACGAATCTCGAGGTCGTCGGCGAGGCATCCAGCGGGGAGGCTGCCATCGTCGAGGTGCGCAACTTGGTTCCCGACGTCGTCGTCGTCGACCTGGTCATGCCCGGCATGGGTGGCGTGGAGGCGATCCGACGGTCTGCGCGCCGAGCATCCGACGATCGGTCTGCTTGGCGTTGAGCAGCTTCACGGAGCGAGACCGGATCCGTGAGGTCATCCAGGCCGGCGCCAACGGCTATCTCGTGAAGTCGGTCGACGCCGAGAGCCTTGCCCAGGCAGTGCGCAGCGCCGCGACAGGTCGCGGTGCGTTCTCCGCCGAGGTGACCCAGATCCTGGCGCTCGGCGCTGACCGTCCCACGTCTGCGCTCGAGACCCTGACACCTCGCGAGGCCGAGATCGCCGAGCTGTTGGCGAAAGGCCGATCGAACGCCGAGATCGCCAAGGCGCTGGACCTCAGCCTGTTCACGGTGAAGAACCACGTCAGCAACATCCTGATGAAGCTGCACGTTCGGTCGCGCACCGAGGCTGCGGCGTTCATCCTCAACCCTGACTGAGTCGGCAGCTCAGGTGATGAATGGGGAATGCGGCGCTATCGATTGCGGCACCCGGTGACGGACACTCCGATCTAGTTCCTTCGGCCCCCCTCCGACGAACCGGGCAATTTCGCTCGTACGGCTCTGGCCCGTCGCGCATGCACGGTCCGTACTGTGCCATTGGGAGCTGCAGGGGGGCCTGGTCGCACCCAGAGGGGGAATTGGATGCTCGCGACTTGGAGACGTCGGCTGCCTGCCATTGCGGTGGGCATCCCGATCGTGTTCGTCGTCTGCTGGGTACTGTTCTTCGCCACCGGAACGTCCGCTGGTGCGGCGATCGACGAACCCGGCGAGTTCGTCGTCACGCTGCTCGACGGGCTCACCTTCGCCGGCCTGATGTTCGTGGTCGCTTCCGGCTTCACGCTGATCTTCGGCCTGATGCGCACGGTCAACATGGCCCACGGCGCGCTGTTCCTGCTCGCTGCGTACATCGCCATCGAGCTCCAGCAGCGGATGGTCGGCAAGACGCGCAACATCGAGCCGAGCGACGTCAGCATTGCGTCGTGGGTCGTGCCGCTGCTCGTCGGTGCGCTGACGTGCCGCCGTCGTCGGCCTGATCATCCAACAGGTGTTCCTGCGCTGGAACCAGGGCCAGGATCTGCGCCAGGCGCTGATCACGGTCGCGATCGCCGGTGATCCTGGCCGATCAGATGCTGGCCCGTTTCGGCGGCCTCGCCCAGCGGATGATCTGGCCCGGCGGCAGTCACCCACTTCATCGAGATCTTCGGCCAGCGCTACGCCACCAGCCGGCTGTTCATGCTCGGCGTCGCGCTGCGTCGTCGGGGCGTTGCTGTGGCTGTGGCTCAACCAGAACGCGGATGGGCATCGTCATCCGGGCCGGCGTCGACGACCAGGCGATGGTCCGAGCGCTCGGCATCAACATCAACGTCGTGTTCGCGGTGACGTTCTTCGTCGGTGCGTTCCTGGCCGGGATGGGCGGCGCGATGGGCGCGTCGTTTGCCGGCGTTGCCCCCGGCGCCGACGGGCAGTGGCTGCTCAACTCGCTGGTCGTCGTGATCATCGGCGGCCTCGGCTCGATCAAGGGTGCCGCGGCCGGCTCGCTGCTGTACGGCATGGTCGTCGCGTTCTCGCCCGCCTATCTGCCGACCGAGTACACCTTCTACGCGATCATCTTCACGTTCGTGCTGCTTGCCATCGTGCTCGCGGTGCGCCCGTACGGCTTGTTCGGGCAGGCCGGAATGAGCGGCGCAGCAGCGTGTCGCGCGTGGCAGCGCGACATCGTCGTTGCTCGTCGTGCTCGGTGTGCTGATCGTCTCTGCCGACCGTTCGGGTCGGACTTCTTCGTCGACTTCGTCGATGACTCGCGCGCTGATCCTCGGCCTGGTCGCGTCGACGATCGTCTTCCTGTCCGCCTACGGCGGGATGGTGTCGCTCGCTCAGTTGCTCTCGTATGGCGTGGCCGGTTTCGTCGTCGGCAACTGCGTCGCTGAGAGCTGGTACCAAAGGACTCACGCTCGGGCTCAATCCGTGGGTCGCGGTTGTGGCGGCGCTCGTCATCACGTCCATGGTCGCCTTGGTCCTCGGAGCATTGTCGAGCCGCACGATCGGCATCTACTTCCTGATGCTGACGCTGACGTACGCGGTGATCGGCTACTACGTCTTCGGCCAGGTCACGACGATCTCCGGCTTCGGTGGGATCACGGGAATCGATCCGCCGCCGGTGTTCGACGGTCCTGTACGGCTGTACTACCTCGCGCTCGGCACTCTCGGTGCTCGCCTACGTCGGGTTCCGGAGCGATCAGGCGCACGCCGTTCGGCGTCGCGCTCGAAGGAGTCCGCGACGACCCGGTGCGGATGGCGTCGCTCGGGTTTCAACGTTCCGCTCCACCGCACACTCGCGTTCACGCTGGCCGGCTTCGTGGCAGGCATCGCGGGCGTGCTCAACATCTGGTGGAACGGTCAGATCGATCCGAACACGATCTCGATCGGCGCGACGATCGACCTGCTCATCGTCGCTGTCATCGGCGGCATCGGCTATCTCGAAGGCGCATGGCTCGGCGCGTTGGTGTATCGTCGTCGCCAACAACTACCTGCGCGATCTGCCGCTGGCCGACACGCATCGGACTCGACCGAGGCGCGGTTCAACACGGTCGTCGGACTGCTGGTGCTGCTGATCATGGTGCTGTCGCCCGACGGGCTCGATGGGTCTCATCGAGCGGGCGCGCACCGGATCGCAAGACAACGCGGCGGCGTCGACGATCCGGTCGCGCCACCAGCCAACGCGATGCAGACAGCGTTGCCGAACACATCGTGACCGCAGATCAACGTGGCTCGAACAATGGCGATTCGTCGCTTCAACAAGAAAGAGGGAGGACTACCGAATGTCCAGAATCAAAAGTCTCGCAAGGGGAGGATGAAGCTCTGTGGAGCACTCATTTCGCTTGCGCTCGTGGCGCGTTGCCTGCGGCAGCGACGATGACGCGTCGCGACTGCCGCAGACACGATGCTGCCGGCAGGAACCGAGGCGCCCGCCGCAACCGAGGCGCCTGCCGCAACCGAGCGCGCCTGCCGCGACCGATGCTCCGGCAGGAACTGATGCTCCGGCGACTGGCGACGGGCATCAAGCTCGGCATCATGGCCGAGTGCGAAGGCGCCTTCGGCGGCTTCAACGAGGACGTCGTCGGCCGGAGCGACGCTGGCGATGATCAACGAGGCCGGGGCGACGTCGAACTCGCCGGACCACCGCTACTCGACGGATTCACCGGCGCCACCGCTGGCGGGCTCGCCGATCGAGGTGGTCGGCATCGGTTGCGGCGACGACACCGCCGACCGGGTCATCCAGGAGATCCGCAAGATCGTCGAGCAGGACGGCGCCAACGTCGTTATCGGGCCGCTCTCGGGCGACGAAGGCATCGCGATCGCCAACTATGCCAAGGACCATCCCGAGGTGACCTTCATCAACGGCATCTCCGGCGCGCAGGAGGCGACCCTGCAGGTGCAGGCTCCGAACTTCTTCCGCTTCCACGGCGACGGTGCACAGTGGAACGCCGGTCTGGGCGACATCTTGCACAACGACGGCCGGCTGGGACACCGCCGCGGTCATCGCCGACGACTACAGCTTCGGCTGGACGTCGGCGGCGGGCTTCATCGCCGACTTCTGCGCCGTCGGCGGCGACGTCGTGCAGCGGGTGTTCCCGCCGCTCGAACACGACCGACTACTCGTCGTTCATCGCGCAGTTGCCCGATCCCGACGAGGTCGACGGCTACTTCTGGGTCGTCGGTGGTACCGGCACCCAGGCGTCGCTCGAGGCGTTCGTCAACGCCAAGGGCGACCTGACGGGCGCCCAGCACGCCGGCAACCTGTTCTTCAGCCCGGCGCTGGCGTCGGCGCTCGGACCGGACATCGCCGGCGCGTACGTCGGTGGCTTCGCCATCCTTCCAGGCGACGTGAAGACACCTGAGATCACGGCCTACCTCGCCAGTGCCGATGCAGCGTGGGACACCCTTGCCGGTGCGCTGACCGGCAACGAGCCCGGTCCGCCCATCGACCGCGCTTGGCTTCGGGTTCGCCTACGGCTACTACGTCGCCGGCATGGCGCTGATCCAGGCGCTCAATGCGGTCGACGGAGATCTGTCCGACAACCACGCGGCACTGCACGAGGCGCTTTCGAACATGACGCTGGAAGTGCCGTACGGCACCGTGACGCTCGACGAGAACCGCCAGGGCATCATCGACACCTACGGTGCAACAGCTGGTCCTCGACGGCGATGAGGTCGTCTCCAAGACCGTTGCCCTCATCCAGGGTGTCGATCAGACATTCGGTGGCACGTTCAGCACCGACACGCCGCCGCCCGGGCGTGACGCCCCGGGTTGCGAGGTGCGTGATCTGCCGTGGGTCGGCAACGCGATCCCCGTCGTCGATGGCGTGCCGCAGGGCTGACCGGAGCACAAGTCATCCAGACCGTGAGATACCATCGCACCCGCATCACCGAACTCACGACGACGCTGCTCGAGCTGAGCTCGGTGTCGGTCGCGTTCGGTGGTCTCCTCGCCTTGGGCGGCATCGATCTCGATGTCGCCCGAGGCGAGCGGTTGGCTGTGCTCGGCCCGAACGGTGCCGGCAAGACCACGCTTGTTCAATGTGGTCGCCGGCGACATCAGGCCGACGGCTGGCCGTGTCTTGATCAAGGGCGTCGACTGCACATCGCTGCCCTCGCGGCGGCGGCCGAGCCTCGGCGTCGCCCGCACGTACCAGCGGACCCGGCTGTTCGCGCGGTCTCACCGTCGAGGACAACCTGTATCTGGCCCAGATCGGCAAGCGAGGGCGGCATCGATCGTTGCGGCGCACATTCGCCGACGAGCGAGTTGCGCGAGACAGGCACGCGCCGCAGCCGAGACGGTGTGGCTCGGCGATCACATCGGCTCGTGGGTCGGCGACCTCTCCCACGGCCAGCAACGCCAACTCGAGGTCGGCATGGCGATGGTGACCGAGCCCGAGCTGATGATGCTCGACGAGCCTGCTTCCGGCCTGTCCCGCGGCGAACGCGAACGACTGATCGAACTGCTGCGAATCACTGCCCGCAGGACGTGACCTTGCTGCTCATCGAGCACGACATGGATGTCGCCCTGCGGGTGGCCGATCGAGTCGTGGTGATGGCCGACGGTCTGTCGATCGCAGCGGGACGCCCGACGAGATCCGTAGCAGCGCGATCGTTCACGACGTCTATCTCGGGCGGAAGCATCGAATGAGCGACGACCGTCTTCTCCGAGGTTCGTGATCTGTGCGCCGGGTACGGCGCGTCAAGGGTCCTCGACGGTGTGTCGTTCTCGATGGGCGTCGAGGCGGTCGCCATGATCGGTCGCAACGGCATGGGCAAGACCACGCTGTGCAACACGCTCATGGGCCTGGTCAGGCCGACGGCCGGTGAAGTCGTCTTCAACGGCGAGCGAGTCGAGGATCAGGTCCCGGAGAAGATCGCCAAGCACGGCGTCGTCGTACGTGCCGCAGGGTCGGCGGCTGTTCCCGTCGCTGACCGTCGACGAGCACCTGACGATGCTCGCGCAAGGGCACGCGGGGCAAGCGATGGACGACCGAAGGCGGTCTACGAGCTGTTCCCGCGGCTCGCCGAACGGCGCCGCAATGGCGGCGGCAGCTGTCGGGAGGCGAGCAGCAGATGCTCGCCGTCGGTCGCGCGCTGTTGCTGAACGGCTCGCTGGTGATCATGGACGAGCCATCCGAGGGGCTTGCTCCGACCATCGTCGACACGCTGATCGATGTCGTCCACCGGCTCGTTGCTGAGGGCGTCGCCGTGCTCGTCGTCGAACAGAATCTTCGTGCCGCGGTCCGGATGGCCGAACGGCAACTGGTCATGGTGTCAGGCCGGATCCAGGCCGAGACCACCGCAGCCGAATTGATCGCCGACCCCGAGCTGCAACAGCGTTACCTCGGCGTCGAGGGTGTCGGCAAGCTCAACAAGGAGATGACGTGACTGGCAACATCAACATCGCGCTGCTGGGCTCGAAGTTCATGGGCCGCGCCCACTCGAACGCCTGGCTCAACGTGGCCAAGTTCTTCGCCGTCGATCCGACTCCGACGATGCACACCGTCGTCGGCCGCAACGCCGCGGAGCTGCAGCGAGTTCGCCGAACGCTGGGGTTGGCAGCACTCGACCGACCGACTGGCGTGGCAGCTGTCACCGTCCGACGACATCGGGCTGGTCGACATCGGCACACCCAACAACGTCCATGCCGAGCAGGCGATCGCCGCGCTCGAGGCCGGCAAGCACGTCGCCTGCGAGAAGCCGCTCGCCGGAACACTCGCCGACGCGCGAGGCGATGGCTGCCGCCGCGGCGGCTGCGCCGGGGCACGACTCGGTCTGGTTCAACTATCGGCGGGTGCCGGCTGTCGCGCTGGCCCATCGACTGGTTGCCGCTGGGAGCGATCGGCCGGATCTATCACGTGCGTGCGTCGCTACCTGCAGAGCTGGGGCGGCCCGGACACGCCGCTTGCTGTGGCGGTTCCAGGGCGACATCGCCGGATCCGGTGCGCACGGCGATCTCAACGCCCACATCATCGACTCCGTCCGGTTCGTCACGGGTGAGGAGATCGTCACCGTCGAGGGTGCGATCGAGCACACCTTCATCGAGGAGCGCGCCGTCCTCGAGGGCGGGACCGGTGGCGAGATCGCCGGTGCCGGTGCGCAGCACCAGTGGCGGCACAGGCAGCGAGCACCGTCGACGACGCGGTGCTGTTCCTCGGCGCGGCTGAGCGGTGGGGGAGTCGCCAGCTTCGAGGCGACGCGGCTGGCGACCGGCTACCACAACGCCAACCGCTTCGAGATCCACGGTGATCGCGGAGCGCTGCGGTTCAACTTCGAGCGAATGAACGAGTTGGGGTTCTACGACGCTGGGCGACGATGCCGCGGTGCAGGGGTGGACGACGATCGACGTCACCCGCGGCGGCGACGGGCATCCCTACGTCGATGCCTGGTGGCCCGACAGCCACGGGCTCGGCTACGAGCACGCGTTCGTCAACCAGGCCAGCCGACATCCTGCACGATGATCGGTGGCGGAGCCCCGGTGGTCCCGCTTGCCCGACTTCGCCGATGCGCTGGTCACCCAGCGCGTGCTCCACGCGGCGATCGAGTCGGCCCGCAAGCGGGCCCCCGGTCGCGCATCTGACCGACGATCTGACAAGAAGAGGATCTGACCATGTCTGAGATCAAGCCATTCGAACCGAAGTTCATGCCGGTCGGCGTGCTCACCGCCGCGCTGCAGGAGCTCACGCCGCGCGAGCGGCGCGACCCCGATCCCGATCTGGCGATCGAGGAGTGGCTGGAGTTCGCCGTCGACTCTCGACGCCGACTGCATCGAGCTGTCCGCCGCGTTGCATCCGTCGCTCGCCGACGTCCCGGCCGAGGCGATGCTCGACCCGGTCGCCAACACGCTCGACCTGCGCGAGCCGTTCGACGACGTGCGGGCCAAGCGTGTTCGAGCGGCCGATCGACGCCACCGGCGTCGCGATCGCCGACATCGGCTACTTCGACGACATGCTGCACGAGGACCCGGCGATCCGCCGCAAGAAGCACGAGTTCATGCTCGCGGTCATGGACGCCGCCGTCGCTGCTCGGCGTGCCGGCGGTGACCGGGTTCGTCGGGTCGCGACCAGTCCAAGTCGATGGACCAGAACCTGATCGACTTCGAGGAGAGCTTCGTGCCGCTGCTCAAGGCGGCCAAGGCCCGCGGCCTGCAGTACCGGGTCGAGCAGTGCCCGATGCCGGGCTGGACCGCCGGCGACAACTTCCACAACAACATCGCCTACGCGCCGGGAATGTGGATCGCGCTGCACCAGATCGCGAGCGCAACGGCGTCGGCGATCAGTTCCGCATCCACTACGACCCGTCGCACGCGATCCTGATGGGTCAGGACACCCGCTCGATCTTCCAGTACCTCAAGGACGCCGGGCTACGGCTTCCTGATCGCCGGCATGCACGTCAAGGGCCAGGTGATCGACTCCGAGGGTGTCGCCGGCTGGGGCTACGGCGGCCAGACCGTGCAGCGCGGCGACTGGGTCGACGGCGAGATCTCGTCGAACCCCGCCGATCTCGCCAACGCGTGGAAGAAGCAGACCGTGCTGTGCGAACACGAGCTGCCCGGCACGGCCCGCCACGATCCGCTCGCCTACCTGCAGAACCGCACCGTCGACTGGCTCGACCACCAACTCGCAGCCCGCGAATTGCTCGACTTCGACCCGCTCACGACGCCGCTGATCGTCGAGCACGAATACGGCGCCGCACGCGTGCAGGACAAGGCGCTGCTGCAGCCGATCCTGGCCGCCTCGATGGCATTCACCCGCCACATCGACCGGGCCGCGGCATCGATGTACGCGCTGCAGGCCGAGGTGCTCGCCGCGCAGGGCATTCCGGTGCAGGGCGTCGGCCGAGAGGCATACCGGAGCTGATGATGAAGGCCGTCTATGTCGTCGGAACGCTCGACACGAAGCGCGAGGAGTTGGCCTACGTCCGCGACGTCGTCGAGGCGACCGGGGTGGTCGCGGTGCTCGTCGATGTCGGACACCACCGAGCACCAGTCGAGTGCCGACGTCAAGGCCGCCGAGGTGGCCGGCCATCACCCCGACGGCGCGGGCGCCGTGGTCTCGACCGATCGGGGCGAGGCGGTCGGTGCGATGGCGGTGGCTTTCGAGGCGTACGTCCGGGCCAACGAAGCGTCGATCGGCGGCATCATCGGCATCGGTGGGTCCGGCGGCACGGCGCTCATCACGCCGGGAATGCGCGCTCTGCCCGTCGGGCGGCCGAAGGTGATGGTGTCGACGGTCGCATCCGGCAACGTCGCGCCGTACGTCGGCCCTGCCGACATCGCAATGATGTACTCCGTCACCGATGTCGCCGGCCTGAACCGAATCTCGCGTCAGGTCCTCGGCAACGCTGCCAACGCCATCGCCGGAATGGTGAAGAACCCAGTTGCCGACGAGTGCCGTCGGACCTGCCGGCGATCGGCCTGACGATGTTCGGTGTGACCACGCCGCTCGTCACCCAACTGGTCGACGCGCTCGAAGGGCGAGTACGACCCGCTCGTGTTCCACGCGACCGGGACCGGTGGTCAGTCGATGGAGAAGTTGGTCGACTCCGGAATGGTCACTGCGGTGCTCGACATGACCACCACCGAGGTCGCCGACTACCTCGTCGGCGGCGTCTTCCCCTGCCGGCCAGGACCGGTTCGGTGCGATCGCCGCGCACCCGTGTTCCCTACGTCGGCTCGTGCGGTGCGCTCGACATGGTCAACTTCGGATCGATCGAGTCGGTGCCCGCCCAGTTCGCCGACCGTCTGCTCTACGTGCACAACCCGCAGGTGACGTTGATGCGCACGACGGTGGACGAGAACAAGCAGTTCGGCGCGTTCATCGCCTCGAAGTTGAACGAGTGCGAGGGGCCGGTTCGTTTCCTGCTGCCCGAAGGCGGTGTCTCGGTGCTCGATGCCTCCGGGCAGGCCTTCTTCGATCCAGCCGCCGACGAGGCGCTGTTCGCCACGATCGAGGCCGAGGTCGATCCGACCGCCGACCGGCAGGTCGAGCCGCGTTCCACACCCGATCAACCATCCGAAGTTCGGGGCTGCCGCGCTCGCTGCATTCAACGAGATCAGTGGGAGGGCATCGTGACAGCCCCGTCACGCACCGAATGCCTCGCCCGATTCCGCGACATGATCGACCGGCGCGTGCCGATCGTCGGCGGAGGCGCCGGTACCGGGTTGTCGGCCAAGTGGGAGGAGGCCGGAGGTATCGATCTGATCGTGATCTACAACTCCGGTCGATACCGCATGGCCGGTCGGGGCTCGCTCGCCGGTCTCCTGGCGTACGGCAACGCCAACGAGATCGTGGTCGACATGGCCCGCGAAGTGTTGCCTGTGGTGAAGCACACGCCGGTGCTCGCCGGCGTCAACGGCACCGATCCGTTCTACATGCCGGAGGTCTTCCTACCGGAGCTGAAGCGGCTCGGCTTCGCCGGTGTGCAGAACTTCCCGACAGTCGGACTGATCGACGGGGTGTTCCGGCAGAACCTGGAAGAGACCGGCATGGGCTACAACCTCGAGGTCGACATGATCGCCGTCGCCCGCGACCTCGACTTGCTGACCACGCCGTATGTGTTCGACGAGGACGAGTGCGGTGGCGATGACCGAGGCCGGCGCCGACATCATCGTGTGCCACATGGGCCTCACCACCGGCGGGAGCATCGGTGCGGAGACGGCTGTCACGCTCGACGACTGCGTCGGTGCTGATCGACAGGTGCGCGGCTGCTGCTCGCAGTGTTCGTCCGGACGTGATCGTGCTGTGCCACGGCGGCCCGATCGCTACTCCGGAGGATTCGGCCTACGTGTTGCAGCGAGCACGAGACATCAACGGTTTCTATGGCGCGTCCAGCATGGAGCGACTGCCGACCGAGCAGGCGTTGAAATCGCAGACCGAAGCATTCAAGGCGGTCACGTTTTGAGTGCACCAAACCGAGACCGAGGGGAATGAACGACATGCACATGTCCATGCACAACTGGATGCGATCCGAACCGATCGAGGTGACCGTTGCCCGGCTGGCCCGCTTCGGCTACAGGAGCATCGAGATCAAAGGTGAGCCCGACCAGTACGACACCAAAGACGTTCGTGCGCTGCTGGAGTCCTATGGGCTGAAGTGCTGGGGGGCGGTCACGTTGACCCTCGGCCGAGCGCAATCTGTGCGCCAAGGACGAGAAGCAACGTGCTGCGTCGTGTCGACTACATGAAGAGCGTCGTCACCATGGTCAAGGAGCTCGAGGGCACGGAGATCACGATCGTGCCGAGCACTGTCGGCAAGATCGTCCCCGACGGCACACCCGAGGAGGAATGGACGTGGGCCGTCGAGAGCCTGAAGGAGATCCACGAACACGCCAACAAGGCGGGCGTCGTGATGGCCATCGAGCCGCTCAACCGCTTCGAGACCCACTTCATCACACCGAGGCGAGCAGGCGCTTGGCGCTGGCCGATGCCGTGGCGCCCGACGTCGGCGTCTGCCTCGACTGCTTCCACATGAACATCGAGGAAGTCGATCTACTCGAGACGATCCGCGACCATCGGTCCGCGGCTCAACGACTTCCACCTCGCCGACAACAACCGGATGGCATGTGGAATGGGCTCACTCGATTGGCCGGCGATCGTCGGCGACATTGCGGGACATCAACTACGACGGCGCACTCACCGTCGAGTTCGTCGCCCCAGTCGACCGGACGCCTGCGAACAAGTATCCCGATGCGGTCGAGACCGCCCCGGTCAACATCAGCCCAGAGGAGCTGCAGTTCATCATCGACCACGGAAGCAGCCTGCTGTCGGAGGAGTTCTACGGCATGCTCGTCGAGAAGTGCGCAACGACGATTCTGCCGCTCATTCAATGACCCGCTGACAATGATCATCCGAAGCGTCGACGCCTGTTGGTTGTCGGTTCCCATACCGACGGAACGACAACACGTCTCCGACTTCGGTCGCATCACCAGCTTCGACATGGCCCTCGTGCGCATCGAGGTCGGCGAGCGGTCTCGTCGGGTGGGGTGAATCCAAGGCGGCCGTGGGCAGCGCAGGCAGCTGCGCGGCACTGGTGTCGTGCATCACCGACGAGCTCGGGCCACAGCTCGTCGGGCACGACGCACGCCGCATCACGCAGCTGTGGGAGGAGATGTACAGCGGCACACGCGGGCACTACGCCCTCAGTCGTGGGCGGACCTTTCCGGTGCTCGGCAGGCGAGGGCTCAGCGTCGCGGCGATCAGCGGTGTCGACATGGCATTGTGGGATCTGCTCGGCAAGTCGCTCGGCGTACCCGTCGTCGACCTGTGGGGCGGCGCGTGCAGAGCCGACATGCCGTTGTACGCGAGTGGTGGCTGGGCGGGTGCCGCCGGAATCGGAGCCGAGCTGAAGGGCTATGTCGAACGTGGATTCTCCGCGGTCAAGATGCGCGTCGGGGTGATGGACGGCGACGTCGACACGAGCATCGACCGCGTCGCGCGCGGCACGCTCCGCGCTCGGCCCGGGCGTCGGACTGATGGTCGACGCGCACGGCACGTTCAAACCGTCCGAGGCCAAGCGTTTCGCCGCGGGTGTCGAGCAGTTCGACGTGAGATGGTTCGAAGAACCGGTCAGTGCCGACGACCGTCGCGGTGCGGCGGCGGTTCGAGCCTCGACCACGATCGCGATTGCGGCGGGCGAGAGCGAGTTCACTCGATTCGACTTCCGTGACCTGATCGAGATCGACGCGGTCGACGTGCTGCAGCCCGATCTTGCGATCTGCGGTGGTCCGACGGAGGCGCGTCGGATCGCGGCATTGGCCGAGGCATATCAACTGGAGCTCGCCCCCCATTGCTGGGGTTCGGCGCTGTCGTTCAGCGCTGGCATGAGCCTGGCGTTCGCGAGCCCGGCGGCAACGGTGATCGAGTATTCGCTCGGCGCCAATCCCTTCCTGCACGAACTCGTCGAGGAAACGATCGAAGTGAAACACGGACGCGTCCTCGCACCATCCCGCCCGGGTCTCGGTGTGACTCCGCGGCCGGATTTCATCGCCGAGCACACCAAACGTAGAGGAGCACAATGAGCACCGGAAACCGCATTCATCACATCAACTTGATGGTCGACAATCTCAGCCGCGCGGTCGAGTTCTACGGAACGGCGTTGGGTCTCGAAGCCGTTTCCACGCCAGAGATGGGCTTCCCCGCCCAGTTCTTCGAGATCAACGACATGCAACAGATTCACGTCAATGAACTGCCAGACGTCACACCGGAGCGGTCCCACTTCTGCCTCAGGGTCGACGACTTCACCGACACGTTCTGGAGGATGAAGGCCCTTGGCGCGATCGAGACCAAGACGTGGGGCAAGATCCGTCGGCTACCGAGTGGTGTGATGCAGATGTTCGTCCGCGACCCGGCCGGCAACCTCATCGAGTTGTCGTGTGAGGCCGATCAATACGTCGATCCGGCGATATTCGACGAGGCAATCTTCGAGCCGGAGTTCATCGAACGAACGTGATCGTGCTGCTCGAGACCGTGCACCCCGAGGCGCTCGCGCTGCTGGAGCGCGCCGACGTTGTTCGTCTGATGGCGGTACCGACTGCGATCGACGACGATGTGCCACACGATGAAGTCCGCGCGGTCCTGACTCGGGGTCGGGGACGGATCACAGCAGAGATGTGCGGTCTCCTGCCCAACCTCCAAGTCGTCGGCCGCTGCGGAGCAGGCCTGGACAACATCGACGTCGACGCCGCCGAGTCAACGGGCATTGCCGTCGTTCATGCCCCCGGCCGCACGACACATGCGGTCAGCGAACACGGGCTCCTGCTGATGTTGGCCCTCGCCAGGCGGGTCGTCATGCTCGACCGTTCCGTCAAGCATGGCGCGTGGGATGTCCGCGAGGGATACGAGGGATTCGAACTTCGTGGCAAGCGCTTGGGAATCGTCGGCCTCGGGGCCATCGGCCGCCGCCTCGCCGGACTGGGAACAGCGCTCGACATGAACGTGGTCTATTGGAGTCGAACATCGCGGGATCCGAACCTCGAACTGCTGGAGTTGGACGACCTGCTGGAGACGTCCGATGTCATCCAGATCTGCCTCGCATTGACGCCCGAGACGCACGGTCTGCTCGGTCCCGCTCAGTTCGCTCGGATGAAGCCCGGAGTGCTGCTGATCAACACGTCCCGTGCTCAAACCGTCGACCACCGTGCGCTACTGGCAGCGCTCTCGAGTGGCGCCATCGGTGGTTACGGCACGGATGTCTGGGACCCCGAACCCCCGATCGACGACGATCTGGCGAAGGTCGCCGACCGCGTCGTCATCACCCCGCACGTCGCCGGCCTGACCGACGTGACGTTCCGGGAGATCTGCATTGGGCCGGCCGCGGCGACCGTCGCGATCCTCGCCGGCGAGCAGCCGGACCCGACGTGTGTCCATGTGAGAAGTCCGTTTACGACTGCCAACTGAAGGAGAAGAAGTCATGTGTTTCGTCTGTGTCGAAGATGTCGAGTGGGAAGAACTGGACTGGGGTGCACTCGGTTGGGTCGTTCGACCCGCCAACGTTCCCGAAGGCTCGAAGCTGTGCGTGCTCGATGTCAAGATCCAACCTGGCCAGGGACACAATTTTCATCGGCACCCGAACCAGGAGGAGGTGATCCTGCTTCGCAGCGGCACGGTCGAGCAGTGGATCCGCGAGGAGCAGAGGCAACTGACCGCTGGTGATGTCGCGTTCATTCCGATGGATACCGTGCACGCAACCTTCGTCGCGCCCGACGCGGCGGAGCCGGCTCGGCTGTTGGTGGTGCTCGGCCCGAGTCATGGAATCGCAGGGTATGAGGCGGTTGACGCATCGACCGAAGAGCCGTGGGCCTCGATGCGCCAGTGACTCGGCTGCAATGAAGATTCAACACACCGTGGTGTTGCGACTGAATGACGGCGCAGACACCGACCACTTCTTCACTGCTGCCCGTGGGCTTGCAGAGATCGCCGGGGTGAAGGACTTCGAGGTGCTGCGCCAGGTGGGGGCGAAGAGCGACTTCACTCATGGCTTGTCGATGTGGTTCGACGATCAATCGGCGTACGACGGTTACACCAACCACCCCGACCATCTCGCGTTCGTGAACGAGGTGTGGTTGCCCAACGTCGCCGGCTTCCTCGAACTCGACTACGTCAGGATCTAGTGCCGTGACCGGCATCGTTTGCCCTGTCCGCAGGGTCGAGGATCTGGTTGCCAAGGATTTCGCGGACCTGCGTCTGTGACCCGGTAGTGGCAACCAGATCGACTGAGTGGACGCACCGCTCGGATCGGTGTGTGTCCGATATCGCCAACACGGCCAGATCCGACACACACCAGGTCTGTCCACGCTCGCGTCCCGGCTCTGGCCCAAAGCGTGTGCTGTGTGTCGGGTCTGGCCCACGCACGTGCCCTCGGACTCACGGCACAGCGGTCGACACGCGTGCTCTACCGATCTGGATGCCAATCTTCGTTCACAGTCGCAGGTCACCGAAAACCGCGGCAACCAGATCCGAACGCGCAGATGGACGATGCCGAGGAGATCCTTTCGTTCAGCCGGCGATCACTCACAGTCCGTGGTCAGAGCACTCGTCGTCGACCTAGCCGCGAACGGGTGCGCTGGCGTTGCAACCCAACATGTAGCGAAGCCGCGGCGAGAACGCTGCGGCTTGCTGCGCGTCCATCGGCGTGCGCAGGTCGACGAACGGCTTCACCCACGAGCGGCCGTATTGCACGATCACGCCGTTGCGAACGCCATCCGTGACGTTCGCGCCGTGACGGTGCCATGTCTGCGACAGCCACATCGCAATCGAACCTGCCGGACCCTCGAGGACGGTCTCGTTCTCCAGGGCCGCGCGGCCCGACGGTGGCTTGCGCTGGGTGTGGTTGCTGCCGGTGACCACATGCGTTGCCCCGTTGTCGACGGTGAAGTCGTCGAGCATCCACGCGGTCTGGATGCCCAGGGTGAAGTTGGGCAGCGGCTCGGCGATCTGGGTGAGCGGTGAGTCGACGTGCCAGCCGGCGCTGTTGGTGTGCGGGCCGATGTGATTCACACTCATGTCGAGCACGATCGAATCGCGGCCCAACGCCTCGTCCATCATGGCCAGCACGGTCGGATTCTCGACCAGCGGTGCGAATGCAACGTCTTTGTTGATGAGGTTGAAGATGCGCTGCGATCGATCGCCGTCGAACAGCGACGGGATGTGGATGAAGCTGATGCAGACGTCGTTGGCGCCGACCGGCCATGGCGTGTCGAACTCGTCGGCCTGCCGGCGGCGAATGCGATTCTTCATACGCTCGATCTCGTCGTCGCCGCTCTTCCACAGATCGAAGTCGACGTCCTCTGCTTGGTCTACCGAAACCGAACTCGAGCCCGGGTCGACGGGATGTTCTCGTTCGTAGGCGAGGATGCGTTCGACGCGATCGCGAAGGTCTGCCACGGTGGCCTTGTCGATGAGATTGGGGATCACCACATGGCCGTTGGAATTGAGTTGCTCCAACGTCTCGATCGCATCGATCTTGGGTTCGGTCAGCATGTCGTCACATCCTTCTACAGTCGGCGGAGGTACTCCTCGGCGGCCTCGGGCCCGAGTTCGCGGAGCTGGTCCTCCTTGAACGCCTCGCGCATCTTGGACCGCGGGTGGATGTACCCGGCACCGATCACTTTCTCGCCCTGGCCGCACATCACGTAGCGGGAGATGCGTTGGCCGTGGGGCGAGAGTCGCTTCCACTGCTCGTACGGCATCGAGCGGATGACCGCCTCGCTGCGGAACCACGGCGCGAAGTACTCGACGTTGGGAGCGGCTCGAACCTCGCGCGACAGGTTCGGTGTGCCGCCATGCCAGCAACGCAGGTCGCGGAAGATGCCCGAGCCGGCCGGCGCAGGGCAGACGGTGCTGAGCTTCATCCACTCCGGCTCGTCGGCCAGGTTCGGGATCGGTGCTCGCGAGTTCTGTGTGCCCGGGATCTGTCGTGTCGGTCCGTTCTCCGGTGTGAGATCGACCATCGGGAAGTTGATCGTGACTGCCGGCACCGGCATCTCCCGCGTCGACACCCTGCCCGTCGGGTCGTGCGGCTCTGTCCACACGTTGTCGGAGTGCAGGCCCTGATACTCGATCGCGCCAGGCATGGCCACGTCGCCGCCGGCGCCGATCAGGATGTAGTTGGGCGAGCCGAAGATGGCGTGGAGGATCGGTGTCGTCGTCGGCATGTCGACCAGGTCGACCCACTCGTCCTCGTGCAGCATGTGCCGCGACGCCGAGCTGCTGCCGAACGAGAATCGATGCGGGAGGCCGCCTGCGCCGCCACCGGCCGCACACGTCGGATCGACTGCCAGCATCTGCGTCGAGCGCACGTTCGGTGGCCGCTTTCAGGCGCGCCAGTTGCTCGGGTCCGAGGAGATCGCGGACCACCACGAACCCGTCGCGGTGGAACAGCTCGGCTGCTCGCTCGACCTCGCTCGGATCGAGTACTTCGAGGCCATTGATCCCGTTGTGCCGCTGCAACTTCTCGCGAAGCTGCACGACGTTGGGATCGTCGTACGACCGGGTCCATCCGGCGCACGCGGGATCTCCACCGATCAGGTTGTAGTGCTCCGGCGTCGTCTCGATGTCGTCTGCCGGAGGCGTCTCCAAGCCCAGCGGATTGCTGTTGGTCGTCTGCGTCACCGCCCGGTTTGCGAAGCCGTTGGGCGGAACGGAGGAGTGCCACCCGAGGTGGCTGGGTCGTGCCTGCGTGTCAGTCACTGGCGGGGGTCCCATCGTGCGTGGCAAAGTGCCGATCTGCGGCGACGATATCGGTCGTCAGCGAGCGATGCCGGATCGAGCTTCGGGCGGTGCAGCGAGCGCTCGCCGAGTGACGGACGCACCGAGAGCCCGATATGCCTCGAACTGCTCGACGTCGTAGAACTGGTCGCCGGTCGAGTCGTAGGGGAACAGCGGTCTGGCCTGCTGGTAGGAGATCAGGTCGGCCGGCGTTGCGTGGTCCTTCATCAACGCCTTCTTGATGTAGATCACGGTTCCGTCGCCGCCGCCGTCCGGATAGGTGAAGTGGAGGATTGCGTGATCGCTGACCACGATCCCAGGGTCGGCGGCGTCCTTCACCGAGAATGCGTCGGGGTCGATGTCGTCGAACTCGACACCGAGCTCGCCCCGTGCCAGTGCGGCCGCCTGGCCGAGCGTGCGAATGCTGCCCGGCGTGTCGCCCGAGGCGTCGATCGCGTAGATGGTGGTGCATCCCCGGCGCAACAACTCGACGAGTCCGAGGTTCTCGTAGTGGCCACCATCGGAGACGTAGACGAAATTGCGGCGGAGGTTGTTCTGGCCGAGGATCTCGCGTAACAGGTACGTCGGGCGTACCAGCGGCTTGTACGTCGGCGGCTTGCCGTCGACGTCGGCGAGACCGTTGACCAATCGCGGGTTGGCCAGCCAGACGCCGAGGCGCAGGTTCAACATCGCGATCAGCATCCGGTAGGCGGGTTTGTTCATCCGACCCATCGACGGCGACACTGCGGCACCCGAAATCGAAACCGCGGACAGAGGGCTGACATCGCGGAGCCGACCAGTCGACGGGTCGTTCTTGTTGAGCTTGTTCCACAACTTCTGGAACGGGCGGATGCGAGTCAACCGTTGCTCGTACTGGCTCGTCGGGATGGAACCGACAAGTGGTCCACCCACTCGATCCGGCGAGAACACGAAGCTCGTGACACCGAGGCCGGGAGGTGTGTAGCCATGGTCCGACACATTGGCTGCTGCGCAGATCAGCAACTGCGGCCAGTTCTTCGGACGCAGCTCTGACATGGCCGGTTCCTGATCGCTGGGTACGGGTCCCACCGTCACCTCACCATCTTTGACCTCTCGCCTGAGCGCGAAGACTGTGCGCAACCGACGTTTGTAGAACGGCTGCGCCGACCAGGCGATCGGGTTGCCGAACGCGAAGATCGCCAGCACTGCGACGAGCACACCGATCCACCACCACGTTGCGGTCGTCGTCCAGGGACGAGTACCGGAATCGATCGCGATGAGGAAGAAGACGAACAGCGACAGCGGCACGACGAGGCCGATCAACACCTTCTGCAGCAGGGTTCGTAGCCGGTGCGGAATCTTGGCGAGCCGCTTCGGCAGGTTGTTGGTGCCACCGGACCCGGATCGGAACAGGAGGTGGCCGAACGACAATGCGAGCGAGGCGACTGCCGTAGCCACCGAGCCTGCGGCTCGTGCGGCCTGGGTGGTTCCTTCGGGCCGGCCGAATCGGCTGGTGCGCGCCCACCACATCAGTTGCGGAATGAGGCGCAGGACGACCGCGGCGATGATGGCGGCGAAGATGAACGTGCCGCACCAACGCACCAGCCTTCGCCACCACCATTCTGCTGCCGGCCGGAACATCAGGTCGAGGACGCCGGCCAGCACACCCAGCGCCGAGCAGCACGTAGATCAGGACGCCGCTCCAGGTGTGGAAAGTGAGCGAGCCGTCGCACTCCTTGCCGGTGCAACTTCCCAGCTCGGGAAGTGCCCATCGGTAGAAGCGACCGCCGGCGCGGCCGACGACGTACGAAAAGTGCCGAGCACGACGGCCAGGTTGAAGACGATGCCCAGGATCAGGCGCAGGAACATGTTCCATCGCCCCATCAACCCGGGCGCGAGGTAGTCGGTGCGATTGCGCATGTAATCGAGTTCGGGTGAGCCGAGCCCATATGGTCCGGGCTGGTCCTTCGACCACTCGGCATCCGGCGACTGAGCACGCACGATCGTGGCCGCAGTGACGGCGTACGAGCCGCCCGAGACGCCGGCGAGGTAGTCGGCCTTCTCGACGATGCCGGCTCGCCACAGTTCGTCGAGCGCCCCGAACGAGAACGCAGCCGAACGCAGGCCCCCACCCGAGCAGCAGATCCCGACGCGCTGCGGGTCGCCTTCGGCGCGGGCATGCTGGAACAGCTCCGGTTGCGGGGGACCAACGCTGTGATCGGCCGGGATCCACAACCACCGCAGAAGTCCGCTGACTCTGCGGCGCGGCGCCTCCGTGAGATGGATGTCGGCAGGCCACGCAGGTTCGGTGCTCACGGATCCTCCTCGGGCGAAGAGAGTGTGTACCTACCTAGTCTGATACAGACAACTCACGCCGGCGGTGACCCTCCACCCGAGGGTCACCGCTGACGTGACCGCCGAATCAGGCTGCCGGGCGACGGCGGCGGGCCAGCACGATCGCTCCAGCGCCCAGGACCAGGGCAAAGCCACCGATTGCGGATGCCGGTGCGACGTTCTTGCTGCCGGTCCTCGGCAACGTGATGTCGGTGTCGACGAAGGCCGGAACCGTTGCAACGGTGGCCGCCGGCAGCACGGGCACGGTGTCGACCGGTGCTGCAGCGACCGTGGTGGTCGTCGCCGCGGGTGCTCCCTCCGGCGACAGTGCGCAGTTGGTGGAGGTGAACACGTTGGTGTCCAGCGTGACCTCACCGTTGCGGGCAAGCGCTCGGCCCTGCACGGTTGCGCCCGTCTGCACGGCGATCGATGTCAGCGCCAAGATGTTGCCGACGAATGCCGAACCGGTCCCGATGGTTGCAGAGCTACCGATCTGCCAGAAGATGTTGCATTCCGACGCCCCGTTGATCAAGTTGACCACGCTGCCCGAGCCGGTGGTCAACGTGGAATCTGTCTGGAAGATGAAGACGGCGTTGGGGTTGTTCTGGCCGTCCAATGTCATCGCTCCGGACAGCAACAGCGGCCCTTTGGATGCATTCGCGTACACGCCCGGTGCCAAGGCGGTCCCCGAGGTGAGATCGGCGACGGTCGTGAACTCGACTGGCCGACCGGCGGCATCGAGATAGGCGGTCGTCAGGTCGCTCTCGGCCTGCAGGGCGACAGCATTTGCTGCCTGGATCGTTCCGGGGGCCAGCACCGTGCCCGGCGGGAAGCCAACCACGGCAGAGCCAGGCGCCAACCCGACGCTCTTGTCGAGGATGCTGGGGCCGGTGTTGGTGACGGTTTGCCCGCCCAGCACCGAGTAGTTCGCCGCAGTCGCCAGAGGAACTGTCGGCACGATCGAGGCACTAGCCGATTGGCCCGTGACGAGGACCGCTGCGCCGGCGATCAGTACGGGTATTGCGAGCCGGCAGGCGAGGCGCGTACGCGAGCCCGTCGATTGGATTGGGCCACGTGATGTCATGCCTGTATGTACCCCGAATGACCGGTGAGCCATACATATCAACGGTTTCGCGTTCTGCTTGGCTTGTTATCGGCAGGTCCGGCGAGACCTTTAGTGATTTCTTCGAAAATCTTTCGAGTGAGCCATTCGGATCATTCGGAAGCGAAATGCCACGGCCGTCGCCGGCAGCGACGTACCTTGAACGTCGAGAGGGAAGCTCTGATCCGTCGGACTCATCTGGTCGCTTGTCCGGCGAGTAGCTATCGCGAACCCACCCCTCGGTATCACGACATCGACATTCGTCGAGCGGCGGTACCGGAAAGGGATTCGCCAGCAATGTCAGCTCTCGTCTCGCCCCGCGCCTCGCGGTGCACATACTCGCCTCGTCGCGATCGGCGTGCTCGCGGCAATCGCCATGACCGTGTTCTCCTCGTTGTGGAGTGCCGCTCGACCAGCCTTCGCCGACGTGCACAGACTGGAGATCCAGTCGAGCAGTGTCGTCGGAGCGCTCGGAGGCGACACCCTGTCGCCTGCAGTACGCCTCGATCCACCCGAACCCATCGCCGATGTGCCGGCTGTCGTGGTTCCCGCGACCACTGCGTGTGGTGAACCAATCCACGTGTCGCGGCGATCTCAACGGAGCCGCGATGAGCATGACGATTCCGGACATCTCCTACTCGTGCCCCGTCTACGCGGGTGGTCAGCAAATGCTGAACTCCGGCGCAGTCACGCAGATATCCGATCCGGCGATCGCATCGGTGCTTGCCAGTTACCCCGGAGGCCCCGGAGTGTTGTGGTTCGCTGCGCACCGGTCATCACATGGGGGAGCGTTCGCAGCAGTTCCGAACCTGGCCGACGGCGCGTTGATCACCGTCGCCGACGGAACCCACACCGCCACCTATCGAATCGTCGGGCGCGCCTACGTGGCCATCCGCAACGACAGAGTGGTCGATGCTTCGGGAAACGCCACGGGTGCGGCAACACTCGACTCGATCATCCGACCGGACCATGGCGGCCTCGGTGAGTCCCGCCTGCTGCTGCAGACCTGCGACGGCGAGAACAACCGCTGGATGATCTACGCCGACCTCGTCACCGATTGAGTTCGTATCGGAGTGTTTGCCGCCCGCACGGGGTGCACGGAAACACTCCGACAGAACTCGACTAGGCCTTGAAGCGGTCGACGCTGATCACGTGACAGGTGACATCGTCGTCGACCACGTCGGATGACACGGTCTCGACACGGGCCGTCTCGCCCGGCTCGACGTCGTCGACCGATGTGCTGCGGTGGTCGACCACGTGGCCGTCGAAGCGGAACTCCGTGTCGATGACGTAGAACGACGCCTTCGTGGAATGGTTGGTGATGGTGCCACTGGCCCGCACGACATCGTCGTCGACCGAGCATGTCCACCCTGCGTCGACGTCGTCGCGAGGTGAATGCGACGTCTCGGCGTCGACCTCGCAGGCCGACAGGGTGAAGCAAGCGATCAGTGCGACGGCGGCGCCGGCGATGTAGTGATGAGGTGAAGTTGTCATGACGCAGACAATGCGTCCTGAGGCTGAGACGGTGCTGATGCGATGCTGACCTCGAGGCAGCGACTCACGTCCGGTCGTCGCGTCGACGGCATCGGCCACGGCTGATCAGACGTCGCCTGACCGAACAGGAAGTTGGTGATCGGGCGAACCGCGAACGCGGTGAGCGGCGATCAGGGCAAACGCGACGGCCGCATCCAACCAGTAGTGATTGGCCGTTGCGACGATCGCGATCAGCGTGACCAACGGATGAATGAATGCGAGCAGGCTGGCACGACTGCGCTGGATGGCCACGAAGCCGGCGGCGACGATCACTGCCCAACCGAAATGCAATGACGGCATCGCTGCGTACTGGTTGGCGATCGATTGTGCCGTATCGGTGCTGTAGATCCGAGGGCCGTACCGTTGCAGGGTGTCGACGAAGTGGTGCTCGGAGAGCATCCGTGGCGGTGCGAGCGGGAATGCGACATGGATGGCCAACGCCGCCGCCGTGACGGTGTAGAGCCACGTGCGAATCTGACTGAAGACGGCCCGATGGCGTACGAGCACCCAAACGACGAAGAGCGCCGTCAGTGGAAAGTGGACCGTGACGTAGTACCGATTGAGAAAGCCGATGACAGCGCGACTGTGCAGCGCAGCGTCCTGCACCCAGTTCTCGGTGAACACGCCGAGGCGCTGCTCGAGACCGACGACACGGTGTGCGTTGGTTGTCGCCGCACTCGTGTGATTTCGGGTGAGGTAGCGAACCTGCCGGTAGCAGACGAACAGGACCGACATCACGGCGAGTTCGCGAACGACGAACAACCGTGGGCCCACCCGGGTGGCGGAGCGACGAGCAGATGCAAATGTTGTGGCCATGCGGCGGAGTATGTGGTCACGTCCTGAGCCAGGCCTGACGGTTCGCTTTCGCCACGCTGTCCGTTGCGGCCCCGCCAAGTCAGCGCCGTGTCAGCGATGACTCAGCGGGTCGGTCGGATGATGCTCACATCGGCGCACGCCCACGTTGCCCCGAGAGGAGGAGATTCCAATGCCAACCATGACCGATCACCAAGAGATCATCGACATTGCCGAAGCCGCACTGTGCTGGATCGGTGACCAGGCCCTGCTGTCGCAAGGTCACTGCGTCAACATGTTCCTCGATCTGTACTGCGCGACGGAGGATTTCTCCATCCGTTGGGCGATCGCCGAGCGGCTCGACGAGATCCGCTTCTTGAACGCGGTCGATGCCGATGACATGCGCGCCGACCTGACCGCGATCATCGCGATCGCCTCGGCAGACGTCCCGTTCGATGTCATCTGGGCAGCAGCCGCGTAATTGTCGGTTGCGGTGCGGCTGTCACGTCCGGTTCCACCGCAACGACAACCCCAACGCTCCGACGACCAGTAGCGCCCCGGCGAGGACGAACCACACGCTGATCTCGTGCTCCTCGTGCTGGTTCTGGATGTCGCTCGGGAGCTTGGCGAAGACGTCGCGCAACTGCTCCGCATCCTCGGCTGCGTAATAGGTTCCCCCGGTCGCTGCGGCGACAGCCTTCAGCGTGGCCTCGTCACGAATCAAGAAGTTGCGCCTCCCGCCGCCCCCGAAGCCGCCGTTGCCCGGACCGCCACCGGGTCCGCCATCGAAGCCGCCTGCGCCGAGTTGCGCCGCGGAGCACACCAGCGCCGTCGGGTTCTCCGTCCCGAAGCCGATCGTGTACACGCGCACCCTTCGTTCAGCTGCCTGCTTCGCGGCGTCGACCGGCGAGATGCCACGTGTGTTCGCTCCGTCCGTCAGGAGCACGACGATGTTCGGCACATAGCCCTCGCTCGGCACGGGTGCGGGAGTCGCGTCCGGCGGCGGCGGTTCCACGCGGTCCTCGTCGCGCCTGCCCTGGTTTGCTTGGGCGGCAACGTCGGCATCGACCGGTGGGACAGCTGGGTCGATCGAGGCGATGGCGTCGATCGCTTGCAGCATCGCCGCCCCGATCACCGTGCCGCGGCTCGTGGTCAGCCCATCGATGGCCCGTGTCAGCACTGCCTTGTCTCTCGTGGGTGGTACGACCAATTGTGCGAAGTTGGAGAACGCGACGATCCCGATGCGTGTGCCGGCGACCTGATTCTCGACGAACTGCTTGGCCGCGTTCTGTGCCGCGGTGAGCCGGTTCGGTGTTACGTCGGTGGCGCACATCGAGCCCGAGACGTCGAGCGTGAGAATGATCGACGTCTTGTTGATCGCGATGTCTCTGGAGATCTCCGGTCGTGCTGCGCCGAGCATCAGCGCAGCGATCGCCGCGAGGAACAGGGCCGGTGGAATGTGCCGGTGCCAGCGCGATCGCCGGGGAATCGCCTGGCGGATGAGAGCGACACTCGAGAAGCGAACTGCGTTCTTGCGCTTCCGACGAAGGATCAGAAGGTAGCCGCCGAGCAGCACCGGGACGATGAGCAGCCCCAGGAGTGCTAGCGGGCTCGCAAACGACATGGCTACACCAACCGTCCGAACCACAGCATCGACATCGCTGCTCCGATCAGCAACAGGAGCGTGCTACCCGCAGCGAACAGCGCAGTCACCTCTGTCTGCTTCGGATCGGTCACGGTCCGCAGGTCGATGCTCCGGTAGATCTGCGTCAGTGTCGCCGAATCGCCGGCGTTGAAGTAGGCGCCGTTCGTGACCGAGGCAATCTGCTGCAAGGATTGCTCGTCGAGCGCTGTCGCCACACTGAAGCCGTCGATCTGCAGGACCGTGCCCTCCGTGCTCCCGAGCCCGATCGGGAAGATGTGCACCCCGGCGGTCGATGCCAGTTGGGCGACAGCTTCGGCGTCGGGGCCCGCAGTGTTCTCGCCGTCGGACAACAACACGATGGCCGCCGAGCCGTAGTAGCCGATGTCGACATCGGCGACGTCGTCGGGCGATGCGTTCTCGGGCAGGGTCAACGGGCTGCCCGCGATTGCGCTGAGCGATGCGAAGATTCCCTGGCCCAGCGACGTTGCGCCCGCGGACGTCAGGCGATCGATTGCCGCGGACGCCTCGGCCCGGTCGTTCGTCGGTTGCTGGGTGACGAGCGCACCGTTGTTGAAGGCAACGACGCCGATCTTGATCGAGCTCGGCTGAGCGTCGATGAACTCCTTTGCAGCGGCCTTCGCCGCATCCATTCGTGTCGGGGCAAGATCGGTTGCCCGCATGCTGTTCGATGCGTCGAAGGCCAGGATCACGACGCCTTCGCGATGCGGCAGGCCGACCTTCACCTGCGGTCTGGCGGCGGCCACCGCCATGAGGGCAAGTGCGGTCAAGAAGATCGCGGCAGGCAGGTGAGGAGCTCGGGGCTCGGCGCCCCGATGCCGGGGCGAAGCCGAGCGCAGCGAGCTCGGCGGCGCGGGCCCTGCGCTGGGCATCGACGCGCCGGAACACGACGATGCCGATGGGCACCACCGCGAGGAGGACGAGCATGCCCGGCGAGATGAACGACATCAGCGCCGCTGCCTCCTGCGACTCTCGACCATGCGCACGAGGGCGCGGACGAGATCGTCCTCGGTGGAAATGTCGTACAGCGGGGTACGGGCTTGCTTCGCCAACTCGTGGATCTCGGTCTGGCGCGTCGGCCGCCGCGTCGCTGAACCGGCTGCCGGAACTCCGGATCGCTGGTGTCGACCGACAGCAGTTCCCCCGTCTCGACGTCCTCGACGACGATCCAGCCGGCATCGGGAAGCTCGAGCTCGCGAGGATCGACGAGGCGAATTGCGATCACCTCGTGGCGCTCCGTCAACCTGCTCATCGCCCGCTCCCAACCCGGCTCGCTGATGAAGTCGGAGATCACGAACACGAGTGAGCGTTGCCGGGCGACACTGGCACCGGCCTCGATCAGCCGTCGGAGATCTGTGCTGCCGCTGGACTCGGCGGCCGGCCGCAGGAGCTCGTGGGCTAGCCGCAGCACCTGTCTTCGCCCATTGCGCGGAGGGATCGTGCGCTCGATTGCGTTGTTGTAGAGGATCGCACCGACGCGATTTCCGCCACGCGTCAGCACGCGTGCCAAGGCGACTGCGACCTCGACGAGCACCGTCTCCTTCTGCCGGTCCGTCGGCCCGAATCCCATCGATGGCGAGCGGTCCAGGAGGAGCCACGCTGTCAACTCTCGGTCCTCCAAGAACGTGCGCACGTGGGCAACGTCGGTACGCGCCGTGACGCTCCAGTCGATGTGGCGCACGTCGTCGCCCACCTCGTACTCGCGCAGGTCGGCGACATCGACACCGACGCCTCGGAACATCGTTCGGTAGTCGCCCTGCAACTGACCGTCCAGCCGACGGATCACTCGCCATTCCAGGCGATGCAGAAGGCGCTCAGGCGTCTGGACGGAAGATGGCGTCATCGAAGGCGGCTCGGGATTCGCGCAGCGGTACGTCGGGAACGGAGATCGTGGCGATCACGCTGCTGAGGATGGTGTCGGCACTGACGTTGTCGGCAAGGGCCTCGTACGACAGCACGATGCGATGGCGCAGAACGTCGAGGGCGAGATCAGTGACGTCGTGGGGGAGTGCGTAGTCGCGGCCTCGCAGGAACGCCAATGCCTTGGCGGAAAGGATCATGTTGATCGAGCCGCGCGGACTGGCGCCGAAGGTGACGTATCGAGCGAGATCGCGCAGGCCGACGGTCGCCGGTTGGCGGGTGGCGTTGACAACGCGAACTGCGTAGTCCATGAGGGCCGGATCGACGTACACGGCATCGACCGCTTGTTGCATTTGCAACAGATCGGACGAGTCCATGACCTGCTGCGGCGGGTTGAACTTCGACGTCATCCGCTCGACGATCACGAACTCCTCCGTCGGCGTCGGGTAGTCGACGAGCACCTTCAGCATGAATCGGTCGAGTTGCGCTTCCGGCAATGGATACGTGCCCTCGGACTCGATCGGGTTCTGTGTGGCCATCACGAGGAACGGCTCACCGACCCGGAAGGTCTCGCGGCCGATCGTCACCTGCCTCTCCTGCATGACCTCCAGAAGGGCGCTTTGAACCTTCGCAGGCGCCCGGTTGATCTCGTCGGCCAGCAGGAGGTTGGTGTGCACCGGCCCGAGCGATGTCTGGAACTCGCCCACGCGTTGGTTGTAGATGCGTGTACCGATGAGATCTGCCGGCACCAGGTCGGGGGTGAACTGGATTCGTTGGAAGTCGCCGCCGATCGTCTGGGCGATCGTCTTGATGGCCATGGTCTTGGCGAGCCCCGGCACCCCTTCGACGAGAACATGGCCACGCGCCAGCAGGGCAACGATCAATCGCTCGAGGAGCATGTCCTGACCGACAAGCAGTTTCTTCACCTCGAACACGACGGGCTCCATCGGCGCGGTCCTGGTGTGGGGAGTGTTCACGCGTCCTCCATGTCGTAGGTCGAGTTGATCATTGCTGGGGCGCTCCTGCTGCTCCGCCTGCGGTGCCAATCGGAATGGCAAAGCCGATGCCGACGAAGAAGTTCTCGTCCGCCGGATTCGCCAACGCGGTGACGATTCCGACGACCTGTCCGGCCCGATTCAGCAGTGGTCCGCCAGAGTTGCCCGGATTGACAGCGGCGTCGAACTGGATGAGGCCAGTGAGGGTCTGCTCCTCGGAGATGGGCACCGTGCGATTCAGGCCCGAGACGACGCCGGCACTGAACGAGTTGGCCAGTCCGAACGGGTGCCCGGTGGCGTAGACCTCGTCCCCTGGGCGTACTCCGCCTGCGAGCACCGCGGGTACAACGACACTCGGTAGCTGCTCGGGGACGAGGACGGCGATGTCGTTCTCCGGCTGCTCGGACACGACGCGTGCCGACGACTGTGTTCCGTCCACGAACGTCACCTGGATCGACTCGGCACCGGCCACCACGTGCCGGGCGGTCAGGATCTGACCTTCGGCGTCGATGATGACTCCCGCCCCGCTCATCCCCTCGTCCGGTGCCGCGCCTGCTGGTCGGGCACTGATGTAGACCATCGACGGCTGAATCGCGTTGAAGGCGATCTCACCCTGCGGCGGAACGTTCTGAGCATCGGCGATGCCATTGGCAACCTCGGAACTGATCGTGCTCGAGATCTGCTCCGGGGTGAGTGTCTCGGTGTCGTCACTCGAGCGCTGGACCGCGATTGCACCGAGAGCGATGGCGAACCCGATGCCCAACCAGGCGAGACCCGGATTCGTCACGCGACGCTTGCTCGGCGGAGTGTGATCCTCGGCGCCCGGAGGCGTCTCGATCCGGTCGTCGTCAAAGACGCGCACCTCGGATGCTAGTGCTGAGGGGTCCGTGATGTTCCTGCGGGCCAAGCGGAAACCGGCCTAGGTGACGCACGAGGATGGCCATAGGTGACAATGTGTGCACTGTGACCTCGAGAGCGGTGCAGGAATCGTGAACCCTCGATCCGATAAGTCAACGGCGACGTTCCGACGACGTCTCCACACTGGCGGCCATCCGCGCCCTATCCGGTCGTTTCTTTGCCGCCCC
The DNA here is from genome assembly GCA_963779295.1 of Ilumatobacteraceae bacterium. GTDB lineage: Bacteria > Actinomycetota > Acidimicrobiia > Acidimicrobiales > Ilumatobacteraceae > JAENVT01. Next base: position 550,008 of record CAVZXO010000006.1, read on the forward strand.
GGCCGGTGCCTCTCGAGATCGGCGCCCCACCGATGTGATCCTGCTCGTGTTCGCGAGCGTTGTGGTCGCAGTCTTCGCGTTTCGGTCGGGGACAGGCCCTGGGGCTCTCGATCGGGCGCTGACCGATCTCGTGGAGAGTCTCCCCGGTCTGTTCGATCCGATCTGGCGCCTCGGACACGACGCGCTCGTGGTGTGGGGCTTCGTGCTGATAGCGCTCGCGCTCCTGCGTCGGCACTGGACACTGGTGATCTCGCTCGCGACAGCCGCCGTGGCGGTGACAGTCATCGGGCCCGTTGTGGGGCGATTGGCCAGCGGCGAGTGGCCTCCGTTCGCACCCTCATTGTTCACGATCACCCAGACCGCTCATTACCCGTCTGTCGCGTTGGCCTTCTGGGTGTCCTTGGCAAGCGTGACGTCCCCACACCTCACCCGACCGTACCGATTCCTCGGACGTTGGATCGTCACCATTGCCGGACTCTCTTCTATCGCGCTCGGTATCACGGCGCCGGGTGCCACTGTCGGCGCAATCTCGTTGGGCTTCGGGGTCGCCGCTGCGGTACACCTGGTGTTCGGTTCGCCGGCAAACCTTCCGAACCTCGGAGAGGTGCAGCGGGTGCTCGCCAGCATGGGGGTGATCGCCACACCCACCACTGTCTCGCGGCGTAGCGGCGTCGTGCGCGTACGAGCCGATGCCGCCGACGGCGCCGAGGTCGACGTGAAGATCTACGGACGCGACGCGTGGGACGGTCAGTTGCTCGTGACCCTGTGGCGCCACATGTGGTATCGACAGGGCAGCCGCACGCTGGCGTTGTCGCGGATCCAGCAGGTCGAGCACGAAGCGTTCCTCACGCTGCTCGCACAACAACGAGGCGTAGCCACGTTTACAGTGGTTGCCGCGGGACGGAACGTCATCGGCGACGCCGTGCTGGTTGTGCAGCGACGTGGCGAGCTGCTCGTTGATGCCGTAGACCTCGTCACCGACGACCAGGTGGCAGCGATGTGGCAGGCACTCGCCGACCTACATGCTGCCGGAATCACCCATGGCGCAATCGACGCCACCCATGTCTTCATCGAGGGCGACGCGGTTGGGTTCGCGGACCTGTCCTCCGGAGAAGTTCTGTCCGATCCCGTCGCCCCGCTGATCGATCGAGCGCAGATGCTGGTTGCGACTGCGACGCTCGTCGGTTTGGAGCGCGCCGTCGCCGCCGCAATGGAGGCCTTGGGCCGCGACAGCCTGGGCGATGCGGCGTCGGCGATTCAGCCCGCAGCACTCACGCCACTTCTGCGCAAGTCGTGCGACGCCGTCGGTCTCGACATCGATGATCTGCGCGCCGCTGCCGTAGATGCTTCAGGCGGCGATCAGCGCGACCTGCAGAAGCTGCGGCGGGTCACGCTCGGCGGGTTGTTCACCGTCGTGCTCCTGTTCATCGCCGGCAACGTCTTGATCTCCGGGCTCATCGACATCGGCATCGACACCATCGTCGACGCGATCCAGCAAGCCAGCCTCCCGATCCTGATCGTCGCGTTCTGCATCTCGTGCATGGGCCGCGTCTCCAACGCGGTGGCCCTCTCAGGCATGTCGCCCATCCCGATTCCGTTGGGGCGCCTGACAGCGTTGCAGTTCGCGATGACGTTCGTCGGTCTTGCAATGCCCTCGACGGCAGGACGCGTGGCCGTGAACATTCGCTTCTTCCAGCGCGCGGGCGTCGAACCGACCTCAGCGGTGGCGATCGGAGCGCTCGACGGTTTCACGGGCTTCCTCTGCCAGATGTTCCTGATGGGCACGATCCTGCTGTTCGGCCTCGGGTCGCTGAACATCACGCTGTCCGAGGACTTCAACATCGAAGCGGCGAAGACGCTGATCTTGTGGCTGCTCGTGATACTCGTGATCGCCATCATCGTGATCTTCGCGGTGGCAAAGATCCGCAACTGGCTGTTCGGACTGGTCCGCAAGGTCCGCGACTTCGTCGTGCCGTTGCTGCAATCGCCTCGCCGGCTCATCGTCGCGTTCTGCGGCAACCTCGTGTCAGAACTGATCGGCGCTCTCACCCAGTTCACCGTGTTGATTGCCTTCGGCCAAGACGTGAACTACCTCGACGTCGTGCTCGTGAGCATCACGGTGTCCTTGTTCGCCGGGCTTATGCCGGTACCAGGGGGTATCGGTGTGACAGAAGCTGCGCTGACCGCCGGATTCATCTCGATCGGTGTACCCCCCGAAATAGCGTTTGCTGCCGCCCTCACGTGTCGAATGATCACCTTCTACCTTCCGCCGGTGATCGGTGTCTTCGTGTTCCGCTGGATGCAGAAGCAGCGCTACCTGTGATGCCACGAGACCTCCGCTGCTCGACAACGACCCTGGAGTGGTGAATGAACGAAGCCACGCTCGTTGCGCTTGCGCTCGTGCTCTTCGCGTGGTCGGTCCTGGCGCGCCGCGTCGAAAGGCTCAATCTCAGTGGACCGCTCGTGTTGACCATCGGGGGCTTTCTGCTCGGGAATTCGAGCTGGGGGATCGTCAGTGTCGACGTACGCAGCTCGACGGTCCACACCCTCGCTGAGATCACGCTGGCCCTGTTGTTGTTCGCGGATGCCTCCGCCGTTCCGTTGGCCGCAGCACGCCACGACCTCCCATTGACGGCGAGGCTCCTCGGTATCGGGTTACCGCTGTCGATCATCGCCGGCACTGTCGTCGCAGTCGTGGTGTTTCCCAGCCTTCCGTTCGCGGTGGCGGGCCTGATTGCAGCCAGTCTGGCTCCTACGGACGCCGCCTTGAGCGCGTCGGTGATCGCCGACGAGCGGCTTCCCGTCGGTGTTCGCAGGGTGCTCAACGTCGAGAGTGGGCTCAACGACGGCATCGCCACTCCTGTCGTGACCCTTTGCATCGCGGCATCTGCGACGGTGCTGGGTATGGCGCAAGACGAGTTCGACAGCGGGCTCAGCGCGGTGGGAGAGCTCGCTCTCGGAGTGGTCATCGGTGGCGGCGTGGGAATTGTCGGCGGCCGGATCATCAAACTCGCGTGTGAGCGCGGCTGGACCGAGCATGGCTCGCGCCGAATCGCAACGTTGGCGCTGGCGCTGATTGCGTTCTTGGTGGCCTCGGATGTCGGAGGCAACCCATTCGTCGCCGCGTTCATCGGCGGTTTGTGTTTCGGAGCTGCAGCACGAGCCGATGCGGCTGAGTCGGTCGAATTCACCGAACTTGTGGGAAGCCTGCTGTCACTCGCGTTGTGGTTCATCTTCGGCGCCGGCTTCGTGCTTCCGGCATTCGAGAACATCGATGTCAGAACAGCGCTGTATGCCGTTGCAAGTCTCACCATCGTGCGCATGGTCCCTGTGGCGATCGCGTTGATTGGTTCGGGTCAGGATCGCCCAACAACTGCCTTTGTGGGCTGGTTCGGACCGCGTGGATTGGCGTCCGTCGTCTTCGCGTTACTCGCCGTGGAGGAACTCGGCACCACCGACCCTCGAGTTGTCACCGCAACTCACACAATTGCAATCACGATCGCCTTCAGCATCGTCGCGCACGGGATAACGGCAGGTCCGCTGGCAACTCGGTACGTTGCAAGAACCCCAGCAAGCGCTGCGGTCACCTGATGACGCACGCTCACCCGATGTTGCGTAGCTTCAGGGCTGGAAGAACCGCGGCGCGGGATCTCGAATCGGATCGATCGACATCAAGACAGAGGAGATGACGGATGTTTGGTTACGACTATCCCACTTTGGGCGTGTTCTGGACGATGGTGTTGTTCTTCTTGTGGTTCGCGTGGATCATCTGGTTGTTCCGTGTCTTCGGCGACATCTTCAGCAGCGACGACATGAGCGGGTTTGCGAAGTCGATGTGGTCGATCCTCGTGGTCGTCCTACCGTTCTTGGGCGTGCTCATCTACATGATCGCTCGCGGCCCGAAAATGACTGAGCGCAACGTTCGCGAGGCGCAGGCACGGGACGACGCGTTCAATTCGTACCTGCAGGAAACTGCCGGATCGACCGGCGGAACGGCCGACGAGTTGGCGAAACTTTCGGACCTGAAGTCCAAAGGCATCATCAGCGACGCTGAGTTCGATCAGCAGAAATCCAAGCTATTGGACTGATCCCAACATGGTCAGATGCGCCACCGTGAGACTCGACGTCGTACGATGCGACATCACCAGGCTCGCGAGTCGAGTGAAGCCGACAGTCTGATCGAACGAGAGGAGAGAGCGATGAGTGAAGAGGACATCAACCTGTTAGGACCTGTCGATTACCTTGTTGTCGAGTTCCCAGCCGGTGCAAGCAACTTCACGGGTGAGATGGCGAGCGAACTGCTTGCCTTGGTCGATGCGGGGACGATCCGCGTCATCGACGTTTTGATTCTCACCAAGAACGCCGATGGCACGGTCGACGCGATGGAACTGTCCGACATCCCGAACCTGGGTGAGCTGCGAAGGGTGGAGGCGGAGCTCGCAGAGCTCTTGGCAGCCGACGACGTCGAGCACCTGGCCGCGGCGATGGATCCCGGCAGCACCGCCGGCGTCCTCATCTGGGAGAACACGTGGGCCGCGCCATTTGCGTCGGCGGCACGACGTTCTGGCGGACAACTGATCGCCAACGGTCGCATACCCATTCAGGCGATCATTGCATCGATCGAAGCTGACGAGGCCAACGCAACAATCGAAGGAGAATGAAATGCCACTGAGACCTGCACGTGTCGGAAGAGTCGGAGTCATCGGCCACCCGGTCGCAAAGACCGCCGTCGTTGCCGCGGCCGTAACGCCCGGACCAGGACCCGGCCGCGGCGCGCCGATCGCCAAAACCGCAGTGGTCGCAGCCGCGGTGACACCCGGCCGCCGTCGCCGCATCTAGCTGAACGAATCCCGTGCTGTCGGTGGCTCTGTCATGTGATGACTGACCACTGACAGCGCAGTCTGGCGAGGGTGAATCATCCTGACCCCGTGCAGCGGTACTGTCGCAGCAGTTCACGACGCATCGACGTCCCAGCAGGAGGCAATCCGATGAGCAGACCATTGAGTGAGGGCGACAACTTTGACACTGCGGGACTCGGCTGGATGTTCTTCGCCGGCACGATCATGGGCATCGCCGGCATCATGCGAATATTCGACGGCGTCTGGGCATTCCGTAACAATCGCGCGCTGTCCGGAGAAGTAGAGGGCGCGATCCTCGGTACCAGTATGACGACGCACGGCTGGGTCTGGATCATCGTCGGCGTGGCCTTGTTCGTGGCCTCGTTCCTCGTCCTGATGCGGAACCAGTTCGCCCGCTGGATCGGGATCATCGCCGGCGCAGTTCTGGCGATCACGTCGTTGTGGTCGATGCCGTACTACCCGGTGTGGTCACTGACGTACATCATGCTCGGCGTGCTCGTCGTGTACGGCCTCGCCGCCCACGGTGGACGTACCACCTCCTAGTTTTCGCCTCGATTAGCGGCTCTAAGGCAGAGTTAAGTCGTCGAGTGCATCGTCCGTTCTTCGAGCGTGTTCGCCAGTTCTAGGCTTCGGAACGGTAGGTGATTCGATGGGGATTGAGTACCGACTGCTGGGCCGGCTCGAGGTGTTGCGCGACGGCGTGCCGGTCGATCTCGGCAGCCAGCGTCAGCGGGCGCTGCTGGCCCTGCTGCTGGCCAACGCCGGAACGGTGCTATCGACCGATCGGATCCTTGACGAGTTGTGGGGCGATGCGGGCGCAACCGACAAGCACAACTCGTTGTGGGTCTACGTGTCCGGGCTGCGTGGCGCGCTGGAACCCGATCGCCCAAAGCGCTCGGAGGGCACGATCTTGCTGACGAGGAGCCCCGGCTACGTCGTGTCGATCGACCCGGCGGATCTCGATGTAGGCAGTTTCGAGCAGTGCGTCGCCGAGGCGCGGCTGATCGCCGAGACCGATCCAGCGTCCGCCGCGGCGACGCTTCGCGACGGGCTGGCATCTGTGGCGGGGTCATGCCTTCGAGGAGTTCGTGTACGAAGGGTGGGCCCAGGCCGACATCGCTCGTCTCGAAGAGCTGCGCTTGGAGGCCACCGAGATGCGAGTCGAGGCCGACCTGCGACTGGGGCTGTCGGGCGAGGTCGTCTCCGAGCTGAAGGGCTTGGTCCGTCAACATCCGTTACGCGAGCGACTTGTCGCCTCGCTGATGCTGGCCCTCTATCGATGCGGCCGAACCGCCGAGGCCCTTCGCGCCTTCGCCGCGTTCCGAGAGCGGCTCGTTGCCGAGGTCGGGGTCGATCCGGGGCGCTCGATCCGAGACCTGGAGCAGCAGATCCTCACTGATGACGAGGCGTTACAGCTCGACCGAGCCGCTGCCGCGCCCGCCGACGGGCCGCGGACTGGGCTGACGGTGCGTGGCTACGAGCTGCGCGAGGTGCTCGGCCGTGGCGCGTTCGGCGCGGTCTATCGCGCCTATCAACCGAGTGTGGGACGCGAGGTCGCGATCAAAGTGATAGCGCCCGAGCTCGCCGACGACCCGAAGTTCATCCGCCGGTTCGAGGCCGAGGCCCAGATCGTTGCCGGGCTCGAACACCCCCACATCGTCCCGCTCTACGACTATTGGCGCGAGCCACATGCCGCGTATCTCGTGATGCGCCTCATCGGCGACAACAGCCTGGCCGAAACGCTCGCCGATGGCGCGTTGCCACCCGCTCGGGCCGCGACCGTGTTCGCGCAACTCGCCAGCGCGCTGCAGTGTGCGCACCGCAGCGGCGTCGTCCACCGGGACGTGAAGCCGGAGAACATCCTGATCGACCGAGACGGCAACGCCTACCTCACCGACTTCGGCATGGCACTCGCGTCCGAGGGCGGAAGTGCCATCGCCGCGGCAAACTCGTCGACCGGGGCATCGCTCAACGCGCCGTACGCATCGCCCGAGCAGCTCGGTGGGCATCCGATGACGCCGGCGTCCGATGTGTACAGCTTGGCGGTCGTTGCCGCGAGGGCGCTCACCGGGCTGACCGGCGACTACGAGGCGGTTCGCGGGGCTCTGCCCGCCACGGTACGCACGGTGCTCGATCGTGCCACCGACCGAGACCCACTGCGGCGGTATTCGAGTGCGGTGGTGTTCGGTCAGGCCCTCACCGAGGCGCTCGACGTCGCTGCCACACCGCTGCTGGACGATGCTGCGATCGAGAACCCGTACAAGGGTCTGCGGGCGTTCGCGGCGGCGGACGCCGCCGACTTCTTCGGGCGCGAGCGACTGGTCGAGCGGCTCATCGCCCGGCTCGGAGAGCCTGGCACCCGCGGACGGTTCGTCGCCGTGGTCGGGCCGAGCGGCAGCGGCAAGTCGAGCGTCGTCCGGGCAGGTCTCGTGCCGGCGTTGGCGGCCGGCGCGTTGCCGATGTCGCAGGATTGGTTCCGAGTCGAGATGACACCGGCGCCGCACCCGTTCGAGGAGCTCGAAGCAGCTCTCAGCCGTGTCGCAACCGAAGCCCCGACGCTCCATGGTCGACATCGTCCTGGCACCCGGTGGCGTGCGGCGAGCCGTCGAGCGGGTCCTCCCCGACGGACGCGACCAGCTGCTCTTGGTGATCGACCAGTTCGAGGAGCTGTTCACGCAGGTCGACGAGGAAACGGCGAATCGTTTCATCGACGAGCTCGTCGAGCTCGTCAAGGCGCCGCACAGCAGGACCAGAGTCGTGGTGACGTTGCGGGCCGACTTCTACGACCGCCCCCTTCGCCATCGCGGCCTCGGCGAACTGCTCCGCGACGGCACGGAGGTGATCACGCCGATGTCGATCGAAGAGCTCGAAGCGGCGATCACCGGCCCGGCCGCCAAGGTTGGTGTCAACGTCGACTCCCTCGTCGTCGCCGAGATGGTGGGCGAGATCGTCGACCGCCCGGGGGCGTTGCCGCTGATGCAATACACGCTGACGGAGCTGTTCGACGCCCGGGTCGACCGAACGATCACCATCGGCGCCTACAGAGCCGGCGGCGGCGTGTCGCGCACGTTGGCGAAGCGGGCCGATTCGCTGCTCAGCTCTCTCGGTCCCGACGCGGCCGAGACGGTCCGGCACGTCTTCCTGCGCCTCGTCAGCCTCGACGACGACAGCACGAGTGTCCCGACCCGGCGGCGCACGCTGGTCGCCGAGGTGGAGGAGTTGGACCAGCGCGGACGGGTGCAGCGGGTGCTCGACACGTTCGGGCGGCACCGTCTGTTGAGCTTCGACCGCGACCCCGTGACGCGCGGCCCGACCGTCGAGATCTCCCACGAGGCCCTCCTGACGGAGTGGGCCAAACTGCGCGAGTGGATCGAGGCCGCACGCGACGATCTCCGCACCCACCGCCACCTTGCTCTCGAGATGAACGCCTGGTTGGCTGCCGGCAAATCGGGCGACTTCCTCTTGCAAGGAGGGCGGCTCGACTCGATCGCAGCGTGGTCCGAGACCACCACGATGGGCCTGCGCCCGCCCGAGCGCGAGTTCCTCGACGCCAGCGTGGCGGCGCGGGCCGAGGAGCAGCAGGTCCGCCAAGTCGAGCAGCGGCGCACCACCGACGCCGAACGTCGAGCACGCGCCGGCGTTCCCGGCAGATGTTGATTGCAGCGTTGGTCACGGCGCTGGTGGCCGCTCTGGCGACGGTTGCGTTGGTGCAGCGCCAGGACGCCCGCGACGCCCAGGCCGACCTCGCCGGGCACGCAGGAAGCGCAGCGCCTCGCCAACGTCTCCGCCTCGGCGCTCTCCACCGATCCCGAGCTCGCGCTCCTGTTGGCCATGGAAGCGGTCCGGTCGACAGCGACGCTCGGTTACGCGGTGCCCGAAGCCGTGGATGCCGTCCATTGGGCGCTGCAGGAGATGGGTGTGCAGTACGACGTCGCGCCCGGACGCGCCCACCGCGGCCCGGTTCGGGCCCGCCGGGGTTCACGGTGTCTGGGTCCTGCCGGTCGAGGAGCTGATCGACCTCGCCCAGGCGAGCACAGCCCGAACGTTCTCGACCGACGAGTGCACGGCTCTACTTCGCTGACGAAGGCTGCCCGGCCGAAGTGTCGGTCGCCGGACATCGAATACTTCGGCGGATTGGACGCATACACCAGTGCCGTGCCGGTCGATCAGGCCGAGGTCGTCGTGGCGGCTGTCGCAGGACACACTCGTGTGGCAACAGAATCTCGAAGCGATCGGCCGAGCAGTACGGCGTTCACATCCGGATCCGGCAACTGCTCAACGACTTCACCGAGAGAGCGAGGTGGCCACACAGGGATTCGCCGAGCGACATCTTCGTGATATCGCCCGAGCGAACTACCGCGACTTGTCCGCCGTCCACCCGTTGATCGATCTCCGCCCGTTCATCGACGAGGCGACCATGCTCGACGACTACGGCGCCTATCTCGTCTCGCTTTCTCGAATCGGCGACAACGGCGAGTGGCCGAGTGACACCGGAGCGATCCATGGCGTGCCTGTCGACCTGAGCTCCAAGTCGCTGATCTGGACCAACGAGCCGGAGTTCACCGATCTCGGCTACGAGGCGCCCTCTGACTGGGCGACGTTCATGGATCTCGCCAACGAGATGGTGGCCGACGGCCAGACCCCGTTCTGCCTCGGGATCGAAAGCGGCGTTAGCCGATGGGTGGCCGGCGACAGATTGGGTCGAAGCAGTCGTGCTGCGCACGGCGGGCCCCGATTTCTATGACCAGTGGATCACCCACGAGGTGCCGTTCGACGATCCGCTCGTCGTCGATGCGATTCGCACCGTCGGCGAGATGGTTCTCACGCCAGGATTCCTCGACACGACTCCTGCCCAGGCGGCAGTTCGACCGTTCGACTTCGCTGTGCACGATTTCGCTCGAAAAGCCAGGGTCGTGCTTGATGACGCCGTTCCCCAGCTTCATGCCGCCATCGTCGGGGCACGGTCGAACAGCCAGTTGGGGACCTTCGCGTTCCCGACGTTCGGGCTCGGTCATGACGATGCCGTCATGGGGGGCGGTCACTTCGCGGTCGCCGTCACCGACCGCCCAGAGGTCCGCCAGGTGATGGCCGCGCTCGCATCAGCCGACTTGGGCGCCGGAACGGCGCAGCTGCGAGTGGCCTGTCGGATTGCCGGCCAACGCACGCTTCGACGCCACCACGATGGTCAACCCGGTAGTTGGGTGAGATTGTCGGAGAACTACAGGCTGCGATCCGAGCCGACGAGTTCCGCTTCGACGCGTCCGACGCAATGCCCGCCGAGATCGGGTCCGGTGCGTTCTTGGACGGGATGGTGCGGCTGTTCCGGGAGGGCTCGCTGGAGAACCTCGATCAGCTGTCGGTCGAGATCGCTCAGCGATATCGAAGCTGCGTGGGTCGAACTCGAACAATCCGGCTGACCAGCCAGAAGTCGCATCGGATAAGTCGCCGTTAAGTCGCACGAAGGCCCAATGAAGGCCCTCGCCGGAGCCCTTAAGCCTCGCACTCGACAGTGCGGGGCATGGCATCCCGATTCGCTTCCGTCGCAACCCTGTTCACCCTGCTCGCCGGCGGCGGCCTCGCAGGGAACGTCCCAGCCGAGGCCGCCAGTACAGCCGGAACTCACACACGTGCGGTCGTCGATGTGCCATCGCCAGGGTTCTGGGACAGTGAAGTTGGCGCCGGCCGAGGAGGTCAGGCCGCCAGGATCGAACTCGACGACGACGAGCTCTACGACGGAATGTCCACCTGGTACCGGCTGGCATACCTCGACGGCGGTACTCGCCTACAGGTCTTCGAGCACTCTCCCGTCGCCACGGTGGGTCCGGAATCGGACATGATGCGGATCGCAGCCATCGCCTGGCGGCTGGCCAACGAAGTGGTCGAACCGCAGAACCGTTCGACCGAATCCAGACGACTTGCCACGTGGGCACACGTCCGGACCGGCAACACCGACGGACCCTCGGCCGGGCTGATGTTCACCCTCGCCTACATCGATCTGCTCACACCAGGAGCGCTCGTCGGCGACATGCGGGTGGCAGGCACCGGTGGAATCCGTCCCGACGGGCTCGCGTTCCCGGTGAAAGGGATCGACGTCAAAGTTGCGACTGCGCTGCTCGCTCGACCCGATGTGATCTTCGTGACGAGACAGCCGACGTCGGCCGAGAACGTCACGATCGTCCCGTCTCAGAAGGAGCGCATCCCAGCAGCTGGCTACACGGTCGCCGAATGGCTCAACCTCGCTGGATACGAGCAAGCAGGTCGAGTCGCGGCCGGCCATCCGGGAACAGCTCCCGTCGTTGTCGTTCATGACCTACGTCAGGCTCTGGCCTGGCTGTGCGGACGCACCGACGGGGCAAGCGTGTGCGCGCTTGCACTCCGGTCCGCAGGCATTCCCATTGGCGGCTGAGGCGCAAGTCGACCAATCCAGTTGAAACCTCACTCGGTGAGTTCGCCGGCGAGGTTCTCTTGCATCAGTCTTCGGACGTCGCCGGGTTCGTGGCGGTCGGTGAGGACCATCAGCTTGGTGAGCGCGGCCTCGAACGTCATGTCGCCGCCAGGAATTGCTCCGGTTGCCAGGAGCGCGGAACCGGTGGCGTACAGCCCGCCGCTGACGCTGCCGGCACGGCACTGGGTGGTCACCACGACGGTGACACCGCTGTCGACGGCAGCGGCCAGCGGCTCGAGGAACCAGGGCTCGGGTGGTCCGTTCCCCGCGCCGTATGCCTCGATGACCAACCCGCGCAGCCCGGGCCTGTCGAGGGCAGCGCGTATCACGTGGCCATCGATCCCTGGATGGAGGCGCAGTCCGCTGACGGCCTCACAGATTCCGCCGTTGCGCCGGAGAAGTCCACTACCCGGTTTGCGCGTCAATGTGTCTGCGAAGTCGATCGTGACTCCGGCGGTCGCCAGCGGTGAATAGTTGGGCGACGCGAATCCCTGGTAACTGTCCGCGTGGACCTTGACGGCACGGTTCCCGCGCAGCAGCAACTTGTCGAAGAAGATGGTGACCTCTGGTACGAGGTGAGCGCCTCCGAGGTGACCCGCTGCGATCGCCAGTGCCGTCACGAGGTTCTCGCGTCCGTCGGAACGCAGTTCCGTGACCGATCGCTGCGCGCCCGTGAGCACGATCGGGATATCGATGCCCTCGAGCAGAAAGCTCAACGCCGACGCGGTGTAGGCCATGGTGTCGGTTCCGTGGAGCACGACCACACCAGCGTGGCCGGGTGCGTGTTCGACGATCGCGTCGGCGATGTCCAACCAGTCCGACGGGCCGATCGCACTCGAGTCCAGGGGATCGGTGAACGTTGCCACGGTGAGTCCGAGAGGCAGGCGCTGGATGAACGGGAGGTGGACACCGAGCTCGCCGAGGTCGAGCGGGACGAGTGCTCCGTCAGGTCCGGGACCCATCCCGATCGTGCCGCCGGTGTACAACACGAAGAGCTGTGGGCCATCGGGCCCGATCCGACCGCGTACTTCGACTTCGCTCATCTGAACGCGCGGCGGCTCAGGTCGACACGGAGCGGCTGTGAACGCGTTCTTCGAGCAGGCGGCATGGGATCTCCCTCCGATGATCTTGCCATAGCTCGGTGACGGCATCAGCCGAAGTAACACACAAGTGTTGGTGCGCCCCCTGGGTTTCGAACCCAGAACCTGCGGATTAAGAGTCCGTTGCTCTGCCGTTGAGCTAGAGGCGCATCGCCCGAGCCGAAGCTAGGACCCGAGCAGTGTAGGGGCACCGAGGTGCCCCCGTACTGTTCGATTGGGGTGACCGACGGGGCTCGAACCCGCGACATCCAGTACCACAAACTGGCGCTCTACCAGCTGAACTACGGCCACCATGTAGGTCGCCCAGTGTGCCACATCTCCACCCAACTTCCACGCTCCGTTTGCTCGGCACCGTCGAAAGGTGTCCTGGTGATTCGGGCAGCCCCGGAAGCGTACGTTGCGTTCTGGGGCTGCCCGAGTGAGCCGGAAGGACCTCTCGGGCTCTCGTCGTTCACGATGGATTTCGTGGTGAGGTAGGCTTGCCGGAACGAAATCCGCTTGGAGAATCGAATGAGAACAATGGAATCCATCGACACACGTGACCTTGCAGGCAGAGCCCGAGAAATCACCCAGCGCGAACTGGGCGTCTACATGGAGCGCACGGTCGGCTCGAGGAAGGCCACCGAGCGAGCCCGCAAGGTGATGCCAATGGGTGTGCCGTCGAGCTTCCAGGCGTACGACCCGCATCCGATCGTGGTTCGCAGGGCGCAGGCCGCGTGGATGGAAGATGTCGACGGCAACCGCTACGTCGACTTCGACCTCGGCTTCGGCGCGCTGTTCGCCGGCCACTGCAATCCTGTCGTGCGCGCGGCTATCGAGAGCCAACTCGACGATGGCACGTTGTTCGTGACCCCGTGCGAGTTGAACGCCGATGTCGCCGAGATGCTCGCCGCTCGATACAAGCTGCCGATGTGGCGGTTCACCAACAGCGGCACCGAGGCCACGATGGATGCCATCCGTGTTGCACGTGGTCTCACCGGTCGCGACAAGATCGTCAAGGTCGAGGGCGGGTATCACGGTCATCACGACGAGGTCATGATCTCGATGAAGCCACCGATCAGCGAGGCCGGGCCTGTCGACGAACCGCGTGCGATTCCGGCAACGGCGGGCATCACTCGCGCAGTGTTGGGCGACACCAAGGTCATCCCGTACAACCGACCCGAGTTGTTGGAGAAGGCGTTGGCTGGACGCGACGTTGCAGCGTTCATCGTCGAGCCGGTCATGGAGAACATCGGCATCTGTCTGCCGCAGCCCGGCTACCTGCAGGCGGTGCGCGAGATCACCCGCAAGTACGGCACGATGCTGATCTTCGACGAGGTCAAGACGGGCATCACCGCCGGGTGGGGTGGCGCGACCGGTGCGGTCGGCGTCCAGCCCGACTTGGTCGCGCTCGCCAAGAGCATCGGCGGGGGACTGCCGCTCGGTGCATTCGGTGGCACGCAGGAGTGCATGGATCAGATCACCAGCGGCAAGGTCTTGCACCTCGGCACGTACAACGGCAACCCGCTGTGCATGGCTGCGGCGAAGGCAGTGTTGGCGGAGGTGTGCACGCCCGAGGCGACGCAGGCGACGGTCGATCTCAACGGTCGGGTAGTCGCTGCGTGCCAGCGGACCATCGACGATGCCGAACTGCCCGCGCACACGGTGCAGTTCGGTGCCAAGGCGTGCGTCACGTGGGCGCCGGAGCAGATCGAGAACTACCGCGACTACAAGGCCACCGACTTCGACCTCGCGTTCGCTCAGTGGATGCATGGGATCAACCGCGGCATTCTGCTGCCGCCGGGTCTCGACGAGCAGTGGCTCATCTCGGTGATGCACAGCGAATCCGACGCGCTGCAATACGCCGACGTGTTCGCCGAGTTCGTCGCCGAACTCGTCTCGTAGTGTCGTCGCCGGGGTCAGCCCCAGCGGCGCTCTTCGCGATATCGGTAGGTGCTGACCGGCGCGTTCCATCGACGTCGTCGTTTCAGCAGGCCGGTGCCGACCAGCAGCATGAGCCCGCCGCCGCCCAACAGGATCGCCAGCCCAACGAGTAGCGGGAGCGAATCGTTGGCGAGGCGCGCTGGTACGTCGGCCCACATGTTGTCGCTGAGGGCGGGGAGCGCGAATCGCGGCACGACGTAGCCCAGGATGACGATCAGCAGTGCCAGCAGCACCAGGCCGTAACCCAGGCTGTGCACCAGCGCCGATCGATGGGGATGCAGCATGAATCCGATCACGAAGAATCCGACCGCGAACAGTGCCGTGAACGGGATCGTCCACCGCAGGATGCGACGGGTGGTGTCGAGCGCCGAGACGCGTGGCACGGGAAGTGTGATCGATGGAATGTCGGCGACGACCTCGTTGCGTACCAACTGCACCATCTCTTCGCCGGTGATCCGCACCGGGCCCGTCAGCTGGCCGATCATCCGGGCGTGGGCGTCGCGGATGACCTTGCTGAGGAACTCAGCGCCCTGGGGGGTACTGGCGACGGCGGCAACGGTCTCGCGCGTGGCGACCTTGTCGAGCCCTCGTTGCGCTGCTGCCGCGTCGGCGATGGTGTTGACGATCTGTGTCTTGATGCGGGCGTCCTGCAACACGACATCGGCGAGATTGCCGGTCCGGTCCGGGTCGAACGCGCTGCGCTGCAGCAACCATCCGCTGATGGCGATGCTGGCGCACACAAAGGCAATACCAAAGATGAGGCCAGCGAAGGTTCGACGCACATCGTTAGTTTGGCCGATGAAGTGTCGAATGTCTCTAGGGTGAGGCCGATGCCTTCGAAAGATCCGTCATTCGGTCGGATGATGCGTCGTGCCCTCGTTCTGCATTGTCCGTGGTGCGGGTCCGGACGCACCTTCATTCGACGATGGTTGGGCAAGTACGAACGGTGTCGAACATGCGGCGTCCGTTGGAGGCGCGAGGAGGGGTTCGAACTCGGCGCCGTCACCATCAACACCATCGCGACGTTCATCGTGTTGACCGCGGGGATGACGATCGGATTCATCGCGACGTCCCCCGACATTCCGGTCCTGCCGATGGTGCTCGCGCTGTTGGGTGTCGCGGTGTTGATGCCGATCGTGATCTACCCGTTCAGTTTCACGATCTGGTTGGCCTTCGATCTGGCGGTGCGTCGCCCGGAGTCCGCGGAGCTGCTCGAGGCAGCAGCTTCCGTCGACATCAGCACGTCGTCTCGGTGAGCTTCGCGGCAATGCCGCGGTAATGCTTGATCGAACGACTGTTCGTAGTTACACTGCTGTTGTTCGAAAGGCATCGGTGCTCGGGAAACCGTGTCACACCCCTTCCGTATGGTGACCGTCAACGCAATCGAGGTCGTGCAACTCGGCCTCCACACCTAGCAAGACCCCACATGCATCAGGCAGGAAACGGAGAACGACAGTGAGCAACGATCGCGAAAGGCACTCGATGTGGCGTTGGCAGCCATCGACAAGCAGTTCGGAAAAGGGTCCATCATGCGGATGGGCGAAAAGACCTCGATGGGCATCGAGTCCATCCAAACAGGGGCACTGTGCCTCGACCTCGCTCTCGGCGTCGGCGGGTTGCCGCGTGGTCGCGTGGTCGAGATCTTCGGCCCGGAGTCCTCGGGTAAGTCCACACTCGCCATGCATGTCGTTGCCGAGGCGCAGCGCAATGGCGGCATCTGCGCCTACATCGACGCCGAGCACGCCATGGATCCGGTGTACGCCAGCGCCATCGGCGTCGACATCGATCAGCTGCTCATCAGTCAGCCCGACACCGGCGAGCAAGCGCTCGAGATCGTCGACATGTTGGTGCGCTCCGGCGCAGTCGATGTCGTCGTCATCGACTCGGTGGCAGCACTCACGCCTCGCGCCGAGATCGAAGGGGAGATGGGCGATACCCACGTCGGCCTGCAGGCCCGGTTGATGAGCCAGGCATTGCGCAAGCTCACTGCCAACCTCAGCCGCACCAACACGATTGCCATCTTCATCAACCAGTTGCGAGAGAAGATCGGTGTCATGTTCGGCTCGCCGGAGACGACTCCTGGTGGCCGGGCACTGAAGTTCTATTCGTCGGTACGCCTCGACATCCGTCGTATCGAGAGCATCAAGGACGGCGCCGAGATCGTCGGCAACCGCACTCGCGTCAAGGTGGTCAAGAACAAGGTCGCACCGCCGTTCCGTCAGGCCGAGTTCGACATCATGTACGGCAAGGGCATCAGCCGCGAGGGCACAGTGCTCGACATCGCCGTCGACATGGGCATCATCAAGAAGTCGGGTGCCTGGTTCACGTACGAGGGTGAGCAGCTCGGTCAGGGCCGCGAGAACGCCAAGAACTACTTGTCGGAGAACCCCGAGATCATGGTCGAGGTGTCCGAGAAGGTGCGTGTCGAGGCCGGCCTCGTCCAGCAGGATGTTCCCGAGTTCACACCTGCCGACGAAGAACCGATCACCATCGACTGAGCGAGACACGATGTCTGTTCCCGCTCGTCTCACCTTGGTCACTCTCGGCGTCGCTGATGTAGCGCGGGCAACGTCGTTCTACGAGGCGCTGGGCTGGCGAAAGTCCAGCGCCTCGCAGGACGCGGTCTCATTCTTCCAACTCGGTGGCTTGGCATTGTCGGTGTTCGGTCGACAGGACTTGGCCGACGACGCCACGCTGTCTGTCGGAAGGCTCCGGGTTCTCCGGCATCACGCTGGCGATCAACCTCGAGTCCGAAGCCGAGGTGGATCGAGTCGCGGCCGAGTGGGTGTCGTGTGGCGGCTCGATGGTGAAGCAACCCGAGCACGTCTTTTGGGGTGGCTACTCCGGTTATGTCAAAGACCTCGACGGCCACCTGTGGGAGCTCGCCTACAACCCGGGGTTCCCGCTGCTGCCGGACGGCTCGATGCAGCTCCCTTCGTGACCTGACCCTCCACCCTGAGACCAGGCACCGATAGCCTTTCGCCCGTGACCCGCGGCTACATCGTTCACACCTTCGGGTGTCAGATGAACGAGCACGACTCCGAGCGAATCGCCGGCCTGATGGAAGACGATGGCTATGTCGCGGTCACCGACGAGGCCGACGCCGATGTGGTGGTGCTCAACACCTGCTGCATCCGCGAGAACGCCGACAACAAGTTGTACGGCACGCTCGGCTGGTTGAAGCCGTGGAAGGAGCAGCGCGACGGTCGCCAGATCGTGGTCGCCGGCTGTCTGGCACAGAAGGATCGCGAGCTGGTTCGCCAGAAGGCGCCGTACGTCGATGTCGTGCTCGGTACACACAACGTCCACCGCACCGCCGAGCTTGTCGAACAGGCGCGCCACGGCGGGCCGATCACCGAGATCCTCGACGAAGCGGTGCTCGACGACCAGGCGATGTTCCCCAGTGCCCTTCCCGCTCGCCGCGAGACCACGTACAA
Source organism: Ilumatobacteraceae bacterium (assembly GCA_963779295.1). GTDB lineage: Bacteria > Actinomycetota > Acidimicrobiia > Acidimicrobiales > Ilumatobacteraceae > JAENVT01. The sequence continues at coordinate 567,772 of CAVZXO010000006.1, forward strand.
CGCGTGGGTCACCATTCAGATCGGCTGCGACAACTCGTGCGCGTTCTGCATCGTCCCGGCGGTGCGCGGCGCCGAGATCAGCCGCCCGTTTGCCGATGTCGTCGCCGAGGTCGATCGCTTGGCCGGCGAGGGTGTCAGCGAGATCACCCTGCTCGGCCAGAACGTCAACAGCTATGGCCGCGACCTGCAGCTGTCAGCCCGTCAAGCCGGCAATACCGAGGCTCGGCTACGGCCGATGTTCGCCGAGTTGCTCTGCGCTGTCGGTTCGGTAGAGGGCATTCGCCGGGTGCGGTTCACCAGCCCTCATCCCAAGGACATGCGTGCCGAGACGTTCGCAGCGATGGCTGCAACGCCGTCCGTCTGCGAGCACCTCCACTACCCGCTGCAGTCGGGCAGCGATCGCGTGTTGGCGTCGATGCATCGCGGATACACCGCGCAGCGCTATCTCGAACGCCTCGCCGCCGGTCGTGCCGCGGTCGACGATCTCGCAGTCTCGACCGACATCATCGTCGGATTCCCGGGGGAGACCGACGTCGACTTCGCGGCAACGCTCGAGGTTGCTGCCGCCGCCGAATACGACTACGCCTACACGTTCGTCTTCTCGCCGCGGCCAGGTACCGAGGCCGCCGACATGGCCGAGCGGTTCGTGGAGCCCGCCGTTGCGGCGGAGCGCTTCCAGCGGCTGCGCGTCGTGGTGGAGCGCAGCGCACTGGCCAAGCACGAGGCACGCGTCGGTCGCATCGAAGAGGTTCTCGTCGAGGGCCCCAGCAAGAAGGACCCGACGCGTGGTGTCGGCTCGTACCCGGCAGAACAAGTTGGTGCACTTCACGCCTCCGCGGCCGCTGCGGGCCGGCTCGTACGCCACGGTCGAGATCACTCACGGCGCTCCCCATCATCTCCTTGGGCAATTCGTCGACCTGGTCGCCGAGCCGTCGCACAGGCGGCGAATCGCCGTTCTCGCCGGGTGACATCGGTCCCGCTGGTCATCCTCGGGCCGACGGCGTCGGGCAAGAGCGACGTGGCCATGGCGCTGGCTCGCAGACACCCGGAAGTCGAACTGATCGTTGTCGATGCGATGCAGGTCTACCGGCGGATGGACATCGGTACCGCCAAACCGTCGATGGCTGATCGCATCGCCGTGCAGCACCACTGCCTCGACCTCGTCGACGCGGCCGACGAGTTCACCGTCACCGACTTCGCAAGCGAGGCTCGCCGGGCGATCGAGGTGATCGAGGGGCGGAACAATCGCCCTGTATTGGTGGCGGGCACGGGCTTGTACCTTCGCAGTGTCACCGACCCGATGGAGGTCCCCGGTCGCTGGCCCGAGGTGCACGCCGAGCTGATGGCCCGCGCCGCTGCCGACGGCATCGAGTCGCTGCACCGTCAGCTACTCGCGCTCGATCCCGCCGCTGCGGCCAAGATGGAACCGACCAACACCCGTCGCGTCGTTCGTGCGCTGGAGGTGACCATCGGCAGTGCACGGCCCTTCAGTTCCTTCGGACCTGGCGTCGACACCTATCCGACCGTTCCCTTCGTCCAGTTCGGCTTGCGCTGGCCACGACCGGTACTGACCAAGCGGATCGCCGAGCGGGTGCATCGGATGATCGACGCGGGACTGGTTCCCGAAGTGGAATCGTTGGCCCGCGGCCCTGTCTCGCGCACAGCGCGTCAGGCGCTGGGCTACAAGGAGCTGTTCGATCATCTCGACGGTGGTTGCACTCTCGACGCAGCGATCGAGACGATCATCATCCGCACTCGACAGTTCGCGGTACGACAGGAGCGGTGGTTCCGCCGCGACCCGCGCATACGCTGGATCGATATCGACAACGATCCGGTGGTCGAAGCGCTGCCGGTATTGGAAAGTGCATGGCAGAGCTCGAACTGACGAAGCACCACGGTTTGGGGAACGACTTCCTCGTCGCGTTCCATCCGCATGTCGACGATCTGCCCGCGTTGGCCCGACGTCTGTGCGACCGGCGCCGCGGGATCGGCGCCGATGGCTTGCTGATCGGGGAGAGCGAGCCGGGGTATGCGGCGCGGATGGTGCTGTACAACTCCGACGGCTCGCGAGCTGAGATGAGCGGCAACGGCATTCGCTGCTTCGCTCAGGCGTTGGCTCGACGTCGCGGTGACCTCGAACCGCAACGCATCCTGACCGACGCCGGCGAGCGGCTGGTCACGCTGTATCCGACCGAGAGCCCGGAGGTGATCGAGGCCGCGGTCGACATGGGTCAGGTCGCGATCATCGACGAGCCCGACAACTGGCACCGCGTCGGCACTGATCCGATGCGACCCGTCAGCCACCTCAGCGTCGGCAATCCGCACGCCGTGGTCGCCGTCGACGACGTCACGGTCGTCGACCTGCTGAGCCTCGGAGCGATCGTGCCCGAGATCAACCTCGAGCTGGTCGAGGCCGGTCCCGAGCCGGACGCCATCACGATGCGCGTGCACGAGCGCGGCGCAGGCATCACCGAGGCATGTGGGACCGGCGCCTGCGCCAGCGCGTGGGCCGCCCGCTCCTGGGGCTTTGTCGGTGCCGAGCTCGAAGAAATCACCGTGCACATGGACGGCGGAGATGCCAAGGTACGTGTGCACCAACCTCGCGACGGGCACGTCACCCTGGTCGGTCCAGCAGTTCTCGTCGGTTCGATAACAGTTCGTATCTAAGGCAGGTGCAGCAAGGGAGCTATGTCGACGCCATACAACGAAGCACTCGGCGCAACGCTGATCGAGCGCAGCAAGCGCGAACAGATCGTCTTGGTGGGCGTCACCCTGCCCGGAGCCACCGAGGGCGACACCGACGCCAGCCTCGATGAACTGGCACTGCTGATCGATACTGCCGGCGCCGACGAGGCCGGGCGGTTGGTGCAACGTCGCGACCACCCCGATCACACCTGGTTCATCGGCAAGGGCAAGGTCGACGAGTTGAAGGACATGTGCCTGGCGGTCGACGCCGACACGGTCGTGTTCGACAACGAGCTCGCCCCCGCGCAGCAGTACAACCTGGAGAAGGTGCTCGGCCGCACGGCGATCGACCGCACCGCGGTGATCCTCGACATCTTCGCCCAGAATGCGCACACGCTGGAGGGCAAGGCCCAGGTGGAGTTGGCGCTGCTGCGCTATCGCCTGCCGCGACTGCGCCGGGGAGCGACCGCCAAGTTGTCGCAGCAGCGTGGTGGTGTCGGCTCGAGGTTCGGCTCGGGTGAGACGAAGCTCGAGGTCGATCGCCGACGAATCATGCGACGCATCAGCAAACTCGAATCCGAGTTGAAGGACCTGTCGGCAACGCGAGATCTGCAGCGGAAGAGCCGTAGCCGCAGCGGGCTCGCCGCGGTCACCATTGTCGGCTACACCAACGCCGGGAAATCGACGCTGCTCAACTACCTCACCCACGCAGGCGTGCTGGTCGAGGACCGCTTGTTCGCCACCCTCGATCCGACGACTCGGCGCTTGTCGCTACCCGGTGGCGAGCCCGTGCTCATCACCGACACGGTCGGGTTCGTACGCAACCTTCCACACGGATTGGTCGAGGCGTTCAAGAGCACGCTGGAAGTCGCCGGCCGCGGCGACTACCTGGTGCACGTCGTCGACTGCACGGCGGCCGACCCCGAAGGCCAGATCTCGGCGGTGCGCGATGTACTTCTCGAAATCGGTGCTGCACATTTGCCGGAGCTGCTGGTGTTCAACAAGTGCGATGCAGCGCCCGATGTGGCCAAGAACCTCGTCGATCGCCACGAAGGCTCGGTCGCCGTCAGTGCCCTCACCGGCGAAGGCATCGACGGATTCATGCACGCGCTCGGCGATCGCCTGCGGGCGCTCAGCAAGATCGTGGAGCTGGTGATCCCATACGACCGTGGCGATCTCCTCGCTGCGGTGCATCGCGAGGGCGAGGTCGTGTCGACCCACCACGACGAAGCAGGCGTGCGGGTTCGGGCACGTCTCGCCGATGCATCCGCGGGCCGTCTTTCCGAGTTCGTCGTCGCCACGGCTTGAGCCACCACTGGTGACGGCCGATCGCGATCGGGCAGGATGGGGACACCATGGCTGAACCCGCCGGCTTCGTTCCCCCGCCCTATCCCTACGATCGACTCGATCGGCTCGCTCCGCTGGCAGCCGCATTCGACGGCGGCGTGGTCGACCTGTCGATCGGCACTCCGTGCGATCCACCCCTCGACAGCGTGATCGCGGCGCTCTCCTCCTCCAACGCCGAGCGCGGCTATCCGCCGAGCATCGGTACCGACGCGTTGCGTCAGGCGATCCGGTCGTGGCTCGATCGCCGATTCGACCTCGACGTGCCGTTGGCCCAGGTTGCGGCGTGCATCGGTACCAAGGAGTTCGTGGCGACCACGCCGCAGTACCTCCATCTGCGGACCCCGTCGAAGGACACGGTGCTGTACCCGGCGGTGGCCTACCCGACGTACGAAATGGGCGCCACGTTGGCAGGCCTTCGCGCCGTGCCGGTTGGCTGTCTCGAAGATGGTTCGCTCGATTTCGCCTCGATCGACGCCGCCGACGCGGCTCGCGCCCTGATGCTGTGGGTCAACAGTCCGTCGAATCCGACCGGAGCACTGACGGACCTCGGGCTTGCCGCGGAATGGGGCCGCACCAACGGCGTCCCTGTGTTCAGCGACGAGTGCTACGTCGAGTTCACCTGGGAGGGTCCGGCGAGCACGATCTTGCATCACGGCTTCGACGGAGTGATCGCTGTCCACTCCTTGTCGAAGCGTTCGAACCTCGCCGGGGTGCGGGTCGGCTTCTACGCGGGTGATGCCGAACTGGTCAACTACCTCAAAGAGGTCCGCAAGCACGTCGGCATGTTGGTGCCCGGGCCTGCGCAGGCGGCCGGTGCCGTCGCGCTGGCAGACGATGCACACGTCCTGGTGCAACGTGATCGTTATCGACGGCGCCTCGAACGATTGGGCAAGGTGTTCTCCGCGTGGTCCGGCGTCGATGTCCCATTCCCGGCCGGGGGTTTCTATCTGTGGTTCGACGCCGGCGACGGGTGGGAGTTCACGGAGCGGTTGGCACGAGAAGGCGGGGCATTGGTGAGCCCGGGCGACTTCTACGGTGCAGGCGGTGCGCAGAACGTGCGTGCTGCCGTGGTACAACCTGATGATCGAATCGAACAGGTCGCGCAGCGACTGGGGGTGTTGTGATGTCGTTTCAACCTCAAGCACCGATGATCAGCCAGCCGCCACCACCGCCGTTCGCCCCGGCGCCAGCGGTCACCCCGCCCGCCAAGGGCCAAGCGACGAAAGGGCCTGATCGTGACGGGTCTGATCGTGTTCGTGGTCGGCTTGGTCGGCGGCGTAGCGATCGTCGGCAAGGCGATGTCGAACTACGAGGAGGCGGTCAAGGCCCTCGCTCGGGCTCCAGTCGGGTGCACCACGACGCTGGTGTTCGACAAGCCGGATACGTTCATCTTCTACATCGAGACCAAGGGCCAGCTCGGCGATCTCGGTGGTGACTGCGAGGCCAACGGGGGCGAGTACGAGCACACCGGCGACAAGCTGCCCAAGGTGTCGCTGACGTTGGAGGACCCCAATGGCGATGCCGTCGACTTGGAACGAGGCGTCACTGCCTCGTACGACGTAGCCGGGTTCGTCGGGACCGCCGTACGAACCGCGCAGATCGAACAAGCGGGCACGTATCACCTCAATGTGGAGTCCGACGAGAGCGACTTCGCCATGTCGATCGGCAAGGACCCCAAGAAGGACAGTGAGACGCTGACGGCGATCGGCGGCGTGGTCGCGCTGGTCGGCGTTCTCGTCGGTCTGCTGCTGTTCCTGCTCGGACTTCGCCGCCGTCGACCCGAACCCGCTGCGGCCGACCTGCGAAACCCTGTCGGACCGTTGCCAGGGTGGCCTCCGGGCCCCTACGCCGGCACTCCGTCGGGGCCACCAGGATTGCCGATGACTCCGGGGTTTGCGCCGCAGCCTCCAGCGGCGGCGGTACCCGGACAGCCACCGATTCGACCTCCGGAACAGCCACCGGGCGGGGGATTTGCTCCGCCAACGCTGGCACCACCGCCGCCTCCGTCGACGGACGGGTCACCGATGATCCCACCGAACCCGGTTCCGCCGGTGTCCGGACCGCCGACATTGCCTCCCGCCGGCTCTCCACCAACCGTTGCGCCCCCGACAATCGAGCCGCCGCCTGCACCCTCGAGCGGCTGGTCGATCCCCGTTGACGACGACGATTGAAGGCCCGAGCTAGAGCCGACGCATGACGGTGACGACTCGCCCGAACACCTGCACCTGATCCGCGTCGAAGACCATCGGCTCGAGACGCGGATTGGCGGGGATCAGCGAGATCATCGACCCCTTGCGTTGGAAGGTCTTGACCGTCGCTTCCTCGCCAGGGATACCGGCGATGACGATCTCGCCATTGACGGCAGTCGATTGGGCCCGAGCGACGACGAAGTCTCCGTCCATGATGCCGAGATCGATCATCGAATCGCCGCGAACCCGCAGCATGAACAGGTCGCCCGTACCGGTGAAGTCCTCCGGTAGAGGGAACAGCTCCTCGACGTTCTCCTGGGCCAGCACGTCGGTTCCGGCAGCAACATCGCCGACCAGCGGGACGTGACGAACCGGGCGGCGCTCGATGGCTGCCCCCGACGACGGATCGAAACGCACCTCGATGGCCCGTGGCTTGGTTGGGTCCCGCTTGAGGAAACCCATCCGCTGCAACGACGCCAGGTGGCTGTGCACCGTCGATGGGGAAGTGAGGCCCACCGCCTCGCCGATCTCGCGCACGCTGGGCGGATATCCGCGCTCGCGCATGCTGGTTTCGATCATGTCGAGGATGCCGCGTTGACGGGCGGTGAGTTGTTCGGACATTCCCATAGCGTACGCGCGTTCGTGACCCAGGTCAAACATTCGTTCGTGAAACAAATGTTCGACTGGAGGTTGACGTCGAACGACTGTTCGTGGCATGCTACGAACGACTGTTCGGGCAACGTGTGTTCGATCGGTTCATCCGACCTCCGATCTCGTTGGGAGATCGCTGCCACGAAGGGAGCATCCACATGGCCATCGCAGTTGTGATCCCCGGTCAGTTCAGCGAGTCGTACTCACCGTCGCGGATCTACGCCCGCCGCCGGCTGATGGTCGTGCTTTCCCTGATCGCGATCGTGCTGGTGCTGTTCCTCGGCACCGGCCACGTTGTGGCGAATCGTGGGGGCGCTCCTGCCTCCGCCTCCATGATTCGCCCTGCAAGCTCCCCATCCGCCGATGCCGCGGCCGCTCCAGTGCCGGCCAACCTCTACATCGTCCAACCTGGCGACACGCTGTGGTCGATCGGCGAACGGTTCCACGGTCACACCCCGGTCGTCGACTACGTCGACTCGTTGGTGGAGGCCAATGGCGGCACCGAGATAGAGGTTTCCCAGGCTCTCAGCCTGCCTTGACTCATCCGGTAGCCTCGGGCGGCGTGCGTTGCCCGAAATGCCATACCGACGACACCAAGGTCATCGATTCGCGCGAGGCGGAAGAAGGCACCTCGATCCGTCGTCGGCGCCTCTGCGCCAGCTGTCAACACCGATTCACGACCTACGAGCGTCTCGAAGAGGTGCCGCTGGTCGTCGTCAAGAGCGATGGGTTGCGTGAACCCTTCGACCGCTCGAAGATCGTCGCCGGTGTTGCAGCGGCCTCGAAGGGGCGTCCGGTCACGGCCGAGCAGATCGAGCAACTCAGCATCAATCTCGAGGATCACTCCCGACTGCAAGGCAATGAGATCACCTCGGCCGAACTCGGCCTCGAGGTGCTCGAGCGGTTGCGCTCGCTCGATGTCGTTGCCTACCTGCGGTTTGCCAGCGTGTACAAGAACTTCGACGCCGCAGCCGACTTCCAGCGCGAACTGGTTCTCCTGAAGAAGCTCGAAAGTACCTGAGGTCCGGCTCGACGTCACTGCGGCCGGAGGTACCGGGTGAACAAGAACCCGTCCTCTTCGAGGACGTGCGCCAGGCGCAGGCGGCGCGATACCTGAGATGCGCCGCCAGTGACCCGTGGACCGTCACCGGCCGCGATCTGTGGTGAGATCGTCAGGTTCATCTCGTCGATCAGGTCGGCGGCCGCGAGCGCACCGTTCAGCGTTGCCCCGCCTTCGGCCTGCACGAAGTCGGCATCCAACTTTGCAAGGGCCCCGGCAAGGTCCAACTCGCCGACGCCGGCCCGGACCGAATCGATCGGGGTTGCCGGGGCGTCCTCGGGGAGGATCAAGAATCCGGCTCCACTCGTGAACAGCGGGGTGGTCGCGTCGACGTCGCCGCGACGGCTGACCACACCGACGCGCTGGCCCGGCTTGCGTGGCGGCTTGTACCCCTCGATGCGCACCGTCGCGGCGCCGACGATCAACACATCGGCGAGATCTCGCAAGGTCAGCAGGACCTCCTGATCGGCTTTGCTCGACAGACCGCGGGAGTTGCTGTCGACGACGGTCGAGCCGTCGATGCTGGCGACCATGCACACGCCGACCCACGGCCGCCCGTCGGGTCGAGGGCGTTCGACCCCGTATGCCTCGCGTACCGCGATGTGATCCGTCCGTCCCTGCGTCGAGAGGTCGAACAGCCGGCGCATCGCTGCGATGATACGGCCGCGAACTCGCTCCTGAAGCGGCTCGAATTGTTCGAGCCTGTGGATATCTGTGCATAAACACTGCCTATTCACCTTCTGTCCCCAGAGAATTCAGCTCATATTCAGTGGTTTTACCCCTTCCTCCCCACAGGCAAGTCCCTTTAAGGTGCGTGGCCGTAGCTGGTTGCGGTGTGAGGCGCGGATGGGCAGTAATCGTCCGATCGACTCGGGTGTTGCTGCGGGGTAGGGAGACTCTAAACCTGTGACCTCGCACCGCGGCTGGCTGATCGGCCCAGAGAGATTCTCCCCGGAATCTTTCTGGCCGATTCTCACCGATAGCATTGACATGGGTGTAACTACAGTGCTGTAATCTCACAACCGCTTGTGGTGGGTGCGGGCAACGGGGTGCCCTTGCCACCACATCTTGTGGTCCATCTTGCTAGGCATCAACTGAATCGATACCGTCTCTTCGACTCCCAAAGGAGCACCAATGTCACTGGCGCCAGATCGTCTCGCCATCGGAATCACCCGGCATTTCACAACCTCGGGCAAGCGTCCGTACGAGCAGATCCAGTGGGAGCGTCGTGACGCCCGTATCAGCAACTGGAAGGACGGCTCGGTTGCCTTCGAGCAACTCGGGGTCGAGTTCCCGGTCAGTTGGTCGCTCAACGCCACCAACATCGTCGCCCAGAAGTACTTCCGCGGCACGTTGGGCACGCCCGGGCGCGAATCGTCGCTGCGCCAGGTCATCGATCGCGTCGCCGACACCATCTCCACGTGGGGCGTCGAGGGCGGCTACTTCGTCAACCCGCACGAGGTCGAGGCTTTCAACGACGAACTGAAGTACATCCTCGTGACGCAGCGGGCCGCGTTCAACAGCCCGGTGTGGTTCAACATCGGCGTCAAGGGCGTGCCGCAGCAGGCCAGTGCGTGCTTCATCCTCGCTGTCGAAGACACGATGGACGGCATCCTCAACTGGTATCGAGAAGAGGGTGTGATCTTCAAGGGCGGGTCCGGTTCGGGCATCAACCTGTCGAACATCCGCTCGAGCTACGAGCTGCTCAACGGCGGCGGAACCGCCAGCGGCCCGGTCAGCTTCATGCGTGGCGCCGACGCCTCGGCGGGCACGATCAAGAGCGGCGGCAAGACTCGTCGCGCTGCCAAGATGGTCATCCTCAACGTCGATCATCCCGATGTCGAAGAGTTCGTGTGGTGCAAGGCGAAGGAGGAGCGCAAGGCACGCGTCCTGCGCGACGCCGGCTTCGACATGGACCTCGACGGATCCGACAGCTTCAGCATCCAGTACCAGAACGCGAACAACTCGGTGCGTGTCAGCGACGAGTTCATGCAGGCTGTCATCGACGACACCGACTGGGATCTGCACGCGGTGAAGGACGGCTCAGTGGTGCGCACGGTGCGCGCCCGCGACCTGTGGCGGGAAATGGCAACTGCGTCGTGGGAGTGCGCCGATCCCGGCCTGCAGTTCGACACGACGATCAACAAGTGGCACACCGCCCATGCGACCGGCCGCATCAATGGCTCCAACCCGTGCAGCGAGTACATGCACCTCGACAACTCGGCGTGCAACCTGGCGTCGATCAACCTGCTGCACTACCTCGACGAGGAAGGCAACTTCGACGTCGATGCGTACATGCACACGATCGAGGTCATCTTCACGGCGCAAGAGATCCTGGTCGGCCGCGCCGACTACCCGACCGAGAAGATCGCTGAGACCAGCCGTAACTTCCGCCAGCTGGGTATCGGTTACGCCAACCTCGGTGCGCTCCTGATGGCACTCGGCCTTCCATACGACTCGGTCGAGGGTCGTGCATGGGCAGCCAGCCTCACCTCGTTGATGACGGGTCACGCCTATGCGACGAGCGCCAAGATCGCCAGCCGCATGGGTTCGTTCGCCGGCTTCCCCGAGAACGAGCCGTACATGCTCAACGTGCTGCGGATGCACCGCGACGCCAGCTACCAGATCGATGGCGCCGACGCTGTTCCCGCCGAGGTCACCGCGGCAAGTCAGAACGCATGGGAAGTGGCGGTGCGCGACGGCGAAGAGTACGGCGTCCGCAACAGCCAGGCGTCGGTGCTGGCGCCGACCGGCACCATCGGGCTGATGATGGATTGCGACACCACGGGCATCGAGCCCGACCTCGGTCTGGTCAAGTTCAAGAAGTTGGTCGGCGGCGGCAACATGCAGATCGTCAACCAGACAGTCCCGCGTGCCCTGCGCAAGTTGGACTACACGACGGCGCAGATCGACGACATCGTTGCCTACATCGATCGTGAGAAGACCATCCTCGGTGCACCGCATCTGGCCGTCGAGCATGTGCCGGTGTTCGCCTGCTCGATGGGCGACAACACGATCCACTACGAGGGTCACGTGCGCATGATGGGTGCGACACAGCCGTTCCTGTCGGGCGCGATCTCCAAGACCGTCAACATGCCCGAGGAAGCGTCGATCGAAGACATCGAGGCGTTGCACCAGCTGTCGTGGGAGCTCGGCCTGAAGGCCGTCGCCGTGTACCGCGACAACTGCAAGGTCGGTCAGCCACTGTCGACCGCGAAGAAGGACGGCGAGGGTGTCGACACACCGACGTCGATGGCTGCAACGCAGACCGTCGAGCGCATCGTCGAGCGACTGGTCCATCAGCCGATCCGCCAGAAGCTGCCGCGCACTCGCAGTGCGCGTACGTTCGAGTTCCGTGTCGCCGACTGCAAGGGCTTCGCCAACATCGGCGAGTACGCCGACGGTCGTCCCGGCGAGATCTTCCTGACGGTCTCCAAGCAGGGGTCCACACTCAGCGGGATCATGGATGCGTTCGCCAAGAGCATCAGCTACGGCTTGCAGTACGGCGTGCCGATGAGGGCATTCGTCGAGGCGTTCACCAACATGCGCTTCGAGCCGGCCGGCATGACCGACGATCCCGACATCCGTTTCGCTTCGTCGATCATGGACTATCTGTTCCGTCGCCTCGCGCTGGAGTACTTGACCTACGACGAGCGTGCCGAGCTCGGCATCTTCTCGATCGACGAGCGCCTGCAACCAACGCTGCCTGGTGTGGAAGAAAGCGCGATCGAAACTCGCACCGGTAGCGAGATCGCCGCTGATCCGAAGAGCCTTCCGTCGGCCGACGAGTTGGTCGCGCAGCTCGATCTCGGTCTCGCCGCGAAGGCACCGAACAACGACATCACCAACCCCGGTGGCATTGTTCGCCCCGCGGCCGAAGCACCGAAGGTTCGCCAGAGCGATGCGCCGATGTGCATGCAGTGCGGCGTGCAGATGATCCGCGCCGGCTCCTGTCACGCCTGCCCGAGCTGCGGCTCCACAAGCGGATGCAGCTGATCCGCCTCAACACCGGCCCGAGTGGTCGGCGCGGCAGGGGTCTGTTCGTCGTCCTCCTCGAAGACGTTGCTGAGCGACGTGACGAACGGCCACTTGCACCGTCGCCGGCTGAACTGACCGACGCTTTCAACGACTCCGCCATCGCTCAGTTCGACGCCAGAATGGCGAACGTCTCGATTTGACCGAAGCATCCAGGAAGTCGTCAGCGCGGCACACGGAGGCTTTTCGCGACGGATGACTTCTGACAAGATTCGCGTTCGGAGGAGCCGACATGTCAACGATCGATGAAACCCTGACAGCTGACCACCTACTCGACACGCTCGTCCTCATCGGGACCAGCAAGGGTCTCTTCACGCTGCGCGCCGGGCCGGAGCGCGACACGTTTGCGCTCAGCGGACCGACCTTTCCCGGAGAGGAGATCTACTCGACGTGCATCGACAATCGCGGGCCGCACACCCGCGTGTTCGTCGGCTCGGTCAGCAACCACTGGGGGCCGGTGCTGCGGCGCTCGGATGATCTCGGCGCCACGTGGCGCGAGGAGGATCACGCGTCGCTGGCGTTCCCCGACGACATCGGCGAGTCATTGGCTCGAATCTGGCAGTTGTCGCCGGGTCCCGCGGACCAGCCCGATGTCTTCTACGCCGGCGTGGAGCCCGCCGCGCTGTTTCGCAGCGACGACGGTGCCCGTACCTTCTCGTTGATGCGCGGCCTCTGGGACCATCCCCACCGGCCGCAATGGGTTCCCGGTGGCGGAGGCATGTGTTTGCACACGATCCTCGTTCATCCGACGGATCCGGATCGGCTGCTCATTGCCGTCTCGGCGGCGGGTGTGTATCGCAGCGACGATGGCGGCAGCACTTGGTCCGCGAGCAACCGAGGCATCGTGGTGCCGTTCATGCCGGACGCACCGACTCCGGAGTTCGGTCAGTGCGTGCACAAGGTCGCACGCGACGCCGACGACCCCGACCGTCTCTATCTCCAACACCACGGAGGTATCTACCGGAGTGACAACGGTGGCAACTCGTGGGAGCCGATGACGAGCATCGCCGGTATGGACTTCGGGTTCCCGGTCGTCGCACATCCAAGTCGGCCCGGCACTGCGTATCTGCTGCCGCTCGAGAGCGACGAGTACCGCTGCACACCGGGCGGGCAGTGCATCGTGTGGAAGACCCAGGACGGCGGTGAGACGTGGCGGGCGTTGACCAACGGTCTGCCGCAGAACGACGCGCACCTCACAGTCCTGCGTGACGGGTTCACGACCGACGGCCTCGGGACGTGCGGCCTGTACTTCGGCACGCGGACTGGCGAGCTGTTCGCATCGACAGACAATGGCGACAACTGGCGTGAGCTCGCCTCGCACCTGCCACCCATCATGTCAGTGCGCGCAGCGCCGGTTCGCTGACTGCGATGCAGGTCCGGGTTCGGCTTCCGACTCAGTTGCGGGACCTTGCCGCCGGGGCCAGCTCTGTGGTCGTCGTGGTCGACTCGACGCCGGTGACGGTCAGGTCGGTACTCGATTCGTTGGCCACCACACACCCGGCGTTGGAGCGGCGGGTGCGCGACGAGACGGGCCGCACGAGAGTCCATGTCAACCTGTTCGTCGATGCCGACAACATCCGCGATCTCGACGATGTCGAGACGACCGTCGCCGACGGTTCGGATCTCTCGATCATTCCCGCCATCTCCGGCGGGTGACGCGGCGGTCGGTCGCCGGCGTACGATCGTGGCGTGGCCAGCGCACCGTTGCATCCGAACGTCGAGCCGCTCGAATTCCTGCTCGGCACGTGGGCCGGACGCGGGCACGGTGTCTACCCGACAATCGAGTCGTTCGACTACGACGAGACGATCACCTTCGGCCATGTCGGTAAGCCGTTCCTCGCCTACAACCAACGCACCACAGCAGCCGACGACGGTCGGCCGCTGCATGCCGAGTCCGGTTACTGGCGCATGCCGCAGCCCGGGGTTGTGGAGGTTGTGCTCGCCCACCCGACGGGCATCGTCGAGGTGCAGGAAGGAACGTTCGTCAACGGCGACACCGAGCGATCGATTCGCTTGCGTTCGACGAAGATCTCCCTCACTTCGACAGCGAAAGAGGTCGTCGAAGTCGAGCGTGATGTGACGGTCAGCGGTGACGATCTGCGGTACGAGGTTCGGATGGGTGCTGTCGGGCAGCCACTCCAACTCCATCTCTCCGCGATGCTGCATCGCGTGTGACCGATTGTCGGTCATCTCTTGATTGCGTCGAGACCCAGCCACTGAGCAAGTGCCTCCAGCTCGGCATTGACGGCGGCAGTCATTGCCCGGGTGAAGCGAGTGTCGTGGTGGATGGCGTGCACGAGTAGCTGCGAGGCCTTGGCGTCCCCGGCGACGTCGACCTTGCCGACGAGTTGGTCGTTGTGGAGGATGGGGAGCGCGAAGTATCCCCATCGGCGCGCCGCCGCCGGCTTGTACATCTCGAGGGTGTACTCGAAGTCGAAGAGCTCCACGGCGCGGACCCGGTCGTGGATCAGTCGATCGAATGGCGACAGCAACGCGGTGCGTCCTTCGAAGTCCCTGGCAGTTGCCTCCGGATCGACTCGCCACTGGCCGCTCGTGCCTTCGACCTCGGCGGGGATGCCCGCGTCGCCGACGATCTTCGATCTGGCAACGCCGAGCGAGCGGAGCCGTTTCTCGTTGCGGATCGTTCGAGCCTCGTCGATGGGAACCGCGGCGATGCCCGCTGGGTATATCCGCTCAGCAATATCCCACAGGCGTTGCTTGCCACGGCGCCCGGCGACGGCGATCTCACCGCGCGAACGCGAGGAGCTCGAGCATCTGGGTGACGTTGCGATCATGCGTCCATCCACTCGACTGCCACGGCACTTCCGCGCTGTCGGGGATGTCCCGAGACTGCAGCGGACCCGACGCTTTGAGCTGCTGGAGCACTCGCTTTCGGAACCCGGCGTTGGCCTCGAGCCACTCACGGCCCTTCGTCCAAATCGGCCACATGGCCATCTCCGCGAGGTACAGCGCGAGGTTCGCCATCGGGCGCACCATCACGATCACTGGTTCCTTCTCGGACTCCTGACCGCGGTGTTCGAAGAGTGTGCGGTCGACATCGACCGCTTGACGCAGGTCTGCGGGATCGTAGGTGTTGCCAACCCTCGACCAGACGACGAGGTCGGCGCTGGGTGCAACCACCGCAGTCGGGTCCAGCTGCAGGAACGTCAGTCGGTCCACCACTGTCATCAGGTCGCGTGGCCGCTGCGCGTCCAGGAGCTGAGCCCGCACGGCGATGCGGCGCGCCTCCTCGCGAGTGAGCCGATGCACCTTCATGTGCGCACCAAGCTATTCCCGGGCTGCTCGGCCACGTCACACGGCAGGTCGGAGCGGTGGGTTCGACATCTCCGGGCGGGTGAGGATGTAGATCAGGGCGCCGAGCAACGGGAACACGATGATCATCAGCGCCCACCCGGCCTTCGCTGCGCCGCTGTGGTCCGGGCGCCGGAAGTTGTCGATGAACGTGTAGATCACGACAAAACCGAGCATCACGAACACAAACAGCAACACGAGCGACCAGAAGACGCCCAGCAGTGGAAAGTCGTAGGCAAGCATCGCAATCTCCCTCGGTAGGCCCGCAACGGGTCGAACTCCTCCAGTCTGCTATTGATCCGGGTCTGGATGCGGGACCTTCGCGTCCAGTCGAACCGCACGTTCTCGGGCTGCTGCCACTTGGCGTATCGTCGCCGGGATTGGTGTCAGCCCGATGGTTGACAGAGGAGGAGAGATCAGTGCGTCGTGTAGTCGCTGCCGTCGTTTCGCTCATGCTTGTATCGACACTGGTGACGTCGGGGCTGACCTCGGCGTCGCCACCAACCGATGACCCTGTCGACATCAGCGTGATGACGTTCAACATCTTCTACGGAGGCGACGAACTCGATCTGCAGACGGGTGACTTCTGCGAGGTGGCCGACGGCTGCGAGGAGACGTTCCCACAGGTCGTCGCGACGATCGAGGCATCGGGCGCGGACGTGGTCGGGTTGCAGGAGGCGGAGCGCAACACCCGCCGCCTCGGCGAGGCGCTCGGCTGGCACTACGACGAGCGCAACCACCTGATCTCCCGGTATCCACTGGTCGATCCGCCGGGAGCCGATGGTGTGTACGCGTTCGTCGAGGTGACGTCCCGGGCGTGTTGTCGCGATCGCCAACCTGCACCTCACGTCTGACCCCTATGGCCCGTACGCGGTGCGCGACGGCGCGTCGGTCGACGAGGTGCTGGAGTTGGAGCGATCGGTTCGCATGCCCGACCTCCAGCCGCTGCTGGAGGCGCTGCCGGAGCTGCAGGAGCAGGGCATCCCGCTGTTCGTCACCGGAGACTTCAACAGCCCGTCGCACCTCGACTGGACGCCGGCTGTTGCGGACGCGCGATCGGACGTGCCTTTCGCGGTGTCGTGGCCGGTCGCCGAGACGCTCGGTGCCGCGGGCCTCCACGACTCGTATCGCGATGTGAACCCCGACCCGGTCGCCAAGCCGGGCTTCACGTGGACACCCGGCGGACCGGAGAGTGCCCCCGAGGGCCAGGAAGTGTTCGACAGGATCGACTTGGTGCTCGCGTCGGGCGAGGCAACGACGACGGCGAGCAAGATCGTCGGCGAGGTCGACGGGCCCGATGTCGACATCGCGATGTCGCCATACCCGTCGGATCACCGCGCGGTCGTGTCGACGTTCTCCGTGCAACCGCAATCGCCTCGACCGTTCGCCGCTGTCGCCCAGCGACGAGTGTTCGTCGGAGATCGCCTGGCGGTCGATGTGCACGCCCCCGACGTCCGCGGCGCTCGGGTCGGTCTCCGCAGGGTCGGTCACGGCAAGCACGACCTCGAAGCCGTGCAGAGGGTGCCGCGCGGCGCCTCCGACATTCAACTCGAGTTCAACACCCGCAAGCTCCATCGCGGTGAGTACGAAGCTGTGCTTCTGTCCGGCAACAACACGGTCTTGTCGCGGTCGCCGTTCTGGCTGTACAAGCCAGATACTGCGCCGTCGGTCGAGGTCGGGAAGCGGCACTACGACGTCGGCGAACCGATCGACGTGTCGTGGGCCGCAGCGCCTGGCATCAGGCGTGACTGGGTCGCGGTGTACCGCTGTGCGAATCGCGAGTGTGAACCGAACAGCGAGTATCTGGTGTGGGCGTACACCGATGCTGCGATCGAGGGCGAACTCGAGATCGGCCCCGACTCGTTCGAAGGCATCGAGACGTGGCCGCTGCCGGCCGGCAAGTACGTCGTGCGCCTGCTGACCGACGACAGCTTCATCGACATCGCCGCCACGAGGACGTTCCGAATCCGCGACTGATGGGTCTGATCTGGAGCGGACGCGAAGGTGCCCGGCCTTCCGGCCGGGCACCGCGGACGGTTGTACACACTGAGACAGCGACGGCGATGACCTGGCAACCTTGGGTGATGGAACATTTCGAGGGGCGTATCGCGGTGGTGACCGGAGCGGGGTCAGGGATGGGTCGCGAGCTCGCCCGCCAATTGTCCGCCGAAGGGTGTCATGTCGCGACGTGCGATTTGTCGGAGGAGAACCTGGTCGAGACCAAGGCCTTGTGCGACGCCGGTGCTCGTGCGGGCACACGCATCTCGACGTTCGTCGCCGACGTCGCCGACGAGTCGGCGTTGCAGGCGTTTGCCGCGTCCGTTGCGGAGGAGCACTCGACCGACCACATCAATTTGCTGTTCAACAACGCGGGGATCGGTGGTGGCGGCAGTTTCGTGCTCGACGAACGGGAACTGTGGGAGCGGACGTTCAACATCTGTTGGGGTGGCGTGTATCTCGGCACCAGGACGTTCATGCCGATGCTGTTGGCCAGCAGCGAGGGGCACATCATCAACACCAGCAGCATCAATGGGTTCTGGGCGTCGCTCGGCCGCGACATTCCGCACACGGCCTACAGTGCCGCGAAGTTTGCGGTCAAAGGTTTCACCGAGGCATTGCTCAACGACCTCCGCCTCAATGCCCCACATCTGCGGGCCTCGGTGGTGATGCCCGGCCACATCGGTACGTCGATCTTCATCAACTCCGGCAAGGTCCTCGGGCGCGAACCGAAGGAGATGACGGCCGAGCAGATCGCTGACCTTCGGGTGCGACTGGAGCGCGGCGGCATCGACGTCGGGGGAGCGAGCGACGACGACATCCGCCTCGGCATGCAGATCAGGGGCGAGATGTTTCGTGACAACGCGCCGACAACGGCCGAGCAGGCGGCCACGATCATTCTCGACGGTGTACGGGCCAACGAGTGGCGAATCCTCGTGGGTGACGACGCTTTTGCGCTCGATGCACTGGTGCGGGAAATGCCGGGTCATGCCTACGACGCGTCGTTTGCCGAGATCTTGGCGTCGCGTCAGATCCTCGGCTTCGGGCAGTGACGGTGTAGGGATGCTGTACGGCGACCTCGTTGCCGCATCACAACGAACCGCGGCGACATCGAAACGATCGGAGAAGGTCGCCGCGTTGGCGGACCTGTTACGCGCGACGCCGCCCGGCGAGATCACCGCGGCGATCGGTTTCCTGATCGGCGATCCACGACAGGGCCGGCTGGGTGTCGGATGGGCCACGATGTCGAACCTGCAGGTCACGCCGGCATTCGAATCGACACTGACGATTCGTGAAGTCGACGACGCCCTGACCCGGCTGGCGTCGATCGAGGGCGCCGGATCGCAGGGCGAGCGGGCGAGAGTGATGACCGACCTGTGGTCTCGTGCAACCGAGGCAGAGCAGAACCACCTGTATCGAGTCCTCACCGGCGAACTCCGGCAGGGAGCGAACGAAGGTGTGGTTGCCGACGCCGTCGGCAAGGCCGGCGGACAACCGATCGCCGCGGTGCGGAGGGCCGCGATGCTGCTGGGGGACCTCGGTAGCGCGGCGTATCTGGCTCTCACAGGTCAATCGCTCGACGTCGGCCTGACACCGCTCACCGCGGTTCAGCCGATGCTGGCCGGCACGTCCGGGAGTGTCACCGAGGCGCTCGCCGAAATTGGACTCGCCAGCGTGGAATGGAAGCTCGACGGCATCCGCGTGCAAGCTCACAAGCGCGGCGACGAGGTGCGGCTCTTCAGCCGCGGCCTCAACGACATCACTGCCGCGCTGCCGGGCGTCGTGGACCTCGTTCGACGAGTGCCGGCCGAGTCGGTGGTGCTCGATGGCGAAGCGCTGGGGATCGACGAGGACGGGCAGCCGCGGATCTTTCAAGAGACGATGAGCGGGCTGACCACGACGAGCGCCTACTTCTTCGACGTGCTGCACGCCGACGACACGTCGCTGATCGACGACCCGCTGCGCGGCCGGCGCGCGGTACTGGAGGCGCTGCTGCCGCCCGGTGCCAGGTTGCCGTCGATCGTCACCGCCGATGCCGCGGAGGCCGAAGCGTTCGCCGCAAATGCCGTCGCCACCGGGCACGAAGGTGTGATGGTGAAGGCGATCGAGTCGACGTACGAGGCCGGCCGGCGGGGCACGGGATGGCGCAAGGTCAAGCCCGTGCACACGCTCGATCTCGTGGTGCTCGCCGCAGAGTGGGGTCATGGCCGGCGCGTCGGCTGGCTCAGCAACCTGCATCTCGGGGCACGCGGCAGCGACGGCTTCGTGATGGTCGGCAAGACGTTCAAAGGGATGACCGACGACCTTCTGCGATGGCAGACCGACGAGTTGCAACGCCTGGCAATCGCCAACGAGGGCCACACGGTGCACGTGCGTCCGGAGTTGGTTGTCGAGATCGCCCTCGACGGAGTTCAACGCTCGACGCGTTACCCCGGCGGTGTTGCGCTGCGCTTTGCGCGGGTGCGCCGGTACCGCCCCGACAAGACGGCGAGCCAGGCCGACACCATCGAGCGCGTGCAAGGCATGCTCGGCGGTCCCCGCTGAGGGTATGGTCGCGCTCGCCATGGCCACCTTGCGCTTCAACTTCGGAACGATGGGCTCTGGCAAGAGCACGATGGCGCTGCAGATTCACCACAACCTGGCGAGCCGTGCGCTGTACGGGTTGCTACTGACCAAGCTCGACCGCGAGGGTGCGCAGGTGACCAGTCGGCTCGGTGTTGCTGCCGAGGCAGTGGAGGTCGTGCCCGAACTCGACCTGTACAAGCTGGCGGTCGATCACTGGCCGATCCACTACATGGTGTGCGACGAGGTGCAGTTCTACACGGTGCAGCAATGCGACCAACTCGGTAGAGCCGTCGACGACCTCGGTGTCGATGTGTTCGCGTTCGGTCTCATCACCGACTTTCGCGGTGAGTTGTTCGACGGTACGAAGCGGATGCTGGAGATCGCCGACGAGCGTGTACCGATGCAGGTCGAAGCGCGTTGCTGGTGTGGTGCGAGGGCGACCCACAACGCCCGAGTCGTCAACGGCGAGGTGGTCTACGAGGGCGACACCGTTGTCGTCGGCGACACGGGCACCGCAGGCGAACAACCACTGTTCGGCGACGTCGTTCGGTACGAGCTGCTGTGCCGCCTCCACTATCGCCAAGGCGAACTCGGCAACTGATCGCTCGACCGTCTCGGCCCGAGTGGAGCCCTCCGCGTGAGCTCATAGACGCTCCGCGTCTCTATGTGCGCGCACAGAACCTCAGGCGAAGAAGGCGTCCATAGCACGTTCGTCGCTGAACAGGTTGTCGATCGTCACGAGCTTTCCATCACGGACCACCAAACGCTGCATGCCTTCCTGCTCGAGGGTGACATCGTCGCGTTCGGCCACCATGTGGAAGCGACCGAGCACGGCGTCGTCTCCACTGGCTACCAACTCGACGGGGTGCGCCTTGAACGTACCGCCGCTGAGCTCGAACACGGTGCGCGCAACCTCTCCGATCGCCTGGTGTCCCTGGCGCGGCCCGGAGATTTGCGAGTGACCTGCGTTCGTCCACACGCCGTCTGCATGCCAGAGGGAGAGGAAACCGTCGAGGTCGGCAGCAACCCAGCACTCCCAGGCCTTCTGTGCGACGCTCAGCGGGGATATTTCGGTCATGTCTGAACCTCCCAACGTTCCCGGGTGTCACGGTACGCCTCTGGAATGCCAAAGGCCAGGACGCGTTCGACTTCGTAGTAGAAGCGGCCTATGCGCTTAGGAGGTCGAGCGGCGGACGGGTTCCAGCGCGATCACGTAGTCGGCGAGGCGAGCGGCTGCCTCGATTGCTTCGTCGACGACGTCGGCGTCGGGTGATGGCCAGACCTCGGAGATGCGGCGCCAACCCGCGCGGCCGATGAAGTCACCTGCGACAGCATCGTCGCCGAGTTCGGGCCGCCACACCGTCTCCGCGGCAAGCAGACGCAGAAGCACCTCGTCATTGAGCCCTGCTTTCGGATGCTCAGCGTGGAAGCCGATCTCCAGCTGCACTTCGCCGTCGATGCGGACCAGCTGCGATTCGTAGTGCTCGCGGGTGTGGTCGTCGAACCAGACCTTCATGCCACGGCTGTGCACGTAGATGCTTCGCCGGCCGTCGACCCCGGCGACGAAGCCCTCGAATGCATCGCGCACCATCTCGAAGAACCCAGGCTCCACCGCGTCAGGATATGTCGAGCCGACCGGACCTCTCGCCAGCACTACGATCCCCTGACGCGATGGCAAAGATGAACGTCAACCGGGCGCGAGGCGGCGACGACGACTTCGGCGCCGTCGGGGCCGAGCCGACGATCCCGGCGAGGTATGCCGGCACGTGCGGCACGTGCGGCCAACGGTTCGCCGTCGGTGACCCGATTGCCTCGGTTCTCGTCGACAAGAAGATGACGTACCACCACGGAGCATGTCGCTATCCGGCATCGACGCTCCTCGGCGAGCGCGAGACGACGGGGAAGTGTCAGGCGACGACGAGCAAGGGCAAGCCGTGCAGCAACACCCCGCAGAAGGGCGAGCAGTTCTGCGGTCCGCACCTCAGTCAGCTCCTCACACGGCGATCACCTGGCCCCGACGACGAACCGTTCTGAGCATCCCGTCAGATGTCGGGGTTGATCAACCAAGCCAGTCTGCGCATGTCGGACTTGCGTGCGGGGAAGCTGCCGGCGCGCTCGGCGATCTGTTTGCGCAGCCACGGCATCGATGCGGCCATGCGGTTTCCCGGGCACAGCGTCGAGCCGACCCCGCGGTGCCCGACGATGTTGTAGAACACCAGCTTCGTCGAGTCGGTCGCGATGAACTCGTCGCTGCCGAGTGGATCGATCTTGTGGCGTTGGGCCTCCCATGCGGCGAGGTGGATGAGGCTCTCGATTGCTGCACTCGACGGTGCCCGCGACATGAAGTTGCCGATCAGCGCGATGCCACACGTCCCGGCGTTGCGGCCCTTCGTGTGGCCACCGATGATCGCGTTGCCGGCGCCGTCCTCACCGTTGTGCAACTCGTTCTTGCCGTACTTGCGGGCGCGCCGTCCTTCGAAGATCTGTCCGTCCGGACTGATCAAGAAGTTGTAGCCGATGTCGGTGAAGCCACGCCTGACCACGTGTAGGTCGTAGCCGAATCGCACGGTGGCGGCAGGATCCTTGACACTGTTGGGGCTCGCCGTGTGGTGCACCACGATCTTGCGGAACGGGGCGTACCCGACGACGCGCCGGTCGCGAATCGACTCGTCGGCACCCCACTCGGCGCGGGTGACGATTGCCGGCGCCGGGACCGGCCCGACCTTGTTGGTGCTCGAGGTCTTCGGCGTTGGCTTGGCCTCGGCAATCCGGGTGTCGAATGCAGCGCCGGCGGCCATCGCGACCGCGCCGGTGGCAGCAAGTCGCAGGAAGTGTCGGCGCGGCAGAACGTCTTCGCCGATACAGCGGTCGCACATAGGGAGTCTCCTTCGGTCAGGGACTCCACCCGCTTACCTGCCGCACAGAGTAGCGGGCAAATGACAGCTTGTGAAGGCGGCAGGCAGCCCTCCAGCCAAAGGTGTTGGCGCGCGCCCGATATGACCCGGTACGATTTGGGGACCGTTCGGGCCAGCGTCGTCCCGTGCGCCACCTAGCCGTATACCGACTCCGTGGAGCCAAACAGATGCGCACTCATACTCAAACGGGCCTTCCCGCGCCGCAGGGTCTCTACGATCCGCGGTTCGAACACGACGCTTGCGGCGTCTCGTTCGTCGCGAACATGAAGGGGATCGCCAGCCGGTCGATCGTGGCCATGGGCCTTGGCGCTCTCTGCAATCTCGAACACCGGGGCGCAACCGGCGCCGAGGCCGACACCGGCGACGGGGCCGGCATCCTGATTCAAGTCCCTGACCGATTCCTGCGCGAGGTCGCCGGCTTCGAGTTGCCGCCGGTAGGCGCGTACGCAGTCGGCATGGCATTCCTGCCGCTCGACACGACCGACGCCGAGAAGGCCCAAGAGGTGATCGAGACGATCGTCGTCGACGAGGGTCTGACCGTGGTCGGCTGGCGCGATGTGCCGGTGAACCCCGATTGCCTCGGCGCCAGTGCGCGGGCGGTGATGCCGATCTGCAAGCAACTCTTCATCTCCGACCCGGCCGGAGCGACCGGTCTCGAGCTCGACCGCAAGGTGTTCATCGTTCGCAAGCGGCTCGAACACGAACTGCCGATCGAACAGCAGACCTACTTCCCCTCGCTCAGCGCACGCACGCTGCTCTACAAGGGGATGCTGACGACGCCGCAGCTCGGCGTCTTCTACCCCGACCTCGGCGACGAGCGCGTCGAGAGCGCCCTCGTCCTCGTGCACAGTCGATTCAGCACCAACACGTTTCCGTCGTGGCCGCTGGCGCACCCGTACCGGTACATCGCCCACAACGGAGAGATCAACACCGTGCAGGGCAACCGCAACTGGATGCGCACGCGCGAGTCGCTGCTCGCCAGCGACCTGTTGCCTGGTCTCGAGCGGGCCTACCCGATCTGCACGCCCGGCGGCAGCGACTCGGCGACCTTCGACGAAGTGCTCGAGCTGCTACACCTCGGCGGGCGAAGCCTGCCGCACGCGATGTTGATGATGATCCCCGAGGCCTGGGAGAACCACGACACGATGGACGCGACCAAGCGCGCGTTCTACCGCTTCCACTCGTGCCTCATGGAGCCGTGGGACGGGCCGGCCAGCGTTGCATTCACGGACGGCACGGTGATCGGCGCGGTGCTCGACCGCAACGGTTTGCGACCCAGTCGATACTGGGTCACCGACGACGATCTCGTCGTGATGGCAAGCGAGGTCGGTGTGCTCGACATCGACCCCGCCAAGATCGTTCGCAAGGGACGCCTGCAGCCGGGTCGCATGTTCCTGATCGACACCGCGCAGGGTCGCATCGTCGAAGATGCCGAGATCAAGCGGGCCCTGGCCGAAGCACAGCCCTACGCCGATTGGTTGGACGAGGGCGTCGTCGAGCTCGGGGAGTTGCCGGAGCGCGAGCACGTCGTCTTCAGCCACCAGAGCGTGCTGCGCCGCCAGCAGGTGTTCGGCTACACGCACGAGGAGTTGAAGATCATCGTCGCGCCGATGGCCAAAGCCGGGGCAGAACCGATCGGCTCCATGGGCACCGACACGCCGATCGCCGTGCTCAGTGAGCGACCGCGTCTGTTGTTCGACTACTTCCAGCAGCTCTTCGCCCAGGTCACCAACCCGCCCCTCGACGCCATTCGCGAAGAGGTGGTCACGTCGGTTGGCGGGTCGGTCGGGCCGGAGGGCAACCTTCTGCAGCCAGGCCCGGAGAGTTGCCGGCAACTGACGCTGCCGTTCCCCGTGATCGACAACGACGAGCTCGCCAAGATCATCCACATCAACGACGACGAGACCTACCCGGAGTTGTCCGCAGTGGTCATCAGCGGCCTCTACCGAGTCGCGGGTGGGGGACTGGCGCTGAAGCGGGCGCTCGACGCGATTCGCATCGAGATCAGCAAGGCCATCACCGAGGGGGCGCGCATCGTCGTGCTCAGCGATCGCAACAGCGACGACGTCTATGCGCCGATCCCGTCGTTGCTACTGACGTCTGCCGTGCACCACCACCTCATCCGCGAGAAGCAGCGCACCAAGGTCGGCTTGATCGTGGAAACCGGCGACGCCCGAGAGGTGCACCACATGGCGTTGCTGATCGGATACGGCGCCGGAGCGATCAACCCGTATCTGGCGTTCGAGTCGATCGAAGACATGGTCCGCGAGAACCTTCACGGACTCGGAGACATGGACCCCCACAAGGCCGTGAAGAACTACATCAAGGCCGCCGGCAAGGGCGTGTTGAAGGTCATGAGCAAGATGGGCGTCAGCACCGTCGCCAGCTACACCGGCGCGCAGATCTTCGAGGCGATCGGCCTCGGTCACGATCTCGTCGACGAGTACTTCACAGGTACGGTCAGCAGGCTCGGCGGCATCAACCTCGACCAGCTCGCATCAGAGGTCGCAGCCCGTCACAAGGCCGCTCACCCACCGCGCCCCGCCGAACGCGCTCATCGCAAGTTGGAGCTCGGTGGCGAGTACCAATGGCGACGCGAGGGCGAGGTGCACCTCTTCAATCCGGAGACGGTGTTCAAGTTGCAGCACGCGACTCGCGCCAAGCGTTACGACATCTTCAAGCAGTACACCGCGTTGGTCGATGACCAGGCCAAGAAGTTGGCGACCCTGCGCGGATTGTTCGAACTGAAGCTCGGTGCGCGCGAGCCGGTGTCGATCGATGAGG
This sequence comes from Ilumatobacteraceae bacterium, assembly GCA_963779295.1. GTDB lineage: Bacteria > Actinomycetota > Acidimicrobiia > Acidimicrobiales > Ilumatobacteraceae > JAENVT01. The sequence continues at coordinate 593,313 of CAVZXO010000006.1, forward strand.
TCGAGCCGGTCAGCGAGATCGTCAAGCGCTTCTCGACCGGGGCGATGAGCTACGGCTCGATCTCGGCCGAGGCCCACGAGACGCTGGCGATCGCGATGAACTCGATCGGCGGCAAGAGCAATACCGGAGAGGGTGGCGAGGACAGCGACCGGCTGTACGACCCGGAGCGGCGCAGCGCGATCAAGCAAGTCGCCAGCGGACGCTTCGGCGTCACCAGCGAGTACCTCGTCAACGCGACCGATCTGCAGATCAAGATGGCCCAGGGAGCGAAGCCCGGTGAGGGTGGCCAACTACCTGGTCACAAGGTATATCCGTGGATTGCGGCGACCCGGCACTCGACTCCCGGCGTCGGGCTGATCAGCCCGCCACCGCACCACGACATCTACTCGATCGAAGACCTCAAGCAACTGATCCACGATCTGAAGAACGCCAACCCCGCTGCACGTGTCAACGTGAAACTGGTCGCCGAGGTCGGTGTCGGCACGGTCGCTGCGGGCGTCAGCAAAGCCAAGGCCGACGTCGTGTTGATCAGCGGTCACGACGGTGGCACCGGTGCCAGCCCGTTGACCTCGTTGAAGCACGCCGGCGCACCATGGGAACTCGGTCTCGCCGAGACCCAACAGACACTGCTGCTCAACGGTCTGCGTGACCGCATCGTCGTGCAGGCCGACGGTCAGTTGAAGACAGGTCGCGATGTGGTGATCGCCGCGTTGCTCGGTGCGGAGGAGTTCGGATTCGCGACAGCACCGCTGGTCGTCAGTGGCTGCGTGATGATGCGCGTGTGTCATCTCGACACCTGCCCGGTCGGAGTGGCTACCCAGAATCCCGAGTTGCGGGCCAAGTTCAGCGGGAAACCCGAATTCGTCGTCAACTTCATGGAGTACATCGCCGAGGAAGTCCGCGAGCACATGGCTGCCCTTGGATTCCGCACGATTCAGGAGATGATCGGCCACGTCGAGGCGCTCGACACCAAGGCGGCGATCACCCATTGGAAGGCCAAGGGTCTCGACATCAGTCCGATCCTGGCCGCGCCTGCAAATCCGTACGGCCAGACCATGCATCAGTCGGTCGGGCAGGAACACGGGTTGCACGAGGCGCTCGATCAGCAACTGCTGGCTGCATGCGAGCCGGCAATCGAGCGCGGTGAGCAGGTGCGACTGGAGATGGCGATCCGCAACGTGAATCGCACGGTCGGCACCATGCTCGGCAATGCGATCACCACACGCTACGGCGGTGCAGGTCTGCCCGATGGCACGATCGACATCCACTTCCGGGGGTCGGCCGGACAGAGCTTCGGCGCGTTCGTGCCTTCTGGGATCACCCTGCGCCTCGAGGGCGACGCCAACGACTACGTCGCCAAGGGATTGTCGGGCGGAAGAGTTGTCGTTCGACCCGATCGTCGGGCCCAGTTCGCGGCCGAGGAGCACACGATCGCCGGCAACGTGATCGGCTATGGGGCGACGGGCGGCGAGATCTTCCTACGCGGCATCGTTGGCGAGCGATTCTGCGTTCGGAACTCCGGTGCCACCGCTGTGGTCGAGGGAGTTGGCGATCACGGCTGCGAGTACATGACCGGCGGACGTGTCGTCGTGCTCGGCTCCACGGGACGCAACTTCGGTGCCGGTATGAGCGGCGGAATTGCATACGTCTACGACCCGCACGATGTCTTCGACGCCCTGCTCAACGCCGAGATGGTGCAGCTGCAACAACTCGACGACGACGACCGAGCGTTCGTGCGAAACACCGTGCAGGACCACTTCGCTCACACCGACTCCGTCGTCGCATCGAAGATCATCGAGGGCTGGGAGAACGAGGTTGCCTACTTCAAGAAGGTGATGCCGATCGACTATGCCCGCGTGCTGGCCGTGATGAAGCAGGCCGATACCGATGGCCTCGACGAGCAGCAGACTTCGGATCGAATCATGGAGGCGGCTCGTGGGTGAGGTTACGGGATTTCTGAAGTGGCAGCGGGAGATGCCGTCGCGGCGCGATGTGCCGGTGCGCCTTCGCGATTGGAAAGAGGTGTACAACGACTTCGCCGTCGACAAGGTCCAAACGCAAGCAGGGCGTTGCATGGATTGTGGCATCCCGTTCTGCAACAACGGCTGCCCGCTCGGCAACCTGATCCCCGATTGGAACGACCTCGTCTACCGCGAGCATTGGCGCGACGCGATCGACCGCTTGCACGCGACGAACAACTTCCCGGAGTTCACCGGGCGGCTGTGCCCGGCGCCGTGCGAGGCAGCCTGTGTGCTCGGCATCAACGCCGATCCTGTGACCATCAAGCAGGTCGAGGTCGAGATCATCGATCGGGCGTGGGACGAGGGCTGGGTCGAGCCGCAATTGCCGAGCGTCAAGACCGGTAAGCGGATCGTTGTGATCGGGTCCGGTCCGTCGGGATTGGCTGCTGCTCAGCAGTTGACGCGTGCCGGCCACGAGACCGTCGTACTGGAGCGGGCTGATCGCATCGGCGGTCTGCTGCGCTACGGGATCCCCGAGTTCAAGATGGAGAAGCGGCACCTCACTCGTCGCATCGCCCAGATGGAGGCCGAGGGCACCGAGTTCCGAACCAACGCAACGGTCGGCGACGGCATCGACATCGAGGTGCTGCTCGCCTCGTACGACGCGATCGTGTTGGCATGTGGAGCAACTGCCGCCCGCGACCTTCCGATCCCCGGTCGCGAACTCAGCGGCATTCATCAGGCGATGGAGTATCTGCCGCTGTCGAACCGGGTGCAGGAAGGCGACATCGACGTCTCGCCCATCGACGTGCGCGGCAAGCAGGTCGTGATCATCGGCGGTGGCGACACGGGTGCCGACTGCCTCGGCACGGCGCACCGCCAAGGAGCCGCCAACGTGACGCAACTGGAGATCTTGCCGCGTCCGCCCGACACGCGAGCCGACAGCAACCCATGGCCGCAATGGAGTCTGGTGTACCGGGTGTCGTCCGCTCACGAAGAGGGCGGCGATCGGCTGTACAGCGTCAACACCGAACGGTTCCTCGACGACGGCAACGGCCGCGTTCGTGCGCTCCTGCTGCACGAGGTGGAACTGATCGACGGACGCTTCCAGAAGATCGAGGGCAGCGAGCGCGAGCTTCCCGCCGACTTCGTTTTCTTGGCAATGGGTTTTCTCGGGCCCGAGAAAGGCACGTGGCTGGATCTGCTCGGGGCGTCCTTCGACGAGCGGGGCAACGTCGCCCGCGACGGCCGCTACATGACCTCGGTACCAGGGGTGTTCGTCGCCGGCGACATGGGTCGCGGGCAGAGCCTGATCGTGTGGGCGATCGCCGAGGGCCGATCCTGCGCGGCAGGTGTCGACGCCTGGTTGATGGGTGAAACGCAGCTACCGACACCAATCACACCGACGGCGCGACCACTCTCGTAGCGCCAGCGCGTAGGCTGATCGAATGAAATCGAAAGTGTTGTTGGTGTCGCTTGCCGCCTCCGTTTTGGCTGCATGCGGCGCCGCAAATGGCGCGGCACCTGATGGAACGGTCCTCGGACTCACCTCTACCAACTATGTGACAGTGACCCAAACTCCCACCACGTTGCTGCCGACCACGATTGCCGGGGTGGGCAATCCCGGCGCGGTCCATCCCGAGGAAGGGACGTACATCATCGTTGCCGGCGACTTCCCCTCGACGATCGCCAACAGGTTCAAGGTCACCCTCGACGACCTCATCGCCATCAACGGCTGGACGCTCTCCAACGGCCAAGTCCCCGAGTTCAACGGCCTGGCGGCCGGCGCAACCATCAAGCTCCCGCCGAACTGGACCGAGCCCGGCACGGCGGCTGCCACGGACACTTCTACCGACACGCCGACGGGCACGACGCCGTCCGAGCCGACCACCACGGTGGCCGGCGGCCAATCGGCATGTGCTCCGGGCGAGTACACGATTCTCGCCGAGGACACTTCACGCGTGAAGGTCGCCAACAAGCTCGACACCACCGTCGAGGCGCTCGATGCGGCCAACGCCAACACCCAGGGATACAGCGGTTTCTTCCCAGGCCTCAAGATCAAGACGCCGCCGAAGGCCGACTGCTGACGTCGCGGTCACGGAACGCCTAACCGCTTGGCCGGTTTGGTCGCTGTCGCAGCACCGCTGATCAGCTTCGCCGGCTCTGCGATCAGTGGTGGGGACGAGATCGGGTACAGCGGAATTGGCTGCGCCGCACCCGGAAAGCCGTTGAACCGGTAGATCTCCGCGAGGACGTCGCCGGTTGCAATGGGCGGATGGGGTTGACGAACTCCGGCGGCAAGCAGCATGCCCCCGGTGGCTTGGATGAGGTCGACGATGGGATGGGTGTGACTGGCGTCCGGCGATGGATCGACGACGAGCCAGCCGGGGGTTGCCGAACCCGAGTTGAACGACGCGTCGAGTCGCCCATCGGCGGTCAGCCGAGCAAGCGCGCCAGGCTGAGAGTCCGCAAACACCTGGATGATGATTCTGTGGTCCGGCTGCACGAGCAGCGGGCCGGTGGACCCTGCACCGAGGTCGGCGAGTTCGACACGCCCTCCAGTTCCGAACGTCGTGTCGGAGCGCCCGTCCGGTCCGATTCGAATCATTGAGAGCGCGACCGGCGACACCGTCCCGCCTACGAGGAGAACGATTCGATCTGCACCATCGGTGTAGGCGGCGTATGTGGCCTCGCCAGGCTTGGCCCCAGGAGGAAACACGACTCCAGTTCCGCCTCCGTACGACAGGTCGAACTGGCCGTCCGCCGTGATGTGTCGAAGGCGCGATGGTGTCGACAGAGGGACGACTAGGAACGATCCATCTGCCTGCGGCAGGAGGTGCGCTGGGCCGTAGTCATTGATGAGCAGTACTCCGGGGGTGGCATTGGCAGGATTGAACGTCAGATCACGATCACCGGTCGGCGTCAGCTTGAGGATCTGAATGACAGACAGCGGCACGTTGATCTCGGTGCTGCTCTCGATGACGATCGAGTCGTCGGCAAGGACGGTCAGGTCGTACACGCGTGAGGTGACGTACACCGATCCCGGAGGGGCCCTCGGCGGATCGGTGCCGGTGCCCGGGACGCAAGGTGTGATGCATGTGGCGACAAATGTCGAGTCCAGCGAACCGTTGCCGAGCACCCGCGTCACCATGTCGGTGCTGGCGACGATGATCCGGCCATGGCTATCGATGTCGATGTCGACGATGTGGCTGAGCTGGACATCGAGGATTCCAGGAACCGGGCCACCGGGGTTGAATGAAGCATCCAACGTACCGTTGGGCCGCAGCTTGGCGATGGCCTGACGGTTGTCGAGAAAGCCTTGCGAGGAGACGCCGGAGAGAACCACGATGACTGAGTCGTCGGCCATCTGGCGAACGAGCGAGGCCTGGGCCCCGAGCCCGGCCAGTTGTAGTTGCAGGAGGCCCGGGACAGGTTCGGCAGCTGCGAACGTCGGATCGAGGGGAAACGCAGTGCCAGCCGAGCTTGCCGGAGCGGCGACCGCGATGGGCAAGAGCAGGAGTGGCAGAGCTACGGCGACCGCCATCCGAACCCGTCCTCGCCGTCCCACCATTCTCGAATCGTACAGATCGCCGTGTCACGGTCCGTACGAAACTCGGTTGCGATGGGGCCGCAGTACGCGGTCGAATCCTGCCTGTGAAGGATTTCGAACCAGCGCTCAGCTTTGGCGACGAGGTCGCCGCGACCTACGACAACGAGGTTCGCGGCGATGAAGCCGAGACAGTCGAGTTCCTCGCGCGCCTCGCGGGAAGTGGTCCCGTTCTGGAGTTGGCGATCGGCACTGGTCGCATCGCTCTGCCACTGGCCGCCACGGGAGTGCGGGTCGACGGTATCGATCTCTCGCAAGCGATGGTTGATCAACTGCGCGCCAAGCCTGGCGGCGATCAGCTCACCGTCACGATCGGCGACTTTGCGGATGTAGCGGTTCCTGGCAACTACTCCCTGATCTATGTCGTGTTCAACACCCTGTTCAACCTGCTGACGCAGGACGACCAGGTGCGATGCTTCGAGAACGTGGCCGCGCATCTCACCGACGACGGTTTGTTCGTCGTCGAGGCCTTCGTCCCGACCTACCTCTACCGCCTGCGCAACGATCAGTACGTCGACGCAGAATCGATCGACCTCGGCGAGGTGTGGCTCGACGTCGGACGACACGACCCGGTCACGCAAACCCTCGACGAGAGCCACGTGTCGTTGTCGCGCGAGGGGGTGAAGGTCTTCCCCATCGTGTGCCGGTATGCGTGGCCGAGTGAACTGGACCTGATGGCGCGGATGGCCGGCCTGCGGCTGCGCCAACGGTGGGGTGGATGGAGCGGCGAACCATTCGCCTCATCCAGCGAGCGACACGTGTCGGTGTACGGACACTGAGTCCGCAGCGTTACACCAGTCGTACCGAGACCTGATCGAGTGAGAACTCGTTGCCGACTGCGCTGCGATCGGTCGCGGTCAGCGCGACCTCGGATGTCGTCCCTCCGACGAACTCGACACCGTGGAGCAGCCCGAACAGCGACCACAGAGTCGTGACGGCGCCAGGTTCCTCGGCGGCGATCGTGTAACCGGCGATCGATGTGACGGTCGAGTTGTCGGTGTGCGCGATCCAGCGTGGGCCCACCCCACAGCCACGAACCCGGTGGGTTCGGCTGGTCGAGACTGACGATTGCACCGCCGATGTCGGCCGGATGCAGGTGCCGGCCGCGGATTGTCGGGAAGTCGCCGCTCCACACCGTGCGAACGCTGCGCGGCTTCGAGCGCAGCCATTCGCTCGTCGAGGTTGTCGACCTCGAACATCACCATGTAGGCGGTGACGTCGGCATTTCGCCGGTCGAGCAGTCGCCCCGCAGCCGTGTTGGCCGCGATGGGGGAGACGACTTCGATGAACTGATCGCCGACCGTGAGCAGCGCATTGTGCAGCCCGAACTCGGCAACACCCGGGTCGTTGAAGCACACACGGAGGCCGAGCTCCGAGCAGAGACGATTGACGGTCGAGTCGAGGTCGCGGGCGGCGAGCACGACCTGGCGCAGGCGGATCACGGCAGCATGGTAGAGCCCTGCGCCGCCGGCGGTAGCTTCCAACGCATGCTTACGGTGATCGAAGGCCGAGTGCTCGGTTGTCTGATGGAGAAGGAACGCACCGTTCCCGATCAGTACCCGTTGTCGATGAACGCACTGGTGCTCGCGTGCAACCAGTCGTCGTCGCGTGAGCCGATCATGCACCTCGACGAGTTCGAGGTCGATGCATCGATCACCTCGATGAAGTCGCAGGGATTGGTTCGCATCGTCCATCCCTCGCACGGACGAAGTGTCACGAGGTATCGGCAGGTGGCCGACGAGAAGTTCGAGCTCGACGCCCCCGCGGCGGCACTCGTCGCGGTGCTGCTGGTGCGTGGTCCGCAGACAGTTGCCGAGCTGCGAACGCGGACCGAACGTCTGCACACGTTCGAGTCTGCCGGCGAAGTCGACGCCTGCCTGCACGCCCTGGCCGAGAGCTCACTCGTGCAACTGCTGGATCGCCAGGTTGGGCAGAAGGAGCAACGCTGGCAGCAGCTGATCGCCGAGGAAGCCGAGGTGGTCACCGCGCCGGCCGCCGTCATGCCGTCGTCCGTAGCGGGAAGCCTCGCGGATCGGGTCGCCCAGCTCGAAGAGCGTGTCGCCAAGCTCGAGTCTGCGCTCGCCGACCTGCTCTGACGGCGATGTACACACCTGTCTCATTTGTCGAAGCTCGTCCCGAGGTGGTCGCTGCATTCCTGGTAGCCCACCCAATGGCTCAGCTCGTGACGATGACCGAGGACGGTCTCGTGGCAACCCCGTTGCCGATGCTCTACGAACCCGACGCGGACGGATTGGGGTCACTCGTCGGTCACGTTGCCCGCGGCAACCGGCAGTGGGTGCAGTCCTCGCTCGACGTCGAGGCGCTGGCCATCTTCACTGGAGTGAACGCCTACGTGTCGCCGAACTGGTACCCGTCGAAGGCCGAGCACGGCAAGGTCGTTCCGACGTGGAACTACGAGACCGTGCACATCCGCGGTCGCTTCATCGTTCACGACGACACCGACTGGAAGCGTGCGCTCGTGACTCGGCTGACCGAGCATCACGAGTCGCGCTTCGCTGCACCGTGGGCAGTGACCGACGCTCCGCCCGACTACATCGAGACGATGCTGAAGGCGATCGTCGGCATCGAACTGCAGATCACCTCGATCCAGGCCAAGCGCAAGCTCAGCCAGAATCGACCCGAGCCCGACATCGCTGGAACAATCGCGGGCCTCTCCGAAGCCGGCGGCGAATCCGCTCGTGTTCGCCGAGCGCGATGACGCCAGCGTGAGTCGCTACGGCCCCGCGGGGCGTGCGTGACTCGCTCGCTGGGCTCAGCCGAGGTCGGGCCAGCGTCGTTTCTGGCGACGGCGGACGCCGGCCTTGCCCAGCTTGCGATGTTCGGCGAGGGCCCATTGGCGCCGCCAACCGTTGTAGTCCGGCCCGGTCAGCTTCGGATTTGTTCCCGTGGCGCGGCGGCGACGAGCAGTCCAGTAGTCGGTGAGCGCTTCGTCGCCGAGTGTGGTGACAGCCGCTTCGATTCGGGCGTTGAACCGCCGCGTCGACTCCCCCTCGATCGGGGGCATCGGCGAACCGAACACGACTTTCGTCTTGCCGGGCTTCGGCCGCTTCATGCCCTTGCCGTAGATCGCGCCCGAACCGTCGATGAACATAGGCACGACAGCTGCCCCGGTTCTTGTCGACAGGTATGCGGCGCCGCCCTTGAACTCCTGGCCCCAACCGTCGGGCGAGCGACCACCCTCCGGGTAGATCACCAGGCTCCAACCGTCCTCGATCAAACGCTTCAGTTGGTCGCTGGTCTTGCGGCCGGTCACCTCGCGATCGATCGGGATGGCATTCAGCGACAGCGCGGCGATGATCCCCTTCCAACGGACATCGAAGAAGAAGTCGGCTGCTGCGGCGACGGCGAGCTTCGATCGCCACGGCTCCGGGATGGAGATGATCGACAGGGGAGTGTCGAGATGGCTGTGGTGGGTGGGGGCGAAGATCAGCGGCGGTGGATCCTCGCGCAGCCGGAGGTCTTCGAGTCGATCGACGCCATAGATCTCTGGTCTCGCCAGACCGTGCACGACCAGGCGCAGCGGACCACCGGTGATGACCCGGCGGGCAACCTTGGCGGGACCGCGACGGGCCCAGGTCGTGTCGAAGTTGGCCCCTAGCTTCGAAGGATCCTGCGGCACCACGACGCCCCTGGGAACACTCGGCTTGCGGTAGGGGAAGCCGACGTTGCGGCTCGGGCTGAGGGCGCGCTGCAATGTTGCGCTGGCGACGTCGCCGAGGCGAGTGGCCCGGCGCAACCCGGTGATCGAATACGGCACCGTGCGCTTGCTCATTGCACGTCGGCGACCAGAAGAGCGGGGACGTGGAGATGACTGATCGTCGGTTCGCGGCCGACGACGTCGCTGGCGATCTCGAACGCATCGTCCATTGTCGACGCCGGCGTGAAGCCGAGGCGACGAACTGTCGGGGGATCGCCGCCGACGATGATCACCTTGCCGGCGTGCTGAAGGCCGTGCGCACCCCAGTACCACGCGTAGAAGGGATGCACGCCGTGATAGGCGTTGCCGGTGCGGTACAGGTGGCGATACCACTCATCCTCGGCGTACTGCTTCTCCCACTTGCGCGACATCGTCGCCGGATCGGTCGTATCGGCCAGCACCTGCTCGAAGAAGTCGATGTAGCTCGGGTGGTGCACCGGGTGGAACTCGCGGTACGTCGGGTGGGTCATGATGATGACGCCGCCCTCGCGGACCAGCGGCTTGTTGCGGTACATGTTGAACAGGTACCCGAGGCCCATGCACATCACCAGCACTGGGTTCATGATCCCGTCGGGGTTGTAGGGGCACACGTAGGGAATGCCCATGGTCAAGATGTCGGTCTGACCGTGCACCTCGACCAGCTGCTGCTTGTGCACCCATTCGAGCGTGATCTTGTGCACGGCTTCGGTGTCGCCGGCCTGCACGCTGGTCATCGAGTGAGGGCTCTCCATCCCGTGGAACATCTTGCGTGCGAGGCGGATCGGGCGTGCGGTTGAGCGACTTGCTGGTGGCCAGGAACGTCGCCCGGTCCTTGGCCTTCCATTCCCACTCGCGTTTCGACAAGAAATCGAACGGTGAGGGGAACATGTCGGTGTTCAACGTCGACTCGATCTGGAACACCTTGGGCCCGTTGTCGCGCATGATCTTGCCGAGGCGCCACACGCTCTTGTGCAGTTCGCTCTTGTGGCGATCCATCAGGCTGCGGGTGTTCTGCAGGGTCTCCGGGTTGTGGTGGAAGCTGAGGCTGCGGTAGCTGGCGAGCCCGGTGGTGATGCTCTTCCACCCACCATCCATCGCGACCGAGTTGATGTTGACGTAGATGATGAGGTCGCTGTCGGCGGCCCGCTTGCTGATCTCCAGCACCTCACCTTCGGGGGTTGTGCCGATCACGGTGAGGTTGTCGAGATCCTCGGCGTCGTGCTGGTACAGAGTGCCGCGCGGATGGAACGCGTCGTACACGCGGTCGCCGAGCGCGTGTCTCAACTCGTACTCGTGCATGCGCCGGTGCAGGCCCAACGCGGCGATGATGTGCACGTCATCGACCCCTGCCTCGGCGGCGAGATCGAGCACAGCTTCGACGATGCGCTGGCGGTTGTCGGGCGTTCGCATCTTCGGTAGCGGCAAGCTGACGTCGTCGAACGCAATCGTCAGCTTCATCCCAGGAAACAGTTGTGCGGGGAGCGGATCCTGGTCATGGGGATTCAACAGCGCCTCGCGAATCGCGCCGTCGATGTCTTCGATCACTGCCAACGGTTCGGGTGGATAGATCACCCTGCTTCGGCCGGCGGGCAGCTTCTCGAGGCTGAAGTTCTCGCCGCGCCAGAACATGATCGGGGGAGTGGAGCGATCCACTTCGAGGACGAATCCGGGGCGAGGCATCAGCTTCCGCTTTCTCTCATGTCGAAGGCGACCTTCACAGCGCCACGGCGTCCGGCCGATGCTGCGTGACTGATCGCGTCCTTGTAGTCGTCGAGTGGGTACGTGGCGGACACCAACCGACCGAGGTCGAAACGACGGACGATCTCGATGGCCGCGATGAAGTCGTTGCGGGTGTACGCATAACAGCCGCGGATGGCCACCTCGCGGTGCCAGAGCGACGTCAGTTCCAGCGACACGTTGCCCGGCATCCCGACGAGCAGCACCTCGCCACCGGGGGCGACGACTCGGAGTGACTGCTTCAATGATTCGCTCGATCCGACGCAGTCGATGACGTTGCGAAAGCCTGACGTGAGCTGATCGGCGAGCACCATTGATTTGGTCGTCGACCTGACCCACCGCGGCAGTTCGTCGGGGGTGCAGGCGATGTCGGCACCGAGCTCTTTCGCCAGCCGGCGCTGTTCGGCGTACCGCGCCGTGACGATGACGGGCCCGCTGCGCTCACGGTCGCGGGTTGCTGTGATTGCCGCCAACGTCAGCAAGCCGACGGTGCCCGCTCCGATGATCACGGTCTCATGGCCCTGGTAGCGCAGCGCGGCATGTGCAGCGCAAGCCGTGGGCTCGATCATCACGGCGGCTTCGTCGCTGAGATCTTCGGGCACCTCGACCAGCTGGCTGGTGTGGGCAACCATCCACGTGCTCCAACCACCGCCGGTGTCGGTGCAGAAGCCGCTCTGCAAGCCGGGTTCGAGGTGGCCGAACGCGGCACGTTCGCAGAGGTTCGTTCGGCGCGCCGCGCATTGCGCGCAGACCGGGGTGATGCCCCTTGTCACGCACGACAACACGGGGACCAGTGCCACACGACGCCCGCGCTCGGTCGTTGCGACCACTTCGTGGCCGGGCACGAACGGATAGCTGACCAGCGGATCGAAGTACGCGGAGGCCGTGCCGTCGATCATCGCCAGATCGGATCCGCAGATGCCGGAGAGCCGTGGTGTCAGGCGAACCCAATCGGGACCCGGCAGGGGCAGCGGTTCGTTCGGCTCGAGTTTCAACGGGCCGACCGCCGCGCCCCTGCCGGGTGCCAATGTGCCCGCTAACCGGGCCGCCGCGAATTTCATTGGCTTGCGCTCGAAGATCAATCTCATGCGAACTTCCGTCCCCGCTCGCGTTCGTTCAGCAGTGACCCGATCGGCAGCAGTGGCCGCGGACCTCCGGCGGCCTTCGACCAGTCCTCGACCAGCCAGCCACGTTTGCGGGCGATTGCGGCGAGGCGGGTTTCGGGATTGACCGCTACGGGGAAGCCGACAGCTTCGAGCATCGGCAGGTCGCTGGTCGAGTCCGCGTAGGCGATCGACTCCTCCAGCTTCAAGCCTTCGGCGCTGCAGTAGTCGGCCAGGATCTGGGCGCGGGTCTCGCCCGTCGGCGGAACCTGCGACAGGTGTCCGCTGTACGTGCCATCCGGCTTGACAGTCATCTCGGCGGCGATGATCTCGTCGAACAGCGGCCGCAGTCCCTCGACGACGAAGTTCAGTGCGCCGGTGATGAGGATGGTCCGATGCCCGAGGGCTCGGTGCTCGCGCACGCGGCGAATTCCGCTGGGGAAGCTCTTCGTCAGGATCAGGTTGGTCAGCAGCTCGCGGGAGTCCTCGTCGATCTGGCTGACCGGCGCGTCCTCGTACCGTCGGTAGAAGAACCGCAAGAAGTCGCCGCGGTCCTTGCGGTCCATGGCGCTGAGCGTCGGTGCCTCGGCAAGGGTGCGCAGCACGTACCGAATCCGCTCGGGCGTGTTGAGCCGTCGTGTCGCCAGCTACGAGTAGCTCTCGACGACGTTGCTCGCGATCAGTGTGTTCTCGAGGTCGAACGCGGCCACGTGGCGGTCGGGCGACAGGACGCTGCGCCGCAGTCGGTCTGCCCGATCGTTGCGGCTCTTGCCGGGCTTGGTCTTGGCCCGAGAGTGATGAACGATCGACGGCAGGTGGATCGTGCTGACGTACTTGGGCCAGTCGACCGAGCGCGGGTCGATGTTGAACGCCTCCCGGTCGACGGTGTCGAGACCCTCGTGGATGCTCATCAGATTGTCGACCTGGTAGATCGCCTCGCACTCGGTGTACAGGCCGTACAGCTGCACGTACTGGTACGCGCGGTCGATGTCGGTCTTCTTCTCGTCGAGCTTGGCCGCCCATGATGCCTGCTTGCCTCGCAGCGGCAGCGCCTGCAGCACCCGCTCGGTCTTCTCCGCCATCACCTTGGCCCGGTGCAGCTGCTTCTTCACCCGGCCGCGTGCGGGGAACTGCCATTCCGGCACGACGATCGGCTGTCCCTCGGCGTCGTACAACGGGTGCTCGGTGAACCAGCCGCGCACGTTGTCGACGAGGGTCTGATACTTCAACGGGTTGATGCCACCGCTGGCAACGTGCGTGATGCGCGGCGCGTCGGCGGGGCCGAGCGCTGCGACGGCGATGATGGCGGCTACGACGATGTCGACCGGGATCACGTCGACGGTGCCTTCGGGAACGCCCGGGAACTCCTTCAGCAGGCCGCGGGCGTAGCTGAGGATGACGGGCTCTGCCATTCGGAAGCCGCGGATCCAACCGGGGAACGGCTCGGCTAGCGCCGACTCGATGATCGACGGTCGCACGATCGACACGGGTACGTTGCCCTTGACCTCGGTCAGCGCCTGCTCGCCGAGCGCCTTGGTGTAGGCGTACGCGTCGGGCCAGCCGACGCTGGCGGCACGGGCACGACCTGCTTCGACCAACTGATCCTTCACCCAGTCCTCGCGGATGCTCTCCGTCTTTGCGGCCAGGGCGGGCGCGCCCGCGGCGCCGAGCTCCTTGCGTGCCTCCTCGCGGAACTGCGTCAGCTTGTCGGGTTGGCGGCTGATTGCTTCGGTGTCGCTGCGCAGTCGCCGGGCGGCGGCGACTTCCTTGCGCCAACTCAGCCCGAGATCCCATGGGCCATCGCTGACCAGTTCCTCCGGCGCGTTGCCGCGGCGGTTGCCGGCGACGTAGCAGGTGCTGACGGACACGAAGTGAGGCGTGACTCCAGCGGCGTTCAACGTCTCGGCGATGCGTGTCGGCCCCAGCAGGTTGATCTCGACAGCGCTGTCGAGAGGGGAGTCGAACGCCACCGCCGCCGCTGAGTGGATCACGATGTCGCAGCTGGTCACGATGTCGCGATCCTCGGGGCTGAGTCCGAGTCCATCGGTGCTGACATCGCCCGCGACCGCGAGCACACGTCGGGCAACCATGGCTTCGAACGTCTCGCCGCCAGGGTTGAGAACGGGGTCCTTGAGTTCGGCCCGAAGACGGTCGAACGCGTCGTTCTTGAAGATCTCGCGCCGCACCCGCTCGGTCACGTCGTGACGCTTGCTGGGCCGCACGAGCAACACCAGTTGGCACTCCGGAACTGCCCGCAGCAGCCGCTCGACCAGGGCAGTACCGACGAACCCGGTGCTTCCCGTGATGGCGATGCGCTTGTTGGCAAGGTTCTGGCGGATCATTCAGCGGACTGTCTATCACATTTCGTCTACCATTTGGTAGAGAAGTATGAAGACGCCAACCCGCGACCGAATTCTCGTCGCCGCGACCGACCTGTTCGGGACCCGCGGGGTCGACGCCGTCTCGCTCGACGTGATCGCCACAGAGGTCGGAGTCGCCAAGCAGACGCTGCTGTACTGGTTCCCCAGCAAGGACGATCTCGTCCAGGCAGTGTTGATCGCCGCCGCGCACGAGCTCTCGGTGGTGATCGATGCCGCGGTCCGCGCCGCCACCGACGATCCGCTCGACCGTATCGAGGCGGTCATCCGCGCCGTGTTCCGTCCGGCAGTGCGTCGACCGGCTCTGCTCGGGCTGATCCGCGAGGTCAGCCGGCTGCCCTCGGCAGCGGGCGACCGATTGACCGCCGACCTGGCACCACTGGTCGATCGGGCGGTGTCGTTCCTCCAACACGAGATGGATGCCGGACGGCTGCGCCGAGCCGATCCCAGGCTCGTGGCATCGCTGTGTTACGCCACGGTCACCGGCATCGCCACCGAGCCCGAGGCATTGCGTGTCGTCGGCTGGCAACCGTCTGCCGCCGGTCTGCGGCGCCTGCGCAACGAATTGCTCGCGTTCCTCCGCGCCGCCCTCGCGCCGTAACGCAATGCGATGAGAGATGAGCCGGACTCTTCCGCAAGTTTCTCATCGCGCTCGGGTCACGCCACGGCGCGATGAGAGATGTGCGGCACCAGGCGGCTCATCCCTCATCGCCGAGCGGCCCACCAGTTGTCAGTGGTGGTGGTCGGCGTGGGTGTGATCGAATTGGGCGTGGTGGCGGGCGAGCAGGTCGGTGCCGTAATCGCCGCCGTTGGGCGTGCGCAGAATCGTGTGGATGTGATGATGCGTCGGCTCCACGTTGTCGAACACGACACCGGGGTGATGGTCGAATTCGATCAGCACGACGGGGCTGTGGATGCGGTAGTAGAACGGATCCTCGTCGCCGGTTCCGCCGTACCACGAGAACCATGTCTCGTCGAGATGGGCATCGACCTCGGCGACACGGATGGCGGCATGGTCGTCGCGCCCCCAGCCGAGGTACGTTCCCACCGCCTTCGTCAATAGCCGTCGCTGCCGTCGTCGAGCGAGTCTGCGCGGATGCCCTGATACGGCAGGACGATGTTGTCCTTGAACGCGCCGGCCTGCATGCGGCCGTCGATCCAGTGCTCGAGGTGTGGCGGCAGCGTGCCTGGCATGATCGATTCGTAGATCACGGCCAAGTCCTGCTGGTCGGAGTCGAGTGATCGGATCAGATCGATGCCGACTTGCTGCTCGGGAGCGAACACCTCGATCCCGGCAAACGGTCCCGACGTGACTTTGCACGGCTCTGATCCCATCAACGTCGGTGTCATGACGATCTCGTTGCCGAACACGAAGCAATTGACGTTGAGGTGGTGCCCATCGAACTGCCAGCCCCACGGTTCATCCGGCGAGGGGTTCCCGAAGATGGTGATGAAGTATGGCCATTCGCCGAACTCGTCGTGGCTGCCGCTGGCCTGGGAGAGCACCTCGTTCAAGCGCATGATGTTGCGCGCCTGCGCGAAACCGCGAGCCGACAGGGTGGCGCGCAACATGTCGAGGCCGAGTTCGCGCTGCGCTGTGGGCAGATTCTCCAACATCACACCGTGACGGAAGAAGTTCATGTGGACGTTGAACCAATCGCGTCGTGCGGTGCTGTCGAGCGGGAACATCACCGTCGCCCGATCGGCAGGATCGAGTGCCTGGAGGAATGCGAGTGCTGCATCGAGAATCGGCGCGGTATCGATCGAGCTGCGCTCCACTCCGAAAAGTCCCGGCACGATCTTGCCGTCGGATGTGATCCCACGCAGCGGTACCTCCAGCGCAGCATTGCATTCGTCGTACAGCGCGTCGATCAACCCCTGGATCGGAGGAACTTCCACCACACGCGAACGCGCCGACATCACCGGCAGAGGTCGCAGTCCGAACTCGGTCCAATCCTTCACCGCAACCCCTTGGCGTCTCGTCGATCCGGTCTCTGAGCTTCTCCGAGCACGGTAGTCGCTGCGCGATGCGCCAGAATTGTCGGCGATGCCTTACGACCCGAATGACCCACGCTCCCAACTGGCCGCGACGCAGACGACGACGACGACGAAGCGTGCGACCGCGGCCGACATCGCCGCGCCACCCGAGTACTTCGAATTCTCCAACATCGAGCCCGACTCGGTGACCCCGCTGGGCTCCCGGTCGTGGGTCGTACGCACCCAGACCGGCTGTGTGGTGTACTCCGACGCAGTCGCCGGGGATCGGTTCGCCCGCTCGGGCCAGGTCGACGAGTACGTCACGCTGTTGGTGTCCACGCCATCTCGTGCCGCAGCACACGTCGACATCGCGGCAAACGAGGAGAACTCATCGTTGGTCGACGATGCGATTGTTGTCGTCCCGCCGGGTGATAGCGAGATCACCGTCGTGTCGCCGGGGACCGTCGTTCGTGTCTTCTCGAACCGGTCGACCGATCTCGTGGACGCAGCGCGCAACGCGTCGCACCACAGCGACGAGCATCCCCACGCGGCTCCGTTCGCCGCATGGCCGTCGGCGCCGGGCGGAGATCACTTGCGTGTCTATCGCTTGGCCGATATCCCGGCCGATTCGTCGAGGTTCGGCAACATCTTCCGGTGCAGCACCGTGATGGTCAACATCATCAATGCTGATCCGGGGGCGCGTAACCCGGCCAAGATGTCGCCGCACTTCCACGACGATTTCGAACAGGTCTCGTTGCAGATCGACGGCGACTACGTCCACCACATCCGTACCCCATGGACGACGAATCTGGCCGATTGGCGTGGGGACGAGCATCAGTTGTGCAGCGCTCCGGCAGTCATCGTCATTCCTCCGCCGACGGTGCACACCAGCCAGGGCGTCGGTGACCACCGGCATCAACTGATCGACATCTTCTGCCCACCGCGCGTCGACTTTTCCCTGCGGCCCGGTTGGGTGTTGAACGCAGACGACTATCCGGAGATCCCGTCGGCCGACTGACCTCCGGGGCGGTGTCAGTGTGTGGTGTTGCGTCGCTGCCGGCCGTGGCGTTCGATCGCCAATCCCACCAGTTCGTCGATCAGGTCCGAGTACGACAGTCCGCTCGCGATCCACAACTTCGGGTACATCGAGATCGGGGTGAAGCCGGGCATCGTGTTGACCTCGTTGCACAGGAAGCCGCGGCCCTGTTCCTCGAAGAAGAAGTCGACCCTTGCCAGACCTTCGCAACGCAGCACCTTGAAGATCTCTACCGCCATGCTGCGAACGGTCTCGGTCTGGTCGTGAGTCAACGGTGCCGGCACCAGTGCTTGTGAGCCGTCGTCGAGGTATTTGTCGGCGTAGTCGTAGAACTCGGCGCCCGGCACGATCTCACCGGGAAGGCTGGCGCGGGGGTCGAGGTTGCCGAGAACCGCGACCTCGATCTCGCGACCGACGATCGCTTCCTCGATGACGACCCATTCGTCGTAGGCCAGTGCGGTGGCGATCGCATCACGAACCTCCTCGACGGTCTTGGCCTTCGAAACACCGACGGACGAGCCCATGTTCGCGGGCTTGACGAACAGGGGAAGGCCCAATTCCTCCGCCATCGCGGCCGCAAGGCCGGGGGTGATCTCGTGCGCCCGGAACGACCGATAGCGACCCTGGGGGATGCCGTTTGCCGACAGCACCTGCTTCGCCATCGCCTTGTCCATGCTGAGCGCCGACCCGAGAACTCCGGACCCGACGTAGGCGATGTTGGCAAGTTCGAGCAGGCCCTGCACAGTCCCGTCTTCGCCCATCGGACCGTGCAGAAGTGGCACGACCACAGTGCGCGTCGTGCCGCTGATCACATCGGCCGGCATGATCGCTGTGCCTGTCGGATCGAGACGACCCGGCAGCTCGGCGGGTCCGGCGGCCAGCGCGGCACGTGCCCCTTCGGCGATTGCCCATGCGCCATCGCGACCGATGCCAACCGGCGTGATCTCGTACTTTGTCGGATCGGCAGCACGCAGTACGTGTGCCGCCGTCGTGCAGCTGACGTCGTGTTCTGCCGACTGGCCGCCGAACAACACCACCAGCCTGATTCGATCGCCTGTTCCCATGTCGTCCCGACGGTACCGTGTGCGGCGATGCGATTCAGGGCAAGCGATGTCGCTGCGGCAACCGGCGGACGATTGGTGGGCCCCGATGTCGACATCGAAGGCACCGGATTCGACACTCGAACGTTGCGCGCCGGCCAGTTGTTCGTACCGCTGGTGGCAGAACGCGACGGCCACGATTTCATCGCCGACGCTCTTGCCGCGGGGGCCGCTGCATATCTCACCTCGCGTCCAGCAGATGGGGGCACGGCCATCGAGGTCAACGACACATTGCACGCGTTGATGGACCTGGCCGCCCGGCGACGCCGCTCGTTCGGCGGGACCGTCATCGGCATCACCGGCTCGGTTGGCAAGACCAGCACCAAGGACCTGGCGTGGGCCGCGCTTGCGGCCAGTCGGCGCACGACGGCGAACGAGCGCAGCTTCAACAACGAACAGGGTCTGCCCACGACGATCCTCAACACTCCTGACGACACCGAGGTGATGGTGGTGGAGATGGGCATGCGCGGCTTCGGCGAGATCGAAGCTCTGTGTCGCATCGCGGCTCCGCACATCGGCGTCGTCACTCGCGTGGCCGAGGCGCACAGCGATCGTGTCGGTGGGATCGACGGAGTTGCCAGGGCGAAGTCCGAGCTGATCGTCGCGCTGCCCAGCGACGGAACAGCGATCCTCAACGCCGACGATGACCGAGTGCGGGCGATGAGGAGCTTGACTGCTGCCTCATGTCTGTTGTTCGGTGAAGCCGCTGGCGTGGACGTGCACGTTCGCGATGTCGTGCTCGACGAACTCGCCAGGCCCTCATTCACCGTCGACACGCCATGGGGCAACGCCGATGTGCGGCTGTCGATCAGTGGTCGGCACATGGCGATCAATGCTGCTGCCGCCTTGGCGTGTGTTGGCGCGGTCGGCGGCGACATCGAGGCCGGTGCCGCAGCGTTGTCCGCCGTGAGTCTCACGACCATGCGCATGCAGGTCGAACGCTCGCCGTCGGGCGCGATCATCCTCAACGATTCGTACAACGCCAACCCGACGTCGATGCGTGCGGCGATCGACGCGCTGGTCGACCTTCCCGCGAAGCGACGCGTTGCGATCCTCGCCGTGATGGCCGAGATCAGCGATGCCGCAGACGAGCATCGGGCGATTGCCGACTATGCCGCGGCCCGCGGTGTCGAGTTGATCGCGGTCGGTACGGATCTCTACGGAGCGCAGCCGTCGCCGGACCCGATCGCGGCGCTCGGGTCACTCTCCGGCGACGACGCCGTACTCGTCAAAGGCAGTCGTGTTGCCGGGCTCGAAAAGCTCGCCGCCCTCCTGATATCCGGTTGACGCGTCGATCGCGGCGATGTCGCACCACCACCACAGGAACGCGGCCCAGGCCGCGCCGCCGAGCAACACCCAACGCGCACCGATCGCATCGACGACCGGGCCGAAGATGAGCAAGCCGATCGTCACCGTCCCGCCGAACGCCATGAACCACAGGCTCATCACCCGACCACGTTCGTGATCGTGCAGCCGGCTCTGCAGCACGGTGAGCATCGACGTCGTGGTGCCGAAGTAGGCGATGCCCAGGAAGAATCCGGAGACGAACGCGCCGATCGGTTCGCGGGCCAACGCGAATCGCCGTCATCGAGATGGCGAACAGTCCGAAGCCCAAACGAATCAATCGGCGCTTGTCCCAATCGACGAAGACCGTCCCGACCGCGAGCGCACCGAGGCATGCACCGAGTCCCCACGTGGCGTAGAGCCAGTTGTACTGAGGGCTCTTCTCGATGATGCCGAAGTTGAGACGGGCAATCGCCGGGAACAGCCCGACATAGGGCAGTGAGATCAACGAGAAGGTCGCCAATGCCAGCAGGATTCGGCTGGACACCGGGTTGGCCCGAACCAGCCGGATCCCCGATGTCAGCAGTCGCCGCCCCGTCTCGTGCGGAACAGCCGTCGGGTTGGGAAGGTGGATCGATGCCAGCGCGCCGATCACGAACAGGTACGTGACGGCGTTGATCAAGAAGAACTGAGCGGTCGTGACGCCGACCAGGCTGAGGCCGGCGACGATGATCGGACCGACCACCCGCGACCCGTTGATGTTGGTCGAGTTCAGCGAGATCGCACCAGGCAGATCCTGTCGGTTCACGAGGGTCGGCAACGCCGCCGACCAAGCCGGCATGTTCAATGCGTTGCCGATGCCAACTCCGAGCTGGACCATGAACAATGCCCAGATCGCCGCGTTGTGGGCGGCCAGCGGAGCCAGCGCGGCGGAGAACACCAACTGCACGGATTGCATCGCGATCAGCCACTTGCGACGGTCGAACCGGTCGGCGATCACGCCACCTGGAATCGCCAGGATCAGCAGCGGTCCGAGCTGGGCGAACACCAGCAGGGCAACCATCGAGGCCTTGCCGGTTCGTTGGTAGATGTACGCGGGGAGGACGACGTTCTGCATCCACGTGCCGATGTTCGATGCGAACGACCCGATCCACATCGTGCGGAAGTCGGGGTATGAAAGCGCAGCCCTGGCACTACCTGGGCGGTGGCGATGCTGTGGAAATTGTGTGGTGGTAGCTGCCGTCATCCTCGAAACCCGATGCATCGATCCTACGCATCGGGAACAGCGACTCGCCGTGTGGCGTTGTGGTCGGCATGGAAATCTCTGAGGCGTTGGAATTCGCTGCTGACCGCAGGAACGGCGTGCTGGCCACGCAGAAGCGGGACGGTCGGCCGCAGTTGTCGAACATCACCTATGCGGTCGTCGACGGGGTGATCAAGATCTCGATCACGGCAGGCCGGGCCAAGTACGTCAACCTGCTCCGCACCCCGCAGGCCTCGTTGCACGTGACCCGCGACGACTTCTGGGCGTATGTCGTGATCGACGGCGATGCCGAGATGTCGGAGATTGCCACCAAGCCGGACGACCCCGGAGTCGAAGAACTCGTCGACTACTACCGAACCCTCGCCGGCGAGCACCCCGACTGGGACGATTACCGCAGGGCGATGGTCGCCGACAAGCGCGTGATCGTCCGCCTCACTCCAACGCACGCGTACGGGATGGTGAGTCGCGGGTGAGACGGCACGCCGAAGGCGTGCTGGCTCACGATGGTGAATCGGTAGGTCAGTGACCCGCTACAAAGGTGATCGGCATGTGTGCCGGACCGAAGATGCCGACACCTTCGGGCTTCCACGTGATGTCGCCGTCGATCGCCAGCTTGGGCATGCGTTGGGCCAGCAGCGGCAGCGCCTCTTGTAGCTCGGCACGGGCGAGCGCGGCGCCGAGGCAGTAGTGGATCCCCGAACCGAACGTCATCTGCGGCTGACTGACGGCCTCTGACGTGATGTCGAACGTCTCCGGCTCGTTGAACACGGCGGGGTCGCGGTTGGCATCGGCGAGGGCAACCGCCATGAACGTGCCGGCAGGAAACAGGACATCGCGATATTCGATGTCGCAGCTCGCGAAGCGTGCGGTGCCGCGCACTGCGCCGAAGTAGCGCATCGCCTCCTCGACGGCACGCGGAGCCAACTCAGGTCGCTCGGCCAGCAACGCCCATTGATCGGGATGCTCGGCGAACAGGGCGACAGCGCAGCCGAGTTGGTTGCGCGTCGTGTCGGTACCGCCGACGATCACGGCGTTGACCATCATCACGAGCTCATCGGTCGTCAGCTTGTCGCCGGCTTCCTCGGCTGCGATCAGGTCGGTCAACAAGTCGTCGGCCGGCTTGCTTCGGCGTTCGGCGATGAGGCCGCGGGTGTACTCGCCGAGCTCGTCCTGCGTTCGCATGATCAGGTCGAGCTTGTCGACCACGTCGGTCGAGAAGATCTCCAAGATGTCGCCGGCCCAGCGACTGAACAGCTGCCAGTCCTTCTTCGGAGCGCCGAGCAACTCACAGATGATCGGAATCGGGTAGGGCTCGCAGATGTCGGTGGCGAAATCGGCGCGTCCGGCGCCCGCCACGTTGTCGACCAGACCATTGATGACTTCGCGCATGAATGGCCGGAGGCGGTCCGCGGCGCGCGGCGAGAAGGCCGGGGCGACGAGTCGTCGAAGACGTGTGTGCATGTCGCCCTCGGCAGACAAGATGCTGACCTGCTGTCGTTCGAGGAAGTCTGTGTTGGTGATGCCCATCAGCTCCGGAATTCGGCTGACAGCGCTGTGCCACCGCTTGTCGCGCAGCACAGCGGTCGCGTCTTCGTAGCGCAAGACCTCGTACCCGAACATGTTGCGAACCAGCCATTGACCGTTCGGCAGCGACGATCGCATGGCGCGGCGCGCCTCGTAGTCGCCGTCGGAGAGGAGGATCTCCGGCAGTTGAAGTTCTGACGCAAGCGTTGCCATGCGGAAACGCTATGTCGCGACGACTCAGTTCAGCGCAGCGAGAGGCTCGATGAACGGCGTGCCCAGGAACTCGGCGACGGGTGCATTCGTGACCTGGCCACCGAATGTGTTGAGCCCGTGCGACAACGCAGGGTCTCGTCGGCAGCCACCGGCCGCTCCATGGATGGCCACTTCGAGTTGGTAGGGAAGCGTCGCGTTGGTCAGCGCGTATGTGCTGGTGTGCGGCACGGCACCGGGCATGTTGCCGACGCCGTAGTGCAATACGCCATGCATCTCGTACACCGGCTCGTTGTGGGTGGTCTCGTGGATGGTCTCGATGCAGCCGCCCTGGTCGATCGCGACGTCGACGATCACCGCGCCGAGCTTCATCGTGCGCACCATGTCTTCAGTCACGACGACGGGTGCACGTCCGCCGGCGACCAGCACGGCGCCGATCACGAGATCGGCATCGGCGACGTTGCGCTCGAGTGCGCCCCGGTTGGATGCCAGCGTCACGATCCGTCCCTTGTTGATCTGGTCGACCCAGCGCAACCGGTCGAGGTTCTTGTCGAACAGCACGACCTCGGCCTCCATGCCGGCGGCAATCCACGCCGAGTTCCACCCGACGTTGCCTGCACCGAGCACCACGACCTTCGCCGGCTGCACACCGGGGGCGCCGCCCATCAATACACCCCTGCCGCCGTTGTGACGTTCCAGGTAGTGGGCACCGATCTGTGGGGCGAGTCTCCCGGCGACCTCGCTCATCGGTGCCAGCAGCGGTAGGGATCCATTGTCGAGTTGCACTGTCTCGTACGCCAGTGCCGTGCATCGGCTCTCGATCAAGGCCTCGGCGACGACCGGGTAGGCGGCGAGGTGCAGGTATGTGAACAGGGTGAGGTCGGCCCGAAGGAACTGGAACTCCTCCTCCTTCGGTTCCTTGACCTTCACGACCATTTGCTGCGCCCACGCATCCGCTGCAGTGGGCACGATCTCCGCACCGGCAGACCGATAGTCCGCGTCGCTGAAACTCGCGCCGACGCCGGCACCGGTCTCGACGAAGACGTTCACCCCGAGCCGCTCGAACTCGCGGACCCCGTCCGGTGTCATCGCCACCCGGTACTCGTTGTTCTTGATCTCCTTGGGGACGCCGACGGTTCGAATCACGGGTATGGCCATGGTCCGAATCTTGCGCCGGGAACGACCGTTGATCAACGGCCAATACTGCGGCAGGATGGAGCCATGGCCAAAGAAAATATGCCAGTAGATGCAATTGACCGTCGAATCATCGGATTCCTTCAGCATCACGGCCGAATCAGCTGGCGAGAACTGGCCGATGCCGTGCACATGGCCTCGAGTTCGGTTGCCGACCGCGTGCGGCGGCTCGAGGCCGGCGGGGTGATTCGTGGCTACCGCGCCGACATCGACCCCGGCGCTCTCGGACGCGATGTGCGCGCCGTGATCGACGTCAGCTTGCCGGCCGGGGGAGACCCGGCGGCCTTCGAAGCCCGGCTCGCCGAGCGCGACGAGGTCGAGTTGGCGCTGTACGTCACCGGGCCCGCTGACTACACGGTGATCGTCGATTGCGTCGGCGCTGAAGGCCTCGATGGCTTCATTCGTTGGCTGAAAGCCGAGGGCGGAGTCGCTCGCACTGAGAGCAAGTTCGTGTTGCGCCCGGTAATCGGATAGGCCAAGATCGGCCACCGTTCGCAACGAGGCGAGCGCGCCACCCAAGACTCAGGGGCAAGGGGATACAAACGCATGAAGGCGTTCAAGAACTTCATCAACGGTCAACAGGTCGACGCGGCCGATGGTCGAACCACTGCCGTCGTCAATCCCGCCACGGGCGAGCAGTATGCGACTGCTCCACTGTCGGGCGAGGCCGACATCGACAATGCCATGAAGGCGGCATCCGCGGCGTTCGACACATGGCGCGACAGCACGCCCAGCGAGCGATCGTTGGCGCTGTTCCGGTTCGCCGATGCGATCGAGGCCCGCGCCGAAGAACTGATCGCGCTCGAAGTCGAGAACTGCGGCAAGCCGATCCACCTGACCCGTAGCGAGGAGATTCCTCCGATGGTCGACCAGGTTCGGTTCTTCGCGACTGCCGCGCGGCATCTCGAGGGAAAGAGCGGCGCCGAGTACATGCGCAACATGACCTCGTTCATCCGTCGCGAACCGGTCGGCGTGTGCGCACAGGTTGCGCCCTGGAACTACCCGATGATGATGGCGGTCTGGAAGTTCGGGCCGGCCCTTGCTGCCGGCAACGCCGTGGTGCTGAAGCCAAGCGACACGACTCCCGCCAGCACCACGCTGCTGGCCGAGATCGCCGCCGAGTTCTTCCCCGCGGGGGTGTTCAACGTGGTGTGCGGTGATCGCGATACAGGTCGCGCCATGGTGCTGCACGACGTACCTGCCATGGTCAGCGTCACCGGCTCGGTGCGCGCCGGCCAGGAAGTGGCTGCCGCAGCCTCGCAGAGCCTCAAGCGCGTTCACCTCGAGCTCGGCGGCAAAGCGCCGGTCGTCGTGTTCGACGATGCCGACATCGCCGCTGCGGCAGAGGGCATCGCGATCGCCGGCTACTTCAACGCGGGTCAGGACTGCACGGCGGCTACGCGCGTCATCGCCGGGCCCGGCGTGTACGACGACTTCGTGGCCGCGCTGGCCGAGCAGGCGAAGGGAACACAGACGGGCATGCCCGACAACGAGGACGTGTTGTTCGGTCCAGTCAACAATCCGAACCAGTTGGCCCATGTCGGTGGCATGGTCGATCGCGCGCCCGATCACGCGAATGTCGCCGCCGGCGGTCATGCAGTGGGCGGCAAGGGCTTCTTCTACGAGCCGACGGTCATCAGTGGGCTACGTCAAGACGATGAGATGATCCAGCGCGAGATCTTCGGTCCGGTCATCACCGTGCAGAAGTTCACCGACGAGGACGAAGCGCTCCGTTGGGCCAACGGCGTCGAGTACGGACTGGCATCCAGCGTGTGGACGAAGGACTTCGGTCGGGCGATGCGCATGGCCAAGCGGCTCGACTTCGGGTGCGTGTGGATCAACACCCACATCCCGCTCGTCGCCGAGATGCCGCACGGCGGCTTCAAGAAGTCGGGCTACGGCAAAGACCTGTCCGCCTACTCGTTCGACGACTACACCCGGATCAAGCACGTCATGGCGAACCTCGACAGTTAGTCATCGGGAGCGTGGGTCGGGATACGGGCCACCGGCGCCCATTTCACGACCCACAGCGCGATTGGTGCGTGAGGCACTGCCTCGAAACACAGCCTCGACAGTTAGTGCGCACCCCAGGCGAAGGTTTGCTTCACCAGATCCAAGTAGATGAAGGTCTCGGTCGAGACGACACCTGTGACCGAGCGAATGCGGTTGGTCAGGTCCAGCAGCTGGCCGTCGTCTTCGACCACGACTTCGCACATGAAGTCGAACGAGCCGGCTGTCACGACCAGGTAGTCGATGTCGGCCATCGCTTGCAGGGTCTTGGCGAGGTCGTCGGTCGGGCCCTCCGTGTGCACACCGATCATCGCCATGCGTCGCAGACCCAACGACAGCGGGTTGGTGACCGCGACAACCTGCAGCACCCCGGCATCGGTCATGCGCTGCACACGCTGACGCACGGCCGCCTCCGACAGTCCGACGGCGGTGCCGAGGCGGGTGTAGGGGATTCGGCCATCCGCTTGGAGTTGCACGATGATCGCTCGATCGGTGTCGTCGAGCTGGGTGCCGGATCGGTCCATCGCTACGGATACTGGTAGCTCCAACGGCCTCGCGCAAGGGAATCCGTGGCGCGCACACTGGAAACATACGCTTTCCTTGATCTACGACGCTGTCACGTGCAACGGTGTGCACCTAATATGGTGTCTGTCGAGCAGTATGGGGGATCATTTGTGACTGACATGTCCGTGCCACCTAGCGGTGGGCTCTCGGCGCGCGGTGCTGTTGAACTGACCGACGTCACCAAGCGCTTCGGCACCATGGTCGCCGTCGACCAACTCAATCTGTCCGTCGAGCCGGGCGAGTTCCTCTCGCTGCTGGGGCCATCCGGATGTGGCAAGACCACGACGCTGCGCATGCTGGCGGGCTTCGAGCAGCCGGACGAGGGTTTCATCCGCATCAGCGGCGAATACGTGCAGGGCATCCCGCCATACAAGCGCGACGTCAACACCGTGTTCCAGGCATACGCCCTGTTTCCCCACATGACCGTTGCCGAGAACGTCGCATACGGGCTGCGCCAGAAGGGCCGCGTCACGAAATCCGAGATCGCGTCACGGGTCAGCGAAGCGCTCGACATGGTCAAGATGCGCAAGCTCGCCGGTCGCAAGCCGCGACAGATGTCGGGCGGCCAGCAGCAACGCGTTGCTGTCGCCCGCGCGCTGGTCAACCGGCCGAGCGTGTTGCTGCTCGACGAACCGTTGGGCGCTCTCGACCGCAAGTTGCGCGAGGAGATGCAGATCGAGTTGAAGCTGCTGCAGAGCCAACTCGGCATCACCTTCATCTTCGTCACCCACGACCAGGAAGAAGCGATGAGCATGAGCGACCGAATCGCCATCATGCTCGAGGGTCACGTCGAACAGCTGGGCGATCCGGAAACGGTGTACGAGCGACCAGCGACGGCGTTCGTGGCCGGCTTCATCGGCCGCAACAACTTCTGGCGCGGCCAGGCAACCCCCGACGGCATGGTCGCCGACGACGGCACCGTGTTCATCGTGACCCGCCCCGACGAAGCGGTACAAGTCGGTGCCGATGCGCTTGCTGCGGTTCGGCCGGAGTGCTTCACGATCGAGACCAGCGACCCGGGCACCAACACGAATGTGATCGGAGGCAACATCGCGGGTGTCTCCCACTTCGGCGACACGCTGCAATTCGTCGTCCGAACCGCAAGGCGCGACCTCATCGTGCTGTTGCCGCGACAGAATGCGCCCAAGGTCGTACCCGGCGACGACGTGTGGTGCCGCTGGGCGAGCGACGATGTGTACTCGTTCTCGGCCCGTCAAGCGAATCTCGTTCTTGCCGATCCGACCACCGAAGCTGCCGGCTTGCCGGCAAATTGAACCAATCGACCATCCAGGGGAGAAAACAATGACAAAAGAATCCGTTCGAATACTGGCTCCGGCCTCGTTCCATCGCAGCATGGTCAGCCGCCGCAACTTCCTCGCGCTCGGCGCAGGAATGGGGTTGGTGCTGCTTGGTTGTGGCGACGACGACGTGTCGACTTCCGCCAATGACACCAGCGCCGGAGGTGCAGCTGCGCCCGTCAAGGCGTCGGGGACCGTCGCGTTGTACACCTGGGGCGAGTATCACGACCCCGATCTGGTCGAGGAGGCCAGCGACGCGATCGGCGTCACCATGAACGTGCAGTACTACGCCTCCAACGAGGAGTTGATCGCCAAGCTCGAAGCGACCAAGGGCAACAGCGGGTTCGATCTCATCGTGCCGACCGGGCCGTACCTGCCGCAGATGATCGCCAAGGAGTTGCTGCTCAAGCTCGACAAGTCGAAGATCCCGAACTGGGACAACATCGATCCTGTGTACCTCGGTCGCGAGTGGGATCCGACCAACGACTATGCCGTGCCGCGCGACTGGGGCTCCACAGGCTTCATCTACGACTCGTCGGTGATCCAGCGCGAGCTCAAGACGTGGGGCGACTTCTTCGACGCCGCGGCCAACGAGGCCAGCGGCGAGATGTCGGCGCTCGACACCAGCGACAACGTGCTCGGGCCGTACTTCTGGGCCAACGGGATCAGCTGGAACACGGAGAAGGAAGAGGATCTCGACGCCGCCGAGAAGTTCCTGGTCGAGGAGTTCGCTCCGCACATCAAGGCATTCGACTCGTATCCGTCGACGGCGATCGCCGAAGGCGCGTACGTGCTGTCGGCGGCCTGGAATGGCGATGCCCGCCAGGCGTACATGCGTATCGCCGATGCCGGTGGCGACCCGGAGCCGTGGAAGTGGGTGCTCGGCTCGCCGATGACCGAGATCTGGATGGACCACTACGCGATCACCGCCGACGCCAAGAACCCCGACGGCGCGTACGCCTGGATCAACTGGATGCTCGAGCCCGACATCGCATTCCGCGACCTGTCGTACATCGGCTACAACATGACGGTCAAGGGCACCGAGGCATTGGCCCAGGACGCTGCGCTGGAACGTCTCGACATGATCTACTTCACGCCCGAGCAGTTGGAGGCGATGGAGGGTGGCATCGTCAACAGCGCCCAGAACCGGAAGGTCGAGATCTACAACAACGTCAAGGCTGCGGCCGGCGGCTGACGTGGGATCGGCAATAGGGCAGGCGCCGCCGACGAGGCGGCGCCTGCGCGCCCCGAAGTTCCTGCTAGCGATCCCCGGGTTCGTCTGGTACGGGTTCTTCTACGCGATCCCGGTGTTGTTCGTCGTGATCAACAGCTTCGGCTACAAGCCGGGCGTCAACCAGAAAGGGAGCGTCAGGCTCGACCGGCTGAGCTTCGACAACTACGGCGACATCTGGACTCCGCAGTTCCGGCAGGTGTTCTCCAACACGATGGTGATTGCAGGGATGGCGACGTTGCTGTGCATTGTGGTTGGTCTGCCGGTTGCGTACTACATCGCCACCAAGGCCGGGCCCAAGATGAAGGCGCTGCTACTTGTCTTGGTGATCGTTCCGTTCTGGATGAGCTTCTTCGTGCGCACGTCCGCATGGAAGATCGTGTTCGCCCAAACCGGCTTCCTCAACAACTTCCTCATCGATTGGAGCGTCATCGATGAGCCGATCGACGTCATCGGCACCAAGGCAGCGGTGTTGCTGGCGTTGGTCTACAACTACCTGCCGCTGATGATCTTCCCGTTGTTCGTCTCGCTGGATCGCATCGAGCCAGAACTTCGCGAGGCAAGCAAGGATCTCGGCGCAGGGCGCATCAAGACCTTCGCCTCCGTCACAATCCCGTTGGCCGGGCCAGGCATCGCTGCCGGCGCGCTGTTGACCTTCATTCCAATGGCCGGTGATTACGTGACTGCCACCATTCTCGGTGGCGCGAAGGGCAACATGATCGGTGCGTCGATCTACAACTTCGCAGTGCAGGGTCAAGACACACCCAAAGGTGCCGCCGCCGCCGTGGTTCTGATCCTGCTGATCCTCGCCGTGGTGGCGATGGCCGGCTTGATCGTCGGGTTCATGAAGTATCTCTTCAGCCTCAATCGACGTGTCAACCTCGGGGTGGCATCGTGACTGCCACCGCACACCCCGGCCGCCGTCGTCGGGACTCGATCGACGTGTACCGCATTCTGGGCGGTCTGTGGACCGCGCTGGTCGTGATCTTTCTACTGATCCCGATCGTCTACGTGTTCATCCATTCGATGAACGGCGGCAACAGCTTCAACATCTGGAAGGAGTGGGGCGGTCTCAAGTGGTATCGAGAGTTGTTCGACAACAAGTCGCTCAGCAACACGCTGGTCAACTCGTTCAAGGCAGCCATCGGCTCCACACTGATCGCGGTGGTCATCGGGGCCCTGGCCGGCGTCGCACTCGTACGTCGTCGTGGACGTTGGACCAACTGGTTCATGGCGCTTCTGTTCCTCGTTCTCGTCACCCCCGAAGTGATCGACGGCTTCGCTCTGCTGAGCTGGTTCTTCGAACGTGAGTTCAACAGCCCGTTCGAGAACGGATTCCTCGGCATTCGCGGCGGGATGCTGCGGCTGTGGATCGGCCACTCCCTGTTCTCCTCAGCGGTCGTGACATTGATCGTGCGAGCGCGTCTGCAGGGGCTCGACGAGTCACTGGAGGAAGCAGCGGCCGATCTCGGTGCGCCGCCCGGGCGGGTATTCCGACAGATCACGTTGCCGCTGATGGTGCCCGCACTGGTCGCTGGGGCAATGTTGGCGTTCAGCTTCAGTCTCGACAACGTGATCCTGTCGAGCTTCGTCGGAAACGACGCGTCGACATTCCCGCTGTTCCTGCTCGGCACCGTCAAGTCGTCGACCAGACCCACGGCGGGGTCGGGTGCCGTCGTTCTGTTCTCGTTCACGCTGTTCTTTGCGGCGGTCACGGTGTTGGTCTTGAAACGCAGTGGTCAGTCGTCCAGCCAAATGGCTGCGAACATGGGGGGATGAGCCGCCGGCGAGTCGTCGTCGTCGGCGCGGGTCTCGCGGGTTTGACGGCGACACGGCGGCTGTTGCACGACGGGTACGAGGTCGTGCTGATCGAAGCGGGCTCGCGAATCGGTGGGCGAGCTCGGACCGTACGCGATGCCTTCGTCGATGGGCAGTACGTCGAGAGCGGCGCGGAGTGGATCGACACCCATCATCACCGCATGCTCGAGCTGCTGAAGCGGCACGACATGGAACTGCAGGGCGAAGGGCAGCAGTGGACCACGATCCGGCGGTGGCTCCATCGCGATGGCCGTTTGCAGAATCCTGCAGAGCTGGGTCCGAGCTGTCTACCGGCAGCTGGAAGCGTTCGAGGCGATTGTGTACGAAGCCGCCGAGGCCATCGACGATCCTTCCAACCCTCAACGAAGCTCGAAGGCCGCGCAGCTCGATGCGGTCTCGCTCGCCGACATCGCCGACCAAGCCGGACTCGACGACCTGGCGCGACTGTTCCACCGGCGCGACAGCCAGGGAGAGTTCGCAGAAGAGCCCGGCACGGTTTCGTTGCTGTTCGTTGCTCAACAGCGCGCGGTCAGCGCTGCCGGCGGCGCGGAGGATGTGGTTCGTTCGCACCGTGTCGTGGACGGAATCAGCACCCTGGCACAGCGAATGGCAGGCGAGATTGCCGACTCGATCTCGACGAACGAACGCTTGCTCGGCAGTCGAGCACCACGACGAGTCGGTCGTTGTTTCGACCTCACAGCGCAGGATCGAGGCAGACCACGTGGTGTTGGCATGTTCGCTGGTCCCGCTTCGCGGTGTTCGCTTCGACCCTCCGCTGCCGAGTCATTGCAGCGCGCCGATCGACGAACTCGGATACGGCACCGTGACCAAGACTGCGATTCAGTTCACCGAGCGCCAATGGCCCGGCGGGTACGCCACTACCGAGGGCGTGTCGCAACGCCTCTACGAACCGACAGTTGATCAGTCCGGCTCGGCCGGCGTGTTGATGTCGTATGCGGGTGGTGACGGCGGGCGCGCGTTGGCGACGATGGCGGAGGCGGAGCGAATCAGTCTGATCGAATCCGACGTGCGTGCGGTCCACGGAATCGTCGCTGGGTCGACCGGTAGCTTCTCGCGGGCTTGGTCAAACGAGCCGCGCTATGGCGGCAGCTATGCCGTGTATCGCCCCGGTCAGGTCACCGCGTTCTGGGAGGTGTTGCGCCGGCCGTTCGGGCGGATTTGGTTGTGTGGTGAACATGTCGCCACCTGGACCGGGTATCTCGAGGGTGCCGTGGAGAGCGGTCAACGAGTTGCAGACGAAATTCGTGCCGCAAGCTAGCCTCGCGGTGCATGCCCCCAAGTAAGCAGGCCTCGTCGAAGTCGTCTCGACGCGACGGGCCACCTCGAATAGCAATCGGTCCCGATCCCGAGGGCGGCCAGCACTGGCTCCGGGGCGCAATCACGGCGGGCGGGGGCCAGATCGTTCCCGTTGCGGAGGCCGAGGCCATGATGTGGACGGTGCCACGCGAGGCCGATCGTCTCGAGGCCGTCCTCGACGCCAACGAGCAGATCGAATGGGTGCAACTGCCCTACGCAGGTATCGAGCCGTTCGTTCATCTTGTGCAGGACGACAGAACGTGGACGTGCGGCAAGGGAATCTTCGCCGAGCCCGTCGCCGAGCTCGCTCTCACGCTCGCGCTCGCCGGCATGCGCGGCCTCGGGATGTACGCCAAATCAACGACATGGCTCGGCGAGGCTGGACGCAACCTGATCGGCGCGAAGGTCACCATTCTCGGCGGAGGCGGCATCGCTACGGCACTCGTCCGAATGCTCAAGCCGTTCGATTGCCACGTCACGGTGGTGCGCAATCGAATCGAGGAGATGGAAGACGTCGACGAGGTCCTCGCCGCGGACCGGTATGTGGATGCGCTCGCCGGGGCCGACCTCGTGGTGCTGGCGTTGCCATTGACCGCCGAGACCGAGGAGATGATCTCGCTCACGGAGCTGGAGATGATGGAGAGCCATGCGTGGATCGTCAACGTCGCTCGGGGTAAGCACATCGTCACCGAGGATCTGGTGTGGGCGTTGCAGAACGGTGTGATCGGCGGGGCCGGGCTCGACGTGACTCATCCCGAGCCGTTGCCCGACGATCACCCGCTGTGGACGTTGCCCAACTGCATCATCACGCCCCACGTCGGCGCGACACTGGAGATGGAGGAGCCGTTGCTGGCCGACCGGATCTCGACGAACATTCGTCGATTCGGCAAGGACAAGTCGCTGCACGGCGCTGTCTATCCCGACCTCGGGTACTGACGGTGGCCGAACTCGACGCGACCGCCTTGGTCGGGTTGATGGCCGACGCCCACCGTCGGCGTGTTGTTGCTGCAGTCGAGTTGGGCGCGTCGCACCTCGACGAGATCGTTGCCGCGACGGGACTCACTTCGTCGCAGGTCGCCAAAGCGTTGGGCAAGCTCGTGGAGTCGGGCCTGGTGGTCAGCAGTGCAGATGGTCTCTCTGTTGCCGGCGACGCATTTCAGCGCGCCGCTCGCGAGGCGAACACCCGGCCGACATCGACGGAGTTCGCCGACGCACCGGATGATGTGCGCAAGGTGCTCCGCGCCTTCGTGGTCGACGGTCGGCTTCAATCGATACCCGCGGCGGCCGGCAAGCGGACAGTGATCCTCGACTGGCTGGCTCAGGAGTTCGAGCCAGGCAGGACATACAGCGAGAAGATGGTCAACCTCATCCTCGGGCAACGCCACGCCGACACCGCGGCGTTGCGCCGGTACCTCGTCGACGAAGGTTTCCTCGATCGGGCGCATGGCCAATACTGGCGAAGCGGCGGTACGGTCGAGTCGTGACGTGCCGCTGGCGCCTGACGGTGAGCACGATGAGCGACGTGGGCTGGACCCCATGACTCACTACGAGGTGTTGGGCGTCGACCGCGACGCCTCGACATCGCAAATTCGGGCAGCATTCCGACAACTCGCGAGGGCCCACCATCCCGACACCAGCGCGTCGGGCTCGGCCGAGTCGCTGGCACCCATCAACGAGGCGTGGAGGGTGCTGGGCGATCCCGTGCTGCGGCACGCCTACGACCGTTCGATCGAGGTCGAGACGCGACAGCATGTCCGTGAGGAGCCGGTGCCTCCACAGACGCTGGTTGCGCCACCGGAGTCGACCTTTCCGTGGCGATTCCTGGCCGGGATGGCGGTGGTCGGGATCGCGATCGTGCTGTTGGGCGTCTTCACCTACACCCCACCGACTCCGGGCCCTCCGGACAACGTGCTGCAGGCCGGATCATGCGTGGTGATCGAGGAGAACGGCGATGCGTCGGAAGTCAACTGCGACACAGACCACGATGGTGTCGTGGAAAGCCTCATCGGCGCCGATGAGCGATGCCCCGTCGAGTTCGAACCTCACCGGGATCGCCAAGGGCTCGGGGTGGTGTGCGTACGGTTCAACATCTGACCCGAGGAGGCATTGGCCGTCACTGCTAGTCTTGCGGCGCTGTATGGGCGTATAGCTCAGTTGGTTAGAGTACGTCGTTCACACCGACGGGGTCCACGGTTCGAGTCCGTGTACGCCCACCATTCAGCGGGCGACGAACAAGGCTGCCGAATCTGGAGGAACCATGCGAACAACGGTGATCAAGGTATCGCGGGTGCTTGTCTGGCTGGTCTACGCCTGGGTCACGGTGATGCTGGTCTTGCTGTTCTTGACGTTCATCCTGGAGCTCGCCGGAGCGAATCCGGAAGCGGAATTCGTCCAGTGGGTGTATCGGTCGGTGGAACGGGCGATGGCACCGTTCCGGGGCATCTTCGAGCCGATCACGTTCTCCGGCGACTCGGTTCTCGACGGCTCGGTGCTGTTCGCCATGATCATCTACGGCTTCGTGGCCATGGGACTCAACGTCGCCGTCGATTGGATGACCAACCAGTTGCGCCTCGCCGAGTACCAGGAGACACAGCAAGCGGCCATGTCGCAACAGGCCGCCCAGGTCTCGGCGGCGCCATCAGGACCCGCGATCGTGATGCAACTCGCCGGTCCTGCAGGAGTTACCGCATCGGCCGTGTTGACGCCGTACGTCTGGGGAACCTCGGTCGATCTCACAGCGGCCGGGCTCAACCCAACGCGTACGTACTCCGTGTGGCTGAGCAGTCTCGGCGGAGCCCGGACGCTGATCGGGTCATTTCAACCCACCAGTGCCGCAGCCGTGAAGTTGTCGATGTCGAGCGCCGCGTCGCTCGCCGACAACGACACGTTCGGAGTCACCGTTCTCGCCATTCCAGGTGACCCGATCGACCAAGACATCATGGTTGGCCGGATCATCTGAGCAGCACGTCAGGTGGCTTTGGCGACATCGGTGGTCGAGTCAGCCCTCGCGCAGCGTCGCGATGGCTTTGGCGATACGTCGTTGCCGCGGTGTCGTCGGTCTTGGCGCCCTCGATCGCGAGGACGTGTTGGCGTTTGCGGCTGTATGACAGCGAGTCGAACCTCTCACTGGCGACTGAGTCGTCTCCCAGCGCCGCGGCGAAGTCCGCCGGGACGTTGACCTCTCGCGGCTCGGTGTCGAGCTCCAGCACCACATCGAGCTCTTGTCCAGCCGCGACCCCGGCCGCGTTGCGATTCTCGGCGCTGACTCCGACCCAATAGGCGCCGCCCATGGGAGCGACCGTGCTGCGGTAGGTGTGCTTGCTGATCGTCACCCGCACAGGCGGTCGCTTGCCGGCACCGAGCGCGGTCACGACGTCCTCAGGAACCTGGAATCCCGTCGCGGTCCGGCCGTGCAGCTCGAGGGTGGCCTTGAATCTCATGTCGCAGCAACTCTGCCACAGGGAGATCAACGAGAGGGGAGTGATGAAGCCGGGTCGAGCAGCGTTCCTCGGGTACGTTATGGGGGATGACGCGACTGTGTGAACGCCCTGGATGTTCGCAAGTTGCCGAGATGACCTATGGCTTCGATGCCGATCACCTGATGGTCTGGATCGATGCATACGAGCGGGCCAACACCGATCGGGCCGGGGTGCTGTGTCGCCGCCATGCCGACGCCATGGTCGTTCCGCTCGGGTGGATGCTCGATGATCGTCGCGATCCGGTGCCGCGCCTGTTCAAAGCCCCAGCTCAATCCACTCCGACTGCGCCTCGCCAGCGACGCGTTGCGCGACACCACAACGACGACACCGAGCAGT
This sequence comes from Ilumatobacteraceae bacterium, assembly GCA_963779295.1. Lineage (GTDB taxonomy): Bacteria > Actinomycetota > Acidimicrobiia > Acidimicrobiales > Ilumatobacteraceae > JAENVT01. Next base: position 629,438 of record CAVZXO010000006.1, read on the forward strand.
TGGAGCTCGTTGCCGATGTGATCCTTGCCGACCCGGACGATGTCGCCGACTACGCCGAGGTTGCGGCAGCGACCGACCCGCCGGTGGAGACCGAGGTCCTGCCGTGGAAACCGACCTTCGATCAGACCGACGATCTCGACGGACTGCTCGAAGCCAGCAGTCCGCTGTTGTCACGCGCGTTCGGTGGCCAGGGCCGGCAACGCCCGACCGACTGAGCGGCGATGGACGTCACTGCTTCGCTCGACGCGCCGTGCCCGGCCGCGCAGTTGTTCGAGCTCGTCGACGACCTGTCGACCTATCCGCAGTGGAATGGTCTGGTGCACAGTGCGGCGGCAGAACCCGGCGTCGATGCCGCATGGGACGTTCAGTTGCGTGCCCGGCTGGGGCCGTTAGCGCGGAGCAAGCGACTGCGAATGGTGCGCACGCGGCGCGAAACGGAGAATTTCGCCGTCACCTTTGAACGCGATCAGGCGGATGGGCGCAATCATTCGCCATGGGTTCTGGCGGCAACCGTCGTGGAGCACGATGGAGTCAGCACATTGACCATGCATCTTCACTACGGCGGCTCGTTGTGGACTGGCGGAGCGCTCGAGAAGGTGCTGGCCGAGCAGATCACATCGGGTCGCGAGCGACTGTTGCAGATGGTGGCGACCAGGCACTGAATCGCCCGTCGTCGCGATGCTCCAGCGTCAGCTCTATCCCGAAGCACTCACTGAGATTCGCCGAGTTCAACGCGCGGCCGATCGGACCCGTCACCACCACTTGTCCTTCGCGCAGCATCAGTACATGAGTCATGCCAGGCGGAACCTCGTCGAGGTGGTGGGTGACCAGGATCAGCGGTGGTGCATCGGGATCGGTGGTCAACTCTGCGAGCGCGTGCACCAGTTGCTCGCGGCCGCCGAGGTCGAGGCGTGCGCTCGGTTCGTCGAGGAGCAGGACAGCGGGATCGTTCATCAACGTGCGGGCCAGTAGTACTCGCTGCTGTTCACCCGACGAGGTCGTCGCAAGTGGACGTTCGGCGAGCCAGGCGACACCCATTCGTTCGAGGCACGCAAGGGCGCGGGCCTCGTCGGCTTCGTCGTAGCGGTGCCACCAGGGCTCCAGCGCCGCATACTTCGCGGTCATCACGATGTCGAGACAGCGCAGCGCAGGTCGGAGTTGCACGGCGAGTGACGGCGACATGTAGCCGATCCGCCTTCGCAACACCCGCACGTCGGTGCGCCCCAACTGTTCGCCGAGCACGCGCACGTCGCCACTGGACGGGTGCTCGTACATCGAGGCGATCTTCAACAGCGTGGTCTTGCCAGAGCCATTGGCGCCCAGCACCACCCACCGCTGCCCCGGGAGGACCTTCCACGTGAGGGGTGCCAGGATCGTGCGGCCGTCGCGGACGAAGCTGACGTCGACCAGGCGCAACACCTCTGGCGCGGTGGCCGCTAATGAAGACATGAAAAGGTGACGATATCGTCACTGTGAGTAAGAGATGGCGGTTGCAACGCGCAATCCACTGGTACCCTCGCACCGGGATGCGTCGGATCTTGGTGCTTGTAACGGCGGTGTGTTTTTTCGCGCCGTTGTCGGTGACCGCGGTCGGACGCGCAGACGAGACGGATGCCGAGAAGGCTGCCACCGAGATCGCCGACGCTCGTGAGCGCGCCAACGCCGCGGCCGACGCCTACTTCGCGTCGGAGTCGCGGATCGATCAACTCGATCTCCAGCAGAACCAGCTGCAGTCCGAGATCACTGCGCTCGAGGGAGATGTCAAGGCGCTGCAGCTGGCGGTCGAAAACGTCGCGATCGGCCGTTACACCAGGTCGGGCAGCACGGGTGTGCCGCTGCTCACCGGGTTCCAGGCGCCGGAGGACACGGTCAAGATCGATGCCCTGATGGAAGTGATCTACGACTCGTCGGCCAACGATTTCGATCGATTCGATGCCCTCAATGGTGACCTCGCCGACAAGCGCAAGGAGCTGGCAGACAAGAAGGAAGAGGCCATCAAGGAGCGCGCCAATCTGGCCCAGTTGAAAGATGCGGCCAGTGCAGAGGTGCAGAGGTTGAAGGATGTGGAGGCTGATCGCCTGAAGGACGAGGCCGTCCGCACCGCGTTGATCGCCGAGCAGGCACGACGCAAACGCGAAACGGACCGCAAGCAGCGGCTCAACGCACCGGCGCCGACGGTCCCGTCGCCGGTCGACTCAGAGCTCGACACTTCCGCGAACTCCAACGACAATGGCGGCGATGCCGGCGGGGATGCCGGCGACGACGTGTCGCCGCTCGCCCCGACCGGGGCGGCCACACGCCCGTCGTTGCCCAGTGGTGGTGGCGGTCAGACCGGCGGCGGTGGCAACGGAAGCTTCCCGGGCGGCGGAGGTAACGACTACGCCGGTCCCGGCTGGGTCTGCCCGACTGGTAGCGCGCCGGCGCCGTTCGCCGACACCTGGGGAGCGCCACGCAGTGGCGGGCGCCGGCACCAGGGCGTCGACATGATCGGGCAACGGGGCATTCCTTTGCTTGCCGTCGTCGACGGTGTCGCCGAGGCGAAGCAGAACATCCTCGGTGGCACCACGATCTGGTTCACCGGCGTCGACGGGAACAGTTACTACTACGCCCACCTCGACAGCTACCGCCAGTTGGGTTCGGTCACCGCCGGTACCCCCATCGGCACGCTCGGCCAGTCGGGCAACGCGCAGTTCAGCATCCCGCACCTCCACTTCGAGATACATCCCGGTGGTGGTCCTGCAGTCAATCCGTACCAGACAGTCGCAGCCCACTGCCCCGCATTCGCAGGCTGATGCCCGCTGGTGACCTCGTCGACGGGCTGAGGACCGTTCTCGGGGCAACAGAGATCACCGGTCTGACACGTTTGTCGGGTGGCGCCTCGCGCGACACCTGGCGATTCGAGGCCGACGGACAGTCGTTGATCCTGCAACGACAACGCGAAGGTGACGAGCGCGACATGGCAACCGAGATCGCGGCCGTCCGCGCCGCTTCGGCCGCAGGGGTTCCAACGGCGACACTTGTGATGGCGTCGACGGATCGAACACAGTTGGGTGCTGCGTTCATGATCACAGCCGACGCTGCGGGCGAGACCACACCGCGAAAGATCCTGCGCGACGACGAGTTCGTTCGGGCGCGTCAAGTCTCTGCCGACCCAGTTGGCGCATGCCTTGGCCAGGATTCACACCATCTCACCGTCCACCGTCTCGGGCCTCGTCGAGACTGATCAGGTCGAGCAGTATCGCGACGTGCTCGACACCGCTCGGCCAGCCGCATCCGACGTTCGAATTGGCACTGCGTTGGCTCGAGGCAAACCGGCCACCCATCAGCGGTGGTGTGGTCGTGCACGGCGACTTTCGTCTCGGCAATGTGATCGTCGACCAGGACGGTCTGCGGGCCGTGCTGGACTGGGAACTGGTGCATCTCGGTGATCCGATGGAAGATCTCGGCTGGCTCTGTGTCAAGGCGTGGCGGTTCGGATCTCCTCACCCGGTCGCCGGTGTCGGCGAGTACAGGCAGCTGTTCGATGCCTACGAGGCGGCCGGCGGACGTCCCGTGGACGCAGCTATCGTTCGCTGGTGGGAGGTGCTCGGCACCATGAAGTGGGGGATCATGTGCATCATGCAGGCCAACGCCCACCTCAGCGGTACGAGGAGGAGCCACGAGTTGGCAGCCATCGGCCGTCGTGTGTGCGAGAACGAGCACGATCTGTTCCTAGCGCTGGACGGTCACTGGTGAACCCCCATGACGCGCCCTCTGCGAGTGAGCTGATCGAGTCGGTTCGCGAGTGGCTGGAGCGCGATGTCATGGCTGCGACCGAGGGCACCTTGCACTACCACACCCGTGTCGCGATCAATGCCCTGTCGATCGTCGAACGCGAACTTGTGCTGGCGGAATCGCAGGACGCCGCGCACCGCCATCGCCTGCACGTGTTGGGCGTGGCCGACGACGCCGAACTCGCCGCAGCGATCAGGTCAGGTGCACTCGACGACCGGATCGACGAGGTGCGTTCACTGGTCTGGCAGTCGGTGCGCGACAAGCTCGCGGTTGCCAACCCGAAGTACCTGACATCACCGTGATGGACTGATCGTCACCGGTTGGCCCGCAGCCAACTGGCCACAAGCCGCGTCGATGTCGGTGCCTCGGTTCCGGCGAACAGTTGCGTTGACTCCCATCGTCTCCAGCGTGTCGCGGAAGTCGTGGACCCGCTTCAGCGGCGAGCCGACGGTCGGGTACCCGGGCGTCGGGTTGAGTGGGATCAGGTTGACATGCGCGGGCAGGCGAAATCGCCGGCACAGCTTGGCGAGCTCTGCGGCGTCGCCGGCACGGTCGTTGACGCCGTCGATCATGGCCCATTCGAAACTCAGTCGCCGGCCCTTGACCGCGAGGTAGTCGGCGCAGGCAGCCATCAAGTCATCGATCGGGTAGCGCTTGTTGATCGGTACCAGTTCATCGCGCAGCCGATCGTTGGCGGCGTGAAGCGACACGGCCAGGTTGACCGGCAATGGACGCTCGGTCAGTCGGCGGATGCCGGGAACCAGGCCGACCGTCGAGATGGTCAGCTTGCGAGCCGACAGACCGAGGTCACCGTGCAAGCGCTCGACCGACTCCCAGACGACGCCTTCGTTGGCCAGTGGCTCGCCCATACCCATGAACACGACGTTGCCCAGCCGCCGGTCCATCGAGCGAGCCTCGCGAGCCGCGTTGGTGACCTGCTCGACAATCTCGCCGACAGTGAGATGTCGACCGAATCCGGCTTGCCCGGTTGCGCAGAACCCACATCCCATCGCACAGCCGACCTGGCTGCTGACACAAACGGTGACGCGATCCGGATACAACATCAGGACGGTCTCGATCCGCCTGCCGTCGTGCAACTCCCACAGGTACTTCACCGTGTCGCCTCCGTCGCTGACGCGGCGAACAACAACCTGCAAGGCGGGCACCAGACGCGCTGCCAAGGTGGAGCGCAGCGCCTTCGGAATGTTGGTCATTTCGGCGGGCGTCGAAAGGTTCTGATACAGGCCATGCCAGATCTGGTCGAGGCGATAGCGCGGCTCACCGTCCAACAACTCGGCCAGCTCGACGCGGCTCGGCTGATAGAGCGACGTCGTCACGCGTCGGACACGGACAGGGGAGTAGCAAGCTCCACGTACTGATCGATGTGCCCGCGCAGCACATCGAGGCTCGCCGTCCAGAAGGCCTCGTCGGACACATCGAATCCGAACACTGCACCCAGCTCTTCTGCCGTGTTCATGCCGGCGCGCGACAGCACGTCGTCGTACGAAAGCTGGAAGCGCGCCGCATCCTCTCGGTACTTCGCGAACAGACCGAGCCCGAACAGAAAGCCGTACGTGTACGGCCAGTTGTAGAAATGCGATGCGTAGTAGTGCGGCTTGACGGCCCACATGTAGGGGTGGGCGGTGGATTGGTCGAGCCCGTCGCCGTAGGCGTCGGTCTGCGCTGAGAGCATCATCTCGTTGAACTCTGATACGCCGATCGTTCGGCGTTGGCGGCGGGCAAACACCTCGGTCTCGAAGATCAACCGGCTGCGGATGTCGACGACGGTCTGGACGGCGCCGAGCAGGTTGACGTCGAGCAGAGCCAACCGATCAAGTCCGGTGAGGTGCTGTAGGCCTTCTTCGACGACCAACGTCTCGCAGAAGATGCTCGCCGTCTCCGCCAGTGCCATCGGCATGCGGCGCTGCAGCGCGGTGCGTTGAGCGAGCTGTGTGTTGTGGTAGGCGTGGCCCAGTTCGTGCGCTGTGGTCTGTGCCGAATCGACGCTGCCACTCCAGTTGAGGAACACCAGCGACCGGTCATCGACGAACGGCATGCAGAATGCACCGCCGCGCTTTCCTTCGCGAGGTCCTGCATCGATCCACTGCTCGTCGATCGCCCGGTCGACGAGGCCGCCGAGCGGCTGGCTGTACGACTTGAAGGCACCGCGGATCATCTCCAACCCGTCGGTCCACGAGACCGAGCTCGGAGCAAACGGCAGCGGAGCAAACAGGTCGTACCACGGCAATGCCCCGGGGTGGCCGTGCAGCCGTGCCTTCGCGTGCATCCACCTGCGCAGATCGGGGAGGGCATCGTCGACTGCCGCCTGCATTGCGTCGAAGGTTGCCTGGCTGACGTTGTTGGCGAACAACGAGGCCTCGATCGGGCTGTTCCAGCCGCGTCGCCGATTGATGATGTTGGCCTCGCCCTTCACCGCGTTCAATGCCGCAGCGCACATCACCGAAACGGTTGGCCAGGCCTGCATCTCGGCTTCGTACGCGGCCTTGCGCACGCGAGGGTCGCCATCCGTGGCGAGGCCACGGATGGCCGCCATCGGCAACGTCTCGGTGCCGGAGGGCAATTCGACGATCCCGGTGAGCTGCGAGGTGACGTCGGAGTGTGCCCGCTCCCAAGCGGTCGATCCGGTGGTGCTGAGCTCGGAGTACAAGCCTTCCTCGGCCTCGGCCATCTGGTGATCGGCACGGGCGGCCAGAAAGGTCAGTGGACCGCGGTGCTCGGCGACTTGCGTGCTGACCGACGCGAGCGCTTCGACACCCAGCGAACTGACCCACTCGGCCAGTCGGGCGAACAGTGGCCGCGTCCGCGATTCGACGACCTCCAGTTCGCTCAGCAGTCCCTGAGCGGTCTCGTCGAAGCTGTCCGTCGACACGGTGGCATAGACGTACGCGCCCACGAGATCGGTACGGAGCTCGGTGTCGTTGAGGGCCCGGATCACAGCGTCGGCGGCGCGGCCATCCGCCTCGGTCACCGTCCGGTGCTCGCAGCTACGGATGTCGTGTTCGTCGAAGAGCGCGGCGAGTCGGATCGAGTCTGCGCCGACCTGCTCGAGTGCATCGACGAACGACCGCGACTCGAACGATTCGTGCACGTCGGCCACGCTCCAACGAGGAAGGGTCTCGGTCACGTCGGTCATGGGTGCCCACTCCTGATGATGTCTGCCACGTATGCGTGGTCTTCGTGATGAACAACGAACCCCAGCCGTTCGTACAGCGACATCCCGGCGGTGTTCGCGGCATCGACGTGCAACATGGCGACGGTCAAACCCCGGGCGGCGATGTTGTGGAGCCCAGCGATGGTCAACGCCTTGCCGAGGCCGAGGCCGTGAAAGACAGGATCGACGGCGATGACATAGATCTCGCCCATCGGCGGCGTTGCCTCGCTGTGCACCTTCGTCCAACAGAACGCAGCAAGCTTGCCGTCGCGCTCGTGGAGAACGAATCCGGCCGCATCGAACCAGACCTCGGCCTCTCGCTGTTGCAACGTCTCGATGGTCCAACCGCCCTGTTCAGGATGATCATGGAAGGCGGCGTTGTTCACACGCACCCACTCCGCCTCGTCCTGGCCGACGACGAACGTGCGCGTCTCGACCGTGGTGGCTTCGGCGATGGGCAATGGACGGCGCATCTGCAGGAGCCGCCTTGCCAATCGCAGGCCCACGCCGGAGGCAAGTGCATCGACGCGCTCATCAGGATGGTGAACCCACCAGTAGACCCGACCACCACCGTCGGTTCGCACGACGTCGAGCGCCGACTTCAGGAGGGGTGGGGCAAGCTCTTCGAGCTGCACGCGGTCGTCCGGCGCGATGACGAGCTCGACGGCGGTCGACTCGTTGGCCCGCGCCAACTGCACATATCCGACGAGCCGATCGCTCGAGTCGAAGGCAACCACTGCCGCAAAGTCAGATCCGCGGCGTTCCAGTTCGAGCAGGAGATGATCTGACAGCGGTGGATACCCGTCATGGGCTGCGGCGTCGGCCAACAGTCGCCCGACCAGTTCGAATTCGTTGTCGTCGAGCTTGCGACGGGTCTCGATGCGCCACATCGTCGTCGAGGCTAATGGCGGTGCAGCGCAGAGGCTCCTGCCATTGTGGGTCGTGGCGCATAGTGTCGGCCACATGGCCAAGCCGCGAACGCCGAAGGGTCGGACAATCGAGGTCGCCCGCCGGCTTGCCGAGACGTACCCCGACGCGGTGTGCGAGCTCGATCACACCAACGCGTTCGAACTGTTGGCGGCCACCATCTTGTCGGCGCAGACCACCGATGTGCGTGTCAACATGGTGACGCCCAGCCTGTTTCGGAAGTATCCAACGGCCGCAGATCTCGCCGAGGCAAACCCTGCCGATGTCGAGGAGATCGTCCGCTCGACGGGCTTTTATCAGAACAAGACGAAGAGTCTGCTCGGCATGGCTCAGGCGTTGCTCGAACGATTCGATGGCGAGGTGCCGACGGAGCTGGATGATCTGGTGACGCTTCCCGGTGTCGGACGCAAGACCGGCAACGTCGTGCGCAGCGTGGCATTCGACCTGCCGGGCTTGCCCGTCGACACGCACGTGCTCCGACTGTCGAAGCGATTGGGGCTCAGCACGCTCGACGATCCGGTGAAACTGGAACTCGAGCTCAACGGATTCCTGCCGCCTGCCGACCGTGGTCTGTTCAGTCTCCGAATGATCCTCCACGGGCGCCGCGTGTGCGACGCGAAGAAACCGCGATGTGCCGACTGCACCCTCGAAGACATCTGTCCGTCGTCCCGACTGCCGCGCCGAGCGTCACATAAGTAGGTCAATAACCACGCTGAGTGGCAGCTTGCGCCAAATCAGAATCGGTGTATAGTGGCCATACCAACCAGGTTCCCGCCACCTGGTTTGCGGGCGATGCTGGGATCCGCCGCCTAGCATTGCAGAGCGACGGCCCCGTCAAACGGGGCCGTTGCCGCTTTTGCGACCAATGTTTTGGCCTGTTTCAGCTGATCAGCTTCAGTGCCCGACGGATGAGGCGCTCGGCATTTCGGAGACCCTGTTCGGCTTCGGCTACGGCCGCTCGGAGATCCTCGCGACCGGCCGGAATTCCGAGTGGACCGACTTCTGCGAGCTGTTGTCGATATCGCTCTACGTGTTCAGCGATGACCGTCAAGGTTGCGGCAACAGGGTCGTTCATGACGTCAGTCTGGTCGGTCGAGGAGCCAAATCGAGTCTCCCTCGTTGGCGGTGCTGTCGGTATCGTGGCCACCTGTGCATTCGGTGACGGTACGCGACGATTTGCGAGCACTCGAGGGTTACCACTCGCCGCAGGTCGACGTACGCATCCGGCTCAACACCAACGAGGCACCCACACCCCCGCCTGTCGCGTGGCGCGACGCGTTCGCCGCAGAGCTGTCGCGCGTCGAGTGGCATCGCTACCCCGACCGCAGCGCATCTGCACTGCGCGCCGCGATCGCCGAGTCGCACCACGTTCGTCCCGACCAAGTGTTCGCAGCGAACGGATCCAACGAAGTGTTGCAGACACTGCTCCTCGCGTACGCGGGACCCGGTCGCAGCGTCGCGACATTCGAACCGACGTACCAGCTGCACGGTCACATTGCCCGGCTCACGGGAGCGACCGTGATCGAAGGCGAGCGCGCACCCGACTTTCGGCTGGACGTCGATGCAGCGATCGCGATGATCGCGGACAATCATCCGGCCGTGACGTTCTTGTGCTCGCCGAACAACCCCACCGGTCTGGTCGAGCCGGCGTCGACCGTGCGCAGCCTGCTTGCTGCGGAGCCTGGACTCCTCGTGGTCGACGAGGCGTACGCGCAGTTCGCCGACTGGTCGGCACTGACGTTGGTAGACGAGTCGACCCCGCTCGTGGTCACGCGCACCTTCTCGAAGACGTGGTCGATGGCTGCCAGCCGCCTCGGCTACCTCGTCGGGCCGTCGTGGCTCGTTGCCGAACTCGACAAGGTGGCATTGCCGTACCACCTCGATGCAGCCAAGCAGATCGCCGGCCGGTTGGCATTGCAGTTCACCGACGAGATGGATGCCCGCGTCGAGCAGATCGTCGCGGAGCGCGAGCGCATGTCGTCGGCGCTCCAGCTTCTCGACGTCGAGGTCTTCCCCAGTGGCGCCAACTTCATCCTCTTTCGACCGCGTTCCAAGCCAGGCAGGCAGGTGTGGCAGGAGTTGCTCGATCGCAGCATCCTGATCCGCGACTGCTCGGGATGGCCGCGGCTGGCCAATTGCCTGCGCGTCACCATTGGAACCGGCGATGAGAACGCCGACTTCCTGGATGCGATCGCGGAGATCCTGCAATGAGCCGCGTCGGGACCGTCACTCGAACCACGAAGGAAACGTCGATCGACCTCACCATCGAGCTCGATGGATCGGGTGCCACCGACATCTCGACCGGCATCCCGTTCTACGACCACATGCTCGAGCAGCTGGGCAAGCACGGTGGTTTCGATCTGCGGATAGCAGCGACCGGAGACCTGCACATCGATACGCATCACACGGTCGAAGACGTCGCCATCACGCTCGGCGAGGCATTCCGTGAGGCGCTCGGCGACAAGGCCGGGGTCCGCCGATTCGCGAGCGGGCTGTATCCGCTCGACGAGGCATTGGTCGAGGTAGCCCTCGATCTATCCGGCCGGCCGTTCGTCGTGTGGGAGGTCGAGCTTCCGGAGTGTCTGCCGCTGGGCAACCCTGCCTTCGACCCGCAACTGGCCGAGCACGCGGTTGCGTCGTTCGCCACGTCGGCGGGCATCACGCTGCACGTCACGCTGCGGCGCGGGCACAACGTTCATCACATCATCGAGGCGGTGTTCAAGGGGTTGGCCCGTTGTCTTCGCGACGCCGTGCGCGTCGAGGGCGCCCAGATCCCATCGACGAAGGGCGTGCTGTAGCCCCATGAGCGACCAGCCGTTGATTGCCGTACTCGACTATGGAATCGGCAACCTGCGGTCGGCTCAGAAGGCGCTGCAGCGTTGCGGCGCCGACGCTCGTCTCACCGTCGATCACGGTTTGATCGCGGATGCGAACGCGGTTGTGCTTCCTGGGGTCGGTGCGTTCGGAGCATGCATGGCAGCACTTCGCGAAGCTGATCTGGAGGACGCGGTCGAGGAGGCGGTCGAATCAGGTCGACCGTTTCTCGGTATCTGCGTCGGAATGCAGATGCTGTTCGACGGCAGCGAAGAGGATGAGTCGGCAGTCGGGCTGGGCATCATCCCCGGGACGATCCGTTGGCTGGGATCCGAACTGCCGCGACCACAGATGCAATGGAATCTGCTGAGCTTGACGATGCCGGACGATCCGATGTTCGCTGGACTGTCTGCGGCTGATGCGTGGGTGTATTTCGTCCATTCGTTGCACGGTGTTCCCGACGACCCTGGAGTGATCGCGGCCACGTGCACGTACGGCGGGGTGGTCAATGCTGCTTTTCGCCAGGGCAACGTCTTCGCGACCCAGTTCCATCCCGAGAAGTCGGGCTCGTGGGGCGTGTCGATGCTGGGCAACTTCGTACGCATCGCGGCCGAGGCGACGGTCGGATGATGATCGAGCTCTTCCCGGCGATCGATCTGCACGGCGGCCAGGTCGTGCGGTTGACACAGGGTGACTACGGCACAGCGATCGTGTACGGCAGCGATCCGATTGCCGTTGCCAGCTCCTTTGCGGACGCGGGCGCGTCGTGGATCCACGTCGTCGATCTCGACGCTGCACGTTCCGGCTCGCCGGAGAATCGCCCGGTCGTGGCGGCCATCGCCGCTGCGGTCGTCGGGCGAGCACGGGTGCAGACCGGTGGGGGTGTTCGAACACTTGCCGACGCGCAACAGTTGGCCGACGCCGGTGTGGCTCGAGTGGTGATGGGGTCCGCTGCGGTGCAGCATCCGGAGTTGGTCGACGCCGCCGCCGAGGTGGTCGATGTGGCCGTCGGCCTCGATCACCGCGACGGCGAGGTGGCCGTACACGGATGGACCGAAGGCGCCGGAGTGTCGCTGGACGAAGCACTTGGCTGGTACCGCTCGGCAAGTGCGTTCGTCATCACCGACATTGCTCGCGATGGCATGCTCGGGGGACCCGACATCGAGGGACTCGCCGCTGCCGCGGCACACGCGCCCGCGCCGGTGATCGCCAGCGGGGGAGTCGCATCGTTGGAAGATGTCGCCTTACTGGCCGGTGTGCCGGGCATCGCCGGCATCATCACCGGCAAGGCGCTGTACGAAGGTCGGTTCACGGTCGCTGAAGCCCTGAAGGTGCTGCACCGATGAGGGTCGCACGCGTCATCCCGTGCCTCGACGTGACCAACGGCCGCGTCGTCAAGGGGATCAACTTCGTCGGTCTGCGCGACGCCGGCGATCCGGTCGAGCTCGCCGCCCGATACGACGGCGAAGGTGCCGATGAACTCGTCTTTCTCGACATCACCGCGTCGTCCGACGGGCGCGACACGATGGTCGACGTCGTCTACCGCACAGCGGAACAGGTCTTCATCCCGTTGACCGTTGGGGGTGGAATCCGTGCTGTCGAGGATGCCAGACGCATGCTGCGCGCCGGCGCCGACAAGGTCAGCGTCAACACGTCGGCTGTCCAACGCCCGGAGCTGATCAGCGAGATAGCCGGCGAGTTCGGGTCGCAGTGTTGCGTCTGCGCGATCGATGCCAAACGGCGACCCGGAGGTCTCGGGTTCGATGTCTACCTTCACGGGGGTCGCACACCGACGGGGATCGACGCACTCGACTGGGCCGTGCGGGCAGCCCGGCTCGGCGCCGGCGAAATCCTGCTGACGTCGATGGATCGCGACGGCACCCGCGACGGCTACGACCTCGACCTCACGTCGGCGGTCGCCGACAATGTCAACGTTCCCGTGATCGCCAGCGGCGGAGTCGGTACGATGCAGCATCTCGTAGACGGAATCATCGAAGGTGGCGCGACCGGGGTGCTGGCAGCCAGCATCTTCCACTTCGGTGAGCACGTGATCGCCGATGCGAAAGCCGCGATGGCTGCGGCCGGCATTACGGTCCGGCCCGTCTCGCACAGTTGAGAATCCCCTGAAGCCAGCCTGAACAACGGAGAAGAACTGATGCCCACTGACTCGCCCAAGGACAAGATGGAGTATCGCCGGCTCGGCCGCAGCGGACTGCAGGTCTCGGTGCTGTCGTTCGGAAGTTGGGTGTCGTTCGACAACCAGCTGAAGGACGACGCGGCGATGGAATGCATGCAGACGGCCTACGACGCCGGCTGCAACTTCTTCGACAACGCAGAGGCGTATGCCGCAGGTGAGAGCGAAGCGATCATGGGTCGCGTCATCAGCGAACTCGGCTGGCGACGGGCGACGTACGTGATCAGCACCAAGTTCTTCTGGGGTGGCATCGATCGTGTCCCCAACATGGTCAACACGCTGAATCGCAAGTACCTCATGCAGGCGATCGACGGGTCGCTCGAGCGCCTCGGCCTCGATTTCGTCGACCTCATCTACTGCCATCGCGCCGACCCGAACACACCGATCGAAGAGACAGTGTGGGCGATGTCCGACATCGTCTCGTCGGGCAAGGCACTGTATTGGGGCACCAGCGAGTGGAAGGCCGACGAGATCCGCGCCGCGTGGGAGATCGCCGAGCGCCATCACCTCCACAAGCCGGTGGTCGAACAGCCGCAGTACAACCTCCTCGATCGTCGGCGCGTCGAGAAGGAGTACGCCCGGCTGTACACCGACATCGGGATCGGGACCACGATCTGGAGCCCGCTCGCGTCCGGGCTGCTCACGGGCAAGTACAAGGACGGCATCCCTTCCGACTCGCGTGGGGCCTTGCCGGGCTACGAGTGGCTCAGCGATGTGTTGTCAGACGGCACCGCGTTGGCCAAGGTCGAACGGCTGCGACCGATTGCCGACGAGCTCGGGTGCACGCTGGCCCAGATGAGCCTGGCGTGGTGCGCCGCGAACCCGAACGTGTCGAGCGTGATCACCGGAGCCAGCAGGTCGAGTCAGGTTGCGGAGAACTTCGCGGCGATCGACGTGCTGGCTTTGTTGACTCCCGAGGTGATGGCCAGGATCGACCAGGCGGTGGCATAAGCCGACATCGCGGCGGTACCCTGCGGCCTGTGGCCCTGGACAACGAGAAGCTGCCGATCAAGATGCTCAACGATCGGTTGCTCGTGCACATCCCCGAGAAGGACGGCGAGCGCCGAACGTCCGGGGGCATCCTGATTCCCGCTACCGCGCAGATCTCCAAGCGACTGGTGTGGGCAGAGGTTGTCGCGCTCGGCCAGAACGTTCGATCCGCCGAGGTCGGCGATCGCGTGCTGTTCAGCCCGGAGGACCGGTACGAGGTCGAGGTCGGCGGCAACGACTACATCATGTTGCGCGAGCGCGACATCCACGCTGTAGCTGCCAGTCGCATCGAGGCCAGTACGGGCCTGTATCTCTAGCGCGTATCTCTCGGGCAACGATCGTCGACTTCGCCGTAGCATGTCGCCCATGTCAAGCGGGGTGAGGATCGAGGCAACTCCCGAACAACTGTCGGCGGTCAAGTACGACGAGTCGGGCCTGGTGGCAGCGATTGCTCAGGACGCCGGCACCAAAGCTGTGCTGATGTTGGCATGGATGAACGCCGAGACCTTGAGAGCGACGTTGGAGAGCGGCCGAATGGTCTATTGGAGTCGCAGCCGGCAAGAGGTGTGGCGCAAGGGTGACACCAGCGGTGATCGGCAGTTCGTCCGTGAGGCCTACTACGACTGCGACGCCGACGTGTTGTTGTTCATGGTCGACCAGGAGGGCAACGGCGCCTGCCACACCGGGGCGTACTCGTGCTTCTTCCGCCGGTTCGGCGAATGACCGGTTTGCAGATGCGGCCGAGCCGCGACGAGTTCCGCGCACTGGCCGGCGAGCACACCGTCGTGCCGGTGTGGACGGAGGTGCTCGCCGACCTGGAGACGCCCGTCGCGGCGTACGCCAAGCTGGTCGGTTCCGGCTCGGGATTCCTGTTGGAGTCAGTCGAGCACGGCGAACGCTGGAGCCGTTACAGCTTCGTCGGGCGCGACCCGGTAGCCACGCTCGAACTGCGCGACGGTGTGATCACGACGTTCGGTCACGTGCCGTCGTCGGTTCCGCTCGATCGCGGCATGCTTGCTGCGCTCGACGAACTGTTGCGCATCTATCGCGCGCCGATCATCCCCGACCTGCCTCCACTGCAGAGCGGTGTGATGGGGTACCTCGGCTACGACATCGTTCGGGAGGTCGAGCGTCTGCCCGACGTGCCGCACGACGATCGTCAACTCCCCGACGCAGCGATGAGCATCATCGGGTCGTTGGCCGCGTTCGATCACTGGCGACAGCGTGTGTATCTCATCGAGAGCGTCCCGGTTCTCGATCTCGGCAGCGACGAGTTGAACGACGCCTACGACGCCGCGATCGTCCGCGTCGAGCGCGCAGTTGCGGATCTTGCCCGGCCTCTGCGCGTACGTGCCGGTGGCCCCACCGCAAGCCGACGACGTGATGCCCGAGGTGCGCAGCACGATGCCCAACGGCATGTTCCAACAGGCCGTCGAGGTCGCCAAGGAGCACATCGTCGAAGGCGACATCTTCCAGGTCGTGCTGTCGCAGCGGTACGACATCGATCTCGACGCCGATCCGTTCGACTTCTACCGCGTGCTCCGACAGGTCAACCCGAGCCCGTACATGTACTTCCTCAAGCATCCCGACATCACGATCGTCGGCAGCTCGCCCGAGCCGATGGTGCAGGTGCTCGGGCGCAAGGTGATCAGCCGCCCGATCGCGGGCACCCGTCGTCGCGGGCGCGACGACGACCACGACCGCCGCATGGCGGGCGAGTTGAAGGAGAACCCGAAGGAGGTCGCCGAGCACATCATGCTCGTCGACCTGGCACGCAACGACGTGGGCAGGATCGCCAAGTTCGGCACCGTGCACGTCGACGAGTTGATGACGCTCGAGCGCTACAGCCACGTCATGCACCTCACGTCGCAGGTCAGCGGGGAACTCGTCGATGGCAAGACGCCGATCGACGTGCTGCGCGCCACGCTTCCGGCAGGCACCGTCAGTGGTGCGCCGAAGGTGCGGGCGATGGAGATCATCGACGAACTCGAACCCGTGAAGCGCGGGCCGTATGCCGGAGTTGTCGGCTACGTCGACTTCAGTGGCAATCTCGACACCGCGATTGCAATTCGCACGATGTTCGTCGGCGCCCACGGCGCTTCATTCCAGGCCGGCGCAGGCATCGTCGCCGACTCCATTCCCGACGAGGAAGACCTCGAGTGCCGCAACAAGGCCGCAGCTCTGCTCGCCGCCGTCCCCGCCGCACGCCGCATGACCGCCGCCCACCTCGATTCGCGCAACGCGATGAGAGATGAGCCGCTCGGTGCCGCACATCTCTCATAGCAGTCAGTCGATGAGGCCGCCGATGAGCAGGATGGTGCCGAGGGCGCCGACCGCGAGCATGCCCAGGAGTGCGATGGCGGCCAGCGCCGGGACGCTGCAGATGGCCCGGACTCCGGCGTAGAGGGCGGGTAGCTCCTTGCTCCGCCGACGCAAGTCGAGTTGCAGCGGGTCGAATGTCCTGGCAGTGCTGACCAGCCGATCGCCGGTGTCGTAGTTGATCAACACGTTCTTGGCGGTTCCCGACTCCGCCATCACGGTGCGCACATCTCCCAGCAACCTGTAAGCGAGCTTCTCGGTGGCGTGCACGTAGAACCAAGCCAGCAGAGCGGCGGCAGTTGGGGTGAAGCTCAGGGCGCCACCGACGATCAGCCACCCTGTGCTGCCATCGAAGACCCACCATCCGGTCGTGAAGGTGGCGAATCCGATGATCGCCGTCAGCACCGCCAGCCCGAGCGCGAGTGTGCTGACACGCGCCAGCGTGTTGCGTATGCCATCGGAGACTCGCACGGCGACACGATCGAGATCTGCCATGGCCAACAGTGTGTCATCCGTTGACGGCGCTGCGACACTGAGGTGATGGACACGAGCTGGCTGGGTGATGTGCGCGACGTAGTCATGATCGAGGGGCCCGATGCCGCGACATACCTGCAATCGCAAGCGTCACAAGACCTGCGCGAGATGGTGGTCGGCGACGAACGTTGGACCTTCTTCCTGCAACCGACCGGCAAGGTCGACGTACTGGCTCGGGTGACGATGGTTGGCGACGAGACGTTTCGACTCGACACCGACCCCGGCTTCGGGCCGGTGCTCGAGACCCGCCTCAACCGCTTCAAGATCCGCGTCAAGGCGACGGTGACCGCACTGCCCGATCCGATAGGGGAGAGCGCCGTGGACGAGGACCAACGCATCGCCGCGGCGTGGCCGAAGATGGGGGCAGAGATCGTCCCCGGCGAGACCATTCCGGCCGAGACAGGCCTCGACGACGTCGCCATCAGTTTCACCAAGGGCTGTTACCCGGGGCAGGAACTGGTCGAGCGTATGGACAGCCGCGGCAGCACCGCACCGCGGCACCTGACCGTCCTGCCGCGACACGCCGACGACGCGCCGGGCGTCGCCGTTGTCAGTGACGCCGCACCGATCGGCACGATCACCTCGGTCGGGACGAAACAGGTGCTTGCGTATCTCAAGCGTGGCCACGACGGAGCCGCGCGAGACTGAGCTGATGGCAGCGACGGCGAAGGCACTGGCCAAGAACCTGGAGCGAATGCGTTCGCTGGCGATGGCATTGCCGGAAGCGACCGAAGAGGTCACCTGGGGGACCGACATCAACTTCCGCGTCCGCAAGAAGATCTTCGCATTCCCCGGTGATGGTGGAAGCTTGACCGTGAAGGCGGATCGCGACGAACTGCCCGCGCTGCTGGGAGACCCGCGATTCAAGCCGGCGCCGTACCTCGCCCGTGGTGGCTGGGTTCGGATGGACCTGACGACGTCGACGCCGGATTGGAGCGAGATCGACGAGCTGATCCGGACCTCGTACTGCCTCATCGCTCCGAAGAAGCTCTCGGCGCAGCTGATCTGAGCTGCCTGATCGGTGTCAGCCCCAGTCGCCGGCGATCACGCTGCGATCTGTGAGCTGCGCGAGTTCGGGCGCGTTCCGAAGTTGCTGGGCGATCCAGCCCGGGCTCGCCATGCTCTCGGCAACACGTAACCAACCGTCGGCCGTGTCGCGATCGCCGAGCGCTGCGGCGCTGCGAGCAATGGTGAATGCCGAGATCGGCGACACCGATCGACGATAGGAATCGGCGGCGTAGTGGGCAGCGGCCTCGTACTGGCCAAGACGCAGCAGGATGCCGGAAAGTGTCTGCTCGGCGTGCGAGTTACCGGTCGGGAGCGGCTGGGGGAGCAGGTCGACCAAAGCCCTGAGCGTGGCGTCGTCGGCGGCATCGGGTGGCACCCACTGTCGCGGGCCGGTAGCGGCGAAGTCGTCGAGCAACACCGCGCGAGCGATGTCGGGACTGGTCTGGTGGAGCTGCTGGTAGGCGCGGAACCATGGTGATGGAACCTGCCCCGGCAACATCCGCGACAGGTCGCCGGTGCGCCACGCTGCGGCTTCGGCGATCTCGGCGGCCGCAAGTCCGGCGGTTGGCTGTTTGGATTCGCGGTGGGCCCGGAACATCTGGATCTGGATCATCAGCGGGAAGATCGCCGCGTACAGCGCGACGGCGCCGAAACGGGGTTGGCTGAGCAACCACAACCCGCCGCCGATCGTGATCGCGAAGCTGGCGTACAGCATGACGATCCTGGCCCGCTTGCCGAGGAACGTCTCGAGCCCGGCGAGCACGATGTTGCCTCCGTCGAAGGGCAGGATCGGCAGCAGGTTGAAGAGCCCGATCACGGGACCTGCCCACCACAGGGCACGGGCGGCATCGGGAGCGTTGATGCCAGGGTTCAGTGGGTGAACCCCCATCGCCCACAACCCCAACATGCTGACGGTGATCTGCACGGCTGGTCCGGCGAAGCTGATCCCGGCACGTTCCCAACGCTTCAGGGGGCGGGTCGGTACGAACGATGCGTAGCCCGCCAGCAGATCGAGCGAGATCTCGGCGCGGGCCCCCGTGGCTCGGGCCGCGAACGCATGGCCGAGCTCGTGGATCAGTGTCAGCACAGCGATGAACACAGCGAGCCACACGCCGAGTTGGGGCCCGTTGGCGAGCACCACGATGACCATGAACAGGAAGAACCCGGGTCGGACATGCACGGGGAACCCGAACAGCCGAAACGCCGGTTGTGAACTCATTGCCAGAGCCTACGCGTGCGGAAACTGCCTCCCACCGGCAGCGACCGCGTACACTCGGCTCTCGTGCCTTACGTCTACTCCTTCGATCACAAACACCGCCGTTCCCCCATGGAGTACAAGGATCTCCTTGGTGGCAAGGGTGCCAACCTGGCCGAGATGACCAGCGTGTTGAAGCTGCCGGTCCCGCCAGGCTTCACGATTTCAACAGATGCCTGCATTGCGTACATGAAGGGCGGCTGGCCGTGCGGGTCTCTCCGACGAGATTGCTGTCCAGGTCACCAAGCTGGAGAAGGCAATGGGCCGGAACCTGGGTGATGCAACAGATCCGTTGCTGGTCAGCGTGCGTTCCGGCGCCAAGTTCTCGATGCCGGGGATGATGGACACGGTGCTCAATCTCGGTCTCAACGACGCCAGCGTCAAGGGCCTCGCCGCGGTCACGGGCAACGAGCGGTTCGCGTACGACAGCTACCGCCGATTCATCGCCATGTACGGCCGCATCGTGCTGGGTGTCGACGGCGAGCACTTCGAGCATCCCCTCGAGAAGGCCAAGGCAGCGACCGGGATCAAGACCGATGCGGAGCTCACCGCGAAGGCGTTGAAAGAGCTCTGCGCTCATTACAAGAAGGTCGTCCGAGCCGAGACGGGCAAGCCGTTCCCGCAGGATCCGACGAAGCAGTTGAGAGGCGCGGTCGAGGCGGTGTTCGCCAGCTGGAACGGGGCGCGTGCGATTGCGTATCGCGTTCGCGAGCGCATCAGCCACGATCTCGGCACCGCCGTCAACGTGCAGGCAATGGTGTTCGGCAACCGCGATCAACTCAGCGGAACCGGCGTGGGATTCACCCGGAACGCGGCCACCGGCGAGAACAAGCCGTATGGCGACTTCCTCATCAACGCCCAGGGCGAAGACGTGGTCGCGGGCATCCGCAACACCGAAGACCCTCGACGACCTGGAGCGGTCACTTCCCGAAGATCCATGCCGAACTGATCGACATCTTCGACCGTCTCGAGCGCCATTACACCGACATGTGCGACACCGAGTTCACGATCGAGCAGGGCAAGCTGTGGATGCTGCAGACGCGCGTCGGCAAGCGCACCGGCGCAGCTGCGCTGCGAATGGCCGTCGACATGACCAAGGGCACCGGCACGGGCAAGGCCCGCTGGAAGATCAGCAAGCACGAAGCACTCATGCGCGTCGCCGCCGACCACCTCGACCAGGTGCTGCACCCGCAGTTCGCGGGTGAGGGCAAGGTCATCGCCAAGGGTCTGGCCGCGTCGCCGGGCGCCGCTGTCGGCAGGGTGTACTTCACCGCCGACGATGCCGCCGACGCCGACGAGCGCGGCGAGGCCGTCATTCTGGTCCGTAGCGAGACCAGCCCCGAAGACGTGCACGGCATGATGGTGAGCCAGGGCATCCTCACCGCTCGCGGCGGGCTTGTCAGCCACGCCGCAGTGGTCGCTCGTGGTTGGGGCACCCCGGCAATCGTCGGTGCCGACATGGTGAAGATCGAAGGCAAGCAGTTCACCGTCGGCGACATCGTGGTGAAAGAAGGCGACATCATCTCGCTCGACGGCTCGACCGGCGAGGTCGTGCTCGGCGAGATGAAGCTGGAGGCTGCCGAGCCTCCCAAGGAGTTCACCACCATCCTCGAGTGGGCCGACCAGGTCCGCAAGGGCAAGCTCGCCGTGCGCGCCAACGCCGACACCGGCGAAGATGCGACCAACGCTCGCGAACTCGGTGCTGAGGGCATCGGGCTGTGCCGTACCGAGCACATGTTCCTGGCTCCCGACCGCCTGCCGGTCGTTCGCGAGATGATCCTGGCCGACACCCCGGAAGAGGAAGAGGCCGCGCTGGCCGAGTTGGGTCGCGTGCAGCAGATCGACTTCGAGGAGATCCTCGAGGCGATGGATGGCCTGCCGGTGACCATTCGTTTGCTCGATCCGCCGCTCCACGAGTTCTTGCCGTCGATCGAAGAGTTGAAGATCAAGCAGGCCACGGCCGGGCTCTCGACACGTGAGGGCAAGGAGCTGAAGGCTGCCGAGGATTGGGCCGAGCACAACCCGATGATCGGCACCCGCGGCGTTCGTCTCGGCGTGGTCAAGCCGGGCCTGTACGCCATGCAGGTCAAGGCGCTCCTCGCGGCTGCCGCCGTGCTGCGCAAGAAGGGCAAGAACCCGATCGTCGAAGTGATGATTCCGCTCACCGTGTCGCGCGAAGAGCTGGCCCTGGCTCGCAGCTGGGTGCAGGCCGAGATCGACGATGCCTTGAAGGGGATGAAGGACAAGCCCGACATCACGATCGGCACGATGATCGAGACGCCGCGTGCCGCGCTCGTGCGCCGACGAGATCGCCGAGGAAGCCGACTTCTTCAGCTTCGGCACCAACGACCTCACCCAGATGACGTTCGGCTTCAGTCGCGACGATGTCGAGAGTCGGATGATGCCCGCGTATCTCGAGCAGGGCCTGCTGAAGCGCAACCCGTTCGAGACGATCGACCAGAACGGCGTGGGCGAACTCGTTCGCATCGCTGCCAAGCGCGGACGCAGTGTCAAGAAGAAGCTGAAGCTCGGCGTGTGTGGCGAGCACGGTGGCGATCCCGAGAGCATCCAGCTGTTCTACGACGCCGGACTCGACTACGTCAGTTGCAGCCCGTTCCGTGTTCCCATCGCCCGCCTTGCGGCGGCGCAGGCCATCATCACCCGAACGGGCGATGGCGGTAAGTCCGAAACGAAGTAACCGACAACGTGATCCTCGGCCGCGCCGCCGGCACAGAGTTCGTCGACATCGATGTGCCCGACTGGGCATGGCTGGTCACGATCGGCGTCATCGTCGGGCTGCTGTTGTTCGACATCTTGGTGCTCAACCGGCACGCCGCATGCCCCGACTTTCGTCGCGCCGCCGTCGAGACCGGCGGCATGGGTTGCGATCGGCGTCACCTTCGGCATCGTGATCATCGCCGCGTTCGGCGCCGCGGCCGGAGGCGAGTGGTTCTCCGGCTACCTCATCGAATACAGCCTGTCGATCGACAACGTGTTCGTGTGGGCGCTGATCCTCACCTACTTCCAGATACCGGCGAAGTACCAGCGGCGGGTGCTGTTCTGGGGCGTGTTCGGCGCGCTGGTGTTGCGGGCCGCGTTCATCTTCGCCGGCGTTGCGTTGATCGAACGCTTCGAGTGGATGCTGTTCATCTTCGGCGGATTCCTGCTCTACACGTCGGGCAAGCTGCTGTTCTCGCACAACGAAGCCGTCGACCCCGCCAACAGCAAGTTCCTGAGAGTCGTGCACCGGTTCATACCGACGACCAACGAACTGCATGGGCAGAAGATGTTCGTGCGCATCGACGCCAAGCGGTGGGCGACGCCGCTGTTCGCCGTCCTGTTGCTGATCGAGGCCACCGACGTGTTGTTCGCTGTCGACTCGGTTCCCGCGGTGTTGGCGGTCAGCAAGGAACAGTTCATCGTGTTCACGTCCAACGCGTTCGCGATCATGGGCCTGCGATCGCTGTACTTCATGCTCGCGGACATGCATGCACGGTTCAGCTATCTGCAGCAAGGGCTGGCGATCATCCTCGCGTTCGTCGGGGTCAAGATGATCATCAGTCCCTGGTATGACATCCCCACGGCGGTGTCGCTGCTGGTGATCGTGATCGTGTTGATCGCCTCGGTGTCGTTCTCGTTGCAGCGAACCCGCAACGACCGGATCGAGGTCGTCGAGGACCTTCCTCCTCCCGACGAGCGGTAACACCCCGCGGGTAACCTCGCGGCCTGTGGCGATTGTCGAAGAAGATCTCGAACAACTTCGAGCCACAGTCTCGATCTCGGACGTGGTGCAGCAGCACATCGCCTTGCGCCGCGTCGGGCGGAACTGGGTGGGGCTGTGCCCGTTCCATGCAGAGAGAAGTCCCTCGTTCAACGTCCGCGAGGAGACCGGGCGCTACAAGTGCTTCGGCTGCGGCGCGGCCGGCGACGTGTTCACGTTCGTGCAGGAGATCGAACACGTCGACTTCGTCACGGCTGTCGAACAGCTGTCGGCCAAAGCAGGTATCCAGCTTCGGTACACGACCGGCGGCGAGAGCAAGGATCGGCAGCGGCGCAAGCAACTGATCGAAGCGATGGCGAAGGCGGTCGAGTGGTACCACCAACGATTGCTGACGAGCGACGATGCCCGGGCAGCGCGCGACTACCTCCGCAGCCGAGGGTTGGCGGGCGACATCGCCCGGCAGTTCAAGCTGGGATGGGCGCCCGACGACTGGGATGCGTTGAGCCGAGGTGCGGGATTGCCGGGCGATGCGCTGCGCGATACCGGCCTGGCGTTCACCAACAAGGCGAATCGTCTACAGGACTCGTTCCGAGGACGGGTGATGTTTCCGATCCTCGCCGAGAACGGCGACCCGGTGGCGTTCGGTGGTCGCATCCTGCCGGGTTCGCCCGATCCGGCCAAGTACAAGAACTCGGCGGAGACGTACATCTACGCCAAGTCGAAGACTCTCTACGGGTTGCACATGGCCAAAGGCGACATCGTTGCTGCCGATCAGGTGATCGTGTGCGAGGGATACACCGACGTGATCGGCTTTCATCGAGCGGGCGTGAAGCGCGCCGTGGCGACGTGCGGCACCGCGCTGACCGAAGAGCACGTGCGCATGCTGAAGCGGTTCGCCAGCAAGGTGGTGTTGGCTTTCGATGCCGATGCCGCGGGGCAGGGTGCAGCAGAGAAGTTCTATGAATGGGAGCAGAAGTATCAGGTGCAGGTCAGCGTTGCCGCGTTCCCGAAGGGTCAGGATCCGGGTGAACTGAGCCTGTCGAATCCTGCTGCGTTGGCAGCTGCGGTCGACGGCGCGTTGCCGTTTCTCGGATTCCGGCTGCAGCGGGTCATGACCGGCCGACCGCTGCATTCACCGGAGGATCGAGCGCGGCTCGCCGAACAGGCAATGGCGGTGGTCAACGAGCATCCCGACACCAATGTGCGCAAGCTCTATGCAGGTCAGGTCGCGAGCCACACCGGCCTGCCGATCAACGATCTCGTCGCCATTGCGTCGCGTCGCTCGGCACGCCCGATCGTTCGCGCCGCGACGCCGCGACGTGTCGGCAGCTCCGAGAACGCAGAGTTCGTCGCCATCGCCCTGTTGTTGCAACGCTGGCACGATATGGCGGGCTGGTTGGACGAGGTTCTATTCGTCGACGACGTCGCCCGACGCGCCTTCCTCGCGGTAGCCGAAGGCGATGGATCCGTCGAGAAGTCGCTGGAGCTCGCCGACCCCGAGGCACGCGAACTGATCGAGCGTGCCGCCGTCGCCGACATCGATGCCGACCCGGCAATCGAAGGGCGCAACCTGATCGCCGCGGCTGTACGACGGGAATTGGGACGAGCGGTCAACGAGACCGACCCGGCCGAGATCCTCGCGAATCGCGACGCGCGGCTCGCGCTGGAGCGTTTCGACGTACCTTCGGCGGGGAACGATGCAGCGGAGCTGTTGCTAGGGTGGCTGCAACGGCGTAACGAGGAGCGTGATTGAGTTTCGGGCAGTCTGACGGACCAGCGGAATCCGCACCTTTCCCAGGTGTAGACCCCGGCGAGTGGAACAGTCTGCTCGCGCGCGGGGCGATTTCCGGTGTGCTCGATGCTGAGGAGATCACGCACGTGCTGCGCACGGTCGAACTCACCGGCGATGTGCTGGAAGAGGTGCAGCAAGCAGTAGCCGCTCGCAACATCCGCATCGACGAAACCGTCGAAGATGCAGTCGACGAAACGCCGACTGGCGGCATCCCTATGCCGGAGGCGCCCCCTGCCGAGGATGCCGATGGATTGATGGCCAGGCGACGGCGTCGCCGCAGCGAGCGAATGAACGCCAGTGGAATCGACACTGGCAGCACGGCCGACACCGTGCGCATGTACCTCGCGCGAGATCGGCCGTGTCGACCTGTTGACGCCCGACGACGAGCGGCGGCTGGCTCAGGCCATCGAGGAGGGCAATCAGGCGGCGCTGAAGCTCGATGAGCCCAGCGACGCGACCGAGCACCGGCGTCTCATGCGCATCGTGCAGACCGGGCAGCGGGCCAAGAGTGAACTGATCCAGGCCAACCTGCGTCTCGTTGTCAGCATCGCCAAGCGGTACAGCGGTCGCGGCATGCTCTTCCTCGACCTCATCCAGGAGGGCAACCTCGGGCTGATGCGCGCGGTCGACAAGTTCGATCACACCAAGGGCTTCAAGTTCTCGACGTACGCCACGTGGTGGATCCGTCAGGCGATCACCCGCTCGATCGCCGACCAGGCGCGCACGATCCGCATTCCGGTGCACATGGTCGAGAGCATGAACCGTGTGCTGCGCATGCAGCGCCAGATGCACCAGGAGCTCGAACGGGAGCCGACACTCGACGAGTTGGCAGAGCGGTGCGGGTTGCCCCCCGACAGGATCCGCGAGATCCTGCGCATCTCTCTCGACCCGCTGTCGCTCGACTCGCCGGTGGGCGAGGAGGACGATTCGAACCTCACCGATTTCATCGAGGATCTCACCGTCGACGCGCCCGCCGACATGGCCACCAAGCGGATGCTGGCGCAGGCTGTCGAGGAGGCGCTCGGCGAGCTGACCGACCGCGAGCAGGAGATCGTGCGCATGCGGTTCGGCCTCGACGATGGTCAGGCCCGCACGTTGGAGGATGTCGGCAAGGAGTTCGGTGTGACTCGTGAACGCATCCGCCAGATCGAAGCCAAGACCCTGGCCAAGCTGCGTCACCCGATGCGTAGCCAGCGTTTGAAGGAGTTTTTGGAGGAGGAGTGACGAACCGGCTTTGCTATCCTCGTCAACGCCTTCCGAGATAGCTCAGTTGGCAGAGCAGCTGACTGTTAATCAGCGGGTCGCAGGTTCGAGCCCTGCTCTCGGAGCCAAAAGAGCAACGGCCCGCCTCGGCGGGTCGTTGGCCTTTTACGGGGTGGTAGCTCAGTGGTTAGAGCAGGGGGCTCATAACCCCTAGGTCGCGGGTTCGATCCCCGCCCGCCCCACCAAGTACGTGCGAGTGTTTCCGTCCCGCGGGCCGCGATCGGAGTGTCTCCGTCCCACCCGGGTGGGCGCGAAACACTCCACTAGGGGCAGACGCGCCGAAAGGGCCCGTCCTCGCCGGGCCCTTTCGAACGGTCTGTCACTCGCTATCCAGCCGATCGGCCCAGCTTTTCGATCAGGATCCACGCCGACAGCGACCCACCCGTCCCGCCGACCGGGCTGTCCAGCTCGATCTCGGTGGCCGACGTCTCGTTCACCAACGTGATGGTCTGACCGGCGGTCAGGGTGACAACTGCTGTTCCTCCGGTGGCCGTCGTCGCTGCGCCGGCATCGCCACCGAACACGAACGATCCGTCGACCGGAGCAAGGCCGTCGACTTGGACGGTGACTTGGGCCGCCGAGACCGAGTTCACACCGAAGCTGACCTTGTACACGCCGGCCTCGATTGCAGTGAACGCATCTTCGATCACATCAGTGCTGTACGCATCGGGCGTCTCGGAGTTGACCTGGTCGAAGGTCACTCGACCGTCAGCGAGAACTGTCTGGGGGGAGGTGGAGGTTGCGTACAGGAAGGCGGCTGAGCCGGCGGGCCCTGGAGGACCCTCTTCACCTGGAGGACCCTGTAGACCGGTGCCGCCACCGCCGCTGGGAGTCGGGGCGTAGTAGCCGAGCAGGTCGACGATCACGTTGACGCTCCCTTGGTCGTTGTAGACCCGAAGCGAGTGATTGGCGGCAACGTTGACGGTGGCCGTGTTGGCGACGGCGTTCGCCGAATCCCAGTTCACAGTCGAGGTCGCCGGGCGGGTGTCGGCTGAGGGGTACACCACCAGGAACGAGGACTGGGTGCCATCCGTGACGGTCACGTTGAGGGAGACCGCAGTCGCGTCATCGGGAAGTCCGGGGACCACGAAGTCGAGCGTGCTCGCCGCGCCGAGAGGTGTGTTGAATGCACCGACCTGTGTGGCCGCTCGGGTGTCGAGAACTCGACTGGACGCAAGGTTGTGGAAAGACATGGCGGTCGTTGGATCGGAGTTGGCGGCCAGAAGCACGCCACCACCTGCCAGCGCCGTCACGCCCATGACGGCGGCGATGAAGCGCCACCGCCGAAGCACAGGTGGAAGTGGATTCTTGGTCATAGCTGTCTCCTTGGATGGAATGGTTCGGTCCCTGACGTTCACAGCGTCACCGTTTGGGTGAGGATCGCCGATTGGCTGGCGTTGTAGTTGGTCGTTGCGATGTAGCTCGCCCGGAAGGAGTACACGCCGACTGCAAGGGTTTGGATCAACGTCGCCCGGCCTGTCGCGTCCAGCGCTACCGGGAGACCGACGTTGGCCCCGCTGAGTGTGAACTGAACGAAGCCAGGTGATGCTGCGGTCGGTGTCACTCTCGCGGTCAGCGTGACGGTCGAGCTGTTGGCCAGGCGTGAGGGGTTCGCGCTGCTGGTCAGCGTTGTCGTCGAGTTGGCCTTGGTGATCGTTTGTGAAACGGTCGGGCTGGTACTGGTCGAGAAGGCTGCGTCCCCGCTGTAGACAGCGACGATGGAGTTGATTCCTCCCGGAACGGTGCTGCTCGCAAACGTTGCGACACCTGCGGCGTTCAAGGTACGGACGCCGCCGACTGCCGGGACGCCGTTGACCTTGAACTGCACGGTGCCAGTCGGCGTGCCCGTAGCCGGTGCCACGACTGTGACTCTGGCGGTGAACGTCACCGACTGTCCGTATGTTGCCGGGTTCCGGCTGCTGGTCAAGGACGTCGCAGTCGCCTTGAGCACCACGGGTGGTGCGACGGTGACGACGTTCGAACGAGAGTCCCCGGCCGCGTTGAAGGCGGTGATCCGGTAGCGCCATGTTTGCGTGGTGTCGACGGTGTCCGTGAACGCCAGCTGGTTCGCCACCGTGGTGTCGATCACCGAGAACGCTCCGTTGGCGCCGCTTGCCCGCTCGACGCGATAGCCGATCTCGGCCGTACCGGGGTTGGTCCAGCTGTTCGGGTCGGCCATGTCGACCGGTGTCCCGTCGGTCCACGTCAGCACCACGTTCCCGACGTTTCGCACCGCGCTCAGGGTTGATGCTGGGGCGAAGTTCCTTGCTGCGTGGACGGTGATCGGGCGCATCATGTCCATCTCTTCGTGGCTCAGGATGTGGCAGTGGAAGACGTACTCCCAGCCGAAGTCGGTGATCTCGTTCGCGATTGCGGTCGTCAACGGGTTGCCGGCGACATCGGTGTTGTTGAAGCCGGCCTGCGTGCCGAGCACACTGTTGATGTCGCCCTTGGCGTGCTCGGGCATCGCTGGATTCAACGGTCGCTTGCTGTCGGGTACGCCGAACGGAAGCGTTGGCACGATCGGTCGCAAGGCGACGATGGTGTCTTCGAGGGGGCTGACCCGCACGGTTTCCTTCCAACCGAGCTCACTGGGCTCTGGCGGGATGATGATGTTGTCCCACGTGACCCGGTTGAGCAATTGCACGTTGTAGAGGTGGAAGTGGATCGGGTGGGTGTCAACGCCGTTGTGGGTGATCTTCCAGATCTGTGTGCCGTCGGTACTGGACGAGATCTTCTTCACGTCGAGACTGCTCGGCATTGCTGTCGAGTCGAGGATCTCGGTTGCCGGGTTCACGTACGGGTACAGAACGATGTTCTGCAGCAGTGGAGTGGCACCGGGGGCCTCGAGGCCGAGGTTGGCCGTCATGCGACCCCACTCGTCGAAGCTTGCCGAGTTCATCTCGTCGTGCATGCCCTTCGGTTCGAACGGGATCGCCAACTGTGGGCCGGCGAGCGTGTCGAACTTGAACTTGAAGGTGTCCGGTTGTCCGGGCACAGCGCCCTGCTCCGAGATACGGGCGAACCCGTCGCACTTCGCTGTCGGATTGGTCGGGCTGTTGCACCAACCGGCTCCCGCGAAGTTCGTACCGTATGCCGAGTTGTAGGCCGCCTGACCGACGATGATCGGGTCCTGCGACGATTCGAACACGCCGCTGCCGTTTGCGTGGTGTCGGAACGCCGCGATGAGGACGCCCAACTTGTCGGCGTTGGTGTTCGGCCTGTCGAACGCCACCGCCGGGAGGCGGTTACGCCTACCGTGACCCTCATGACAGTGCGGGTGTTGGGGCCGTAGCCAGGAAGGGTGGTCGGGGCGCCTGACGGGGTCAGGTCGGGTCCGCCTGTGTAGTAGTCGTAGCCGG
Organism: Ilumatobacteraceae bacterium; assembly: GCA_963779295.1. Taxonomy (GTDB): domain Bacteria; phylum Actinomycetota; class Acidimicrobiia; order Acidimicrobiales; family Ilumatobacteraceae; genus JAENVT01. Next base: position 658,563 of record CAVZXO010000006.1, read on the forward strand.
GGACGCGTGCCGGGAATGCGGCGGGGGCGTCGTTGTACAGGATCAGGGTCTGGCCGGCGAACTGGGAGAAGTCGACGATGACGTCGGCTCGCTCGGCGGGCGCCAGCAGCAACGAATGCTGATCCACGTTGCCGACGTCGAAGCGAGTCGGGTCCGAGATCCATGTCGTCTCGTGGGCGGGGACGACCACGGGTGCCGGGAGGAACCCTCCTTCGGTGCCGATCTGGATCCAGTTCGGACCAGCCGGGCTGACGGCGGTATCAGGTGTCGGGAACACGACCGGATCGGTCTGTGCCGCGTCGACCTCGGACTGCTTGAGGGCGACCTCGCTGAGTGTGCCGGTGGTGGGGTCGGCGACATACCAGGACAGGTTCCAGAACCGGTCGTTCGCTGCGTTGAGGATGCGGTAGCGGTAGGCCTTCGGATCGACGGTCGTGTTCGGGTAGATCTTGCCGTTGACGACGGGAGTGTCGTTGAACGCTTCCATCCCGACCGAGACGTTCGGTGTCGACGGGATCAGCGCCGGCTCGCAGAACTGATTGCTCCCGTCGGAAAGAATGACGTTCGGATCGCAGTCCGCTTGATAGTAGGGGTTGGCGATCGGTGGGTACTTCACGTCCTTGGCCGGCGGCCAGAACCATGGGCCGTACATCCAGCGACCGAATTCGCTCATTCCTGTCGGGCTTCCGGGGTTCTGGGCAGGCATGTAGACGTGCGGCGTCCACAGGCTGCCCTCGCCGCCCCACTTTGCCGTGTTCCAGGTCGGGTCGGTCGTGGTGTTCTGGGCCGGGTCGTAGCCCGGGGTGCCGAGGGTCGGATTCGTCTCGCCCGCAGCGACGCTCGCCGAAACGAAGGTCTTGTCCTGAACGATCAGCGGGGTTCCGTCACCCAGTTCGGGGAACGTTCCGGTCTGACCGAAGAGGCTCGTATCGGCCTGGTCCTTGACGAGGTATCCAGCGGCCTCACCGGCGTAGACGTTCAGCCGCGTGATGCCCCACGAGTGATCGTGGGTCCACATCAGCCTGGCGCTCTGCTGGTTGGTGTAGAAGAAGGTCTGAGTGCCCGGGCCGTAGTCCGGCATGTCGGGCACGTTGCTGACGCTGACACCCTTTGGATAGTCGGTGAAGGTTTCCGAACCTGCCGGCGTGATCCACTGGTGCGGCGTGCCATCGCTGATCCACGGGGTGACACCGCCGTGGAGGTGCAAGGTGCCCCGGTTCTCCGAGAAGCACACGTTTGGCTTGAGGGAGTCGCCTGGATCGTCGGTCTCGCCGCACATCTGATTGCGCACGCCGTCGAGGACGGTCCCGTCGTCTTGCACCATGTCCATCGGCACCTTGGTGACCGGGTCGAGCATGACTGCATTCGGGCCCATGCCCGAACCCATCAGCGAGGTGTCGACCGGCAGGAACAGATCGCCGGCCTCACCGTTGGGGAGGAGGTTGCGGAACAGGACTCGTACTGGCTTGTCCTTGTTGGCGACGATCGTCGGGCCGAGGTAGCGCGGCTGGTCGATGCCGTACGCCTGTACACCATCGATCAGAATCGGCTTGCCCCATACCACGGTGCCGTCCGGCAGTGTGTTCGAGATGTCGCCAGGATTCTCTACGTTCACCAGGTTGGCGTTCATCAACGGGTACGGCGTGACGGCGTTGTTCGGCGAGAGCTGGACGTAGCCACGCTGCAGCGTCGCCGGAATCTGCGATGAGTAGACGTGGCGGTACTGGACCAAGCCGATCTCGTAGAAGTCGGTTCCGGCAGTAGCAGCCGTTGGTGTTTCGGGAACTGCAACCGGGATGTAGTCGCTGGTGTCCTTGTTCAGCGCGGGAGCCCCGAGGCCGGGGAGCGGATCGACGAACTTCTCGAGGCCCGGCGTCAGATAACCACTACCGGGGTCGACTGGAGTGATCAAGCTGACACCATTGGAAACCGTCGCTGTCGCCACCGCGCCCGGGTTGACCGGAACGAGCGGATTTGGGTACAGGTCGAGGATCGTCACGGTCGGCGCTCCGACGTAGCCTGATCCACCGGCGGTGACATCGACCTCGTCGATGCGCACGGTTGATTCGGCAGTAGCCGCGACGGCCGGTTGGGCCGGTGGTTGGCTGACGGGCGGGACGAGCCCGTCGTTGATCGTGATCGATGGAGCGGATGTGTAGCCGGTTCCTGGATTCGAGATCGTGATGTCGGTCACGACGCCGGAGGCGTTCATGACCGCAAGGGCAGTGGCCTGCACGGCCGGCGCTCCGCCCGGATCGGTCAGGTTCGGCTGACCGATCACAACGATCGGCTCGATCGAATAGCCGCTACCGCCGTTGAGCAGGGTGATGGACCCGACTCCGCCGCTGGCAACTGCTGCGGCCCCGGTACCGCCAGTGGTCGGCGTGATCGTGATCTCCGGATCGACGAAGTTCTGCGGGGTGTTCACGACGATGCTCGAAACCACACCCGTTGCGATCGCAGCTGTAGCCGTTGCACCGATCCCCGCGCCGTTCACTACCACCAGCGGGGGCAGCGTGTAGCCGCTGCCCGGGTTCGTCACGGTGTAGCCCGTGATCGCCCCGGAGACGAGATCGACCGTCGCTGTCGCCGTAGCGCCTGCGCCCGTCGCGTCCAGAGGCGCTGCCACGATCGTCACGGTGGCGTCCGTGAGCGACCTGGGGGCTGTTCGCCCAGTTCGAGTAGGGCCCGAAGTAGTGCGGGACCTTGCTGTTGTCGGTCGCCGTGAAGGTCGGCGGCGCCGCCTGCACGTTGGCCTCGTCTTGTGACGGAATGGCGACGGCTCCACTCGCCAGAACGAGTCCAGAGGCAGCCAACACCCCCCACAACTTCCTGCTCCACCTGCCGCTCATCTCGAGCCCCTTCCCAAATCAGAACTTCACACGCGTGACCACTGAACGGCGGGGCCAAATGAAATAACCAGGGTCGTAAGACCTGCTCGGGAAGTCGATCGTCCCACTCTGTGGTCGACTTCGCGCTGCGTGTGTTGGTCGTACCTTTCTCGACCGCGCCTCGTTGCTTTAGGCTGGCGGCGATCGACTGTCCCACATCGACAGATCAGGTGGTACGTTGAGTATATGAGTGGGTCACATGCAACAGTAATGGGCGACCGCGGGCGACTGGTCGTGCCTTCTGAGCTACGCGCCCGGGCCGGCTTGCTGCCGGGTACCCCGGTGACATTGATCGAGTCTCCCGATGGAATCGTGCTCCTGACGCGTGAACAGTTGAAGCGCATGGTGCGGCGCGACCTTGTTGGATCCGACCTCGTTGCCGACCTTGTGGCTGAGCGTCGTCGGGCCGCCACCGAAGAGGATGCTGTGTCGCGCTCGTGAACGTGTTGGATTCGTCCGCGTTGCTGGCCTTCTTGCAGGGCGAGACAGGAGCTGACAAGGTCGAGGCCGCACTAGAGCAGGAAAGCTGTTGTAGCGCCGCCAACTGGTCGGAGGTGGCGCAGCGAGTCGGCGCCTCAGGCGGCGATTGGACCCTGTCGCGTGCGTTGCTTCAGAGCTTCAACCTCGTCGTTGAACCAGTCACCGAGGTCGACGCCGAGTGGGCGGCTGCTCGGTGGCAGCGGGGTGCGGGCTTGTCGCTCGGCGACCGACTCTGCCTTGCTGTCGCGCAGCGACTCGATGCAACGGTCTTGACCGCCGACAAGGCCTGGGGCGCCCGCGGCAAGATCAAGCAGATTCGGTGAGCCAGTTGCCGGAAGCGATCGGGGCGAAGGTTGTCTCGCCGCAGTATTCGTAGGCCCATGCTTCGATGCCGGACGATGTCGTGACCGCGACTCGACGGAACAGATCGATGACTGCACCTTCGACTTCGTCCAACAGCGTCAAGGCTCGGTCGATCCGATCGAGGTGCAGCGGATAGACGCGGCCGTGAATCGTGCCGGGTCGATCGAAACGTGCAGCGGGGTAGTCGTTGCCCGTGTTGTACAGCGCTCCGGCGACCGTCGTGTCGTGGCCCTCGTCGGCGACATACGGCGCAAGGAATCGCCATCGCAGTTGTCCGGGACGCAGCGTGCCGTAGACGAACAGGTGAATGATCATTGCAGCGGGCGGTGATTGCCGACCGATGGTGGCTGCAGCAGCAGCCGTTGTCGGGGTGTGCAACTATCGAACAGTTCCTGGGGCCACACCTCGTGCGACCACGCCGAGTTGCCGGGGGAGTACTTGTACAGCAGCGTGCGGCGCTGCCGCGGCCCCTGCCACCCGGCGGTGCCATGAGTCAACGCCTCGGTGAAGATCACGACATCGCCCGCTTCCATGGGCACCTCGATCGCCATCGATGCAGCAATCCGCGACGGGGTGGGGAAGTTGGCCTTGTGGCTGCCCGGCACGCACAGAAAGCCGCCGCGACCGGGAGGGTGGTCGACGAGCGCCCACTGAACAGCGATCAATCCAGTGCGGATGTTGCCGCCGTCGACGGTGTAGTACTGCGCCGGGTCGAACGGCTTGCCGCCACCGTGCAGGCTGAGCCCGGTCGTGCCCGGGCGCATGATGATGCCGTATGCGTGGTCGAGGCGGGCATTGGTGCCACACAGTTCGAGGACCATGTCGAAGATGCCGTCGTGGTCGAGCAGGTCACGAAATCGCCGAGCGGTCGCCAGATGGTTCCCGAATCGTTGGCTCATGATGTCGTCGCCGGGCTCCGGCACGCCGAGCACATCGACGGCGATGTTCAACGCCTGTATGTCGCCCACCGTAAGGACGCCGCGGCGGACGAGGTAGCCCTGGATGTCGAAGCGATACCGCTCCTCTGGCGTCATCAGTCGTCGGGATGCTCGATGGCGTCGAGGAAGGCGTCGACGTCGTCGTCCTCGCCGCCGACCAACCAGATCACCAGGCCGTCTTCGCTCTCCTCGTCGGGCTCGTCGTCCTTCCACGGCAACATGCCCTCGACGCTGTAACGGTCGACGGTGATGTCGTCGTTCTCGTCGACGACCGGTGCGACGATGGCCAGTTCGACCTCGGCATCAGGTGGCTGATCTTGCAGGATCTCGATGAGTTCGCTGACGCGCATGCCCGCACCTTACTCAGGACTCGGCTAGCCAACCGGGTGCGTGGTCGAGCAGGAACAGACTGACTTCCTTGCAGCGGTCGAGTGTCTCGCAGAACGGTGTCTCCTCGCCCAGCAGCACGTCGGCAAGGTCGACCGGGATGCGGGCGACCATCGACAAACTGCGCTCGGGTGCATCGGTGACGCTGGCGAACGAGTCGATCGCCGACACCTCGACCGGGAGGTCGAGACCACCGACGCCGGCGATCTCGGTGGCGAGCACCAGCAGGTCCGGCGGCTCGGGCAGGGGCGGCAAGGTCCAGGTGAAGAGCAGCGGGAATGTGAACCCGCGAGGAGGATCGGCATCGGGGTCGTCCTGCTTGATGACCTCGTCCTCGAAGCCCAGCAATGCCCGCGGATCGACCTCCAGCGAGAGGTGGAGATCGATGGGGCCGTTGCAGGCTTCCTCCGGATGCAGGTCGACTTCCCACAGTTGCCTCAGGGAGTACGTCTCGACGAAATGACGCTCGTCGTGCACATGGAATCCATGATCGACGGCGTGGCTCTTGAGCTCTGCGACGAAACCGGCGACATCGATGACTGCCACGGCTGACGACACTACCGTGAGGAGCGATGATCACCGACCGCCTTGGCCTGTTGCACGACGTGGCGGACGCCGTCGCGTGGCGATGCGTACTGTGACCGATTGGGGTCCTTCCGGCCATCGAGACGGTCAGTATGCGCTCGACGTCGTTGCCGACGAGGCAGCGTTGGCGGTGATCGAGCGAGCAGGTGTCGGCGTGCTGTCGGAGGAGAGCGGTTACAACCCGGGGACGAGTGGCGAAGTCGTCGTGATCGATCCGATCGACGGTTCGACGAACGCGAGCCGAGGCATTCCGTGGTTTGCCTCGTCGTTGTGCCTCGTCGATGCCGATGGTCCGGCCGCTGCGGTGGTCGTCAACCAGGCCACCGGCGTGCGGTACTCAGCCGAGCGCGGCGGGGGTGCGTGGTGCGGGGAGCGTCGGTTGCAGCCGTCTCGTTGCACGACCTTGTCGGATGCGATCGTCGTGGTCTCCGCAGTCCCGCCTCCCGATGTCGGCTGGGCTCAGTTCCGAGCGTTCGGCGCTTGTGCGTTGGATCTGTGCGCCCTCGCGGACGGCGCGGTCGACGGGTACGTCGACTTCGGCGCCGATCAGCACGGCGTATGGGACTACCTCGGCGGCTGGTTGATCTGTCGCGAGGCAGGCATCGCGGTTGTCGATGCGTTCGATCGGGAGATGGTGCACATGGACCACGACGCCCGTCGCACTCCGGTTGCCGCGGCAACGCCGAGCTTGGCCGCCGATCTACTCGCCGCCCGCCGACGAAGTGCGTAAGTTCGACGTCACCTGTGTGCTTCGAAGTTGCGCACTTCCTCCAGAATGTTGCGTGGCGGCTCGGCTTGTAGGCTGGCGACTCCGCTTCGGCGGGCGTATAGCTCAGTTGGTAGAGCACTGCCCTTACAAGGCAAGGTCGGGGGTTCGAGGCCCTCTGCGCCCCGGCACGGTCTGTCATGACGTACGTGTCACGGCTGCGCGCTGCCCTCGGCGACATCGTCGATAGTGACGGTCCACGAGGGATATCGGCTCGAGCTCAACGGTTCGATGCTCGACTCGCAGGAGTTCGAGGACTGGTTTTCGGAGGCCGGAACCAGCGGATCCCGGTCGATCCGTCGAGCTCTACGACCGGGCGCTGGGCCTGTGGCGTGGCAGTGCATACGGCGAGTTCGGCGCCGAGTGGTGGTTGCTGGCCGAGGCCAATCGCCTCGACGAGACTGCGCGTCGTGGCAATGGAGGAGCGAGCCGAGGCCTTGCTCGCACTGGGCCACCACAATCGCGTCATCCCAGAACTTTCTCGGCTCAGCACCGACCATCCCCTGCGCGAACGCCCAGTGTCGCTGATGATGCGGGCGCTCTTTGCGACGGGGCGTCATGCCGATGCGCTGCGGGCCTTTCAATCTTTCCGCACGCGGTTGGCGGACGAAACGGGCCTTGATCCATCCGCCGAATTGGTCGCCCTGGAACGCGCGATGGCATCGGGCAACCGCTTCCGGCCGTTGACTCCCGGGCCAGGTTGCTGCGGGGCTATGCCGTGCACGAAGTACTGGGAGAAGGCGCGTACGGGCGGGTCTTCGCTGCAACTCAACCAGGGACGAATCGCGAGGTGGCGATCAAGGCGATCCGACCGGATCTCTCCGAACAGCCCGGAGTTCATCCAACGGTTCGAGGCAGAGGCGCAGTTGGTCGCCAGGCTCGAGCACCCCCACATCGTTCCGCTCTACGACTACTGGCGCGAGCCCGGCGGGGGCCTATCTCGTGTTCCGCCTCTTGCGCGGTGGCACGGCATTCGGGGCCATGGTCATCAACGGGCCCTTCAGTGTGTCTCAGGTCAGCCGCATTGTCGAAGAAGTCGGAAGCGCCCTCTTGGCCGCGCACACGGCTGGCGTGGTGCATTGCGACGTGAAGCCGTCCAACCTGTTGTTCGACGAAGCAGGCAACGCCTATCTTTCCGATTTCGGCATCGCCGTGACCACGTCGATCGCCGACCGCGGCGATACACGCACCCGCGCCTATGCCGCGCCTGAGCTGGTCGGACCGCGACGGTGACACCGTTCAGTCCGACATCTTCAGCTTCGGATGCATGTTGTGGGAGCTAATGGTCGGTGTCTCGCCGCTCTCGCTGATGCAGCCGACGAACGCCCGGCTGCCGAGCTTGGCCGGGGCGATGTCCGAGCCGCACGAAGCCCTCGACGCCGTACTCGCTATGGCGACAGCTGCCGACGCCGGATTCGCGGTTCCAGTCGATGGCTGAACTCATCGTGGCGTGGCGCGAGGCGGTGGGACGACCGGAGGGTGTGCTATCGCCAGTCGGTCCGCGTCACACGGACGAACCGTCGTCAAGGCGGCGAGCGGTACATGCGCTGAGCAACGCGATGTCTTCGGCGGTCAATCCGTTCAAGGGTCTGCGGGCCTTCGCCGAAGCCGACGCTTGACGACTTCTTCGGCCGTGACGAAGTGACCGCGGTCCTGCACGACACTCTCCGCGCACGACGCTTCGTTGCCGTGGTCGGCCCTTCGGGGTCGGGCAAGAGCTCGCTCGTCCACGCCGGCCTCGTGCCCCTTCTTCGCCGAGACGGGGTGCGCGTTGCGACGATGGTGCCCGGCGACCGACCTAACGATGCCCTGCGACAAGCGATGCAACAAATCGCGGCGTCCGATAACGACACGCCCGATCCCCGCTGAGTTGTTCACGCAGGCGGCGGCTGACGGGGCCGGGCCCGTAGCGCTCGTTGTCGACCAGTTCGAGGAGTGCTGGACGCTGGCCGACAGCAGTTGAGCGGGAGCGATTCCTGAGCGCACTCGTCGTGTGCCCGCACATGCGGCGTTCAATGCGTCACCACAGTCCGCGCCGACTTGTACGATCGGCCGTTGCAGCACGCATTGATCGGTCAGACTAGTCGCCGATGGTACCTTTGCACTCCCGCCGCTGAGCCCGCAGGCGTTGGAGGACGTCGTGGTTCGACCGGCGGAACGACACGGAGTCGACTTCGACGACGGTGTCGTAACCGCGATCGTTGCCGAGGCCAACGCTCAGCCAGCTGGGTTGCCACTGCTGCAATTTGCAATGGCGGAGATGTACGAACGGCGTGTCGACAACCAAGTCACGGACGACCACGCTGAAGCGAAATCGGCGGCCTCGGTGGTGCGATTGGGCGTCGCGCCGAAGAGGTCTACGCCTCGCTCGACAACGGACTTACGAAAACACATGCACGTCAGCTCTTCGGCCGGCTCGTCTCACCAGGCCACGGCGCGCCCGACACCCGACGTCGAGCTCGCTTCGGGGAGTTGTCCGAGCCTGACCATCTTGTCGCCGATCGGTTCGTCAGCGCTCGCCTGTTGGTCGCTGACCGTGACCTGGCCACGAGGGAACCGGTCGTCGAGATAGCTCACGAGGCCCTGCTGACGAACTGGCCGAGGCTCCGCGAGTGGCTCGATGCCGACCGCCGATGGCTCGCCCAGCTCCAGCATTTGTCTGCGGCGACACGCAGTTGGGACGAAGCCGGTCGACCTGATGGTGAGCTGTATCGCGGTTCCGCGCTCAGAGGCAGTTATCGAATCGTTCCCCGAGCGTGAGCAGCAACTCAGCGAGGACGAGCGAGCGTTCATCGAGGCAAGCTGGACGGCGCGTGATGCAGACCAACAGCGAGAACGGGCGCGTTCGAGGCGACTGAGGCGGTTGCTGGTTGCGACATCGTGCGTGTTGGTGCTCGGGTTGATTGCCGGCGCCATCGCTGTGAGCCAGAGTCGGCATGCGCGCGGTGTCGAAACGGACAGCGGAGATCGAAGCGCTTGTGGGCAGGTCGCTGTCCCTTCGAGCAACTCAGCGTGACGCGGCTGCCCTGCTCGCCATTGAGGCATTTGGTCTCGCGGATACACCGCGCACGAGGTCGGCGCTGTTCTCGACGTTCACTGCGAGCCCGGGGATGCTCGGGATCGACCACCTCCCCGAATCTCTGGGCAAGTACACGAACGGCATCGTCCTTCCGGATGGTGAAACCGCTCTGGTCGTCGGTCTCGATCAACGCTTCCATTCCTACGACCTCGAGACCGGTGCCGTGGGGGAGCCCTGGCCGGTGTTGTCGACCGAGCCGTACATCTTCTCCCGGCTGTTCAGCAGCGCAGACGGTCGGCTTGTTGGCCAGATGGCTTGGGCGGACGACGTCCGACACATCGGCGTGTACGACACGGCGACCCACTCTCTCGTTGTCGGCCCGATCCCGGTGACCGACACTATCGATAGCGTCGTGATCAGTCCCGACAATTCGCGACTGTTCGCGTCGGGCGACGATGTGGGCAACGTCTTCGCCTATTCGATTCCGGACGGCCGCAAGCTCGGCGAACTCCCAGGCCTCGGAATGCCGGACGATTCACCGCTCATTGCTACGACGGCAGGGTTGGCGTTCGTCAGCGGTGGATTGCTCGCCGTAGGTTCGGTGCTTGGTCCGGTGCGGCTCGTCGACCTTGATACTCTGACGGAGGTCCGCCGAATCGATGCACCTCGTGGCACATCGGAACTGCTCACCGCGATCGAAGGTGGCGCCGGGCTGATCGGCGAGGGCCTCACGGGCACCATCCGTCTCGATGTCACCTCGGGCAACACCGTGTGGCGCGTGACCGAGAACAAGAATCCGGATGCCACGTGGAACCCCTGCGCGGTCGTGGAGACGACCAAGCGGCTGTACTGCGGCGATACCGCGGGACGCTTGGACGAACGTGACCTGGAGAATGGTGGCCTCGTTCGGGAGCTCGATGCACAAAGTGGAAGTGCCGGCGCGGCTGTGGATCGCCCGTCACGGCACCGAACTCGTCAGTTTCGCCGATGAAGATCACATTGTGTCGCGGTGGAGGCTCGATGGCTCCGGGCTCGTTAGCCGACGCGTCGGCGGCACCGAGGGCTTCGTCCCGGACACGTACAGCCCTGATGGACGGCTGCTCGTCGGGTACGCCGACCCGGGGTTGTACGACATCCACGGATCGGAAGACCCCGCCGTGTTCGACGTCGCCACAGGCAAACAAGTCAGCGCCCTCGATGGTCTTACCGGCGCCGACTGGAGGAACGACCACGAATTGATAGGTGTGAGCAGGTCCGGTCCCGACACCTTCACCGTCGAAACCTACGATCTCGCCTCCGCCGGCCTGCACCCGACGGACATCGTGATTCCAGAGCGCGATTGGCTCGCCCTCTTCGGCAGTCGGCACTGGTGGTGGCTCCAAATGGCAGCAGGTGACGATGGCGCCGGTCACGACAAGAGCGTTCTCTGGGCGATCGACAAGGACTCGCTGAAGCGAGACACGACGATCCCGCTGATCGATTCCTTCTACGGCGACGCTGCCGGCAGCGACGACGGTGATCGGGCCGCGCTCGATCACGTCCACGGGCGCCACCGTTGTCGATGGGCGCACCGGCGAACCTCTCGGCACAATCAAGGGGATTCCCTACCGCGGGGCACCTTCATACGTACGGCCGCGATCACCCGGAACGACCGACTGATCCTTGGCAGTCTGCAAGGAGAGCTCACCGTCTACGACCTCGACACGCTGAAGCCGCTCCGAACGCTGAGCGGCACACGCGGCGGGGGACAGATCAAGGCCGACGCCGACGGTCGCTTGGCGATGGTAACCGGCGGCGATCGCTCGGTCACGCTCTTCGACGTCAACAGCGGCGAACAGCTCGGCGATCGGATCATCATCCCGGGAACAGAACCAAGAGCGAGCGCCCTTCGTCCTGATGGCCTCGAGATGCTGTTCGGTGGTGGCATCAACAACGACATGGTGGCCTGGGATCTCGATCCGCAGCACTGGATTACCGCGGCCTGCACGCTCGCTGGACGCAATCTGACCCGCGAGGAGTGGGACACCTACCTCGGCGACTTGCGTGACTATCGATCGACGTGCCCAGATTTCGGCTGAGCCGGGCTCGTGCAATTCATCCATGCCGCTTCAGTTGCATGGCGCCAGAGGGACTGTCGAAGAAGGTGTAACTACAACCAGTGCACTATTCCGCTGACTGGCCCTTACAAGGCGGGTGTCGGGGGTTCGAGTCCCTCTGCGCCCACAAAATTTCGCAGCGGGCTCGTCAACGACTTGCGGCGACCATCTCGGCCACGGGGCTGAGCTCCAACACGTTGGGCATCCGGCGCACGAGCGCTGTGGGTCCGTCGAACGAGAGTTGTCCTCGAGCGATGGCGTCGCGGACCGGGATCTTGCCGAGCCACACCTGATACAGCGCGTTGACATCCGACGACATGGTCACGTCGACGTCGAAACCCGGGTCGCTCATGCACACGGACGGCCCTGCGGATTCGACGACGATCCAGAACTGGCGGCTGTCGTCCGTGAACCTGACGTGCAACACGAAGCGCCGGTCGGGCAGGTACGAGGTGTCGAGGCGCGTGTGTATCCACCACACCAGCAGTTGCGCGTCGAGCTCGGTAGGTCGCGGGTCGCCGAGCACCCACTTCGCGCCCCACGCGCCGAGGCCGAACACCACTGGCTCCAGTTCACGGCCCATCTCCGTGAGGAAGTACTGGCCGTCGATGCGCTCGACGAGCTCGGCCTGCTCGAGCTGGCGTAGGCGCTTGCTCAACAACGTGCGCGACAAGCCCGGCAGACCGCGGGCGAGGTCGTTGAAACGCGTCGTTCCCACGAGCAAGTCGCGGATGATGATCATCGTCCACCGCTCGCCCAGCACATCGAGAGCTCGTGAGATGGGGCAGTACTGGCCGTAGCCGTGGACCGGCTCTTCCGTCGGCATTCGTGACCTCCGTCAGATTCTGGCTCGAGTACACGAACTGTACTGGATGGGTCCATTCTCTGCACTAGTTGCACAACGGCGAGCTTTCGTACTTTGATCGCATGACACTCATGGACACCACACACCCCGACCACCACTGCTGATTGGATCGAGCACGCCTCGTCCATCGGCGCCGACCTCCAGGCGGAAGCCGCTTCGTTCGACGCTCGCGGCGAGATCTCGCGACCAGCCTTCGATCGCCTGAGAGCAGAAGGCCTGACCAGTGCGCTCGTGCCTGCCGAGTTCGGCGGCGGCGGCGCCTCCCATAGCGATATGGGCGCAATCCTGCGCACCCTCGCCCGTTTCGATCCCGCCGTCGCAGTGACGCTGTCGATGCACTCGCACCTGGTCGCATTCCAGGTGTGGCGCCACAACCACGGCCAGGACGCTTCGAAGATCTTCGAAAAGGTCGCTGACAAGGGCGCCGTCCTCGTCAGCACCGGCGCCTCCGACTGGGTCGGCTCGAACGGCACGGTCGAGAAGGTCGACGGCGGCTACCGCGTCAACGCCCGCAAGACCCCCGCCAGCGGCTGCGAAGTCGGCCAGATCGCCATTACCAGCTTCCGCTGGGACACGGCACCCGAAGGCCCGTCGGTCATCCATTGCGCCGTGCCGTTCGCGTCGGAAGGCGTGAGCATCGAGCAGACCTGGGACACCTTGGGCCTTCGCGCCACCGGCTCGCACACCATCGTGTTCGACGACGTCTTCGTGCCCGATGCGGCTGTTTCGCTCGTCCGTCCCGCCGACGTCTGGCACCCGGTGTGGAACATCGTCGTGACCGCCGCCATGCCGCTCATCTCGGCCGCCTATGTCGGCATCGCCGACGCCGCGGTCGACGAGGCGATGCGACTCATCGGCGGCCGCGCCGACCAGCACATCGTGCAGCTGCTGGGTGAGATGACGAATGCTCACCTGACGGCACAAGACGTCGTCGCGGCGATGTTCGTCGACTCGGACAACCTCCAGTACCCCAACAACGACAGCATCTCGAGCCGCACACTGGCCCGCAAGACGGTCGCTGCGGACGCGGTGATCGACACTGTGCGTCTGGCCATCGAGGCCACCGGCGGGCGCGGCTACTCGCGCAGCTCAGACCTCGAGCGCCTGTATCGCGATGTGCACGGCGTCTTGTTCCACCCGCTGCCGCGGGCGAAGCAGACCACCCTGTCCGGCCGCGTCGCTCTCGGCCTCAGCCCCGTCGGCTGACCCGCACCAGTACATCTGGTCGTTGCGGTTGACGGATCGGTTCCCCGTCCACGATTGTGTGCGGTCATGACACCTGAATCGGTTGAAGCGGTTGAAGCGCTCGTCGTCGGCGGCGGCCAGGCCGGCCTGGCGATGAGCGAGCACCTGAGCGCGCACGGTGTCCCACATCTCGTGCTCGAACGCGGCCGGATCGCCGAGCGATGGCGGTCCGAGCGATGGGACTCGTTGGTCGCCAATGGGCCGGCGTGGCACGATCGCTTCCCGGGGATGGAGTATCCCGACTGCGACCCCGACGGATTCCCCTCCAAGGAGGAGATTGCCGACTACTTCGTCGGCTACGCCGGGATGATCGGCGCCCCGATCCGTTGCGGCGTGACCGTGATGGAGGTGAGGCGTCTGGACGATCGGCCGGGCTTTCGCGTCGAAACCTCGGAGGGCGTGATCCACGCCAACTACGTCGTCGCCGCAACCGGCCCGTTCCAGCGCCCCGTGATCCCGCCAATCGTTCCCACCGACGCCGGGATCGTGCAGGTGCACTCCAACGCGTATCGCAATCCCGACCAGTTGCCTCCCGGCGCAGTCCTTGTGGTGGGCGGCGGGTCATCGGGTGCGCAGATCGCGGACGAGCTCCTACGCGCCGGTCGACGTGTCTACCTGTCGGTCAGCTCCCACGGGCGTCCGCCACGGAGCTATCGCGGGCGGGACTTCGTGTGGTGGCTCGGTGTTCTGAACAAGTGGGACATGGAGGCAGCGCCGGGTTCGCGGCACACCACCATCGCGGTCAGCGGATCCCAGGGAGGGCAGACCGTCGACTTCCGCCGCCTCGCCGAACAAGGCATGACGCTGCTCGGCACGACCAAGTCGTTCGACGACGGTGTACTGACGTTCGCCGCGGATCTGGCCGACAATCTCACGAAGGGCGACGAGGATCATCTGTCACTTCTCGACGAGGCCGATGCGTATGTGCGCGACTACGGAATCGACCTGCCGGAGGAACCCACGGCTCGGGAGACCCGTCCGACACCGGCGTGCGTCACCGAACCGATTCTCGAGTTGAACCTCGCTGATGCCGACATCCAATCGATCGTCTGGGCGACGGGTTTCGCGCTCGACTTCAGTTGGCTGAAGACCGATGCCGTGGATGCGAAGGGGCAACCGATGCACCATCGTGGCGTCTCGGCGGAGCCGGGGATCTACTTCGTCGGCCTGCCGTGGCAAACCCGGCGCGGGTCCTCGTTCATCTGGGGTGTGTGGTACGACGCCAAGTACGTCGCGGATCACATCTCCAAGCAGCGCGCCTACGTCGCCTATCAACCGGCTGTGTCAGAGACTTAGCGATTGATACGACGCGCCAGGCGATCTCCGCGACTACTTCCCGATCGGAGCCGGGGCGACCGTGGCGTGGATCTCGATCTGGCGGTGCGGCTCCAACCAGGGGCTCTTGGCGCCGCCGTCCGGTTCGCCCCAGGTGACCGACACGCGGGTTCCTGGCTTGGCGAACTCGGGCTCGACGACCGCGAGCGAGAGCATCCCCCGCTCGTTCCAGCTGACACCGGTGTAGGTCGAGGCCCCGATCGTCCGACCCGTGTCGTCGTGGACCGCGTCGTACTGCCATGTCGCATACGTCGCCCGCGGGAGCTCGAGGTAGAGCCCCGGAAGCTCGTCGGGGTGGAAGTAGGAGTCGACGACGCGACCAACGTCGGCAGGATCCCACACCAGCGTCACCTTCTGCCGAAGGCCGTCGTGGCCCCTCTGCTCGAGCGCGTCTCGCCCGACGAAGTCGTGGTCGAACTTGATCACGTTGCCGTACCCGAGCTCCTGCGGCCAGAAGTAGTAGTCCTCGATGTTCGGAGCATTGAAGCTGCCACCGATTGCCCAGGTGACCTCCTCGCTGGTCGCCGGCAGCCACTCGCGGAACGGGCGGAGCTCGTCGTGGGTGAAGATGGCCGGCACCGGCCGTGGGATCCAGCCCAGCTCCAGAGCGTTGGTGAAGTAGGCGAGCGATCCGACCCGGCGCAGGTTGAATTCGGCTCCGGCCTTCAGGATCGCCTCCTTGACTGCGGGGCCCTCATCCCAGGGCCCGAAGAACTCGCACCCCGGGTTGCCGGCCATCGTGTGCCGCTGGGCCCAGGCATGATGGCCGGCGATAGTGACGGGGAAGATCTCCGACCACGGCGCGTTGGGCAGTGGAGCGCCGGTGAGCTGTTCGATGAGTGCCGGAGCGTGCGGCCCTTCCAACTGATACCGGTACACGCTGCGGCGGCCGGCGGCATTGTTGGAGAAGATCTCGTCGGCCTCGACGGACACGTCCCAACCGCCGGTCTCGGCGGTGTACCGCACCCAGTTGTGCCCTGCCGCCCGACCCACCAGCACCAACTCCTCGGGGGCAACGCTGTAGAGGATCCCGTCGCCCATGAGGTAGCCGTCGGGACTGCACATGACGGTGTGCCGAGAGCGGCCGACACCGAAGGTCTCGAAGCTGTTCACGGCCAGGCTGGACATGAGCCGCTGCGCGTCCGGGCCGCGCAGGTAGGTCGTCGTCATGTGGAACGACTGGTCGTAGAACGCGATCCCCTCGCGCCACGCCCGTTGCTCGTCACGCCACGTCGTGAACTCCGGAGCGACGAATTCGGTGGGCTGGCGCAGGACGGCATCCTTGAGGACCGAACCCTTGCGGTTGCTGTACAGGAAGTCGACGAGGTTGGGAACGGAGTCCAGGACATCCTGCAGCGTTCGGGTCGGTGTCTCGGCGGTCACGTCGTCTCCTTCAGGTTTCGATCTCCGCTCGGGCGGCGAGTGCACCATAGGAGATCACCCGCTTGCCGTCCGTGTCGATGTTCACCTCTGGCGAACGTCTGCTCGCTGCTGCGCAACCTCTCCCTGCAATGCTTTGCCGATGATCGAAGCCGATGACGTCGCGTTTGTTCATCAGCTGGCCGACGCGGCCGACGCCGTGTCGCGGGAACACTTTCGGTCGGAGGCACTGCGAACGACAACGAAGGTCGACGGCACCCCCGTCTCCGTCGTCGACGAGGCCGTCGAGCGAGCGATCCTCGCGCTGATTCGCGCCAACGCCGACGATGCAGTCCTCGGCGAGGAGGTGGGTCCGAACCCCGGATCATCGAACCGCCGGTGGATCCTCGACGGCATCGACGGCACGCACAACTACGCGGACGGACGCCCCGGGTGGGGCACCATCATCGCCCTCGAGGTCGACGGCACCGTCGAGCTGGGGATGGTCTCGGCTCCGTTGTGGGGCCACCGATACTGGGCGGTTCGTGGTGGCGGAGCGTTCACCGCGCCCTATGGCGCCGACGGCTCGTTCGACGTTGCAGCTGCCGCACAACCGATGCATTGCGGCACCCAGTCGTCGCTCGACCGTGCATCAACGATCGTGATCCCGTGGGAAGGAGCGCTGCTCGGGTGGCGCAACTCCGTTCCGCGCCTGTTCCACCTGCCGGAGCTGCCGCGCAGCCAATGCTTCGCTCTCGATGCGGTGGCGGTCGCCGAAGGCCGGCTCGACGCGTCGATCATCGTGCTCGGTGGCATCTGGGACTTCGCCGCGACGAGCCTCATCGTGCGCGAGGCAGGCGGCGTGTTCCGCGATGCATGGGGTGGCGAGCGGCTCGACACGAACAGCGGTGTGTACACCAACGCTCGTCTGGTCGACGCGGTGCTGGCCCGGCTTGCCGAGTTGCGGCCGCCGGCGCCGGATCGCGCCAAGCTCGCCAAGACCGTCAGCGAGCCGATCGGCACTCCCGAGGAGCAAGCAATCGACCCGTGGCGGGCCTTCGGCATCCGCCGGCTCGCGTCGATGTCGGCTCGCGAACGGATCGTGGAGGCACCGTCGCCGATCCTTGCGATTGTCGACGAGCGCACTGCCCACCTCGAACGACCGTTCCTCGGCGTCACGACCGATGGAGCCGTTCGCACCGGACTTCGCTCGCTCGGCGGCCGCAAGATCGACACCCGACCGATCGCCGATGCCGCCAGTGCATTTCTGCAAGCGCTGAATCCCGAACAGCGCGCCAAGGCGTCGTTCGACATGGACGCGATCGAGTGGCGGACGTGGATCAACGTGCACATGAACCACTTTCGCCACGGCGTCATGCTCGAGGACCTGGCGCAACCGGTTCGCGATCTCGCGCTCGAGATCGTCCGATCGACGTTGTCGGCGCGTGGGTACCACCACGCCCGGTCGATCATGCGCGTCAACGAGTTCGTCGCCGAGTTGTCGGGTGACTACGAGGCGTTCGGTGAATGGCCGTACTTCGTCTCTGTCTTCGGATCACCGGAAGCGGGCGACCCGTGGGGCTGGCAGATCGATGGTCACCACCTGTGTGTGAACACCGTGGTGTTCGACGGCCGGATCGTGATGACCCCGACGTTCATGGGCTGCGAACCGAGGCGGATCAACCTCGGTCCGCTCGCCGGGCTGTCGCTGTTCGATCCGGAGGAGCAACTCGGGCTCGACCTCATCCGCAGCGCTCGAGCCGCCTCAGCGCGCAGCGAGCCATCATCCATCCGTCCCTGCACCCCGACGAGATCTCGCCAAGTTTGCAGAACCTGTTCGACGGCCGGATGCAGGCAGGCGCGTTTCACGACAATCTCGTCGCACCGAATCAGGGTGTGCCAGGCACCGACATGTCCGATGCGCAGCGTCGCGTGCTGCTTGCGTTGATGGACACGTATGTCGACTGGCAAGGAGAGGGGCACGCCGACGTGAAGCGCGAGGAGGTCGTCTCCCACCTCGACGAGACATGGTTCTCGTGGTACGGCGGCTTCGACGACGAGGCACCGTTCTACTACCGGGTGCACAGCCCGGTGATCCTCATCGAGTTCGACCACCATCCCGGTGTCGTGTTCGACAACGAGGTCCCCAGCCGCCATCACGTGCACAGCGTCGTGCGCACACCGAACGGCGGCGACTATGGCGCTGACCTCCTCAGCCAGCACTACGCGCAGTTCGATCACAGCGGTGGTCACCACCACGCTCGGCATTGAGACAGTGGAACTTCGATTCGGAAGGTGGGTAGCACCATGCACGAACAAGGACGGTTCGCCACAGCTGTTGGCCGGCGAAGGACCAACGGTGTTCGGCACATGGGTGAAGCTCCCCACGCTCGAAACCGTCGAGCTGCTCGGGCATGCCGGCTTCGACTTCATCGTCGTCGACATGGAGCACGCGCCGCTGACGCTCGAGAGCGCGTATCGGGCCATCGTGACGGCGCAGGGGATGGGCATGGGTGCGCTCGTGCGCGTGCCGGACCGATCCGACAGCCACCTGCAACGCTTGCTCGACGCAGGCGCCGATGGAATTCTCGTCCCGCGTGTCACCGATGCCGCGACGTGTCGCGCTTCGGTGGATGCGATGCGTTTCAGTCCCGCCGGAATGCGCGGCATGGGCAGCACATCACGCGCCGGACGCTGGGGTCTCGACACCGCTGCCGACTACCTCGAACACGGTCGCACCGGCATCGTTCGCGGCGTGCAAGTAGAGGATCAGGACGGACTTCGACAGATCGAGGAGATCTTGGCCGTCGAAGGGTTGAACGCGCTGTTCATCGGAACCGGCGACCTGTCGCTGTCCAGCGGGTTGCCCGCTTCGCACCCCGAAAACGACGAACTGATCACCAACACCCTCGTAGCGTGTCGTGCCCGAAGCATTCCGTGCGGAACCGCGGTAGGGGACGCAACTGCGGCGCGTGCCGCGGCCGACCGCGGGTTCCGGTTCGTCATGGTGTCCAACGACGCGACCATGTTCGGGAAGGCCGCCGGTGATCTGCGGCGGGCGATCGCCGGCTGATCGAAGTCACGGCAAATCACAGCGGAGTGTTGTCAGGTGATGACGACAGTGCGGGTGATCTGTCCGTTGTTCTCCCAATATGTGCGTCGGCTGGCGAGGAACGGATCGTCAGGTGGAGGTTGAAGGTTGCCGTCGGTGTCGAATGCGCGCGACGTCACTGTGTGGGTGCCTTGGGCCGGGGTCCCCCAGTCGTACGTCCAGAACCGCCAGGCGATTCCCTTTGCCGACCGCGCCCTGTGATTTCTGGTCGCACCGCTGCGCCTTGGTCCACGGCCCGCCGTCGATTGACACTTCGACTCGTGCAACGGGTGCACCCCAGGCCACACCGAACACCGAGTAGCGGTTCCCGTGACGGCTCACTCTTGCGGGCGCAGACTTCGGACGCGCTTGACCGACGTTGGTGAACGTCCATACCGTCTCGCCCGACTCCAGCGTCTGCTCGCGGATTGTCACGTAATCGCGGGCCATGAATCTCCCTGTGAAGCGACGATCGATGACCTCGATGCGAGTGAGCCACTTGACGTTGGCCACTCCGTACCAGCCGGGCGCGATCAGCCGCACGCGGCGCGCCGTGCTCGGCCGGCAGGGGACCACCATTCATGTCGTAGGCGAGCAGGTTCGACGGGGCGAGTGCGTCTTCCAGCGACATGCTACGAGCGAACTGTTCGGTGATCGTCAGGTCGAGGCCACCGCCTGCATCGGGCTCGCCAACTCCGGTGAAACCAGGTCCGGTCACGCCCGGAGTTGTCTCGGATGGTCACCGTCCCCGCGTCGGCGCCCCAGAACACCACCTCGCTCGCATTCTCGCGGGGCCTCGCGCTCTTCAACAGTGGTGCCAGTTGGGCACCTCCCCACACCGCGTTGCCGATGGCGCCGATGACGAACGGTAGTCCCGTGTTTCCGGAGCACTCCAGTGTGAACTCCACTTCCCGAGGCGTGCGCTGTTGCAGATCGGCGAGCGACAGCGTTGTCGGGCGATTGACGAGACCTTCGATGTCGAGGCGCCAAGCGGAAGGATCGATATCGGGGAGGTTGTAGTGCTTGACCGTGAAGAAGTTGTCGGCAGGGGTCAGTCGGGTCTCGAGAGCTTCCCACTTGAGCAGGTTGCCAACAACGCTCTGCGCTGGCGGTGGGACGTCGATTGGTTGATCGCTCCAGTCGAGCACGTCGCCGCCGACGTCGGGGCATGCGCTGTCGGGGTCGTCGTGGCTCCATGGCACGTCGTCCCTCTCCTCGCCTTTGCCTGACGCGGCATCGACATGTCCGGTGACGCGGAACACTGACCAACCGGTGGCTGCGGCACCCCCGCCTTTGAGCAGCGTTCGGCGTGAAAAGCCAGGATGGTTCATGACAACCCCCATTTCGTGCAGCGACAACCGCCGCGACCTGCGCTCGATCGTGATGGACTCCTGGTGGCGCAACAACCGGTGGATAGGCGCCGAGCGAGGTCACCACTACCTTATTTTCCGGCGCAGCTACCTCAGATGAGCGGCACATCAGACTGGGTCGGGTGACATAGAGCGCTTACGGCGCGATCATTGCCCATCCAAGCACCCTGCTTCCTCGGTCGACCTGTGGAGCTTGCTCGCCTACAGGAGGTTGGCAAGGCGGTCGTGCGCGGCGATCGAAGGGTCGTGCTGATCGGTGGCGAGGCCGGTGTTGGCAAGAGCCGAACGGTCGCTCAGCTGATCGGCGTGCTTCCGGAGCGCTGTCATGTGCTCGTCGGTGGGTGTGTCGAGTTCGGTGACCAGATCTGGCCGTTCGCCGCTCTGCGAGAGTTGCTTGCCTGCCTGGTCGACGACCTCGACCAGGAACGACTCGAATTTGTGCTCGGAGGAAGCGGCGCATTGCTGCATCACCTGGTCCCCGAACTCGGCGCGACGAACGACGCATCCGCGAGCATTTGATCCTGACCGCCTCTGCGAGGCTGTGATCGGAATGCTCCGGCGACTCGGTCAATGGGGGCCGATCGTCGTAGTGGTCGAAGACCTTCACTGGGCCGATGAGTCGACCCGAACCCTGTTTTCATTGCTCGCTCGATCTAGCCACCCACGATCGTTGCTGCTCGTCGGAACCTACCGCAGCGAGGAACTGGCGCCGTCGAGTCCGCTCGCCTCCGTGCTGGCCGACGTCGTTCGATCCGCTCGGCCGGAAGTCGTCGAGCTCGAACGGTTTGACCATCCCACCACCACCAGCCTCGTGCAGGCGCTTCGCCCGGACACGTTCGGTGATGCGGAGGTCGACGAGATCTATCGCCTCAGCGGCGGCAACGCTTTCTACATCGAGGAACTCGTGGCTGCAGCAAATGGAACGCTCGGTCCCTCTCGGTCGTTGCGCAATGTGGTCCTGTCGCGGACCGGAATGCTGACGGCGGATGCCAGCAATGCTCTCTCCGTCATCGCCGTCGCTGGTCGACTGACGGTACCGGTGCTCGCGCGATCCATGGGAACCGATGACGACGCGCCGATGGCGGCGATCGACGAACTGTTGAGTGCCGCACTGCTTGTCGCCCAGGGCAGCCGTCCCCTGGCTCAGCCGGTGGTGTCCAACTGGCTGACGACTTCTTCGTGAAAACGATGGATCGCTTCCTTGCGTTTCGCCTGCTCTGTGCCGAGGTTGAAGTCCGGAATCGCGAACTCGTCGAGACCCGCTTGCGCGTACTGCCCCATCACGTCGACAATCTCGGCACTGCTGCCGATGATCGCACGGTCGGTGCCGATCTTGGCGACGAGTTCGTCGCGTTGCGCGTCGCTGTCCGTGATGAACACGAGCGCCTGTGCCGATCGACGAATGGTCGACGGGTCGCGACCTTCCTTGTCGCACGCCACCGTGAATCGCTCCGTCGCGGCAGCAACAGTCGGCGGGCTGCCCCACGTGTTCCAGGCGTTGGCGTAGCGCGCCACCGTCCGCAGCATCCGTGGGCGCGAGGTGCCGACGAGAATCGGTAGCGGGGATCGCACGGGCTTCGGCTCGAACGTCGCGTCGGTCAGTGTGTACCACTGCCCGGCGAAGTTGGCGCGCTCGTTGTCGAGCAGCTCGCGGATGACGCGGACTGCTTCGATGAAGTGGGTGACGCGCTCGCCGGCTTCGCGGAGCTCGAACCCGTAGCCGTGGTGCTCGTTGATCTGCCACCCGGCACCGAGGCCCATCACCGCCCGGCCGTTGCTGATCTGGTCGACGGTCACGACTCGCTTGGCGAGCACAACAGGATGATGGATGGTCAGCGGCGACACCATCGACGTCAGTTCGAGGTTGGGCACGGCGACGGCGACTGCTGCAAGGACAGTCCAGCAGTCGAGCGCCGGATCGGTTCCCGGTGAGTTGTCGGCGGTTTGCGACATGTAGTGGTCGGGAAGCCAGAAGCCGTTCCAGCCGACTGACTCGACATAGGTGGCGAGATCGACGATCTCGGACCACGACCGGCTGTTCGACGCCCACATGGAGAACTTCACGCGACGAAGCTACATCTGGTGTCAGCCCGGCACGAGCTGGGCACGCCCTCGGCGGTCGTGTGGGTGGTGTACGGTCTTTGTAGCGAGCGGACTCTTCCACAAAAGGAGTACTGCGAATGATCGCCAGACTGATCGTTCCGGCTGTCCTCGTCGGAGCGCTCGCCGTTGCGAGCCCGGCCCAAGCCATCGATAGAGCCACCAAGCCAGCCGTGGTCAAAGGGACCACCGCCCTCTACAAGACCGATGTTGCTACGACCGTCACTGTCGACGGACCCGCCGTGATCAAGATCACGAACGTCGCCTACCGGCACCCCGAGCAAGTCCAGGCCACACGTGTCGTCACCAAGGCGGGGACGTACACGCTCAGGGACCGCTGCCAGCCATACGTGCTCGCTCACACCTGGATCGTCTACGTCGACGGTGTCGTCGTGGCGAGGGCGCAGCTCAAATGCAGGTGATTCGCTAGAGGTTCCCTCCAACTCCGGAACCTCGTTCTCCGCCCGTTACTCTCCCGCCTTCATGCACAGACGGCGGCCATCGGGTGACTGACGCTCGATACGACGCCGTGGTGGTCGGTGGCGGCCACCACGGCACCATCATCGCCTGTTACCTGGCGCGCTCGGGGATGTCGGTTGGTGTGTTCGAACGCGCCGGGCGTCTTGGCGGCGGAGCGGCAACAGTCAACGGGCCGGCGGTCGGGTATCGGATGAACACATGCGCGCATTGGACCCGCTTCTACAACCACCCGTCATACCGCGACTTCAACCTCTACGACGAGGGTCTGCGGTACGTGTACCCGGAGGAGAACGAGGGGATGGTGTTCGATGACGGAAGCTCCTTCATCGGCTACTCCGCCTCGCGCGTCGTCGATCCCGTCACCGGTCGCCAGGAGCGCTCGCCGGAGAACGTGACGCGAACCTACGAGCAGATCAAGCGGTTCTCGCAGCGCGACGCCGACGCGTACCTGCGTCTGCTCGACCAGTACGACCGCTACTGGAAGGCGGCGTTCGGCGAGCATCGGTTCACGACGCCTCCGCCCTATGGCACTCCCGACGCATTGGAGGCGTTGTGCTCGATTCCCGACTCGGGAATGGAACCCGTGCACGCCCACATGTCGCTACAGGCGCTGGCGTACGACTTCTTCGAGTCCGACGAGTTGCGGACGTTGTTCATGCGCGCCGCGACGACTTCGACCGGCTGCTTCGGCGACGACACTCCCGGGTTGCAGGGGCTGGCCCACAACCTGCCGCTTGTGCTGTCGTTCGAGCCGGCGGCGATCCCGATCGGCGGCACGCAGGCGATCTCCGATGCACTGATCTCCGCCGGTCGCAAGATGGGCGTCGAGTACCACACGAAGGCCGAGGTCGACCGAGTCATCGTCGACGGGACGCGGGCTGCCGGCATCCGGTTGGCGGACGGTTCGACGATCTCCGCCGACCTCGTCGTGTCGTCGCTCGGTGTTCCTCAGACCGTCCTGCGGCTGCTCGACGACGTCGAAGTCGCACCGCGGATCAGAGAGCGGATCGGCAACATCCACTACGACCGCGGCCAACTGTGGTGGGCCAACATCGCCATCCACGAGCCTCCCGCGTACTCCGCCGCTGCCGACAATCCCGGCCTCGGCCCGCAGCCTCGTCTGTACTGGGGGCCGAAGGATCCCGACCACTACGCCACTCGGTACAAGGCCGAGATCTATCTGGACGGCCTGTCGAGAAGGACGTTCGCACTCACTTCGTGCGACACCCTGTGGGACCCGGGCCGGGCACCCGACGGCAAGCACATCATCGGTGTCGAGGAGTTCGGTGCTCCGATTCGTCTGTTCGACAAGAGCCAGTGGAAAGACATCGAGAAGCGGTTCACCCATCAACTGATCGACCACTGGTCGCACTACGCACCCAACATGACGCCCGACAACGTGATCGCGATGCGCTCCTACGGCCCACCGGACATCTTCAACGGGCATCCCGACATGGTCGAGGGGGGTTACTCGGCCGGGTCGACGATCGCTTGGCAGCAGGGCCGCTATCGACCGATCCCAGAGCTGTCGGGGTACAAGATGCTGCTCGACAACGTCTACAACTGCTCGTCCAACATGCACTCCGGCAGCGGCATCGGTCGTGGCTCCTCCGTCAACTGCTGGAACACGATCGCCGCCGATCTGGCAATCGACGCCGACTGAGTCCGCTAGGCCAGGATGTCGGCCAGGCGTTGCTGGAACCAGGCGACGCCGAGTTCGTGGCGCGGGCTCAAAGGACCCGGGCGATAGCCGCCACTCACGTAGTTCTGGTGGGTGATCTCGCAGATGCCGAAGTCCTCGCGGACGACCGCGAGGCTTCCCTCGACCGTGTGGTCTCGGGTCTCCTTCGTCGAATCGGACAGATCGGAGAAGTAGTAGTGGTACAGCAGCTCGGTGCGCCGCTCGTCGATGCGGATTGACGCGCGACGTGTTCATGCCGCCATCGAACAGCGACAGCGTCCAGTTGGGCCACGTCGTGAGCCAGGTGCCCCGATAGAAGAGGTCTTCCTTCGGAGGGGCGGTCATCTTGATCACGTTGTCCATCGCGACCGCTTCGAACTTCTCGAAGTCGATGGCCGCGTAGAAGCTCGGGTGGATGCCGGGGATGTGGTAGCCCTCGATGAAGTTGTCGACGTAGATCTTCCAGTTCGCATCGAACACCAACCGCTCGGTGCGGTACAGCTGAAAGGTCTCGATGGGTTCCTCGGCGAGCACGCCGACCGTGTCGCCGAGGTTCGCGAGCAGCGGCTCGACCGGGTCGATCGCGACGAACAACAGCCCACGCCATTCGTCGACGCTGATCGGCCTGTAGGGGCCACTCGGCCATGTCGAAGTCGGGATCCTCACCGAACCACGGTGTGCGCTTCAGCGTTCCGTCGAGGCCGTACAGCCAGTGGTGGTACGGGCACTGAATCGCGTGGCAGTGTCCGACACCTTCTTCGAGCAACCGGGCACCGCGGTGCACACACACGTTGCGAAATGCGCGCAGCACACCATCATCGGAGCGGATGGCGAACACCTTGGCTCCTGCGATCTCGGTGGCGACGTAGTCGCCGCTGGCAGCGACCTGCGAGGCGGGTCCGAGCAGCTGCCATGTCCGCCAGAAGATGCGCTCCCGCTCGGCCTGATGTGCAGCGGGGTCGAAGTAGAGCCGCGGCTCGAGGTTTCGAATCACGTGGATACGGTACTGGAGCGTCCCGGTTCACCCGATGAGTGAACCTTCAGGCAGGTGATTCCACGGCGACGATCGATGCGACCGGAGACGACTGGAATGCGTCGATGAACGAACGAACGGAAGGCCTGCGCCCCGTGAGTTCGATTCGCGCCACTGCGGTGTGCATCCGGTAGCGGCACGTGGCCGAGATAGGTGCGGTACAGCGTCGACCGATCGCTGCGCATGGTGACGTCAACGTCGAATCGGGGATCGGCGAGACAGAGCGACGCGTCGTCGTCGACCACGATCCAGTAACGCTTCGGATGATCGGTGAAATGGACGTAGATCGTGAACCGCGGCCCCGGCAGCTTGCTCGCGTCGAGACGCCGGTGCAACCACCACAGCAGCAGGTCGGGATCGAGCTCGTCCGGTTCTGGTTCGCCAAAGGTCCATCGGGCACCCCATGTCGCGAGACCGAACACGACCGGTTCGAGGTCACGGCCCGACGGTGTGAGCCGATAGCTGCCGTCATTGCCTTGTTCGACCACACCGGCACGTCTCAGTTGTTGCAGCCGCCTGCTGAGCAACGCTCGAGAAAGTCCCGGGTTGCCGCTGACGAACTCGTTGAACCGAGACGTACCCGTCAACAAATCGCGAATGATGTGAATCGTCCAGCGATCGCCGAGCAGCTCGGCCGACCGGGAGATCGGGCAGTACTGACCGTATGCCTTCATGCGCCACGTCTACCACAGTTCAGTATTGGAACTGGACGGTCGAATGTCGATGGTCTTGGCTGAGCGGGTACACGGAACACTCCGCCAAATGAACTGAGGGAATCATGCACATCACCAAGGGTGACATTCCGACCAAGATCGACGTCCCGGGAGCCATCGCTCGTCAATCGATCGACTTCGGTTCCGCGTCGGACTACGGATCACTGGCTGCCGAGTACTTCTCGCTCGGGGCGGGCACCGACATTGCACCGCTGCTCAAGGGTCTCGACGACGATGCGTGTCACGCGCCTCACTGGGGTTTCATGATCTCGGGCGAGCTCATCGTCTCGTATGTCAACGGCACCGAGGAAGCGTGCGTCGGCGATGACCTCTTCTACTGGCCACCAGGGCACAGTGTGCGCGTCGTGAAGGATGCGGAAGTGATCCTGTTCAGCCCGCAGGCGGAGCACGCCGAAGTCATGAACCACATGATCTCGGCGATGGCGGGCTGACCAGATCGAGATTTGCAGAGGCGTTCGTGGATGCCCTCCGCAATTGCTAGCTTTATGCGCCAGCGCCCTACATGTCGTTGGGCCAGCAAGCAATATGGAGTACAGGCAATGGCTACCGGCACCGTGAAGTTCTTTAACGCTCAGAAGGGCTACGGCTTCATTTCACGAGAGGGCGGTGCCGACGTGTTCGTGCACTTCTCGAACATCGAAGGCAATGGCTACCGCTCGCTCGAAGAGGGCCAGACGGTGGAGTTCGAAGTGGGCCAGGGTCGCAAGGGCGACGAGGCTCTCAAAGTCACGGTCGTCTGACCACGCCGAACTGGTGCCGTGCGTCGAACGCATGGCATGCGGTTGGCGATCGAGAGGTAGATGGAGATGGTCGCACCGTCGGATGTGCGCGACCTCGATCTGGCACCATGCCTGGTGAAGCCAGTGGGTGCCGATCATCCGCGACGGCCCGCAAGTAGCCTGATGAGCGCGTGCGTCTCCTTGCTTGGCTTCTCCGTCTTGGCGCCATCATCGGCGCTGGGGCTCTGCTGACCACTGCGGTGGTGATCGGTATCGGCCCCCGTCTTTGGCGAGTCGCGAACGCGCACGAACAGCTGCCGGTCTCGCTGCCGGAGTTCCAGTCCCTCTCGCAACGCAGCTACGTGTACGACGTGGTCGGCAATGTGATTGCAGTCTTCGAGCGCGAGAACAGCCAACCCATCACGCTCGCTCAGGTTCCCCCGCAAGTTCTCAGCGCGTTCCTCGCAGTGGAGGACGAGCAGTACTACCTCCACCACGGTGTGAACCTCCGCGGCTTCGCTCGCGCGCTGATGTCCAACTTCTCCAGTGATGCACCGCGGCAGGGCGCCAGCACGATCAGCCAGCAAGTCGTGAAGAACGAGTTCCTCGCCGGCCTGCCTCGCGATGGTCGCTACAAGGGCCTGCAAGCGCACTACGCGACGATGCTCGAAAAGAAGATGACCAAGAACGTGATCTTGGAGCGCTACCTCAACACCGTGTTCTTCGGTAACAACGCCTATGGCTTGCAAGCCGCCGCGGAGGTGTACTTCGGAAAGAACGTCGGCGAGTTGACGATGATCGAAGGCGCGTTCCTGGCCGGGTTGGTCCGATCACCGTCAGGCTTCGACCCCATTCGACATTCCGAGCGTGCCCGCGCCCGCTTCCGGCAGGTGACCGAACGGCTGGCCGATGTCGAATTGGTCGAACCGGTTGTCGGATCACTCCTCGGATCCACATGGAAGATGCCCGAGCGGGTCCAGACCATTCCGACGTACACCACGAAGCCGACGTACTACACCGAGGCGATCAAGGAGTACCTGCTGAATCGAGCCACGTTCCTCGGCGACGAACAGCAGCGTGCCAACCTCCTGTATCGAGGCGGGCTGAGGATCCACACGACGTTCGACCCCAACCTCCAAGCGCTGGCCGAGCAAGCGCGCACTCAATTGCCCGAGAATGCTCAGGGTTTCGATGCGGCGGTCGTCACGCTCGACACCAAGACCGGTGCGATCCGCGCCATGGTCGGCGGGCACGGGTTCCAACCTCGCGTCGACGAGATCAACATGGCGTTGGTTCCGCGCCAGACAGGTTCGAGCATCAAGCTGTTCATCCTCGCCGCGGCTCTCGAGGCAGGTGCGCAACCCACAGACGTCATCGATGGAACGAAGCCGTGCACGTTCGCCGACCCCAACGATGCATCGAAGCCGTTTACGATCAAGGACGCAACCGGGCGCGGTGTCGTCACGCTGCAAGAGCAGACGTGGGCATCGATCAACTGCGCCTACGCCCGCCTGTCGCAGATCGTGGGACTCCATCGAGTCGTCGACACCACGTATCGAATGGCGCACTCGCCCTACCTCTACGCGGGGCAGACGGACCGCGCCCCGATCCAACCGTACGCATCGTTCGCAACCGGTGCCAATGCGATGGCACCACTCGACATGGCTGCGGGGATGCAGACGATCGCGAACCAGGGTTTGCACCACGACCCGTACTACGTCGACTTCATCGAACGGCCAGACGGCACCCGGCTCTACACCCACGATGACCCTGGCGTGCAAGTGCTCGACCCTGGCGTCGCGTTGACGACGGTGTCGACTTTGAAGGGTGTGTTGACCCAAGGAACGGGGCGGAAGTCCCTGGCCGATTTCCCATTTCCCGCAGCGGGTAAGACGGGTACGCAGCAAGACAACACCAACTCGTGGTTCGTCGGTTCTTCGCCGCAGTTGACCACCGCCGTGTGGGTCGGCGATCCCGATGCCTACACGCCGATGATCGGAATCCCCGAGTTCGTCGGCGTCGGTGAGGTGCAGGGTTCCACGTACCCGGCGCGCATCTGGCGTGCGCTCATGGAGCCGGCGTTGGCGCCGCTGCCACTGGAGGATTGGGGTGCGCCGCCGGCGCCGGCGCGCAAGGCCGTCCGGTTGTACCTGCCCGGCAACGAGTGCCTCGCCAAGCTTGTCAGCGGCCAGTTGCCTGGTGGCCCGACGACGACCACCACGACGCTGCCTCCGGAGAATCCCGACGAGACCGTTCCGCCGGCAGAGCCGCCGCCGAAGCCGGTGCTGAAGGCGGTCCCGAGCGATACGACGATTCCGCCCGATGTGCTCGACCCCCGGGCACCCGTCCCGACCATCCCGATCTCGGGCGGTACGGTCGTCTACCAGTGCGACAAGCCACCGGCCGGCGTCGTGATTACTGGTAAGAAGAAGCCGTGAACGGCGAAGCACTGTGGGAACTCCAACAACTCGACACAGCGCTTCATCAGCTGCAGCGGCGGCTGACACGGTTGCCCGAGGCTGAAGCGTTTGCCGCGGCCGAGCGTCAGCTCGCCGAGCACCAGGGGGCGATCGCAGCTGCCGGACAGCAGATGAGCGACGCGGAGAACAAGATCGAGACGCTCGAACGCGAGTCCGAGGTGCTCACCGCCAAGCGCGCCCGCCTCGAGCAACAACTGAAGATCGTGACCGAGACTCGCCAGGCCGACGCGTTGAACCACGAGATCGAAACCCTCAACGCCCATCGCGACGAGTTCGACGATCTCGAGCTCGAGGCGATGGAGCAGCAGGCGGACGCGGAGCGACGGTTGGCCGAACTCGCCGCCAACGAAGACGCGGTCATCGCAATGAAGGAGTCGGCCGCGGCCCAACTCGCGATCGCCAAGGGTGCCGGCGCCGACGAGGAGGCCGACCTCACCGCGAAGTACGACGCCGCCCGCGCTGCGCTGACTCCTGAAGAAATCGCGCTCTACGACGCGCAGCGAGCCCGCCACGATGGCATCGGCATCGCCAAGCTGGTCGGCCTGAAGTGCGACGGCTGCCATCTCGACTTGTCGCGAGCAGAGGTGGACGGGTTCAAGGCCTTGCCTGCCGACGAACTGGTCGATTGCCCGCAATGCGGGCGCGTGCTGGTTCGCTGACATCGCATGTTCCTGTGGTTCATCGGCACCGCCGTCGTCACGGTCTGGTACGTCTTTCGCGATCCGCGATTCGACTACCGGCTCTTGGCCGTGGGTGCAGTGCTGCCCGACCTGATCGACCTCCCCGGCGGGTATGCCCGATGGGCCCACAGTCTGACTGTCTCGGTCGGCGCATTGGTCGTCGTGATGCTCGTGACCGCCGGTCGCAAGCCGATCCGCAGGCTGCTGCTCGCTGTGCCGATCGGGATGCTGCTGCACCTGGTGTGGGATGGCGCGTTCGCATCGACCAGCGTGTTCTGGTGGCCGTTCACGGGGTCGTGGGGGAGTGTGCGGGTGCCGTCGCTGCAGCGTGGCTGGTTGAACGTCGCATTCGAGCTTGCCGGTGCCCTGATGTTGGTCTGGATGTGGCGGCGCTGCGAGTTGTCGGATCCGGAGCGCCGCAGCGCCCTGATCCACCACGGTGTGCTGATGCAACCAGGGATCTGATTCACTGTTCAGGTGCTGGTACTCGTTCGTCATGGTCGCACGGAGGCCAATGCTGGTCGCCGGTTGCAGGGTCGCCTCGACCTTCCCCTCGACGACGTCGGTATGGCGCAGGCAGCCGACGTCGCGAATTGGCTCGGCAAGCCCGATCGTGTCATCAGCTCGCCGCTGCTGCGTGCCCGCCAGACAGCCGAGGCATTCGGCCTGCCGTACGAGGTCGACGACCGATGGGTCGAACTCGACTACGGCGCGCTCGACGGTGTGCCGGTGGCCGACGTTGCCGACGATGTGTGGGCGAGGTGGCGGGTGGACCCGACCTACCGTGCCGGTGGTGGCGAGAGCATGGAGCAGATGCGTGAGCGTGTGATCGCGGCGGCCAAGGAAGTGCTCGCCGACGCCAACCGCCAAATCGTCGTCGTCACCTCGCACGTGTCGCCGATCAAGGCTGCGGTCACGTGGGCCCTCGACATCGACGTGACCGCGATGTGGCGATGCCATCTCGACCAGGCTTCGGTGACCCGAATCGGCGAGAGCCCCAAGGGCCCGGTCCTACTCGGCTTCAACGAGACGCGCCGCAACGACAGCACGTGGCGAGGTCGAGTTGCCGACCCCGATCGCCCGGGGGGCCAGACCATCTGACCTCGCGTGCATCGCCAAGGTGGTCACGCTCCCACCGTCCCTGAGACGGTCAGCGTGTGACAACGGAGCGGCAGGCGGACGATCGGAGGACAGTCGCCACGAAGCCCCGGACGTAGATGGTCCGGGGCTTCGTTGGTGGTCCGACCCGAGCCCGTCCCGAACGTCGGCCAGACGACTTCTTTGTGCGACCGCAATCGTGGCCCGAACGGGTGAACTTGTCAAACGACTTCCGCCGCTGTCCTCGGAGAAGGTGATGGTGAGTTGGCCTGTAAGCGGGATTCTGTGACGTCGAAACGCCGGTGACCATCCCTCTAGGCGGCCTACCCGAGAGGTAGCCGGCGAACCGGCTGGACGGGCAGCCCATCCTCTCTGCTTGGCCTTGCTCCGAATGGGGTTTGCCAGCCGTACAGGTCGCCCTGCACGCTGGTGCGCTCTTACCGCACCGTTGCACCCTTGCCTGTGACCAGCGAACTGGTCCATCGGCGGTCTCTCTCTGTTGCACTATCCGTCAGGTCACCCCGACCTGGCTCTCGCCAGCATTCTGCCCTACGGAGTCCCGACTTTCCTCGACACGGTCACCGAAGCGCCGTGCCGCGGTCACCCGGCCAACTCACCATCGGCTGCAGTGTACGAGCGGCTCAGCAGGACGGTTGCATGTACTCGAAGACGAACGAGTTGAGACTCGGTGTCTCGAGGTTGACCTTGAGGCGCGTGCCGTTCTCGTCGCCGCTGCCGACCACGATCTGGATGGCGGAGAGGCTTCCGAATTGCGAGGGGACGGCGGTGACCGTGGGGATCGGGGTCTGCGGAATCGGCGTCGGGGTGTCGCCGGGAACCGCTGCTCCGGGAGCATCAGCGATGTTCTGCAACGTGGTGCTCGGTGCGATGGTCGTCGTTGGCGGTGAGGCGGGCTCGGCGTTGACGGCGTCGTCGAAGTTGACCCACCCACCCGGACGATCGGGGTTGATGGTCAGCGCGAGCAGACCGGCTTGCCGTGATTCATTGACGCCGACCGTCATCGAACTGACTCGCAATGACGGGTCGGTGTACAACACGACGAACGACTGACACGTTGCAGCGGCCATCGATTCGAGACCGTGCACGAAGTTGAGGATGTCGCGGCGCGGGTCGTCGCTCGGCGGGATTGCAGGCGCTGTTGCGGTTGCCGGCACGCCGTCGATGATGCGAGCGAGCACCGGCTGGATGGTGACATCGTCGATCTTGGGATTGCCGCACTGCCATGCCGTGCCGCCGGCTTCAGTCGTGAGCCGCTCGAACTCAGCGGCGTGAGCGGCGTGATCTGCCATGAAGCGCTTGGCCGTGTCGTCGAACGCCGGATCAAGGAGCTCACTGTTGCCGATGACCAGGCTGTACACGCTGATGATCGAGTGCTCGAGCGATGAGGCGGTCCGCAACAGGGTGACGTTGCTGACAGATGCGGCCGGCAGCGTTGCAGTGGTGGGGACTGCCCCGACCCGCCCGACTTCGCCATGCTCCGCGCCGCATGCGCTGATGACCGCGGCGGTGGCCACACCGAAACCGCCGATTCGCAAAATGTCGCGGCGGCCGAACATGTCGTCGTGACGGCTCACAGCCTCACCCTTCCGCCGGCGCAAGCGCGTCGGCTTCTGTATTGACGAGCAGAACGTCGAGGTCGGTGCTGCCGTTGACGTCGGCGAGGACAGTGCCGTGCGCAGCCTCCACGATGAAGATCGAGGCCAACAACGCTGCCCCGTCGGTTCCCTGCAGCTGCCCGAGAATGTCGGTGTGGGTCGCAACGGCAACTGACTCGAGGTTGTACGCGGCCTCGAGCACGGTGGCCCTGTCGCCCCCGAATGCGTCCTTCATCTCGTCGTAGATAGGGTTCGCCACCTGTGGCGCATCGCGGCCGAGGAAGCCCGACAGGGAAGCCGCATACGCCTTGTGGGCGTCGAGGAACGTCGCCATCACAGCCTGCTCGGCGTCATCGAAATCGTCGGTTGCCACGGCGATCTCGTAGAGCCTGAACGCAGCGATCTCGACGGTCTGCGCGAATCCGAGGAGTGAGATGTCGTCGTCGGTCGGTCGCTTCGGTGGAGCGGTGGTCGTCGTCGCCGGCGTGGTGTCGGAGGTCGCGCTGGTGGTTGTGGTCGCGCTGGCCCGGCCGACGAGCCAAGGCAGCAGCGAGACGGCGGCCCCACCCAATCCAATACCCAGCAGCCGACGGCGAAATGCGCTGTCAGGCGGTGCCGGGTCCGTCACATCGATGTCCACGCGAAATCCTTTCGAGATGCTCACCCATCAGCCTTCCTTGCCGAGGGTGAGCGGAGCAATTCTAGAAGTCGAGAGCTGACAGGTCTGGTATCCACGTTCGCGCCCGATCGATTGCGTCGGCCCACTGCTTGCGGTCGAGTCGCTCTGTGGGTTCGACGATTGCATGTGGCAGCCATGCAGCGGCGATGTCGTCGAACGACCCCCACACACCCACTGCAAGGCCCGCAAGATACGCGGCGCCGATCGTGGTTGCCTCCGTCTGAGGCGACACCTCGATCGCTCGACCGGTGGCATTTGCCAACGCCTGGATGAACGTCGGATTCTGGCTCATGCCGCCGTCGACCCTGATCGCGCCGATCGAGTCGCCGAAATCTGCCTCCGCCGCATCGAGCAGGTCGGCACCACGCTGGGCAACGCCTTCGAGCACGGCGCGCACGACCTGGGGTCGCCCGGACCCACGGGTGAGGCCGAGCATTGTCCCCCTGGCGCCGTAGTCCCAGTGTGGGGTGCCGAGCCCCATCAACGCGGGCACGTACACGACGCCGTCCGTGTGATCGCACTGCGCGGCGATGTCGTGGCTCTGCGCCGCGCTTTCGATGATCCCGAGGTCGTCACGCAACCATTCGACGTTTGTGCCGGCCGAGAGCATGATTGCTTCCGCGCCCCAAGTGCGGCGGCCGGCCTGGCTCCAGGCCACGATCGGAAACGTGCCGTGCTCGCTGCGGCGGGCCGACACCGGCGGAGTCGACCCGGTGCACACGTCGAGCATGCCACCGGTGCCGAACGTGATCTTGGCCAACCCCGGACGAACACAACCCTGACCCACGAGGCTGCCCTGCTGATCTCCGATGAGCGCCGCCAGCGGTGGAGACCCGGCGAGCGCGCTTGCCTCGCCGAACACTCCCGTGGA
This sequence comes from Ilumatobacteraceae bacterium, assembly GCA_963779295.1. Classification (GTDB taxonomy): domain Bacteria; phylum Actinomycetota; class Acidimicrobiia; order Acidimicrobiales; family Ilumatobacteraceae; genus JAENVT01. The sequence goes on from CAVZXO010000006.1 coordinate 693,524, forward strand.
GTCGACGATGGCCGGCAGCATCTCCATCGGTACGCCCAGCGCAGCACACGCCTCGACCGACCATGCCGTGCAGTCGGCGTTCAACAGCCCGGTGACTGCGGCATTGGACGGATCGGTCACGTGGACAGCCCCGCGTGAAAGCACCCACGCAACCCACGTATCGACGGTCCCGAAGCACAGGTCGCGGTCGCGGGCGCCGGCGATGTTGTTCAACAGCCAGGCAACCTTCGTCGCCGACTGGTTGGGTGCCAGGGCCAGTCCGTGTTCCGACTTGGCAGTGATGCAGTCGAACACGGTTCGCAGGTCCTGCCAGCCGAGGCCGGGCCCGATCGGCTCGCCCGTGGCGCGATCCCACACCAGCGTGGAAGCACGTTGATTGGTGATCCCGACGGCGACGACTGGCCCGGCGGCGGCGAGCGACGTGGTGGCGACATCGAGCACGGCGTCGGCGAGACCGGTCCCGTCGAACTCGACGAGCCCGGGAAACGGTGTGGACGGGGGGAAGGGTCGGTACTCCAGCGCGTGAACTGCACCAGCGCCGTCGACGACCGCGGCGCGCAATCCGGATGTGCCGACATCGATCACCAATACGCTCACGACGAGCTCCTGTTCGACGAGGGGAAGACTCCACGACGGTGCATCATTCCGCCGAGCGCTCCGCCGACGAGGCCGGCCACGGCAACGGCGCTGAGGTTGAAGATCGCGGCCAACCAGCGGATCTCGTCGCCGCGTAGCGCCCGGACGATGATGAACACCGCCTGCGCCACGACGTACGTGCCAACCGCGCAGATGATCCCGTGCTTCAGCGGGAGTTGCACACGTTGAGTCCATGCGGCCACGCCGGCACCGAGCATGAAACCGAGGACTGCTGCCAGGCTCAGCAGCGTGGCCATGCCGGAGCTGTTGTCGTCATCGGCGACGATTCGAGCCGCGATGGAGAACGGGATCGCGAAGACCAGCGCGACACTGCCGCCGGCGCGAAGTGCGGGCCAATCCAGATCGCTCACGGCCAGCCGACTTCGCCGAACGGAGACGAGAGCCCGAGCTTGCCCGGATTGAGGATCCCGCCGGGGTCGAGCGCATCCTTCACCGATTGCAGCACACCCATCGAGGTTCCCATCGACTCGGCCATGAACCGCGCCCGATTGAGCCCGACCCCATGATGGTGCGAGAGGTTCCCACCGGCTTTCAGGACGGCACGTTGCCCGGCGTCCCACATCGCCACGTAGGTGGACTCGATCTCGTCTGTAGGGGGAGTAGCGGCGAATGTGAAGTACAGGCAGGCTCCGTCGAGGTAGCTGTGCGAGAGATGGCAGCTGGCAACGCGGGCATGGGGCACCGACATCAGGGCTGCGCGCGCTTCGGTGAAGATGGTGGCCAGTCGCGACCATGGTGCGGCGATCTCCATCGTGTCGACGACGAATCCCTTGCGAGTCAGTTCCTGCAATGCGTTGGTGTCGTTGCGGTGGGTCAGCCACTTGTCCACCAGCTCCTCCGATGCCGGAGTGGCCGCGGCACATTCGTCCTCGACGACGCCGAAGGTCGCCTCGACCAGACCGATGTCGCCCTCGTCGAGCACGAGCAGCACGCACTGTGTGCCGTCGCCTCCGTGGCCGCGTTGCGTCTCCACGGCGTCGTACAGACGGAGCACCGCGGGAGTCGCGCCGCGCCGCAGGATCAAGCGGCAAGCCTCGATGCCCGTCTCGAAGTCGGCAAAGGTGTAGGCGGCGTGACGTTCGTGTGTGGGTACGGGGTGGGCGCGTAGCCACACACGGGTGATGACACCGAGAGTGCCTTCGCTGCCGAGGAAGAGGTGGGTGAGGTCGGGCCCCATTGCCGCGGCCGGTCCGTGACCAGTCAGCAGCACGGTGCCATCGGCGAGCACGACCTCCAGTCCTACGCACATCGCCTCGATCTTGCCGTAGCGCGTGCTGTACTGGCCGGCGCCGCGACACGCAACCCATCCACCCACCGTGGCGATGTCGAAGCTCTGTGGGAAGTGACCGATGGACATGGCGCATCGGTGGCGCAACTCGGTCTCGAGATCGGGGCCGAACGTGCCGGCCCACACCTCGACCACAGCCGAGACCGCATCGATGTCGATGATCCCTTGCATTGCCGTGAGGTCCAGCACGACACCACCGAATGCCGGGATCGAGGCTCCGGAAACGCCGCTGCGTCCGCCGGCGGCAGTCACCGGGATGCCTTCGGCGGAGCATGCAGCGAGTAGTGCGGCCACCTGTTCGGTGGTGGTGGGCCGGCAGACGGCGCCGGCTCGTTGGCGCGACCATTCCACTCAGCGACCAGTGCAGCGCCAGCGGCCACCAGTCTCGGCTGGCTTCTGCGGTCTCGGTGTCGCCGGTGATCGTTTCGCAGATCTCGCGCAACCGGGCGACCAGAGCATCGTCGGGTTGGTGAGTCGGTTGAGAAAGGTGGTGAGCGGTGCCGGTGAGTTCGATCGGCGCGGTCGGCTGCGTCACCGATTCACTCCGAGTAGATCGGCCTCTGAAGTGTGCGCCGCGGTTTGCTCCGCTGCGCACGAGTTGCGGAAGTCGGCAACTTGTCGCTGCACCTCAGCCTCGTCCCAACCCATCTCGGCGGCGATCAAGTCGGCGACGTCGCGCGCCGCCTCGACCGCGGCCGGCCTGTCGAACAAGCGGGCCCGGGTGCGGCGCGACAACACGTCGTCCAACGTCACCGCCATCTCTGATCGTGCCGCATGCACCGCCTCGGCCTTGGTGTACGGAAGGCCCGGCACGAGTAGCTCGGCGAGATGCGGATCAGCCTGCGCACAGTGCCGCAACTTCGGCAGCGCCGGTGCCGTAGCGCTCGGCAAGATGTGCCGCAGCCGGATCCGTGGGTCGGCGGTAGCCGGCAGCACCGAGCAGCGTCAGTCGTTTCGTGGCTGACTTGCGGCGTACGCCCAACACCTGGCACACCTCGTCGACGGTGTCCTGCGCCATCTCGCGATACGTCGTCAGCTTGCCTCCGGTCACCGAGATCACATTGGAAGCGCTGCGATTGACCTTGTGGCGGCGCGAGAGGTCGGCAGTGCGGCCCGAGGAGGCGCTCTTGACGAGAGGCCGCAGGCCGGCCCACGCTCCCGTGATGTCGGCCTCGGTGATGCCGGTGGTGATCGATGCGTTGAGCGCCCTCAGCACGTAGCTGATGTCGTCCTTCGTGCACTGCGGGTCATCGAGCGGGCCCTGGTAGTCGGTGTCGGTCGTGCCCACGTACACGTGGTCGAACGTGCCGTCGTCGCGACGGCCCCACGGCACGACGAAGAGGCTGCGCTTGTCTTTCGGTACCGGGATGACCACGGCGATGTCGTTGCGCACCTTCTCCCACGGCACCGTGATGTGCACGCCTTTGGCGGGACGAATCGAGTCGGGGTCGGCGCCCTCGTCCAGGGTACGCACTTCGTCGGACCACACACCGGCGGCGTTGACGACAACCTTGGCGCGCACCGTGATCAGCCGGCCGCCTGCATCGACGACCGCCCCCGAGGTGCGACCGTCGTCCGCCTTCGTCAGCTCGACGACCCGGCATCGATTGACGACGACGGCGCCCTTGTCGGCAGCCGTTCGCGCCACCGTGAGGCACAGCCGGGCGTCGTCGACCGTGGCGTCGAAGTAGAGGTACGCCGATGCGAGTCGTTCCTTGGGCATCGTCGGCAGGTGGGCGAACGCGGCGTCCTTCTTCAGCCGCCGGTGGAGCTTGCCGATCCGCCAGCCGCCGGTGAGGTCGTACATCCACATCGCCGAGCCCATGGCCCGGGCGATCTTGCGAGACACGACTCCGTCCTTGGTGAGGATCGGGATCATGAACGGCAGCACCTTCACCAGGTGCGGTGCGTTCTTGCGCAGTCGTTCGCGCTCGCGCAGTGCCTCGTACACCAGCCGGATCTCGCCCTGTTGGAGGTAGCGCAATCCACCGTGCACCAGCTTGGAGCTCTTCGACGAGGTGCCTGACGCAAAGTCGTCGCGCTCGACCAGTGCGGTACGCAGGCCGCGCGAAGCGGCGTCGAGAGCGACACCGGTGCCGGTGATCCCTCCGCCGACGACCAGCACGTCGAAGGCCTCGCTCTCCAATCGATCGAGCATGTCGGCGCGTCGAAACGGTGTGGGGGGAGGCATCGGCGACATCCTAGAGACTCGGCGCTGGCCGCACTACGATGCTCTCGACACGACCGTTCGCACAGTCCCGTTGCCCCCCGCATGACGATCACCTACGACCCCAAACATCCGAAGTACTTCGACGAGGCTGACGTCCGCAACGAGCTGACCAGGGTCTTCGACGTGTGCCACGAGTGCCGGCTGTGCGTCAAGTTCTGCACGCTCGTTTCCGTCGTTGTTCGAGATGATCGATCGTCACGACGATCAGGACGCCGCACGATTGACTCCGGCGCAGCAGGACCGGGTCGTCGACGAGTGCTTCCAATGCAAGTTGTGCTACATCAACTGCCCGTACACCCCCGCCCTGCACGAGCGGGCGATCGACTTCCCCCGCTTGATGCTGCGCACCGATGCCATGCGCCATTCCAACGGCCAGGTCAGCGTGCGCGATCGGGTGACCGACAACGTGATGGGCCGCACCGATCTGTTGGGTCAGCGCTGCATCGCTGACCGCGCCGGTCGCCAACAAGATGGTCGGCGCCAAGCAGGGCTCCGTGGTGCGCAAGGCAATGGAGTTGGCCACCGGCATCTCCAGCGTTCGTCTCCTCCCGCCGTATGCACGTCAACGATTCACGACGTGGTTCAAACGTCGCCCTCGTGTCCGTATCGCCAAGCGCCAAGGTCGCGTCGCCGTGTTCCCCACATGCCTCGTCGAGTACCAACAGCCGTCGATCGGCCACGACTTGGTGAAGGTCTACGAACGCAACGGCATCGAGTGCACACTTGCCGACGGTGCGAGTTGCTGTGGCGCACCGTGGCTGCACAGCGGCGACGTCGACGAGTTCGTCAAAGTCGCCAAGAAGAACGTCAAGGCGCTCGCTGCCTCCATCCGCCGTGGCAACGACATCGTCGTGCCCCAGCCGACCTGTGGCTACGTGTTGAAGAAGGACTACGTCGACTACGTCGGCGGCCCCGACGCGGCGCTGGTGTCCGAGCACACCTTTGACGCTGCGGAATACCTCATGAAGGTGCACAAAGCGGAAGGCACGACGCTCGACACCGACTTCGACGGTCACGTCCCGGCCACGGTCACCTATCACGCCCCATGCCACCTCAAGGCACAGAACGTCGGGCTGAAGAGCCGGGACCTCATCAAGCTCACCGGCGCCAGGGTCACGGTGGTGCAGCAGTGCAGTGGCATCGACGGCACGTGGGGCCTGCGTGCCGAGAACGCGAGCCTCAGCGTGCCGGTCGCCCAGAAGCTCGGCGACGAGATCGGCCGAGCAAACGGGGAAGTCGTGGCCGGCGATTGCCACCTCGCGAACACCGCGATCAACGAACAGATCGGCCAAGAGCCGATCCACCCGTTGCAGCTCATCGCCCGCGCGTACGGGATCAGTGAAGAGATCATCGAACGGTGAACACCAGGAGAGCGGCGCGCAACCACGGTGAGTGAGCTTGTCAACGATCTGGGCGGTGGCGGCGCGCACACAACTGTTACACAGTCCTGACAAAATCCTGAGAAAGGGTCTAGTCAAGGCGGTCCAAGTGAACCTAGATTCACGCGGGCTGAAACGGTGATCTACCGTCAGCGGGCCAAACTCAGGAGAATATCAGTCGTGTCGGTCAAAGAGATCGTATGGCGAGAGTTGGGGGCGTGCCGGGGGCTGGAAGCGACCATGTTCTACCCGGACGACGATGACCTGGCATTGGAGGCGAAGTCCGTGTGCGCGGGCTGCGACGTGCGCATCGCCTGCCTGGAGCATGCCCTGCAAGCACGAGAGAAATCGGGCATCTGGGGTGGAGCGACCGAACGCGAGCGACGGCGGATGATCCGCCAACGTCGCCGCACCGCGTAACCTGAACAGATGAGCGCCTTCGACGACCTGGGTGGTTGGCCCGCGCTCCTGACAGAGCTGGTCGAAGGCCGCGACCTGCCGGCGGCACACGCCCGCGAGGCGATGGCCACGATCCTGTCCGGCGACGCGACACCCGCGCAGCTGATCGGGTTCGTCGTCGCATTGCGGGCCAAAGGTGAGACACCGGAGGAGCTCAGTGGCCTGCTCGACGCGGTGCTGGCCGCGGCGACGCTGGTTCCGCTGGGCGACGAGATGCGATCTCGTGCCGTCGACATCGTCGGTACCGGTGGCGACCGCAGCCACTCGATCAACGTCAGCACCATGGCGGCCATCGTCGTCGCCGGTGCCGGTGTGCCCGTGTGCAAGCACGGCGCCCGAGCCGCGTCGTCGCAGTGCGGTGCCGCGGATGTGCTCGAAGAACTCGGCGTCGCGATCGAACTGTCGCCCGAAGGTGTCCTGCGCTGCGTGAACGAGGTTGGGATCGGCTTCTGCCTGGCGCCGAAGTTCCATCCGGCGTTCCGCTTCGCAGCGCCCAGTCGACGCGAGATCGGCATCGCCACCGTTTTCAACTTGCTCGGTCCAATGGCAAACCCGGGCCGTGTCCGTCGTCAGCTGATCGGCGTTGCCAACCCGGCTGTCGCCGAGCGGATGCTCGCCTCACTGCGACTTCACGGGTCCGAGCGTGCCTGGGTCGTCCACGGCGGAGGCCTCGACGAGCTCACCACCACCGGTACCTCGACCGTTCTCGCTCTCGACAATGACAGCGTCCACACGTTCACGGTCGACCCGGTCGCCCTCGGATTTGCTCCGGCGATCCCCGACGAACTCGTCGGTGGCACTCCGCCGCAGAACGCCGAAGTCGTACGTCGAGTCCTGAAGGGCGAACACGGTGCCCACCGCAACATCGTGTTGCTCAACGCGGCTGCCGGCCTGGTGGTGGCCGGGGTCACCGACTCGCTGGAGGACGCGGTGGTCATCGCATCGTCGTCGATCGACGAGGGCAATGCGGCGCGAACACTCGATCGATGGATCCACGAATCCCAAGCTGCCGCAGCCGATCAACAGTCTGACCAATCGTGATCATTCGCGTGCCGGCGTCGTCGGCGAATCTGGGCCCTGGCTTCGACACGCTCGGCATGGCGTTGTCGCTGCACGCCGAGGCGGGGGTGATCACAGGCGAGGTCCCGACGGGCGCCCAACGAATCGATCAGTTCCACCCTGCCGGAGTCGCATTTCGCCGCGCTGGCGGCGAGGGCGATCTGTGGGTGTGCTCGCCGATTCCCGTCGGTCGTGGGCTTGGTTTCAGCGGTGCGGTGCGCATCGCCGGCATCGTCGCCGCCCATGCCCAGAAGCACGGCAGCGACCCGGTTCTCCTGGCCGAGCACTCGCACTCGCATGTTGGCACTTGCCACCGAACTCGAAGGACATGCCGACAACGTTGCCGCGTCGCTGTTCGGCGGGATCGTTGCAACGGCCGGTGGGCGAGCGGTGCGCGTCCCCATGGCATTCGACCCGGCGGTCGTCGTCTGGATCCCGTCGTTCACCACCTCGACCGACGAGTCGCGTACCAAGTTGGGCAGTGACGTGCCGCTGACCGATGCCGTCTTCAACATCGGCAGGGTCGCGTTGCTGGTTGCCGCATTGGCTGCCGGCGATACCGAGGCATTGCGCAGCGCCACTCAGGACCGCCTCCATCAGGATCGCCGCCTGGCATCCGTCGAGCCATCGAGGGTTGCCTTGCAGGCCGCACTCGATGCGGGGGCGTGGTGCTCCTGGTTGTCGGGGTCGGGTCCGACGGTCGCGGCGATGTGTGCCGTTCGACGATGCCGACGAACTGGCTGCGCAGATGCCGATGGATGGTCATACCAAGGTGCTGCGCATCGATCACGGCGGCGCCGTGATCGAAGACGACTAGGCAGCCACCTCGGCGGGTGCCGGCTGTGGTCGCGCGCCCGACGACCTCGGGCACCGGATCGATCGGCCATTGCCAGCGGCCGTCGCACCACACGACGGTCACGCGGTTGGCCATCCGCTCGAATGCTCTTGCCAGGCAGAGCACCTCGTCGACGACGTGACGGGGGAGGAGTGCCGCGAACGTGGGAATCTCCGGGGCGGGCAGTGGCAGACCCACCTCCAGCTGTCCCTCTTGCGCCGTTCCGACCAGTACCCCGTCACGAATGTGCACGGTGGTCTCGCCGATCTGCAGCCCCACATCGCCGGCTTCCCGGAGTCGATCGGTCAATCGTTGACGGCGGACGGCGTTGCTGAACGCCATGGCCCGGTCGCGAACGAGCGCAGCTTCCTCGTACCGTCGCGATGCCGACAGCGACGCGAGTCGCGCCTGCAGGGCGGTGATGACCAACTGTGGTGACGTGGTCATGGCCTGCACCACGTTGGCAACAACCATCGCGTACTGGTTGGCGTCGGCGAGTCCCGCACACGGGCACATCGCCACACCCAACTGAGCGGGGGTGCACGTAACTGCGTCGAGCTGCGGCTGAAATGTGCGGCCGATCCGCGTCGTGCATCGGCGCAGCGCAAAGACCGACTGCAGCGCCTCGACCACGGCGTCGCCGTTGGCCTTCGACGGAAGCGGGCCGAGGTAGACGCCGGGACCGGTCGCGTCGTTGACGACCGACAACCGCGGCCACGGCTCGTCGGTGCTCAGTCGAACGTACCGATACTTCTGCGGAGCCGTCGCCACCTTGTTGTAGCGGGGAGCCAGTTGTTGGATGTAGCGAAGCTCGAGCACTTCGGCAGCCAACACGTTGGGTGTGGTGATGTAGGTGACTCGCTGGGCTTCGCGCAACAGAGTGCCGATCTTGCGCCGGTCGTCGGACCCGAAGTAGCTGCGCACTCGCTGACGGAGGTTGGTCGCCTTGCCGACATACAGCACCGTGTCGTGCGCCCCGCGGAACAGGTAGACGCCCGGGCCGCGCGGCAAGCCGCTGGTCATCTTCAGCTTCGCGGCTTGCGGGTGGGCGCCGATCCGGGGGAGCGCGATGAGGTCGTCGAGCCCCAACACGCCGAGACCTGCGGCACGCTCCAGCAGAAAATGCAACAGGTCGGTGGTTGCCAGTGCATCGTCGAGGGCGCGGTGCGATGGCCGGTGGTCGAGACGGAACCGCGAAGCCAACGTGCCGAGCCTGCAATCGGGTACCTCGTCGCGGATCAGTCGACGGGCCAACGGCAGGGTGTCGACGACCGGATTCGTGATCTCCGCGTCGCCGCGGCGACGCGAGCGCGGCGTTGATGAAGGCCATGTCGAAGCCGACGTTGTGGCCGACCACGACTGCATCGCCGAGGAACTCGATCATCGCAGGGAGCACCGCGTCGATCGCCGGGGCCCGGACGACCATCGATTCAGTGATCCCGGTGAGCACGGTGATCATCGGAGGGATGGCCCGCCCAGGGTTGATGAGGGTCTGCAGTGTGCCGAGACACTCGCCGGCACGAACCTTGACCATGCCGATCTCGGTGATGAGGTCGATGTTGCGATCGCCGCCCGTCGTTTCGATGTCGAGCACGCAGAAGGTGACGTCGGCCAACGGTGTGCCGAGGTCGTCGAAGGACCGCTGCCCGCCGGCTGCTGTGCGCATCGTCGAAGTCCATCACGAACGAGTGTTCGAAGTCAAGAACAAGCGTTCGATCGCGCTTCGGGATCGGTGGAATCACGGGTCGGTACAGTGTTTCGGGTGAGCGCCGAAACCACAGTCGACGTGCCGGACGAGGCGCTGCGACCGACGCTCGAACTCGCCGTTGGAGTCGCCGCCGCCGGCGCCAAGTTGCGTCCACCGCTGGCGTTCCCGAGTGAGTTGAAGCGCTTTCTGCGCTTCCACAAGCTGCCGCCAACAGCGCTCGCCCAGGTACGCGCGGCGATCGACGACGACGAGGACTTTCGCAAGAAGTTGGCGTCGGTCGCGACCACCGAGTTGGTCGACGAAGTTGGCGTGCTGTGGCTTTCGCGTCCCGATGGTTGGGAGCAGGCGATCATCGACCTGCTGCCTCAGAAACCGGTTGACGACGAGGCGGCGTTGCGGCGTGAGGAGAAGCGTCGTCTCGCCGCACAGGAAGCTGCAGCGCGTGGCCACGCCGAACTGCTGGGCGCCAGGGCAGAGTTGGAGCGCGAGCGTGCCGCGAAGGCGGCGGCAATTGCCGACCAGGATCGTTTGCGCAGCGAGCTCGACGATGTCCGCGCCCGGCTGCGCGAAGCACAGCGTGGCGAGCACGCAACCGGACAATCGCTTGCCAAGGCGGAGTCGGAGCTGGTCGAACTGCGTCGCATCACATCCGAGCCCGTGCCTGCTCCACCCCCGGTCATCGACGCAACAGTCGTGCGGGCGTTGATCAACGACGCGGTTGCGGCATCGGCCGACGCGGCGCGCCTTCTGTCGACCGCCCTCGACGAGTTGGCCAAGCTCGATGCAGCAGCTGAGCCGGAGACCGCGCCCGAGCGGCCCGTTCGTGCTCGTCGCAAGGCGATTCGTCTGCCGGGAGGTGTGCTGGTCGGCACCCTCGAGGCCGCCGAGTTCCTCCTGCGCATCAAGGGCGCTCGAGTACTGATCGACGGCTACAACGTTGCCAAGTTGGGGTGGCCGTCGCTGGATCTCGACCATCAGCGAGACCAGTGCGTCGTGGCCGCGGAGAACATGGCGAAGCGATGGAACATGGCGATGACGATCGTGTTCGACGGTGCCAGCATCGAGGGCGCTCATGCGTCGACTCGTCGGCGGGTGCGGATCGTCTACTCGCCGGCGGGTGTCTCGGCCGACGATGTGGTCCGTGCCGAGGTTGCCTGCGCCGACGTCGGGCACGCCGGTGGTCGTCGTCACGAACGATCGGGCGATCATCACTGACGTCGCTGCGGCCGGCGCCAACACAGTTTCCTCCGACGACTTCCTCGTGCTTCTCCGCCGATGAACCCGTGTCACACCCTTTTGCGATGATGCCGAGAGGTGGAGACCTATCAGCAAGGAAGCATCATGGAAACGAACGCAACATCACTGATCATCTCGTGCGACACGTGCTGCATGCGGGCTACGGCAACGTGTGCCGACTGCATCGTGACCCATGTGTTGTCACCGGCGACCGCGGAGTCGGCACCGTCGGAATCGGTCGACCTCGACGAGGAGGAGATGCGTGTGGTGCGTTTGCTGGTACGCGCCGGAATGATGCCTACGCTGCGTCACAGTGAGACCGACGCTGTCGCCGCCTTCTGTTGACGCCGCGTACGTCAGTCGGCTGGTCGAGATCGCCCAGCAGCACGACATATCGCATGTCGGTGTGTGCGATGCGGAGATCCTGCAACGAGCTCGGACAGAGCTGGTGCGCCGCAAGGACGCCGGACTCGCACGACGGGCTGCAGTTCACCTACAAGAACCCGCAGAGGTTCGACCGATCCTCGGCGTGCGGTTGCCGGGGCGCAAGCGGTGTTGGTCGGCGCCCGCTCGTACTACGCCGACCAACCGCCGGCCCCGCCGGGCGCGCAAGGACGCGTGGCGAGGTACGCGTGGACCGATCACTACGTGCCGTTGCGCGAAGGGTTGCGCGCCGTCGCACGTCAGTTGCGGCGCGATGGTTGGAGGGCGGTGGCCTTCGCCGACGACAACTCGATCGTCGATCGCGAGGTTGCGTACCGGGCCGGTATCGGTTGGTTCGGCAAGAACGCCAACATCTTGCTACCCGGCGCCGGGAGCTGGTTCGTGCTTGGTTGTGTCGTCACCACGGCTCCGCTGCCGACCTCGAAGGACACGACTGCCGGATGGATGTGGGTCCTGTCGACGGTGCCTCGACGCTTGTCCCACCGGGGCGATCATCGCCCCGGGCGTAGTCGATGCAGGGCGATGCCTGGCATGGATCATCCAGAAGCCCGGTGTGATGGACCGGCGGTGGCGTGCTGCGATCGGTGATCGCATCTATGGCTGCGATGACTGCCAGACGGTGTGTCCGCCGACCGTGCGGTTCGCGGCCAAGCATCAGGCTCATACGGTCGACATCGAGCCGTGGGTGTCGTTGATCGAGATCCTCGATGCCGACGATGCGGAGGTCTTGAGGCGGTGGGGCCGGTGGTACGTGTCGGATCGCGACCCGAGATGGGTGCGACGCAATGCACTGGTAGCGCTCGGAAATGTGGGGAGCGCGCACGATGGGACCGTCGTGCGCTGCCTGTCGCGATATCTCGCTCACCCGGACCCGATGCTGCGTGCCCATGCGGTCTGGGCGTCCCGACGCCTCGGGCTCGACTCGCTGTTGCCGACCGAGGAGGTCGACCCGATCGTCCTGGATGAAATGGTGGCGTCGCTGTGAAACACCTCCTGGTGACCAACGACTTCCCACCGAAGATCGGTGGGATTCAATCGCTCCTGTGGGAATGGTGGCGCCGGCTGCCTCCTGACTCGTTTGCCGTGCTGACCAGCCCGTACGACGGTGCCGCGGCGTTCGACGCGCAGCAACCGTTCCACATCGAGCGGACCCGCGAGCCGGTGTTGCTGCCGCATCCGTGGATGGTGTCTCGCATCGACGAGATGGCCGCACGTGTGCGCGCCGATCTCGTCGTGCTCGATCCGGCGGTGCCGCTCGGGCTCGTGGGGCCCTCGCTCCGTCTGCCCTACGACGTCGTGTTGCACGGCGCAGAGGTCACCGTGCCGGGTCGCCTGCCGGGCACGAAGCAGTCGCTGGCCCACGTGCTGCGCGGTGCCCGTCACATCGTGGCCGCCGGCAGCTATCCGGCGCGCGAGGCAGAGCGGGCCGCGGACCGGAAGCTGCCGATCACCGTGGTTCCGCCAGGAGTCGACACGCAGCGGTTCAAGCCGCTGACCGAAGAAGAACGCGTCGCGGCTCGGAGTCGATTCGGTCTGCCGAAGAATGCAGAACTGATCGTCAGCATCAGCCGGCTCGTGCCTCGCAAAGGATTCGACACGGCGATCCGCGCCGCCGCGATCCTGCGCCGCACGCGACCCAACCTGTTGCTGGCGATCTCGGGTGGCGGTCGCGACGAGCATCGCCTGCGCAAGCTCGTCAACGAGCTCAAGGCGCCGGTTCGTTTCCTCGGCCGCATCGGCAACGACGATCTCCCCGCGTTGTACGGGTGCGCCGATGTATACACAATGCTGTGCCGCAACCGTTGGGGAGGGCTCGAGCAGGAGGGCTTCGGCATCGTGTTCCTCGAAGCTGCGGCATGCGAGGTGCCCCAGGTTGCGGGTGATTCCGGCGGGGCCGAAGATGCAGTCATCGATGGCGTCACCGGCGTGATGGTCCGTCACGCCGACGATGCCCATCGGGGACCGGACGAAGCGGCGCGAGCATTCGAGAGGTTGCTCGACGATCCGATGCTGCGGCGCACCATGGGCCGCGCCGGGCGGCTGCGTGCGGTCGATCAGTTCTCGTACGACGGGTTGGCGCAGCAGCTGGGCATCGCCTTGGGGGCCCTGCCATGATGACCCGCGAGATGAATCCCACCGAAGACGGTCTGCAGTCGTCGAACTCCCACGTCCGACAGCCCGGCGCTCGCGTCGTGCAACTCGACCTTGCCGGCACGGCCGTGTTTCTCGCGGCGTTGGCCGTTGCCGTCCCGTTGCGGTCGGAACGCTTTGCGCAGTTCTTGATCGGTGGCGTCTCGATGGCGTTGTTCGCGATCGGTGTGGCCACCACGTTGTGGGCCTACACGCGGGCTCTGGATCGGTCGCGGGTCGAGGAAGTCGGCGTCGCCAACCTCTATCTCCTCACCGGAACGACGGCGCCGCGCCGCGTCGCTCGAGCGATGACCTCGGCACTCGTCGTGCAAGTGGTGGCGGCGATTGCCGGAGCGTGGATCGGTGTCGTGGGACTCGACGAAGGCCAGCTCAACGCACTCGCATTTGGTGTGCTCGTGCCGATGTTCGGTATCGGCATGAACGGTGTCTGGGCCGCGCGTCACGGCTCGTACGGGCCTCGAGTTGGCCGAGCGGTGTCACCGACAGATCACGAGATCGACTAGAACAGGGCTATGGCTGAAACGGCGTCACAGACCACCACGATTGCGGCCCCACCTGATCGGGTGTGGGCGATCGCCGCCGACGTCGAGCACTACCCGGAGTGGGCCAAGGACGTGAAGGACGTCGTCGTGCGGGCCCGCGACGACGACGGTCGTCCCACTGAAGTCGAGTTCCGCGCCTCGGCACTCGGGCGCAGCACCCACTACACGCTGAAGTACGACTACAGCGACGCCCCAGCGGTGCTCGCCTGGAGCATGTTGCGCGGCGACATCATGCGCACCATCGATGGCGCGTACCACTTCTCGCCGACCACCGATGGCGGCACCGAGGTGCGCTACGACCTCGTCATCGACCTCGTCGTGCCTTTGCCTGGGTTCGTCAAGCGTCGCGCAGAGGTCCGCATCCTCAACACGGTGCGCGAGCTCAAGGTACGCGCCGAATCGTGAGTTCACGCCGCATCGGCATCGATGTCGGAGGTACGAAATGCCTCGGTGTCGTGCTCGACGAGCACGGAGAAGTGATCGAGGAGCAGCGCCGCCCAACGCCGCCCGGGACCGAAGCGTTCGTCGACACGCTCGCCGAGCTTGCAGGCGCGCTCGGGGTCGTCGACTCGCTCGGCATCGGTGTACCGGGCATGGTCACCAGATCGGGCATCATCAAGGCGTCGCCCAACCTGATCGACATCAGCGACTTCGAGGTCGGCCGGATGCTGTCCGAACGGCTTGGGTTCGAGGTCGAGGTCGGCAACGACGCGACATGCGCAGCCGCCGCCGAATGGAAGGTCGGTGTGGCCCGCGGGTTCACCGACATGGTGATGGTCACGCTCGGCACCGGTATCGGCGGAGGAGTGGTTGCGGGCGGCCACCTCATCCGCGGCGCCAACGGGTTCACCGGCGAGATCGGGCACATGGTCGTCGATCCGGACGGGCCGCCGTGCCCCTGCGGTCGTCGAGGCTGTTGGGAGCGCTATGCCTCGGGCAGTGGCCTCGCCCGTCTCGCTCGTGAGGCGGCCATCGCCAAGCGCCTTCGTCGCGTGCTGCAGCTTGCCGGCGGCGATCCGTTCAACGTGCGTGGGGAGAACGTGCAAGCCGCGGCGCGCGAGGGCGACGCGGAGGCTCTCGGTGTCATCGATCGTTTCGGCTACTGGGTGGCGCTCGGGCTCAACAATCTCACCAACCTGCTCGATCCACAGATGTTCGTTCTCGGCGGAGGGCTCGCGGCATCCGCTGACTTGTACCTCGGACCGATCCAGAAGTGGTTCTCCGAGTTGCTGTACGCGGCCGACTTGCGTCCTCATCCTCAGGTGGTTTTCGCCTCGCTCGGCGAGCGTTCCGGCGCCGTCGGCGCCGCCCTCATGACCGAGCTGCGGTAGATCGGAAATCGTGCGAAGGGGGAGCGCGTTAGTAACCGAACGCCCCGCTACGGGGCCTCGGACGCCAAACACTTTCTGGTCAACCGCGCGCGACTCGCCGTACGGTACGAGCAATGACTACGACTCGATCGGCTCGCGTCCGCTCCGCCGCACGGGTCGTCCTCGGTGGAGCACTCATCTTCGCTGGGCTCGGCCACCTGACGTTTGCCCGCAACGACTTCCAGGCTCAGGTGCCCGATTGGGTCGGGATCGACAAGAACGCGGTGGTGATCCTGTCCGGACTCGTCGAGATCTCGCTCGGTTCGGCGTTGATCGTCGTACGGCGCCGTCGATCCCTGCTCGGCCTCGCCGTGGGTCTCTTCTTCATCGCCGTGTTCCCGGGCAACATCAGTCAATACATCGATGGCGACGATGCGTTCGGCTTGAACTCCGATGCTGCGAGACGCAACCGCCTGTTGTTCCAGCCGGTGCTCGTCGCCTGGGCGTGGTGGTCCACGAACGCCTTCGATGTCTTCCGCAGGAGAGTCTGAGACGCACTCACCGCCCGCCGCGCCGCGGACTAGAGCGGACCGACCTTGGGTGCAGTCGTGCGGCGCACGACGAGGCTCGGCGGCATCAGGATGTCGCCCAGTTCGCCGCGATCGTTGATCGCGTCGATCAGCATCTTCGCCGCCGCGGCACCCATCTCTCGCCGGGGTTGATCGATGGTGGTGAGGCCGATGTGATTCAACGCGGCAAGCGATGTGTTGTCGAATCCGACGACGGCGACATCATCGGGCACGATCAGGCCGCCGCGTTCGATCTCATCGATCGCTCCGACGGCAGACAGGTCGTTGGCGGTGAAGATCGCGGTCGGCAGTACCGGGCCACGCAGCAGTCGTTCGGCTGCGTGAGCCCCCGCCTCCTCGGTGAAGTCACCGGTGACCACTTGCGCACTGTCGCCAAGTCCGAACGCCCGCATCGTGCGTAGATACCCGGTACGACGCGGCGCCGCGCCAGCGCCCTTGCCTCCGTCGATGTGAGCGATGCGTCGGTGACCGAGTTCGTAGAGATGCTCGACCGCAAGGCGGGCACCATAGGCGTCGTCGGTGTTGACCGTACCGATGTCGGCGGCTGCGAATGCTCGTCCGACCGAGACCAACGCCACCTCGGTGGCGACGGCCTCGAGCCTGGCGACGGGCATGCGACAACCGGCGACGATCACACCGTCGACGCGCGACGCCAGGAACGTGTCGACAGCGCGCGACTCGAGCCTCGGGCTGCGTCGACCGCTGGCGAGGATGAGTTGGTAACCGTGTCGCTCCGCCGACGCATGAATGCCGTCGGTCACTTCTGCGAACCACGGATTGTGCAGGTCGTTCAGCAACACACCGATCGTCATCGTCTTGCGTGCTGCCAGATTTCTGGCCATGAGGTTTGGCCGGTAGCCGAGTTGGGCCGCGGCCTCCATGACGCGCTGGCGTGATTCGTCGCTGACGCGGGGAGACTCGCGCATGACGAGCGAAACCAAGGCACGAGACACGCCGGCAATCTGGGCCACGTCTTCCAACGTCGGGGCACTGTTTCGTCGTGTGCTTGGCACCGCGGTCAAGCTAGTTCACTTGACACCACCGCTGAGACGTCTACAGTTGGAGCGCTCTAACACGACGAGGGGACCGAATGATCGACAGGATTGCCGCAGCACCCATCTCGTGGGGCATCTGCGAGGTCCCCGGTTGGGGTTTGCAAATGTCGCCGAGCTCGCATTCTGGGAGAGATGGCCGAACTCGGCATCACGAAGACGGAGCTCGGCGCCCTCGGCTGGCTGCCCGATGACCCGGCTGAATTGCACCGCCTGTTGGACGCATCCGGCATGTCGATCCTGGGCGGTTTCGTTCCTCTGGTGCTGCACCATGGCACGTCCCATCCCGGCTCGCTCGAGGCCGCGCATGCGGCTGCAAAGACGCTCTCCGACGCGGGCGGTCAGTACTTCGTCGCGGCGGTGATCTCCAGCATGGAATCGTGGGACAGGCCGACGCTCGATCAGGCGGAGTGGTCGAACCTCTTCGAAGGTCTGGCCGAGACTGAGAAGGTCGTCGCCGAGTACGGCCTCACCCAGGTCGTGCATCCTCACGTCAACACACTCATCGAAACGGCCGACGAGTTCGAACGATTCCTCGACAACTCGCCGTCGCTGTTCTGCCTCGACACCGGTCACCTGTTCATCGGCGACGCCGACGATGTGGCGATCGCCGAGCAGCACGGCGACCGCGTCGGCCTCGTCCACATCAAAGATGTCGACAAGTCGGTTGCCCAACGTTTCCGTGCTGGAGAGTTCGATTGGATGGGTGCAATCCAGCATGGTCTGTTCCCGTCGGCGGGTTCGGGCGATGCTCCGATCGCTGCTACGGTGCGAACGCTCGAGCAGTCCGGTTACAGCGGATGGTACGTATTGGAACAAGATGTAGCCCTGACCGATGGTGAACCACCGCTCGGGCAGGGTCCGGTGCACGGTGTTCGAAAGAGCATCGAGTACCTCAAGTCGCTGGCTGGGTAATCCAGGCAGTGGAAAATCCGGCTTCTGCCGGTGCAAACCATCACTCCTAGAGGGGGAAAGAGACCACATGAAGAAGACCCGTTACGTCTTCGCTTCGCTTGCTGCGTTCGCCTTGTTGGCGACCGCATGCGGCAGTGACGACAACACATCCAGCACAGCTGCACCGGCTGGTACCGATGGGGCAGCAGAGACAACCGCTGCACCCGCCGATACCGCATCAGCCGATACCGCTGCACCCGACACCGCGTCCGCCGACACAGTCGACGTGACGGCCGGTTCGGATGTCACGATCGCCGTCATTACACACGGTGATGGTGGCGTCTTCTGGTCAGTGTTCCAGAAGGGTGCCGAAGACGCTGGTAAGGCGCTGGGCATCACAGTGGATTACCAGGGTTCGAACAACACCGGTACCGCCCAGGCCTCGATGATCAACCAGGCAGTTGCCGACGGCGTCGACGGTCTTGCCGTTTCGCTCGCCGATCCCGATGCCGTCAAGGACGCCGTCGCCGGCGGCGGTCGACGCCGGCATCCCGTTGGTCACCACCAACTCGGGTTCGAACCTGTACAAGGAGTTCGGCGCATTCACCCACATCGGCCAGGACGAGTTCACGGCCGGCGCGGGCGCTGGTGAGAAGTTCAACGAAGCCGGCGCCAAAGTCCTGCTGTGCGCAAAGCAAGAGCAGACCAACACCGGCCTCGACGCACGTTGCGATGGCGCCAAGAGCACCTTCACGGGTACGTTCTTGGACCCGATCACGACGTCTGGTGATGCCTCTGGCCAGCAGCAGGCCGACATGAAGGCCGCACTCGACGCCAACCCGGATGTCGACGCGGTGTTCGCCGTCGGTCCGGTCATCGCCCACGACACAGCAGCAGCAGTTGCGGAATTGGGTCGCACGGTCACCGTTGGTGCTGTCGACCTGTCGCCTGACCTGTTGGGGGACATCGCCGACGGCACAGTGCTGTTCACCATCGACCAGCAGCAGTACCTCCAGGGTTACATCTCGGTCGTTGCGTTGTTCCTCGCCGCCACGAACCAGAACACCCTCGGTGGCGGTCTGCCGATCAACACCGGTCCTGGCTTCGTGACGAAGGACAACGCCGAGGCTGTCTCAGCTCTCGTCGACGCCGGAACCCGCTGAGTCCAAACTAGATACTGAGGTGGCGGGCGCCGCGAGGCGCCCGCCACACCTCACGCCGACCGCAGTGACGCACCGTCAACTTCGGTCGGCGTGTCTACATTCACACTAGGTTTACGTTCACGCATTCTTGAGGACCAGGGGGACCCATGACAGCGACAGAAGTTCGAGCCGGCGAGGAACCGCCAGTATCCGAGCCGCCACCGATCCCGGCCGACGAGCGGATCTCACACCGCGGCCCGATGCAACGGTGGCTCGTCTCCCCGGAGATCGGCGCCCTCATCGGGGCGATCATCGTCTGGACGTTCTTCTGGGGTAACGGGCAGACCTTCGGCGAAGCCGATACCACGCTCAACTGGCTCGACGTTGCGGCCCCCACCGGCATCATGGCCGCCGCTGTCGCGCTGTTGATGATCGGCGGCGAGTTCGACCTGTCGGCGGGTGTCATGACCGGCGCCACCGCCATCCAGATCGGGTTGGTCTCTCGCTTCTTCATGGGCGACGGTGTCAACATCGGTTGGGCGATCGCCTCGGCGTTCATGGCGGCCGCAGCGATTGGCTGGTTCAACGGCTACATGGTCAACAAGACTGGGCTCCCCAGCTTCATCGTCACGCTCGCCACGTTCTTCACCCTTCGTGGTGTGATGCTGGTGATCTCCAAACGCCTTGTGGGCAAGGTTCAGGTCGACCAGATCACCGAGCAAGAGGGTGCCGGCTTCTTCAAGACCTGGATCGCTCACGAGTGGAAGTTCACCGAGTTCGGAGCTCGCGACAAGCTGTTCATCGGGCTCATCATCGCCGGCGGGGCCGCGTTCGTGTACGGCCTGCTCGAGCAGTCGTTCATTCGACGTGATTCGATCAACTGGGGTGGAGTTGTACTGACTGCGATCGGCTTCATCGCCGCGACCGTCGGGTTCACCGGCCTCTTGCAGACCGATGGGACCAGCCAGAATGCCCTGTACGGCGTCATCGCCGGCGCCGGTTTGGTGCTGTCGATCGTCGGTCCCTCACTTGCCCGATGGGTCACCCGCAACAGGGACGACGCTTCCGAGCCGCTATCGCGCGACGCCAAGCGACTCCTTCTCATCGGCGTCGGCGCCGTCGTCTTGACGTGCCTGACTCCGATTGCATTCGATCGAAACCAAACCCAACCAGTCCTTTCGTGGACATCCTCGGGCCTTCGGCCCGTCATCGCGATTGTCGCCGGACTCCTCGGGATGGCACTGGCAATCAGCGCCGGCTTGTCGCAGATGAGGGAGCAGGACGAGCGGACCATCGGCGGCTACGGCAAGATGACACTCTTTTCTCTCTACTCCGGGCTGCTGGTCATGGCCATGGTGATCTGTTTCCTTCAGCTCACCACCGTGCAAGGCCTGCGGGCCATCGGGATGCTGTTGCTCGGCGGCGCCGGTCTCACGTTCATGCTGATGGCGCGTGGCATGGCGGGCCGGACCAACAAGAATGCGCAGCTATTGATCGGGCTGTTGGTGGCGGCCGCCGTCGTCGTGCTGGCGTTCGTGATTCGAGCCGACTCCGGCGCGGTGCGCTTCCGAACCGGCATGTTCGCAGCCATGATCATCGGCGCATGTGCCATCGTCGCCAACACCCTGGTCGAGTTCCTGATGGAGAAGCGCAACGTCGCCGACGCCAAGGCCGATCGGCTGGGCAGGAGGTTGCAATTCTTCGGTGGCCTCGCCGCGCTGATGGGGCTGCTCATCCGGCTCGTGTGGTCCAACCTCACTCCCGAGCATGCAGCTGCGGTCAAGGCGGCAGGCGGAACCGTTGGGCAGAACGTACTGCGCCAGACTGTCGTGTGGTGGCTGCTCGTTGCTGCGGTTGGCTCGTACGTCCTCGTCAAGACGCACTGGGGCAACTGGATCTTCGCCGTAGGCGGTAACAAGGAAGCGGCACGAGCCGTTGGCGTTCCCGCCAACCAGGTCAAGATCGGGCTCTTCGTCACGGTGTCGGTCTGCGGCTGTCTCGCCGGCGTGCTGATCGCCTTGCGCTACGGCACGGTGCAGGCCAACCAGGGCACCGGCCTCGAGTTCGAGTACATCATCGCCGCCGTTGTCGGTGGGTGTCTGCTGACTGGCGGATACGGGTCTGTCATCGGCGCTGCGCTCGGCTCGGCGATCATGGCCGTGTCGGTCGTCGGTGTTCAGACCACGAGGTGGAACTCCGACGGTCGCTTTGCATTCCTCGGCGGCGTGCTGCTGCTCGCCGTTCTGGTCAACAACTACATTCGCAAGAAGGCCCAGGAGGCACGATGACTCTCACCGACGACGCCTTGGCGGCCGCCGACAAGGGGGAGCACGCGCTCCTCGAGCTCCGCAACATCTGCAAGTACTTCGGCAACGTCACCGCGCTGGAGAACATCACCACCAGGGTCGAGGCCGGCAAGGTCACCTGCGTGCTCGGCGACAACGGTGCCGGCAAGTCGACCTTCATCAAGATTCTCTCGGGTGTGCACCAGCCGAGTTCGGGCGAGTACACCATGTACGGCAATCCGGTGAACTTCACCTCGCCCCGCGACGCCCGCAACGCAGGCATCGCTGCGGTGTTCCAGGACTTGGCCCTGGCGCCGCTGATGTCGATCTGGCGCAACTTCTTCTTCGGGGTCGAACCGATGCGCGCCGGCATCCTCATGCGCAGCGCATTCATGAGGAAGACGGCGAAGGAGGAGATGGCCAAGATGGGCATCGACCTCCGCGACGTCGACCAGCCGGTCGGCACGTTGTCGGGTGGCGAGCGCCAGTCGGTCGCCATCGCCCGCGCCGTCTACTTCGGTGCACGCGTCCTGATCCTCGACGAGCCGACCTCGGCGCTCGGTGTGAAGCAGTCCGGTGTGGTGCTGAAGTACACGCGCGCCGCGGCCGATCGCGGTCTCGGCGTGATCTTCATCACCCACAACCCGAACCACGCGATCCCGGTCGGCGATCGGTTCTTGGTGCTCAACCGCGGGCACAGTCTCGGCGACTTCGCCAAGGACGAGATCTCGCGAACCGAACTCACCCGACTGATGGCCGGCGGCGCGGAGCTGGAGCAACTCGAGCACGAGATCGGTATCCGCTGAGACTCGATGACCGTCGGCCCCGCCACCTCACTCGAGCTTCTGACGGTTGGCCGTATCTGCGTTGATCTGTATGCCAACGAGGCCGGCGCCGGCTTCATCGACCCACAGACGTTCACGAAATCGATCGGTGGCTCGGCGACGAACGTCGCAATAGCGGCAGCGCGTCTCGGCCGGCGTTCGGCAGTCTTCACCAAAGTTGGCGACGATCCGTTCGGTCAATACGTGCGGCACAAGCTGGACCTGTTCGGTGTCGATACGCAGTATGTCGGGATCCATCCATCGATGCCGACGCCACTGGCGTTTGCCGCCATGGATCCGCCCGAGGACCCGCAACTGTTGATGTACCGATACCCGATGGGGCCGGATCAAACCTTGCAAGTGTCCGAAATCGATCGTCAGCTCGCGGCCGATGTCCCCGTCCTGTGGTTGACCGGCGCATGGTTCAGCGATGCGCCGGCCCGCGAGACGTGTTGGGAGCTGTTGTCGATCCGGAGCCGTCGCCCTCACGTCGTCTTCGACATCGACTATCGAGCCAACTTCTGGCCGGATCGACGAGGCCGCGACCTCCGACCTCAGCCCTGTCCTCGACCACGTGACGGTTGCTGTCGGCAACCGCACCGAGTGCGAGGTTGCTGTCGGGCTCGGCCGAACCCGCAGAGGCAGCACAGCGATTGCTCGATCGAGGCGTGGAGTTGGCCATCGTCAAGATGGGCGGCGAGGGTGTGATGGTGGCGACGTCGGCCGGTACGACGATCGTGCCGCCGCATTTCGTGAAGGTGGTGTCGGGTCTCGGTGCAGGCGATGCCTTCGGCGGGATGCTGGTGCACGGATTGCTGTCGGGGTGGGAACCGGTTCGAATCGTCGAGTACTGCAATGTCGCTGGTGCAATCGTGGCGTCACGCCTGTTGTGCTCCGATGCAATGCCTACGCTCGCCGAAGTCGAAGAAGCGCTGGAGGACCGTCGTGTCGCTGGATGACAAGACGTTCGCCTCGTTGACCGAGACTCGTGTCAGCGCGCCACACCGGATCGCCGAAGCGCTCGCTGCACGGCGGCGGCGCGACACGTTGACGCAGGACGGAATGCTGTTCATCGTTGCTGCCGACCACACTGCTCGCGCCATGGTCGGTCTCTACGACGACCCGTTGGCCATGGCCGATCGGCGCTCGATGCTCGATCGTTTGCTGACAGCACTCGAACATCCGCGAGTCGATGGGGTCCTTGGCAGCGCGGAGATCATCGACGATCTGGCACTGCTCGACGCATTGCACGACAAGGTTGCCGTCGGCACGATGAACCGAGGCGGTCTCGCCGGGGCCAGTTGGACGATGGACGATCGATTCACCGCCTACGACACGGCGCATCTTCGGTCTGCAAACCTCGACGCCGGCAAGTTGCTGTTGCGCATCGACTATCACGACGCTGGCACCGTCCCGACCTTGGCGGGCGCCGCGAAGGCGGTACAACAGCTCAACGACGCGCACATGATGGCGATGGTCGAGCCGATTCCGTACACCAAGAACGACAAGGGCGAAGCGGTGTGGGACACCGACCCGTTGGCTCTCGTGAAGGCAGTTGGCGTCAGCGCGGCGCTCGGCGGCTCGAGTGCGTACACCTGGCTGAAGATCCAGGCAACGGCCGACATTGCCACGGTCGCCAAAGTCACGACACAGCCATTGCTGCTGCTCGGCGGTGCTCCAGGCCCCGATCCGGAGGCAACCTTCGCGCTGTGGGAGGCTGCACTACATCAACCGACAGTACGTGGACTCGTGATCGGCAGATCGCTGTTGTACCCCGCCGACGGTGACGTTGCGGGAGCCGTATCGCGCGCGCCGCAGATCTGGTGCAGCAGGCAGCAAAGGACAGGCAATGAGCCAGACACTTCATCACCCTGTCGGCACCTTGGTCGACGGCGACCTCGCCGTCTCACTGACGCCCGACGATGCCGGGTGGACGTATTCGGGCATCATCGTGATTTCTTTGGCAGCAGGAGTAGAGCGCTCTATCGACTTGGGCGACAGTGAAGGCGTCGTGCTCCCACTGTCTGCGATTGATGTCGATGTGACGATCGACGGCGAGCACTTTCACCTCGATGGTCGCATCTCGGTGTTCGACCGCGTCACCGACTTCGCGTACGCGCCGTCGCGGGCGAACGTCGCGATGACGGCCGCCGGCGGTGGCGATGTGGCAATAGCAACGGCCCGATGCGATCGTCGGCTCTCTGCTCGCTACGGCTCGGCCGACGATGTCGCGGTCGAGCTTCGCGGTTCGGGTCCGGCGACTCGGCAGGTCAACAACTTCATGAGCCCGGAGGCCTGGCCGCATGCCGACAAGCTGATGTGTGTCGAACTGATCACGCCCGATGGCAACTGGTCGAGCTACCCGCCGCATCGCCACGACGATTCCCCGGAATGCCCGGTGAACAACGAAGAGATCTACTACTTCCGGATCGGCGTGGCCGGCAGCAGCGACTACTCGACAACTGGCTTCGGGATGCACCGCACGTACACGCCTGATGGATCGATCGACCTCAACGTCGTCATCCACGACGGCGATGTGTTCTGTGTTCCGCGCGGTTATCACGGGCCGTGCATCGCAGCGCCCGGATACCCGATGTACTACCTCAATGTGCTCGCCGGGCCGGGCGGCGAACGGTCGATGGCGTTCTGCGACGACCCGACCCACCACTGGGTCCGCGACACCTGGGCCGATATGGCCACCGATCCACGGTGCCCGATGACGACGAAGGATGGACGTACCGCGTGAGCAAGACACTTCGAATCGGTGTGATCGGGTTCGGCTGGATGGGCCAGGCCCACAGCCGCGGCTGCCGGCGCGCACCGAGCTACTTTCTCGACCGAGCCTACGAACCCGAACTCGTCGTCGTCAGCGACACCGTCGAGGCGCGGCGCGACGACGCCGTTCGATCGTTCGGATTCCAGCGCGCAGTCACCGACTGGCACGAGGTTGTCGACGCTCCAGATGTCGACGTCGTGTTCGTCACCTCGCCCAACATGCTGCACGTCGAGATGGTCGCGGCCGCCGCGGCCGCCGGCAAGCAGATCTTCTGCGAGAAGCCCGTCGGCGGCACGCCACCGCAGACGGTCGTCGCCGAGCGAGTGGCGCGCCACGCTGGCGTGATCACCGGAGTCGGCTACAACTACCGATGGGCACCGCTCGTGCAATACGCCAAGCAGCTGATCGACAGCGGCGAGCTCGGCGAGATCACCAACTACTACGGGCGGTTCTTCTCGATGTACGGCAGCGACCCAATGGGACTGCTGTCGTGGCGGTTCCTCGTCGACCAAGCCGGTCACGGTGTCAGCACCGACATCCTCAGCCATTCGGTGGACCTCGGCCACTACCTCGTCGGCGGCATTGCCAGGGTCTTCGGCACGGGAGAGACGTTCATCAAGCAACGTCCGCTGCCGACCGGTGGTGGAACCCACTACGACCGTGGCAAGGCGGGCGACCCGACAGGCGAGGTGACCAACGAGGACTACATCGGCCTGATGTGCGTGTTCGAGAACGGTGCCCGCGGCACGTTCGAGGCCTGCCGATCGATGGTCGGGCCCGAGAGCCAGAACAGCTTCGAGGTGTACGGCACCAAAGGTTCGATCGCCTGGAACTTCGAGAAGATGAACGAGCTGCGGGTGTACATCGCCGCGGAGCACAAGCACACCGGTTTCACGACGGTGTACGGCGGCGACCGATTCCCGCCGCACGGCAACTTCGTACCGGGCAGCGCAAACAGCATCGGCTTCGAGGACCTGATCTGCATCGAAGACCACGAGTTCCTGCAGTCGGTAGCGGCGGGTCGTCAACACACACCGGGCTTCACCGAGGCACTCGCCTTCGTGTCGGTGCAGGACGCCGTCCTGCGGAGTTGGGAGAGCGGACGTTGGGAAGACGTCGTCTCACTGAGGGAGGAATGATGAGCACCACTCGCTTGACGACGGCTGCAGCCATCGTGCGCTACCTGATTGCCCAGCGGACAGTGATCGACGACGTCGAGGTCCCGTTGTTCCCCGGAGTCTTTGCGATCTTCGGCCACGGCAACGTGACCAGCCTCGGGTTGGCCTTGCAGGAAGCCGGTGACGCGTTGCCGACATGGCGAGGCCAGAACGAGCAAGGCATGGGCCTTGCCGCGGTCGGCTATGCCAAAGCCGTACGCCGTCGCCAGATCATGATCGCCACGTCGTCCGTCGGGCCAGGCGCGCTCAACATGGTGACGGCTGCTGGCGTGGCGCATGCCAACCGGCTCCCGGCGCTGTTCCTCGTCGGCGACACGTTCGCCAGCCGCTTGCCCGACCCGGTGCTGCAGCAGGTCGAGCACTTCGGCGATCCGACCGTCACGGTCAACGATGCGTTCAAGTCCGTCAGCCGCTATTGGGACCGGATCATGCGCCCCGAACAGATCATCCACTCCTTGCCGCACGCAGTCGCGGTGATGCTCGACCCGGCCGATTGTGGCCCGGCGGTGATCGCACTTCCGCAAGACGTGCAGGCCGAGGCATTCGACTTCCCCGACGAGTTCTTCGCGACCACCGTTCACCACATTGCTCGGCCACGACCCGACATCGGGCAGTTGGAGCGAGCGGTTGCGTCACTGCGGTCGGCGAAGCGACCGTTGATCATCGCCGGCGGGGGAGTGCACTACTCGAACGCCAGCGCCGAGCTGGCCGCATTCGCCGAGGCGCACGGCGTGCCGGTGGTGGAGACCACGGCGGGCCGCACGTCGCTTCCGGCGATCCATCCGTTCAATGCCGGTCCCGTCGGTGCGACCGGATGCACGAGCGCCAACGACCTTGCCGGCGCCGCGGACGTGATCCTGGCGGTCGGCACTCGACTGCAGGACTTCACGACCGGCTCATGGACCGCCTTCGCCCGCGATGCGCAGATGATCGGGCTCAACGCGGCCGTGTTCGACGCGGTGAAGCACCGCTCGCTGCCGGTGGTCGGCGATGCCCGTGAAGGCCTGCGCGAGATGGACGAACGGTTGACCGGCTGGGTGGCCGACGAAGACGTGGGCGATGCGCTGCCAAGAACGTGACCGCCGACTACCACGCGTACATCGATCGGCCTTGCCGATCCCTCCGCTGTGAGCGAGAGCGGACGGCCCACCTACGCGCAGGTGATCGGCGCCGTCGACCGGGCTCAACAGCCCGCGCGACTACGTGTTCGCCGCTGCCGGGGGATTCCCGGGCGAGCTGATCAATGGTTGGCGCGCCAAGGAGGTCGGCGACTTCGACTGCGAGTACGGGTTCTCCTGCATGGGCTACGAGATCTCCGGCGCGTGGGGCGCCAAGATGGCCCGCCCCGAACGACGAGGTCATCACGTTCGTCGGCGACGGCTCGTACATGATGATGAACAGCGACCTGTACAGCTCGGTGCTGTCGGGGCACAAGCTGATCGTGATCGTCTGCGACAACGGCGGCTTCGCCGTCATCAACCGGCTGCAGGTCAACCAGGGCGGTGAGCCGTTCAACAACCTCATTGCTGATGCCCGCCATCGCGAACTCGTCTACGTCGACTTCGCCGCCCACGCCGCCTCGATGGGTTGCGACAGCGAGCGCGTTGCCACGGTGCACGAGCTGGAGGGCGCCCTCCGGCGGGCGCGGCACAACGACCGCACGACGGTGATCGCCCTCCAGACCGACGCCTACTCGTGGACAGGTGGCGGCGCGTTCTGGGAGGTCGGCGTACCGGAGGTCAGCGACCGCCCGCAGGTACAGGCCGCACGAGGCCGCAATGGTCAGTGGACTCCAACAGCAGAGGATCGGAACATGACGGGAAAGCTGGATGGCAAGGTGATCGTCGTCAGCGGCGGCACGCAGGGCCTGGGTGAGGCGATCGCCCGACAAGTCGTTGCCGACGGCGCGGCGGGATTGGTGATAGCCGGACGAAGCGTCGACCGGGCGCGGCGTTGGCAAAGGAGCTGACCGACCTCGGTACGCCGACGTCGTTCGTCGAGGCCGACATGGAAGACGTCGCCGCGCCACGTGCGCGTGATCGATGCCGCCGACAAGGAGTTCGGCGTCGTTCACGGCGTCGTCAGCGTCGCAGCAGCGACGTGGCGCGACAACGTGTGGACCGCCAGTCCTGAGGGCTTCGAGCAGATGATCGCCGTCAACACGCGAGCGCCGCTCTTCCTGATCCAGGCTGCCGCGGAAGTCATGCGCCGCGAAGGCGTTGCCGGATCGTGCGTCACGATCGGCTCGACCAGCGGCCACGGTGGTCAGCCCTTCATCCTCAGCTACTGCGTCTCCAAGGGTGCGCTCGAGACGATGACCCGCAACCTGGCGTTCTCGTTGATGCGCCACAAGGTCCGCGTCAACTTGGTGAGCCCCGGCTGGATGGACACCGAGTCAGAGGACGCGACGCAGCGCAAGTTCCACGACGCAACCGATGGCTGGCTCGAACAGCGCCGAGGTCGGGCAGCCGATGGGTCGTCTGATCAAGCCACCGGAAGTTGCCAAGGTGGTCGCGTTCTACCTCTCCGACGAGTCAGGAATGCTGACCGGCAACATCGTCGACTACGACCAGTCCGTTCTCGGCGCCGGTGACGCACCGAAACCCTCACTCCAGGAGACACCCCAGTGACACTCAGAATCGCAGTGCTCGGCGTCGGCCGAATCGGCCAGATGCACGTCGAACTGCTGGCGCGCCAGGTGCCCGGGGCCTCGGTGACAATGGTGCAAGACATCAACGCGGACGCCGCGGCCGCCGTCGGCGAACAGTTCGATGTGCCGCACACGACCGACGTCGATGCCGTGCTCGCGTCGGCCGATGTCGATGCCGTAGCGATCTGCAGCAGCACCGACACACACGTACCGTTCATGATCGCCTCGGCCAACGCCGGCAAGGCCATCTTCTGCGAGAAGCCGATCTCGCTCGACCTCGGCAAGGTCGACGAGGCGCTCGCTGTGATCACGGCCAGCGGCGTGCCGTTTCAGGTCGGCTTCAATCGCCGCTTCGACGCCGCCCACGCCTCGGTGCGTGCGGCTGTGATCGACGGCTCGGTCGGCGACCTTCACATGGTGCGCATCACCAGTCGCGATCCTGCACCGCCGCCGATCCCGTACATCGAGGTCTCCGGCGGCATCTTCCTCGACATGATGATCCACGACTTCGACATGGCCCGGTTCGTCACCGGCAGCGAAGTGGTCGAGGTGTATGCCCAGGGTGCGGTGCGCATCGACCCGGCTATTGGAGCGGCTGGCGACCTCGATACCGCCGTCGTGATGCTGCGACACGAGAACGACTGCATCACGACGATCGACAACAGCCGACAGGCCGTCTACGGATACGACCAGCGCGTCGAGGCATTCGGCTCGGGTGGCCTGGCCGCGTCGGAGAACCCGTTGACGCACACCGGCATGCGCCGCTCCGCTGCGGGCACTGTTGGCTCGACCATCCCGTACTTCTTCCTCGACCGTTACATCCCGAGTTACGTCGAGGAGTGGAAATCGTTCGTCGCCTACGTCGCCAACGGCGGCGACTCACCGGTGTCTGCCAACGATGGCCGTGCCCCGCTGGTGATCGGGCTGGCGGCATGGAAGTCGTACCGCGAAGGCCGTCCCGTCCGCTGCGACGAGATCGGCTGAAGATCCCCCAAGCCCGGTGGAGTGTTTGAGGGCCCCACGTGGTCACGTCAAACACTCCACCGGACGATTCTCGCACTTCCGCGTATGGCCACTAGACTGCTATGGCTGTGCGTGCGTAGGTTTGAGCATGACGATTCGCCAGTCATCGGAACTCCTGACCCGGGCTCGTCCCGAGGACGGATGCATGTCGAGATCGCACTCGTCCCGATTGCCTCCGGACCGTGCGGTCGCATCTCTGTGCGAGTCCGGGTTCGAGGCACGGCGACCTTCAACATCGCCACCGATGTCCTCCGCGACTACCGCATCTCGTTCCGCAGGCAGGCGACGGAGGCGTCGGCCCGATTGCAGACCTCTTGTAGGCCCCGATGATCGCCGTCGGCCTGATTCTGGTCCTGGTCGGCTTCGCGATGATCGGGTCGAGGGGTGCACTGCCGGGGTCGACAGCGGCGCGGAACGTAGGGATCGGCCCACAGCGGTTCTCGACACGCGGCTATCAAGGCATCCCGTCGAAACGCTTTCGGTTGATCCAGATCGGAATGGGCCTGGTCGTGCTGGCGGGTGGCCTCGTGCTGATCGCCACGGCGAGCTGACAACGTCGATCAGCGGTCGAGGTCGAGAATGCGATCCGCGACGTCGGCGACCGCGTGGTCGTGGCTGGCCACCACGATGCACGATCCGGCGGTGACCATCGCCCGAAGCAGCTCGAGGACAGTGGCAATGTGGCCCGCGTCTTGATGGCTGGTTGGCTCGTCGGCCAACAGCACGATCGGATCGATCACTGCGGCTCGCGCCAGCGCCATGCGCTGCTGTTGGCCCAGCGAGGTGTCCGAAGCCGCACGGTCGACTTCGTCGCCGAGGCCCAACTGCTGCAGGACTGCCCGCGCACGCTCGTCTGCAATGTCTCGTGTGGAACCCGACAACCGCAAGGGCAGCGCCACGTTCTCGGTCATGGTCAGTTCGGCGATCGCTGCGATCACCTGGGGCAGGATGGCGGTGCCCTTCCAGGTCTGTTCGACGTGCGCCGCACCCCACGGTCCGAGGCGTTCCAGTCGGCCGCCATCAGGATCGATCCAACCGGCGAGCAACGCCAGCAGCGTGGACTTGCCGCTGCCTGATCGGCCACGGACCACGACCAACTCGCTGGTGGACAGGGTGAACGAGAACGGTTTCAGGCCGGCGCCGTCGGCCCACTGTTTGGCGAGATCCCTCGCCTCGGCCACCGCCGTCGCGGCGACGTTCATCGAACCCTCCTGCCGTGATCGAGCTCGGCCACAACGGCACCGCTCTCGATCACCATCGGATCGTGTGTAGCGATCACCATCGTTGCGCCCCTGGCCGCGACACCAGCCAGCACGTCGACCAGCACCTGAGCGTTGACCCGGTCCAGCGAGGCGGTCGGCTCGTCGAGGATGACCAGTTCCGGCTCACCCGCGAGCGCGCACGCAACGGCCAGTCGCTGTTGCTCGCCGCCCGACAGCTCGCGGACTCGCCGGGTGCTGGCCGCGGCGAGACCAACCGATTCGAGCAACGCTCCGAGATCGGCCGACGACACAGCCGATGGTCGACCCTTGCGCTGATCGGCAGCCCAACGCACGTTGCCTACGGCATCGAATTGTTCGAGCAGGTTCTCGCTCGGCTGCGGGAGGACGATCCCCAGCCGGTCGCGTCGCAGCTCACGCCGATCACGTCGACCGAGGGTCAGAACATCCGTATCGCCGACCATCACCACGCCCTCGTCGGCTCGCTGCATGCACGCGATCAGGCTCAAGAGAGTCGACTTCCCGGAGCCTGACGGTCCGGCGACGATGGTCATCTGGCCCATCGGGATGTCGAGGTCGACATGATCGAGCGCGGTCACAACGTCGCCCTCCACCGGGAAGCGGCGCACCGCGCCGCGGATCTCGGCGGCGAGTCTCCGCTCGCCGAGCGAGATGACGATCCTGTCATGCGGTTCCACGCATCACCTCCATCGCCCGAGTCCGCCTGATCATGACGAGCCCGACGGTCACCAGCACGGCGAGCGAGCCGAGAACGCCGACCAGCACTGGGATACCTGCTGCAACGTGAGCGACGACGCGAGCGGGAGGCGCGAGGTGTCGCAACGAGTCGAGCCGAGCGATCGAGATGCGGGTGACCAGCCAGCCGATCAGCACTCCAAGTGCGGCGCCCACGGCCAGAGCAGGGCCGAGTTCTGCCACCAAGCCGACGGCCTCGCCGCGCGAGGTCAGTCCCATGCGTCTCGTCAAGACGTGGGCGGCTTGGCGCATCTGGCGTCGAGCGTCGAGCACGAGGAGTTGAGCGAGCAGCACGACGATCCCGATGAGCACTGCGAGAATCGACAGGGTTGCGTAGGCCCAACGGACGGTGAGGAAACTGGTGACGTTGAACACCAGCGACGGGTCATTGGGGTTTCGCACCAGGAGTCCGGCGTCCGAGAGCCGGGCGAACGCGTCGGGCGGCGGATCACGCAGCAGAATCTCGGATGCTGGTGAGAACCCGGACGATTCGAGTGAGTCCCGATCGATGACCACCAGGATCGCCCCGTTTCTGAACCCGGGGAACCATCGGGCGGTCGCGACGGGATCGACATCCATCGGCCGCCGGACGAGACTGTCGATATGTGTCTCGGGTAGGTCGCCGCCGACGACGATCGCCGGTATCGGTCCGGAGCCCGTCGGGGCGATGGCTGCAATCAGTTCGTCGAGCGAGCGGTCGGAGGCATCGTCGCGCCAGTGGACGGCGCGTGCGAACGTGGCGCGGTCGACCCCCAGAAGATCGACGGACTGCGATCCGGCGTGGCCTTGTGCCCGGGAGACCACGGTTCCGGTGGCGTCGAACGGTGGCGGTAGTGCGGTCACATCCCGGGTCGCCATCGTCAGGTCGCTTCCGAGGAAAACGGCCGCCTTCTCCGCGAGCAGCACGGACGTGCTGTCGGTCAGTAGTCGGGCAACCGTGAACGACCCGGCCGCAAGCGCTGTCGCGAGCATCACCGCTGTGGTCACGCCGGGTTCTGCCAACGAGCGCCGGAGGCCGGCCGTGACGGCGGGGGAGCACCGCTTCCCGGCAAGACGCCAATGACGAAGCAGGGCGATTGTCGGTCGTGCCAGAAGGGCGAGAGGCGTGATGATGGCCAACAGCGGGAAGCATTGCGCCCAGAAATCTGCATTGGCCGCCTTGGCACCGATCTGTTGGATTCCACCGATCCGGTCGAGCCGGGCGAACGATGCGATCGCGGCCGCCACCGGGATCAGTTCCCACGGAACGAACCGAACCCACGATCGGTGGTGCAGCCGGCCGTCGACAAACGTCCTGGCTCTTGCTGCGGCAACGAGGGCGATGACGACGAGCGCCGCAGCCGACCCGATGAGCGTGTAGACAACGGCTGACCGCACTGCCGCCGCTTCGAATTCGGTCGCCGGGCCGAGATAGCGAACCGCCAGCACCGCCAACGATCCGCCGACCAGCGTGCCGACGACCACTGCACCCGCTGCACTTCGCGCCACACGCAAACCAAGCGACCGCGGGGATTGTCCCTTCAAGAGTCGCAAGCGCAACTCGCGCTGGCGCTCGCGAGCCAGTAGTGCCGTCGCCGCGGCGAGCAGCGCGAGCGACGACAACAGCGCGACCAGGCGCACCGGTGCCATCGTCCCGGCAACGACGGCGGTGGAGGCCTCAGCGTGTTGGACGACGAGGCGCAACGGCGCGCCGTCGGTGATGGTCCAGTTGCGCATGGTTTCGTTGACGTCGACAAGGCGGTTTGCGGCGCCGGCGACCTCGTCGAAGTGGTCGGCCAGAACGGCGGCATCGTGCCGGCTGAGACCTGAGATCTTCGGGCGCAGCTCCCACACGGCGATCCTGAACACCGCGGCAGCGCGCACTGCCCGCGAGGTCATCAGCAGTGCCGGTGTCGGTGGATCGGCAGGATCGCTGCCCGCGGACCGGAAGTACGAGCGAAGCCCGCACCAGTACGAGGACTCGGGGCGGGTGGGAACCAGCGGATACGTGTCGATGACGTGGAACACCTGCTGGAAGTCGACGTCGCCCGCTGCCGTCCTGCGGTGAACAGGGTCAGGTCATCTCCGGGCTTGGTGCCGCGCGGCGGGCTCATCCACTCCGGAGCCAGCACCTGATCGTCGGCTTCCAGAGGTTTCACAGGCCGGAGAAGGTTCTGCTCCTGATCGTCACGGTAGATGAGATTCGTTCGGAACGGCCGGGTGCCTGGCGACACCGTTGTCGACCAGCACGCCTGGAGCAATTCGTGTGAGCACGCTGGGCTCGGTGTGCTGGCTGAACTCGGAGGCCAGTTCCTCGAGGCTCGAGATCCTGTCGGGCTGGGCACCACCGATCGGGATCTGCAGACTGACGTCGGCAAGGCAGATGTGGCTCAGTTCGCTGTGGACCGCGGCGGTGGCCACGGACGAGAGATAGAGGGGCGATCCTGCCAGGCACGCCGAACCGAGGGCAACGATCGCGGCCACCGCAACCCAACCGGCGGTGCCGGACGAACGAGTTCGTTTGGAGATGAAACGCAGCACGTTGGCGACGGTGGATCAGGAGTGCGGTGTGTAGCTGGCGCGTGCGTCGCGGATCTCGCGCCACGCGGCTTCTTTCCCGGCGATCCCCGCCGACGACGATTCCTTGCCGGGCTCCAACGCCTTGTACACCTCGAAGAAGTGCTGGATCTCGCTGACCAATTGCGGCGTGAGGTCGGAGAGGTCGTGTACGTCCTGCCACCGTGGTTCCTTCGGCGGGACGCACAGGATCTTGGCGTCCTCACCGGCCTCGTCGTGCATGTACAGCACCCCGACCGGACGGGCCGCCACCCAGACTCCGGGAAACACAGCGTCCTCGAGCAGCACCAGTGCGTCGAGCGCGTCGCCGTCGCCGCCTTTGGTGTTGGGGATGTAGCCGTAGTCGGCCGGATAGGTCGTGGCCGTGAACAATCGCCGGTCGAGAAACACGCGTCCCGTGTCGTGGTCGATCTCGTACTTGTTCCGGCTGCCACGCGGGATTTCGATCACGACGTGGATGCAGTCGTCGGGGAGCGGACTGAGGGCCATGGCGCCATGCTCGCATATCTGCCGTCGGTGGCCGGATCGCAGGAAGTAGCGTGAGATCCTCTATGGAGTTCCGCCGAATCACCAACCTGCCGCCATATGTGTTCACGATCATCAACAACTTGAAGATCGAGGCACGGCGAGCAGGGGTCGATGTGATCGACCTCGGGTTCGGCAACCCCGACATCCCCTCGCCCCAGATCGCCGTCGACAAGCTCACCGAGGCTGCGCACATCGCCCGCAACCACCGCTACTCGGTCAGCCGAGGCCTGCCGAAGCTGCGCGAGGCGGCCTGTGCGCTGTACGAGCGGAATTGGGGTGTGCAACTGGACCCCGAGTTGGAGATCACCAACACCATCGGTTCGAAGGAGGGCTTCAGCCACCTGATGTGGGTGCTGCTCGACCGCGGCGACGCCGCGATCGTGCCGAGCCCCAGCTATCCGATCCACATCTACGGCCCACTGTTCGCCGGCGCCGACCTGCGCCAGGTGCCGATGCGCCATCTCGCCGATCCTCGGGTGCAGGGCGACTTCACCGGCGACTTCTTCGACAGCTTGACGACCGCCTACGACATCGGCTGGCCCAAGCCGCGAGTGCTGGTGATCTCGTTCCCGCACAATCCCACCGGCGCGGTGGTCGACCTCGACTTCATGCAGAAGGTGGTCGACTTCTGTCGCGAGCGCGAGATGATCGTCGTCCACGACTTCGCCTATGCCGACGTCGGCTTCGACGGCTACAAGCCGCCGAGCATCCTGCAGGCCGAGGGTGCCAAGGAATGCGCCGTGGAGCTGTACTCGATGACGAAGAGCTTCTCGATGGCCGGCTGGCGCTGCGCGTTCCTGGTCGGCAATCGCGAGGTCGTCCAGGCCTTGGTCAAGTTGAAGAGCTACCTCGACTACGGCGTCTTCCAGCCGGTGCAGATTGCCGCAACGGTCGCGATGAACGAGGCCGCCGACTATCCGGCCGAGGTCTGTTCGATCTATCAAAGCCGGCGCGACGCGCTCGATCGACGGTCTCGGTCGCATCGGTTGGGACATCCCCAAGCCGAAGGGCTCGATGTTCGTCTGGGCGCCGATCCCCGAGGCATACGCGGAGATGGATTCGGTTGAGTTCTGCTCGCACGTCGTGCGCGAATGCGAAGTCGCGTTGTCTCCGGGTGTCGGTTTCGGCCCTGGTGGCGAGGGGTTCGCCAGGTTCGCACTGATCGAGAACGAGCGCCGCATCGCCCAAGGGATCCGCAACCTCAAAAGGGCCTCCCAAAACTCGGCTGACCCACATGGTGCGGTCAGCCGTAGAGGGCGCGTACGTCGGGCGGGGATTGCCCGTCGGGCGACGTACAGGGATTGTCGATCGGGCCACCGACGGTCATGGGCTTCGGGCACGGCTCCAGGAACAGATGGGTGATCCACCGCGAGATGTAGTCGGCCGCACCGAGCGCCCCGGTGGGTTGATAGTGGATGCCGTCGGCGACGAACCATGAGCGCACCGGTGCGCTGTAGTCGCGCCAATTGGCGATGAACACGTCCGGGTACGCGCCGCTGGCCGCAAGTTGTTGGAGCGTCGCGTTGTTGGAGACATACGACCCGTTGTTGTCGGTGCCGCCCCGGGTCAAGCCATCGCGCAGGCGATAGTTCATCCAGACGATCCGTACGGCGCCCTTGGCTCGCGCCGCCGACACGATCAGGTCGAAGTTCTGGGCGAAGCCGATGCTGCCCTCGTTGTAACCCGTGCCGATGACCACCCCGTCGAACGAGCCCGGTGCTCCCTGGATTGCCTCCAGCGCGGTGTTCGGCGTGAAGCCGGCCTGGCTGTGGCACGACGGCTCGAACGAGCCGCCTGCACGACTCGGCGTCGAAGACGTACGTCATTCCGCCGATCGCATCGAATGCATGCGAGTAGAACTTGATCCCCTCGAGCGAAGAATCACCGATCCACAGCACTCGGGGCACAGGGGGAGGAAATGTCGGCGTGACCTGCACCATCGTGCCGCGGCTGGCGGGCGCGCCGGCGCCCGCTGGACCACCGACATCGGGCAGCGCCGAGGCGACCGATGCGAACATCACTGCGACGCATGTCCCGACGGCAACGATCGCGCCGCGTTTCACGAAGCGCCGACCCAGCCGCGGGATCTCTCTACCGCGCGGAGCCAGCTGGCGTGCCCGAGATCGGTGAAGGTGCGATCCGGTTCGGGATGGAACGTGGCGTCGATCTGCCAACGCTCGGTTATTGCGTCCAGCGACGGCCAGACATTCTCCGCCAAGCCCGCCAGGTAGGCGGCGCCGAGCGCTGTCGTCTCCTGATCGATCGGGCGTTGCACCATCACACCGAGTTGGTCCGATTGCATCTGCAACAACAGGTCCATCACGGACGCGCCGCCATCAACTCGGAGCGCGGCGAGTTGGGTGCCACTGGCTGCGGTCATGGCCTCGACTGCGTCGCGCGTCTGGTATGCCATCGCCTCGATGACGGCGCGGGCCAGGTGGGCCTTCGACGTACCGCGCGTGATGCCGACGATCGTGCCCCGCGCGTAGGGGTCCCACCATGGGCTGCCGAGACCGGCGAAGGCCGGAACGATGTACACGCCGCCACTGTCGGGCGTGCTGGCAGCGAGGGGGCCGATCTCGGATGCGGATTGGATCACCGCGAGCCCGTCGCGGAGCCATTGCACCGCTGCGCCGGTCACGAAGATCGCGCCCTCCAGCGCGTACGCCACCGTCCCGTCCGACAGCTGCCAGGCCACCGTGGTCAGCATCCCCTCGGTCGGTGGCGGGCAGATCGGCCCGACATTCAACAGCACGAAGCTGCCGGTGCCGTACGTGTTCTTGGCCATCCCGGGCGTGAAGCAAGCCTGCCCGAAGAGGGCCGCTTGCTGATCGCCTGCGACACCTGAGATCGGAATGCCGCCCGGGCACTGCGACACCTCGCTGGTGAGGCCGAACCGACCACTCGACGGCCGCACGTCAGGGAGCGCCGACATCGGGACGCCGAACAGGTCGCACAGCGCAGGCGACCACTGCAACGTGCGAATGTCGAACAGCATGGTACGGCTTGCGTTGGTGACGTCGGTGGCGTGCACCTCGCCTCCGGTGAGGTTCCAGATCAGCCACGAGTCGATCGTGCCGAGCGCGAGGTCGTCGTCGACCGGGATGTCGCGGTTGGTCAGCAGCCATTCGAACTTCGAGGCAGAGAAGTACGGATCAAGCACGAGGCCGGTCGTGTTGCGCACCAGCGGAAGATGCCCGCTCTCGCGAAGAGCGTCGCAGCGGTCCGCGGTGCGGCGGTCCTGCCAGACGATCGCTGTGCCGTACGGCTTGCCGGTTCTCCGGTTCCATGCGACGACCGTCTCGCGTTGATTGGTGATGCCGATGGCCGCGACAGCATCTTTCCCCACGCTGTCGACGACGTCAGAGAGGGTCGAACGGGCCACGTCCCAGATCTCCTCGACGTCGTGTTCGACCCAGCCCGGCTCCGGATAGATCTGGGCGAACTCCTTGTACGCCGCTGTCGCCTCGCCGCCATCGGCGAAGATCGCCCGGCTGCGCACGCCAGTCGTGCCCGCGTCGATCGCGATCACACAATGACGACGTTCATCTGCCATTGGCGTCACCGTAGTCAGCGGCGTCGCTTCTTGGTGGAACGGTTGGGGCGTTGCGATGGCCCGGTGCTGGTTCGTCGCGTCGGTGCAGGTCGCGGCCGCCCTGCGGCGGTCTCGGGTGTCGGCGCGGCGACGATGGCGCGACGGCGATCGCGAGCCTCGCGTAGCGACTGGCGTTGATAACCGAACTTCGACAACACGGCAACGAAGCCGACGTAGAACACCATCCCGAGGACGAGTCCGAAGAAGGTGCTCGGCTTCAGTTCCTTGGCGAAGACCCAGATTGCCACCACGCCGACCACGACGAAAATGCTCGCTTCGCGTATCAGTCGCCGCCACGGCACCGGCCGGTTTGCGTCCCAAGCCAACTGG
Source organism: Ilumatobacteraceae bacterium (assembly GCA_963779295.1). Lineage (GTDB taxonomy): Bacteria > Actinomycetota > Acidimicrobiia > Acidimicrobiales > Ilumatobacteraceae > JAENVT01. Next base: position 732,221 of record CAVZXO010000006.1, read on the forward strand.
GTCTCCTTCTTTTCGTCCGGCGTGCCCTAACGTGTGCACACGTGCGTGTCGGCATTTTGACAGGTGGCGGTGATTGCCCAGGACTCAACGCGGTCATCCGGGCGATCGTCCGCAAGGGCGAGCTCAACTATGGCGACGAGTTGATCGGCTTTCTGGACGCCTGGGACGGTGTACGCGAGCGCCGGACGATGCCGCTCGACGTGCGTTCGCTGCGCGGCATGCTGCCCAAAGGTGGCACCCTGCTGGGTACCCGACGGGGAAGCCCGTACGACGATCCGAATGGTCCCGAGCAGGTCGCGGCGACATTTCGCGACATGGGGATCGACGGCCTCGTGGTGATCGGCGGCAACGGCTCGTTGACCGTCGCGTGCAAGCTCTTCCATGACCTCGACCTTCCGATCGTCGGCGTTCCGAAGACGATCGACAACGACATCGTCGGAACCGATATGACGTTCGGATTCACCACGGCCGTGCAGATCGCCACGGACGCCATCGATCGTTTGCACACCACCGCCGAAAGCCACGACAGGGTGATGATCGTCGAAGTGATGGGCCGAAACAGTGGTTGGATTGCCACCTACGCGGGAATTGCCGGCGGCGCGACGGCGATCCTGATTCCGGAGGAACCGTTCGACATCGACCACATCTGCGAACTGCTGCACCGACGGCACGAGCGCGGTCGTTATGCATCCATTGTCGTCGTCGCCGAGGGGGCAGAACCGCGCGAAGACACGATGCCCACGCGAGAGAAGATCTACGACAGGTTCGGCCATGTGCGGCTGGGAGGCATTGCCGACACCATCGCCCACGCAATCGAGGCGCGTACCGGCTTGGAGACCCGAGTCGTCCTGCTCGGTCACGTGCAACGAGGCGGTACACCGGGCGCTTTCGACAGGGTGCTGTCGACCCGCTACGGCATCGCTGCGATCGATGCGGTTCACAACTCCGACTGGGGCAAGATGGCGGTCCTTCGCGGCACGGACGTGTCGATGATTCCGCTCGACGAAACGGTGGGGAAGACCCGGTACGTCGACCTTCACCTGTACCACGACGTTGCCGAGGTCTTCTTCGGCTAATCGAATAGTGCTCGACGAAGCTGATCGGTAGTGTCGGGGCACGTGAGTGCACCGCTCGTATCGGCCCGTGGCCTCGCCAAGAACTATGGCGATTTCGTCGCTGTCGACTCGATCGATTTCGAAGTCGAACGCGGCGAAGCGTTCGGCTTCCTCGGCCCGAATGGCGCCGGCAAGTCGACCACGATGCGGATGATCGGTTGCGTGTCACCAGCGTCCGCCGGTTCTCTACAGATCTTCGGAATGGATGCGTTCACCGAAGGGCGCAAGATCCGTGCCCGGCTGGGAGTCGTTCCGCAGCTCGACACCCTCGACAAGGAGTTGAGCGTGATGGAGAACCTCGTGCTGTACGGCCGGTACTTCGACATTCCCCGCGCCGAGTGTCGACGCCGGGCGAAGGAGTTGCTCGAGTTCGTCCAGCTCAGCGAGCGCGCCGACAGCGTCGTCGATCAACTGAGTGGTGGGATGATGCGTCGCCTTTCGATCACGCGCTCGTTGATCAACCAGCCGGACTTGCTCCTGCTCGACGAGCCGACGACGGGACTCGATCCGCAGGCCCGTCACGTTGTGTGGGATCGGCTCTATCGGTTGAAGCACGACGGTGTCACGCTGATCATCACGACCCACTACATGGACGAGGCAGAACAACTGTGCGACCGGCTGGTGGTGATGGACGGCGGGCGCATCGCGGCCACAGGTTCGCCTCGTTCGCTGATCGAGCAGTACTCGACCAGAGAGGTGCTCGAGCTCCGCTTCTCCCCGAACGGCGACGGCCGGCACGGCGATGAGCTCGGAAGCGATCTGTCCGGCCTCGGCGAGCGAATCGAAGTGCTGCCGGATCGAACCCTCGTGTATGCCGACGACGGAGAGGCGGCGCTGGCTGCGGTGCACGCACGCGGGGTGCAGCCGATCAGTTCGTTGGTCCGCAGATCGAGCCTCGAAGACGTCTTCTTGCATCTCACCGGGCGAACGTTGGTGGACTAGCCGTGGCGATGGCGACTCCGGGCTCGGTACGCGTGGCGTTCTGGCACGCAACCGTCTTCCGGCGATTTTGGTTCACCAACGTCCTCAACTCGTTCTTCCAACCGATGCTCTACCTGCTTGGTCTCGGCGTCGGCGTCGGCGCGTTGGTCGACAACACGGCCGGCTCCTCCGACGTGCTCGGAGGGGTCTCATACGTGGCGTACATCGCTCCGGGCCTGATGGTGACAACTGCGATGACCGTCGCCTCCTCCGAGAGCCTGTGGCCGATCCTCGGTGGCTTCATCTGGAATCGGGCGTACTTCGGAATCTCGGCTACGCCCCTCGGCCCAGCCGACATCGTCGGCGGCCACGCATTGTGGATGGCTGTCCGATGTGTTGTCACCAGCGCAGCCGTCGCTGCGGTGCTGATGTTCGTTCCCGACGCCCGCTCGTGGGGGTTGATACCGGCAATACTCGTGGCCGCGTACACCGGTGTGGCCTTCGCAATGCCGCTGATGGCATTCGCCGCACCTCGTGACCTGGACTCTGCCTTCCCCGCGATGCAGCGGTTCGTGATCATCCCGCTGTTCCTGTTCGGCGGGGCGTTCTATCCGATCACGCAACTTCCCGGCTGGACGCAAGCCATCATCAAGGTGCTCCCGCTGTGGCACGGCGTCGAGTTGGCACGCAGCTTCACCCTCGGCAGTTTCGACGGCACAGCCACCCTCATGCACATCGTCGTGCCGCTGTGCTGGATCATCGGCGGCACGGTGTTGGCCCACCGGTACTTCCGCAGGCGGCTGTACGCATGACGACGATCGTCCTGCGGATGTTTCCGCCGATGTTGCGCGATGTGCGCCGGCCGCAGCGAATGGTCGAACGCAACGTCATCGCCTACCGGCGGCAATGGCTGATCCTGTTCAGTGGCTTCTTCGAGCCGCTGTTCTACCTCCTGTCGATGCGCGTCGGCCTCGGCGATCTGATCGGCGGGGTGTCGGTCGGCGGCCAGGAGGTTCCATACGACCAGTTCGTCGCACCGGGATTGATGGCGGCCTCGGCGATGAACGGTGCCGTCTACGACTCGACGATGAATGTCTTCCACAAGTTGAAGTGGGCGCGCATCTACGACGCCGCGCTGGCGACGCCGATGTCGGCCGGCGATGTCGCCATCGGCGAGATCAGTTGGGCACTGATCCGAGGACAGATCTATGCGGTCGGATTCCTCGGCGTGATGTGGGCGCTCGGTCTGGTCGGATCGCCGTGGGTGGTCCTGGCACTGCCGTGCTGCGCACTGATCGGTTTGGCGTTCGCGTCTCTTGGCTTCGCGGTCACCACGTACATGCGCGGCTTCAGCGACTTCGAGTTCGTTCCCACGGCGATCATGCCGATGTTCCTGTTCTCGGCGACGTTCTTCCCGCTGAGCAGCTACGGCAGCTGGGCGTGGCTGGTGCAGTTGTCGCCTCTGTACCACGGGGTTGCCCTCGTGAGGGCCGCAAACGCCGGAGTGTTCACGCTGTCGTGCGTCGGACATGTACTGGTGCTGATCGCGGTGGCCGCCGTGGGCATGATGGTCGCAGCCCGGCGATTGGGCACGTTGCTGCTCTCGTAGCCATCAGGGCGGTGGCCCGGGCGACGGCACCGAAGGAAACGCGGGCTGGGAGGAGAGCACCCTGCCCGGGAAGTCGTATCGCGTCAGCGGCTCGCTCTGCAGCTCGCCGCTGGCCGCCGGCCATTGCTGTGGAACACCGTCGATCTCGATGGACACGGAGGAGATACCGGTGACCTCCGTACCCGTCAGCACGATCTCGGCGACACCGTCGATCAGTGCCTCGCCGGTGAGTTGCTGCAACTCGCTGGACACATTGACGACGAGTTCGCTGCCGCCGTTGCGGCTGACGTCGAGCACGCGTGTTCCGGGAGGAATGGCCGACCGCAGCAGCGCCTGCAGCTCCGCCGTGTTCGGCCCCTCGAACAGTGCCTTCATGGCGTCGGCGGGGGTGTTGTCGCCGATGTCTCTGGCGACGGACTGCAGCGTCCGCGGCTGACCGAAGACTTCCGGCGACAGGAGGTAGATGCGACCGGATCCGGTCGCGGCTCCACCGGCTTGATCGAAGTCGGCGCGAAGATCACCCTGATCGCTCTTGCCGATGTCGCGAGGCGACCCTTCGGCGTCGATCGAACACGCGGTCGCGGCTACCACGAGCAACCCGACGCTGCCGACACGAGCGAGCCGGCCACGACCAGAGGTGGGCGACTTCACCCGACGCCAACTTCTTCAGCAGGAAGCTCGAGCACGAAGCGCGCACCGGGCTCGCCATCGGCTCGATCTTCGACCCAGACCCTGCCCCCGTGCATGCGGACGTGCTCCTCGACCAGTGACAGTCCAAGACCGGCTCCATCGCTGCTGGATCGCCGGCCGGCGACGGCGCCGCGCGCGAATCGCTCGAAGACGAGGCTGCGTTCCTCGACCGGCACACCCGGACCGTGGTCCTCGACGACGATCCACACGTGTGCGAGGGGTTCGCCTTCGCCCTCTGCCTCCGTCACGGTGATCTCGGGTTCGCCGCCGCCGTGCACGCGGGCATTGTCGATGAGGTTCGCGACCACTCGCGCCAACCGGCGTCTGTCTCCGTGCATGATCAATCCCTCGGCGCGGTCGCTGACGGTCAATTTCGCCTGCGGCAGGCTGCTGACAGCGACGGCCTGTCGCACGAACTCCGCGACCAGCAGGTCTTCGAGGTGAAGCCGGATCGCGCCGGCATCGAATCGCGAGATCTCGAGGAGGTCCTCGACGAGACCTTGAAACCGAATGACATCGCCGACGAGAAGGTCGAGGGCCGCCTGGGCGCGCTCGGGCATCTCGTCGCGGCGGGCCTGCATCACCTCGACGCTGGCGGCCAGCGTCATCAACGGTGAACGCAACTCGTGACTTACGTCGCTGGCAAATCGGGCGTCGCGTTCCACCCGATTCTGCAATGCCTCCGCCATGTCGTTGAACGCCGTCGACAACAGCTGGAGGTCATGGTCATCGGTGTTCTCCAGCCGTGTGTCGAGCCTGCCTCCGGCGATGGCCTTGGCCGCCTGCGCCGCATCGCCCAACGGGCGAATCGCCCGCTTGGCGGCGATCAGGCCCGCCAGCGCACCGGCCAACGTCGTGATCATTCCACCGAACAGCAGGCTGAGGCCGACGTTGCGCAAGGTCGCGTTGGCATCCGAAAGATCGGCGAACTCGAAGTACGCGGCCGGTTTGGACGACTCGAGAGGTATTCCGATCACCAGTGTCGGTACCCCATCGACAGAGGTGATCATCTTCGCCGGCTCGCCTTGAACGAGCACCTTGTCCTGCAGAGACGCCGGGATGAGGTCCGACGTGTACTTGGCCGACAGCGATGCCGGAGCGCCATCGATGTTGATGGCGGCCTGCGTCACGCCGACCTGCTGCAGACGATCGATGATTCTGTTGGCGCTGGTGTTGCCCGCGCTGAGCTCGCGCTGGGCGACGCGCGCGTTCTTGTACGCCTGCTCGGTACTGGTCCGTTCGCGTTGGTTGATCAGGCTGCTGCGGGTGAACGAATAGGCGACGGCCGCAAGGAATGTCGACAGCAGCACGGCGCCGATGACGAACATCGCCATGATGCGGGTGCGAAGGCCGAACCGCGCCGGCCGCCACTTTGCGAACAGCCCGAACGTCGCCCTGACGGGTCCCCGTCGCGGCTCGATGCCCACGCTGTCGTGCGCAATGGTCACGACTGAAGGCGATACCCGAGGCCGCGCACGGTCACCACGTGGCGTGGGTTGGCGGCATCGGTCTCCACCTTGGTACGAAGGCGGCGCACGTGTACGTCGACGAGCCTGCCGTCCCCGAAGTAGTCGTATCCCCACACCTTGTCGAGCAGGCTCTCCCTGCTGAAAACGCGGCCGGGGTTCTGAGCCAACTCGCACAGCAGCCGGAACTCGGTCTTGGTCAGGTGCAACTCGTTGCCGCCGCGCAACACCTTGCCCTCGTCGGGAATGATCTCGAGGTCACCGAACACCAGTCGGGCATGCGAGGGGCTGATGGGGCGGATGCGCCGCAGCAGGGCACGGATGCGGGCGGAAAGCTCCTTCGGCGCGAACGGCTTGGTGAGGTAGTCGTCGGCGCCTGCCTCGAGGCCGGCGACGACATCGTGCGTGTCGTTGCGTGCTGTCACCATGACGATCGGAACGTCGCTGTGCCGGCGCAGGGTTCGGCACAGTTCGAAGCCGTCCATCCCCGGAAGCATGATGTCGATCAACACGACATCGGGCAGGGCCCGGTGGAACAGGTCGATGGCTTCTTCACCGCTGCCGGCCTCGTCGACCGTCCAGCCCTCGTCCTCGAGAGCCAGCTTGACCGCCGTTCGGATGCGCTCGTCGTCTTCGACGGAAAGGATGCGAGTACCCACGGGTCACATGATGCCAGGATCGCGGCCCGGTTCGGTGACCGCCAGCAACTCGACCATCTGGTCGAACAACGCCGGATTGGCCGCAAGGACGCCCGTGGAGTCGATTGGCCCACCATCGAATCGACCAGTTCGACATCCGGCCTCGCGGGCGATCAGCTCGCCGGCCGCCCAGTCCCAAGGCCCGAGCCACTGCTCGTAGTACACGTCGAAGCGTCCGCAGGCGAGGTAACACAGGTCGACGGCAGCGGCGCCGAATCGACGAATGTCCCGGATTCGTGGGATGACTTGGGCGACACGCAGGGCTTGCTCGCGGCGTCGCTCGATCTGGTACGAGAACCCCGTTGCAACAAGCGCGTGTTGGATCGATGTCAACGTGCCGCAGTTGATGGGCGAGCCGTTGAGCCGGGCGCCATCACCGACGCTCGCCGTGAACAATTCGCGGCTGGTCGGTATGTACACAGCTGCGGCGATCGGACGATCTTGCGCCAGCGCCGCGATTGACACTGCGTAGCCGGGCAAGTCGTACTGGTAGTTGGTCGTGCCATCGATCGGGTCGATCAACCAGCGGATCCCCGACGCTCCTGTGGCATCGGTGCCTTCCTCGCCGACAACCGCGTCATCGGGTCGCTCCGCGGAGAGACCCTCGACGATGAGGTGCTCGGATGCACGGTCGTATTCGGTGACCACATCGGTGTCGCTGGACTTGGTCGAGATCGACGTGAGGCCGCTCTTGCGTCCTTCGAGTACCAGGTCGCCAGCGGCAACCGCGAGCCGGGACGCCAAGTCGCACAGTTGTCTGGAGATGTCGCCGGGGTCGGTCACTCGGCACTCTTCTGGCGGCGTTCGATCTCTTTCCACTCGCCGAGGGCGCGGAGAACCAGCACGGCGACAACGCTCATGCCGAGCGCCGCGGCGATTGCGCCGAACAGGGCCCCGAGTCCGCGTTGCGTCGCACAGGTGCCGTGACATTGCAGCTCGACGAGGGTGTAGCCGATCAAGCCACCGGCGAGGCCGCCCAGCAAGATGGCGATAAATGCGGCGACACGAGCCCCTGGGGACGGGAGCGCTGACAGTGGGGTCTGTGTGTCGGACACGGCGACATCGTAGGGCCTGTCGATGCGCCGACCTCGTAGGCTCAGCAGTCGTGCGTGTCACCGTGGTAGTGCCCACATTCAACGAGGCCGGCAACATCGAGCGGCTGTGTCGCGAGGTTCGCCTGGCGTGTCCTCAGGCCAATCTGCTGATCGTCGACGACGCAAGCCCGGATGGCACCGCAGATCTCGCGGACGAGCTCAGTCGTTCGCTCGGCCAGATCGAGGTCATTCGCAGATCGGCGAAGACTGGGCTTGGTGCGGCCTACCGAGCGGGGCTGCGCACCGCCATCGACCGTGGCGCGGAGATATGTGTGCAGATCGACGCCGACCTGTCGCACGATCCCGCTGTGCTGCCGGTACTGATCGCCATCGCCGAGCACGGAGCAGACCTGGCGATCGGTAGTCGCTATGTGCCGGGCGGCCTCACCGTGAACTGGCCACGCCATCGCCGGGTGCTGTCGCGATGGGGCAACCGCTACGCGGCGGGCGTGCTCGGCCTGGCCGTCAATGACGCGACGGCGGGGTACCGGGCATATCGCACTGATGCCCTGGAACGCATGGAGTTCGGCACGGTGACGGCGGAGGGATACGGCTTCCAGGTGGAGATGACCTATCGACTCGTGCGGATCGGGGGCAAGATCGTCGAGTTCCCGATCACGTTCCGGGACCGCACGGCGGGAGAGTCGAAGATGTCGGGTGGCATCATCCGCGAAGCCCTCGTGATCGTCGTCAAACTCTGGGTTGCCGATTTCGGCGGTCGTCGCAGTCGGCGGGCGAAGGGTGGCTGACCGGACATGAGGAACTGGGTCGTCGGAGGGGCGTTGATCCCTCGGGTCGGCGGTGTGGATCTCGATGGCTTGGTGCTGGTCGGCAATCGGCGACGGGATCGTTCGATCGAGTGGACTCCACCTGGCGGTGTCATCGACCGAGGCGAGTCGATTCGCGATGGCTTGGCCCGTGAGGTCTTCGAGGAGACCGGCCTCACCGTCGCCGGCTGGGCCGACTTGCGATACTCCGTCGTCGTCGAGGCGCCGCAGCTCGGTTGGCGACTCCGTGTCGAGGCATGGGAGACGGCCGACGTCACCGGCGACATCGTGCTGGCGGATCCCGATGGCATCGTCGAGGAAGTTCGCAAGGTCGCCGGCTCGGAAGCCCCTGCCCTTCTGGCGACCAGCCCACAGTGGGTCCACGTGCCTGTCTGCGACTGGCTGGACGGCTCGATTCACCCGTCGGGAGCGTTCCACTTCCGGGTGATCGGCACCGACCGGGCGACCTCGCGGATCGAACGCATCGCATGATCCGACAGCGGGTCATCCTGCACGTCGACATGGATGCCTTCTACGTCAGTGTGGAGATCCGCCGCCGACCAGAACTGATCGGCAAGCCGGTCGTCGTTGGAGGCACCGGCGCACGCGGCGTGATCGCCGCGGCGTCGTACGAGGCGCGCAGGTACGGAGTTCGCTCGGCGTTGCCCAGCGTGACGGCCAAGCGACTGTGCCCTCACGCTGTCTTCCTTCCGGGCGATCACGCGCTCGTACGCGTCCGTCAGTGCCGACGTGAATCGCATCTTCACGTCGATCACGCCGCTGGTCGAGCCGCTGTCGCTCGACGAGGCATTCCTCGACGTCTCCGGCGGGATCCGGCTGCACGGACCGGGCGCCGTGATCGCCCAGACGATTCGCCGTCGAGTGTGGGAGGAGCTGCAGTTGCGATGTTCCGTCGGCGTCGCCCCCAACAAGTTCCTCGCCAAACTCGCATCCGTCGCCGCCAAGCCGATCGCGTCGCCCGAAGGCGTGCGCGAGGGCAAAGGTGTCGTCGAGGTGCTGCCCGGCCAGGAGATTGCGTTCCTGCATCCGCTCCCGGTTCAGGCACTGTGGGGGGTCGGTCCGGCCACGCTCGACCGGCTGCGGGGGCTCGGTGTGCACACGGTCGCTGACCTCGCCGACCTCGACGAAGCGGCCCTGGTTGCCGCGGTGGGGGCTGCCCACGGGCGTCATCTGTATGGTCTGGCTTGGGGCGTCGACGACCGCCCGGTCGAACCCGATCGGGAGATGAAGTCGATCGGCCATGAGGAAACCTTCGCCAGCGACCGGCACACCAACGAGGAACTCGTCCGCGAGCTCGTGCGACTTTCCGATGCGGTCGCTGCTCGGGTGAGGGAGCACGGCGGGGTAGCGCGCACCTTGACCTTGAAGGTGCGGTTCGCCGGCTTCGAAACCATCACCAGATCGACGACCGTGGCGAGCGGAGTCTCTACTGCGCATGGAATCGTCGCCGCAGTGACACCGCTGCTCGACGCCATCGACGCCTCGCCCGGGGTGCGCCTCCTCGGCGTCAGTGCGAGCAACTTCACGTCGGGCTCACAACAGTTGAGCCTCGACGATCTGTTCGAGGAACGTCTCGATGACGAGCATCAATGGCTGCTCGCCGAGGAAACCGTCGATGCGATTCGCAAGCGCTTCGGCACCACTGCGATCGGTCCGGCGAGTGCTGTCAGTGACCGCGGCCTCCAGATCGTTCGACGCGGCGCCCAACAATGGGGACCCGACGAGCCTCCGACGTGGTTAAATCGTTGGGTCCTGCGTTGTCTCGGGCGCGGAATCGTGGAAAGATGTCGTCAGGCAATCGGTCAGGAGTTCGCCATGCCGCTCTCAGAAGATGAACAACGAATTCTTCGCCAGATCGAAGAGCAGCTCCAACGCGACCCGAGTTTCGGCAGAGACATCAAACCGCGCCGTGTCGGATCCCGTCGAGCCGTGATCGTCAGCTCCGTTGCCACGGTGGTGTGCCTTGTCCTGACCGTGTTGTTCCTGGCCGTCAGCCCGTACCTCTCGTTCGTGGCGTTCATCGGCGCCGTCGTGGCGTTGGTCATCGCCGAGCGTCACGTGGCAGCGATCGGCGAAGCCGGATTGAACCACCTCAGCGACAGTGTCCGCAGTCGCCTCGGCGGTTCCGCCGGCAACCGCGGCGAATAGCGGCGTCGACTCGGTGCACTGAACGGCGCTTAGCCGGTGATGCGTCCCCAGGCGGATCGCGGATCGAGGTGATCCAGCAGCCTCGTCGTCCAGCTCATGCGTGCTCTGCAGGCGGCGTCGACTTCGCTGCGGAGTAGCTCGCTCCTCTCGGCTGCGCTGGCATCGACGCCGCGCGGTGAGTAGACGGCACGGGTGACCAGCCGCGCAATCTCGACCGTTTCGGCGCGACCGACGTCGACTCCGCGCGCGTACTCCATGGGCGTCGCACCGGCGACGCGCGGGGCACCGGCCATCGTCAGCGAACGCACCGTCGCCGCCCATGCCGAGGTCACCCGTTCTGCCGGCGCTTTGGCCCTGTGTCGTGACCAGCGTCTGATGACCCGAGGCATGGCCACGACCCACACGATCACCGCCAGGAGAAGCGCCATGATGATCCAGCCGCCCGACGAACCCCCGTCGGAGCTGCTGCTCAGGGAAGGATCGCGGGGTGTGGTCGGCCCCGTCGGCGCTCCGTTCTCCGGCCGAGGGGGTTGAATCGACGGTGGCTGCAGCGATGGGGTCGGGGTGTTGTCGGCGGTCCCGCCGGCGGTTCCGGCGCCTTCTTCCTGGTCCGCTGCGTCGCCGGTGGTCTGTTCGCCGCCAGGCGCACCTCGCCCAGGTGTCGGGTCGAACGCCACCCATCCATAGCCGTCGAACCACACTTCGTCCCAGGCATGGGCGTGGCGCCCGGCGACGTGATAGAGGCCGTCGGCGCGGAGAATTCCGGGCGTGAAGCCGACCATCACCCGCGTCGGCAGACCGATGGAGCGCGCCATCGCTGCGAACGTTCCGGAGAACTGCTCGCAGTAGCCCTTCTTGATGCTGAGGAAGTTGAGCATCGCGTCGTTGCTGTGGCCACGCTGCACCGTGAGCGAGTATTCGAACTGCGTGCGGAACCAGTCCTTCAACGCTCGGGCCTTGTCGTATGGCGTCGTTGCCAGCGCCGTGACCTCGAGGGCGAGGTCGCGGACCTCGCTCGGCAGCTTTCTCGGCACGTCGTAGTAGACCGGGTTCGGGGCGCGGTCGACCGTGGCAGTTCGCAGCTCCTCGGGCGACGGGAAGTTGTCGGCCGAGGTCACCTCGTACTGATACCCGGACGTCAATCCATCCTCGACGTAGAACGCGCCGGCCTCGTTGGCCCAGGACAACGCTGGACCCGCGGCCGACGTGGCGATGCGTGCGGCCGGGGCCAGCGGTCCGCCGAGTTTCTTGATGGTGATCCGCTGAGTGACGACGTTCGCATTGGGTGGCGCCTGACCGAGCGCTCCTTGGGCAGCGCGGGTGTCTTCGGTCAACGTCGTCCATCGTGACCCGTCGAATTCACCGAGTGCGGTCAGCGCGAGATAGCGAGGGGTGTCAGAGGCGACGGTGAACAGTTCGATGTTTCCACGGTTGACCAGTCGCGAGCGGATGTCGACCAGCGGGCTGACCACCTCGGTCACGTCGCCCGCGCCGCGGTTGCGGGTGTCGAGGAGTGCTTTCTCGCCCGCACCCGGCAATTGTGGTGCTACTGCAACCGCACCAGTTGTCGCGAACAGGGCACAGGCGACTGCTGCGGGAAGGGCCGACCACAGCGACTGCCGTCGCTTTCCCATCCACGCCGAGTCATCGCGTGAGTGAGCCATCCGCAGCGCGGCGATCGTGAGGATGGCGGCGCCGACCCACAGAGCCGCAACTGGGACCCGGTTGCGGTTGACGCCCAGTGCCGAGGTGAAGATGAAGATCACGCCGGTCGGCACGACCGCTTCTGCGCGACCGTATGCGCGAAACGCAAACGAATCGGCGAGCCATGCGCACAGCGCCAACGCTGTCGTCGCCACGATCGCAAAGCTGCCCTCGCTGGGTACGGGTGACACGGCCCGTGGGAACTGCTGCCACACAAGGCGGAGGCTGATGCGGAACTGATCGATCGTGTCGCTGGTAGGTATTCCGAAGGTCGTCGAATCGCGGAAGTAGATCAGGCTGACCAGGATCGCGAGTGCGACGAGGCCGGCCGGCAGCGCCAACCAGGCATTGACACCGAGCACCCGGAACAGGCACATCACAGCGTGCACGCCGATGCACACGACCAACATCGGGCGCAGGTACGCCCAGTCGGGGAACACACGACACATGCTGATCGCGGTGACGATCGTCAGAAGGGTGAGCGCTGCTGTTGCGGGCGCATGGACATTCGTCGCATGCGAATGGTCGCCGACGGTGGGGCTCTTCGCCACGGTGGCTGTCGTCACGACATCACCGCCTGACTGGAGCCGACGATCAGCGCCGACCACGAAGCGATCAGAGACTCGGTGGATGTCGCATCGACGATGAATCGGTTGCTCGCGGCGTACTCGGTCGCGCACACGATCACCAACGTCTCGTCCTGGCCCGCCGCCGCTCGAAGCTGGGCAGCGGTCGTGCTCGTCGCTGAACCGGTGACGACGACCAGCAGGCCCATGCCCTCCGCCATCCCGCTGTTCATCCCCGCGATCTCGAATGCGTTCTCCACCGGCTCGACCGTTGCCAACCAGCGCAACGTGTTGGCTGCGACATCGGGACCGCGAAGATCGACATCGTTGGTGAGGAAGCGGGTGTTGACGCCCGTGTGCGAGGAACTTGCCGTGATGCTGGCAGCGGCGACCACCGCTTGCTCGAACGAATTGCCGACATATTCGGACGCGGTCATGTCGAGCACGACGGTGCATCGCCTGATGCCTTCGAGCGCCGTCTCGCGCACGATCAGTGCCGTGGATCGTGCCGATGCTTTCCAGTTGATGCGGCGAATGTCGTCGCCGCGCTGATATTCGCGAAGCGAGTGGAACTCGGTCCCGGTCTGTCCCCACGACTTCATTCGCAAGTGCTGCCCCAGCCGGCCCGACGATCCGACGGAAGGGAAGGGGAGCGCAATCGTGTGCGGGACGATCAGTACTTCCTCAGTTCCCGCCAACGTCGTCGTCCGCTGGGTGAGACCCAGGACGTCGCGGCGCAGTGCGCGGAGTGGGCCGGTGCGAACGAGACCACGCCGCGCCGTCGGCACCCGGTATGCGGCGCTCGCAGCCTGGCCCGGGCCGAGCTTGGCCAATTGCATCGGCGCTCCGCCGTTGTTGCCGACCGGCTCCCACAGTTGGAGATACGGAGACGCCTGCCGACCGACGTTGGCCAATTGGATGTCGACGCGTGCCGGCTCGCCAACCGACACCATCGACGGCGAGACGATTCGCTTGACGTTCATCGGGGGTAGCCGGCGCTGCACCGAGATCACGGCGACCAGAAGAGCGATGATGATGCCGACTCCGACGACGTACAGTTCGATCAGACCGAACACGCGCCCGATCGCGAAGCAGGCGACGGCGGCGACAATTGCTGTCCAACCGTGCCGCGTGATCATTTATCGACCGACGGGTACGGGCACGGAGCCCACGATCTCGCGAATGACGGTCGTACCGGTGACGCCACGAGACATCGCATCGGGCCGCAGCATCACTCGGTGCGACAGCACCGGCTCGGCGACCGCCTTGACATCGTCTGGTGTGGCGTATTCGCGACCCTGGCTGGCGGCACGCGCCCGTGTGGCTCGCGAGAGCTGCAGCGTCGCCCGCGGCGACAGACCGAGGAGCAGCGCCGGGTGACGCCGGCTGGCCTCCGCGAGATCGACCATGTAGCCCTGCAGAGTCACAGCCAGGTGGACGGTCCGCACTGCCTCGATCAACGCCATGACCTCTTCGGTCGTCACGACAGCCTGAAGATCGCCCATTGCGGCGTTGCTGCCGTGGGTCTGCACGATCGCCAGTTCGGCCTCGCGATCGGGATAGCCGAGCGACAGCCGCATCAAGAACCGGTCGAGTTGGCTCTCGGGCAGACGGTAGGTGCCCTCCTGCTCGACTGGGTTCTGGGTGGCGATGACCATGAACGGCTCAGGCAGCATGTGGCTGGCGCCGTCGGCGCTGACTTGGCGTTCTTCCATCGCCTCGAGCAGTGCCGATTGCGTCTTCGGTGACGCGCGGTTGATCTCGTCGGCGAGCACGATGTTGGCAAACAGGGGGCCGCGTTGGAAGACGAACGACTCGCTCGACCGCTGGAAGATGCTGACTCCGACGAGGTCGGCGGGCAGGAGATCCGGCGTGAACTGGACTCGTTTCCATGTGCAGTGAACCGATGCCGCCATGGCCTTGGCGAGGCTGGTCTTGCCGACGCCGGGCACGTCTTCGATGAGCAGATGACCTTCGGCGAGGAGACATGAGACTGCGAGTTCGATTGCTTCCTTCTTGCCCTGCACAACACGAGAGATGTTGCTCGTGATCGCATCGAAGAGGGATGCGAAGGTCCGGGTCGATTCAGTTTGGGTCGCCGTCACGCAGGGAAGGGTAGACGGCTCACGACAGAATGCAATGGCGGGACGCTACGGTCTGGCCGCGTGACTCGTTGCTACCTCGCCGTCGATGTCGGTGGCACCAAGCTGGCCGCTGGTGTCGTCGACGAATCCGGACGGATCCTGGTACGCGACCGACTGCTGACTCCGCCCCGCGATGTCTGGCCGACCCTGTCGCGATTGATTCTCCGCGTGGTCGCCGCGGCACCCACTGAGCTGGCCGGATGCGGGGTCGGTTGCGGAGGACCGATCGATCCGTCGACTCGTACGGTCTCTCCGCTCTACATCCCGAGTTGGAGCCGATTCCCACTGGTGGCCGAGTTGGAGGAGTTGCTGCAACTCCCGGTCGCGGTCGACACCGATGCCAGGGCCCTGGCGCTCGCCGAGGCGTGGTGCGGCGGTGCGGTCGGCGTCAGCGACTTCATCGGCGTGGTGATGGGCACCGGTGTCGGCGGGGGAATCGTCAGCGGGGGTCAGCTTCTGCAAGGGCGAGTCGGCAACGCCGGCTACATCGGTCACGTGGTCGTCGAGCCCGATGGCCGGCCGTGCATCTGTGGCGGCAAGGGCTGTCTGGAGACGTACTGCAGCGGTCGAGCCATCGAATCCGAGACCGGTCGTCCACCCCAGCGCGCCCCGCCGCGATCGTCGAGCGCACCGGGGTGATGGTCGGTCGAGCGCTTGCCTCGGTCGGTGCGCTGTGCGATCTCAAGCTGGCGATCATCGGTGGGTCGGTCGCGCTCGGATTCGGCGAACCCTTCTTCCGGGGCGCTCAGGACGAGCTCGACAAGCGTGCCAGGCTGCCCTTCACCAGTGGCTTTCAGGTGATGCCGGCAACACTTGGATCACGGGCCCCGTTGATCGGCGCCGCGGCGCTGGCACGACGACAGCGGGAGTGAACCTCGGCGTCTCCGGATGTCACCTACTGGGTTCCCCGAGGGCCGCTACCGACGGGTAACCTACGTCCATGCGCCCCACATATTCCGCCGAGGCCGAGGCCTACCGTGAAAAGGTCCAGGCCTTTCTGGCCGAGAAGCTGCCGGCGAAGTGGGGCGGAATCGGCGCTGCTCGAAGGCGACGAGATGTCGGCCTTCGTCTCCGAGTGGCGTACGACGTTGTTCGCGGCCGGGTATCTGGCGCCCGGGTGGCCGACCGAGTTCGGCGGCGCCGGGCTGTCGGCACTCGAACAGGTCATCATCGCCGAGGAGTTCGCCAAGGCAGGGGTACCGACCGGTGGGCCGAACGATGTGTTCGGGATCCAGATGCTCGGCAACACGCTGCTGAACTGGGGCACCGAGGAACAGAAGCATCACTACCTGCCGCGGATCCTGTCGGGCGAAGACACGTGGTGTCAGGGTTACTCCGAACCGAACGCCGGCAGCGACCTCTCGAACGTCGGCCTGCGCGGCGTGCTCGACGGCGATCAGTGGGTGCTCAACGGTCAGAAGATCTGGACATCCGCCGGCCATCTCGCCGACCACATCTTCACGCTGGCTCGAACCGATCCCGATGCTCCGAAGCACAAGGGCATCTCGTTCATCCTTGTCGACATGCGTCAGCCGGGAATCGAGGTGCGCCCGATCAAGATGATCAGCGGCGAAAGTGAGTTCAACGAGATCTTCTACACCGACGCCACCGCGCCGAAGGACGACGTCGTGGGTGGCGTCAACAACGGCTGGGCCGTGGCGATGACACTGCTCGGCTACGAGCGTGGCGAGGCAGCCGCAACTGTGCCGATCCGTTATCAGGCCGAACTCGATCGGCTCTTCCTGTTGGCCAAGGAGTCGGGAGCCATCGACGATCCCAACATCCGTCAACGGTTGGCGTGGTGCTACAGCAAGGTGCAGATCATGCGTTACAACGGCATGCGCACCCTGACGAGGTTTCTGCATGGTCATCAGCCGGGACCCGACGGCGCGATCTCGAAGTTGTACTGGAGCGAGTACCACAAGGTCGTCACCGAGTTGTCTCTCGACATTCTCGGTCCGTACGCGATGACCCCGACCGGTCGTCATCCTGCGACCGCGTTCCAGACCGACGATGCGGGTGCCCCCAACAGCTCGGCGAGTTGGGTCGGCACGTTCTTGAACGCTCGAGCCGGCACGATCTACGCCGGCTCGTCGCAGATCCAGCGCAACATCATCGGCGAAATGGTCCTCGGTCTGCCGAAGGAGCCGAAGGCGACTGATGTGAAGAGTGCCGAAGGCGACGTGACGCCGCAGAGTTTGTTGCGCTGTGCGGTCGTGGTCGTGACCCATCCTTCGCTGTGGCTCACCGCCGTTCGGCAGTACCGCGCCGCGCTGCCGCGACGTTGGTGGGCACGACGACCGTTCCTGCCGGTGCCGCCTGGCGACTACATCCGATTCCGGCTACAGACCCAATACGGGTCCGCCAAGCATCGCATCGAGGCCGTCGATGTGCTGAACTACCTTTCATGGTGCAAACTCCACCGGGCGCTGGCTTCTTGATACCCGTTGCCGCGCGCGGGAATTCGCCCGTTCGTGACGGCAGGCATCGGTAGGGTCTGACGCCATGAGGAGCGCGCTTGTGTTGAACGCAACGTACGAGCCGCTCTCCGTCGTGCCCTCCCGCCGTGCTGCTTGCCTTGTGTTGGCCGACAAGGCCGACATCGTCGAAGACGATGGAACGCATCTGCACTCGGAGTCGCTCAGCGTGCCGAATCCGGTCGTCATCCGCCTGCGCTACGTCGTGAAGGTGCCGTACCACCGCCGCACCGCGATGTCGCGCCGTGCAGTGTTCGTGCGCGACGAGCACTGTTGTCAGTACTGCGGCGACATGGCCGATTCGATCGACCACATCATGCCCAGGTCGCGCGGCGGCCAACACATTTGGGAGAACGTTGCTGCGGCGTGCCGCCCGTGCAACCTTCGCAAGCGCGACCGCACACCCGACGAAGCCGGGATGCGGCTGGCCAGGCCGGCACGCGCACCCAAGGAACTGGCCTGGATCACCGTGTCGGTCAACCGCGTTCCGGAGGCGTGGAAGCGCTATCTCGCGCTCGCCAGCTGACGCAATGCCGTCGTGGCGAATCGAGCACAGTACCGGCGACGTCGGCGCGTTTCACGCCAGAGACCTGCCGACCGGCCAACGCGTGGCGACGTTCTTTCGGGCTGCGTCGCCGGCGTTGGTGTTGGGTTCATCGCAACGCGCCGACTCGGTCGACGGCGAGGCCGCGGCGCGCCAGGGCATCGCGATCGTGCGACGGCGCTCCGGCGGCGGAGGCGTGTTGTTGTGGCCGGACGAGTTCGTCTGGCTCGACCTCGAGATCCCGGCGGCCGACGAATTGTGGGTCGACGATGTCGGTCGCTCGATGTGGTGGGTGGGGGAGTTGTGGCGTAGCGCGCTCGGCGAGTCTCGCGCCAGCCGCGACCGTGCATCACGGTCGCATGATCCGTACCCGTTGGTCGTCCGACGTGTGCTTCGCCGGCACCGGGCCCGGCGAGGTGTTGGTCGGCGACGCCAAGCTGGTGGGGATCTCGCAACGCCGGACCCGGCTGGCGGTCCGGTTCCAGACGATGGTGCACCTTCGATGGCGCCCCGACGTCGTCGCCTCACTGATCGCTGATGGCCCTACGGTCGACGAGTTGGCCCCTGTGGTGAAGACGTGTGCTGCGTCAGAGGCTGAGATCACCGCCCGCCTCGTTGCTGCCCTTCGCGACGTCTGCTCACCGCGGTAACGCGTCGTCGCACCCCGCCGCGTTTGACGGCTCTCCCGGTGCGCTAGTAACCGCACGCCCCGTAGCGGGGCCTGCGGCTCCAAACGCGCGCTTGTGGGCCTCTGGAATGGCGCGTGGTGGGTACTGGTGGGGAAAAATGGTTGACTTTGGGGGGATTGGGGGTACATAATGGTGCCCAGTGGGGAGCGCGGGCGTCTGTGCCGCATCTCCCGCGTCGAGGCAGGTCGACCGAGTTGAGAAGGTGGTGAGGCGCGAGTGATGTTCGTTGGGGCGCATGAGCGCCAACTCGACGACAAGGGCCGGGTGGCTCTGCCTGCGACCTATCGAAGCCACCTCGGCGAGCACTGCTACCTGGTCAAAGGCACCGACAAGTGCGTCGAAGTGGTCCCCTCCGACGAGTTCGAGCAGTACGGCCGAGAGCTGATCGCCAAAGTCGGACGCGGCGAACTGACCCTCAATCGCCAACGAGCCATCGCATCCAGCGCCGTACTGGTGGCCCTCGACAAGCAGGGCCGCATCAACGTCGACGAGAAGTTGCGGGAATACGCCGAACTCACTCCCGAGAGCCAAGTCGTCGTCGCCGGAAACCTGATCCGGCTCGAGATCTGGTCGCCCGAGCGGTACGCCCGCATCGACGCAGAGGGAACCGACGACATTGCCGGAGACCCGGCGTGAGCGGCAGCAATGACTCACCCCGATCGACCGAAACATCGAAAGTTACTGAAAGGAGCAAGGCAACGAATTGACCGACGAGAGGGATCATCCGATCCGTTCGCTCATCTGCAGTCCTCCGGTCTGCAAGATGGACAGCCCCTACTCCGCCCGCTTCCGTCTCGTTTGACCGGGGAGACATCCCGGCGACACCGGCGGGCCGGGGGACTGCAGATGAGCGAACGACATTGCGATGGTGTGCGATGACCGAACCGTTCCACCACCAACCGGTGATGGTCGACGAGATCACCAAGCTGTTCGAGAACGTGCCAGCCGGAGTGTTGCTCGATGCAACGCTCGGCGGCGGAGGCCATGCGGAGCGGTTGCTCGAGAGCAACGAGCGGCTCAGCATCCTCGGACTCGATCGCGATGAGGTCGCACTCGCCGCTGCTCGACAGCGGTTGGCCCGATTCGGAGACCGGTTGATGGTTCACCACTGTCGATTCGACCGCCTGGAAGACGCCATGGAAGCATTCTCAGTAGACAGCCTCTCGGGGGCATTGTTCGATCTCGGCGTCAGCTCGCCGCAACTCGACGAGGCCGATCGTGGATTCTCGTATCGACACGAGGCACCGCTCGACATGCGGATGGACCGCACGCAAGCGTGGACCGCCGCCGACGTCGTCAACGGCTACCCGGTCGAGCAACTGACACGAGTTCTACAGCAGTACGGCGACGAGCGGTTCGCACGCCGAATCGCCAACGCGATCGCGGCCTCCCGCCCGATCGAGACGACCACGGAACTCGCCGCCATCGTCGTCGCAGCCATTCCGGCACCCGCCCGTCGCACCGGCGGACATCCGGCGAAGCGCACGTTCCAGGCGATCCGGATCGAGGTCAACGGAGAGCTGGATGCACTGGCGCCGGCCATCGACACCGCGATCGCACGCACCAACACGGGCGGCCGCGTCGCCGTGCTGTCGTACCACTCCGGTGAGGATCGGATCGTCAAGGAGCGCATGCGCCTGGCGGTGACCGGTGGATGCGAGTGCCCGCCCGAGCTGCCGTGCGTCTGTGACGCGGTGCAGACGGTGAGAATTGTGCGCGGCTTGCCGCGCACGCCCAACGCAACAGAGCAGACCGACAACCGTCGCGCTTCGAGCGCGCGCTTGCGAGTGGTCGAACGAATCGCCGACACACCGCGGCGCGGCACGGTGGGGTGAGCCGTGGCTTCCGTTCTGCGATCCGAGCGCCTAGGGATCGCCCGCGACCGTGTGCACTCCGACGGCGGTGTCATGGCCCGTCCGATGGTCCGCTCGACACGCGGTGTCGTCAGTGCACCACGGCCACAACTGACGGTGGTGGCGCCCCGGCGTCGGCGGAATGCCCGACTCGTGGCCGTCGCTGCATTCTTCGCGTCCTCGTTGATGCTCGGCGCCGCAGCGTTCCAGACGCAACTGGCGCGCCGACAGGTCGAGCTCGATCAGGTGAACCGTCAGATCCGTGCAGCTCGCAATGACTTCAACGACCTCCGCAGCCAGCGTGCCGAGCTTCGGTCGCCGGAACGCCTTGCGGCCAGTGGTGCGGCGATGGGGATGACTTCGACGGCCAAGACCGAGTTCCTCGACATCTCGCCAGAGGTGGTTGCTGCGGTGCAGTTGAGCGCCGGAGGGGTCTTCGACCCCGGCGCAGAGGCCCAGGACCCGGTGTTCGAAGAGTTCAAGGCCGTCAAGTCAGTCGCAGGCGGGTAAGGCGGAACCATGAGGGACATGAATGAACTGGCTCGCTCGCGCAGCCATCATCGGCAACGACCGGCGCAGGGTCGAACGTCGGCGCAAGGTCGTACCACTGCCCGACACGACCGGATACTGAACACGCCGTCGACACGCCGCCCTCCCGCGCCGGCCGCTCGAAAGGCGGGACCCGCCCCGCGGCGTGGAGTGCAGCAACGGCGTCGGGTCGAGCTGAAGCAACAGCGCAACGCTCAGGCCCTGCGCAAGCGCGCCGTCTCGAAGCACCAGACCCGCATCTACCGGGCCGGTCAGGCATCGCGTCGGCTGGTTGCCGTGTTCGTCATCGCTGCCGTGTTGTTCCTCGCCGTCCTGGCGCGCATCACGTTCCTGCAGACAGTGCAGGCCGACGAGTTGCGTCTCGCCGGAAAGTCGCAACGGACGACGGAGCAGCGGCTGAAGGCCCACCGCGGCACGATCTTCGATCGCGATGGCGCCGACCTGGCCCTGTCGGTTCCGGCGCGTACCATCACAGCCAATCCGAAGCTGGTGCTCGATCCGGTCGGCACCGTTCGCACGTTGACCGCCCTGTTGCAGTTGACACCCGAGAAGCAACAGTCGCTGACCGAAGCGTTCACCACGAAGAAGAACTCCT
Source organism: Ilumatobacteraceae bacterium (assembly GCA_963779295.1). Lineage (GTDB taxonomy): Bacteria > Actinomycetota > Acidimicrobiia > Acidimicrobiales > Ilumatobacteraceae > JAENVT01. Next base: position 753,871 of record CAVZXO010000006.1, read on the forward strand.
TCGTCTACGTCGCTCGCCAGATCGACACCCAGTTGGCCCAGACGATCGCGTCGCTGGGCCTCGCCGGAGTGACCGCGATCAAAGAGGACAAGCGAATCCTTCCCAGCGGCGATGTGGGCCGCAGCGTGGTCGGGCGCACCGACCCCGATCTCGAGGGCACCGGCGGCCTGGAGAAGGAGTACAACGACATCCTTCGTGGTGTCGACGGGGAACAGAACACCGAGCACGATCGCAAGTTCCGCTCGATCGCCGGTGGCGACGAGACCGTGGCGCCGATCCCCGGATCCGACATCGTGCTGACGCTCGATCGCGGCCTGCAGTACCAAGTCGAGAAGGCGTTGCAGCAACGCGTCGAGGCGTTGAGCGCCGTTGGTGGCACGGCCGTCGTTCTGGGCAGCAAGACCGGCGACATCTATGCGAGCGCCAACGTTCGTCGCAACAGCGACGGCGTCGCCGAGGTGACGTCGGCCAACCTTGCCGCGACGGATGCCCACGAGCCAGGTTCGGTGGCCAAGGTGTTCAGCCTCTCCGCCGCCGTCAACGAGGGTCTGGCGACCCCGGAGACGACCATCGACGTGCCTGGATTTCTCGTCTACAAGCCCGTCAACAAGAGCGACGAGAAGTGGAAGTTCAAGATCCGCGATGCCGAGCCGCACAACACCCAACCGATGAGCCTGCGCGACATCATCGTCCATTCGTCGAACATCGGCACGGTGTTGTTGACCGAAGGCGTCGGCACACTGAAGTTCGGCCAGTACCTCCACAAGTTCGGGTTCGGCTCCACAACCGGGCTCGGCCTGCCCGACGAGAGCGCCGGCATCATGAAGCCGGCGGCCGATTGGCAGGCGACGGAGAAGGTCACGCCGCGGTACGGCTACGGCTATGCAGCGACGTCGCTGCAGTTGGTCGCCGCGGTCAACACCATCGCCAACGGCGGCGTGTACGTCGCGCCGCGGCTGGTCCTGTCGACGATCGATGCCAACGGCAAAACGCACCCGGCGCCGCCGTCGCCGACGCATGAGGTCGTGACTCCGCAGACCGCCGCGACAATGACGTCGATGATGAAAGATGTGGTCTGCTACGGCACGGCCAAGTACGCGAAGGTGCCGGGCATGTCGGTGGCAGGCAAGACGGGAACGGCCTTGCTGAAGCCGACCGCCGACCCGGCGCAGGTCGCTGCGCGGCAGGCCCAGGACACGACGGCCACGACGGTGAACCCGACCGGCGAGATCAACCCACCGGCCAATACCGACTACCAGGCCGAGGATGGCACGAAGGAGTACTACTCGACGTTCGTCGGCTACTTCCCGGCCGACAACCCCCAGGTCACCATCCTGGTGTCGATCGACCGCCCCGACCCCTCCAATCAGGATCACCTCGGTGGCACGGCCGCAGGTCCGCTGTTCTCGACCCTGGCAACCATCGCCATGCACGAGCTTCGGGTCAGCCCTTCACCGAACGACACCGGCTGCCAGAACAGCGCGGGATGACCTCCATGTCTCGCATGCTCCGCGAGGTGGTCGAGCAAGCGGGACTTGATCGAATCGACGTACTCGGCGACGACACCGTGTCGATCTCAGCTGTCGATTTCGACTCGCGACGCGTACATTCCGGGTCGCTCTTCTGCTGCCTCCGGGGCCACCAGACCGACGGTCACGCGTATCGCCGAACGGGCGCGCAGCGATGGTGCCACCGCTTTGCTCGTCGACCACCACGATCGACGTCGACCTGCCGCAGCTCGTCGTCGCCGACACTCGGTCGGCCATGGGATTCCTGGCGGCGAGCTTCTTCGGGCACCCGAGTCGCGAGTCTGACACTTGTCGGCGTCACCGGCACCAATGGCAAGACAACGACGACGAGCTTGATCGCCTCGATCATGACTGCCGATGGACGATCGACCGGTGTGATCGGAACGCTGACGGGTACTCACACAACGCCGGAGTCACCGGAACTTCAGGGCCGCCTCGCGGACTTCGTGCGGGAAGGAGTGACTGCGGTGGTGATGGAGGTGTCGTCGCACGCGCTGGAGCTGCAGCGGGTGGCCGGAAGCCACTTCGACATCGCCGTGTTCACCAACCTCGGTCGCGACCACCTCGATCTGCACGGTACTCAGGAGCGCTACTTCGCCGCGAAGGCCCGGCTGTTCCAGCCCGATCTTTCCGACGCGGCCGTCGTCAACATCGACGATCCGCATGGTCGCTTGCTGATGGACGTGGGCGCCATTCCGACCGAGGGGTTCAGCCTGGCGGACGTGTCGAACGTCGAGGTGTCGGCGGTCGACCACAGCTACACCTGGCGAGACCAGCAGATCGTGGTGCCGATCGGCGGCGAGTTCAACGTGATGAACAGCCTCGCCGCAGCAACAGCTTGCGCACGTCTCGGGATCGAGCCGACGACTGTGAAGCGGGGCCTGGCGGATCTGGCGCCGGTGCCCGGTCGCTTCGAAGCCATCGTTGCGGGACAGCCGTTCGCCGTGATCGTCGACTACGCGCACACCCCCGATGGGCTGGAGAAGGCGATCGGTGCGGCGCGTTCCGTCGCCGGCGACGCATCGGTTCATCGTCGTCTTCGGATGCGGTGGCGATCGGGATCGCGAGAAGCGCCCGTTGATGGGAGCCGTCGCATCGACATTGGCTGATCACGTCGTGATCACGTCCGACAACCCGCGCTCCGAGGACCCGATGGAGATCATCAATGCCACGATGGAGGGGGTTGCCCCCGACTACCGTGGCCGCGTTGTGATGGAACCAGATCGCCGACGGGCCATAGAGATCGCCGTGCACCGTGCGCAATCTGGAGACGTGGTCCTGATCGCCGGCAAGGGTCACGAACGTACCCAAACCATCGGCGACCGCGTGCTGGACTTCGACGATCGCGCTGTCGCTCGCGAGCTGCTGGAAGCCCTTCGATGATCGCCGTCATGATCGCCGGAACCTGCGCGATGATCGTCTCGCTCGTGGGTACGCGCTACCTCATCACCTTCTTCCGCAACCGTGGCAAGGGCCAACCGATCCTCGGCAAGGAAGATCGCGGTCCCGAACACCACATGCACAAGCAGGGCACTCCCACGATGGGCGGGCTCGCGATCGTGGTCTGCGGCATTCTTCGGCTGGATCGTCGCGCACTTCCGCGACGGTCTCGCGTTCTCGAACCAAGCCGTGATCATGTGGGTCGGGATCCTGGTGCTGTCCGGGATCGGCTTTCTCGACGACTACATCAAGGTCAACAAGGCCCACAACCGCGGCATCTTCTGGAAGAAGAAGAGCTACGTCACGCTGGCCATCTCGATGGGGATCGGATGGTGGCTGGTCGCAGCCACGGGCATCAGCGAGACGATCTCGTTCACGCGGTACAACTGGCCCGGTTGGCACGTGCCGTGGTACGTGTGGGTCGTCTTCGCCGGCGTCACGATCTGGAGCACCTCCAACGCCGTCAACGTCACCGACGGCCTCGACGGGCTCGCCGCCGGCTCCGGCCTGCTGGCCTTCCTCGCGTTCACGATCATCGCCTACTGGGCGTTTCGTAATCCGGAGATCTACGGCGTCGGCAATGGTGGCGTCGTCAACCCACTCGACCTCGCGGTGCTGGCTGCAGCCTTCGCCGGGGCGTGCGGCGGCTTTCTGTGGTTCAACGCGGCTCCGGCGCGCATCATCATGGGCGACGTCGGTGCGCTGGCAATCGGTACCGCACTCGCCCTGCTGGCGCTGACGACCAACACCCAGATTCTGCTGGTGTTGATCTGCGGCATCAACGTCATCGAGGCCGGGTCGGTTGCCGTGCAGATGGTGGTCTTCAAGGCGTCTGGTCGCAAGCGCCGCCTCTTCCGCATGTCGCCGATCCATCACCACTTCGAGTTGCTCGGTTGGCCGGAGACAACGGTCATCATCCGTTTCTGGCTGATCGCAGGCGTCTTCGTTGCCACCGCGCTGGCCATCTTCATCGGCGACTTCACACGACTGGAGCTCGGCCGATGAGCACCACCGCGCTGGTCTACGGCATTGCAATCGCGGGCGAAGCCGTCGCCCGTGCGCTCCACGATCGCGGCGTTCGCGTCGTCGTCGCCGACGACGCACCTACCGAAGCAAAGATCGCTGCAGCTGCGGCCGTCGGAGCCGATTTGGTCGCCAACCCCGACGCGTCGATGCTCGACAAGCTCGTGGCGACGGCCGACATGGTGTGCCCCGCGCCGGGCATCGCCGAGACGCATCCCGTCATCGCGGCAGCCACGCGGAGCGGCGTACCGATTCGTACCGAGATCGACTTGGCGTACGAGTGGGAGCAGCAACGCAGTGGCGGTCCACGACCGATGCTCGCGGTCACGGGTACCGACGGCAAGACGACGACCACGATGATGGCTGCGGAGATGCTGCGGTGCGCCGGATTGAAGGTGGCCGCCGTCGGCAACACCGAGTTGCCGCTGATCGCCGCGCTCGACTCCGACGTCGATGCGTTCGTGGTCGAGTGCAGCAGCTTTCGGCTGAACTGGCTCGAGCATTTCCGCAGCGAGGCTTCCGTGTGGTTGAACCTGGCGCCGGACCATCAGAACTGGCACGTCTCGATGCGGGCGTACGAGCAGGCCAAGGCGCGGATGTGGAGGAACAACCGGGCCAGCGATATCGCCGTCGGCTTTGCCGCTGATCCGATCGTGATGCGCAACCTCGCAGCGGCGCAGGGGCGCAGGATGACGTTTGGCACCGACACTGCCGACTATCGCCTGGTCGGCTCCGACGCTCACCGGTCCTGCGGGCGCGCTCGCTGACCGCTCCGGCATGACTCGCGACCTTCCGCACGATGTCAGCAACGCGCTGGCGGCCGCGGCGATTTCGATCGAATCCGGTCTGGCCGACGTCCATGCGGTTGCCGAGGCGTTGGCGACGTTCGAGCATCCGCCGCATCGAATCGAGCCGCTCGGCGAGTTCGGTGGAGCCCGCTGGTACAACGACTCGAAGGCGACGACTCCGCATGCGGTGATCACAGCGATTCGCGGATTCCACGACGTCGTGTTGCTGGCCGGCGGCCGCAACAAGGGGCTCGATCTCGGCAAGCATCGCCACGGAGCACGCGCGAGTCAAGTCGGTCGTCGCGCTCGGCGAAGCGGCGCCGATCATCCGTACAGCGTTCGTCGAGTGGTGTCCTGTCGTCGAGGTCTCGTCGATGAAGGCCGCGGTGTCGACCGCTGCAGCCCTCGCGGCACACGGCGACACGGTCTTGCTGTCGCCGGGCTGCGCCAGCTTCGACTGGTACCCGGACGGTGGGTACCCGGCACGCGGCGACGACTTCAAGCAACTCGTTCACGACTACTTCCAGGCGGATGCATCATGAGTTCCACGACCACCGTCATCGGAGATCGTCGCAGGCAGGCGCTCGATCGAGCCGCGGCGTTGCGCCGGCATCCGACCCGCCGCATGGCGTCGAAGCCGCAATCACCGCCCACGGTTGCCTTCTATGCCATCGCCGTTGTTGTCGCAGTGTTCGTGATGCTCGGCCTCGTGATGGTGCTGTCCGCGTCGTCGATCAATCAGTTTCACCAGGGCCAGTCGCCGTATCGCATCTTCAACAAGCAGGTGATGTGGGCCGCCTTGGGACTGGTCGGGCTGTGGATCGGGATGACCGTGCCGTACCACTTCTGGCGCCGACTCGTGCTGCCGGCACTGGTGCTGTCATGCGGAATGATGCTGCTGCCGTTCGTTCCCGGCATCGGTGATCGGATCAACGATGCGAACGCATGGATCGCCCTCGGCCCGCTGTCGTTGCAACCGTCGGAGTTCTTGAAGCTGTCGGTGTTGCTGTACTGCGCCAACCTGTTGGCCAAGCGCCGAGACGAGATGGCCGATCCGTCGCGCACGCTCGTGCCGGTGATGCTCGTTGCCATCGTCGGGGCAGGCCTGTGCCTGGTGCAGAGCGACCTCGGTTCGGCGATCGTGCTGGCGTCGATCGTGTTCGTCATCGCATTCATCGCCGGTGCTCCGCTGCGTCCAATGGCAGTTGCGGCCGGGTTCGGAGCCGTTGGTGCGCTGGCTTTCGTGGTCTCCAGTCCACGCCGCCAGGCCAGGTTCACGGCGTTCCTCGACATCGCCGCCCACAAGGACCACCTCAGCTACCAGACGTACCAAGCGATGATCGCCCTGGCCCAGGGAGGTCTCGCCGGCGAGGGCGTCGGTCAGGGCAAGAACAAGCTCGGCGACTTCCTGCCGCTGGCGCACAGCGACTTCATCTTCGCGGTCGTCGCCGAGGAGCTCGGAATGATCGGCGTCGTCGCGGTGCTCGGTGGCTTCCTGATCCTGGCGTACGCGGGCGTGCAGGTCGCGCTGGCGACGCAGGACCGATTTGCCAGCCTGCTCGCGGGCGGCATCGTCATCTGGTTCGTTGTCCAGACGATCATCAACGTCGGCGGCGTCACCGGGATGATGCCGGTGACGGGACTGACCCTGCCGTTCTTCTCTGCCGGCGGTAGCTCGCTGTTCGTCACGATGACTGCCGCCGGGCTGCTGCTCAACGTGGCTCGCAACGTGAGGTGACTGCGTCATGACCAACCGTGTCATGACCAACCCCGGCGTCACGTTCGCCGTGGTGACTGGCGGCGGAACCTCCGGCCACGTGCTCGCCGCGTTGGCGGTGGCCGATGCCCTCGTCGCCCGCGGTCACGATCGCGACACCATTCACTATGCCGGAGCGACACGCGGTGTCGAGCGCCGGCTGCTTCCTCCGACCGGTTACGGCTACTCGCTGTTCGACGTCGTCGGACTGCAACGGTCGCTGTCGGTGCGGAACCTGGCGTTCCTGCCGAAGCTCGCCCGCTCGACCTGGCAGGCCGTTGGCCTCGTTCGCAAACTCGCCCCGAAGCTCATTGTCAACGTCGGGGGATATGCGAGCTTTCCGGTGACTGCCGCAGCGATGTTGTGCCGCGTGCCCATTGTCGTCGTCAGCTACGACCGTCGGCCCGGGCTCGTCTCGAAGCTGGTTGCCAGGCGCGCCGCTGCATGTGCGGTGGCATTCGAAGGCTCGGCGTTGCCGCGAGCGGTGTTGACCGGGGCCCCGATCCGCCAGGAGATCCTGGCGATCGACCGGCAGGCCGACCGCAACGATGCCCGATCCCAGCTCGGTCTGCCCGACGACCGCTTCGTGTTCGCGGTGGTCGGTGGCTCGCTGGGCGCTCAGCGACTCAACCAGATCACCGCCGAGATAGTTGCTGACCTGGGCGAACGCACCGATCTCGCGGTCTATCACGTTGTCGGCGAACGCAATCTGCCTGCAGCCGCGCCCGGTCGCGACGGGACCCAAGGCATCATGTATCAAGTGCGTGGATATGAGGACAGAATGCCGCTCGTCTACGCCGCAGCCGATCTGATGATGACCAGGGCGGGCGCGGCGACGATCGCCGAGCTCGCCACCGTCGGGACGCCGGCGCTGATCGTGCCATGGCCCGGAGCCGCCGAAAACCATCAGGTCGAGAATGCTCGTGAGCTCAGCGACCACCACGGAGCCGTCCTGATCGAGGAAGCCGAGCTCACCGCAGGTCGAGTGGTCGGCGAGATCACCCAGCTGATGACGAACCCTGTCAAGCTGACCGGGATGTCTGCTGCAGCGGCTTCGATCGGTGCTCGCCATCGCAGTGGCGCGCTCGTCGATCTCATCGAACGGGTGGCGGCGACGTGATCGACTCGGCGGACATCCCCCTCGATCTGTCCAAACCGCAGCGGCTCCACGTCGTCGGTGTCGGCGGCCCGGGCATGAGCGCGATCGCGATCGTGCTCGCCGAAATGGGTCATGCGATCAGTGGAAGCGATATTCGCGAGCGTCCGGTATTGGAACGTGTTCGCGCCGCGGGGGTCAACGTCCACGTAGGCCACGACCGACGTCACGTCGCGGGGTGCTCGGCAGTGACTGCCTCGACAGCGGTTCCGGCGATGAACATCGAGCTCGACGAGGCGGTCAGGACCGGGATTGCGGTGTTGAGCCGAGCCGGCATGTTGTCGTCGATCTGCGCGCAGGCGAAGTCGCTCGGCGTCGCCGGCACCCACGGCAAGACGTCGACCACGTCGATGTTGATGTTGATCCTGTCTGCTGCAGGGATGCGGCCGTCGTTCATCATCGGGGGCGACGTCACCGACATGGGTACCGGGGCGCAGTGGACTGGGGGAGAGTGGCTGGTGGTCGAGGCAGACGAGAGCGACGGCACTCATCTGGAGTTGCCGCTGTTCGGAACCGTGCTGACCAACGTCGAGATCGACCATCTCGATTTCTACGGAACGGAGGAGGCCATCGTCGACGGGTTCGACCGATATCTCTCCCAGATCTCCGGACCGAAGGTGCTGTGCGTCGACGACCCTGTCTGCGCCGAGCTCGCCGAACGCCACGGCGCGATCACCTACGGAATCTCGTCTGCAGCCGACTTTCGCGCGGTCGACATCAGTTCCGACCATGGTTCGAACTCGTTCACGGTGACCCACCTCGGCGCTGTACTGGGGACGGTCGAGCTGCCGCTACGCGGCATCCACAACGTGCAGAATGCGCTCGGTGCTCTGGCCATGGCATGCACCGTCGGCGTCGACTTCGACGTGGCTTCGCAGGCACTCGCCAAGTTCGGCGGTGTGGCCCGCCGCTTCGACATCCGTGGGGTGGACGGCGGGGCCACGCTGGTCGACGACTACGCCCATCTGCCGAGCGAGATCAGCGCCGTGCTGGCGGCGGCACGCTCGAGCGGCGACGGTTGGCGGCGGCTGGTTGCCGTGTTCCAGCCGAATCGGTTCAACCGCATGTCCGTCATGTCTCCGGCGTACCGCGACGCCTTCGTCGATGCCGACGTCGTGGTGCTCACCGACATCTACGCGTCGGGCACGACGCCAATTCCCGGTATCACAGGGAAGCTGGTTGTCAACGCCGTGCTCGACGCTCATCCGGCGACGAGGATGGCCTGGATGCCGCGGCGAGCCGACTTGATCGACTACCTCGCCAAGGAACTGCGCGACGGCGACGTGTGCATCTCGATGGGTTGCGGCGACGTCGCATCGCTGCCCGATGAGTTGCTGCAGCGTCGGGCTGAGCTGAGGGCGACAGCCAGTTGAGTGCCATCGCCGAGCGCCTTCGGCATGCGGCGTCCGATCTCGGGCCGCTCGCGCGCGTCGACGAGCCCCTCGGGCCGTTGACGACCTATCGCGTCGGTGGATGCGCGGCGCTGTTCGTCAACCCGACCTCGCTGGACGAGCTGCGCGAGGTCGCGATCGCGATCGCGCGATACGACCTGCCTGTGCTGGTCGTCGGTCGTGGCTCCAACCTGTTGATCGCCGATGCCGGGTTCGACGGGGTAGCGATGAGCCTGTCTGAATGGGCCGCCGGCATCGAGGTGTTCGGGGTGGACGTGCACGCCGGCTCCGCAGTTGCTCTGCCGGTCCTGGCGCGCCGTACGGCCGCGGCAGGCCTGACCGGCTTCGAATGGGCCGTCGGTGTACCGGGTTCGATCGGTGGGGCGGTGCGCATGAACGCCGGCGGCCACGGATCCGACATCGCCGCATGCCTCGTGCGCGCCGAGATCTTCGACCTGCGCAGCCAGTCGTGCGAATGGCGCCCGGCCGATTCGCTCGGGTTGCGATTCCGCGGTTCGGGTCTTGCGGATCACGAGATCGTGGTGACCGCCCACCTCGAGTTGGCCGAGGGTGAGGTCGAGCGGTCGGAGCGCGAGATCGCCGAGATCGTCCGCTGGCGCAGGGAGAATCAACCCGGCGGGCAGAACGCCGGGTCGGTCTTCGTCAATCCGATTCCCGGTCAACTCTCGGCTGGTGAGCTGATCGACCGCGTCGGGCTTCGCGGTTTCCGGATCGGTGGCGCTTTTGTCTCCGACAAGCACGCCAACTTCATTCAGGCCGGCGAGAGCGCGACGGCAGCAGATGTGAAGGCGGTGATCGACGAGGTGCGTGTCAGGGTCGCTCGCGAGACCGGCTTCGAACTTCGCAGTGAAGTACGGTTGGTCGGGTTCGACGAGAGTGGCGTGGTTCACCCGGAGGCGTCGTCGCATGGCTGAGCGTCCCAACAAGCAGGGGTCCATGACCCCCGATCCCGAGCTGGTGCCAGATGTCGTGCTCGAGGAGCTGCTGGCAGCGTTCTCTCAACAGGACGCCGAAGCGATCGACTTCGACGACCCGTCCATCGATCGGATGCTGGGTCTCGGCGACAATGCCGACAGCACTGCGGGCAACGTGGACGACAGCTCGATCGACGACACCGATACGGATCAGACGATCCCGGCAGAACCAACGGACACGCTGCTCGCGGCGAAGCCGGTCGCAGTCGATGAGACGTCGGCGAACACGGTGGTTCTCGTACCGCCGGACAAGGCGGCATCAGACAAGGCCGCGCCGGAGTCGACCGAGAAGCCGGCGAAGCCGGCGGTCAAGGTCATCGCGATCGACGACGACGACCGGCCCGACGCCCTGTACCTCGACGAGGAGTCTGGTTCGCGGCTTCGCGATGTCCACGACGACGAGTCCGGTGGTCGTTCGACGATCATCATCAAGGACCTCGACGAGAGCGGCAGCATCGAGTCGATTCCAGCCCGCTCGACAGGGTCGATGGATCCGCGGGTGCGTGCCAGGCGGATTGCTGTTCGCAGAGCGAAGGGGCGCAAGCGCCTGATCTGGGTCGCCATCGCAGCGGCGATCCTGGTGGTGCTGGTCGGCGCCGTCGCCGTGCTGGCATCGTCGCTGTTCGACGTGCGTACCGTCGACGTGCAGGGAGCCGTGTATACCGACCCGGCGCAGCTGTCGGCGATCGTCGACGACCTGAAAGGCGAAGCGATCCTGCTGGTCGACACCCGTGCGCTCGAGCGTCAGCTCGAGAGCATCGCATGGGTCGAGTCGGCGCGGGTGTCCACGCAGTTCCCTCACGACGTCTTCATCGACATCCGCGAGCGCAAGCCGATCGCCACCTTTGCCGGGTCCGACAACAGGTACCGAGTCATCGATCGCGACGGGCGGGTGCTCGACGTCGTCGACGGCATCCCGATCGACTACATGCTGGTCACGGGGGCAAATCCAGACGTCGAACGGGGCCAGTTCGCCGGCCGACCATTTGCTTCGGCCGCGCAGTTGGCGATCGCGTTACCGCCCGAGGTCCGGGCGCTGACCGAGTCGATCGGCGTGGATGCCACCGGTGGAAACCTGACGTTGCAGCTGCGCAACGACCTGACGGTGCAGTTGGGCCCGGCCGCAGACCTCTCCGGAAAGTTGGTCCGCCTGCTGTCGGTGGTGCAGGGTGGGCTCGATGGCATCTGCGGACTCGACGTCTCGACCCCGGATATCGCGCCGACGAAGTGTTGATGAACTGACGATGTCCACCGCTTCTGCTCTCGGACGTGCGAGACTTGGCGAAACGGGCGTTGACATGCCTCAATCCATTCGCCACTCAGCACTACGGAGGCTTCCCTGATGGCAGGCGCACCTCAAAATTATCTCGCGGTCATCAAGGTGATCGGCGTCGGCGGCGGTGGCGTCAATGCCGTGAACCGGATGATCGATGCCGGCCTGAAGGGGGTCGAGTTCGTCGCGGTCAACACCGACGCGCAGGCGCTCCTGATGAGCGACGCAGACGTGAAGCTCGACATCGGTCGGGACCTGACGCGCGGGCTTGGCGCGGGGAGCGATCCCGAGGTCGGCCGCAACGCCGCTGAGTCACACCGCGATGAGATCGAAGAGGTCATCAAGGGTGCCGACATGGTCTTCATCACGGCCGGCGAGGGTGGCGGTACCGGCACCGGTGCAGCGCCGATCATCGCCGAGTTGGCTCGCAGCATCGGCGCGTTGGCCATCGGTGTGGTCACCCGTCCGTTCAGCTTCGAGGGTCGTCGTCGTTCGGTGCAGGCCGACGCCGGCGTGCAACGCCTGAAGGAAAAGGTCGACACGCTCATCGTCATCCCCAACGACCGATTGCTGACGGTCGCCAACGAGAAGACCAGCGTGCTCAACGCGTTCAAGATGGCCGACGAGGTTCTTTTGCAGGGCGTGTCCGGCATCACCAACCTCATCACGACGCCTGGACTCATCAACACCGACTTCGCCGACGTCAAGATGATCCTGTCCAGTGCAGGCTCGGCGCTCATGGGAATCGGTCAGGCCAGCGGTGAGAATCGCGCCGTCACCGCCGCCAAGGCGGCAATCTCCAGTCCGTTGCTCGAAGCAGCCATCGACGGTGCCCGGGGCATCCTGTTGAACATCACGGGGCCATCGGGAATGTCGCTGTTCGAGATGAACGCGGCGGCCGAGATCATCCACGGCGTCGCTCACCAGGACGCCAACATCATCTTCGGCACGGTCATCGACGACGAGCTCGGTGACGAGGTCAAGGTCACTGTCATCGCGGCCGGCTTCGACCGTTGGGACAGCGGTGCCACGGCGGCTCGACCCGGTGGCAAGCCGACCGACAAGCCGACAGCGTCGTTGAAGGATCTGTTTGCCGATCAGCCGGCCGACCCGCTCGATGATCCGGACGACGATTTCGATGTGCCGTCCTTCCTGAAGTGACACGGTTCTCGAAGTGACAGAGCTCGGCGCCCTCGCCGAGCGACTTCAACGAGTTCGCCAGCAGATTTCCGAAGCGGGCGGTCGCGACGTCGAGATCCTTGCCGTCACAAAGGGCCATCCGATCGAAGTCGTCGAGGCAGCGCGCGCTGTTGGGCTGAAGGCCGTCGGCGAGAACTACGCGCAGGAGCTGGTCGCCAAGTTCGCCGGAGCGTCGATCGATGTGGCCGTCCACTTCATCGGCCAGTTGCAGACCAACAAAGTGCGTCACATCGTCGATCTGGTCGATGTCTACGAGACGGTCGATCGACCGGCTCTTGTCGCCGAGCTGGCCAAGAGGGCACCAGGCGCCCACGTGCTCGTGCAGGTCAACACAACCGACGAGGTGGGCAAGGGCGGGTGCCGGCCGGGCGATGTCGAGTCGTTGGTGACTCAGGCCGGCGCGGCCGGGTTGGCCGTCGACGGGCTGATGACGGTGGGTCCCACGGCCGGTGGGTCCGAGGTCGCGCGGGACGGTTTCCGCGCCGTTCGCCGGTTGTGCGACACCCTCGGGCTACTGACCTGCTCGATGGGAATGAGCGACGACTTCGTCGTCGCAGTCCAGGAAGGGTCGACTCGCGTGCGGCTCGGAAGTGTGCTGTTCGGCATGCGTCCAGTCGCGAGCACGCGAGTACGGTAATCTCAGGCGTAGGAGGACCAAATGCCGATCTGGAGAAACGCAATGGATTGGTTGGGACTGGGGCCCGACGATGCGTACGACGACTATGACCCCGCTCCGGAGCCCTCATCTCGTTCGCCACGGAGCCAACGCGAGGAACCGGCACCGCGTAGTAAGGGTGGCTATCAAGGCGACTACGAGCCAGACGGTACAGTTCGCACCATGCCGGCGCGTCCCAGCTACCCGACCCGCGACGCCGACCTCACCGGCCGGCGACCTGTTCCGGCGACCGACGACTCCAACGTGCAACCGCGCCCCATCAACACCCAGCGTCAGGCGCCGGCCAACTCTGCCGACCCGTACACCGTCCGTCCGCGACGGTTCGATTCGGCTCAAGAAGTCGCCGACAAGTTCAAAGAGGGCCAGCCGGTGATCATGAACCTCGAGGCAAGCGATCGAGAGGTGTCGCGACGGCTCATCGATTTCGCCAGCGGTCTCTGCTACGGGCTCAATGGCACGATGGAGAAGGTTGCCACCGGCGTCTACCTGCTGAAGCCCATCCCTCCTCGCAAGGGCGGGTACGACGGTGGTGAGTTCGAGAGCTGAGTGTCCACTGTGACGTTGTCGTCATGCGTAACATCTCAGTATGGACTTCAGCCCTCAGACCGTTCGTAGTGCCGGTTTCAAGACAGTCAAGAAGGGATATGACCCGGGCGAGGTCGACGACTTCAAAGAGAAGGTGGCGGCGGCAATCGAGACCGCCCAGAATCAGGCGACCGCGATGGAGGCCCGCGCCCGCGCCGCGGTCGCCAAGCTGCAGGAGGTGTCGCAGCAAGTCACCAGCGGAACATCGGCGGCCGGGGGTTCACCATCGGCCAGCGACGAAGACGCGGAAACGATCAGCCGCACATTGCTGTTGGCTCAGCGCACCGCCGACAACACCGTGTCGCAGGCAAACTCGGAGGCCGAGGCCATCACCGTGAAGGCGCGAGTCGACGCAACCACGGTCATCGACAATGCCCGATCGATGGCCGACAAGTTGCTCGACGAAGCCCGCCTCGAAGCCCGACGTTCGGCCGAGTCCGAGCGAATCAAGGCGGAGAACGAGGTGCAAGCGTTGCTCGCCCGACGCGACTTCTTGATCTCCGATGTCGACCATCTCGAGCATCATCTCGGCGCACAACGCGAGCGCCTGCGCGATGCTGCCGTGTCGTTGCAGGATCTCATCGAACGGGTGCCGGGCGGACTCGGCGAGATGCGCCGACCGTTGCTGTCTGCCTCGGCCGAGACACTCTTGTCGGCATCCAGCCGTCCTGGCGAAGTCCCACCAGCGCCCCCGGCGGCGGCCGCCGACGCCGAGTCCGACGGTTTCGACTTCGACGACCAAGCCGCGCAGGACGATCCGGCGACGGCGGAGCCTCCGGACGATCAGTACGCGTTCGACTCGCTCATCGATGCGACGCCTGCGCAGATGGCCGGCACGACCTCCAATGCCGACGACGAGACCGAGGCCATGATGCGGCTCGATCTCGGTTCGCTCGACGTCGAATCCGCGACCACACCACTGTGGTCGGCTGCGGGCGACGACCCGCTGATCGTGGGCGACGAACTCCAGTAATCGGCCACTGCCGGTCGGCGACGACGGGTAGGATCTTCATGGCGTTGACGAGGCAATCACCTCTGAGCTTTCGGAAGAACGGCCGCCCGGTCCACCACCGGTCGACTCACTAGAACCGAACGGGTCCAGCCCGATATCGCTGGCGAAATCGAGTGGTTGCCGTCTGCGGGTGGCAGCAAACAGGGTGGGATCGCGAGTTCACAACTCGTCCCTGTGCAACAAGAATTCACAGGAGCCCGCAGATGTACCCCGAAGTCGACCCGCAACCTTCCTTTCCGCAGATCGAAACAGACTGTCCTCGCCTCATGGGCGCAACGCGACACGTTTGCCGAATCGATCCGCCGCCGCGCCGATGCCGAGGAGTACGTGTTCTACGACGGACCGCCTTTCGCGAACGGGCTACCGCACTACGGTCACCTGCTGACCGGGTTCGTCAAGGACGCCGTGCCGCGCTATCAGACGATGCGCGGCAGGCGCGTCGAGCGCCGGTTCGGCTGGGACTGTCACGGGCTTCCGGCCGAAGTCGTCGTGGAGAAGGAGCTCGGCATCAGCGGGCATCCCGAGATCACCAAGTTCGGCATCGACAAGTTCAACGACGCCTGCCGCACCAGTGTGCTTCGCTTCACCGACGAGTGGCAGCGCTACGTCACGCGCCAGGCGCGCTGGGTCGACTTCGACAACGACTACAAGACGCTCGATCTGCCGTACATGGAAAGCGTGATGTGGGCGTTCAAGACCTTGTGGGACAAGGGTTTGATCTACGAAGGCTTCAAGGTCCTGGCGTACTGCTGGCGCTGTGAGACACCGCTGAGCAACACCGAGACGCGCATGGACGACGTGTATCGCGACCGGCAGGATCCGGCGCTCACCGTGCAGTTCCAACTGGATTCGGGCGAACGGATCCTGGCGTGGACGACAACCCCATGGACGTTGCCGAGCAACCTGGCGCTCGCGGTCGGCCCCGACATCGATTACGCCGTGATGGAAGAGGATGGTGTTCGCTACATCCTTGCTGAGTCGCGACTGCCCGCATACGAGCGTGAACTCGCCAACGCTGTGCACGTCGAGACGATCATGGGCAGCGATCTGGTAGGCCGCCGATACACGCCGCTGTTCCCGTTCTTCGCCGACACACCGAACGCCTTCCAAGTCCTCGGCGGCGACTTCGTCTCCACGGAGGACGGCACAGGCATCGTGCACATGGCGCCGGGATTTGGTGAAGAAGACCAGAACGCGTGCAACGCGGCCGGGATCCCCACCGTGTGTCCGATGGACGAGCACGGCCGCTTCACAGCAGAAGTGCCGTGGGCGGGTGTTCACGTCTTCGACGCCAACACCGAGATCGTCAAGGAGTTGAAGGCTCGTGGCATCGTCGTTCGACACGACAGCTACAACCACTCGTATCCCCACTGCTGGCGGTGTGCGGAGCCACTCGTGTATCGGGCGATCAGTAGCTGGTTCGTGCAGGTCTCGTCGTTCCGGGACCGGATGGGCGAGCTCAACCAACAGATCCACTGGGTGCCCGAGCACGTGAAGGACGGCAGCTTCGGCAAGTGGCTGGCCAACGCCCGGGACTGGAGCATCAGTCGCAATCGTTTCTGGGGGTCGCCGATCCCGGTGTGGAGAAGCGACGATCCCAACTACCCGCGCATCGATGTCTACGGCTCGATCGCCGACCTTCAACGCGACTTCGGTGTCGACATCGACGACCTGCACCGCCCGTTCGTCGACAACCTCGTACGTCCGAATCCCGATGACCCGACCGGTCGCTCGTCGATGCGCCGCGTCACCGAAGTGCTCGACTGCTGGTTCGAGTCAGGGTCGATGCCGTTCGCCCAGGTGCACTATCCGTTCGAGAACGCGGACTGGTTCGAGAGTCACTATCCGGGCGACTTCATCGTCGAGTACATGGCCCAGACCCGTGGTTGGTTCTACACGCTGCACGTGCTGGCTACGGCGCTGTTCGACCGGCCATCGTTCCGGACCTGCATCAGTCACGGTGTGGTGCTCGGTGACGACGGTCAGAAGATGTCGAAGAGCCTCAACAACTACCCGGACCCGATGATGGTGTTCGACACGTACGGCGCAGACGCGATGCGTTGGTATCTGCTGTCGTCCACGATCCTTCGCGGCGGCGACCTTGCCGTCACCGAGAACGGCATCCGCGAGAGCGTTCGGCATGTGGTGTTGCCGATCTGGAACACGTATTCCTTCTTCACGATGTATGCCAATGCGTCGGGCCACACCGCACGACGTCGCACCGAATCGAACGATCCACTCGATCAGTACATCCTCGGCAAGTTGCATGCCTTGGTCGCCGAGGTCACGACTGCGATGGATGCCTACGACCTGTTTGCGGCGTGTGGCTCGGTTCGTACGTTCCTCGACGTGTTGACCAACTGGTACGTGCGCCGGTCGCGGGAACGATTCTGGTCCGGCGACCCCGAGGCGTTGGATGTGCTGTGGACAGTCCTCACAACGCTCTGCCAAGTTGCCGCGCCACTGTTGCCATTGACCACAGAGGCGGTGTATCGCGGGCTGGTCGGCGACGAGACCAGCGTGCACCTGACCGACTGGCCGACGAGTGACGACCTGGTCGAGAGTCCCGAACTGGTTGCCGTGATGGACCGCGTTCGCGATGTCTGCAGCGCATCTTCTGCTGTGCGCAAAGCGACGGGTCGACGGGTCCGGCAGCCATTGGCGAGCATGACCATCTCGGCTCGAGATGCCGAATCGTTGGAGCCGTTCCGCGGCATCATCGCCGACGAGATCAATGTGAAGGATGTAGTGCTGTCGACCGACCTCGACGCTGTCGGTGCCTTCGAACTGACGGTCGTTCCGGCGGTGCTGGGCCCGCGCATCGGCAAGGACGTGCAGAAGGTGATCGCCGCTGTCAAGAAGGGCGAGTGGACCGCCGATCCCGTTTCCGGTGCGGTCTCCGCCGGAGGCGTCGATCTGTCGGAGGGTGAGTACACCCTGCGACTCGTTGCCGCGGATCCGTCGCGGGCGACGACCTTGCCGGCGAACACCGGCGTCGTCGTGCTCGACATCGACCTCACACCGGAGCTGGAAGCCGAAGGCCTCGCCCGCGACCTGGTCCGGCTCGTGCAGCAGGCCCGCCGCGATGCAGGGCTCCACGTCAGCGATCGCATCGCGCTGCGCCTCGGCCTGCCCGATGCGGTCAGGGCTCAGGTCGAGCCTTTCGCCGCGCTGATCACCGAACCGACGTTGGCATTGTCGCTGTCGTTCGAGCCGGGCGAACCCAACGCCGATCTCGACGGCCAGCCGGTCTCCATCGGCGTCACCAAAGTCTGATCACAAGTGTGGAGTTGCCGGGCATGCACCGTCGACGACCCGGTGATCGTCGGCACACAGGGGAGCGGATCCCGAAGGCCACTCGAGATGCAGGTTGTCGACCACATCGCCGCCGCGTGGCGGTAGCATCGCAGGCTCACCTGGGTCGACGGAGGTTCACCACAGATGGCAACTGCCAAGAAGGCTCCCGCCACGAAGGCTCCCGCTAAGAAGGCCTCAGCGCCGGCGAAGTCGAGCGCACCGAAGAAAGCTGCGGCTGCCGCGAAGGCGACCCCGGCGAAGAAGGCTGCACCCCCGAAACCCACGCGGCGAAACCCACAGCGGCGAAGAAGGCCAGCGCATCGACGAAGGCCGCGCCCGCACCGAAGGCGCCCCCCGCCAAGAAAGCAGCGAAAGCACCAGTGAAGTCAGCGACAGCGAAGAAGGCAGCATCCGCACCTGCGAAGAAGGCACCTCCCGCCAAGAAGGCTGCGCCTGCCCCAGCCAAGGCCGCGGCTGCGCCGGCGAAGAAGGTAGCGCCGGCGCCGGCCAAGAAAGCAGCCGCAGCGCCAGCGAAGAAGGCTGCCCCGGCAAAGAAGTTCAACCAGGTGCCGGTGGCGATCGAAATCCCACCGGTGAAGGGCGTGACCAAGGAGGGTGTGGCGTACACCAAGGACTTCGACGTCAAGTTCCTCACTGCACAACGGGCATTGCTCCTGGAGGAGAAGGCTGCGCTCACGGGGCAGGCAAACCGTCTCGAGGACGAGGCGAACTCGCTGATCGAGGAGCAGGAGATGGGCGATGTGCAGTTCGACGACGAAGGAGGCGAAGGCGACACGATGGTTGTCGAACGAGAGCGCGATCTCACCTTGTCGGCTCAGGCACGCCAAACCATCGCCGACATCGACACGGCGCTTGCCCGCTTGACCACGGGTCACTACGGCTATTCGACCGAGTCCGGCCGACCGATTCCCCGCGAGCGCCTGGAAGCGATTCCGTGGGCGACGATGCTGGTCGAGGAGAAGGTCGGCGGGATCGGACGACGATGACCGACGACGCGGAGGCCGAGGTTCTCTCGATTCCGCACACCGAGTCCGCCGAAATCGAGTCACCGCAGCGACAACGATTTCCCAACTGGGCGCTGACTGCGACCGTCGCCGCGGTCGTGGTTGTGGTCGATCAACTGACCAAGCGTTGGGCGTTGTCGGAGCTCACCGATCGCGGGCCCATCCACGTCATCTGGACGCTGCAGTGGAACCTCACCCGCAACAGCGGGATGGCGTTCTCGCGGGCCCAGGGCATCGGTCCGTTCATCGGCATCGCTGCGTTGCTCGTGATCGTGTGGCTGGCGTGGACCAGTCGGATGTTGACCAGTCGTGTCACGAGCGTCGCAGCTGGACTGGTCGCCGGGGGAGCGCTCGGCAATCTCGTCGACCGCATCTTTCGCGGCGACCGGATCCTTCACGGTTCGGTCGTCGATTTCATCGACTTTCAATGGTTTCCCATCTTCAACGTCGCCGATATGGCGATCGACATCGGCGGCGCGATGTTCGTGGTGTGGACTCTGTTCGCCCATCGCCGGGGGCGACCGGCATGATCCATGAGGAGATCCCGCCGGCGCTGGCGGGCGAGCGGCTGGACCGGATCGTTGCCTTGGTCACCGAGGCCAGTCGATCCGATGCTGCGGCGCTCGTCGCGTCCGGCGGCGTGCTGGTCGACGGCGCCGTCAACACGTCGGGCAAGCAGCGTCTACAACTCGGCCAGACGATCGATGTGGACGAGAGCAAGTTACCGACGACAGCACTTCCCGAGCCCGACCCCGGCGTCGAGTTCTCGGTCGTCTACGACGACGAGCACGTCATCGTCGTCGACAAGCCGGCCGGCCTCGTGGTGCATCCGGGCGCAGGCAACCCGGAACACACACTGGTGAACGGATTGCTGGCGAGATATCCGGAACTCGCCGAGATCGGTGAGCCGCATCGTCCTGGAATCGTGCATCGTCTCGACGTTGGAACGTCAGGTCTGATGGTGGTCGCCCGCTCGGTTCGCGCATACCACGCGCTGGTCTACGCACTCGCTCAACGCGATGTGACGCGGCTGTATCGAACACTGGTATGGGGTCATCTCGCCAATCCGAACGGCGTCATCGATGCCCCGATCGGCCGCGACCACCGCGACCCGATGCGGATGGCTGTCGTCGTCGACGGGAAGTCGGCCCGCACCAAGTATCGGGTGCTCGAGGAGTATCGCGATCCAGCCGAGGCGAGCGGCCTGGAATGCCGGCTCGAGTCCGGACGGACTCACCAGATCAGGGTTCACCTCGCGGCGATCGGCCATCCGGTTGTGGGCGACGGAACGTATGGCGGCATACGGCACGGCATTGCCACGCCACGCCCGTTCCTGCACGCCGCGGAGTTGCAGTTCGACCACCCGAGCACCAACGAACCGATGTCGTTCACGTCGCCGATGCCCGACGACCTGGCAGCAGTCGAGGCTCAGCTCACAACGTAGCGAGGCCGTCCCGCAGTCGGGCCTCCGGCCACGGGGCGACACCGCGAGCCGCGTCGGCAACCGATTGCAGCGTGAAACCTTCGAGCAATCGCTTCATCTCCTCGCCGGCCGACTTCCAAATCGCGAGCAGCACACATTGGCCCTCGTGATCGCACGATCCGTCTTGATGCGGCTCGCCGAAATCGCCGAGGCTGATCGGCCCATCGACGGCGGACAGGATCTCGCCGATTCGGATGTCGGCCGGGCTGCGAGCCAACACGTACCCGCCGCCCACTCCGCGTTTCGACTTCACCAGTCCAGCGCCTTTCAACGCGAGGAGGATCTGTTCGAGGTATGGCTGGGGGATGGCTGTTCGCTCGGCGATGTCGCGCACCGACGTGGGTCCGGCCTCTTCCATGTGCAGCGCCAAAGAAAGTAAGGCCCGACAGGCGTAGTCACCCTTGCTGGAAACGCGCACGGCACCATCGTACGGCCTTCCGGCCGACACCGAAGGATCCCGGCTGGCGCGCACCGGCTGCGAGGTGGTGGACTGACGTTCCCCGTGAGCGACCAACCGATCTTTCCCGACTACTCAGGCGCGAACGTGCGTGCCATTGTCCCGACCTTGCTGGCACCCAACCGTGGCGCCGATCGGGCCTGGATGCCGGCGTCGGTGCGAGAGGCTCGCCAAGTCGTCGTTCTGGTGCTGGACGGTCTCGGCTGGGAGCAGTTCTGCCAGTACAAGGAGCACATGCCGACGCTGTCTACGTTCGATGGCGGTCCGATCACGACCGTGGCACCATCGACGACGGCGACGGCACTCACGTCGATCACGACAGGGCTCACCCCGGGCGAGCATGGCCTTGTCGGATACCGAATCGACGTTGGCGGGGAGATTCTGAATGTGCTCCGTTGGGCGACCGAGGCGGGCGACGCCCGACGCAAGTACGAGCCTCGCCGTGTGCAGCCGTTCGCTCCCTTCATGGGTGAACCGGTACCCGTCGTCACCAAGGCCGACTTCGAGCGAACAGCGTTCACCGATGCCCATTTCCGCGGCGGGCGCATGGTGGGCTGGCGTGTCGCATCCAGCCTCGCGGTCACCGTGGGCCAGCTCCTGCGTGAGGGTGAACCGCTGATCTACGCGTACTACGACGGCATCGACAAGATCGCCCACGAACGTGGTTTCGGGGCGTTCTACGAGGCCGAACTGCGCTCCGCGGACGACGTCGTCGAACAGGTTCGTGCCCAACTGATCGACGACTCAGTGCTGCTGGTCACCGCAGACCACGGCCAGGTCGACGTCGGAACCAACACCCGCGAGTTGGCCGACGACGTCGCCAAGATGACTCGCAACCTGTCGGGCGAGGGGCGATTTCGTTGGCTGCACGCGCGTCCCGGCATGGCCGACGAACTGTTGCGAGGCGGCGCGCTCGATGCACGGCGACGTGGCCTGGGTGATGAGTCGCCAGGAACTCGTTGACGGCGGGTGGTTCGGCTCGGTCGTCAGCCCACCGGTCGCGGCGCGGTACGGCGATGTGGCCCTCATCACCAAGGCGCCGATCAGTTTCGTGGACGCCGCCGACAGCGGTCCATATCCGCTCGTATGTCGACACGGGTCGCTCACATCTGCTGAGATGCTGGTGCCGTTGTTGGCCGGCACTGCGTGAAGTCCACCGAGCACCCCAAACCCCAGAAAGCAGGGAGCACCGATGTCGATCGAGGAACCCCGTAGCGAGACGACCGAGATCGTGGTGGCGCCGCATCCCGACGAAGAGCAGATGGAGACGGTCACGGCCCCCGCCAAGGTGATGCGCATCGGTTCGATGGTCAAACAGTTGCTCGAAGAGGTGCGTACCGGGTCGCTCGACGAGCCCAGTCGCGAGCGTCTGGCCGAGATCTACGAGCGGTCCATCGTCGAGTTGTCGGAGGCGCTGTCGCCGGATCTGCAGGACGAGCTTCGCAACCTGGCGCTGCCCTTCAAGGATGGCGTGGTCCCATCCGATGGCGAGCTGCGGGTTGCCAAGGCGCAGCTCGTCGGCTGGCTGGAGGGCCTGTTCCATGGCATCCAGGCGACGTTGTTCGCGCAGCAGATCGCCGCCCGCCAACAGCTCGAAGGAATGCGCCAACTTCCACCAGGCGCGATGGCCGGGGGCCCGGGGGGTGGACAGATGCCGCCAGGCGCGATCGATGTCGCCGACCGCCCTGGAACGTACCTCTAGTCACCGGCTAGGGTCGCGAATCACATCCGTGTAAGTCGTCGGCTCGCAAGGGTCGAGAAAGAGAGGTAGTGCGCCTGTGGGGGATTCTTTCACCCACCTCCACGTCCACACCGAGTTCTCGATGTTGGACGGTGCGGCGCGCCTCGACGACCTCGTTGCCAAGGCAGTGGCCGATGGCCAGCCGGCACTCGGAATCACCGATCACGGGAACATGTACGGCGTGCTCGAGTTCTTCAAGGAATGTCGTGCCCAAGGCGTCAAGCCGGTCATCGGCACCGAGGCGTACATGGCCTACGAAACTCGCAGCGAACGTCCGCCACGACGCGGTCGAGTCGACGATTCCGGTGGCGACACCGAGGGTGGCAAGAAGCTCTACTACCACCTGACCCTGCTCGCCGAGACCGACCAGGGTTACCGCAACCTCATCCAGCTCGCCAGCCTGGCGTTCATGGAGGGCTACTACTACAAGCCGCGGATGGACTGGGAGTTGCTCGCTCGCTATCACGAAGGCTTGATCGCGACCACCGGATGCCTCGGCGGGCACGTGCTGCAATCGCTGCTGCAGGGCGACGAGAAGGGCGCGCTCAACAACGCCGGCCGGCTGCAGGAGATCTTCGGCAAGGACAACCTGTTCGTCGAGTTGCAGGATCACGGGTTGCAGGCGCAGCGCGACACGAATCCGAAGTTGATCGAGATCGCCCGCAAGATCGGCGCACCATTGATTGCGACCAACGACTCGCACTACGTGCATCGTGAGGATCACGAGGCGCACGACGCGCTGTTGTGCGTGCAGACGGGCGCGACGCTCAGCGATCCCAAGCGGTTCAAGTTCGAAGGCCAGGAGCACTACCTCAAGACGTCCGCTGAGATGCGCTACCTCTTCCGCGACTTTCCCGAAGCATGCGACAACACGTTGTGGGTTGCCGAGCGCGCCGATGTCAACATCGAGTTCGGCAAACCGCAATTGCCCAACTTCCCGCTCGTCGAAGGCTTCGCCGACGATGCCAGCTACCTCGACCACCTCACCTGGCATGGCGCCCAGCAGCGTTGGGGCGACGACCTGCCGCCGTCGGTGGTCGAGCGGTTGGCCTACGAGTTGCAGGTCATCAAGAACATGGGCTTTGCCTCGTACTTCTTGATCGTCTGGGACCTCATCAAGCACGCCAAGGATCTCGGCATCCGAGTCGGCCCCGGCCGAGGATCCGCAGCCGGCTGTGCGGTCGCCTACTGCCTGAGAATCACCGATCTCGACCCCATCAAGTACGACCTGCTGTTCGAGCGGTTCTTGAATCCAAGCCGAATCTCGATGCCAGACATCGACATGGACTTCGACTCCCGATATCGCGACGAGATGATCCGCTATGCAGCCGAGAAGTACGGCCGTGATCACGTCGCCCAGATCATCACGTTCGGCACCATCAAGGCGCGTAACGCGGTGCGCGACGCGGCACGGGTCCTCGGGTATCCGTACGGTGTCGGCGACAAGATCGCCAAGGCGATGCCACCGCTCGTGATGGGCCGCGATACGCCGCTGAAGTACTGCTTCGAGCAGACACCGAAGTATGCCGACGGGTACAAGGCGGCCAGCGAGTTGCGAGCCATGTGCGACGCCGACCCCGACGTGAAACGCGTCGTCGACGTCGCCAAGGGTCTCGAGGGCCTCAAGCGCAGTGACGGCATCCATGCCGCCGCCGTGGTGATCACCAAGGAACCGCTCACCTCGTACCTGCCCATCCAGCGCAAGCCAGAGGCCGGCGGAAAGCCGGAGGACGCACCGGTCGTCACGCAATACGAGATGCACGGCGTGGAGGAACTGGGCCTGCTGAAGATGGACTTCTTGGGTTTGCGCAACCTCGACGTCATCAGCGACACCATGGCAATGGTTCGTGTCGTCAAAGACCCTGAGTTCGACATCGACGCCGTTCCTCTCGACGATCAGGCGGTGTTCGACCTGCTCGGACGCGGAGAGACGATGGGAGTGTTCCAGCTCGAGTCGCCGCCGATGCGCGCACTGTTGCGTTCGCTCGCGCCCACCAGTTTCGGGGATGTGTCTGCCGTGATCGCGCTCTATCGCCCGGGCCCGATGAGCGTCAACATGCACTACGACTACGCCGACCGCAAGAACGGCCGGCAACCGGTCAGCTATTTCCACGAGGACGCCAAGGAGGTGCTGGGCGACACCTACGGCCTGATGATCTATCAGGAGAGCGTCATGCGCGTCGCCCAGAAGTTCGCCGGATACTCCTTGGCCGAAGCCGACAACCTCCGCAAAGCAATGGGCAAGAAGTCGCGCGAGGTCATGGCCGCCGCCAGGGCGGCGTTCGAGGCGGGTGCCGAACGGTGCGGCTACGGCCAGGCACTCGGCAAGCAGTTGTTCGACGTCATCGAGAAGTTCGCCGACTACGCGTTCAACAAGAGCCACACCTTCGGGTACGGGCTCGTCACGTACCAGACGGCATACCTCAAGGCCCACTACCCGGTCGAGTATTTCGCTTGCCTGCTGTCGAGCGTGAAGAGCAACCTCGACAAGGCCGCCGTCTACCTGTCCGACGCGCGCAGCGCCGGCATCAAGGTGTTGACACCCGACATCAATCGCTCGGTCATGGACTTCGCCACTGTCACACCCGAGGAGATCGCCGACCAGGTCACGCTGCCGGCAGGGTCACCCGGTGCCATCACGTTCGGCCTGTCGGCCATTCGCAACGTCGGTGAGGGCTTGGTGGAGCTGCTGCTCGGCGAACGGGACGCCAATGGCCCATACGACTCGTTCCACGAGTTCGCCGAGCGCGTGCCGGAACCGGTGCTCAACAAGCGGACCGTCGAGTCGTTGATCAAAGCCGGCGCGTTCGACACGCTCGGTCACCCGCGTCGCGGCTTGCTGATGGTCTTCGAGCAGATCATCGACGGCACCCTCGTACGTCGTCGCGAACGTGATCAAGGTGTCATGAGCCTGTTCGGCGATCTCGGCTCGGACAGTGTCGAGGGATTCGACGAGCGCGTCGCGATCCCGACAAACGAATTCGACAAGAGCGACCGGCTGAGGTTCGAAAAGGAGATGCTCGGCTTGTACGTGTCCGACCACCCGCTGCTCGGTGTCGAGGCGGCGCTTCGTCGAAAGGTCGACTGTGGCATCGCCGAGGCGCCCGAGCGCGACGACGGATCGGTGCTCGTGCTTGGTGGAGTCATCACCAACATGGCCCGCAAGTTCACCAAGAAGGGCGACCAGATGGCGGTTTTCGTCCTCGAAGATCTCGACAGCACGATCGAGGTCACCGTCTTCCCGCGGGCCTTGATGGAACTCGGCCACAAGTTGGTCGACGATGCCATCGTCACCGTCAAGGGTCGCGTCGACAAACGCGACGATGTCCGCGTCGGTTTCATGGCACTCGACGTCAACATCATCGAGGGGCTCGACACCGCTTCGTCGGCGTCCCTGCGCCTCAAGGTGCCGTCGACGTCGCTCAATGAGATGAAAATTCATCAGATCCGAAAGATTCTTCGGGAGCACCCGGGGGACTCACCTGTGTTCCTGCACATCGGCCATGGGAAGATATTGCGCCTGGCAGACGAGTTTTGCGTGGACCTCGACAGGGCGGTCGGCGAACTGCGAATGCTGCTGGGTCACGACGCCGTGATGCTCTAATCGTCGTCCGCCTTTTCGAAATCTCCGATTTTCTGGCACAATGGAAACCTCGCACGACGACATGGGGAGCTCTCAAGCATGCCAATCCAGGTGGAAACCAGGGACTGCGCAGCGCTCACCGACGCCGATCTCGACGAAATGGCGTCCATGGGCGGGGCGTTCGACATCGGAGTGTTGTCGAAGGCCAAGGAAGATTGGGTGCTGTGTACGACGGCGCGAATCGACGACAAGCTGCATGGTTGCACGTTCTCGACGCTGGAACGCATCGGCGGCACGCCATGTGTTCTCGTGGGATTGATGAGTGTCAAGCGCACCAGCAAACGCGATCAGGTGTTGAAGGGTCTCATGGGCGAGGCGTTTCATCGTGCGCTCATGGCGTTCCCCGACGAAGACGTGGTCATCGGTTCGCGATTCGTCACGGTCGACGCGCTCGAGGCGTTCAAGCAGGTCGATGAATTGATTCCGCGTCCCGGCCATCGAGCCGTGGGCGAGGAGCGGGCCTGGGGTCGACGCCTGGCAAAGCGATTCGGTGTCGACGCGACCTACGACGAGCAGTCGTTCGTGGTCAAGTCCAACGGCCAGAGCGGATTCTTGGATCACGAGACTCTGAAGCCGGAGAAGATCAAGCCCGAGCTCGCCGCATTGTTCACGACGGTCAACCCGAAAAGGGTGGTTCGCTCGTGGTGCACGGTTGGGTGATGGCCGAAGAACTGCTCAAGTTGGGCGCTCGCTGAACAGCGAGGATCCCACGGTCGTCGAGGCGGTCATTCGCCGGCGGCGGATGACACGGGAGTTCAGCACCGAGCCGATCGACCCTGCGCTCGTCGAGGTTCTCGTCGACACCGCCAGGCACGCTCCGTCTGCCGGCTACAGCCAGGGCGTTCACTTCGTCGTGTTGACGGGCGACGCTGTCGCCAAGTTCTGGCAGACCACCGACGCCGAGGCGTGGTTCGCCGAGACCCAAGACGGGGTTCTGCTGGCGCCCGTGATCGTGCTGCCCATCGCTGATCCCGCGGCCTACACGTCGCGGTACTCCGAGACCGACAAGGCCGGGCACGGGCTCGAGATCGCAGCCAACTGGCCCGTGCC
Source organism: Ilumatobacteraceae bacterium (assembly GCA_963779295.1). Classification (GTDB taxonomy): domain Bacteria; phylum Actinomycetota; class Acidimicrobiia; order Acidimicrobiales; family Ilumatobacteraceae; genus JAENVT01. The sequence continues at coordinate 781,391 of CAVZXO010000006.1, forward strand.
GTTCTGGCTCACAGACACGGCAATGGCAGTGCAGAACCTGCTGCTGCTGGTCGAAGCGCATCGCCTCGGAGCCCTGTACTTCGGAATCTTCCGCAACGTCGACGTCTTGCTCGCCGAGCTCGGAGTGCCGGAAGGAATGTTGTCGGTCGGCGCCGTCGCGATGGGGCATCGCTCCGCGACGGATCGACCGAGCGGATCGCCGACGACGCGACCGAGGCGGGCAGTCGCTGACGTTGTCCACTACAACCATTGGTAGCTAACGTCGCGCCAATGGCATCGCAGATACCGCTGGTCGACTACCTGGCGCTCGGCGATCGTCCCCACCTCGTCGCCCACGAATGCTCGACATGCGGCGCTCGTTACTTCGATCGCCGAAACGCGTGCGCCAATTGCGGAGGAACCGAGTTCGGCCAGGCCGACGTCGCGACCGATGGCGAAGTGCGCTCGTTCACGATCGTCACGTTCGCTGCACCCGGCGTTCCTGTGCCGTTCGTGTCGGCCATCGTCGACTGCGACGGCACCAGCGTGCGCGCGAACCTCATCAACGTCGAGCCGAGCCCCGAACACGTCACCTTGGGCATGAAGGTGCGACTCGCCACCTATTCGCTCGGCACGGACGACAACGGGACGGAAGCCATCGGGTTCGGTTTCGAACCCGCGTAACACAGCACGACTTATCGACTGGAGCAGCGATGAGCGACGATGTCTGGATCCTGGGAATCAGGATGACCAAGTTCGGCAAGCACCCGGATCGTGACACGGTCGACCTCGCAGCCGAGGCGGCACTTGCAGCGCTCGCCGATGGTGGCGTGACGATGAAGGACATGGGCGTGCTCGCCGCCGGCTGCCTGATGCAGGCCAATGCCGGGATTGGCCAGCAGCTGCAGAAGCAGATCGGCCAGACCGGCATCCCTGTCTACAACGTTGCCAACGCCTGCGCGACAGGGGCCACGGCACTGCGCACGGCCATCATGGCCGTGAAGTCGGGGGAGTGCGACATGGGGCTGGCCGTCGGCGTCGAGAAGCTCGCGGGGGCGGGCCTGTTGGGCGGTGGAGGTCGAGCGAAGTCCGACAACACCACCTGGACACCCCACGGCCGGTACGGCGCGGTGGCCACCACCGACGGTCGGATCGGCACCGACGCGATGCCCGGTGTGTTCGCCCAGGTCGGCATGGAGTACGGACACAAGTACGGCGGCACCAGTTTCGAGCTCTTTGCCAAGATCAGCGAGAAGAACCACGCTCACTCGACCCTCAATCCGTTGGCCGCCTACTCGAAGCGGTTCACGCTCGACGAGATCATGAACGACATGATGATCGCCTACCCCAACACTCGCCCGATGTGCTCGGCCAACTGCGACGGCGCCGCAGCTGCCGTCGTCGTCAGTGACGCCAAGTTGAAGACGCTCTCCCTCGAGCAGCAGCGTCGAGCGATCAAGATCTCGGCCTCGGTGCTGACCACGGATCCCTGGCAGGAGGCGTGCCAGGTGCTTCCCGATGTCAACACGTTGACGCGCAACGCGGCGACTGTCGCGTACGAGAAGGCGGGAATCGGCCCCGAGGACCTCGACCTGGTCGAGCTGCACGACTGCTTCGCGACGGCCGAACTGGTGCACTACGACAACCTCATGCTCTGCCCGCCAGGTGGTGCAGTCGATTTCTTCGAGTCCGGGGCTCCATGGCGCGACGGGACCACACCGGTCAACGTGTCGGGCGGACTGCAGTCCAAGGGCCATCCCATTGCCGCGACCGGGATCGCCAACATCTGGGAGGTGTGCCATCACCTGCGCGGCGAAGCCGGCGACCGTCAGATCGAAGGGGCCAGGGTTGGTCTCGCGCACGTCATCGGTCTCGGTTCGGCGTGTGGAGTCCACATCCTCGAAAAAGCTGCGGCCTGACCACATCCGAGTGTTTGCCGCCCAGCTGCGGCGCAACGGAGTGTTTCATCGTCTCCCACCCGGGGCGTGCGTGCCGAAACACTCGTTCAGGACCGAGTTGGGCGAGGAGGGTTTCGACCGAGTCGGCGGGGATCTGGCAGACGTAGTGCTGGCAGACGTAGGCGAAGCCGTCGCTGCGCTGTTCCCACAGGGGTGAGTCGTATGGCGTCCCCCACGCCAGAACGGCATTGGGTAGCCACCGAGACTGGACGGCGCGGACGAGGTCTGGGCGATCACCGACGACCGCGATCTCGGTGGTACCGGTTGTGACCATGTCGACGGCCGCGAGAGCGTTGGAGAACGCCGTCGGCGCTTGAGGGATGACCTTGCCGAGCAATCGCAGGATCTGCTCGGCGTGGTTCGCGTAGCGAGCCTCGCCGGTCAGCGCGCCGAGGCGAAGGAGGGCCAATGCCGCGATGGAGTTGGCGGATGGTGTGGCGTTGTCCATCAGATCCTTCTGCCGGGCTACGAGCTGCTCGCCGTCGTCGGCGATCGAGAACACCCCACCGTTGTCGACGTCCCAGAAGTGGTCGAGCATCGTGTCGGCCGTGGCGCGGGCGTGCTCGAGCCACGAGCCGTCGCCCGTTGCTTCGGCCAGCCGGGTGAGTCCGTCGACGACCGCGGCGTGATCAGCGGCGAGCGCGGCGTGACGTGCCTGTGGCTCGCCGTCGGCCTGCCACGACCGATGCCACCGATCGTCGTTGCCGCGAAGATTGTCGACGAGGAAGCGGCCGTTGGCAACGGCTGCCTCGAGCCAGTCGGCCCGGTCGAGGGCGGCCGCGGCCTCGGCCAGCGAGGCAAGCATCAACCCGTTCCATTCGGTCAGCACCTTGTCGTCGAGGAGAGGGCGTCGGCGCATCGAGCGGGCTTCGAACAGTCGCTGACGAGCCGACTCGACGTCCGCCGGCCGCGCAAGTTCACCGCGATGGCGCAACCGGGCCGGGATCGTCCGTCCCTCGAAGTTGCCTGCGTCCGTGAACTCGTACCACTCGAGCGCAGCCTCGGCGTCCGCGCCAAGCACGTCGCGGACTTCGTCGATCGTCCACGTGTGAAAGAGACCTTCGTGCCCGTGCCCGTGCTCATCGGGGGAGTCGGCATCCTCGGCCGAGAAGAACCCACCCGAGGAGTGACGGAGTTCGCGCAGCACATAGTCGACTGTCTCTTCGACGACCTGCTTCCATCGCGGCTCGCCCAGGACCAGATAGGCGTGCAGGTAGACCCGGACCAGCAACGCCTGGTCGTACAGCATCTTCTCGAAGTGGGGCACGAGCCATTCCTCGTCGACCGAGTAACGCGAGAAGCCGCCGCCGATGTGGTCGTAGATGCCGCCACTGGCCATCGCATCGAGCGAGGTCGTGACGATGGTCCTGGCGTCGTCCTGTGGTGACCGTTGATACGCCCGCAACATCAGATCGAGGCTCATCGTCGAGGGGAACTTGGGAGCGCCGCCGAAGCCTCCCCACGCCGGGTCGAACGAGGCGGCGAGCTGTTGCAGGGCCTGGTTGAGCTCGGCGACACCCGGCAGGTCGGTCGCTGGTTGTATCTGTGAGGTTCGATTGATCGAGTTGGCCAATGCCTCGACGTTTTGGCGAACGTCGTCGGGGCGATTGGCCCAGACATCGTCGATCGCTGCCATCAGGCTGAGGAAGTTGGCCTTCGGGAAATATGTGCCGCCGTAGAAGGGATGCCCATCCGGGGTGAGGAAGACGGTCATCGGCCATCCTCCTCGGCCGCTCATGGCCTGCACGGCGTCCATGTAGATCGAGTCGACATCGGGACGCTCTTCCCGGTCGACCTTGATGTTGACGAATCGCCGATTCATCTCGCCGGCCACCTCGGCGTCTTCGAAGCACTCATGCGCCATCACGTGGCACCAGTGGCAGGCCGAGTAGCCGACGGAGAGAAGAATTGGCACGTTGCGCTCTGTTGCCGCGGAGAACGCCTCGGGTCCCCATGCGTACCAGTCGACCGGGTTGTCGGCGTGTTGTCGCAGGTAGGGCGACGTCTCGGCGGCGAGGCGATTCGGTGCTGCCATGCCGTGCACCGTACCGCCGAGGAAGATCAGACTGACCTACTCGGTGAAGGACGGGGTAGCAGCACCTCGCAGGCTCACTCCATCGCCCACTCCAGACGGGCGATGGAGTCGAAGAGCGAGGCATGGTCCCATGCCTTCGTCGTGTTCGCCATCGCCACGATGCCGATCCCGAGGTCGGGATAGAGGCGCATCGCGTTGTAGAACCCGCCGCCGGCGCCGAGGTGTTCGACAGCGGTTGTCTGGGCGGCGGTCGGCTTGCGGAACCAGCCGAGTCCGAGATCGAACGGCTTGCCGGGTGCTGAGATGTCGCGCATCGCCCGTGCCGTGTCTGGATGCAACACAGTGTGACCATCCAGCGTTCCGTCGCCAAGATGCATCGCTGCGAGTCGGGCCGCGTCGGTCACGTCGCCGACGAGGCCGCCGTAACCGGGCCCATTGACCAGGAAGCGGTTCAGCGACGTGTAGCGCCCGATCCGAGGACCGACGATTCCATCGGGCAGGACCCATCGCAGCATCGGAGTAGCGAGTCGCGGCGCACGCACGTAGCCCACCGCCGCATCGCCGTCTGTCGGATAGGTGAAGCCGGTCCGGTTCATCGCCAACGGGCGCAGGATCGCGTCCCTGAGGTAGTGCGTGAAGGGTTGGCCGGCGGCCTGGGCGATCACCTCGCCCAGGATGAGATACCCGAGGTTCGAGTACCTGGCGGGTCCGTCGACCGGGTACTTCGCCGTGCCGTGGCGGTCGAGCAGCGTGTCGAGGAATGCCCTCGACCCCGGAGCGGGTTGGTCGGCGGGACGGACCCAGCGGACCGGAATCGGGTTTGCCACTCCGGCCGTGTGGTTGAGGAGGTTGCGGACAGTCGGCACAGTGCCGTCACCCGATCGATACCCGTTCACGAAGTCGGAGACCGGTTGGGCGAGGTCGAGCCTGCCGTCGTCGACAAGGTGCATCGCCGCGGTGGCGGTGGCGATCTTGGTCAACGAGAACCACAGGTACTGGGTCGACTCAGTTGCCGGTGCTCCAGTGGAGAGATCCGAGTGCCCGAAGCCGTCTGCGTACAACAGGCGATCGGCAGAGGTGATGGCCAGCGAGAGGCCGGGGATGTGATGTCGAGTCATCGTCGACTCGACCATGGAAGTCAGGCGCTCGACCGCGGTCGAGTTGCTTGTGGTCGGCGTGGCGGTGGTGGTCATGGTTCGTCCTCTCCTCGGCTTGCTGATACTGCGAAATCGTAGTATTATCAATATAATGCGAGATCGTAGTAAAAATGTCAAGCGCGAAATCTGCAACGGCGATATTCGAAGGGACCAACGTGCTGTTCGATGTGTGGCTGGTGTCGCGGGCGACGACGGGTGCACTCGACGCGGCCCTGGCGGCGTCTGGCCTGACTGCCGACGAGTTCGCGATCTACAGCGTCCTCGTGGGGGCCAACGGCATGACGCCGGGAGAGCTCGCTCGATGGATGGCCGCGCCGCTGACGTCGATGTCGAGCTACATCAAGCGGTTCGAGTCTCGCGGCCACATCAGGCGCGTGGCCAACCCGGACGACGGCCGCTCATACCGAATACAACTCACCACCTCCGGCCGCTCCGCGCACAGGGCGGCCGGAAAGCTGTTCCAACCGGTGCTCGACCGGGTCGAGCACTCCCTCGATCAACCGACAGCGACAGTGCGCGACGCGTTGCACAGCCTCCACCGGGCGCTGAGTTCGGCCGCAACGTGAGATATGGGGTCATATTCGGTTCAATCTGCTGACCACATCGTGCGATCGAGCGGACCGAACCCTCGGGCCGTACCCGTTGCCTTTTGGCTGCCCCGTTGCGGGCCTGCGGCGCTCTGTGTGAGCGATCAGAAGAGCGGAACGTCTGTGTGCTCACGCAGTTCCTCGAAGCCGCACGCCGATCGAGGCAGATGAAGGACGCGACGTTAGTAACCGGGCGCCCCGTAGCGGGGCCTGCGGCACCCAACGCCGTCGGATGGAGGTAGCGCCGAATGCCCTGATCTGGAGCAGGTTGGCAACTGAGACTCTCCGACAGAATGGTGAGGCATCGCGGCTAGCGACCACAACATGTAGTGGCCTGTTTGCCCCCATTCATCTCACCTTGCTGCCGAGTTCACGGAACTCTGACAGCGGGGTGCTCACGCACCGGTGGCGTGATAGCCGCCGTCAACGTGGATGATCTCGCCTGTGGTTGCCGGGAACCAGTCGCTGAGCAAGACGATGCACGCCTTGGCGACCGCCGACGAGTCGGTGACATCCCAACCGAGCGGGGCGCGATCGTCCCAGATGTCCTCGAACTTCTTGAATCCCGGGATGCTCTTGGCGGCCATGGTCTTGACGGGTCCCGCCGCAATCAGGTTGGAACGGATCCCGCGGCTGCCGAGCGCAACGGCGAGATAGCGGCTGATGCTCTCGAGCGCCGACTTCGACACGCCCATCCAGTTGTATGCCGGCCAGGCCACCGTGTTGTCGAAATCGAGGCCGACGAACGAGCCGCCGTTGGTCATCAGCGGTGCGAAGGCATCGGCGAGTGCCTTGAGCGAATAGGCGCTGATGTGCATTGCGACCGAAACGTCGTCCCACGTCGGTTCCATGAAGTCGTCACCGAGGCACGCCGCCGGGGCAAAGCCGATCGCGTGAAGCACGCCATCGACGCGACCCCACTTGGCGGCCAACGCGTCGCGCACGTTGTCGAGATGCTCGGGCACCGTGACATCCAGTTCGTAGACGTCGACAGGCTGCGGCAACTTTCGAGCAACTCGCTCGGTCAAGCTCAACGCCCTTCCGGCCCCTGTCAACACGATGCTGGCGCCTTCCTGCTGGGCGAGCGCCGCAACTCCGAACGCCAGGGAGGCATCGGTGAGGACGCCGGTGATCACGATGTTCTTGCCGTCGAGCAGACCCATGCAGATGATCGTAGTCACGCGAGTGCCGTGGCCTCGGGGGATCAGTCCAAGCGATGACCTTGGGGGATCGGAGCGGCCGTGTGCAAGGCTGCAACGATGCGAATTGGCATCCTCGGTGGTACCGGGCCGGCGGGCAGTGCCCTTGCCGGTCGTCTGGCATCCATCGGATACGCAGTGGTCATCGGCTCGCGGTCGAAGTATCGGGCGATGGAGGCCCGTGACGGACTCGTTGCCAAGTGGCCCGATCTCGAGTCGTTGCTGTCCTACGGGGACAACCCGGGTGCAGCGGAATGCGACGTTGTCGTCATCGCCACGCCGTGGGATTCGGCGGCCACGACAGCACAGGAGAACGCCACGGCGTTGGCGGGCAAGGTCGTCGTCAGCATGGCCAACGCGCTCGTACGTGTCGGCCACGAGTTCCAGCCGCTGGTGCCGCCGCGCGGCAGCGTCGCTGCCCACGTGCAGGCAGCGGTCCCAGGCTGTCGTGTTGTTGCCGCGTTTCACCATCTACCCGCAACCGAGCTCGGCCATCTGGGTCAGCCGATCGACAGCGACGTGCTGATCTGCGGTGACGACCCCGCGGCGGTGGAAACCATCAGCGAGATCGTCTCGAAGATCCCAGGCTGTCGTCCGCTCGACGCAGGCGAGCTGTCGAACGCGACAGCGATCGAGGCCTTCACCGCTGTACTGCTACAACTCAACGTGCGTTACAAGACCCGCGTCGCACCCAAGCTGACGGGAATCCACAAGGACCCGAGGGCGTTGGGCTGAACATGCGTCTTTACGACACTGCGCGACGCGCCGTCGTACCATTCGAAGCCGACGATCAGGTCTCGATGTACACGTGCGGCATCACGCCTTACGACGCGACCCATCTCGGTCACGCGGCCACGTTCATCGCCTACGACGTGTTGCAGCGGCGGTTGATCGACATGGGCCACACGGTCAAGTGCGTCCGCAACGTGACCGACGTCGACGACCCGCTGTTCGCCAAGGCCCGCCAACTCGGCGTGCACTACCTCGATCTCGCTGCGGGAGAAGAGGCGCGATTCGAACGCGACATGGAAGCGCTCAACGCGCTTCCGGTTTCGTCTTCGCCACGGGCATCGTCGGCGATTCCCGACATTCGCGGATTCATCGGCATGGTGCTGGATCGAGGCTTTGCGTATCAGGCCGGTGGCAGCGTCTACTTCGACGTGTCCAAGTTCCCATCGTTCGGTTCGATCAGCAACTACTCGCGCGAGCAGATGATCGAGTTCGCCCGCGAACGCGGCGGCAACGTCGACGACCCCCACAAACGCGATTCGCTCGACTTCGTGTTGTGGCATCCGTCGGCCGCGGACGAGCCGAGCTGGGACACGTTGTGGGGGCCGGGTCGCCCCGGTTGGCACATCGAGTGCTCGGCGCTCGCGTTGCGCGAGCTCGGCACGACGATCGACCTGCACGGCGGCGGCACAGATCTCATCTTCCCGCATCACGAATGCGAGCGTGCGCAGAGCGAGGCGGCGACCGGCGATCCGTTCGTTCGCCATTGGATGCACGTGGCGATGGTGTACATGGACGGGCACAAGATGTCGAAGAGTCTCGGCAACCTCGTCTTCGTCGATGCGCTGCGCAAGGAGTGGGACCCGCGGTCGATTCGGCTGGCGATCATCGAGCATCACTATCGGCGTGAATGGGAATGGGACGACACCCTGATGCCCCGAAACGCCGAACGGTTGGCGAACTGGTGTGAGGCAGGTCCGGGGTCCGCCGCCCTCGACGACGTCCGCGCCGCACTCGACGAGGATCTCGACACCCCGGCAGCGCTGGCGGCAATCGATGCTGCGGCGGCCGCCGGGCACGGCGTCGGCGATGCTGCTGCACTGCTGGGCGTCGACATCTGACAGCTTGTGATCTGACGAACGCGCCACGCGCTGTTCATCATCTCTTCGTCCTGCGGAGAACACGCCGTCGGATGGCTGCTCTACTATGAACCCGTGAATACCGACGGCGCAGGCAAAGCACAGCAGCGAGTTCGTCTCGCCGTGCGCCCGGTTGCCAAGAGTCTGTGGAAGTTCGAGCTCGAGGGATTCGACCGCCTTCCGCCGGAAGGTCCGGCAATCCTGTGCGCCAACCACGTCAGCTTCCTCGACAGCGCGTTCTTGATGCTGCACGTGCCGCGCAACATCAGTTTCGTCGGCAAGGCCGAATACATGGACTCGTGGAAGACGAAGTACCTGTTCCCGTGGATGGGGATGATCCCCATCGACCGCGCTGGTGGCGACAAGAGCCAGGCGGCGCTCGATACTGCCGAGGCGGTATTGCGCAGGGGCGAGCTGTTCGGGATCTTCCCAGAAGGCACCCGCAGCCGCGACGGCGTGCTGCACAAGGGCCGCACCGGTGCGGCGCGCCTGGCGTTGAAGGTCGGCTGTCCGATCTATCCCGTCGGCATCCTCGGAACCCGCGAGATTCAGCCGCCCGACGCCAAGGTTCCGAAGCTACGCGGTACATGCGCGATCAAGATCGGTCGACCCATCAACGTCGAGCGGTATCGCAACCGTGCCGACGACCACATGGTGCTGCGCCAGATCACGGACGAGCTGATGTTCGAGATCCGCGATCTCACCGGACAGGACTATCGCAATGTGTATGCGGGCAAGACTGCCGAGACCGAGCCGACGGTCGTCGCCAAGGTCGCGGTCGTGACCGACGAGCAGCAGGAGTTGGTCGGCGTCTGGCCGCTAGCAGCTTCGACGTGCTGCTAGCGCAGTAATGGCGAGGCGTCGGTCGCCGCTGCTCTCGTAGACTTGTCCGCCTATGGCAGATATCACGATCACATTGCCCGATGGCTCGCAGCGCTCGTACCCCCAGGGTGCCACCGCGACCACCGTGGCGGAGTCGATCGGTTCTCGGTCTGGCCAAGGCGTCCGTTGCAGCGGTGGTCAACGGAGAGGAATGGGATCTCGGTCGCGAGCTGCCCGATGGAGCTGCGGTCGGAATCATCACCGGCGACAGCGAGGAAGGTCGTCATGTGCTGCGCCACTCCACGGCGCACGTCATGGCCCAAGCCGTCACTCAGCTGCTTCACGGGTGCCAAGTTCTCGATCGGCCCGGCCATCGAGAACGGCTTCTACTACGACTTCGAACTGCCCGGCGGTAGGACGTTCAGCGACGACGATCTTGTCGCGATCGAAGCCAGGATGGCCGAGATCGTCAAGGCGAATCAGCCATTCGTACGCGACGAGTTGTCGCCGACGGATGCCTTGAAGCTGTTCGCCGACCAGCCGTACAAGTGCGAGATCATCGAGCGAGTCTCGACGGGCGCGGCAGACAGTGAGGATGCCGGGGAGATCGGCAGCGGTGAGACGATCAGCGTCTATCGCAACACCGACGAGTTCGTCGACCTGTGTCGCGGCCCACACGTGCCGTCCACCGGCAAGCTCGGACACTTCAAGCTGATGAAGGTTGCCGGCGCCTATTGGCGGGGCAACGAAAAGGGCCCGATGCTGCAACGCATCTACGGCACGGCGTGGGAGAGCAAGGCCGCGCTCGCCGAGCATCTCCACCGCCTCGAGGAGGCGGAGAAGCGAGACCACCGCAAACTGGCCACCGAGCTCGATCTGCTGAGCTTCCCCCACGAGCTCGGCGGCGGCCTCGCCGTGTGGCACCCGAAGGGCGCGATCGTGCGCAAGCTGATGGAGGACTACAGCCGCGAGCGTCACGACAAGGGCGGCTACCAGTTCGTCTTCACGCCACATCTGTCGAATGGCAATCTCTTCGAGAAGTCCGGCCACCTCGGCTTCTACAAGGACGGCATGTACCCGCCGATGGAGATGGACAACGGCACGTACTACATGAAGCCGATGAACTGCCCGATGCACTGCTTGATCTTCGGCGCCAGGCAGCGCAGCTATCGCGAACTGCCCATGCGCCTGTTCGAGCTCGGCACGGTGTACCGGTACGAACGGGCCGGCACGTTGCACGGACTGATGCGCATCCGCGGGTTCACGCAGGACGACAGCCACATCTTCTGCACCGAGGATCAGATGCAGGACGAGATCGCGTCGTTGCTCGACTTCGTGATGAGCGTGCTGCGGGCCTTCGGGTTCGACGAGTTCACCGCCAACCTGTCGACGAAGGATCCCAACAAGTACGTCGGCGACGACGCGATCTGGGAAAAGGCCACCGAGAGTCTTCGCGCCGCGCTGGTCAAATACGGTCTGCCGTACAAGGTCAAAGAGGGCGATGCCGCGTTCTATGGCCCCAAGATCGACATCGATGTGCGCGATGCGATCGGCCGTACATGGCAGCTCAGCACGATCCAGGCCGACTTCAACCACCCCGAGCGATTCGATCTCGAGTACGTCGGTGCCGACAATGCCCGCCACCGCCCGATCATGTTGCACCGCGCGCTGTTCGGCTCGCTCGAGCGATTCTTCGGCGTGCTGCTGGAGCACTACGCCGGCGCGTTCCCGACGTGGATGGCGCCGGTGCAGGCTCGGGTCCTGCCGGTCGCCGAGGCACATCAAGCTCACGCCGCTCAGATCGTCGAACGTTTGGCCGCCGAAGGCTTCCGCGTCGACATCGTCGATGCCAACGATCAGCTCGGCAAGCGCATCCGCACAGCGAAGCTCGAGAAGCTGCCATACGTGTTGGTGGTCGGCGACGACGACGTTGCTGCCGGGACGGTCGGCGTCAATCCACGCGGCGGCGAGGTCGAACGCGGCGTGCAGGTCGACGAGTTCGTCAGCAGGCTGCATGCCGAAGTGGCGGCACAACTTGCAGTGACCTGACGCTGCGGTTGCTACGCCTGCGGCACCGACAGCATCAGGTCGTCGTACAGGATTGCCGGGTCAGCGTCGACGCCCCGGGCCCTGAACCACGTGCAGATGTTCTCGCAGTCACGGCGCAGAAATGTGAAGCCCTGCGGGTTGCCGACCAGATCCACGGCCTGGGGAAGATCGATCAGCACCAGCCGCCCGTCGTGTACCAGCACGTTGTACGGCGACAGGTCGCCGTGGGTGTATCCCGCATCGGCGAGACGGCCGAGCACATCGCGCATCTGGGTGAAGAGGCCCGCGGCTTGCGCAGTCGAGGGTCGTAGCTGCGCGAGTCGTGGCGCGGCCACACCGTCGGCATCGCCGACGAACTCCATCATCAGTTGCGTGCCGAGCAATTGGACCGGATACGGAACCGCAGCCCCCACCTGCCACAGCCGCGACAGAACGGCGAACTCGGCGGACGCCCATTGTCCGGCTATCAGTTCACGCCCGAATGCCGGTCCGTGTCTCGACCGCCCGGGTCTCGCGGCTCTTGCGCATGCGCCGGCCTTCGAGGTAGCCGGCATCGCGATGAAACATCCGGTGCTGGGCGTCGCGGTACTGCTTGGCGGCCAGTAGCACGCTGTGTTCACCGTGCGTTCGGCGAACCAGCGAGACGTCGGCTTCCTTGCCGGTCTTGAACACTCCGAGATCGGTATCGATCGCCGCAGGCGAGGGATCGACCCAATCCGGCGGCGGCAGCGGCCCGTGCGTTGCATCGGGATATGTGGAATAGGTGATGCCATCGTCGACGTCGTCGCTGTCGAGGTCGGGGTGGTCGATGGTTGCTGCCCTGTGGTGGGTGGGCGGTTCGAAATCGTCGTCGTCGAAGCGACGGCGTGCACGTGCTGGCACGGTGAACTCCTCGGTGCTCGTGGCACCGATCCGTTCGGTGCCTAGATGTAGGTGGGGGCGCGGAGGGCGGAGGCAATGTTGGTCATGACCTTCCTCCTCTCCGTGCCGGCGGCACCTTCTCGAACGGACAGGAGAACCGTAGCCGGGTCGAAGCGGCCGTGGCGGGTTAGTTTCGCGAGGTGGACACGTACGAGCGGTTGTGGAATGGCTGGAGGGCGACGTATGTCGGCTCAGTGCCTGCGCAGCCGACCGACGGCGCAAGTGTGTTCACCGCAATCCTGCGGTCCGGGCTCAGCGACCAGGAGTCCTACATCGTCCATCGCGGGGTGACCGTGTTCGCCCTCCTCAACGCGTTCCCGTACGCAACCGGACACACGTTGGTGGTGCCGTACCGCGAGGTCGCTCATCTCGAGGACCTCGAGCCGCAGGAGTCCGCAGAGATGTGGTCGACGGTCACCGACGCCGTTCGCGCCGTGAAGGCCGCCTACAGCCCGGGCGGCGTCAACGTCGGGGTCAACCTGGGCAGACCGGCGGGCGGCAGCGTCAGCGAGCACCTGCACGTGCATGTGGTGCCGCGCTGGGTGGGCGACGGCAACTTCATGACCGCCATTGCCAACACCCGTACGCTGCCCGAACCGCTCTTCGACACGGCGGCCAAGTTGCGCGCAGCGTGGCCCGGGTAGCCTGATCGACGCCATGAGCGACACCGAAAACCTGCGCGACTCGCTGCCGGACGATCTGAATGCCAGCGAGTACGTGGGTCCGTACCAGTTCCCCGACAACAGTCGCCGGCGCCGCCCGGCCTACCTGTATTTCGGAGTTGCCGCCGTCTGCGTGCTGCTCTGGTTGCTGCGTCGCGACCAGGACCCGGTATTGATCAATATCGGGATGGTGTGGGCGGCAATCCTGCTGACTGCGGTCGGGGTGTTGTCGTTCACCTCGGGATGGAAGATGCACGTCGACGAGAAGCAGGCGTTGGTCGCGGCCCAGGGTGCCGTCGGGTTCGCCGTCGGGCACGCCTCGGCGCAGCAGGTGTGGCGCGGGTTGCGCAGCAGGCCGACGTGGCGAGTGTTGGTGTATTCGGCGGAGAGCCCGCCTCGGCAGCGGTCGCTCGTGTTGGTCGACGCCGTCGACGGCACGGTGGTCGAGCACCTCACCGAGGACAATCCCGAGGACGACTGGCTTGACGACGCAGCGACGACCGAAGGCGACGCAACGACCTAGTCGTCGTCGCCTTCGGCAACTGCGGCGATCGCTCGCAACAGGCGACCGACGTCCAGTGCGGTACTGCGCAACGACGTCAGCGTCGGCTCGTCCCACTCGTCGGCGGGAACGGCCTCGATCGCATCGGCGATGGCGCCAGGTTCGGCTGTCGAGTGCACCAATCCAGCCGCGATACCGATCTGTTCGTTCAGCTCGGCTGTGATGCCGGCGGTGACGTCGGCAGGAGTGTCACCGACAGCTTCGCGAAGGCGTCGCGGGACAGACCGAAAGGTGACTGCCAGGTCGCTGGGGGAGGAGCTGCTCATGGATACATCGTTACATCTGACGCTGTCGGTGTCGACGCACACTCGACCGCAGGCATTCGCCAGGTAAGCTGGGCTGCAATGTTCGACGGAAAGTTCCGTGCGCCTGTCGATCGGGCTGTCAAGCCCATCGGCAACGTGCTGCGCAAGACGGGACTCACACCCGACCATCTGACGATCGTCGGGCTCCTTGTCGCCGTCGGCGCTGCGGTCGCAATCGGTCTCGGCGAACTGCGATTGGGGTTGCTGCTGGTCATCTGCGCGGCGCTGCCTGATCTGTTCGACGGCGCTCTGGCCAAGGCCTCGAACTCCTCGAGCCAACGTGGCGCATTCTTCGATTCGGTGGTCGATCGTGTCACCGACGCCACCCTGTTCGGCGGCGTGGCCTGGTACCTGGCCTCCAACGATTCGCCGCACATGTCGATCCTGCCGTTCGCCGTGATGGCGCTCAGTTCGGTGATCTCGTACGAGCGCGCCAAGGCCGAATCGCTTGGGTCTCGATGCAAAGGGCGGTTTGATGGAGCGCGCCGAACGCATCATCGCGCTGTGCATCGGCCTGCTGTTCCCTGTCCTGTTGATCCCAATGCTGTGGGTCATGCTCGTGCTGACGGCAATCACTGCCGTCCAACGGTTCGTCAAGGTGTGGAAGCAGGCGGCGGTTGCTCCGGTAACAGCCGCACGGATCGAGATGCGCCGCAGCCGACGCCAGACGAGACGGGTCGTGCGAACCGAACGGCGGCGGCACACGCGCATCTCCCGCCCCGGCCGACGAACCTGAGTGCACCCGGTTGTGATCTGAATCGTGGCTGACAGCGAGTTCGCCGACGTCCGCAAACGCCTTACAGGTGCAGCGACTGTCAACAGCTATCGACTCGGTTCCCTCGCGGCCAGGATGATGCCCGGCCCCATGGCATCGGGCGCCGCGGCATCGATCGGTTTCGGAGCCAGCTTCGCCAGCCCATCGAAGCGCAAGATGGTCGAGCGCCACCTGCAACGCGTCAACCCGAAGTTGACCGGCACGTCGTTGCGTCTCGCGGTGCAACAAGCCTTCGACTACTACGCCCGTTACTACGTGGAGAGCTTTCGTCTGCCGACGATGAGCAACGCCGCAGTTGCCCGGCCCTTCACGATCGAGGGTTGGCAGCAGGTGCTCGACGGGTTGCAGGAAGGCAACGGAGTGATTCTGGCGCTCCCGCACCTCGGCGGGTGGGAGTGGGCGGGTCGTTGGATGACCGACCAGGGCTTCAAGATGACCGTCGTTGTCGAAGCACTCGAGCCGCCGGAGTTGTTCGACTGGTTCGCCGGTCTCCGCAAGGATCTCGGCATGAACGTGGTGCCGACGGGTCCGAAGGCCGGTCCGGCGGTGCTTGAAGGCGCTCCGGGCCAACGAGGCCGTGTGCCTCCTCTGTGACCGCGACCTCGATCGCACCGGCATCGAGGTCGAGTTCTTCGGCGAACGAACCACGCTGCCGGCAGGCCCGGCGACGCTGTCGATACGCACCGGTGCTCCTCTGTTGCCCGTCGGCTGCTACTTCACGTCTCGCTACAACGGGCACCACACGATCGTGCGGCCCGCAGTGCCGACCGTGCGCCGCGGTGGCCTGCGCGACGACGTGGCCAGGGTCACCCAAGCACTCGCTCGGGAGTTGGAGTTCCTGATCCGCCGCGCCCCCGAACAGTGGCACCTGTTCCAACCGAACTGGCCGAGCGACCCCGGCTACGACGATTGACCTACAGCTACCATGTCGACGATGGGCTGGCGGCCACTCGGGCACGAACCGTCGCCGCAGCGTTGGGAGTCGGGCGCCCCGTAGCGGGGCCTGCGGCGCCAAACGCCGGCAGATGGTGCTGTCCGGTGGACCAGGCTGATCCGTAACTGCGGGAACCAGCGCCCCGGTATACCGGTGACGTTGTGCCCTACTGGCGTGGAACTGCCTGCACATACTTCCTGTCGTGGGTACAACTCCAACGAAGGATTCCGAGCACCGCACGGGTGTGTATCCATCGCGCCGCGCTCAGCGATATCAACAGCGCAAGGATCGAGCCCGACGTCGCGCGATCGCCGTCGTCGCGGCAGTGCTGCTGGTCGGGGCTTGGGATCGGCATCGCTGTCGTGTCCGGGGGACAGGCGGACACGACTTCGACGACGGTTCCGTTCGTCGGAACCACATTGAACCTCGTGCTCGGCGACTACGTGATTCAAGGGGATCTCACGGCTCCGGCGGGCAACGTGCGCCTGCAGGCGATCAACCAGGGCGGCATCGTCCACAACGTCGGCATTCGCGGGGTCGCGATCAGCGGAGACATGCAGCCGGGTCGCAGTTACACCCTGGATGTCGGCTCGCTTGCGCCTGGTACCTACCAGCTGTACTGCGACATCCCTGAACATGTGGAGAACGGCATGGTCGCCGACCTCGTCGTTACGTAGAACTATGCGAAGCGGACGAGACAGCGGCGCGGGCCACGTACCTGGCCTCCCGCCCAGGTGACCGCTGCCGGTTCGATCAACTCGAACTCGGGGATCCGCTCCATCCACGTCTGCAGCGCGACGCGAAGCTCCAATCGGGCGAGGTTGGATCCGGCACAGCGGTGGATGCCGGCGCCGAACGCGACATGCCGGTTCTGTTCGCGATCGAGGATGACCTCATCGGGATTGTCGAACTGACGCGGGTCGCGGTTGGCGGCGGGAAACGACATCAGGACGCGGTCTCCGGCATGCATCGGACAGCCCTGGAACTCGGTGTCGCGGTCGACGATGCGCGCCATCGTCACCGGCGAGTAGGCCCGTAGCAGTTCCTCGATCGCGGTCGGCCAGATCTCGGGCTGATCGCGTAGTTGCCGACGGTGGTCGGGATGCTGGGCCAGATGCCACAGCGACGACCCGATCGCCGACCATGTCGTGTCGATGCCGGCGACGAGCATCAGGTTGCAGACACCCATCACGTAGTCCTCGGAAACGAGCTCGCCGTCGACACGAGTGTTCAACAGGTCGGTGATGAGGTCGTCGTCGCGCGGGTTGGCTTTGCGGTCGTCGAGCTGGGCACGGAAGTAGCCGAGGATCTTCATCCTGTTCTCGAGCCGTACCTTGGGATCCATCAATCCGATCTCGAGGACGCCACGCACCCACGACGTGAACTCGTCGGCCATCTCCAGTGGCACGCCGAGCATGGTGGCGATGACTCGAACGGGAATCTGTTGGGCGTAGTCCGTCGCAGCATCGGCCTGCCCGGCAGTCGATGAAGCCGTCGATCAGTTGGTTGCACAGCGCCCTCGTGCCATCCTCGTACTTGGCCACGGCTTGCGGTGCGAACGTGGGCAGGATCGTGCGGCGGTGCCAGTGGTGCTCGGGTGGATCGGAGGTGATCGGCGGCGCTGCGACGCCGGCATACGGACCTTCGACCAGGCCGGCCGGCGGAGGCACGACGATGATGTTGCGTGACGTGAAGATGTCGTGTTCCTGGGCGACCGCGACGATGTCGTCGTATCGAGTCGGCATCCAGGAGGCGCCCCATCGCTCGGTGTGCGCGATCGGGCAAGCCGACTCGCGGATCTCGTGCATCGCGGGATACGGGTCGCGGACGAAGTCGGGATCGAAGATGTCGTAGTCGGTGGTCCAATCCTTGGGCGTGTTGTCGGTCGGCATCGGATTCAACCTCTCTCGTCTTGCGCGGCGGCGTCTTCGTGGAGCGTGATCGCTCGCTCCGGGCAGTTCGCTTCGGCGCGGTCGCACCGATGCCTCGAGCTCGGTCGGCACAGGATCGAGCAAGACGACGGCGTTGCCGTAGTCGTCGCTTCCGAACACGTCGGGGGAGGCGATGGCGCACATTTGATGACCATGACATTTGCTGTCATCGACCGTCACTCTCATCGCAACTCCTCTCGTCGGCAGGCAAACGCGCTGGTACGTGCAGACTAGGGATGCGGTCAGCTCGCGTAAGCAGCGAACAACTCGCCGATCGCCACGGCTTGCCCGCCGGTGGTCGACGACATCACCGCGATCGGCAGCACGCCCATCGACATCCACTGCTCGAGACGGTCGCGTACGGCATGGGCCGAACCGCTGATCGTGCAGTCGTCGAGCCATGCGTCGGTCATCAGCTCTGGAAGGCGGTCGCGGTCGCCCGCAGCGAGGGCCGCCTCGATGGCTGTCATCTCTTCTTCGTACCCCGCCTGTTTCCAATAGTTGCGGTAGCTCGGCAGGAGCAGGTATCCGCCGAGTGTTCTCCGGTGAATCGCGCGTGCGGCATCCAGGTCTGCGTCGATCACGGTCGGAACCATGTTGGCCAAGAAGAAGTCCTCGCGACCCGCAGCGTTGACTCGGGCAACCTGCGTCGGCATGTGCCGTTGCGATGCATTGGCCCAGATCGCCCCGTCGGCGACCCGCAAGGCCAGATCGAGCATCTTGTTGCGCAGCGTCGCGAGGTACACCGGCGGCAGCTGACCCGCCGGACGTGTCGCCGCGCGAATCGCAGCGACGTACTCGTCCATGTCGTGCAGGGGTTTGCCGGTGTCGATTCCGAGGCGGTTCATCGTCGGCGCGTGGCTGACACCGAGGCCGAGTCGGAAGCGGCCACCACTGACCTCGAAGAGGTGACCCGCGGTGATTGCCACCTCCACCGGATGACCGTGATAGATCGGCTGGATGCTCGTCCAGAACGGAATGGTGTTGGTCACGTGAGCCAGCGATCCGCACATCGCCAGGTTGCCGTGAATGCCGGGACTTGCCAGTCCGGCAAATCCTCGGCGTTCCGCCTCTTCGGCCAGTTCCAAAATCGCATTGCGCTTCGTCGGCGTCCCGATCACGGAGAGTGCAGGCATGGAGGTCGTCGCAGTCATCGCCAGGACCGTACATCCAGGTAGCGTTCGGGATCGTGGCCGAATCGGAAACTGAGGGAACCGAGCCGCGGTCGTCCCCCCGGCTCCTGCGGGTGGCGATGATCTGTCCGTACAGCCTCTCCATCCCGGGCGGGGTGCAGGCGCAGGTCATGGGACTGTCGCGGGAGCTTCGCAAGATGGGGATCGAGGTCCGCGTCCTCGCTCCGTGCGACGGCCCGCCACCGGCCACCTTCGTCACACCGCTCGGGAACAGTCTCCCGACCTCCGCCAATGGATCGATGGCACCTCTGGCCCCGGATCCGTCGTGCTCGCTGCGAACGATGCGGGCCCTCGGAGACGAGCAGTTCGACGTCCTCCACCTCCACGAACCGTTCATTCCCGGCCCGACACAGACAGCGATGTTGCTGCACCCCGCACCGGTCATCGCGACGTTCCACGCCGCTGGCGAGAGCCCCAGCTACAAGTACCTCAAGGTGTCGATCAAGCCGGCTGCCGCCAACATCGCACACGCCGTTGCCGTCTCGAAAGATGCCGCCGAACTCGTGCGGCGCTACATCGGCGGCGACTACGAGATCCTCTACAACGGTGTCGAGCTCGATGCGTATCGCAACGCCACGGCACACCCGACGACCGGGCCGACGATCTTCTTCTGCGGGCGCCACGAGGAGCGAAAGGGTCTCGACGTCCTGCTCGCAGCCGTCCAGGAACTCGGTCCCGAAGTGCGTGTCTGGGTCGGCAGCACCGGTCCCGACAGCGCGCGTCTTCAAGCCCAGTACGCCAACGATCCGCGCGTCGAGTGGCTCGGTCGCCTGACCGACGCCGACAAGATGGCCAGGTTGCGAGGCGCGGATGTGTTCTGCGCCCCGTCGCTGCACGGCGAGTCGTTCGGGGTTGTACTGATCGAGGCGATGGCCGCAGAGACGGCCATCGTTGCCAGCGGGCTCGACGGCTACCGCAACGTGGCGACCGATGGTGTCGATGCCTTGCTGGTGGAGCCCGGCGACGTCAGCGCGCTCGCAGTCGCCTTGAAGCGTGCGCTCTACGAACCCGGGTTGAGTGACACCTTGCAACGGGCCGGTTCACGACGGGCACAGGATTTCTCGATGACCGCCCTCGCCCAGCGATACGCCGAGCACTACACGCGCCTGGCGACGAATCGGCCGAAGCGGGATCGCCCGCCGACCAGGGAGTCCTTCTTGCGAGGCTGGCGACGCCGTATGATGGCCGACTAGAGCGTCCATCGCGGCGCAATCCAGAACTCTTGGAGAATTCATGTCTTGGATCCTGTTGGCGCTCGTCGCCATCCTCGTCATCTACCTCATCGTCGCCTACAACAGCCTCATTCGGGGTCGGAATCAGATCGAGAATGCCTGGTCACAGATCGACGTGCAGCTCAAGCGACGCATCGACCTGATCCCGAACCTCGTCGAGACGGTCAAGGCCTATGCGGCCCACGAGAAGGACACCCTCGACGCGGTCGTCCGGGCCCGCAACGCGGCAATAGCGGCGCCGGCGACACCGCACGGGCAGGCTGAGGCCGACACTCAGATCACGGGCGCGCTGCGTCAGTTGTTTGCCCTCAGCGAGGCCTACCCCGACCTCAAGGCCAACCAGAACTTCCTTGCGCTACAAGAAGAGCTGACCGCTACAGAGGGGCGGGTCGCGTATGCCCGCCAGTTCTACAACGACTCCGTGCTCGGCTACAACAACAAGTTGCAGGCCTTCCCAACGGTGTTCTTCGCCAAGGCGATGAAGTTCGAGCGCCGCGAATACTTCGAAACAGACGAAGCTGCTCGCCAGGTGCCCAAGGTCCAGTTCTGAAGCGCAGTCACGCCGCTCGCGCGTCACTCCTCCGTAGCCTGAGATTCAAATGTTCGAACTGATCAAGGCCAACAAGCGTCGCAGCGCGCTGTTGATCACCTCCTTCGTGGTGCTGCTCTCGCTGGTCGGCGCGGCCTTCGGCTATCTGCTCGGGAGCGGGGCCTACCGGCGCCATCATCGCTCTCGTGTTCTCCGGGGCGATGGCATTTGCGTCGTACTGGAAGGCCGACTCGATTGCCTTGGCTGTCAGTCGCGCCAAGCCCGCCGACCCGCAGCAGTACCAGCGATTGCACAACCTCGTCGAGGGGCTGTGCATTGCCGCCGGCCTGCCAAAGCCCCGCGTGTTCATCGTCGACGACCCAGCGCCCAACGCCTTCGCGACGGGCCGCAACCCGAAGCACGCCGCAATTGCTGTCACCACCGGCCTGCTCGAGAAGTTGAACCGGGTTGAACTCGAAGGGGTCATCGCCCACGAGTTGTCGCACGTACGCAACTACGACATCCTCGTCTCGACACTTGCCGTCACCCTGGTCGGTTCGATCGCTCTGCTGACCAACTTCGCAATGCGGATGATGTGGTGGAACGGTGGACGGGTTCAGCCGCGACGGCGATCGAGACGGCGGAAATCCGCTGGCTCTGCTGGGCCTGGTGCTGCTGATCTTCGCCCCGATCATCGCCAAGGCGATGCAGGCCGCCGTCAGCCGCGGCAGGGAGACGCTGGCCGATGTCAGCGCGTGCCAGATGACCCGATACCCGCCGGGCCTGATCTCGGCACTCGAGAAGCTGCGCGACGACACGACGGTCACCCACTCTGCTACGACAGCGACCGCACATCTGTGGATCGAGCAGCCGATGTCGGGCGTCGGCGACGCCGGCAAATTCGGCCGCTTGAACCGCATGTTCGACACCCACCCCCCGCTCGAAGAGCGCATTGCACTACTGAGAGAACTGTGAGATTTGCCAGAACCGCAGTCGATCCTGACCATCCCATTCGCATTGATCGCCTGTAGCGGAACTGAGGCTGCGCCGGCCACCACGGTGGCCGAGACAGCGCCTCCGACCACCAAGCCGAAGGCGACGACAACCACGGAAAAGTCCACGACCACGTCGTCGTCGACCACGTCGACCACGATTCCGCCGGATCCCGTCATGCCCTTGACAGGTTTGCCTGTGACGGATCCCGCCGTTGCGGCACGTCCGGCCGTCGTCGTGAAGGTGTCGAACGATCCGGGTGCGCGGCCGCAGTCCGGCCTGCAGTTCGCGGACATCGTGTTCGAGGCATGGGGTGCCGGCCCAACACGGTTCGCGACCGTCTTCCAGAGCCAGGACGCGCCGGAGGTCGGCCCGATCCGATCCGCCCGGACACAAGATGTCGACCTCGTCGGCTCGTTCAACGGCGCGGTGTTCGCCTGCTCGGGCGGCAACAACGGCGCGATGGCGGCCATCCGCGGGTCAGATCTGCTGGTGCTCACGGAGAGCCAAGGCCCTGGCTGGTTCCTCAAGAAGGGCCGTCGCCGCCCGCACGCCACCTTCAGCGACACGGCGTCGCTTCGTTCCAATGCCGCACCCGATCGTCCCGGCCCGGCGCAACAATTCGACTACCGCGAGGAAGGCGACGTGACCCCAGGGGTTGCCTCACCCGGGTTCAAGTTGCACATCCAGAACGTTCACGCGCAGTGGGACTACAACCCCGAGACCAACATGCTACGAACGATCGCAGGAGGGCGAGCCACACCTGTTGGCCGACAAGACCCGTGTCGCGTTCAACAACGTCGTCGGTGCTGTGGGTCGACTACGGGCACAGCGAAGCGGACGTTCGATCGCCTGACGGTGGCACGATCGGCAAGGGCCAGGCCGTGGTGTTCACGAACGGCAAGATGATCGTTGCCGATTGGGCCAGAGCAGATCGCCTCGATCCGATCGAGCTGACGGATTCCAAGGGAGACCCGGTGTTGCTGACGCCCGGCACCACGTGGTTCGAATTGGCCAACAGCGGCCTCGGCACCTTCCCGGGAACCGACGAGTTGGAAGTTCTTCCACCTGCCTGACCGGGGGCGATACAGGGGTCACATCGGTATGACGGCCGGTTCGTGAACCCTTCTGTAACAATGTTCGGTACCTCCCCCCGCTCGAAGAGCGCATCTGGATCGCTGAGAGACCTGTGAAATCCTCCAAACAAATCGCATCATTGATGATTGCCGCGCTCGCACTTGCTGCGTGCAGCAGCGAAAGTTCCAGTACGGCAACGACCGCCGGCGCGACGACTCCGACCACAGAGCCCGCACCGACGACCGAGGCCAGCACGACCTCTTCGTCATCGACCAGTTCAACGGCGGCAACGACCTCGACGTCGACGACGATTCCCGCCGTGCCGGTGATGCCGCTGACCGGTTTGCCGATCGAGGATCCGGCGTTGGCGGCGCGTTCGGCCCTGGTCGTCAAGATCGACAACCACCCCGAAGCTCGCCCGCAGAGCGGTCTCAACCAGGCCGACATCGTCTTCGAGGAGAACGTCGAGCACCTCACCCGTTTCGCTGCCGTGTTCCAGAGCAAGGCACCGGATCCTGTCGGGCCCATTCGCAGTGGACGTACGCAAGACGTCGAGTTGCTCGGGTCGCTCAACCAGCCGATCTTCGCCTGGAGCGGTGGCAACCCTGGCGTCACCAAGGCCATCAACGGCTCGGACTTCATCGTCGCCAACGTGCAGACCAATGCCCGCGGCGTCAGCGGTGCGTTCCGCTCGCGCGACAACGCGGCCCCGCACAACCTCTATGCGCAGGGCAGTGGGTTGTTCACCCTGTCGCCGGAGGTCCCCGCACCGCCGCCGCAGCAGTTCTTCTACCGCAAGGCCGGCGCACCCGTCGAGGGCGTCGCCTCGGGCGGGGTCGAGGTCGGCATGGACGGGGTCAACGTCGCCTGGAGGTTCGATCCGAAGTCCGGCAGCTACCTGCGGTTCCAAAGCGGCAAGGCGCACAACGACGCTGCTCTCGGCCAGGTCAACGCCGACAATGTCGTGGTGTTGGTTGTCGACTACCAGCCCAGCCAAGTCGACGCCAAGAGCCCTGAAGCCCAGACAACGGGAACGGGCGACGTGTTCGTCTTCAGCGGCGGCAAGGTACTCCATGGCAAGTGGACCCGCCCCGACCGTCTCCAGCCCTACGTGCTGACCGCCGACAGCGGCAAGCCGATCGAACTGACGCCCGGTCGCACCTGGGTCGAACTCGCTCGCACGGATACGACGACCCTGATTCCCGCCTGAGAACGAGTCTGCATGGTGCCCGCAACACCACGCAGGTCGTGGTTTAGTCCTTGGGGCTGAGATCGGTCTGGCGGTACGCTAGAGGCATGACTTCGAGCAGTTCCACGCCGCGCGCCACCGGCACCTTCCCGGTGAAACGGGGTCTCGCCGAGATGTTGAAGGGTGGCGTCATCATGGACGTCGTCACCTCTGAGCAGGCCAAGATCGCCGAGGACGCAGGGGCATGCGCGGTGATGGCGCTCGAGCGGGTACCCGCCGACATCCGTCGCGACGGTGGTGTCGCTCGAATGAGCGACCCCGAGATGATCGAGGCGATCAAGGCAGCGGTCACCATCCCGGTCATGGCCAAGGTGCGCATCGGCCACTTCGTCGAGGCGCAGATCCTCGAGTCGCTCGGCGTCGACTACGTCGACGAGAGCGAAGTGCTGACGCCGGCCGACGAGACCCATCACATCGACAAGTACGCGTTCACCGTGCCGTTCGTCTGTGGCGCAACCAACCTCGGTGAGGCGCTTCGTCGCATCAGCGAGGGCGCCTGCATGATCCGCTCGAAAGGCGAGGCCGGCACCGGCAACATCGTCGAGGCGGTTCGGCACCTGCGCAACATCATCGGCGACATCCGCAAGGTCGGCCAGGCTGATTCTGCCGAACTGTTCCAGTGGGCCAAGCAGCTGCAGGCCCCGTTGCCGTTGGTGCAGGAGATCGCCGAGACCGGCTGGCTGCCTGTGCCGCTGTTCTGCGCCGGCGGCATTGCAACCCCGGCTGACGCCGCGCTGGCCATGCAACTCGGCGCCGAGGCAGTCTTCGTCGGATCCGGCATCTTCAAGAGCGATGATCCCGCGCCTCGCGCCAAGGCCATCGTCGAAGCGACGACCCACTTCCGCGACGCAGACATCCTCGCCAAGGTCAGTCGAGGCCTCGGCGCCCCGATGACCGGTATCGCCATGGACGAGATCAATCAGCGATACGCGGAGCGCGGCTGGTAGCGATGACCAGGGTGGGCGGGCCTGATCGGCTCGTCGGAGTGCTGGCGCTGCAGGGCGCGTTCGTCGCGCATCAGCGCGCCCTCGAGAGCGTCGGGGCGCGAACCCGCCAGGTGCGCCAGCCTGGCGACCTCGACGGCATCGACGCATTGGCGATGCCCGGCGGCGAGAGCACGACGATGTCGAAGCTGTTGGTCAGTTCGGGATTGTTCGACGACATCAAGGCGCTGCTCAGCGATGGCCTGCCGGTGCTCGGCACCTGTGCGGGAATGATCCTGCTGGCCTCGGAGGTGTTGGACGGGCGACCCGATCAGTTGAGCTTCGGCGCCATGGATATTTCCGTGAAACGCAACGGCTATGGACGCCAGGTCGACAGCTTCGAGACCGACCTGGATGTCGTCGGCTTCGATCGTCCGTTCCATGCAGTGTTCATCCGTGCGCCAAAAGTCGTCGGGATCGGCGCGAATGTCGAGGTGCTCGCCGAATACGATGGTGTGCCGGTCGTGGCTCGACAGGGTCACGTGATGGTGGCATCGTTTCACCCGGAACTCACCGGGGATGCCAGGCTGCATGCCAGATTTCTGCAGGAGGTGTAGGCCATGTCAGGCCATTCGAAATGGGCGACGATCAAGCACAAGAAGGGCGCTGCTGACGCGGCGCGCGGCAAGCTCTTCGCCAAGCTCGCCAGACAGCTCGAAGTTGCTGCACGCGAGGGTGGTGGCGACCCCAACTCGAATGCGACGTTGCGAACGGCAGTCCTGAAGGCCAAGGCCGGGCAGATGACCAACGACGCCATCGATCGGGCGATCAAGCGCGGCACCGGCGAGGACGACGGCCGTACGTACGAGGCGATCACCTACGAGGGATACGCGCCCGGGGGAGTCGCGCTGCTGATCGACGTCCTCACCGACAACCGCAACCGCACCGGCGCCGAGGTCCGCAACATCTTCTCGAAGTTGGGTGGTTCGATGGCAGAGCCGGGTGCCGTCGGCTGGCAGTTCACGAGGCGTGGTGTGATCGCGGTTTCAGGCGGCGACGAAGACGCAGTGATGATGGCCGCCCTCGAGGCCGGCGCCGACGATGTGGCCGGCGATGGCGACGGATTCCGAGTCACCTGCGATCCTTCGTCGGTCTACGACGTGCGCGATGCGCTGCAGGCAGCGGGTTTCGAGATCGAGTCGGCCGAGAGCACGATGGTCGCCAGCCAACAGATCGAAGTGACCGACCGAGACGATGCCCGCAAGATCCTGAGGATCGTCGACGCGTTCGAGGACAACGACGATGTGCAGGACGTCTACAGCAATTTCGACATCAGCGACGAACTGATGGAGACGGTCGAGGCATGAGCGTCGGAGTAGGCGACAAGGCTCCGCCGTTCAGCCTGCCCGCCACCGGCGACGCGACGATTTCGTTGTCCGACTTCGCCGACAAGGCCGTCGTGCTCGTGTTCTATCCGGGCGACGACACGCCGGTGTGCACCAAGCAGTTGAACTCGTACAGCCGCGAGCTCGACGAGTTCGAGTCGCTCAACGCCCAGGTTCTCGGGATCTCTGCGCAGAGCGTCGAGAGTCACGAGATGTTCGCCGGCAAGCAGGGGCTCAAGTTTCCATTGCTGGCGGACACCGACAAGACCGTCGCCGGGTTGTACGGCACGCTGGGACCCTTGGGATTCCCGCGGCGCAGCGTGTTCATCGTCGATCGCCACGGAGTCATCCGCTACGCGCACAGGGCGATTGCCGGGCTGACCTACCGTCCGGTCAGCGAGCTCGTCGAGGTGCTGGGTTCGCTGTAACGGCGATCACCCACTCCCGGGCCGTCGGGTACTACAGTACGAACCTGTGTTCGTCTCGCAGCGTGTCTTGGGCATCGACCCCGGCCTCACCAGGTGTGGCTATGCCGTGCTCGACAGCACAGGCCCGGGTGCACCGAAGGCGCTATCGCTCGGTGTCTTGCGGACGCCGCCCACCGATGCGCTGCCGCAACGACTGGCCGCTCTTCAGGCCGAGATCGTCGCCCTCCTGCGCGAGTTCCGGCCCGATGTCGTCGCCGTCGAGCAGGTCTTCTTTCAGGTCAACGTTCGCACGGCCATGAGCGTCGGTCAGGCCAGTGGCCTCGCGTTGGCAGAGGCTGCCGCATTCGGGTGCGAGGTCGTGCAGTACACGCCCAACCAAGTCAAGAACTCTGTCGCCGGCTACGGCGGCGCCGACAAAGCCCAGGTGCAGAGAATGGTGCAGGTGCGCCTCGGGTTCTCGGCTCCGCCGAAGCCCGCCGACGCCGCCGACGCCGCCGCGCTCGCGCTGTGTCATCTCTCGTCCGCTCCGCTCCGTCGCCACATCGCGGCCATGTCGAAGGCAGGCATGCCGAAGGTCGCGGCACAATGATCGGATCGCTGCGCGGTTCGGTGCTCGAACGCCTCGATGACGGTCGGGTGTTGGTCGAAGTCAGCGGTGTCGGCTATCTCGTCACGGTCACGCCGCGCACCTTGGCCGAACTCGAACCGACATCGCCGGTGTTCCTCTACGTACACCATCACATCCGCGAGGACTCGCAGACGCTCTTCGGGTTCTTGCGTCGCGACGAGCGCGCTGCATTCGACGTTCTGATCGCCACTCACGGGATCGGTCCGGCGCTCGCGGTTGCGATCCTCGGTACCCACTCGCCGACGGCGCTGGTCGACATCGTCGCCGGCAATGATCTCGGTGCGCTGATGCTGGTGCCCGGTGTCGGCAAGAAGACAGCCGAGCGACTGCTGGTCGAATTGCGCAACCGGCTCAACCTGCCGATGCTCGACCCACTGACATCGGGATCCGGCACCACCGCCGTCGGCAATGTCGCGCGAGGCACTGTCCGGCCTCGGCTACGGCTCCGAGGAGATTCGCGAAGCGATGCGCGATCTGCCCGAGTCGGCCTCCGCTGAGGAACTGCTCCGCGACGCCCTGCGACTACTGGGGGTTCGACGTGCGTGAGGAGTTCCTTGATCCATCGCCGACCGACGATGTGGAGGAAGCCGACGAGGCCGGGCTACGGCCCCGGCGGCTCAGCGAGTTCGTTGGTCAGGGCGAGCTGAAAGAGCATCTCACGATTGTGCTGGAAGCGGCAAAGATGCGCGGCCAGCCTGCCGACCATCTGCTGCTGGCCGGGCCGCCCGGTCTCGGCAAGACGAGCCTTGCCGGCATCGTCGCTGTGGAGATGGGCGTGCACATGCACATCACCTCTGGCCCGGCGCTCGAGCGTGCCGGCGACCTCGCCGCGATCCTCACCAAGCTCGGCGATGGCGACGTGTTGTTCATCGACGAGATTCACCGTCTGTCGCGCGTCGTCGAGGAGATTCTGTATCCGGCGATGGAGGATTTCCAGCTCGACATCGTCGTTGGCAAGGGTCCGGCAGCTTCGTCGATCCGTCTCACCCTTCCGCCGTTCACGCTGGTCGGCGCGACCACTCGCACCGGCATGATCACCGGGCCGCTGCGCGACCGCTTCGGCCTCGTTGCCCGCCTCGACTACTACGCCGACGACGAGTTGGAAACCATCGTCCGTCGCGCCGCAGGCATCCTGCGTGTCACCATCACCCCCGAGGCGGCGTGGGAGATCGCTCGACGCTCGCGTGGCACGCCGCGCATCGCCAATCGGTTGTTGCGCCGGGTCCGCGACTACGCCGAAGTCCGCGGAGACGGCACCATCTCGGTCACCACTGCGCAGGATGGGTTGAAGCTGTTCGGAGTCGATGGGCGCGGGCTCGACAAGGTCGACCGCGCCATCCTCACTGCGATTTGCAAGCAGTTCCACGGCGGTCCTGTGGGTCTCAGCACGCTGGCGATCAGCATCGGCGAACAGCCCGAGACGGTCGAAGACATGTACGAGCCGTTCCTCATCCAACAGGGCATGCTCGCCCGCACCCCCCGCGGTCGTGTTGCCATGGCCGCGGCCTACGAGCACATCGGCCTCGCCCCGCCTGCAGGCGGCCCCGCGCCGACGACATCGCTCTTCGACTGAGCGAGCTTTCCGGCTCAGTCGAGTTGGGCGTCCATCCACTTCGTGACGACGGCGAGGACGTCGGCGTTGTTGAGCTCGAACATCGAGCCGTGGCTGTTGCCGTGGACCCCTTGGTCGGCGAGTTCGATGTGCACCGCGTCGCAGCCGGCCTGCTGCAGGAACTCGACGAGCGGGCCGTCGGTGAAGCGGAAGACCGAGGCTTCGCCCGACACCACGGCGATCGGCACCTGGGCGAGGTTGGAGAGCTTCCGCGCCGGCTCGTTCTGCAGCACGGTCGCGGGGGCTCCGGGTGCCGGTGGCTCGTGGTGGTCGAGGCTCAATTCGCCGGGCGAGCCGGCAGGTGGGTCGAATGTCATCGGCA
Source organism: Ilumatobacteraceae bacterium (assembly GCA_963779295.1). Classification (GTDB taxonomy): domain Bacteria; phylum Actinomycetota; class Acidimicrobiia; order Acidimicrobiales; family Ilumatobacteraceae; genus JAENVT01. The sequence goes on from CAVZXO010000006.1 coordinate 810,706, forward strand.
CCGCAGCAACACCCCATTGCAACGTGTCGGGGCCGAACATCGTGTTGAAGGCCGGACCGATCGGCTCGACCTGCACCAGGCCGACGACCAGATCGGGTCGGGCATCGGCCACGAGGAATCCGGCAGGGCCACCGAGTGAGTTGCTGACCACGAACGCCGGACCGATCTTGTCGAGCAGTTGCGCCAGCCTGGTCTGCTCCAGTGCCTGACGATCGGCGGCGTCGGCGGCGAACGGTCCGCCAGATGCCAGGAACTGCAGCAACGCAGGATCGTTCGGGTCGTTGCGATCGCCCGGCCATTGGGTGTGCAGGTTGGCGAACGGCATGGCCCCCGGTCCCTCGGTCGGTGGGACGAAGATGCCGGTGAGGACCTCGATGGGCAGCGGCGGTCCCATCGGGCCGAGCGCATCGGGAATGTACGCAGAGCGGCCGTGACCTGGGCGATCGACGACATACACCACCCAGCCCTGCTCGACGAGCAGGGTCGACCATCCGGCGCGACCGTCGGGAGTGCCGAGGTAGTCGAGGCCTTGGCCGCCGCCGCCGTGGACCAACACGATCGGGTACGGCTTGGTGACTTCGACCGGTGCCTCCCAATAGACGAACATCGGGCCGCGGGCGACCGCCGAGCCGGGCTCGGGTTCGGCGCCGACCCAGAAGTGGCCGCGCCGCGACGTGACGGGAGCAGGTTCGGCGGGTGGTTTCGCGGGCGATCCAGATTGAAAGCGAGCCATCATTCTCCTTGAACTTCGAGCAGTCGGCCGACCATACCGCGGGACCGAGCGTCACTCGCAGAGCAGGTGCGTCAGATCTGCGGCGGAGACTTCTCTCGATGACACCACGTGCTGACCGGCCCACAGCGGCGAGAAATCTCCGCTCCCCATTTTTTCGGCACGCGCCCGAAGTGGTGCCACCGCAGCGCCTGCCAGAGGGAAGGCAGGTGCCGCCTCGGAGATGGGTCCGCACTCTCTCATGAACCGGTTGACGATCCCGCGGGCCGGCCGTCCGACTGAAGAGGTTCGTCAGTGCGGTGTGCCGCGCCGCGTCGCTGCGCAATGCCGAGCGGTGGACGTCGTGGATCGTCGACTCCGGGCACGACAGATACGCCGTGCCGACTTGCACGCCAGCGGCACCGAGCGTACGCACGGCCCGTACTCCGGCGGCCTCGGCAATCCCGCCGGCGGCGATGACCGGCACCGTCAACGTGTTGGCGAGCTGCGGTACCAGCGCAAACGTGCCAACCTGCGTCGACAGATCGCTCGAGAAGAACATTCCGCGATGCCCGCCCGCCTCCAAGCCTTGGGCAATGACCGCATCGACGCCGTTCGCCTCCAACCACAAACCTTCGTTGACCGTCGTTGCGGATGCGAGGATGATCGACCCCCACGCCCGTACACGATCAAGCAGCGCGAGATCGGGCAGACCGAAGTGAAAGCTGACGACCGGCGGGCGATACTCCTCGACGACGTCGGCAACGTCGGCGTTGAACGGGAGGCGCCCGCCCGCGGTCGGCGACATCGTTCGGATCGATCCCGAACTCGGCGTAGTACGGAGCGAGCAGCTCGTGCCAGCGAGCCTGTGCGGCAGGGTCCGGGTCTGGCTGGCGATGCACGAAGAAGTTGACGTTGTACGGCTGTGTCGTCCCGGCACGGATCGCCTGCAGTTCGCTGTGAATCGCGTCGTTCGTCAACATCGCGCATGGCAGCGATCCCAGGCCTCCGGCGTTGCTGACCGCGATGGCCAAGGCACTGCCCTGCGAGCCCGCCATCGGAGCCTGCACGATCGGAAGCTGGACCTGCAGCAGATCTGTCATCGATCGTACCACTCGATGCCACCGACTCCCGCCTACACGCGGAGGCGGACGCTGAGGCACGTCACGCAACCCTCGAGCTTCTGGAACTCACCGATGTCGACCTCGACGGGGTCGTAGCCCAACGATCGGTACATCTCCGCCGACAGCGGGCAGTCGGCGGCCATCAGCAGGCGGTCCTCGCCGAGCAGCACGACGTGCGCGCCGGATTCCTCCGGAGTTGCCATGAACTTCGCGGAACGCGGACTGATCGTCGACCGCATCCGGCCAGCCGACGACCGTGCCGTCGGGCAGGGCCGTCACTGCGGACTTCAGGTGGAGAACCTTTGTCACCGGAACCGTGACCACCCTGGCACCCCGCGGCTCGAGGTGAGCAGCGAGCTGAGCAATGCCATCGGCATTGGTGCGGCCGCCGAGGCCGACGTAGACCGTGGTGCCAACCTTCAGAACGTCGCCGCCGTCCAGGGTTCCCGGCGGCTTGATGCTCGCGATCTCGTACCCGAGGCCGCGAATCGTCTCGCCGACGGCTGCGGTCTCGGGTTGACGGCTCGGCGCACCGGGCAGCGAGATCACAGCGAGCCCGCCGTACATCACGACCGTGTCCTCGATGAACACAGCGTCGGCGCAGTCGTCGGCTGGCGGCACTTCGATGACGGCCCAGCCGTGACTGCGCATGGCATCGACGTAGCCGTGCCATTGCGAGGTCGCCATCTCGACGTCGACATCGGTGCGTTCGAAGTGCGTCAACAGACCCTCGGGCAAGCGTGGGCCCGGTCGGCGAACCAGAGCTTTCACGCCGGGAGGCTGCTGGCCAAGAAGGCCATGGTCTTGGCCCACGCAGCATTGGCTGCGGTCTCGTTGTAGAACATCTCACTCTCGTGATTGTCGAACGCGTGGCCGGCATTCTCGACGTTGAGGACGAAGCCCGGTCGACCGGCCAGCGCCGCGCCGACCTGGTCGACTCCCTCGTTGGGGATGTACGGGATCATCGTTGCCGAAGTGGAACAGGGTCGGGCACGTCACCTTGTCGATCATGCCGATCATCGAGGGGACACCCGACCCGTAGTAACTCACGCAACAACTCAGCTCCGCCTTGGCGGCCACCGCCCAGGCAAGCGTGCCTCCGAGGCAGAACCCCATCACCGCGGGAGCCGCTGAAATGCCGGGTTGGCCGCCGAGATGTGTGAGCGCGGCGACACAGTCGCTGACCGCAGTGGGGAAGTCGAGTTGGCCGACCTTCTCGAGCGACGCGCCGAGCCCAGCTTCGCTGTGGTCACTTTCCCAGTTCGGGGCGAAGCGCCAGAAGACGTCGGGGGCGCCGACCAAGTATCCCGCGTCTGCGAGTCGCTCGGCGACCGAGCGGATGTACGGCCCGACCCCGAATATCTCCTGGATCACGAGAATCGCAGACGTTGGCGGGGTGTCGGGGTTCCAGATGTGCACGTCCATCGCCCCATCGGAGCCGCATGCCACCTTGTCGGTTCGCAGTGTCGTCATGCGCGCCATGGTGTCACACGGTCAGGTGGTCCAGGACGACGGGCGTCGCCGTAGCCTGGTCGGCCGATGCGCCTGACCGACTTTGACTACGACCTGCCGGTCGAGCGCATCGCCCAGGTGCCGATCGAGCCGCGCGACAGTGCCCGGTTGCTGGTCGACCGGGGGAGCGCCGACCCCGATCACCTTCACGTGCACGACCTGCCGTCGCTCCTCGAAGATGGTGACCTCTTGGTCGTCAACGACACCAAGGTGATCCCGGCGCGCCTGCGTCTGCACCGCGAAACAGGTGGCGCCGCGGAGGTGCTGCTGCTCGAACCGATCAGCGACGACCGACGCGCGTGGGAAGCAATGATCCGCCCTGCTCGCAAGCTGCGCGCCGGCGAGCAGTTGTTCGACTCGGACGGCTCGGCGATGGTCGAGATCGGCGGGCGTACATCCGCCGGCGACACGTGGAACGTGACGTTCGTGGCCGACGGCGATCCGCTTGCGTTGCTGCAACGACACGGCGAGATGCCACTGCCGCCTTACATCGCAGCGACACTCGAACGGCCCGATCGCTATCAGACGGTGTACGCGGCCGAGCCCGCGTCGGCCGCGGCACCGACCGCCGGTTTGCACTTCACACCAGACCTGCTGACTGTGCTGGCCGCGAAGGGTGTCGATCTGGCAAAGGTCGAATTGGTGGTCGGGCTCGACACGTTCAAACCGGTTGTCGTCGATGACCCCACTCGGCACGTGATGCACAGCGAGCGATACCGAGTGCATCCCGAAGTGATGGAGCGGTGCAGACAGGCAAAACGCGTGGTCGCCGTCGGCACCACCAGTGTGCGGGCCCTCGAGTCCGCGGCCGCGTTCGGGGAGAACGAAGGTCGCACGCGGTTGTTCATCACGCGGCCATACGACTGGAAGGTCGTCGACGTCATGATGACCAACTTCCACCTACCAAGGACCACACTGTTGATGATGATCGACGCCTTCGTCGGCGATCGCTGGCGCCGGTTGTACGACGTCGCACTGGCCGAGCGCTATCGCTTCTTGAGCTTCGGCGACGCCATGCTCCTCGATCGGCGAGCGGCGTAGATGCATCCGGTTCGCTTCGAGACGGTTGCAACCGATGGCGCGGCGCGAACCGGCATTGCCCACACTGCGCGTGGTAGCTATCGCACACCGTGTTTCATGCCGGTCGGAACTCGCGGGGCGATCAAGTATCTGAGCGCTGCCGACTACGAGCGGCTCGGTGCCGAGATCGTGCTCGGCAACACCTACCACCTGATGTTGAGGCCAGGCGCCGAGACGGTCGCTGCACTGGGCGGTCTCGGAAAGTTCGCAGGGTGGAACGGGTTGACGCTGACGGACTCAGGCGGGTTTCAGGTGTTCTCGCTCGACCCTGATGTCGACGACGACGGGGTGACGTTCAAGAGCACGTACGACGGATCGTCGATTCGGTTCACCCCGGAGATCGCGGTTCACACCCAGGAGTTGCTCGGAGCCGACATCCAGATGGTCCTCGACGTCTGCCCGTCGCTGCCTTCTCCGCCCGAGATCATCCGCCTGGCAGTCGAGCGCACGGCGGCGTGGGCGGCTCGCGGCTCGGATCTCGCATCGGCGCGAGGATCAGGCGCTGTTCGGAATCGTGCAGGGTGGCACCAGTGAGGAGTTACGCGTCGAGAGCGCACAGCGAACGACGGCCCTCGAGTTCGACGGCTACGGAATCGGTGGTCTCAGCGTGGGCGAGACGCGCGGTGAGATGGTTCCCGCGCTCGCCGCTGCGCTGACACACCTTCCACACGATCGGCCGCGATATCTGATGGGCGTCGGTGACCCGGCCAGCCTGGTCGAGGCTGTTGCGCTGGGCGTCGACCAGTTCGACTGCGTGATGCAGACCCGTATCGGGCGTCACGGCACCGCTCTGACCGCGGAGGGAAAGCTGCACATCAAGAACGCCAAGCACGCCCTCAGCGACGAACCGCTCGATCCCGCCTGCGCCTGCGACGTGTGCCACAGACACAGCCGCGGATACATCCGGCACCTGTTCCAAGTGGGCGAGCCGACCGCGTCGAGGCTGGTGAGCCTGCACAACATCAGCTGGACCTTGCAGCTGATGGAAAAGATGAGGGCAGCGATAGGGACTGGGTCTTTCGGCTCACTTCGCGCCGATGTTCTCGATGTTTGGGGGTAACCGACGCCCAACGCGCCCCGATGATGGCTAGCATTGCCCGTCGGTTAATCAGCTGTCTTCTCCCTCCTATTGCCAAAAATTGGATCCTCACATGCACGTCCTGTCGATGCTCGCTGCCTCCGACTCGAAATCGTCCAATCCACTCGGTCTCTTTGTCCCGATGCTCCTCATCGGCGGCGCGATGTACTTCCTGATGATCCGCCCGCAGCGCCGCAAGATGAAGGCCCAGCAGGCGCTGCAGTCGTCCATCGAAGTCGGCGACGAGGTGATGACGACATCGGGTGTGTACGGGTTCGTCACCCTGATCGAGGGTGACATCGCCTGGCTGGAGATCGACGACAACGTGCAGATCCGCATCGCCCGCCAGGCCCTGCAGCGCAAGGTCGACACATCGGCCGGCGAGACTGCAGTTCCCAGTGACGACGGTTCCGGTCGCAGCACGAAGATCGAACCGAGTGACGGTACGGCGGCAGACGAGCCCTCCCAGTAATGCAGAAGAAGCTCGTCTATCAGCTCGTCGGCATCCTCGTCGTTGCCTTCGGTGGGCTGTTCCTCACTCTGGCGTTCGGTGAGGGGCCGTCGCTCGGCCTCGACCTGCAGGGTGGCATCTCCATCACCCAGCAACCGGTCGGGGACTTCAACACGGCCAGTCTCGATCTCGCCGTCGAGCGAATCCGCGAGCGTGTCGACAGCCTCGGTGTCGCCGAGCCGGAGATCCTTCGCCAGGGCGATGCCATCGTCGTCAACCTGCCGGGCGTGAAGAACCAGCAGAAGGCGGAAGAGTTGGTCAAGGTCACCGGTCAGGTGTATCTGCGGCCCGTCCTGACCGACGATCAGTTCAACTTCGCATGCGTCACCTCGGACCCCAACGCCCAGCCGACCACCGACTCGACGACCACGACCGTTGCCGGAAGCAGCACGACCGCTGCCGACGCCACCACGACCACCGCTGCCGGTGGCCCGTCGCGTCTGCCGAGCACGGCCAACACCACGCCCACCACTGTTGTAGCGACGCCCACCGCGGCCGACGCTCCGACCACGACAGCATCTGGCGGCGCCACGACGACAACCGTCGCCGGTGAGACAATCGACACACTGCCACCGGTACCGCCGGGCGAATCTGGGTTTGTCCCGGCTCGCGGCGGCAGCTTCTGCAAGGTCGGCCCGGCGGGTGGCACCGGCGAGGTGTTCCAGGACGACGCAACGGCTCGAATCCTGTCTGGATCGGGATGGGGTGTCACGGTCAGCCTTCGAGGTGGCGCAGAGGGCGAAGGCGTGTGGAACGTGCTGGCGGCGGAGTGCTACAACGCCACCGCCACGTGCCCGACTCGCCAGCTGGCGATCGAACTCGACGGCGAAGTGATTTCGGCACCGACCGTGCAGCAGCCTTCCTTCACCGGCAGCGTGCAGATCACCGGAAGCTTCAGCGAATCCGAGGCCCGCAATCTGGCGAGGGTGCTCAACAGCGGCTCGCTTCCCGTCCAGCTCGAGACGCAGGCCGTCCAGACCGTCTCGCCAACGCTCGGTCAGGACTCACTGCGTGCAGCATGGATTGCCGGCCTCGTCGGCGTCGGACTGGTCTTGATCTTCATGATCCTGTACTACCGCCTGCTCGGTGCCCTCGTCGGCATCGGCCTGCTCATCTCGGGTGCGTTGATCTACACGGTCGTCTCGTTCCTGTCCAAGACGCAGGGATTGGCCCTGTCGCTGGCCGGCATCGCCGGCCTCATCGTTTCGGTCGGTGTCACCGTCGACTCGTACGTGGTCTTCTTCGAACGTCTGAAGGACGAGTTGCGGTCCGGGCGATCGATGCGTAACAGCGCCCAACGCGGCTTCGCCGGCGCATGGCACACCATCGTCATGGCCGACATGGTGTCGCTGATCGGCGCCGGAGTCCTGTGGTACCTCACGGTCGGATCGGTTCGCGGATTCGCGTTCTTCCTGGGTCTGTCCACCTTGATCGACTTGATCGTCGCCTACTTCTTCACTCGCCCGACAGTCTTGCTGCTGGCTCGAACCGAGTGGATGTCGAGGCAAAAGGTGATGGGCATCGGTGTGTCACAGCCAGGCACGACGCCGGGTACTGCAACAGGGGCGCCGTCAGGAGCTACAACGTGAGCACCGATATCGGCACCGATGTGCTCCCCAACGTCCGTCAGCGCCGAGGGCTCGGCGGCCGGCTGTATCACGGCGAGACAGCGATCGACTTCTATGGAAGGCGCTGGTGGGGTCTCGGCGTTCTCGGCGCTGCTGTTGGTCATCACGGTTGCGTCGCTGTTGCTGCAGGGTCTCAATCTCGGCCTCGACTTCGAGGGCGGGGTCGCGTGGGAGGTCTCGGCCACCAATCTCACGGTCGACGAGGCGCGTTCACTCCTCGATGACCAGGGGATCGACGGCGCGGATGCCAAGATTCAAGAGCGCACCTCGGCCTCGGGTTCGGTGCTGCTGATTCAGGTCGGCGACCAGTCGGTTGCCAAGCGCCAAGAGGTGAAAGAAGCGCTCGCCGCCGCCGCCGAGGTCGATGTCGAATCTGTCAGCGTCAATTCGGTCAGCTCCACATGGGGCCGCAGCATCACCGAGAAGGCGATCAGGGCTCTCGTCATCTTCCTGGTTCTGGTCGCGCTCTTCATCGCTTGGCGACTCGAGTGGCGAATGGCTGCTGCCGCGATCATCGCCATGATGCACGACGTCTTGATCAGCGTTGGGGTGTATTCGTTGTTCCGGTTCGAGGTCACGCCCGCCACGGTCGTCGCGTTCCTGACGATCCTCGGATTCTCGCTGTACGACACGATCGTGGTGTTCGACAAGGTCAACGAGAACACCGAGCACTTCTCCGGGTATCGCGGTGCCGTACGCCGATGTGATCAACGTGTCGATGAACCAGGTCCTGATGCGATCGATCAACACCAGCATCGCCGCTGTTCTGCCAGTGCTGTCGCTGCTGGTGCTCGGCGCCGGCGTCATGGGCGCAGTCGCGCTGCAGGATTTCTCCCTCGCCCTGTTGGTCGGACTGATCACCGGCTCGTACTCGTCGATCTTCATCGCCTCCCCGCTCCTGGCCATGTTCAAGGAACGCGAACTTCGCTATCGCAACCTCAGAGGGACAACTCACGCCACCGGAGCCGAGCTCGAGTATCTGGTTCTCGGGGGTTCGCCCTCGACGCGGCGCGACGCGGCCCGCCATCGCAGCGAGTCTGGCGGCGGCGAAGTCCTGGTGCCTGCTACACAGACCACGCCGGAGTCCGTGCTCACCCACCCGCCGCGGCCACGGAAGAAGAAGCGTCGTACCAGCTGAGGGACGGTAGCGTGATGCCGTATGGCATCGAACGGCCACTGGCTCACGAAACTGGTACGCGACATCGACGACTTCCCGACACCGGGGGTCAGTTTCCGCGACATCACACCCCTCCTCGGCGACGGTGACGCCTTCGTTCGGGCCATCAACGAGCTCGCCGATCTCTTCGACGGTGTCGCGGTCGATCGGGTCCTGGGAATCGAAGCTCGCGGGTTCATCATCGCCGCGCCCGTTGCCTACCGGAAAGGTGCCGGGTTCGTGCCGGTACGCAAGGCAGGCAAGTTGCCATGGGCGGTCGTGCGTGAGGACTACTCACTGGAATACGGCCAGGACAAGCTGGAGATTCATCGCGATGCGATCCATCCTGGCGAGCGGATCCTGGTGATCGACGACGTGCTCGCGACCGGTGGTACGGCCGCCGCAACCGTACGTCTGGTCGAGGCGCTCGGCGGGATCGTTGCCGGCGTGGGCTTCCTGATCGAACTCGAAGACCTCGGCGGTCGGGCCAAGCTCGAGGGCCATCGCATCGAAAGTCTCGCTAGGTACTGAGGCGTCCGTGGCCGCTGTCGATCGCGTGCTTCCCTGGCGGAGGCACCAGAACGTCACCGCTGATGAATTGACGCCGTTACTCAGCGCCTACCGCCGCCGTCACCCCAAGGCCCCCGTGGCCATGATCAACCGGGCCTACGAGACCGCGAAGGAAGCCCACCGGCACCAGTCCCGCGGCAGCGGCGAGAGCTACATCAATCATCCGCTCGCCGTCGCGCGGATCGTCGCCGACATCGGACTCGACGAGATCTCGTTGGCTGCGGCATTGCTGCACGACGCGGTCGAGGACACCGAGATCACGATTGCGGATGTCGAGACCGCCTTCGGAGCCGAGGTGGCCGCCATCGTCGACGGTGTCACCAAGCTCGAGCGACTGCAGTTCGACTCCAAGGAGGCGCAGCAAGCAGCGACGATGCGCAAGATGCTCGTGGCGATGGCCCGTGACCTGCGTGTCCTCATCATCAAGCTCGCCGACCGTCTGCACAACATGCGCACCATCGCCGCGATGCCCAGCGAGAAGCAACGGCGCATTGCCCAAGAGACGCTCGACATCTACGCGCCGCTGGCACATCGACTGGGCATGCAAGAGCTCAAGCAGCAACTCGAGGATCTCTCGTTCGCTTCGTTGTATCCGAAGCGCTTTGCGGAGCTCGATCACCTTGTCAGCACCCGTACACCCGAGCGCGAGGTGTACCTCGCCAAGGCCATCGCCGAGGTCGGCGGACGCCTGCACGAGCTCAACATCGAAGCTGAGGTCACCGGTCGCGGCAAGCACCTGTGGAGCATCTACGAGAAGATGATGCAGAAGGGCAAGGAGTTCGACGACATCTTCGACCTCGTGGCAATTCGTGTCATCGTCGACTCGGTGAAGGACTGCTACGCCGCGCTTGGGTGCATCCACGGCAGTTACAAGCCGGTGGTGGGTCGGTTCAAGGACTACATCGCGATGCCCAAGTTCAACCTCTACCAGAGCTTGCACACGACCGTGATCGGACCGGGCGGCAAGGTGGTCGAGGTCCAGATCAGGTCACGTGAGATGCATCAGCGCGCGGAGTGGGGCGTTGCCGCGCACTGGTCGTACAAGGGTGAAGGCGAGAGCAGCGACATCGACTGGCTCAACCGGATCATCGACTGGCAGGCCGACATCTCCGACCCGGCGGCGTTCATGGAGAACCTGAAGACCGACCTCGAGCAGGACGAGGTCTTCGTGTTCACGCCGAAGGGCAGGGTCATCCCGCTGCCGGTCGGTTCCACCAGCGTCGACTTCGCCTACGCGGTGCACACCGACGTGGGTCACGCCTGCATCGGCGCCAAGGTCAATGGCCGGCTCGTGCCGCTCAGCACCACGCTGCACAGCGGCGATACGTGCGAGATCTTCACCTCCAAGGTGGAGTCCGCCGGGCCCGTCGCGCGACTGGCTGCAGTTCGTCGCCTCGCCTCGGGCTCGCAACAAGATCCGTCAATGGTTCAGTCGCGAGCGGCGAGTCGACATGATCGAGGCCGGACGCGAGGAACTGACCAAGGAGTTCCGACGCGAAGGTCTGCCGCTGCAGCGAATCTGGGACAGCAAGATCCTCGCCGAGGAGATCGCCGGCAGCTCGTATGCCGACCTCGACTCGGTGCTGGCTGCCGTCGGCGAGCATCACGTCTCGGCGCGCTCGATTGCACAGCGCGTGGCCCGCGCATTCTCGCAAGGTCCGGAGGGTGAACAGTTCTCCGTCGTCTCACCTACCCGGCCCGATCGGCCCCATCGCCCCCGATCCGCGGTGGGCGTGCACGTGGAAGGTCTCGACGACATCTTGGTGCGGCTGTCGCGGTGCTGCACCCCGGTGCCAGGTGACGACATCGTCGGGTTCGTCACCCGTGGCCGCGGCGTCTCGGTGCACCGCGCCGACTGCGCCAATGCGGAGAGCCTGATGAGCGATCAGGCCGCACGGCTGATCGAGGTCGATTGGGACGGCGATCGCACCAAGGCGATCTTCAGAGCGGGAGTCGAAGTCGTCGCCCTCGATCGGTCGCGGCTGCTGCGCGACGTCGCCAACGCTCTCAGCGAGCAGCACGTCAACATCGTCTCGTGCAGCACCCACACGGGTGGCGACCGTGTCGCCAAGATGCGGTTCGAGTTCGAACTGGCCGATCCCAGCCATCTCGATTCCGTTCTGCGCACGATCAAGCAGATCGACGCGGTCTACGACGCATACCGACTGGTGCCCGGTAAAGGCGGCTGACTATTTCACCTGGTCAACAACCCCCATACACCTAGTTTGTGTCCCGCCGTCAAGCGAGCACGAGCAGGGACCGAGGAGAACCGAGCATTTCTGATCGTGTCAGCGCCGCGCCCTTGGTGCAGGGTGCCGTTTACGATGCCGTGAACGCGATCGGGCCGAAAAGTATCGGCCGTATCTACTCAAGACGCGCTTCGGTGCGACGGCGTCGATTGACGCGGCGGTCGCAACGGCCGCGTCCGACGTGTTGACGGACATCGTGTCGAACGCACGGAGGGGCCTCCGTTCCCGGGCCGCGAGGGTTTGTTGACAAACATCGCCACGGAGTACGCGGCTTCGCTCGCTGCGGTCGACGCCGGCCGGTCCAAGGCGAAAGGTATCGACGCAGGCCACGCAGCCGCCGCAGCAATGCTCGCGGCAAGAGTGGACGACGGCCGGTTCGGGCCATCTCAGTGGGTGCCGAACTCCGACCCGGGGCACTGGCAACCGCTCGTCAACCCTACGACTGGACAGCCGATCCTCGACCCGACCCCATGGGTGGGCGGGGTGAAGCCGTTCCTGATCGAGAGCTCGTCGCAGTTCCGTAGTGTTCCGCCACCCGCACTCGACAGCGCCGCCTAGGCGGAGCAGTTCAACGAGGTCACAAGCCTCGGCAGGGCCACGGGCTCGACTCGGACGGACGATCAGACGTACTTCGCCAAGTGGTGGCAAAGCGCACCCACCCGGAGCTGGAACGAGGTGGCCCGCCAGCTCATCACACGGAACGACCTCGACGCCGCCGACGCCGCCAGGCTGTTCGCAATGCAGAACCTGAGCGCGGCCGACGCATCGATCAACTGCTGGAACGACAAGTATCACTTCGACTTCTGGCGGCCGTGGAACGCCATCCCGCGGGCGGAGGAGGATGGCAACCCAGCGACGACCGCAGAGGCAGGGTGGACGGCCCTCATCACCGCGCCGTATCCGGAGTGGCCTTCGGGACACAACTGTCAGGACACCGCGCACGTCATTGTCCTCCGCATGTTCTTCGGCGACGTTCCCTTAGGAGGTTTCCAGATCACAAGCGTGTCGACGTTCCTGACCACCGAGGCCGACGGTGCGCGACGTTCGACACATTCTCCCAGCCGCTTGCCGAGCTCATCGAGGCACGCATCTGGGCTGGCCTCCACTACCGCAGCGCGGACGTGGCGGGTCAGCGGCTCGGCGAGAACGTCGCCGCCTACGCGACCGCGAACTACTTCCAGCCCGTGGGCAAACACTAAGCACGAAACGTCGCCGCCCCAAGCTTGCGAGGTAGTCAAACCCGATTCGAGCGAGCGTTAGTGCCTTGTGACATCATCACAGCCGCCACTGAGAGGCCGGCGAGCCGTCCAAGGTCTTCTCGTGCCCGCATCGTTGGCAACGGAAGATCTTCCCTCGCTCGTCGTCGTTCTTGCGGATCGGCGCACGCTCGGCCTTGTAGCGATGACCGAGGATCGTGCACATCCATCTCTTCGACAAGAATGCTGCCTCCGATCGGTCCGTTGCGGACCCTATCAATTCGGATATACGGGCGCATAGTGTTCGTGTTCAACCTGGTGAGATGGTCAGCCGCACAACGCTCCGTGATGCATAGACGACGCATACCGACTGGTGCCCGGTAAAGGCGGCTGACCAGGCAGACCCCGCCGATAGCCTTGACGGACGATGCCGGAGTTCCAGACCAGTCCAGGGATGCGCGACATCCTTCCGCCGGAGTCGGCACGTTGGCGACGATTTGTGTCGGTGTTCGCCGACGTCGTCGAGTCCGCCGGATACGGGCAGGTGATCTCACCAATGCTCGAAGACCTCGGCGTTTTCCAGCGCATCGGTGATGCCACCGACGTGGTCACCAAGGAGATGTACGACTTCGTCGACAAAGGTGGGCGCCACATCGCGCTCCGGCCGGAGCTGACAGCGTCGGTGTGCAGGGCATTCGTGCAACATCGCCCGCTGACGCCGTGGAAGGTGTGGTACGCGGGATCACAGTTCCGCTACGAGAAGCCGCAGCGCGGCCGGTATCGCCAGTTCGATCAGGTCGGTATCGAGGTGCTCGGCGCCGATGACCCGTACCTCGACGTCGAGGTGGTGGCTCTCGGTTGGGAGTTCTACCGAGCCCTCGGTCTCAGCCAGGTGAAGTTGCTGCTCAACTCGCTCGGCGAGCCGGAGGATCGGGCGCGCTACGTGGCTGCACTTCGCGACTACTTCGAGTCGAACCGCGGGTCGCTGTCGCCCGAGAGCCAGGTGACACTCGACAAGAACGCACTACGCGTACTGGATTCCAAGCGGCATGGCGATGCCGAGATCATCGCCGGTGCGCCGCGGATCGCCGAGTTCTACAGCGCCGACGCTGCCGCACACTTCGCCGGTGTGCAGGCCGGGCTCACCGAGCTCGGCATCCCGTTCACCATCGACGACACCTTGGTCCGCGGTCTCGACTACTACCGCCACACCACGTTCGAGTATCAAGGCGGCACGCTCGACTCGGCGCAGAACGCGCTCGGCGGCGGGGGCCGCTACGACGGTCTCGTCGAGTCGCTCGGTGGGCCGGCAACGCATGGAATCGGCTTCGCGCTGGGGCTCGACCGCACCCTCATCGCGTGCGACGACGAGGGCGTGTTCGCTGCCGAGCCGCTCGCGCTCGACGCATTCGTGGTCGACACGACGGGCGGGCTCGAGGCCTTGCAGGTGACGGCCGAGCTGCGTGCCGCAGGCCTGACCGCCGACCGTGCGTACGAGAACCGCAGCATGAAGGCCCAGATGAAAGTCGCCGACCGCAGCGGTGCCGCCGTTGCGGTCATCATCGGCAGCAACGAGGTCGCCGACGGTGCAGTCACCGTGCGCCCGCTCCGCAACAACGACGGGCAGCAGACGATTGCTCGTTCCACTCTGATCGATTACCTGAAGAAAGCGCGTCCATGAGTACAACAGCCATGCGCACCCACCAGTGCGGCCACCTTCGTCCCGAGCACATCGGCCAGACGGTCAGTCTGTGCGGGTGGGTGGCGACCCGACGTGAACACGGCGAGAAGCTGGCGTTCGTCGACCTGCGCGACCACACCGGAGTCACCCAGTGTGTCGTCGACAACTCCGTCGACGTTCGGCCCGAATTCGTCATCAGGGTCACCGGTGTGGTCGCAGCTCGACCCGCTGAGAGCACCAACGATCGTCTGCCGACCGGCGGGATCGAATTGCAGGACTGCCACGTCGAGATCCTCAACACGGCCGAGGCGCCGCCGTTCCCGATCAACGAGCGCGCCGACACGGTCGCCGAGACCACCCGGTTGCAGTACCGGTATCTCGACATTCGTCGCGAGCGGATGCAGCGCAACCTGCGGATCCGTGCCGCGGCCAACTCCGCCATCCGACAGGCGATGGAGGAGCAGGGCTTCGTCGAGGTCGAGACACCGATGCTGGTGCCCAGCACCCCCGAGGGCGCCCGCGAGTTCATCGTGCCCAGCCGTCAGCAACCGGGATCGTTCTACGCGCTGCCGCAGAGCCCGCAGCTGTTCAAGCAGCTGTTGATGGTTGCCGGCATCGATCGTTACTACCAGATGGCCCGCTGCCTGCGCGACGAGGACCTGCGCGCCGACCGGCAGTACGAGTTCATGCAACTCGACGCCGAGATGAGCTTCGCCAGCCAAGACGACGTGCACGCGGCCATCGGGGCGGCCGTCGTTGCCGCGGCGAAGTCGGCGGGGCAGGACCCTGGCGACATCGTCAAGATCACCTGGCAGGACGCGATGAACCGCTTTGGTTCCGACAAGCCGGACATGCGGTTCGCGATGGAACTGGTCGAGCTCACCGACGCGTTCACCGGCACCGAGTTCAAGGCGTTCGCCGGGGCAGCGACGATCAAGGGCATCAACGCCGCCGGCAAGGCGGCCGACTATGGCCGCAACAAGCTCGACGCGTTGACCGACAGGGCCAAGTCGATGGGCGCCAAAGGACTGGTGTGGCTGAAGGTTGCCGAGAACGGGGCGTTGGAGTCACCGGTCGTCAAGTTCCTCGGCGAGGCCGAGCAGGCTGCGCTCACCGAGCGACTGGCCGCGAAGCCGGGAGACTTGCTGCTGATCGTCGCCGACGAATGGGCGATGACATGCGAGGTGTTGGGCACACTGCGCAACGATCTCGGCCGTCCGCCTGTGCACGAGGGCCCGTACCGCTACCTGTGGGTCGTCGACTTCCCACTGTTCGTCGGTGTCGACGAGGCGTCCGGCCGGCCGAAGCCTGGGCATCACCCCTTCACGCAACCGCACCCCGATGACGTGCATCTGCTGGAAACGGATCCGCTGAAGGTCCGAAGCCAGGCATATGACCTGGTGTTGAATGGCTGGGAGCTGGGCTCGGGTTCGATCCGAATCCACCAACCGGACATGCAGGCACGGATCTTCCGCCTGCTCGGCATCAGCGACGAGGAAGCCAACAAGCGTTTCGGCTTCTTCCTGAACCCGTTCCGTTACGGTGCCCCGCCGCACGGCGGTTTCGCCTTCGGTATCGATCGCCTGGTGGCGATCCTGGCCGGCGAAGAGAACATCCGCGAGGTCATCGCCTTCCCGAAGACCCAGTCGGGCATGGACCCGATGACCAACGCACCCACCCCGGTCGACCTCAAGCAACTCAACGACCTGGGCATTCGCACCCTCCCGCCCAAAGCCTGACTCCGGCGGTCTGCCGATACAGTCCGCCCTCGGCTTCCCCCACACCACAGTGCGTTAGTAACCGGGCGCCCCGCTACGGGGCCTCCGGCTCCATACGCTGTCGGAAGGGAACGTCTCATGGACAGATTTCACTGGGCTGAACGTCACGACGGCCTGATCACGAGCAGTGCCGATCGCGAATCTGGACGAACCAAACGTCAACTCGAGCGCGATCGAAAGGTCGGCCGCCTACGCAAGGTCCGCCGAGGCGTCTCGGTTGTAAATGGTGTGCCACCCTCGTGGCGGCAGGCTGTCCGCGCAGTCTTGGTGTCCCACGAACGGTATCTGGCGGGTTCGCATTGGACGGCTCTGACATTGCTCGGGGTCGCGCCCAGCACCATCTCAGAGCTGATTCACGTGATCGCCGACACCGCGCATCGCGTTTCGCTGGATGGCGTTGTCGGCCACAGATCGGGTGTTCTCGAAGAAGGCGATCTGATCACTCGCGATGGGATGCGGTGCACTTCGCCGCTGCGGACTGTCATCGATCTCAGTGGTCCGATGAGTGCTACCGAGCTTGGGAAGGTTGTCGACGAGTTTCTCCGTCGAAAGCTGCTCGGATTGGAGGAACTGCGGGAGCGAGTTGATCGCACGCGGCCCGCTCCCGGGCGTTCCGTTGCCACGTTGCGTCAGGTCCTCGCCAAGCGACTGCCGGGATACGACCCCGGCGAGAGCGAACTCGAGGGCCGCATCGCCAGGATCATCGACGCCCACGGGCTTCCTCGTGCGAGTCACCAACACCGCGTGAGCTATGGCAAGCGTCGCTACCGGATCGACCTCGCCTGGCCTGACCGGAAGCTCTACTTGGAAGGCAACGGATTCGGCTTCCACATGCTTGCGACGGATCTCGACAGCGACGCACGTCGCCAGAACGAGCTCGTGCTCGACGGTTGGGTGCCGATCGAGATCACCTGGCGAATGACGGACGGTGAGATCGCGAACACCATCCGCCGCTTCCTCGCCCTCACAGCCGAGCGCTTGTAACCGGAGGCCCCGTAGCGGGGCGTGCGGTGACTGAACGCCGGGTGGGGCAGGCGGTTGGGTTGGGGGAGCGGGAGCTACCGTGAACGGGGTGAGCGGTCAGCACTTTCGAGCAGGGGTCGTGATCGTGGTTCGCCATCCCAATCTGCGTGACGTGATGGCGTTCGAGCGCGCCGACGTCGCCGGGAGCTGGCAGCTTCCCCAGGGAGGCCTCGACCGCGGTGAGGAACCGATCGATGCCGCATGGCGGGAACTGAAGGAAGAAACCGGTCTCGGCGAGCCCGACGTCGTGGCTCGCGTCGAGTATCCCGAATGGGTCGCGTACGAGTGGCCGCTCGACGTCCAGCGAGAGCACGGTCACGACGGCAAACGGCGTGGCCAGATCCACCGGTGGTTCCTGTTCGATGCGCTCGCCGCCGACATCACGCCGACTCCTGACGGCAGCGAGTTCGTCGCCTGGCGATGGGTGGAACCGGCGTGGCTCATCGAGAACGTGGTCGAGATGCGACGCCCCGCCTATCAACGTGTTCTGGGAACCCTGTGAGCGATCTGTTCACCGCCGCGGCCGAGCAACACCTGCGCAGTCACGCGCCGCTCGCGGCCCGGCTCCGGCCGCGCACGCTCGACGATGTCGTCGGGCAGAACCACCTGGTCGGACCCGGCAAGCCGTTGCGTCGGCTGGTCGAACAGGACCGTTTGACCAGCGCGATCTTCTGGGGACCCCCTGGCACCGGCAAGACCACCTTGGCGTTGGCTGTCGCCGGTAGCACCAAGCGTGTCTTCGAACAGATGAGTGCGGTCAACGCCGGTATCAAGGACGTGCGCGAGGTGATCGAGCGAGCGCGCCATCGGTTGGGCGAGCAGGGCCGCGGCACGATCCTGTTCCTCGACGAGATCCATCGCTTCAACAAGGCGCAGCAAGACGGTCTGCTGCCGGCGGTGGAGGACGGCACGTTGACGATGATCGGTGCGACGACCGAGAATCCGTTCTTCGAGGTCAACCCACCGTTGCGCAGTCGCAGCACACTGTTCCGACTCGAACCGCTCGATCGCGAGGCCATCGAGGTGCTGGTGCGGCGTGGGCTGCAGGCGGAGGGTACGTCGGCGAGCGATGCTGCCATCGAGCATCTCGTCGATCGGGCAGGTGGCGATGGCCGACAGGTGCTCACCGCATTGGAGGTCGCGTGCGCGCTGGCCGATCCTGGACCTGTCGACCTCGACCACGTCGAGGCTGCGCTGGGCACCAGTGCACTTCGATATGGACGCGACGATCACTACGACGTCATCAGCGCGTTCATCAAGAGCATGCGCGGCAGCGACCCGCAGGCCGCGGTCTACTACCTGGCAAGGATGTTGGAGGCGGGGGAGGACGCCCGCTTCATCGCCCGCCGGATGATCATCTTTGCCAGTGAGGACATCGGCATGGCCGACCCGCAGGCCCTACTGGTTGCTGTGGCGGCCTCGCAGGCGCTCGAACATGTCGGACTGCCCGAAGCGCAGCTCAACCTCAGCCAGGC
The DNA here is from genome assembly GCA_963779295.1 of Ilumatobacteraceae bacterium. Taxonomy (GTDB): domain Bacteria; phylum Actinomycetota; class Acidimicrobiia; order Acidimicrobiales; family Ilumatobacteraceae; genus JAENVT01. The sequence goes on from CAVZXO010000006.1 coordinate 829,476, forward strand.
CGCCATTCACATGGCAACGGCCCCGAAGAGCAATCGGTCGGCGCTCGCAATCTGGAACGCGAGAGGTGACGTGCAGAATGGTGCAGTGGGCGAGGTGCCGCCACACCTGCGAGATGCGCACTACAAAGGTGCCCAATCGCTGGGCCATGGGGTCGGCTACGACTACCCTCATGACAATCCGCAGGGCTGGATCGACCAGCAGTACCTGCCGGACGAGCAGCGCGACAAGCAGTACTACGAACCGAGTGAACACGGAGCAGAGGCCGACGTGGCGAGGCGAATGGACGAACGCAAATGACCGCGGGAGAACTGGCCGTCGTACTGGCGGCGGTGTTGTGCTGCATTGGTTTCGCGGCCCTGATCGTCGTGTTGTTGCGAGTCCTCGACACGATGCAGTCGTTACGTGCCGAGGTCGTTTCCTTGCGCCAGGAGACCGGCCCGCTGCTGGCTGAGCTGCGCGCCTCGACCGACGAGGCCAAGACGACGATGGCCGAAGCCCGCGACGATCTCGAGCGGTTCGACCGGGTGCTCGGTTCGGCCGAGGCAATCAGCGGCGCCGTTGCCGGCAGCGGTCGTGTCGCGCGTGTCGCGCTCGAGCACTCCGATGATCAAGACTGCGGCGATCGCCACGGGCACGACTCGTGCGGTTCGCCGTCTGCGGCGCAAGGAAGGAAGGTCGGCATGATCAAGCGAATGACGTGGTTCGTGGGTGGAGCCGTCGCCGGCGTTGCGGGTGCCAGCATCGCCAAGAAGAAGGTGAAGCAGGCCGCTACGCATCTGGCGCCCAGGAACGTCGTACACAGCGCGACCGGCCGGGTTCGCGATGCAGTCGGGGAGGGTCGCCGGGCGATGCGCGCCAAGGAGACTGGAACTGCGGGCGCGACTCGACGGCAGGGCGATCACGCTCGCCGACGGTCTCGATGAAGGCGACGAGGTGCTGGTCGACGGCCGGCCGGTCGAGCCTGGGCAGGTCATCGTGCTGAAGCAGGTTCGCGATCGTGGCGACGATCGACGTCGTCGCCGGGCATGACCGACACCCTCGTCGCCGAACTCGGCGCGGCACTGTCGCCCGATCGAGTGCGCGTCGGCGAAACCGAGCTTGCGCTCTACAAGCGCGACGCCTCCAACCTCGAGGGCAACGCCGGCGTGGTGTGCTTCCCTACGACGACCGAGGAGGTGCAGGCGTGCGTCAACATCGCCGTCCGGCACGGCCGGCCATTCGTGGCCCGCGGTGCGGGCACGGGCTTGGCCGGTGGGGCGACACCACTCGACGACGCCATGATGATCGTCACCACCAAGATGAATCGGGTGCTCTCGGTTGATCCCGTCAACAGGTTGGCGTGGGTGCAGCCAGGCGTTCTGAACCTCGATCTCACTCGTGCAGTGTCGTCGCACGGTTTGCACTTCGCCCCCGATCCCAGCAGCCAGCAGAGTTGCTCGATCGGCGGCAACGTTGCCAACAACTCCGGTGGGCCTCATTGCCTCTCCGACGGGGTCACCACGGCCCACATACTCGGCCTCGAAGTGGTGCTGCCCGACGGCGAGATCGTGCAACTCGGTGGTGACGAAGGCGAACCGGAGGGGTACGACCTGCGCGGCGCATTCGTCGGCAGCGAGGGTATGTGCGGAATCACCACCAAGGTGTGCGTCCGGCTGACGCAGAATCCTCCGGTCGTCCGCACGATGCTGATGGACTTTTCCAGCGTCGAGGAGGGTGCCCAGACCGTCAGCGCGATCATCGCCGCGGGGATGGTGCCTGCTGCGTTGGAGATGATGGATCAGCTCTGCGTGCGTGCCGTGGAGGAGTACATCCATGCCGGTCTTCCAGTCGATGCGGCTGTGATCCTGCTGGTCGAAGTCGCCGGTCTAGCAGCACGGTCTCGAAGCAGACGTGCAGCGAATCGTCGACATCGGCAAGGCCCACGGGGCCGGAACCGTGCGGATCGCCCAGGACGAAGCCGAGCGGGCGTTGTTGTGGAAGGGCCGCAAGAACGCGTTCGGCGCCATTGCCCGCATCAAACCCAACTACTACCTGCACGACACGGTTGTTCCGCGGCGACGACTTCCCGAGGTCCTGCGGCAGGTCTACGAGATCGTGGAACGCCATCAGTTGTTGGTGATGAACGTGTTCCACGCCGGTGACGGAAACCTCCACCCATTGCTGGTGTTCGACAAGCGCGAGCCCGGTGTGATGGACCGAGTGCACGCGGCCGGCGAAGAGATCGTTCGCGTCTCGGTCGCGGCTGGTGGAGTGCTGTCCGGCGAGCATGGAATCGGGCTGGAGAAGCGCGACTTCATGTCGCTGATGTTCACTCCGGTCGACCTCGATGCGCAGACTCGGTTGCGTCGGGCGTTCGATACGACGGGACTTGCCAACCCGAACAAGGTGCTCCCGACCGCGGCTTCTTGCGCAGACCTGCAACACGTGCCGGAGGGTGCGTGGATCTGAAGGAGTTCGCCGACGAGGTCGGTGCCACAGGCCCTGTCACCATCACCGGGCTCGGCACGCGCGGCGGTCCCGTCGCCGGCGTGAGAACCGTTCGCCCACCTGTCGGCATCGAGTGGATTCAGGCCGATGAGATGACGCTCCGTTGCGGCGCGGGTACGCCGGTCGACGACGTCGACGCGGCGTTGGCCGAGGTCGGCCAATGCGTGGCGCTGCCACCCGGAGGCACTGTTGGTGGAGCCCTGTCAGTGGGGCTGAGCGGTATTCGCCGGTTGGGCTACGGCCCGGTACGCGACGTTCTGTTGCAGGCGTGCTACGTGTCGGATGGGGGTGAGGTGGTGCAGGCCGGCGGACCGACCGTGAAGAATGTCAGCGGCTTCGATCTGTGCAGGTTGCTCGTCGGGGCCAGGGGCACACTTGGCTTCATCGGCGATGTGATCATTCGGTCGAGGCCGCGGCCGGCACATTCGCAGTGGTTCACCGCTGAGGCCGATGACCCGTTTCCGACATTCACCCGCCTGTACCGACCGGCATCGGTGTTGTGGAACGGCTCGCGGCTGTGGGCGCTGCTGGAGGGGCATCCCGACGATGTCGCCGACCAGGCCGCCAGCAGTTCGATGGTCGGGTGCGATGGCCCACCGGCTCTGCCGTCCGGCAGCCGACGCGATCGTTCCTCCGGCCGCGATCGGTCGAACTGACCGGCGACTTCGTTGCCGAGGTCGGCGTGGGCGTCGTGCATCACGCCGATCCACTCCCCGCGGGGGATCGTCCTGAATCGTCAGTGACGAAACTGACCCGGCGGATCAAGGCCGAGTTCGACCCCGGCGGACGGCTCAATCCTGGTGTCTCCCTCGGCTGAGCTGCCCTTCGTCGCCGCGCCACCCGGCCCGATCGAGTCGGTCACTCGCTCGGCCGAACTGGCCGCGCGCCATTGGGGCTTCGCGGAACCGCAACTGCTGCGCATGGGCATGAACGGGATATTCACGGCCGGCGGCGACGTGCTGCTGCGGGTCAGTCGTCCCACTGCGCCCCCGGCATCTGCGATCTCGCTGGCCGCGGCGTTGACGCGGCTGGGGCTCCGCGTTCCCGCCTACGTGCGCGACGAGCCGTACGTCACCGCCGAGCACGCCGTCTTCGCAATTGGCACGATCGAGCAAGCCGGCGCGATCGATTGGGTCGCGGTCGGGGAAATGATCGGACGGCTTCATCGAGTACCGCGCAACGACCTACCAGTCGAGTATCCGGTTCCGTTCGGCGGTGACTTCCCATGGTGGAACTTCGAATCGCTGTTGGGAGAAACTCGCGACGCGCTCGATCCGGCGGCGCGTGACGCCATCGATGCCGCGATCGCTCGCGATCTGCCACTGCTGAACGACCAACGCGGCCGATTGCCGGTGGTGTGCCACGGCGATGTTCATCCCGGGAACGTGATCCAGAGCCGCGGAGGGTCCGGTGCTGCTCGACTGGGATCTGCTGTGTGTCGCCCCACCGGCGTGGGACCACGCTCCGCTGATGACATGGACGCGTCGTTGGGGTGGCGAGCCGGGTATCTACGAAGCGTTCGCCGAGGGCGCCGGACAGTCTTTGCGCGACGATGCACTCGCCGAGGCAATTGCCGAACTGCGCCTCGTGGCCGCGACTCTCATGCGTGTGCGTGCGGCGCGGTCCGACCCATGTGCAGTGGACGAGGCCGAGCTGCGCCTGCGTTACTGGCGAGGCGAAGCCGACGCACCGACGTGGCACGCTCAATAGGTCAGCAGCGGCTGGTCGACAGGGCAGTAGTAGCAGGCGCGTCCGCCTAGCTCGACGGTGTGGATCGGATTCCCACACCGGAGGCAGAGGTCGCGGTGGTACACGTACGTGGTGTCGCCACGGCGGGTGATCCCTGTGGGGATGTCGAAGAGGTCGCGGTCGAGCGTCACGATCCGGTCCTCGGCCACCCCCTTCTCCAACATCTGCACGATGGTGGTCCACAGCCCGTCGAACTCGTCGCGGGTGATCTGATTCCCGGGGCGATTCGGATTGATCCCGTTGAGGAAGAGAGCTTCGGCGCGATAGACGTTGCCGATTCCGCTGATCACCTTCTGATCGAGCAACAACTGTCCGATCGGCGCCACGCGGCGAGCGATCGCCTCATAGGCCTTGTCGGGCTCGGCGTCGGGTCGCAGCGGGTCGGGGCCGAGCCGTCGAACGATCCGATCGCGATCCTCCGCTGTGCCGACCGAGCATTCGGTGGGACCGATGAGATCGATGGTCGCCTTGGGCACCTCCATGCGCATCCGCACCGTGGGCGTGTCGAGCGGAGCGGAATCGCGATACACACGGAACCGCCCGAACAGCCCGAGGTGCACATGGCCGACCAGACCGTTGCGCCAGAAATAGAAGAGGTGCTTCCCGTAGGCCTCGATCTCTCTCAGGCGTACGCCGTCGACCAGAGCAGCGTCCGCGGCGAACCGGCCTTGCGGTGACGAAACGGCGATGATCTTGCCACGGAGGATCTTGGAATGATCAATGGCAATTCGGTGAATGGTGTGACCCTCGGGCATGCTGGCTGCGACGTTACGGGTACGTTGGGAGCACCGTGAAACTTCACCTCGACGACAATGACTTGAGCACATGCGTCAGCTGTGGCCTGTGCTTGCCGCATTGCCCGACGTTCCGAGTGACCGGTGAGGAGGCCCTGTCGCCACGCGGTCGGATCTCGGCAATGCGAGCCGTCCACTTCGACGATGCCGAAGTCAGCGACGACTTCGTGCACTTCATGGAGACGTGTGTGCAATGCCGCGGCTGCGAGCCCGCTTGTCCCAGCGGGGTGAAGTTCGGACAGCTGATGGAAGGCACCCGCGACACGCTGGCAGCCCAGAAGCGGATGACCCCGTGGTGGCAGAAGCTCGGGTATCGCGCGCTCGGCCATCACCGCATGCTGCTCGTCGGATCGAGCGCGTTGGCGGCCGCACAGCGGGTGCGACTGGTTCCAAAGCGCATGGGCCTCCCGAAGTTGGCGTTGCGCCGCGGCCCAGCACCCGAATCGACGGGCGACGACACGTGGCTGTTCACCGGCTGCGTGATGGACGCGTGGCAGCGTGAAACGCACCGCAACACGGCGAAGGTCCTCTCGGCGGTCGGGGTCACGTATCGAACGCCGGGGGCCGGTGGAGCGTGCTGCGGAGCGTTGCACGTCCATGCCGGCCTCACCGACGAAGCCAAGGGATTGGCGAGCAAGGTGATGGATTCGATGCCCGGCGAAGCGCCGATCGTCGTCAACTCCGCCGGCTGCGGAGCAGCTCTGAAGGACTACGGCCATCTGCTGGATACCGACGAGGCGCGAGCGTTCAGTGCCCGGGTGCGCGACGCAAGCGAGTTCGTCGCGCCGTTGGTCGATCGGTTGAAGATCAGGCGCCGGCTGGGCCCGGTCACGGTGCAAGATCCGTGCCATCTACGTCACGTGCAGCGAGCGCATCTGCCGGTTCGCACAGTGCTAGCCGCCGTCGCCGATGTTGTGGAGCTCGACGACGACGGATTGTGCTGCGGCGCAGGCGGCGCGTACTCCACGCTGCAACCCGAGCTTGCCGGTGAGATACGCGAACGCAAACTCGCCGCCATCGAGCGCGCCGGGCCGCAGGTGGTCGCCAGCGCCAACCCGGGATGTGCTTTTCATCTCGGTGCGGCCGGTGTCGACGTGAAGCACCCCATGGATCTCGTCGCCGAGGCGTTGTAGTGAGCGGGCAGTACAACGACCTCGTCGATCGGCTGCAGGTCGTCGTCGACGACCTCGACCAGATCGCGTTCGATCAGCTACGCGAAGCCTCGGCCGAAGGTCGACCGCGACCGATCGACGACAAGCGCTTGACCCAAGCTCGGCGCGCCGTCGAAAAGGCGATCCATTTGTTGAACGGTGCCTCAGGCGTCGACGAATGAGTTGACGGCGTCGATCAGCCCGCGCAGCACGCCCGCTGAGTGATTGGCGAGCGTGAATGTGATCCGCGCAAGGTCGAGCCTGTCGTTCTCGCGTCGCTCCTGCTCGAAGGGAGTTGCTCGGGCGATACCTCCGGTGGAGAAGTGGCCGAAGCGTTCGTTCAATGCAGCCAACTGGGCATCCGTCGGGGCGTGTTTCATCCGCATCACTGCGAGATGACCGACGTATCGGAGCGAGTCGAAGTTCTTGTAGAAGCCGAGCACCTCGTCGACCGCTGCCTGACAATCGTCGGTCACCAGGTAGAGCTCGGTGTCGGCCGCCGCCACCAGCCCACGCTCGACCAGTTGGCGACCGACGAAGTCGTGGACGGTCTCCCAGTACGGGTCGCCGGGCGTGTCGAGCAAGACGATCGGCACCGGCAGGCCTTTGCCGGTCTGGGTGAGCGTCAGCAGCTCAAAGGTCTCGTCGAGGGTACCGAAGCCGCCCGGAAGGCACACGAATCCCTTGCTCTCTTTGATCAGCATCAGCTTGCGGGTGAAGAAGTACTTCATGCTGACGTACTTGAGGTCGCCGGCGATCACCGGGTTGGCGCCCTGTTCGAACGGCAACCGGATCGACACGCCGATCGACTGCTCGCGACCAGCGCCCTCCATCGCGGCCTGCATGATCCCCGGCCCGGCACCCGTCACCACCATCCAACCTTCGCGCGGCAAGTTTCGCAGCAACGTCGCGGGCGTGCATGTAGAGCGGATCTGCCATCTGCACACGAGCCGAGCCGAAGATCGTCGCCTTCGGTGCATCGTGGTACGGCGCGAACATCTTGAATGCCTCGCGCATCTCTTCGAGCGCCGCGCTGGCGATCTTGAGATCGAGGAGACTGGGGTCGTCGGCGAGCAGTGCGAAGTGCCGACTGGACGAGATGCTCAGCCAGCCGCCTGTTGCGGCCGAGATCCATCGAGTCGAGCAAATTGTTGACCGGCGTATCGTTCACGCTCGGAGTTCGGTGGCCTTTGCCTCGAGGGCTCCGAGCAATTCGTCGAAGCTCTTCTGGAAGCTGCTGACGCCTTCGCGCTCGAGCTTGGCGGCCACGTCGTCGAGGTCGACTCCGACGGCGGTCAGACCGGTCCACGCTGCCTCCGCACGATCGAGGTCCGCATCGACTCGACGGGCAAGGTTGCCATGGTCGGCGAACGCTTCGATCGTTGCCTCCGGCAGAGTGTTGACCGTGTCGGGACCGATGAGCTCATCGACATACAGCGTGTCGGGGTACGCCGGATTCTTGGTCGAGGTGCTGGCCCACAGCGGCCGTTGTACGACGGCACCCTTGGCAGCCAGGGCCTCCCACCGAGAACCACTGAAGGTCCGCTGGAACATCTGGTAGGCCAACTTGCCCTGGGCCACCGCACCCTTGCCACGCAAGGCCAGCGCCTCGGGTGTGCCGATGGTCTCGAGTCGTTGATCGATCTCGGTGTCGACTCTGCTGATGAAGAAGCTGGCGACGCTGGCGACCTTCGACAGATCAGCCCCGGGTTGCGTGGCGTATCGCTCCAGCCCGCGGATGTAGGCCTCCATCACCTCGGAGTATCGATCAAGGCTGAAGATCAACGTGACGTTGATGTTGCGACCTTCGGCGATCATCGCCTCGATCGGGGCGATCCCCTCGGCAGTCGCCGGAATCTTGACCATCAGGTTCGGACGGTGGATCTGCTGATGGAGGTCTCGGGCCGCCGCTTCTGTCCCCGCACTGTCGTGGGCGAGATCGGGTGCGACCTCGACACTGGCGTACCCGTCGGCGCCGTGGCTGTCGTGGTACAACTCGGCGAAGACGTCGAGAGCACCATTGATGTCGGCGAGCACCAAGGCCCAGTAGTCCTCGATGATCGGATGGTTGGCAGCGGCCAGCTTGCCGAACTGCTCGTCGTAGTCGGGGGAGCCCTGAATCGCCTTCTGGAAGATGGTGGGATTGCTGGTCAGGCCGCGAATGCCCTTGTCGACGAGGTGGCTCAGCTGACCCGACGTGATGTACCCGCGCTTGAGGTTGTCGAGCCACGGGCTCTGCCCGAACTCGTGATACAGGTGGGCGAGACGATCCATTGATTTACCCCTTTGCCTGAGCCAGGCGTGTGGCAGCCGCCACGACGTTGGCAACGTTGATACCCAACTTGTCCATCACCACATTCCCGGGTGCGCTGGCCCCGAAACGATCGATGCCGATCGATTCGTCGGCGTAGCGCTCCCAGCCGAATGTGACACCGGCTTCGACGGACAGTACCGGCAGTCCGGCCGGCAATACGTCGTCCTGGTAGCCCGCGTCCTGAGCGGCGAAGCGATCCCACGACGGCATGCTGACCACGTTGGCCTGGATGCCTGCCGCCTCGAGCTGTTCGTAGGCCTCGACGCACAGCGAGACCTCGCTGCCGGTGCCGACGAGGACGACTTGCGGCCGTTCGACCCGACGGATCACCGCGGCGCCCGGCTCGACCGCCGAGCCGTCGGTGCACACCGTGACCGCTTGACGACTGAGCACCAACGCCGTCGGACCGTCGTGGGCGACTGCCGCTCGCCACGCCGCAACCGTCTCGTTGGCGTCGGCCGGGCGGATGACTTGTAGATGGGGGATGGCGCGCAGGGTGGCGAGCTGTTCGATCGGTTGGTGCGTCGGTCCATCCTCGCCCACGCCGACAGAGTCGTGGGTCCACACGAAGACGACTTTGGCGTGACTGAGCGACGCCAAGCGCACGCTGGGACGCATGTAGTCGAGGAAGACGAAGAACGTGCCGCCGGCGGGCAGCAGGCCACCGTGCCTGGCCATGCCGACCATCGTGGAGCCCATTGCGTGCTCCCGGACGCCGTAGTACATCTGTCGGCCGCCGGGGTGCTCGAACGACTGTGCCTCTTGGCCGGCGAGTTTGGTGCCGGTGTTTCCGGTGAGATCCGCGGCGCCGGCGAAAAGACCGGGCACGCCATCGAGTGATGCGTTGAAGGCCTTTTCGATGGCCACGCGCGTCGCGATCTTCTCGCCCTGTTCGAAGGTCGGCAGCGACGACTCCCATCCAGCGATTCCCGTCGCCCCCCAACAGGCGTCCCACACGGCCTCGTCGAGGTCGGACGCCGCCTTGCGCTTGGACCACTGCTCGAACTCGGCAGCTCCGCGCTCTGCGGCGACGCTTCGGTACCCTGCGACCAGATCCGCGGGTGCCCAGAAGGGTTCATCTGGGATACCCATCACTGCCTTGGTGCTGCTCACTTGCTCGGCGGTGAACGGGTTGCCATGCGCCTCGTGCTTGTCCGTCCAATCCGGGCTCGGCGCACCGATGCGGCTGCGCAGGATCAACAGTGATGGCTTGTCGCTGACCGTCTTTGCTGAGAGGAGCGCAGCCTCGAGCCCGTCGCAGTCGTCGGCGATCTCACCGAGGTGAACGACGTTCCATCCGTACGCCTCGAACCGCATGCCGACGTTGTCGCTGTAGGCAAGCGAGGTGTTGCCGTCGATGGTGATGTGGTTGTCGTCGTACACGCAGATGAGGTTGGCGAGCTTTTGGTGCCCGGCCAGTGAGGCAGCCTCGTGGCTGATGCCCTCCTCGAAACAGCCGTCGCCGGCAATCACGAACGTGTGATGGTTGATGACATCGTCACCGAACTGTGCCCGCAGCCGCCGTTCGGCGATCGCCATTCCGACCGCGTTCGCGAACCCCTGGCCGAGTGGACCGGTGGTCACTTCGATGCCGGTGGTCAGTTCCGCCTCGGGATGACCAGGGGTCAACGAATCCCATTGGCGAAACGCCTCGATGTCATCGAGTTCGAGTCCATACCCGGTGAGGTAGAGCATTGCGTATTGAAGGATCGAGGCATGCCCGTTGGACAGGACGAAGCGGTCACGGTCAGGCCAATTCGGGTTGGCAGGATCGTGGCGCATCACCCGGCTGTACAACACGTGGGCCAACGGGGCCAGTGCCATCGCAGTGCCCTGGTGACCGCTCTTGGCTCTCAGCGGCGCATCCATAGCGAACCCACGGATGAGGGAGATGGCGGCGGCTTGTTGCTCGTTGGTCAGTGTCGTTGGCACGAATCCGACCTTATCCCGGGTCAGGCCACAGGGGGCAGAAGGGTGAAGGGCACAAGGTGCCACGGGCCCTGGTCGATGCGGCAGTGAGCGAAGATCTGGCCGTAGTCGGTGAATTCCAACTCGCCGCGGACCAGCCGGTACGTGAACTTGCCCGGATCGACGGTGAACGGGCTGACGTTTCGAGCGATCTGCTCGTCGTCTTCCGACATGCCTTTGCGGAACACCACTTCGAACACACCGTTGCCGGGCTCGGTCGCGGTGCAGTAGATCAACGCGACGAGGTGTGGCGAGAGCGTGACCGGAACCTCCGATGGTGCGGCCATCGAGAACATTGCGCCGGTGAGGTCGATCCGCGTCGACGGTCCCGGTGCCTGACGCATCTCGAAATTCTCGACGAAGAGTGCTGACACGATCTGCATGACGGCGACAGTAGCGTCGCGCAACAAATGTGGTCGCTATACAGGACATAGCCGTCTGACCTCGTCGAGTGTGGTAGCACAGTCGGCGCGCCATCTGGTGCACGTGAGAAAGGAACCAACATGGGTCTACTTGACAGCATCAAGGGGATGTTCAGCGGCAAGAAGGGCGATGAGACCAAAGCGCAAGCCGAGAAGGTTGCCCAACAGGTCGACGATCAGGCAGCAAAGTTGGCCACCAAGGAAGGCACCGTCGGCGACGTCGCCGAGAAGGCTCACGAAGTGATCGACAAGGTCGACGGCGACTAACCGCAGAGCCCGCGAGTGCCCCCGGCATCAGACCTACCTACTGGTCGGTAGGTCGAGCCTCACCGCTACACTGCCGACATGGTCGTGAATGCGGGCGAACAGCTTTCGACCCGCGATCTGATCATCAACGAGGCGCTGCACTGCTTCGCCGAGTCCGGTTACGAGGGCACCTCGCTCAACGACATCGCCGCCGGTGTCGGCATCCGCCGGCCCAGCTTGCTACATCACTTCCCCTCGAAGGAAGCGCTCTACCACGAGGTCTTCGAACGACTGCTCAGCGACTGGTTCGAGCGGCTGGCGGGGGCCATCGACAGCCCGGAGGAGGGGTGGACGAAGGTCGAACTGGTCATCGGAGCCGGCTTCGATTTCTTCGCCGACAACCACGAGTACGTGCGCTTGATGCGCCGCGAGGCATTGGACGTCGGCGCCCACCTCGGGGTCGATCTTGCTGCAGTCATGCGGCCGATGTGGGATCGCAGCGTCGACTACTTCCATACCCAGATGGAGGCGGGAGTGTTCCGCCAGCACGACCCCGAGCAACTCCTGCTGACCGGCTACGGCGCGTTGTTGAGCTACTTCTCCGACTCGCCGTTCCTCGGCGGGCTGCTCGATGCGGATCCGCTCGCGCCCGACGCGCTCCTGCGTCGACGCGACCACATCACGGCCTTCTTCCGCACCGCCTTGGTGCCGTAAAACGTCACAGCGAGAAGCCAGCCGACGCGCAACATCGTCGCCTAGCGTGAAGCCAGTGAGCGGACCGGGCACCCTGTCAGAGGCAGCATCAAAGGTGTTGTTGCGCGCCTATGGCGTGCCCATGGCCGACGAGCGCGAGGTGATGACTGCGCCGGAGGCCGTCGACGCGGCCGACATGCTCGGCTACCCGGTTGTCGTGAAACTCTGCGGCGCGCGCATTGCCCACAAGACAGAACGTGGCCTGGTTCGTTTGCGGCTGGGCGACGCTGCCGCGGTTCACGCTGCAGCCTCGGACCTTCTTGCGGAAGCAACACCCGCTGATGGCGACGTGTCGCTGTTGATCGCGCCGATGATCGGGGGGCATCGCGAACTGATTGCCGGCGTGGTTCGGGATCCACAGTTCGGCGCCAACATCATGGTCGGCATCGGTGGGGTCATCGCCGAGGCGATCGCCGACGTGCAGTTTCGCCCGGCGCCGATCAGCGTGCTCGACGCAGCGGAGATGATCGACGGCCTGTCGACACAGAAGCTGCTCGGCGCGTTCCGTGGTGAACCGGCCGTCGACCGTGCGCAACTGCAATCGGTCCTGCTCGGTCTGTCGGCGCTGGTCGAGGCTCGTCCCGACATCGTCAGCGTCGATGTCAACCCGCTGATCGTCACGGCCGACGGCACCCCCGTCGCAGTGGATGCTCTCGTCGAGCTGGGCGATGCCGCAGCGAGCGATGGACGGCAGGCGCGCCAGGCCGACCGACGCGCAGTTTCGTGCCTTGTTCGAACCGAAGGGAGTACTGGTCGCGGGCGCCAGTACTCATCCAGGCAAGTTCGGGTTCGTCAGCTTGCACAACATCTTGGCCAGTGGCTACGAGGGCGCTGTGTTCGGGACGAACCTCGAAGGCGAAGAGGTCCTCGGCATTCGCACGGTCGCCGACATTGCGGCCCTTCCCGACGATGCGATCGATCTTGTCTTCGTCTGCACGCCTGCAGCGGCGAATCACAGCGTTCTGCGTGCCTGTGCTGCGAAGGGCATCACCGCTGCGTTCCTGACCAGCGCCGGGTACGGCGAGGCCGGTGATGCCGGACGAGCGGCCGAAGCCGAACTGGTGTCGCTCGCCGACGAGCTGGGCATGCTGCTCGCGGGTCCGAATGGGCAGGGTCTTGTCAGCACTCCCGTCAAGCTGTGCGCGCAGATCGTTGCGCCGTATCCGCCTCCTGGCCGCATCGCAGTGGCCAGCCAGAGCGGCAACCTCGTCAGCAGCTTCCTCAACTATGCACGCCAGAGCGGCGTCGGCATCAGCCGCGCTGTGTCCGCGGGCAACGCCGCTGCCGTCACTCCTGCGGACTATCTCGACTGGTACGCCGACGACAGCGAGACGGCGGTGTCGTTGGCGTATGTGGAAGGCATCGTCGATGGTCGAGCACTGCTCGACACGTTCGCGTCGGTCACCGCCCGCAAGCCGCTCGTGGTGGTCAAAGGTGGAGCAACGGAGATCGGAGCCAGGGCCGCAGCCAGCCACACCGGTGCGCTCGCTGCCGACGACAAGGTGTTCGATGGCGCCTGCCGTCAGGCCGGTGTCACTCGCGCCGCCTCGGTGGAGGAGGCGTTCGATGCGGCCGCCACCTTCGCCACCCAACCACTGCCCAAGGGTCCGAACGTCGTCGTGCTGACAACTGCCGGAGGCTGGGGGGTGGTCACGTCGGATGCCCTTGCGCGTGCCGACGGGCTGAAGCTGACACCGCTGCCAGGGGATCTCATGGCCGACATCGACACCAAGTTGCCGGCGCGTTGGAGTCGCAACAACCCGGTCGACTGCGCCGGCGGCGAAACCCGTGACACGATTCCGGAAGTGATGGAGATGATCATCGCTCACCCCGCGGTCGACGCAATGATCTACCTCGGTGTCGGGATCCAGAGCAACGAGGCGCGCCTGATGCGCGAGGGTGGTTTCCACCCGGCGAACGGACTCGACCGCATCGTGTCGTATCACGAGCGTCAGGATCAGCGGTTCGCGGAAGCGGCAGACGAGCTCTCACGCCGCTACAACAAGCCCATCCTGACTGCGACCGAGCTTGCCGTCGCCGATCCCGACAATCCTGGTCCGGCGGCCGTGCGTGCAACCGGCCGGTTCTGTTACGCCAGCGGTAACCGGGCCGTCACCGCTCTCGAGCATCTGTACCGCTACGCCGAGTTCCGCCGACGGAGGCGACCGAACTGATGGCGAGGCGACGCATCAATCCGATCGCGGTGCTGATCGTGCTCGCGGCGCTCCCCGCCGTCGCGCTCGGGGCGTTCTGGCGATTCGCTGACGACCGACGGCCGCCGCCCGTCGTGCAGCCGGTTGCCCCCAACCCGGCGACGCTGCCGGCAGCAATGACCACACCGCTGCTTTCCGTCCGCCGCGCCCCGCGGTGCTGTCGCGTCAGGTCAATCTGGCGTCGCTGCAAACCGCGTTGCAGCCACTGTTGGAGTCGGTCGACGACAACCGTTGCTTGGCGTTGGCGATCGATGGCCAACAGGTCGTCGCCAAGAACGAGACGCTCCCGCTCTCGCCGGCCAGCAACCTGAAGATCATCACCGCCGCCGTGGCACTCGACGTCCTCGGTCCCGGATTCACGTACACGACGAAGGCCGTCGGCGCGCTCGGTGCAGATGGAGTCGTCAACGGCGATCTGTATCTCGTGGGTGGCGGGGATCCGGTGCTGGCCAGCGAATGGTGGAACGGCAACAACCCGAAGTGGCCGCCTTTCAACGAGACATCGCTCGAAGCGCTTGCCGATGCCATCCAGCAACACGGGGTCACCGAGATCACAGGTGGAGTCGTCGGCGACGGCTCGCGCTACGACGACGAGTTCTTCGCACCGACCTGGGCGGCCGCCGATCACGTCACCCAAGCGGGGCCGATCGACGCCCTGCTGGCCAACGACTCGTGGCAGACCCCACAGGTCGCGGCGAAGGACCCGGCGGTCGGCGCTGCCGCGGTCCTTCGTTCGATGCTGGCCGATCGCGGCATCACGGTCGGCGATGCGTCGGCCGGCGTGACTCCCGCAGGCGGAGCAACGATCGCCGAAGTGCAATCACAGCCACTGCCGGCGATCCTGGCCGAGATGTTGACGACGAGTGACAACAACTCTTCCGAGATGATCCTCAAGGAGATCGGCTATCAGGCCAAGGGTCAGGGCACTCGTGCCGCCGGGTTGCAGGTGGTGATGGAGAAGCTGGCGGCGTGGGGAGTACCGACCGCCGGGGTGGTGCTCGTCGACGGCTCGGGCCTCTCGGATGCGAACCGGCTGACATGTGCTGCCATTCTCGGTGTGCTGGAGCATGGCTCGGCGACGGACGCCGTCGGTCAAGGAATGCCGGTCGCCGGTGCGCCGGGCGGCACGCTGTTCGACGCCTTCGCGGACACGCCTTTGGCCGGCAAGCTGCATGGCAAGACGGGGTCGCTGAATCCCAACTGCAATCCCGGTCAGCTCGGTGCAAAGTCGCTCGGTGGGTATGTTCCGCAGCCCAGCGGTGGGGCCATCGAGTTCGTGCTGTTGCAGAACGGCGAATGCATCGCCAAGAACTACAAGTCGTTGTGGGATCAACTCGGGCAGGCATTGGCTCCGTACCCGACGGGCCCCAGCACGGCAGACGCTCGAGCCGAGGTGAGGAATCGATGACGGTGATGCCGATGTTCCCGCTCGGTTGCGTGTTGCTACCCGGCGTCGTCCTCCCATTGCATGTGTTCGAGCCGAGGTATCAACAGCTCGTTCGAGATTGCCTCGAAACCGACGAGCACGAGTTCGGCGTGGTGTTGATCGACCGGGGTAGCGAGGTGGGTGGTGGTGAATCGCGGTCCGATGTCGGTGTGGTCGCCAAGATGCTCCAGGTGGCCGCGATGGGAGGTGGCCGCTTCGCGCTCGTGACGGTGGGAACGCGTCGCATACGAATCATCCAATGGCTGCCCGACGATCCATATCCGCGCGCCGAGGTCGAGGAGTGGCCGGACGAGACCTGGCGACGTGCCGTCCGAGCGAATCGTCGTCGACCGCGGCCCGTGCCCGACGATGTGCGGGGCTGGCGGTGGAGATGGGCGATCAGACCAACGTCCCCGAAGGCGAGCTCACCGGGGATCCGTCGTTCGACAGCTTTCTGCTGACCGCGATCAGTCCGCTGGGGCCCGCCGATCAGTACGCCGCGCTGTGCGCGCCGGATCCGCTCTCCCGATTCGAGGTGATCGATCGAATGCTCGACGATGTCGAGGCCGGATTGCAGTTCCGGCTGGGCTGACCTGTAGAGGTTCGACGCCTCCGGCGTGCTACACATATAGCCGTGCCCGACAAGGACAAGACCGTCTCCAAGAGTGACTCCGGCCAGATCAGCGAGGTCGTCGAGCTCGTCAAGGAGTACGCCCGACAAGAGACGCTCGGCCCGATCAAGGGCGCCGGTAGGTGGCTCGGCGCCGGGGCAGCGGGCGCAGTGCTGTTGGGCGGTGGATGCGCGTTGTTGGTGCTCGGTCTCCTGCGGATGGTGCAGAACGAGTTCGGCGAGTCGTTCAGCGGTGACTGGACGTACTTGCTTCCGTACCTGTTCGCCCTGATCGCCAGCGTTGCGGTGATGGGTTTTGCAGCGTGGCGCATTTCGAAGAAGAAGACCTTGCAGAAGGAGAACCGATGATGGCGCAGCAACGCATCACCCGCGACGACCTCGAGTCACGATTCCGCCAACTCCAGGACAACGTGCAAGGTCGCGTGGACGAGCAAGAAGCAGAGTGTGGTCACGGCTGGGGTCGTCACCGGTGTCCTGCTCCTGCTGCTCTTCTTCCTTCTCGGCAACCCGTCGTGGCAAGCGCAAGACCACGCTCGTCGAGATTCGCCGGATCTGACCTGTGGCTCGTCGCAGACGCGCTCTGTCCCCGACATACACGCTTCGTCGCAACGCGCTGTACAAGGGACTTTTCGGTGGAAGCCGCGGCTGGATCGCTGTCGGCGTTGCGCTCTATGGGACCGCGTCTGATGAAGAAGACGTTCGGTCGGAGCGCGCAGTTCCTCTCCACCGAACGGCTCGAGCCTGGCCAGGCGGTGCGGATCGAAGCGATCCCTTCGATGAGCCGCAGTGAACGCCGGGCAGCCCGTCGTGCTCGATGAAGGTGTTGCTGCGCAACCCGCGCCGTGAGATCGAGATCGACGGGCCTCGCCGGGTTCACGCGCTGCTCGCGAAACTCGAACTGAACCGCGAGTCTCATCTCGTGATCTGCAACGGAACGCTGGTTCCAGGCGACGCCGAACTGCTCGACAGCGACATCGTCGAGATACGCCCGGTGATCTCCGGAGGTGCGTGATGGTGGCGGTCGGATCGAAGTGCCGGACGTGTCGCGGTCCGGCAATCATCGACTTGCCGACGGCACAACGCCAACTTCTGCGCCGAGCACTTCATGGAGTTGTGCCGGCGGCAGGTTGCCAAGGCGATCGATCACTTCAAGATGTTCAGCCACGATGATCGCCTGCTGGTCGCAGTGTCGGGTGGCAAGGACAGCCTCGCGGTGTGGGACCTGTTGATCGATCTCGGCTACACGGCCGACGGTCTGTATGTCGGTTTGGGGATCGGCGATTACAGCGACGTGTCTGCGGAGTACGCCCGTGCGTTCGCTGCCGAGCGCGGCCTGAACCTGATCGAGGTCAAGCTGCGCGACGACTACGGCTACGACATCCCGACCGCCGCCAAGGCCACACGCCGCGTTCCGTGCTCGGCATGCGGGATGAGCAAGCGGCACATCTTCGACAAGGCTGCAGTCGACGGCAACTACACGGTCTTGATCACCGGCCACAACCTCGACGACGAGGCTGCGGTGTTGTTCGGCAACACCTTGCATTGGGACATCGAGTATCTGGCGCGCCAGCTGCCGGTTCTCGAAGCGCGCCACGGCTTCCCGAAGAAGGTCAAGCCGCTCGTGCGTCTCACCGAGCGCGAGACAGCGGCGTGGTGCATCGTGCGCGGCATCGACTACCTCGTCGACGAATGCCCGATGGCGGCGGGCAACAAGCACCTGGCTTACAAGTCGGCGCTGAACGCGATCGAGGAAACGTCGCCCGGCAGCAAGGCCGGCTTCTATTTCAACTTCATCGAGAACATGGCGCCACTACTGGTCGGTCGTGCGGTGGCCGACGGACAGGAACTGGGCACCTGCTCCAACTGCGGCGCACCGACGACCGGTAGCGTGTGCGCCTTCTGCCGTCTGGTGGAGACGGCTTCCGTCCACGCCCCCGTGCCGGTCGAACTGGTGATGAGGAAGGGGAGGGGCAAGCGATGAACACACCGTTCGCCTATGGCGAGAAGGCCTTGTTGCTCGACCTGAAGCAGCGGCGCTATCTGATCACGCTGGCCGAGGGTGCGGAGTTCCACAGCCACAACGGCTTCTTCGCGCACAGCGAACTGGTCGGCCAACTCGAAGGTGTGGTCGTGAAGAGCACCAAGGGTTCGCCGTACACGGCGTTGCGACCGACGTTGGAGGACTTCGTCGTCGAGATGCCTCGCGGCGCGCAAGTGATCTACCCGAAGGACCTCGCGCCGATGTGCATGCTGGCCGACATCGGTCCCGGGGTTCGCGTGCTGGAGAGTGGTGTCGGTTCGGGGGCGCTCAGCATGACGATGCTGCGGTGGGGCGCCGAGATCGTCGGCTACGAGCTACGCGAAGACTTCGCAAATCGGGCCAAGGCCAACGTTCGCAGCTTCCTCGGCGAAGGTGCCATGGAGCGCTATCACGTCGAACTCGCGCGACTGTTACGAGGGCATCGACGAGCGAGGCATCGATCGAGTTGTGTTGGATCTGCCCGAGCCGTGGCAGGTCGTGCCGCACGCGATGGAGGCATTGCGGCCGGGCGGCATCCTCATCGCCTACTGCCCGTCGATCATTCAGGTCTCGCAGTTGCGCGCCGCGCTCGCGTCGAAGGCCTGGAATGGCACCAGAAGCCTGGAGGTGCTGCACCGAGGCTGGTACGTCGAGGGCAATGCGGTGCGCCCCGATCACCGCATGGTCGCCCACACCGGCTTCCTGACAACCGCCCGCTTCCTCGGCTGAATCTCGCGCACGTCGGCCCTCGTTCCGGTCGGCTGTGAGTCGAATCCCGCGTGAACCGCGACATCGGACTCACACGAGTTCGATCCGCGGTCGGTTGTGAGTCGATTCGCGCCCGATCGGCACCACCGGGCTCACACCGGTTCGCCGGCGCCTCGTGAATCGTCGGTGACGATATGAACCGACTCGTCACGATCTGGGCGCCACGCTTTTCGATCACCAGCGAGTTCGTCGGAGACTGGCGCCCGGATCGGCAAGCGAGCCGCGCCTCGTATCGTCACTGACGATTCGGGAGGACCGCAGAACTGGACCCTCGCGGAACTCCAGCCGTCTGCCGGGGAGGGTGTGGGCGCCGAAATGGGCGCCGGTGGCCCATATCGCCGACCCGCAGCGCCGACCGGGTCTGAGACGCGAAAGAAGGGCACCACTCGGCGCCCTCCCTCCTCAGAGAACTCGGTCGATGCCTACGGCTCGATGAAGATGCACTCGCCAGGGCATTCCTCGGCGCTCTCGATCACTGCATCGAGCTTGCTGTCGGGGAAGTTGGCCATGCCCTCGGCGCCTTGCGGGTTGCCCTTTGCGGTGGCGTAGATCTTGTCGCCTTCTCGGACGTAGGCAAGGCCATCGTCGAGCAGCGTGAAAACGTCGGGCGCGATTTCCTCGCACAACCCGTCGCCGGTGCACAGATCCTGGTCGATCCAGACCTTCATACTTAACGTCTCCTCATTCGAAGGTGTCAGACCTGGCTGAGCATACAGGTCGGTCACCTGCAAACACTGGTTACGGCGCTCCAGGTGATGTGGGTCACGCCAACCCAGGTCAGCGCCGCAACCACGGTAAGTGCGCGCCACGGGGTACCTCGCGCGTGTAGGTTCCGACCATGGCAGAGGATTCTGACCCCACCGATGCGGTGCTACAAGCGCAGGTCGCCGTTCTCGAGCAGGAGATCGACCAGCTCCGGCGCCGCCTTGCCGATGCGCCGAAGCGCCAGCGTGCGCTCGAAGAGCGTCTCTTGGAGACCAAGGGACAGCTCGCTCAAGCGGTCTCCCAGAACGAGAAGCTGAGCTACACGCTCCGCGAGGCTCGCGAGCACATCTCGTCGCTGCGCGACGAGGTCGACAAGCTCACCCAACCACCGTCCGCGTACGGGGTGATCGTCGGCAAGAACGACGACGGCACCGTCGATGTGTTGACCAGTGGTCGCAAGATGCGTGTCGGGCTTCATCCCGACATCGATCACGAGCAACTGCCCCGCGGATCCGAGGTCGTTCTCAACGAGAGCTTCAACGTCGTGCAGGCGCGGCATCCGGAAGTCACCGGAGAAGTCGTGACGATCAAGGAGCTGCTCGACGACGGCGTGCGCGCCCTGATCGTCGGGCGTGCGGACGAGGAGCGGGTGTGCGAGCTCGCCGATTCGCTTCGCGGCGTTCACCTGCGCAGTGGCGACACGATGCGGCTCGATCCGCGTACCAACATGTTGTTGGAGAAGTTGCCCCGACCCGAGGTCGAGGATCTGTTGCTCGAAGAGGTCCCCGACATCTCGTACAGCGACATCGGCGGTCTCGACAGCCAGATCGAACAGATCGCCGACGCCGTCGAGTTGCCGTTCCTCTATCACGACCTGTTTGCCGAGCATCAGCTCCCTGCGCCGAAGGGGATCCTGCTCTACGGCCCGCCAGGGTGCGGCAAGACCCTGATTGCCAAGGCGGTCGCCAACTCGTTGGCCAAGAAGGTCGCCGACAAGACGGGTGGCGAGAAGGGCCGGAGCTACTTCATCAACATCAAGGGTCCCGAGCTGCTCAACAAGTACGTGGGTGAGACCGAACGCCAGATCCGGCTGGTGTTCCAACGCGCCCGGGAAAAGAGCGAGGAAGGCTGGCCGGTCATCGTCTTCTTCGACGAGATGGACTCGATGTTCCGAACTCGTGGATCCGGCATCAGCAGCGACATGGAGTCGACGATCGTGCCCCAGTTGCTTGCCGAGATCGACGGCGTCGAGGGGTTGCGCAACGTCATCGTGATCGGCGCGACCAACCGTGAGGATCTCATCGATCCGGCCATCCTGCGGCCGGGCAGGCTCGACGTGAAGATCAAGATCGAGCGCCCCAACGATGTCGCCGCTCGCCAGATCTTCGCCCAGTACCTCACCGACGAGATCCCGATCGCGCGCCGACGAGAAGGTGCCCGACATGATCGTCAAGACGGTCGAGGAGATGTATCGCAGCGACGAGGCCAACCAGTTCCTCGAAGTCACGTACCAGAACGGCGACAAGGAGATCCTCTACTACAAGGACTTCTCGTCCGGAGCAATGATCGAGAACATCGTGCGCCGTGCCAAGAAGCTGGCGATCAAGCGGGTCATCGCCGGGGGAGCGCGTGGCGTGTCGACGCAGGACATACTCGATTCGATCAAGCAGGAGTACAAGGAGCACGAGGACCTGCCCAACACCACCAACCCCGACGACTGGGCCAAGATCAGCGGCAAGAAGGGCGAGCGAATCGTCTTCATCCGCACCTTGGTCAAGGGGCGTGCGGCCGAGGACCGCGAGGGTGGTCGAGCGATCGAGCGGGTTGGTACCGGCCAGTACCTGTAGCACCGTCATGGCCATCGTCTTGCAGATCAGCGACACACACCTGCGGGCGGAGCCGAACACTCCGGCACACAGGGATCCCGATGCTGCGCTGTCGGCGACGATCAACGCAGTCCGCAACATGCCCGCCGATCTGGTGCTGCTGACCGGCGACCTCTCCGACGACGGATCGGTCGCCGCGCTCGCAACGCCTCCGGTCGATCGTGGGCGCTTGTCGCCCGCCGTCTTGGCAGTCGCCGGCAATCACGACGATCCGGACAACGTGCGCGCCGTGTTCGGCCTGACCGACACGGTCGATCTCGGCGCGTGGCGCGTACTCGGCGTCGAGTCGGTGATCCGTGGTGAGGACCACGGCTCGGTCGATGTCGACGACTTGGTCCGCCGTCTCGACCAACTCGACGCCCGACCGACCCTGCTCGCGATCCATCATCCTCCCCGCTCGCCGAGCACCAACCCGATGTTCCAGTTGATCGGCGCCGACGAGATGCTCGCGGCCCTGCAGGATCGCCCGCACGTTCGTGTCGTCGTCAGCGGTCATCTACACGAGGCATTCGAGCGTCGCGAGGGAGATGTGCAGTTGCTGGGTAGCCCGTCGTCGTACTACGCCATCGAGCACATCGACGCCGAGTACCAACTGGTCGCCGATGGCCTCGTCGGAGCGCAAGTGTTGACGCTCGGCGACGACGGATCTTTCGCGTGTGAGCGAGTCGCTCGTTCGTTAGGGTGCTGACATGGCAATCCCAAAGGTCTGTGGGATAGAGACCGAGTACGGAATCATGGTGCGCGGGGCCGATAGCAACCCGGTCACGGCCTCGTCGTTGCTGATCAATGCCTACCTGGCCGTCAACTATCGCAAGGTCGGCTGGGACTTCGAGGACGAGCACCCCGGCAACGACGCGCGTGGCTTTGCAGTCGACGACTTACTGGCACCCGACATCGAGACGAACCTCGTCAACTCGGTCCTCACGAACGGCGCCCGCTATTACGTGGATCATGCCCATCCGGAGATCAGCACCCCCGAGTGCCTGACCGCGCTCGAAGTGGTGCGCTACGACCGGGCAGCGGAGGAGATCATCCGCGAGAGCATGGCCGCGGCCGTCAGCCATCTGCCGGATGGTGCCGAGATCTTGTGCCACAAGAACAACTCCGACGGGAAGGGCAACAGCTACGGCTGTCACGAGAACTATCTGCTTGCGCGGGCGGTCCCGTTCGGCAGGATCGTCTCGCAAGTCACGCCACACTTCGTCACCCGTCAGATCGTGATCGGAGCCGGCAAGGTCGGCTGCGAGCTGCCGGGGATGTCGGCCGACGACGTGCCGTACCAGATCAGCCAGCGGGCCGACTTCTTCGAGGAAGAGGTCGGGCTGGAGACGACGCTGAAGCGCCCGATCGTCAACACACGCGACGAGCCGCATTGCGACGCCAGCAAGTATCGGCGTCTGCATGTGATCGTCGGCGACGCGAACATGAGCGAGGTGGCCACCTACCTGAAGGTGGGCACGACAGCGATCGTCCTCGCAATGATCGAAGACGACGCGCTCGGCGACGACTGGTTGCTGGCGAACCCGGTGGCTGCCATCCGTCAGGTCAGCCACGATCCCACGCTGCAGCGCACGGTGCTGTTGCGCAGCGGTCGTCGGGCGACGGCGCTCGAGGTGCAATGGGGCATGCTCGAACGTGCTCGCAAGTACGAGCGCTCGCACGGGTTGACCGTGGTGGGTGAGGCGGTCGGCACGGATGTGCTCGCGCGGTGGGAAGCGGTGCTCGTCGGGTTGGAGAACGACCGGGACAGTGTGGCGAACGTCGTCGACTGGGTCGCCAAGCAACGACTGATCGAAGGGTATGCCGAGCGGCACAGCCTCAAGGTGACCGATGCGCGGCTGAAGGCGCTCGATCTGCAATACCACGACCTGCGTCCCGACAAGTGTCTGGCGCACCGCGTCGGGTTGCAGACGATCATCGATCCTGTCGACGTCACGACGGCAAAAACCGAGCCGCCGACCACGACGCGGGCATATTTCCGAGGCCGCTGCCTGGCCAAGTGGCCGGCCGACATCGTCGCCGCCAACTGGGACAGCCTGGTGTTCGACATCGGCAGGGATCCCCTGCGCCGGGTGCCGATGATGGAACCATTGCGTGGTACGGCCGACCATGTCGCTAGGTTGATCGACGAGAGCAACACCCCTGCCGAGCTACTCGCCCGGTTAGGGGCTTAGGGTTCGAGCGGAGGACATCATGGCTGAACGTACCCAGAAGCAAAAACCAGCACCGAGTCGCACCGAGGAGACCGTCGAGGAAGCGCCTGCCACGGCCGCGTCCGGCGACAAGCTGAAGGCAGAACTCGACGACCTGCTCGACGAGATCGACGGTGTGCTGGAGACCAACGCAGAAGACTTCGTCAAGTCGTATGTGCAAAAGGGTGGCCAGTAACCACTATGGCAATGCCGATCTTCACGCCGGGCGACGACCCCGGCTCGAGCTTCCCTGACCTGCTGCGCCGGATCGGTATGGCCCCGGAGGTCGTGAACGTCGGCGACCACCTTGTGCCGCACGCGACGACGTGTGTGGCCATGCGATTTGCGGACGGTGTGGTGATGGCCGGTGATCGCCGGGCCACCAGCGGCAACTTGATCAGCCATCGGGGGATGGAGAAGGTCGTGCAAGCCGACCGCTACAGCGGCGTCGCGATCGCGGGCGCGGCCGGCCCGGCGATGGAGATGATCAAGCTCTTCCAGCTGCAGCTCGAGCACTACGAGAAGGTCGAGGGCGCATCGCTGAGCCTGGAGGGCAAGGCCAACCAGTTGTCGATGATGGTGCGCGGCAATCTGCCGGCGGCGATGCAGGGAATGGTCGTCGTCCCGATCTTCGCCGGGTTCGACCTGCGCGCAGCGACCGGCCGGTTGTTCACCTACGACGTCACCGGCGGGCGCTACGAGGAGCAGGATTACGTGGCGACCGGGTCCGGCAGTCTGCACGCCGGCACCGTCATCAAGATCGGCTATCGCGAATCGATGACTGCAGACGACGCAATTGCGCTGGCGTGCAAGGGTCTGTGGGAGGCAGCCGACGCCGACTCGGCGACAGGTGGTCCCGACGCCTTGCGCGGCATCTACCCGATCGTTGCCACCATCAGCTCGCTCGGCTGGCAACGTGTCAGCGACGACCGTTTGGCGACCGTGTTCGAGGAGATCGCGACGGAGGTGAGAGCACGATGACGATGCCGTACTACGTCGCCCCGGAACAGATGATGAAGGACCGGGCCGACTACGCCCGAAAGGGGATCGCCCGTGGTCGAGCAATGGTCGCGGTCCGCTTCTCGGACGGAATCGCGCTGGTCGCGGAGAACCCGTCCAACACGCTGCGCAAGATCAGCGAGATCTACGACCGGATCGCCTTCGCCGGCGTCGGAAAGTACAACGAGTTCGACCAGTTGCGTGTCGCCGGCGTTCGTGCCGCCGACCTCAAGGGCTATCAGTACTCGCGCGACGACGTCGATGCCCGAGGTCTCGCCAACCAGTACGCCCAGATCCTCGGCCAGGTCTTCACACACGAGATGAAGCCGATGGAGGTCGAGATCCTCGTTGCCGAGGTCGGCTACGGATCCGACGATTACCAGCTGTTCCACATCCTGTACGACGGCACCGTGATGGACGAGCGGCGATTCAGTGTGCTGGGCGGCGACGCCGAGGCCATCGCCGGTCGCCTCAACGAGTCGTATGCCGACGATCTGACGCTTGGTCAAGCGCTCACCGCCGGTACCACCGCACTGCAGGGTGCCGAGCGGTCGCTGGGCGCGGACGACCTCGAGGTCGCCGTGCTGTCGCGAACCAACGGGCGGCGATGCTTCAAGCGGTTGACCGACGCAGAGGTCGCCGAGATCCTCGGGACGTAGATCAGGATGACTCGAACCGTCGATCTCAACAGTGATGTGGGCGAGGGGTTCGGCGCCTGGCCGGGTGGGCCCGACCAAGAGCTGATGAAGATCATCACGTCGGCCAACATCGCCTGCGGATTCCATGCCGGCGACCCGTCGATCATGCGACGCACATGCGAACTGGCAGTCGAGAACAACGTTGCGATCGGTGCCCACGTCAGCTATCCGGACCTCGCCGGTTTCGGTCGTCGATTCATCGACATGAAGCCCGACGAACTCGCGGACGCGGTCGTCTACCAGATCGGCGCGCTGGCCGGAGTTGCCCGCGCCGCCGGCACCTCGGTCAAGTATGTGAAGCCGCACGGCGCGCTGTACAACACGATCGTTCGCCACGACGCGCAGGCCGAGGCCGTCGCACGCGCGGTGAAGATCTACGACGCCTCGCTTCCGTTGCTGGGCCTGCCGGGTACCGACAGCGCCATCGAGCGCGAGGCGGCGAAGCACGGTCTGACGTTCCTCTTCGAGGGCTTCGCTGACCGTGGGTACACAGCCGAGGGCACATTGATTCCACGCGGCCAACCCGGCGCGTTGCTGACCAGCGAGGATGCCGCGGCGATGCAAGCGGTCGCTGTCGCCGATCGTGGCATCACATCGATCTGCATCCACAGCGACACCCCTGGCGCGGCGACACTTGGTGCTGCGGTCGCGGTCGGCCTGCTGCAGGCCGGGTACGAATTGCGGTCCTTCACCAAATGAGGCTGCTGCCGTTTGGCCCCGGGGCCATCCTGGCCGAGTACGACACGATCGACGAGGTGATGGCCGTCGACGGCGCATTGCGAGCCTCCGCATTGGCCGGTGTGGATGAAGTGGTGCCTGCGGCTCGGACGGTGCTCGTGCGCTACCACAGCGTGGATCGAGTGGCTCTCGATGCGCTCCTCGTACCGGGCGTTCTCGGACCGCGTCCGGAGGGGCCGATCGTCGAGATACCCGTGGTATACGACGGCGTCGACCTCGAGGAGGTCGCGGCTTCAACCGGTCTGACGATCGAAGCGGTCATCGAGACGCATTCGTCGGTCGTGTACTCGGCTGCCTTCCTCGGATTCACACCCGGTTGGGCGTACCTGGTGGGTCTGCCTCTCCAGTTGCGGTTACCGCGCCGGTCCACGCCACGAACAGCGATCACCGCCGGTTCGGTCGCGATTGCCAACGAGTTCACCGGCGTGTACCCGACCGTCAGCCCAGGAGGATGGCATCTGCTTGGCCACACCGAAGCGACGATGTTCGATGTACATCGCGACAAGCCGGCGCTGATCATGGCCGGCGACCGTGTGCGGTTCGTGCGCACGTGATCGAGACGCGATGATCGAGATCGGCAACCAGGGGATCGGCAGCACGTATCAGGACCTCGGCCGACCCGGTTGCACCCACCTCGGCGTCGGTCGCAGTGGCGCCGCCGACCGGCCCTCGCACCGGCTGGCGAATCGTCTCGTGGGCAACGACGAATCGGCTGCCACCATCGAGACATGTGGCGGCCTCGTCGTTCGGTTTCACCACCCCGCTGTCGTTGCAATCAGCGGCGCCCAGGGAGTGATCGATGTTCGTCACGGGCGGCCGATGGCCGTGAACGGTGTCGGGCATCAGCCGGCGGGAGCCGAGCTCACACTGCGAGCGCCCGACGATGGCATGCGCTATTACGTCGCGATCCGTGGCGGCCTGGATATCGAGCCCGTGTTGGGCTCACGTAGCTTCGATACGTTGGCCGGATTGGGGCCGCGGCTCTCCACCGGCGACCGGATCGACATCGGCCCGGATCCCAATACGCCGATCACCACGGATTTCGGTGTCCATCCACCACGTACCACGGTGATCCACCTCTCAGACGGTCCTCGGCGAGACTGGTTCACGCAGGACGCCTGGACCATTCTCACGACACAGGCCTTCGTCGTGAGCCCCTCCGGCAACCGCGTCGGCGCCCGCCTCAGCGGGCCTGCACTGGAACGGGTCGCAGTCCGTGAGCTCCTCAGTGAGGGCCTGGTCGAGGGGGCTATCCAGGTGCCCCCGGACGGGCAACCAATCGTGATGCTCGCCGACCATCCGGTGACGGGCGGCTATCCGGTGATCGCAGTCGTGGTGCCCCACCACGTGGCCTCGGTCGCGCAAGCCCGTCCGGGCACAACATTGCGATTTCGACACAGCGGCGGATAGACGAGCAATCTGCGGCCGAGCGCGCTACGTTGCGCACATGGAGCGCCGCATCTACGGGCTCGAGAACGAGTATGGCGTCACCTGTACATTGCGCGGTCAGCGGCGGCTGAGCCCCGACGAGGTCGCCAGATATCTGTTCCGTCGGGTCGTGTCGTGGGGCCGCAGCAGCAACGTGTTCCTGCAGAACGGCGCCCGGCTCTACCTCGACGTCGGCTCACATCCGGAATATGCCACTCCGGAGTGTGACTCGCTGTACGACCTCGTCGTGCACGACAAGGCAGGCGAGAGAATCCTGGAGAGCCTGCTGGTGTCGGCCGAACAGCGTCTCCGCGAAGAGGGCATCCGCGGCACGATCTACCTCTTCAAGAACAACACCGACTCGGCAGGCAATAGCTACGGCTGCCACGAGAACTACCTCACCCGCCGCGCCGACGACCTCGGCCACTACGCCGAGGTGCTGATCCCGTTCCTCGTCAGCCGGCAGATATTCACCGGGTCCGGCAAAGTGCTGCAGACGGCTCGCGGACCGATGTACTCGATCGCCCAACGCGCCGAGCACATCTGGGAAGGCGTCAGTTCCGCTACGACCCGGAGCCGCCCGATCATCAACACGCGCGACGAGCCACATGCGGATGCCGAGCGCTATCGCCGGTTGCATGTCATCGTGGGTGACTCGAACATGAGCGAGTACACGACGTTCGTCAAGGTGGGCTCGGCTGCATGCATGTTGCGCATGCTCGAGGACCCTTCGGTCGTGTTGCGCGACATGACATTGGAGAACCCGATCCGGGCCATCCGCGACATCAGCCACGACATGACCTGCCGGCGCAAGGTTCGCTTGGCCAACGGACGCGAGGTCAGCGCGCTCGACATCCAACGGGAGTACCTGGATCGAGCGCAGCGGTACGCCGACACCAAGGGATTTCCGCCGCTCGAACAGCGGGCGTTGGAGATGTGGGAGCACTGCATCAGCACGATCGAGAACGATCCGCTCAAGCTCGACCGCGAGGTCGACTGGGTCATCAAGTACCGGCTGCTCGACGCGTTCCGCACCCGCCACGACCTGCCATTGGGGCACGCCAGGGTGCAACTGCTCGACCTGCAGTACCACGACATCTCCCGAGAGCGCAGCCCCTTCTACAAGCTGCAGGATCGCGGGATGGTCGATCGGATGTGCGTCGACGCCGACATCGACGCCGCTGTCGACATTCCGCCGCAGACCACCCGTGCCCGCCTGCGCGGTGAGTTCATCAAGCGAGCCAAGGAACGAAAGCGCGACTACACCGTCGACTGGGTCCATCTCAAGCTCAACGATCAGGCCCAGCGCACGGTGTTGTGCAAGGACCCGTTCAAGAGCCGAGATGAACGGGTCGAAAAGCTGATCGCATCGTTGTGAGCTGCCGATTGATTGGTCCCATAGGCCGCTAGCGTGGAATCGATGTCCACTGATGACCCACGGGCAATCGTCGTCGAGCCGTATCCAGGTCCAGGGATGTCGGTCGAAGACGAGTACGACGACGTAACCGATCCCGACTCCCCATCCCATCGCGAGGATGCGGGCAAGCACAAGCGATCAGGCCTTGCCGAGTGGATCATCGTTGTCGTCGTGGCCATCAGTTCGGCCTTGCTGGTGCGCGCCTATGTGCTGCAGCAGTTCGCGGTCGAGGGCACGTCGATGCTCAACACGTTGCACGCCAGCGATCGTGTGTTGGTCAACAAGCTCAGCTATCGACTCCACGACCCGCGACGCGGCGACGTGGTGGTTCTCAAACGAATCGAGTCCAATTCGCAGGAGCGCGACCTGATCAAGCGGGTCGTGGGCCTGCCGGGCGAGACGATCGAGTATCGCGATTGCCAGCTGTTCATCGACGGAACGCTGTTGAACGAGCCGTACCTCGATCCGCTCATCGTGTCCCCGAACCACTGCGGCGCCGATCAACCGGCCGTGCAGGTCGAGTCGAATCATGTTTTCGTCATGGGCGACAACCGCGGTGGTTCGCTCGACAGCCGCGACAGCAGTGTCGGTCAGATCGCCTATAGCAACTTGATCGGACGGGCGTTCGTGGTGATGTGGCCCTTTGCCGACTGGCAGTGGCTGTAACGCAGCACCAGGTCGTACATGACGGAGGATGATTGGTGGGCGCGAGCGGTTGACCAGTTCGGTCTCGAGGAAGACCCCGGGCCGAGCCCGCCCCAGTCAAGCGTCCTCACGCCGATCCGAGGCTGCTCCGACCGTCCCAACTCCTCGGCCGAAGCGCCGGCGCGCCGGGGTCGACTGGTTGGTCTTGGCCGTTGCCTCGCTGGCCGCAGCGTTCCTACTGCGGACGTTCGTCATTCAGCAGTTCGCCGTGGATGGCGAGTCGATGCTCGGCACCCTGCACTCCGGTGATCGCGTCATCGTCAACAAGTTGAGCTACGACCTGCACGATCCGCGCCATGGGGACATCGTCGTGTTGAAGGACATCAAGGAGAGCCTCGAGGTCCGTGACCTCATCAAGCGCGTGATTGCGCTGCCTGGCGAGACGGTCGAGTACCGAGATTGCGAGTTGTACATCAACGGCGAGGTGACTCCGGAGCCCTATCTCGACCCTGACCTCGTCGATCGCGATCACTGTGGTGAATCTCAGGCTCCCATCGAGGTCGAGCCCGGTCACGTGTTCGTGATGGGCGACAACCGCGCCGCGTCACTCGACAGCCGAACGATCGCGATCGGCCAGATCCCGTACGACCACCTGATCGGCCGGGCGTTCGTGGTCGTATGGCCGACTGCCGACTGGAGTTGGCTGTAGGCCGAGCGCCCGCTCGGCGGCGTTTGTCCGCGACCTAGCGGAGGCTCGGCGGCAGGCCGATTTCCGCTTGGTACGCCTCGATCATGCGATCGACCCAGTCGCTGAAGACGCCGTCGAGGCCCATGCGAAAGGCGGCGCGCAGGATGTGCGACTCCTGCATGTCCCACCCGAACGTGACCCGCTCGAAGCGATGAAACAGCGCAACCATCCCACCGTTCCAATCCGAGTGGTGCAGGTTGACCGCGTCGATTCCCTGCTCGCGCAGGGTCGCGGCGCGGCGCTCTGGACCCTCCTTCATCCGCGACAGCCTGGTTGAGTCGACCAACCTGGCACCCTGGCCGCGAAGCGGAAGCAGGGTTTCCCACTGCGGCGCACACAACCACACTCGTTCGAGCATCGCCGGCGCGACCTCGGCCACGACATCGATCACTGTCTGTCCGCTGGAGGCATCTTTCAGGTCGAGGGACAGGTGGTAGTCGCTTCCGCACCGCTCGATCAGCTCGGCGAGCGTCGGGACGTGGCTGGGCAGCGATGATCGCTGCAGCTCACCGATCGTTCGACTTCGTCCTAGGGACCGCTTGACCAACCCGTCGTGATCGAGCACGGGTATGCCATCGGCCGTGACCCAAACGTCACTCTCCAGGCCGTTGGCACCGAGCTTCAGGGCGACGTTCGAACCCTGCCAGCGTGTTCTCGGGAGCATGAGCTCGGGCTCCGCGGTGACCAAAGGCAATGGGCTCGTCGAGGAGCGATGGGAGGCGCTGCTGCACTATCGAATGATGCCACGGTGCGGTTCTGATCGCAGGTCCACCTCGTAGACTGCCCGTCGATGTTCAATCTCAGCGGCAGCGAAATGGTCTTTCTGTTGCTGCTGGCCCTGATCATTCTCGGCCCGGAGAAGCTGCCCGATGCAGTTCGCCGGTTCGGCAAGGGATACGCCGAGTTCAAGAAGATGTCGGTCGGATTCCAGAGCGAGCTGAAGTCGGCGCTCGACGAGCCGATGCGCGAGATGCGCGAGACCGCCGACGCATTGAAGAACGCAGTCAACTTCGACTTCGACGGGGATGGCGACATCGACCAGGACGATGCGGACGCGGCCGCCGCCGCAGCGGCCGACGAGCCGGCACCGACCGACGCAGCAGCGGCCGACGAGCCGGCACCGACCGACGACGCAGCGACCGACGACGCAGCGACCGACACTGCCACGACCGAGCTGACGGAGACCGAGCCGACGTCGGAGCCGACCCCGGCGGGCAACGAGCCGCCTCTCGTGCGGCCGCCCGGTCCGACGTTCCACTCTGCAGCCCCGCAACAGCCGAAGGTCGTACCGGTTGTCGAGGAGTCCGCTTCCGAATGAAGCTGTCGTTGAAACGAGAAAAGCGGATCAAGGTGGCGACTCCGGACGATCGGATGACGCTCACCGAGCACCTGGCCGAGTTGCGCACCCGCATCATCCGTTCGCTGTTGGCGATCGTCCTGGGCGTCACGATCGTGATGGCCGCGTACGGACCGGTGCTGCGTTTCCTCACCCAGCCGTACGTCGACCTGTGCGAGCGCAGAGGTCCTGAGTTCTGCGTCGCAGACCTGCAGTACCTCAGCCCACTCGAGGGTTTCACCACACGCCTGTCGATCTCTACCTACGGCGGCATCATCCTTGCTCTGCCGGTGCTCATGTGGCAGATCTGGCGCTTCATCGTTCCGGCGATGCACAAGAGAGAGAAGCAGTACGCGATCCCGTTCGTCCTCAGCTCGGTGGCGCTGTTCGTGCTCGGTGCGTACGTTGCCTACTGGACCCTCGACAAAGCCTTGGAGTTCCTGATCTCCTGGGCCGGTCCCGGCGTCGAGGCCAACTTCCAGATCAGCAAGTACATCAGCCTGGTCGGGCTGATGGTGGCTGCGTTCGGCATCGCGTTCGAGTTCCCCGTGCTGCTCGTCTTCCTGCAGCTCGTCGGTGTGCTGACACCACAGATGCTGATCAAGGGTTGGCGCTACGCGATCATGGCCATCTTCGTCATCGCTGCGGTCATCACACCCAGCGGCGACCCGTACTCGATGCTGGCGCTCGCGTTGCCGATGACGCTCTTCTACGTTGTGGCGATCGTGATCGGCTTGGTCATCCAGAAGCGCAGGCGTGCCGCTGAGGCGGCCGCAGACTGACACGATTGGGTCGTGCACGCGCGTCGGGCTGAGTTGATCGCCCACTACGGCTTTCCGCTGGATGCCTTCCAACTCCGCGCTCTCGACGTGCTCGACGACGGGCAATCGGTACTCGTCGCCGCGCCGACCGGCAGCGGCAAGACCGTCGTTGCCGAGTACGCCATCGATGTAGCGATCGCCGATGGCCATCGGGCCTTCTACACGGCACCCATCAAGGCGTTGTCGAATCAGAAGTATCACGATCTCGTTGCCAGGCTCGGGCCACAGAATGTCGGCCTGCTCACCGGCGACAACGCGATCAACGGCGACGCCCCCGTGGTGGTGATGACGACCGAGGTGCTTCGAAACATGATCTATGCGCGCAGCTCGGCGCTCGATCAACTCGCGGTCGTCGTGCTGGACGAGGTGCATTTCCTCCAGGACACCTACCGAGGCCCTGTGTGGGAAGAAGTGATCATCCACCTGCCGACGCGCGTGAGATTGGTCTGTTTGTCTGCCACCGTCAGCAATGCCGCCGAGCTGGCCGAGTGGATCTCCACGGTGCGCGGGCCGACGACGGCGATCGTCGAGGACCGGCGACCGGTGAAGCTCGACAACCTGTACCTGATCGGCGACAAGACACACGACCGAATGCACCTGCTGCCGACATTGATCAACGGTCGGATGAACGGCGACGCGGCTCGTCTCGACGAGGAGGCGGCGCGCAGTGCGAAGGGGAGCAGGCCCCGGCGCGGCGCCGCTCAAGCGCGTCGGCGGTTGTTCACACCCTCGCGCCTCGAAGTCGTCGAGCTTCTCGAGCAGCACCGGATGTTGCCTGCGATCCACTTCATCTTCAGCCGGAATCAGTGCGACGAGGCTGCCAAGGCCGTGATGGCGGCCGGGAGCCGACTCACCAGCGGCGCCGAGCGTGACCGGATTCGGGAGATCGTCGACGCCAGGTTGGGTGCGATCGATCCCGCCGATCTGGCTGTGCTGGGCTACAGCACGTTCCTCGGTCAGCTCGAGGCAGGTGTGGCCGCCCACCATGCCGGCATGGTGCCCCCGTTCAAGGAAGTGGTCGAGGCCTGCTTTGTCGAGGGTCTGGTCAAGGTGGTGTTCGCCACCGAGACGCTGGCGGTCGGGATCAACATGCCCGCCAAGACGGTGGTGATCGAGAAGTTGACGAAGTTCACGGGCGACCATCACGCCTTCCTCACGCCGGGGGAGTACACCCAACTGACAGGACGCGCGGGCAGACGGGGCATGGACGACCTCGGGTACGCCGTTGTCTTGTGGAGCCCGTTCGTGCCGTTCGATCAGGTTGCCGCGTTGGCCAGCAGTCGTACGTTCCATCTCAACTCTGCGTTTCGCCCGACATACAACATGGCTGCAAACCTGGTGCGCTCGTACACCAGCGAACGTGCTCACCACCTGCTCAACCTGTCGTTCGCCCAGTATCAGGCGGACGGCGACGTGGTGCGCATCGAGGCCCGACTCGACCGACGTCAAACCCACCTGGCCGAGCTCTTGCAGCGCGCCCAGAGCCCATACGGCGACATCGACGAATACCGCAGGGCGATGAAGGGCATCCCGCAGCCACAAGCCGTCGGTGGCGCGGCAGGACGCGACGACCTGGTGACGTTGGCGTTGATGAAACTGCGCCCCGGCGACGTGATCTACGCCGAGAAGGCACGGTATGCCGGACGTGTTGCGGTGCTCTCCAGCGCGCACCGCAAGGGCGGAATGCGGGTGACGGGCCTGACGTCGCGCCGCGATCTGGTGATGCTGACCGCACTCGACTTCGCCGAGCCGCCGCGAGCACTGGGCAAGATCCAGTTGCCCACCGACTACGCGCCGAACCGCCATGACTTCCAGAAGGAGGTGGTGCATCGTCTCGAGACGGCGACGCTGGCACCGCACTCGAAGAAGGATCGCCGTGACGTCGAGGTGTCCGACAATCTGCCGCATGCGGTGGAGGACGACCCGGAGCTCGAGGATCGCCTCAAGGCAGCTGCTCAGGCCGAGCGCGTCGCTCGCGAGGTGGAGGAGTTGCGCACACGCGTGCGAACCCGCAGTCAGTCGGTCGCCCGCGATTTCGATCGGGTGCTTCGCGTCCTCGAGAACTGGGGCTACGTCGACGGCTGGGCGCTGACCGATGCCGGCAAGATCCTGGCCCGAACGTTCCACGAGTGCGATCTGCTGATCGTCGAGTGCCTCCGCCAGGGACTGCTCGATGACCTGGACCCGGCCGCTCTCGCCGGGCTGGTCTCGGTGTTCGTGTACGAACACCGCAGCCCCGAAGCACCGCCGACCGCATGGTTCCCCTCGCCCACGGTGCGCAAGCGTTGGCAGCGAATTGCCGAGATCAGCTATGAGTTGGAGGAGATCGAGGAGGAGGCCGGTCTGTCGGTGCATCGACCGCCCGATCCGACCTTTGTCGCGGTCGCCTTTGCGTGGGCAGCCGGCGAGGGCTTCGCCGAGGTGGTCGAAGCGGAAGAGATGTCAGGTGGCGACTTCGTTCGGACGACGAAGCAGTTGATCGATGTGCTTCGGCAACTGGCACTGGTTGCTCCGGAGCGCACGACGCGCCGCGCTGCCGACCAGGCCGCCGATCAGCTGTTCCGAGGAGTGGTCGCGGCATCGAGTGCGGTCGAGACCGTCGACGCAGAACCGAACCCAGAGCACGGCGATGACGGCGCGCAAGGGTGAGCCGTGGGGCGTGCCCGCGGTCTGCCCGACCGATCTTCAGCGTCGTGTCGACCGATCGTGACGTCCGCGACTGGGTGATCCGGCACCGCACTCGCGGCGAGCCGATTCGCGATCTGGGGGTGTCCGGCGGTGACTTGGCGCGCACATGCGGTGGGGCAACAGGCACCCAGCCGGCATCCGCGAAGGTGACCATCGATGCGATGCGCGTGACGATCGACGACGGAGAACCCACATGGGGCGTCGCCCACGTTGTCGTAAGACGTCGGTGGTTGGGCGACAACGTCGTGATGGTGATGAACGCTCAGTTCTACGGACCGTACGACATCGCGCCGCGAGGGCACCCCAACGACGGCAGGCTCGATGTGTTGCGAGTCGACCGGGCGATGGGTTGGCGTGAGCGTCTGCAGGCGCGACAGCGAGCGCGCACTGGAACCCATCTTCCGCATCGTCACCTCTCGATGCAGTCGGTCGCCGAGGTCGACCTCGAACTCGACAAGCCGATGATGGTGTGGATCGACGGCGTGCGATGTGGCGCGGCGCGCCGCGTACGAATCAGTGTCGAGCCAGACGCCTTCACCGCCTACGTCTGAGACCAGGAAGTGTCTGTCCGGTGTGCCCCGAGTATGGTCGAAAGCCATGCAAGCATGGATCCTCGACGAATCTCCCGGCGCCTATCGATGGGGGTCGATCGACCTGCCGGAGTTGGCTGCAGACGATGTCGCCATTCGCGTTGTCGCCAGCGCGCTGAATCACATGGACCTGTGGGTCACCCGTGGCGCACCGAAGCCACCGCTGCCGCACGTACCCGGCTGCGACGTCGCAGGAGTCGTCTCGGCGGTGGGCTCGGCCGTCACGACTGTGGCCGTCGGCGACGAAGTCGTCGTCAACCCGGGCGTCTCATCGATTGCCGACATCGAGGAATGGGGCAACGACAGTCCCATGGGTTCCAGCTTCATGATCTACGGCGAGCACTGTTGGGGAGGTCATGCGGAGACGGCGATCGCCCCCGAACGAAACGTCCGCAAACGACCGTCCACGCGCACGTGGGCGGAGTGTGCTGCGTTTCCCTTGGCATACCTCACCGCCTATCGCATGTTGCGCCGTGCGCGACTGAGTTCCGGTGACACGTTGCTGGTTGTCGGCATCGGCTCGGGTGTCTCCTGTGCCGCGTTGGCGCTGGGAACAATGATGGGTGCCAGGGTCGAGGTCACCAGTCGCAGCGAGCAGAAGCAGGCACAGGCCTTGGAAATGGGTGCCGCCGCGGCACACGACAGCGCGGCTTCGAAGTGGTCGGTGCAAGCGGATGTCGTCGTCGAGAGTGTCGGCCCGGCGACGTGGGAGCAGTCGGTGCGCGCTCTGAAGCCAGGCGGTCGAATGGTTGTGTGCGGCAGCACATCGGGGCCCAAGGTGGAGCTGACACTGCCTCGACTGTTCTTCAAGCAGTTCGAGATCATCGGTTCGACGATGGGCAGCTACCAGGAGTTCGACGAAGTGCTGGAGTTGGTGGAACGTGGGTTGCCCGTGACCATCGATCAATCGTTCCCGTTGGAGGGTTACGAGGATGCGTTGGCCCGACTGGAGCACGGGGAGCAGTTGGGAAAGATCGTGTTGACTCACGAAGGGAGCTGACCAATGGACGTCGAGGCACTGAAGATCGCCGTGTGTGCAGAGGTCGATCGAATAGCCGATCAGCTGCTGCATGCGAGCCACGAGATCCACGCTCACCCTGAGTTGAACTTCGAGGAGCATTTCGCACACGATCTGCTGGTCGACCAGTTGCGGTCTGCGGGTCTCGACACGACAGCGCACGCGTATGGAGTCGACACCGCATTCGAGGCAGCGGTCGGCGAACAGGGTTTCAACGTTGCCGTGCTCTGTGAGTACGACGCGCTTCCGGGCATCGGTCACGCGTGCGGTCACAACGTCATTGCCACGGCCGGCCTCGGAGCCGGACTCGCCGCCGCCGCGGTAGCGGGCGAGGCCGGTGGCACCCTGCGCATCATGGGCACACCGGCCGAGGAAGGCGGAGGCGGCAAGATCGAGATGGCACGGCGTGGCGCATTCGAGAAGGTCGGCGCGGCAATGATGGTGCACCCGGCCGACGCGGACCTGATCTCGATGGACACCATCGCCCTGCAGGAGTTGCACGTGCAATATCACGGCAAGGCCGCTCACGCTGCGGCTGCGCCGTGGGACGGGCGCAACGCCCTCGACGCCGCAGTGCTCGGCTACATGAACATTGCTGCGATGCGCCAGCACATCCGTCCGACCGAGCGGATCCACGGCGTGTTCACCAAAGGCGGTGACAAGGCCAACATCGTCCCGGCAGAGACGGCGATGGAGTGGATCGTGCGGTCGGCAACCATCGAGTCGCTGCAGCCGCTGAAGCAGCGCGTGTTGACGTCGCTGGAGAGCGCGGCGACGGCGTGTGCGTGCACGATCGATCACGAATGGCACGGCCACACCTACGCCGACATGGTCGACAACGGCCCGATGGTTGCCGCATACGTCCGCAACGCATCGCGGGTCGGTCGTACGGTGGTCGACCCTGCTGCGATCGGACGGCACGTCGTCGGTAGCACCGACATGGGCAACATCAGCTATCTGGTGCCCTCCATCCACCCGATGATCAAGGTTGCGGCCGATGGGATCGCGATTCACACCGTGGAGTTCGCCGAGTGGGCCAGGTCTCCCGACGGCGACAAGGCGGTGCTCGATGGTGCCAAGTCGATGGCCATGACAATCGTCGATCTGTGGACCTCGGCCGACCTGCGCCAGGCGACGACCGCGGCCTTTGCCGAGCGTCCGAGCGCGGTCGAGGTGCTCTAGGCGCAGGTCAGCCCGTCGCGTAATGCGGCTGCCGTCGCACCCCAGCCCGTAGGATTTGCGTTTGTGACGGTC
Source organism: Ilumatobacteraceae bacterium (assembly GCA_963779295.1). Taxonomy (GTDB): domain Bacteria; phylum Actinomycetota; class Acidimicrobiia; order Acidimicrobiales; family Ilumatobacteraceae; genus JAENVT01. The sequence goes on from CAVZXO010000006.1 coordinate 867,582, forward strand.
TACGTCCCCGAGGAATACACACCCGCCGAAGCCGACACGTTGCGTCGTTATTTCACCAATCTCGACGGTCCGGTGTTCGCCCTGGTCAACCTCCCTGAGGTGGTCAAGGGCGCTCTCTTCGCGCGCTACAGCCGGAGCTCCAAGAGCCTCCGGCGACTGTTCCTCGACGAGTTCGTCGGCGATCTCGACATCAGCGGCGATCACTCCGTCGATGCGACCATCGGGCTCGAGCGTGCTGAGGAGCTGTACGAGAAGGTGTTCTTCGAGTACGGCGACGACTCCGTCGCCCAACTCGGCGGTGTGCACCTGGCGTGCGAACAGGCATCGAACATTCTCACCAAGGTGCTCGAGCGGGGCCGCCTGATGAGCTATCTCGAGCAGAGCACCCGCTACATCGCGTACGACTCGCGGATCGGTGGTCGCTACCGCTTCTACCGCGATCCGGCGGTGCTGTCGAGTCGCTTCGGCACTCGCTACATCGGCGACATGGACCGGCTGTTCGACACCTACTCGCTGCTGCTCTCCAAGGTCACCGACCACATCCGCGCCACCGTCGACCGCAACCCGGCTGACAGTGATTTCGTGTTCCGTCAGGCGACTCGGGCCAAGGCGCTCGACGCCGTGCGCGGCGTCCTCCCCGCAGCATCTCTCTCGAACGTCGGCATCTACGGCAGCGGTCAGGCGTTCGAGGGTCTGTTGTTGCGGATGCGCGCCCATCCACTGCCGGAGGCACGGCAGTATGCGGATCTGATGCTGCACGAGTTGCGCAAGGTCATCCCGAGCTTCCTGCGTCGAGTCGACATCGCCGACCGTGGCGGTCGCTGGACCAACTACCTCACGACGACACGAGAGCGCACGTCGGAGCTCGTCGATTCGCTGTTCGGTGGAACTCCGGTCGAGCAGGCGCCGTCCGTGCAACTCGTCGACTGGGACCGCGATGCCGAAGACAAGCTCCTCGCAGCGATCTGCTACACGTACACGAACCTTCCTGAGACGCAATTGCTGCAACGTGTCCGCACACTCGGGCCGACCGAGCGGCTGGCCCTCATTCGCGCGCTACGTCGGTGAGCGGGAGAATCGACGACACAAGCCCGGGCGAGCCTTCGAACGTGTGGACTACCGCTTCGACGTCCTCAGTGACTACGGCGCGTTCCGCGATCTGCAACGCCACCGGCTGTTGACGATCGACTGGCAGCCGCTGACCCCGAATCATGGCTACGTGCGTCCGGATCTCGTCGACGAGGCCGGCATGACGGAGATCTTCGACGACGCGATGGCCCGATCCGCTGCGCTGTACGACATGTTGAAGGACGAGTATCCAGACCAGGCCAGCTACGCGGTATCGATGGCCTACCGATTGCGGTACTCGATGCAGTTCAATGCCCGCGAAGCCATTCACATGCTGGAACTTCGCTCGTCGCCGCAGGGGCATCCTGCGTATCGTCAGGTCGTACTGGAGATGCATCGGTTGATCGGAGAACGCGCCGGCCACCGAGCGATTGCCGATGCCATGAACCACATGACGATGGAGGCTCCTGAGCTCGAACGGCTCGAGGCCGAGCGTCGCGCCGAGGTGCGCCGCGGCCAATCCTGAGCCTCCTCAACGGTCTTTGTGACCGTTGTCACAGACTGTAGAGGCAGGGTCCTGCGCTAGCCGCCGTAGTATCCCCGCCCGCGCCCAAGGTTACCGACGACGACGAAGGACCGATAGATGGCTGATGATGATGAGGTAATTGGGGCCGAAGATGACGAGTTCGAAGAAGAGTCTGAAGAAGAAGGCCCAGCTGAGCTGACCGACGACGACCTCGATGAGGAGGCGCTCGTCGAAGACGACGAATTCGGTGAGATCGACGATCCCTTCGATGCCGACGCCGACGCCGATGTCGACGATGAGGACGAGGCCGAGACAGAGGGTCCGGTCCGCAAGTCGGTGACGACCGAGGAGGACGATGATGACGACGACATCATCGCCCCAGACGATGTCGAGGCGGACCTCGACACCATTCTGAAGGATCGCCTGGTTGCCGCCGACGACGAGGGCGGTGAGGACGAGGAAGACGAGCCCGAGGATCGCAGCGAGTCGAGCGATCGCTTACAGCCAAAGCGCGCGGACGAGCAGCTGTGTCCGAGGTGTTTCCTGCTCGTCCGCAACAGTGCGCCGATCTGTCCGGTAGGCGACGACGAGTGTCCGCTGTTCAGCTGATGGTGCCGATCGACTTCAGATGAACGAGGTGATCCGCCGTGCGGAGATCACCGACGCGGCTCAGCTCGCCGAGCTGGAAGCGGCTGCGCGTCACCATTTGATCGATCAACGTGGCGGTGCTGCGCTCTTGGCGGAACAGCCCGCGGTGGGGGACTGGGTCCCCGCGATCGAGGACCATGGCCGCTGGATCGGTGTCGGCGAGCTCGATGGGTTCGTCGTCGGTTATCTCGAGCTCGCTGTCACCGGCGACATCGCCCTCGTCCGGCAGGTGTATGTCCAGCCGGAAGCGCGCGAGCTGGGATTCGGCGACGGGCTGCTCGACGCGGCGCGCCACGAAGCACAGCGCCACGGGTGCAGTGCGCTGGAAGGCTTCGCGCTGCCGGGCGATCGTGAGACGAAGAACCTCTACGAACGGGCAGGAATCACCGCTCGCAAGATCATCGTCTCGACCCGGCTGTAGTCGCTACTTGGCCTGCCAGTTGGGCGCGCGCTTCTCGATGAAGGCGGTGAGGCCCTCTGTGGTGTCTTGCGACGCCAGGATCTCGGCAAACCCTTCGTTGGTCATCCGCTTCAATGTCTCGTCGTCTTCGTAGGCGCTCGCCAGCACGACCTTGCGACTCGCGCGAACTGCGAGCGGCGCAGCGGCACAGATCTGTTCGGCGAGCCTGGTCGCCTCCTCCACCGCCTGACCGGGTTCGACCAGCCGATTGACCAGCCCGAGGTCGTATGCGCGCTGAGCCGACAAGGGCTCGCCGGTGAGAATGACTTCCATCGCTGCGGCGCGACCGATGGCCCGTGGCAGGCGGAAGAGACCACCGGCGCCAGCGATCAGGTTGCGCTTCACCTCAGCAAGGCCGAACGCCGATCGAGTGGTCGCGACCACCAGATCCGCTGTCAGAACGATCTCGCATCCGCCCGCCGTGGCCAGCCCATCGACGGCGACGATGACCGGCTTGACGCGTTCACGGTAGACGAAACCGGCGAAGCCGCCGCGGCGCGTGTTCAGCGAGCCGGCCTGGCCCGAGTTGATTGCCTTGAGGTCTGCGCCTGCACTGAAGACCGGCCGTTCCTGGCCACCGGTGTTCGCGGTGAGGATTCCGACCCATACCTCGGGATCATCCTCGAGTTGGTCGATCGCCGCCTCGAGCCCGGCGGCGACGTCGCCATTGACGGCATTGCGCGCTTCTGGTCGGTTGAGCGTGATGAGGCCGATACGGCCACGGGATTCGTACAGGACGACGTCAGACATGTCGCCGACTGTAACCGGCAGCGTTAGTAACCCGCAGGCCCCGTAGCGGGGCCTGCGGCGCCAAACGTCGTGGTGCGGGCCGGTGTTTGTCGGTGCGTTTGTAACCGAACGCCCCGTAGCGGGGCCCGCGGCGCCAAACGCAGCTGGAGACGCCTGGCCGGACGGCCTACTTGTCGTCGGCAGCGGCTTCTGGCTCGTCGGCAGCGGCTTCGGTCGTCGTCGGAGCGGCTGCGGCGTCGTCGGCAGCGGGGGCCGGGGCTCAGCGACGTCGGCCGGTGCTTCTTGCGGAGCAGGGCTGTCCTCGACCGCGGCGGCTGGGGCTTCTTCGGCCTCGGCTGGCTGGGGCTTCTTCGGCCTCGGCGGCTGGGGCTTCCTCGGCCTCGGCGGCTGGGGCTTCTTCGGCCTCGGCGGCTGGGGCCTGGCTTCGGCCTCGGCGGCTGGAGTCTCGACCTCGGCTCGGCTGTGCTCGACCTCGGCTGGCGTCTCGACCTCGGCGACCGGGGCGTCGGCTGGGTCGGAGATCAGCATCTCCTCGGGCGCGGGCAGCCCCTCGGGAGCCGCGGCCGCGGCGGGCTTGGGCGACTTCGGGGGAGCCGGTGGCCTTGCGGGCTTCTTGGGAGCTGCTGGACGAGTGGGACGCAGCGGCTTGGGTGCATTCGAACTCTGGCTGACCTCGATCTCGAAGAGAGCCGCGATCTGCGGAAGCAGGGATCCGACTCGCTTGACGGTTGCCAGGAGCTCGTCGCTGACATGGGTTGGCTTGGCGGTCGGCAACACGTGGGTACGTACGGGTGAGAACGCTGCAGCCTCGAGGACCGCAACCCACCGATCGGGCAGTGCATCGGGGGTGAGGTTCGCCGTCGTCGCAGTCGCCAACTTGATGGCGAGCTCGGACGGGAAGCGGACGCCGGCCTTCGGAGGCTGCGATGACAGCTTGAGTGCACGGATGACTCGACCGACGCCGATTGCGGCATCGATGTCTTCGAACCACAGAGCCAACTCGCTCTCCTGCTTGGTGACCAACGCTGCCTTCAACTCCGTAGCCACCGCGCGGGTCGACTCGTCGCGTGCGACCATCGGATCCTCGCCCGCAGCGACGACGCTGCGGAGATCGCGCAGATCGAGCTCGTCGATGTCGGCCATCGCGGCATCGGCACGGTCCAGCCACTCGGCGACGCGAAGTCGCGGCAGCAAACCCTCGGCCATCGACAGCAACCCTGCCGCCGGGACCTCCGGCTTGCCCTCGGCCTTGAGGCGGATGTTCTGCTCGTTGACAGCTTGGCGTACGGCGGGGAGCCCGCCCTGCAGAGCGCGTTCGGCGACGGGGCGCTGCTCCTCGGGCAGGTCGGCGAGCACAGCATTGCGATGCGCCCGGCCGGGCTTGAGACGCTTCGGCTTGGGTCGCTGAGGTAGCTCGGGCGGCGCGGTGAAATTCGGTCGACTGCGGCGCTCGGGACGTGGTCCCCGATCCGGACGGGTGCTTCCACCGGGACGGTCCCCGCCAGGTCGGTCGCGCCGCCTGGACGGTCGGTGCGCGTCGAAGTGCCATCGCGACGTGGAGGGCGATCGTTGTCGCGGCGCGGTCGGCGGTCGCCGCTCGGGCCGTCGCGACGCGGCGGACGATCACCGCCGGTCGCTACGTTCGCGTTTGGCCAGCTGCTGGGTGACGCCTTCGAATGGCTTGTCGCTGGGGATCAGGTCCAGCAGGCCCGACTTCTCGGCCTTCTCCTTGGTGGTGGTCACCGACAGGATTGTCATGCCGTCGAGCTCGACCTCGGCGTCAGCTTTCAGCACCGAGCCGATCTTGGCGCCGGTGGGCAGCAGCGAGCCATCGAGGACACCTTTGGGCTCGCGTGCTCCGGCAGCGCGCCACGTCCACGTGCCGTCCTGGCGCGCGCTGGTGAGCTCGATTTCGATCCTTCGGGACATAGGTCCGCAACGGTATCTGGTGAGAGCCGTTTCGCTCCACCGTTAAGTGCAGTTGTCGACGGGATCAGTCTGCTCACTACGGTTTCGATCGTGCCCATCTACGCCCTCGGTGACCAGGTCCCGTCGATCCATCGCGATGCGTATGTACACCCCGACGCCGTCGTGATCGGGTCCGTGACGATCGGAGCAAACAGCTCGGTATGGCCCGGCGCAGTGTTGCGCGGCGACGACGGCGCGATCGTCGTCGGTCAACGCACGAGCGTGCAGGACGGCTGCGTCGTACACACGACGTCCGAGGACCCCACGACCATCGGCGACGATTGCGTCATCGGCCACTTGGCGCACCTCGAAGCGTGCACGATCGAGCCGTGGTGCTTGATCGGCGTCGGATCGATCGTGCTGCATCGCGTCGTCGTTCACAGTGGGGCGATCGTCGCCGCAAACGCGGTTCTGCTCAACGACATGGTCGTGCCGTCCGGGGCACTCGCCGTGGGAACACCCGCCGTCATCAAGGAAGGCCGAGCGCGCCTCGAAGACATCGAAGCCGGTGTGGCCACGTACATCGAACGTGCCGAGCGGTTCCGCACGGCGTTGCGACGTCTCGACTAGTGCTCGCGCTCGTGGTCTCGACCACCGCCGACGAGGTCGAGCTTGCCTCGGACGTGCTCTGGTCGCTCGGGGTCGTCGCCGTCGAAGAACGCAGCGTCGCAGGCGAGATCGAACTGTGGACCTCGCTCGGCGACGACGCCGACGCGATCACGACTGCCGCGGCGGAGCGATTGCGGCGCTGGGCATGGCGATTCGTCGAGATCGACGAGACCGTGGCCGATACGTGGCGAGCGCATGCGATGCCGGTCTACATCGACGCCAACTTCGTGATCTGCCCCGCGTGGGTGCCGTTCGAACCCGAGGCCGGGGTGACCGTGCTGCGAATCGAACCGGGCTCGACGTTCGGGCTCGGCGACCACCCGACCACGATGCTGTCGATGAGCGAGATCCGCGCAGTCGTGTTCGACGGTGCGACCGTCCTCGACGTCGGCTGCGGCTCCGGCGTACTCGGCGTTGGCGCCTGCGTGCTCGGCGCGTCGAGGACAACGGCAATCGACATCGCACCGGCGGCGATCGACATCACTCGCGCCAATGCTTCGGCCAACGGCGTTGCCGGTCGGGTCGACGTCTCGACTCGATCATTGTCCGAGGTCGAGGGAAGCTTCGACATCGTCGTCGCCAACATCTTGGCCCCGACCCTGATCGATCTGGCAGACGACCTTCGACGTGTCGTGGCACCGTCCGGAGTCCTGATCATCAGCGGAGTATTGGCCGACCGACACGATCACGTCGAAGCTGCGCTGTTGCCCCTGCGTCGAACACGCCGAACGACGCTCGATGGCTGGGCGGCCATCACCTTGAGTGCGTCAGGATGACGTCGGTCGTGCTGGTTCAGGCCTCGAGCAGCGGTGACACGTCGAGCACGTCGAGCGCGGGGAGGTAGCTGCGAACGGCGTCCCGTCGGAATTGTGTGCAGAGGTCGCGACGGAAGAACCGGGCGCCTTCGCGTACGACGTAGTTGAGGATGAAGAAGCGGTAGACCTCGGGAAGGAAGACGACCTCTTCGGTGCTCATCGGGAAGACGCTGCGGTATGCGGCCAGGAATGCCAGGAACGACGGCTCGACCAGCGTGTGTGGACCGTACGTGAACCGAGTCCGATCACCTGTGCTGCTGGAAACGCGTGAGAGAAAGTAGAAGTCGAGCAATCGCGGTTCGATGCGGAACCAGTCGTAGTCCCATCTGCTGTACAGACGGAAGCGGCCGTCGGCTGCGGTGTCGACCGAGAAGTTTCCGAGGTTCCAGTCGATGAGGATCGGGATTTTCTGCCACTCGTCGTAGCCGACCTCGACCAGACGCTCGAGGAAGCGATGCGTGTGCTTCCACAGCACGGCGATTGCCTCCGGCGGGAGGTCGAAGTTGCGCGGCGCGAACGGACTCTCCAACAGATCGAGCAAGTGGATGGCATCGCTCTTGATCGTCTTCGAGGCGCTGGGCAGCGATGGTGCGATCTCGGTGCACGCCAGATGAAACTCGGCGATCTCCGTGGCCAGATTCGCGATCTGTGCGGGCTCGAGTACTCGAGGAAGGGAATCTCGGCGGGGAACGTCGTCGTAGAAGACGGCCCACATGTGTTGGTCGTACCAGGTGAAGATCCGGCCGTCGCGGCTCCAGATGTCGGCGAGCATTCCGCTGAAGCGCGTGGTGTCCAACTGCCGGGCACACCTGTTCAGTTGCTCGTGGTCCTCGACGAACAAGAAGTAGGAGCCGTAGGACGACACCTTGCTGACGACCGTCGAGCCGTCGTCGAGATGGAGCCGGTAGACGCGGTTGGTCGAGACATTCGCGCTGACCTCATCGGCGCGGACGATGGATCGCCGGTCGCCGTACTCCGCCCACGCCGAGTCGACAGCCTGGCGGTGTGATGTCGCGCCGCTCATGCGGCGATCGTAGGCGTTCGGTCAGCCGACGTTGCGGGCTCGTACACCGATCGGCGCGATCAGGCGATATCCGGCGGAGTGCCGCTCGTCCTCGCTCTCGCCGCCCCAGAACCCGTACTCGTGGTTGGTCCTGGCGTATTCCTGGCAGGCGCTGTGCACGATGCAGCTGGAACACACTGACTTGGCCGCTGCCTCACGCCGATCTCTGGCCTGTGGCCGTTCGGCGGGTGGAGGGAAGAACAGGTGCGTCAGCCCCTTGCACGCTGCCTGGTTCATCCAGCGATCGTCTGTGAGCACTCGATGGAAGAAGATCTCCACCGCGGCCATATGAACCCCCTCGTGCGACTGAATGCGGTACTGCAAGTTTCGTGCTGCACCGCCCCCAAGGGCACCCAAATCGGCCAGCGCCCCAAGACTAAGTCGGCACTAACGGCGAGTCAATTGTAGATTGCAAGGAATTTCCGCAAACGTTTGCTGAAGCCGAGCCGTGACGTGCTCAGGCCAGAAGATGCCGGACTCCGGCGGCGAATTGCTCGACATCGTCGATGGAGGTGTCCCACGCGGTCATCCAGCGCACCTGCGACCGGGTGACATCCCAGTCCCAGAAGAACGACCAATCTTGCAGGGGTTTGATCGCCTCCGCAGGAATGCTCGGGAACACGCTGTTGACCACGGGAGCGCCGTCGTGCACCACCGACGGAATCTCTGAGGTCAGCCGATAGAGGTGTTGGCACATCGCGTTCGAGTGCTCGGCGAGGTGGATCCACCTGTCGTCCTCGAGCAGTGCAAGGAACTGGGCTGCCACGAAGCGCATCTTCGACGGAAGTTGGTTGACCTGCTTGCGCACGTACATCGCCCGCTCGGCCAGCGCCGTGTTGAGGAACACGACTGCTTCACCGCCGGCGAGCCCGGCCTTGGTGCCTCCGAACGACAGCACGTCGACACCAGCGTCGATGGTGAACGAACGCATGGCGTCGACAGTGCCGCCAAGCGCAGCAGTGGCGTTGGCCAATCGGGCGCCATCCATGTGTACGACCATGCCAAGACGGTGCGCCGAGTCGCAGATCGCGGCGACCTCGTCGGCTGTGTAGACCGTGCCGAGCTCGGTGCTCTGCGTGATCGACACCACGCCGGGTTGGGCATGATGCATGTCACCCTGATAGCGGGCCAGCGCATCGATCTGATCGGGATGCAGTTTGGCTTCCGGGGCCGGCGCCGTGAGGATCTTGGCGCCCAGTGCCCGCTCCGGGGCGCCGGTCTCGTCCACGGCGATGTGCGCCCACTCGGTGCACAAGACGAAGTCAGCGGGCCGCACCATCGTGGCGAGCGCCATGACGTTGGCTCCCGTGCCATTCCACACCAGGATATGCCTCGCTGGTCGGCCCGAACAATCGATCGGAATCGGTCCTTGACCTCGGCCGTCCATCTGTCGCTGCCGTAGGCGACGGCGTGGCCGACGTTGGCGGCAACGATCGCCTCGATCACCGCCGGGTGGGCGCCGGCCGCATTGTCGCTGGAGAACGCCCGCTGCGGGGCAGGCGGCATCGTGGCAATGCGTTGGGCGAGGTCCGTCGTCACAGCCGCCATTCTTGTCCGACCGGTGTCAGTCGCCGAAGTGGGTCGTGATGACTCTGCCACGACGGTCCGCGGCGCTGGCACTCAGATCGCTGACGACGAAGCTGCGCTGCAGCCACCTGTCGGCTCCGTCGAAGCGCGCGGTGAATGGCGAGCGCCCGTGTACTGCGACAGCGTTGTCGACAACCAACAGGTCTCCGGCCTCGAGCGCGATCGATGTGTGGCATGCGGCCGTGGCTTCGCCGAGGCAACGGATCGCGTCGTCTGCCTGCCCGTCGATGCCGACCATCAGATCAGCATCGAAAACCATGGTGGGCCGGCGGCGGTTGCCGCTGAGGACGGGCATGGGGTCGCCGAGCACGTTGTTGCGACCGTTGAGGTAGCTCTCGTCGACCGCTGTTCGAAACCGCGGCTCGAACAGCACGTCGACCACGTCGGTCGGCAGTTGCGGCAGGACTTCGAAGACCGACGACAGCGTCGTGTGCGCCGCGGGGTCTCCACGAAGGCACAGCAGCAGCAGGTAGCGGGGGCGGTGGGGATGGAATGCGGCCTCGGTGTGGAACATCAGTTGCACGTTCGACGATGTCGACACCTGTCGATCGAGGGCGGCCGCTGTCGGCACGATGTTCTGGACGAGGTCGCCGCCGTGCTCGGGCTCGTAGCCGACCGGCTGACCGAGCCTGCGGGCGACGGTCAGCAGTGTGAACTCGCTGACCGAGTCCTTCTCGGCGGGTGTGGTCGGTGTCGGGGGAGTGGGTGGAAGCGCGCCGATCGGCATCCCGCGAAGCAGCATGGCGCCCGACTGATGCGCGCTCGTCGGCGAAGTCGACCAGTGCGTCGTGTGCCACGGCGGGCAGTGATCGGGCCGCATGGCCGGCTGCCCGCACGAACCGATCGATGCCGTCGGAATACACCGGGACCTGCGGCAATTGCCAGTTCGGGGCCATGATGGCGATCGGGTCCGCATGATGTGTCAGGGTGCTCATTGCTGTCCGTTCCGGGTCACGATGACGAGTGGAAGAAATATTCCAGATCACGATGATATCGGGAACAAACGAGTCAGCAATGCGCCAGCCACTATGCTGCGCGGCCGTGGAAGTGGCGGATCGCATCGGCAAGACGAGTACGAGTCTGACGACCGCTGAACGCCGCGTCGCCGAGGTCGTCCTGGCGAACCCGCAGCTGGTGGCATTCGGTACGGTGGCCGATCTCGCCGAGGGAGCGGGCTCGGGTGCTGCGACAGTGGTGCGCTTGGCCACGAAACTCGGCTTCGAGGGGTTCAGTGCGCTGCAGGCATCGGTGCAGCAGGACCTGGCCAATCAGCTCCGCCCGGCCGCCGAGCGGATCCGCGATCCTGCGGTGCACGATTCGCTGAACACGCATCTCCAGCTCGAGTTGGGCAACGTGCAGACGACGTTGGGAGAAGTTGATCAGATCGCACTCGCCGACGTCGTCGAGCACCTTGCCGACCCGGCGCGTCGCGTGTTCGTACTTTCCGGGGAAGCGTCGAGGGGCGTCGCCATGCAGTTCGTCGGCGACCTGGACGCGCTGCGGGCCGGGGTGACGATGGTCGATGGCAACGATGTCGCCGTGCGACGCACGGTGGCACTGATGGAGGAAAGCGACGTGCTGGTGACCGTCGATCTCCGGAGGTACGACCGGTGGCTGGTGGACGCGGCGAGAATTGCCGCGACGGCCGGCGTGTGGACCGTGTCGATTGCCGACAGCGTGCTGTCGCCGGTCGCCGCGTGTGCGCAGCGCACCCTCGTGGTCACCGCTGCCGGAGCCGGGCCGTTCGACAGCCACGTCGGAACATTGGCGTTGATGAACGTGTTGGTTGCCGGCGCAGCACGGCGGCTGCGCGGTGTCGCCACCGAGCGTCTCGATCGCGCCGAGGCCGCGTGGCGGGCCAGTAACGCACTCAGCGAACGGTAGAGACAGCGCTGCAACTGTCGGAGCTCAGCCGGCGGGGACCGCTTGCCACGAGCCGTCCGTCGTGGCGCTCGTGATCGCTGCGGCGACCAACTCCTGCACTCTGGAGCCGGTGGCGAAGTCAGGCTCCACCATGCGACCAGCCGCGATCGCGGTGACCCACTCGCGGGTCATCGACTCAGTGCGCCGGAAGATGTGTCGGTACGTGTCATGGACGCGATCGCGTGGCGCGCCGTTCCACGCCGTGTCGGGAATGGTCAACGGCTTGGCAGGGCCTGGTTCGCCGGCACGGACGCCACGGACCTCTTGCACCGTGTCCCAGTCGTTGAGGGCATGCAGCGTGCCACCGCTGCCGTGCAGGTCGAGTTCGTGGACCTGACCGAACGGCGTGCCTTCCCAGCAGACCGCGCTGACCTGCAAGGTGGCAGACGCGCCGGAGACGAAGCGAGCAGAGATCACAGCGCTGTCTTCGACCGGGGTGTAGCTGCTGCCGTCAGGTCGGGCATCGCGGTCGACGAAGAAGCTGCGATACGCGCTGACTTCGGACACCTCGCCGAGGAACCATCTGGCCATGTCGAGCCAATGCGAGCCGAGGTCGCCGAGGATGCCGGATCCGGCCTTCTCCTCGTCGAAGCGCCATGCGTAGCCGCCGTCACGCGCGTAGCCGGCGAAGTAGCGCATGCTGAGGTGGTAGGGCTGCCCGACGTAGCCGTCGTCGATCAACTGCTTGATGTACTGGTTCGTCGGCATGTTGCGATAGGTGAACGGGACCATGGTGATCGCGTTGCGTTCCACGGCCGCGGCGGCCATCTTGCGCGCCTCGGCCACGTCCATCCCGAGCGGCTTCTCGCACAGCACGGGGAGCCCACGGTCCAGTGCCGCCATCGTGATCTCGAAATGGGTCTCGTTGGGAGTGGCGATGATGACCGCGTCGATCTCGTCGCCCGCCAACATGGCCGTCCAGTCGTCGTAGACGTGGGGGATCGACCAGGTCGCGGCGACGCCGCGGGCGCGATCGAGATCGCGCCCGCACAGTGCCGTGATCCGCCCGATCGGATGGTCGGCGAGCGCCGGTAGATACATCGCCTCCGCCCACCAACTCGTTCCCACCAGTCCGACGCGTACCGTGTCTCGCATCGGGCCAGTCTGGCAGGGGAGCGCGGCGGCCGACGGAGCCGTGCGTCAGTCGGTGGGGCTGCCGAAGCGACCGTGGTCGAAGTCGATGAACGCCTGTCGAAGCTCTGCGTCGGTGTTCATCACGAATGGACCGTACCGGGCAACCGGCTCGCCGATCGGCTGCCCGGTCAGCACGATGATCTCAGAGCGATCTGCCGCACCGGTGAGGGTCAGTACCGCGCCGTCGACCACCGCGAGCACACCCTCGTCGACCTGCGTTTCCCCGATCCGGAAACCGCCCGTCATCGCATATGCCAGGACGACGTGATCGTCGGGCAGTGGAGTCGAGACCACCGCCTCCCGATCGAGCGTGACGTGTGCGTACGAGATTGGGGTGCGGGTTCGGCCTGGGCCAGTCAAACCGAACAGCTCACCGGCGATCACTCGTACGGTGGCACCGGGTCGGGCCTCGACGGCGTTCTCCTCGGCGCGGAGATCCTGGTATGCCGGGTCGGTCATCTTCTGAGACGCCGGAAGGTTGACCCACAGTTGCAAGCCGTGAGTTCGGCCACCGGCTTGCTGTGCCGCGGCCGATGGGCCCTCCTTGTGCAACACACCCGAGCCGGCGGTCATCCACTGCGTGTCGCCAGTGCGCAGGAACCCTTGGTTGCCCAAGGAGTCGCGATGTTCGAGGTCGCCTTCGAGCAGATAGGTCACGGTCTCGAATCCGCGGTGGGGATGCCACGGGGTGCCCGCGCCTTCGCCGGGACCGAAGTCGGCGGGGCCCATGTGATCGAACAGGAGGAATGGGTCGATGTAGGACAGCGACGACGTGGGGAAGGGCCGACGGACCACGAACCCATCGCCTTCGACGGCGCGTTGGGCTCGGATGAGACGGGTGACGGTGGCAGTTGTGGTGGACATGGTTCGCTCCTTTGTTGCTATCACAACAATTGTGAGCAGAAAACTATTCCGACTGGGTCGGCGTTCGAGGGTCGGCGTTCGAGGGTCAGCGCTCGAGCAGACGAACCCGCGACAGGGTGCGAACGCGAGAGCCGTCGATGTTGGCCCGTAGCGCGGCCCATGCCTCTTCCACACTCGCGCCGGTTGCCGAGGCCACGGTCATCGCGCCGTCGAATCGCTCGGCCTCGGCAACCCACACCGCCTGGACTTCCACCAGGCGGCCATTGCGCCCGCGGATGTGGTTCTCGCGATAGTCCAGCATCGTGCGCCAACCAGCACGCTCGAGCGCTCGGCGATCCACCGGTTCGATGCATTCGCCATGACGTCGCGGCCGCAGAACCGGATCTCGCATGCTGATCGCCATTGCCCCATTGTGAACGAGACACCCTGTGGATCGTCAGTGCCAACTACCTGTGGATTCGCTGGGGATATTCCTCGCGGGGCGACGTGCGCGAGACTCGGCTCATGTCTGCACAAGCACGACTCGAGGAGCTCGGAATCGAGCTACCCACACCGATGACTCCAGCCGGTTTGTACCGCAGTGCGGTGCGCGTCGGAGATCTGATCTTCCTCTCGGGTGCCGGCCCGATACGTCCCGACGGAACCCTGGTGACGGGCAAGGTGGGCGACACCCTCGATCTCGCTGAGGGGCGGCACGCAGCGCGCCTGGTAGGGCTGCAATTGCTGGCTTCAATGCACGCCGAGCTGGGATCCCTCGACCGTGTGGTGCAGGTCGTCAAGCTGCTCGGGATGGTCAATTGTGCGCCGGGGTTCAACAACACCCCGGGCGTGATCGATGGCTGCTCCGAACTGTTCATCGAAGTCTTCGGAGAAGCCGGTCGGAGCGCCCGTAGCGCCGTCGGCATGGCCGAGCTGCCCTTCGACCTCTCGGTGGAGGTCGAAGCGATCGTGCAGGTCCGCACGGACTGATCGTCCGCAGCGGCGGGGGAGCGGCTAGATCGCCTTGTTGGCCTTCACGTCCCACCCACCGTGGATCGCTGTTCCCAGGGCGCCCGTTGCTTTCTGTGGCTTGTAGTCGATCTGGAACTTGGCGAACCGCAGCGACACATCGTCCATCGGCACGTCGCCGTCCGATCCGCTGATGTGATAGGCGGAGACTTGAATATCACTGAGAGTGATCTTGAGGTATTCCTGCTGGGAGTTGCCCGGCCGGCGGCCAACCAACACTGCTGTGGCGACGTGCTTGCCGTTCGCGCCCAACAACATGAGCTTCGGCGACGCCGAGCCGGTGAGTGCGGTGAAGTGGAAGTCCTCGATGTGCACGCGTCCTGAGCTGCTGCCGGTGCCTGAGCCGGGGGAGCCGGTGTTGGTCTCGCCCCACGAGAACGCGATCACGTCGATCTCGTCGCGGTGGTGCGCATCGTGGCTGTCGCCGGCGACGCCGTCGATCTTGAGGAAGTAGTCGGCCATCGCCCGAGGCTAACCCAGCGACGAGCAGCGGATTTCGCCTACACTTTCGTCATGACGAAAGTCACCGATGATCCACAGGAGCAGCGGTCGCGGTGCCGTTGGTGTCGACGGGTGCTTCCGAGCCAGACGATGGGCCGGCCGCGCCAGTTCTGCAGCCAGGCGTGCCGTCAGTGGGACTGGGTCGGGCGTCAGCGAGCCCGCGAACTGAAGTTGAACGAGCACGAGTTGATCGTCGCCAAGGCCGAGTTGGATCAACTGCACGACGAGCTGTACGTCCTGGCGTGCGCAGTCGACGATGTCGAGCGCGACCTGGCTGTCGACGGCAAGCGCCCGGGCGCAGGCGACATCTCGGAGATGCTGTCGTGGCTCCTGGAAGCGGCCCGCCCGATCCGAGACCGAGAGCTCCATCGCTGATCACGTCCAGGACACAACGCCCATAATCATCGTTATGTCAGTTTGAACTGGAGCCTGTCTCAATCTGCGACGGTACGCAGCCGACCGACACGCCGACGAGCAGTACTCCGCTCTCGATCCAGCCGGGATGACCTGGGCGCACTCCACGCAAGGTGCCGCAACAACTGATCGTTCGCCCCGTTTGATGCCATCACCAACGGGTCGCGCGCCAACCCGAGCGCACCGTGCTATCCGGGGCCTCGACTCCGCGTGGCATCGACGAATTCGGTAGGTCGAGGCGCTTCCATGCCCCGGCCAATCGTCTCGCAACACGTTTCATCACATCGCCTCCGAGTTGGTGTCTTGAAGAGTTGCGCACGTAGCCAGATCCTCGACTCGGTCATTGGATACGGCGGATCTGTCGCGATCAGGATGTGTCGGTGAGTCGTCCCGACGGTTGAGTAGCGTTGCGCCGTGGCAACCCTCGTCCTCTCCGTGGTCGGTGACGACCGTCCCGGCCTCGTTGATGCGATCTCCGGTGTTGTCGAATCGCACGGTGGGAACTGGGAGCGCAGTCAGATGGCGAGGCTCGGCGGGAAGTTCGCAGGCATCGTGCAGGTCAGCGTTTCCGACCAGGAAGCGGATGCGTTGCGCGACGCGCTCTCAGCGCTCGGCAACGACGGTGTGCTGCAGGTCAGCGTCGATCGCACTGGTGTCGCACCGGTGCCGACCGGGCCGCGTTTCGTGCTGCACCTCGTCGGCTCCGATCGACCCGGTCTTCTGCATTCCGTCTCGGCGGCACTGGCCGCCGTTCGAGCCAGCATCGAGGAGCTCACCAGCGACACCGTCACTGCTCCGATGTCCGGAGATCCACTGTTCCAGGCCACGGTCACGGTTGCGCTCCCTGGGTCGGTTGGTATCGAGACCATCCGCTCGGAGCTGGAAGCATTGGCGGACCGACTCATGGTCGACATCGAGCTCGAGGACTGATCGCCGAGGCTTACTCACCAAACGCCGCCCCTTCTCCCCTGGGGTTGTCACACGCTGACCGTCTCGGGGACGGTCGCAGGCTGACCGCTGGGGAGTTGCAGCCGCAGCGAGGTGGCTGCGATCGTCAGCGCGGCGACTCCCATCACAAGGCCCATCACCACGTCGAGCGTGTGGTGCATGCCGAGGTACACCCTCCCCCAAGCCGTCATCACTGTCATCAGTGCAGCGATCGCCGAGGCAACCCGGGCGAGTTCGAAGTGTCCGAACACGTACAGCAGTACTGCGACACCGAACCAACAGACGCAGGTTGCGGCAACGTGACCCGACGGATAGCTGTACGTGCCGGGGATCGGGCCGATCTTGCTGACATCGGGACGCGGTCGCCCGACGAGGTGGTTGACGGCCAGGAATGTCGAGATCTCGATCAGCATCGCCAGCGGGACCAGGAGCATCGCCTGCCACTGCCGGCACACCGCCAGGACGATCGTGACCGTCGCCATGATTGCGAGGATCGGTCTGGTGTCGGCCATGCCGGAGAACCATTCGGCGAGCCTCACGAACTGCTCCGATCGATCATCTTCGAGCCAGGAGTTGACCGACTGGTCCCAGCGACGTGCACCCACGGCAATGGAAGTCGACGTGAGGAACATCCCGACGGTGGCGAGACTTGCGACGAGCACGGCCAGGCCAATCGCACTGCGCCGGGCAATCGGGCGGATCCGGGGCAAAGTCGTCAGCGGAGTCACCCGTTGGCGTTTACCCTCATACCCCGATGGGTAAACGACGAACGTGGTAGTAGCCCTTGTTGTCGCCGCCGGGGTGGTATCGGCTGGCATCGTTGCGTTGCTTGCTCGGCGCTGGCCGACGCTGGAGGCCCCACGCGTGTCCGTGCCGACGATCGCACACGAGGTCGACGCGCATCCCAGATTTGCCGACCACCTCCGCCGTCATTTCGACCCGAAGACCGAGACAGGAATCGCACTCACGATCGCTGCTGCGGTCGTCGGTGCGACACTCGTGGGGATCGGCGTCGTCGCCGCGATGATCCGCTCCAAGACGGGGTTGGAGAGGTATGACATCCGGTTGGCGCAATACGGCGCGGATCACGCCACGCAGTGGTCGACGAGCGCGATGCGCCAGATCAGTCATCTCGGCGGTACCTCGGCAGTCGTCGTTCTGGCCGCCATCGCCACGGTCATCGAGATGGTCCGCAAACCATCGCCCGCGCTCCCGTTGTTCATGATGCTCGTCGTCGGTGGCCAGTTCGCGCTGTCGAACGGCATCAAGTACGTCGTCGAGCGAGCTCGTCCCGACATCAGCCGCCTCACCGGATTTGCCGGTTCGTCGTTTCCGTCCGGTCACGCGACAGCGGCATCAGCGGCGCTTGCCGCAATCGCGTTGATCTCGACTCGCAACCGGTCGCGGCACACCAAGATCGCGGGCGCGGCGGTCGCGGCCGGCCTCGCGGTGGCCGTCGCAGGGACGCGTGTGTTTCTCGGCGTCCACTGGCTCACGGATGTCCTGGCGGGACTGATGCTGGGCTGGGGGTGGTTTGCCCTGTGCTCCATCGCGTTCGGTGGCCGCCTGCTGGTATTCGGTGCGCCGATCGCGACGGCCGAGCACATCGTCGAGGTGACCGCTACGACGAGCCGGCGCTGAGCCAACAACAATGTGGAGATGAGCATTGTCGTCGATCAGCCCACTGAGCATGTCCTGACCGTCGGGATCAATCGCCCGGCCGCCCGCAACGCGATCGACGGGCCGACCGCGCGAGCTCTCGCCGAGGAGTTCCGCGCCTTCGACGCCGACCCCCAGCTCAACGTCGCCGTGTTGTACGGGCTCGAGGGAACCTTCTGTGCCGGCGCAGATCTGAAGCAGATCGGAACAGGCAACGGCAACCGGGTCGAGGTCGACATGTCGCTCGATGGTCCGCTCGGTCCCACTCGCTTGCTGCTCGACAAGCCGGTGATCGCGGCTGTCGAGGGGTACGCGGTTGCCGGAGGGTTGGAGCTCGCGCTGTGGTGTGATCTCCGCGTTGCTGCGACGGATGCCGTGTTCGGTGTCTACTGCCGCCGGTGGGGCGTGCCGTTGGTCGATGGAGGCACGGTCCGGCTCCCCCGCCTGATCGG
The DNA here is from genome assembly GCA_963779295.1 of Ilumatobacteraceae bacterium. Lineage (GTDB taxonomy): Bacteria > Actinomycetota > Acidimicrobiia > Acidimicrobiales > Ilumatobacteraceae > JAENVT01. The sequence goes on from CAVZXO010000006.1 coordinate 885,979, forward strand.
ACACAGCCATGCCCTCGACATGATCTTGACCGGTCGTGGCGTGTCGGGTGAGGAGGCGGTGCGGATGGGGCTTGCGAACCGGCTCGTTGCCCACGGCGAAGCGCTCGCCGCGGCCACCGCATTGGCGGCCGAGATCGCCGCGCTCCCCCAGCAATGCCTCCGCTCGGATCGTCGCAGCAGTTTCGATCAATGGGCGCTGACGTTCGACGAGGCACTCGCCAATGAAACGCAGTTGGGTCTGGCGACGATTCGCTCAGGCGAGACACAGGCCGGAGCCGCCCGGTTCGCGGCCGGCGAGGGCCGTCACGGAGCGTAAGCCCTCCTACAGTCGGTGGCATGAGTGAAGTCGTGCCAGTGCCAGAGCTTCCGTTCCCCGTCACCGCGTCGCATCCCGGCGTGTGGCGCCGCGACGAGCAGGCGCGGGCAGTGGTCGCCGAGGCACCGGCCCACACCGACTTCTACGTCAACCCCGGTGGTGCGGACTCCGGCGATGCGGAATCGATGCTCAACGCAGCCACGCTGCTCGGTGCGCCGCCTGCGGGCGACTTCCAGTTCAGTGCACGGGTGACCGTCGACTTCGCAGCTCAATACGACGCAGGTGTCCTCCTGCTGTGGATCGACGAGCGGCACTGGGCCAAGTTCTGCTTCGAGTTCTCCCCCGCCGCCGAGCCGATGGTGGTGTCCGTCGTGACCCGCGAGGTCTCCGACGATGCCAACGCCTTCGTCGTTGCCGACCGATCCGTGTTGCTGCGCGTGTCGCGCATCGGCCGCGTCTACGCGTTTCACGCGTCGACAGATGGACGAGACGTGGCAGTTGATCCGCGTGTTCACCCTGGGCGATGCGGTGGATGATCACAGCATCGGGTTCGAGGCCCAGTCGCCCACCGGCGACGGCTGCACAGTGACCTTCGACCGCATCAGCTTCGCCCCCGAGCGTCTCGAAGACCTTCGCGACGGATCCTGAACGTGGGTGCTGATGGCGCAACATGTCGATCGGCGCTCGAGTGGCTCGAGCGCGAGCGAGACATCACCACGTTCGAGAACATGGGTCCGCGATACGGGATTCACACCGATCGCGCGTTCGGTGTGCCGATGGCTCGAATGAAGGTCCTCGCCAAGACATTGGGGACGGACCACGTGTTGGCCACCGAGCTCTGGGACAGCGGCTGGTACGAGGCCCGCATCGTCGCGTCGATGGTCGACGATGCCGACGTGGTCACCCCCGAGCAGATGGACGCGTGGTGCGACGACTTCGACAACTGGGCCATCGTCGACACCGTCTGCTTCAACCTGTTCGACCGTACAGCGCACGCGTGGGCCAAGGTCGACCAGTGGGCGACGAGCGATCGCGAGTTCACCAAGCGAGCCGCCTTCGCGCTGCTGTGGAGCCTTGCCCTTCACGACCGGGCGGCCCCCGACGATCGATTCGTTCACGGTCTCGAACTCATCGAACGCGAGGCGGGCGACGGCCGGCACCTGGTCGACAAGGCGGTGACCATGGCGCTGAAGGCCATCGGCAAGCGCCGCAGCTCCCTCACCGTCGATGCCGTCGCTGTCGCCGAGCGCCTCGCGGCATCCGAAGACCCCGCTGCCCGACGAGTTGGTCGCCCCGCACTCAACGAACTTCGCCGCGCTGGGTGAGCGTCTAGCGGACGTTGACGAGGTCGACCACGAACACCAGGGTCTCGCCACCTTTGATCACGCCACCCGCTCCCCTGCTGCCGTAGCCGAGATGCGGAGGGATGGTCAATCGTCGACGACCACCGACGCGCATGCCGGCGACACCTTTGTCCCAGCCCTCGATCACTTCGCGTGCACCGAGCCGAAAGTCGAACACATCGCCGCGGTTCCAGCTGGCGTCGAACTCGTCGCCGCTGCTCCACGCCGCGCCCGCGTAGTGCACATAGACACGCTTGCCGACCACGGCTTCTTCGCCGTCGCCGATCGTCTCGTCCTCGATCAGAAGATCGGCGGGTGGTTCGTTGTCAGGGATGGTGATCGTCGGTCGCTCGGCCATGAGCGACGACCTTAATCCGCGTCACGAAATCCGACGGCAGCATCGCATGGCCCGGGTGCCGTCGTTCTGGGGTGCGGACCGGCGAGAATGGGTGTCATGGCGAGGCGTGTCTTGGTGGTCGGTGCCCTGAGCATCGCCATCGTCGCGTTCGCATCCGCGACGAGTGGATCCGATCCGACCGCAGCAACGTCTGATTCGACCTCACCCATTCCCACCGCCGAGCCGGCCGCGGTCGCGGTATCGACCACGATCGCGACGACGACCAGTCCGCCGCCAACGACCTCGACGACCTCCACCACCACCACGTCGACAACGACCAGCACGTCGACAACGACGACGGTGCCGGCGCGACCGTTCAACAGCGAGATCTTCGACGCCACGATCGCATCGGCGACCGTGGATCTCGGCGACATCTCCACCGGGGTTGCCGTGATCCGCAACGGTCGTGTGCTGCACAGGGCGGCGTTCGGTATGGAAGATCCGATTCAGTCCGTGCCGGCGACGGTCGACACCAGGTTTCGCATCGCGAGTGTCTCGAAGATGTTCACCGCGGTAGCGATCATGCAACTCGTCGAGGAGGGGTCGATCTCGCTCGACGAGTCGTTCACCACGCAACTCGGGCTCGATGGTCCGTTCATCGACCCACGTGTCGCGGCCGTCACGGTGCGGCAGTTGATGTCGCACACGTCCGGATTCGGCGCATCTCGCAACATCTTCTTCGGCCACGGTGTCGACACGTGGCGCCAGGCGGCCGACAACGCGCTCGGCCAAGCGCTGCAGTTCGACCCGGGCACGGCATTTCAGTACAGCAACACCAACTTCTGCCTGCTCGGCAAGTTGCTGGAGTCGGTCACCGGTGATCCGTTCGAGAGCGTGATCCGCGATCGAGTGCTGGAGCCGATCGGTATCCGTGCGTACTTGGCCCCGACGTTCGACACGGCCAAGGGCAACGCGCAGCATGCCTCCTCCCCCGGGCGCAACTACATGGAGGTGCTCGGTCCGGCCGGCGCCTGGGTCGCTACGCCGCTCGACATTGCCAAGCTCGCTGCGTCGTTGCGCGACCCATCGTCGCCGCTGCTCGATCAAGCCGCTGTCGACGCCATGCGGGTGCCGGTGGCCGTGCCCGTGGAGGTACCGCCGCCGGTCAACGGTTGGAGCTACGGACTGGGCTTGATCCTGTTCGGTGACGGCTCGTGGGGCCATACGGGCACCATCGAGTCGACGCACTCCATCGTGATCAACCGCCCCGATGGCCTCACTGTCGCCGTGTTGATCAGCGGGAAGATTCCCAGCAACACCGACCATCTCCAACAGGTCATCGACTTCGCGGTCGCCGCGGCTTCGTCGTAGTACCAGCGGCTACCTTCGACGGCATGGAGCTTCCCAACGAAGGCATGTCGCCCGAGGCCGTCTTTGCTCACATCGACGACCTCAAACAGAGCGACGTGCGCTGGCGCGACGGTCGGGCGTTCTCGCTCGTGTACTACGCCGGTGCCGAGGTGCTGGCAGTAGCGGAGGAGGCCTACCGGCGGTACGCGACGGAGAACGCGTTGAACACCGACGCATTCCCGGGATTGCGAACCATCCAATCAGAGGTCGTCGCGATCGTCGGTGGATGGCTGGAGGCAGGCGACGAAGGTGCCGGGTTCATGACCAGCGGCGGCACCGAGAGCATCCTGATGGCGGTGAAGGCGGCACGCGAACGCGGTCGCAAGGAACGTGGCATCACCACACCGAATGTGGTGTTGCCAACCAGCGCTCACGCCGCGTTCGAGAAAGGTTGTTACTACTTCGGCCTGGAGAGCCGTCGGATCGATGTCGACGCGGATTGGCGCGCCGACGTTTCGGCCATGGAGGCGGCCATCGACGACAACACCGTGTTGCTGGTCGGGTCGGCGCCTCAGTATCCGCAGGGTGTGATCGACCCGATTCCCGAGATCGCCGCGCTCGCTGCGGCGCACGACATCAATTGCCATGTCGACGCGTGCATGGGTGGAGTCACCCTGACGTACATGGCCAGGCTCGGTGAGACGGTTCCGCAGTGGAACTTCTCTGTTCCGGGCGTCACCAGCATCTCGGTCGATCTGCACAAGTACGGCTACACCGCCAAGGGTGCATCGGTGATCATGCACCGCAACAAGAGGCTGCGCGGCTACCAGACATTCGTGACCGACAACTGGCTCGGCGGAATGTACGGATCATCCGGTGTGCTGGGCACGAAGGGCGGCGGTTCGATGGCGGCCGCGTGGGCGGTGATGCACCACCTCGGCAATGACGGCTACATGCGGGTCACCGCTGCGGCCCGCGCCGCGTGCCTGCAACTGGCCGCGTCGGTCGGCGAGATCCCGGAGTTGACCATTCGGGCCGCGCCTGACGCGACCTTGCTGGCCTTCGGCGCGACCGATGAAGCAGACCTCGACGTATTCGCCGTGGCGGATGCGTTGTGGCGCCGGGGTTGGTACGTCGACCGCCAGGGGCCTCCCCCATCGTTGCATTGCACGGTCAGCGTCGTGCACGACGGCAAGATCGACGAGTTCGTGACCGATCTGCGGGCAAGCATCGACGAGGTGCTCAGTGCCCGGCAGCGCGGTGATCAAGGGGCCTACGGCACCATCGAGTAAAGCCACGGTGAGCGGTGATGCCATGACCGTCCGTCGTTCGCCCTGCTGGGCCTCGTAGGCTTGAGATTCCATGTACTGGCGGCGGCTCCTGGGTCTTGCGGTGGTCGTGACGACTGCTGTCGCCTGTCAACCGGCCAACCAGCGGGCTCGTCCGGCGCGGCAGTCGGTGCAGGTCACGGTTGTCGGCGAGGATGGCACGCCGATCACATCGGCGGTGATGACGGCGATCGGCAACAGCAAGCCGATCGAGATTCCCGGCACCCGCGAGCTGAAGATCGATCAGCCGGTGGCGGGGACGATCGAAGCCCCCGGACCATGTGCCGGAACCGTTCATCATCGACCCTGCAGACGGGTCGGTCACGGTGAAGCTGTTCAGCCGGGTCGGTCCGAGCGGTGCCGAACGTCTGTCGTTTCAATTCGGCGGTGACGTGATGATGGGCCGCCGGTATCAGGACCCCGTCGAGCGCAGCGACACACCGATCGCGACCACCGACGACGGGCGCCCGCTCGGTGGTGCGCCACGTCGCCCCGATCATGGCGGCCGCAGACATGTCGACTGTCAACCTCGAGACCGTGGTCGGTCAACTCCCGGCGACGGATGCATATCCCGCCAAACGGTTCCTCCTGCAGTCTCCCCCGGTGGTCCTCGGCGCGCTCCACGAAATGGGCGTCGACCTCGTCACGCTGGGCAACAATCACGCCTACGACTGGCAGGGTCCGGGCGTCGTTTCGACGATCGCCGCGCTCGATGGAGCAGGAATTCGCGTGGACGGGAGCCGGCACGACGACAGAGCAGGCCGAAGCCGGCCGGATGATCAACGTGGGCGACACCAAGGTCGGAGTCGTCTCGGCGACCACGGTCAACGGTGACTTCGTCAACGACAACCTTCCAGGAGCCGATGAGGACAGGCCGGCAGATCTGCCGGCGAAGGACTCGTGGCAGTACGAGGAACGAACGTGGGGATTCGGGACCGCGGGCGATCCCGCCGTACGTGCCAACGGCGCTGCGCCGTCCGGGGGTGGCGTGGAGCGCTTTCGTCGAGCTCGAGTCATTGCTCGACGCTGATCAGTCCGGTGCGCTCTGGGCGTCGATCGTCGGACGTGTATCCCGAGCTGCAGGACTGGGTGGCCAGGCGCGGTCACGGCGGCGCCGCGCCGTTCAGGATCTCGGCGATCGAGGGCTCGATCAAGGATCTGCGGTCCGACGGAGCCGACCTGGTGATCGTCCAAATTCACGGCGGCTTCCAATTCTCCGATGTCGCCAGTGAGTTCGCGATCCGAGCAGCACACGCAGCCATCGATGCCGGCGCCGACCTGGTGGTTGGTCATCATCCGCACGTGTTGCAGGGCTTCGAGTGGTACAAGGGTCGACTCATCGCCTACTCGCTGGGCAACTTCGTGTTCGACCAGGACTTCCTGTCGACCTTTCCCAGCGCGATCCTGCGGACCGTCTTCGAGGGCAGTCGGATGATCGATGCGCGGATCATCCCCTTGACCATCGATCGTTACCAACCAGTTCCGGTTGCGGGTGCCGCTGCTGCGCGGGTGATTCGCATCATGAACAGCAGGTCTGCGCTGACGGCATACAGCGACAGGATCGCTCCGCGGATCATTGCTGCTGTCGTCGATCCGCACCAGCCCGCCAACGCGTCGATCTCGGACACGGGCATGACAGGCCAGATCACCGACCGGCGCAACAGTGTGGCGACCAGCTATCAACTCGACGACTCCGGAACCGCCCAGCTTCCGCCCTGCGCGATCATCCGTACCGGTTCGTTCGATGGTGAGTTCGGCGTCGACCTCGCCCAATGGGGCGACATCGACGACGACACAGCCGACAACTCCACAGACGGGCGCAGCGCAATTGGCGCTCACCGGGAAGGTCACCGCAGAGGTCGAGAACGACAATCAGTTCCTCCGGTTGCTGCCGACCGATGCTCGAGGGGCCTCGGCGCGAACGATTGCCCGCATCGACGACGCCTCTGCATCGCTGGTACGACGCCAGATTCGAACCGGTGGATGGCGAACCGAGGTATTCGGTGCAGATGCGCACCCGGGGCCAGGGGGTTGTCGACGCGACGCTGCGAGTCGTCGCTGTACGACGTCAACGACACCGACCGCCACGACCGAGCCCGTGTCGACCCTGCTGCACGAGACGTCGATCCCCCTGATCGTGCCCGACAGTTCCGGATGGCAGGACATCGACCTCGACGTGACTGCGACGGTGAACGCCGTCGTCGAGGGCATTCGTCCGAACGCAGTGCTGGTCTACGTGGTCGTGCCGAGAGGCTCTCCGGAGCTCGACATCGACGACGTGCGCCTGATGGAGTGGCGTCGCCTGTCCCCCGGCGCAGACGGCCTGTGGGTGCCAGCCGATGCTCTGCGGGGCACGCCGCGGACGCAGATCTCGGTGGAACAATCGGGCTGCGAGGCTCCCACCGGCTAGCACTTCCAGCCGCTACAGTTCGTGGAGTCGACATCCCCGATCGGGAGAGCCTGCAACGCAGCCAGCGTTGCGGCGCCGAAGGAGCAACCTCCCCGGAATCTCTCAGGCAAACGGACCGCTCGGGAAGGCAACGCTGGAAAGTAGTCCGCATCTCGCTGGCTCGCCGAAGGGGAAATCCGCCCGATGATCGGGTGGAGAAGCTCTCAGGTACAAATGACAGCTGGGGACAAGCCTGATTCTGCGATCCCCAGGAGATGTCATGCGAGAACACCTCGATGATCTGATCGATGCCGGTGAGTTCACTCGGCGCCACACGTCGCCCACCGTCGACGAACGCCGGCACATGTTGGCGGTGATCGGCGAGGACTCTGTCGAGGCGCTGCTCGAGCACACGGTGCCGTCGGTGATTCGGATGACCGATCGCCTCAACCTCGGCGAGCCACGATCGCCTCAGTCCGTCCATCACCAACTTCGCGACCTCGCCGCGAAGAACGTGCACCGGACCAGCCTGATCGGAATGGGCTACTACGGCACCATCGCTCCCCCGGTGATCGTGCGCAACGTGTTGGAGAACCCGGCGTGGTACACCGCGTACACGCCATACCAGCCCGAGATCAGTCAAGGTCGCCTGGAGGCACTGCTCAACTTCCAGACCATGGTTGCCGAGCTCACCGGATTCGATCTGGCCAACGCGTCGCTGCTCGACGAGGCGACCGCAGCCGCCGAGGCGATGACAATGGCACGTCGGCTGTCGAAGTCCGACAGCCATCGATTCATCGTCCATCACGACACACATCCACAGACGATCGCCGTGCTGGCCACCCGCGCCGAGCCCGTCGGAATCGAGTTGATCGTCGGTGATGTCGACGAGATCGCCGCTGGTTGCTTCGGTGCGCTGTTCAGCCTGCCGACGTCGAGCGGCGCCATCGTCGACTGGTCGGGCGCGATCGATTCCGTGCACGACGTCCAGGGTCTGGCGATCGTCGCCACCGATCTTCTGGCGTGCATGCTCACCGTGCCGCCGGCGCAGCTCGGCGCCGATATCGCCATCGGATCTGCGCAACGGTTCGGTGTATCGATGGGCTTCGGCGGTCCGCATGCCGCATTCATCGCCGCCGAAGAATCCGTGGCGCGGGCGCTTCCCGGGCGTCTCGTCGGGGTCAGCACCGACACCGAGGGCCGGCCGGCGATGCGTCTCGCGTTGCAGACGCGCGAGCAACACATTCGTCGCGAGAAGGCGACCTCCAACATCTGCACCGCCCAGGTGCTCCTCGCCAACATCGCCGGGTTCTATGCCGCGTGGCACGGACCCGAAGGCTTGCGCAGGATCGCCGAACGGGTCCATCGCTTCACCTCGATCGCTGCGGACGCACTGCGATCCGCCGCATTCGAGGTCATCAACGAAACATGGTTCGACACATTGCAGGTTCGCTGCGATGCGGGCAAGGTGATCGGGCGCGCTGCTGCGATGGGCCTCGACCTTCGCCTCGTCGACGATGCCACCGTCGGGTTCAGCCTCGACGAGACGTCGACGTTGGAGACGTTGGCGACGTTGCTCGCCGCGTTCGAGGTCGACGCCGATGTGGCAACCGTCAACGATGGCCGGCCCGAGGGCTTGCCGCGGCGCCGCACCGACGAGTTCCTCACCCAGACGGTCTTCTCCCGCTACCACACCGAGCACGAGATGCTCCGCTACCTGCGGCGCCTCGCCGACAAGGATCTGGCGCTCGATCGGACCATGATCCCGCTCGGTTCGTGCACGATGAAGCTCAATGCCACTGTCGAGATGGAACCGCTGACGTGGCCAGGTCTGGCCGACATGCACCCGTTCACACCCGACGAGGCGACTGTCGGAATCCGCGAGATGATCGCTCAGCTGGAGGCGATGCTCGTCGCCATCACCGGCTACGACGCGGTCAGCCTGCAACCCAATGCCGGCAGCCAGGGAGAGTTCGCCGGGCTGCTCGCGATCCACGCCTACCACCGCAGCCGCGGCGACATCGGCCGAGACGTCTGCCTGATCCCCTCCAGCGCCCACGGGACGAACGCGGCGAGCGCGGTGATGGCCGGCCTGAAGGTTGTGGTCGTTCGCTGCGACGACGACGGCAACATCGATCTCGACGATCTCGAGACGAAGGCGACAGCAGCAGGCGATGCCCTTGCCGCGGCGATGGTCACGTATCCATCGACGCACGGCGTGTTCGAGGCACGAATCAGCGAGCTGTGCGAGATCGTGCACGATCACGGCGGGCAGGTGTACGTCGACGGAGCGAACCTCAACGCGATGGTCGGTCTGGCCCAGCCCGGCAAATTCGGTGCCGACGTCAGCCACCTCAATCTGCACAAGACGTTCTGCATACCCCATGGCGGCGGTGGGCCGGGCGTTGGCCCGGTTGCGGTTCGAGCCCACCTCGCCCCGTTCCTGCCCGCGCATCCGTTGCGCTCGACCGGCCAGCCGGTGGGCGCAGTTGCCGCGGCGCCATTCGGTTCGGCCAGCATCCTGTCGATCTCGTGGGTGTACATCGCCCTCATGGGTGCATCCGGGCTCGCCGACGCGAGCGCGATGGCTGTCCTCAACGCCAATTACATCGCGACTCGCCTCCATCCCTATTTCCCTGTGCTGTACACCGGCGAGCACGGTCGCGTTGCGCACGAGTGCATCGTCGATCTGCGGCCGATCACCAAGGCCACGGGCGTCACTGTCGACGACGTTGCCAAGCGTCTCATCGACTATGGCTTCCATGCGCCGACGATGAGCTTCCCCGTGAGTGGCACATTGATGATCGAACCGACGGAGAGCGAGTCATTGATCGAGCTCGACCGATTCTGCGCAGCGATGATTGCGATCAGGAGCGAGATCGACGAGGTGGCATCGGGGACGTGGGACGTGGCGACCAGCCCGCTGCGGTACGCGCCGCACACCGCCGAGGACCTCATCGGCGAGTGGAACAGGCCGTACGATCGCCAACTCGGTGCGTACCCGGTGGCCGCATTGCGGTCCGCGAAGTACTTTCCTCCGGTCTCGCGCATCGACGCCGCGTTCGGCGATCGCAACCTCGTTTGCAGTTGCGAACCGCTGGAGGCTCTCGCCGCCCTGTCGAATTGAGCGATGCGCGGCTACGGTTCCGCCATGACGCAGAGCACTCCCCCAGGCATCAATGACCTCCTTGGTCTGTTCGGCGGGAACAACCCGTTCGGGGTGATCACGAAGTCGATCGGCCAGTTCCAACGGGGTGTCTCGGATTTTCTCTCTGGTGTAGAGAACTTCAACAAGACGATGGAGCAGATGCATGTCATGGCCAATCGCATCAACAGCTTGCTCGATACGGTCGAGGAGCCAGTCAAAGCGGTGGTGCCGAAGCTCACACGGACGATCAACAGGGCCGACGCGATGGTCGAGCAACTGAGCGCGCCGATCGACCGCGTGGTGCCCGGCCTGTCGAAGCTCGCCGACGTGCTGGCATCGCCGAGTCTCACGGCGATGCCCAAAGAGCTCAGCGACTTCATGGCTGTGTTGTCGGAACTGGCACGTCGTCTGCAGCCACTCGGAGCGATGGCCGAATCAGCGGGCGGTATGTTCGGTCTTCGCCCGTTGGCGGCGATGCTCGGAGCGACTCCGCAGCCGCCGCCACCGAAACCCCGTGCCAGCCATCGAATCGTCCGTCGACAAGCCCGCCGCGAAGAAAGCTGTCGCTCGCAAGCCGGCAGCCAAGAAGCCCGCCGCCAAGAAGGCTCCAGCGAAGAAGGCCGCAGCCAAGAAAGCCCCGACCAAGAAGGCCGCCGCGCGCAAGCGGTAGATCCGTGCTGTGGGTCGCGAGATGGGCCGCCGGCGCCCGTTCCGGCGCCCACAGCACCGATCCGCGTCAGTGCTTGGCGACGAAGGGGGTCGGTACGACTCGACCCAGCAAGCCGGTGCCACGGACGTCGACGACCACTTCGGTGCCGAGTTGCGTATTGGGCGGCATGAACGCCAGTGCGATTCCGTGCCCGAGTACCGGTGAGAAGTTGCCACTGGTGACGACGCCGACTGGATGATCATCGACAAACACGCTGCAATCGGCGCGTGGCGGTCGTCGGCCATCGGTGGCAATACCCATGAGGACTCGCTCGACCCCGGCTGTGCGCTCGCGATCGAGCGGTTCGCGACCGCGGAACTCGTCCTTCGACCATGCGACGACCCAACCGAGACCGGCCTGCAGTGATGTGATGCCCGCGCCGAGTTCGTGCCCGTGCAGCGGCAAGCGCTGCCTCGAGCCGCAGGGTGTCGCGAGCACCCAGGCCGGCCGGCGTGACGCCGGCTCCGGTGACGGCTGTCCACAGGTCGGGCGCCGCCGAGTTCGGCACGGCGATCTCGACACCTGCTTCGCCTGTGTATCCGGTGCCGGCCACGACGCATTCACTGCCTTCCCATTCGAGCTGGCTGACCTTGAAGCGACCGACCGCGGCCGCTGCAGGAAACACTGTTGCCAGCCGCTCCTTGGCTCGTGGACCCTGCACTGCGAGAACCGCACGATCGTGGGTGGTCTCGAGCCCACCGATCGCGGCGCGCACGCGATCGGTGTTCGACGCATTGGGCATGACGTCGAACACTTCGTCGTCGACCCACCAGATGATGATGTCGTCGAGCACGGAGGCGTCGACCTCGTCGAGCAGGTGGGTGTACTGCGCCCGACCCGGGGCGATCTTGTAGAGATCGTTGGTGAGCGCGAACTGCAGTCGCTCGTCGGCATCGGAACCCTCGACGCGCACGGTGCCGAGGTGCGACACGTCGAAGATGACCGAGTCGTTGCGGCACGCAAGGTGCTCGTCGATGGTTCCGATGGGATACGACAGCGGCATCTCCCAACCGCCGAATGGAACCATCTTGGCGTCGAGCGCCCGATGGATCGCGTCGAGTGGGCTGTGCTCGAATTCGCTCATCACATGGCGCGGCGGGTCGACGCAGCGATCGACCCATCGTCGAACTTGACGATCGTCGAGTCGAGATCGGACTTCACGCCACCGATTGCCAACACGTTGAGCACGCCCTGCCCGCCGCGGCGCATGACATCGATCAGTTGGTCACCGTCGCAGAGGATCACGTCGCTTCCGCTGATCACCAGGTGCGCACTGGCGATGTCGGTGTCGACATGGGTTCGCAGGTACTCGAACGCGGTGCGTACGGACTCGAGCTTGATGCCGGCGTCGAGCAGACTCTTGATCACACGCAGTTCGAGCAGATCGCGATAGCTGTACAGACGACGGCTGCCGCTACCGCTTGCATCGGCCAGCGACGGCCGGATCAGGTCGGTGCGCGCCCAGTAGTCGAGTTGGCGATAGGTGATGCCGACGATGGTCGCGGCCTTCGTTCCACTGTAACCCTGCTCGCTCATCTGCTGCCTCCGACGTACCGACTCACACCCGCGTAACTACGGCAATGTAAGGACGGCCAGGCTAGGCGACAATCGCCACCGAGTCAAACACCATCCGCGCGCTTTCAAGCACGCAGCGCGCGCCGCTCGCTCGCTCAGCCTGTATCTCAGGCTTCGAAGTCTTCCGGCTTGATCTCGTCGAGGAAGTCCCGGAACTCGTCGAGGATTGCTTCGTCCTCCGGCTCTTCGTCGGCCAGTCCCTCGGCGGCAATGAGGCCCACCTCGTCGAGGAGGGACTCCTCGGCGTAGATCGTCGTGCCAGTGCGGCAGGCGACTGCAATGGCATCGGATGGGCGGCAGGAGACGATCGACTCCGTGCCGCTGATGCGAAGGTGCAACTCGGCGTAGAACGTGTGGTCCCGGATCTCGGTGACCACCACCTTGTCGAGCGTGGCATCGGTGCTGCGCAGCAATTCGACGATCAGATCGTGGGTCATCGGTCGCGGGGCGATGATGCCGGACAGCGCGGTGTGAATGGCCGAGGCCTCCGGCGAGCCGATGAGGATGGGAAGAACGCGATGCGGCTCGGGCTGCTCGCGCAAGATGACCACCGGAGTGTTCGCGGGCACCTCCACTCTCACACCGAGCAACTCCATGGCGATCACGGTCGGAGCGTACCTTGCCGGCGTTGGCCGACGCCCGTCGGTTGAGAAATCACCCGTCGATATAGGTGCTCAACGCCGAGCGCACGATCGCCGAACGAAGCTCACCACCAAGCGCGGAAAGCGACTCGAGGGTCGTGATCGCTTGCTGGCGGGCCTGAGGATTGCGCTGCCGCAGCAGCGGCAGGATCATCTGCTCGAACAGCGACGCCTCGCGCTCGGCCGCCTGCCGCCATGCCCTGAGGTGGCGACCCTCGACGCCGTGTTGCATGAAGCCGGACGCAGCCTGTGCGATGGCCAGATCGTCGAGGGTGTACGTGGCCGCCGCGCCACTCCCCTTGCCGGTCAACAATCCATATGACTCGAGCTCGGCGAGCTGCGGCGCGGTGAGCGCCGCGAGATGACACAACTCTGCGGCAACGAACGTCTCGTGGCGGTCGACCGGCACCGATGTAGCGGCCGCAGTGACGTGTTGCAGGCGCACCGCCGGGTCGACCAACAGGTCGGATACCGCGACGCCGGCTCGTTGCTGACCGGCCGGGTGATGGTGGGTCTCGACTGTCGACGACGTCGCGGCAAATGCAATCTCGTCGTCGTCGCTCGCGGCATCGTCGCCCGGCTCGACGTTGCGGATGCCTCGCGGCGGTGTCGTCGGACCCGTCGGGTCCTCGATCGCACCGCTCTCCAGTCGATCGCGAATCACACGCAACGGAAGGAAGTTCTCGCGCTGCTCGCGCAGGATGACTCGCAACAGATCGACATCGTTGTCGTAGAACTTGCGGTACCCGCTCGCCGTGCGCTCCGGGTCGATCAGGCCCTGGCTCTCGAGGAAGCGGATCTTCGAAATCGTGACGTCGGGAAATTCTTCGAGTAGCAGCCCCAGCACTTCACCGATGGACAGGTAGGGGCGTTCTTGCATGATCATGCTCAGCCGTCGGCCCGTTCGAAGAACACGAGGCGAAACTTTCCGACCTGCAGCTCGTCGCCCTGGCGCAAGACGACCTCGTCGTCGATGCGTTCGGCGTTGAGGTAGGTGCCGTTGAGCGAACCTGCGTCACGCACGACATAGCCGGTGTCGGTCCGCTCGACCTCGGCGTGACGGCGCGAGACCGTGATGTCGTCGAGGCTGATCTCGCTGTCGGGATGACGGCCGAGCCGCGTGAGTTGATCGTGCAGCGCAAACGCATCGCCGGCCTGCGCGCCGGACCTGACGATCAACGACGCCACGCCCGCGGCGAGGTCGCCGACACTGACGACGACGTCGTCGTCGGTCCCTGGAGCGTCTTGCAAGGGGTCGACCTTGGCGAGGGTGATGGTGTGGTCGGCAATGCCGTCGAGCACGCTGCCGCACGAAGAACAGAACCCGGATTCGGGTGGGTTCCTGTGGCCGCACTGGTTGCAGAACACGTAGGCCATTAGTGGAGACTAACCGTCGATGAGAGCTTGATAGCCAATGGCGTCGAGCAGGCCATTGATATCGGCAGGGTCGCTCATCTCGATCTCGCAGATCCACCCGGCGCCGTACGGGTCGGAGTTCAGTGCATCGGGTCCGTCGGCAAGTTTGTCGTTGACGGCGACGACGGTTCCGGACACCGGAGCGTAGATGTCGCTGACCGACTTGGTGCTCTCGACTTCGCTGAAACTGTCGCCGGCGCTCACCGTTCGCACCCATCGTGGGTGCTTGCACGTAGACCACATCGCCGAGCGCCTCTTGGGCGTAGTCGGTGATCCCAATGCGGGCGCGGGTGCCGTCAACGGCAATCCACTCGTGATCACTGGAGTAGAGCAAGTGGGCAGGGACCGTCATGGCCACGCAGACTAGCGGGCGCCTTCGCGTCCCTCGCGCAGACTGGCACGGATCGTCGGGATGTAGGTGATCGCGGTGTAGTAGCTGAGGATGAGGCCCGGAATCGCGAGCAGCCACGACGCGACCTGAAACAGCTGATGCGCCGGGAACGTGCTCGAGCCGAGCATGAACCCGGGGAACGCGAACATCAGCAGGCACGTCGCCGTCTTGCCGAGCCACGTCACATCGAAGCGCTTCATTCCGAAGAAGAGCGTGGCGATCGCGACGGTGCCGCCGACCACGACCTCGCGGATGACGACGGCCCAGCAGACCCACAACGGCGCAACGCCGGCGATGATGATGCCCGCGATGCCGACGATGAACAGCAACCGATCGGCGATGGGATCGAACATCTTTCCGAACTCGCTGGTCTGGTTCAACCGCCGCGCCAACCAGCCATCGACCCAGTCGGTGGCACCCAATCCCCCGAGGAGCCATGCCGCGGCGATCTGGTTGTCGCGGCCCAACAGCAGGTACAGGAACAGGGGGATGCAGCAAAGCCGGACGAGAGTGAAAGCGTTCGGCACCGTGAGGTAGCGGTTCGGCGCCAAGGTCTCCATCACGTCGAGCGTACATTCGGTTCATGACAACCATCTTCAGCCGCATCATCGCCGGCAAGATCCCCGGCACCTTCGTGTATCGCGATGATCGATGCGTGGCGTTCATGTCGATCAATCCACTGGCTCGCGGCCACGTGCTGGTCGTGCCGATCGACGAGATCGACCACTGGGTCGATGCGCCGCCCGATCTGGTGACTCACATGTTCGGCGTGGTCCATCGAATCGGTTTGGCACAGCGACAAGCCTTCGGGTGCGAGCGCGTGGGTGTGATCATCGCCGGATACGAGGTGCCGCATGCCCACATCCATGTGATCCCAACGCAACACATGGGACAACTCTCGTTCGAGAACGCGGCCACATCCGTCGACCCCGACGACATGGAGTCCGCGGCCGCTGCCATCCGCGACGCGCTCGACTAATCGATCGGTTCGATCAGCTCGGCGCCCTTGTTGCGCACGTTGTTGACCTCGGTCGAGACCTTGTGCATCGTCAACAGGTTGTCGGGTGCCGGTACCAGCAGGCGCTGCAACTGTTCGATGTCGTTGTTCGCCGGGTCGAGCCACTCCTGCCAAGCGGTCGGCGGCAGCAGGACAGGCATACGGTCGTGCACCGGCGACATGGTTGCGTTGGCCGAGGTGGTCACGACCGTGCAGCTGTGCAGCCACGGGGCGTCGGGGCCGGCGGTCTTGTCGCGCCACGTCGTCCACAATCCGGCGACTGCCAACGGCTCGCCGTCGAGGCGGTGGATGAACATCGGTTGTTTGGCCGGCTTGCCCGCCTTGGTGAGCGCCGCTCCTTCGCTGCCCTGCTGCCACTCGTAGAAGCCGTCCATCGGGATGATGACGCGGTGTTTCTTGAACACCGACTTGAACGCCGGCTTCTCGGCCAAGGTCTCGGAGCGGGCGTTGATCATCTTCGAACCGATCTTGGTGTCTTTGGCCCATACGGGCACGAGGCCCCAATGGAAGACCTGCAAGGTCGGCTGACCGTCTGGTCCGGCCACGACCCCGTAGACGTCGTTGGTCGGCGCGGTGTTGAAGTTCTCGGGCAGCGTCGTCTCGGGGTCGAACGAAGCGCCGAAGTATTCGGAGATCCGTTCAGCAGAACTGGAGGAGACGAATCTGCCGCACATCGGTGCGATCGTAGGCGCCCCGAGCTACGCAGCGGGCTTCAGTTGCTCTGCACCACGTATGAGTTCACGTAGTAGGCGCCCTGCTGATTGACCTGCACGATCGCCGTGCCAGTCACGTTGGGCGTCGCCCCGGTCGTCGTGGTTTCGATCTTGAACGTCTGCTGAACCGTGGGGTTCTCGAGGCCGATGACGAAGTGGGTGGTCGGATCGGTGTCGGCATCCGGTCGGTCGGCAGAGACCAGGATCTGTGCACCGAGCACGCCACCGTTGATCCTGACGTCCTTGCCCGGCAATGAACCCGGCGCGTAGTTGACGCTGACGATCCCTTGCGGCACGGCGATGTAGCCCGGAATCGAGATGTGTGCGGGCGCTGGTGTCGTCATGTTGACCGCGATGACGGGCGTGGCCGGTGTCATCACGTCGGGCGCCACCAAGGTGGAGGGCTTGAAGAAGCTGGCCGGGGCGGGCGTGGGGGCTGCGCCGGTCTGCATCGGTGCGGGCACGTAGATCGTGCCGTTGTTCATCGGGTCGATGACCGCGCCGTTGAGCAGGCCGTTGACAGTCATGATCGACACGCCGGCCGAGCTTGCCGTGCTGACCTCGGTGTCTTGCACGTAGCGCTTGTTGAACACGACCGACATGGTCGACGGTTGTCGCCGTGTTGTCGATCACCAGGCGTCCGGCGCCGCCGAACACGAACGTCGAACCGACGCCACCACTCACGGACGGGTTGTCGGGGCTGTCGCCGACGTCGTTGACCGCGTCGAACAGAGCTTCCTGAGTAGTGGTGCAGCCCTCTTCGGCGCCGTCACCGACGACGACGTCGGCATTTCCCGAGATGGTGACGGTGTTCTCGAAGTAGTAGATCCCGTTGGCGAAGAACGTCTTGCCCGGACCGTTGATCGTCACCGGATCGGTGTACTTGCCGGGGAAGTACACCGAGCAATCGCCGTAGCCGGAGGGCATCGTGTACTTCACCTGGAACTTGTTGTCGTACGCCGGCAGGTGCGGCGCCCAGATCGTGTCACCGACCTGATCGGCACTGCTGGCGGCCACCCATGCCGTCGGATCGGCTGCGCCGGAGCCCGCGTAGACGATGTTCGCCTCGGAGACGCCGCTGGGCAGTGCCGACCCGACCTGCGTCGTTGTCGCCGAGTACCACAACGTCTCGGGATCCTCTGCGGCCTGGGCGTCGACCCACGAGCACTTGCTCTCGACGTCGAATCCGGGCGGCGTGGCGAGGTGCTCGACCTCGACGTGAGCCCCGCACCCGAGCAGACCTCGTAGAGCGATGTCGGGTCGGCAAGCGCGACCCGCAGCCCGGCCTTGACGGCCTCGTCGTTCTTGGTCGTGTTCGACTGGATCCTGCTCGTCCTGCTGATCGTCATCGCGTAGTTCAACAACGGCACGACGATCAGCGAGCCGATCACGATCATGGCGAGCGCCAGGATCAGCGCGGCGCCGTTGTCGGCGTCGTGCGGAACCTGTGGGGCAAATCGACGCTTCATCACGGCACGTATGTCACGTTCTGCACACACGACACGGCCTCGTTGGCTGCGATCGTCAACTGGATTCCATCCCAGGGTGTGTTCGGGATGTCGATCGGCGTCGGAGTGATCGCCGCTCCAGCAACCTTGCACGTCCACCCCGCTGGGGAATAGTGCGTGAGGTTGGTGAGCGATTGAGGCGTGATCTGGACGTCGATCGATCCGCCACCCGACAGTGGGAAGTCGAACGTGCCGCTCTTCTTGATGCCGGAGGTTTCGATGACGGTCGAGTCAATGTTGTTCTGGTACACGAACGGATCACCGGCGTTGGAGCCCGACGTCAGCTTTGTCTGCAGGGTCAGGGTTCCGCCGCACTCACCGAGCGCAATAGCCGTCAATGCGCCTTGCAGCTGTGCCCAGTCCTCCGTGGCGTACATGTTCGCCGTCTGCGGGTTGTCGACGATGCCGTCGGCAGGGTTGACGTCTTCCGGATTGATGATTCCGGCGGGGTCGATCAGCCTTCCGAGGATGTCCTTGTTCAGCATCGGGACGGTCTGAGTTGCGTCGTAGCCGGTATAGGGCGGCAGATAGACCTTCGTGGCCCGCCAACCGTCACTTCCGCTGGTGTGATCCGAACTGGTGTTGTTGGCGAGGTACGTGGCCTCGTCGGTCGGCTCCCAGTCCGAGAACGATGACGTGTACGACTTGTATGTGCGCCAGCCGTCGCTCTCGTCGGAGTTGGAGTTGTTGGAGTTGTAGCTCGACTGGGTCGAGGCTTCCCACGCCGCGTACGGCGAGGTGTAGATCCGCGCGATCCTCCAGCCGTCCGACGAGTCACCCGTGGTGTTGCTGAGGTTGTAGTCAGCGGCAGC
Organism: Ilumatobacteraceae bacterium; assembly: GCA_963779295.1. GTDB lineage: Bacteria > Actinomycetota > Acidimicrobiia > Acidimicrobiales > Ilumatobacteraceae > JAENVT01. The sequence goes on from CAVZXO010000006.1 coordinate 904,973, forward strand.
TCACCGAGTTCCAGGTGCTGCTGCTGGACGGCAGGCGAGTTCTCCAGCCGTCCGACTCCCCCGCCACGGTGTTGCTGGTGTTGTAGGTCGATTGGGTCGTCGACTCCCACGAACTGAACGGAGAGGTGTACGAGTTGCTGGTGCGCCAGCCGTCGGACTCACCCGCCACGGTGTTGCTGGCGTTGTACTCCGACGAGGACACCGACGTCCACGTCGTGCTCGCCGCCGTCTGACGTGTGCGCCAACCATCGGTCTCCGCAGAGGTCGAGTTGTTGGAGCCGTAGGTCGACTGAGTCGTGGCTTCCCACGAGCTGTACGGCGATGAGTACGACTTGACCTCACGGAAGCCGTCGGTCTGGTCGGGCAACAGGTTGCTCTTGGTGTAGTTGGTGCTGGTGGTCGAGGTCCAGCTGCCCAGCGTTCCACTGACCCTGCGCCCGCCAACCGTCGGCTTCTCCAGGCGAGCTGTTGTTCAACTCGTAGGTGCTGCGGCCCACCGACGTCCAAGTGCTGCCGATCTTCTGCTCGTAGGCCAGTCCGGAGCCGGCGCGCTCCCATGCCGTCGCGTGGTAGCCGCGTTCCCACACGACGTTGTTGCCGCGTTCGTAGACGGGGTGGTAGCCCTTCTCCCACACGACGTTGTTGTTTCGCTGGTAGTCGTCGTGGTAGCCACGCTCGTAGACGTGGTGGTAGCCACGCTCGAAGTTCTCGAGGTGGTAGCCGACGTTGACGTTGACGAAGTCGTTGGACGCGTTGGTGGCCGCACCGATGAACACGCCGATGTAGTCGACCTGCACACCGAACTCACGGGCGATGCGGTTGGCCCGGTTGAACGCAACCTGGGCGTAGTCGTTACCGTCGGCGGCCTCCGTCAGGGCCGAGTCGTCGGGATGCCCGGTCGGAACCGGACCCATGTTGGTGCCACTGGTCGAGCCATGCCCCATTCGGGTGAACGTCGGTTCGCCGTCCGTGAAGAAGATCATCGTCTTCGGGAGCGCTGTCTGAATCGACCCGTCCGTCTTGCGGAACATCCGGTTCAGACCGTCTTCCCAGTTGGTTCCAGCCGCCGGCCGTCAGTTGCACTGCAGCGGCGCCGGTGCTGGTCGTGCCACCGTTGACGAAGATCTTGAGGTCGGCGACGTCGCTGTCTTTGAGCATGTCGAAGTACCTGGCGCCGGTCGTCGGGTCACCGCCGAGCGTGGTCGCCCTGGTGTCGAAGTCGACGAGTTGCAGCTTCACCGGGGTGCCGGCGAAGGCGTTGATGAACGCGGTGACCGCGGTACGAACAGTGCCCATGTTGGTCGAACCGATCGAGCCCGAGGTGTCGATCAGCATTCCGTAGTTGCCGCCGCAGCGTGAACGTGCTGCGGTGAACGTCGGTGCGAACGCCGCAGCATTCGGATCGAGGTCCTGCTGGCGCTCGGTGCCGCCGGCACTGAGGCTGATCTGGTTGGTACCGCCACCGATCCCTGCGATGTCGCCGCCACCGTTGATGGTCACGACCACTCGCTGGCCATTCTTGTCCTTGTACGTCGGGTCGTCGACCGGTGCGGCCAGCGAGCCGTCCACGTCAGCAGGGTCGAGCGCCTGGCTGACCACCATGACCCAGTCGGGCTCCGTGACGCCGGGTCGTCCAGTCACGCTCGGGCGGGGGCGGATCCAGGTCGTGCAAGACCGTTGTTTGTTGACACGACGGTGCCGCTCCGTTGATCGAGTAGCACTCGACGCGGATCAGCATCCACTCGTCGCCTTCTTGTACGTAGCGATAGGAGACCTTCGTCTCGGTGGGAACCGACGTCGGAGCTCCGGCGATCGCGATGACCGTTGAACCCGTCCAGGTCAGCATCAGGGCATTGGAACCACCGACGTTGATCCCCGCTGGGCACACGCTGCCGCACGGCGATGCGGCGGCGTCCGTGCTGACGATCTCGGCCGAGGCCAGGTCAGCCGGCATCCAGATGCCGACGTTCTGTTCGGAGCGAGCGTTGTTCAAACGCCCAGCACTGTTGTCGCGTTGCCTGCCGATGACCGTGATGGACATCGACATCGAGGCGATGAGTATTCCGGTCAGCACGACCGAGATCATCACCTCGGGCAGGGTCATCCCTGCGTCGTGCCGCGCCGGCCTTGTCTGCTTCCGTCCCTTAGATATCACTCTTGACCACCTCCAGCTCACGGGTGACCTTCCCGTCCGGACTGGTCACCCTGATCGTTACGAGTTGCACAACGCTTCCGGGCACAGGGCCGTCGCATCCCGTCGTGCCGTCCCCATTCCATGTACCCGGCGTCCCCGACGCGGCGGACGAGCCCGGCTGCGTACCAGCGGTACGTCGCAGTGACTTCGTCGCCGCTCCAGTCGATCAGCCTGTGCCGCGGCGCGCAGAAACTGCGGGTACTGACAAGCCTTGGGAGCACGGTTGACGCGGTCGGCGGCGTTCTGCAGCACGGTTTCGACCTTGCTTCGATATGCCGACGACGACGACGACTTGATGCCGGCGAGTGCCGCGTTCATCACCGCGATCAGGACCGTTGCCATCAGAACAATGGTCAGGATGATCTCAACGAGCGAGAAGCCACTGTCACGAGAAGGCGCGCCGGTATCGTCGTCGCTGCCTCCTTGGTTGACCACTCGAAAGTTCATTTGCCGCCGCCCGGGATGCGTCCAGTTGTGCATGACCAGTCCATGCCTCACTGAGCTATCGGTGCAGTGTGCTGCAGGGTTGAGCGAAAAACCGTCAAGGTTTGATCAGATGATCCACAAGAGTTCTTGCGAATCAGATGTCCGCTCGCCTGTCAGCTTTCGTCGAGCACGCCGGCGTCGATCGGGATGTCGTGGTCCGCAGCCGCCTCACCGCTCTGCTCACCTGTCGGAAAGCACCAGCCGTCCTCACGGAAACGACGCAGGCACACGTCGACGACCTCGGGGTCGTAGAGGGTGCCACGGCCACTCTCGATCTCGCTCAGCGCAGCGTCGATGCCCTTGCTTGCCCGGTATGGGCGATCCGACGACATCGCCTCGACGACATCCGCGACGGCGATGATCTGTGCCGAACGAAGGATCTCGCTGCCGACCAAGCCCAGCGGGTACCCGGAGCCGTCGATGCGCTCGTGGTGTTGCAGGATGATGTCCGCAATCGGCCACGGAAAGTGGATGCCACGTACGATCTCGGCGCCGGCGTGAGCGTGCTCTTGGAGCAGCGCGAGTTCCGTGGGCTTGAGCTGGCCCGGCTTGCACAGAATCTCCGACGGCATCGAAAGCTTTCCGATGTCGTGGATCTTGGCCGCGATCCGGATGCCGGCGATCTCATCCGGCTCCAGGCCGATCTCGCTGGCGATCGCCACCGCTAGCTCGGAAACCCGGCGCTGGTGGCCGGCGGTGTATGGATCGCGGGCCTCAGCGGCGCTGGCGATGGCGTCGACCGACGCCTCGGTGAGGGCGACGAGCGCCGTCTCGTCCGCCTTGCGTTCGGTGATGTCGATGAAGATGATGCCGAGTCCGACGATCTCATTCTCGACTCGGACCGGGTAGATGTTGTCGAGCCAGTAATGGATCCTGCCCGGATCGACGAGACTCTCACCGCTGAGTTCCACGTTGAGTACCGGCAGACCGGACTCGAGGACCTTCCGACAATGAGGCTCGAGCTGCGGCCACAGCGCCGGCGCCACTTCGGCGATGGTGCGGCCGAGATGCTCGGTCACCGTGGCGGCTCCGTCCAGCGCGGCAACGATCTCGTTGACCCGGACGTATCGAAACTCTCGATCGAGGAAGAGGAACCCGACTGGCGCCGTCGACAAGAGCGTGTCGAGCAGCGCTTGAGTTTCATTCGCTTGGCTGTCGAGGTGGCGTCGCTGCTCGTTGGTCTGTTCGAGGTGCTGGATGTCGGTGAGCATGCAGACCCACCGGTCGATCGTGCCATCGCTTGCCAACACCGGTGACGCAGACTCGGCCATCAAGCGGTACTTGCCGTCACCGTTGCGGATTCTCAGCACACCCTCGTACGGCAAGCGTCGGCAGCGCGCCTCGTTCCACGCGGCACGCGCCGCATCGACATCGTCCGGATGCACGAGGTGGAACCAGGATTGCCCGCAGATGTCGGCGGGCGCCAGACCGACGAATGCGGCGCCTGGGGCGTTGATGTACTCCATCGTGTCGTGATCCCCCACGATGAACACGATGGGCGCGCGCAGACCGGACGACGAAGGCGAGGGACGACGTCGGTCATGACGCCAGCGGTTTCCGAGCTACTTCTCACCCTGAGGCAACCCTTCGTCACTGCGGTGGGACCACTACCCGTACAAACACCTACCACTCTCGGTCAATGGTGCCGATGCGCACAGTGCCAAACGTCCCAACAGCGCCGACAACTGGTCCCGAGCCGGTGCTTCTCGTCGGGCTGACAGGATTTGAACCTGCGACCCCTTGTCCCCCAGACAAGTGCGCTAACCAAGCTGCGCTACAGCCCGCTATTGCGGATGACCGCCCGGATCGTAACGCGTCGCATACGGACTTCCGCCTCGAACCCGTTGTGACGACACTCTTTAGTGGTAAAGAAGCAAGCGTGAGTGCAACGTCCTCTGGCACCGACAAGTTCCGGTGGGACCGGCTGACCTATTCGTCCGCTCTCGGCTACGCGTTGCTCGCCGGAGGCCAGAGCATCGGCTTCGTTCTCGGCGAGTTGCGTCATCAATTCGATCTCTCCGGCGTGACCGCGGCATTGCACGGCTCGGTGTTCGGGGTGACCGCCCTGATCCTCGGAGTCTGCGGCGTTCCGGTTGTCGATCGGCTCGGCCGGCGAACCTCGATGCTGGCGGCGGCAACGACGATCACGCTCGGCATCACCACCTTCTGTCTCGGCCCGGCATGGCCCGTGACGCTTGCCGGGGCAACGCTGGCCGGCCTGGGTGGCGCGTTGCTGGCCGTGGTGATGCCTGCCGTCATCAGCGATCATCATGGCGAGCATCGCGCCGCAGCCTTCGCGGCTGTGAATGGTGCAGTGGGTCTGACGGCTGTGACATACAGCCTGGTCGTTGGCGGCGCGTTGGCGCTGAACTGGTCGTGGCGCCCGCCGTACTTGTTCTTGACCGCGATGATCGTGCTGATTCTCACCGCGGTCGCCTGGCCGGTCGCGGTTCCCGAGTCCTCGCGGCACACCAACTTCACGCTGGCCCACCTCGGCGATCGCGACGTCCTTGTGCCGTGGCTCCATCTCCTCAACGCGATCTTCCCCGAGATGGCGACGGCCGTCTGGGCGGCGACGTACCTCAAAGAGGTCGGTCACGCGTCGGGTGGACTCGCCGCTGCCATGGCCGGCGCATTCGGTGTGGCCATGTTCGCCTCGCGTCAGGTGGTTCCGCACATTCTGCGAATCTTCGGCTCGACAGCGGTTTCTGCCTGCTTCATCGTCTTGGCGATCGGTTCGTTGGTGATGGTGTTCGGTGGCGGATTGGGTGCACGCGTTGTCGGGCTCACCATCGTCGGGCTCGGGGCCGGGCCGCTGTACCCGCTGGACGTCGACCGCCTCTACCTGGCTGCAGAACACCGAATCGATCCGGTGTCGCTCGGCGCGATCTGCATGCTCGCCGCGGGCGTCGCGATCACGCTGGGCCCATTGGCGTTGGGCGTGCTGGCTGATTCCATCGGCCTGCAGCGGGCGCTCCTGATCGTTCCCGCCAGCTGTGTTCTCGGCGCAGCCACCCAATGGCGACGGACACCTGCGCCCACTCCTGTCCTTACGCGAACAGCTGAATGATTCTCCATGCGAGGTAGAGGGCCAACAGCACCATGAGCAGCTTGAAGTGCCACGGAGCCTTTGCTGCCTCCTCACCCTCGCCCCCTGCCGCCAATTGGCGCAGGTTGAGGTTCTTGGCGGTGATCGGTTGGCGCACTGGTGCCTCGACGACACGCCCGCAGGTGGGGCACGTGCCGTCCTCGTTCATCGCTGCCGGTGCCCAGTACTTGGCGCAGTCCTCGCACCAGGGCACTAGTCGGTCCGCTTCCTGACTCGCAGCTTCAGCGGCGTGCTACCGAACTCGAATGCCTCGCGAATGCTGCGCTCGAGGTACCGCATGTATGTCTGCGGAAGTTCGCGATTGACGAACAACGTGAACGTCGGCGGATCGGTGGCACCCTGCAGTGCGTACAACACTCGCACTCCGTGGCCGGCAGGCTGGCGTTGCTGCGCGTCGGAGATCACGCGGTTGACATCGCGCGTCGGCACACGCCGGTGATACTGCGTGATGGCCTCTTGCAGTACAGGTTGCAGCTTGTTGACGCCCTTGCCTGTGAGCGCCGAGATCTTGAGGATCGGCGCGTCGCCGACGAAGTACAGCTTGCGCTTCAGTTCGGCTTGCACCTGCAGCCGCTGCTCGGGATCCTCGATCAACTCCCACTTGTTCAGCATCACCACGATCGGGCACCCGGCGGCATCGACGCGCTCTGCGAGACGCTGATCCTGGCTTGTGATGCCGTCGGTTGCGTCGATGACCAGGAGTGCGATGTCGCTGCCATCGATGGCTCGCAGTGCACGAACCACCGAGTAATACTCGGCCGAATCGTCGACCCGGCTCCGGCGACGCATGCCCGCGGTGTCGACGAACACGATCGGGCCGTCCGGAGTCTCGACCAGAGTGTCGATCGAATCGCGAGTGGTGCCGGCCATGTCGTGTACGACCGAACGATCCTCGCCGACGAGGCGATTGAACAGGGTGCTCTTGCCGACGTTGGGGCGCCCGACGATGGCAACTCGAGGCGGCGGGGTGTCGCCTGCCTTCCACAACTCTGTGGCATCCTCGAGGTCGACGCCGATTTCGGACTCGTCGTCCTCGGCGGGCGGCAACAGCGAGATCACCTCGTCGAGCAGATCGCCGGCACGCCGACCGTGTAGGGCGCTGACGGGGTACGGATCGCCTGCACCGAGCGCAAGGAACTCCCAACGGTCGTTCTCTCGTCGTTCGTTGTCGGCCTTGTTGGTCACCAGCAGCACGGGTGCTTTGATCCGGCGAAGCCAGCTGGCCAATGCCTCGTCGTCCTCGGTGACGCCAGTCGTGGAATCGACGAGGAACAGCACGACGTCGGCGGTCTTCACGGCGGTCTCGACCTGCCGGCTGACCTTGGCATCGAGATCGTCGCCGCCCGGTAGCCACCCGCCGGTGTCGACCAGCAGGAAGTGCACGCCGAGCCAGTCGGCCTCGGTTTCCTTGCGGTCGCGGGTCACCCCGGGGCGGTCCTCGACGATCGCGACCTGTTCGCCGACGATCCGGTTGAACAGTGTGCTCTTGCCGACGTTGGGCCGTCCGACGATGACAACAGTGGGCAACGTCATGATGCGGGCTCCAGGGCTTTGCGAAGTGAGATGCCGTCGGTGGCGACGACCTCGACCGAGCCGTGGCAGGTCGTCGATGGTGGTGCCATCGAGGAGGCGTCCTTCCGACAGGCATACGTCGGGAAGGAGGTAGCGATGGCCGGTAGGTTCCGCGGCCAAGACCCGTTGTAGGTCGTGGCCGACCATCAGACCGGTGACCGCAGTGTTGCCGCCGAAGAACTCGTTGGCGACCGGAATGATCCTGATGTCGGACCGCCGGAGTTGCTGGATGAGCGGTGCGATCACGCGAGCACCGAACTCGCCGGTGAGAACTCCTATCGGCGCGTCGCGGCGGGCGCTGATCCGCAACGGCGAGGCATCGGTGCCACAGGCGCGGGACCGCAAGCCGGTGTAGGCGGCAGGGTTCGGCGGAGCATCGACCGCGGCGAAGAAACCGGCCTGCGGACCGGTCGGCTGCGCGGCTCGTCCGTTGAACTCCATCTCGAACGTGCGGGCCATGCCGATGCCGTCCTCGTGCATCGAGAAGTCGCCGTACGCCTCCTCGGTCGGGAACGGGCGGTCGGCCATGAGGTAGTACTCGTCGGCCGCGAACACCATGCGGTGACCGAGCGTGTGCAGGAACACATCCTGCCAATCCTCGATCGCATCGATCATCGCTGCGGCTTCGTCGCGGGTGTGCAACCGCATCGCCGACTCGTTGTTGAACCTGCTCAACCCCAACGGGACCACCGCGACGGATTCGAGCTCGGAATACTCATCGAGGATGCCGGCCATCGTGCGGTCGAAGATCTCGCCGTCGTTGACGCCGGGGCACAACACGACCTGGCCGCGAACGACGATGTCGTGGTCGAGCAATGCGCGCAGCCAGCGCAAGCTCATGCCACCGCGCGGATTCTTCAACATCCGTGCGCGCACCTCGGGGTCCGTGGCGTGGATGCTGACGTTGAGCGGCGAAAGTCGCTCTGTGATCACTCGCTCGAGATCAGCCTCGGTGAAGCGGGTCAGCGTCGTGAAGTTGCCGTACAGAAAGCTGAGTCGGTAGTCGTCGTCCTTCAGATACAGGCTGCGGCGCATGCCTGCCGGGAGCTGATAGATGAAGCAGAACTCGCAATGGTTGTCGCATGTTCGCACCCGATCGAACACTGCGCTCGAGACCTCGACGCCCAGCGGCTCGCCGGCGCGCTTGTTGATCTCGAGTGACGCCTGCAGGCCACCGCGGAGCAGTTCGATCTCGACTTCTGCTTCATCGGCGGCGAACTGCCACTCGATGATGTCGCGCGGGACGATCCCATTGATCGTCACCACCTCGTCGCCCGCGCACAATCCGGCCCGCTCGGCCGCGGACCCGGGCGCGACGCTGACTACCACCGGTGCGGACATGGCTTCCCAGGCTATCGGCGGCGTGCCCCGGGTAGCCTGCGAGCGTGGACGTCGATCGGGTGCTACTGGCCGAACCACGTGGGTTCTGTGCCGGAGTCGAGATGGCGATCAAGGCATTGGCGTGGATGGTTCGCACCTTCGATCCGCCCGTGTACTGCTACCACGAGATCGTCCACAACAAGATCGTCGTCGACCGATTCGTCGAGCAGGGCGTCGTGTTCGTCGACGACATCGCCGACGTTCCCGCAGGTTCGCCGATCATGTTGTCTGCGCACGGATCAGCTCCCGAGGTGGTTGCGGCGGCCCGAGCCCGAGGTAGCTACGTCGTCGACTCGGTGTGTCCCCTCGTCACCAAGGTCCATCACGAGGTGAAGGTCCGTGCCAAGAAGGGCTACCGCATCGTGTACGTCGGTCACGAGGGCCACGAGGAAGCGGTCGGCACCATGGCCGTCGCACCCTTGTCGATCAGTCGTGTCGAGAGCGTGGCCGAGGTCGATGCGTTGCCGCAGTTCGATCAGCCCGTTGCGTTGCTCGCCCAGACCACACTTTCGCACCGCGACTGGTCCGGCGTCGCGGATGCGGTCACAGCCAAGTATCCGGATGCGTGGACGCCGGGTCGCAGCGATCTGTGCTTTGCGACGACCAACCGGCAGTCGGCGTTGATGGCGATGGCTGCGAAGTGCGACGCCATCGTGGTCATCGGCTCGTCGAACTCGTCCAACACGCGTGCACTCGAGAAGCTGGCGATCGAGGCCGGTTGCCCGCAGGTGTTCCGCGTCAACCAGGCCGGCGAACTGCCGGACGATCTTCGTGGGACGGTCGGCGTCACGGCGGGTGCCTCGGCGCCGGAGGAACTGGTCGACGAGATACTCCGCTTCCTCAACCCTCGTCATGGCGTCGAGCCGGTGAAGGTCACCGACGAGGACGAGTACTTCCCCCCGCCACGCAACATCCGCGAGCTGCAGGCCGCGATCGGCGCAGCGTCCGCCGCACTACTGGGTGGCTCAGTCGCCCAATCGGCGACACTCAACGACCGCGAGTTCGCGGCCAGCGACGTGTTGGCCGCGCTACGAACTTCGTAGCGTCGTGCCGTCAGGGATCGAGCGACGCTCCGGCAGTACCGGGCTCACGCATGTCGACGGCTCCGCACGCCGCTCCCGAACCTCGACGACCGTTCTTGGGCGCGGTAATACGCAGCGATTGGCCGAAATCGCGCCCAATGGTGCTTGGCGCGGTGCAGCGTTGGCCGAATCGCACCGAGGAGCCCAGGAGTGAGAAGCGCGCAGAGCCAGCGGTCGCTAGTTGCGGGGCACCTGGCTCCACGGGACTTCGCGGTCGACGCGGACGTCGCCGGGAAGGCCCAGTACGCGCTCGCCGAGGATGTTCTTCATCACTTCGGTGGTGCCGCCCTCGATCGAATTGGCCCGGCTGCGCAGGAACGCCTTCTGCATGTACTCGAATGCCATCGCGTGTTCCGGACGAACCATCTCGTAGCTGCCGTAGAGCATCCCCTCGGCACCCATCAGATCGATGACCTTGGCGTAGATGTCCTTGTTGAGGTCGGCGCCCGCCATCTTGCCGATCGACCCTTCCGGCCCTGGGTCGCCGAGCTTGCGATTCTGGTTGGCGCGGATGTTGGTGAGCCGCAGCACCTCGGCCCGCGACCACAGCTTCATCACTTCGTCGCGCGAGGCCGCGTCCTTGCGGTCGTCGGGAAGGTCGGCCCACGTCGCAGTCAGGGCCTGGATCGTTCCCGAGCCCTTGGCCGGCATCGTCCCGCCGATCGACACTCGTTCGTTCATCAACGTCGTCAACGACACGCGCCAACCGTCGCCGGGCTTGCCCAACATCTCCGCATCCGGGATTCGGACATCGGTGAAATAGACCTCGTTGAACTCAGCCTCGCCCGTCATCTGCCGAAGTGGCCGCACCTCGACGCCTGGCGCATGCATGTCGACAACGAACGCGGTGAGACCGGCGTGCTTCACCGCGTCGGCATCGGTGCGCACGACGAGCAGACCGAAGCGGGACAGATGAGCCAACGTGGTCCACACCTTCTGGCCGTTGACGATCCACTCGTCGCCGTCGCGCACACCCTTCGCCGCAAGCCCGGCGAAATCGGATCCCGCGCCAGGCTCGCTGAACAGTTGGCACCAGATCTCCTCGCCGGTGAACAGTGGTCGGAGGTATCGCTGCTTCTGCTCCTCGCTACCCCACACTGCGACCGTCGGCCCGCACATCCCGTAGCCGATCGGGTTGCGGTAGTAGGGATTCGGTCCCCCGGCGGCGAACACCCGCTCGCTGATGACCTTCTGCAGCTTGGGGTTGAGACCGAGGCCACCATTGCCCACCGGGAAGTGCACCCATGCGAGTCCCTTGTCGAATTGCGCTCCGAGGAACGTGACCGCGTCGTTGGTGTTCGGGTCGCATTCGGTGAGCAACGCGGTGACGAGGTCGTCGACGATCTCTTCGTCCGACTGGCGCTTGAATCTCTGTGGCCGTCATGGCCGACAACAATACTGGCGCGCTACAACTATCGCAGAGCCGGGCACGGCAACCCGACCGAGCTCATTCCTCGTCGTCCGCCCCCTCGGGAGTGTCAAAACCTGCCGCAGCCAGGCGTTCGAGCAGCTCATCGCGGATGCTTCGACCCGGTTCCCGAGCCTTGTCGCCGGTGACTCTCCAGCCCAGCCTGCTGCTGTACAGGAGCGGTGGCTCCTTCAACCGGCCGGCGCCGACCTCCACGACCCGCGCGAAGAACAGGTCGTGATCGGCCATCGGTTTCGTTTCGAACACCTCGCAGCGCAGCCAGGCGATGCAGTTGCGTACAACCGGTAGCCGGCTATCTGGAATCGTCTCGAGGTACTCGTCGACGATGTAGCGGAACCTCCGGCCGGGATACGAGAAGTACTGGCCGACGTCGACCTGGTCGCCGGCGAGGATGCTGACTGTGAACTCGCCACTCTCGACCATCAACGGGTGCGTGTCGTGCTTCGGCGACACGCTGGCCATCACGATCGGCTCTTCGAAGCTGACCTGGCACACCCAGTGGCTGCAATACGCGCGGGTGACGCCGTTGTGATGCGCCCCGACCACCTGCACCCCCTTCATCATCTGCCCGAGGCTGCGTTTGACGGTTGGGTCGATCATCAGTTGAAGTGTCGCAGCCATCGACGGTGCTCATCGCCCTCGCCCGCCAGTTCCGGGAACGCGGCGCGCAGCGTTGCGAGTCGGGCTAGCAACACCGGCTCGTCTCGGGCAAGGAGGCTCTGCTTCAGGTTGTTGAGGATTCGCAGGACGATGTCGTGTGCACCGGTCGGTGTCAGCATCGCCGCTCGGAACGCGACACCGCCGCCCGTCCGCTGCTCCCACGATGTGATCATGCCGGCCTCGTCGTAGCGCATCCCGCCACCGAACGGATCGGCGAACGTACCCGACTCCTTGTCGCGGATCACGAAATGGCCGGGCAGGCCGACACCGCGGATCGGTACACCCAGCCGTTTGCCGACTTCCATCGCCACGACGCTGAGCGTGATCGGCATCCCCACGCCGCCGCGCCAAGACCTCGTGCAGCAACGAGTTGCGCGGGTCGTGGTAGTCGTCGCCGTCGCCGACGAACATCCCGGACGCGAACAAGGTGTCGACAATTCCTTCGAACGACGCCGGGCACGCCTCGGCGACCTTGTCGAGCCCGACGATGATGGAACCGACATCGGCTGACTGATCGATCGACCGACGCGACCAGTGCGCATGCGAGATCGAGATGTCGATCGGCCGACGCTCCGTTGATGAGCTCGGCAAACCGTCGTACGGCCGGGTCCACCCCAGCAAGGTACCGTCGGGCTACGTTCGCCGACGTGTATCCCGGTGCATTCGTAGACACGCAGCCAGACAAGCCGGCCCTCATCATGGCCGGATCAGGCTTCACCCAGACCTTCGCACAGCTCGATGCTGCGGCCAACCGATTGAGTCGGTTGCTGCGGTCCGTCGGCGTCCAGCCCGGCGATCACGTTGCCATCTGCATGGAGAACCACGATCGGTTCTTCGAGATCGTCTGGGGATGTCACTACGCCGGCGCGGTGTACACGGCGTGTTCCAGTCGGTTGACGGGCAGCGAGTTGCAGTACGTCGTCAACGACTGCGAGGCCAAGGTGTTCATCACGTCGAAGTACAAGGCTGACCAAGCTGCGGAGATCGTCGCGAACGACCCCCAAGGTCGCGGTTCGCCTGATGCTGGACGGCACGATCGACGGATACGAGTCGTACGAGCACGCGGTGGCCGCCCAGTCGCCGGAGCCGCTCGACGAGGATCGGATCGCCGGAATGGACATGCTCTACTCGTCGGGCACGACCGGTCGCCCGAAGGGCGTGACGCGGCGAATTCGTCGAGCTCCCGTTGGAGACGACGCCGGGCAGCGTGGCGCCGATTCTGCAGATGCTCTTCGGAGGTAACAACGACACCGTCTACCTTTCCCCGGCGCCCTTCTACCACGCTGCCCCGTTGCGATTCTCGATGGCTGCGCAGGTCCTCGGCGCAACAGTCGTCGCGATGGAGCACTTCGATGCCGAGCAGTATCTGGCACTGATCGACCGCTACCACGTCACCGTCAGCCAAGTCGTACCGACGATGTTCGTCCGACTGCTGAAGCTCGATCCTGCTGTGCGCGCCAAGTACGACGTGTCGTCACTGCGCTGCGTGATCCACGCCGCAGCACCCTGTCCAGTGTTGGTCAAGAAGCAGATCATCGACTGGTTCGGGCCGGTGCTGCACGAGTACTACGCAGGCACCGAGGGCAACGGCTTCGTCTACTGCAACAGCGAGATGTGGCTCGCCCACGAGGGCACGGTAGGCACACCGATCAACTGCATCGTCCACATCTGCGACGACGACGGTGCGGAGGTGTCGCGTGGTCAGTCGGGCACGGTGTACTTCGAGGGAGGCGCCGACGTTCGAGTATCACAACGACGCTGAGAAGACGTCGTCGTCGCGCCACCCACGCGGTTGGAGCACGCTCGGCGATGTCGGGTATCTCGACGACGACAACTTCTTGTACCTCACCGACCGCAAGGCGTACATGATCATCGCCGGAGGCGTGAACGTGTATCCGCAAGAAGCCGAGAACGTGTTGGTGACCCATCCGAAGGTGATCGATGTCGCCGTGTTCGGAGTTCCCAACGACGATTTCGGCGAGGAAGTCAAGGCGGTGGTGCAGCCGGTCGCGATGCCGGCGACGCCCGACGAAGCCGCGTCGCTCGCCCAGGAGTTGATCGCCTACTGCCGGTCGCAACTGGCCGACGTGAAGTGCCCGCGTTCGGTCGACTTCCGCGAGGAGTTGCCGCGTCATCCGACCGGCAAGCTCTACAAGCGACTGCTGAAGGACGAGTACTGGGCGGCGGCCGGTCGCTCGATCTGACTGCGGCGGACTAGGGCGTCGTCAGCCGATGGAGCTCATCGAAGATCGCCGCCAACCGCAGGCTCTCCTCGCGGCCGAAGATCGGCTCGGTCGTGCCACCGACGACATCCTCGAAGTGCTTGACCATCTCGGCATACGCATTCGCGCCGGCACACTCGATGATGTCGACAGAACCGTCGCGGCGCTCGATCTCCAGTGTGCTCGGCCCCTCCGGACCGGGTACGTGCAAGCCCGGCACGTTCACGAGGCCATCGGTTCCCGACAGCGCCATCTGCTTGCGGACCGGACCGTCGAACGACACATCGAACGACACTGCTGAAGCCTTGGCCCCAGTCGATCCAGCCGGTCATCGCGATGTCGACGTCCAACTCGTTGCGCGCCGCGGCCGCCGCCAGACCGATCGGATCGCGGTTCGGCGATCAACAAGAACGGGGCGATGCAGTAGATGCCGATGTCGAACAGCGCGCCGGCCCCGCGCTCGTCGATGCGGTGGTCGCCTGAACTCATGTCCATCGGGTAGCTGAACGAGGACCGGCCGAACTGCAGCATCCCGAGCGAACCATCAGCGGCGATCTCGAGCAGCGCGCGGGCTCGCGGATGGTGCGGCCACATGTACGCCTCGAGGATTGTGAGGCCTGCCGACTTGGCGTGGTCGAAGAGCTCGTCGCTGTCCGACGGTGTCAACGTCAACGGCTTCTCGCACAACACGTGCTTGCCCGCATCGAGCGCGCGGTGGCTCCAGATCGCATGAAGGTGATTGGGCAAGCGGGTTGTAGACAGCATCGATCTCGTCGCGCGCCAACATCTCGTCGTACGCCGAGAAGTCGTCGCCGATCCTGCTCGGTGCGTCGACGACCACGTGACCGATTTGGTCGAACGCCGGTTTGAGCGAACTCTTGTAGATGCGGCTGGACCCGCCGAACACCCCCCAACGCATCATCCGCCCAGCACGACCATTCTGATCTCGGTCATCTCCTTCACGGAGTACGCGGGTCCTTCACGTGTGTTGCCACTGTCGCGTAGACCGCCGTACGGCTGCTGATCCGCCCTCCACGTCGGAACCTCGTTGACCAGCACACCGCCGTAGTCGAGCGTGTGGATGGCCCGCAGCGCCTTGCTGATGTCGGCGGTGAAGATCGCGGCCTGCAACCCGAAGGCGGAGTCGTTGGCGAGGTCGAACGCGTCGTCGAGGTCGTCGTACGTCGCGATCGCGACCACCGGACCGAACACCTCTTTCGAGCAGACCTTCATGTCGGGCTTGGCGTTGGAGATGACCGTCGGACGCAGCACGCCATCGTCGTCGAGCGCGCCACCGGTCAGCACCTTCGCGCCGCCTGCCTCCGCCTCGGCGACCCACGACACCACACGATCGCGCTCGCTCGCGGAGATGAGTGCCGACACATCGGTTGCTTCGTCGAGAGGATCGCCGACCACCAAGAGCATTGACGTGGTCGACCAAGGCCGCCGTGAAGTCGTCGGCGATCGACGAGTGCACGTAGATGCGCTGCGTCGAGATGCAGCTCTGCCCGGCGTGGCTGAATCCGGCGATCTTGATCTTGGCTGCCGCCGTCTTCCAGTCACCGTCCGGCTCGATGATGACCGGCGCGTTGTTGCCGAGTTCGAGCCCGACTCGCTTGCGCGGCGCCCGTGCCCGGATTCCCCACCCGACGTCCGGAGACCCCGTGAAGGTGATGAGCGCGATGTCGGGGTGATCGACGATCGCGTTGCCGACCGTGCTTCCTCCGCCCGTGACGACGTGCAGGTACTCGGGCGGCAGGCCGCACTCCTGCGTCAGCAGCTTGGCCAGCGCGATCGAGCTGAACGGGGTCTGGCTCGCCGGCTTCAGCACGACTGGGCACCCGGCGGCGATCGCCGGGGCAAGCTTGTGGGCGACGAGGTTGAGCGGGAAGTTGAACGGCGCGATCGCGCCGACGACACCGATCGGCACTCGCAGCGTGAAGCCCAACTTGCCTTCACCCGCCGCAAGCGCATCGAGCGGCACCATCTCCCCCGACAGCTTGCGCGCCTCTGCGGCCGCGAACTGGAACGTGCCGACCGCACGCTCGGCCTCCCCACGGGCCGTCTTGATCGGCTTGGCCGCCTCCTTGGCGATGATCACGGCGAACTCGTCGCGGCGCTCGGTCAGCAACTGCGCAGCCTTGTCGAGAATGGCGGCTCGCTTCCACAGCGGGAGCGGCGTCTTCAGTGCCGCCTTGGCAATGGCGACCGCCTTGGCGACGTCCTCTTCGGTCTGAGCCGGGATCTCGCCGATGACCGAATCGTCGAAGGGCGAGCGAACAGTGATCGTGTCAGCCATGTCGACCGACGATACTTGCCCTATGAGCAGCCCTCGTCATCCGTTCCTCGACTGGGACGGGCCGACTTCCGTTTGCCCATCAGGGGCGGCGCCAGCGACGCCCCCGAGAACACGATGCAGGCGTTCGAATACGCGGTCGACCTGGGATATCGCTATCTCGAGACCGACGTGCAGGTCACGTCCGATGGTGTGCTGGTCGCGTTCCACGACAACGATCTGCAGCGCACGTGCGGACGTCCGGGCAAGATCAGCGAGCTGCCGTGGTCCGAGGTCTCGACCGGCGCGTGTCGCCGGAAAGGCCCCGATCCCGTTGCTGGAGGATCTGCTCGCGCGCCTGGCCCGACGGTGCGGGTCAACATCGACTGCAAGTCGAATGCCGCAGTCGACGCGTTGATCGCCTCGCTTCGCCGGACCAACTCGCTGCCCAGGGTTTGCGTGGCAGCGTTCAGCGACCTGCGCATGAGGAAGTTGCGCAAGGCACTCGGCGCCGAATTGTGCAGTGCGCTCGGTCCGATCGAGTTGGCGATGCTGCGCCTCGGGGTCCTGCGCAAGCCGCCGGGTCTCGCGGCCCAGGTCCCGGTCAAGGAAGGGCCGGTGACCGTGGTCAATCGAACGTTCGTCGAACGGTCGCACCGATTGGGACTGCAGGTGCACGTGTGGACCATCGACGATCGCGCCGAGATGAGCGGCTCGCTCGATCTCGGCGTCGATGGGTCTGATGACCGACCGCCCCGTCATCCTCCGCGAGGTCCTCGAATCCCGCGGCCAGTGGCACACCTAGCGGCAGAACCAGCACTCCCAGCACCACCACGCTCAGTGTTAGGTGTCGCAAGCCCCGTAGCGGGGCCGCAGTTGCCAAACGCTGGTCCGTCCGCCGACGAGTTTCGTCACTGACGATTCAGGAGGGCTCCGGAGGCGAGTACGACCGCTCCGGCCAAGGTCACCCAGGGGCCGTACGAGACCGCGATCAGTGAGGTTGCCGGAGCGAAGCTGACCGCCGCAGCGACGCCTCCGACGTAGACGACAGCCACAATCGGCCGATCCGCCGGTGAGCCACTTCCGCGGAAACCATTGCATCGTCACGGCCAGCGCCAACACGAACGGCACGACGGGCCACACCCGCAGACCCCATCCGACGAGACTCGAGGACGAGAACCCGAGCCGATCGACAAGCGAGAAGATCTCGTAGCTGTTCCGCAGCCGCGACCCTGATCGCAGCCACGGCAAGAACGTGCCGAGCAGAGCAACGGCGGCACCGAGCGTCGCCACAACTCGCCCGATGAGATTCCGCTGCACCGAGAGAGCGTAGGTTCCCGGTCATGGCCTCGCCCCGATTCCACTCTGTCCGCTCATCACAGGGTCTGGTCGCCAGCGCCGATCAATTGGCGACGCAGGCCGGGCTCCGAGCACTGGTGCTGGGCGGCAATGCGGTCGACGCGGCGATCGCAACCAATGCGGCCATCGCCGTCACCGCACCGCACCTGTGCGGCATGGGCGGCGACCTGTTCGCCCTCGTTCATCGCGACGGCGAGGTCTTCGCGTTGAACTCGACCGGTCGCGCCGGGTGCGGGCGCGAACGCCGCTGGACTACGTGCCGAGGGACACGCCGAGATGCCGTTCAGGCACGACATCCGGGCGGTCACCGTGCCAGGTTGCGTCGACGGATGGGTCGCGCTGCACGAACGGTTCGGCACGTTGCCTCTGGCGGACCTGCTGCAACCGGCCGTCGACCTGGCGAACGATGGGTTTCCGGCGAGCCCACTGCTCGTCGGCGCTGCCGCACGAGCCGACGAGGGTGCCAGCGCGAACCTTGCAGCGCTGATCGGCCAACTCACCCGCCCCGGCGTGCGCGTCACCCGCCCGGGTGCAGCACGGGCCTTGAGCGCTGTGGCAACGGGAGGACGAGCCGCCTTCTACGAAGGCGAGTTCGGCGCAGGGTTGAAGGCGCTGGGGGCCGGCTTCTACAGCGACGACGACCTCGCCCGCCCCTTGGCGGATTGGGTCACCCCACTGATGGTGCATGCGTTCGGTGTCGACCTGTGGACGCTGCCACCGAACTCGCAGGGCTACCTCACGCTGGGCGCCGCGGAGTTGGCCGGCCGCCTCGATCTCCCGGCCGACCCCAACGATGTTCGCTTCGCGCACCTGCTGGTCGAAGCTGCGACTGCGGCGGGTTTCGATCGTCCCGACGTCCTCAGTGACACCGCCGATCGGTGAGGACCTGTTGAAGTCGATCGCGGAACGAATCGGCATGATCGACACCGAGCGTGCCTCGAATCGGTGGGCGCCCGGCCGCGATGGCGACACGACGTATCTCTGCACCGTCGATGGCAAGGGAATGGGCGTCTCGCTGATCCAGTCGAACGCAGCGGGGTTCGGGTCCGGTCTTGTCGAACCGAACACCGGGATCAATCTGCACAACCGCGGACTGGGCTTCAACCTGCGCGAGGGTCATGCGGCCGAGTTCATGCCGGGTCACCGCCCACCGCACACGCTCTGTCCGGCCATGGCGACCGCCGACGGCGAACTCCGGTCGGTCTTCGGCACGATGGGTGGCGACGCCCAGCCACAGATCCTGCTGCAGTTGGCTGCCCGCCTGTTCCACTACGGCCAATCTCCCGCCGCCGCCGTCTACGCGCCACGCTGGGCGCTTGCATGGCCCGGTGACCGGGTTCGACACGTGGACCAGCGGCGAGGCTCCGACGGTGACGGTCGAAGGGCATGCGCCGGACGACTGGATGGCCGGACTCGCCGAGCGCGGGCACAAAGTCGCCGCCCTCCCGGCATACGACAGCGGCTTCGGACATGCACATGCGATCGTCATCGACAACGACGGCTTTCGGGCCGGCGCGGCAGATCCGCGCACGATGGTCGGTACCGCCGCAGGCATCTGAACGAGCGGCTCCCGGCGCAGTACGATTTGGTCATGCGCGTCGATTCGAACTTCTTCTGCACCGTCCCGATGCCCGACGCCGGCGACCCTGCGATCGCAGCGACGGCCCGCCGGTTCGGCAACGACGCCGTCATCGAGTGCTACAAGAACCTCGTCGAGTGGGCCAAGACGGCTGATCAACTCGGGTTCGACACGATGTGGCTCACCGAGCACCACTTCCAGTACGAGGGCTACGAGGTGCTTCCCAACCTGATCCAGTTCGGACAGCACCTGGCGATGCTGACCGAAGGACTTCGCCTGGGTCAGATGTTCAACGTCGTGCCGCAGTGGCATCCATTGCGACTCGCCGAAGACTTCGCGATCGCCGACATCATCACCGGTGGCCGGATGGAGTTCGGCGTCGGTCGCGGCACAGTGCCACGCGAGGCATGGGCATTGGGGACCGTGGTTGCCAGTGGCGACAACGAGATGTCCGCCGAGCACGATCGCATCAACCGCGAGATCTTCGAAGAGTCGATGGAAGTCATCAAGCTGGCCTGGTATCAGGAGCAGTTCAGCTATCGCGGCAAGCACATGGTGCTTCCGCCCGACGACGTGCCGGATCGCGGCACGATGGTCAACGATCTCACGCTGATCCCCAAGCCGCTCAGGCATGTCGACATCTATCAGCCGGTCACCTCGCCCGAGACCATCGAGTACGTGCCGAGGGCCGGACACCGTGCCGTGTACTGGTTGCAGAACGCGGACAGCCAGAAGCAGAAGTGGGATCGGTATGCGGAGATCCGCGAGTCATGTGGAACTCCCGTCGGCCCCGGCGAGGATCGCTGCCTCGTCCTCAATCTGCATGTCGCCGCGACGCGTGAGGCCGCACTGGTGAAAGGTCGACCCGGCCAGGACGAGTTCAACAAGTTCCTGTCGCCGTACGGCCGCTTCAGCAGCTATCGAAATCCCGACGGCAGCAAGGTCGCGTTCAACCACTGCCCGACAGTCGAGGAGAGCAACGAGCAGAAGATCCAGATCGTCGGCTCGATCGACGACGCCGTCGACGCGATCGGGTACTGGCGCGACCTGCTCGACCTCAAGCACATCTGCTTCTTCTTCGACTACCCCGGACTCAGCCGCGAAGAGATGGCCGAGCAGATGCACCTCGTTGCCGAAGAAGTGTTCCCACGCCTGGGTGAGCCGATCGAGCGCCGCCCGATCACCGGCACGCCGCTGGTGTGAGCTCAGACCTCTCGACCGACGACGGCTACATCCTGCTTCCGGCGTTCGCCGAGCCCCACGCCCACCTCGACAAGGCGTTCCTGGCCGAACGAGTCGACAATCCGACCGGCGATCTCATGGGCGCGATCTTGGCCATGGATCTGGCTCGCCACTCGATCACGCTCGCCGACACGATCGAGCGTGCCGAACGCGCCGCACGTCTGCTGGCGGCCAACGGTTGCACCGCGATCCGTACGCACGTCGATCTCACGCTCCCGGGCCGGCTGACATCGGTCGCAGCACTGATCGACGTGCGCGATCGGCTACGTGAGCTTGTCGAGATCCAGGTCGTGGCGCTGTGTGCCTGGCCGTCGATCGGCGACATCGGGGCGGACCAACGCTCGCTCCTGCGCGAGGCCGTCGATCTGGGCATCGACGTGATCGGTGGCTGCCCGCACCTCGAATCCGATCCCGCGGCAGCCAACGACAACCTGCTGACGATGGCGGCCGAGGCCGGACTGCCCGTCGATCTGCACACCGACGAGACGTTGAACCCGGCGATGTTGGCGTTGGAAGATCTCGCCGAGCGGGTGATGGCCACCGGCTTCCCACACGGCGTCGCCGCCAGCCATTGCGTCACGCTCGCGCTGCAGTCCGAGCACCGCCAACGAGAAGTGGCCGAGAAGGTCGCCGCCGCCGGCATCAGCGTGATCGCGCTCCCCCACACGAACCTGTTCTTGCAGGGTCGCGAATCGCAGGTCTGCATGCCGCGTGCGGTCACCGCAGTCAAGGCGTTGCGGGCCGCCGGTGTCAACGTTGCTGCAGGCGCGGACAACCTGCAGGATCCGTTCAACCCGGTCGGGCGAGGCGACCCGCTGGAGACGGCTGGGCTGATGATCATGACCACCCACGCGTTGCCCGCCGAGGCCCTGCACATGGTCACCGGTGCTGCTCGGGCTGCGATGGGGCTTGCGCCCAGTGCCGATTTGTCGCGGTGCGCGCAGGCTCCGTTCCGCGAGGCGATCGCGTTCGGCCCGGCCGATCGGCGTGTCGTTCGGCACAGCCCAGATCTGGAAACAGAGCGTTCACACGATCGCGACTGAGCGGTCCGGGTCTCTGCCCTACACTCCCCGGGTGATGGGGACTGAGCTCGGCGCCACGAGAACGGCCATGGCCGGCTGGCCGGCCGGCGAGCGCTGATCACGGGCGCAGCCCGTGGTATCGGTGCCGAGATCGCGGCCTCCTTCCGGCGCGAGGGCGCCGAGATTGCCCTGCTCGACATCGATGTCGAGCGCCTCGGTACCACGGCCGCCAGCGTCGGTGGGAAGGTCTACGGCGTCGATCTGGCGGATGCCGAGGCAACGGCCGAGGTGGTCGATCAGGCCATCGTCGACCTCGGTGGCGTGGAGATCCTGGTCAACAACGCCGGGATCCTGAAGATGGCGCCGCTGATGGAGATCGACCCGGCCGACTGGGACCTCACCTTCGCCGTCAACGTGCGGGCGATGCTCGTCACGATCCAGGTTGCAGCCAAGGCGATGATCCGCAACGGGCGCGGCACCATCATCAACATGGCCAGCATGGGCGGCAAGGTCGGTGGACCCAACCAAGCCCACTACGCGGCATCGAAGGCCGCTGTGATCTCGCTCACGCAGGTCGCCGCCAAGGAACTCGGCCCGTATGGTATCACCGTCAATTGCATCTGTCCCGGCTATGTGCTCACCGAGATGGGCGCAGCGACCCGGACCGACGAGATGGTTCGTGAATGGTCGTCGAAATCGCCACTGGGACGGCTCGCCGAGCCCTCCGATGTTGCCAACATGGCGGTCTTTCTGGCCTCCGATGAGGCCTCGTACTGCACCGGTCAGGCCATGAACGTGACCGGCGGAATGGTGATGCATTGAGCAGGGCGGAGATGTTCGACGTGACGTCCCCCGCGACTACGGTGGGCCAGATGGGCGACGTAGGGACTGCTCCTGCATTGAGTTTCGACGGAGTGTCGATGGTCTTCCCCGACGGTACCCACGCACTTCGCGAGACGACCTT
The DNA here is from genome assembly GCA_963779295.1 of Ilumatobacteraceae bacterium. Taxonomy (GTDB): domain Bacteria; phylum Actinomycetota; class Acidimicrobiia; order Acidimicrobiales; family Ilumatobacteraceae; genus JAENVT01. Next base: position 927,548 of record CAVZXO010000006.1, read on the forward strand.
CGACGTGCGCGCCGGCGAACTGGTGACAGTCGTCGGGCCGTCCGGATGTGGAAAGAGCACGCTGCTGCGGATCGCCTCCGGACTGACGACGGCCACCAGCGGCAACGTGTTCATCGAGCCCGGACACGTCGGGTACGTGTTCCAGGACGCCACGTTGCTGCAATGGCGCACGGTGCAGCGCAACGTCGAACTGTTCGCCGAGCTCGAAGGCATCGACAAGGAAGAGCGTGCCCGCCGTGCGGCGGAGAACATCGCGCTGGTCGGTCTCGAGGGCTTCGAGAAGAAGTACCCCAAGCAACTGTCCGGCGGCATGAAGATGCGCTGTTCGCTGGCTCGGTCATTGGTGATGGATCCGAAGGTGTTCCTGTTCGACGAGCCGTTCGGCGCGCTCGACGAGATCACGCGCGAGAAGCTCAACGACGAACTGCTCAGCCTGTTCCAGCGCAAGGGATTTGCCGCGCTGTTCATCACCCACTCGATCTACGAGGCGGTGTTCCTGTCGACGCGGGTGTTGGTGATGTCGGCGCGTCCGGGTCGCATCGTCGGCGACTTCAAGATCCCGTTCGCATACCCTCGCTACCCCGAGCTTCGTTTCGAGCCAGCGTTTGCCGAGCTCAGCGGCCAGGTCTCGCACGCCCTTCGGGGAGCCCACGTATGAGCGAGGTGTCCGATGCCCAACCTCGTGGAACTGCACACCCCCGACCAAGCTCCGAGTCGTCGACGACGCGCCGGCCACCCCCAAGCCGCAGCGCAACGCCGTCGACTACATCGCGCCGATCATCGGCTTCATGGTGTTCATCGGCCTCTGGTACTTCATGTCGTATTGGGCGCTCGAGCACATCTGGGACAAGCCGCAGCTTCCTCATCACTCCCCCGCACAAGGTCATCAGCGTCAGCTTCTTCGATTCGGTCAACCGTCAGGCGTTGCTGTCAGGGCTCTATTGGACAGCGAGAGTGGCGCTGATCGGCCTCGCCATCGCCATCGTGCTCGGGATGTCGTTGGCGATCATCATGTCGCAGGCCCGCTGGCTCGAGCGCTCGATCTGGCCGTACCTCGTCGCCATGCAGGCGATCCCGATCCTCGCCCTCGTACCGATCATCGGCTCGATCTTCGGGTTCGAGATTCCGTCACGCATCTTCGTGTGCGTGCTGATCGCGATGTTCCCCATCGTGTCGAACACGCTCTTCGGCCTGCTGTCGGCAGACCGCGGGCAGCACGACCTGTTCACGCTGCACCACGTCTCGCGACGAACGCGGCTGCAGCAAGCTGCAGCTTCCCAACGCGATGCCGACCATCTTCGCCGGCTTCCGCATCGCGGCCGGCCTCTCGGTGATCGGCGCCATCGTCGGCGAGATCTTCTTCAAGCGTGGCGACAAGGGGGTCGGCATCCTGCTCGACTCGTACCGCTCGCGTGCTCAATTCCCCCAGATGTACGGGGCACTCATCCTGGCGGCGGCCCTTGGCATCGTCGTCTTCATCATCTTCGGATGGCTCGGCAACCTCGTCGTCGGACGTTGGTACGAGCCCACCCGCAAGAGCGGCTGACGTTTCGTCGGCCGCGCACCAAACCATCAGCGTGAACACTCAAACCAAAAGGGAGAACAGATGCGACGACGTACTACACGTTCGTTGATCGCCGTTTCGATCGTCGGGGCCTTGGCTCTGGCGGCATGTGGAAGCGACGAAACAACATCCGACGACGACAGCTGCCGGCGCCGAGGGTGCAGCGGGCGCTCTGGCCAGCGTCTGCCCGGAAACGGTTGTGATCCAGACCGACTGGAACCCTGAGGCCGAGCACGGCTTCCTGTACAACCTGCTGGGCGCCGACTACACCATCGACAAGGCCAAGGTGTCGGTCACAGCAACGTTGACCGCCAGCGGTGGCGTCGACACCGGCGTCAAGCTGGAGGTCCGCTCCGGTGGTCCGGCAATCGGCTTCGGCACGGTCACCGAACCAGATGTACACCGACGACACCATCCTGCTGGGCTACGTGTACACCGACGAGGCGATCCAGAACTCCGTCGAGTTCCCGACCGTGGCCATCGAGTCGGGCTTCGAGAAGAACCCGCAGATGATCATGTGGGATCCGGCGACGTACCCCGACGTGAAGACCTTCGAGGACATCGGCAAGTCCGGCATGCTCGTGCGGTACTTCAGCGGAGCGGCGTGGATGGACTACTTCACGGCGCAGGGCATCATCCCGAAGGACAAGGTCGACGGCTCGTACGACGGCACACCAGCGCTGTTCATCGCCGACCAGGGCGAATCCGGTCAGCAGGGCTTCGGTTCCGCCGAACCGTACATCTACGAGAACGAAGTAGCGGACTGGGGCAAGCCCGTCGCGTACTCCTACGTCAACGACAACGGCTGGAACAACTACGCCGAGTCCATCGCGACGAAGCCCGAGAACATCACCAAGTACGCGGACTGCTTCAAGGGACTGGTCCCGATGATCCAGCAGTCGAGTGTCGACTACTTGAATGACCCGACGGCTGCAAACAAGATCATCCTCGACGCCGTTGCGCAGTTCGACAACGGTTGGGTGTACAGCCAGGGTGTCGCCGACTACGCCGTGAAGACGATCAAGGCCGATGGCCTCGTCGGCAACGGTCCCGACGACACGGTGGGCAACTTCGACGAGACCCGCGTCAACGACCTGATCAAGTTGGCGATCCCCGTCTACACCTCGCTCGGCACACCGCCGAAGGAGGGATTGCAGGCCTCGGACATCGTCACGAACGAGTTCATCGACCCGTCGATCGGCGTGTAATCTTCGCCCGACTGTACATCGGGCTGCAGTAGTTCGAAGGGCGTCGGTTTCGGCCGGCGCCCTTCGTAGTTACTCCGCGGCTCTCTCCAGCACGACCTGCAGCAGCACGTTCGCGCCTGCGGCAATGTCGTCGGGTCCGGTGTACTCGGCGATGTTGTGCGACAGCCCATTCACACTCGGCACGAACACCATCGAGGTCGGACACACCCTGGCCAACATCTGGGCATCGTGGCCGGCACCCGACGGCATCCGTTTCGTCGTGTGGCCCAGCCGCTGTGCTGTCGCTTCGACGAGGTCGATCATGTCGCGATCGAACTCCACCGGCTCGAATCGTGCAAGCGTCCGCAACGAGATCTCGCAACCCTCGTCGCTGGCGTACGCCCTGCAGGCAGTGAACACCTGCGCTTCCACATCCTTCAATCGCTTCTCGTCGGTGTTGCGGAGGTCGATGCTGAACACGACCTTCGACGGCACGACGTTGACGAGGTTGGGTGTGACGTCGAGCATGCCGACGGTGGCGACCTGCGGTGCGCCGAGATAGCCGGCAATCAGCCGAACTTCGTGAATGATCCGCGCCGCGACCGCCATCGCATCGTGGCGCAGCTGCATCGGTGTCGTCCCCGCATGGGCGGACTGACCGGTCACGGTCACCTCTGTCCATGAGATGCCCTGCACCCCGGTGACGACGCCGATCGTGACGCCCTCGTCCTCGAGGATCGGTCCTTGCTCGATGTGCAGTTCTGCATAGGCATGAGGAAACGAAGCGGCAGGAACTGGTGTGGGGCCGGCGTAGCCGATGCGTGTCAATTCGTCGCCGAGCCGAGCTCCATCGTCGGCTGCATGCACATCGAGCGCCTCCTCGACCGCCAGCCCGCCGACGAACACCAAGCTGCCGAGCATGTCGGGAGCGAAACGTGCACCCTCCTCGTCGGTGAAGAACGCGACCTGAATCGGACGTCGCGTGATGAGGCCGTTCTGGGCGATGGTCTCGACGATCTCCAACCCGGCGAGGACGCCGAGGTTTCCGTCGAAGCGTCCGCCGGTTTTCACGGTGTCGATGTGCGAGCCGACCATCACCGGCGCCGCCGTCGGATCGCTGCCGGGGCGCGTGGCGACGACATTGCCGATCGCATCGATTGCGACGGCCATGCCGAGATCGACCATCCACGACACGACGAGATCGCGTCCCTGGCGATCGAGATCAGTGAGGGCCAGTCGGGCACACCCGCGCTCGCCGTTCGGGCCGTGCACCGCCCCAATCTCGCCGAGCGCCTCGAGGCGTTGGCACAACCGGCCGCCATCGATGCGGAGTTCGTGCCAATCGGGCGTCGTGTGGCCCGACGTCATCGGCCGAAGTCGAACGTGGAGATCTCGCGCAACGCGTCGCAGAACGACTGCACAGAGCCCTCGAACAGCTCCTTGCCTCGTTCGGCTGTGGCCGCAGTGGGGTCGCCGATGACCCCTTCGGGATGGAAGTCGTTCGAGAGCCATCCGAAACTGACGCGCCCACCGAAGCGCACATAGGTGTTCTCGGCGAGCTTGTCGGGAACTCGGCGAGTGGCCTTGCTCATGTCGCACAGTTGCGGGGCGAGGTGGAGCATGACCGAGGTTTCGTCGGTACCGCCGTGCACTCCCATGCCCAGCTCACTGGCCGGCGACGTACCGCCCTGATCCACCGGCATGCCCGGGTGGGCCAGGAATGTCATCAGACCGTGCTTCAGCCGTAGTTCGCGGTTGGCGACACTGAGCAGTGAGCTGTTGCCGCCATGACCGTTGAGGAACACCAGTCGCTTCGCGGCGGTCGTCGCGACGCAACGACCGATGTCGTCGAGCACCGCGAGCAGCGTCGTCGCCGACAGCCATACCGTTCCGGGCGACCAGGCATGCTCGTTGGACTTGGTGAACTGCAGCGTCGGGAGCAGCCACACATCGAGCTCGTCGCCGACCTCGGCGACCGCCGCCTCGGCGACGGCACTCGCAACCACCGAGTCGGTGCTGAGCGGTAGATGCGGGCCGTGTTGTTCGATTGCCCCGAGCGGTTGGACGATGATGCTGCGATCGGTCAGCCGCTCGCCGACCTCGGGGCCTGTGAGGTTGGGAAAGTAGCGATCGCTCGATGTCACGGTGGAACGTTACCCCCGGCATCAGTGGGCCAGAATGACGAGGTGACCACGCCCGACCGCAACGCCCGGGACCGTAACGCCCGGGACTATGACGCCATGGTGATCGGAGCGGGCCACAACGGCCTGGTCTGCGCTGCATATCTGGCGAAGGCCGGGATGCGAACGCTGCTGGTCGAGGCCAGGTCGTCGGTCGGAGGCACAGCATCGAGCGAGTTGTTCGCTGGCGGCATGGTCAACATCTGCAACTGCGACCACATCACGTTCCGGACAACCCCCGTGATGGAGGAACTCGGCCTCGCCGACCATGGGTTGCACTACATCGACATCGACCCCGCTCAGCGCAACCTGACGTGGGAAGGCGGGCCGGCATGGACGATCTACCACGACGTCGAACAGACCATCGATTCGCTCGCCCGAACCTATCCGGGCGAAGTCGATGGCTATCGGCGCTACCTGAAGGCCGCGATCCCGGCGGTGCGAATGGTGCTCGACAATGCCAACGATCCGCCGTCGGCCGCGACGATCGCCCGCAAGGTGGTCGCCCGGCGAGGCCGCGGCGCAGCGACGCTGTTGCGATGGAGCCGCCGGAGCGCGGCTGATGTGATGCGCGGGTTCTTCACGGAGGAAGCGCTGCGCGGCCCGGCGATGGTGGCCGGACCGATGGTGTGGGGCGTGACGCCGGAAATGCAGGGCACCGGGCTCGGCGCGCTCACATATGCGATCCGTCACGTCGGTCGCGTCGGACGCCCTGTCGGCGGCAGCGGCATGGTGCCCGAGTCGTTGCGGCGAGCGTTCGAGGCCGCCGGCGGCACTCTGATGTTGAGCACCAAGGTCGCCCACCTCACGTGCGAGGGCGAGTCGATTCGCGGCATGGTGTGCACCGATGGCACCGAGGTGACCGCGGGCATCGTGGTGTCGGCCTGCAATCCGCACGACACGTTCGTGGCCTGGCTGAAGGATCCGCCGCCCCAGGCCATGTCGCTCGTGGATCGGTGGAGAACGATTCCGCACGACGACGGCTACGAATCGAAGATCGATGCGATCGTCGATCGCCCGCCGACGCTCGTAGCCGGTCAGCCGCTCGGCGCGACGACCGTGATCTCGCCGTCGCTCGACGACATCCATCGCGGTCATTCGATGATGGCCGCTGGACGAATACTCGAGCGCCCCGGCATGTTCGTGAACTCGCCATCGGCTCTCGATTCGACGCTCGCTCCTGAGGGTCGCCACGTCTTCAGCCTCGAGGTTCTGTACACGCCCTACGCGATCCCCGGTGGATGGGCCGACAGCCGAGAGCCGCGTCGCTGGATCGATCAGGTGGCGACGATGTTGGCGCCGGGCTTCACCGATTCGCTGGTCGACTGGCGGGCCATGACACCCGATCGGTACGAGCGTGAGTTCCATCTGCCGCACGGCCATGCCACCAGCTTCGCCGGCGGTCCGCTGGCAGCCCTGCTCAACAAGAACCCGGAACTGACCCGATACGAAACACCCGTGAAGGGTCTGTACCTCACCGGTGCGGCAACGTTTCCTGGCGCGGGCATCTGGGGTGCCAGTGGCCGCAACGCAGCGCTGCGGATCCTCAGCCGTCAGCGATCCGCGAGGCGCGGGTGATCCTCGGGGAACGCAGGTGAACGCAGCTTCACCGCGAGCGCTTGGCTTCCCAGCTCGACCAGGTCTTGCTCGCTGAACGTTTCGCGCATACGCGTGAACACGGTCTCCTCTTCGAGCAGGAAGTGGGCCTTGACATCGAGCATCAACGCGCTGCCACGCTTGGTGAACCCAAAGCCCGTCGGGGCCAGGCAGCGCATCTCGGCGAGGAGCCCGTTCAGCTCCTCGTGCTCGCCGATGCGGTGTTCCAGAGTGCTGTCGTCGGTCGGCTCGATGACGGCCCGGAACGCCGGGAACACCACGGACTGTTCGGCTGCCTCGTGCGCGGCCAGCTCCTCGACGATGGTGAAGAACAGGCGCCGGACCTCGGTCGGATCGTCGGCAAGCTCGAGCTGCTCCGCGAGCGCTTCGATCTGCCGATGGTCGCGCTCGAGGAGTTCGATGACATCGATGCTGGTGGTCATCTGAAGATCCTTTCGTCGGCGCGAATGGCCACGCTCACTTTCTCCCGTGGGGTGCCCAGGCGATAGAGCCAAAAGGTCCATCCACTACCGAAATTGGGGCCACAAGGCCCCTGCCACAGCCGCCCGCCATCGTTACCATCGAGACGACTGACGATGGAGCGCGCCCGATGATCAACGACAACCTCGCGACGGCAATGAGTGACCGGGGACACGAGTTGATCTCGAACACCAGGCTGTCCGCCGACGTGCATCGACTCGTCGTGCGGGCACCGCGTGTCGCTGCCGTACGCCAGCCAGGTCAGTTCGTCATCGTCCGGCTTGGTCCGGGTGCGGAGCGCATTCCACTGACGATCGCCGAGAGCGACGCTGAAGCGGGATCGATCGTGCTGGTCATCCAGGCGGTCGGCAAGAGCACCTCGGATCTCGTCGCGCTCGCTCCCGGCGACCGCATCAGCGATGTCGTCGGGCCACTCGGCCGTCCGTCCGATCTGGTCGCAGAGGGAACGGCCGTCTGCGTGGCCGGTGGGGTCGGGGCTGCGGTGATGTATCCCATTGCCCGCCGCCTCGCCGAACTCGGCGCCGAGGTGATCACCGTGCTCGGCGCACGCACCAGCCAGACCGTGCTCTTCCGTGACGAGTTCGAGTCGTTCGCCGAACTGATCGTCTGTACGGACGACGGCAGTGCCGGGCGGCGCGGCGTCGTCACCGACGCGCTCAGTGACTTGCTGGCGGCCCGATCGGTCGATGTCGTCTACGCCGCTGGACCGGTGCCGATGATGCGCGCCGTCGCAGCCGCGACCCAACCGCTCGGCGTTCGGACCATTGTGTCGCTCAACCCGATCATGGTCGACGGCACGGGGATGTGTGGTGGGTGCCGTGTAACTGTCGGCGGTGCGATGCGCTTCGCTTGCGTCGATGGTCCCGAGTTCGACGCCCATGGCGTCGACTTCGATGAGCTCTCGGACCGCCTCCGTACGTACGGCGACGCCGAACGAGCGGCGTCGAGCCACCAGTGTCGGAGTGCAGGTTGATTCCCGAGCCGTTGTCGAAGCGCGAGCGCCTGGCAATCGATCGTCAGCTGATGCCCGCCCGCGATCCAGACCAGCGTTCGCACAGCTTCGACGAGGTCAACCTGGGGTTCACGGAACACCTTGCGCTCCTCGAGGCGCAGCGATGCCTCGCTTGCAAGCGGGCGACGTGTGTCGAGGGATGCCCGGTAGCGGTCGACATTCCTCGGTTCGTTGCCCACATCGAGAACGGCGATCTCGAGTCGGCGGCGCGGACGTTGTTCGCCGACAACGCCCTTCCTGCCGTGACCGGTCGGGTGTGCCCTCAGGAGCACCAGTGCGAGGCCGAATGCGTGCGCGGCCGCAAAGGCGCGCCCGTCGCGATCGGTCACCTCGAGCGATTCGTCGCCGACTGGGCGAGAGGCCACATGCACGAGGAGCCGCTCGTGCGCGAGCGGTCCGGCAAGTCCGTGGCCGTCATCGGTGCCGGTCCCGGTGGACTGACCGCCGCGGGAGAGCTGGCACGGCGCGGCCACGACGTGACGATCTACGAAGCCCTGCACCTTCCCGGCGGGGTCCTGTCGTACGGCATTCCCGAGTTCCGGTTGCCGAACGAGATCGTCGAACACGAGGTGCACCGCCTCGAAGCGCTCGGCGTGAAGGTCGAGTGCAATGTGGTGATCGGGCGTACATACACACTCGACGAACTGCGAAAGAACTTCGATGCCATCTTCGTGTCGGTCGGTGCAGGGTTGCCGGTCTTCCTCGACGTTCCGGGAGAGGGGCTGAAGGGCGTGTACACCGCCAACGAGTACCTGACCCGTGTCAACCTGATGCAGGCGTACGCCTTTCCGGATGCGGACACACCCGTGCTGCACGGCGAGCGGGTGCTGGTCATCGGGGCCGGCAACGTGGCCATCGATGCGGTCCGCACCGCTCGACGCCTCGGCGCGGCACAGGCCACGATCGTCTACCGGCGTAGTCGTCCCGAGATGCCGGCTCGCGCCGAGGAGATCCATCATGCCGAGGAGGAGGGCGTCTCGTTCGAGTTCCAGGTCAGTCCGATCGCGATCGAGGGTGACGAGGACCGCTGGGTCACCGGGTTGCGGTGTGTCGACACCACGCTGGGCGAACCCGACGCCTCGGGACGACGAGCACCGGTCGTCGTCGAGGGCTCCGAACGGGTCATTCCCTGCGACACCGTGATCGTGGCCGTCGGAACCCGTGCGAACCCGTTGCTCACGTCGTCCTCTCCCGATCTCGCCTTGACGGACCGTGGCTACCTCGCGGCTGACGCGCAGGGCATGACCAACCTCGCCGGCGTCTTCGCCGGAGGCGACATCGTGCGTGGGTCGGCGACGGTGATACTGGCGATGGGCGATGGCAAGCGCATCGCCGGCACGATCTCCAGCTACCTCGATGCGACGGGCGTCCACCTCTCCGGGCGGCAGGACAGCGCTGGAACCACCGCCGGGGGTTGAGGGTCGACGTCATTGGGTACCGTACGTGCCATGAGCGACTACATCCTTCCTGACCTCGCCTACGACCCAGGTGCGTTGGAACCCCACCTCAGTGGGCAGATCGTCGAGATCCACCACGACAAGCATCATGCCGCCTACGTGAAGGGTGCCAACACTGCGCTCGAGAAGCTGGCCGACGCTCGTGCGACTGGGAACTTCGACGCGATTGTCGGACTCGAGAAGTCGTTGGCCTTCAACCTCGGTGGCCACGTGCTGCACGCGATGTACTGGGCGAATCTCTCCCCCGATGGGGGCGACAAGCCCACTGGCGATCTGGCCGCGGCAATCGACGAGCACTTCGGTTCGTTCGACGCCTTCCGGGCGCACTTCACCCAGGCCACGACGCTCGTTCAGGGCTCGGGTTGGGGCATCTTGTCGTGGGAGCCGGTCGGCCGCCGGTTGATCATCGAGCAACTCGAAGTTCATCACGAGAACACGACGTTGGGTGCCGTTCCCCTTCTGGCGATCGATGCCTGGGAGCACGCCTACTACCTGCAGTACCAGAACCGCCGACCCGACTACATGGAAGCGATCTGGAACATCATCAACTGGGGCGACGTCGCCCGCAGATTCTGCCGCCACTGCGTAGTCGCGGAGAGGTGAACCTGCTGGGGTGAGACGGCACGACGAAGTCGATGCCGGCTCACGCGTCGTTGACGGACCAGTTGCGTTTGGCGACGGGTGGTTTGTCGCTCCATGGGAAGTTGATCCACTTGTCGGTGCGCTTCCACACGTAATCACATTGCACGACGCTGTGGCTCTTCTCGTAGAGCACCGCAGTGCGCACTTCGGCGACCTTGCCCTCGCAGAACTGCTGAACGCTGCGCAACGTGTGCCCGGTGTCGGCAACATCGTCGGCGATCAGGATGCGGGCGTCGCTGACGTCGACGAAGTCTGGAGCCGGAGGCAGGATCCGTGGCACCTCCAGCCGCTCGTCGACGCCGGTGTAGAACTCGACGTTCATGGTGTACACGTTCTTCACGGAAAGGGCGTATCCCATCGCCCCACCGATCAGCAGGCCACCTCGCGCGATCGACAGGATCATGTCGGGTTCGTAGTCGTCCGCCACCGTCTGCGACAGCGTTCGTGACGCCTCCCCGAACATCTCCCACGTCATGATTTCTCGCTCGTTCGACACGTCGGCCAACCTAGCCGCTCCCCAAGCAGATGTCCGAGGGACGAACCGGCACCCTGTTCAGGTCGCGGCCGATGGCGTCGCGTATCGCCGCCACGATCGCGGGTGTCGACGAAATGCACGGTGGCTCGCCGACACCCTTGGCCCCCATCGGCGCCATCGGGTCGGGATGCTCGATCATCGTTGCCACGACTGTCGGCATGTCGAGCATGGTCGGCAACAGGTAGTCGGTGAAGCTGGCATTGCGAACGAGGCCGTCGCTGATGATGATCTCCTCCATCACCGCCAGTCCAAGACCTTGGGCGATGCCACCCTCGATCTGGCCGATGACGCTCATCGGGTTCAGCGCGATCCCTACATCTTGGGCAGTCGCGATCTGTACGACCTTCACGAGGCCCAACTCAGGATCGACGTCGACCACCGCGCGGTGGGCGACGAACGCAAATGCTGTGTGGCAGTTTCCCTGGCCGTTCTCGTCGAGGTCCTCCGTCGGTCGATGGTGGTGCTCGAACGTCTGCTCGAACGCCATCCCGGCGGTGGCGTCCGCCACAGAGATCCGCAGCGAGCCCATCGTGTCGACGACATCGCGCCCGTCGATGGCCAACCGGACCGGGTCGATGTCGTGAACCGTGCCGACGTGCTCGAACAGTTGCTCGCGCACCAGACGGCACGCACCGTCGACAGCGCCGCCACTCATCCACGTCTGGCGCGATGCCGACGTCGAGCCGGCCGACCCGATGGTCGTGTCGATGGGCTCGATCACCACGTCGTCGACGCCGAGCACGGATCGGGCGATCTGCGGAGCGAGCACGACAAAGCCCTGCCCGACTTCGGAGGTCGCGAACTTCAGCGACGCCACACCATCGGCGAGCCGACATCGCGCCGTGGAGTAGTCATCGAACTTCTCGGAATACATCAGGTTCTTGATCGCGACTCCCCAACCGATCCCACGACGCACATGCGATGCATCGGCGGTGAGGCCGGCTCCACCCGGGAGAGCCATCGGGTCTCCGTCGAGACCACCGACGGGCACGTCGGGCAATGGCAGCGCCGCGGTTTGGCGGATGCACTCAGCGACGGGAGCAACGTTCTCGATCACTTGACCGGTGATCAAGGTGTCGCCGGTCTCCATCGCGTTCAGCAATCGGATGTCGACCGGATCCATTCCACATGCTGCGGCCAACTTGTCCATCTGACCTTCGTGAGCGAAGCAGGCCTGCACCACGCCGAAGCCGCGCATCGCGCCACACGGCAAGTTGTTGGTGCGAGCCGCGTACCCATCGACCGTCGCGTTGGCGCACTTGTACGGGCCTTGGGTGTGGGTGACGGCATTGATCAGCACGGCCGACGATGTCGAGGCATACGCGCCACCGTCGAACACCATGCGCGCCTCGATGCGCTGGATCACTCCGTCGGTGGTCGCGTGGTGGCGCATCCAGATGGTCGCCGGGTGGCGATGCACATGGCCGAGAAAGCTCTCCTGTCTGCTGTACGCGATCCGCACGGGGCGGCCGGTGCGAAGCGCGAGCAGGCAGGTGTGCACCTGCAAACTGATGTCTTCGCGCGCACCGAAGGCACCGCCGACTCCCCCGAGCGTCAGTCGCACCTTGTCGGGTTCGAGACCGAGGCATGCAGCGATCTGGGCGCGGTCCTCGTGCAACCACTGTGTGGCCACGAAGAGGTCGACGCCGGTACCGCCTGGATCGGGCATCGCCAGGGCAGCCTCCAACCCGAGGAAGGCTTGGTCCTGCATCCCGAGCTCGTACGTGCCCTCGACGACGACTTCGCCGACGATGGTTTGGTCGCCGCGCACGATGCGTTGATGCCGAATGACATTGCCGGACGGATGGATCGGTGGGTGACTGCCGTCGATTGCGCGTTCTGGATCCGTGAGCGGGGGCAGCACCTCGTACTCGACGACGATCGCCTCCAACGCGCGCCTGCAGGTCTCGGGATGATCCGCCGCGACTGCGGCGATCGGCTCGCCGACATAGCGCACGAACTCGCTGGCGAAGACCGGCTGGTCGCTGCTGATCAGGCCGTACGTCGGCTTGCCGGGCACGTCCTCGGCGGTCACGATTGCGGCAACGCCGTCGATCCGCCATGCGGGTGTCACATCGATGCGCACGATCCGTGCGTACGGGTGAGGCGAACGCAACGTCGCTCCCCACAGGAACCCGTCGGCGGAGAGGTCACCGGAGAACGCGAACGACCCTTGCACCTTGGCGGTGCCGTCCGGCCGCGGTGGACTGTCGCCCAATCGCCCGCTGACACCGGCGCCAACGCCTTCTCGAGTCGTCGTGCTCATCGGCCATCAACCCGCGAGATCGCGACCTGCTGTACCGCTTCGATGATGCGGCCGTACCCCGTGCAGCGGCAGATGTTGCCCGACAGCTCCTCGCGGATCTCGGTCTCGGTCGGCTCCGGGGATCGTTCGAGCAGCGCGTGTGCGGCCATGATCAGGCCGGGTGTGCAGAAGCCGCATTGCACCGCGCCGAACTCGACGAAGGCCCGCTGCACGTCGCTGGGCGAGCCGAGCGGCGCGATGCCCTCGATCGTGACGATCTCCTGGCCGGTCGCCGATGCGGCCAGCACCAGGCAGCTGCACACCAGCTGACCGTCGATCATCACGCTGCACGATCCGCACTCGCCCTGCTCGCACGCACCTTTGCTGCCGAACAACCCGATGCGCTCGCGCAGCACGTAGAGCAGGCTTTCGCCGAGCCAGGCATCGCGAACCTCGTGCGACGCTCCGTTCACGTGCAGCGCATAGTGCTGGTTCTCAGCCATTGGGGAACGCCCTTCGCAGCAGCCGCCGCGCCAACACCCCGACAGCGTGACGGCGGTACTCCGCGGTCGACCGATGGTCGTCGATGGGGCGCGATGCCGCGGCGGCGAGCCGGCCGAACTCGACCGCGTCGGGACCGCTGACCGACTGACTGGATTGGTCGACCACGGACCGCGCAAACGCTTCGGCGGCGGTGCAGCGAATGATGGTGGGACCGACAGAGCCGAGCGCCAATCTCACGCCACCGGCGTCGTCGACAGCGAGACACGCACCTGCGTTGGAGATCACCATGGCGTTGCGAACGCCGACCTTGGAGTAACCCTGCCAGCCGGAGAACACGGGCACGGACACCGCTTCGATCAGCTCCCCCGGTAGCAACGCCGTACGTTTCGGGCCGGTCATGAACTCGTTGAACGCGACCGAGCGGGACCCGGTCGCCGAGACGATGTGAACGACGGCGTCGAGCGCAGCCAGCACCGGCAGGCCGTCGCCGGCGGGCGAGCAGGTGGCGACGTTGCCGCCGAGCGTTGCCGTGTGACGGATCTGTGGCGACCCGACGGTCCGCGCTGCTTGGCTGAGCGCGGGTACCCACTGCAGGAACGGGTCGGCCTCGAGCTCGGCGTACGTGATCCCGGCCCCGATGCGTAGCGTTCCGGCTCCCCCGTCGTGCGACCATGTCCGCAGTTCGGGGATCCGGCCGACCGCGACGATCGATTCGGGACGCCGATGCCCGCTGTTGATCTCGACCATCACGTCGGTGCCACCGGCGAGCACCAACGACGTCGGATCGTCGGCGAGCGCGGCCAAGGCCTCGGCAAGAGTTGCGGAAATCACGACGCTCATTTCCCGCCCGACCTTACGGGATCGTGATCTTCTCGAGGCCGATCTCGGGCTTGGGGTACTTGGGGTCGAGGTCCTTCAGGGTCTTCAGCAGGATCTTGGCGACGGCAAGGTTTCGCACCCAGTTGGAGTCCGCCGGCACGACGTACCACGGCGCGTGCGACGTGGAGGTCTTGCGGAGCATGTCGTCGTATGCAGCCTGGAACTTCGGCCACAGTTTGCGATCGGCGAGGTCGCCCTCGCGGAACTTCCACCGCTTCGCCGGGTCGTCGAGGCGCTCCTGGAAACGTTTGGCCTGTTCGGCCTTCGACACGTTGAGAAAGCACTTGACGATGGAGGTGCCCTCCTCGGTGAGCATCCGTTCGAAATCGTTGATGTGCCGATACCGCTTCTTCCACACCGCCTCGGGCACGAAGCCCTTGACCCGTACGACCAGGACATCCTCGTAGTGGCTTCGGTTGAACACCCCGATCTGGCCATCGGGTGGGCACGCACTGTGCACACGCCACAGATAGTCCTGGACCGCCTCGCGGCCGGAGGGGACCTTGAAGCTCGTGACATTGACTCCGGCAGGATTGATTCCAGACAAGATCGATCGGATCGTGCCGTCCTTGCCGGCAGCGTCTCTTGCCTGCAGCACCAGGAGTGCGCTGCGCTTGGCTTCCGCCGACAGACGCTGCTGCAGCGCATCGAGCTCGAGCTTCACGTGCTCGAGCTCGGCGACAGCAGCCTCCTTGTGCCAGCCGAGCGTGTCGCCGGGATCGCACTTATCGAGCTGGAAAGACTTGGGACTCGACACCTTGAGCCCGGCGATTCTGTCGGCGGCCATGTCGTGGGACGGTAGTTCACTCGCGGTATCTGGCTTGGTGTCGTTGACAAGCCACACGGCGTGACTAAGGTGCCCCACAGTCGTCCTGTGATGATGGTCACATCGAAACCGTCACGCTCAAGACACAAAAACATCATCCGAATAAGGGGGAAATGGTGCGAGTACGGCAGCGATCGAGTAAGCGAGCCATCACGGCAGTTGTGTTGAGCCTGGGGCTCATCGCCGCCGCGTGCGGCAAGAAGGACGACGGCGACACCACCGACGCCACAACTGGTGCGACGGAGGCCACCGAGGCTCCGAGCGGCGGCACGGACGCGCCGGCAGCCGACACCACCGTTGCCGAGACCGCGCCGCCGGAGACCACGCCGGCGCTCACGGTGACGCCCGGCGGCGAGATCACCGTCAGCGGCGAGGCCGAAGTCACCAACCCATGGATTCCCGCCGCAATGCAGTGCGACTCGTACTGCCAGCAGCGGGCCCGGTCGTTCTTCGACCCGATCGCCGCCGTCGGTGCCGACAACAAGGTCCATCCCTACCTTGCCGAGACCATCACTCCCAACGTCGATTTCACGCAGTGGACCATCAAGGTCCGCAGCGGCATCTCGTTCACCGACGGCACGCCGGTCAACGCCGACGCCGTCATCGACAACTCCAGCGCTCGGGATTGGGTCTGCTGCTCTCCGCCGCGCTCGCCGATGTCGCCAAGGTTCCTGATCCGAGCGGCGCAACCAACGACGACGGGACTCCGAAGATGATCCTGAAGATCGAGAAGGCCGACGACTCGACCTTCACCATCTTCACCGGCAAGGACGGCGACCCGGCCCAGCCGCTGCCGTGGCCCGGCTTCGACTTCTACCTCACCGGTCAACTCGGCCTGATCGCCTCGCCGACGTGGCTGGCGGCAGTCGACGCCGATCCCACGCAGGCGACCTCGCCGGTCGGATCCGGCCCGTTCATCGTGCAGAGCTACGCACCACGCGACGCCCTCGTCGTCACCAAGAACCCGAACTACTGGCAGAAGGATGCCAACGGCGTCGCGTTGCCGTACCTCGACAAGATCACCTTCAAGGTCATCGAGGACTCGACCACCGCCGGCAGGCGCACTCGCGCAGTGGCGACATCGACATCTTCTCCGACTCGAACGCAGCCGGTCATCGCCGACTTCATCGACGACACCGACTTCCCGATGACGCAGACCACCGACTACGTCGAGACCAACTTCCTGCCAGGTCGACGCAGCCAAGGGCGGCCCGTACGCCGATGCCCGCGTCAGGTGTGCGTTGTCGATGGCGCTCGACCGTCAGGAACTGATCGACCTCGTCGGTGGCGGTCTGTTGCAGCCGGCCAACGGCGTGTTCTCACCGGGCCAGGAGGGCTACCTCGAAGACAACGGCTTCAACATGGAGCAAGACATCGACGGCGCCAAGGCGTTGATCGCCGACTACCAGACCGACAACCCCGGGCCGGTGCACGGTCACGATACGGCCACACCGCCGACCGCACCGGCGACCAGCAGGCCGACCTCATCAAGGGCTATTGGTCGGAGATCGGTGTCGAGACCACCGTCGAGACGATCCCGCAGGACCAGTTCATCACCAACGCACTGTTCGGTGCCGACACCTACTACATCTACGCCTGGCGTCAACATGCCGGCCTGAACGTCGACCAGCAGAACTTCTGGTGGAACTCCAGGAGCGCAGCGCCCGACGGTGCGCTGTCGCTGAACTTCGCCCGAATCCAGGACCCGATCGTCGACGAGAACCTGGCCATTGCTCGCTCCTCGACCGATGAAGCGGCTCGCAAGGCGGCGGCCGAAGCGATCAACACGCAGATGGCCAAGGAGTGCTACCAGATCCCGTGGTCATACACCCTGTGGGCGACCATCCACACCCCTGAGATCCAGGGCCTCGCCGAGACCACGCTGCCCGATGGCGGCGGCACGGCGCAGGACGGCGCCGGCTTCCCTGGCCAGTTCTGGGTGAACGGCCTCTGGGTCCAGCAGGGCTGAGCAATGTTGCCGGGGTGGGTCAGGCGTGACTGACCCACCCCGGTTCTTCCTCGACTCGATCATCCTCAGAGGTTGGCGTGCGTTACTTCATTCAACGACTCTTGCAATTCTTCATCGTCTTCTTCCTCGTCACGTTCGGCGTGATGGTGTTCATGCGCATCGGCATGAACAAGCCGGGTGACCCGGCGCTGACCATGCTCGGCGGCACCGTCAGGATCGAGGATGCCGAGACGATCAATGCGAAGTATCACCTCAACGGCAACATCTTCGCCCAGTACTGGTTCTGGCTGAAGGGCATGCTCACCGGCGACTTCGGAGTCAGCGTGCAGCAGAACACCACCGTCGCGAAGTACCTCAGCGGCCGTATCTGGGTGACGATCTTCCTCGGCTTCTACGCGATGTTGTGGGCGATGATCATCGCGGTTCCGATCGGCGTGTACCAGGCCTACAAGCGTGACTCGAACTTCGATCGCACCGGCAACTTCATGTCGTTCCTGTTCGTCTCGCTGCCCGCGCTGATCTTTGCCCCGTTCATCATCTTCTTGTTCGTCGTCAAGCTCGGCTGGTTTCCGCGAGTCGGCGAGAAGGTGATGCCGTGGGACAGCCTCACGGAGCACTTCAGGAACTTCTTCTTACCGGTCCTGGTACTGACACTTCCGCTGGCGGCGATCTTCACCCGCGTGCTGCGCAGCGACATGATCCAGACCCTTCAGAGCGACTTCATCACGCTGGCCAGCGCGAAGGGCGTGCCGCCGAAGCGCATCCTGTGGAACCATGCCCTGCGCAACTCGCTGTTCACGTTGCTGACGACCGTCGGCATCCAACTCGGCGGCATCGTCGGTGCGGCGGTGGTGGTCGAGCAGTACTTCAACATGAAAGGGATGGGAGCACTCTTGCTGCTCGTCGATCCTGTCGAAGGATCTCTTCGTCGTTCAGTCGGTCGACGGCGATCGTCGTTGCCGTCGTGTGCCTCGCGAACCTGATCATCGACCTGCTGTACGCCGTCATCGATCCTCGCATCCGCCATGCTCGGGCATCTGACGTGAGGGGGCACCGATGACTGCGACCCTCACTACGACACCGACTCCGGTCGACTCGGTGGTCGATGGGCAAGACCCGCAAGAAGGTACCAAGTGTGGGCTGGATGATCGGCGCTGCCTGGTTGGTCACGCTCAGCTTCTGCGCCTTCTTCGCCAACTACCTGCCGTTCATCCGCACCTACGACGCCAAGGTGCTGGTCGACGGCCGGGCCAAGAAGTACGGCCTCGGCCCAGGGTGGACGGCGTGGTTCGGCACCGACAACTCCAGCCACGACGTCTTCGCCAGGTGCATCTACGGTGCCCGCCAGACCCTGATCATCGGAGTCGGCGCGACCATCATCGGTCTCGTCGTCGGTGGCCTCCTCGGCGTCCTCGGCGGCTACTACCGCGGCTGGGCGGATCGCGGCGTGTCGATCTTCGTCGACTGCCTTCTCGCGATGCCGGCGCTGCTGCTGGCGCTGCTGTTGATCCAGCGCTCCGATCAGATCAAGGAGTCGGTCACCTGGCTCGGTTGGCTGACTCGGACGCAGGAGATCATGATCACCCTCGGCATCTTGTCGATCGCACCGTTCGCTCGCATCGTCCGCGCCCAGACGCTCGCGCTGCGCGAACGCGACTTCGTGTTGGCAGCGCGCAGCATCGGCGCCAAGAATCGCCGCGTCATCTGGCGCGAGATCATGCCCAACCTCGTCCCAGCGATGGTCACCGTGGCCGTCACCGGCCTCGGCCTCCTGATCGCCGCCGAGGGCACGTTGGCGTTCTTCGGGCTCGGCGTCGAGCGCCCTCAGACCTGGGGCAAGATGATCGATGCGTCGCGCGACGATCTCGACAAGGCGTGGTGGGCGGCGATCTTCCCGTGCCTGTTCCTGTTCCTCACGGTGATCAGCTTCAACTTCATCGGCGACCGACTGGCACGCAAGTTCGACATTCGTGAGGCCGCGGTATGAGCATCAGGATCCAGGCATCGACCAGGGCGACCGACGGGCCGCTCCTCGAACTCGAGGACGTGCGGACCTACTTCCAGACGCCTCGTGGCGTGGTACGTGCGGTCGACGGTGTGTCGTTGAAGCTCGGAGCGCGGCAGGGCACTGGGCATCGTCGGCGAGAGCGGCTCCGGCAAGACCATCCTGTCGCGTTCGATCATGGGGCTGCTTCCGCCGAGCGGCACGATTCGTCAGGGCAGCGTCAGGTTCGAGGGCAGGGAGATCGGTGGCCTCTCGCGAGCGGCGATGCGCGACGTGTGGGGCAGGGAAATGGCGATGATCTTCCAGGATCCGATGACGTCGCTGAACCCATTGATGAAGATCGGCGCCCAGATCGCCGAACCGCTGCGCATCCATCTCGACATGTCGAAGAAGGACGCGTGGGCGACGGCCGAACAGTTGATGCAGGACGTGCGCATTCCGGCCCCCGGTCGACGATTGCAGCAGTACCCGCACGAGATGTCGGGCGGCATGCGCCAGCGCATCATGATCGCCATCGCGATGGCCTGTGGCCCGACACTGCTGCTGGCCGACGAGCCGACGACCGCGCTCGACGTGACAGTGCAGGCCCAGATCCTCGATCTGCTGGGCGAGCAGCGCCGCGAGCGCAACATGTCGCTGCTGCTGGTGACCCACGACCTCGGGGTCGTCGCCGGCCACACCGACGACATCGGCGTGATGTACGGCGGCAAGCTCGTCGAGATGGCGCCCACAGCGGAGCTCTTCGCCAACATGAAGATGCCCTACACCGAGGCGCTGCTGCAGAGCATCCCGAAGATCGGCGACCCCAGTCACACGCGACTCAACGTCATCGGAGGCCGGCCGCCAGACTTGGTCAATCCCCCAGTCGGTTGCCGCTTCGCGCCCCGGTGCCCATACGCGCAAGATCGTTGCCGCGAGGAGGAGCCGCCGCTGGTTCCGACTCCCGAGGAACCACGCCACACGTACGCCTGCTGGTATCCCGTCGGCTCCCCCGAGTATCACGAGACCAAGGAGCGTCGTCGACACGAGGACGTGGTGGCAGCCTGATGGCAGGCACGGGCAAGGCGCACCTGCGCGACCAAGGCGACATCTTGTTACGAGTCGAGGATCTCGTCGTCGAGTTCCCCGTCGGGCGCACGGGGTTGAAGGTCAACGCTGTCAGTGGCATCAGCCTCGACGTACTGCGCGGCGAGACACTGGGCGTCGTAGGTGAATCGGGCTGCGGCAAGAGCACCACCGGGCGGGCGATCATGCAACTGCCCCGGCCGACGAGCGGATCGGTGATGTTCGAAGGCCGTCAGCTCACCGAAATGGACAGCGACAGCATGCGCGAAGCACGCACGCGGATGCAGATGATCTTCCAGGACCCGATTTCGTCGCTCAATCCGCGACGCAAGGTTCGCGACATCGTGATGGAGCCGCTGAAGATCTGGAAGCGCGGCACCAGCGCAGAGCAACGCACCAAGGTCGACATGCTGCTCGAGGAAGTCGGGATCGACCCGACGCGTGCCGCAGAGAGCCAGCCTCATCAGTTCTCCGGTGGGCAGTGCCAGCGCATCTCCATCGCCCGATCGCTGGTGCTCGATCCCACGTTGATCATCTGCGACGAGCCTGTCAGCGCCCTCGACGTCAGCGTGCAAGCCCAGGTGTTGAACCTTCTCGAGGATCTCAAGGCCAAGCACGGGCTGACGTTGATCTTCATCGCTCACGACCTGGCCGTCGTGAAGAACATCAGCGATCGCGTCGCTGTGATGTACCTCGGCAAGATCTGCGAGGTCGCTCCGTCCGACGAGTTGTACCGCTGCCCCGGCGCACCACTACACGCATGTGTTGCTGAACTCGATTCCGGTTCCCGACCCCACGCTGGCGGTCGCCAAGACGTCGATCGAGGGCGAACCTCCCTCACCGGTGCTGCCGCCGCCGGGCTGCAGATTCCACACTCGTTGCCCTGCGGCGAGCGACGTCTGTCGCAGTGAGGAGCCCGTGCTGCGCACGATCGGCCCCAGTCACTTCGTCGCCTGTCATCACCCCATCTACGGCGACGACGACGCGGTCCCCGTGGCTGTCGGCCAACTCTCCGGCGAGTCGCTGCCCTGAGGCGGACGGCGCCTGTTCAGCCAGTACCCGATTGCCATCGCAGCGAACACGACGATCGACGGCTCTGCCGACGATCGAATGCGGTGGCCCCCGTAGATCACGACGGTGGTCACCAACACGATCATCACCGGGATCAGCAGAACCGCACGATCGCGCCGCCGCGTCTTGACCGCACCGAAGACGGCCATCGGCGCCAGCAACCAGAACGAGACGATTCCCGACCACGCAGCCCATCGCTCGCGTTCCTCGCCCACATCGCCGCGCACCATGTCGCGTTGCGCGAACAGGTCGAGTGTCCTTCCGACTCGCTGAAGTTCGACCCTTGGAAGGCTCGACAGATGCTCGCGTGCGAAGTCGATCGCCTCGCGTCGCTGCCGCGCAGCTCGTTGCGAGGTGTCCTCGTCGGGATTGTTGCCAGGATCGTTGACCAGGCACAACAGCGACCATCCTCCCTGTGCAGGGCCGAAGTAGGTGTCGTCGCAGTTCGCACCGAGCAGTGCCCCGCCCTCGTTCGTCGTCAAGCAAGATCGGCCGCTCGAAGCGCGTCAGATTGAAGATCATCCACGGCATCAGCAGCGCAACCGCGACTCCGACCGTCGCCACCACGTGTATCGCCGGGCGAGACAAGCCGGTGCGGCGACCGACGATCCACATCACCACAGCGGCGGCGGGGACGAACAGGATCACCTCGCTGCGAGCCAGGGTTCCGAGGCCGACGGCGACGCCGACCAACACGGCACCGCGCACCGATGGCTTGTCGGCCCACACGAGGAGGGCCCACAATGCCAGCGAGATCAACAGGCAACTGACGCTCTCCGACATCACCAACCCGTCGCTGATCCACAGGTTCGGATACACGGCAGCGATCGCTGCCGCGATCAGGCCGACGCGATCACCGCCCACCCGCCGGCCGACGAGACCGATGATCGCGACGGTCGCGATGCCGCATGCGACCGTGACCATTCGTTGGCGGTCGAACGGGCTGGATCCCCAGCTGACCAGGGCCATCAGCGACGAGGTCAGTGGGCCGTGCTCTGCACCTGCCTGGTCGCTGAACACCTCGCGGAACCAGATGCCATGAGCCAGCTGTTGGGCCTGCGCGCTGTAGTACAGCGAGTCGTTCAGCAGCAGCGGCTGCCCCCACTTGTTCGCGACGAAGCGGACGATTCGCAGCGCCGCTCCGACGACAACGATCACTGTCAGGCGCCGTCGGAAGTCTCGCTCGCTGCCGGGCTCCCACACAACGGGCGAGGCTAGTGCTCGCTTGCTACCGTCGATCGTGTGGCGAGGAGTGCGAGCGTGATCGGTGGACGCAGCCCGATCGGTGCCTGTCTGTCGGCCTACCGCTTCGGCACGGGCGATTTGACGACTCGGCTATCGCCCGGCGAGTTCTGGCGGGCTTCGTTCACGCCGTTCGGCCCGGCGACACTTCGGATCCGTTGGGACCCAGCCGACATGAAGAACGACACGGTCGATGTCGAGGCGTGGGGTGCAGGTCGAGAGTGGATGATGCAGCGTGCGAGGGCGATGACGGGCGCTCTCGACCCGGGGCACTGCTTCATCGACGCCCATCCGGCAGTGATGCGTGGGCAGCGGAACCACCCCAATGTGCGCTTCGGCGCCAGTTCGATGCTGTTCCACGAACTGGTGCCCACGATTCTCGCCCAACGGATCACCAGCGGCGAGGCGATACGCCAATGGCACCGGCTGTGCCGCAAGCTGGGTGAACCGGCACCCGGTCCCGCATCGGGCCTCGTCCTACCGCCGTCACCCGCCGCGCTGGCGGGCCGTCCGGCGTGGTGGTTCCACCCACTGGGTATCGAGGCCAAGCGGGCCGACGCGCTGCGCTCGGTGGGCAGGCACGCCGACAAGCTGTGGGCGTGGAGCCAGCTCGAACCCACTGAGCTCGCAGCCAAACTGGCACTGCTACCAGGGATCGGTCAGTGGACGATTGGATCGGTCCTGGCCTCGGCCGCAGGTGACCCAGATGCTGTCGCTGTCGGTGATTTCCACCTCAAGAACTGGGTGTCCTACGCCCTCGACGGTCGGCCGAGGGGCACCGACGAACGCATGCTCGAACTGTTGGCCCCGTACGCCGGTCAGCGCGGCCGGGTGGTCCGGCTACTGCTCCTCGATGGTCCGGCACCGCCCGCATTCGGTCCCCGCCAGCGAATTCTGCCGATGGCGCGCTGGTGATCGGTCGCCTCTGTTAGCTTCCTCGGTGCGGCCCTCCCGGTCCGTCGACCTCCAATGACAGAGACTCTCGGACCACAACAAGCGGCCGTTGACGACACGTCGAACTTGGTACCGCATCCTTCGCAAGGTCGGGTTGGTCTATATCTTCTCCCGCCTCTGTGTGCTCGCCGGCGCCGCGATCGTCGCTGTCGAACTGCAAGCCGACATCAATCAGACCAAGGGAATCAAGAACGTTCCGTTCCCGGACCCACACATCGCCGGACGGCCGCTCCCCTCGTCAGCGCTTGCACCGATCAGCGACGTCCTCGCCTCGTGGGACGGCATCTGGTACCTGCGGATCGTTCGGCTCGGCTATCCCCGTCACGTTCAGGACAACGTCACCTATTTCGTCGCCGACGCCCGCGCTGCTTTCTTTCCTGCGTACCCGTTACTGGTCAGGGCTGTCGACCGGGTGCTTCCGGGTGGCGACACCGTGGCCGCATTGTTCATCAACTTCGTCCTCGGCGCGATCGCGATCTTCCTGCTGGGCGTGATGGCCAGGAGGTTGTACGGCGAGCAGGTCGCCGCCAAGGCGATGGTCCTCGGCGCGATGTTCCCCGGAAGCTTTGTGCTCTCGTTCGCCTACACCGAGGCGTTGCTGCTCGTCTTCGCCATGGGATGCCTGTGGTGCCTGATGGGAAAGCGATGGGTGTGGGCCGGCGTCCTGGCAGCGTTGGGAACGGCGACACGCCCCAACGGACTTGCACTGGTGCTGGCATGTGCCGTCGCTGCGTTTCTCGCGATTCGCAGCGAGCGCGACTGGAAGTCGCTCGCTGCTCCCCTTCTCGCCCCAGCCGGATTCATCGCCTTTCAGATCTGGTTGGGTCTCCACACCGGCGAGGCGGGCGTTTGGTTTCGCGTGCAGGCCGAGGCCTGGGGCGAAGGCGCCAGTTACGGACTGACCGCGGTCCGCAAGACGATCGAGGCATTCACCCATCCATTGACCTCGTCGACCAACGTCATCACAGCGGCCTCGGTGATCACGATGGTGATGATGATCTACTTCCTGTGGGTCAAGCGGTTGCCGGCGCCAATGGTCGCCTACATCGCCGGAATCCTCGCCCTGATGCTCATTCCCAACACGGTCACGGCGCGCCCGCGGTTCTTGTACACGGCGTTGCCCCTCTTCATCTCGGCGGCGGCGTACCTGCACGAGGATCGGCGTGGTTGGTGGCCGTACGTGATCGGCGCGTGTAGCGCCGGCCTGGTCACGCTCACGGCCCTCTACGGAGTCTTCGGGGCGATTCCGTGACCTGGCGCCGTTACATGTCGGGCCAATGGCTCGGCGTGTGGGCGCTGGGAGTTCTCGCCTACGTTCCGGCGCTACTCGCTGCCCCGGGGAAGATGCCGAGCGACACCAAGCTCTACCTCTATCTCGACCCCGGCCGACTGATCTCCGACGCGCCGTACACGTGGGACAACCGGCAGTTCGCCGGATGGGTGCCGCACCAGACTGTCACCTACCTGTGGCCGTCCGGGTCCGTGGTACTGGCTGTTCGAGCAACTTCACGTCCCCGATTGGATCGCCCATCGCCTGTGGATCGCGACGCTGTTGTTCGTCGGTGGGCTCGGGGTGCGTTGGGCGGCGCGGCACCTCGGGCTTCCCGGCGCCGGCGCACTCACTGCGGCATTCGTCTACCAACTGTCGCCCTACATCCTGCCCTACCTCTCGCGCACCTCGCTGATGCTGCTGCCCTGGGCGGGAGTCGGATGGTTGGTCGGGCTCACCATTCGCTCGGCGACTCGGACACGCTGGAGGGATCCGGCGATCTTCGCGCTCGTGATCCTCACCGTGGGGTCACCGAACGCAACGGCGCTGATGATGATCGCACCGGCGCCGGTCCTGTGGTTGCTGCATGCCGCGTGGCAGCGATCGATCACGTGGCGCCGAGCAGTCGCTGCTGGGCTGCGCATCGGGGGGTTGTGCCTCGGCGTTTCGATGTGGTGGATCGCCATGCTGGTGGTGCAGAGCCGCCACGGGGCCGACGTGTTGTCGTACTCGGAGACGCTCGAGGCGGTGTCGTTCACGTCGGTCAGCACCGAGACGCTGCGCGGACTCGGCTACTGGCTGTTCTACATCCGCGACCCTGCGGGGTTCGCCACCAGCGCCTCGGCGAACTACCTGGAGTCCGGCCGCGTCATCGCCATCGGCTTCGCCCTGCTGATCTGCTGTGTGGCGGGCATCGCCCTGACCCGATGGAGTCAGCGCCGCTATGCGGCGATGCTCGTCTTCGTCGGCGTCGTCCTGGCCGTCGGTGTCCATCCCATCGCAGATCCCTCGCCGCTGATGTCGCGGCTCGCGAACGAATCACGCTCGTCGCTCTCGTTGGCAATTCGCAGCAGCACCAGGGCGCTGCCGTTGAGCAGCTTCGGGCTCGCCCTTGGCGCCGGTGCGTTCGCCACAGCGGCGACGGCACTGATCGTCAAGCGTCGCCCCCGCCTGCGGCTTCTCGTGCCGAGCATCGTGATCTGGTTGGCAGTCCTCAACCTGCCGGCCCTCTTCAACGGCGGGTTCGTGGACCCTGCGTTGGTGCGCGACGAGAATGTTCCGACGGCGTGGCGACAAGCCGCGGCGGCACTGGATGAAGGTTCGACAGAGCATCGAGTGATGCAGGTGCCCGGGGCCGAGTTCGGAGCATTTCGATGGGGCTACACGGTCGACCCGCCGTTGCCCGGTCTCACTGCCAAGCCATTGATCACACGTGATCTCCTGCCGCTCGGGTCGCCGGGCGCCATGGACCTTCTGTACGCCCTCGACGATCGTGCGCAAGCCAACGTCGTCGACCCGGCATCCATCGCGCCCGTTGCTCGGTTCTTCGGTGCCGACACGATCTGGGTCAGCAACGACATGGCCTTCGAGCGGTTCCGGACCCCGCGTCCCGAGCTGACCTACGCGATGTTCAACATCCCGCCCAACGGCCTCGCGGAGCCGCAGCCATTCGGGACCGCGACCTCGAACGAGCCGAAGTTGGCAACCGTCGACGAGACTTCGTTGGCCAACCCGACGATCGGTGAACCGGTGCCGCCCGTCGAGCTCGCCGATGTTCTGCAGCCCGTCGCGATGGTGCGTGCAGCCTCTCGTGTGGTGGTTCTTGCAGGAAGCGGCGACGGCATCGTCGACGCATCGGCCGCTGGTTTGCTACACGGCGACGAAGCGATCCTGTACGCCGCCGACCTCGGTCCGAACGATCAGATCGCCGATGCCGATCAGGTGATCATCACCGATTCCAATCGCGACCGAGCGCGCCAATGGCGTGGGACGCAAGACGTCGTCGGCTTCACCGAGACCGGCGGCCCACAAAGCGATGTCCTGCAACCGGACACCGCCGATCAGCGGCTGCCTGTCTTCTCCGATCAATCCGCCGTGCACCAGACCACAGCCGCGGTCGACGGTCTCGAGATTCGGGCGACCGGGTACGGCGAGCCGTTCGCGTATCGGCCGGAGGACCGACCGGCGATGGCCGTCGACGGGGACCCGGCGACTGCGTGGGCAGTGGCCGACAGGTTCAATCCGATCGGGCAGAGGATCGAGGTGTCCGGCGATCTCGCCAACCTGTCGCTGCTGCAGTCGCAGCAGTCCGGCGCGTCGCGGATGATCTCGACCGTTCGACTCGACTTCGACAACGCCGGCTCTGATGTGGTCGAGCTCGACGATCGATCGTTGACAGGGTCCGGCCAGCCCATCGACGTGCCGTCGGGCGCAACGTTCGTCGCGATCACCATCACCGCCGTCGCTCCTCGTCCCGGGGCCACCGATCCCGGTCCGTCGGCTGTCGGGTTCGCCGAGCTCGGCCTCGGCGCCCACACCGAGGTGGTCAGCCTCCCCCGGGACACCACCGGGATCTCCCCCGCGACACCGCTGGCGATCGTCCTCACCCGGCTGCGCACCGATCCGCTGAACCGCTGGCGCAGCGACCCGGAGCCGCGCACGATTCGGGAGTTCGCACTCGCGTCGGACCGCGACCTGGCGGCAACGTTCACGTTGCGCCGCAACGATCGGGCATCCGACGAAGTCTTGAACCATCTGGCCGGGATCGAGACGGCAACATCGAACCGCCGGTTGACCGGTGATCCCGGTTCGACGGCAGCG
This sequence comes from Ilumatobacteraceae bacterium, assembly GCA_963779295.1. GTDB lineage: Bacteria > Actinomycetota > Acidimicrobiia > Acidimicrobiales > Ilumatobacteraceae > JAENVT01. The sequence goes on from CAVZXO010000006.1 coordinate 955,072, forward strand.
CACGCGATCGACGGCGACCCGACCACGGCGTGGACATCGCCGTTCTCCGATGTGGTGGGTTCGACCCTGTCCATCCCGCTGGTTCCGTCAGAGGCGACGTCGTCGCTCGATCTGACGCAGCCCCTCGACGACTCGCACAGCCTCATCACCCAGGTCACCGTGACGGTCGGCGATGCGGCGTCGACGGTCGATGTGTCTCCGCCCGACAGCAACGGTCGCAGCACCATCAGCTTTCCCGCAGCGAATGCCACAGAGATGTCGTTGACCGTTGCGGACATCGCACCGCGCACCACGGTCGATCGCCGATATGCCGAAACCACCGTGCTTCCGGTCGCCATCACCGAGCTCGAGACTCCCTCGATTGCCGCTCCCCGACCTACGGCAGCGCAACCCGAGTGCCGGAGCGATCTGGTCGAGATCGACGGCGTGCCCGTTCCGATATCTGTCGACCAAGCGACGATGTCCAGTCTGTTGTCGGGCGATGCGGTGGATGTGCAGCCGTGCGACTCCCCATCGCTCGCTCTCGGTGCGGGGCCGCATCGCCTCACAACAGCCGCCGGCTTGACCACCGGGATCGACGTCGACCGAATCGTGTTGAGCGACACGAATCCAGCGGCCACCACTGCCACCGCGACCACTGCCACTGGGCCGATGGTGTCGGTTGACCGAACCCGCACGACCCGCACTGCCACCGTGACGCAATGCCCGACCGGGTGCTGGTTGATCCTCGGCGAGGGATACAACGATGGCTGGAAGGCCACGGCCGCCGGCCTGGATCTTGGCGCGCCGCGACAGATCTCTGGAGGGTTCAACGGCTGGCGCCTTCCTGCGTCGGACGATCCCGTGACGGTGACGATGTCGTGGACGCCGCAACGAACGATGTGGATCGGTATGGCACTGGCAGTGCTCGCGGTGGTGGCCTGCGGGGTGTTGATCTGGCGCGACAAGGCCAAAGCGGACGCGCGCCGTGCCCGCGGCGCCAGTCATCGACTGGCCGTCTGCGCCAGTCGGTCGGCGACGCTCCTTGATCGCTGCCGGCACCATGGTGGTGGCGGCCGGCCTCGTCATCTCCCCGAAGTATGCGGTCGCCGCCGCAGTCGTCGGTGTTGCCGTCGTCGTGCTGCGGCGCACGCTGGTTGCCGGGTTGGCGGCACTCGCATTGATTGCCTCGCTCGCGGCGTTGATACTGCGGCGCCAGATCCGCTATCGGCTGGAAGCGAACCCCTCGTGGCCTGCAGCGTTCGACGATTTTCACCGATTCGGCCTGCTTGTGGTGGTGCTGCTTCTGGCCTGCACCATTGCCGATGATGGCCCGAGCGATCGAGCCCGAGGAAGTAGCGTAAAGACTCGTGTCACACGACCCGCGACCCTGCTTGTCGGTAGTCGTGCCGTGCTACAACGAGCAACGGACGATCCTGACGCTCCTCAAGCACGTCGCCGATTCTGCGTGGGTGCGCGAGATCATCGTGGTCGACGACGGCTCCACCGACGACACGCCGCCACATCCTCGCCGGCGTCGACGATCCCACGGTGCGTGTGGTGTTGCACGAACGCAATCAAGGCAAGGGCGCGGCGCTGCGCACCGGATTCCAGCATGCGACCTCCGAGTACGTCATCGTGCAGGACGCCGACCTCGAATACGACCCCAACGAGTTCGGCGATCTGCTGCCACCGATCCTCGACGACAAGGCCGACGTCGTGTTCGGATCGCGCTTCCTCTCCGGTCGACCGCATCGTGTCCTGTACTTCTGGCACTCGATGGGCAACCGGATGCTGACCCTCGCATCCAACATGTTCACGGGCCTCAACCTCAGCGACATGGAGACCTGCTACAAGCTGTTCCGCCGCGAGGTCCTCGAATCCATCACCATCGAGGAGGACCGCTTCGGGTTCGAACCGGAGATCACCGCGAAGGTCGCCAAAGGCGGGTGGCGGATCTACGAGGTCGGCATCTCGTACAACGGGCGCACATACGCCGACGGCAAGAAGATCGGCGGCCGAGACGCGGTTCGAGCCGTGTACTGCATCGTCCGCTACTCGAGGGTCGGCGACCGTTTTCGTCGCCGCAGCTGATGCGGGGCTCCCATCCCGGCGCCCGCATCCCGGCGACGTTCGACGCCGCCGATCAAGATCTGCTCGACGTTCTCCAAGACCTCGAGCATTCGAGGAACTACGCGGCGTGGATCCTGGAACTGATCGGCCCGCACATCAACGGTCGCATCCTCGAGGTCGGTGCCGGCCGCGGAACGTATTCCACCTACTTCGCGGATCATGGACACCTCACCGCGCTCGAGCCGTCAGCGACCCACAGCGTGGCGCTGCGCGAGCGGTTGAAGGACTACCCAAACGCCGTCGTGATCACCGCTCAACTCAACGGCACAGCTGCGCCCGGCTCGTACGACACAGTGGTGTTGCTCAACGTGCTCGAGCACATCTCCGACGATCACCAGGCACTCGGCGACATCTACGAATCGTTGGCTCCCGGTGGCAAGATGGTGCTGTGGGTACCGGCGTTCGAGGCGCTCTACGGCAAGTTCGACCAGCGCATCGGTCACTACCGCAGATACCGCCGTAACGAGTTGCTGGCCCTGGTGCACAACGTCGGCTTTCAGCAGGTGACCGCGAGGTACACCAACATGCCGGGGTTCTTCGCCTGGTGGCTGATCGTGCGGGTTCTCGGCCGGACGCCGACCGTGGGCGGCTTGCGGTCATCCACGACCGCTACTTCATTCCGGTCATCCGGCGCATCGAACGGGTCGTGCGGCCGCCGTTCGGCCAGTCGTTGATGGTTGTCGCTCAGCGGTCCTAGATGACACTGTCGACTGCTGCGCCACCGATACCGGTCGCAGACGGCTCACAGCCCCGTGCCCACATCGCCGCCCTCGACGGCTTGCGCGGACTCGCTGTTCTGGCCGTGTTGTTCTTCCACGCCGGCAAGCTGCAAGGCGGCTTCCTCGGTGTCGACCTGTTCTTCGCGCTGTCCGGGTTCCTGATCACGTCCCTGCTGCTGAACGAGGTCGACGCCCGAGGCAGCGTCGACGTCGTGAGGTTCTGGGGACGCCGGTTCCGACGCCTGTTGCCCGCTGTGCTCGTGCTGCTCGTCGCCGTCACGATCCTCACCACGATCTTTGCGACCGTGCCGGAACGCGCCGCGACCATCGACGACGGGCCGTGGGCGCAGGTCTACTCGCCAATTGGCACTCCATCGCCGAACATCGCGACTACTGGGCATCCTTCGAGCTGCCGCGGATGTTCGGCCATCTGTGGAGCCTCGCGATCGAAGAGCAGTTCTACGTCGTGTGGCCGGTGATCGTCGCTCTGATCGCGTGGCGCAGCCGCAACGCGCACCGCTCGATCGTGGTCACCAGCGTCGTGGTCTCGTTCCTGTCGCTGGCGCTGATGATCGCCCTGTTCGACCCGTCGGATCCCACCCGCGTCTACATCGGCACCGATACCCGGGCCAGCAGTCTGCTGCTCGGCGCGCTGTTCGCCGCTGCACCTCTGCGCTCGGCTGTCGTTCCGCGATCACGTCGGAGCGTATGGGCGGGGCCTTCACGCTTGCGGCGTTCGCCATTGCGCGGTGTCATCGGGCTGTCCTGGTTCATGATCGACGGGCCGTCGTCTCCGTGGCTGTTCCGTGGTGGCCTGTTCCTCCACTCGCTTCTCTCGGCCGTGTTGGTGGCGGCATGCGCGGCGCGACCCAACCGGGGCGACGTCGCGCTGGATCGGCTGGGAGCCGCTGCGTGTCGTCGGCGTGCTGTCGTACAGCCTGTACCTGTGGCACTGGCCCGTCTTCGACCTGCTGTCGCCACAGCGCACGGGAATGTCGGGCTGGCCGTTGCTGGTCGTTGCGATTCGCCGTCGCATTTGCTGCCGCGGCGATCTCGAAGGTGCTGATCGAGGACCCGATTCGGTTCAGTGCGCGGTGGGCCAGAGGGCGACAGGGTGTGGTCGCGTCTGGTCGGCGCGATGGTGACGGTCGGCGTGTTCTGGCTTGTCGTTCCACTTCCCGAGACGGCGCCGGCCGCGTTCTCACTGGACCAGTTCGCGTCGACGACCGCTGCCGCTGCGCCGACAACGCGACGACGACGTCGCGGCTGACCAACCACCACGCGCTGGCGTCGGCACCGGCGAGTTCGGTACCGGCGACCACCACGACGGTCGCCGGCGACGACCACCACCGTTGCCCCGCTGCTCGCGCCCACGAGCGCGTGTTGATGGTCGGCGACTCGATGGCGTTCGACGAATGGCCGGCCGTGGCATCGGCGCATGTTCGCCGGCAAGATCTCCATCGCCGGCTACGTGTCGCCCGGCGCCGGCTTGCTCGACACGCGTTACGACTCGACGACCGAGATCGACAAGATGGTGGTCGACTTCAAGCCGGACCTCGTCTTGTACCAAGGATCGCTCTGGGATGCCGGCACCGCCGACGCGCAGCGCGCCGCCTACGAGCGGTTCACCGACTTCGTCCTCGGCCAGGGCGCCCGCCTCGCGCTCATCACGATTCCGCCGTTGCGAGCCGACCACCAGGACCCCGCAAACCTGGGGGCGCTCACGGGCATCATGCACGACATCGCCGACCAACATCCCGGTCAGGTCATCGTCCTCGACACGCGACGAGGTGTGGGGTCCGGTGTTCGTCCAGGACGTCAACGGCGACAAGGTTCCCGAACGAAAGCCCGATGGCGTGCACGTCTGCCCGTCCGGCGCGGCGATGTATGCGCTGTGGTTGACCGATCAGCTGCAGCAGCGGTTCGCCGACTTCGTTCCCGCTCCGGCCGCCGAGTGGGCGACCGGCGAATGGGTCGACGACCCCCGCTACACCCAACCCGAAGGGATCTGCGCCGATTGCCCTAGCCCAGCTCGAGCCGGAGCTAACAGGTACCCGGTGGTTCGGTGTCATCAGGTAGCCGTCGACATCGACGGGCAGCTCGATCACGGCTGCCGGTAGGCGAAGGTCGCTGTACTGCTGCAGCAACGCGCTTGGCCTCCGGCGGCAGGTCGGTCATGAACGTCAGCAGCGTGTGGCCCCAACGGGTGAAGAGGAGGTTGCGCAGGTCGTCGCGACCGGCCGCGCACAACACCTCAGCAGTTGCGCCTGGAGCTCGATCGGAGCGTTCCGCCTCCTGCGGTGTTACGCAGGTCGAACGATGCCTTGCACGACCGCACCGGGCAGCGCCGTGAACGCATCGATCACGGCTGGCTGGCGACGTACCACAGTCTCGAGTCGGCCTGCTCGTCGTCGACGACACGGAATGGCATCACCCCAGCGACGCCCCACGGCCCGACGCCGGCGTGGAGGGCGCTCGTTCTTCTCCAACTCCAGCGCCAATCCGAACGCCACCGATCCCAGGGCGACCGGATCCACCTCGTTGATCTGGTAGCGCTTCGTCGGGTCAAGGGACGTCTTCGAGCTGTGCCGCCAGCGCCCGGTGATGGCGCTGTCGCGTTGGTAGGGCACCTCCGCGGTCGCCGCACGGGCCACGCCGATCCCTGTCAGTGCGCAGAGCACATGCGACGGCATGCCCGCGGCGACGCAACACTGGGCGATCGACGCTCGATGCCGCCGCAGCCTCGGGCTCGCGCCCGCCACGTGAGCCAGCACGACCACACGCACGTGGCGACCCACAAGGCGACCAGCGGCAGCATCCAGCGGATCACGTACTCGAAGAACACCCCGAAGATCCGCATCGTCGAGAAGAGTCCCAGCACGGTCGCCGCGGCCAACACCGCATACAGCGACAGCTCGATCCGCTCGCGTCGCTTCCACGCCCAACGACGCCGACACGGCCACCAGCGCGACGAACAGGACGAAGCCGATGTAGTTGGGTGTGCTCAGCGGGTCCTTCTGCGCGTCGACGATCCACGGTCCGAAGAGGTTGAAGCGGCCGACCATCGCCTTGATCGCGGCACGCGGTCCCGACGAACGGCTCGCCGGGGTCGCTGAACTGGTGGTAGAGCTTGCGCAGGTTGCCGGTGCCAGGGCGTAACTGCTCGATCACCGGTGGCAGCCAGGCGACGATCAGCGTCGCCGTCCCGATCAGCAGCCATCGCAGCGGATGGCGGTCGGTCAGACGATCGGTTCGCCACCACACCACGCCGAGCCAGGCGACCGCTCCGCCCAGCAAGCCCGCCGACGAGCACCGTGTAGCTGATGTGGGTCTGCACGCAGTGGCTTCCGACGGCGACGGCGATCGGCAAGCAGCGCCAGGTGCTCGCAGACGAGGCCCCACACCAGCACGAGAAACAGAGCGAACGCGAAGACCGGCACCCAGACGTTCCACGGTTCGAGGAAGAACCGCGGTGCCAGCGCCAGCACCACGACGGTCAGGCTCACGGCGGTCGAGCACCGCAATCGACGCGCCACCGACACGCTTGGCGACCACACGGCGCCGGCGATGGCACGCCAGGTGCAACAGATCGACCGCGGCGACCAGCGCAAACGCGGTCGATCCGAACAACTTGTAGAACGGGATACAGCAGGTAGGCCATGCTCGGCCCCGGGGTCGAGCCGAGATCCTGCACTCGGGCAGCAACGCCGATCAGTGGCGGATGCCGGGGTATGGCGCGCACCAGGAACTCGGTGTGCGAGAAGTCGCCGGTGAGGTACCACGTCGCACCGGCGACGGTCGCCAGCGTGACCAGGATGATGGCCGTCGCCGGAACGATCGCCAGAATCGGATACCTGCGGAGTGTGTCGGCGAACCGTCGTCACGGGAGCTGGGCGACGATCATGCGGGCCACACGGTCGCTTCCCTCTGCCGTCAACTGTCCATCGGCTGTGCGCACCGGTACCGTCGCCATCCGTGCAGATGTCCCACCACTGGCACGGCATGGTCGTCGCCGTCAGTTGGTCGCCGATGTAGCGCGTCGGGTCGATCAGCGTCGCGCCGGCACGGTCGCTCGCCGCCTCGATGCCGCTGCCGCCAGGTTGGGCGACGATCACGACGCTGTGGCCCTCTGCGGCCCGCACGGCGTCGGTGACCGCCGTCGCGTCGCAACCCGTGGCGTCGGAGAACGACAAGCACGACCGCGGCGGGATCGAACTGCTCGACGGCGCGGCTCACGGCGTCTGCCGCGTTGCACCACGACGTGGCTTCCTCGTCCCATCGCAGACTGCGTCCGTCCTCGTGGATTCGATTGGCCACCGGCAGCTGGGTGGACGTGAGGAATTCGTCGGTGATCAGCACCACGTCGGTACGCGTGTCGTAGCCCGCGATCGTCGGCCATTGCCACCACACCAGGGCGGCCACGACGACCACGATCGTCACAATTCTTGCTGGTGAGCGGCGCAGCTGCTGGACCCAATCTCGTGCCGGACTCACCGGTTCGTGAGGGTAGCAGGCGACTATGGTCGGCACCCGTGGGAGACCGGTCTGCGACGCGATGGCCCTTGCGCGCAGGCGTGATCCTCGCGTTGGCCGCGGTTGCCCTGTTGATCCAGCGTGCGGCCATCGCGGGCGACAGGTTGGCAACCGGCTCATGGGGATCGGTGCTCGCCCGGTTCGACCTCGCCGTACCCGTCGTGATTGCACTCGTCGCGTTCGTGGCTGCGAGGCGCAACCTCTGCCGGGCGCGACAGCGTCGGCCGCGGGATTGGGCTGGATCCCGGCGACGTACGTCGGGTGGGCGTTGACGATGCTGTTCGCGAAGGCAGCGCTTCACGTGCAGGCGTCGCCTCGACGCCTGCTGACCACGCTCGTCTTCTTCCGCGGCATCGGCGCTCCCCTCCCAGGCCTCGGCGCCGGACCGCTGCTGCTGACCCTGGTGCTGACCGTTGTATTGATGCCATTGCTCGTCGCGTTTGAGCCGCCGCGCTTCCGGAGCCGGCCGATGGCTGATTCCCGCCTGCCTTGTCGTCGTCGCGTTCGTCTACCGGTCGGTCTGCACCGCTACCGGGCATACCGATCTGTTCGGTCCGCTCAGCTGGTTGCCGAACCATCTCGATCTGGTCGGTGTCGGTCTGGCGGTCGCGCTTGTCGACGCGTCGGTCGGCGACATGAACGTGCGCCGTCGTCTGCGGCTCGGCGGGCTCGTCGTTGCGGTGGTCGCGTTCGCCGTCGCAGCATTTGCCCTCGGACTCCCGAAGTCGCCGTTGATCAACTCTGCCGCCGACGTCCATCTGTACGCACTCGTCGCCTTGGTCGTGGCCGCGGGCGTGCTCTGCGCCGCAAGCCTGCTTCCGCCGATGTTCACCCGCCGCAGTGCGCCTCGACTGTCGAGAGTCCTGGCGGTGATCGGTCCAGGTGTGCTGTTGGCGGGCGGGCCGGCCTTCACGCTGGTTGCCCGTCAGTACCACGAGCGGGTGTTCGAGTTCGACGGCGGCGTCTTCCTTCGCGGCAATGTCGTCGCCCCGTTCATCTGGTCGCTGCTGATCGCCGGCGCCTTCGGTGTGGTGATCGTCGCCACCGTTGGCGTCATCGACCTCGTGCGCCACGGCGAATGGCGAGCGCTCGTGAGATCCCGATTGGCGTTGCCGGCCATCGTGGCCATGGGGTACTTCGTTCGGGTCATCACGCTGCTGACAGTGCTGCCCGAGCGCACCGACAACGGCGATCCGCTCTTCTACCACACCACCGCGAACGTGCTCGCCCGCGGGCGCGGCTTCATCGAACCACTGCGATGGCGCGACTTCGAGAGCTACCGCCCGAGTGCATTCCACGGCCCGCTCTACCCGGTCGTGCTGTCGATCAGCTCTCGCTTCGGAGGCACGAGCTACTTCGATCACAAGATGATGTCGATCGTGATCGGCACGCTGGTCGTGTTGGCCGTCGGCTTGCTCGGCAAGCGACTCGGTGGTCCCGCAGTTGGCCTGGCTGCGGCCGGATTCGCCGCCGTGTATCCCAACCTCTGGCAGATCGACAGCTTGCTGTACCCAGAGGGACTGATGGCGTCTGCTGGTCACGGTGACGATGATCCTTGCCTACGCTGGCGTGATCGACCTCGGCTCGCGACCGCCGCACTCTTCGGTGCGGTCATCGCGCTCGCCGCGCTTGCCCGCGGCGAGGGGATCCTGTTGCTTCCCTTGCTCGCTGTCCCTTGGATTCTCCTGACACGCACCTTGTCGCGCGCGGTTCGATGGCGCCACCTCGCCGTGACCGTCGCTGGCGTGTGTCGCTGTACTGGCGCCATGGATGATTCGAAACGCGACGAGGTTCGAGAACTTCGTGCCGCTGTCGACCAACGGCAACGAGGTGATGGTGTACGCCAACTGCGAATCGGTGTACAACGGGCCGTTCGTCGGCTACTGGGATTTCCAATGTCAGCAACGGGTCCGCGATTCGCAAGGCGAGCCGCCCGGCGACGAGTCGCAGGTCGCCTTGTACTGGCGCTCGCTGGGGTTCGACTACGCACGCGACCACATCGGTGAATTGCCACGAGTCGTCACGCTGCGAGTCCTGCGCCAGTGGGAGTTGTTCCGCCCTCTGCAGAACGTCAACCTCGGTGGCATCGAGGGCCGCAATCGCGATGCCAGCACGATGGGCTTGATGATGTTCTACGGCCTGGCCGGACTGTCGGTGGTGGGAGCCGTCTCGATGCGTCGCCGGCGCATTCCACTGCTGCCACTCGGCGTTCAGTTCCTCACCGTCACCATCACCTCTGCGTACACCTACGGCAGCGTGCGGTTCCGCGCCCCGGCCGAGATCTCGTTGTGTGTCCTCGGCGCCGTCGGTCTGGTCCCGGTCGTCGCGTTGGCGCGACGCTGGCTTGCACGTGGCCCGACCGACGAGCCGGACGCGGATGCGGACGCAGACCGTGCCGACAGGGAGGAGCGCCGTTCGTGCTCGGCGGGTTCGGCGGACTACGGCCGCGGCTCGCTGGTGCCTGGCAGCGCGGTGCATTGGCGACATGGGCGGCGATCGGTTCGGTTCTCGCGTTGATCGCGCTGCCACTACGCGGGCTGTACCACACCACCGGTGGAACGATGGAAGAGGCGTTCATGATGGTGTTCCCCGAGCGCATGCTGAAAGGAGATCTGCCCAACCGGGACTTCCTCCACCTCTACGGGCCGGGCGCGCTGCAGGTCCTGGCAGGTTGGTACAAGGTGGTCGGAGTTTCGCTGGAGTCCGAACGCACCTTCGGCCTCATCCAGCATCTGGCGATCATCTTCGCGTTGTTCACACTGGCCCGCCCGTGGGGTCGGATCGCTGCCGCCGCGGTCGCCGGACTGGCCGTGTTCTACGTGCTCACACCGATCGGTCTCACCGCGATGGCGTGGAACGGAGGAATCGCCCTGGCGCTGTGGAGCATCGTGTTCGCGCTGCGCGCCCGATCGGTGCCCAACCCGCGCCGGTCGCTGATCGCTGCCGGTGTGCTGGCCGGGCTGGCGCTGACCTATCGACCCGACCTGGCGCTGGCATTGATCCTCGTCTACGGCTGGTATCTGTGGCGCAACCCTCGGTGGCGGACCGTGGCGTTGGCTGCGGTCGTCGGGCTGATTCCGATGTGGGTTCACGTCGCATTGGTCGGACCGAGCACCGCATTCCGGGGAATGGTGATCGACCCGGTCTTCAAGCTGCGCGCCGGTCGCGAACTGCCGCGGCCACCGTCGTGGACGCACCTCGATGGATCGCTGCAGGCCATCGCCGAGCTCGTACCGCCGTGGTGGAAGCTGCCCGCCCTGCCTGCCGAGAAGTCACTGTTCTTGTGGTTCTTCGCCATGCTGATCGTGCCCGTGGTCCTGCTGTGGGTCGCCATTCGCCTCTGGCGACAGACGCGTTCGCCGCGAGCCGCCGTGTTGCTGAGCGGAGCACTGTTCAGCGTGGGCATCGCCCCGCAGGCGCTGCAGCGACCAGACTCGACACACCTGTCGTGGGTCACATGCATCTCGTTCCCGTTCCTGATCCTCGCAGTCGTCGAGCTCGTCCGGAGTCGCCACCCGGGAACAACGCAACGGCAGCGGGTGGCGGTCGGTGTCGCGGTCGCCCTCGGCCTCACAGTTGTCGTCGCGCCCCTGTTCACGTTCCGGTACTACCTGTTGCACACCAGGGTCGGCCTGGGCAACGTGCAGACACCGTTCCCGGTGTCACGCGACGGTCGACGGTTCTACCTCGGCGACTTCGGTCCGTATCTGGCCAGTCGCGACGTGATTGCGGATCTCGATCGGCTGTCGAAGCCCGGTGAACGCCTCTTGGTGGGGCCGAGCGATCTGCGGCGCACGTGGTACAGCGATGCGTTCTTCTATTACATGTTCCCGGAGCTGACCCCGTCGACGTACTTCATCGAGATGGATCCGGGATTGGCGAACGCTCCCGGATCGCGGCTGGCGTCGGAGGTCGCGTCGTCGGACTGGGTGATCCTGACCGGATTCTGGGATGGTTGGCGGGAGCCGAACAGCTCGATGGACTTCGGATCGGACGTACCGAACCAAGTGCTGCGAGAGAACTTCTGCGAAGTCAAGAGCTACCAGAATGGGTTGGTGCGATTGTTCCATCGGTGCGACACATGAGCCTCGTCACGCAGGTGCAGTCGTTTCGGCGACGTCGCATCGCGATCCCCGTCGATCACACGTCGTTGGTGCTCGACGTCGGCAGCGGCGACAAGCCCCACTGGCGTGCCGACGTACTGCTCGATCGCTACCCGGGCGCCGAGCATGGCGGCCAACGCAGTCGGCTGCGTCAGGCAGCGCGTGTCGACCGTCCGCTGTTCGATGCTGATGCCGCCGACATGCCTTTCGCCGACAAGGTCTTCGACTATCGCCGTCTGCTCGCACGTGCTCGAGCACGTCGAGCGGCCCGATGCGGTGGTGGCCGAGCTCGCCCGAGTTGCAAAGGCCGGGTACATCGAGGTGCCGGAGGCAGCGAGCGCCAAGATCGTCGACTTCCCGAGTCATCTCTGGTGGGTCACCCTCGACGACGGAGTGCTGGTGTTCACCGCCAAGTCGCATCCGTACTTCGACGCCGACATCGACCGCTATCTCACCGAGAGCGGGATGCGACAACCCTTGGCGGACCTTCTCGACAAGCACCTCGACCATCGCGTGATCGAACTTGCCTGGACCGGACGATCGGTTGCCGAGTTGTCGGCTCGCCTCCGCCCGAACTGATCGCCAGCGCACGTGTCGCGGACGCCCACCACCGTGGTGGCGAAACCGCGGCCGGGCGAGTCCTCACGGCGCTCTTCACCGTGCCCCTGCGACAGCAGCAAACACCGTGGCCCGATCCTCTTCGACGACATCGTCAAACCCGAGTTCCGCACCGGTCGAGCCGAGCCACTCACGAACAGGATCTACTGCTAGGCAGCTCCCACGCGCTTGGTTCGGTCGAACAGGCCCCACTTGGTGACCAGGAGCATCGACTCGGCGATGATTCGGCCCGACATCTTCGAGGTTCCGAATTGGCGATCACGAAAGGTGATGGGGGTCTCGACGATCGTGGAGTCGTTGGCGACCAACTTGCGTACCAACTCGGTCAGGAACGCGTAGCCCTCAGCGGTCGTCGATGCCGGATCGATGGCCTCGAGCGATGTCGGCGCGGTATGCCCGGAATCCCGACGTGCAGTCGTTGACCGGCAGGCGCAGCACCGCCGCCGTGTAACGGTTGCCCCAACGCGACAGGAGACGGCGACGCATCGGCCAGTCGACTGTGGCGCCACCCGGCACGTAGCGCGAACCGATCACGGCGTCGGCACCGTCGTCGACCAGTTGCAGCATCGTGGGGATCACGGCGGGGTCGTGCGAGAAGTCGGAGTCCATCGACACGATCGACCTCGTACCCCTCGTCGAACGCGGTCGTGAAGCCGTGTCGATAGGCGGCGCCGAGGCCCTGTTTGCCGGCCCTGCAGCAGCACTTTGATGCGACCGAGTTCGGCGGCGACTTCTTCGGCCAGGGCCGCTGTTCCGTCGGGGCTGTTGTCGTCGACCACCAGCACGTCGGCCTCGGGGGCGGCACCCCGAACGGCCCGCAGGAACCCCACGATGTTCTCCGCCTCGTTGTAGGTCGGCAATACGACGACGGTACGCACGGGCTGCGAGCGTACCGTCGCCGGCACAGCTAACCTGACCGGCTCGCATGGCCTCGGACCCACGTCACCTTCGGCTCGACAACATCGTCGGGCCATTCGCGGCGTCGTTGTTGGCTGCCGACCTGCCGCAACTCCCGCACGGCCGGCTGTTGGAAGTGGTCGTGTTCATCCGGCGGCGAGTCGAGACGATGCCGAGCCTCACCCGCTTCGGCGTCACCGTGATCGGGTTGCTGTACCGAGCGCTGCTCGTCGTGCCGCTCGGCTCCTTCGTCATTCGGTTTCTCGTCGCCCGTCCGCTGCCGATCCTCGGTGAGTACCCGCGGCTGATCCGTTCACTCGGATACGCCTACGTGTGGGAGCACTGGCCGGACACGCTGCCCAGCGGAGCCTCGAGGTGATCGCTACCGAAGCGAGCCCGTCGATGGACGCCGAGGTGCTGGTGATCGGATCGGGCGCCGGCGGGGCCACGACCGCAGCGATGCTCGCCGAGGCGGGGTTCGACGTGTTGGTCGTCGAAGAGGGCGAGTGGGTCGAACAGGGCTCGGTGGTCCCCTTCTCGCTGGAGCAGATGGACCGCCAGTATCGCTCGGGCGGGGTCACCGTGGCGCTCGGGCTGCCCTCGATCGCCTACACCGAGGGACGTTGCGCCGGCGGGGGAACCGAGATCAACAGCGGCTTGTATCGACGTCCTCCCGACGACGTGTTGGCGCGATGGGCGACCGACTTCGGCATCGTCGATCTCGACCACGACGAAGTGTCGACGATCGCCGACGAGGTCGAGCAGGCGATCAGCGTCACCACCGTTCCGGGACCGTCGAGCGCGCCGAGCGACGTGCTGCGGCGAGGTGCCGATCGGTCTGGGATGGCAGAACAGCGAGATCCCCCGGTGGATGAAGTATCCGGACGGTGACCCGGCCAACGGCCAACGCCAGAGCATGACCCGCACCTATCTGCCGCGGGCGGCTGCCGCCGGGGCGCGGCTCGTGACCGGTTGCCGTATCGACGCGCTCGAGACGTCAGACGCGGCACCGCCGACCAGAGCTACCACGACGCTGGCCGACGGTCGCACCGGCACCATCACGTTCCGCCACGTGTTCGTCTGTGGTGGGGCGATCCAGACGCCGGCCCTGCTGCAGCGCTCGCGCGATCACCGGGCACATCGGCAAGTCACTGGCCGTACATCCGACCGTCAAGCTCGCCGCCCGATTCGCCGACGAGCTGAACGTCCCCGACGACGTGCCGGTGCACCAGGTCAAGGAATTCGCACCCGACCTGTCGTTCGGCGGATCGGCCAGTCAACCCGGGCTGGTGGCGCTGGCGCTGAGCGATCAATGGCGCACGTTCTCGCGGGCCATCACCGACTGGCGACGGATCAGCGTCTACTACGCGGCCATCACCAGCGAAGGCCGGGGCAAGGTCCGCGCGATCCCGGGATTGCGGGACCCGATCGTCACCTACGGCCTGACCGCGCCGCGATCGGGCGCTTGCTCGGCAGCGGTCTCGCCCGACTGGCGCTGCTGATGCTCGAAGCCGGAGCCGACGAGGTCTATCCGTCGTTCCGAGGTGCGCCCCTCGTCCGCAAGCGCAGCGACCTGGCGACGATGCAGTCCAAGTTCTCGGCCACCAAGGCCAGCGTGATGACCGTCCATCTCTGTTCGACCGTGCCGATGGGAGAAGACGTCAGCAAGTGCGGCGCCAACTCGTTCGGTCGGGTGCACGGCACGACCAACGTGTGGGTCAACGACGCGTCGCTGCTGCCGACAGCGCCGGGTGTGAATCCGCAGGGCACGGTCATGGCGCTGGCAATCCGCAACGCCCGTCGATTCGCAGCGACGGAGCGTCCCCGTGGTTGAACGGTTCGCTTCCCCGACTGTCACCGTGGTGACCGGTGCGTCGGGATGGCTCGGGCGCGCCCTCGTCGACCGACTGCTGGCGGATCCGATCGCGCAGGCGACTGCGGCTCCTGGCCCACACCACCGCCGAGGCGCGGGCGCTGCAGGCGCTCGGTACCGTCGAGGTCGTCATCGGCGACATCGCCAAGCCCGACACCGCGGCACGACTGCTGCACGGCACCGAGTCGCGACGTCGACGTGATCCACGCCGCCGGGATCATTCATCCGACGTCGACTCGACAGTTCTTCGAAATCAACACCAACGGCTCGCGCAACGTTGCCCAGGCGGCACTCGACCACGGGGTGCGGCGGTTGGTCCATGTGTCGTCGAACAGTCCGTTCGGGACCAACCCACGGCCAAGCGATACCTTCCGGGCAATCGAGCCGTACCACCCGTACTACGGCTACGGCCGATCCAAGATGCAAGCGGAACTCGCTGTCATCGAGGCAATCGAGCAGGGACTCGACGCGACCATCGTTCGACCGCCGTGGTTCTACGGTCCCTTTCAACCGCCGCGGCAGACGACGTTCTTCCGGCTGGTGCGCTCCGGCAAGTTCCCGGTCGTCGGCGATGGCGAGCAGCGCCGATCGATGGTCTACATCGGCAACCTCGTCGACGGTGTGATCGCTGCCGAGTTGACCCCGGCAGCCAGAGGGCCAGGGTTACTGGGTCGCCGATGAACGCGGCCTACACCGTCAACGAGATCGTCGGCACCGTCGGGCGTGCCCTGACCGCCGAGGGTTTCAGTGTGAAGCCGCCGTCGACGAGGTTGCCCGCGGTTGCCGGGCGCGTCGCCGAGTTGGCGGACCGTATCGTTCAGGGCCTTGGTCGCTATCAGCAGCAGCTCCACGTGCTCGGCGAGATGAATCACACGATCGCCTGCGACATCTCCGTGACTCGCCGCGACCTCGGCTACACGCCAACCGTGGAGCTGTACGAGGGCATGCGCCGCAGCATTCGCTGGTGCGTCGAGCAAGGGATCGAGCTGTAGTGGCTGCATCGGCCAAGATCAGCCTCGTCACCGGTGGTAGCGGGTACTTCGGCTCGCTGCTCGTGCAACGTCTGGTCGATGCCGGCCACCAGGTGCGAGTGGTGGACCTGAACGACTCGGACCAGCGTCCAGCGGGCGTCGAACTGCTCATCGGCGACATCCGCGATCGCAAGCTCGTCGCGCGCGCGGTAGCCGGCGTCGACATCGTGTTCAACAACGTCGCCCAGGTGCCCCTGGCCAAGGACGAGCGGCTGCTGCGTTCCGTCAACGTCGATGGCACCGACTTGCTGTTGCAGGAGTCGATGCGGGCCGGCGTCGGCAAGTTCGTCCACACGTCGTCGAGCGCTGTGTTCGGGGTTCCGGCTGGCAATCCTGTTCTGCCCACGACTGTGCCGGCACCCGTCGAGGCCTACGGCCACGCCAAGCTCGCCGCCGAGTGGGCGTGCCTCGAGGCCGCGTCACGGGGTCTCGACGTCACCATCGTTCGGCCCGCGAACCATCCTCGGTCATGGCCGTCTCGGCATCTTCGGGATCCTGTTCGAGTGGGTCGCCGATGGCGCCGACATCTTCGTGCTCGGCAACGGAGACAACCGCTACCAGTTCGTCCACGCCGACGATCTCGCCGAGGTCTGCGTCCGCGCCTCGGGCACGCCCGGTGCCGCAGTGTTCAACGTCGGCACCGATCGATTCGGCACGATGCGCGAATCACTGGAATCACTCTGCGCTCACGCCGGCACCGGATCCCGCGTTCGATCACTTCCGGCCAGACCGGCAGCTGTGTTGATGAGGGCTGCGGCCGGCCGCGCATCTCGCGCCGTTCGCTCCCTACCACTGGATGATGTACTCGAAGTCGCTGTGGTTCGACATCGAACACGTCTCCGCCGCGTTGGACTGGCATCCGATGTGGTCGAACGAGGAGATGCTGGCCGAACAGCTACGACTGGTTCCTGCGGCACCGCTCCGACACCGGCCAGGGCGGCCGTTCGGCCCATCGCACGATCGCCAAGCAGGGCGCGCTCGCGCGTTCTGAAGCTGGGCACCCAGGTGCTGCCCCGCTAGCGCCTGGCTTCGAGTTCGGCCTGGCCGTGCAACGCGGCGAGGATCCCGCGCGCCGACGCATCCCACGTCAGGGTTTGCGCCCGAGCCAACCCCGCCGCTGCGAGCCGCTCGCGCCGTGGATCGTCGAGCAGCACATCGGCCATCAACCTCGCCGAGTTGGTCGAGCGGCGCCAGCACGCCGGTCACTCCGTCGATGACGCTGCTGCGGTGGCCACTGACGTCGGTGGCGACGGCCGGCGTTCCGCAGGCCGCGGCCTCGGTCAGGGTCAGGCCCCATCCCTCGGCCAGCGAAGCACTGCTGACAAGCCAGGCGCGCTGGTACTCGGCGACGAGCTCCTCGTGGGACAGCCGCCCGGCCAACGTGATCCACTCCTCGTGCGCCATGCGCCGCAACCCGTGCTTCGAGCGCCGGGCGCAGCGGCCCGTCGCCGACGATCACCAGCTGCAGATCGGGAACGCGTTGGCGGGCGATCACTGCCGCCTCGATCAACTCGTCCTGGCGCTTCACCGGCGCCAGACGGCCGACACCGATCACCACAGGAGTCGGGCTTCGGGTGCCGCCGGGCTCGGAACATCGGGTCGACGCCGTTGTTGACGGCGACGACCTGCTCGGGGCGGAAGCCGAGACCCAGCAGATCGTCGCGCGTCGCGTCCGATGGCGTCAGGGTCAGCGTTCGACGGTAGAACGGCGGGGCAAGTCGGGCTTCCATGCGCTCGCCCGATACCGGCCAGGGGCCGTGGCAGGAGCTGATCCCACATCGGTCCGTGGACGTGGTGCAGGAACGTGATGTGCGGCTTGCGGCACCACAGCGGGCTCATCCACGGCACACCGTTCCACACCTCGACCAGGGCGTCGTACGTACCCATGCGCCGGATCCACTCGCTGCCCACGGCCCGCGGGAAGACCGAGTATCGGCTGCCGCGGCGCACCACGTGGTAGCCGTTGCGATCTGCGGTCGCGGGTTGCCCGACCGCAGCCGACGTGCGATGGGTGATCTCCAGTCCGGCGGCAGCCCAGCGACGCATGAACTCGTCGGCGTGCACTTCGGAGCCCCCGGCGTCGGGGTCGTCGAGATCGCGCCACGCGAGCACATGCACCCGTCGCATCCCGGCCGACATCATCTCGTCGGCAAGCTGCTGCAGACTCGGCACCACGACGTCATCCAAGGGGCAGGCGTCTCCAGACCGGGCCGGGTAGGTGACGCAGAACTGAGAACACGTACCGAAGGATCCCCGGTGCCCACACGATGCGCCGCCGGGAGCGCAGACCCTGGACGGTGGCATCGGCAACCTTCTCAGGAGTCGTCGAGAACGGAGCGGCCTTCAACCCCGTCGTCATCTTGGTGACGACGAATCCCGGCCGCACGATCAGCATGTGCACGCCATCGTCCGCCAAGACGTCGCCGAGGCCCTGCGCAAATCCGTCGATACCGGCCTTCGTCGCGCCGTAGACGGGGTTGGCCCGTCGCACACGCTCGCCGGCGACGCTGCTGAGCATCACGATCGACCCATGGCCTTGCTGCCGCATCTGGTTGGCGACGGCAATCGTGCTCGTGACAACTCCGGTGAAGTTGACCTCGGCGATCTCGGCGGCAGCTGTCGGGTCGACCGACGTCACGGCTCCCACCCCGAGCAGGGAGAACGCGACGATGGCCACGTCGATGTCGCCGTGCTTGGCCGCCACGTCGCGCACGAACTCGGTGTGCGTCTCGGTGGCACGGGCCTCGAAGTGAACGACGTCGACTGCGAGAGAATCGTGACGCAATCCGGCCGCAGCCTGTTCGCCGCGATCGACATCGCGGCAAGCGAGCACCACGGTACGCGTCGTCGGGCTGATCAAGCGGCGCACGATGGCCAAGCCGATGTCGCTCGTGCCACCGAGCAGCACGATGGTTTGCGGTTCGCCGAGTGCGTTCTCCATCAGGGTCAGATCAGCCCGAGGCGACGGCCGAGATCGCTCTGCCAGACACCGAGGGGGTCGACCTCGTCGCGGATCGCCTTCCACTCGTCGAGTCGGGGATAGCCGCGGCGCACTGCTTCGGGAGTCATGTGCGCATCCTTGGCGAAATAGTGACGCCCGCCTGCATCCAGCACCACCCGGTCGAGCCCGTGCAACAGGTCGCCGAGCCCGTGCGAGGAGCCGGCGATGTCGAGGGCCAGGGTCCACCCCGCCTGCGGAAAGCTCAACGGCGCAGGGTTGGCCGCGCCGAATCGCTTGAGGACTGCGAGGAAGCTCGCCGCGCCGCTGGCCGACAGTCGCTCGACAACTGTGCGCATCGCGTCCTCCTCGCCGAACGGAACGACGAACTGGTACTGCACCATGCCTCGTCTGCCGTACAGACGGTTCCATGAGCCGACGAGATCGAGCGGATGGAAGAACGCGCCGATGCCTTGAATCTCGCCGGTTCGAAACCGCGGTGCCTTGCGGAACCATGCCTCGTTGAAGGCGGCGATCGTGGCGTGGTTGAGCACTCCCATCGGCGGCACGAGCGGGGGCACGGCAACGAGTTGGTGTGGACCGTAGGAGAACGGAGCTACCGCTTGGCGGGAGTCGAGATCCGCCAGTCGAGCGTGGTCGCCCCGACTCAACACACTGCGCCCGAGATGCCGACCCTTTGCCACCAGATCGATCCAGGCAACGCTGTATCGCACGTCGTCGTCGCCGAGGCTCATCGTCGCCAGCAGCGTGTCGAGGTCGGCAACGCGCGAGGTGTCGACCCGCATGCGACTGGTCTCGATCGGGAACAGCCGGATCGTGGCGTCGAGCATCACGCCGGTCAGTCCCATGCCGCCGACCGTCGCCCAGAACAGCGCAGGATTCCGGTCAGGGCCGATCACCCGTCGTCGAGCCATCGGCGAGCATCATGGTGATCGACACGATGTGGTTGCCGATCGACCCGTCGACGTGGTGGTTCTTGCCGTGGATGTCGCTGGCGATCGCGCCGCCGATGGTCACGAATCTCGTGCCAGGCGTGACCGGCACGAAGAAGCCACGCGGCACGATCACTTGCAGCAGATCGTCAATGCTGACACCGGCACCGACGGTCGCGCAGCCGGTCGCCGGGTCGAGGACGATGTCGCCGGCTCCGGAAGCGAGTCGCAGCACCAGTCCCCCGCCGTTCTGGGCGGCATCGCCGTAGCTGCGTCCGAGCCCACGCGCCAGCGCACCACGCGGCCCCGCTTCCTTCAGCGTGGGCGCGAGCCCGCGGACATCGACACTGACCTCGTCGGCAACGGTGGGATTCGTTCTACCCCAGCCCCACAGGTGGGCACGCGAGGCGGTAGGCACGCTGCGGGATTCTAACTGTCGGCGGCGGTTGCACAGATGGTCCAGGCGAGTCGACCGTGCCTGCCAGCCGTTGGGCCAGACGGATCATTCGACGTCGCCACGATGTGCATCGCAACGTGTCGCCTCGTGGTGGGCGATCACGGTCTGCGGTATGCGATTCAGCACCTTCGTCCAGCCTGCTCGACTCATTCATGCGGTGAACCTCGCCGGCGCTGCTCCCTTGACGTGAGCTTGACGAACACTTGACGTTCGCCGCGGTGCGCGACCGAGCTTCCTCGGGCGCGATATCGGCCGTCTCTGGCGTGTCTTCGCCGCCCAGTGAGGCTCCTCGGGCGCGATATCGGCCTTCTGTGGGGTGTGCGCACCCTTCACGTGCCCGACGTGCGACCGGCACGTTGCGCTAGTAGGGCCACGCCGGCTGGCGACCCGTGACACGCTTGATCACGGGACCGAGGTGCAAGGACAACAGCACCTTCAGGGTGAGGTTCTTAGCAAACCACGGCAGTTGTGCGAACTGACGCAGAGCGTTGGAGATTCGTGCACGCCGGCCGTCCGGCAAGTCGCAGCGGTACTCCGACAACGACCGTGATCGTCCGACATATCGAAAGCGATGGCCGAACAACAACTCACGTCCGATCGCGAGCGTCACCCCGACGGAGGAGAACGAGTCGTGGATCAGCAACGTGCCGCCTGCCCCGACCCGTGCACCCCAGAATCGGATGTCGGAGCGCGCCGGGCCGTACCGATGGGCACCGTCGATGAACAGCACTGCAATCGATCCGGTGACCGACTCGTGGGCCCTGTCGCTGAACTCGCGCACATGGCACACGCGGTCCGAGACGCCGGCGGCGGCGAGGTTGGCAATGAACACCTCGTGGTCGACGTCAGCCTCCGACTGGAAGCCGGTGATCTCCTGCGGACCACGATCGTTTCCCGCATGTGGATCGATCGCCACCACCGCAGCCCCATCCGGCGCAGCACATGCCAACACGATCGTGCTGCGCCCACGGAAGCTGCCGATCTCCACGATCTGATCCCCGGGACGAGTCGAAGCTGCCACGTTGTACAACCTGGTGGCCTGGTCCGGCGAGAGCCAGCCATCAACGTCGTCGATGTGGGCGAGCACCTCTTCGAGCGAGTCCCGGCTCATGCGACGTAGACCCCGATCCCGAACAACACGATCCAGATGAGCCCGAGGATCTGCAGAACCCGGTCGTGAGCGAAGATCTCCTCCGGCGCGGCGCCGTGGCCCTGTTCGAGGATCAACGTGTAACGCAGCAACGCCGTTGCCATCGGGATGATGGACAGCTCGTAGAACGGCCACGTCGAACCGGCGAGCTCGCGGGTGTCGAACGCCCAGATGCAGTACGTCACCAGCGCCGAGGCGCAGCTGACCGACAGCACGATCCGAAGGAAGCCGAGCGAGTAGTCATCGAGCGCTGCTCTGGTCTGGGCGTCGTCACCCAGATCGCGCAGCTCCGCATAGCGCTTGCCTGCCACGATGAACAACGACGCGAAGGAGATGGTCAGCGAGAACCATTTGCTCATCTCGACGTCGGTGGCGACGGCGCCCGCCACGGCGCGGAGCACGAATCCGGCTGCGACAACGACGAGGTCCACGACCGCGATGTGCTTCAGCACCACGCTGTAGAGCGTCGTCAAGACGATGTAGGCGAGAACCACCACCGCTGCCTGCCAACGAGTGGTGGCGGCGAGACCGACTCCTGCGACCAGCAAGATGGTGCCGACCACTCGGGCGACACCGACGGGTATGGCCCCGCTCGCGACCGGCCGGTGTTGCTTCGTCGGATGATTTCGGTCGCTCTCGGCGTCGAGGACATCGTTCCAGTAGTACGTCCCGCTGCTGGCCAGGCAGAACGCGATGAAGATGACGATGGATCGCCACAGCGACGGCCATTGATCGAGAACGCCGGCGGCTGCCGGCGCCGCGAAGACCAGCAGGTTCTTGACCCACTGCTTCGGGCGCGCCTGCCGCAGAAGGGCTGCGGTCATCCAGTGACCACCTCGGGCACTTCCGAGATGGTTGCATCGTTGACCCACACGGGGTGGTCGGCTCGGGCCAGGAGTTCGCGATCGCCCACGCTGTCGCCGTATGCCCACACTTCAGCGTGGACCCAGCGCCGTTCTTCCAGCCATTGATCCAACCGCCGACGCTTCTCTTCGGCACGGCAGTTCGGCCCACTCAGCCGGTCGCCATAGCGATCTCCGGATCGCGTCGAGTCGGTGCACAACACGTCGTCGATGCCGAGCCGCAGCGCCAGCGGTCGCAGGTAGGCCGCGAGCGAGGCCGACACGATCACCGTTCGATGCCCGGCCTGCTGATGCCAGCGAAGCCGACGCAGCGTGTCGGGTCGCAACCAGTTCACCAGCACGTACTGGGCGAACTGTTCACCACTCTGTTCGACATCGGAGATCAGCTTGCCGCGCAGCGATCCGCCGACGATGATCTCCTTGAACCGGTCCCGGTCGCGACGGGCCGCGGCAACGATCGTGGCGACGGGTCGCCTCATCATGGAGGTGATCAGCCGGCGGCGACCCGCGACACGCTCGAGAAACGGTCGGACACAGTCGCGGGTGGTCAAGGTGCCATCGACATCGAACGCCGCAATCACCATTCTGTCGCTCACCGCAAGCCCCCGAGCATGTCCCAGTATCCCGGCCAGCTCTTGGATACCACATCCGGCTCGTCGATCTCCACACCGGGAACACGCAGGCCGATCAGGCCGAACGCCATCGCCAGCCGGTGGTCGTCGTGGGTGTCCAGCACTGCGCCGTGCAGCACTGCGCCGTGCAGCTCTGGCGGCTCGATGGTCAGGCCGTCGTCCGTCTCCGCGGCGGAGATCCCGAGCCGTCGCAACTCGGCACACAGATCGCCGAGTCGGTCGCTCTCCTTCGCCCGGATGAAACCGACCCCACGGATCGCGCGTCGGCGAGTCGGCGAAGGCGGCCACAGCTGCGAGTGTCGGCACGAGATCCGACAGATCGACCATGTCGATGTCGATTCCATGCAAACCATCTCCGCTCTCGACCACGGTCGAGTGCTCGTCGCGCCGCGACGTGCAGCCCATCGATGCGAGCACATCGCAGAATGCCGCGTCACCCTGCATCGAGAACTTGGTCAGTCCTGGTACCTCGACTCTTCCACCGCGGATCGCCGCCGCAGCCAAGCGGGTAGCTCGCCGAACTTGCGTCGGGCTCGATCTCGTAGTCCCGGGCCTTGTACGTCCCGGGCTCGACCTCCACCGACCTCGTCACCGATCGTCACCGCATCGTGACCGAACTCGGCCATCACGGCCTTGGTGATCATGCAGATAGGGACGCGACACCAAGGGCGTGGTGATCGAGATCCGTAGACCACCGTCGACATACGGACCGATCAGCATCAACGCCGTGAGGAACTGACTGCTGATGTCGCCCGGCAACTCGAGTCGATCGACGGTTCGAAGCGGTCCGGCGACGGTGACGGGAAGGTGGCCCCGCTGGCCGCCCGGCTGCAGCGAGGCACCGAGCGTGGCCAGAGCCTCGTGCAATGGCGCCATCGGGCGGGCGCGCAAGCGGTGCGTGACCGTCGATCACATATGGCCCGGGACCCAGGGCAGCGAGCGCTGTGATGAACCGCGATGTGGTGCCGGCAAGCCGCGTCGGCAGCTCGACCGGGCCGGGCGCAAGCAGCCCACCGGTGCCAGCGACGCGCGTTGGCGTCCCAGCGGTCTCGCCGCGAACCACGCCGATCCCCAACAGCTCCAGGCAAGTCAGCATCGCCTCGGTGTCGTCTCCGTCGGGAAGATTGAGCAAGCTCGACTCGCCGTCGGCCAGGGCCGCACAGACCAAAGCCCGGTTGGCAATGCTCTTCGATCCCGGCACCGCCACGACCGCGTCGATCGGGCGGGCGAGAGGCGTGACGCGCTGCGTGGCCACTAGGCCAGCCGTTGGACTGCCGGACGATAACCGCGTGCAATCAAACCGCCACGGTAGAGGTCGGCGGTTGCCACATCGACCAGTACGACGGCGACGCCGCGGTTGCCCTCGACGCTGTGGACCACTTCGAAGCTGGCGATGTTGACACCCAGTTCGGCGGCGAGGGTGAAGACCTCGGCGGCGGCGCCCGGGCGGTCCGGAATGGGAATGCGGACCTCTGCCAGCTCGCTCGGCTGGTTGACGCGATTCGGGAGATTGACGCGCGCCTCGCGGGCGTGCTGCAACCGATCGAACAAGGCGGCTCGATCGTCGCGGTCGACGACGTCGCGCATCGACGCGAGGCCGTCGATGAGACCGTCGAGCGCAGACAGGATCGCCGGACGATTCTCTGCGCAGATGTCGAGCCAGATCGCCGGATGACCCGACGCGATACGAGTCATGTCGCGAAAGCCGCCGGCAGCCAGGCGCAGCAGGGCCGCATGCTCTTCGGCACGGTCGCTGGCAAGCCCCATCAGCGTTGCGGCAGCGAGATGGGGCACATGGCTGATGACGGCAACGACCTGGTCGTGACGATCTGCCGGCAATGCCACGACGTCGGCGCCGAGTTCGGCAACGACGGCTGCGACCGCGCTGAACGTGCTGTCGGCCGTCGTGTTCGACGGGGTCAGTACCCACACCGCGCCTTCGAACATCGATGGATCGGCGCCGTCGAACCCTTCGAGTTCGCTACCGGCCATCGGATGGCCACCCACGAATCGGGGGTCGTCGATCGCCGAGGTGATTCCACTCTTCACACTGCCGACGTCAGTCACCAGACCTGTGGACTCGGCAAGTGCTCGCTTGACCTGATCGACGACCGCGAGGACCGGTGTTGCCACAAAGGTGATGTCGGCGGTCGGGTCGAAGCCGGCAGCGTCGATGGCCCGCATCGTGATCGCACGCTCGATGTGCGCGGTGTCGAGATCGTCGCCCGTCACGTACCAGCCACGCTCCCTCAGGGCGAGCGCGATCGAGCCACCCATCAGGCCGAGACCAGCCACATTGGCGCGCCGAGTGCTACTCACGGGCGGTCAGCGTAGCTGCGAGCCGGTGGCGCCCACGCTCTCGATCAACTCCTTCACCTCACCCATCGTGAGCTCGCGCCACTGTCCGGGTCCGAGCGCGGGGTCGCGCAGTGTTCCGATCCGCACCCGCACCAATCGGTTCACCGGATGACCAATTGCCTCGCACATCCGTCGTACCTGACGGTTGCGACCCTCGTGGATCGTCAACCGCAACACGCCAGGGCTCGGCTGCGACACCTTGGCCGGGGCGGTCATGCCATCTTCGAGCTCGATGCCTTCGCGAAGTCGGCGAAGCTTGCCCTGGGCGACGTTGCCGCCATCCAGCTCGGCCAGGTACTCCTTCTCGACGCCGTGGCTGGGATGGGTCAGGCGTTGGGCGAGGTCACCGTCGTTGGTCAGCAGCAGCAAGCCCTCGGTGTCGATGTCGAGGCGGCCGACGGAGAAGACGCGGGGCTCGTCGGGCACCAACTCGACGACAGTCGGCCGACCGTGGGTGTCGTTGGCGGTGGCGACGATTCCTGCCGGCTTGTTGAGCAGGTAGTAGACGAGTCCGGGTTTGACGCCGATCGGCACGCCGTCGACCTCGACGGTGTCGCGGTCGGTATCGACCCGCCGCCCCAGCACGGCAACCTCGCCATTGACAGTGACACGCCCGGCGGCGATCAGGTCCTCGCAGACCCTCCTGCTCCCCCATCCCCGAATGGCCAGCACCTTCTGCAGGCGCTCACCTTGCGGGAGTGCTGCGTTCTTGTCTGCCCACTGTTCCCACAGCGGAGGCTCGACGCGCCGCTCAGCTGGGGGCATCGGTCGCGGGCACGTCGATTCGTAGTCCGTACTCCAGAGCCTCGACGACGTCCGCGCCGGGAACGAAATCGGCGATCGCCGGCAGGTCCGACAGCGAGTTGAGGCCCAGCTTCTCCAGGAACGACGGCGTCGTGCCGTACATGATCGCCTGCCCGGGGCCGGTGTCGCGGGCAACCTCTGTGACGTAGCCGCGGGCCTGCAGCGTGCGCAGCACCCCGTCCGGATCGACCCCACGGATCGACGCGATCTGGCCCCGCGACAACGGTTGCTTGTACGCCACGATTGCCAGGGTCTCCAGTGCCGCCGCGCTCGATCCGCGCCCGCTGGCCATCCAACAAGAAGCGCTCGACGTATGGCGCCAGGTCCGCATGCGACTGATATCGGTACCCGCCGGCAACTTTCACCAGCTGAAAGCCGTGCCCGGCGTCGTCGTACGCAGCAGCCAGCTCGACGCACAGCCGCTCGATGACGGCAGTCGGCTGCTCCAAGAGCTGGGCCAACAGGTCTGGTGCGACCGGCTCCACGGCAACCATCACGATCGCCTCGATCGCTCGTACGGTTTCAGTGTCAAAGTCGTTCATCGTGGTCTCAACCCTCGTAGTCGTCGATGGCGATCGAGCCGGCCGCCACGGGCTCGAGTCCGCCGGTCCACAGCACATCGATCTCACCGAACTGCTCGTCCTGGTCGAGCTCGATGACACCTTGCTTGAACAGTTCCAGCAGGGCCAGGAATCGCACGACTACCTCGAGTCGCTCGACCAGACCGCTGGTGAGCCGCCGGAAGGAGATGCGCCCGCATCGCGGCAGCTCGTCGACCAGTTCGGCGACAGCGTCGGCGACGCTCGCGCGGATGGGGGCGACGTGGAACAGGTCGATCCGCGGCACCGGCTTCGGGGTCACGGCACGCAGGTACGCGGCGTGGAGCCGCTTGCCTGTGACGCCCTCGAGCAGGTCGGGCATCACCTCGTCGAACCGTTCGTCGGGGCCGGCAGTCCGCCCAAAAGTTCGATCGGCGTCCTCTGCCAACCGGCTGAAGACACCGGCGACGTCCTTGAACGTCTTGCACTCCAGAAGTCGGGCCAACAGCAGGTCGCGCTCTTCCCACAAGGCCAGCTCGTCGTCGAGATCGACGTCGTCTCGACCCGGCAGCAGGCGACGGGCCTTCAGCTCGACAAGCGTCGCCGCGATCAGCAGGAACTCGGTGGCGATGTCGAGATCGATCACCTGGAGACGCTCGATCTCGTCCAGATAGGCGTCGACGATCTTGCTGAGCGACACCTCGTAGATATCGACCTGTTCTCTGAGGATCAGGTGCAACAACAGGTCGAACGGCCCCTCGAAGACGGGGGTTTCCACCGCAAATGCCATACGAGTTCAGGCTAGCTCGCCACTAGCCTGGCGCGCCGTGACCCGCGTCCTGTCGTGCATCCAACCCACCGGAGAAGTCCATCTCGGCAACTACCTGGGTGCACTGCGCAACTGGGTCACCGGCCAGCACGATGCCGACGCATTTCACGGAATTGTCGATCTCCATGCCCTCACCGTGACCGAGGCGCCCGGGGTGATCGGCGATACGACGGTGCGGCTGGCGGCGATGCTGTTCGCCGATCGGCCTCGATCCCGACGTGGCGACGATCTTCGTGCAGAGTCACGTTGTACAGCACAACCAGCTGTGTTGGGTGATGGAGTGCACCGTCTCGTACGGCGAGCTCAGCCGCATGACCCAGTTCAAGGACAAGTCGGCAAAGCGCGAAGGCGACTTCATCTCCGCCGGCCTGTTCACCTACCCGGCGTTGCAGGCTGCGGACATCGTCCTCTACGACGCCGAGCACGTGCCGGTCGGCGAAGACCAGCGTCAGCACATCGAGATCACTCGCGACATTGCGCTGCGGTTCAACCATCGCTTCGGCGAGACGTTCGTGATCCCGCAGGCCGTCACGCCGAAGGCCGGCGCACGGGTGATGGACCTGCAGGACCCGAGCTCGAAGATGAGCAAGTCGGCCGACAGCGATGCCGGTTGCATCATGATGATGGACGACCCCAGCGACATCGCCCGCAAGTTCAAGCGGGCGGTGACCGACAGCGACAACGAGGTGCGCTACGACCGGGCCGCGAAACCGGGCGTCTCGAACCTGCTCGAGATCCTCGCAGCATGCACCGGATCGACCCCACAGGAGCTGGCCGACAAGTACACGCAGTACGGCCCATTGAAGACCGATGCCGGCGACGCCGTCGCCGAACTGCTCCGGCCCATTCAATCCCGCTACGCCGAGTTGATGACCGACCGTGGCGAACTTGCTTCACTGCTGCGCAGAGGCGCCGACAAGGCCACGGCGGTGGCAGCGGCCACCGTCGATCGGGCGTACGACGCGATCGGCTTCCTGCCTCGCTGATCAATTCCGACTTGTAAGGCCCGCTTTACATGGCCATGATGAAGTGTGGCTCTTTTCCGGCTCCCCGAGGCGCGACCGGCCCGGCCGGCGCCGAGCGCCATCAACCCGGTCGGTCAGTTGGCGCTGGTCATCCCGGCCCACAACGAGGGTGATCGCATCGGCACGCTGCTCGGGCGACTCCCCCGCGCCGTCAACGGTATGGCGACGACCTGCATCGTGGTCGATGACGGGTCCAGCGACGACACCGTACTGGTGGCGCTCGGCGCCGAAGCCAAGGTGATCTCACACGAATCGAACCGCGGTCTCGGTGCAGCAATCCGCACCGGTCTCGCGGCGGCCGTCGCCGACGGCTACCAGATCATCGCGTTCTGCGACGGCGACGGCGAATACGCCCCGGAGGAACTCGCAACAGTCTGCGCGCCCATCATCTGCGGGGTGGCCGACTACGTCGTCGGCAGCCGCTTCGCCGGTGTGATCCGCCACATGCAACCCCACCGTCGACTTGGCAACATCGCCCTGCACGCGATGGGTCCGATGGATGGTTCGACTCCCCGTCACCGATGGCCAGAGCGGATTTCGAGCGTTGTCGTGGCAGGCGGCCGCGGCGGCCGAGGTGATCCACGACTACAACTACGCGCAAGTACTCACGCTCGACCTCGTCGCCAAGGGCTACATCTACGCCGAGGTGCCGATCTCGTACGAGTACCGCTCGAGCGGCCGCTCGTTCGTGCGACTCGTTCCGTACCTGCGACACGTGATTCCGGCAGTGTTTCGCGAGATCCGAGGTCAGTCCTCGACGACGTGATCGCGGAACGATCGTCTGATCATCGTCCACCGCTCGCGATCCAGATGGGCATCGATATCGAGGGCATCGACGACACTCTTGCCCATCAGGAGCGCGTGGTGAGTGTTGTCGTGGGCGAACAGCGCCTGCCGGCCGAGGACAGCGAGGTTGGGATACGAGTCGAGGTAGCTCTCGACAAGCCCCCGCGACTGTTCGAAGTCGAGGTGATAGATCGGGTACACGTGTGTGCGCCGCTCGACGTGGGCGCCGATGTGAAGTGGCGCCGGCAATCCCTGCTCGACCAGTTCTCGAGCGACTCGACCGACGAGATCATCGTCGCCGCTCGACCACAGGGCGTCGCCGACGGTGACGGGCACCTCCGCGCACAGCACGCTGCGCTGCGCCGGGTCGTCGACAGAAGTGCGGTAGTTCTTCGGCTCCGACAACCGTGACACGACCGTGGATGACTCGGGGAAGTAGTGCGCGTCGAACGGCGTGTACCGGGAGCGGGGAATCGTGAGGTACACGAGGACGGCCCCGCGGAACTCGAGCCGATCCGCCGTATCGAGCACATCGGTAGGAGCCTGCAGTGCCTTCAGAAGGGCCGCGCTGGGAATCGTCGAGATGATGGTCTGTGCCCTGATCGGCGGACCCGCCGACAACGACAAGCCGCACCCTTGCGGTCCCAGATCGAGCGATTCGATCTGCACACCCATGTGCATGACTCCACCCCGGCGAACGACGTCGTCGGCGAGGGCTGTGCAGATCGCACCGAATCCCGCAGCCGGGTACCAGAACCCGGTGCCGTTCTTCCCGCGCAGCATCTTGCGGACGATCGCCGCGACCGAGCGAGCGTTGACGTGCCGGCGGAAGAGCTCACCGGAGAGTTGGCTGCCGCCGACCCCCCAGAGCTTCTTGGCGTATGGCTCGTAGAAGGCCTCGGCGATCGCCGGTCCGAGTTGCCGCCGAACTTCCTCGGAGAACGATGCGCCAGGGGAGCCTCGGGATCCACGACGGCGACGGAGCGGTGCGGTGATCGAGTTGCCGATGACGCTTGCAACAAACGAGGCAGGCGCGTGCCGCACCACATCGAACGGCCGAAGCGGGAAGGCGAGCCACCGCTCGCGCAAGCGAATCCGGCCGTTGCGCGGCCGCCATTGCAAGTCGTTCCCCAGCATCACCTGGAGATCGCGAAGCAGGTCCGGCTGAATCGATGGGTGGAGGCGGTGGCTTCCGAGATCGACCGTCTGCTCATCGATCGTGATTGAAGCGGCCAACCCTCCGCATTGCTCGGCGCGGTCGACGACTGCGACGGAGAACCCACGCCGTGCGGCGTACATCGCCGCGGCGAGTCCCGCCGGCCCTGCACCCAGCACGACGACGTCGTACCGCACGGGGTCTGAAGGCACAGTCGGTGATCCTATGATGCCCGCCAAGGCGACGCCTGCGAAGGACGATGCCCGATAACGTCGCTTCTCGTGTCGAACGCGGCCTCCAACGCAGACAGCCGTCGCGGCGTGGGCATCGCGGTGCAGGGTCTCACGGCTGGCTATGGCGGGGCGCCGGTACTGCGGGGAATCGACGTGGGCGTCGCCGGCGGTGAGATCCTCGCCCTACTGGGGCCGTCCGGTTGTGGCAAGACAACGCTGCTGCGATGCATCGCCGGTCTCGAGCGCCCGTCGTCTGGAACGATCCGGCTGGGCGACGAGGAGGTGACCGCCGGCAAGGGCGTGCCCGCCGAGCGCAGGCGTGTCGGCATGGTGTTCCAGGACGGCGCACTCTTCCCCCATCGGACAGTTCTCAACAACGTGAACTATGGGGTCGAGCGCGGTCCGGACCGCGACCAGCGCTCACGCGCTGCACTGCGACTGGTCGGCCTCGACGACAAGGCCGACCGCATGCCGGGATCGCTCTCGGGTGGTGAGCAACAGCGCGTCGCGCTGGCGCGAGCACTCGCTCCGGAGCCACGCGTCGTCCTGCTCGACGAGCCGTTCTCCAGCCTCGACGCATCCCTGCGAGTGCACCTGCGCGACGAAGTACGGCGACTCCTCACCGACGTCGGAGTCACCACCATCTTGGTCACCCACGACCAGGAGGAGGCGATGAGCTTCGGTGATCGGGTCGCGGTCATGAACGACGGCCTCATCCGTCAGATCGGCACCCCGGCGGAGATCTACACCACCCCCGTCTCGCCGTGGGTAGCCCGATTCGTGGGCGACGCCGCGATACTGCCGGCGACGTTCGACAACTCGACTGCCCACACTGCACTCGGCATGATCGCCACCGGCTCGGCGACGCCAGGTCGAGGCGATGTAGTCGTTCGACCCGAGCAGCTGTCGCTGAGCGCAGGTGGCACCTCGACTGTGGTCGCGGTGCACTACGTCGGTGCGGACACCCGCTACGAGATCGCTGTGCCGGAACTCTCTTCGACCGTCGTCGTTCGCTGCCCCGGTCCTCCCCTGCACCGCGAGGGCCACGCCGTCACCGTGACGTTCGCCGACGCCGTCACACACGCCTGGCCGGACACCGGCGAACTCAGCTGACGACGCGTTCGGCAGCAAGGTGAGATGAAAGGGGGGCACATCTCCGCTCGATCCCATCGTCCATTCTGCAATTGGCACGTCGCGGAGATGCCCAAGCAACAGTTCAGCCGTCTGTCCAACGAGCGCGTGCGAACCATTCGGCGAATGCGGATGCACGGAATCGAGTGCCGGTTCTACATCCGTCGCCGAAATGACAAGGCAATGAAGACACCAGCCTTGCTTTGCGTAGGCCTCGTCGATCGCGAGCTCGAGTTCCAGGCCCATGGGTCTGACAAATGAGTCCGTGCGCGATCAACGTTCGTTCCGCGGTTCGTCGCGCCTGATCTCGATTCCGGTGAGGACACAAACTGACAGCCACTTCCGGAGGTCACCGGACAACCGACGCCCCTCATCGAGTGCGCGTGATCGGCAGTTCGGGGCTGAATGCGTGCTTGATCTCGATTTCCGGTGAGGACAGAAACTGGCTGCACGTTCCGGCGCTCACCGGAACCGCCGAGGTCCCCATCAAGTGCGCGAGAGCGGCATTTCTGGCGCTCTGCTGACTTCCATGTCAGCCCATTGAACGACAGTCGTTCTATGAGCTGACGCAGAGCGTTGGACGAACTGATCGGCCGACAGATAGCGCCGATTGCCCGATCCGGAGCGGGTTCGCAACCAAATCGCTAGCTCCACCGCCCCGCCACTCGACTCGGCAGCGGGCGATTCGCGCTGTGGGCACTGATTTGGGCCACGGGCGCCCGTTTCGGCGCCCACAGGCACCAGCGTTGCCCCTATCTCACCATCGTGGCGAACTCAGCTGACGACGAACGTGGCGGCCATGCCCTGCTCGAAGTCGCTGCCCTGCGGCCCACTGATGTTCGAGAACACGACGTAGTTGCCGGCGGGAAGATCGAACGTCCCCTCGCAGATGGTGTTGCCCGGGAACTCCATCACCCGAAATACCTTCTCGGGCAGCGCGTCGATGTCGACTGCGCCGTCGACAAGCGGCAGATCGTCGATCGAGGCAGCTTGCGTGATGACGATCTCGTGCGGATCCGCTCCGAAGTTCTTCACAACGATGCGATTCACGCCGGCGGTGACGTTCGCGGGTGGCGTGATGGAGTACTCGTCGAGTGCGAACTCGATGTTGCTCGCCACCTTCTTCGTGGTCGCACCCTTGGTCATGCAACCCGTACCGACGGCCGATACCGACGCTCCACCACCCGCTGGCGGTGGTCCAATCACCACGACGCTGCCCGCCGCACGCGTGGATGCCCCGTCATCTTCTCCGCATGCCTGCAGTGCCAGTGCCAGTGGCAGTGCGAGTAGTGCGATGGCAGCTGTAGCGAGCTTCAAGGCGATCTCCATGAACGGAACGGTTGAGTCGAGGTAGTCGACCTTACGCTGACTATAAGGCAGGCTGAACAACTGCGACCTGGCGATGCTACCTTGAGGCCCGTGCGCACTCCATTTCGACTCCTGGCTCTGTCGACACTTGTTCTGACGACGACTGTCGCCGGATGCGGCGATGACAACGACGCGGCGGCGGACGGGGGCGTCGTCACCATCTACTCAGGACGCACGCAGAACCTGATCGAGCCAATACTCGATCGGTTTGCCGAAGAGACCGGAATCTCCGTGGAAGTGCGTTACGGCGACTCGTCGGATCTTGCCCTGCTGATCGACGAGGAAGGCGATCAGTCGCCGGCGGATGTGTTCTTGTCGCAGTCGCCCGGCTCGGTCGGCTTCCTCGATCAACAGGGACTGCTCGGTACGTTGCCCGATGATGTGCTCGATCTCGTCGCGGACGGCTTCCATGCCAGCGACGGCGGCTGGGTCGGATTCTCAGGACGAAAGCGGGTCCTTGTCTTCAATCCCGAGTTCACCGACGAGGCCGAACTCCCGACGAGCGTCCTCGACCTCGTCGAGCCGGAGTGGAAGGGTCGCATCGGCATTGCTCCGTCGAACGCATCATTCCAGGACTTCGTCTCAGCGATGCGCATCAAGATCGGCGACGAGGCCACGGCGGCATGGCTGAAGGGCATCGCCGACAACGACGCGTTCACCTTCGCGAACAACGCCGCGATCGTCGCTGCAATCGGTCGAGGCGAGGTCGAACTCGGGCTCGTCAACCACTACTACGTGTACCAGGCACTGGCGCAGGACCCCGAGTTCCCGGCGATCAACCACAACTTCGCGGTCGACGACATCGGAAGCCTCGTGATCGTCACGGGCGCGTCGATGTTGAAGAGCAGCGACGCCCAGGACCAGGCCGTCGAGCTGATCCGGTTCCTGCTGCAGGAAGAGGCGCAGCGCTACTTTTCCGACCAGACGTTCGAGTACCCATTGGCGGCGGGAGTAGAACCCGCCGAGATCCTGCCGGAGATCGAGCTCAGTGGCTCGGCCGACATCGAACTCGACAAGCTCGGCGGCGACCTGGAGTCGACGAGAGAGATGATTCGTGACGCAGGCCTCGAGGGCTGACCGAGCGCCGCTGCCGTTGCGCGGCCTCGCACTCGTCGTCGGTGTCGTCTTCGTCACGCCGGTCGCCTACGTCCTGTGGCGTGTCGTCACGCTCGACGGAGACTTCAGCGAGGTGTGGAAGGAGTCGATGGGACCGCTGTGGCGAACGATTCAATTGGCCGTCATCGTCAGCGTCGCGACCGGCGTCATCGGCACCGGGTTGGCCTGGCTGCTGGTTCGCACCGACGTTCCGTTCGCTCGAGTCTTGCGGCTACTGGCGCCGTTGCCGTTGGTGTTTCCGTCGTTCGTCGGTGCCGCTGCATTCCTCGCCGGACTAGGTCCCGAAGGGGCCATACGAGGCGTCATGACCTTCATCGGCTACGACGTGCCGACGCGGTTTCGCGGGCTCGGCGCATCGTGCTTCGTGCTCACAGCATTCACCTATCCGTACGTCTACCTGCCGGTTGCCGCGCGGCTGGCCGGCCTGCCGCCGTCGCTCGAGGAGAGCGCCCGCCTCCTCGGTGATCGGCCATCGCGCTTCTTCTTCAGAGTTGTCCTTCCAGCGATTCGCAGCTCGGTACTCGGCGGCATGCTGATCGCCATGCTCTACAGCCTGAGCGACTTCGGGGCCGTTCAGCTGCTCGGGTTCGACACGTTGACCCGAGTGGTCTACGCAACCCGACTCGTCGACCGGGCACAATCGTTCGCCGCAGCGACCCTGCTCCTGATCCTTGCGATCATCGCCGTTGTCATCGAACGACGCATGCGTGGCTCGCTCCGGCACAGCGCGCCCCCGGCATGCGCCGCAACGCGCCCGTGTCGCTCGGACGATGGAGGCTGCCGGCGTTCGCCGTTGTCGTCGGCGTCCTGCTGGTCTCGCTCGTCGCGCCGATTGCCTCGCTTGCGCAGTGGGCATGGCGAGGGATCAGCCGCGCGCCGAGCCCTGTCGCGGCGCTCGGCGACCAGCTCGCCGAGCTTCGCGAGCCTCTGTGGTCGACGACATGGTTGGGTGTGGTCTCCGCAGTTGTGACCGTTCTGCTCGTGCTGCCGGCGGCGTTGCTTGCGGCTCGGTATCGCAGCCGGCTGGCACCCCACGTGACGAGCGCGATCGTCGGAGGGTTCGCCGTGCCCGGTCTCGTCATCGCGCTCAGCCTCGCCTTCTGGGCGCTCAACGTGCCGCTGTTCGATCGCTTCTATCAAACGACACCTCTGCTGATCGCGGCCTACGTGATCCACTTCGGTGCGCAGGCCATGCGTTCGTCCGAGGTCGCCGTTGCGACCGTTCCCCAACACGTTCGCGAGTCGGCGCGGCTGCTCGGTGCGTCGCCGGCTGCGTCGTGCCCGCACGGTCGAGCTCCCACTCATGCGCCCCGGGCTCTTGGCCGGCGGCGGTCTCGTTCTGCTCTCCACCATCAAGGAGCTGCCGGCCACACTCCTGCTTGCCCCCATCGGTCTCCAAACACTCACCACGCGCGCCTGGGGCGCGTTCGAGAGCGGGTTCCTCGGCGAGGCCGGGCTGGCCTCGATCGTGCTCGTGATCGCCTCCGGAACGCTGACGTGGCTGCTGGTTCTCCGACGCTCCGACCATCTGGGATAACACCGCGATGAGACGGGCATGAGGCGGTCGTTGTTGATCCTCGGAGCGGTGGTCGCAGGGTGGACGATGCTCGGCATTCCGGCACACGCGACGTACGGAGCTCGAGTCACCGCAGACGAACCGCAATACCTACTCACGGCGCTCAGCCTCGGCGACGACGGCGATCTCGACATCTCCGACGAACTCGAGTCGCAGGCATACCATCCGTTTCATCGGGTCGACGTCGATCCGCAGACCTATCCGCTCGACGAGGCGGGCCGCCAGATCAGTCCGCACGACCCGCTCCTGCCCGCCATCTTGGCGTTCCCCATGCAGGTCGGAGGGTGGGTCGCGGCAAAGGCGACGCTGGCGATCCTGGCGGCCGCGCTCGCAATGCTGACCGCATGGACCGCGGTGAAGCGATTCAACGTACGGTCGCGGATTGCCTTCCTCGTCGTCGGGGCCTTCGCGTGCACGGCCCCCATGGCAACCTACGCGACCCAGATCTACCCCGAGATCCCGGCCGCCCTTGCCGTGATGATCGTGGTGAGCACGCTGACCGGTGCATTGGACCGGCGGCCGACTCGCCGTGGTCGCGATTGCCGTTGTAGCCCTGCCGTGGCTGTCGATCAAGTACGCCCCTGTGGCGGCGTGCCTGGCGGCGATCACCGTATGGCGACTGCGCGATCGTCGCACGCTGACCCTTGGGGTTGTTGCGTCACTGGGTGTCGCTGGTGTCGTGTACCTCGTTGCCCACCGAGCCGATCTACGGCGGCTGGACGGCGTTCGCCAGTGGCGACTACTTCTCTCAGACGGGCGAGTTCAGCGTCGTCGGCAGCACGCCGAACTACCTCGGTCGGTCGCGACGACTCGTCGGATCTGCTCGTCGACGACAGCTTCGGGATCTCGGCGTGGATGATGGGGTGGCTCGCCCTTCCGTTCGCAGTCGGGATGATGAGCCGACGGCGCCCCGCCAACTGGGTGCTGCTGATGGCTCCGCTCCTCACCGGATGGCTCACCGCGACGTTCGTTGCATCGACCATGCATGGCTGGTGGTGGCCGGGGCGCCAGCTCGTCGTCGTTCTCCCATTGGCCGTCATCGCCATCGCGATGGCGGCCGACCGCTCGCCGGCGCTCTGCCGGTTCCTCGATCGTCGCCGCGGTGCTGGGTGTGTGCACGTGGCTGTGGACGACCGTCGAGGCGATCACGCGACGGCGGGTGCTCGTCGTCGACTTCGACCAGACGACGAACCCGTGGATTCGGCTGTGGCGACTCGCTCTGCCCGATGGACGATCGCCGACCTTGGCCGACGGAGTCCTCACTGTCTTCTGGACTGCCATCGTGATCGCATTCGTCGTAGCGGGCTGGAAGCACCCCGTCACGGCCACAGGTTTGCCAAGGGAGTCCGAGGTAAGTAAGGTCTACCTAACGTTGTAGCAACAGTGTCCCTGATACCGCTTGTGGGTGATGTTCTCATATCGAAAGGTCATACGTGAACAGGAAGATTCTTGGCAGTCTGCGTCGCTTTCGGATTCGCACTGGCCGCCTGCGGAAGCGACGACGACTCCACTACCGACGCCACCGCCGACCGCGCACCAGCGCACCCACCGAGGCACCGGCCGCAACCGAGGCTCCTCCGGCGACCGACTCGGCCGCCGCTGACACGACCGCGGCCGAAGCTCCAGCCGAGTCCGGTCTCGACTCGACCTTCGGTACCGACGGGCTCTTGGCTACGCCGTTGACGGCGACCGACAACGATCGATTCATCTCCGTGGTCGAGGGGCCCGACGGGCAGATCTACGCTGTCGGGATTCACCTCGATCGGCGAGGATCACGCCTTCGCGGTGTCTCGTTTCAACCCGATGGAACCGCTGACACGACATTCGGTGACGGTGGAACGGCAAGCCGTCAACGTCGTCGTTGGCGGCGGTGGCGCGGAGGTTGCCCGCGGCCTGGTCGTCCAAAACGACGGCAAGGTTGTCGTCGCCGGTCCGTTCGAGAAGGACCCGACGGCCGATGGCCAAGCTGCCGGCGACCTCGATGTCGCCGTGATCCGCCTCGAGGCCAACGGCACGCCTGACGCAACGTTCGGCGAGGCCGGCATCGCCAAGATCGACCTCGGTGCCGGGCGGGCGATCGACGAGGAGACCTTCATCACCGACAACGTGTGGGGCCTCACGGCGCGCGACCGGCGGCTACGCGGCGTTTGCGGTCACACCGAATCAGGACGCTGATCGCACCGACGCCGACTACGCGATCGTGGGCCTCACCGATGCGGGCGCCCTCGACGCCACGTTCGGCACCGACGGCGTGGTGATTGCCGACATCGACGCCAGCGGCGACAGTGCCCGCAACATCGGCACCGATGGGGACGGCAACATCCTCGCCACCGGCTACAGCCGCGACGGCGACGGCATCGTCAGCCCGGTCCTGATCAAAGTCGACGCGCCGGAGTGCTCGACGCATCGTTCGGCAACGGTGGCATCGCCAACAACATCGTCCTGCCAGGGGTCACCGAGTCGTACAACTTCGCCTTGCAAGGCGACAACTACATCCTCGCCGGCTACGGGCGCGGAGCGGACACCGAGGCGACGCTCGACATGGTCGTCTACCGATTCCTCGCCGACGGCAGCCTGGATCCAAGCTTCGGCACCAACGGAGTCACACAGGTCGACCTCGCGGGCGAGGACGATCGGGCCCGCAATGTCACGGTCCTGCCCAACGGCAACATCTTGGCCGCAGGAAGCGGCAAGCTCGACGCCGACAACGTCGATGCGTTGGTCGTGATGCTCGATCCCGACGGCGCACCGGTCGCCTCGTTCGGCGACCAGGGCCATGTACTCGTCGATCTCGGTGGCCCCGGCGATGCGTTCTTCGGTGTCAGCGTTCTGGCCGATTCCAGCGGAGCGTTGCTAGCCGGCTTCAAGGGCGCTGACCCCGACGGTACCGACAACGACGACGCATATCTCGCTCGCGTGGCCCTCTAGGTCTCTGGACTAGACCTCGTCGGCTTCGCGAAGCGCTGCCGCGGCCGGACCTCGGCCACGCACCAGTTCGATGGTGACGTTCGAGGCCCCGGCCGCGGTCAGCATTTCGGCACCGATCGCTTCGTGATCGTGATAGCGACGAAAGCGTTCCGTACGCGGTCCAACAATGGTGGCGACAACGCGACCGAAGGCGCCGAGACCGGAGTCGAGCTTGCCGACATCGTGCAGCAGTGCGCCTGCAATCTCGTCACGCGACCATCGGCCCGACGCGTCGAACCGGCGGGCGACAGTGATCGCGTGACGTCGGTCGGCGACCGACATGCGTCGCCACAGCTCGCGCTCACAATCGAGCAGCTGTGAGTCAACCCACGCCGTATCCGCGGCATCGGGCTCACGGCGCGGCAGCGATGAGACGAAACGCCGAGCAAGGTGGACGATGCTGCTCATCGGCCGAGCGCTCGCGGGTGCGCTGACCGGTAGACGTCGAACATCCGCTCCTGACTGACTCGCGTGTACACCTGTGTGGTCGAGATCGAAGCATGCCCGAGCAGTTCCTGGACGATGCGCAGGTCGGCACCGTGGTCGAGCAGATGCGTGGCGCACGAGTGCCGAAGCACGTGCGGCGACAGCTTGTGCCCGATCCCGATCCGGTCGCCGTACTTCTTGACGATGGCCCATGCCGCCTGTCGCGACAGCCGGGCACCACGCAGGTTCAAGAACACAGCCTCTGCATCGCCGCGTCGCGCCCATCGCGCCGGCTGCAGGTGCGGTCGCCCCGACGGACCGAGCCACTCGGCGAGCGCTGCCGCAGCGTGCCTGCCGTACGGCACGATCCGCTCTTTCGAGCCCTTGCCGAACAGGCGCACGAGTTGCTCCTCGTGATCGAAATCGCCGAGCGACAGCCCGCAGGCCTCGGAGATCCGCGCTCCGGTTGCATACAGAAACTCCAGCAGCGCGCGATCGCGCAATCCCGCCGGCTCGTTGGTCGCAGGTGCAGCAAGCAGTGCCGTCACCTCGTCCTCCGTGAGCGGGTGTGGAATGCCGGCAGGTACGCGAACGCCCTCGATGTCGGCGGTCGGGTCGTCGCGGCGCATGCCCTCCTCCGCGAGGAATCGGTGGAGCATCCTGATGGCCGCAACCTGACGCGCAACCGATGCGGCAGCTCCGCCTGCACCGCGACGCTCGCTGACGAACGCGTCCAAAGCGGCACGGTCGACATCGAGCAGCGTCGCACCTCGCGCCGTCAACCAGGCGCAGTACCCGGTGAGGTCGCGCCGATAGGCCGCCAGCGTGTTGGCCGACCTGCCCGCGCTCTGTCGCCATCCACGACAGGAACTCCTCGACCTCGAGTGGAAGCATCGCTGTCGGAGCCGGCATCACGACCCCGCGACGAGGGTGCCCTCACGGAGCCGTCGATCGACGAGCAGCAGCCCGATCACGGTCTTGGCGTCGTGGATCTCGCCGCGGGCCACCATCTCCACCGCCTCCGCCAATGGAATTCGCAGCACGTCCATGTGCGTCTCTTCCGGACCGTGAAGATCACGTTCGACGGGCGACAGGTCGGTCGCCACGATAGATGTGAAGGACCGAATCCGTCATCCCGGCGGACGAGTAGAAGTGGGTCAGGTACTCGAGCCGACCGGCCGACATGCCCGCCTCTTCGATCAGTTCGCGGTCCGCCGTCAATTCCGGTGCCTCGTCGGGTACGTCGCGCATCCCGGCGGGCACTTCCAGCACGTAGCGATCCAGCGGCCCCCGATACTGGCGAACGAACACGACGGTCGGGACACCGTCGTCGAGCAGCAGTGGCACGACACCCACCGCGCCCGGCGAGCGGATGATGTCGCGCTCGAACAGCTCGCCGTCGGGACCTTCGAACGTGGCGACCGCGACGTGCCAGATGTAGCCCTGATGTACGAGTCGATCGCCGAGGTGACGAAACGGCGGCAACCCGCTCACGCGACAGACGAGCTGGCTTCGTCGACGACGAACAAATGTGGGCGCACGCGATTCGCGGCGAGCCAACGCGGCATAGACCAGTTCGCGAAACAGCGGATGCGGGCGGTCCGGGCGGCTCTTGAACTCGGGGTGTGCCTGCGTGCCGACCCAGAACGGATGATCTGCGAGCTCGATGAACTCGACAAGGCGACGATCCGGCGACAGCCCGCTGCAGCGCAGGCCGGCTGCCTCGAGCTTCGGCTTCAACTGGGCGTTCAACTCCCAGCGATGCCGGTGACGCTCGCTGACCACAGGCTCGCCATAGGCGCGGTAGACCCTGGAGTCGGGCTCGAGGATGGCGTAGTACGCACCGAGTCGCTGCGTGCCGCCCTTGTCGACGACGTCGCGCTGGTCGTGCATGAGGGCGATCACCGGATGCGGCGTGTCCGGATCCATCTCGGTCGAGTTGGCGCCGGCGAGGTTCATCACGTTGCGGGCGAAGTCGATGGTCATCGCCTGCAGACCGAGGCAGATCCCGAGACAGGGGATGTCGTTCTCGCGGGCGAACCCGGCGGCGGCGATCTTGCCCTCGAAGCCGCGCTCACCGAAGCCGCCGGGAATCAACATGCCGTCGAGATCGGCCAGGCGGCCGGCGGCCAGCAGGCCTTCGACATCTTCGGCCTGAATCCAGTCGATCTCGACTTTGGCGCCGTGATGGAAGCCGGCGTGCTTGAGGCTCTCGACGACCGAGAGATAGGCGTCGGGCAGGCTGATGTACTTGCCGATGAGGCCGATCTTCACCGGCTTGGTCGCCTCTTCGACCATCGACACGACCGCCTGCCACGGTGCCAGGTCGACCGGCGCTTCGAGGCGCAACACATCGCAGACCACGTCGTCGAGACCTTCGTCGTGCAGGATCAACGGCAGCTCGTAGATGTTGCCGGCGTCGGCGGC
Organism: Ilumatobacteraceae bacterium; assembly: GCA_963779295.1. Lineage (GTDB taxonomy): Bacteria > Actinomycetota > Acidimicrobiia > Acidimicrobiales > Ilumatobacteraceae > JAENVT01. The sequence goes on from CAVZXO010000006.1 coordinate 996,692, forward strand.
GTTGACGACGGCACGCTCGTCGACATCGCAGAGATTGGAGATCTTGCGCTTCAGGTTGTCGCTCAGCGGCTCTTCGCTGCGGCACACGATCACGTCGGGCTGGATGCCACGGCTGCGCAACTCGGTGACCGAGTGCTGCGTCGGCTTCGTCTTCTGCTCGCCCGACGGGCCGATGAACGGCACCAGCGTCACGTGGAGGTAGCACACGTTGTCGCGCCCGGCCTCCTTGCGGAACTGGCGGATCGCTTCGAGGAACGGCAGGATCTCGATGTCGCCGACGGTGCCACCGACCTCGGTGATGACGACATCGACATCGTCGCTGGCCAGCCGATGGATCCGTCGCTTGATCTCGTCGGTGATGTGCGGGATCACCTGCACCGTCTTGCCGAGGTAGTCACCACGTCGCTCGGCGGCGAGCACAGCCTGGTAGATCGAACCTGTCGTGGCATTGGAGTTGCGGGTCAAGCGGCTCGTCGATGAATCGCTCGTAGTGGCCGAGATCGAGGTCGGTCTCGCCGCCATCGTCGGTGACGAACACCTCGCCATGCTCGAACGGGTTCATCGTGCCGGGGTCGACGTTGATGTACGGATCGAGCTTCTGCATCGTGACCCGCAGGCCCCGTAGCTTCAACAGGCGACCGAGTGATGACGCGGTGAGACCTTTGCCGAGGGAGCTGGCAACGCCTCCAGTCACGAAAATGTGCTTCGGCATTGGGGCAAAGACCTCCGTCTCAGGCGAACTGATAACGGGACAGCAGCATACCGCGCCGCGAGGCGGTCGCGCGGATCCCACGATCAGTCATCGAGTGTTTCGTCCAAACCGACGAGCCGCAACACGTCGGCGACACCGTTGTCGACACGCGGCGGCAGCGCCGGCACAAGGAGCGTGCGGATGCCTGCTCGCACGGCGCCGCTGTCGGCGATCGGGTCGTCCCCCACCATCACGACGTCTGCGGCGGCCAAACCCAACGACTCGCACGCCGTCTCGAAGATCCGGCGATCAGGCTTCACGAAGCCGGCCTCGTACGACAGCGTGAACGAGGAGATTGCATCCGACATCCCGTGTTGGGTGAAGACCTCACGCACATTCCAACCCGTGTTCGAAACGATTCCGACCGACAGGCCGTGGGCTCGCAACGAGCGCAGAGTGGCCGCAGTCCTCGAATACGGACGCCACTCTGCGGGAGCATGCATGCTCGCGTTGATCGCCTCGCCGAGGCCTTGCCCCCACTTGTCGGCAATTCCATACAACACCTGCCAGCGCTGCCTCCACACCGTCGAGTCGAGGTCCCGCGGATGCGACAACTCCTCTGCCGTCATGGCGGCCGAGTCGATCCGGTAGGCGAGCGCCACACGATCGTCCTCGCTGATCTGCAGCCCCAGCCGACGCGCGGATTCACCGATCGTCTCCGCAAGGGACGCATGGGCGAACAACGTGTTGCCGAAGTCGAACAGCACGCCCTTCACATTGGGTTGAGTGACTCCTGGCCTGGGGACCTCCACGGCCGGAATCGTAGAACTAGCCTGCCGGGATCATGACCCCGGGTTGGCGGACCAGTCGCATCACGATGTGCGCCGGCCTGACGGCGTTGGCATTTCTGCTGCGCGCACCGACGTTGAACCGCAAGCTGTTCGATCCCGATGAGGCGGCGATCGGCGTGCAAGGGATGGTGGTGCGCGCCGGCGGGACGCTGTACACCGATATCTACGACCGCAAGCCACCCCTTCCGCCACTGCTGTACGCGGCCTCGTTCTCGTTGACGGACTCGACCGACATTCGGCTGATGCGGATACTGGTGACCCTCTTTCTCGCTGCGTCGGGGATCCTCGTTGCGATGGAGTGCCTGCGCCGCTGGGGTCCTCGCCATGCCTGGTGGGGCGGGGTGCTGATGATCACCGGTTCGATGGCTCTCTTTCCCGCAGACGCAGGCGCAGCCAACTACGCACACTTCGCACTTCTCCCGGGAACGGCGGCAATCATCTGGTCGCGCCGCGGAACTCTGCTGACCGCCGTTGCCGCCGGCATCGCCATCGGTATTGCAATCCTCAGCAGGCAGAGCTGGCTGCTCGGAGTCGTACCGATGTGCCTCAGCATTGGTCTGTACGGTCGTTGGCGAAATGTTGTCCCCGCTTGCGCCGCTGGGGTCCTCACAGTCCTCACGACAGGTTTCTACGCACCACTCGACCGATTCTGGGAGTGGAACGTCACCAACAGTCCTGGCTTCGTGTTCGCCGCGGCCGGACTGTGGGCGGCGTTCGGGAGGGGTCTGACATCCATCGTCGGATTCCTCGCATTCCATCTTGTTCCGATCGTCGCGGTCGTCCCCGGCGCGACGGCCGGTATCGCCAGGCTTCGACAGCGGGCGATGCCGCTCGACATCGATCTCTGGGTGTGGATCGCCACCGGGCTCGCGGCGTGGGCCGCGGGACTGCGCTTCTTCGGCCACTACTGGTTGCAGGTTGTGCCGCCCCTGGTGTTGCTGGCCGTGCCGGTGGTCGCCCGCTGGACCGGTCGTGCTCGCACGGCAGCGTTCGCCGGAGTCGCCGTGCCTGCGGCCGTGGCCTGGACCCTGCTGCTCGTGCCGGGGTCGTTCCATGACCGGCCGGACACCGCCGCACTGGCGGACTATCTCACGACTCACACGACCGCCGCCGATCGTGTCTTCGTCTGGGGTTCGTATCCCGAGCTCTTGGTGGCGGCACAGCGACTCCCGGGTGGATCCCTGGTGCACACGGACTTCGTGGTCGGGCGCTCCGGTGGTCGCAACGACCCCGACGAGACGCTGTCCAGCGCCGTTCCTGGGGCCCGCCAGATCATGCTCGACTCGCTGTCCGCCCATCCCCCACTGCTGATCCTGGACACATCGCCATCGCCCCAACTCGGGTACACCGACTTTCCGATCTCGTTGATCCCCGAGCTCGGCCAATTCCTGCGCGACGGATACGAGCTGATCACGACCGTCGAAGGGGTCGACATCTGGCGTCGTCGCTGATTCGGCCACGACGAGCGCGCGTCCCCACGCGCCGTCATGTCTGCCTAAGCTGCCTCGGATGGAAAGCCGCCGGACGAGGGACTGGATTCCCTCCGAGGCGGAGCGTGATCTGACGGAGACCATCCCGGCCCCACGATCGCATTGGTTGCGCGAACTCGGGATCGTGCTTGCCTTCTATTACACGTACGAGCTGATCCGCAGATTTGCCCACTTCGGCGATGTGCGGCCGAGAGCCTTTCGAAATCAGCTCTACCTCATCGATCTCGAAAAGTTCCTGCACATCTACACCGAGTCGGCAGTGCAGAAGGCGTTTCTCGGCGCCCGTTGGTTCATCAAGGTGATGAACGTGTACTACGGCACGCTGCACTTCATCATCACCGCCGGCCTGTTGGTGTGGGTTTACTTTCGCCGCCACCAGCACTACCGGCAATACCGCAATCTGCTCGGCATGACGACGGCACTGGCGCTGATCGGGTACTTCGCCTTCCCACTCGCCCCACCGCGAATGACTCCATGCCACGACTGCTTCGTCGACACGCTCGACACCATCGGCGGGCTGTGGTCGTACCACTCCAGTGCGGCCAAGGCGATTGCGAATCCCTTCGCGGCGATGCCCAGCCTGCACTTCGGTTGGGCGCTGTGGTGCGGCACCTTGCTGTGGTCGTTCGCCCGCAACCCGTTCGTCCGCTCCCTCAGCGTGATCTATCCGGCGATGACTCTGTTGGCCATCGTCGTCACCGCGAATCACTACTGGCTCGACGCTGTCGGCGGCGCCATCATCTTCTTCGCTGCCAGCTACACGTTGCGCTACTTGCGCAATCGGTCGCTACGAAAGGCGCAGGCGATCCGCGAGGAGGTCAGCAGCGTGTAGGCGCGCCGACTCGCCGGCCTGTTCTCCGCTCAACATGCGCGCGACCTCGTCGATTCGCTCGGGACCGTCGACGCTTCGGGCCGTTGCCGTGGTGACGTTCCGGGCGACGTTCTTGCTCACCATGATCTGGCTGTCGGCGAGTGCCGCAACCTGGGCGAGGTGGGTGACGCACATGACTTGGTGACGTCGTCCGAGGCGAGCAAGAGACTCGGCAACCGCGGTCGCCGCCGAGCCACCGATTCCGGCGTCGACCTCGTCGAACACCAGAGTCTCCGGGGCTTCGGTCAACACCAGCCGCAGGGCGAGCATCGTGCGCGCCAATTCTCCGCCGCTGGCGACACGTGACAGCGGCAACAGGGCCAGTCCAGGGTTGGCCGCGATCAAGAACGTGACGTCGTCGCCGGGCGCCTCGTCGCCAACCGTGATCCCCACCTCGGCGTGCGGCATCGCGAGCGATCGAACAACCTTGCGAACAGCTGTCGCCAGGTTCGCGGCACCGGCCCGGCGTACCGCTGCGACGTGTTGTGCGGCTTCGCGTTCGGCGCGAACGGCGACGTCACGCTCGCGCTCCAAGGTCGCAACGCGCTGTTCGTAGCTCTCCAATTCGGACAGCCGCTCTTCTGCTTCCGCTTGGAACGCGATCACATCCTCGAGAGAGTCGCCGTACTTGCGGCGCATGTCGCGCAGGAGTTGTCGGCGCTCGCGAATCTCTGCGAGACGTTCGGGGTTCTCCTCCAAGCCTTCGGTGTGGACGCGTAGGTCGCGCCCGACGTCGGCCATATCTGCGGCAAGCGCCTGCAGACGGGCGCTGAAGTCGTCGAACGGTGCTCGGCCGGCCAGCGCGTGGATGGCCTCGCCGAGGCCGTCGGTCGCCGGTCGACTTCCGGTATCGCCCGGGCCGTCGACCAGAGCCGTGAGAGCGACTTGGCCGGCCTCGCGGTGTGCTGCAGCGTCGGCGAGGGAATCCTCCTCGACGGTCAGACGTGCGTCCTCGTCCGACGAAGTGATTCCGGCCGCGGCGAGTTCGCCGACCTGGAATCTCAGCAGGTCGACCTCTCTCGCGCGTGATCGATGGTCGCCCCCCAGTGCCGCGAGCGACGCATCGATCTCCGTCAATCGGGCGCGTGCCGATCGCAGCGGCTCGAGGTCCGTCGAGCAGAAGCGGTCGAGAGCGTCGCGTTGCGCTGCCGTTGACAGCAGGCTCTGGTGCGCGTGCTGACCGTGTAGATCGACGGTACGCACACCCAACTCGGCCAAGGTCGCGGCCGTCGCCAGCCGGCCGTTGACATAGGCGCGCGAGCGGCCGTCGGCCGGGATGACCCTGGAAACCACATACTCCTCGTCACCGACGACGAACCGACCCTCGACGCGTGCCTCGGATGCTCCCGTGCGCACGATCGCTGGATCCGCACGCCCACCGACCAGGAGGTTGATCGCCTCGACGAGCATGGTCTTGCCTGCACCTGTCTCGCCGGTGAAGGCCGTCAAGCCGGGCAGCAGTACCAGGTCAAGGGTCTCGATGACACCCATCGATTCGATGTGCAGTTCGTGCAGCATCTCAGCGGTCCGACAAGCCGAACTTCGTCTTCAAGATCTGATGGAAACGCCGTTCGCCGAAGCGCACGAAGCGCGCCACCGAAGCGGACGCGCGCACCACCACCGTGTCACCCTCGACGAGACTGGTCGCGCTCTGACCATCGATCGACAACGTTGCCGGCCGCCCGCCGATGACCTCGATCTCGACCTGCTCGTCCGGATCGAGCACCAACGAACGATCGAACAGCATGTGCGGCGACACCGGTGTCAGCAGCAGCGCTCGATGCTTGGGCGACACCACGGGACCTCGCGCCGACAGCGAGTACGCGGTCGAGCCCGTGGGTGTGGCGATGATCAATCCGTCGGCGGCATAGGACGTGAAGGGGGCGCCATCGATGCGCACCAATAGTCGCACGGTGTGCCCGGCTTCCTGCTTCTCGACCACCGCCTCGTTCAACGCGGTCCACATCTCCGATGAGGCACCGGCGCGACGCAGCGTGGCGTCCAGCATCATCCGCTCCTCGATCCGCCACTCGCCGGCATCCGACCCGGCATTCCACCGTTCGAGGGCCGCAGTGAGCGCCGGTGGCTCGACCTCGGTGAGATAGCCGAGCAACCCGATGTTGACACCGATGATCGGCACCCCGGAGCCGCCGAGCATCTTGACTGTCCGCAGCATCGTGCCATCGCCGCCCAGGCTCAACGCCAAGCCCGCGGACTCCGGTCGGCGTTCGCTGACCAGATCGAGCAACTCCAATGGCTCGGCATCTTCCGGGGTCATCCACGCCGAATGACCATGCTCGCCCAACCAGGTGGCGGCCAGCCTCGCCAGCGCTGCGGCCTCCACCCTGTCGTGGTGGGCCACCAGCAGCACGTCGGTCATGGTGCAGATCCTGGCCGACCGGCACGTGCATGCACAAGGAACTCGCGGTTGCCCTGGGCGCCCGTGATCGGCGAGTCGATCCAACCGAGCACATCGCACCCGTGCGCGACCAGCGCCGCCGAAACCTCGTCGCAGACACGCTGATGAATCAGTGGGTCGCGAATCACTCCGCTGCCCCGATCGACCTCTGCCTTGCCGGCTTCGAACTGCGGCTTGACGAGCAGCACCAACTCACTCGCCGGCCGACCAACACTGAGCAGCGTCGGGAGCACGCGGATGATCGAGATGAACGACAGATCGGCTACGACGAGATCAACCTCGCCACCGATGGCGCCGGCAGTCAGATCACGGACATGAAATCGCTCGAGCACCGTGACGCGTTGATCTTCGCGGATCTTGGGATGCAACTGACCATGACCGACGTCGACCGCGACCACGTGCGCCGCGCCGCACTGCAGGAGGCAATCGGTGAAACCACCGGTCGACGCTCCGGCATCGAGCACCCGTAGCCCCGTGACATCGATGTCGAATGCATGGAGCGCGGCGGCCAGCTTGTCGCCACCACGGCTGACAAATCGCGACGGGGGTCCCTGCAACACCACCGCATCGCCTCGATCGACGAGTCGCGCTGCCTTGTCGGCAACAGAACCGTTGACGAGCACCAGGCGCGCGTCGATGGCGTGCGCGGCCTCGGTCCGGCTGAGCACCAAGCCGCGGCGCACCATGTCTGTATCCAGCCGCAGGCGCCGCCCCACGAACTACTTCTTCGCAGGAGCTTTCTTGGCTGCGGCCTTCTTGGCCGGAGCCTTCTTGGCTGTGGCCTTCTTCGCCGGAGCCTTCTTGGCAGGAGCCTTCTTGGCGGGGCCTTCTTGGCCGGAGCTTTCTTGGCGGCCGCCTTCTTCGCCGGAGCCTTGCGAGTCGCGACCTTGGCAACGCCAGATGGCCCAGCTGCCGCCGTGGTCGTCGCTTTCTTCGCGGCCGGCGCCTTCTTGGATCCGAGGCCGAGGTTTGCGGCGACTTCCTCGACGCGACTTTCGATGTCGTCGAGACGAATACCGAAGGTGCCGAGTTGCTTGGCGATCTCTGCCTGGACCAGTGCGATGAAATGCTCGGTCGTGGCTCGACCGCGCTCGACAAGATGTTGGACGGCTTCTTTCGCATCCTTGCGATGCAATTCGCCGGCCTTGACGAAATCGTCGACGATCTTCTCTGCCTTCTTCTGCGACATCTCGCCGAACTGCATTCCGTCGTCGATCAAACGCTTGAGTAGTGCGGGACCTTTCATGAGCGAAGCCTATCGCTCGCGACACCCTCGCCGATCAGGACCTTTGCCACACCTGCGAGGTTCGCGGCGATCAGATCAGGGGTCGGTCGCACCGTGGTGCCCGCCGGCGAAATGCCGGACTCGACATGCGCGTAGCGACACCCCAGGGTTGCGGCCATCAGTCCGTCGGTCTCGGGTCGGTCCCCCACCATCACCGCTCTGATTGCCGCGGCTTCACCGATCGTGGCTCGTATCAGATCCGCCATCGGCTGGTGTGGCTTGCCGGCGACGATGGGCACGACACCCGACGCCGTGACGATCGAGGCGAGAATCGCGCCTCCGCCTGGGATCGGTCCGTCAGGAGTCGGGTACGTCGCGTCGTCGTTGGTCCCGATCAACCGCGCTCCATTTCGAGCCGCGCGGCTGGCCCACGACATCTCGTCGTAGTCGAAGTTTCGGTGAAAGCCCACCACGACCGCATCGACGGGATCGTCGTCGCTGTCGGCGTCGACGACGTGTGCGCCACGGCCGAGCACCGCTTCGACGACCCCTTCGCCTCCGCAGATCAGGACTCGCTCGCCGCGCTCCAACAGCAATGCTGCGGCGTTGGCCGAGGTCAGCACATCTCCCTCGGCCGGGATGCCGATGGCTGCGAGCGAGGCCTCCTGCACCTCGACTCGGGCGGACGAGTTGTTGGTCACGAACAGCACCCGGTGCCCGGCTGCGCGGAGGTCGGCAATCGCCTCGCACCGAGCCGGGAATCGGCTCGTGAGCCAACCAGACCACACCGTCGAGATCGCAGAGGACGACACATGGCTCGTCGAGTTGTTGCATACCTGGCATGTTGGCATGCCAGATGGCAACCTGTGCGGGTGCCACGATTCGAACCGTTCGCCGCGCTCCGCTACTCAGGCGACGAGCCACTCGACGATGTGGTCGCGCCACCATACGATGTGCTGTCGATCGCCGACGTCGACTCGCTGCTCTCGCGCCACGACCACAACATCGTCGCAGTCGACGTCCCCCTCGATCGCGACGGTGCCGATCGATACGAGCGCGCCGGCGACCGGCTGGACTCGTGGCTCCGCGACGGCGTGCTGCAACTCGATGCGTCGCCGACATTGACCCTGTATCGCATGGAGTTCACCGACGAAACGGGACGCCGCCGAAACACCGTTGGTGTCGTCGGAGCGCTCGAGGTCGTCGATGAAGGGGCAAGTGGTGTACTGCCGCACGAACGAACGACGCCCAAGGCAAAGACAGACCGGCTCGACCTCACCAGAGCGACACGCTGCAACCTGTCGCCTGTCTGGGGCCTGTCGCTGACGGTCGGGCTCAGCGATCTCCTCGTCGAGCCTGGTGAGTCTGTTGGCCAATGCACCGACGAGAACGCCGTGGTGCATCGTGTCGAGCGGATCACGGACCCGGCTCGAATCACCGCCATCAGCGACGCGGTGGCCGCCAATTCGGTTCTGATCGCCGACGGTCACCATCGCTACGCGATCAGCCGTACCTATCGCGACGAGATCCGTGCGGCCACCGGTCGAGTCGACACTGACGCGGAGCTGACGATGACCTACGTCGCCGAACTCGTCGACGAGCAACTCAGCATCGACGCGATCCACCGGGTGTACCGCGGCACGTCGGCGGAGGTTCTCGAAGCCCATCTGGCGGCGTGCTGCGATTCGACCGACGCCGGTCCCGTGACCGCTCGGTTCGCGGCAGAGGCGATCGATCGCGGTGCCATGTGCCTGGTCCGCCCCGATGGCAACGGAGTGTGGTTGACACCTCGCCCGGATGCCTTTGCCGGAGTCCGCGCTCTCGACGGCGCCTACCTCGAGCACGCCCTCGACGGTCTGGCGAACTCGCAAGGAGAGCCGATCGGTGTCAGCTATCAGCACGGGGTGCAGAACGTCGTCGACCTACTGTCCGCGGGAGGTGCCGACGCGGCGGTACTGATTCGTCCGACCGGCATCGACGAAATTCGGCGAACTGCCATCGAGCGACTGTTGATGCCACCGAAGTCGACGTTCTTCACACCGAAGCTGCGAACCGGCTTGGTGATGCGGCCCCTCGATGTCGCCGGATGAGGCGATTCAGGCGACAGTGATCGCAGCGTCGAGGTACACGTCCTGAATGGCGTGTAGCAACGCGGCGCCCTCTGCCATCGGCCGCTGGAACGACTTGCGTCCGGAAATCAAGCCCTGCCCGCCGGCGCGTTTGTTGATGACAGCCGTGCGCACGGCCGCGGCCAAGTCCGCGTCGCCCTTGCTCTCGCCACCGCTGTTGATCAGGCCGATGCGGCCCATGTAGCAGTTGACGACCTGCCAACGAGCGAGATCGATGGGGTGGTCAGTCGTCAGCTTGTCGTAGACCAACTGATTGGTCTTGCCGTACGAACTGGTGCCCAACCCGCTGAGGGCGTTGTACCCACCGTTGTTCTCCGGCAGCTTCTGCTTGATGATGTCGGCCTCGATGGTCACGCCGAGATGGTTTGCCTGCCCGGTGAGATCGGCGGACACTTCGTAGTTGACCCCATCGACCTTGAAGGCGTTGTTGCGCGTGTAACACCACAGCACCGTGTACATGCCGAGATCGTGTGCCTCCTTGAACGCCTTCGACACCTCTTGCAGCTGCCGAGTGCTGTTGTCGGATCCGAAGTAGATCGTCGCACCGATCCCCGACGCGCCCAGGTCGAACGCCTGGCGAGCGGTTCCGAACATCACCTGATCGGCTTTGTTCGGATACGTCAGCAGTTCGTTGTGATTGATCTTGACGATGAAGGGGATGCGGTGGGCGTACTTGCGGCTGACGGCGCCGAGCACACCGAAGGTTGTCGCAACGGCGTTGCAACCACCTTCGATCGCGAGTTCGACGATGTTGGCCGGATCGAAGTACAACGGGTTAGGAGCAAACGAAGATGCCGCAGAGTGCTCGATGCCCTGGTCGACCGGCAAGATCGACAGATACCCGGTGTTGGCCAGCCGACCGTGGCCGTAGAGCTGACCAAGGCTGCGCAGCACGGCCGGCGAACGATCCGACATGGCCAGTGAGCGATCGAGAAAATCAGGGCCGGCGAGCATCAACTGATCGCGGGTCACACCGGCACACACATGGCTCAACAACATCTCGGCGTCGGCGCCGAGCAGAGTGGACACGTCCACGAGACTCCTCGAAATTGGTTCACGACCCATCGCGGGCCCGCCACAGTCTAGGTAGCGCCGAGCGCACTGACGGCATGCTCGAGCAATCGTTGCGCCTGACGACGCTTGGTCACCTCGCACACCTCGATCGCCACGACCTCGGTTCGGGCCTGAGTACCCGCAGGACCTCTATAGAAGCGACGCTTGACGACGCCGCGCACCACCACGTCGACGCCGGCCCCCCAATCGGGAATCGTTGGCGGGTCGAACCAGGCGACCGGCACGTTGGCCGTGCCGTCGTCGGTCGACGTTGTCACCTCCAACGACAGCAGGCGACTACCGGATGAGAGTTCCCGGATCACTGGGTCGCTCGACAGGCGACCTTGCAGAAAGACAACGTTCATGATGGACGACCTCCGACGCGCCGTTGCCGGCGCTCTGGGTGAATTGTTCGGGGGAAGCCGTACCGACGAACGTAGCAGCGGGGTGTGACAGAGTCTCCGGAGCCGCAGGACCGTGCCTATCGGCCGAGGCCGCGCAGCCGATCGGTGACATCCGCGAACTGCGGGTCGATCTCGTAGATCATGCCGAAGAGACGCCGAGCTTTGATGATGTCGCCCGATCGGTCGTGCAAGTCTCCCAGCACGTACCACTGCCGTAGATGGTGGTCGCGCACCTTCTTCGGCGCATCGCCGGCACGTTCCATCAGCTTCAGCGCGCCCTTGAGGTTGCCCTGGTCGGCGAGCGCCCCGGCGGCCACGATGCGACCCTCGGCCATCAGCGCCGGCTCGGGTGATCCTTCGCGCAACTCCAGCCACAACTGGTCGACGAGGTCGTAACGCTTCAATGCCCGGTAGCAGTCGGCCAACACGGCATGGTGGTTCAGCGACCGGTCCAGCTGGCGGGCAACTTCCAATTCAGCAGCAGCCTTGCGCCACTGTCCGGTGCGGTAGAACGCCAGCCCTGCGATCTCATGGCCGAACGCCATCTCCGGCAGGTCACGCAACACGGGTTGCACCATCCGTCGGGCATCGTCGTAGCGGCCCCGATCCAAGGCGTCCGCGGCAGTCGTCAGGCGCTCGCGGTACTTCGCAGCACGTGCCGCGGGAGCTGCCTTGGTGAGCTCCTCTGCGACTTCCGGTGCGAGATCGGACGACTTCCTGCGGCGGGCCGGCTTTGACTGCCCCTCGACGATTCTGGGGTCGCCGTTCCCCCGAGCGGCGGTCTCCGGACGCTGGGCTCGTGCCGCTGCCTTGCGCGCAGCAGACCGCAGCGGACCGTCATCGACCCACTGTTCGCGTTCCCACGGTGGTGGTTCGGCCTGTTGACGAGGCTCGCGCGGGCCTCGAGCAGCCTTGACCTCCATCGATCGGATCTGGGCCGCAGTGCGCTGCGGCTCGACCCGCCGCGGTGGCACCCGATCGCGACTTCCGCCTGGTCGTGCACCGGGCTGAGGCGCCCGATTGGGTGCGTGGTCGTGAAGGGTCGTAGCGACGTGGACGATCGCCGTCCTCGGTAGGCACGGCTCGAGGGTCCCGTCGCGCCGAATTTCGTGGCGGGGGCGCCGCTGCGGCGGCCGTCGTTGTCGTAGCGTCGCGGTTCGTCGCGTCCAGCCCCCGGGCGTGGACCATCGCGCCTCGGCGCGCTGCTACGTCCACTGCTGCCGGTAGTTGTTCCGCCGTACGAACGCCCAGCCGGCCGCCCGGTGGAAGGACCATCGCGTCTCGGTCGATCATTGGAGTCGTAGTCGCGACGTGGCCTGTCGCTCGGCGCGCCATCGCCACGGGACTTGCCTGGCGTCGCCGGCCGAGGGCCGGTGCGTCTTGCGCCGGAGGCGCCTGAGCTCGAGCTGCGACCTGAGCTCGAACTGCGGCCTGCCGGGGGGCCGGATCGCTGCGGACGGCCGGAGTCTGATGGGCGTCGGTCGTACGGCATAGGTATTCGAGCCTAGGTCCAATCTGGCCAACCCGGCGATGAGAGATGAGCCCTCCCTGACCGCAAACATCTCATCGCGCCGGCGGCAGGTCGGAACGAGATGAGAGACATGCGGCCCCCGGCGGCTCATCTCTCATCGCAGAGCAAAGCCGGGCCAAAACGCGAACGAACGCCCCCCGAAAGGGGCGTTCGTTCTGAGAAATCCGGCGGCGTCCTACTCTCCCAGGGGGTCTACCCCCAAGTACCATCGGCGCTGGCAGTCTTAACTTCCGTGTTCGGGATGGGAACGGGTGTGACCCTGCCGCTATAGCCACCGAAATCTATTTGTCAAGGATGGGTCCGCGGATCCGTAGATCCAGCGGTGCCCTCCGAGCACTCCAGAGCAAGCACGAGCATTGTGTAAATCCAAGCCCTCGGCCGATTAGTACCGGTCGGCTGAACGCGTTACCGCGTGTACACCTCCGGCCTATCAACGTGATGGTCTCGTCACGGGCCTTACTGCGTTAACCGCATGGGAATACTTATCTTGGAACGGGTTTCCTACTTAGATGCTTTCAGCAGTTATCCCTTCCGGAGGTGGCTAATCTGCCGTGCCTTTGGCAAGACAACAGACACACCAGAGCTCCGTCCGTCCCGGTCCTCTCGTACTAGGGACAGCCTTCCTCAATATTCCTATGGCTGCGGAGGATAGGGACCGAACTGTCTCACGACGTTCTGAACCCAGCTCGCGTACCGCTTTAATGGGCGAACAGCCCAACCCTTGGGACCTGCTTCAGCCCCAGGATGCGATGAGCCGACATCGAGGTGCCAAACCTTTCCGTCGATATGGACTCTTGGGAAAGATTAGCCTGTTATCCCCAGGGTACCTTTTATCCGTTGAGCGACCACACTTCCACACGTGATGGCCGGGTCACTATGCCCTGCTTTCGCACCTGCTTGACCTGTCAGTCTCGCAGTCAAGCTCCCTTGTGTCATTGCACTCGACGGCTGATTGCCAACCAGCCTGAGGGAACCTTTGGGCGCCTCCGTTACATTTTAGGAGGCGACCGCCCCAGTCAAACTACCCGCCTGACACTGTCCCTGATCCAGATAATGGACCCAGGTTAGAGTCCCAACATACACAGGGTGGTATTTCAACGATGACTCCACAATGGCTAGCGCCACTGCTTCCAAGTCTCCCACCTATCCTACACAATGCAGGTCAAAACTCAATATCAAGTTGTAGTGAAGGTCCATGGGGTCTTTCCGTCCTTCCGCAGCAAACGAGCATCTTTACTCGTACTTCAATTTCGCCGGGTCTATGGTTGAGACAGTGGGGAAGTCGTTACGCCATTCGTGCAGGTCGGAACTTACCCGACAAGGAATTTCGCTACCTTAGGACCGTTATAGTTACGGCCGCCATTCACTGGGGCTTAGGTTCATAGCTTCGCCTTACGACTAACCATTCCCCGTGACCTTCCAGCATTGGGCAGGCGTCACAGCGTATACAGCGCCTTACGGCTTCGCACGCTGCTGTGTTTTTGGTAAACAGTCGCTACCCCCTGGTCTGTGCCACCCTCTCACGCTCGGAGAGTAAATCTCGTCACGCTAATGGGGTCATCCTTCTCCCGAAGTTACGGATGTAATTTGCCGAGTTCCTTAACCATAGTTCTCCCGATCGCCTTGGTATTCTCTACCCGCCCACCTGTGTCGGTTTGGGGTACGGGTGCCGTGTCAACTTACTGTTGGGCTTTTCTTGACAGTATGGAATTGATGACTTCGTCTGAATCGACTCGGCATCACGTCTCAGAGTTACTGGCCCCAACTCTCATCGGGACCCTCCTACACGCTTACCCGGGGTCTACCATCGCCCCGGTTCACCTATCCTTCTGCGTCCCCCTCCAGCTATCCGCCACCAACTCGATGGGATCGCCCGAAGGCAGCCCCCATGTTGTCGATCTTGGACTTGGCGCGGACACGGCAGTACAGGAATATCAACCTGTTGTGCATCGACTACGCCTTGCGGCCTCGCCTTAGCTCCCGACTTACCCTGGGAGGATTAGCCTTCCCCAGGAACCCTTGGGCTTTCGGCGGAGGGGTTTCTCACCCCTCTCTCGCTACTCATGCCTGCATTCTCACTCGATGGCGCTCCACGTCGGGTCATCCCGCCGCTTCACTGCACCATCGACGCTCCTCTACCACTCGTACTTGCGTACGAATCCATATCTTCGGCTCAGGACTTGAGCCCCGTTAAATTGTCCGCGCAGGACCACTCGACCAGTGAGCTGTTACGCACTCTTTCAAGGGTGGCTGCTTCTAAGCCAACCTCCTGGCTGTCTAAGCAGTCCCACATCGTTTTCCACTTAGTCCTGAATTAGGGGCCTTAGATGATGGTCTGGGCTGTTTCCCTTTCGACCAACGAAGCTCATCCCCCGTGGTCTCACTGCTGCACTCTGGAGTCTCGGCATTCGGAGTTTGGCTGGGGTTGGTAAGCTTGTAGGCCCCCTTACCCATCCAGTGCTCTACCTCCGAGACTGAACATGCAACGCTGCACCTAAATGCATTTCGAGGAGAACCAGCTATCACCAAGTTTGTTTGGCCTTTCACCCCTATCCACAGCTCATCACCGCCATTTTCAACTGACGTGTGTTCGGCCCTCCACGGGGTCTTACCCCCGCTTCAGCCTGGCCATGGATAGATCACTTGGCTTCGGGTCTACAGCATGCGACTCTAACGCCCTATTCAGACTCGCTTTCGCTTCGGCTCCCCATCACTGGTTAACCTTGCCACATACCGTAACTCGCAGGCTCATTCTTCAAAAGGCACGCCATCGTGGCTTCCTTACGGAAACGACACTCTGACTGTTTGTAAACCAACGGTTTCAGGTACTATTTCACTCCCCTCCCGGGGTGCTTTTCACCTTTCCCTCACGGTACTAGTTCACTATCGGTCGCCAAGGAATACTTAGACTTATGGGGTGGTCCCCACAGATTCATGCCGATTTTCTCGGTCTCGGCATTACTTGGGATTACATGCGAAGGTTGCGTGTGTTTCGAATACGGGGCTATTACCCACTGCGGCCGGCCTTTCCAGAGCCGTTCTTCTACACAGCAACTTGTTAACTTCGTGATACATCAGGTGCTGTATCTCATGGTCCCACAACACCGCGTCAGCAACGCCACCAGGCTTGACACTGACACGGTTTAGTCTCTTCCCTTTTCGCTCGCCGCTACTAAGGGAGTCGCGGTTGCTTTCCTTTCCTCGGGGTACTGAGATGTTTCAATTCCCCCGGTTCCCTCCTCCGGTCCTATGTATTCAGACCGGGGTAACACTCCATGACGAGTGCTGGGTTTCCCCATTCGGACATCTGCGGATCAAAACCTAGTAGACGGTTCCCCGCAGCTTTTCGCAGTCACTCACGTCCTTCATCGGTTCTTGGCGCCAAGGCATCCACCGTTGGCTCTTTGTAGCTTGGAAGAACAAAGATGCTCGTGCTTGCTCTGCAGTTCTCAAAGGGCAGCGAACGGGGCCGCACACACGATGACTACCTGACACTCGACGTCACTCGGACGAAGGGTCATTGGCAGAGTCGGTCGTGCAGGGCACACCGCGGGCAGCGGGAGCGCGAGCTCCATGCCATCGCCGAGGGGTCAGTGACCCAAATGGGTCGACTCCCTCAAAACGGAAGAGAAGACAAAGCTCGTCGAGCCGGCATGCCAAGAGGACGAATCCTGCGATTGACCTGCCATTTCGACTTACCCACCAATGCACCAACTGGGAGTGGTTCGAACCGGGTAGGACGAATGCCTACCAACGATTGAACTGTTCTCCTTAGAAAGGAGGTGATCCAGCCGCACCTTCCGGTACGGCTACCTTGTTACGACTTCACCCCAATCACCGACCCCACCTTCGACGGCTCCTCCCCTTACGGGTTAGGCCACCGGCTTCGGGTGTTGCCGACTTTCGTGGTGTGACGGGCGGTGTGTACAAGGCCCGGGAACGTATTCACCCCGGCGTGCTGATCCGGGATTACTAGCAACTCCAGCTTCATGGAGGCGAGTTGCAGCCTCCAATCCGAACTGAGACCGGCTTTACGGGATTCGCTGGCTCTCGCGAGTTAGCAGCCCTTTGTACCGGCCATTGTAGCGTGTTTGCAGCCCTGGACATAAGGGGCATGATGACTTGACGTCGTCCCCACCTTCCTCCGAGTTGACCCCGGCAGTCTTCTACGAGTCCCCGGCATAATCCGCTGGCAACATAGAATAAGGGTTGCGCTCGTTGCGGGACTTAACCCAACATCTCACGACACGAGCTGACGACAGCCATGCACCACCTGTGTGAGGCCCCGAAGGACACACTATCTCTAGTGCTTTTCCCCACATGTCAAGCCCAGGTAAGGTTCTTCGCGTAGCATCGAATTAAGCAACACGCTCCGCTGCTTGTGCGGGCCCCCGTCAATTCCTTTGAGTTTTAACCTTGCGGCCGTACTCCCCAGGCGGGGCACTTAATGCGTTAGCGACGGCGCGGATTCCGTTGGTTGGAACCCACACCTAGTGCCCAACGTTTACGGCATGGACTACCAGGGTATCTAATCCTGTTTGCTACCCATGCTTTCGCTCCTCAGCGTCAGTTTCGGCCCAGAGCGGCGCCTTCGCCACCGGTGTTCCTCCTAATATCTGCGCATTTCACCGCTACACTAGGAATTCCCCGCTCCCCTACCGTACTCAAGTCACAGCAGTATCGGATGCACGCTTTGGGTTAAGCCCAAAGTTTTCACACCCGACTTACTGAACCGCCTACGAGCTCTTTACGCCCAATAAATCCGGACAACGCTTGGTGCCTACGTGTCACCGCGGCTGCTGGCACGTAGTTGGCCGCACCTTCTTCTGAAAGTACCGTCAGTTTCGTTCCTTCTGAAAGCGGTTTACAACCCGAGGGCCTTCTTCCCGCACGCGGCGTTGCTGCATCAGGCTTTCGCCCATTGTGCAAGATTCCCCACTGCTGCCTCCCGTAGGAGTCTGGGCCGTGTCTCAGTCCCAGTGTGGCTGATCATCCTCTCAGACCAGCTACCCGTCGATGCCTTGGTAGGCCATTACCCCACCAACAAGCTGATAGGCCGCGAGGCTCTCCCGATCCAGTAACCCTTTCGTCAGTACTCCATGCGAAGTTCCGACGTCATCCGGTATTAGCAGTCGTTTCCAACTGTTATCCCAGAGACCGGGACAAGTTCCTCACGTGTTACGCACCCGTTCGCCACTAGATCTTCATCAGTATTGCTACTGAATGGATCTCGTTCGACTTGCATGTGTTAAGCACGCCGCCAGCGTTCGTCCTGAGCCAGGATCAAACTCTCCAACAAAAACCGGGCCGAGCCATCAACCGAAGGATTTGACTCCCCCAGGATCTTGCTCGACGCGATCTGTTTTGAGCTGAGTGCATCACAGGGGAAAAACCTGTGTTGATAGCACTCATCTGACTTTTTTGATTTGCGCTCCGGGTTGGGACCCGGGCGACTTTTGAATTGACAAGACAGCGTCTAGACCCACATCACATCCGAAGATGAGGTGAGGTTCCATCGCTGCCCGCATTGGCGTTCAGTCTTCTCTTCCGTTTTCAAGGAGCCGAGACAAGGTACAAGTACGATGTCGTAGCGCGGCACGCAGGAGCCGAAACCCTCTGTTGGTGCCTGGCCTCGCACACCGGAACGGCCGTGCGAGGCGAGTAGCAACACTATCTAGCAGGGATGAAAGCGTCAACCTTCCGTCAAAGATTTTCCGACGACGAAGTCGCGCTTGCCCTTGCGAAGGAGTAGGAACTGTCCTCTGAGCAGGTCCGATGCTGTCAGCAGACCGTCAGCAGCCGAGCACGCGATTTCCGGCACGGACCGCGCCTTGCGTGAGAAGGCGCGTCACTTCGCCGTTGGACTTGGCGATACCGGCTGTCACCAGCAGTTCGTGGACGCGGACGCCGTCGAGCGAAGCCGGGAGCACGACGCGTGGAACTTCGGCTGCAACCGTCTCGAGCGCGGCCTGCGAAGCGCCGGCGGGATCTGCCCCGAACAGCACCTCGGCGGCCTCCCGAGCCGCTGCAGCCGCGTCCTGGCCGTGGACCAGCGTGGTGATCTCATCTGCGAGGGCGCGTTGCGCCACGCGCCGCTCGGGCGACGCGGCCTGCTGTGCAATCAACTCGTCGATCTCGTCGAGCGGGCGCATCGACAGCATCTTGAGGTACGTGCCGACCATGTCGTCGTCGCACTGCACCCAGAACTGGCGAAATTGATATGGCGATGTGCGTTTCGGGTCGAGCCACACCGATCCACCGACCGACTTGCCGAACTTGGCCCCGTCGCTCTTCGTCATCAGCGGATGAGTCATCGCGTACGCCTGCGCACCGAGCCGGCGCCGTATCAGCTCGACACCGGCAACGATGTTGCCCCATTGATCGGAGGCGCCGGCCTGCAACTCGACATCGTGATGCTCGTAGAGGTGACGGAAGTCGTTGGCCTGCAACAACATGTAGCTGAACTCGGTGTACGAGATCCCGTGCTCGCTCTCGATCCGCGAGCGGACAGAGTCCTTCGCCATCATCTGGTTGACCGTGAAGTGCTTGCCGACGTCGCGGAGGAACTCGAGCATCGTGATCGGGTGCGTCCAGTCTGCGTTGTTGACCAACGTTGCCTGATACGGACCGGGCTCGAAGTCGAGCAACTTGGTCAGCTGGACCTTGATGCGCTCGACGTTGTGCCGGAGGGTGTCGTTGTCGAGCAGGTTGCGTTCCTCACTACGTCCACCAGGATCTCCGACCATGCCTGTCGCACCGCCAGCCAGCGGAAATGGTCGATGGCCTGCGAGCTGGAATCGACGCATGAACAACTGGCCGACGAGGTGACCCACATGCAGCGAGTCAGCCGTGGGGTCGAAGCCGATGTACAACCCGATGTTGCCCTCGTCGAGTCGGGCGGCCAGCATCTCGCGGTCGGTGGTGTCGTGAATGAGCCCGCGGGCATCGAGTTCGGCAAGCAGATCCATACGTCGTCCATGTTGCCAGCTCCCTCGATGGAATCCGCACACCATTCAGGGCCTGCCGTCTGGCGCGCCCCTATCTGCCGGCACCGGGTCAACCGACGCGCCAGCGGCGAGGCCAATCCACCGCCTTCGTGATGCCGATTCTCGGACCGACGAGTGGTGCGTCGGGCGGTTTCACACCGTCGTCGACGATGTTTGCTTGCGTACCGTTCAGGGCCATGTCGATGCCGAGGTGCAGGCACAGCTTGGCCGGACCGTTGGTCCGCTTCGGGTCGACACCGTCGATGATCACGGAGCGGATCAGAACCGCCTGACCATCGTTCTGCGGGCCTGTGACGACGTTGACGCAATAGTGCATGCCGTAGACGAAATACACGTACAGACGACCGGCTGAGCCGTACATCACCTCGTTGCGCTTCGTGCGCCCTCGATACGTGTGTGCCGCAGGATCGTCGGAGCTGTACGCCTCGACCTCGGTGATCCGGCCGGAAACCCCGCCGACGACGAACAGCTTGTTGAGAAGGTCCGGCGCGACCTCGGTCGAGTGTCGCTCGAAGAAGCGTTGGGGTAGCCGCTTCACGCGACCGCGGCGCGCAGCCGATCGAGATGCACGGCGAACCGCTCCAGCTGCGCGGCAACGGGGACGGGACCGGCGCCGCCTGGCGTGATTCGACGACGCACCGATATGCCGGGCGCGACGAGAGCAGCAGCGTCGGGACCGAGTAGCGGATCGGCTTCGACCAGCGACCGCAACGACCCTTCCCCGGCCAGGGCACGCCGAACAAGGGTGCCGATGATGGCGTGCGCCTCGCGGAACGGAGTACCACGCTGAACCAACCACTCGGCGAGATCGGTAGCGGACGTCGCCTCGGCGTCGGCAGCAGCCTGCATCCGTTCCGGGACCCATGTGGCGGTGGCAATCATTCCCGTCACAGCGCCAAGAGCGAGGCGGACCTGGTCGATCGAGTCGAACAACGGCTCCTTGTCCTCTTGGTAGTCGCGGTTGTAGCTCAGCGGCAGACCCTTCATGGTCGCGAGGAAGCCGGTGAGGTTGCCGATCAGCCGGCCACCCTTGCCTCTCGCCAACTCCGCGATGTCCGGGTTCTTCTTCTGCGGCAACATCGACGACCCCGTGGCGTACGCGTCGTCCAGTCGGGCGAAGCCGAACTCCTCGGTCGTCCACAGCACGAACTCCTCGCCGATGCGCGACAGATCGATCGCGACCATCGCCAGCGCGAACAGGGCTTCGGCGATGTGGTCGCGCGAGCCAACTGCATCGAGCGAGTTCTCGAACCGCGCCGAGAAGCCGAGCTTGCGCGCCGTGAAGTCAGGATCGAGCGGCAACGACGAACCGGCGAGCGCCCCGGCACCGAGTGGCGAAACGTCGACGCGTTCCAGTACCTCGAGAATTCGCTCGACGTCGCGCCCCAGCGCCCACCCGTGGGCCAGAAGGTGATGCGCCAACAGCACGGGTTGCGCACGCTGAAGATGCGTGTAGCCGGGTAGGTACACGTCGCCCGCCGCACGTGATCGATCGAGCAGGACACCCTGCAACTCGACGATTCGCTTGGCGATGGTCATGAGCTCGCGCATCATCCATCGCCGGACATCTGTGGCCGCCTGGTCGTTGCGACTACGGCCGGTGTGCAACTTGGCGCCGGTCGATCCGGCAAGTTCGGTGACGCGTCGCTCGACAGCGGTGTGAATGTCTTCGTCGCTATCTACGAACACGAATGTGCCCGTCTCCATCTCGGTCGAGACTCGATCAAGTGCGGCGATGATCGACTCGGCCTCGGACTCGGAGATGATCTGCACGTGTGCGAGCCCCAGCACATGGGCGACCGAGCCGGCAATGTCATCGGCCCACAGCCGTCGATCGAACGACAGGCTCTCGGTGAACGCCATCAGCTCCGCCGACGGTCCACCCTCGAACCTGCCGTGCCAGAGCGCCTTCCCGGTTGGAATGTCGCTCACGACAGGCCGGCCAACTCGCGGAGGTGGTCGGCCAATGCCTGGCCGCCGAACGTCTCGTCGGCAACGCACATCAAGGTGTCGTCGCCGGCGACAGTGCCGATGAGCCCGGCCATTCCGGAACGGTCGATGGCCGACGCGACCACATGGGCGCAACCGGGTGGAGTTCGCAGCACGACGAGGTTCGACGACACCTTGACCTCCGCGACCCACTCGCCCATCACCCGTCGCAGCTGATCCTCCGGAGCGATTCGCGCCGGCTCGTACTCTGGGATCGCGTACACAGTCTCCCCGCCGGGCACGCGCACCTTGACCGCACCGAGATCCTCGAGGTCGCGCGAGACGGTTGCTTGCGTGGCCGCTATCCCCTCGTCGGCCAGCATGTCGACGAGTTGAGGTTGATTGGTGACAGCGTGCTTGCCGATCAACTTGCCGATCACCTGCTGGCGTTGCACCTTGCTGGCCATCAACGCACACCCATCAGGAAGGCGAGCGCACCGCGGGCGGCGTGCATGCGGTTGTGAGCCTGTTTGAACACGTGGCTGCGGGGACCGTCGATCACTTCTGCGGCAACCTCGTATCCCCGGTAGGCCGGGAGACAGTGGTAGAAGCCGGCGACCGGGCGCGGCGCGCGACATCATCTGCTCCGTGACGGTGTAGCCCTCGAATGCCTGCTTTCGATCGTCCTTCTCGGCCTCTTGGCCCATGGAAGTCCACGTGTCGGTGTGTACTGCGAGGGCTCCAGCGACCGCATCCTCGGCGCGGTGAACCTGCGACACGCGGCCGTCGCCGAGCAGGTTCAGGCGTTCGAGCTCGGTCTCAGGTGCGTCGTAGCCGACCGGGCATCCGAGAGCGACATTCGCGCCGAGCAGGACGCTCGCCTCGGCCAACGATCGGGCCACGTTGTTGTAGTCACCGACGTAGGCAACGGTGTGACCGGTCAGAGGTCCATGTACCTGTTGCATCGTCAGCACATCGGCGAGACCCTGCAGAGGATGTGAATAGTCGCTGAGCATGTTGACGATGGGAACAGACGACACGGCCGCCATGCGCTCGACCACGGCGTGGTCGAAGACGCGCGCAGCCAGCATTTCGTGGTAGCCGGCCATCACTCGTGTGACGTCCTCGACCGATTCGCGGACATCGAAGCCGACCTCCTCGCCGCGCGTGTACACCGGATGCCCGCCGAGCTGCACCACCGCCATCTCCATCGACTGTCGTGTGCGGTTCGATGGCTTCTCGAAGATCAGGGCGACACCCGAGCCGGCCAGCACGGGGCGCAGATCGGTGCGCTCGGCCAGGTGCAACACCTGATCGAGTTCCTCGGCCGTGAAGTCCGTGATGTTGAGCAGATGCCTCATCGCAGGACCGTTCTCACTTCAGTCACCGATGGAGATGATGGCGATCGCTTCGTCGATCTCGGCCTCGCTGACGGTCAGCGGCGGAGCGAACCGCAGCGACGTTGGGGTGACGGCGTTGGCGACGAGCCCGCGTTCGAGAAGGCCGGCGTAGGCGACCTTTGCGTCGCGACCATCAGCCAGTTCCGCGGCGAGCAACAGACCGCGGCCGCGAACACTGGCAATGCCGGGCACCTCGCTCAAGCGCCCGCTGAAGTACTCCCCGCGCTTGGCGGCCAGACCCGGGGCGTCGATCCGGCGCATCTCGTCGATGACGGCACTGACGACGGCTGTCGCCAAGGCCGTTCCGCTGTACGTGCTTCCGTGGTCGCCCGGCTGGAACACGGCCGCGACTTCGTGCTTCGCCCACGTCGCGCCGACCGGGAATCCATTGCCCATCGCCTTGGCCATGGTGACCACGTCGGGCACCACGCCAGAGTGCTGGAAACCGAACCATTCGCCGGTGCGCCCGAACCCGGTCTGGATCTCGTCGAGCATGAAGAGCAGTCCACGCTCGTCGCACAGCGTGCGGACATCGCGCAGGTACTGATCGTCGGCCGGCACCACACCACCCTCGCCCTGCACCGGTTCGAGCAACACCGCGGCGACCGTGGTGTCGATCGAAGCCTCGAGCGCGCCGATGTCGTTGTAGGGCACATGACGAAATCCGTCGGGCATCGGGAAGAACGGTTCGTGTTTGGCCGGCTGACCGGTGGCCGCCAGCGCTGCGAGCGTGCGCCCGTGAAAGCTGCCGAACGCACTGACCACCCCGTGCCGACCGCGACCGCCGAACTTGCGGGCCAATTTCAATGCGGTCTCGTTCGCCTCTGCGCCGCTGTTGCAGAAGAAGACTTGGCCGACCACCCCCGTCGTCTCCGCGAGCAATGCGTTGATCTTGATCGCCGCCTCGGCGACCCTGTCGGTCGCGAACAGGTTGCTGACGTGCATCAGTGTTGCAGCCTGCTCGGAGATCACTTCGGTGATGCGCGGGTTGGAATGCCCGAGGGCAATCACCGCGAGGCCACCGAGGAAATCGAGGTAGCGCTTGCCGTCGCTGTCCCACAGCTCCGTGCCGCTGCCGCGGACGAACATCACCTGCGGCGCGCCGAACACCGGCATGAATGGGCAGATCGTCGGCGAGGCCGACGTGTCGAACGTGTGTGAGCTCATTGGACCATCGTCCCAATCCCCTCGTCTGTGAAGATCTCCAGCAGCAGAACATGCGCGATACGGCCGTCGAGAATGTGGGCGCGCCGAACTCCACTCCTCACAGCGCTGACACAGCTCTCGACCTTGGGAATCATCCCGCCGGCGATCGTGCCATCCGACATCAGCATCTCGAGCTCGTCGGGTGTGGTTTGACGGATCAGCGAGGTCGGATCGTCGATGACCCGCCGTAGCCCTTCGATGTCCGTGAGGTAGACCAGCTTCTCCGCGCCGAGCGCCTCGGCAATCGCGCCGGCCACGGTGTCGGCGTTGATGTTGAACGCCTGACCGTTGGCATCGGTACCGATCGTGGCCACGACCGGGATGAATTCGTCGTCGAGCAATGCGTTCAGGATCGTGGGATTGATCGACTCGACATCGCCGACGAAGCCGAGATCCTCGTTGCGAACGACGGCGCGGATGAGACCTGCATCCTCGCCCGATACGCCGACTGCGAGGGGACCGTGCACGTTGATCGCAGCGACGAGCTGCGGGTTGACCTGACCGATCAACACCATGCGGACGATGTCGACGGTCTCCCCGTCTGTAACGCGCAGTCCGTTGCGGAACTCGCTCTGCTTGCCCAACCGCGTCATGAGGTCGCTGATCTGTGGACCACCGCCGTGCACCACGACTGGACGCATGCCGACCTGTCGCATCAGGACGATGTCTTGAGCGAAGAGCGCCAAGGCATCGTCCTGCGATGCTCCGGCCAGTGCGTTCCCTCCGTACTTGACGACGACCACCTGGTCGGCGAAGCGACGGATGTACGGCAGTGCCTCGACCAGCGTGGCGGCGCGGTCAGCGGCGGCGGTGGCGGTGCTCACGGATACAAACCGACCGTGGCAAGGCCGGCGGTTTCGGTGATGCCGAGCGCGACGTTGGCAGCTTGTACGGCTCCGCCGGATGCACCCTTGGCAAGGTTGTCGATTGCACAGATGGCGATGACGGTGTTGGTTCGCTCGTCGTATCGGGCGGTGATGTGGGCAACGTTGCTGCCCATCGTCGCCTTGGTCGAAGGAGATGCGGGTCGAACGACGACGAAGGGCTCACCGCTGTACCTTCCGGCGAGTGTCGCCAGAAGCGACGCGGTCGTCACGTTTCCGCTGGGCTTGGCGTAGCAGGTGGCCAGCAAGCCGCGGCTCAACGGAGCCAGATGGGGGGTGAACAGCACCTGCGCACCGGTCTCCTGCTCGATCTCGGGAGTGTGGCGATGGTCCAGCAATCCGTAGGCGTTGACGTCCTCGTCGACGGTGCAGAACAACGACGTGTGCTTCAAGGCACGCCCGGCACCGCTGACGCCCGTGATCGAGTTGACGATCACCCCGCTCGGCTCGATTGAACCTGCTTCGACCAGCGGCGCGAGTGCAAGCGTCGCAGCGGTGACATGGCATCCCGGCGTGGCGATGAGCGTCGCTTCCTTCAAGTCCTCGCGGTGGAGTTCAGGCAGGCCGAACACGGCTGCTTCCAACAGCTCGGGTTGGTCGTGGTCGAACCCGTACCACGTCGGGTAGAGGGAGGCGTCCTTCAGCCGGAACGCGGCCGACAGGTCGACAAGGCAGCCGACGTTGCCGTGCAGTTGCGGCGCCAAGGCCATCGACGCCTCGTGGGGCAGACCGAGGAACACCACGTCGAGCCCATTGGCCTTCGCCGGATCGAACTCGTCGAACACCAGGTTGGGATAGTGAGCAGCGAGGCTCGGGTACAGACCGCTGGCCAGCGTGCCGGCTTGGCTGTCGCCGGTCGCGTAGACCACCTCGAATTCAGGATGCTGTGCACACAGACGGAGCAGTTCCGCTCCTGTGTATCCGGACGCACCGACGATGCCGACTCGCTTCACGACGCATGATCATACGCTACAACGCATGATCATGCAACCCGCACGATCGCTCGTGAAAGTCAGATGGCAGCGGCAGACGGGTCGAACACGATGTCGATCTTCTCGAAGCCCATCGACTTGAGCATGCCGGTCAACACGAACGTGGTGTGCTCCCGTGCACGCTGGATGAGATCGGTCTGACTGGCGGAATCGGCCATTTTGTCCATGGCCGCCTCGTACAGCGCTGCCTCGCTGGTGGGGTTGTCGTTGAAGACTCCCCCGAGTCGGTTGAGCAGGCCACGATCACGATTCATGACGTGGCTCTGGTCGTGGTCGAGCACCGGCTCCATCGCATATGGGCTTGGCAGGGTGACAACCACGGACTTGTTGTCGTCGCCGATTTGAACGGCGCCGGCACTGATGGACTTGAAGTCGACCACTGCGTCGACCGTGCCGATGCCGAGGAACTGCACGCGCTCGCCGGCGATCGCGCTGGGAACGTACTTGACGTCCTTTTCCAGGTCGAGCGTGACCTCGAACTGGGCCTGCGCTGCATGGAAGTCCGAAAGATCCCGCAACTCGGTGAGGACCGGCGGGGGCGACAGATCCTTCGTCGTCGTGGTGAACGGTGAATCGAGCAGCTGAAAGCCCACGACACCGGCGACTGCGATGCCGGCTACGAGAGCTACGCCACCAAGAAACTTCTTGAACATTTCGACTGTTTTCTCCTTACGGTTCGCCGAGCGAACCGATCATCGGTGTCTCAACGCCAGAATGGTGCCGTGAATTCCACCTACGGAACCACCAGAGGCATGTTGTTGTTGGCGACGCCGCCGCTCGACGATCCGAATTTTGATCGCTCGGTCGTTTACATGATGGAACACAGCATCGAGGGCGCCGTCGGAGTAGTTCTCAATAATCCTACGGACGAAACGGCGATAGATGGCCTCGACCTGTGGATGGATCTCATCGCGCCGCCTGCTGTGGTGTTCAACGGCGGGCCTGTGCAGTTCGACGCGTTGATCGCAATCGCAGAGTTGAGCGGCCCGCGTGAGGACGCCTGGAGTGCGATCCTTCCCGACCTCGGCAGCGTCGACCTGGCCCGCGACCCGATCGATGTGGCCGACGAGATCGGACGCGTCCGCATGTTCCGTGGGTATGCGGGTTGGGCACCTGGCCAGCTCGACAGCGAACTCGAGGGCGGTGCTTGGATGGTGTTCGATGCGTTGCGCAGCGACGTGTTCCATTCCGAGCCGGAGGATCTGTGGCGTCTCGTCCTTCGTCGGCAACGAGGACGCGTTGCCTGGTTGGCCAACGCTCCTGACAACCTGTCGATGAACTGAGCGGCCGCGGTCTGCTGCCCGGCCGATGGAATACAATGCGGGATGCACAGCAGCTTCTCGATCGACGCGGGAATTCTCTTCGGAGCTGCGCTGGTCATCGTCGGGATCGTGGTCAGCGGGGTCGCTGAACGATTCCGGCTCCCAGGTCTGGTGCTGTTCCTCCTGCTCGGCATGCTGGTCGCCGACGATGGCCTCGAACTCGTCAACTTCGCGGATGCCAGGTTGGCCCAGAACGTCGCGATCGTGGCCCTGGTCGTGATTCTGTTCGAGGGAGGACTGGCAACATCGCCCGAGGCCGTACGGCGAGCAGGCGCGCCGGCCGCGGTTCTGGCAACGTTCGGCGTGGTGCTGACAGGCGCAGTGGCCGCCGGCGGTGCAGCGCTCGTTTTCGACATTCCGGCGAGCTCGTCACTGCTGATCGGTGCCGTCGTCGCCTCTACCGATGCTGCGGCAGTCTTCGGCGCATTGCGCGGCCAACCGATGCCCGCTCGAGTCCGAGATCTACTGCAGATGGAGTCGGGGCTCAACGACCCGATCGCCGTGATGCTGACCCTCGGCATGGTCGAGGTCTGGCGCGGCTCCCCCGGCCCCGATGACTGGATCAGGTTCGGGCTGCTGCACCTTCTCGGCGGGTTGATCGAAGGTTTGCTGATCGGCCTCGGCGCTCGCTGGGCGTTTCGCAAGTTGCATCTGCCGAGCGCCTCGTCGTACCCGGTGCTTGCCTTGGCTGTCGCCGGGTTGTCGTACGGCGTCGCAACGGAAATCGGCTCGTCGGGATTCCTCGCCGTGTACGTCACCGGGTTGGTGCTCGGCCGAAAGCGTCGCCTTGTGAGATCACTGTTGAGCTTCCACGAAGGACTCGCCGCTGCGGCGGAAGCAGTGCTCTTCCTGATGCTCGGCCTTCTCGTGTTTCCCTCTCGACTGCTCGACGTCCTCGGCCCTTCATTGGTCGTTGCTCTGGTCCTGATGCTCGTTGCCCGACCGATTGCCGTGGCGCTTTGCTTGCCGTGGTTCAGGTTCAACCGGCGCGAACTGACCCTCGTGTCGTGGGCGGGGCTGCGAGGCGCGGTGCCGATCGTGCTCGCCACCATTCCGCTGACAGCGGGCCACCCCGACGGCTCGCTGGTCTTCGACGTCGTATTCGTCACGGTGCTCGTCTCGCTGATCGTTCAGGCCGGCACCATCGGCACCCTGGTGAAGCGACTCGGCTTCACCGACGATGTGTCCGGTGCTCGTGCCGAGGTCGCGGTGCTGGACTCGCTCGTCGCAGATCTCATCGAAGTGCACCTCACTCCACAGTCGACGGTGCTCGGTAACCGACTCCGTGACCATGTCATGCCCGACGGGCGCCCGAGTCGCCCTTGTCGTTCGGAATGGCCAGACGTTCGTACCGGATGGAGACATGGTGCTGATGGCCGGCGATGTGCTCCTCGTTGCGGTCGCGCCCAACACCACACCCGAGACACTCGTCGCGTGGGCAACGGAGCAAGCGTCGTAACGCAGCGCGCGATAATTGCTGGATGGTGACTGGCTATGGAGGTACGTATCGCGGCTCTGTCGTCGATGACGTGGACCCGCTGCAGCGGCATCGACTCGGTGTCATCGTGCCAGAGGTCTACGGCGACGGCGTTTCGGTGTGGGCTGCGGCGTTGCAGTCGTCGAGTTCGTCCCTACCCGCGATCGGCGATCTGGTGTTGATCTCGTTCGAGCACGGCGACACCGACTATCCGATCTGGGAGCCCTACTCGGATGCCGAGCACAACGATGCCCCAAGCGGGTACGTCGGCAAGTACCGCGCCTCGGTTGTCGACAACGCCGATCCGATGCAGGAGAATCGTCTCCACGTGATCGTCCCCGAAATCGACACATCGCCCACCTGGGCCACGGCGTCCGACGACGTCCGCTACACCGACACTCCAGAAATTGGCGCCGAGGTGTGGATCGAATACGAGTACGGTGATCCCGCCTACCCACGTTGGGTCGGCATCGCCTGACTCCGTTCGGTTGACACCCGACAGGGCGCCAGCGCACACTGCAACCCGCTAGCTCATCGTTCGGCGGTGAGATGGCGCGACTCGACCCGTGATTGGGGGTGAGGTCACTGTGACAGAGGGTTCCGACGCTGCGCCGACCGACGCGTTCGAGGTCGAACGTCTTCGACGAGATCTCGCGGATGCCAGGGACGAGATCGCTGCCACGAACGACGTCCTCACTGCGATGGGTCGGTCTGCGTCCGACCTCGACCTCGTGCTCGGGACGATCGTCGACAGCGCTCGCAGTCTGTGTCGTGCGGACGCTGTGCAACTCAACCTCTTCGATGGGTCGTTCTATCGCCTGGCGCGTTCGTCGGGATTGTCGGCCGACTTCGTCGCATATATGACAGACCATCCCATTCGACGTGACTACGACTCCCTCACCGGTCGCGTGGGATTGGACAGGCGCACTGTGCAGATCCCTGATGTGCTCGCCGACCCTGGCTACGGCCGTCAGGACATGCAGAGAATCGCCGGCTTTCGGACCATCATTGGCGCCCCGATGCTGCTCGACGATGATGTCGTGGGCGTGTTGTTGGTGTGGCGAACCGAGGTCGACCCTTTCGATGATCGCGCCATCGCGCTCCTGACCGCATTCGCTGCGGCAGCGGCGATTGCTGTTCGCAACCTCGACCTGGTGCGCGCGCTCGAGGCACGCAGCGCCGAACTCGCCAACAAGGTGGATCAGCTCGAGGCACTCGGCCACGTGGGCGAAGCGGTGAGCTCGAGTCTCGATCTGGACATGGTCCTGTCGACGATCGTCATGAATGCTGTCCAGCTGTCGGACACCGACGGCGGATCTCTCATGGAATTCGACGAGGACCAGCAGCTGTTCTTCGTGCGCACCGCGTACGGCACCAGCGACGTGGTCTTGGACAAGTTGCGTCAGGCCAGAATCACGCTCGACGACACCCTCGTCGGTCGCGCCGCGCTGGAGGCGCGGCCCCTGCAGGTGTCCGAGATGCGTGGACCCGGCCTCGACGTGCATCAACAACTGCTGTACGACGCGGGGTGGCGTTCGATGGTCGCGGTTCCGATGCTGCGCGAAGGCCACATCGTCGGCGTCCTGGTGGTTCGACGAAAGCGTCCGGGGGACTTTCCGGAGGAGACTTGTGAGCTGCTGCAGACCTTCGCCAGTCAGTCGGCCCTGGCAATCCTCAATGCCCGGCTGTTTCGACAACTGGAGGACAAGACCCGCGAGTTGGAAGTGGTCAGTCGCCACAAGTCGGAGTTCCTCGCCAGCATGTCGCACGAGTTACGTACCCCGCTCAATGCTGTAATCGGGTTCTCGGAGGTGTTGCTCGACCGCATGTTCGGCGAGATCAACGAGCGCCAAGAGGAGTACCTCCGCGACATTTGGGGCTCCGGCAAACACCTTCTCCAGCTCCTCACCGAGATCCTCGATCTCTCGAAGGTCGAGGCGGGACGCATGGAGCTGGAGAACGTCACGTTCTCCGTCCGCGATGCGCTCGAGTATGGGCTGTCGATGGTGCGCGAGCGCGCCGCGCGCCATTCCATCGAGCTCGGGCTGAGCGTCGAGCCGTCGGTCGGGCTTGTCCATGCCGACGAGCTGCGATTCAGACAGGTCGTCCTCAACCTTCTCAGCAACGCGGTGAAATTCACTCCTGACGGCGGCTCCGTCACCGTCCATGCACGGCTCGAGGAGGGCGAGGTGCTCGTCACCGTTCGCGATACGGGCGTTGGTGTCGCCCCTGAGGATTGCGAACGCATCTTCGAGTCGTTCCAACAGGGTCCCCGCGGCGCTTCCTCGCAAGATGGCACCGGGCTGGGCCTGACTCTTTGCAGGCGAATTGTCAGCCTGATGGGTGGTCGAATGTCGCTGGCGAGCGAGCTGGGTGTCGGTAGCGCATTCACCTTCACTGTGCCCGTCGACCTGGAGAGGCTGCCGGACGGGGCTCACCTCGGCAACACATGCGGAAGCGTCTTGCCCCAGGGTCGTCGTCATCGACGATGACCGACCCTCGATCGACCTGTTCACCGCCTACCTGGAAAGTGCCGGCTTCGATGTGTCGAGCGCTTACGACGGAGTCAGTGGGTTGGATGCGGCTCGACGCGAACGGCCAGTCGCTGTTGTGCTGGATATTCGACTTCCGCTGATGGATGGATGGGGAGTTCTCGCCGCTCTCAAGGCCGACACCGAGACCGCGGCAATCCCCGTCCTGGTCGCGACGGTGCTCGACGACCGAGCCAAGGGCATCGCGCGCGGCGCATCCGAGTATCTCGTCAAACCCGTCAACCGCGAATCGCTGCTGGCCGCGTTGTCGAGAGTCGGAGCGATGCCGAGTTCACTCGCTTCGACAGCGTCGGCGCGCGAAGTGGGGCGCCGATGAACGGCGCTGCGCCGCGAATACTCGTCGTCGAGGACAATGAGCTGAACCTCAAGCTCGTCCGCGACGTCCTCAGCTTCGCCGGCTACGACGTCGTGGAAGCGCGGACGGGTGAGCAAGGCGTCGCGCTTGCGTCGGAATGCTGCCCCGACCTTGTGTTGATGGACCTGCAACTCCCCGGAATCGACGGCACAGAAGCCCTGCGGCAGTTGCGGGCAAGTCCGAACACCGAGGCGGTGCCGGTCGTCGCGGTGACAGCCTTCGCGATGAGCGCCGACCGAGAACAGGCGTTCCGCTCCGGCTTCGACGGCTACATGACGAAACCGATCAGTACTCGTGAGTTGCCGGCGCAAGTTCGCGGCTACTTGCTGAAAGGCACCGATGAGTGACGAGACGACGATCCTCGTGGTCGACGACCAACCACAGAACGTGCGGCTCCTCGACGCGGTCCTGAGCCCGCGTGGATATCGAGTCCTCAGCGCAGACTCCGGCGCGGCCGCGCTGGAGATGCTCGAAGCCGAGCAGCCACACCTCGTCCTGCTCGACATCGTGATGCCAGGGCATGGACGGGTATGAGGTCTGCGAACGCATCCGGTCGAACCCAGCGACTGCGTTCCTCCCGGTCGTGATGATCACTGCGAGCGATGGTGAGCAGAAGGTCCGTGGGATCGAAGCAGGAGCCGACGACTTCATCACCAAGCCGTTCGATCAGGCCGAACTACTCGCCCGCGTCAAGTCGCTCGTGCGGGTCAAGCGCTACCAGGACACGATTCGAGGGCAGGCCGAAGAACTGGAGGCGTGGAACCACCAGCTGGAGGACCGGGTCGCGTCGCAATTGGCGGAGATCGAGCGGGCAACTCGGCTTCGCCGATTTCTCCCACCTCAGATGACGGAGCTCATCCTCGACTCCGGAGACGAGTCGTTCCTGGAGAGCCATCGCCGCGAGATCGTTGTCGTGTTCTGCGACCTTCGCGACTTCACTCCGTTCGCCGAGTCCAGCGAACCGGAGGAAGTCATGGGTGTGCTGAGCGAGTATCACGCCGCGCTCGGCGACTTGGTGTTTCGATTCGAAGGAACGCTCGAACGCTTCACCGGCGACGGCCTGATGGTGGTGTTCAACGACCCGATGCCCTGCGACGACGCCGGCCTGCGGGCTATCCGCATGGCGGTGGCAATGCGCACCAGGGTGCGCGACCTTGCGACCTCGTGGGCGCGCCACGGACATGATCTCGGATTCGGCATCGGCATTGCCCAGGGTTTCGCCACGCTCGGACGGATCGGTTTCGAGGGTCGCTTCGACTACACGGCGATCGGCAACGTCGTCAATCTCGCATCACGGTTGTGCTCGGTAGCGAAGTCGTGGCAGATCCTCGTGGCGCAAAGAGTGCTGACGGGTACGGATGATCTCGTCATCACCACACCCGTCGACGATCTGGACCTCCGCGGCTTCAGCCGACCGGTGCGGGCGTTCGACGTGAAGGGTGTCGACATGGCGCGGAACCCGACGTGACCGCTCTCGATGCGACCGCCAGCCGTCAGAACCCCGTCAACTTGTCGGAGCTCAGTGAGGCGCAACGGTACGAGATCTTCGACCGCCAACAGCTGAACATGCCGAGGGTGTGGGAAGCGATGCGCCTGAACGTCGACAACGAGTCCATCGTTGTCATCCCGTCGGTGACGCTCGACCGGCTCGGCGAAGGCACCGGCGCCATGACGCAGGCGTACGAGGAACGATTCCTCTTCCTCCTCTTGCTGCTGCGCGAACCGCGGTTGCGCATGATCTACGTGACGTCGATGCCGATAGCGCCGACCATCGTCGAGTATTACTTGGCCCTGCTTCCCGGGGTGATTCCCAGCCATGCCCGAGCCCGGCTGACGCTGTTGTCCATCGGCGATAGCTCCGCCAGACCGCTCAGCCAGAAGCTGCTGGAACGACCACGGCTCTTGCGCCGGATCGCGGCCTTGATACCCGACCCGTCGTTGTCGCATCTCGTTCCGTACAACACGACGGAGCTCGAACGAGACATCGCCGTCACTCTGGGAATCCCGATGTTCGGCGCTGACCCACGACTCGTGCACCTCGGTACGAAGACAGGATGCCGTCGCCTCTTCGCCGAGGAAGGTGTCAGGCATCCGCTCGGGCAAGAGGATCTGCACACGATCGACGAACTCGCCGACGCCGTCGTCGCGATGAGAGGACAACGGGCGATGGCAGAAGTCATCGTCAAGCTCAACGAAGGTGTCTCGGGTCAGGGCAACTCGTTGGTCGACTCTGCGCGACCTCCCTGAGCCGGGGGATCCGCATGAGCGAGGACAGGTGATGACCCGGCTGGAACAGATGCAGTTCGAGCGACCGAACACCCCGCTGTCGACTTATCTCGACAAGCTCGCCGAACGGGGAGGCATCGTCGAAGAGCGAATCGACGGAGTGGAGCTCCGCAGCCCCAGCGTGCAGCTTCGCGTCACACCGGCGGGACACGTCGAGCTGTTGTCGACCCACGACCAGATTCTCGGGGGACCGAGCGGACAGAGCTACCTGGGGTGCCGGTTCCCCGCCGACTACGCATACGCGCCGACGATCTGTGCCGAGGCAAAGGTGATCGGTGAGCGTCTCGCTCGCGAGGGCGTGATCGGCCGATTCGCCATCGACTTCGTGAGCGTCCGCGACACGAAGGGTGGGTGGACCTCGTACGCCATCGAACTCAACCTTCGCAAAGGTGGCACGACGCATCCGTTCCTGACGCTCCAGTTCCTCACCGACGGCCGCTACGACCCGCCCAGCGGATTGTTTCTTACGCCTGACGGTCGCGAGAAACACCTCGTGGCAACCGATCACCTGGAGTCCGACGACATGCGGGCGCTGACCACCGACGACCTGTTCGACATTGTGGCCAGGCACCGTGTGCATTTCGACCAGGTGCGCCAGGTCGGAGTGGTGTTCCACATGATCAGCTGCCTGACCGAGACTGGTCGCGTCGGGCTGACGGCCGTGGGCAACACTCCGGCCGAGGCCGAATCGCTCTACCAGCGAGCGCAGCGAATCCTGCTCGACGAGGCACGCATCGCGCTGGAGCAGACCTTCGTTCGCGCCTGAGTTCCGCAGATCAACTGGTCGACGCGACTTCTAGGGGTGCTTCGGTGAATTGGAGCCATCGGGTGTCGAAGCGTTCGCCGGTGGGGTGTGTGTATTTCTTGTCGGGTGGTGGCGCGGGTGGTGGCCCGTTTGGCGGGTTGGGTTTGGCGATGCCGGGGATCGGTCGGCCGTAGCGGTCGTGGAACTTGAGGTCGCCGGGGATGTCGGGGTTGCCGGTGATGGTGAACTCGCCGCGGTGCAGGGCGTCGTGATCGCTGGGGCACAATGCGCCGAGGTTGGAGGTGTCGGTGGTGCCGCCTTTGAGCCAGTCGTGGAGGTGGTGGACTTCGAGGTGAGTGGTGGCGTTGCAACCCGGGCGTAGACACGTGCGATCGCGATCGAGGACCTGTCGACGGGTGTGCGGCGGGACGATGTACATCGTCTTGCCGACATTGATCGGCAGTCCTGCGGTGTGCCACAACGGACGCACGATGCCGTCGCACAGGATCGCGTCGCGGATCGAGTCCGGCAGCGAGGTGCCACCGTTGAACCAGGCGTGTGCCGGGCCACCGGTGTCGTCGGTGTTGAGATGGATGTAGGTACGGAACCGGTCGCGACGAGCCGGGCTGGTGATGGTGCCGAGCGAGCGGTTGCAGACCTCGACGAAGCCTTCCAGCCAGGTGACGTTGTTGTGACCGGCCAAGAACAGGGCGTCACGGGCTTCTCGGATCGCTTTGTTGATGATCTCGCCCTGATCGGCCGGCGCGTTGAGTGCCAACGTGTAGCGGCTGTTCTCGTCGAAGAACCGCAGCAACGAGTTACGCGGGTCACCACCGGTCAGATCGGCCTCGACCGGTGACACCGGGGCGGGTTCGACAACATGCACATAGCGCGACAGACCGTGGCGCAACTGGTTGACCGTGGCCGCTTTGGCCAACTCGCAGGCCTCGGCATCGTTGTGCGTCGGCGCGTACTTGGCGACGATAACGACTTGATCGACCGACAACTCGCCATCAGCAAACGCCGCGAACGTCACCGGCAACTCCGCCTTTCGGCGGGCGGTGTCGACGAGTTGACGGGCCCGCGCTGGTGCCATGCCCGGTCTGCCACGCCAACCAATGTTCAGGTGAACGGATCCCCCATTGCTCCCACAACCCGGCGTCCAGCGCCTCGACGACGGTGTCGACCAACTGTGCGTGGAGCACGTTCAAATGCCCGCACAAGTCAGCCATGCGTGCCTCAAGAGCATTCGCAGCCGCCTCGTCCATAACCATCTATCGTACATGTGTTCGTTTCCATTGTCAAATTCATAAGGGAATCTTCTCCAAATAGTTTGCTATCCGACAGAATCGACGTACTGCCGCCCTTTGGTGACTACGGAGTCGTAGGGTCAACGCTCATCCGCAGACTTCTGATCCTTGTCGCCGCGACCACGTTGGCGCTCGCCGCTTGTTCGTCTGACGCCACCTCGAGTCCGACGTCCGCACCGCCCGTCGCCACCTCGAGTCCCACAAGCTCGATCGTCGTATCGACAACGTCGACGCCGACCACCGATTCGCCAACCACCGCGGCAGCGATCGAGACGACGGTAACCCCCTCGACGATTGCGCCGTATGTCAGCGAGGTCTACAAGGATCCCACCAACTGGATTTGTCGCAGCGACATGGCCGACACATGCGACAACGCCGAGCCGCTGACGGAGGTTGCCGGCGATGGCACGTTGACCGTGATGCCATACGAGGTCGCAGTCGATCCGCCGCTCGACTGCTTCTACGTCTACCCGACGATCAGCGACGACTCGACCTTCAACAGCGATCTCGTGCCGGGCAACGAGGTGGCCGCCACCAACCTGCAGGCCGCGAGATTCAACCAGGTCTGCAAGGTCTACGCCCCGATGTATCCATCAGTGACCCTGGGGGGCCTCTTCGGCTCCATTCCTGGCGACTTCGACACCGGCTGGAACATCGCGTATCAGGGCGTGCTCGATGCATGGCGGCACTACCTGGCCAACGACAACAACGGTCGCCCCGTGGTGATCCTGGCGCATTCGCAGGGGAGCTTCCATGTCGTGCGGCTGCTCCGCGAGGAGATCGACCCGAAGCCCGAGCAACGGGCGTTGATCGCGTCAGCGATCATTCCGGGAACGTCGTTCCAAGTCGCGCCGGGTCAAGACGTCGGTGGCGATACGCAGAGCATGCCGTTGTGCCGCTCCGTCGGTCAGGTTGGCTGTGTGATCACGTTCCAGACGTATCGCGACAGCGCGCCACCGCTGCCAGGTGGATTTTTCGGGGCTCCGCAGGGGTCCACCGCCTCGGCTTGCGTCAACCCTGCCGCGCTGGCGGGCGGTCCTGGATTGCTCGACGCTGCGGCGCCAACCGGACCGTGGGTGTTGACCGATCCCGATGCAGCCGCGGCGATCACCACCCCGTTCATGGGCGTGCCCGGTCTGATCACCGGCGAATGCAAGGTCAACGATGGCTACAGCTACCTGGCAATCACGGTCAATGCCGACTCCTCCGACCCGCGTGCCGACGACATACCCGGCGACGGCGCACCGAACTGGGGACTCCATTCGGTAGACATCTCGATCACGCAGGAGTCGCTGATCGACCTCGTCCGCAATCAGTCCACCGCATTCGTCGGGCTGCAGGACTAGAGGGCGCGCTGAGCCTCGAACGTCGACGTCAGTCCGTGCTCCAGGTCGAAAGAGTGCGTGATCTTCGTGACGTGATACCCATCACCCGAGAACGACGCACCGATCCGTTCGAGCCGCAGCAAGCTGCCCAGCACAATGTCGGGAGAGCCGGTGGTGGCACCGGTGACCGTGACAAACGCTCGTGCCTTCTGGACCCTCACGTGAGCCGATACCAGTTCATTGCCCCGGACAAGAACCAGCGCCGCGCTGCTCGGCGCGCTCTGTGACCGCGAAGGTTCAGCTGCGGAGACCACGACGCTCGGCGCCGCGTCCTCCTCGAACACGAACTCGACGGCGGTGACCTGACCGTCGAACACGATGCTGCGACCCGCGTCTGCTCCGAGAGCAATCTGGATCGCTGTACCGACCTCGAGGGCGTGCCCGCCAGCGAACTCCGCAAACAACGTTGTCCGGTCGTGGAGCATTGCCTCGACCTTCAGGCTGGCGAGGGCGGCCGTGAGTTCGTGATCCGGTTCGCCATCCACCGAAAAGAGCGGAACGATAGGCATGGATTGCGACCTAGCGGAGGGTCGCGCCGAGTTTGGCGACGCCGGCGACGACCTTGTTGCGCAACTCCGTCAATTCTGTGTCGCTGAGTGTGCGATCGAGTGCCTGCAGGCGCAAGCGATAGGCCAGGCTGCGGCTGTCTGCCGGCAGGCCGGAGCCGCGGTAGACGTCGAACAGCGCGACGTCGACCAGCAATGCGCCCGCCGCCTGCTTGATCGCCTTCTCCACCTTCTCGGCGGTGACCGAATCGGGCGTCGTGAACGCCAGGTCCAGGTCGCTGGACGGGAATCGGCTGGTCGGCTTCCACGTCGGAACCTTGGCCTCGTTGGCCAAGAGCACCGACAGGTTCAGTTCGAGCACGGCGACACGTTCATCGATGCCGTATGCGTCGAGAACATCGGGATGCACCTCGCCCACGACACCGATCGCGTCGCGGCCGAGCGACAGCGTCGCGGAACGAGTCGGATGTAGACCTGCCGGCGGATTGGACTGGTCGACGCGAGCCCCGAAGCCCATCGCCGTGGCGATCTCGCGCCAGACATCCATCGCCGCCATCGCATCACGACCGGCCACCACGACCGCCAGTTGCTCGTACTCGTCGGGCAACTCGCCATCGCCTGGTGGATAGACGTTGCCGATCTCGAACAGGGCGGCCCCGGGGCGGCGGTGCGACTCGTTGAACGCCACGGCCTTCAGCAGGCCGGGGCGCAGGCTGGTGCGCAGCACACTTTCGTCTGCCACCAACGAGTTGACGATCCGGAGCGCAGGAACGGTCAGGCCGGCGCGGACGAGGTCGTCGTCGGCCAGGAACGGATTGGGCATTGCCTCGTTGAGCCCGAGGCCCAACAGCACCCCGCGTAGCTGGCGGCGGCGCGCCTGCACCGGCGACAGTCGACCATGCATCGCCGACTTGGGAACGGTCTTGCCGACGTTGGAGTAGCCGTACTGACGAGCGACCTCCTCGGTGATGTCGACTTCAATGGTGCAGTCGGGGCGCCACGACGGCACTTGGACGGTCAATGTCTCGGCACCACTCGACGTGAAACCGAGGCCACTGATCAATCCTGTGATCTCGTCGCTCGACAGCCGCGTTCCCAGAAGGGCGTTGACCTTGGCAACCCGCACCTCGATGGCCGGAGCGATTGGCAGGTGCTCCGACTGGGCATCGACCATCCCGTCGTGGACGACGAGGTCTGGGCACGTGAGGCGAAGCAACTCGACGAACCTGGCGATCGCCACCGGCATTCCGTGAGGATCGACGCCCCGATCGAATCGGAACGA
Organism: Ilumatobacteraceae bacterium; assembly: GCA_963779295.1. Taxonomy (GTDB): domain Bacteria; phylum Actinomycetota; class Acidimicrobiia; order Acidimicrobiales; family Ilumatobacteraceae; genus JAENVT01. Next base: position 1,035,994 of record CAVZXO010000006.1, read on the forward strand.
CGCCTCGCTCCGCAACCCGAGACGAGTCGCCGACTTGGCGATTCCGATCGGCTCGAACCAGGCGATCTCGAGTGCAATCGTCGTTGTCGAATCGCTGATCTCGCTGTCGAGCCCGCCCATGATCCCGCCGATGCCGATCGGTGTGTCGTTGGCGTCGCAGATCAAGAGATCGTCAGCCGAGAGTGTGCGTTCCGCGCCATCGAGGGTCACCATGGTCTCGCCTTCGGCCGCGAGCCGGACCCGGAATCCCTCGCCGCCCAACGTGTCGAGGTCGTAGGCGTGATTGGGTTGATTGAGCTCGAGCATCACGTAGTTGCTGACATCGACCACGTTGTTGATGGATCGCATCCCCGCTGCAGCGAGGCGTTGGGCAATCCAGTTCGGCGACGAGGTGACGTGGACGCCGCCGATCACGGTGCTCGTGAACCGCGCACAACGGTCGCCGTCGACCAACTGGACGGTCGCCTGCCGCGTCGGCGCACCTGCCGTCACCGACACCTCCGCGGTCGGAGCCGTCAACGAGACACCGAGGCGCGCCGCGACCTGTCGTGCCACGCCGAGGTAGCCGAAGCAATCCGGCAGGTTGCGGGTCACGTCGAGGTCGTACACGGTCTCCGGTGCAAGACCCAGCGCCTCGCCGTACGGCTTGCCGAGCGGGGTGCCCTCGGGAAGGATCACGATGCCGGCATGGTCGTCGCCAAGCCCCAACTCGCGTGCCGAGCACAGCATCCCGTCGCTCTGGATGCCGAGGATCGGCTTCGGCTCGATCACCCGTCCGTCGGGCATCGCGGGTCCCGGGCGTGGCCAGCGGCACGATGTCGCCGGTCTGCATGTTGAACGCTCCGCACCACACGTGTCGCTCGCGACCATCGCCAGCGTCGACGTACACGCGATGCACTTTGGCCGCGTCAGGATGCCGTTCGGTTCGCACCACGCGCGCCGTGAGGACACCGTCGACTGTGGCACCGACGTGGATGATCTCCTCGACTGCGAGGCCGAGGTCGGTCATGGTTGCGGCGATCGAGTCGACGTCGTCGCCGAGCGGAGCAAGTTCGTTGAGCCACGAGTGAACGATTCTCATCAGAACTGCTCCACGAAGCGAAGGTCGTTGCTGTACATCTCGCGAAGGTCGAGGATGGAATGGCGTTCCTTGGCCATTCGGTCGATGCCGAAACCGAAGGCAAAGCCGCTCCACTCCTCCGGGTCGAGGCCGCCGGCCCGGAGCACGTTGGGATGCACCATCCCGCTGCCACCGAGCTCGAGCCATTCCCCCGACGGGGTCTGGATGTCGAACTCTGCCGATGGCTCGGTGAACGGGAAGTAGCTCGGCCGAAGTCGCGAGCCGAAGTCGGCGCCGAAGAACGCCTTGGTGAAGGCATCGATCGTGCCTGCCAGGTCGGCGAGGGTGATACCGCGGTCGATGACCAAACCCTCGAGCTGGTGGAAGACTGCGAGGTGTGTTGCATCGGTCGTCTCGTTGCGGAAGACGCGACCCGGCATGATCATGTAGATCGGCGGCGGAAGCGTCTGCATGACCCGGATCTGTACGGGCGACGTGTGCGTGCGCAACACGGAGATGCCGGCGTCGCCCTGTTCGACGTAGAAGGTGTCGTGCATGCTGCGCGCCGGGTGGTCGACGGGCATGTTGAGTGCCTCGAAGTTGTACCAGTCGGTTTCGACATGCGGGCCCTCGGCCACCTGGAAGCCGAGTCCGATGAACACGTCTTCGAGTCGCTCCCACGCTTGCGTCACCACATGAGCGTGACCGCGCCGCGGTCGCGACATCACCTCGGTGAGGTCCAGCCGTTCCGCGGCCAGTTGCACCACGCGTTCTGCAGCCGCGAGCTCGCGTCGACGTCGATCGAGACCGGCCGCCACCGCGGTGGTCGCCTCGTTGACTGCCTGACCCGCGGCCTTCTTCTCGTCGACGGTCGCCAGCGAGCCGAGACCGGTCTTGAACGTCGCAAACGGGCCGCGCTTGCCCAGCAGCTCGGCCTCGAGCGCGCGCACCTCGTCGGCGGTCGTCGCCTCGTTGATTCGGGTGAGCGCAGCATCGCCCGCCTGTTTCACTTCTTCGATCATCCCCACACTCTCCTCACGACATCACACGACAAATGGGCACGAAACCCCCGGAGCGATGAGGCGGCGAGACGTCAGCGAGTCAGCGCGCAACCCCGAGCATCGCCCGGGGGCACCGAAATCGCCGATCACACATGGTCTCATCTTAGACAGTGCTCCGTTGCCGAGCCACTTCGAATACCAGCACGGTCGCCGCCATCGCGACGTTGAGGCTCTCTGCCGGGCCGGCATGTGGAATCGTGATCCACTGATCGATCGCAGCATCCTGGTCGAGCCCGTGCGCCTCGTTGCCGACGACAACCGCAACACGACCGTGGTACACCGGATCGGTGTACAGGTCGCCGCGATGCGACGACGTGCCAAGCCGGCGGAAACCCGACAGTGAGTCGAGTGTCGCTTCCACGACGGGGATGCGAAACATCGATCCGGCGCTGGCTCTGACGACCTTCGGGTTGTAGGGGTCGACCGATCCGGGCGTGAACACGACGGCGTCGGCGCCGGCCGCCTCGGCAGAGCGGATGATGGTGCCGGCATTGCCAGGATCGGCGAGCCGGTCGGCGACGAGCACGAATGTCGCATCCAGCGGCAGATCGACCGACTTCATCTGCACGACTGCAAGCACCGGTTGTGGCGACTCGGTGGAGGCGACCCGCTCGATCACATTCGGCGCCAACTCCTCGTACGGCACATCGAGGTCGATCGTCGTGTCGGGAGCGACGAAGCAACTCTCGACCTGCCATCCGGCGTCGAGCGCCTGTCGCAGCAGGCCGATGCCTTCGACGATGAACACCCCCTCCTCGTAACGAGAACTGCGGCGCCCCAGGAGGCGCCGCAGTCGTTGAACCCGAGGGTTCGAAAAGGTGAGCTGTCCGCTCAGAGAGCAGCCTTGGCGGCCTCGGTCAAGGCCGTGAACGCCGCTGCATCGGTGACGGCCAGGTCGGCCATCACTTTGCGGTCGACTTCGATCCCCGCAGCGTTGAGGCCGGCGATGAATCTGCTGTAGCTGATGTCGTTGAGACGACATGCTGCATTGATGCGCTGGATCCACAGGCGACGGAACTCGCCCTTCTTGGCACGACGGTCACGGAAGGCATACTGCCCGCTCTTCATGACCTGTTCGTTGGCCGCCCGCACCGAGCGACTCTTGTTGCCGTAATAGCCCTTGGCCCGCTCGAGCACCTGCTTGCGGTGCTTCTTGGAACCAACGGCGCGTTTTACACGAGCCATTTCACTCTCTCCTCGTCACTCAATCTCTTGGGTCGTTCTCTGAATCAGCGCTCGCCGAGCAGGCGCTTGATCTTGCGCGCATCTCCGGGATGCACGGCCACCATTCCGTCGAGGCGCCGCGTACGAGTCGACGGCTTCTTCTCGAAGAGGTGCTGGCGGTTCTGCTGCAAGCGCCGAAGCTTGCCGGTGCCCGTCTTGCTGAACCGCTTCGCAGCGGTCTTGCTGGTCTTCATCTTTGGCATGGTTGATTCCTTGTTGGGGTGATCGTGAGATCAGGCCGGATCGGCCGTTTCTACGACCGCTTCCGCTACCGGTTCAGCCGGTGCCTGTACTTCTGTTACTTCCGCTACTGCTGGTGATGCTTCTACTTCGGCCGGCTGCGCCGGTGCCGAAGCCTCGTCTGCAGCCGTGTCATCGGTTCTCTGGCTGTCTGCGTGCTTGTCCTCGTGAACCCGCGGTTCGTGCGGTTTCTTGACGACCGCCTTCTTCTCGGGGGCCAACACCATGGTCATGTTGCGACCTTCCAATCGAGCCATGGTCTCCACTTTGCCGTGGGTACCGACTTGCTCGATCACCGCATCGAGAATCCGGGAGCCCAGTTCCGGGTGGGCCATCTCTCGACCCCTGAACTGCAGGGTGACCTTCACCTTGTGGCCGTCCGCAAGGAAATCCTGCATGTGGCGCACCTTGGTGTCGAAATCGCCTTTGCCGATCTTGGGGCGGAACTTCACTTCCTTGATCGAGACCTGAATGGTCTTCTTCCGCGATTCCTTGGCCTTTTGGCTTTCCTCGTACCGAAACTTTCCGTAGTCCATGATCCGGCACACCGGTGGATTCGCCATCGGTGCCACCTCGACGAGATCGAGGTCTTGCTGGCGGGCGAGAGCGAGCGCATCAGGCAGATTCTTGATTCCAAGTTGGCTGCCGTCTGCGCCGATGAGACGAACCTCACGGGCGCGAATGCGATCGTTGTACCGGTGCTCCGGTTGCTGCGGGGGTGCTATGGCTGATCAATCCTGTGCAATGGGTGGAATCCCTTCCGATGTGTTTGGCTGCGAAGCCACCAACACGACGAAGAGAACCGCCACCAGGACGGGCCAATCGAGTGCTTGTGACCCGGACGCACGGTAGCTGACGCATGTGTGGCCGGGTGGGAGTGTGCTGCACTGTGAAATCCAGAGCAGGGCCACCCCACTTCGCGATGAGTTGTCGGCGGATACGATACCGCATGTGAGCAGCGAAGACACCGAATCCGTGGTGGAAGACGCCCAGAACGCCCTCAACGACGCCCGAGCGCGGCTGGCCGAGGTCCCCGCCGAGACCGTCGTCGTGAATCACGTGATGGGTCTGTACGAGCTTGCGGCGATCCATTTGGGGGCCGATCCCCCGCGTCTCGGTGAGGCGTCTTTGGCCATCGACGCCGTCGGCTGTCTTGTCGAGGGCCTCGGCGAACGGCTCGGAGACGAGGCGCCGACACTGTCCCTCGCTCTTTCGAACATTCGGCTGGCGTTCGTGCAGATCAAGGCTGCGACACTCGCCGACAGCTAGCCCGGACGCGGCGATCCTCCGGCTGGCTACGATTTCGTCATGACTACCGGACTCCGGCTCGAGGTCGCCCACGCTGTTCTCTACGTGCACGACGTCGACAAGATGATCGACTTCTATGAGCACACGCTCGGTTTCGAAGTGATGGACCGCGGACCGCTCGGCCCCGACGGAGATCGTGTTCCTGTCGCAGAACGCGACCGACCATCACCAGGTCGCGTTCATCACCGGCCGCGAGGAGCCGGTCCATTCGAACAGCGTCAACCATGTCGCATTCCGTTCGGCGGGCACGCTCGACGACCTGAGGACATTCAAGAAGACGCTCGATGCTCACGACGAGGTCACTGAGATCATGCCGCTGTGCCACGGCAACGCGTGGTCGGTGTACTTCCGGGACCCCGAGTTCAACGGCGTCGAAGTATTCATCGATACGCCATGGCACGTCGCCCAGCCCCAGGGCGAACCGTTGGACTTGGACAAGTCGAACGAGGAGATCATCGAGTCCACCCGAGCCCACTTCTCCACGGAACCCGAGTTCGGCCCGATCGACGAGTTCTACACGCGCCGTGCCGAGTACCTCGCTGGAGGTCAAAGGGCGTAGCCGGTGGTGTCGACGATGAGTTGGACGGGGGCATGGCTGTAGAGGCACACGGTGCCTTGGGATCCGATCCTGGTGATCGCCGAGTTCGCTGTCGTTGCACCGGCGACATAGTTGACCGTGGACGTGTTCGGTCTCGGCTTGTCACACGGATGAACCGTGACGTACCCCGCTGCCCCAGGTTCGGTCACCGTCACGTTCAACGTCACCGACGCGGCATCCATCGGAACACCACCGCGACCAGAGATCGACAACTCGACCGTGGAACCTGCGGCCACGACACCAGTACCTTCGAACAGATGATCAACAGTGACGAACCCGCCACCCGATCGGGTCTCCAACACCCGCGCCGGAGAGACACCGACCACCGATGACACTCCCGCCGGCACAAAGCCGGAAACGTCAACCACCAGATGCGTCGTCGCGAACGCAAACAGGCACACCCGTCCACCAGCACCCAGCTTGCTGATCACCGCAGTGGCCACTGTCGCCCCGGCAACGTAGTTCACGCTCGACGCCAGCGGCTGCGGTTCACGGCACGGGAACACCGTCACGAACCCGGCATTGTCAGGCTCGGTCACCGTCACGTTCAACACCGCCGACAACGCATCCACCGGTACCCCACCCCGGCCACCGACCTGGACCTCCATCACCGACCCGGCGGTCACCTTGCCACCACCTTCGAACAGATGATCCACCGTCGACACCCCAGGACCAACCCGTGTCTCCAATAACCGCGTCGGCACAACACCTGCGATCGACGCCGGGACAACAGGCACATAGCCGCCGACATCAACGATGAGATGCGTCGTCGCGTTCGAGAACAGACACACCCGGCCATCAGTACCCAACTTGCTGATCACTGCATTCGCCACCGTCGCCCCAGCCGCATAGTTCACATTCGACGCCAACGGCTGCGGCTCGCCACACGGAAACACCGACACGAACCCAGCCGCCACCGGCTCGGTCACTGTCACGTTCAGCACCGCCGACAACGCATCCACAGCAACTCCACCACGACCGGCTACTTGCAACTCCGACACCGACCCTCCAGCCGGCGCACCACCCCCCTCGAACAGATGATCCACCGTCGCCATCCCCGGCCGCGTATCCAACAACCGCCCCGGCACCACCGATACCAACGGACGCGCACTCAAATCCAACCTGATCACCGTCGTGCCAAAAGCCGACCCACCAGACCCAACCGCAAAGCAGGTGCTCTCACTAGGACACTCCATCCGGGTGAATCGACTGAGCGGCAACGAGATTGGCCCCTCGTCCCACGATGCACCCCAATCATCACTCGCCAACAACGACGGAGGCAGCGCTGCCATGTGTACGCAAACACATCGTCCCCGCACACCCAAGCGCACCATTCTCACCACTGACCCGCTCAACCCCAGCCCAAGTCAGCCCCGTATCCGCTGAGGACAGGGACGTGGATCCGCTGGCGCTTTCCAGATCGACAAAGCATCGACCAGAAGAGCATCCGAGGAGACCAACACGAATCCGGCGTGGTCGGGAACTCGCACGGCTTGCCACGACGCACCACCGTCCCCTGTACGCCACGCCAGATCGGGCGACGCCAAGAAATGGGGCTTGGTGGACGCCAGACAATTCGTCGCGCTGGAACAGACGATGAGTCCCGGTGCGTATCCGGTCCACTGCACCGGGGTAGAGGGGGCAACGCTGCTCGGGTGGGTGGGGAACGAGTCGAGAGTGGCCCACGACGATCCTCCATTCGTGCTCTTCAGGACCACGACCGCGAAGTTAGGGAGGTGGGCGACGGGGTCTCGGAGACCGCCCATCGCGTAACAGACGTCCGAATCCGGACACGTGATGTCGAACATGCTCACCGGGATGTCTCCGAAGCTCGGATCTTCGAAGACCGGCAACGGCGGTGCAAGGGACCAGGTCGCACCCGAGTCCGTCGAGGTTGCGCTCAACGGCGCCGAGTTCACCGAGGAGTACCCGAGTACGACGCAGTGCCCGTTGGATTGGCATTCCACGTTGCTCAGTTGACCGAGCGGGCTCGGAAGACGCGACCGGAGACCACGCCGTCCCACCATCGGCCGTTCGCCGCATCGAGCCTTCCCTGGCAAGGGTAGGTGACACCGTGCCCGAGTCCCCGACGACGACGCAGATCGATGCGGAGACGCAATCGAGGTCGTTGAAGGACTCGGCGGGCGGAGGCGACGCGACCCGCCCCCACGTGACGCCGGCGTCGATCGTGCGAAGGATCGCGGCGTTACTGAGCGAGACCCCGGCGACACTCAGCGGGATTGCTGGAGAACCGGGTGTGGCTGAGCCGATCGAAAGGCACGTCGCACCGGCGCAGGATGCGTGCTCGAAGCGACCAAGGTTCGAGGGGAGTGTAGACACCGTCGGCGAGCCTGGGGGTGGCACCCATACGTAACCAGTCGCTGTCGGACCGACCGGGAACACCGCGCAACTTGTAGTGCTACACGCCATCGCCGAGCCACCCGCGCCAGGCGTCGTGGACCAGGACGACCCAGCTGTGTCCGTCCACACTGCGTCAGCCCAGGAAACGGCCAAGCAGGTGGTGCTGTTCATGCAGTCGACGTCTCGGAACAAGTCGGAAGCGAGGGTGCTCTCCACGCCCCAGGTCGCTCCCCCATCGTGTGTGCTGAGCCCAACGTGATCGCCGACGACCACACAGAAGAGCGCACTCGCGGCACGCGATTGCCTCGAAACTCGGGCTCTCATTGGCAAACTGTTGGACGGCCCACGTGGTCCCGCCATCGTGAGTGGTCCCAAGCGCCGCGGTCGACCCGACGCGACCTGCGGCAACACAGAACGTCGCCGAGAAGCAGGTGACACGAGTCGCGGAGATCGGTGCTGGGCTCTGCCCCTGCGTCCAGGAACTTCCGCCGTCGTTGGTCCGGAAGAGCGTCCCCACCGGGTCGGCTCCGAGACACATGTCATCGGTGGGACAGTCGATCGCCGACAGCCCGGAGACGTCGTAGGGATTGGTCTTCAACGTCGTCCAGGTCTGCCCACCATCGATCGTCTTCACGACGAGCTTCGATGCGAGGTAGCAGACGTTGGCGGAAGGACAGGAGACGTCCCAGAGGTTCGTGATGGTTGGTGGCGTCGTCAACACTTCGTGGACCGACACTGCGGTCTTCGCCGACCCGACTGGCGCGGCGACACTCGCGGGCGATCCGGCGAACACGCACACGATGACCAGCGCAACGACGAGGAGAACCCGCCTCATCAGGCCGACGCTACCAAGTCACGAGAATCGCCCGTAGCGCGCCCGGCGGACTTTTCCGTCCCTCACTTTCACGCCCTCGCTTCGCAGCTGCGCCGACTGCTCGCGCTCATGGCCGGGAACCAGCCGACCAACCGAGTTGACGACACGCCACCATGGCAGGTCCTCGTCGGTGGTGGCCAGGATCCGTCCGACCAGGCGTGACATCTTCGGGTAACCGGCATCCTCGGCGATATCGCCATAGGTCACCACTTCCCCCTCGCGCAACGATCGGATCACGTCCACGATGCGCTGATCGCGCTCGTTCATCTCGTGACGACGTGGTCGGCCTCGTAGCGGCCGAGCTTGCACATGAGGTCGAACTCGACATCGGCGCCGATCGGGATGTCGCGACTGCCATCGGCGATCACGATGCAATGGAAAGCGACGACCCATCCGTCGTCACGCGTGATCTCGCCGAGCCCGACCTCCTTGTCGAACGACGTGACCGTGCCGCGCATGTCAGGCAACGATCTTGCTGATCGGCAACTCCAAAATGTCGGAGGCGCCGGCGTCTTTCAATTCGGGGATCAATGTGTTGATCGTCTTCTTGTCGACCACGGACTCGATCGCGTACCCGCCACCTGCCAGCTCGCTGATCGTGGGCGACTTCGCTGACGGCAGCACGTCCAGTACCCCTTTGAAGTGAGTCGAATCGACGTTGAGCTTGACGAGCACCTTGTCGCGCGCATCGAGCGTTCCGAGCAGCAGCGTCATCAACTGATTCATCGCGTGCAGCTTGACCGGATCGTCGAAGGAGGTCTTGTTGGCGACCATCTCGGTGAAACTGACGAGCACCGTGTCGATGATCCGCAGCCCGGCGGCGCGCAGTGCCCTGCCGGTCTCGGTGATCTCGACCACACAATCGGCGATGTCGGGGATCTTTGCTTCGGTCGCCCCATACGACAGGCGCACGTCGGCGGTGATCCCCTTCGACGCGAAGTACCGCTCCGTGAGCTTCGGATACTCGCTGGTCACCCGCACGCCCTGCGGAAGGTCCTCGACACGTTGCGCAGGTGAGTCGGCGGCCACAGCGGCCACCACTTGGACGGGGTTCGGCGGTCGCCTTGCTGTAGCGCAACTCGCCGAGGCTGACAACCTCGCTACCCGTCTCCTCCACCCAGTCGCGGCCGGTGATGCCGAAATCGAAGAGGCCCTCGGCGACATACATCGGGATCTCCTGCGGGCGCAGGATGCGCACGTCGATGATCCGTGGATCGGCGATCGTTGCTCGGTAATCAACCGATGATGACCGAACCACTGGCAGATCCGCGGCGGCGAACAGCTCGAGTGTGGCCTTCTCCAAGGAACCCTTCGGCAGTACCAGCTTGAGCATCCGCAGCAGGCTATCTGCCGTGCGGTCAGTGCTGAGTCGGCGATTCCTGCAGCAGGCGCACGGCATGCGGCACGATGTCGAGAATCGCGCCGAGTTGTTCGACGCAGCCTTTCGGAGAACCGGGTGTGTTGCAGATGATCGCCTGCCCGCACACACCGGCAATGCCCCGCGACAAACGGCCGAGCGGATTCACCAACCGCATCGCCTCGGCAAGCCCCGGCGCCTCGCGCTCGATCACGGCGCGTGTGCCCTCGGGCGTCTGATCGCGTGGCGCGAAGCCGGTTCCACCGGTCGACACGATCAAACCCGCGAAACCGCCGCACATCTCGCGCAGGTTGTTGGCCACGTTGTCGACGCCGTCGGCGGTGACGCGGTGCTCGTCGACCACCCAACCGGCTTCGGTCAACTGCGCGACCAACGCTGCACCACTGCGGTCTTCTCGCGTGCCGTGAATCACGCCGTCGCTGACGGTGAGTACCTTGGCGTGCAGCGGGTCGTCGGTCATGCCGATCGACGGTATCGAATCAACACCATGCCATCGGTGTCGTGGTCGTGCGGCAACACCCGCCAGCCATGACCGTACGGACGCCAGTCACTCGACGGCGCTTCGCTGATTGGCTCGAAGCCTTCGGGTATCGGGTGGTCGATCGACTCCTCGGCGGTCAACGTGCAGACGCTGTACGCCAACCACCCGCCGCGGCGGACCAGCGGCACGGCCGCAGCGATGATGCGCCGTTGGAGTGACGCCAACTGGCCGACGTCGGCCTCGGTGATACGCCACCGCGCGTCGGCCCGTCTGCGCAACGCACCGAGGCCGCTGCACGGAGCATCGATCAGCACCCTGTCGAACGCGTCGGCCCGAAACGGTGGCGCAACTGCGTCGCCGACCACAACCGGAACACCTTGGATCAACTTGGCGCGGTGCATCTGCAGGTCCGCGGCCACGACGTACGCGCCGCTGGCAGCCATCGCGGTTGCCTTGCCGCCCGGTGCCGCGCACATGTCGAGGATCCGCTCCCCCGGCTGTGCCTCGACTGCCGACGCGACCCACTGCGATGCAAGATCCTGTCGATAGCCGTCGTCGCGCACCGAGACAGGTGCAGGCTCGTTCATCCGCGACATGGCCTCCTCGGCCTCGTCGCCCAACTCTGCCTGAAGGCGGGCAACGATCCAGTCGGGGTAGCTCAAGCGAACGGCATCGTTCGGCCACTCCATCGGGGTGTCGCCGACACGGCGCAGGATCGCGTTGACGAATCCTCGCGCCGCCTTCGGTGCCAACTCCACTGTCTCACCGACGGCAGCATGTGCCGCGACACCTGCGTAATGAAGCTGGTACGCGCCGAGCCTCAGGAGCGTGCGCAACGATGGCTGCGGCTCCTTGACGAGGAACCGATCGATCAGGGCATCGCAGCCACGACGCATGCGGGTGGTGCCGTAGACCAGCTCGGTGACGAAGCCTCGATCACGCTCGCTCAACCTCGATCGCCCGAGCTCACTCTGCAGCAGCAGGTTGGCGTACGCCCCGTCGTGGTCGATCCGCTGCAGGCAGCGATAGGCCACCTGGCGAGCATTGGTCATCGCTCGTTGACGCTACCCGCATCAGCAGGGCGCAAGTGCTCGACCTCGGCCAGGCGCGCGCCGCGGGCGAACGCATCGAATGGCATCGCTGCCTTGCCCTCCGGTTGCACCGTCACCAGCCGCAGGCCTCCAACTCGGTCGCCGCGCAATTCGTCGGACGGCGGACAGCTGTCGTCCACCAGCTCGGCGGCGATGATCCGAAGTCGCTTGCCCTGCAGAGTTGTCCATGCTCCGCCGAGCCTGACGAGTCGGTCGATCTCGACCGTCGGCGCGGACCAGTCGATCTGCAGCTCCTCCGTGCGAACCTTGGCCGCGTAGGTCGGCTCGCCGACTTGAGGCTGCGCCTGGTCGAGGCCGGCCGTCAACTCGTCGACCAGCATCCGTGTTCCCACCTCGACCAGCTTCTCTCGAAGAGCGGCAGCCGTCGTTGTGGCACCGATCGGAACGGGCTCGCACCTGAACACCGGCCCTGTATCGAGCCCCTTCTCGAGCTGCATCAGGCAGACGCCGGTCTCCGCGTCCCCGGCCAGCAGAGCTCGCTCGACGGGTGCCGCCCCGCGCCATCGCGGCAGCAGCGAGAAGTGGAGATTCACCATCGGTAGCACGTCGAGCACGTGTGGCTTGATCAGTTGGCCGAACGCAACGACCACACCGAGGTCGGCGTCGACGGCGATCGTGTCGTCGACCGAATGCGACACCGGCAGACCGAGCTCGAGCGCTGCCGCCTTCACCGGGCTGGGCATCAATTGCGATCCACGACCACGTCGCTTGTCGACGCGAGTCACCACCAACGCGACGTCGAATCCTGCACTCACCAGTTCGCGCAGTGGGTGGACCGCCATCTCCGGTGTCCCGAGGAACACCAGACGTCGCGGTGGCGCGTGCGCGCGTCACTGCAGTTTCAGGCGACGCTTCGGGGCCTCGGCGGCCGGCTGCTCCTGCACCCGGCGGTACTCGATCATTGCTTCCTTGCGCTGCTCCGGTGTCATGCGGTCGAACATCAACACGCCGTGCAGATGGTCGATCTCGTGCTGGAAGAGCCGACCCATCAGCTCGCTGGCCTCGATCTCGATCTCGTCGCCATCGACCGTGAAGCCCTTGACGAGAACGTTGTTGGGTCGCAGCATCTCGACGTACAGACCCGGGATGCTCAGGCAACCCTCGTCGTAGACCCATTCGCCGCTGGACTCGACGATCTGTGGATTGATGATCGCCATCTGCTCGTCGTCGACGTCCCAGACGAAGATCTGCTTCTGCACACCGATCTGCGGGGCAGCCAAGGCGATGCCGGAATCGCTCTCGTACAACGTGTCGAACATGTCGTCGACGAGGCGGGCGATCTTGCCGTTGATGTCGGCAACTTCTGCGGCCTTGGTCTTCAACACGGGATCGCCGTATGTGCGGATCTGGTACGCCATAGCTGCAAGGCTACCGACCGACATGGGCCACTACTTCGACGAGGATCCAGAGGCGCCATCGATGCCACGCGACGTCGAACTGTGGCTTCCCGACATGTCGCTGACCCTCACCACCGATCGTGGAGTTTTCGGATACGGGCAGGTCGACGCCGGGAGCAAGCTGCTGCTGATGAAGGCGCCCCCACCGCCAGCTGCGGGCAACGTGCTCGATCTCGGCTGTGGAGTCGGCATCATCACGCTGCCGCTGGCCCGCCGGGCCCCGGCTGCGACCGTGTGGGCTGTCGACGTCAACGGTCGAGCCCGCGATCTCTGCGCGGCAAACGCAACCACCAACGGGATCACGAACGTTCGAGTCGTCGCGCCCGACGACGTGCCGGACGGGATCGCCTTCGACTGCATCTGGAGCAACCCGCCGATTCGCATCGGCAAGCCGGCATTGCACGAACTGCTGATGCACTGGCTCCCCCGGCTCACACCCGTTGGATACGCCATTTTCGTGGTGCAGAAACACCTCGGCTCGGACTCGCTGCAGCGGTGGCTGACCGACCAGGGCTATCCCACCGAGCGGATCGCGTCGTCGAGCGGCTACCGAATTCTCAGGACCACCAACCGCAGCAGCTAGTGATCTGACCGGCGAACGTTCGTGTGCCGTGTGTGGCGGCTCGTGTTGGTCTCGGTCGTCGTTGGGTGCTTGCTAGTTCCATGTGAGCACATAGACGCTCCGCGCCTGTAGTGGGCGCACACGAAACGCGAGCGTGAGTGACCGCCGGCTGTACGAACGGGTCCGGTGGCATCATCGATCTGGGCGTTCGTCGATCTGGTTGCGAGCCGGTCGGTGACCATGCGACTGTGTGATCGGATCTGGCACGTGCACAGATCGGATACGAGCACAGCGGTGCGTCGACTCAGTCGATCTGGTTGCCACTACCGGGTCACAGACGCAGGTCCGCGAAATCCGTGGCAACCAGATCCTCGAACGCTGCGGACGAGGGCAAACGCTGCCGGTCAGAGCACTAGCTCACCGCGGCGGGTCGACCTCGATTCGCAGGCGCGAGCCCTTGGGACGGGGGGTTGCCGCGATCGCTGCACCGAGCACGTCCCATGTAGGGGCACGGAGCAACACTGTGTCCCCGAAGGACGAGGCTTCGAGGCCTGTTGCGACGGCGAACTCGCCTGCTCCCGCGCCGGTCACTGCAGCGAGCGCCGCAAACGGTGGCAGGCCCAGCAACTCACGTCGGGCCAGCTCGACCTTGGCGACCCGCGATGGGTCTGCGTGCAACACGGCTTGCAACACCTCGTGGCGCGGCAGGAACGTCTGCACCAACAATCGACCACCGCCCTGACGTTCGCCGACCAACCGGGCGCCGCGCGCCAGCAATGCCATCGCCTGCTCCGCTGCTCGGTACCTCGGTGCCAGCAACTCGGCATCGAGATCGAGGAACGCAACGACGTCGGCCCGATTCGCCCGGTGCAGAACAGCCTCGGTGCCGATCAGCACGTCGCAGTCCGGCAGTGTCTCGCTGTCGCCCGTGACCATCCCCACCGGCCGCCCTGCGGCGGCTTCGATCTCCTCCCGCAACCGGCTGACACCGGGGCGGATCAGCGATAGCGCACCGGACCCGCAGTTCTGACACACGATTGGCCGCACTGTCCCACAGCGATGGCACACCAACGAGCCGCTGTCGTCCTGCATCACCGCTGCCTGACATTTCTCGCAGCGCTGCAGCGACTTGCATGTGCGACACGCCAGCAGACGCGCCCGGCCTTTGGTGTTGTGCACACAGACGACGCGCTGGTCGGGATTGCGCAGATGCTGGATCAACGGCGACGTCAGCAGCGAGCGCTTCCACGGCTCCTCGCGACTGCGGTCGACCAGTTCGAGAATCGGCCAGCCACCTCGCTCCTCGGTGACCGATGGTCGCCGGAACGCGTCGCCTGCCCAGTGGACGGCCACCGCCGACGGGCAGGGCGACACCAACACAACGGGTACGCCAACGCGACGGGCGCGCTCGATGGCGACGTCGCGGGCATGCCACGTCGGCGAGCGTTCCTCCTGCAGAGCCTCATCGTGCTCGTCGAGCACCACGATCGAACGCATCTCGCCACATGGCGACCAGACCGCGCTGCGACCTCCGATGACCACGTCCACACCGCCCGCAGCTCGTGCCCATTGGTCGGGATGCACCGCTGTCGTGTACCCGGACTGCCTCAGCCGGGCTGCGAGACGGCGTGCTTCATCGACCGATGGATGGATGACCAGGGCGGGCCCGAGGGCCAGCGCCTCGACGACGACGGACAGTAGATCGCCGGTCGGCGGAACACGCACCAGGCGTGGAAGGTTCCGGTCCTCGCGACCATGGGAGAACGTGGCTGCCGGCACCGAGCCCACCATCCCAGGCGGACTGCCGGCCACCAGGAACGGCCGCAACCGTCCTGCTCCCCAGCGCTGCGATGCCCACCGCGCGAGCTCGATGATCTCAGTCGACGGACCGACTCCAGACCACTTGGCCAGCGCGACCAATCGGTCGATCGCGACCGTGCCGTCGGGTGCACCCAGCGCGACCACCCAACCGCCGACCCGTCGGCCGTTCAACGAGATCCGAACCATCGACCCGATGGTCACTCGGGCGCGCAGCGGCTCGGGGACGATGTAGTCGAAGCTTTTGTCGAGCCCGGTGACGTCGGGGACGACCCGAGCGACGAGCAGCGACGACGGGTCCATTGCCCGGCGACGCTAGAGGATTACAGGCCGACCGCGCTCTTGTAGTCGTCGAGTCGGCTGACGGTCTCCCACGTGAACTCTGGCAAGTCACGACCGAAGTGGCCGTACGCCGCCGTCTTGCGGTAGATGGGGCGCTTCAGGTCGAGGTCGCGCACGATGGCGGCCGGACGGAGGTCGAACACCTCTTTGACGGCGGCGACGATCTTGTCGTTGTCGACGGTGTTCGTGCCGAACGTATCGACGAGGATGCTCATCGGGTGCGCCATGCCGATCGCGTACGCCACCTGTACTTCGCAACGCGTCGCAGCGCCGGACGCAACCACGTGCTTGGCCACCCAACGAGCGGCATATGCAGCGGAACGGTCGACCTTCGACGGGTCCTTGCCGCTGAAGGCTCCGCCGCCGTGGCGTCCCATTCCCCCGTACGTGTCGACGATGATCTTGCGGCCGGTCAGGCCGGTGTCGCCGTGAGGGCCGCCGATCACGAACTTGCCCGTGGGGTTGATGTACACGTTGTAGTCGTCGTCGGCGAATTGCGCCGGCACGACCGGACGGATGACCTGCTCGATGAGGTCGGGCCGGATGACGGTGTCGCGGTCGACACCATCTTGGTGCTGCGTCGAGATCAGTGCGGTGACCAGTCGAATCGGCTTGCCGGTGCTGTCGTACTCGAACGTCACCTGCGTCTTGCCGTCGGGACGCAGGTACGGCACCGCGCCGGCTTTGCGGACGTCCGTGAGCTTTTCGGCCATGCGATGCGCCAGCCAGATCGGCAACGGCATGAGATCAGGAGTGTCGTTGCAGGCGTACCCGAACATCATCCCCTGGTCGCCGGCACCCTGACTGTTGATGATGTCTTCGCCGCTGCGACCACCGCGCAGTTCTTCGCTCTTGTCGACGCCCTGGGCGATGTCGCCACTCTGCTCGTCGATCGACACGATCACGCCGCAGGTGTTGCCGTCGAAGCCGTACAGCGCGTTGTCGTAACCGATGCCGTTGATGACCTGGCGGGCAAGCTTCGGGATGTCGACGTACGCGCTGGTCGTGATCTCACCGGCGACGACGCACAGTCCGGTCGTGAGCAACGTCTCGCAGGCCACGCGCCCATCCGGATCCTCCGTGAGGATCGCGTCGAGGACCGCGTCGCTGACCTGATCGGCCATCTTGTCGGGATGCCCCTCGGTAACGCTTTCCGAGGTGAACGTGTAGTTGCTCACTGAGCTGCTCCTGAATCGGTTGGGGTTGAGATTTCGGTTGAGATTTCGGTTGAGTTTCGACCTGGGCCGGTACTGCTTACACCAGATCGCAGCTCAGCGACAGATTGCAGTATCGCTCTGGCGACCGAACGCTTGTCCGTAAGCGGCACCACGGTCGTGGTGCCGTCGCTGCGTATCAGGGTGACTGCGTTCGTGTCGTGCTGGAACCCGACATGCGGCGCACTGACGTCGTTGGCGACGATGAGGTCGAGATTCTTTCGCTGCAGCTTCGCTTGGGCATTGGCGAGGAGATCGCTGGTCTCGGCGGCGAAGCCGACCAGGATCTGCCCCGGCTGCTTGCGGGCGCCCAGGGCGGCGAGGATGTCGGGGGTCGGCTCGAGGACGATGTCGGGGACTCCGCTGTCCTTCTTGATCTTGCCGGCCTCGGCAACCTTGGGCCGGAAGTCGGCCACAGCCGCAGCCATCACCACCACGTCGGCGCTCGACGCCAGTGCCTCGACGGCCGCCTGCATTTCCGCCGCTGTCTCCACCGTCTCCAGCACCGCGCCCGAGGGTGTCGGGAGCGCGACGGTCGACACCAATGTGACCCGAGCTCCCTGGGCCAAGGCCTCGGCCGCAACTGCATAGCCCTGCTTGCCGCTGCTGCGATTGGCGAGGACGCGAACCGCGTCGATCGGTTCGCGGGTCCCGCCGGCGGTTACCACCACGTGAGCGCCGCGGAACGCACCGCCGCCGAGCACGCGCTCGACCTCGGCGATGATCCGCTCAGGGTTCGCCAGTCGACCCTTGCCCGAGTCGCCGCCCGCAAGGCGACCCTCGTCGGGCTCGACGATGTGCACGCCGCGACGGCGCAGCGTGTCGATGTTGTCGGCAACCGCTGGGTGCTCCCACATCTCGGTGTGCATCGCCGGGCAGATGATCACCGGTGCACGAGTTGCCAGCAGGACATTGGTCAACAGATCGGTCGAGAGCCCGGCGGCGTACGCACCGATCAGGCGCGCCGTGGCGGGTGCAACGAGAACGAGATCAGCGGATTGACCGAGCTTGGTGTGAGGGATCGGCGTGTCCTCGTCCCACAGGCTGGTCTGCACAGGCTCGCTCGCCAACGCAGACAGCGTGGTGCTACCCAAGAAGTGCTCGGCGCCCTTCGTCATCACCGGGATGACGTGCGCGCCTGCATCGACCAATCGCCGGCAGATCTCGACGGCCTTGTAGGCAGCGATGCCCCCCGTTACACCGAGTACGACGCGCTTGCCGGCAAGCATGGAAGGCCGTGTTGCTACGGGATCAGGCGACGGTGTCGGCGCTCGCGTCGTCGACGGTCTCGATCTCGGGGTCCGGCAACTCGACCCGTACGATCTTGTGAGCTGCGATTTCTTCGAACCCGATGCTGAGTGGCTTGCGGGCGATCGAGCTGACCTGGGGCGGCACCATGTGGCCAAGACCATCGCCGAGCTGGTTGAAATACGAATTGATCTGCCGCGCCCGGCGGGCTGCGAGTGTGACCAAGCTGAACTTGGAGTCCACGGTGTCGAGCAGATCCTCGATCGCCGGGTTCATCATCGTGTCGTGGGCGCGAGCCATAAGTCAGCCTCCTGAAGCGGTTTGTCAGTGTACAGCTAGATCGTCGCTGACCGTCGGTGCTGGGCGATGATCGTCAGCATCTCGTCGACAGTGCGCTCGAGGTTGTCGTTGACCACGACATGGTCGGCCATCGCCAGTCCCACGGGTTCCTCGTCGAGCGCCTTGCGCAGGCGCTGATCCACGAGATCCTCCGGATCGCCTCGGCCTCGGAGGCGGCGCTGCTGCTCGTCGCGCGATGGCGGCAGGACGAAGATCAAGACCGCTTCGCTGTGGAGCTTCTTGACCTGGCTGGCACCGTCGACTTCGATCTCCAACACCACGTCGCGCCCGTCGACAACGTCGGGTGTCGGGGTGCCGTAGTAGTTGTCGAGAAACTTCGTCCACTCGAGAAATCCGCCGTCGGCAATGCGACCCTCGAATTCGGAATGATCTGTGAAGACGTATGCGGTGTCGGGCTCGCCTGGTCGTTGCGTGCGCGTTGTCCATGACCTGCTCAACCACAGGTTGGGGTCGCGCTCCACGAGTGCGTTGACGATCGTTCCCTTGCCTACCCCACCGGGGCCGGAGATGACGATGATGAGTGGGTCGGCGGAGCCGTCGCTGGCCGCCATGGCCTCACTTGCCGAGTTGATCGAGCAATGACTGCTTTTGTACGGCGCCAAGCCCCTGTACACGGCGGTTGTCGGCGATGCCGATGTCTTCCATGATCTTGCGAGCCTTGACCTTGCCGACGCCCGGCAGCGACTCGAGCAGCGAAACCACTTTGAGCTTGCCGACGGTCGAGCTGGTCGAGCTCAGTGCTTCGCGGATCGTGACAGAACCGTTCTTCAGTTGGTTCTTGAGTTCAGCGCGAGCAGCGCGAGCCTCGGCGGCCTTTGCCAGAGCAGCCGTGCGTTGTTCGGGCGTCAGTTGAGGAGGTGTTGCCATATCAAAACCCTAGTCCTGACCACGCATTCATGCGCGGATTCGTTCAATGAGCTGCTCCGGACAGCTCGACGATGGATGTCACACCGTGCTGCTTGCACCAATGCGTCACGTCGCGAAGTACATGGACTGGCGCTTTCGGGTCGGCGAAATTGGCGGTTCCGACCTGTATGGCATTTGCCCCGGCGAGGATCAACTCGATCGCGTCCCATCCGCTGGCGACGCCGCCGACGCCGATGATCGGCAGATCGGGATGCGCGGCACGGACGTCGAAAACTGTCCGCACAGCCACGGCGTGGATCGGCTGGCCGCTGTATCCGCCTCCGCCGGCGCCCAGCACGGCCTGGCGCGATGTCGGGTCGATCACCATTCCGAGCAGCGTGTTGATCAACGTCACAGCGTCAGCCCCGGCGTCGCGGACCGCGGCCGCGACCTCGACGACGCGGTCGGTGTTCGCGCTGAGCTTGGCCCACCGTGGCCGCCCACAGCCCGACGTGGCGGCGATCACCTCGGCGGAGAGATCAGGGTCGTGGGCGAAGATGCCTCGACGCCCTTCCAGGTTCGGGCACGACAGGTTGACCTCCACCGCGACGACCGACGCCGGTGCGCCGGCCAACAACTCTGCGGCGCGGCGGTATTCGTCGACCGACCGTCCCCAGATGCTCGCCACCACGCGAGCATCAGCGGCAACCAGCGCGGGCAAGTCGTCGGCGAGCCACGCGGCCACACCGGGTCCCTGCAGACCGACGGCATTGATCATGCCCGCGCCTGCGGGATGCACGCGCGGTGCCGGATTCCCTTCCCACTCGAACGCGGCCAGCGATTTCACGACGTGAGCACCCAGGTCCGCGAGGTCGAAGAACGACTGGAACTCGGCCCCATGCCCTGCTGTGCCGGAGGCGGTCATCACCGGGTTGGGAAGCGTGACCGACCCAACTGCCGTCGCGAGATCCATTACGCGTGATATTCCTGCAGGGAACGCACCGCGAGGTCGTGGCCGACGTGTTCAGCCATTCCTTGGACGGCCGCGAGCGCCGCCTCCACCGTGGTGACCGAGCTGACGCGATGGGTGATCGCAGCCTTGCGAATCTGCTCGCCATCGCTGCGTGCCCCGCCGCCCTGACCTTGCGGTGTGTTGATGACGAACGCAATGTCGCCACCGGCGATCAGGTTGACGGCGTTGATCCCATGGCCGTCGGAGATCTTGCCGACGACGGCATCGACGCTGACGCCGAAGCTGGCGAGGTAGTCGGCAGTACCCGTGGTCGCGGCAATCCCGAGACCGAGCTCTCGCAGCCGACGAGCGACGACGATGCCCGCAGGCTTGTCGCCATCGGCGAGCGAGAGGAACACCGTCCCCTCGGTCGGGAGCACGGTGCCGGCGGCCAGTTCGGCCTTGTAGAAGGCGAGCCCGAATGTGGTGTCGATGCCCATCACCTCGCCGGTCGAACGCATCTCCGGGCCGAGCGCTGGGTCGACCTCAGGGAACCGGTTGAACGGCAGCACCGCTTCCTTGATCGAGACGTGCCCGTTGGTCGAAGGCGGCTGCAGCAAACCTTCGCCGCGCAGCTCCGACAACGTTGCGCCGAGCATCACCCGGCTCGCGACTTTCGCCAGCGGAACACCCGTCGCCTTGGCGACGAACGGCACCGTTCGGCTGGCGCGGGGGTTGGCCTCGATGACGTACACCGTGGTGCCGAGGACCGCGTACTGCACGTTGATCAGGCCGCGGACATCGAGCGCCTTGGCGATCGACATCGTGTACGACTCGATGACTTCGACGACCCACGATGGCAGCGTCTGTGGCGGGATCGCGCATGCCGAGTCGCCGCTGTGCACACCTGCCTCTTCGACGTGCTCCATCACGCCACCGATCAACACCTCGCCGGTGTGATCGCGGATGGCGTCGACGTCGACCTCGGTCGCGTCCTCGAGGAACCGGTCGATCAGCACTGGCCGTTCGGCCGACAGTCCACCTTCACGTCCGAGTGATCCGAAGCCGGCCAACTCGGCCATCGCCCTGGCCAGGTGGTCGGTGTCGTGGACGATCTGCATCGCCCTGCCACCAAGTACGTAGCTGGGCCGCACGAGCACGGGGAATCCGATCCGCTCGACGATGCGCATGGCTTGTTGCAGGTCGACAGCGGTGCCGCCGGGGGGCTGGGGAATGCGCAGCGTCGTGGCACAACGCACTCCACTTCTCGCGATCCTCGGCCAGGTCGATCGACCTCGGCGAGGTTCCCGCGATGAGCTCCTGCGGTAGAACGCCGGAGAGCTTCAGCGGCGTCTGGCCACCGAGCGAGACGATCACCCGTGGTGCCGTGCCGCCACTGGCCAGCGTCTCGGCGGCGATCACATTCAGCACGTCCTCGCGCGTCAACGGCTCGAAGTAGAGCCGATCGCTGGTGTCGTAGTCGGTGCTGACCGTCTCGGGGTTGCAGTTGATCATCACGGTCTCGTACCCGGCTTCGCGGAGTGCGAACGATGCGTGAACGCAGCAGTAGTCGAACTCGATGCCCTGGCCGATGCGGTTCGGGCCGCTACCCAAGATGACGACGCGTGGGCGATCCGACGACCGCACCTCGTTCTCGTCCTCGTAGGTCGAGTAGTGGTACGGCGTCTCCGCGGCGAACTCGGCGGCGCAGGTGTCGACCGTCTTGTACGTCGGGATGACCCCGGCCGCTTCGCGGAACGCACGCACGCTGAGCTCGTCGCTGGCCCACAGGTGCGCGAGTTGGCCGTCGCTGAAGCCCATCTGCTTCGCCCGGCGCCATTGCCGCGGCAGTCATGTCGGCCGGCGCGAGTTCGGCGAGCGCGGCACGTTCCTCGACGATCTGCTGCATCTGGTCGAGGAACCACGGGTCGATCCGGCACGCATCGTGGATCGACTCGATGGGCACATCGCGTCGCAGCAGTTCGCCGACCTGGAAGATCCGATCGGGTGTCGGGACGGCGATCATCGCCAGCAACTCCTTGTCGTCGAACTCCGCCAACTCGGCCTCGGCTGGATCGCAACCGAGCCCCAGACGACCTTGTTCCAGAGACCGGAGGCCTTTCTGGAGGCTCTCGGTGAATGTCCGACCGATCGCCATCACCTCGCCGACCGATTGCATCTGCGTCCCGAGAATCCCCGACGAGCCCGGCAACTTTTCGAACGCCCAACGAGGGATCTTGGTGACCACGTAGTCGATGCTCGGCTCGAAGCTCGCCGGCGTCGCTCCACGATCGGTCGCCGTGATGTCGTTCTCGATCTCGTCGAGGGTGTACCCGACAGCCAACTTCGCGGCGATCTTGGCGATCGGGAAACCTGTTGCCTTCGACGCCAGAGCCGACGAGCGCGACACGTGCGGATTCATCTCGATGACAACCTGCTCGCCGGTGGCAGGGTTGACCGCGAACTGCACGTTGCTACCGCCCGTCTCTACACCGACACGACGGATGCAGGCGAACGCGGCGTCGCGCATCTGTTGATACTCGACATCGCTGAGCGTCTGCGCCGGGGCAACCGTGATGGAGTCACCGGTGTGCACACCCATGGCATCGACGTTCTCGATCGAGCAGATGATCACGCAGTTGTCGGCGCGATCGCGCATCACCTCGAGCTCGTATTCCTTCCAACCAGCGATGCTCTTCTCGATCAGGATCTCGCTGATGGGGCTGGCCGCGAGACCCTCCGCGGCGCGCACTTCGAACTCGGCCGCCGTCGACGCGATCCCGGTGCCTCGTCCACCGAGGATGTACGCCGGCCGGATGATGATCGGTAGCCCGATCCGCTCGACGACCGCCATCGCCTCCTCCAGAGTGTGAGCGACGCCGCTTGGGGGAACGGCAAGTCCGATCTCGATCATCGCCTGCTTGAACTTGTCGCGATCCTCGGCCGTCGCGATCGCCTCGGCGTTGGCCCCGATCATCTCAGGCGTGCCCGGGACACCGATCAGACCCCGTTCGAACAACGCCATCGCTGTGTTGAGACCTGTCTGGCCACCGAGCGTCGGCAACACAGCGTCGGGTCGCTCGCGCTCGATGATCTTGGCCACGACCTCGGGCGTGATCGGCTCGATGTAGGTGGCATCGGCGAAGTCGGGGTCGGTCATGATCGTCGCCGGATTCGAGTTGACGAGGATGACTCGGTAGCCCTCTTCGCGAAGAACACGGCACGCTTGGGTACCGCTGTAGTCGAACTCGCAGGCCTGGCCGATGACGATCGGTCCGGAGCCGATGATGAGGATCGAGTGGATGTCGGTGCGCTTCGGCATCAGGAACTCGTGTCCATCAACTCGGCGAACATCTGGAACAGGTATCTGGAGTCGTGCGGGCCCGGCCCGGCTTCGGGGTGGTATTGCACGCTGAACGCAGGTACGCCACGTACTCGCATGCCCTCGTTGGTCTGATCGTTGAGGTTGAGGTGAGTCACGTCGACCTTGCCATCCAGACTGGTCGGGTCGACGCAGAAGTTGTGGTTCTGGCTGGTGATCTCGACGCGGCCGCTCGGCTCGTGGCGCACCGGATGGTTGCCGCCGTGATGCCCGAATGGGAGCTTGAACGTCTCGCCGCCGAGCGCTCTGCTGAGCAGTTGATGGCCGAGGCAGATCCCGAAGATCGGCACCTGACCGAGGAGCTCGGCGATGGTGTCGACTGCGTACCCGACCATCGCCGGATCCCCGGGGCCGTTCGACAAGAACACGCCATCCGGCTCGCGGGCCATCACGTCGGCCGCCGTCGTCGAGGCCGGCACGACTTCCACAGTGCCGAGACCCGACAGGTGGCGCACCATCGTGCGCTTGATGCCGAAGTCGAAGGCGACGATCCGGCGAACCGCGTCGCTGGATGCATCGGTCGTGTACGGCGTCGCACACGTCACGTCGGCGACGAGGTCGATGCCATCGGTGCCGGGCTCGGCGGCCGCCGCCGCGTGGAGCGAGGCTTCCGCGGCAGTTCCGAATGCGCCCGACATCGCGCCTGTGTCGCGCAGGATGCGGGTCAGGCGCCGAGTGTCGATTCCGCCGATCGCGGCGACCCCGTGGTGTCGCAGCATCGCATCCAGCGACTGCTCCGCACGGTAGTTGCTGTGACGGCGGGCCATCTCGCGCACGATCACACCACGACAGAACGGGCGCTCGGATTCGAGATCGGCATCGTTTGTGCCGTAGTTGCCGATGTGTGGGTATGTAAAGGTGATGATCTGGCCGGCATACGAAGGATCGGTGATCACTTCCTGGTAGCCGCTCATCACGGTGTTGAAGACGACTTCTCCGCTGGCGATCCCATCGGGCGGCTCAGCTCCGAACAGCTCGCCCTCGAACACGCTGCCATCGGCCAGGACCAGGGCTGCCTCTCGGATCATCCGCACACCGATGTGCCTGACAGCTGCATGATCATGCAGTCTAGTGCATAGTTATCGGCGCGCACGCAGGCGCCAAGATCCACGAACAACACGATGTACTCCTCCCGTATGGGCCTCACGGGACCCATTTCACGGCAAGGCGAGACTAGCAGTCCGAGACCCTGGCAACCGTGAGGACACAGCTGCCGGACATCGGTTCGTACCCGGTGGTACCTTGCAGTGATGCCGGAACTGCGCGGGACAGTCGTTCTCGCCACGTACAACAGCGGTGCTTCCGTGGGTCCGGTGCTTGCCGAGATCGAGGAGGCCGCAGCGGTGCTGCGTCGCTCGGGCATCGAACTCGACGTGCTCCTCGTCGACGATTCCAGTCCCGACAACACCGCCTCGATCGCCACCGACGAGGCGGCTCGGCTCGGCATCAAGCTCGAAGTCCTCACCGGCTCGCACCTCGGCATCGGCCGGTCCCAATTGGCCGCGTTCGAGCATCTGCTGCGTACTGCTGATCGTGATTTCTTCGTCACCCTCGACCCCGACGGACATCATGACGCCCGCCAGATCACCGACGTGGTTCGCATGTTCGTCGCCCGCCGAAGCGGCGTGACGATCGGGTCGCGCTGGGTTCGCGGCGGCTCCTCCCCTGGCACATCGGCATTGCGGTCAATGGTCAGCCGCACCGCGAACATGCTCGCCCGGCGGATCATCGGACTGCACGGCGTGCACGATGCGACGACCTCGTTCCGCGTCATCCGCCCCGACGTCGCCCAGTTGTGGATCGATCGCCAGATCCCAGCCGACGGGTATGGCTACTTCACGACATCGGTCGCTGTAGCTCAAGCAGCCGGCTTCTCGGTCACCGAGTGTCCGATCACGTTCCGCCCTCGCTACGCAGGCGTGCGATCGCTGTCGTTCTCCGACATCGCCGCGTTCTGGCGAAGCCTGCACACGACCCGCGTACTGGTCGCCGAGGTCCGCGGCGAGGGCCGGCGCGACCAGGCCACGTGGGCCGCCCGCTCGCCGCATATGCAGGCGCAAGCCGCATCGTCCAACTCGCAGTTCGGAGCCGCCGAGGAGTTGGAGAACCTCGCCCAGGCAAACAACTTCTTCGGTTGGATCGCCGACGAGTTGGTACCCCACCTCGGCCACCGAATCCTCGAAGTGGGTTCAGGGATCGGCACCATCGCGACCAAGGTTGCCGAGCGCAAGCCGGCCAGCGAGATCACTGCGATCGAACCGGCCGAGAACTTGTTCGAGCAGTTGGAATCGACCACTGCTCGGGTTCGCAACATCACCCCACTGCAACTCACGTCGCAGGAGCTCGCCAGGACCAGACCACAGCAGTTCGACTCCATCGTCTACGTCAACGTGCTCGAGCACATCCTCGACGATGCGGCAGAGATGCGGACAGCGTTCGATCTCGCCGCGCCGGGTGGCTCACTCGGCGTCTTCGTCCCGGCGATGTCACGTCTGTACGGCAGCCTCGACTACAAGTCGGGACACCATCGCCGGTACGACAAGGCGCGCCTTCGCGAGGTCATCGCCGACGCCGGTTTCGAGATCGTCGAACTGCGCTACCTCGAAGTTGCCGGCGTCGTGCCGTACTGGCTGATGTACAGCGTCCTCGACCGGCAATCGCTCAGCTCGATGTCGTCAGGCGTGTTCGATCGCATGGTCGTACCAGTGAGCAAGACCGTGCAACGTCTGGTGCCCAACCCGCCGTTCGGAAAGAACCTGCTGGCAATCGCCCGTCGTCGCTAACTGCCGGTCCTGCGCCTGGCCACCAACACCTCGTCCTGATCGAACAGCACCTCGTACGGCCCGTCCGGCGCAATGAAACTGGCAACCAAGGCCTGCTGTGCCGGACCCACCTGTGTGCGGTCGAGGACGATGTAGTCGATGGTCGACGGATCCGGCAAGCGATACCCATCGTCGTTGCCCCAGTACGAAGGCACCCAGGGATTGGGCCAGTCGTAGATCTCCTCGCGATGCGACAGGTGCGGCAACAACGTGTAGGTAGCCGCAACCGACGCGTCGTCGGGCACCAACTTCAATGCCTCGCGCATCGCGTCGTGACGCGGACTCGGTACCGCCCAGACGTTGTACGAGTCGCCGAGCGGCGACGGCGACCAGGCGACGTTGGTCATGTAGGCACACCCGAGCATCCAGATCGGGAGGATGACGTGCATCACCTTGAACCGCCACAGCAGTCGTCCGCCTTCGATGGCTGCGATCATCAGCGGTGCGATCATCATCGCCGTGTACTGGTAGTGGATGCTGCGCGCGTACGGGCTGAGCCCTATCACGCTGGCAAGCATCTGCGGGAGCGCCATCAGCAATGCCAATGGCCCGGCGAGCGGCAACCCGCCGAGCGGCAACGCGAGGTCGCGGTAGAACCGCAGCCGATCAGGTTGTGTGGCGTCGCCGATGACCCGATTCGGATGACGAATGATCGCTTTGATGATCGACGGCATGTCGTTGCCGTAGTTGCTGTAGAAGTACTGGATGTAGAACGGCTGCTTGCCCTGGTTGAAATGAGGTATGACGAGCCGGGTCGCAACCACGTACCAGCCGACGCCGAGGGCGAACGTCCACACGGCCATCATGCGGTCGCGGTGCTCACCCTTGCCCGGGCGATACATGATCGCCAGGATCACGCCCAACATCATCACGACCAGCGCGGTGTCCTCACGGATGGCCAGAGCGATCACAAGGGCGATGAACATCGGTCGCCAGCGACGCTGCAGGGCGAACCACCACGCGTACAGCAGTGGGGCAACCACCAAGGACTCGGGGTGAAAGTTGGCCCAGGCGATCCACTGGATGGGGGCGTACATCAGGTACACGACGGCGAACAGCAACCCAACCCACGGCTGGCGGAAGCGATCGCGGGCGATCAGATAGACGGGAAATGCTGCTGCGGCCAGACCGGCGGCTTGGGCGATGTACAGGAACGAAGGACCGGCGCCGAGCCAGTAGAAGGGCGCGAATGCGAGAACGATCAGATTGAGGTGATGGCCCCAGAACTCCATACCGCGGACGGTCATGAAGCTCTGGCCACCACGCGACACCAGCCAGAAACCTTGGTCGTAGATGCCCATGTCGTACGACCACGTTCCGAAGTTGTCGTGGTGCTGCACACCGAGCCGGCCGAACACGAGCACGAACAGCAGCACGCCTGCGCCTGTGAGCCACGCCGCGGGATGAATCGCGTGGATCCGCTCGACCCAGCGCTCGAACCGGCCCACCGTGATTTCACCGGTGGGTTCGTCGACGAACTCCGTGGTGGAGGCGACGTCTTCCTCGGCGATCACGTCGCGATGATAGATGTCGGTACGGACTCCGTGTCGGGCACCAGGCTGTCAGGCACCGGGACGCAGGACGGGGACCAGCGACGACAGCACCCCGTTGACGAATCGACCGGAGTCGTCGGTCGAGAAGCGCTTTGCCAACTCCACGGCCTCGTTCAACACCACGGCCACCGGGACATCGCTTCGCTCGAGCAACTCGAAGGCGGCAATGCGCAGAACCGTGCGATCGATCGTCGGCATGCGTGCCAACGTCCATCCCTTTGCATATGCCGCGATTGCCTCGTCGAGTTGGTCTTGATGATCGACAACGCCTTCGACCAGCAATGTCGTCAAGGGATCAGTGTCCGAGATCTGCGCAGCCAGCACCTCTTTGGCAGATATGCCCTTCGACTCCGCCTCGTACAGCAACATCATCGCCCGCTCCCTGGAATCGGAGCGCTCGTCGTCGGCGGGGCGAACCCGGCGTCGTGTCACGCTCAGACTCTGGTGATGTATTCGCCGCTGCGCGTATCGACCTTGACCCGGTCGCCTGGGTTGATGAACAGCGGCACCTGCAGCGTCAATCCGGTCTCGAGGGTGGCCGGCTTGCGAGCACCGGACACACGGTCGCCCTGCATGCCCGGTTCGGTGTCGGTGATCGTCAGTTCGACGGAGGCCGGGATCTCGACGGAGACGATCTCGCCTTGATAGAAGGCGATGATCGCGATGGCCTGCTCGATCATGTAGTTGGCGGCATCGCCGAGGGCAACGGGTGCAACGTGGAGTTGGTCGTAGTTCTCGGTGTCCATGAACACGTACTCGTCGCCGTCGCGGTAGAGGAACTGCATGTCCTTCTTGTCGAGCAGCGCCTGCTCGACGCGCACGCCGGCGTTGAACGTGCGATCGAAGACGTTGCCGTTCTTGACGTTGCGCAGCTTGGTACGCACGAACGCACCACCCTTGCCCGGCTTGACGTGTTGGAACTCGACCACTTGGAAGAGCCCGTTGTCGAGCTCGAGGGTGATTCCGTTTTTCAGGTCGTTGGTGGTGATGGCGGGCACGGTGAATCCTTCGGCGATGCAGTCAGTACGCGGCACCCTTTGTCGGTCACGACCACGAGGTCTTCGACACGGATACCGCCGAATCCCTCACGATAGACCCCAGGCTCCACGGTCACTACGTCCCCGACCTGCAATTTCAGGTCCCCCGTGTGATTGATGAACGGGTCCTCGTGGATCAACAGCCCGACGCCGTGACCCGTGCCGTGGCTGAACCAGTCGGCGTAGCCGGCTTCCGTGATGGCGTCTCGGCACACCGAATCCAACTCCGCCGTACTGATCCCTGCTTCGACCGCCGCGACACCGGCTCGCTGCGCGGCGAGCACGATCTCGTACAGCTCCTGCTGGTCGGTCGTGGGCTCTCCGACGAAGAACGTGCGCGTCATGTCGCTGTGATAGCCCTGGTAGAGGGCACCGACGTCGATGATGACAGTGTGCCCGGCCTCGATCACGGTGTCGGTCGGGCGGTGGTGCGGGCGTGCCGCGTTGACGGGTCCTGTGGCGACGATCGTCTCGTAACTCGGACCCTCGGCACCGAGCTCGCGCATGCGGATCTCCAAGTGGTTGCGCACCTCGGCCTCGGTGCGTCCTTCGAGCCCAGCCGCCACCACATCGGCAAGCGCCAGATCGGCAATCCGGCAGGCCTCCGCCATTCGGGAGACCTCACCCGGGTCCTTGCGCCGACGCTCCGCTTCGACGACACCTCCCACGGGCACGAGGGTGGGTGTGAACACACTTTGAAACCGTTGAAACTGTTCGTACGTCACGTGCCCGGCCTCGAAGCCGAGCGTCGCCAACGTTGCCACCTCGCCGGCAATGGCATCCAGAATCGCCGCGCCCGACAAGGCGACGACCACTCGCCCGACAACACCCGACTGCGCCAACTGGGCTGTCGCCTGATCCCCGTAGCGCCCGTCGGTGACGAGGACCACCTCGCCGCTCGTCAACAAGACCCAGCCGTTGCTACCCGTGAAACCCGTGAGCCAGCGGATGTTCGTGAGGTTGCCGACGAGCAATGCGTCGGCCTGATCGAAGCGCTGCATCACTCGCTCGCATCGACCGGCGATCTCGAGCGGGACCATCACGATGCGCTCAGCTGCTCGGCGACAGCCTCGACGGCCAGTCGATACCCCTGCATGCCGAATCCCATGATCGACCCGGTGGAGACTGGGGCAACGACGCTGGTGTGCCGCCATGGCTCGCGGGCGTTCGGGTTGGAGATGTGCACCTCGACGATCGGGCCGCTGAACGCAGCAAGCGCATCGTGGATGCTCCACGCGTAGTGGGTGAAGGCGCCAGGGTTGATGATGATCGCCGCGGACGAGCCGCGAGCGGCGTGAATGGCGTCGACGAGCGCACCCTCGTGATTGCTCTGGAACGCCGACACTTCGTGACCGAACTCCAGTGCAGCTGCGGTTGTGAACGCGACGTAGTCGTCGAGCGTGGAGGTGCCGTAGATGTGAGGTTCGCGTTGCCCGAGCAGATTGAGGTTCGGACCGTGCAGGAGGGTGATCAGCGCCACGGCTCTATCGTGCCACGCGCTTGTCGTATTGCTCGCGATCGATTCGATACAGCACGTGCCGACGATCTTTCCAGTCGGGCAGCAGCGGATGGTCGAAGTCGCCATCCACGTCACGGACCATCCCGATCTTTTGCATCACCCGCTGCGAGTTGACGTTGCCGACCGTGGTGAAGCTGAGGATCCGGTCACCCGGGAGCTCGACGTTGGCAAATCCCCATTCCAACGCTGCCATCGCCGCCTCCGGCGCGAAGCCGTTGCCCCAATGCTCCTTGGCAAGTCGCCAGCCGATCTCTACGCACGGCGTGAAATCGGCCTCCCACACCGGAGAGAGCAGGCCGACGAAACCGATGAAGCTCGCCGGTATCGACGCGTTCCACAGCCCACAAACCGAACTCGCGATCACGCCAGCCTGCCGTGATGCGATCGACCATCTCGTCGCTCTGTTGCGGCGTCAGTCTCGCCGGGAAGTGCCGCATGACCTCGGGGTCACTGTTCAGCGCGGCATACGGTGCACGGTCGCTCTCGCGCCACTCGCGCATCAGCAGCCGTTCCGTCGCAACACGTGGAGTCACGGAAGGAGGGGTTGCCATCGAGTCACGACATCGTCATCGCGCCGAGCGCGGCATTGGCATCCGCGACCGACACGCCGGTGACGACCTCGACACCCGCGGGACCGTCGAGCACGAAGGTCAAGCCGTCACTGAGCGCCTTCTTGTCTCGGCCCATCAGTTCGATCAAACGTCGTGAATCCACGCCGGCCGGGAGATCGGTATCGAGCTCATAGCTTCCGCCGACGATCTCGTAATGCTGGTCGACACGACGCTGATCGATGCGGCCGAGATGGTGGGCGAGATGGGCGGCATAGATCAGCCCGATGGCGACGGCTTCCCCGTGGGCGAGCGAGTACGCCGTTTCGATCTCCAGTGCGTGCGCCAGCGTGTGCCCGTAGTTCAGCAACGCGCGACGCCCGGATTCGCGTTCGTCACTCGACACCACCTCAGCCTTGATCTCGACACAACGGGCGATGCGCTCCGGCTCGTCCATCGCCAGCAGATCGTCGCCAGTCAGGAAGTGGTACTTGGCCATCTCGCCACGACCGCACCGCACCTCGCGCGGCGGCAATGTGGCGAGCGAATCCAGATCACAGACAACGCCGGCCGGCTGCCAGTAGGCGCCGATCAGGTTCTTGCCACCGATCCCATCTGCGCCGGCGGGCAGGTTCACCCCTGTCTTGCCGCCGATCGCCGCGTCGACCATCCCGACCAACGTGGTCGACACGTGGACGACAGCGACACCGCGATGCCACGACGCGGCGGCGAAGCCGGCTACATCGGTCACCATCCCACCGCCGACCCCGATAACGACGTCGTTGCGCGTCAGACCGAACCTGGCGAACCCGCGCGACAACTCCTCGATGGTGGCGAGCGATTTGTAGCCCTCGCCCTGCCCGATCGTGAACACCTCGGTCGGCACACCAGGATCGACATCGAGCGGGATGCCCTCCTGGGTGACGACGACAGCTCGCTTGGCTGTCGACGGCAACAGCCCGGCGAGCTCGCTCCGCGAGCCGTGACCAACCAGCACGTCGTAGCTCCGGTCCCCCAGCGGGACGCGAACCGTGATCATCGCAGCACCGCTTCGGCGACGTCGCTGGGACTCCGGTGGTCGACCAGCACCACGGCGTCGGCGACCTCTCGGTAGAGCGCCTGTCGCGTGTCGTACATGCGCTGCAACGTACCTGCCGGATCGTCGTCCAACAGCGGACGATGACCGCTGGACGTCACCCGGTCGACGAGCACTGCGGGTGTCGCGCACAGCCACACGACCCTGGCGTTGGCCTGCTTGAGAGCCTTGCGGTTCTCTTCGCGCAACACGACGCCGCCCGCTGCAGCTATCACGGCCGGTTCCGGCGTCGCGAGTGCGTCGAGCAGGGCGGCTGTTTCGAACGAACGAAACGCGTCCTCGCCGTCGTCGGCGAAGATCTCGCGAACGGTACGGCCGGTCGCTTTCTCGATCACCGCGTCACTGTCGATCACCTGCCGGCCGAGGCGCTCGGCAGCAATGCGCGCGACGGTCGTCTTGCCCGATCCCATCAAACCGACGAGGACCAGATGTTGATCGGCTGCGACCCCCACGGCAGCTAACCGAGTGAGCTGCGGAACGACTCGGCGTTGCGCACGAACTCCGACAGCGAGTCGCCGCCGAACTTGCGCTGCGCCTCGGCGGCCACCACAAGAGCCACCATGGTTTCGGCGACGACTCCCATGGCGGGCACCGCCGTGACGTCGGTGCGCTCCTTGAAACTGACGGTCGCCTCCTTGGTCACTACATCGACCGTCTTCAACGTCGGCTGGTTGAGCGTCGCCAGCGGCTTCATCGCAGCTCGAACCACCAGTAGCTCGCCTGTCGTCATGCCGCCCTCGGTGCCGCCGGCCAGCGCCGTCTCGCGGCGATACTCGCTGGTCGCGTCGTCCCAGACGATCGCGTCGTGCGCGGCACTGCCGCGACGGCCGGCGCCCTCGAACCCGTCACCGATCTCGACACCCTTCACGGCCTGGATGCTCATGACGGCCTGGGCCAGCGCAGCGTCGATCTTGCGATCCCAATGCACATGACTGCCGAGCCCGATCGGTATCCCGTAGCCCAGCACTTCGACGACACCACCCAGCGAATCGCCGTCTTTGGCTGCGGCCTTGACCTCGTCGATCATCTCCGCCTCGGCAGCCGAGTCGAAGCACCGCACCGGCGACTCGTCGACCCGTGGTAGATCCGCCAAGGTCGGGCGCTCGACTGCCTTCGAGCGGACGGCACCCATTTGGATGACGTGCGACAGGATCGAGACACCGAGCTCGGAGAGCAGCTTCTTGACAACGGCTCCCGCGGCGACTCGTGCAGCAGTCTCGCGAGCGCTGGCCCGCTCGAGCACATCGCGAGCATCAGTGAAGCCGTACTTCTGCATGCCCACGAGATCCGCGTGCCCCGGACGGACCTGCGTCAACGGCTCTTTCGTCGCGCCGGGTGCCGGTGACATCTCCTCGTGCCACTTGTCGCTGCGGAACCACTCGCTGTTCTTGATCTCGATTGCGACCGGCGAACCGAGCGTGCGCCCGTGGCGAACACCTCCGAGCAGTGTCAGTTCGTCCTGTTCGAATTTCTGGCGAGGGCCGCGACCGAAGCCGAGGCGGCGACGGGCCATCTCCACTTGGATCTCCTCGACCGTGATCGACAGACCAGCGGGGAGCCCTTCGATGATCACGACCAGGGCCTGACCATGCGATTCGCCGGCGGTGAGGTATCGAAGCATCACGTCAAGGCTACTGGCCTCGCGATGCCAACTCCCGTTCTGCTGCCTCCCACATCACGGCGGCATCGGCGCTGACACCGGTCCACAATCGCTGTTGCAGGACGGCTTGGTGGACGAGCATTCCGAGGCCCTCGACAGTGCAGCGCCCCGACACCCGCCGCGGCAGACAGCAAGGCAGTGCAGCGCGGGTGATAGACGATGTCGGCGACGACCTGACCGCCGTGCAGCAGTCCGGCGTCGAGCGGCAACTCGTCGCTGCCCATCCCCACCGAGGTCGCGTTGACGACGACGTCGCACTGACGAAGGTCGTCCGGGCGGCCGACAGTCGCGATCGCCGCCGCCAGAGCAACGGCGTCGTTCGCCCGATCCGCTGACCGGTTGACCACCGTGACTCGCGCCGCGCCCGCGCGGGCCACCGCGTCGACAATCGCACGTGCAGCTCCGCCGCCGCCCATGACGCCGACATGCTTCCCGGCGATCGTCACGTGCTGCGCTGACAGCGATGCGACAAACCCTGCGCCATCCGTGCTGTATCCCTTCAGTCGCCCATCTCCGAGCGGTACGACCGTGTTGACGCTGCGCAGCGCTGCCGCGGCCGGGTCGAGCTCGTCGACGAGACCTGCGACTGCCTCCTTGTGCGGCATCGTCACCGAGAGCCCACCGAGGCCGAACACGCGCATGGCATCGAGCGCTGCCGCAGCGTTGCCCGGCTCGACTTCGAACGCGGTGTACACCCAGTCGACTCCGGTCGCTGCGAAACCGGCGTTGTGCAGCGCAGGCGACAGGCTGTGACGCACTGGGTTGCCGATGACGGCGGCGACTCGTGTACTGGCCGAGATCACCCCAACAACCCGAGATCGCGAGCATGCTGCACGTTGATCTCGTGCTGTTCGAGGGTCGCTCCGAACGCGTGGCGACCATCCTCGTCGGCCACCACGTAATACAGGTAGTGGCAATCGACCGGATTGGGCAATGCGATGCAGAGCGGATCACCCTGCGACGGATCCGGCGACGGATTGACGGCAGCCTGTATCGACGCCCGGCCGGGATTGGCGATCGGTGTCGGCGGGAGGCCGGTGTGCATGTAGGTGTTGTACGGCGTGTCGACAGCGCTCAACGCCGTCGGAGACGAGCCCGCAGGCTGGTTGTACAACAACGTCGCATCGATCTGCAGCGGCATCCCAAGGGCAAGCCGGTTGAGGATGACCCGAGCGATCTTCGGGCGGTCCTCGTCGACCTTCGCTTCCCGTTCGATCATCGAGGCGATGATCAGCACCTGGTACGCCGACAGCCCGAGCGGGTACCCCTTGGCGACGACGTCTTCCTGGCGAAGCACGAGGTCCATCAGGTCGACCATCCGCTGAGCGATGTGGCTGGGCGTCTCGTCGGCAGAGATCTGATAGGTGTCAGGAAACAGCAACCCCTCCAACGAGTTGATTCCCTCGGGCAGGATCGCCGGCCGGATGGAGCCATCGGTGACCGCAGTCATGAACGCGGTCGGGTCCGTGCGCGGCAGCTTCGCCGACAATCGCTCGCTCATCTTCAGCAGTGTGAAACCTTCGGGGAACGTCACCTTCGTGTAGGTGAGCGACGGTGGCGTTCGCAGCACCCTCATCAGGTTGCCGATGTGGTCTCGCGGGCGCAGCTCGTAGTCGCCAGGTGTCAACACGAGGCCACCGTTCTGTTCCACGTAGAAGCGGAACACCCGGGCGTTGGTGATGAGCCCGCGGTCCTGCAACCGACCCGAGACGCTCTCGACCGTGTCGGTCGGTAGCACGGTGAAGACCTCGACCGGTGCCAGCGTCCCCGGAGGGATTCACCTGCCGGAGGTACCACAAGCCCACACAGCCGGCCACGATCAGGCCGGCGACGACCGCCATGGCGGTGAGGTACACGAGGTACTTGATCGAGCGATGCTGGCGACGCGGACGTTCGATCACCAGTGCATCGGTGATGTCGGGATCGTCCCACGGATCGTGCTTCCACTCGCGTTCCTCGAGCGTGCTGGTGCGCCTGCCGATCACTGCGGCCCTCTGCGATTCGGGGACCGCCTGCATCCAACCAGTTCTGCAACATCACCGCGGCCGCGATCTTGTCGACGATCCGCCGTCGCGCCTGGGCGCGCATGTTGGCCTCCATCATCGCCTGATCTGCCGTCACGGTCGTGCGGCGCTCGTCGAAAGTCACCACGGGCACGCCCACAACGGTAGCCAGCGCCGCGGCCTCGTCGATGGCAGCCTGCGCTGCAGGCCCGGTGGAGCCGTTCATGTTCAGTGGCAGACCGACGACAACGACATCGGCCTCCTCCTCCGATCACCAACTCGGCAATCACCTGATGGTCGCGGCGCACGCTTCCACTGCGCTGCACGACCTGCAACGGCGAGGCAATCGTGCCGGTGCGATCTCCGATGGCGACTCCGATGCGTTTCGACCCGAGATCGAGGCCGAGGGCTCGAGACGCCGGCTCGAGTCACTGGCCGGCTGCCTCCGCAGCAATTCGCAGAGCCTCGTCGAGACCTTCGGGGTTCTTGCCCCCTGCCGTGGCGATGTCACCCTTGCCACCACCGCCACCACCGACGGCCTTGGCAGCATCCTTGATGAGGTCACCGGCAACCTTGCCCGATTCGGGCGTGACTGCGGCCACCAGCGAAACTCCACCGGTGTCGGTGACGCCGCCGAGTACCACGGTGTGAACACCGGGCTGCTGGCGAACTGCGATCGCCAGATCGCGAAGATCACCTGGGCTGATGCCATCCACGCGGGTGACCACGACTCCGTCGGATCCGGCCGCAGCCAGATCGGACGCACGGCCGCTGGCGAGCTGTGACCGCAGGACCTTGATCTCATCGTGCAGCGACTTGATCTCGTCGAGACGGCGTTGCACGCCGCCGATCAGTTCGTCCGTTGTCGAGCCCACCAGACGAGCGGCGTCGGCAACCAGCTTCTCGTCGCGCTGGAGCAAGCGCACGGAGTTCTCGCCCGTGACGGCTTCGATGCGGCGAAGGTTGGACCCGATCGACGACTCGCTGACGACCTTGATCAACCCGATGTCGCCCGCGGCGCGCACGTGCGTGCCGCCACACAGTTCGATCGAGTTGCCGACCTCCAAGACCCTGACGATCTCGCCGTACTTGTCGCCGAAGAACGCGATGGCGCCGAGCGCTGTCGCCTCGTCCTTGGTGGTCTCGAAGGCACGTGCCGGCGAGTTGGTGAGCGTCTCGCTGTTGGCGATCCGTTCGATCTCGGCGATCTCGGCATCGGTGACCGCGTCGTAGTGGCTGAAGTCGAAGCGCAACCGATCAGGGGCGACCAGCGAACCGGCCTGCTTGACATGCTCGCCCAGCACCTTGCGAAGCGCGTAATGCAGCACGTGAGTGCCGGTGTGATTGCGTCGGATCGCGGCGCGGCGGGCGACGTCGATCGTCGCGGTCACCGGGGTGCCGGCTACGAGCACACCTTTGGTGATTCGCGCGGTGTGACGGCGCAGACCCGGCAACGCAAACGTCGTGTCGATCACCTCGGCGGTGCCGCCATCCGCGGACTGGATGGTGCCGGTGTCGCCGACCTGGCCACCACTCTCGGCATAGAACGGCGTGCGATCGAGGAACAGTTCGACGGTGCCATCGTCGTTGGGCACGACCGAAAGCAACCGCGATTCCGTTGTGTCGTCGGTGTAGCCGAGGAACTCGGTGATCCCGAACTGTTCGACGACCTCGCGGTACACATCGAGCCGATCGTCGTCGGTCGCGTTGCCCTTGCGACCGGCTTTGGCACGCTGGCGTTGTGCCTGCATCTCGGTGTCGAATCCGGCTGTGTCGACAGGAATGTTGCGCTCGCCGGCGATCTCCTCGGTGAGCTCCAGCGGGAAGCCGTACGTGTCGTGCAGCAGGAACGCGGTGGACCCTGGAAGCTCCGGCCGATCGACGCTGAGCTCGTCCTCGAGGATCGACAGGCCGTTCTTCAACGTCTGGCGGAAACGCTCCTCCTCGCGAGTCAACACGCCGACGATGAAGTCACGATTCTTGGAGACGTCGGGATAGGCATTGCCCATGATGTCGACCGCAGTCTCGACCAGTGTCGGCATGACCAGCTTCTCCGTACCAAGCAGGTACGCGTACCGCACGGCGCGCCGGATGATGCGCCGCAGTACGTAGCCGCGTCCCTCGTTGGAGGGGAACACGCCGTCGCTGACCAGCATGGTGCTGCTGCGGGCGTGTTCGGCGAGCACGCGCATCGCGAACGCGTCGCGATCGTCGTAGTCACCGGGCGTATACGTCTTGCCGGTCAAGCTGCACGCCTGATCGATCAGTGGGAGCATCAGATCGGTCTCCCACACCGCGTCGACGCCTTGCAGCAGGCACAGCATTCGCTCGAGCCCGAGACCGGTGTCGATCGACGGTTTGGGTAGCAGTGTGCGGCTGCCATCGGGCGCCTGGTTGTACTGCATGAAGACGAGGTTCCAGAACTCCATGAAACGGTCGCCGTGAGGGTCGCCGAGCGGACCACCATCGGGTCCGAACGCCGGGCCGCGATCGATGTGGATCTCGCTGCAGGGTCCGCACGGGCCGGTGTCGCCCATCTGCCAGAAGTTGTCCTTGTCGCCGAGGCGTTGGATGCGATTCATCGGCACGCCGACCTGCTCGTGCCAGATGGCCTCGGCCTCGTCGTCGCTGTCGTGCACGGTGATCCACAACTTGTCGCCGTCGATGCCGAACGTCTCGGTTGTCAGCTCCCAGCTCCAGGGAATGATCTCGTTCTTGAAGTAGTCACCGAAGCTGAAGTTGCCGAGCATCTCGAAGAAGACGAGGTGACGCTTGGTGCGCCCGACGTCGTCGAGGTCGTTGTGCTTGCCGCCGGCGCGGGCGCACTTCTGGCTGCTGACGGCACGCTTGTACGGCGGCACCTCGTCGCCGACGAAGAATGGCTTGAACGGCACCATGCCCGCGACGGTGAACAGCACGGTCGGATCGTGCGGGATCAGGCTGGCCGATGGCACCACCGAGTGGGCGCGTGCCGCGAAGAAATCAATGAAGGCGTCGCGCAGCTGATCAGCGTTCTGTGGTGGTGTAGCCATGGAGTCGCCAGCCTACCGAGGTAGTTTCTGCGCGTGCCCAAGCATTCCGAGTCGCCAATCGATCTGCATGAGTGGATCAGCTTCGAAGACGACCACGATCGACGCACCTGGGTGTTCGATGCGACATTCCTCAGGTCCAACTGGAGCTGCATCTACGGTGCCGGATGCAAGGGTGTGCTCGAGGAGGACGCCACCGCCCTGGCGCAGGGGTGCTGTACCCACGGCGCTCACTTCGTCGACGATGACGACGTGCAGACCGTGCTCGACTCGCTCACCCGGCTCGAGCCGCGGCACTGGCAGAACTACAAGAAGGGCCACAACAAGGGCGTCCTCGAAACCGAGGATGGGGCGACCAAGACCCGTGTCGTGAAGGGCGCCTGCATCTTCCACAACCAGCCAGACTTCGAGGGCGGCGCCGGATGCGCGCTGCACATCGCCGCGGTCGAGGCCGGCGAGCGGTACATCGACTGGAAGCCCGACGTGTGCTGGCAGCTACCACTGCGGCTCGAACATCACACCGACGACAACGGTTACGTCACCTCGACGCTTCGCGAGTGGAAACGTCGTGACTGGGGCGACGGCGGTGCCGACTTCCACTGGTGGTGCACCGAGAGCGACGATGCGTTCGTCGGCCACCAGCCCGCCTACAAGTACCTGCGCGACGAGATCATCGAAATGGTCGGTCAGTCCGCTTACGACCAGATGGTGATCCTGCTCGAGCGCCCGAAGTGGACCCCTCTCCCCCACCCCGCCGTCCGCCGCCGCTGAGAACGCGCGTTGTGGGCGTCTGTACGGGCGCTTGCGGCCCAAATCCCGACCCGCACCGCGCCGAGCGAGCTAGGCGCTGACCTTTTTGTTGGCTTTGCGGCGCTCTTCCAGCGGCAAGAAGCGCTTGCGGATACGGATCGCTTTGGGCGTCACTTCCACCAACTCGTCCTCGACGATCCACTCGATCGCGGTTTCCAGCGTGTGGATCTTCGGGGTGGGCAGCTTGACTGCGTCGTCGTGGCTGTGCGTGCGGATGTTGTTCTTCTCCTTCGGCCGTACAGCGTTGACCACCATCTCGTCGTCGCGGGCGCACTCGCCGACGACCATTCCTTCGTACACCTGCTCGCCGGGCGCGACGAAGAACTGGCCGCTGAGCTGCAACTTGTCGAGCGCGTACCCGGTGGTCTGGCCGACACGGTCCGACACCATGGCACCGCCGCGTGAATCGGGCATGTCGCCGGCCCAAGGCATCCATCCCATGTGGTGCTGGTGCAGCAACGCAGTGCCACGCGTCGTCGTCATCAACAGCGAGCGGAAACCGATCAGTCCGCGGCTCGGGCATTCGAACGTGACGATCGTGCGACCGGCGTCGCCGGTGCGCAGGTCGGTGATGCGACCCTTGCGTGGCGCGAGCTCTTGGGTGACGGTGCCGACGTGCTCGTCGGGTACGTCGCACACGCCGCGCTCCTGCGGCTCGAAGCGCTTGCCGTTGACTTCCTTGGTGATGACCTCGGGCCGGCTGACCTGCAGCTCGTAACCCTCGCGGCGCATCGACTCGATCAACACGGCCAGCTGCAACTCGCCGCGGCCGGCGACCTCGATGACGTCGGGCGAGCCGGTCTCGAAGAGCTTGATGGACACGTTGCCGAGCAATTCCTTGTTGAGCCTGTCGATGAGGTGGCGACTGGTGACGTACTTTCCATCCCGGCCGGCAAAGGGCGACGTGTTGACGCCGAACGTCATTCGCAGAACGGGCTCGTCGACCGTCAGACGGGTGAGGGCAATGGGAGACTCGGATGAGGCGATGGTGTCGCCGATCTCGACTTCCGGGAACCCGGCGACGACGAACAGATCACCGGCCGACAGCTGGTCGACCTCGTTGCGGCTGACGCCCTCGAACGCCATCAATTGAGTGAGGCGACGCTTCAGGGGCGGCTGGCCCTCGGCGAACTCCGCCTCGAGCAGCGCAACGGTCTCGCCGCGGCGCATGACGCCGTTGACGACGCGACCGATGGCGAGGCGGCCGAGGTACTCGCTGGCGTCGAGCGTGGTGACCATGGCCTGCAAT
This sequence comes from Ilumatobacteraceae bacterium, assembly GCA_963779295.1. Lineage (GTDB taxonomy): Bacteria > Actinomycetota > Acidimicrobiia > Acidimicrobiales > Ilumatobacteraceae > JAENVT01. The sequence continues at coordinate 1,077,138 of CAVZXO010000006.1, forward strand.
GGCGCATCGGGATCGCCCTTGGGCGCAGGGATGGCCTCGATGATGGTGTCGAGCAACGGCGCCAAGTCGGCGTCGTCGCCCGGCATCCCGATGCCGCGAACGGCCTTGCCTTCGCGAGCGACAGCCGAGATGATCTCGAAATCGATGTGGTGGTCACCGGCATCGAGGTCGATGAAGAGCTGGTAGATCTCGTCGAGCACCTCATCGGCGCGGGCATCGCCACGGTCGACCTTGTTGATGATGACGATCGCCGGAAGATCGAGTGCCAGAGCCTTCTGCAGCACGTAGCGGGTCTGTGGCAACGGCCCCTCGGCCGCATCGACCAGCAACAGCACGCCATCCACCATCGTCAGCGCCCGCTCGACCTCGCCACCGAAGTCCGCGTGGCCTGGCGTGTCGACCAGGTTGATCTTGACGCCCTTCCAGGTGATGGAGGCAGCCTTCGCCAAGATGGTGATGCCGCGCTCACGCTCCTGGTCGTTGGAGTCCATGACACGATCGACCACCGCCTGGTGGGCGGCAAAGGTGCCAGTGGCGCGCAACAGCGCATCGACGAGTGTGGTTTTGCCGTGATCGACATGGGCGACCAGAGCAACGTTACGAAGAGAAGTAGACATGACCTATCAGGGGGGTGTTGAGGCGGACAATGCCAGCGTCCCGAGGTTCAGTCGTCGGACTCGTCTTCTTCATCGTCATCGAACGTAACGCCGTATTTCTCCGCAAGCGCGGCGTATTCGTCGTCTTGAGTTGGCTGACGATGATCGTTGCTTCCGAATCCCAGATCGAATGCACTGGGACCAGCTTGTTTCAGCTTTCGCGCTTCTTCGAAGCGGCGATGACGACCCTTCTTCACGGTAGGGCTCCCGAACCTAGAGAGTTGACATTGGCTGCCACTCTACCTGCTTGCGGCCGCAACATGCGGCATCCCCGCAGGTAGCGGGTGTCACCAATGTGCCAATTGTGGCACGATGACCCCAATGGGCCGTATTGCAGCACTATTGAACCAAAAAGGCGGTGTCGGCAAGACCACTGCGACCCTCGGATTGGCCTCCGCGGCCGCCGCCGCGGGCGACCGGGTCCTGGTGGTCGACCTCGATCCCCAAGGCTCCAGTACCTGGGTATTGGGCCACGATCCGGCGGTGGAACGGCTATCGACAGCGGATCTGCTGAGTCCTGGGCATGGCCCGGCGAACATCTTGATGTCGCACTGGGGGCTGGAGGTAGACGTCATTGCCGCCTCACCGACGCTGCAGGACCACGAGGCCGGCAAGCCCAAACGGCTTCGCCGTGCCCTGCGCCACGTCGCTGCGGACTACGACGCCGTCCTCATCGATTGCCCGCCCTCGCTCGGGAACCTGACGATGAGTGGGCTGATCGCAGCCGACCTGGCGTTCATCGTCGTCGAACCCGCAGCACTGGGGCTCAGGGGGATCGGCGCTGTGGCGGACGCGATCGACGAAGTGTGGACGGAGCACAACACCGACCTCGAGTTGGCCGGTGTGATCGTCAACAAGGTGCCGGCGATCAGCGGCGAGGCCGACCGGAGATACGACGAACTGGCGCGCATCGTCGGACGGAGCACGATCTGGCAGCCCGCGATCCCGCAACGGGTGATCGTGAACCAGGCAATCGGCGAACGCCGCCCGATCCACTCATACGGGGCGCGCTCGGCCGATATCAGCGAGGCATTCGACAAGCTGTGGGTGAAGCTCCGCAAGGCCGCACGGACGCCCTAGCGGTTTCGTCCGAGCTCAGACGGATCCGGCCACGTCGATCAGACGCAGCCCGCCACGACCATCGAAGGTCAATCCCGCCTTGCCCTGCACGAGGCGCTGAACTCCGTCGCCAACCAGTTCGGCACGCCAACCTCGCAGCAGCCTGGCGTCGTTGTCGCCGCGTAGCAGCGCGACGAGGTCGGCTCGTGTTGCCAGCAGCGTGGTATCGACTCTCTGCTTGCGGGCCAGGTCCGACATCCATGCCGACACCAGCGCAACCGCCGGCCGCATGTGACGGTCGAGCTCCTCGCCGTCGGGCGCAGGGAGCTCGACATCGGTGCGCTGACCATCCGCCACGGCGTCCAATATCTCCTTGCCGAGCGCGCCCCTGCTGTGACGATCCTCGACACCGCGAGCCTGGACCAGGTCGACCGTGGTCTTCGGCTGCCTCTGGGCGATTCCCAGCACCGCAAGATCGGGAAGGATCTGGCGCACCGGGACGTCGACGGACATCGCCCGCCGCTCGCGCCACTCGCACAACGCCCTCGCCACACCACGCGCCCTCGGTTTCAGCATCCGGACGTCCTTGATGCGCAGCCAAGCCTGGCTCGGATCGGTGCCGGACGCCGGACGCTGGCGAAGTTCTTCGCACGCCTCGGAAACCCACTCGGAGCGCCCGAGCTCCGCAATCTGCTTGTCGAGCACATCCTGCAGCGCCAACAGATGGTCGACGTCGGCTGCCGCGTACGAGAGTTGATCCTGGGTCAACGGTCGGCGTAGCCAATCGGTCAGCCTGTCGCCCTTGGCTGCCGAGACCTTCAACTCGGCCATCAACAACGACACCAGCGACGGGGTGCTGTAGCCGAGGAATCCGGAAGCCAGCTGTGTGTCGTACATCTGTGCCGGCACCGCGCCGCATGCGTGGGTCAGTACGTCGAGATCCTGCTGAGCGGCATGCAGCACCGCGATCGCGGGACTGTCGAACAGGCGGCGCAATGCAGCCAGGTCGACGGCCAACGGGTCGACCAATGTGGTCTCGTCGCCCGTGGCGAACTGCATGAGCGCAAGTTTTGGGAAGTACGTCCGCTCACGGTGGAACTCGGTGTCGAGTGCGTAGCGAGGCTGGGCGCGAAGTCGGTCGACGAGTGCTTCGAACTCCGACTGCGAATCGATCCAGCGATACGTCACGCAGGCCGGCCCCCGGCGACGGTGCCGCGCCCACTGATGATCCACGCCATCGTTCCACCCTCGACATTGACGGCATCGAGGCCCTGATCGACCAGGAACTCGCACGCTCGATAGCTACGCGCGCCGCTCCGGCAGATCACGTACGTGGTCGCGTCCGGCGCGAACTGCTCGAGCGCTTCGGGCACTGACCCCAGCGGCACCAGGATTGCACCGGGAACGTGGCCGGCCTCGTACTCGTCGAGTTCACGGACGTCGATCAGCCGGGCGCCGGACTGCAGTGCGGATTCGAGTTCCTCGACGGTGACCTCGGAAACAGACATGATTGAGCAGGATAGTCACCATCCCTGGCCGTCGATGATCCACACGGCTCATCAAGCGTCGAGTTCATCGGGGGTGTTGATGTTGCGCAGCTCCTCCGGCAGGACCGTCACCCAGGCGATGTCGAGGCCTTCGATGGCTCGGTGCATGGCCCGTTCCCCTGCGTCGAAGCGGGCGCGCAACACAGGCGAGGCACGCTCCGACCAAATCGCACACAGAGGCTCGGCACGGACGCTGAACGCCATGGCGGCATCGTGATGGCCGAGGGCATCGATGAGACTTCGCACTGTCGCACCCCCAAGATGGGCGAGGTCGCAAGCAGCCACCACAACAGGCGATCCGACAGTCAGCGCGGTGAGCACACCACCCAGCGGACCTTCACCGGGAAAGTCGTCGCCGACAGGCGCGAGCCCAATGCCGCCCAGGTCCGCTTCGTTGCCGCCGATGGCTACGACGGGGGAACATCCAGCTGCGACCAATGCGTCGGCAACACGACGTGCCATCGCAACTCCGGCAACCTGCAGCATCGCCTTGTCGGTGCCCATCCTCCGGCTCGCGCCGCCGCACAGCACGGCTCCGACCGGTGACATGGCGTCTCAGCCTCAGCCGTCGGCGGGGATACCGCTGGGGTCGAGTTGCTGCATGAACACCGCAATTCGCTCGGCCTCGTCGCGTTCGCCGATGGCAGCAGCCATCTGCTGCAAGCCACGCAGACACCGCAGAAAGCCACGATTGGTCTCGTCGGCCCATCGGACGTAGCCGGATCCCCGCCAACCATTGGCGCGAAGGGCATCGAGCCCGCGGTGGTAGCCGACCCGGAATGCGGCGTACCGCTCGATCTCATCGCGTCCGAGGCTCCCGAGCGCCGCCCACGCGTTGAGCGAACGAGGATTGGCAACGACCACCTCGGCGACCAACGTGCGACGGTCGTCGAGCGGGGCGGCAAGCGCCTGGCGAAGGGCGGCAGTGACCGAGTCGGCCTCGGCCGGCAGCACGGTGCGCGACGGTCCGGACGGATGCATCGAAATCGAGTGCTCACTCACGAGATCACCCTACGGCCTATGGTTCGACCATGACCGCAATGACGCTCGAGTCGGCCAAGAACATCGGCATCGCCGTCGCTGTAGGCCTCGGCGCGCTGATGGTGATCTCGGCGCTCGTCATCAAGAACGTCACCGCGAAGATCATCTGCATCGTGCTGATCGGCGGACTGGCCTTCGGTGTGTGGACGCAGCGGTCGTCGTTGCAGGAGTGTGCCGACAAGGTCAAAGCGCGCGGTGTGCTCGGCGACACCACCGAGGTCACGTGCACATTCCTCGGGTCCGACATCGATGTGCCACCGGCACCATGAGAGCAGAATCTCACTCCCACCACGGCTCGCCCACAGTCTTCAGCAATGGGTCGATGACAGCCGATCTCAACAGGTCCGGGTGACTGAGCGGCGCGTCGTGGCGACAATCCGCGAGCTCCACAACAGGACAACCGAGCAGAGACGCGGCGTATCGCATGCCCTCTCGATGATGCGGCGCGCCCGCGGCCGCCGTACGCCGTGACGACCGGCACGGCGATGTTCTCGGCGATCCACGGTCGATGGCTGCGCAGGTCGGCCAGTTCCTCGACCATCGCCACTCCCTCGGCGAGCCGGGTTTCGCGGGTGCGTTCGGGTAGCTCCTCCCAACGTTCGTCGCCGAGCATGCGCCGCATGAATCGTTCGGCCGCTTCCTGCGGCTTGCCGGCGGCAGCGACAGCAATTGCGCCCGCTGTCGTGCCCGGCCACCACGGCTCCCACGACAGCGGCGTCTCGTAGACCGCGACACCAGCGATCAGTTCAGGATGCTGTTCGGCAGCGGCCAGGGCGACGTCGCCGCCATAGCTGTGGCCGACGAGCACCGCCCGACGACCGGCCAGCAGACGTACGAGGTCGCCGACCTGCACATCCATCGTGAACGGACCATCGTGCGGGAATGATCGGCCATACCCGCGACGGTCGTAGCGCAGCACCCTGAAGTCGGCGTCGAGTCGCCGGCTGAGCTTCAGCATCCCCGTGGAGCGGTCCATCGAACCGTGAATGACCACGATCAGCGGGTCGCCGGCACTCCCCGCCTCCTCGGCCCACAGGGCGCTCATTCGACCCGGACGATACGCAACACGTCGGTGGATGCACCACTCGGCCGATCGGGTGCCCCTGCGAGAACGAGGACCGTCTCGCCGGAATGGACCAGATCGTTACGCACTGCCGATTCCACGGCGTGCCAGACGAGTTCGTCGGTCGTGGTGTAGGTCGACACCTGCAGCGAGCTGATCCCCCACGACAAGGCGAGGGCACGAACTGTCGACGGGTCGGGCGAGAGACCGATCAACCGGGCCGATGGCCGAAACCTCGCCATCGCCAGCGCGGTACGCCCCGACCGCGTGCAGCACAGAATCGCGTGCGCGCCGGCATCCGTCGCCGCCAAGCCGGCAGCATGCGTGATGGCCATGGTGATCCGGTCCGGGCCATCGGGGAAGCTCGATCGTTGTTCACGGCCGAGCAGGTCGGCCCATTGCGCATAGTTGGCGTCACGCTCTGCTCGCTCGGCGACCCTCGCCATCGTGCGCACGACGTTGACGGGATCTGTCCCGATGGCAGTCTCCCCCGACAACATCAACGCGTCGGTGCCGTCGAACACGGCGTTGGCCACATCGCTGACCTCGGCGCGTGTCGGCGAGGGCGCCGTGATCATGCTCTCCATCATTTGCGTTGCGGTGATCACCGGCACGCCGGCGCGGACACAGCTCCGCACGATGTGCTTCTGCATGTGCGGCACGTCTTCGAGTGGGCACTCGATGCCAAGGTCGCCGCGGGCAACCATCACCGCATCTGATACGTCGATGATGTCGTCGAGGTGTTCGATGGCCGAGAGGGTCTCGATCTTCGCCACCAATCGGACCGACAACGGTGCGATCGCGTCGCGCACCTTGAGGAGATCAGGGGCATCGCGCACGAACGAAACCGCAAGGAAGTCGACGCCCTCAGCCGCCATTGCGGCCGCCAGCACCAGATCTTCAGGTGTCGGAGCCTGGATCCGCAGGCGCTCAGAGGGAAGGTGCACGCCCGGGCGACCTTGGGCATGGCCGCCACTTCGCACCTGACATTCGGCACCCTCGGTCGTGATGCGCTCGACGGCGAGCGTGATCGCGCCGTCGCCGATCACGATTCGGTCGCCGCTGTGCAGGTCCACCAGGAGCGTCTCGTAGTCGACACCGATCAGTTCATCGGAACTGGCACCAGCATCGGTTGCGAGTGTGACCATCGATCCGGCGAGCAACTCGACTCCGGTGCCCGGGAACGGAGCGGCGCGCACCTTTGGGCCGGGGAGATCGGCGAGCACTGCGACCACAGATCCCGTGCGAGCTGCGGCCTCACGCACGGCACGCAGTCGGTCGACGTGCTCGACGAGCTTGCCGTGGCTGAGGTTCAACCGCACCACATCGACGCCCGCCCGCAGCATCGCGTCCAGCACATCCGGAGGATCACTGGCCGGGCCGAGCGTGGCCACGATCTTCGTTCGAGCGTTCATGCCTGATTAGCTAGTGGCCCATGGAGTTGCTGCTGGTGCGCCACGCCCTGCCTGTCCGGCGCGAGTTGGTCGACGGCGCTGCGGATCCGGAGCTGTCGGCCGACGGCCACGCCCAGGCCGAGCATCTGGCAACGTACCTGTCGTCCGAGCATCTCGATGCAATCTACGCCAGTCCCCTGCGTCGCGCCTACCAAACGGCAGCCCCGATCGCTGCGCTCCGCTCGGTCGACGTGGAAGTGTGCGACGGGGTGGCCGAGTACGACCGGCTGTCACCGGACTACGTGCCGGTCGAAGAACTGAAGGCCGAGAACGATCCGCGCTATCACGCCGTCATCGGCGGTGAATGGCTCAGCGTCGACGAGACCGCCGACGAGTTCAGGGCACGGGTGGTCGGCACCGTCGAGAAGCTGATCGACGACCACGCCGGCGACCGGATTGCCGTGGTCTGCCACGGCGGCGTGATCAACAGCTACCTGTGCCACGTGCTGGGGCTGTCGAATCCGCGAGGCTTCTTCTATCCGAACTACACCAGCATCAACCGCGTCGCCGCGGCGCGCGGCGGGCAGCGATCGATCGTGACCATCAACGAGACGTCACATCTCCGCGGCACGGGATTGCCGATGGGTCTGTTCCAGGGGCAGTGATGGCAGATCTCGACGACCTCATCGCGTTTCTTGCTGCGTCACCCTCGCCTTGGCACGTCGTGTCGACAGCAGCCGCCAGATTGGTCAGCGCCGGCTTCGAGCCGCTCGAGCTCGGCACACCGTGGGACGACGTTCCGGCCCGTGGTTTCGTGGTCCGCGGGGCCGCGTTGGTCGCCTGGAATCGCGGGGCGTCCGCGTTGCCGCACTCCGCGGTTCGCCTGGTCGGTGCACACACCGACTCTCCCGGTCTTCGAATCAAGCCGCGCCCCGACACCGGCGGAGCCGGCTGGAAGCAACTCGGCGTCGAGGTGTACGGCGGCGCATTGATCAACTCGTGGCTCGACCGGGATCTCGGCATCGCCGGGCGGGTCGAACTGAACGACGGCTCGACGGTCGACATCGCGATCTCAGAAGCGGTGTGCCGTGTCCCGCAGCTGGCCATCCACCTCGACCGGGACGTCAACGAACGAGGGCTGGTGCTCGACAAGCAACAACACCTCACCCCCGTGTGGGGATCGGGCGCGCCGCGGGTCGGCGAATTCGCAGACTGGCTGGCCGGCCGGCTCGGGGTCTCCGGTGGGGACGTGTCCACGTGGGAGTTGTGCCTGTTCGATCGCACCCCGCCTGCGATCCTCGGCGCCGACCAATCGCTGTTGGCTGCCGGTCGCCTCGACAATCAACTGTCGTGCTGGGCGGCTGTCGACGCGATCGCGGTGGCGGGCGGCGACGGCGAGGCAACCTCGGTGGTCGCACTCTTCGACCACGAGGAGGTCGGCTCGGAGAGCACCACAGGTGCGGCGGGGCCATTTCTCGAACACGTGCTGGAGCGCCTGGCCCTTGCCCACGGCGCATCACGAGCCGACTTCTTGACGCAGCTCTCGACCAGCACCTGCGTCTCGGCCGACAACGCCCATGCGGTGCATCCCAACTACCGCGAGCGCCACGATCCGGATCATCAGCCCGTCGTCAACGAAGGCCCGGCAATCAAGCTCAACAGCAACCAGCGGTACGCGACCTCGGCGCGCTCGGCGTCGATGTTGCGGAAGGTGTTCGACGAGGCCGGTGTGCCATCGCAGGTGTTCGTCAGCCGCAACAACATGCCGTGCGGCACGACGATCGGTCCGATCACGGCGACGAGGCTCGGGATCGAGACTGTCGATGTCGGCGTACCGCAACTGTCGATGCACTCCGCACGCGAGCTGTGTGGAGTGGAGGATCCGGTCTCCCTGGCGATCGGTCTAGCCCACTATTTCACTCGCTGATCTGGCGCCGGGGACCGAGTGGTCAGATGGACTCGGGCCTGGGCGATGTCGAACAGGCGTTGCAGCTCGGCGTGCAGATCGACGGTCAGTTGCCGCGCCGCGTCGCGCTGTTCCTTCGGCGTCTTCGCGTCGCTTGATGCCTGAATCGGCTTGCCGATGACGACACACAGCTTGCTCGGCCGGATGTACTTCGCCCCCTTCGGCATCGCCCGCTCCGAACCACCGATGCCCACCGGAATGATCGGAACGCCCGCCTTCACGGCGATGTAGGTGGCTCCATCGAACAGCGGTTGGATGATCGGGCCGAACTTGCGCTCGCCTTCCGGAAACAGCACGAGCGGTTCACCCGCTTCGAGAACGGCGATCGACCGCCTCAGAGCTTCACGGTCGGCTGACCCACGTGTGACTGGGAAGCCCCCGAGTGCGGTCAGCAACCTGCCGAACGCCTTGTTCTTCCAGTACTTGTCGGCGCCCATGAATCGCATCCGCCGCCGGGTGACCCCAGACGCAATCGGTGTATCGAGAATGCTGCGGTGGGTCGGCGCCAAGATGAACAGCCCTTCGGCAGGCACGTTCTCGCGACCCTCGACGGTCATGCGGCACCACACACGACAGAAGATCGCGAGGATCAGTCGCACCGTCTGGTAGGCGGCGCGGTCGAGCATGGTGTTGCCGACGAGCCGAGTCGAGATCTTGGTCATTCCCGCTCCAGAAGTTGTTCGATGAGTGCGAGCACCTCGTCGATGCTGAGCCCAGTGGTATCTACCACGATCGAGTCGTCGGCCTCGACGAGAGGGCCGTCCTTGCGCGAACTGTCGTGATGGTCGCGTCGCTGTATCGCCGCCGCGATCTCGTCGACATTGCCCCCGGCCTCGGCTACTCGGCGCTCGGCGCGAACCTGCGGCGAGGCGGTGAGGTAGAGCTTCAACTCCGCGTCTGGGAAGACGACCGATCCGATGTCGCGGCCCTCGAGGACTCCGCCCCCACGCTCGTTGGCCCACGCCCGCTGTCGTCGTACCAACTCGGCGCGAACGGCGCTGTTCGCAGCGACGGCGCTGACTGCGGTCGTGACCTCGTGGCTGCGAATTTCACTCGTGGCGTCGACTCCGTCGACCAGCACACCGTGCTCGCCGACGTCGAGCGTCAGGTCCTGGGCAAGTTTGGCGGTGGCGTCGAGATCGGTTGTGTCGACGCCGCGGCGCATCGCTGCGAACGTGACGGCGCGATACATCGCCCCCGTGTCGAGGTACTCCAGACCGAGGCGAGCTGCGAGTGCCCGCGCCACAGTGCTCTTGCCGGCTCCTGCCGGACCATCGATGGCAATGATTCGCACTTACCAGCTCGTCCCCTGCGGCAATCCCTCGCTGTAGCCGGCCGCACTCTGCACGCCGACCACGGCGCGCTCGTGGAACTCGGCGATCGTGGCTGCTCCGGCATAGGTGCACGCCGAACGAACCCCGGCAACGATCTCGTCGATGATGTCCTCGACGCCGGGCCGATCGGGGTCGAGGTACATGCGCGAGGTGCTGATGCCTTCCTCGAACAGCTCCTTGCGGGCCCGCTCGAATGCGGTCTCGGTGCGATTGCGAATCTTGACGGCGCGGTTGCTGGCCATGCCGAAGCTCTCCTTGTAGAGCCGCCCGTCAGGATCGCGAAGTGTGTCCGCGGCGGACTCGTACGTGCCGGCGAGCCATGACCCGAACATCACGTTTGCGGCACCGGCTGCGAGCGCGAGCGCGACGTCGCGCGGGTAACGCACACCGCCGTCGGCCCAGATGTGCTTGCCACGCGTGGCGGCCTCGGCCGCACACTCCAGCACTGCGCTGAACTGCGGACGCCCGACCCCGGTCATCATCCGAGTCGTGCACATCGCGCCCGGACCGACACCGACCTTCACCACATCGGCGCCGGCGTTGATGAGATCGCGAGTGCCCTGAGCGGTCACCACGTTGCCTGCGACGATGGTCGCATCGGGCGCCACTTCGCGCACCTCCTCGATCGCCTGCAACGTGCGGGTCTGATGGCCGTGAGCGGTATCGATCACCAGCACGTCGGCGCCCATGGCCAGCAGTGATTTGGCCTTGGTGGCCGGGTCACCGTTGATCCCGACGGCGACCGCGATGCGAAGCCGACCGTTCGCGTCGATTGCGGGTCGGTAGATCGTCGACCGCAGCGCGCCCTTTCGAGTGACGCAACCGATCAGGCGACCTGTGCCGTCGACGACAGGCGCCACGGAGAGTCGCTGACCGCTGAGCCGGTCGTAGATCTCGTCGGGCGGTGCGCCGTCCTCGATCACCATCAGATCGCTGCTCATCACGTTCTTCAACTGGCTGAAACGGTCGAACCCGACGGCGTCGTGCTCCGTGAAGATCCCCACCGGCGCGCCGTCGTCGCCGACGACCACCAGGGCACCATGCGCTCGCTTGTGGATCAACCCGAGGGCGTCGCCCACCGTGTGCGTCGGACTGAGCGTGATGGGGGTGTCGTAGACGGTATGGCGTGACTTCACGTAGTCGATGACCCCTTCGACGACGTCGAGCGGGATGTCCTGGGGCAGCACCGTGAGACCACCGCGACGCGCCACCGTCTCGGCCATGCGACGACCGGCAACGGCAGTCATGTTGCTGACGACCACGGGAATTGTGGTTCCGAGCGCGTCGGGTGTGCTGAGATCGACCGTGAATCGCGATGGCACCGACGACAGGCTGGGCACCATGAAGACATCGCTATAGGTCAGGTCGTACGGCGGGCTTTCGTTCAGCAGGCGCATACCAGCTCCAGATCGACAGTGGCCATGACGGACCGCTCAAGGCTAGGGCTTCCGCACGCCATCTGTGACGATCACTGCGACGATCCAGGGAGCGATGACGGACGGATACGGTTGCGCCGTGGCACCGCCGGTGGTTCTCGTGCATGGATGGGGCGGCTCGTTCGAGTCGACATGGCAGATGAACGGCTTCACAGAACTGCTGCGAGACGCCGGACGGACCGTGATCGGTGTCGACCTGCTGGGTCACGGGTCAGCGGAGAAGCCTCACGATCCACTGGCCTACGACGACCTCGCAGCCGGAGTGACCGAGGTGATGCCACCTGATCCGGTCGATGCGATCGGTTTCTCACTCGGAGCGATCACGTTGCTCCACGTAGCCATGAAGCAACCTCAGCGGTTCAACCGACTGGTACTTGCAGGCATCGGCGCCACGCTGTTCGACCCCGACGAGTCACGCACACGGCGCATCGTCGCCGCACTCGAAGGGCACGGAGATCCCGACGACAACCTGTCGCGGATGTTCGTGCAGTATGCCAATCAATCGGGTAACGACATCGTCGCCCTCACCGCGTTGATGAAGCGGCCACGACGACCGCTGGCTCCGGGGATGCTGGCCGCCGTCACGTGCCCGACGCTGGTCGTGCTGGGCGACCGTGACTTCGCCGGACCCGCCGAGCCCCTGGTCGAGGCCCTCCCCAACGCGACGCTGCGGACCTTGCGAAACGTCGACCACTTCGCGACGCCCGAGGCGTTCGGGTTCATCGACGCGACCCTCGAGTTCCTCGACGCCGTCCCACTGTGAGCGACATCGATCGGGCGATCGCCGTGTTGCGCGCCGGTGGACTGGTCGCCATTCCGACCGAAACGGTCTACGGGCTCGCCGGCGACGCTTCCAACCCCGATGCCGTTCGCAAGATCTTCGCCGTCAAGGGGCGTCCGGCGAATCATCCGCTGATCGTCCACATCGCCGGCGCCGACCAACTGGTCGACTGGGCAGCCACGATCCCGCCGTCGGCAGCAGTGCTCGCCGATGCCTGCTGGCCGGGACCGCTGACGTTGCTGGTGCCACGGGGGATCCGTGTTCTCGACGAGGTCACGGGCGGGCTTGCGACTGTCGGCGTGAGAGTTCCGGCCCACCCGTTGACCTTGGAGCTGTTGGCCAGGTTCGAAGGTGGACTGGCCGCGCCTTCGGCGAACCGGTTCGGCCGGGTCAGCCCGACGACGGCAGCGCACGTGCGCGCCGACCTCGGCAACGATGTGGACTTCGTGCTGGACGGCGGATCGTGCCCGGTCGGCGTCGAGTCGACCATCGTCGACTGCACGGTGGACCCACCACAGGTCCTGCGACCCGGCGGCATCTCGTCGGACCAGATTGTTGCGTTGCTCGGCATGACGCTCGGCGACTCGAGCGGCCCGAGTCGCGCCCCCGGCATGCTCGAGTCGCACTACGCGCCGCGCTGTCGGGTGCTGCTCGCCGAGTCACTGGCGCAGGCTCGGGCGGTCGCTGCCGACTACGGCGGCTCCGAGATCCTCGATGACAGCGATCTGGCCCACTACGCGCACAGCCTCTTCAGCCGTCTGCGCGACGCCGACGACCGCGGGGTCCCGACGGTGGTCGCCGTCCTACCCCCCGCCACGGGTCTCGGTCATGCCATCCGCGACCGCCTCACCAAAGCCGCCGCGCAACCCCGCGATGAGAGATGAGCCGCCCGGGGCCGCACATCGCTCATCGCCAGTGGATTCAGAGGCGGTTCAAGTTGGCCACCCAGGCATCGCGGACGAGCTCGACGTCGGGGGCGGGGATGCCGTCGATCGATGCGACGGTCAAGGTGACAGTGCTGGCGCCCGCGTCCGGCACGAGATCCAGACGACACCAGCACGGGCCCGGCTCGTCGAGGTGCACTTCGAGGACGTAGGGCGGATCGTCGACGAGGACCTCACCCATCCACGATGTCACGACCAGGAGAGCCTCGAAGGCGTCGACGGGAAGCGTGTCGATCGTGAAGGAAGGTGCGTCGTGCTGAACGCCTTGGTAGCGACGCGGTGGCGGTGGCGGAGACGCAACGGGCGGTTCCGACGATGGGGCGGGTGGAGGAGGCGATGGATGCAGCAGTTGTGAGACCACCGCGTCGAACGCGACGTTGATCTCGCCCATCCTGACAGCGTCCCCGCCGTGATCGGGATGGAACTGCGCGGCGAGCTTGCGCCGAGCCGAGCGCACCTCGTCGAGGGTGGCGTCGGGACTGACGCCGAGCACGGCATACGGATCCGGGCTCATGCGGTCGAGGGATACGTGGTCGATCGCAACTCGGCGTAGCGAGCGCGCACGCCTGCTGTATCGCCTGTGGAGGGATCCAAGGGCGTGGCGACCCCGAGCCCCCACTGCTCGGCCACCTCTCGGTGCGTCGTTCCGCGAGCGACTGCTGCCGCCTGCACGCAGGCGCCGGTTGCAACTGCCTCGTCGGCATCGGCCAGCATCACCGGCAAGTGGCACAGGTCGGCGACCACCTGTCGATATGAAGCGCTTCGCGCGCCTCCTCCCACGAGCCGGACTGCCTCGATCGGCGCCTGCGAACCCAACGCATCCAATGCATCGAGCAGTCCGCAGACAACACCTTCGACCGCAGCGCGTGCGATCTGTTCCCGCGACACATCGCTGCGCAACCCGGCAAGCAGACCCGTCGATTTCGGAAGGTTCGGCGTACGTTCACCGTCGAAGTACGGCAACAGCGTCAGCCCGCCCGCACCCGCAGGGGCCGACAAGGCCAGCCGGTCGAACTCGGCATGATCGACACCCAGCAGGCGAGCGATTGCATCGGTCACCTTGGTCGCATTGAGGGTGCATGCCAGGGGAAGGAACGAGCCGCTGGCGTCTGCGAATCCGGCGACCGCACCGCTGGGATCCGACGTCGGATGATCGCACACTGCGTAGGCCGTTCCCGAGGTGCCCAACGACAGCACGGCGACACCGGGAGGCAGCCCGAGTCCCAGTGCGGCCGCCATGTTGTCGCCGGTACCGCATGCCACCTTTGCTCCGTTCCACGCGCCGACAACCTCGGTCGGCCCGGCCACGCGCGGCAGAACTGTCGACCAGTCGAGATCCTTGTCGACGATCGACAAGATGTCCCATCGGTACTCCCCCGTCGACGCCGACCAATACCCGGTGCCGGACGCGTCGCCGCGGTCGGTCACCAGCTCACCGGTGAGGCGAAACGTCATCCAGTCGTGAGGGAGCACCACGTGTGCCAGACGCGCCCAGTTGTCGGGCTCGCTGCGATGGAGCCAGCTCAACTTGGCCACCGTGAACGCGGCAACGGGCACGCTGCCCACGGCAGCCGCCCAGTCGTCGGCACCACCCGGCAATTGCTTCAGCAGCCAGCCGGCGTCCGGAGCGGTCTCGGTGTCGTTCCACAGTTTGGCTGGTCGCACGACGTTGCGATCGGTGTCGAGCACGACCATGCCGTGCTGCTGGCCGCCGACGCTGATGGCCTCGACCTGCGGTGAACCTGCCGCAGCCCAGGCGGATTCGAACGCGGACCACCAGGCCTGCGGATCCTGCTCGGACCGTGGCGGGGTCGTGGCCGGGTGTGGGGCGGAGCCACGGGCGACGACTTCGCCTGTGTCGAGATTGCGAACCTCGACCTTCGTGCTCTGTGTGGACGAATCGACGCCTGCTACAAGTCGAACGGTCATGGCACGGTCACAGCGGCGGCGAATCGCAGGGCGTCAGGCATATGCACGAACGGTAGCTGGCCTGTCATGATCGCTCTGATGCAGAGCACCCTGCCGTACCTCGATGCCGACGAACTGTTCCGACTGGTTCCCCTACCCGATGCACTCGCTGCGCTACGCACGTGCTTTGCCGCGTCGCCATCCCATGTCGACCGCGTTCACAGCAGTGCCGGCGGCGGAGAGTTCCTGGTGATGCCCGCTGCAACAGGCGACGTCGCAGGCGTGAAGCTGGTTGGGATCCAGCCCGCCAATCCTGCACGCGGGCTGCCGATCATCCAGGGCGTGTACGTGTTGTTCGACATGCGCGTCGGGCTGCCCATTGCCCTGCTCGACGGTGCCGCGCTCACCACCTTGCGCACACCGATGATCTCGGCACTTGCCACGGACGCACTGGCCCGACACGATGTCCGATCGCTGGGCATCATCGGCACAGGTCCCCAGGCGGTCGCCCACGTGCACGCGATGCGCGTCGTGCGGCCAGATCTCGACCGTGTCGTCGTCGCTGGGCGCACACCCGATCATGTCACCCGCGTCGTCGAGGAGTTGCTGGCTGTGGGCGAAGTGGCAACCGCCGGCTCGTACGGCGAGGCTGCCGCGTGCGACGTCGTATGTTCTGCGACCCGAGCCGACGGGCCCCTCTTCGGTCTCGCCGATGTTCGGCCCGGCACACACCTCAACCTGGTCGGCTCGTACCGGCTCGACCTGCGCGAGGTCGCCGCCGATCTGATCGCTGCAGCGACCGTCGCCGTCGACGACGTCGCCGCAGCGCGCGCCGAGGCCGGCGATCTGCACCTCGCTGTCGAGGAGGGCGTCTGGTCATGGGATCGGATCGCCGGCGACCTCACCGATCTTGCCACCGGTCGCCTGCAACGCACGTCGCCGGAGGAGATCACGCTCTTCAAGAGCGTCGGCCTGGCTGTTCAGGACTTGGCAATCGCCCAACGTGCTGCGGCAGCAGCCGGAATCCTGGAGAAGCAGTGAGCAAGTCAGTGGTCATCGTCGGCGGCGGACTCGTCGGTTTGTCGTCGGCTCTGTTTCTCACCGAGGCAGGTGCGGAGGTCACGATCATCGACAACGTCGCGTTGGGGAGCGGCGCCGCACGCGGCAACGCCGGGTTCATGTGCACGGCCATCGTCGAACCGCTGCCGGCACCCGGCGCGATCGGCAACGCTCTGAAATCGTTGCGCGATCCGATGCGGGCGCTGCGGATCCTTCCGAAGTCGATCCCGAAGATGACACCGTGGCTGCTCACGTTCGCCCGCAACTGCACGGCGTCGCGCTACCAGTCCGGCCGCGCCGCTCTAGCCGAGTTCAACCGCAACAGCGGGGCGATTCTCGAACGACTCAGCAATCAAGGCGCTGCCGTGACGCTGAGCCGCGAATTGTTGGTGCCATACCACGACGTCGCCAAGGCCGAGCACCACTTCAAGGCGCTGCAGCCGATGGTCGAGTTCGGGGCCCGCATCCCCGATCGCGTCGTCGACGGCGACGAGTTGCGGCGCCTCGCGCCGGCCATCACCGACCACGTTCGTGCCGGCTTGGTCATGCCCGGTGATCGTTCGATCGACCCGCGTCGGTACGTGGACTCGGTGATCGAGATCCTGCACTCTCGAGGGGTGACGATGATGGAGCACACCGAGGTGACCAGCGTGGTGTCGTCCGGCGACCGCGTTCGGTCGCTCGAGACATCGAACGGCACGATCGACGGCGAAGAGTTCGTGCTTGCCGCCGGCGCAGGCTCACGACTGCTCGCCAAGCACTTCGACCTGCGCCTCTCGGTGATTCCCGGCCAGGGGTACAACGTCGGCCTGCCCACGTCACCAGGTCTGCAACAGCCGGTCATCTTCGAGGAGGTGCACGCCGTCGCGACACCATTCGACGATCGCATCCGCCTCGGCGGCACCATGGAGTTCGGTGGTGATCACCCGCCCTTCGACGAGCGTCGGGTCGAGATGATCATCGCCTCGATGCGCAAGTTCCTCGACCTCGACTGGGACGAGCGCTTCGACACGTGGGCGGGCTCGCGACCGATGAGCGCCGACGGTCTTCCCTTCATGGGACGGCCGAAGCGGTGGCGAAATGTCGTGGTCGGCGCAGGTCACGGCATGTTCGGCCTGACCCTCGCGCCGCCGAGTGGCGTGGCGATCTCGGAGCTCATCATGACGGGCCGCACGTCCACCGACATCAGCGCCTTCGATCCCGACCGCAGCGCGCTGCGTCGCTGAAACAAAGGGTCGCTGAGCGGTAGGCGTTACAGGGAACCGACCTCGTCGCCCCACACGTCGCTGAGCACATAGCCGAGCGGATACGGATCGGTGGGATCGACAGTGCTCGTACGCGTGCCGACCACCCATCCCCTGCCCGAGATCCGCGGCAGCACCGCCGGGCGGTCACCGACCGTTGTCTCGCCGATCATCTCGACGGTGAACTCACTGTCGATCAACGATCGGGCAACGAACCGGCTGCCGACAGCGGCCTGACCGCGCCCCGCGAGCAGGGCCAATCGCGCCGAGTTACCGGTGCCACATGGCGAACGATCGACTCGACCGCTCAACACCGTCGCGCCACGTAGCGAGCCGTTCGCGGGATCGTCGTCACCGATCAGCATCACATACGAGATGAAGTCGATCTCGGGGATCTCGGGGTGCTGCACGGTGATCGATTGGCGGGCCGCGAGCGAGATCGCTGTACCGGCATCGACGACCTGCCGGGCGCTTTCGCGGTTGAGCTTCACGCCGAACTGCGCAGGGTCGGCGAACACGTAGTAGCAGCCGCCGTAGGCGACGTCGACCGTGATGTCGCCGAGACCCGGAACGAACAGGGGCACATCGAGCGCCTCGACGAACGACGGCACACCGTCGAACGTGACGCGCTCGCAGCGACCGTCGCGGCAGGTCGCGGTGACCTGAATGAGACCGGCTGCTGTCTCGAGTACGACCCGAGTCTCAGGCTCGACCATCGCAATGGTGCCCGTCTCCAGCAGTGCCGTGACGACACAGATCGTGTTGGAACCGCTCATGGCATGGGCGCGATCGGCCTGGCAGATGATGAATCCGGCGTCGGCCCTGTGGATCCACCGAAGGGAACACCAGATTGGCGCTGGTCTGCGGTCGCCCGCGGGGCTCGAAGCACAAGAACTTACGGATCGAGTCGTCGACCTCGTTGATGTGGCGCAACTTGTCGCGCATCGAGTCGCCGGGCACGTCGAACACCGATCCGAGGTAGCAGGTGCCCTGCTCGCCCTCGGCGTGCACCTCTACCGCCGTGTACGACCTCGTCGAGCGCACGCCGGCTCAGCTCTTGGCGAACGGAGCGGCTAATGCCTTGTCCAGCACACCGAGGAACTCCGCCGCCACGTCGTCGGTGAGCCCCAAGCAGCGGCGCACGGACGGGACCGCAGTCGAAGCCCTGATGAGCGAGGCCAAGCTTGGCCTTGGAGTTGTACGAGCCGCTCTCCATGTTCTGGATCCACGGCAGGATCGCCGCGAACTGTTGGCGGGCCAGGCCGTAGTTGCCTTCGTTCGCGGTGTTCATGATGACGACGTGATGACGCGGCAACACATTGGCAGTGCCCGCCAGCCAACTGCGCACACCCCACGCGAAGTAGTCGGCCGCCTGATCGTCGCTACCGCACATGATGTCGAGGTCGCCCTTGTAGGTTCGTTGCAAATGCAAGAACCGTGAGAAGTCACCGCTGGACTCCTTGATGGCGACGATGTTGGGGTGATCGGCGACTGCATCGAGGCACTCGTAGCCGATCTCCACACCGGCACGCGCCGGGTAGTTGTACAGGACGACCGGCTTGTCGACCGCGTCGGCGACCGCGCGGTAGTGCGCCGCGAGCTCACGCTGCGACGGCAGCGATGTCGGTGGCGCGGCCAGCATGATTGCGTCGTAGCCCATGCCGATCGCCGCCTCGGCAAGTCGAATGGCCTCGCGGGTGGACCCCGCATTGCAGCCGGCGACCAGCTGCGCTCGACCGCCGACGACTTCGGCGGTGTGCGCCATCACGCGCTCGCGCTCGTCGGACGACATCGCGTAGTACTCGCCGGTCGTGCCGCACGACACCACGCCACGAACGCCACCATCGAGACAGAAGTCGATCACCTTCGTCAGCGTGGAGAGATCGAGCCCCTCGTCGGCATCGAATGGGGTGACAACCGGAACGTACACACCTTCAAGTTGCAAGTCGCTCATGCGTCAACGGTACCACTGGGCGTCGGACACGCACTTGGCGATGCACCGGTGTCAACCCACGGCCCTCAACCCAGCGCCATCAGCGCGACGCCGACGCCACCGGCGGCCACGCCGACTGCCTGCCATGGGCGCAGTCGCTCCTTGTTGAAGATCACCGACAGCACGACGGCGACTGCCGCGAATTGCGACGCGGCGACCGAGACCGGACCTGCCGAGCCCTTGATGTACCCCAGCTTCAACGAAGCGATTGCGATGCCGCCGGCCAGGCCCGAAGCGATTGCCCAGGGTCGGGCCGGCATCCGCAGAGCCAGAATCGGTGCCTTGTCGAACGGCTGGAGGACGAGCAGGAACAGCAGCCCGGCGAGGCGCTGGATCATCACCGGCGACAGACCGGCGGCGTCCGATGTCTCCGAGGTCAGGGTGAATGCAATGCCGAACAGCAGGCCGGCACCGATCCCCAGGATGACACCGATCTTGACGCTGCCCATTCCGCCGCGTTGATACGTCGTCAGCACGAGGGCAATGAGGCCGAGCGCCATCCCGCAGGCCGCGAGCGCGCTGGGTGAGTTTCCCTTGCGCGAGGTCGAACAGCACAGGCACGGCTGCGAGCAGAACCGACGCGGTCGGGGCGACGATCCCCATGCGTGCGACGGTGTAGCCGCGGTAGAGCATGACCAGTCCAGCCGACAGCGTGACGCCGGACAAGCACGCTCAACACCACGTCGCGTGCGGTCCATTCGACCGGTTTGACGAACAGCAGCAGCGGAGCGATCAGCCCCGAGACTGCGAGGTTCGTGCGGCTGACCGAGACGGAGCTGACGGTGCGCGACGCCCTGTTGGCAGTGAAGTCGCTGACGCCCAGCAACATGCCCGCGACAACGCCAAGGAGTACTCCCATCCGAGGGTCTCAGTCCGCGACGGGGACGCGGTCGGTGAGCGGGGGCGGCGGGTCGGCCGGCGCGTTGTACCCGTGCCGAATGCCCGTGACGCCGCGATAGGGCACGCGCTCGGCAGGCCTCCAGCCATCGAGCACTCGGCGGCGGGCTCGAACACCTCGACCTGCAACGGGTTGCAGTTGGGCTCGGCATCCGAACCCTCACCCCACAGCGGCACGGCAAGGTCACCGCCCGGGCACAGCGAGATCGCCATCAACAGATCGATCTCGGCGAAGCAGTTCCACGAAATCGCCGGGGCGGGCCGGGCACGTCTTCATGAAGTAGCGCTTGTCGTCGGGCATCAGCCCGGTCACTTGGAAGAGGTTGATCACGTCGTGCACGTCGAACTCGGTGAGGCCGAACTGGGCCACCGCACGCGTCAGATTCGAGTGGCAGTGAAAGTCGTACGCCGCGCCGCTGAGCAGCTGGTTCACATAGGGATCGCACCGAGTTCCCAGCAGGTCGTGACAGCCCGGCATCGTCCGAATCGCGCCCGTACCCGACGGTGTCGGCAATGAACGTGACCATCGGACGCAGGAACGGCAGGTTGCTCCACAATCGGTGGCCGGTCGTGACGTGGGTCCCGTAGAACTGTCGAGTGCGCGCGGCCCAGAACCGTTCTCGAGGATCATCTCGGGACCACAGGTTGAGATCGACGACCTGCGGTCCGTCGACCGTCGTGAACCGGACGATCTGACCGGCCGACACCGCGAACGCGTGACCGGACCGCACCGGCACGACGACGTTGCTCAATCGACGACGATCCTGCTGCGACGCCAGCCGTTGAATCAGTCGAGGGTCGGGTGTCAGCGGGCTGTCGCCAGTAGCGACGTACGAGGCGTGCGGCACCTCGGCAGCATGCCATATCGGGCAAGGTCGGCCCCGAACGGCTCCCCGCAGCGATGCCCCCGCTACGGTGCGGAACATGCGCATCACCTCGATCGAGGCCTACACCTACGAGCTCGGCTACCGCTACGGCACCTACGTGATGTCGGGCGGGCGTGTCGTGAAGACGCTGACCAGCACGGTCGTGCGCATCGTCACGGACGAGGGCATCGACGGGTGGGCGGAGACGTGTCCGCTGGGATCGACGTACCTTCCTGCCCACGCCCGCGGCGCGATCCCGGCGCTGCACGAGTTGGCACCGGCGCTGCTCGACGCCGATCCGACCAATCTCGCCGACATCAACAAGCGAATGCGCGAGGCGTTGATGGGTCACAACTATGCCAAGAGCCCACTCGATGTCGCCTGCTGGGACATCTACGGCAAGGCGGTCGGCCGTCCGGTCGTCGACCTGATCGGCGGGCGTCTCGCCGACGACATGCCGTTGTACAAGGCCGTGCCACTCGGCGACGCCGAGTCGATGGTCGCGTTCACATTGGAGCAGCGCAGTCACGGCATCCATCATTTCCAGCTGAAGGTCGGCAACGACCCGCGCGCAGATGCTCGTGCCTGTCTCGCCGTGGTCGAGGCGACCGACGACAACGACCTGATCCTGGCCGACGCGAACGGTGGCTGGCGCCGGCAGGACGCAGTCGTCGCGGCCCGGATCATGGACGGCGCCGAGCGGCTGTACCTCGAGCAGCCGTGCCCGACGCTGGCCGAGTGTCTGCTCGTGCGTCGCAACACGACAATCCCGTTCGTGCTCGACGAGGTGATCACCGATGTCGCTGCACTGGTCGAGGCCGCGCAGGCCGGCGGGATGGAGGCGATCAACCTGAAGCTCAACCGCGTCGGCGGTCTGACCAATGCCAAGCTGGTCCGCGATGTCGCTGTGGAACTCGGCATCCGCTTGACCATCGAGGACAGTTGGGGTGGTGATCTCACGTCGGCTGCGGTCAGCCATCTCGGTGCCAGTACTCCCCCGCATGCGCTGTTCGCCGTCTCGTTCATGAACGACTGGACCGACAACCACCTCGCCGGCTACGAGCCCCTCGTCTCGGTCGACGGTCGCGGTGCTCGGCGCCCGACCACGCCGGGCCTCGGCGTGTCGACGCGTCGGATCCCAGTGCTGCTGCCTCCGGCATGCCGCCTCCGCGTGCGCCGACTCGGATGGGTCCTGACGGTTGGCGCACGATTGATTCGTACGTGGTCCGGTAGACGACGTTGTGTTCTGGTCGGGTCTCGCCCTTGAAGCGCTCGACATCGAAGCCGCTGACGTCGACGGCCGGACTGTGCCCCATCACCAGATCGCGCAACACTTCGCCGACGGCTGGACCCATCAGAAAACCATGGCCGGAAAACCCCGTCGCGTAGATGAACCGTGACACGCCCGCAGCCTCTCCGATCAAGGCGTTGTGGTCGGGAGTGGTCTCGTAGTACCCGTGCCATCCGCCGGCGATTCCGACATCGAGCAGCGCCGGCGCACGATGGGCGACAACATCGCCGACCACCTCCAACCAGTCCGGCCGCATCGGCTCGTCGAAGCCCGCGGGTTGATCGGGGTCGGCCATGCCGAACAACAATCCAGGGCCTTCGGTGTGGAAGTAGAAGCCCGTCGTGAAGTCGATCGTCATCGGCACGTGGGGCGGCCGATCGGGCATCGGTTCGGTGTACCAGATCGGTCGGGCAACCGGCTTCACAGGGAGATCGACACCGCACGTCGCGGCGATCGACGGGTGACCACGCACCTGCGACACAGATCACGGTCGATGTCGACACCGTGCCCCGTGTCGTGCGCACACCGGTGATGTCGCCACCATCCACATCGATTCCGGTGACGGGGCACTGGGTTGCGATTCCGACGCCCATCTCGCGGGCCGCTGTCGCGTACCCCAACACCACGGCATCCGGGGTCGCGTGACCATCGCGCATGCAGATCGAGGCAGCAAGCACATCGTCGACATTTGCGAGCGAGGAGAGTTGTCCTGCCTCGACGGCCGAGATCATCCGGCTCGGCACACCCATCGAATTCTGCAGGGCAGTGTTCTGTTCGAATACGTTGACATCGGCCGGGTCTGTCAGCAGGAAGAGGTAGCCGACCTGTTGCAGGCCGATGTCGGCGCCGGGTCGCTCGCGCGAAGCGCTCGAAGGCATCCATCGACCGCAATGCCAAAGCGATGTTGATCTCGTCGGAGAACTGCAGACGCACACCGCCTGCCGACTTCGATGTCGAACCGCACGACAATTGGTCGGCCTCGAGCAACAGAACATCGGTGACACCCGCCTCGGCGAGATGGAAGGCCGCGCTGGCGCCCATCACGCCACCGCCGATGATCACCACCTCGGCGCGATCGGGAAGCGATCGGTCCAACGCCATACAGTCTCCGAGTGTGACCGATCAGCCCGCCCCGATCCAACCCGTCGCCGCAACGACCATGCCCCGCTACGCCGGTTCGTCGACGTTCGTGCGGCTGCCGGAGCTCCGCGACGTCGATCGTTGCGACATCGCCATCCTCGGTGCTCCCTTCGACGGCGGCGTCAGTTTCCGTCCTGGCGCGCGCTTCGGACCAATGGCGGTGCGTCAGGCGTCGCGTGCGATCCGACCGCAGTATCACCCACAATTCGACGTCCAGCCGTTCGCCGATCTGCAGTTCGCCGACGCCGGCGATGTTGCCTGCAACCCCTACTCGATCCCCGAGTCACTCGCCGCGATCGAGGCGCGGGCCGGCGAGTTACTCGGCCCTGCCCAAGGACCTCATCAGGTCGATGGGCTCATCACCATCGGTGGCGACCACACCATCGCCTACGCGTTGCTGAAGGCGGTGCATCGCCGATTCGGCAAGGTCGCGCTGGTGCACTTCGATGCCCACCTCGACACCTGGGACGTGTACTTCGGCGAGCGGTTCACCCACGGCACGCCGTTTCGTCGCGCTGCGGAAGAGGGTTTGTTCGACACCGATGCATCGATGCACATCGGCATCCGCGGCCCGATCTACTCGCCCTCCGACTACACCAACGATGCGGCGCTCGGGTTCTCGATCATCAGCTGCGACGATCTCGAGCGCATCGGGGTCGATGAGGTCGCCCAGCGAATACGCGCCCGGGTCGGCGATCGGCCGTTGTACCTGTCGATCGATATCGATGTGCTCGACCCTGCCCATGCTCCCGGCACCGGCACACCCGAGATCGCCGGGATGACCAGTCGCGAACTGGTGATGATCCTGCGCGGCCTGGCGGGAATGAACCTGGTGTCAGGTGATGTCGTGGAGGTCGCCCCGGCGTACGACCATGCGGAGATCACCTCCCTCGCTGCAGCCACGACGGTCTACGAGTTGGCCTGCCTGATGGCGGTCAAGAACCGCTGAGTGAGGTTTCTGGGGACGTTCACGGTGGTGGCGGTGATGATGTTCGCCGCGCCTTCCGTCGCGGATCAGGAGGCCGCTGCCAGTTGCGCCGCACCTGCGGTGAGGTTCCGACCGACCAGGGTCGCAAGAGGTGGCGTGGTGACCATCACCGGTCAGAACCTCGGTGACGACTGCCTCGACACCGGGACGGTGCCGGAGGGCCTCGGACCATTGGGGAACCCGCTGACCGGCCTGACAATTGTGATCAGCCAGGGAACAAGGGAGTTCCTCGTCGCGACCGGAAACGCTGACAGCGACTATGCGTTCCAGGTCGACATCGTGGTGCCCGTCGAACTGGAACCTGGCGAGGCAGTTCTCAGCCTGATCTGGGGCGGAGACGCCCGTCTGGCCATCACACCCGCGCTGACGGTCTCCAATGCGCCGCCGCGCAGTGATGCCGAGTCGGCCGTCGCCACGTTCGGTCCGACGCCGACCGTGGACACTGCACCGCAACCCACGGCGCCGCCGCCGATTCTTCCGGCCGACATTCCCGACGAACAGGCTGCGACCGTTCCGCCCTTGTCGACTGCTCCGGTCGCGGACGACGACACGAGCGATTCAGAGCGCCAGCGACGCCTCATCACCGTCGGGGTCGCCGTTGCGGTTGCGATCGGCGCGGTTGGATTCGCGCTCTGGAGCCGCTCGAACCGACGGAGGTGGTGAAGTCGGCGTAGGGCTGGTGCTCTAGTCCTCGCCGAGGTATGCCTTGCGGACCTCGTCGTTGGTGGCCAACTCTTTCGCCGGGCCTTCCAGGATGATCTGGCCCGTCTCCAGAACGTATCCATGATTGGCGATGTTGAGAGCAACGAGGGCGTTCTGCTCCACGAGCAGCACCGTGGTTCCCTGCTCGTTGACCTTGGTGATGGTGTCGAAGACCTGCTCGACCAGCACCGGAGCGAGGCCCATCGAGGGCTCGTCGAGCAGCAACAATCGCGGCCGGGCCATGAGGGCCCGCCCCATCGCCAGCATCTGCTGCTCGCCACCCGACAACGTTCCCGACTTCTGGGTGAGGCGCTCCTTCAGGCGCGGGAACAGATCGAAGACCCGCTCCATGTCGGTGGCGATCTCAGCCTTGTCGCTGCGCATGAAGGCTCCGAGTTCGAGGTTCTCGGTGACGGTCATGCGCGGGAAGATACGGCGACCCTCCGGGCTCTGGGCGATACCGCGCTGTGCCACCTCGTGGCCCTTCAGGCCCGAGACCTTCTTGCCCTCGAACTGAACCTCACCACGCTTTGGCTTCAACAGGCCGGAGATCGTGCGCATCGTCGTCGACTTGCCCGCCCCGTTGCCACCGATGAGGGTGACGATCTCACCCGGATACACGGTCAGCGAGATGCCCTTGACGGCGGCGATGTTGCCGTAGAAGACGTGAATGTTGTCGACGCTCAGCATCGGATCACGTCCCGCGGCACGCGTCGACGGCTGGGTCACATCTGTCGAGGTCATGCTGCCCCCTCCGTTGCCGCTCTACCGAGGTACGCCTCGATCACGCGGTGATCCGCACGGATCTCGGCCGGCGTGCCCTCGGCGATCTTGGCGCCGTATTCCAGGACCGTGATGCGCTCTGCGGTGCCCATCACGACCTTCATGTCGTGCTCGATGAGCAGGATCGTGATCCCTCGCTCGTCGCGCACTCGGTGAACGAATGAGGTGAACAGGGCGGACTCCTGTGGGTTCATGCCTGCGGTCGGTTCATCGAGGAGTAGCAACTTCGGTCTCAGTGCCAACGCGCGAGCGACTTCCAGTCGGCGTTGATCGCCGTACGGCAGGTTCTTGGCGAACTCGGCGTCGGTTCCACCGATGCCGACGAACTCCAACAGCTCCTTGGCAACAGCACGCGCGTCGCGCTCCTCGTGTCGCTGCTTCGGAAGTCGAAGGATCGTCGACCACACTCCACTGCGCAGGTGTGGCTGCATTGCCACCATCACGTTCTCGGCCGCTGTCATCGCCCCGAAGAGTCGAATGTTCTGGAACGTCCGCGCCATGCCGCGAGCGGCGATCGCGTGCGGAGGCACATCGACAACGGACTGCCCGTCGAAGAGCACCTCTCCGTATGACGGAGTGTAGAGACCCGTCAACACGTTGAAGAACGTCGTCTTTCCGGCGCCGTTCGGACCGATCAGGGCGACGATCGCGCCCTCGGGAATTTCGAAGTCGACGTCGCTGACTGCGGTGAGACCACCGAACTGAACGGTGACGCCGCGGGCGTCGAGCAGGCTCATGACTCCACCGCCTGCGCCGCGAGCATCTGTTTGTCGGCCTCTTTGACCTGTTTGGTTCTGGCGGCAGGGATGAAGCCTTGCGGACGGAACAGCATCATCACGACGAGCACCATACCGAAGAAGGCGAACTCGTACTTCTTCAAGTTGACACCCAACTTGTCGCTGATCCACACCAGCCCCGTGTAGTTGAACCAGGTGATCACCACACCTCCGAGGACCGCGCCCCACACGTTGCCCATGCCCCCCAGGATCACCGCACACAGAATGATGATCGAGAACTGGAATGTGAAGTTGTCGACGTTGACCGTTCCGACGATGGTCGCATAGAAGGCCCCACCAACTCCACCGGCAATGGCACCGATGGCGTACGACCACAACTTGGTGCGCATCAGCGGGACGCCCATCAAACTCGCTGCCAGTTCGTCTTCGCGAATGGCCATCCACGCCCGACCCAAACGGCCGTCGCGAAGCTTGAGGGAAACCCAGATGAAAATGACACAGAAGCCGAGGATCACGTAGTACTTGGTCTGGAAGTCGGAGGACCCGATGACCTTGGGAACACCGGGGATGACGGCCAGAGGGCCCATTCCTACGTTGTCGATCGGTCCGATTCCCTTGGTTCCATTGGTCAGGTTGAGCCCGAGGATGTCGTCACCGTTGCGGAAGACTTCGGGCAGGATCTCGCCGAAGCCGAGGGTCACGAGGGCCAAGTAGTCGCTCTTCAATCGCAGAGTTGGCGCGCCGATGATCACGCCGGCGATCGCGGCGACGACGGCTGCGACGATCACCACAAGCCAGAACGTGATGTGGATTCCGGGAAAGTTTGGATCGGCGGTGTCGCGGAAGTGGATGTTGATGTCGCTCCAGCTGGGCGTCACGTTGACGGCGAAGATCGACATCAGCCATGCAGCGACGTATGCACCGAAGAGGAAGAAGGCGACGTATCCGAGATCGAGCAGGCCGGCAAAGCCAACAACGATGTTGAGACCCAGTGCGAACAGCGCGTACACGGCGCACAGCACGACGGTGAAGATCGGGAAGAAGCTCCCGGTGTCCTTGGTGAAACCGAAGTGCGGAAGCATTGCTGCGAGCATGATCCCGATGGCAGAGAAACTCGCCTTGGCCTGATCGAGGCGAAACACGTAATGAAGTAGGACGTACGAACCGACGAGCAGTCCGAGCGACCATGCTGCGACGGTCATGGCTACACCTTCTCCTGCTGAGCCTTGCCGAATATTCCGGACGGCCTGAAGATGATCATCAGGATCAGGATGCTGAACATCACCGTCTGCGTCCACTTCTGGCCGGGGAAGAAGCCGAGACCGCTGTCGTTGAGCCCCTGGATGACACCGATGAGGACACCGCCGATCACGGCCCCGAGAAGGTTGCCCACCCCGCCGAGCACTGCCGCCGTGAAGGCGATCAATCCGAGTCGAAAGCCGGCGTCGTAGCGAGTCTGTCCGTTGACTTGCACGAACAACACGCCGGCGGCGCCGGCGAGCGCGCCGCCGAGCGCAAAGGTGTAGGAGATGATGCGGTCGACGTTGATCCCCATCAACAGCGACGCATCGCGATCTTGTGCTGTGGCGCGCATCGCCTTACCGGTTTTCGTCTTCTGAACGATCCAGGTCATCAGCAACAACAGCGGAATGGTGACGGCGACGACCACGAGGTACTTGATGCGGATCTCGACCTCGCCGATGGTGATCGCACCCTGCGGCAACACGCTCGCACGCGAGTTCGGGGCCGAGCCGTTGAGGAGGATTCCCACGTTCTGGAGAATGAAGCTGACACCGACAGCAGTGATCAACGGTGCGAGTTTCGGAGCGTTGCGAAGACGGCGATATGCCGACTTCTCGATGAACACGTTGAGGAGCGCGCTGAGCGCCATCACCGCGATACCGACGATCAACAGCCACAGCCACGCCGTGGGCGAGGATTCGGTCTGGTTGAGCCACTCCTCCAGGATGATCGCGGCAGAACACCGAGCCGAGCATGAACAGGTCGCCGTGAGCGAAGTTGATGAGTTCGATGATGCCGTAGACCATCGTGTAGCCCAGGGCGATCAGGGCGTACAGCGCCCCGTTCGACAGCCCGATGGACAGCACCTGGGCGAACGTCGTCGGATTCTGGACGAATGCATGCACCAAGATCGCGACGCCGAGAAAGAGCACGAAGAGCCCGATCATGTCGGTCACGGAGAGTCGTCGCCGGCGCACTAGCAGGGCAGACGTAGTTGACAAGAGTGATGGCCCCCAAGTTATGAGTTTGGGGTGGCCCCGAAGGACCACCCCAAACTACGGATGAATGTTTCCGATTATGGCTGGATCAGCCGACTGGCCAGGCCTTCAGGAAGGTCTCTGAGTTGCCCGTCAGGAGCTGGATCGTCATGTCGATCACGGTCACGTCGCCGTTCTCGTCGATGCTGAACTCCTTGCCGATGACCGACTCATCTGCGGGAATGGTGATCTTGCCGGAGAACGCTGCGTCGCGGACGCCCTTGCGGGTACCGTCGGACAGCTCGATCGCCTTGAGGATGTACTGGAAAGCAGCAGCACCGTAGATCGCATACGCCGACGCCGGATCATGGCCGAACTTGGCCTTGAAGGCGTTGACGAAGTCTGCACCGGCTCCGCCGGCCTCGATCAATGCCGAGGCGGGAAGACCTGCGAAGGTGATGTACATGTCCTGTGCTTCGGCCAGTGCCTGCACGGTCGGGTAACCGGTGAAACCGTCAGGAGCGATCAGCTTGACGGTGCCCGTGTTGGGGCCGAACACCTGAACCTTGTCACGGATCAACTGCTCACCGTTGTTGTCGTTGATGCCACCGAGGTACACGCAGTCGAGGCCCGAGTCCTTGTAGCCCTCGAACAACGCGGTGTAGTTCGGCTGCTTGGCGTCCCACGCCTCTTCGCCGACGATCTCGATGCCCTGCTTCTTGGCTTCATCGGTGAACGCCGTGGCAACACCGACACCGTAGGTCTGGGCGTCGTTGAGAACCAGGCACTTGGTGATCTTCAGGTCCTGCTTGGCGAACTGTGCGCCGGCAGCGCCCTGGTAATCGTCAGTGGCGATCACTCGGCCGTAGTTGCGAACGCCGGTCGGGTAGTACACGTCGGGCTCGCCCGGGTCCCACGCCTTGGTGATACCTGGGTTGGTGTTGGCGTGCGAGATCATCAGCATCGGGCCACTCGGGTCCTGGTTGAGCACCGGGATCTCGATCTTGGCGCAACCTGAGTTGTACGTGCCCATGACGGCAACCTCGTCCTTGTTGGCGACGTGGTCGTTGGCGTTCTTGGCGCAGGTTGCGTCGTCCCAGCCGCCCTTGGCAGCGGTGGAGTTGTCGTACTCCTTCAGTTCGATGGTGAAGGCGCCGGCTTTGCCGCCGTTCTGCTCGAGGATCAGAGCCATGGCGTTGTTGGTGTCGGCGGACGCGTCCGCCGAAGCACCCTGCAGCGGGAGATCGGACGAAACGATCAGCGTGCCTCCTGCTGCAGCGGGGGCTGTGGTGCCTCCGGCATCGGGTGCTGTGGTGCCGCCAGCCTCGGTCGCCGCGGGTGCTGCGGTATCGCCCGAGCTGTCGCTCGAGTCATCGCCGCACGCCACGCCTACAACTGCCAGCGCGATTAAGAGCGCTGACGCTTTTTTGAACCTCATGGTCCTGCCTTTCGTTGGCATATTTTGGTCTCCCCCTCGGTAGCACGAATGGGGACAAACCAATGGCTCGCCCCCACATGCGACCGACAGTACGATCCGGGTACGGAATCGCGCCGGAACCATAACAGCACCGATTTGTTACTCGCAAGTAGCCCCAGGCTCGTCGCGACCGGCTCCGAGGTCCACAATTTGGTCCGCAACAGCCAGTAATTCCTCATCGTGGCTGGCGCAGACCACACACGCGCCACGGCGCGCCCGACCCTCGATCGCACGTGAAATTAACCGTGCCGTAGCGCGATCGAGCTGCGACGTGGGCTCGTCCAGCACGACGAGGTCGGCGTCGACCGCGAGAGCCCGCGCGACAGCCGCACGTTGCCGTTCGCCGCCCGACAACGCTCCGGTCGGTCGCTCGGCAAGATCAGCGAGGCCCAGTTCGTGCAGGATCCCTGCTGTGTCGTCTTGTGGTGGTTCCGACCGCAGCGCCCTGAACAGGTCGACGTTGGCCTCGACGCTCTGCTGATCGGCAAACGCCGACGTCTGGGGCGAGCAGCCGTACGACGTGAACAGTCGCTCGACCGTGCCACGAGTCGGCTCGCTGATCCCGAGGATGACCGAGAGCAAGGTGGTCTTGCCCGAGCCTGAGCGCCCCACGATCACGGTCACCTGTCCCCGGTGCAGATCCATCGAGACCGGACCAATGGTGACCTCATCGAGATCGATCTCGGCGCTGTGCACCGCGACTGCCACCGGGTTGATCACTGGGTCCGTCGCCCGCACCATCAGCGGTTCAGCGACCAGCGCGGTCGTCGCCGATGCGGCGCCAGATCCCGTGAGGCTGATGCGCCCGCCGATCGCCGCGGCAACGACGCGCCCAGCGACTCCCGCATCCGCTCGCAGTGCGTCGGGGAGCCGAACCCACCCTCGGCCGTCGACCACCAACGAGCTTCGTCCGCCGATCTTCTCCTCGCTCAGCCGGCCGTCGTGGATCGTCAGCACGCGGGTCGCGATCCGCTCCGCTCGCGCGTCGTGGGTCACCACCAGAAGGGCGGCGCCGGTGCGCTCCGCATCGTCGCGCAAGAAGTCGTAGACCTGGTCGGCGCTGACCGAATCCAATTCCCCGGTCGGCTCGTCGGCGATGACCAGACCGGGACCGTGCGCGAGCGCAGCAGCCAGCGCAACGCGTTGACGCTCGCCACCCGACAACGAAGCCGGTCGACGGTGTGCAAGGTGTGCGAGACCGAGCCGGTCCAGCGCTGCGTCGGCCGCACGCCTGCCCTCAGCGCGACCGAACTGTGCCAGCCGGGTCTGCAGCGCAACGTTGTCGCGGCAGTCGAGGTCGTCGAGCAGATCCAGGCCCGATCGCTGGCTGATGACGCCCACGTGTGCGGTTCGCAGCCGCACGCTCGCCGCATGATCGAGCTGGGCGACGTCGTGACCGAACAGCCTGACCCTTCCGGCACTCGCCGTGACCTGGCCCGTTATTGCCGCGACCAACGTCGACTTTCCCGAGCCGCTCGGGCCTCGAACGACGATCCGCTCCCCCGGTTCGACCCGCAGGCTCAACCCACGCAACGCTGCCACATCGTGCGTGCGCCCACGGTGCAGCACAAATGCATCCTCGATCTCGATCACAGGATCCTCCGCCGAGCGCACCGCACGAACGGTGCTCACGAGGTACCGCGCAGAAGGTCTTCGTCGGGAACTCGTCGCGCCCGCAACGCGCCGAACAGCGCCCCGCATCCGAGGACACAGGCAAGCACAACCGACAACGGCAGCACGAGCGACCATGGAACGGCAAGCCGCAGCGGAGGATTCGGCCGAATCGCCGTGGCCGAGACTGCGACCAGACGCGTGGCGATCTGCAGCAGCCAGCGGCCTGCGATCACGCCGAGCGGGATCGCGATCAGCACCGCTGCGATCGATTTGCCTGCCACCATCGCCACCAGCCGGCGGCCTGTCACACGTTCGAGCGCAAGCACCCGCAGGAGCGGTCGATCATCACTGACGTCTGCCGCTGCACCGAACATCACTGCACATGCGCCGAGCAGCACAGCAACCAACGCCGACGCCGAGAGGATCAGCAGGGTCACGACCGCCAGCGGATCGCTGGCCAGGGCGGTCTGTCGGTCGACTCGACGATCGATGTCGACCGCGTCGAACGAGGACTCGTTCAATCGTGCGGCGAGCGATCGCTCGTGTTCGCCAGAGTCTGCGGCCAGCCACAACTCGTTCGGGGTGCCCGCACCCGGTTGCAGGAGATCCATTGCCGGCCGCGCCGCGTCGATGTCGACGATCACGAACCGCGAGCCGAGCCCGGGGAATCGACTGACTACGGCCGCGGGTTGGATGCGAAGCGTGCCGCTGCTGGTCTCGACCGCGACGATTCCGTTGACAGCCGCTCTCGCAGTGGCTGGATCGACAATGGCAGGCAGGGGCCGGTCCTGACCGGGTCCGGGAGGGGTGACGAGTATCGAGACTCCGAGGATGGATCCCGACACCCGCACTCTCGAATCGGTCTCGGCCTCCACCGTCGCATCCGCAGCGCGTAAGCGGTCCGCCTGCAAGGCGATCGTCGTCACCCGCCCGTCCGCGGCTGCGGACTGCACATGTTGCACCACGACGTCGATCGGCCGGGCGGACAGCGACGTGTTGCCTTCTCCGATGTGATGTTCGATCCGTGCCGAATCCTCGGGCGGCTGGGCAACCCGAAATCCGATGAGCTCGCCGCCGGCATCTCCGGGCGTCAGATTCGTGCGTACGCCTCCGTCGAGCTCCTCGTCCAACGTCAGCTCGTGCCACGTGCCATCGACGCGAGCGATGACTGCAGCAATGTGCAGGTTGTGGAAGCCGGTGCCGCCGAACTCGAGCGACATCGCATCGGCTGGAATCGGCGACCCGAACGGCTCCGGCCTCGGCTCGGCGATCAACTTGGCGAGTGCCGTCGGCTCCGTTCCGAAACTCGACCGCCAGCCGTGCAGGTGTTGAAGCGTCACCGGATCGATACCGAGTAGTTCCGTAGTCTGCACCGCCGTCGCCGATCGCCGAACGGCAACACCTCGCCGCAGCACGTCGGTCATCGCCGTGCCGGGAGACAGCGACGTCCACTCGCTCGGTGTCAGCAACGCCTGCGGTCGTACCAGTGAGGAACCCAGTTGCACGCGGAAGTCGTACGGAACGGCAAAGGCAGCCTGGTCGCGCGATCCGAGCCGCAACGTCGACGCGTAGCCGAACGTCAGGAACGCGAACATCACGGTCACCGCGATGAGCGACGCTGTTGCGACGGATCGCAGAGGCTGCGCCGTGGCCTCGGACAACGTCAGCTTCGTCAACGGCCACCGGCGCGGACTCGTCGAGGATGCTGCGCGCAAGGTGAGAGGTACGAGCCGGACGACGACCGCTGCCAACGCGGTCGCGGCGAGCACAGGCACCGCAACGAGAACCGGATCGACCTTCTGGCTCAGAGCCCCCGTAGACACGGACCCGCGACCGACCAACACACCAAGGACCACGAGTGCCGCCACCCCGGCCACATCACTTGCCAACACTCGACGGCCTCGCGGCACCGGACGTGGATCGTTGATGCTGAGTACGGTGAAGATCAAGAACCACACAGCCGCGCTCGACGGCGATCACTGCTGTGACGACCGAACTGTCGATCGAACGACCGAGAATGCTCCACCCGCCAAGACCGGCACGGTCCCCCAGCCATGCCCCGAGCGCGACCGCTACCGCCGTACCGACGACGACGCCACCGATGACGGGCAGAAGCGCTTCGAGAGCGCGAAAGACGAAGATCACAGGGCCGCTCGCGCCACGTCTGCGAAGTAGGGCGGCCGTCCGCCGGTGGTCCGCACGCCCAGCAAGACCTGCCAAGACGGCGACTCCGAAAAAGAGCACGAGCACCGCGCCGATCGGCACTGCGAGACGATTGCCCGAGATTCGTGTGCGACTCGTGATCGATCTCAGGTCGTCCTCCGGTCCAGATACGAACGACCCGGAGAGCGACGGATCACTGCCGATCGAGCGCACGGACGCCAGGATTGGAGTGACATCGATGCTGCGAAGTTGATCGGCGACAACTGGCGCCTGCCATGCGTACGTTCGTCGAAACAGCTCGTAGTCCGGCAAGCCCGAGGCGTCAGCAACACCGTCGGCGAGAACGATCAACTCGTCGTCGAGAGGACGCAACTGTCCGTCCAACAGCAGATCACTTGTGGAGACCGCAGTTCCGACGATGGTCAACCCGAGCGACGATTCCGTCGAGAACGGGGCGACAGGCTGCGGATCGGCGGACGCCGGCACGACGGCGATCACCTCGCACCGTTGCGCATCGCAGCGCGTCGGCCAGGCACCGTCGATGAGCTTGGTGACCTGCTGCAGGTCGTCGATTCCGGCGAACCTCACCGACCGACCGTCGCCCGCCGCGAGCGAACGGTATTCGACTGTGCGCAGCGTCGGACCAAAGCCGCGTTGGTGCATCCGCCCGTCGATCTTTGCGTTCAGTTCGGCGAGATCTGCCGCAGTCGGCGAGAGATCCGGCGACATCACCACCGTGAACGCTCGGTCGGAGGGCTCGATGTCGGCAATTCCGCGCTGCAGCGCACGGTCGCCGGCGACTGTTCCGGCGACGGCGACGAGCATCAAACCGGCGACTCCGATTGCAATCGCGGTGACCGTCGCGAGCAGTTGCCCGACGCGCGTCCGCGCTCGGCGGAGCGCGCACTCGATCCCGACACGGACACCCTTCACGCGTGGACCGTGGCGGTCTGAACCGCGCTCGCCTGACGTTGGTGATACCTGCGCATCTTGTCGCGCACTCCGCACGCGTTCATCGAGCACCATCGCCTGGCATGGGCCCGTGAAACGTCGAGGAACAACCAACCGCACCCGGCGCACGCGCCGACGCGGGCGATCAGCGGCGAACGAAGGAGTTGCACCGCCTCATCGGCCACGCGGTCGCAGATTCCGTCGATGGATCGAATCGGCCAACGCGGGCTGTACCCCGCGTCGCTGCAGTCCCACTCGGCCGATCGAATCGCCTCAGCGGCGCGCCGGGTCACGAACGCCAGCGCCTGCGATCGCGGCATCTCACCAGTGGCGATCGGACCGAACACTTCGTACAGGTTCTCCCGCAGAGCGATGGCTCCACTGAATCGCGACCTCGAACCTGGGTCGCTGTCGACCTCGTCGGCCCGCTGCACCATCCCCGCTGCGACCGCCCAGGCGACGATGTCGTCGGGTTCGGCGAGATCGTCGCGTGTGAAGGTGGGTCTGGCGCTGACAGTGTTGACAAAGTCGAGCGCGAGGTGGTTGCCTCCGAAGTCGAACGGTCGGCGAGGTGGGCTCGATGCTCCCGAATTCGAACTCATCGTGCGGACTATACCTGATTAAACAATTTCACAGGTATATTTCCGCACTCCGCTCCTGCAGGCGCGGTCGGCCGCGGTCCTTCTGGGTATGCGGCTCGCACGAGGGTCGTTGATCCGGGCCGGCGGATTCGGTAACCTTTCCGTGGGCGGAGACCCGTTCGGACTCGGCTGCGCCGGGTTCGTTCAACTCGGAGGCAATCCCCCAATGATCACAAGCGCACTCGGACAGATCAAGGCACTCGGTCGGATCGCCTTCTATCTGTTCGTGGCGTTCATCGTGATCCGCCTCTGGCAGGATCCGTCGGGCAGTGCAGACGCGACGGTCAATTTCATCAACTCAATCGGCTCGTTCTTCGCCTCGGCCATCGACAAGCTCTCCCAGTTCGTCCGAAGTCTCGGCGACTGATCGGCGCCGGCGCGAGCCGGCCTGCGATGCTGCGATCATGCTGCGCGCGGACCCGCTGGCCCGCGTCGTCGAGCACCACAGCCAGACCGACGCCGCCCACAGCGTGGTTGCCAACGCGACGTGCACGGCCACGAGAGCCGCCGGCACTCCGTTTGCATACTGCAGGTAGCCGACCGCACCCTGCGCGACGGCAACGCTGATCCACAAGGTGAGCGGAGCATCGAGCACCTCCCGGTCGTGCGGACGGCGACGGAGGTGCCACATCAGGCTCAGGGCCATCAGTACTGCGATCCACACAACGGCACTGTGTATGCGGGTGACCCATGTGATCGACAGGAACGTGAATCTCCGTGCCTTCTCATCGCCGGCGTGGGGCCCGGTGCCGGTCACGACAGTCCCGGCGAGGATCGCAATCGCAGTCCACACCACCATCAACCGCACCCGGTGCCGAGTACGCGGCACCACGGCACTGACACGCTTCGCGTCGTCGGGCTCGCGCGACCGGATGACCAGCACCACGGCAATTGCGACCAGCACCATCGACAGCACGAAGTGCAACTGCACGGCCACGGGGTTGAGGTCGGTCCACACGACGATTGCACCGACAACGCCTTGGGCCGGGATGCCGGCGACGAGGGAGGTCGACAGGACCAAGAGATCGCGCCGGCGTGGCCGTCGAAGCCAGGCGCCCAGTGCGGCGAGCACTACAGCCAGACCGACGACGAAGGTGAACAGACGGTTGATCTGCTCGATCGCCGAATGCTGCGACGACACGTCGACCAGGCTCGAGTCGTTGCAGTTCGGCCAGTCGACGCACCCGAGACCACTACCGGTCAGGCGGACCGCAGCACCAGTCACCACGATCACGCCCAGCAGTACCAAGGCGGAAACGCAGATCGAATGGAACTCTGCGGGCGTGAAGCCCTCCGCCCGAACCC
Source organism: Ilumatobacteraceae bacterium (assembly GCA_963779295.1). Lineage (GTDB taxonomy): Bacteria > Actinomycetota > Acidimicrobiia > Acidimicrobiales > Ilumatobacteraceae > JAENVT01. The sequence continues at coordinate 1,114,337 of CAVZXO010000006.1, forward strand.
GGTTGATCAACTGTCGAAGCCGAACCACCCCGCCAGGCTACGGTCGCATCCTGTGCTGAGCGGCTACGACGACTACCCGATTCATCAAGCCCCGGTTCCCGTGACGGAAACGTCGAGCTCGGACATCAACTTCTACGACCGCTACTTCTTCAATGGATACGACCGCGACGGCTCGTCGTACTTCGGTGTCGCGATGGGCCTGTATCCGAACCGCCATGTCGCCGATGCAGCGTTCAGCGTGGTCCACGATGGCGAACAGATCAGTGTGTTCACGTCGCAACGGGCGCCGGCCGACCGTCGCGACGCAACCCACCTCGGGCCGGTCCGAGTCGAGATCGAGGACCCAATGCGCGTCATTCGGGTCTCCGTCGACTCCGTCGAACACGGAGTGCGCGCCGAGCTGACGTTCACGGCACGATCTGCAGCGGTCGAGGAGCCTCACTACTGGTGGCGCATCGGCGTCCGCACGATCTTCGACTACACCCGATTCACCCAATTCGGTAGCTGGGACGGTTGGATCGAGATCGACGGGGTTCGCCGCGACGTGTCGCCGACAACTGTCTGGGGATCGCGCGACCGCTCGTGGGGAATCCGCCCGACTGGCGAGAGCGCACCCAGCGGAGCGCCAGTGGGCGACGCACAGTTCTTCTGGCTGTGGGCGCCGGTCAACTTTCCGTCGCTGTCGACCCACTTCGACGTCAACGAGTATGGCGATGGACGGCGCTGGCACGAGGTCGGTGTGATCGTCCGGACCGACGGGACACCACCCGAGACACATGCAGCGAGTCGACTATCGCGTCGAGTGGCGGGCCGGTACCAGGTGGGCACAGCGCTTCGAATACGACCTCGTGGACAGCAGCAACGCGGTCCACACGGTCACGTTGCGACCTCGCTACGAGTTTCAGATGTGCGGACTCGGTTACGGCCATCCGGAGTTCGGCCACGGCGTGTGGAGAGGCGAATCCGCCGTGACGTCGGAGCGGATCTCGCTGCCGGTCGCGACGCCGTGCAGCCGACAGCACATCCACGTGCAAGCGGTGTGCGACGCGACGTACGTGGCGCCCAACGGCTCGACCGAACAGGGGCTCGGGATCCTCGAACAACTTGCCATCGGAAATCATCCCACCGGGCTGAGCGGGATCTTCGATCCATTCGTGCAGCAGCGATAGCGTTTGAACCAGTGAAAAAGCCAACAGTTGCCGAGCGACGCAACGAGATTCTCGAGACCACTTGCCAAGTTGTGATCGAGCGCGGTTTCGCAGGTACGCGGATCGCCGATGTCGCCAAGCGGCTCGAGGTCTCCAGCAGTCTCATCCACTATCACTTCGACTCGAAGGAGCAACTGCTCGCCGAGGCGTTTGCGCACTACGCGAACAAAGACGTTGCCGAGATGGAAGGCGAGATCGAGAACGCTCCGACGGCCCTGGGCAAACTCGAACGCGTCATCCAGAACTACGTGCCCGAAGGCAGCGACGACGTCGAGTGGATGTTGTGGATCGACGGATGGGGCGAGGCGCTTCGTAACCCGATGATGCGCAAGATCAGCCAGCAACTCGACGAGCAGTCGATCGAACTGTTGGCGCGCATCATTCGTATCGGCGTCGAGTCGGGCGAGTTCACGTGTCCCGATCCTGCGGCTGCCGCGATGCGTCTCACAGCTCTGGTCGATGGTCTCGCGGTGCAGTTCGCGGCACACGATGGAATGGTGAATCGCGACCAATTGATCGAGCACGTTCGGTTCGCCGCAGGTGCCGAGGTGGGTGTCGACATCGGCCGGTTCAACGGTGCCGAACAGGCAGCGGTCGTGCGGCCGCCGGCACCCGGCATCGATGCGGAGCTCCGCCATCTGGTCAGCATCTACTGCGACTCGGTCAACCGCAGCGATGTCGCCTCGTGGACGAAGACGTGGGACGAGGACGCCACGTGGAACCCGAACGGTACGGAGCTCACGGGCCGCCCATCGATCGTCGCGGCGTTCGAGAAGATGCTCCGCGAGACCGAATGGGTGGTGCAATCTGCTCCGTTGATGGTGTTCGAACTCGACGAGACTCACGGCACTGCGACCGGGCGAATCACCGTGCAGGAGCGCTCCAAGAAGCGCAAGAGCGCCAAGCCCGCCAGCATGCTCGCCACGTACCACGACCAGTACGTGCGTCATGGAGGTTCGTGGCTCTTCGCCAGTCGACGGCTGGAAGTCGTCGAGCGCAGCTAGGCCCTCGGCCGGGACTGTAGCGGGGCCGGCGCCGCCACGCGGTCAGCAGAAGTCGCTCAGGCGGCGACTTTCGATGCCTGCTTAAAGAAGCGAACTCAAGCGCCTTTCCGGTGCGCGAGATCGGTAGCTCGGGGCTGGTTGCGTGCTTGATCTCGATTCCGGTGAGACAGAAACTGGCTGCACGTTCCGGCGCTCACCGGAACCGCCGAGGTCCCCATCAAGTGCGCGAGATCGGCAGTTCGGAGCGCGCTCGTCCCTCCATCGGAGTGTCTCCGTACCACCCGGGTGGGCGGCAAACACTCCAATAAGCCCGAACGGGACGGAAACACTCGGACGACGACAGATAGCGCCGAATGCCCTGATATGGAGCGCGTTCACAACCAAGAGTCGAAAGCTCCTTCGTCTCAACGCTTGACCGGAGATCACCAGATTTGACGACTGCGGCTCGGAACGGTCGATGGCAAGATCGAAGGTGGCCGAAAGGCCGAATCTGCAGCGTTGAGAGTGTGGGGCCCTGTAGCGGGGCGTGCGGCGCCAAGCGCATGTCGGCTCGAACTCACAACGATCCGAACCGCCCTAGGGGCGAATCTCGTAGAAGGCGTTGACGCTGTGGTCGACGTCGAGTTTGCGAAACCTCGTGAACCCGGCTTTCTCTGCCATTTCCCTGGCCTTGTTCGCTGAGAGACCGAGGGTGCCGAGACCTGCGCCGTCCGGCTCGCTGAGTGCCGACGACATGCAACTCAACACGCTGATCCCGTACATCAGCGACGCCATCGGGTTCTTGCGCGCGTTCTGTTCGAATGTGTCGAGAGCCTTGATGTCGACCAGAAGCCAAGTGCCGTCGTCGGCGATCGCCGAACGGATCGACTCGATCATCTGTTGTGGATGCGTCATGTCGTGGAGACAGTCGAACGTCGTCACGACATCGACAGAGTGGTCCATCGGCGGCGGAGAATCGCGCGGGTCGCAGAAGCTTGCGTTCGCGAGCCCCGCGGCAATCTGCTTCTCGACGGCTCGATCGAGCGCGAAGCGGGAGATGTCGTAACCGACGAAGGTCGACTTCGGAAAGGCGGCAGCCATCAAGAGCACGGCACTTCCTGCGCCACAACCGATGTCGACGACTCGTGCGCCAGCCCTCAGACGTTCCACGACACCATCGAGCGCAGGCAACACGTTCGACACCAGATTGGCGTTGCTCCACGGCTCGAAGCTGCGCTCGATGCCGACCGCACCTTCCGCACCGTGGCTGTCGTAGTCGTCGCCGAGCCCGGTCACAAAGCTCTCGCGCACACGAACGAGCGATTGCATCAGCTCCGGCAACCGATGGAACATGCCCATCCCGAACGCCGGATGGTCCGGCGTCGCGAGCACGGCCTCGGCCTCCGCCGACAGCGAGAACCGCTCGTCCTCATCCACCTCGATCAACTTGGCTGCGGCCTGGTTGTACGCCCACTCACGCACCCATCGTTCGTCCAAGCCGGCATGTTGGGCCAGTGCAGCGGTGGTCAGTGGCTCGTCCGCCGCTTTCATCGCTCGATACAACCCGAGCTGGTCGCCGAGATGCACCATCCCGGATGTCACCGCTCCCTCGAGCTTCGTGAACAACTGGAACGAGTAGAGCTTGAGTTGGTCGGGATCGATTGTCATCGGCCTCAGCCTGGATCGGTGAACGCGGCTGGACGTTTCTCGAAGTTGGCCATGACAGCTTCGATCTGGTTCGCTCGCCCGATCAGCGAGCCGATCACGCGACGCTCCTGTTCGAACTGCGCTGCTGCACCCTCGTTGAACAACCCGTTCAGAAGGCTCTTGGCACCTCGGATGGCATCGGGACTGCGACCGGCGATCTCGTGTGCCATCGCCATCGCTGCCTCGTGTGGCGCGTCCGACAACGTGGTCGCCAGGCCCAACGCGAACGCCTCGCGCCCGTCGAACACACGAGCAGTGAACACGAGCTCCTTGGCGACGTCCGATCGCACCAATGAGCTCAACATCAACGTGCCGGTCATGTCGGGCACCAATCCCCAATGCACCTCGCGCACACTCATCTGAGTGTCGGGATGGACGATGCGGATGTCTGCACCGAGCGCGATCTGGATTCCCCCGCCGAGCGCATGTCCGTGCACGGCGGCGATCACCGGAACCGGGATCTCCTGCCACACCCAACACACCTGCTGGCCGAGGTGGGTGATCCGCCCCTCTTTCATGGCACCCGGGCTTGGGCCGGTGTCGTTGTCGGCCGATGCGGGATCACCGCCCGCCATCACCTGGAACGAGGAGAAGTCGAGCCCGGCACAGAACGACGAACCTTCGCCACTCAATACGACGACGCGCAATCCAGGCTCGCTCTTCAATCGCTCGCCCACGTCGGCGAGTGCTTGGAACATCGCACCATCGAGGGCGTTACGTTTCTCCGGACGGTTCATGCGCACATCGGCGACGCCGCCGGTGATCGTGAGGGTGACGCGGTCGGACATGACGTGAGTGTTGCAGATCAGTCGACGAGACGTAACCCCGTCGGCGTCGTCGAAGGTTCGGCCAGGGGGAGGTCGACGACGAACTCAGTTCGATGCGCCGGGAAGATGTGCTCGCTGAGCAGGATCGGCTCGCCCGCCGTGCTCGTGGTGAGACGCTCGCAACGCAGCACCGGGCTACCCACCGGCACTTCCAGGAGTGCTGCATCCTCGGCGCTGGCAGCCGCAGCGCCGATGGTCTGCGTGGCGCCGCGTAGGGCAATTCCGAGGAGTTCGTAGAACGGCTTGCGCTCGACGTCGCGACGGCTCATGCTCTGCCCGAGCTCGGCCGGGCACCACACGGTCACGATGGCGAACGGGTCGCCGTCCGCGCGGTTCACGCGCTTCACACGCAGTACCTGATCGCAGTTCAGTTGCTGGGCAACGCGCGCGGGTGCAGCGACGAACGCGAACTCGATGATCTGGCGCTCCGGATGCATCCCGCGTTCCTCGAGCTGTCGCTCGATCGTCTCCAACTGGGTCAGGCGTTGTTGCAGTGGCGCTGTCGCCGAGAACCAGCCGAAGCCCTGTCGCGATTCGACCAGTCGCTCGTCTCGCAGTGTCTCGAGCGCTCGTCGGACAGTGACACGGCTGACGCCGAACTCGGCCGACAGATCGCTCTCGCTCGGCAGCACGTGGCCGGCGCCGACCGAGGCAATCCGCTCGCGCAGCACGTGGGCAATCTCCTGATACCGAATCGTGCGCACTTCAGTTGTGGGCTTCCGCAGATGAACTCACTTGTATTATGCTTGTCTACATCTGAACAGAAATCAAGGAGTAGCCATGTCAGTCACTGCAGGAACGCCAGTCGAGTTGGTTCAGAACGTGTACGACACCCTCGAAGCGCGGTGTACGGCGGGTCGGGAACGATTCGGGCGCCCGCTGACGCTGACGGAGAAGATCCTGCTGAACCACCTCGGTGATCCAAGTGCGGCGATCGAACGCGGTGGCACCTACAACGACTTTCACCCCGATCGGGTGGCCATGCAGGACGCCACCGCACAGATGGCACTCCTGCAGTTCATGACCGCCGGCCTGGCCACCACTGCCGTGCCGAGCACCGTGCACTGCGATCACCTGATCTCCGCCAAAGTCGGGGCACTCATCGACCTCGGTGTGGCGATCGACACCAACAAGGAGGTGTACGACTTCCTGCGATCGGTCAGCGCCAAGTACGGCATCGGCTTCTGGGGACCCGGTAGCGGAATCATCCACCAAGTCGTCCTGGAGAACTATGCCTTCCCGGGCGGGATGATGATCGGCACCGACAGCCACACCCCCAACGCCGGTGGGCTCGGCATGGTCGCGATCGGTGTCGGCGGTGCCGACGCCGTCGATGTGATGACCGGCTTCCCGTTCAACGTCCGTTGGCCGAAGGTGATCGGCGTGAAGCTCACCGGAACGCTCAGCGGCTGGTCGTCACCGAAGGATGTCATCTTGGAAGTTGCCCGCGTGCTGACGGTCGAGGGTGGCACCGGCGCGATCGTCGAATACATCGGGCCCGGCGCCGACAGCATCTCCGCGACGGGCAAGGCCACGATCTGCAACATGGGTGCCGAGATCGGGGCCACATGCAGCCTGTTCGGGTACGACCACAACATGTCGATGTACCTGAAGTCGACCGGCCGCGAAGCCATCGCTGACGCCGCCGACAAGGTTGCCGCCGACCTCCGGGCCGATGACGGCGCTCTGTACGACCAACTGATCGAGATCGACCTCGACGAACTGAAGCCGTTGATCAACGGACCACACTCCCCCGACCGCGCCAACCGCGTCGGTGCCGCCGTCGGTGCAGAGGCCCGTGCCAACAACTGGCCGCTGGAGATCTCCGCTGCGCTGGTCGGTAGTTGCACCAACAGTTCGTACGAAGACATCACCCGTGCTGCTTCGATTGCTCGCCAGGCGTCGGCGCGTGGGCTGAAGGTGAAGACCGACCTGCTGATCACACCGGGCTCCGAGCAGACCAGGGCCACCATCGAGCGCGATGGTCTGCTGGCCGACCTCGAGGCCATCGGCGCCACCGTGCTGGCCAACGCGTGCGGGCCGTGCATTGGCCAGTGGGATCGCCCGCCGTCGGCGAACGGCGTGCCAAACACCATCGTCAACTCGTTCAACCGCAACTTCCCGAAGCGCAACGACGGCTCGGCCAACACCCTGAGCTTCGTGACTTCTCCCGACACCGTCATCGCTCTGGCGCTTGCCGGACGTCTCGACTTCGACCCGACGACCGAGACCATCACGGCGCCGGACGGCACCGAGGTGCTCCTGGAGGCGCCAGTCGGACAGGTGCTCCCCGACCAGGGTTACGACCCCGGCCAGAACACGTTCACACCCCCGCCCGCCGACGGATCCGGTGTTGAAGTCGTGGTCTCGCCGACCAGTGACCGGCTGCAGCTGCTCCAGCCCTTCCCGGCCTGGGATGGCGGCGACTACTACGACCTGCCGATCCTGATGAAGGCCAGCGGCAAATGCACGACCGACCACATCTCCGCGGCCGGCAAGTGGCTGAAGTTCCGCGGCCATCTCGAGAACATCAGTGGCAACCTGTTCATCGGAGTCGTCAGCGCGTTCGACCGGCCGGTCGGCGAGGGCATCGATTTCCGTGACGGCAGCCCGGACACTCTGCCAAACCTGGCGAAGAAGTACGGCGAGGCCGGCGTCCGCTGGGTGGCGATCGGCGACCGCAACTACGGCGAGGGCTCGTCGCGCGAGCATGCCGCGATGGAGCCGAGGTTCCGCGGCGGCGTTGTCATCCTGGCCCGGAGCTTCGCCCGCATCCACGAGACGAACCTGAAGAAGCAGGGCCTCGTGCCATTGACCTTCGCCGATCCCGACACATACGACCTGATCGACGAGCCAGACCGCATCAACGTGCTCGGCTTGCCACCGAAGCCCGGCGAGAACATCCGCTGCGAGATCGTCAAGCCCGATGGAAGGGTCATCGGGTTCGAAGGTGTGCACACCTTCAGCGACGAGCAGGTCGAGTGGTTCAAGGCCGGTTCGGCGCTGAATGTCGTCCGGCGCAAGGTGGCCGAAAGCCAGGCAGCAGAAAGCAGGGCCTGAGTGGATCTGACCGAGGCGTTGCGCACCACGGGAACATCACGCGACTTCACCGACCAACCCGTCGACGACGCGATCGTTGCCGCAATTCTGGACGATGCCAGGTTCGCGCCGAGCGGGGGCAATCGACAACCTTGGCGGGTTGCCGTGGTCAAGGACCCGGTGGTTCGGCGGCATCTCGCCGACTTGATGACCGAAGTCTGGTACGAGTACCTCGGCGAGAGTGCCGATGCGGCGCGCGCCCCACTTGCGTTCGGTCGTTCGACGGGTGCCCGACCCGTCGTGGAGCCCAATCCGTTGCTCGACGACATCGAGCGGGTTCCCGTCGTGCTGGCCATCGCCGCCGATCTCAACAGGATCGCGTTGATGGACGCCAACGGGACTCGCCCGCCGATCACCGGAGGTGCGTCGATCTACCCGTTCTGTTGGAACGTGCTGCTCGCGGCGCGAGCCCGTGGACTCGGCGGCGTCCTCACCACCTTCCTGTCGCGGGCCGAAGCGGCCGCCGCACCTCGAGTCGGATTGCCGGAGGGCTACGCCTTGGCCGCCACCGTCTTCCTCGGATATCCAAAACACCTCAACACAAGATTGCGGCGCGGTCCGGTCTCGGAGTTCGCGACCATCGACCGATTCGACGGAGCGCCACTGGCGTGATCAGGCCGATCTGATCAGGCCGATCTGATCAGGAGGGTCGGACAGACCGAGACGTCGTGATCTCGGCCTTGCGGTCGGCCAACGTCGTTCGGGCTCGCTCCGCCGCCTCGCGGGCGCGATCAGCCAACCGGCGAGCTGCCGAGCCGATGCGCTGAATCTGACGAATCAACGCTTCGCGAGCCTGTTCTGCCTCGTCCGTCAGACCTTGCAGCGACTCGATCTTCCACCACTTCATCACGACCGGCTCGAGGATCTGCTCGTGATGTTGCAACAGGTTGTACAGCCCGGCGTTGGCGATGGCCTGAGCGTGCCTCTTGAAGCCCGGGATCCCGGTGCCGGGCATCTCGAACTCGCGCACCTGGCGTTCGATCGCCGGCACGACGAGCGACGGGGCGATCTCGAGCGCGGCCGAAGTGAGGTCACGATAGAAGAGGAAGTGGAAGTTCTCGTCCGCGGCGACACGGCTGATCAGCTCGTAGCCGGCCGCACCGGCGGGATGGTCCGGCAAGCTGTCGCGCAGTGCCCGACCGGTGTTGCGGTGGGCGATTCTGGTGGCCAACTCTTGCAGTGCGACATAGACGAATCCGTCGACGGGCGAGGTCGGATCCGGGACTTGCCCACCCGACATCTGAGACATGCGGCCATCTTCGAGTGTTCGCGGATCGAGCATGCGGGTGACGGTCATGAAGTCGCGCAGGGCGATCGAATGCCGGGCCTCCTCGGCCGTCCAGCGATGTGACCACTCGCGCCAGATGCCCTTGCGTCCGAACATGCGATCAATGGTCTGGAAGTAGTAGGGAAGGTTGTCTTCGGTGAGCAGGTTGACGAACAGAGCGCTGCGCAGCGAGTCAGGAATGGCCATTTCGTTGGCGTCCCATTCGGTCCCGGGCTCGAAGTCGCGACCCATGCTCCACGGCACGAACTCGTGCGGATACCACGGTTTGCAGGTCTCGTAATGCCGTGCCGTCAACTTCTCGGCGACCTCAGTGAGTTCGTTGAGCAACGCCGTGTCATTCATCGCCGGGAAGTATACCCGGCCTACCGACTGGTAGGTAGAGACCTTGGTCCGACTTCGGGTCGCAGTGCGTCCCTCGCCGCTATGGTCAACGCCGTGTCGACCGTGCCGCGCCGGTTCGTCAGCATCACCGGGCTGTTCGTGTCTCGCTTCGATGCTGCTGTTGCTCGTGCCGATCTGGATTCCCGTAGCCGTGGTCGTCGATCTGGTGCGCTTGAGAGTTCGCTTGCCAATCGCTCGGCTGCTCCTGTTCGCGCTCGGCTGGTCGTGGCTCGAATCAGCCAGTGTTGTGCTGGCCTTCGGGCTCTGGCTCGTCGGTCAACGCAACAACCGCAACGTCCACTACCGGCTGCAGGCTTGGTGGGCAGCCAGCGTCCTCGGCCTGCTGCGGGCCACAACCGGGGTCCGCGTGACGGCTGAGGGCGTCGACCAGCTGACGCCCGGCCCAGCGGTGCTGCTGTGCCGACACGCCAGCCTCGCCGACTCGCTGGTCAGCGCCTGGGTCGTGACATCGATCGCCGGTCTGCGTCCGCGTTACGTCCTGAAGCGCGAGCTGTTGGCCGATCCATGCCTCGACATCGTCGGGAACCGGCTGCCGAACCACTTCCTCGATCGTCAGGCAACCGACTCGAGCGTTGAGTTGGAAGCCTTGACGCGTCTGTCCACCGGCATGGGCGAAGATGACATCGCGGTGATCTTTCCCGAGGGCACCAGGGCCTCGCCGAGCAAGCGCGAGCGGGCCCTTCAGAAGCTGAGCGAACGAGATCCGGCACGCGCCGCCCGGCTCGGCGGTCTCCAACATCTGCTCCCCCCTCGTCCAGCCGGATCCGCGGCATTGATCGACGGCGCACCCGACGCCGACGTCGTCATCGGCTGGCACGTCGGATTCGATGGCCTCGACACGTTCGGAGGCATCCTGCGTCACTTGGCCCGCAAGCCTCCGGCCGTCCGCTTTCGAGTCCGGCGGATACCCCGTCGCGAGGTTCCCCACGGCGAAGCGTTCACCGAGTGGCTTGATGCGATGTGGCTGCAGGCAGACCATGATGTGCACAACATGTTGGAACTCGCGAAATGAGCTCGACTGCGATGGGCACGGCCGCCTTGGCGATCGTCGTCTTCATGGTCGCGCTGTGGATCCTCAGCCTCGTGTTGAAGGACGCATCCATTGTCGACGTCGGCTGGGGCATCGGGTTCGTGATCGTCGCCTGGGCAGTACGCGCCCGAGTCGACGGCAACCCGGACCGGCAGCGCCTGCTCGTGACCATGACTGCCCTGTGGGGCCTGCGACTGGCCGGCATACCTGTACGCCCGCAACCGTGGCAAGGGCGAGGATTTCCGCTACCGAGCGATGCGCAAGCGTTGGGGCCCGCGCTTCGGGCTGATCAGTCTCGGCACCGTCTTCGCCGTTCAGGGCGTGCTGATGTGGATCGTCTCGTTGCCCGTCCAACTCGGCCAGGTCGAACTCGAACCGAAACCCGGGGGGCTGGCGTTCATCGGTATCACCCTCTGGGCTGTCGGATTCTTCTTCGAGGTCATCGGCGACGCCCAACTCGTCCGATTCAAGAGGGATCCGGCGAACGCCGGCAGGGTGATGGACCAGGGTCTGTGGCGCTACACGCGCCATCCCAACTACTTCGGCGACGCCTGCGTTTGGTGGGGCATCGCCTTGGTCGCTGCCGAGACGACGGTCGGACGATGGGGACTGATCGGTGCAGCGGTCATGACCATCCTGCTTCGACGAGTCAGTGGTGTGACCCTGCTCGAGAAGTCACTGGTCAAGCGGAGGGCCGGCTACGAGGCGTACGTGGCGCGGACATCGCCATTCATCCCGCGCCCGCCGAAGCGACCCTGAGGTCTGCGGAAATCACAGCACCGTGTCGAGGTCGTCCGCAGCGGGCACGGGCATCCCCCAGCGGGCCATGCCTTGCTCCACACGCTGGATCGCCGTCTCCAACACCAACACCCTGGCGAGACGCTTCTGCTCGCCGGGCAGGACGTCCCACGGTGCAAGTTCGTGGTCGGTGCGCTCGAACATCTCCTCGGCTGCGAGGTGGTACTGATCGGCCTTGTCGCGGTTGCGCCAGTCCTCTTCGGTGATCTTCCAGCGCCGCAAGGGATCGTTCTGACGATCCTCGAACCGCTTCAGCTGTTCCTCGGCACTGATCTGCAGCCAGATCTTGACGATGGTCACACCCTCGAGGACATTGGCGCGCTCGAAGCTGACGATTTCGTCGTACGCCCGGCTCCATTGATCGTGGCTGGCGAAGCCTTCGATGCGCTCCACGAGCACGCGTCCGTACCAACTGCGATCGAACACCGACATCCCGCCGAGCCCGGGTACGTACGGATAGAAGCGCCACAGAAATGGATGCCGCTTCTCGTCGGGCGACGGCTTGGCAAACGACGACACCCGGTAGTGCCGCGGATCGAGCGGCTCGACGAGACGTGTTATGGCGCCGCCCTTGCCGGCGGCGTCGCTGCCTTCGAACACGAACAGCACGCCGGGGCCGAGGTCGCCCGAGCCCATCTGGCCACCGATGTGCAGCCGCAGGTGCAGCCATCGGCGCTGCGCGGCGACAAGGCGCCGGTCGTACTCCTTGGCGGTGACGCGCTGCGTCAGATCAAGAGCATCCAGACGACCCATCGTCAGTCGAGGCCCGGACGTCGCTTCGACTCGGCTTTGACGTTGCCCTTGTAGCCATGCGGAAGAGCAGCCGCAAGTTCTTCCTCGTTCGGCACGTGCTTGATGCGGCTCTCCGGCGGCAAGAGATCCATCAATGCCTTCATGATCCGCTTCGTGTCGGCGTCGGGAGATTGGTACTTCAGCGGGATCGGTGGGCCGACTCGGATCGTGACCAGCGGCGGATCGACCACATTGAGGACGTTGGGTACACGGGACGACCGCGGCCACACTTTCTCGGTGCCCCACAGACCGATGGGGATCACCGGCGCCTGGGTCATGGCCGCCAGTCGCGCAGCGCCCCAACGACCCTTCAGCTTCGGATCGAAGAACGCCTTGCCGCGAGGGATGGTGCCTTGCGGCATGATGGCCACCATGTCGCCGGCCTCCAGGGCTTCAGCGGCAGCCTTCAACGGTTCGTCGCTCCCGGTTCCACGGTCGACGCGGATGCCCCCCATCAATGCCGCGATCTGACCGACCACGGGAGCGTCGAACACCTCCTTCTTGCCGAGGAATCGCACGGTCCGGTCGGTGCGTCCGATGGTGACGGCCATCGCCATCGGATCGAAGTAACTGCGGTGGTTGCCAACGATGATGGCCGGCCCGGACGTGGGAATGTTGGCGACCCCGTCGATGTCGAACTTGGCGTAGGGAAAGAACAACGGATGCGTGAAGCTGAGCGCCAATCGTTGGATCTCCATGTTGACCACCGGAATTCTGGCCATCCCATTGGATCCCGCCGAGAGATCGATGGTCGGCCACCGACGCGCCGCTGCCATGACCGCCATGCGCGCATCGGGGTTGACAACGAACGGATGCCCCACGGCCGCCAGCAAGGGCGTGTCGTACACGCTGTCGCTGTACGCGTAGCTGGCCGCCAGATCGATGCCGTGCTCCTCGGCCCAGAGCGCGAACCGCGGCAAGTTTGCCGGCGCTCCACACGAAGGGGCCATCGAGCGTCCCGGTATAGGTGCCATCACCGTTGACGCCATACCGAGTGGCGACCACGTCGTCGAGACCCAACAGGTCGGCGAGCGGCTTGACCATGTCGAACGGACTGGTCGTGGCCATCACAACGGGCCGCCCGGCGGCACGATGCTCGTCGAACAAGGGCGCTGCGAGCGGCTGTACCAAGGTCAGCAACCGGTGCGCGGCCAACTCGGCAGCCGCCTGTACCGCGACCTGCGACTTGCCCCGGGCCAAGGACACGGCTTGGCGCGCCAACGCCATCGACGGCATGGTCTCGCCGATGGTGTTGAACAGGCGGAACAACAGGCCCTCGCCAGGGATCGAGCGATTGACCAGCCCGGCTTCCTTCATCGCCGCCGAAAACACCTCACCGGAGGCGCCGGCCAGCAGGGTTCGATCGAGATCGAAGAAGGCGGCACCCGTGCGGGCGGGCGTCGAGCGGGCGGACATCAGCGCGACTGTACGCCAAAACGGGAGAAACCCCGCTTGGGGGAAGCGGGGTTTCTCAACCAGAACCCTGTGATTGGGGGAACCACATTGGGGGGTTCGTTCGAACGGAACCAATTGGGGGTGGGAACCGTTCGACTACATGTGAAAGTATGCACGTGAACGAGTGATCTTTCAAGCTGTATTGAAAGATAGTCGATATCATTTTTCGAGATGGATCTCCGGCAGCTCACCACGCTCGTGGCGATCGCCGATCACGGCTCGTTCTCCGCCGCTGCTCGCGCCCTATACACGGTGCAATCGAACGTCAGCGGGCACGTCGCCCGACTCGAGCGCGAGCTCGGTGTGACATTGGTCGACCGTCAGCGAGGCGGCCTCACCGACGAGGGTGTCATCGTCGTCGACCGCGCTCGGCGGATCCTGCACGAGCTCGACGATCTGGCTGCGGAGATGGCATCTCGCGGCAACGAGGTCACCGGGGACTCCCGCCTCGGGGTCATCGGCACCACCGCTCGCTGGCTGTTGCCTCAGCTGCTCGGCCAGGTCACCCGGGCCCACCCGCGAGTGCACGTCACGATTCACGAAGGCAACACCAGCAGCCTGCTCCCCCGTCTGCAGGCTTCGCAGATCGACGCCGCAATCCTGCACCTGCCGATCGACGAGCCGGAGTTGCAGGTCGATGCGCTGTTCGCCGAGGACCTCTTGCTGCTGGCCCACAGCCGGTTCGGTCTGGCCGGAAGCGAGTCGGTCACGCTGAAAGAGCTCGCCAAGATCCCCCTGCTGCTTCCGCCACGGGGCACCGCGCTGCGGCGGATCATCGATCGCGCCGCTGCGGCCACGGATGTCGAGCTGCAGGCCCAGGCCGAGATCGACGGCGTGCGGTTGTTGGCATCGCTGGCGTTCGAGGGCTACGGGCCGGCAATCGTTCCGGCAACATCGGTGCCTCGCTGGCTGAAGGGCGACTTCCAACGCGTGCAGGTCCCCGAACTCCCCCGCCGGGTCGTCGGTTGGGTGCAGCGACGCCGGCCGGCCCCCGGCATACCGACCCGCGTCCTTCTCGCCGTGCTGCGCGATGTCATCGCGATGCAGGGCCCGAACCAGCCCGGCGTGCACGTCGGCACAGAGGCCTTCCCCCTGGGCCGCGCCGTGTAGGTCCGCGTCGCCGAGGCCAGTCACGTTCTATTCGATACGGGCGAACATTTCGTGACTGGCCTCGCGCGCGCACTCGATCCGTCACGTTTGATCGAGCGCGTCCTCCAGAGCTTCCGTAGCGGCGGAGTACGCCTCATTGACCGGGGCTGGATCGCTGCCGGGGGCGTCGATGGTCGGATCGATGTACACGATGCCTCGGCCGACCTGGATGAACCCGTTGATCACCGTGAACCGAGCACCGGGGATTTGCATGGACTGCGCCACGATGACCTGCCTGTCGCCGTGATCGGCGACCTGTGGAGGGTCGATGCTCGTGGTGTGCATGGGAAAGTCGGGGGCAAGCACCGCGAACAACGCGTCCATGAACTTGTCGAGGCACGGTTGAAACGACTCCTCGCCGATCTTGTCCATTGCGGTCGAGGCCGCAGCCGATGTCGGAAAGATGTACACCCACTGCGTCAGGGCGAAATTGGGCGGCCCATTGAAGATTCTGCCGGTAGTGACCGACTGCCGACTCGGGCTGTCGAACGCGTAGTCGACGTAGGGCGCGCACTCGGGCACACCCGCGGCGACGTCCGCGACACCACGCGAGGTCAGTCCATCGTATTGATGTGAGACCGTCCAGCCCTCGCCGAGATCGGCGGGCTCGACGAGCGCCGACTGAGCAGCCACGGTGTCGTCGGTGATGTCGTTGTCGGCCGGTTCTCGGTCCTGATCCCTGATGACGCCGACCACGATCGCAGCAACGGCGATGACCGCGAGGAGCGCCGATGACAGCTCCGCCGGCACGCGCGATTCGTTGGTTGCGAGCGTGCCGCATGATCGCCGACGCACCACTTTCGGGGGCTGGACTGCGCAAGGCTTCGCCGGCGCGCCGTCCCAGATCGTCGACGGCTCGTTGGCGATCATCCGGCAAATCGACTGGTTGCGATGTCGTGGAGAACTCATCTGCGTCCGGCATCTCAGCACCCCAGCGATTCGGCAAGAACGACGCGGGCACGACTCAGGTCCGAACACACCGTGCCCTCGGGACACCCGAGGATCGTTGCGATCTCCGATGTCGAGCGATCGCCGGCGAAGAAGAGCGCGACGACCAGATCGTGGACGATTCGGCAGTGTGCGCACGACCGCCCAGAACGCGACCACATCGGGCGAGGGGCCCGGCGAGTATGCCTCCGCCCTGCGGCCGCGTTCGAGATATCGACGCTCGATTCGTCGGCGACGCAGCCGAGATCGGCAGGCGTTCACGAGAACTCGATGGCACCACGAGCCCGGCCGTTCCAGCCTTCCGACTCGGCCCCAATGGATGAACGTCTTGACCATCGTGTCCTGGACAAGGTCCTCGCCATCCCGACGATCACCGGTCATTGCGGATGCGACCGCCACCAGTCCCGGATATTCGGCGCGGTACAGGTCCTCGAACCCCAACCTGACCGGTACCAACTCCATCGACGGCGACTCAAGCACTATCACTGCACTGTTGTCCATAGAAGTACACACGCATGAGACGACCTTTTCATTGCAAGAACTTGCAAACCCGATTCGTTCGTTAGTGTCAGGTCGGTGATGCCCGTCGACCTTCGCAACCGAGTCGTCGGTGCGGTCACGTCCGACGTTCGCGATTTCGAGGGCCGCCAGGTCGTTTGGGTCGACGTCGACGCGGGGTCCCGAGTCGGCGCGCTGACATCCGACTCCTCGGGCAAGATCGAGAACGCCTCGTGCACGGCGCGGGCCAAGGGGTTCCCGTTGATCGTGATCATGCGCTCGAGCGGCGCCGACATCGTCGAGGGATTTGCCGCGCTGCACGGTTGGGGGCTTGCCGCAAAGGCACTGACCGATTGCTCCGGCGTCGTTCCGATCATCATGGTCGTCGAAGGCCCGGCGGTGTCGGGCCCCGCGTTGCTGCTGGGGATCGCCGACTTCGTCGTGATGACAGTGGATTCATACGCGTTCGTGACCGGGCCGACAATGGTCGCCGAATTCACCGGTGTTCGGATCGACAACGACGAGCTCGGTGGTGCTGCATCGCACGCCCGGTACACGGGAGCAACCAGCCTGGTCGCACCTGATCTCGAGGCCGCCATCGAGATGGTTGCGCAACTGCTCGCCTACCTGCCGCAACACAACGACGAGGAACCGCGGCGGTGGCCAACCGATGACCCGCCCGACCGCCAGACGCCCGAGGCCGGATCGTTGATGCCGCAGACATCGACCGGCAGCTACGACGTTCGCGATGTGATCAGAGCGATCTGCGACGACGGTGAACTGTTGGAGCTGCGTGGTCGCTGGGCGCCGAATGTCGTCACGGCGTTCGCATCGATCGGCGGCCTGCCCATCGGCATCGTTGCCAATCAGCCACTCGCGCTGGCCGGCACGCTCGACATTCCGGCATCACAGAAGGCGGCACGGTTCGTGGCGTTCTGCGACGCGTTCAACCTGCCCATCGTGACCCTCGTCGACACGCCCGGCTTCTATCCCGGCAAGGACCTCGAATGGCGGGGCATGATCCGTCACGGCGCGCAGTTGGTGTTCGCCTACGGAAGGGCGACCGTTCCGCGCATCTGCGTGATCCTTCGCAAGAGCTACGGCGGCGCATACATCGTGATGGACTCCAAGACCATGGGTAACGACCTGTGCCTCGCGTGGCCATGGGCGGAGTTGGCGGTGATGGGTGCCGGCCAGGCCGCAGCCATCCTGCAGCGACGTGCGACGCCGGAGGAGCGTGCCGCATTCGAGGTCGACTACGCGGCGCGCTTGCTGAACCCATACATCGCGGCCGAGCGCGGCTTCATCGATGGGGTCATCGAGCCGGAAGAGACTCGCCAGGTCATCGCCGAGGCGTTGATGACATTGATCGACAAACGCGAGATGTTGGTGTCGAGGCCCCACGACAACACTCCTCTCTGACCAAATCGAGGGCCGTAAGCTCCCGACATGCTGCAGATCTCGGTGCTCGGCGCGATCGAAGTCCAGCACGACGGCCACCCGCTGCCGATCCCCCGAGGCAAGACGTCGGAGTTGCTCGTGCGTCTCGCGCTCGATGCCGGCCAGTTCATCCGCGCCGATCGACTCGTCGAGGATGTGTGGGCGGCCGAGGCTGTCAACACTCAACGGAACACGCTTCAGTCGAAGGTCGCCAAGTTGCGCCGAGCGCTCGGCGGTTCGCCCGTGGTGGTCGGCGGCGACGGCGGGTACAAGCTCGCCGTCGAACGCTCCCAGGTAGATGCGCTCGCGGTGTTGGATCATGCGGCAGACTGCATCTCGTCTGCTCGAGATCGGCGACGACAGCGCAGCAGTCGAACTGTGCGCCGCGTCGTCGAAGTTGTTCCGCGGCGACGTGCTGCCGGGCGCTGGCCACGGCGAGTGGGCCACGTCGTACCGGGCGCAACTGGAGGCGGCACGGATCAACCTGATCGAGGGCGAGTTCATCGCACGTCTGCGCCTCGGTGATGTCGGCGAAGTGATCGGTCAATTGGAGGCCGCCGTCGCCGCGTATCCCTTTCAGGAGAGCCTTTGGGAACTGCTGATCGCGGCCCAGTACCGCTCCGGACGCCAGGCCGATGCGCTCGCGACCTATCAACGGGTTCGCCGGCAGTTGGCCGACGAGTTGGGCCTCGACCCAGGGCCACGCCTGCAGCAACTCGAGCAGGAGATCCTCACCCAGGATCCGGCGATCGGCGAGACAGCTCGAGCGGTGCGAGCGTCCGAGTCGCAACTGCCGATCGGAAACCTGCCGTCGCTCTCGGCACAACTGGTCGGCCGAGATGCCGAGGTCGCCGCGCTCGCCGAGCTGATCGATCGCCAGCGGCTCGTCGAGATCGTGGGCGCAGGAGGCATCGGCAAGACGGCCGTTGCGATCGCGGCCGGCAGCACCCTGTCGCCGGCGGGTGGTGTGTGGCTGGCGAGGCTCGAGACAGCGTCGACCGCCAACGATGTCGTCGACACCGTGATCTCAGCGTTGAACGTCTCAGGTGGCGAGGCCGCGCTGTTCGAACGGCTGAAGGCCACCTCCGCTGTGCTGATCCTCGACAACTGCGAACACGTCGTCGACGCTGCCGCGACGCTGGCAGTACGCCTGCTCGACACCGCCCCGGGACTCCGGATCCTCTGCACCAGCCAGATTGCCCTCGACGTCGACGGAGAGGTTCTGTTCGAACTCTCGCCGCTCGGACTGGCGGACGCCATCGAGTTGTTCACCCTCCGGGCAACGGCACGCCCGAGCCGAGTTGACGACGAAGCTGGCGACGAAGCTCTAGCTGATCTGTGCCGGTCACTCGACGGGCTGCCGCTGGCGATCGAGCTCGCTGCCGCACGAACGAAGACGTTGTCCATCGAGGAGATCACCCGGCGCCTCGACGACCGCTTCAACGTCTTGAGCGATCCGACCAGCCGCAGACCCGAACGTCGTCGGGCCTTGAAGGCCACGATCCGATGGAGCTACGAGTTGCTGTTCCCTGACGACCAGCGCGGTCTGTGGGCACTTGCCACGTTTGCCGGCGGTGCGTCGTTGCCCGCCGTCGAGTTCGTGCTGCAGGCATTGGACGTTCCGGCGGCTGCATCGATCGACGTGGTGGGCCGGTTGGCCAGCCGCTCGCTGGTGATCGTCGACGAGGATGGTGCGCAACGAACTGTTCGATACAGACTGCTCGACAGCATCCGTGCATTTGCATTGGACGCGATGACCGAGGCCGAGCACACTGCACCCGCTCTCGCCGCGCACGCGTCGTGGTTCGCGCAGGCGGCGGCGGAATCGACGAGCGGCGTCCGCAGCGCGGCTCAGGCCGAGCACCTCGCGTTCGCACGCGTCGAACGAGCAAACATCGACGCCGCCTTGGCCTGGAGCGCACATCACGACCCGCAACTGGCATTGCGCATCGCCAACGGGTTCGGCTGGGCCTGGGTCGTGCTCGGCGACAGCAGGGGTGCACTGCGAATCCTCACCGCGCTCGATGCGGCCGGCGACATGGCGTCGGTTCACGACCGGGCCGAAGCACTGCTTCTCGCGGCGTGGATCGAGGCATCGACGGATCGACTGGAGCTCGCTCACGACCACATCGCCGCCGCTACCGAGTTGGCCGAAGCCGTCGACGATGTCGATCTGCAGGCGCGCTGTTGCTACTACCTCGCATACGTCGTCTCTCACCATGGCGAGTTCCGGCAGGCGTTGGAACTGACCGATCGCAGCGACGCGTTCTATGCCGGACTGAATCGGCCATGGGATCAGGCCGCCAACTGGCTGTTCGCGGCCCGAGCGGCGATATCTGCGGGAGACCACGAGCGCAGTGTCGCCGCGCTCGCCGAGGTCGAGAGGTGGCTGCGAACCGTCGATGACCCCTGGCTCCACGTACGCAGCGAGGCGATCCGCGGCGAACTGGCCCGCATCCAACGCAGGTTCGACGATGCCGTCGTGCACATCGGCCGAGCCGCGGCGACATCGCGCCGTCTCGGCTTCCTACAGACCGAGGCCTACCAGGTCGCCAGCCTCGGTCGGGCCCAGTGCCAGGCCGGTGACTACGACGGTGGCGCCGACAACCTGGCTCTGGCCATCGACAAGGCCGAAGCCACCGGAGACGTCAGGATGGCTGCGTTGGCGAGGGTTCATCTGGGGCGGGTTCTGCGGGCACTCGGACACGCCAGTCGTGCTCGGGTCGAACTCGAAGCCGCGGCCGCATGGCACCGAGCCGCCGGCGGTGGCGAACAGGCAGCGCTCGGCGACTGCCTTCTCGCGGCGATGGACGCCGCCGATCGGGTCGCCGATGCCGAAGACCGACTTGTCGCGATCCTCGACGAGGCCCGATCGACGGATCACCCTCATGTCGAGGTTTTCGCCCTCGACGCACTCGCCCGTACCGCGGCGCAATCAGGCGACGTCGGAAGGGCGCAGCGCACTCTGCAAGGCGGCTGACGAGCGGATGGGCACGTCGACCACTTCATCTCCGAACGCGATCGGGTCGATGCCCGCTTTGTTCGCCTACTGACTCCGGAGTGACTCCGGTTTGCTCGCTGGTTCATCAATAGGAACGCAAGCAACCCGACGGTCACGATTCCGATACCCACGAGCTGCCCGTCGCGCAATGTCTCTGCCGAGCAACAGGAACGACCACACGACAGCCAGTGCAGGCTGCGCAACCTGGACGATCCCGATCGTGCCGATCTGCACCGTCTTCTGTGCGTAGACGTTGAGGCCGTGCGCGGCGACACCGGTGAGGAACGCGAGGATCAACATGTACTTCCAACCGGTGCCGGTCATCCCAAAGACGTCGCCGTTGGCCAGCGCGAGTGGAAGTACGGACACGGCCGCGATCGGACTGATCGTCGCCATGAACGTCGCGACATCCATGTCGCGGCGAAAGTACCGCGTCGACACGATGTATGCGGTGAACAGCAACATCGCCAGCACGCCGAACACGTTCCCACGAAGAGAGGCGTCACCGTTGGACGGCGCGCTGAACAACACGATGCCCACGCCGACGAACGCCACCAGCGCCCACACAAGAGCGCGGGGGTTGATTCGTTCGTCGAAGAGCTTGGCACCGATCGGCACGATGAAGAACGGCGCGAGGGAGCCGATCAGCGCGGCGTTGGCGACGCTGTTGTGCGTCGCTCCTGCAAAGAAGATGGCAAGGTTCAAACCGAAGAACACGCCCGGTACCAGCGCCTGGCGAACGTGTCGCATCGTGACCCGCCTACCCGTACTGCGCAGGTAGACGTTCCAGACGATGCTGACCGTGATCATCCTCCAAAAGGCGAGGAGGACGCCCGGCGAGTGGGCCCGCTTCACCAGTGTCGAGCTCAGCGAGAAGGCAACAACCACGCCGACGACGGCGAGCGCCCCCAGCGTCTTCGCGCTCGGCGCGCTCCGAGCCGATCGCGTCGAGGCCACGCCAAAATGTAGCCGGGTGCGAGTGAGCGCCCCAGCAACCGTCCTGGGCAATGTCTGATGGACTCGCTCCGACCGGTCGCCACTAGTGTCGAACATCGGGGAGCAAGCCCCTGATCCATCATCCGTGTCACATAGGGGAACAACATGCCCGACACCATCACCATCATCGACGATCGCACCGGCAAGCAGGTCACGGTCCCGATCAACGACAACGTCTTTCCCGCCAGTGCTGTCCGCGAACTCGATCCGTCGCTGTTCATCTACGACCCCGCGTACATGCAGACAGCAGCATGCCAGAGCGCCATCACCTATCTCGACGGCGAGGCCGGGATACTGCGATACCGCGGTTACCCCATCGAACAACTCGCCGAGCACAGCACCTATCTCGAGGTCGCGTATCTCCTCCTCAATGGCGAGCTGCCGAATGCTGCGCAGCTCGAGCAATGGAAGAACGATGTCACCAATCACACGTTCATCCACGAGAACATGCGCAAGCGCTTCGTCGACGGGTTCCACTACGACGCGCACCCGATGGGCATGCTGGTCAGTTCGATTGCCGCGCTCGGCACGTTCTACAACGATGCCAAAGACATCCACGACAAGGACAGCCGCGACAAGCAGATTCTGCGACTGATCGCCAAGATGCCGACGCTGGCGGCCATGTGCTATCGCTTCTCGGTCGGCCTGCCGTTCGTCTATCCCGACAACAACCTCAGCTTCCCCGCCAATTTCTTGAACATGATGTGGAAGATCGGCTCGTACGAGGTGGATCCCCGGCTCGAGCGAGCAATGGATGTGCTGTTCATCCTTCACGCGGATCACGAGCAGAACTGCGGCACCACCGCGATGCGCGTGGTCGGCTCGAGCCATGCCGACCCCTACTCCGCGACGGCATCCGCTGCTTCGGCGCTCTATGGCCCGTTGCACGGCGGCGCCAACGAGCAGGTCGTGCGGATGCTCACCGAGATCGGGTCGATGGACCAGGTGCCGGCATTCCTCGACGACGTCAAGTCGGGCAAAGGCCATCGGCTGATGGGTTTCGGTCATCGCGTCTACAAGAACTACGACCCGCGGGCGACGATCATCAAGCAGACGGCGTACGACGTGTTCGAGGTGACCGGCAAGAACCCATTGCTCGACATCGCCCTCAAGCTCGAAGAGGTTGCCCTCAGCGACGACTACTTCGTCAGCCGCAAGTTGTACCCCAACGTCGACTTCTATTCAGGGCTGATCTACCAGGCGCTGGGATTCCCTGTGGCGATGTTCACGGTGCTGTTCGCCATTCCGCGCACCGTCGGGTGGTTGGCCCACTGGCAAGAGCTGCTGGCCGACAAGGACCAGAAGATCAGCCGCCCGAGACAGTGGTACACGGGTACCGGCGTGCGTGACTACGTGTCGATGTCGGATCGCTGATCCGGTCCCGCCGAACACGAGGCGATCCACGAAACGATGAGACTGTCGGGATGGTCGGCGAGATGGTCGTGGGCCAACACGTCGACGAGTTCGCATGCCCCATCCAAGTGGGCGCGCGCGATGACCACCAACTGACGTTCACGGCTTGTGCCGGCGACCTGTCCGGCCCGCGTCAGCCAGGCAGGATTCCGCTCCAAGACGGCCGCCATTGCGATGACGGCGACCCGGTCGCTCGTCTCGGCCTGAGAAACGATCCACGAGATCGCATCCGCATCGCCGCCGATGGCTCGTCGGATCACGATGTCGAGGTCGGCGCCGGTCATGGAAATGAGCCTGCCAGGGAGTCCTGACAGTTCGCTGACACGCGCAGGCGCTGCCGGCCATTGCTGTCAGCGAAGTGTCAGCGCCGCGCCTCACCATTGGGTCGACGGGCAGAACCGCTCGCACCGACATCCGAAAGCAGGCCCACCATGTTGAAGCGCATCACCTCCTGGTCCTTCCAGCATCGTCGCGTCGTCGTCGCTGCGTGGATCCTCATCCTGGTCGCGATCAACGTCGCGGCATCGTCGTTCGGCGGCGAGAACAAGCAGGACTTCTTGTCGCCCGGAACGGACTCGAAGGCCGCCATCGAGCTTCTCGACGAGCGATTCCCGACGCAGGCCGGCGACACGATCGCCATTGTCGTCCACGACGACGATGGCGTGACATCTGCCGGCGTCCTTGCCGTCGCCAAACCACTGGTCGAACGTGTTCGAGAGATGCCGCACATCGTCGGCATCGTCGCACCGTGGGATCCTGATGGCGCTGGCCAGGTGTCGGCGGACGGCACGACCGGCTACGCCACTGTGCAACTCGACAGCACCAGCGCACAGTTCCCTGTCGATGTCGCAACCGAGATGATCGACCTGGCTGCCGCGGCACGTGCCGATGGTGTGCAGATCGAGCTCGCCGGCCAGGCGATCGACAACGCCCAGTCCACCAGCATCGGCGCCGAGGGGCCAGGACTGCTCATCGCTGCGATCATCTTGCTGATCGCGTTCGGGTCGCTGGTCGCGATGGGCCTCCCGCTCGCCACGGCGTTGTTCGGCGTCGGTGTCGGCCTCGCCGCCGGAAGCCTGCTCGCCAACATCGTCGACGTGCCCGAATGGGCGAGTTCGGTCGCCACGATGATCGGCCTCGGCGTGGGCATCGACTACGCGCTGCTGATCGTCACTCGGTACCGTACCGAACTCGCCAACGGCAGCGATCCCGCGCACCGCCGTGTCGATCGCCATGGGCACCGCGGGACGATCCGTCGTGTTCGCCGGGATCACCGTCATGATCTCACTCCTCGGCATGCTGACCATGAACCAGCCATACGTGGCCGGCGTCGCGTTCTCCGCTGTCGCCACTGTGCTCGCCGTGATGTTCGCTGCCCTCACGCTGTTGCCGGCGCTCCTTGGCTTCGCCGGGTACAGCATCGACCGCCTGCGCCTGCCGTTCCGGCACCCATCCGACGAACATGCCGGCCGCGGGTTCTGGTACAGGTGGAGCCGAACCATCCAACGTCGGCCGATCGTCACCGGTGCTGCCGGCGCAATCGCTCTCGGTGTCCTCATTGCACCGGTCCTCGGCCTCCGGCTCGGGTTCCCCGACGCCGGCAACGATCCGACCAACCTCACCACTCGCCGCGCCTACGACCTGATGACCGAAGGCTTCGGTGCAGGATTCAACGGCACCTTCGTGCTCGTCGCCGACCACGGCGATGCCGAGGCAATGGCCGCGCTCGATGGTCTGCACACCATGTTGGTCGCCACCCCTGGCGTGGCCGCGGTCTCGCCGCCCATCGCCAGCCCCGGTGCAGACGCTGCAGTCATCACCCTCACGCCGACCGCAAGTCCACAGGATCAGGCGACGACCGACCTCCTCACGTTGCTCCGCAACGAGGTGGTGCCCGAAGCACTCGATGGCACCGACGTCACCGTCGTGATCGGTGGTATCACGGCCGCCAACGTCGACCAGACCGACAGCATCTCCAGCCGCCTTCCGGTGTTCATCGCTGCAGTGATCTTCTTGTCGTTCCTCCTCCTGCTCGCCGTGTTCCGCTCTGTGCTCGTCGCCGCCAAGGCTGCTGTGCTGAACCTGCTGTCGATCATCGCGGCGTACGGGGTCGTCGCGTATGCAGCCGAAGGTGGATGGTTCGGCCAACTGTTCGGCATCACCACACCCACACCGATCCCGGCATTCATTCCGATGATGATGTTTGCGATCCTGTTCGGCCTGTCGATGGACTACGAGGTCTTCCTGTTGTCCAGAGTCCGCGAGGAGTACCTGCGCACGGGCGACAATGCGACTGCGGTCGCCGACGGTCTCGCAGCTACCGCCAAGGTGATCACGGCCGCAGCGTTGATCATGACCGCAGTCTTCGGGGCGTTCATCCTCGACGACCAGATCTTCCTCAAGATCATCGGCATCGGCATGGCCGCCGCAGTCGTCATCGACGCCACGATCATCCGCCTCGTCCTCGTCCCGGCGACGATGGAACTGCTCGGCGACAAGAACTGGTGGATGCCGGCGTGGCTCGATCGCATCATTCCCCACCTCGACATCGAAGGCACCCACGCCGACGCCCCACAGGCCGTCGAGCCCGAGCACGAGCTGGTCTCGGTATGAGCTCGACCTCGATCGACACCTCGACACACAGCCGAACGGAGACAGACATGAACACCACTTCCACCACCGCTATCGCCCAATCATCAACCTGGCCGAAGATCGCCCTGCGTTGGATGCCGACCTTTCTCGGCTTCCCGATCGGCGGTGAGCTCGCCACGCTGATCGTCGGTCCTGTCAACGGCTTCGGGCCCGCCGTCGCGGGAGGTGCTATCAGCGGTCTCAGCCTCGGGACGGCGCAATGGCTCGGCATGCGCCGGACAGGCCCCTCACCGTTGCCGTGGATCGTCGCAACGGTCGTCGGATTCGCGGTCGGGCTCGCCGCGGGTGCAGGTGCAGTCGACTACCGCACCAACATCGGCGCTCTCGCGATGCAAGGCGCCATCTGCGGTGCGGTGGTCGGTGTCGCCCAAGCGGCGGTGCTCCACCGCCTCTTGGGCCGCATCGTCTTGGCATGGCCCGCCGCGTTGGCCGCCTTGTGGGCACTCGGCTGGACCATCACCACACTTGCCGGGATCGATGTCGAGGCCCAGTACACCGTGTTCGGTTCGAGCGGCGCAATCGTCGTGACCGCGGCAACCTCGATCCTGCCGATCCTCCTCGCCAAGCGCAGTGCGTGACCTCATCCCGCCGGGACGGGCTGGAGGCTCTCCTGCACGAAGTTGCTCCTCGCAGACCATCCGAAGGTGTCGCCGATGGCGACCTGCAGCCAGGCGATCCTGCCGTCGGTGCCCTCGGCGTACACCTGGACATCGCAGGTCCCCGGCGGGATTCGTCCTACCTCGAGGCGTGAAACCCCAGGTGCCTCGCGTACCGCAGCAAAGTCGATGTTCGACCTGACGCATCCGGTTCCGATCGGGCCACCTTGCGGGTCAGGCGGTGGAGGTGGAGGCGATGTCGTCGGGGCCGGCTCGGTGATCACGGGTAGTGCCTCGGTGATGACCGGCAGCGGGTCGAGGATGACCGAAGGCGGAGGTGTCGTCGGTGGTAGCAAGCTCGTCGCCGGGAGAACGACGAGGCTCGTCGGGACCGCCGCAGTGTTGGACGTCGACACGATCGGAGGCAACGGCGGCAGGGAGGTAGGCGTACCGAGCGAGCCGTCACTGCCGCATGCGGCCAAGCCCAGCCAGACGATCGGCACCACTGCAATCAGGCGAATCTCGATCCTCACACGCGGTCCTTACCTTCGACACGATCGCCCAAGCGAAGAGTCGACCACCTCCGGTGGTCGGCGTCAAGGCACGCACTCGTGCGCGTGGGGCCGGGTCAGCCGCCTGACGTCGCGGTCGTGTCGTCCACCATCACCGTCGTGTCGTCCACCATCACCGTCGTGTCGTCCACCATCACCGTCGTGTCGTCCACCATCACCGTCGTGTCGTCGACCATTGCCTCCGTCCCGGCGGGCGCCGGAGTCGTGCCGACAGGACTTTGTGTGTCGTCGCCACATGCCACGAGCCCGATCGTCGCGATCGTCGCGACCATTGCTGCACGCTTGAATCCGTTCACTGTTCACTCCTCGATGTCGCCGAAGACGGCATTCCGCCTCGCCACCATCATGGAGAGCGAATCTGACAGGGTCGATTCGAGAATCGAAACATCCCCGAAACTCGCAAGGGTTGCCATTCCCACATCACCGCGGCGTCCGTATGGTGATGTCCGTGAACAGCGGCGCGGCACGGATCCTGGTCGTCGATGACGAACCAACCGTGCGCGAGGTCGTCGTGCAGTACCTCAATCGAGACGGCTACATCGTGCACGAACTGGATCGTGGGGATCTGGTCGCCGATGCCCTGACCAGCTTTCGTCCCGATCTCATCGTGCTCGACATCATGCTGCCAGGTCTCTCCGGTCTCGACGTCTTGCGTGGGATCGGCCCTAACAAGATCCCGGTCATCATGCTGACTGCCCGAGTCGAGGAGGCCGACCGCGTTCTCGGTCTCGAGTTGGGCGCCGACGACTACGTGACCAAGCCGTTCTCGCCACGCGAGCTCGTCGCCCGCGTACGCACAGTCCTGCGTCGTTCCCAGCCATCCACGGACTCCGTCGAGACGTTGAGGTTCGACGACCTCACCATCGACCTTCCCTCTCGCGAGGTCACAGTCGGTTCGCAGGTTGTCGCGCTCACAGCAAGGGAGTTCGATCTCCTGGCCTTCTTGGCGATGAGTCCGCGCCAGGTCTTCTCGCGCCGCCAGATCCTTCACGAGGTGTGGGATTCCTCGCCGGACTACCAGGACCCGGCGACGGTCACTGTGCATGTTCGCCGCCTGAGGCACAAGATCGAGAATGACCCGGAGAACCCGCGTTGGATCACCACGACGTGGGGCGTCGGCTACAGGTTCGAACCGTGAGCTGGCGATTGATCGGTTGGCTGGCCGGGATCTTCGTCGCCGTTCTGGTGTTTGCAGAGATCGTCCTGAGTCCGCCAAACGCTGATGAGCGACTGCATCTCATGGCCATTCTCGGCGCGCCGGCATTGGTGACGGCGCTGTTGGTGCCGTTCCTCGGCAAGTGGGTTTCGGCGCGAACCAGCGTCGCCGGCACTGCCTTGCTGGTCGGGCTGTGCTCGCTGACACTCGGGGCTGTCACGACTTCCGCCGCATCAAACGCAATGTTCCTCTCGGCGCACGACTACCGACTGTTCCTCGTCGTCTTGTTGATGTCGAGCGGCATCGCCCTTGCAGTCGGGTCGCACCTCACGCGACCGCTCGCTACCGACATCTCCCGCGTCGGCGAGGTTGCCGAACGCGTCGCCTCCGGCGACTTCACTGCACGCACGGGTGTCACGCGACGCGACGAGGTCGGCCGCACCGCGCCAGGCCGTCGACTCGATGGTGGTTGCACTCGACGGCGCTGCGACGGAGCGGGCGCGGGCCGCCAACGCACGGCAACTGTTGTTCACGAGCATCGGTCACGATCTTCGAACGCCACTCGCAGCGATGCGTGCCGCAGTCGAGAGTCTGCAGGACGGATTGGCGCCGGATCCAGATCGGTACTTCGGAATCATCGGTGGCCAGCTCGACAACATCGAGGGCCTGCTCGATCAGCTCGTCGAGTATGCCCGTATCGAGTCGGGGCAGATCAACAGCGATCGCACGAGCGTGTCGATCGCTGAACTCGCTCACGAAGCGGTCGAGGCGCTGTCGCCGGTTGCGCATCAACTCGACGTCGATGTACATCTTCAAGCGGACGGTCCGGCGGTTGTCGTGGCAAGTACCACCGACATGTCGCGAGTGCTGCGCAACCTCTTGGAGAACGCGATCCGCCACACCCCCTCAGGCAAGGCTGTCAACGTCGCAGTACGGACCGGGCCCGACATCGAAGTTGCAGTGCGCGACCAAGGCCCTGGGTTCCCGGAGGACTTCCGTGAGACCGCCTTCGAGCCGTTCACACGCGCCGACCCGGCACGCAACACGCGTACAGGTCACTCGGGACTCGGCCTTGCAATCGCCCGGGCCCTCGTCGAGGCCCACGGCGGAAGGATCTGGCTGGGCGCCGGTGCGGGTGGGGACGTGCGCTTTACGATTCCTCGGAAGGAACCAAGATGATCGAATCTCCCGCTCAACCGACTGATGGCGAAAGTCCTCCGCGTTCGCCGGAACGCCGGATCACCTCGACGCCTCCGCTGTACGGCGCTCTCGCGGGTCTGGTCGCCGGCGCGGTCGC
This sequence comes from Ilumatobacteraceae bacterium, assembly GCA_963779295.1. Lineage (GTDB taxonomy): Bacteria > Actinomycetota > Acidimicrobiia > Acidimicrobiales > Ilumatobacteraceae > JAENVT01. The sequence continues at coordinate 1,143,644 of CAVZXO010000006.1, forward strand.
AGTCACCGTCGGCATGCTGGTCGCGGGCATCATCGACGTCGTTTCGCCGATCGACGCGGTCGGCAGTGAGTTCATCGACCGGGTACCACCGTGGCTCAAGGAGATGGCCATTCAGTGGTTCGGCACCAACGACAAGACGGCGCTACGCGTGGGAATCGTGGCCGTCCTGGCAATCGCCGCGATGATCGTCGGCTACCTGACCGTGCGATGGGTCATCGCCGGTGTCATCGGCATCGGATTGTTCGGCCTCATCGGTGCGGTCGCCGCATGGCATCGCCCCGGCGAAACGGCCGGCGCGGCACTGCCCTCGCTGATCGGTGCTGCGGTCGGAATTGTCTTGCTGATACGGCTGGTTCATCCATCGGCAGCTCCATCGGCACCAAGAGGTGTCGAGTACCCCACTCGGTCGCGCGTGCCGCTCGGGTGGGATCGTCGGCGGTTCCTGGTGTCCACCGGTTCCGCGGCCGCTGCGGCGGTCGTCGCTGGTGCGCTCGCCGAAGTGCTCGAGAACCGACGGATCGAATCCATCCGCGAAGCGATTCCCGACTCACTCCCGCCGGTCGACGCGACGGGCGGAGTCGTCAGCGGCACCGGTGTCTCCGTTCCAGCCGGTGCCACTCTGAGCCCGGTGACGCCGTTCATCACACCGGCAGATGACTTCTACCGCATCGACACGGCGCTGTCGTTCCCGCGAATCGGGCTGTCGAGCTACAAGGTCGAGATCGGTGGGATGGTCGACAAGCCGATGACGTTGACGTACGCGGATCTGCTCGCACGCCCGCAGGTCGAGCGCATCGTGACGTTGGCCTGCGTCTCCAACGAGGTCGGTGGTGACCTCATCGGCAACGCAGTGTTTCAGGGCGTGATGCTGGCGCCGCTTCTGGAGGAAGCCGGAGTCCAAGCCGGCGCCGAACAGGTGTACAGCGAGAGCCTCGATGGGTGGACGTGCGGCTTTCCGGTCGAGGTCGCACTCGATGGTCGCGATGCGATGATCGCCATCGGCATGAACGGCGAGGCGCTCCCGCTCGAGCACGGCTTTCCCGCACGTCTCGTGGTGCCCGGCCTGTACGGCTACGTGAGCGCGACGAAGTGGCTGAGCAGGATCGAGCTGACAACGTGGGCGGCCGAGGAGGGGTACTGGGTGCCGCGGGGTTGGGCTCGCGACGCGCCGATCAAGACGCAGTCGCGCATCGATGTGCCTCGCGATGGTACGAGCGTCGCTGCCGGTGCAACCAAGATCGCCGGCATCGCCTGGGCTCAGCACCGCGGGGTCGCCAAGGTGGAGGTGCGGGTCGAGGACGGTCCGTGGCAGGAGGCCCGATTGGGCACGGACGTCACCGACGACGCATGGCGGCAATGGGTGCTCGATTGGGATGCCAAGCCCGGCACGTACACCATCCAGGTCCGTGCCACAGACAAGGACGGCGAAACGCAGACCGCCGACCACGCTCCCCCCGACCCCGACGGCGCGACCGGCTACCACACGCGCACGGTCAAGGTCGTCTGAGTTCGCCATCACGGTGAGAGCGACGAGGTGATCCGTCGGCGTTTGGCGCCGCACGCCCCGCTACGGGGCGCCCGGTTACTAACGTCGCGTCCGGCATCCAGCGTTTGGCGCCGCGGGCCCCGCTACGGGGCACCCGGTTACTAACGCTGCGGGACTGCCACCGGCCTTGCTGGCTGGGGCACGCCCGATCACCGCTCTCCGAGCATCGCTGCTACCACCTTGGTGGTGTCGTGCTCCTCGAGGCGGCGTGCGAGATGGAGGAATGGACAGCGCGACCAGGGATGGCCGGGTGATCAGGAAAGCGAGCACCGACACGAGCTGGTCGAGTTCCTGGGCGTAGGCGCGTCTGCCGTCGACAGAGAGCGGGTACATCGCCGTGGCCGCCTGCCAAGCGCGTTCTCGTGCCAGTCTCAGCGAGAAGTTGAAGGCCCGGCCACCGCCGAGTCGAGCCGCGCTGTTCACCCAATGCGACACCCGATCGAGATCCTTGACGACATCGTCGTACGTTGCGGCCAGCACTTCGTTCACGGCATCGAAGTCGTGCCGGATCGAGAGGAGACCGCCTCGCTCGTCGGCAATTTCGACAACCGTCCGCGGCAGGTCGTAGTTGACATGCGCGTTGATGCCGAGCAGCAGGTGTTGGACGATCAACAGCTTCTGATCAGCGGCAACGTTCCAGCAAGCCTGCCAGCAGCGCGGGCTGCTCGGGTGATCTCCAGAGGCGGCGATGTAATGCGACGCGAACCTCGTCGCGAAGTGGTCGAGCCCCGGGCCATCCGCGAAAGCCCCCTCGCCGATCGACGTGCCGATCCGCCCCGTGACTCGAGAGTAGAGGGCGGGAAAGTACCCGGCAGCGTCGTCTGAGGCCAATGCCACGGCTCGGAGATCGTTGGCGGTGTCGGCGATCATCGGTTGCCCCTGTCAGCCGATGTCGACCATGATCTTGCCGGCGTTGGCGTTGGCGGCCATGTGGCGGTGGGCGTCGGCGATCTGATCGAACGGAAAGCGGCTGTCGATCACAGGACGCAAGCGACCCGACTCGAACAGCGGCAGCATCTCCGCCGCGAAACGGCGTGTCAGCGCGATCTTCTCCTCGATGGGCCGGGCGCGAAGCATGGTCCCTGTCCACGACACCCTGCGCCCCATCAGCGCATACACGTTGACCGGCACCGTGCTACCGCCCATCAGCCCGACCTGGATGATGCGACCTTTCATCGCCACGGCCTGCAGGTTGCGCTCGATCTCGTCGCCGCCGACGACGTCGAGGATCGTGTCGAAACCGTCGGGGACTGCGGCCATCGCACCGGTCAGCCATGCTGCGGGCGACCGTTCCAGCACAAGATCGGCGCCGAGCGAACGGCACAAGTCCATCTTGCCCGTCGAACACGTGACCGCGATGCGAGCACCGATCGACTTGGCGATCTGGATGCTCGCTGTTCCAACTCCCGATGCACCGGCATGCACCAGAGCCCAGCGACCCGAGGTCAGGCCGCCCTGCAGGACCAGTGCATCCCAGGCCGTCAGGAACACCTCCGGTATCGCCGCGCCATCTCCAACGCCGACGACGGTGGGTACGCGCATCAGCTGACGCTCGTGTGTTGCGATCCGCTCGGCGTAGGCGCCGCCGGCTTCGATGCCCATCACTGCGTCACCGGGCTTCCACATCGTCACACGATCGCCCACCGAGCGGACAATGCCGGAGAACTCCAGGCCGGGTATTTCCAGCGCGGCGGGACGCGGGTTGGGGTACATGCCCATGACCTGCAAGAGGTCGGCACGATTCAGGGCCGTGGCACGCACGACGACAACGACATCCTCTGGTCCACCGACCGGATCGGGCACATCCTCGATCGTCAACGACTCCGGGCCACCATGAGAGCGAAGGACGACAGCGCGCATCGTCTCAGTCTCCCATGCAATGCTTTCCGCCTACGTCTCGGCGACGATCCGCACCTCGCCTGCGACCGGATCGACATCGATCAGCGCACCGTCAGGGATCTCGGTGAGCGCGCCGCGGGCTCCGACCACAGCAGAGATACCGAGCTCGCGAGCGAGAACCGCCGCATGGCTCAACGGGCCACCGTCGGCGGTCACGATCGCTGCGGCCAGCGTGAGGACGGAGTTGTACGCCGGCGTCGTGCACGGCACCACCAGGACATCGCCATGGCTCAGGTGGTCGATGGCTTGCTCCGGCGAGTCTGCGCGACACGCCCGGCCACGAACGATCCGGTCACCGATGCCGACACCCTTCAGACCACCCGTCGAACGTTCACCGCCCATGCCGAGCTGCTCGATGACGATCTGCACCATGCGAACGACATCGGCGAGCGCCTTGGGCAAGAGTTCAAGAGGCGGCGCAGGCTCCGGATCACCCAGGCTCATCGGTGCGTCGAGTGATGCAAGGTGATGGCGATGTTGTCGTCTGCCCTCGAGATCGTCAGCACTCGGACCGTCGCCGGTGAGCACCGCCAGCGTGATCTCGTCCGGATGGAGTTCCAGTCCGTCCGCGGGCTGGCGAGCACACCCGGCCAACACCATTCGTCGTCCGATTTCGAGCATCGACAGCCGTAGCAATCCCAAGGGCCACTCGGCCGTGGTCGGGCCGTTGTCGTCGCGGAGATCCATGGCTGCCCGGGCTTCCTCCAACCTGGCGTCGAAGTCTTCCTGGTGGGCAACGGGCACTCGCGCACGGACTACTTCGATCCGATGTTGCAGTCCGTCGCCGACCGAGCGCTCGACGCCATTGAGAATCGTCGCCACCACCACGTCGGGGATCTCGGCCAGGGTGACACCGTCGATGTCGTATCGACTGATCATCATGGAGCCGCGGTACTCCAGGTAGTGGTCGAGATGTGCCGCGGCTTCGTCGCTGATGGATCGCACGTCGTCGAGGGTCTGCGGAACCTTGTGAGCGTTCTCGACGGCGACCCTCAGTTGAGCGAGCACGTGCATCGGGCCGACCGTCGACGGTGAGGCACCTTCGAGCAGCGGGATCGCGTCGCCCGGCTCCACACCCCATTCGCGGCAACCCGCGAGGTAGAAGCCGATGGGACCGAGGTCGTAGCCGTGCAGCCAGTGGTGGTGCTCCCAGCTGGCTCGGCAATGTTCGATCACTTCCTGCACGTGTTCGATCAGCGTCGCGTCGTCGAGTTCGGTGAGATCGACTTTCTGGATGGCAAGGTTGCGCGACTCGATGAGGGCTCGCCCGCCGTCCTCCCAATCAGCGATCACCTTGCGCCACGGCCGCTCGACTTTCGCTCTCTCGGCAGCCTTGGTGCGGCGGCGGAACTCGGGGTGATAGCGCCCGACCGCCTTCAAGACGAATCTCGGCGGAAGGTTCTTGGCCGGTCGATCCGCGGCGATCAACGGTCGCAGGCGGGTGTACATGAAACCGTTGACGAAGCGGCAGTCGAGCGTGTCGGCCGGCGTGCCGAGTTCGGCGAAGACCTTGCGCAAACCGACAGGCATCGACCGCGACTGGATGTGTTGGACGAGCGGAGTCTCGCCGCCGACGAAGTGAGATCGATCGAGTTCCCAGTACCCCGGACCCGGCGCCTCCCACTTCACCATGCTCTGTCCTCCTCCCACACAACCCTACGTCGCGGCCGAAGTCGGGAGCTACGCCGACCTTCGACTGCAGACGTCGATCGAGTGCGTCGAGGAACTCCTCGGTGCTCAGGTACGGAGCATCCTTGGCAATCAGGATCGCCAAGATCCTTGGTCATCTCCCCCGCCTCGACCGTCTCGACGCACACTTGCTCGAGCGCCTCGGCGAACTTGACGACATCGGGCGTCTCGTCCATCTTGCCGCGGTAGGTCAGGCCCTGCGTCCACGCGTAGATGGATGCGATGGGATTGGTGGACGTCTTGTTGCCCTTCTGGTGCTCGCGATAGTGCCGCGTGACCGTGCCGTGGGCTGCCTCCGCTTCGACCGTCTTTCCATCAGGGGTCATCAGCACCGATGTCATCAGGCCGAGGGAGCCGAACCCCTGCGCGACGGTGTCGCTCTGCACGTCGCCGTCGTAGTTCTTGCACGCCCACACGTAGCCGCCCTCCCACTTCATCGCGCAGGCAACCATGTCGTCGATCAGGCGATGCTCGTAGGTGAGACCGGCGGCATCCATCTCGGCCTTGAACTCGGTCTGGTACACCTCCTCGAAGATGTCCTTGAACGAGCCGTCGTACGCCTTGAGGATGGTGTTCTTGGTGCTGAGGTACACGGGATAGTTGCGGATGAGGCCGTAGCGCATCGACGCACGTGCGAAGTCGCGGATCGAGTCGTTGTAGTTGAACATCCCCATCGTCACACCGCCGTCGGCGCCGAAGTCGGCGATCTTCATCTCGACCGGCTTCGCTGCCATCGGCGGGGATGTAGGTCATCATCACGGTCCCGGCACCAGGCACCTTGTAGTCGGTCGCCTTGTACTGATCGCCGTGGGCGTGACGACCAATGACGATCGGCTTCGTCCAGCCCGGCACAAGTCGAGGGATGTTGGAGATGACGATGGGCTCGCGGAAGATCACGCCACCGAGGATGTTGCGGATGGTGCCGTTGGGGCTCTTCCACATCTTCTTCAGCCCGAACTCCTCGACACGTGCCTCGTCGGGCGTGATGGTTGCGCACTTCACGCCGACACCGTGCTTCTTGGTCGCGTTGGCGGCGTCGATCGTGACCTGGTCGTTGGTCGCATCGCGCGACTCGATCCCGAGGTCGTAGTAATCGAGCTCGATGTCGAGGTACGGCAAGATGAGCTTGTCCTTGATGAACTGCCAGATGATCCTCGTCATCTCGTCGCCATCCATCTCGACGACGGGATTGCTTGACCTTGATCTTTGCCACGGCACTCACCTTTGCTGAGACTCACTTGTATCGGACTTGTACAGGATAGCCGTAGCGGCAAGGCGCGCAGCTGGACTTCGCACTCCGCTGTCGTGTATGTTCCGGCCGTGCATTGGGGGCGGACAATCCTCGTGGCGACGATGATGGCGACGCCCCTGTGCGGTCGCGGCTCCGACATGTGACGGCTGCACCGATGACCGGTGTACAGCTGTTCAACACCTCACGGGACATGTCGACTCGATTCCACTGAGGTCGGTCCCGCGTCTTAGTCAGCCGGGACTGCGTCTCACTCCTCGGAGGTGCCGGTCGGCGACCACTCAACGTCCTGCTACAGGTCATGGCCGTTCCGCAACCGAGGCTGGGCCGACAGGTGCCGTGATGATTGCACGACTGCGCCGCGGCGCCGGACCCCTCACTGACATCGTGGTGCCGCTCGAGGCGGCCGGCGACCTGGTCACCAACGAGGTCGTACGTGCCCTTGACCATGCCGAGTGTCTGCATGACCACGACCGTCGAGGCGACACGAGTGATCGTCTACCAACTCGGCTCGGTCGATACCGGATGCGGCGGCGCCGGCATACGTCGACACTGCCGTTCACCTCGTCACGACCGATCGTCGGACCGGCGACGGCACGGACGATCGACCTCGTCTCGGGCTCGGGCGTTCCCGCAGACGTCGTCGGGTGTCGCCGTCTGGCTCGATGCAGCCTCCGCCACACCTGGGTTCGCAATGGTCTATCCATGCGGCACAGCCTCAGTCCGCTGCATCGGCAACTGCGCTCTGGACATGCCGACACACCATCCACCACGCTGCGTGGCCGGCGTCGCCAGCGGCGGCGCCGGCTTGTGTCTCTTCATCTCTGACGGAGCAACGGTCGACGTGTCGATCGATGGTTACTACAGGGTGGGTGCAGTGGCGACGTCCACATCGCCGCCGCAGGTTCGCTACACGCCGAGTCCGCCGCCCGGCTTCGTCGGCACCACGCCGACACGCTTGTTCGACACCCGCGCCGCGGGGCTTGCCATTGACCGGTGGACTGTCGCACCGACTCGACCTCAGCCCCTACGTGCCGGCCGAACACAACCGCGGTCGTGATGAACGTGACCGCGACGGAGCCGGGCGCCGCCGGGTTCGTCACCGTGTACCCGTGCGACGGGGCGCAGCCGGAGACGTCGAGCCTCAACTTCGTGGCCGGCCAGACGGTGCCGAACCTGGTGACGGTCGATGCCGGATCGCACGCTCGAGTGTGCTTCTTCGCGTCTGTCTCCACGCATCTGCTCGCAGATCTCGCCGGCTACTACGTGTTCGGTGGTGGCGACGGCTTCGCACCGTCACCGCCGGTGAGGATGTTCGACACACGCAACGATCGGTCCGAAGGATCGCGAAGGTGCCGGGCATCGGTCGTTCGACTTCGACATATCACCTTCGTCGCTGCCAGATGCATCGTCGGTCGTGTTCAACCTCACCGCGACCGATGTCGACGGACCCGGGATTCGTCACCGTGTATCCATGCGGTCAGCCGCCGCCCGACTGCATCGAACCTCAACGTGTTGCGCAGGGCAAACGGTGCCGAACCTCGTCACGGTCGCGCTGCCCGAGCTAACAAGCACGTATGCTTCTTCACGACACGCCACCTCAATCTGATCGCCGATCTTGCCGGGCTGGTACTCGCCATCTGCAGCGTCAGGGTTCGTCGCGATCCAGCCGACACGATGGCACGACACTCGCGCCGATCAACTCGACCCTTCCTACCAGCCGGATTCCTCGTCCCCGAGATCCCGTTCGGAACCGCATTTCCCCGACGCCACGGCGATGGTCTTCAACGCCACTGCGACGGAGTGATGCTCCGCGGGATACCTCACTGCTTTCCCATGCGGAGGTCAGCCGCCGGAAGCCTCCAACGTCAACTTCGTCGCCGGGACAGACGGTGCCCAACATGGTCATCGCGGGCATCGGCTCCACGGGGCGGTGTGCATGTTCAATTCGGAACGCACCCACTGGATCATGGACGTCAGCGGCTACTTCACCGATTCACCTGTGTTCGTGGCGTTCTTCCCCGATGGAAGCGACGTCAGTTAGAGGCGGGTTCGGGTAGTTCGGTGAGTTGGAACCATCGAGTGTCGAATCGCTCTCCGGTGGGGTGGTTGTATTTCTTGCCGGGTGGTGGCGCTGGCGGTGGGCCGTTGGGCGGGTTGGGTTTTCCGACGCCGGGGATCAGGCGACCGTACCGGTCGTGGAACGCGAGGTCGCCGGCGACGTTGGGGTTGCCGGTGATGGTGAACTCGCCGCGGTGTAACGCGTCGTGATCGCTCGGACACAACGCGCCGAGATTCCATGTGTCGGTCGTGCCACCCTTGAGCCAGTCGAGGAGATGGTGAACCTCGAGGTGAGTGGTGGCGTTGCAACCCGGACGCAGACAGGTCCGGTCACGGTCAAGAACGATGCGGCGAGTGCGGGTCGGGACGATGTACTGCGCTCGACCGACGCTGATCGGCAGTCCGGCGGTGTGCCACAACGGTTGCACGATCCCGTCGCACAGCATCGCGTCGCGGATCGAGTCCGGTAGCGACGAGCCGCCGTTGAACCAGGCTTGTGCCGGGCCGCCGGTGTCGTCGGTGTTGAGATGCATGTAGGTACGGAACCGGTCACGACGCGCCGGACTGGTGACGGTACCGAGCGAGCGGTTGCAGACCTCGACGAATCCCTCCAGCCAGGTCGACATTCTTGTGCCCGGCAACAAACAGGGCGTCGCGAGCTTCTCGAATGGCTCGGTTGATGATCTCGCCCTGATCGGCCGGAGCGTTGAGCTGCAACGTATAACGGCTGCTCTCGTCGAAGAATCGCAGCAACGAGTTGCGAGGATCGCCACCGGTCAGTTCTGCTTCGGTCGGTGACACCGGTGACGGTTCGACGACATGCACATAGCGCGACAGACCGTGGCGGAGTTGGTTGACAGTTGCTGCTCTGGCCAACTCGCATGCTTCGCCATCATTGTGTGCCGGCGCGGTACTTGGCGACAGTGACCACTTGATCGACCGACAATTCGCCATCCGCAAACGCCGCGAACGTCACCGGCAACTCGCCCTTTCGGGCGCGCCGTGTCGACCAGTTGACGGGCCCGGGCCGGTGCCATGCCGGTCTGCCACGCCAACCAGTGCTCGGGTGATCTGATCCCCCACTGCTCCCACAACCCGCCATCGAGCGACTCGACAATCGCGTCCACCAGCTGTGCGTGGAGCACATTCAAATGGCCGCACAGGTCAGCCACACGTGCCTCAAGCGCAGTGGCGGCGGCCTCATCCATGGAATCTTATCGTACATATGTTCGCATCTTGTGTCAACTCAACCAGCAGTTTTCTACATATTTCTGTCGTGGCCGACAGAATGAGCGAACGCCGATTCAAGAGTTCCTTCGCGAAAGCCCACACGCTTAGCATCGTGAATCGATGGACTTCACGTGGACGCCCGAGCAGGTCGAGTTGCGAGAGCGGGCCCGCAAGGTGGCTGCCGAGGCGCGTCGCCCGCTTCGGGCGGCACAACGATTCGTGGATCAACGGCTACTCCAAGGAGTTCGCCAAGGAAATGGCCGCCCAGGGTTGGATCGGGATGACATGGCCGAAGGAGTTCGGTGGCGGCGGGCGCCCTCCGATCGAGCGGTTGATCGTGGGCGAGGAGATGATCAAGGCCGGCGCACCGATCGCCGCGTTCTGGTTCGCCGATCGACAGATGGGCCCGTCGCTGATCACCTACGGGCGACCCGACCAGCAACAGGAGTTCCTGCCGCGGATCCTGTCGGGCGAGACCACGTGGTGCATCGGCATGAGCGAGCCCGACGCCGGGTCCGACCTTGCCGCGCTGAAGACGTCGGCCGTTCGCGACGGCGACGATTGGGTGATCAACGGCCAGAAGATCTGGACCAGCTTCGGCGAGGTCGCCGACTACTGCTACCTGATCTGCCGTACCTCGACGGAGGGGCCGCCGCACGCAGGAATCAGCGAGATCATCGTTCCCATGGACACGCCCGGGATCGAGATCCGGCCCATCAAGGACATGACCACGAACCGGCACTTCTGTGAGGTGTTCTACACCGACGTTCGTGTGCCGGTGCACAACCTTGTCGGCGTCGAGGGCGCGGCGTTCAAGCAGACGATGAAGCAGCTGGAGCACGAGCGCGGCGGCATCGATCGACTCGTCTCGAACTACGCGCTGTATCAAACGGCACTCGAACAGGCCGACCGATCCGATCCCGTCGTGCGTCAGGAGATCGCCGCGCTGGAGATCGGCTACCGCATCGGTCGGCTGCTGGTGATCCGCGAGATCCTGCGCCAGGCACCAGCCGGATTCAGCGCGGCCACGAAGTGCTTCGGCACGGAACACGAGATTCGTGTCGTCGAGTTCGTCGCTCGCACCCTGGGCGCGCAGGCGACGCTGTGGGACCCGGTGACCCAGGGCCTCACGTACGCGCCGGGCTACACGATCATGGGTGGCACCTCGAATGTGATGCGCAACATCCTCGGCGAACGCGTGCTCGGCCTCCCCCGCTGATGCCGGCGCGTATCGTGGCCGCCATTGCGCTGGCCGCGCTGGCCGTCGCAGGTTGCTCGGCTGACCCGGAACTCAGCGACACGACTCGGTCGCCGAACTCGACCGTCGCAACCACCGTCGCGCCAGCTTCCACCCAACCGGCCGTAACAACCACGACAACTCCCAGCACGGCGAAGATCACAGGCGACCTCTCGGCCGCCGACATCGCGAACCAACTGACGGCAGCCGAGCAGGCCGCAGCAGCGGGTGACGGTACCGGCGGGGTGCGCCAGCAGCTGTTGTATCGGTACCTGTCGGCACATCCAGAACTCGACGAAGGGGTGCTTGCGGCGGTCGGTGACGACGTGCGGCCGTTCGTCGAGCGAATCGTCCGTGCCCGACAACTCGGTCAGGCCCGCTCGGCAGCCAATCCAAGCTCGACTCCACCGAGCGCGACCCTGCCGGCTTGGACCATCGTCGACCCGCTCCCACAAGACGAATTGCTCGGCTACTACCGTGAGGCCGAAGCTGCTACGGGGATCGCTTGGTATTGGCTCGCGGCGATCCATCTACAGGAGACCAGGATGGGACGGATCCTCGGCGAGTCCTCGGCCGGCGCGGTCGGCCCGATGCAGTTCCTGCCGACGACGTGGGAGCAGTGCTGTACGGGCGATCCGTTGATCCCCCGCGATGCGATCATCGGCGCGGCGACGTACCTGGTTCAGGGAGGCGGGCCCGACGACATGCAGGCCGCGCTGTACGAGTACAACCCCAACGACACGTACGTCGCGACCGTCACCGCATTCGCCGAGAACATGCGCGACAGTCCGCAGCGCTTCGCGGCGTATCGGGCGTGGCAGGTCTTCTACGGCACGTCCGCCGGCACCATCCGCCTTCCCGTCGGCTTCAGCCAAGCACAGCCGATCGACGCTGCCGCGTACCTCGCCGATCATCCCGACGATGCAGGCTGAGTACGGTTGACGCATGGCCGACCTGCTCGACATCTCCACGCGAATCATCGATTCAGGAGTCGTCGACCAGCCGGTCAATCGAGTCACCAACGAGCTCAGTGAGCTCGCCGACGACCTGGCGATCGTCGAAAGCTTCAGCCATTGCGTGGCGTTCGACAGTGGCGACGGTGTGGTGTGCTTCGACTCGTCGGGCGTGCACACCGGCCAGGCTGTCGTCGCGGCCGTGAAAGCCTGGCGCTCCGACAGGATCAGCCACCTCGTGTACACGCACGGCCATGCCGACCACGTCGGCGGCAGCACCCACTTCGCGGCCGATCGGCCGAGCGTGATCGGGCACCGCAACGTTGCCACTCGATTGGACCGCTACGACTACACGAACAACTGGAACCTCATCATCAACTCGCGCCAGTTCGGCGGTATCCCCGGCGAACTGAACTTGTCCATCGGCGAAGCAGAAGGTGGCGCCCGGGTGGACGTCGCCGATGCGCGTCGCTTCTTGCCGCGCACCACGTTGCGACCGTCCGAGACGTTCGAGCTGGAGCACTCGATGCTCGTCGGCGACACGCAGATCGATCTGCACCACGCTCGCGGCGAGACCGACGATCACCTGTGGGCATGGTTGCCCGAACGCAAGTGGATCATGGCGGGCGACTTCGTGATCTGGAACTTCCCGAACGCCGGCAACCCGCAGAAGGTGCAGCGCTATCCGGTGGAATGGGCGGTCGCGCTGCGGGAGATGATCGCCGCCGGGCCCGAGTTGCTGGTGCCCGCCCACGGACTGCCGATCTCCGGCCGGCAGCGAATCACCGAAGTGCTCGGCGACATCGCCACTGCGTTGGAGGATCTGGTCGCCGCAGTGATCGCAATGATGAACGAAGGGGCGACGCTCGATTCGATCATCCACACGGTGTCCGTTCCTGCCGACACGTTGGCCAAGCCGTATCTGCGACCGCTGTACGACGAACCGGAGTTCGTGATCCGCAATATCTGGCGACAGTTCGGCGGATGGTGGGACGGCGCGGCATCGCGGTTGAAGCCATCGCCGGATGCCGAGGTTGCGATCGCGATCGCCGAGCTCAGCGGCGGTGCCGATGCGTTGATGCGCCGCGCCCAGCAGGCGGTCGCCGACAACGACCTCCGGCTTGCCTGCCATCTCGCCGATCTCGCCGGGTGGGCCGCGCCCTCCGACCCAGCGATCCATGCAGCCCGAGCGGAGGTCTACATCGAACGCCGCAAGGCAGAGCCGAGCCTGATGAGCAAGGGGATCTTCATGGCTGCGGCGCGCGAATCGCAGGCCGTCGCCGAGCGCTCAACTCCCTAGCGACACCAACGTCAGCGCAGTCGCCGCGAATGCAAGACCGACTGCCTGCGTCTTGCTGACGCGCTCGTGATCCAGTGCGAACGCGAGGCACACCGTGGTGACCGGGTACATCGAAGCGATCACCGACACGATCGACAGCAGCCCCCGGTGACTCGCTTCGAGGAAGAACAGGTTGGCCGCCATGTCGAGAACGCCGGAGGCCACGATCAACAAGATCACCGATCGCATCGCGCCTCGTCCTGGCCGGGTGGCCACGACGATGACAGCAACGATGGGGACCGACGAAGCGCGCGCTGCCACCAACGGCCACAACCGCTGTCGTCGGCGGTACGCGCGAACGCAACGAAGATGAACCCGAAGCCGACACCCGCAGCGATCGCGAGAGCGATGACGCCGGCCGAGGTGTGCTGGTGTCGTGTGCCGATCGCCCCGCTGACCAACGCGACGGCCAGGCAGGCCACGACGATGCCCACGATCGCCGTGCCGCTGGGACGTTCGCCGAGTAAGAACCCGACGACAACGGGGAGGGCAGCGCTGATGACTGCGGTGATCGGTGCCACGACAGTCATCGCGCCAGTCGACAGCGCGCGATAGAAGGCGATGAGCGCGAAAGCACCGGCGGCACCGCCAGCGGCACCCCACAACAGGTCGTGGGCCGACGCGACCGGGGTGCCGATCAACAGCACCCCACCAACGACCAGGAGCAGGCTGACGGCCTGGCCGATCAACGTCACGAGCGTGCTGGCAACCGAACGCGAGGCGCGGCCGCCGCAGTAGTCGGCAAGGCCGTAGGTCACCGCACACATCGCCGCCAACAGGATCGCCACTCCTCTTTGCTAGCAGAGCACCACCATGAGACGGCTTCCTTTGTATGGTCGCGCCATGCAACACGTTCGCTTCGGTCGTACAGGCCTCAAGGTGTCGCGTTTGTGCCTCGGCACCATGACCTTCGGATATCAGTGCGACGAGGAGACGTCGTTCGCGATCATGGATGCCGCTGCCGATGCGGGCATCACGTTCTTCGACACGGCCGATGTGTACCCGCTCGGCGCTCCTCCCGACATCTTCGGCCGTACCGAAGAGGTGATCGGCCGCTGGCTGGGATCGCGGCGTGACGAGTTCATCCTGGCCACCAAGTGCCATTTCCCGACCGGCCCGAAGCCATGGGACGCCGGCAACTCGCGCAAGAACATCATGCGCGCCCTCGATGCCTCGCTGCGACGGCTCGGTACCGACTACGTCGATCTGTACCAGCTCCACTCATGGGATGCAGACACGCCCATCGACGAGACGCTGCAGGCGCTCGACGATGTGGTGCGCACCGGCAAGGTCAGGTACATCGGGTGCAGCAACTTCCTTGCCTATCAACTGGCGCGCAGCGTCGGCCGCGCCGAGGTGTTGGGGACGGCGAACTTCGTCAGCGTGCAACCCCGTTACAACCTTCTGTTCCGCGAGAACGAGCGCGAACTGCTGCCACTGTGCGCCGAAGAAGGCATCGCAGTGATCCCCTACAACCCGCTCGCCGGCGGGTTCCTCAGTGGCAAGCATCAGCCGGGCGCACCGACCGAAGGTGGCCGCTTCACTTTGGGCTGGGCCGCCGGTCGCTACCAGGAGCGGTACTGGAACGACCGGATGTTCAAGACCATCGACGAGCTGCGCCCCATCGCCGAATCTGGCGGAGTCTCGATGGCGACGATGGCCGTGCAATGGGTGCTCGCCAACCCGACGATCACCAGCCCGATCATCGGCGCGAGCCGTCCGGAACAGTTGAAGGACTCGGTCGCGGCGGTGGATGCTCCTCTCGACCCGGCGATCAAAGCCCAGCTCGACGAACTGACCCACGAGTTCCGCTTCGGCGACAACGCCCGCTGAATCCAGCGGCGATCATCGATCCTTGATAGCTGATACGCTATCAAGCGTGATCGTGACGCTGAGGACCGACAACAGCACCGTTCTGCTGCGTACCTTGCGTGCCTCTGCCGGCCTCACGCAGCGACAGCTGGCCGAACGGATGGGCAAGCCGCAGTCGATGATTGCCCGGTGGGAACTCGGCCACGACGTACCGAGGCTCGACTCGTTGGTGGCGATCGCCGCAGCGTGCGGCGTGACGCTCGACATGACCATGCGAGGCCACGACGACGTCGACCGCGCCCAGATCCGCGAACACCTGCGACTCACCCCCACCCAACGCCTCGAGAATGTCGAGAACGTCGCAGCGTTCACAGCATCGGCTCGGCGAACTGCGTGACGGCCACCTTCCAACCACGAAGAATTGTCGCCGCGGTGGCCGAACACGAAGTGTTGTGCGTCCTGATCGGAGGACTCGGTGCCGTTCTGCACGGTTCCTCGGCCACAACGAATGACGCTGACCTCTGTCCTGCGAACGACGAGGAGAATCTCCGACGCCTGGCCACGATGTTGAAATCCCTGAACGCCCGAGTGCGAACGGAGGGCGAGGCCGATGGGTTGCCCTTCGACTGCTCGGCGGAGTTCTTCGCCGGCGTCGCGATGACCAACCTCACCACGGATGCGGGTGACATCGACATCGCCTTCCAGCCGGCGGGATCATCGGGCTACGACGAGCTGATGACGCGAGCGGTCTCGTTCGACATCGATGGTCATCAGCTGTTGGTCGCCAGCCTCGACGACATCATCCACTCCAAGACGGTGGCCAACCGGCCGAAGGATCACGCGACGTTGCCTGTTCTCCTCGCTCTGCGCGACGAGATCGACGCTGCCGCACGTCGACCGGGAACCAGCTAGCGCGCGGGCCCACCGGTAGCATCTGGCGGATGCCTGGCCGGACCGAGTCGCTGTTGAGGTCCATCGACGTCGCGAAGGCCAAGGGTCTCGAGCTCGGCCCGCTGATCAACCCGGTCGTGCGCCGCGACATGGGTGAGATTCGCTACATCGACCACGTCGACACGGATGCGCTGCGTGCCCGCTATGCGACGCATGTCGGCTTCGATGTCGACGCCATCGTGCCGATCGACTACGTCACGCAGGGGTCCATTCACGACACGGTCGGTCCCGACATCCCGTTCGACTATGTGATCGCATCGCATGTCATCGAGCACGTACCGGATGTCATCGGTTGGCTCGGCGACATCCGCAGTGTGCTGCGCGACGACGGGGTGCTGTCACTCGCCATTCCCGACCACCGTCGATGCTTCGATGCGCTGCGCTCACCCACGGTGACCGCAGATCTCATCGATGCGCATCTCACCAAGCCCACGATCCCCTCGCCGCGCCAGGTCTTCGATCACTACTCGTCAGCAGTGGCGTGGCGCGGGCTGATCTCCTGGGATCAGGAGCCGCCGTTCGCCGAACTGGTCCCGGTCCACTCCGAGCCGGAAGCCCTCGAGAGGGCGACGACCGCCGCCACCTCGGGGGACTACCTCGACGTTCACTGCTGGATGTTCACGCCATCGTCGTTCACCCGGTTGTTCGGCGCGCTCGACGCGGCTTCATCTCGTTCCGTTCTCACTCGAGTCGTGCTCGGAAACGGTAGGCGGTGAGTTCTTCGCCACGCTGCGCGTCGCCGACCCCGCGACAGCTACGGCTCCATCGGTCGCGAGCGACGAAGGGTTGCTGCCGACCGCATCCGAGGATGCTGCCGTGCGCGCCGAACTCCGCTCCGGCGGGCCAGAGTTGAAGCGGGTGCTGGCAACCCGGTCGTGGCAAATCACCAAGCCGTTGAGGGCAGCCAACCGCCAGGTTGCGCGCGTCCGCAACCGCGTGCGCGCCCGATTTCGGTAGTCAGGCACCGGCGAGGAGGCGAGCGTGGCCGATGTACGATCCGGCCATGTACGGCCGTATCGCTCTCGTGGTGGTGCTCGCCATCGGTGCAACCTCACCGGCGGCGAACGCCAAATCCGCTGATGAACCGACCGACGACGACGGATGCACGTGCCGCGCGGCTGAGTCCGTGCCCAGGTGTACCCGGGGCACGGTGCGGCACGATCGAGCGACCCCTCGACCCCGTCGGCCCAACGGTGCCACGATCACCATCGGCTTCGAGTTGCATCGTGCAACCAACCGCAACAAGCCGTCACTCGGCACGATCGTCGCCGTCGAAGGCGGGCCCGGGTACCCGTCCACCGGTTCGCGCGACTTCTATCTCGATCTGTTCGCACCACTGCTCGCCCGACGCGACGTGTTACTGGTCGATGCTCGCGGCACGGGTACGTCGTCCGTGATCAACTGCCCCGAACTCGAATCATTCCAGGGCGACTACATCGACAACGTCGGGCTGTGTGGAACGCAGCTTGGGAAGGCCTCCGACCTCTACGGCACCGCGTTCGCGGCAGACGACCTCGCTGCGGTGCTCGACTCGCTCGGCATCGATCGCATCGATCTGTACGGTGACTCGTACGGCACGTTCTTCGGTCAGGCTTTCGCGATTCGCCATCCTGATCGAATCCGCACGCTCACGCTCGACGCGGCTTACCCGGTCGAGGATCAGGATCCGTGGTATCTCGACGTGAACCGGGCGATGCGCAGCGCGTTCCGAGTTGGTGTGCCGCGCGACCCGCAATGCGCTGCGTTGGGTGGCGATGTCATCGACCGCTTGGCGGTACTCGCCGATGCCCTCCGCGCCGAGCCGCTCGCCGGCCAGGCGTACGACGCGGACGGCGTGTTGCGCGAGGTGGAGGTCGACGCGTCGTTCCTGTCCTACATCATGGGTGTCGCGACCTACGGCACGACCGTCTACGAGGAGCTGGACGGTGCCGGACGGGCCTGGCTGCAGGGTGGTGATCCAGCACCACTGCTACGGATCGCTGCCGAACAGACCGACTGGACCGAGTCCGGTGTGCCGGAGGATTTCTCGAGCGGCCTCTACGTCGCGGTGATCTGCAACGACTACCCCCAGTTGTGGGATATCAACGCACCGATCGGCCAGCGGCACGCGCAGTTCGATGCCTCGGTCTCCGAAATTCGAGCCACCGATCCCGACGCGTTCGCGCCGTTCACGGTGGACGACTGGCTCGCCTCGCCGTGGACCGAGTACGAATCGTGTATCAAGTGGCCCGCCCCGGATCCGTGGGTGCCGCCCGTCGACAGCCCGGCCACATATCCGACGGTGCCGACCCTGGTACTCGTCGGCGACCTCGACTCGATCACATCGTCGGAGGGCGCACAGGTTGTCGCCGATCGGTTCCCGAACTCTACGTTCGTCGAGGTTGCCAACACGGGGCACGTCACTGCGCTGAGCGACTTCTCGCGGTGCGCATCGAACCTCGTCGTCGAGTTCGTTCGCAGTCGCTCTCCCGGCGACACCAGCTGTGCCTCGCAGTACCAAGAAGTCCGCACCACCGACGAGTTCCCGCAGCGCCTCAACGACATTGCCGCGCCCCCAGGACCCGGTACAGCGCGTCAGCGCCGCATCGCATCGGCAGCTGCTTCCACGGTTGCCGACATGTTCCCGCGGTGGTTCGCGATGCTTGGTGAGGCAGGTGTTGGCCTGCGCGGCGGCACCTTCACCACCACCGGTCTCGACATCGTGCGCTTCAACATGAACGGACTTCGGTGGATCGACAACCTGGCAGTGTCAGGCAGCGTCAAGTGGAATCGCGCAACAGGCGCGGTCTCGTCGACCGTGACATGCGCCCGCGCCGCCGACTGCCGGCTGACCATCACATGGAACTACAACGCGCCGTATGCCACAGCGTCGATCACTGGTCGTATCGACGGCGACTCGGTCTCTCTTACGATGCCTTCTCCGTAGCCTCGACCAGCACAGCGAGCTTGTCGAGCGACATCCGCCATCCCAATTCGTTGTCGGCGGGTGGCACGCCAATCGGCAGGTTCTCGTGGACTCCGACAAGGTCGGTACCACCGTCGGCATCCGACAGTTCGTAGGTGATGGTCATCTCCCCCGCCATTGCCGGGTCGTCGCTCTCGAACTCGACTGCCTGGACGACCTCGGTGTCGGGCACGAGCTTGACGAACCGCCCGTGGAAGGAATCCGTTCGCGAGTTCGTCTTGCCCGCCGTTGTCGGCGCGTCGTACGTGAGGGAGATGCGAAACGTGCCGCCCTCGCGAGGGTCGAACGAGTGGACCTCGCTCGTCATCCCATCGGGCACCATCCAATGCCGCACGGCATGCGGATCCAGCAAGGCGCCGTACACGCGGGCTCGCGGGGCCCGAATGTGGCGGGCGACGCGCGTGGTGCTCACGAACGCACACTAACGGCGTCATGATTGCTCCATGAAGATCGCTGTGGTCGGTGGCGGGAGCACGTACACGCCCGAGCTGGTGGATGGGATCGCTCGGCTGCGCGACGGAATCGAGGTCGATCAGCTCGTGCTGTGTGACCCCGATTCGACCCGGCTCGATGCGGTCGCCGGTGTGAGCAGACGGATTGCCGGCCGTTACGGATGGTCGGGAACGTTGACTGCCACCTCGGATCTCGCCGAGGCAGTCGATGGCGCCGACTTCGTGCTGCTGCAGCTGCGGATCGGAGGTCAGGCCGCACGGCACCTCGACGAGACCATCCCGTTGCGATGCGGTTGCGTCGGCCAGGAGACCACCGGGCGCGGGAGGGTTCGCCAAGGCGCTGCGCACCGTTCCTGTCGTGCTCGACATCGCCGACGAAGTGCGGCGCCGCGCGGCATCGGATGCATGGATCATCGACTTCACCAACCCCGTGGGGATCGTGACCCGATCGCTGCTCGATCACGGCCACCGAGCGATGGGCCTGTGCAACGTGGCGATCGGATTCCAACGGCTGTTCGCGAGCTGGCTCGACGTGGACGCCGCCGATGTTCGGCTGGGTCACGCCGGGCTCAACCACCTCACGTGGATCCGGTCGGTCGACGTGGGTGGCGAAGATGTCCTGCCGCAGCTGATCGAGGACCACGGCGAACAACTCGCCAGTCGAGTCGAGATGCCGCTGCGGTTGTTGCACTCGCTCGGCGCCATCCCGTCGTACTACTTGCGCTACTTCTATCAACACGATGTCGTCGTCGCCGAGCAACGCGACTCCCGCACGCGCGCCCAGGACGTCGCCGAGATCGAGCGCCAGTTGCTGGAGATCTACCTCGACCCCCACGTCGACACCAAGCCCGAGTTGCTCACCCGGCGCGGTGGCGCGTTCTACAGCGAGGCCGCCGTACAACTGCTCGCCGCGGTGTGGAACGACACCGGCGACGTCCAAGTCGTCGACGTGCGCAACAACGGCGTGCTGCCGGAACTGCCGGACGACGCCATCGTCGAGGTTCCGTGTGCGATCAATCGCTCGGGGGCCACGCCGGTCGTCGCCTCCGGACTGCACCGGGCAACGGAGGGTCTCGTCGGGTCGGTTGCCGCGTACGAACGGCTTGCGGCGGAGGCTGCCGTGACCGGAGATCGCGAGACCGCGTTCCTCGCGCTACTCGCTCATCCACTGATCTCTCAGATCAAGCCGGCAGAGCAGTTGCTCGAAGATCTCCTGGCAGCAAACGCCGCGCATCTTCCACGGTTTCAGACGTGACGGGCGCGGTGCTGCTCGCCGTCGACGGCGGCAACTCCAAGACCGATGTTGCGCTGCTCGATGTTCGAGGAACGGTGCTCGCAGCTGTACGGGGGCCAGGCTCGTCACCCCACATGCTCGGCCTCGGTGGATCGATGCAACTCGTCGGCGATCTGATCGACCGGGCATGCCAGACTGCCGGAATTCGCAACCGGGATGGGCACATCGCCCAGTTCGGCGCGTGGTTCATGGCCGGAGCCGACCTGCCTGCCGAGGAACGCGCCCTGCAACGGGCCATCGACAAGCTCGGCTGCGCCGCGCACAACTCGGTAGCCAACGACACGTTTGCAATCCTTCGCGCCGGCGCGGACGAAGGATGGGGCGTCGCGGCTGTCGTCGGCGCGGGTATCAACTGCGTGGGGCTCTCCCCCGACGGTCGGCGGGCCCGATTCCTCTCGCTCGGCGAGGTCAGCGGCGATTGGGGTGGCGGGGCCGACATCGGGATGGCCGCACTCGGCGCCGCAGTGCGATCTGAGGAAGGGCGCGCAGGCGCGACCATCCTCCGGCGCGATGTCGCCGGCCATTTCCGGCAACGACGGGCCAGCGATGTGGCGATCGCCTTCCATCAGGGCCGGTTCCATCACGACCGGTTGCGAGAACTTGCCCCGATCGTGGTTGCCGCGGCAGTCGCCGGCGACGACGCCGCGATCGACATCCTCGACCGCCAAGCGGACGAGGTCGTGTCGTGGATCGGCGGCGCGATCCGACGTCTCCGCATCGCCCGTCTGGATGTCCCCGTCGTGCTCGGCGGCAGCATCCTCGCTGCGCTTCCGCAGCGATTCGTCGACAGGATCCAGGTCGGTGTGCAGCAAGTCGCGCCCACGGCTCATTGCACGGTGTGCCGTGATCGCCCGGTTGTCGGCGCCGCACTCGCGGCCCTCGATCTCGGCTGGTGCGGGTCGCGCCGCGCATCACAAGGTGCGCTCGGGGCTGAACGACAGCCGACTCTGAACGGCGCTTGACCGCCCCGCTGCTCGGGTAGAGGATGAGCAGCCTGTGAAGTTGCTCAACGCTCTCGTGGCGTGGCTGGTGCTGATCGTGAAGACCATCGTCTTCGGATGGATCCTTGCGCTGATCTACTTGATCAAGCAGCTGTGGGTCCTCATCGTCCGGTGCCTGGGACGACGCAAGATCCCGGAGCGAGAACGCAAGGTGTCCGACGACGATTGCGTGACGGTGAAGCGTGGCACCGTGAGCCGTCCCGATCCGCTGATCTACTCGCAATGGGAGCTGATGAACCTCGGCCTCGCCGTGACATGGGATAACCCGGACGTGCAGCTTTTCCACGCCGGTGCGCCGATCTCGTCATGGGATCTGCAACCGGCTACCGAGTACGAGGTCGTCGCCCGCGTGTGGAACAACTCCACCGATGCCCCCGTCGTCGGTCTACCGGTCCGGTTCTACGTGCTGAGCTTCGGAATCGGCGCCCAACTGGAACCCATCGGCAGCGATTCCATTCCCGTCCTCGGCGTCAAGGGAGGCCCGAACCATCCGGCGTTCGCCAGGATCAAATGGAAGACGCCGGTGACTCCAGGGCACTACTGCCTGCAGGTGCTGCTGCAACCTCCTGACGATCTGAACTACGGCAACAACGTGGGCGCCGAGAACACGTTGGTCGGCGTCGCACACTCGCCGGCGGACTTCACATTCGAACTCCGCAACAACACCCCTCGCCGTCAGACCTATCCGGTTCGAGGTCGACACCTACGAGATCCCTCGGCTCGGTCCGTGCGACGAGCGCGAGCCGGATCCACACCCGTCCGAGGAAACGCCGCGCCCAGAGCCCGAGATGCCCGAACGGCCGGCGGTGCAGGTCCCCGCACAGCACGACCGTCGCAACTACCCGGTCCCGGATGGATGGCGGATCGACGTCGTGCCATCCGAGCCGTCAGTCGACGCCGACGGGTCGGTGCCGGTGCACGTCCAGATCACTCCCCCGGCGGGGTTCGTGGGGCGAAAGGCGTTCAACGTCAACGGGTTCAACGATCTCGGCCTCGCTGGAGGGGTGACGCTCTATGTCGACGCGTCGTAGCCACCACATCAACACGGGACCGGGTCGATGAGCTTCGTGCAATACACCCGTTGCGTGAAGATCAAGGACAAGGTCTATCCGTCGTGGGCGCCCGCACCCACGACCACATTGATACTGCTCTCGATCCCCGTGCTGATCGCCAGCCTGGCCATCCCGTACATCGCCCTGATCGAGATCCCGCTCCTCATCGCCTACTGCGAGTGGTGGCTCTACGATCGACTGATCTGCCTCGGGGGAGAGGCGTGTGCCATCGGGCTGCTCGGCAAGCCTGAGCCGCCCGACAAGAAGACCGGCTTCGACAAGCTCGACACCGATTTCAGCATCAACCTCGTCCTCGCACCACACAACATCCAGGAGTTGCCGTCTGGCTACCCCGGCAACCTCCCGCCACCTCCGGCGGGCTCCGACGCGAAGGCCTACTATCACGAGAAGTTCCTCGAGGCGCTGCACCACGCGATTGCCGACGATCCAATCCAAGGCAATCTGATCCGCGAACAAGCGACCACTCGTGATGCCGGGTGGGACTTCCTCGGATACTTCAACACCGTCGGCGGGTCCATGACGGTCAGCCACCACCAGGCGTACCTGCACTGCGAGTTCGAAGGCGGCGGGATCTACAAGTTCTTGCAGATGTTGAAAGCACTGCTCGTGGTCGCGACGGCTGCAGCGGTCGTGTGTTCCATTCCTGTGCTGGGCTGGATCGCCTGCGCGATCATGGCCGCGGTCGCAGCGATCCTCGCAGTCGCCGGCCTCGTTGCGGCGCTCAACGACACAGGTTCACCCGCCGTCGTCGATCCGAAGACCGGAGCAATCACCGATCAACTCCATCCCGGACAAGACATCCTGTTCGTGACGGGCGACTGGGTGATGGACACAGCACACGAGGGTTGGAACGAGATCCATCCGATCAAGCGCTGCGTGCTCGTGGGCACCGCCCGCTACGAAGCCAACGACAAGGTGGATTGGGAACATGCCATCGGGTCGTTCATGGTCTCCAGGACCAAGTGGAGAGACGACAACACCGACCCGAAGAACCCCACCTTTCACAAGGACTCGGGATCACCCAAAACGCAGGACTGGAAGGATTGGGTCCAGTCGTTCTGCGACGCAACCGGAGAAGCCAGCTCCGGGCTGACCATCCACAACCAACAGCAGCCGGAGAACAAGTGGGTGATCCACCCAGTCATCGACGGTTGCCGTCCATCGGGGCCCCCGGATCCGATCGTGCCAATCCTGCACTGAGGCGAGCGCTTTCGGTTTGGATGGGAGTGTTCCTTGCCCGGCGGAAGCCGATGATTTACGCTCGGCCAGCACACCACTGGGAACCGGCAGCGCCGATCCCGGGGAGAGGTCGGCATGGAACAGCGACTACGCATCCGAGTTCGGATCGAGACGATCCTCGCCTTCGTCGGTGTGCTGTTGTCGCTGTTGACCCTGATGTGGCCCGAGTGGATCGAGGGGATCTTCGGCGTCGAACCCGATGGCGGCTCCGGCGAGCTGGAATGGGTGATCGCCCTGGGCTTCCTCGCCCTCGGCATCGGGCTTGGCGCTCTGGCGCGTCGCGGACCAGCGACGGCTGAGCAACCTCGCCGCGAGCGGCTGACGACGCCGAACTCGTCGGACCCATCGCCGACTTGATTCTCGTAGCCACGGGGCGTCCCGCAGGGATCGCCAACCTCACCGGCGCCGGCGTTGCGATCGTCACTCAACGCCTCTGAACGCTGCACCAACCCGATTGGACCGACCTCGACAGACCAGAATGCGGCGCATGGAAGACGGATTGCCGAGTCGCGCCCGGGTAGTGATCATCGGCGGAGGTGTCGTCGGTTGCAGCGTCGCGTATCACCTCGCCAAGCGGGGCTGGACCGACGTCGTGCTGCTCGAGCGCAACACATTGACATCGGGCACCACGTGGCACGCCGCAGGTCTCATCACCACGGCGCGTCCGACCTCGGGCATGCGTCAGGTCGTGAAGCGCAGCATCGAGATCTTCAAGACGCTGGAGGCCGACACGGGTCTGTCGACCGGGTGGGAACCGACGGGGACCCTGCATCTGGCGACCAACGCGGACCGGTGGGAGGAGCTACTGCGGCAAGCATCGGTGAGCAAGCCCGACGAGATCCTCGTCGAGATCCTCGATGTCGATAGCACGATCGACAAGTACCCGTTGCTGAGTCGCGAAGGTCTCGCCGGATCGTTGTTCTACCCGGAGGATGGGCGTGGCAACGCCACCGATACGACGATGTCGTTGGCGCGTGGTGCTCGGCAGCGAGGTGTACAGATCTTCGAGAACACACCGGTCGAAGGAGTTCGACACGACGGCCGGCGAGTCAGCGGTGTCGACACCGCCCGCGGATCGATCGAGGCGGAGTTCGTCATCAACTGCGGCGGGATGTGGGGACGGCAATTGGCTGCACTGGCCGGGGTACACGTGCCGCTGCAGGCGCTCGCCCACTACTACGTCGTGACCGAAGCCATCCCGGGGCTCGCCCGTGGCCTGCCGACCATCAAGAGCTCCGACGACTGGATGTACGTGAAGAACGAGGGCGATGGGCTGATGGTCGGGTTCTTCGAGCCGGGCAGTTACCCATGGCAGTCCCGTGGGATCCCCGACGGGCCGCCATTCACGCAACTCCCGGATGACTGGGACCATCTCGGACCGTTCTACGAGATCGCGATGCAGCGCATTCCAGCGCTGACCACTGCCGGGATCCGGTTGTTCTTCGGCGGCCCGGAGAGCTTCACACCCGACGGCGTGTACCACTTCGGTGAGGCCCCGAACTTGCAGAACTTCTTCATCGCCGCCGGGTTCAACTCGACGGGCTTCCTCACTGGACCGGGCATTGGCTCGGTGATGGCCGACTGGCTCGTCGACGGGCGCCCCTCGATCGATCTGCCAGAGGCGGATCCGGCGCGGGTCATGCCGCACGAGACGAATCGACGCTTCCTCGAGCAGCGCGTGAAGGAGACGCTCGATGTCGCCTACGACATGCATTGGCCGTACTTCCAGCGCCAGAGCGCCCGGCCGTTGCGTCGCAGCCCACTGCACGATCGCACCGCGGCGAACGGCGCGGTGTTCGGCGAGCTACTGGGCTGGGAACGACCCAACTGGTATGCGCCCGAGGGTGTCGATCGCGAGTACGTGTACTCGTACGGTCGCCAGAACTGGTTCGATCACGCCGCTGCCGAGCATCGCGCGGTCCGCGAGGCGGTCGGCGTCTTCGACATATCGACATACGGGAAGTTCTCGGTGCAGGGCCGTGATGCCGTCACCGTGATGCAGCGGATCTGCGCGGCCGACGTCGATGTGGAGCATGGCCGCATCGTCTACACCCAGTGGCTCAACCGTTTCGGCGGGATCGAGGCCGACGTCACTGTCACCCGCTTCGGGGACGACGAGTTCTTGGTGCTCTCGGCTCCGGCCACCTCTCCTCGCGACCTCGCCTGGATCCGCCGGCACATCGCCGATGACGAGTTCGCGACCGTCACCGATGTCTCGGGGACGATGGCGATGATCGCGGTGATGGGCCCCGAGTCGCGCCAACTGCTGCAGCCATTGACCGACTGTGATCTGTCGAACGAGGCGTTCGCCTTCGGCAGCTCGCGTGTGATCGACCTGGGTCTCGGGTTCGTCCGGGCGACGCGCATCACCTACGTGGGTGAGCTCGGGTGGGAGCTCTTGGTTCCGTACGACATTGCCGCCCACATCTACGACACGATCATCGCTGCGGGAGGCCGGCCCGCCGGTTACCACGCGCTCAACTCGCTCCGCTTGGAGAAGGGCTACCGCAGCTGGGGCCACGACATCTCCGCCGGCGACTCACCGCTGGAGGCCGGCCTGGCCTTCGCCGTCGCCTGGGAGAAACCGGATGGGTTCATCGGCAGGGACGCCGCGCTCGCGCAACGCGAGCTGGGAGTACAGCGTCGCCTGGTGCAGTTCGCCCTCGACGACCCGGAACCACTGCTACTGCATGGCGAGCCGATCTTTCGCGATGGCGTGTGCGTCGGCCATCTGACGTCGGCGATGTACGGGCACACGGTCGGGGCGTCGATCGGGATGGGGTACGTGAAGGCCCCATCGGTCGACGTGCCGCGCCGCTGGTTCGAGGAAGGCGCATACTCGATCGAAGTCGCCGGCGTAGCCGTCCCGGCGCGCCCATCTCTTCGGCCGCTGTACGACCCGGGGTCGGAACGCATCCACGTGTAGCGAATCGGCGTCATGGTCAGGGGCCCGTGCCAAGCGGGTGCTCCGTCCGGAGAATCTTCAACCATCATGCGATCGAGTGTGGACGGAACTCTTCCGAAGATCACGATGCCGCTGACGGCCAACACCGTGACGATGACGACCGGCACGATCCACGACCCGTCACCCTGACCAACAGCAGCCGCTAGTTGACCGCACCCGGCCGCGACCAAGCCGGCATACGACCACGCCATGCAGTAGGCGTGAGTGGCGATGGCCGGTGGCGACCTCCTGCCGAGCAGCAGGGGCGACAACCCGGCAGCAATTGTGACCAGGCTCACGACAGCGAGCGCATGGAATACACCAAAGGTGTTCTCTCGATGCACAGACAGAGCCGCCACATTCACGACAACAAGGACGAGGACGTAGACGGTTCCGATCACTCGGTGCCTGTGTGTGCCTTTCGGCAACAGGAAAACGGCTGCACCAACAAGCAGCGCCGAGAACGCAGCCACCACGTGTCCAGTGGCAAACAGCTGCTCCCAATCCACGGAGAACATCAGATCACGAGAACATCTGCCAGTCGACCACTGGGATCAACGCAATCGTCAAAGTGTGGACTGCCCACACCAAGTAGGTGGACGAAGGAGCTCGCGCCTCATTGCTCGATCCTCCGCGAGCGGCGGACTGCATCGAGAACGAAGATGAAGACCATCAAAGTGGCCAAGCTGAACGTACCGATGCTCATGACTCGACCGCAGCTGGCATATTGTTACCGGGCTCGGGGATGGTGACGTCGTAGCGGATCATTCGCAGCCAATCCCGTCGCCGTCCCTGTCGAACTTCGACCGGAAGCCGGGTTCACCGAGGTGAATTGGTGCGGCACCAGAACCGCGAACAGCATCGCAGTTCTTGTAGTACACGTTGATTGGTCCAGGCGCCACAAGTGCAGGAGCGACGGGTGTAGGAGCCGGTGCAGGCGTGGCCGAGGTGCACACCACTGTCGCTGGCTGAGCTATCGCTGCGTACTCGGCCTCGCGAGGATGCAGGCCATAGCCATCGGTCGAGTTGTAACGCGGGATGGCGTAGCCCTGTGCGAGCAGTTGTCCACCGGCATCGACACCATCGACCAGCACGTAGCGCAGCAGACGACCGTACTTGTCACGATCCTCGTCACTCGGTTCCAGTGTGATCGTCTTGTTGAGCGTCAAGGCGGTGAGAACGAATGCGGCCTCGTCAGCCCCGCACTGGCCTTTCTCAGGCGTGTCGATACCGACCAGACGCACTCGCTCGCCGTTGTCCAGATCGAGTGTGTCACCATCGACCACGTTGGTCACAATGAACGTCTCTACAGGTGCCAGAGCCTCAGTGACGACTGGCGCAACCGTTGCGACAACGACTGGCGTCGTCGTCGTCGACGCCTCGGTTGTTGTAGGAGCGGTGGTGTCTTGAGACTCGGTCACGTCCGGAGTGGTGACGACTGTCAGAGCAGGCTTGTGGCTGCCCTCAACCCTCTTGGTTGCGGAGTGGCTGACCATGCCGACAGCAGTAGCGATACCGACGACAGCAATGACCCACCGCGCTGTGGTCTTGGCAGGGCGCGGGTCATGACTGAACCTCAGCTGAGTCACGGACTCGCCATGCCACGACTGGTATCCGCGGACGAAAGTGGGGATCGGGGAGGACGACCTCGTAGCGGGTCATTCACAGCCGACCCCGTCGCCGTCCCTGTCAAACTTCGACTGGAAGCCGGGATCACCGGGGTAGATCGGTGCAGCACCAGCGGCGCGAACAGCGTCGCAGTTCTGGTAGTACACACCAGCAGGTGCAGGTGCAGGTTCAGGAGTTCGAGGCGGTTTTGGTGTCGGAATGGTTCGCGAGTCGTACACCCGACCGCTGGTGGATGCGTAGATGCTGGTGTCCTCTGCTACCTGATCGAGTACCACGTCCACCGATGTGTTGGAGACGATGCACAGTTGACCATTGGTCCTGACCCTGGCGAAATTGGCCCGAGTCTCGCCGGCAGCAAAGTTGACGTTGGACGTGGCGGGGCGAACAGCATCGCAGGAGAACGCAGTGAGATACCCGGCATCCGTTGGGCTGACGGCGGTGAGGTTGAAGCTCACGGTCGCAGGGCCGGGGGTCACCGAGACGCCTAACGGAACTCCTGGCAAGAGTCGAGCGCCATTGGTACGGGTGTCGACCTTGCGGACGGGGTTATGTGAAGTCATAAACGCGTTGGCGCTCTCGGCAACCTGGTCGATTACAAGATCGGTTGTAGCGGTCGAGAAGACACACACGTTGCCGGAACCGTCTACCAAGGTCTGCACGAAGTTAGGAACCGTGTCGCCTGCCACGAAGTTGACGTTGCTCGCTACCGGCATCGGCTGAGCACATGGCCAGGCAGTGAGATACCCAGCTGTGTCTGGATTGACTGCAGTGAGGTTCATCAACACCGTGCTGCCGGGAGCACCAGCGTGGTAGCTGAACACTGAGCCACCTGCGACGTGCCCGGTGTTGCGGGTGTCGGCCATCCTCACGCCGTTGTGGACGCCAAGGCTGATGTTGCGGCCTTGGCTGTCGGTCAGGGGACGAACGTCGAACTTGTCGATGATGATGTCGGTCTGCACGTTGGAGATGACGCAGACGTTGCCGGACGAGTCCGCCTTCACGATGGCAGCGGTCGATGTGGTCTGACCGGCTCGGAAGTTGACATTGCTTGTCAAGGGATTGGGCGCACCGTTAGCGCACGGGTAGGCCGTCAAGAAGCCAGCCGTCTGCGGGTTGTCCACGGTGAGGTTCACAGTGACCTCGCCGTTGGGCACGCCGGCGTTAAACACCACGGGTGCGAAGCTCCCGACCTGTAAGGCATGTGACTCGGTGGCACTGAAACCGAGTACCGCTGTAAATGTCACGGCGGCGGCAATCAGTCTCAGCCGCATTGGGTTTCTCTCCGTACTTGACGAGTGACAGTTCCGCCTCCCTTGCGCTTGTACCAGTTCTTCTTGGCCGAAGCCGGGGTTGGGGTTGCTTCCATTACCGTTTGTGTTTCCTTTGATTTGTCTGCGCAATTGATTGGGGGTGGGTGAGATTTCTGGGGCGAGGCGTCGGTGACATCAACCCCGGCCTTCGATACGGAGGACCACGGTTCACTCGCACCACGTTCGCCCTATGTAACAAGGGTACCCGAGTATTTATTTCACCTAGGTTAGTTTGTAACCCGGGTTCTGCTAGAAGCAGGTACGCAAACCGTGGCGATCACCGACACCGTCCCCTACGACGTCGAGGCCCGGCTCGAATGGTCACCTACGGTCGGCAAACTCGCCGTCCGCAAAGTCTGCTGCACCGCCCTCCCCGCCACCGTCGCCCGCGGACTGTCTCCCGCCAGCGGGCCCAAGCGAGTCCTCGCCGCTCGCAAAGCCGGACTGCTCCCCGAAACCAAACCCGGCAAACCTGCCGGGGCATGACCCGCGCGAAGCGCTCATTTCGGTGGGCGTGACGGGGCTCGAACCCGGGACCTCTACCGTGTCATGGTAGCACTCTAACCAACTGAGCTACACGCCCGTGTAGGACCACGAGACTACCAGTCAGCGCAAGCGCAGCGACACTTCATTGGCGAGCAGACGGCCGTTTCGGGTCAGTCGCACACGGTCGCCGTCCGCCACGACGAGGCCGTCGAGACCGTCCAGATCGAGCGCCGACGTCGGCACTCCATCCTTCATGCGCAACGCCAACTGCAGGCCCTCGATGCGACGCGTCTCGTCGTCGAGGTTCTCCCCCGCCGCCTCAGTCGACTCCCCGTCGCGCACCGCGGCAACGTAGCGCTCGGGTGTGCGAACGTTCCACCAACGGTGGCCATCGTGATGCGAATGCGCAGCCGAACCGAAACCACGGTAGTTGCCCTGCTGCCAGTACAAGATGTTGTGACGGCACTCATGCCCGGGCTCGGCCCAGTTGCTGACTTCATAGTTGGCCAGGCCGGCTGCGGTCAGCAGATCGTCGGCCAGTTCGTACTTGTCGGCGAGGTCGTCGTCGTCGGGATGGCGTGACGGATCCTCGGCCAATGGCGTGCCGGCTTCGATTGTCAGCGCATACGCCGATACATGCGGAGGTTCCAGCGCGATGGCTCCCTCCAATGTTGCCCGCCAATCGTCGAGCGTCTCCCCCGCTCCGCCGTAGATGATGTCGAGATTGAACGTCGGAATGCCGGCAGCACGAACGGCAGCCACGGCCTGGGCCACATTGGCCGGCACATGCGTGCGACCCAATGAAGCGAGCACCGACGGCACCATCGACTGCACGCCGATGCTGACGCGATTCACACCCGCGTCCGCGTACGTCTGCATCATCTCGGGCGTTACGTCGTCCGGGTTGCACTCGATCGTCACCTCGGCTCCCGGCACCAACGGAATCACAGCCACCACCGATGCAAGATCGGCGGCCGGCACCCGCGTCGGGGTGCCACCTCCGACGAACACACTGCTGACCGGACCGAGCGAGGCCCGCACGATGTCGACCCGCAACGCGTCGAGGTAGTCATCGATCACATGATCACGATCGGTCCATGTCGCGAACGCGCAGTAGTCGCAACGATGCCGGCAGAACGGGATGTGGATGTAGACGCCGAACGGGCTGGCCGAGCTGAGACTCACTACATCGGACGGTACAGCAGGTCGAGCGCATCGAGGCGCTGACCCACCTGGTCGACTGGCACGTCGAGCATCGCCGAGATGGCTCGAGTGTCGTCGCCACGCACTGTGATGACCTTGCCGTTGAAGTCTTGACGCTGAACCTGGATCATCTTCAAGAAGCGCACCAGCATCTCGAACGGCTGGCCGCGCAACTGGCTGAGCTTCAGCAGGTCGACAGCCAGCTTCTTGCCGGCCGAGTCGCCCTCGACCGGGGCCGTGATGTCTTCACGAGGCAACAGCTGGTCGACGGGCACGTTGTAGAACTTGGCCAATCGCTCGAGGCGGGGCACCGAGATGGCCCGCTCGCCGCGCTCGTACGCACCCAGCACCGACGCTTTGAACTCCTCACTGGAGGTCGCTTCGACCTCCTGCAGAGACAGGCGCTTCTGCCTGCGGATGACCCGCAGACGTTCACCTACCTTCCTGCTGTATGGAGATGCCGAAACATCGTCTTCATCGAACTCGCGCATTGGCCCCGCTCTCCTCCGCTAATTCCCGCCTAGCCACTCTATGCATCGGCAACTGTGTCACATATGTTGAGAAAATACAACTCTGCGTGGCAAATTAGGTCCGATCGTGACGCTGAGTCAGCAATATCGCCGCAGTGAGCGCCGCAGTTTCCACTCTCAGCACGTTTGCCGACAGCGCCACACGCGACCTCGCCATGTCGAGTTCACCCTCAGTGAACCCACCCTCCGGACCGATCAGGATCGTGTCGACATCAGCCGACAGCGCGCTGCCATCCGGATCTGCGATGGAACACCTCGCATTCGTGATCACTTCGTCGAATGGCGCCACGTCGACAAGCTCCGGCAGCCACGTCCGCCTGGACTGCATCGCCGCCTCACGGGCAACTTTGCGCAAACGTTCGCGCTGACGCGCCGCTTTGTCTGCATCCCACCGCACCACACTGCGCCGCGCAATCCATGAATCCGATGGCAGTCGCACCGACCTCGGTCAGTTTCTGGACGATCCATTCCGGCCGATCACCCTTGGGGATGGCACTGATCACGACCGCCGGTGGTCGCGGAACTTCGTCCGTTATCGCTGAGTCAACGATCAGTCCACCGGCCGTCAACCTTGCCGTTGCCCAGCGACCGGCACCATCGCTGACCGTCAGCACATCGGAATCGCGGATACGCAGCACGCGCCGCAGATGGTGCTCGTCGTCATCGCTCAGTTCCGGTGCCGCAAGCGACTCCACGAAAACGTGCGCGGCGGAACCGCGCAGCACCGGGTTCACGAGAAGGCGGATTTGATGCGCGAGAACAGACCTTGCTCGGTGACACCGACGGACTCGCCGCGTGACTCCGCGAACTTCGTCAACAGCTCCGTCTCGAAGTCGGTCAACTTCGTCGGCACCTGCACGTTGACACGCACCCGAAGGTCGCCCCGACCGCGGCCGTGCAGCCGGTGCACTCCCCTCTGACGAAACACGAACTCCTTGCCTGGCTGCGTTCCGACGGGTACGGAGATCTCTTCTTCGCCATCGAGCGTCGGCAGGAGGATCTTGGTACCCAACGCGGCCTGCGCGATGGAGATCGGGAGCACGGCGACGAGGTCGTCGCCCTCGCGGGTGAACGTCTCATGGGCGGCCACACGAATGTGCACGTAGAGGTCGCCGGACCCACCGCCGCGCGGCCCGACCGCGCCGCGACCCGTCAGTCGCAACGTCGAACCGGTGTCGACACCGGCCGGAACATCGACCTGATACGTCTTCTCGGTGATGACCCGGCCTTCGCCGTTGCACGACGGGCACGGTGTGACGATGACCTGGCCGAGGCCCCCGCACTTCGGACACGCACTGGCCGTGACCATCTGCCCGAGCATGCTCTGTCGCACGCGCTGCACCTGACCGCGACCGTTGCACTCCGAGCAGGTGACCGGTTGCGTTCCCTCACCGGCACCCGACCCACCGCAGTCGTCGCATCGCAGCGCAGTTCGTACGTCGACGGAGACGGTTGCCCCGAACACGGCCTCGGCAAACTCGATGTCGGCGACGACTTCGAGATCCTGCCCGCGAGGAGGGCCGGCCGGGCCACGTGCGCCACCGCCGCCGAACGGGTTGCCGCCACTGCCACCGAAGAACGCCTCGAACAGGTCGCCGAATCCTCCACCGCCGAACATGTCGCCGACGTTGGGCCCTCCTGCCGCCGAGCCGACGCCGGCCTCACCGAATCGGTCGTAACGGGCCCGAGTCTCGGGATCGCTGAGCACCTCGTATGCCTGGGCCACCTGCTTGAAGCGGTCCTCTGCGGCCTGGTCACCCGGTCTGGCGTCGGGGTGCAGTTCGCGAGCCTTCTGGCGGTAGGCCTTCTTGATCTCGTCGGCACTCGCCGAGCGCGACACGCCCAGCAGTTCGTAATAGTCGGCCACTATGCGGCACCCTCTCCAAGTCGCTTGGCAAGGCGGTCGCTGACCACCTCGACCGTGGCCAATGCCTGCGGGTAGTCCATACGGGTCGGCCCGAGGATTCCGATGGTGCCGACCTGATCGCCGTCGACCATCACGGGAGCGACCACCACCGAGCAGACCGCCAGCGGCTCGACGCCGTGCTCGGCCCCGATCGCAACGGAGAGCCCTCGGTCGAGGATGTCGCGGACCAACGACACCACGACGTACTGCTGCTCGAGAGTTCGCAGAACATTGCGGACTGTGTCGACTGCATCGAATGCTCGCGCCATGGACGACGCGCCGCCGACGAACACCGACTCGTCGCCGGCGCCTTCGCGAAGCGCGGCGAGCGCTGTTGTGCACAGTGCATCGACCGCGGGGTCACCCGACGGACTGCCGTTCATCCGCTTTGTCGATCGTGTGCCCGATCAATCGATGCCTGCAGATGGGCCTGCGCCGCAGACAAACGCAAGTCGGAGGTGTCGCCATCGAGGTCGATCGTCTGGCTGTCGATCGTGCCATTGCTGAACACTGCGACGACCAGCGCGTGGCGAGCAGAAAGACCGACGATCTGCACCGAACGCACGGTGGCCAGTTCGGCCCGCGGACCGACCACGACTGCCGCGTGTTGAGTGACCTGGGCGAGCAGATTGGTGGTCTGGTGCAGTAGCTCTTCGAGGCGACCGTGCGCCGTGTCGAAGAAACTTCCGACGCGCTGGGTAGCAGCAGAATCGAGCCGACCGGGAGTCGTGATGTGGTCGACGAAGAACCGGTACCCCTTGTCGGTCGGCACCCGGCCGGCAGAGGTGTGCGGCTGGGCGAGATAGCCCTCCTGCTCGAGCACCGCCATCTCGTTGCGGACGGTGGCGGAACTGACCCGCACGCTGGGCAGGTCGGCGATGTGGGTCGACCCCACCGGCTGAGCGGTGGTGATGTACTCCTGCACGACGGCTCGGAGAATGGAGGTCTTGCGTTCGTCGAGCATCTGGCAGTCCAGGTTAGCGAGTGCTACCCGCGACGAGTCCGTATCGGTGCAACGCTTCGCGTCGTTCTGCGGCGTGGTCCACCATCGGCGCAGGGTACGCCGAGCTGGCGATTTCGGGTATCCAGCGACGTGTGTAGTCGCCGTCCGGGTCGAATCGCTCGGCCTGCGCCGTCGGGTTGAACACCCGGAAGTACGGTGCGGCGTCAGTCCCCGTGCCGGCTGCCCACTGCCACCCGTGGTTGTTCGAGGCCAGGTCACCATCGATCAGATGGTTCATGAAGTGACGGGCACCCCACTGCCACGGCAGATGGAGATCTTTGACCATGAAGCTCGCAGTGATCATGCGGACGCGGTTGTGCATCCATCCGGTGGCGAGGAGCTGGCGCATCCCCGCATCGACGATCGGGAACCCCGTGTGACCGGATGCCCAAGCAGCGAACCGCCGGCGTGCCTCGTCGTCGGTGTCGATCGGCATCGCATCCATCCGCGCATCGAGGTTCGCCCATGCCGAGTCGGGCCGGCGATACAACACATCGCCGTAGAAGTCTCGCCACGCCAGCTCCGCCGCGAACGTGTCGTGTGCCTTGCACGGCGACAGTTCGGCCAACAGTTGTCTCGGATGCACGACTCCCCAGCGGAGGTCGGCGGAGAGTTGACTGGTGCCCGCAGCCGCTGGCACGATCGCGCCGTTCGGTCGTACACGTCGAGCGGTCCGTCGGCGAAGGCGGACCATCGTTCCCCGGCCGCAATCTCGCCGATCTCCGGTAGGGCACAACCGGGTTCGACGGCAGCCGGAACCCCATCGCAAGCGACCGTGGGTGCGCCGAGCCAATCCACATCCGGAGCGTCGAGCGGCTCGGCCACGACGTGCGTTCGCCAGCGTTTCGAGAACGGCGTGAACATCGCATACGGCTGTCCGTCATCTTTCACCACAGAGCCGGGAGCGAACGGCGTACGGCGACCCGCGTCCGACCAGCGCGCGTCCATCCACCCGAAGGCGTTCGGCGACGGTGGCATCCCGTCGCCTGCCGTATGGCCCGTAGTCGCGGCTGACGAACACCGATTCGGCATCGACCTCTTCGGCGAACCGAGGAACCACGACGGCCGGATCGCCGTTCCGATACACCAACGCATCACCCATCGACCGATCGAGGCTGCGCAACGCGCGCTGCATGTACTCGCGACGCGGCGCACCTGCCGTTGCGAACGCCGGATCGACGACGAAGAGAGGAACGACTGGAAGGCCGGTTGCCGCTGCTGCGACGAGTGCCGGATGATCGGTCAAGCGGAGATCACGACGAAACCACATCACGACGCAACGCATACCGGTAGCAGTCTCGCCTACGGTGTGGTCTCGTGTCTGATCGAGTGGTTGCCGGCCCATCGCTGATCCTGCTCGTGCGGCACGGCGCGACGGAATGGTCGGAGAACGGCCGGCACACGGGACGCACCGATCTGCCGCTGATCGAGAAAGGGCGACACCAGGCCGACCGCCTCCCCCCATTGCTCGCCACCTTGTCGGAAGGTGCGCTGCCCCTCGTGTTCACGAGCCCGCTGGAGCGCGCCTACGAGACAGCGCGGCGCGCCGCCCCGGGCGTCGAGGCCACGGTCGTCGACGCGCTCGCTGAGTACGACTACGGCCAGTACGAGGGATTGACGGCGGCGGAGATCGACGAGCGACACCCTGGATGGAACCTGTTCCTCGACGGCTGCCCCGGTGGCGAGACCCTCAACCAGGTCGTCGCCCGCTGCGACGCGTTCATCGCCAAACTCGAACGCACCGCCGCGGGTCGTGCCGCGATCGTCTTCACCCACGGCCATCTCAGCCGCATCCTGACCACTCGCCTAGTCGGCCTTCAACCCCAAGCCGGTGCCGTCCTGCAGAACGATGCCGCCTCCGTAGGGGTCATCTCCGACAAGCGCGGTCAGTATGTGATCGTCGGGTGGAACATTCGCGCCGATTGAATGCCGCCGCGCGGCCATGCCAATCGCAGCGCACACCACAGCGATGACGCTGCCGTACGCCAGGCTCCACTCGGCGCTGACATTGTCGGCGACCCAGCCCGGTGATCGGGGCCCCGATCGGTGTTGTCCCGAGGAACGCAACTGCGCCGAGCGCCAGCAGCCTGCCGCGCATGTCGGGCGGGCTCTCCTGTTGCGAGATCGCGTTCAACGCCGCGATGAACGCAGCGCCACCTCCCCCGAGCGGAATCGCCATGACGTACGCGAACCAGATCGATGGAGCCCAAGCGACGCCGAACCCACTGAGCCCGAGCACGATTGCCGCACCGAAGAACCATGGCGAACCGATGCGCGGCCGTGCCGCGGTCATCAACGATCCGATCAGGCTGCCGACGCTGGTCACCGCGAGCAGCCAACCGAACAGTGCCTTGTCGCCGAACCTCTCGTCGGCGAGCTTCAGCAACGACACGCCGTAGTTGAACGCAAAGGTTCCGATGACGGTGAACACCGTGAACAGCACGAGCAGCCGTCTGTTGTGACGGACGAACCGCAGCGCCTCTCGCACCGGTTGGCCACCGCGAGCAGCCGGCGGTGAGACGAACAGCTGCGTGGTGTCGATGCGCCAGATCGGCCACAGGATCGCCGACGAACGAGATCCCGTTGATGATGAACAGCCAGCCCGGTTCCAACCACCGCACAAGCACCGCTGCGAGTGCCGGACCGAAAATTCGCGAACCGGTCATCACCGCGGTGTTCAGCGACACGACATTGGAGATGTGGCGCGGCTCGACGAGCTCGATGACGAAGCCGCGGCGAGCAGGGTTGTCGACCGCCTGAACGATCCCGGTGGCGAGCGACACGAGATAGATCACCGGCAACGTCGCCAACTCCGGCGAGGGCAAGGACCCCGAGCAGGATGGCGAGCGCCGCTTGGCCGCTCTGGGTCAGCATCGTCATCTTGCGCTTGTCGACCCGGTCGGCGATCGCGCCGGCCCAGACGCCGAGCACGAGCATCGGCAGGAACTGGCAGAGGAGCGTGATTCCCACGTCGGTGGCCTTGCCGGTGCGCTGATAGACCAGCAACGACACCGCAGTCATCTGGATCCACGATCCGATGTTGCTCAAGCTGAGACCGAGGAAGAACAGCCGTGCGTTGCGATGCTCCAACGAGCGAAACATCTGCGACCGGGCCATCGCTTGTATTTCTATCGGCATCGCCGGTGGGCCGAGCAGTCGGCGGGCTGCCCGAACGAGGCGGGTGATAGCGTGCGAACGTGCTCGTTGCCGCGCGCGGCCGAACAGTTCTGCTCGCTGCGATCGTTTCGCTGACAGCGGCTTGTTCGGCGGCATCCCCCGAGAATCCCGAGGTGCGCGCCGGAGCCGTGTACGACAAGATCGTCCAATGGTTCGCCGATGAGTCGACCGACGATCCCGAGCCGCTGCCGGTGTTCATCGAGCCTCGTGGCGAAGGCGCCTCGATCCAACTCGACGTTCAAGCCGAGCTCATCAAGTCAACTCAGGACTTCGCCACGGTCAAGTTCATCGACTCCCGTGACGAGGCGTTCGTGACCGAGGAGGATGGCACGACTGTCGTTGCTGACGACGGGATCCTCATTCGCCTCGCGCCAGTGGTGGAGGAGGGCGACAAAGTTCGCATCGATGTCGACCTGCACGACAAGGACGAGGAATTCAGGACCATGCAGTTCAACCTCCATTTGGTCGGCGACGAATGGGTCATCGATCGCGAGCCCATCCGGGTGCCCGCCGGATAGCGGCTCGCTATGGCGTGATCTCGGCGCCCGTCCCGAGAATGCGTCGCTCGGCGATCACGGCACCCGCGGCATCGATCACTGCCCGGGCGTCGTCGGCAGTCGGGTCAACCGTGCCCTCGATGACCGCGGCAACCTTCTCCTCCAACGCCTTCCATGCCGGCTGAGCAATCGAATCTGCAGGGGTCGGCTCCCGCGCGTCGAGCACTCGAACGGCGCTGTCGGCGACGACGATCGCCACGTAGTGATCGCGCTGTTCATGGAACCGCATCGCCTCGGCGAGCAGACCGAGTGGCAAACCATCCGTCGCGGAGCGTGGCATCTGGCGAAGAAGCCAACGGCCTGCCTCCTTGCGCAGCGACTGTCGCAGCTGTGTTGCGTAGAACACCCCACCGATGGTCAGCACCACGGCCACGGCGGCGAACCCGACGCGTGGCCCTGGGTAGACCAGCACGGCAACGGCAGCACCGGTCACGTTGGCCAACTGGAACAACAGCTCGCTTCGGGAGATGATCCGCCCGCGCATCAGGTGCGGCACGTCGCCGTAGATCGCATCTATCGCCCGCGTGGCCACGCTGCCGCCGAGTCCGATCGCGAACGCGATGGCCACGATGCTGAGGCTGCCGATCGTCAGAACGCCGAACAGGGACATCGCCCCGGGAATCAACAACGTCAGCACAACGATGCCGTCGGTCGAGAACACTCGGTACAGACGCGGCGACACGATCGTGCCAATGAACGTGCCGACACCCGCAGCGACGAGCGCCGCCACGAAGATCCACTCGTCGCCGCCACCTCGCTTGATCGACAATGCCAACAGGAAGGTGAGCGCGCCCTCGGCAGCGCGAATGGTCGCCACTGCCGGAACTGCGCGCCGCACCTCGATCGGCGTCTCGACGCGAATCACCACACTCTCGACGCTGGCCTCGATCACGACTGGGGGAATACGACCGGCGAGGATCGCGGCGCACACGAAACCGACAGCTCCTGCGATCGGCAGCCACTCGACTCCGACCAGAGCGATCATGCCCCCGCCGACGGCTGCTCCGATTCCGCCCGCGATCGTGCCGGTGCGCGCCAGGTGTCCGCTGGCGGCGACCAACTCGTGCTGCTCCGGCGCCATTTGGGCGACCATCGCCTTCATGGCCAAGCCGTAGGCCTTGCGCGACAACAGAATGCCGAACACCAGTGGGTAGAACGCGAGCGAGAGCAGCGAACTGGCCAAGAGCAAAGCGAAAACGGCTCGCGCGGCATGAGAGCAGATCACGACGAACCTCGGCCCGGCACGGATGCGGTCGATCGCCGGACCGACCACCTGGGCAACGATGGCCAGCGGTGCCACCGTCAGCAACAGGTACAACAGGATGCGACTTCGCGATGCCTCCAACGAGACGCTGAAGAACAGCGAGCCGATCAGGGAGAGCGTGATCAGGGAGTCGGCAAAGTCGTCGACAGCGTGGGTGATGGTGAGTCGACGGATCGACGGCGGACCGACGATGGCCGCCTCGACACGCGTCAACATCGTCGGACGTGCCGTGTGCCCGTCAGCCGATGCTCGTGCCACCGCAACGAGTATCGCAGAGCAGCCGTGATCCCGGTCGTATGGCGATCAATCGTCGAGCTTGAGGGCCGAGATGAAGACGTCGCCGGGCACTTCGACGCGCCCGATCGACTTCATCTTCTTCTTGCCTTCCTTCTGCTTCTCCAACAACTTGCGTTTGCGGGTGATGTCGCCGCCGTAGCACTTGGCCAACACGTCCTTGCGCTTCGCCTTCACGGTCTCGCGGGCGATGACCTTGCCGCCGATCGCTGCTTGGATCGGCACGTCGAACATCTGCCGAGGGATCAGTTCCTTCAACTTCTCGCACATCCGGTTGCCGTACGCGAAGGCCTTGTCGCGATGCACGATCGTCGAGAACGCGTCAGCGGGCACACCGTTCAACAGCAGGTCGACGCGCACCAGTTGGCTGCGCTGATAGCCGCTCAACTCGTAGTCGAGGCTGGCGTAGCCCTGCGTGCGGCTCTTCATCTGATCGAAGAAGTCGACAACCACCTCGGCGAGCGGGATGAGGTAGTGCAGTTCGACGCGCTCGGGTGAGAGGTACTCGAGCTTCGACATCTCGCCTCGACGCGACTGGCACAACTCCATCAGGGTGCCGGTGTAGTCCTTGGGCGTGATGATGCTGACCCTGAAGAACGGCTCTTCGATGAAATCGATGTTCTGCGTCGGTGGAAGGTCGGCGGGGTTGTCGATGAGCTGGACGGACCGATCGGTCTTGTGCACGCGATATTCGACGCTCGGAGCGGTGGCGATGAGGGCGAGATTGAACTCGCGTTCCAACCGCTCTTTGACGATCTCCATGTGCAGCAGGCCGAGGAACCCGCACCGGAATCCGAACCCGAGAGCGCCCGACGACTCCGGCGTGTAGCTGATGGACGCATCGTTGAGCTTCAGCTTCTCCAGGCTCTCACGAAGGGTCTCGAAGTCGTCGCCGTCGATCGGGAAGAGACCACAGAACACCATCGGCTTCGGGTCGTGATACCCGTCGAGTGCCTCGGTTGCGCCGTGGGCGAACGTCGTGACGGTCTCACCGCTACGAGCCTGGGCGACGGTCTTGATGCCGGCGATCAGATAGCCGACCTCGCCCGGGCCCGAGTTCGGGAACGGGGGTGGGCACCGGCCGGCGTACTCCGATCTCGATCGCCTCCTGAGGCGTCCCGGCCTGCATGAACATCAACTTCGCACCGTCGGTCAGGCGACCGTTCATCACCCGGATCGAGCTGACGACGCCGCGGTACTGGTCGTACTGGCTGTCGAAGATCAGTGCCTGCAGCGGCGCATCGGCATCCCCCTTCGGAGCAGGAATCCGCTCGCACACAGCATCGAGCAACAGATCGATTCCGTCGCCTGTCTTCGCCGAGATTCGCAGGATGTCTTCGGCCGGGATGCCGAGCACCGACTCGATCTCCATCGCATAGCGGTCGGGGTCGGCGGCCGGCAGGTCGATCTTGTTCAACGCGGCGACGATCTCGAGGTCGTGCTCCATCGCCAGGTAGCAGTTGGCCAGGGTCTGCGCCTCGATCCCCTGGGCGGCATCGACCACCAGCACGACGCCCTCGCATGCCGCAAGGCTGCGACTGACCTCGTAACCGAAATCGACGTGGCCCGGGGTGTCGATGAGGTGCAGCGTGTACCCCTTCCAATCGACGCGGACGTTCTGAGCCTTGATCGTGATCCCCCGCTCGCGCTCGAGATCCATGGTGTCGAGGTACTGCGAGCGCATGTCGCGGGCATCGACAGCGTTGGTGATCTCCAGAATGCGGTCGCTGAGCGTGCTCTTGCCGTGGTCGATGTGGGCAATGATCGAGAAGTTGCGAATGCGTGAGAGGTCCATGTCCGGTCGCTAGATGCTATCGGCGTCTCCCCTGACCCTGTTGGCCGACACGGTTGGAGCACTGCGGCGACGCTGTTAGCCTTGCCGGGCTTATCAACCTGCGAGCCGAGTATCAAGAGAGTCTCCCGACGTGGCAAATATCAAGAGTCAGAAGAAGCGAATCCTCACCAACGCCAAGGCTGCCGAGCGCAACAAGGCGGTCAAGAGCGAGCTGAAGACACGCAGCAAGAACGCCGTCGCGGCCATCGGTAGCGAAACCGGCGAAGAGTACTTGCGGCTCGCCGTGAAGCGCCTCGACATGGCTGCTGCCAAGGGTGTCATCCACAAGAATCAGGCTGCACGTCGCAAGAGCCGCCTGATGAAGAAGATCAACACCGCAGTCATCTGCGGGCTGATCCGCCGAGGCGGCTGAGGCGGGCCACCAGCACTTCCATCACCAGCTCGTCGGGCCATTCCTTGGCACCGCGCAGGTCGAGATCGGCTTGGGCCAGTAGACCCGATCGCCCGCACCACACCGGCATTGCCCAGCTTGCGGTACTGATCCAGCGCCTTGCGGGCAGGAAACCCGGGCTTGATGCCCGAGGACCGCTGCAGCGGACGTCTCGTCGCTGGCGTTGGCGCCGTCGAGCGTCAGCAACTTGGTGTAGTGACTGTGCAGGATGGCCATGACCTGCAGCGGATGCCGCTCGCCGGCGCGCATCATCCGATGCAGCAAGAGCAGCGACTTGGTCGTGTCGCCGCGATCGACGGCGTCGGTGAGGTCCCACGGTGGCACTCCCCCGGCCTCACCGAGGAACGGCTCGACGTCGACGACCTTCAGCGTCCGCGAGTCGCCGTACGTCGACACGCAGCGTGTCGAGGATCCCCTGCACCCGGCCGGCGTCCTCGCCCAGCCACGATGCGAGCAGGGCGAGCGCCTGGTGATCCAGCTTCAGCCCGGCGGCGATGACCTGCTCTTCGAACCAGCCGCCTCGCTCGCGGGCCCTGGTCGGCGGCATCGTGTCGACGACATGGCCACCGGACTTCTTGACGGCGTCGGTCAGCGCCTTGGCCATGCGGCCCCCACCGGCCACCAGCACCAGTTCAGTGCTCGGCAACGGGTCGCCGAGGTACGCCACCAGCGGGGCGACGTCGTCGGCGCCGAACCGGCCGACACCTCGAGCGACGACAACACGAGCCTCGGTGAGGAATGGTGGCGTCTGCGCGGCATCGACCACCGAACGCACTTCGTACTCGTCGTCGTCGAACTCGTCGACCATCAGCGAACGGTCGCCCTCGCCGACCAGCCGGTGAACGACGTCGGACACCGCGCTGAGCAACAAGCGACTCGTCGTCGCCGGTGATGAGGTGGACTGCCATGCCGGATCAGATTGGCACATCGTCGGGTGGACGTCGCCAGCGATGCCGAACCACCAGCACACAGACACCGACGGCGACGAGCAGCCAACCCGCGGCCGACGCCCGAGGCGAGGGTTCGGCTCGGGACCCGAGGAGCGCAATGGTTGCAACCCATCGAGTACCGGCCGCGCACGGCGCCATGAGCAACGGCGCGATGGGGGTCACGAACGCGGCCAGCAGACCCGCTGGTATGCCGATCAGCATCACGAACCCGGCAACGGGCACGGCAAGCAGGTTTGCCGGTAGCGACACCAGCGGCAGGCGGTGGAACACCA
Source organism: Ilumatobacteraceae bacterium (assembly GCA_963779295.1). Classification (GTDB taxonomy): domain Bacteria; phylum Actinomycetota; class Acidimicrobiia; order Acidimicrobiales; family Ilumatobacteraceae; genus JAENVT01. The sequence goes on from CAVZXO010000006.1 coordinate 1,187,405, forward strand.
GCCAACTCGGCAAGACCACACCGACCTGGGCACCGAGCGTCACCGCCAGGGGGACCCGGAGCCACTCCGGCCCCGGCAGGCGTTCGGCCAACGGCGGCGCGACGAGGCACACCCCGGCCGTGGCACCGGTCGACAGCCAGAACCCGACCGACCAGACCAGCATCGGATCGACGAGCACCAGGATCGTGACCGTCCAGGCCAACAGCCGGACGACGGACTGCTGGACGGCCGAGCACGAACGACGAGCAGCCCAGCATGGCCATGACCCCCGCACGCAGGACCGACGGCTCGAACCGGGTCAGGGCCATGAACCAGCCGATCAACGCCAGCGTGGCCGCCCACCGCCACCATGGCCGCATACGGCGCAGCAACGGTGACGCCGCGGCGAGCACAAACACGACGTTCTCTCCGGAGACGGCGGTCAGGTGGGAGAGACCCGACGATCGGAACGCTTCGATCATCGCCGGAGATTCACGCGCGTCGTCTCCGATCACCAGGCCGGTGAACAACGCCGCGTCGTCGGGATCCATCGTCGTCTCTGCGGCGCCGCGAAGAGCCGTGCGGACCCGCGACGACGTCCGGTAGAGCGGCGATCCATCGTGCCAGTCACCCGCCACGTCGATGTCGAACCGCCCGACCACGTGGCGAATCTGCGCTCGTCGCACGTTGGTGACGATCAATCGCCGGCGGCCTTGCACGTAGACCACCTCGCCCGCCTGCCGGTCGACCAGGCGTCGCCGCGGCGAGCCGTACACCCACGCATCGAAGCGTTCGCCGTCGATCTCGACGGTGACCCGCAAGCCCGCTGCCGAATGGCGCTGGATCGCCGACGACAGTGACCCAACCCGAGTAGTCGCCGAGGTGTCGGGGCGACGCGGCCTCCCAACTGACCATGCGAACGCCATCCGCCAGCCAGACCGATCAACAGGCAAGCAATCAACACGGCGGGACGGCGACCGACGATGATCGACGCCGCGGCGACTGCTGCGACAGCGACCGGAGACTGCGTCCACACCCCGATGACGGCGGCGAGCATCGTCATCGCGACCTCGCCGTCGCTGAACGGATGCCGCCGCCCATCGCACCGAACCTCGTACGCTCGGGTCATCGAGGCCATGCCGATCGTCCACCAACCCGTGCCACTCGGGACCGCGCGCGTATCGGTCGAAGATCCGCGGAGTCGGGCCCATTCGTGGCGCTCGTGCCACCTGCGGTTCTCGGCTGCGTCTCGCTGTTGCTGCTGCGTGGCCACACGTCGTTGGCCCGCGGTGTCGGCGGGTTCGTGGCCGCTGTGCTGGCGGCGCCGGGCCTGCTGGTTGCCGGGGTTCCGCTTCGATCTGGACGCGGCGTGTACCTGGCCGCGGTCGTGGGCAGCGCCGTGCTGTGGATGATCGTCGGGTGCGATCGCGGCACGGCGGGCAACGCGGCATCCGGCTGCATCGTGGCGCGACTTCTGGCGCGAGTACGCGTGGCTGGCGCTCGGAGTGTGGCTGGGCGTCGTGGTCGCCCTGGCCGCCGTGAACCTGATCTTCGGTCGCGCCCTGTTCTGATCGGGGTGGTCGGTGCTCACACCGTCACCAGGCCGCGGAGGGCGTCGAGCTTGGCCGGGCCGATGCCGCGCACGTCGCCGAGCTGCTCGACACTTTGGAACGGTCCGTGCTGGTCGCGGTGGGCGACGATTGCCGCCGCAGTGGTCGGGCCGACGCCGGGAGGACATCGAGTTGGTCAGCCGTCGCCGAGTTGACATTGACCGGACCGGCGGGTGTCGTATCGCCGACGATGCGGTGTTCCGCCGACGACCACCGGAATTGTCTCGCCGACCTTGGGCACGTAGATCCGCTCGCCGTCGGACACGACCGCGGCGAGGTTGACGACATTCGAGGTCGGCATCGGCGACGGCTCCGCCGGCAGCAGCCACGGCGTCGGTCACCCGCGCCGAGGCACCGAGCGTGTACACGCCCGGCGCTGCGACTGCGCCGGCTACATACACGACGGTCGAAGTCGACAGCGTCGTACTCGACGGCGATGTGGCGTTGACCGAACCGGTCGGCGACGATGTCGATGTGGTCGCGAACGGCAGATGATCCTCCGCCCGACTGGGTGAGCCTTCAGCAGCCACGTGCCGCCGGCGACCACGGCGATCACCGCGAGCGCGGTCGCCGCCAATCGCCCGGGACCGAACCACACGACCCATTCGCGAAGCCGATCGAACAAGGAGCGCGGCGGGGCAGGACGAGGCAGACTCGAATCCATGGCGACCCCCTCAGACGGTTCTGGCTACTGGGGGAAGTCAGAGCCGGACACTATCGAGGGCCGCGTTGATTCCCTACGAAGGAATCGCCTACGAAGCGATTCGCTCCTCGAGCTCGTCGCGCACCGCGGTGGTCAACGATCGGCGGGCAACCCAATCGGCTTCGATCTCCAACGGGATGCGCAGGTAGGCGCCGCGATGGTCCTTGCCGCGAAGCCGCCACAACGCGTACGGGCCGAGGTAGCGAACGGCGAAGCCGACGACACCGAACCGCTTCCACTGCCGCACGTGCACCAGCTCGTGGCGCAGCAGGTACGGCGACGCCTTGCCCTGGCGCACGATCACCAGTGCGCCGATGGTGATCCCGTCGGCGCCCTTCGGCACCGGGCCACCTTCCCACAGGCGGTAGCCGTCGCGGTGTTCGATGCGATGTTCGACCGGCACGGTCAAACCCTAGCCCCAATCGTCAGTACAGGCGGGCGGTGAGCTGCTTGCGGTAGCGCGGCGGTGCGCGGATCGTCGGGGCCCATCAGCTCCAAGATGTCGACGAACTGCTGGCGGGCCTCGTCGTCGTCTTTGACCTTGTCGAGCAGATCGGTCAGGCGAGCGTCGTAGTCGTCGGTGATCAGCGTCGGCTGCGTGCTGACCCGGGCGGCGGCAGCAACCCTGCGCGTGCGATCGCGTCTCGGGGATGCGGGCGAGGAAGGCGAGCGCTTGCTCGGCCTCACCGCGGGCCACCAGCAGCTCGGCGAGACCGACGATGGCGTCCTCGTTGGCGGGCTCCAGCTCCAACGCCGCGCGGTACGCACCTTCGGTGCCCTCGGCCAGCAGCGAGGCGACGGTTCGCTCGGCCTCGGACGGCAGCAGGTTGGCGACGAACTCCTGGATCACGTGCTCGGGGTGGGCCCCGACGAAGCCATCGACGACCTCACCGTTCTTCAACGCGTAGACCGCCGGAATCGACTGCACCTGGAACGCCTGCGAGACACCCGGGTTCTCGTCGACGTTGACCTTGACGAGGACCACTTCGCCGTTCGGTCGCGTCGGTGACCTTCTCGAGGATCGGGCCGATCGTGCGACACGGGCCGCACCACGGCGCCCACAGATCAACCACGACTGCGGCGGTCTGCGAACGGTCGACGACCTCGGTCTGGAATGTTGCGTCGGTGACATCGATGGCCATGTCGGCACGATACCGGGATACCGTACGGGCAGCATGAACGAGGTGTCGGGCATCAACGTTGAACGGGTCACCGATGGCTGGAGCGCCAACATCGCCGGGGCGCAGCGGCCCGTTCAGCGTTCGACGTCATCGCCGGCGGCCACTCCAATCTGACGTACCGCGTCGTCGGCTCCGACGGCAACGCTTTCGTGTTGCGCCGACCGCCGCTCGGTCACCGACTGGCCAGCGCTCACGACATGAGCCGCGAGCACCGGATCATCGCCGGTCTGCAGTCCTCCGCAGTGCCGGTCGCCCCGTCGCTTGGCCTGTGCACCGACGAGTCGGTCAACGACGCGCCGTTCTACGTGATGGGTTTCGTCGAGGGACATGTCGTGCGCGATCGGCGCGATCGCCGAAGCCGCGTTGACACCCGCGGCACGACTGCGCGCCAGCGAGTCGCTCGTCGACACGATGGCCGCTGATCCACGCCGTCGATCTCGAGGCCTGCGGCCTCGACGACCTCGGCAAGCACGAGGGCTACATCGCCCGCCAACTGAAGCGTTGGTACGGCCAGTGGAACGACCAGAAGACACGCGACGTGCCCGCCATCGACGACGTCCACGACGCGCTCTCGCAGCGCATTCCCGAGCAGGGCCCGGCCACGTTGGTGCACGGCGACTACCGGCTCGACAACTGCATCGTCGGCGACGACGGCAACGTTCGCGCGGTGCTCGACTGGGAGATCTGCACGCTCGGCGACCCGATGGCCGATGTCGGCCTGCTGCACGTCTACTGGACCGGGCCGGGCGACGAAGCCTCCGCCTGGGCAGGTTCGGCGACGACGGCGGACGGGTTCCTCGATCGCGACGATCTCGTCGCCCGCTACGCAGCCGTGAGCGGCCGGGATCTCTCGCAGCTGCCGTTCTACGTCTCGTTCGCGTATTGGAAGTTGGCGTGCATTCTGCAGGGCGTGTACTACCGCTATCTCGGTGGCGCGCTCGGGTCGCGCGACCCCGCCGAACTCGACCCGTTCGTCGCCCAGATCGACGTCGCGGCGGAGCGGGCGGCCGAATGCCTGGAGGCATTGTCATGAACGATCCGTACGTGCTCCACGAACCTCTGCCCACGCTCGACCAGCCAGTCATGGTGGTCATGATGACGGGTTGGATCGACGCCAGCAACGCCGCTGCCGCGGCGATGGCAACGGTGCAGGAGGAGTGGGCGGTACGGCCGCTCGCGACGTTCGACGGCGACACGTTCATCGACTACCGCGCCCGGCGGCCGACGATGGAACTCCGCGAGGGTGTCAACGTTCGACTGGTGTGGTCAGACATCGAATTGCATGTCGGCCGCGACGCAGACGGCCACGACGTGCTGACCCTCAGCGGTCCCGAACCAGACTCGCAATGGCGCAGGTTTGCCGACGTCGTATCGACGTTGGCCGTCGAGCTCGGCGTGCGTCAGATCGTTGTGCTCGGTGCATACCCATTCGCCACTCCACACACCAGAGACCCTCGTCTCTCCAGCAGCTCACCATCCGCCGATGTAGTGGACAGCGTCGCGTACCTCAAGAACTCCGTCGACGTGCCGGCAGGCATGGGCGCCGTGCTCGAGCATGCCTTCACCGAGAAAGGGATGCCTTCGCTCGGCATCTGGGCACAGGTTCCGCACTATGTCAGCGCGATGAGCTACCCGGCTGCGACCTTGGCGTTGTTGACCGGCCTGCAAGAGGTCGCCGGGCTCGTCGTCGACGCCGCGGCCATTCGCCAAGAGACCATCATCCAGCGCCAGCGACTGGACCAACTCGTCGCCGGCAACGACGAGCACCGGGCGATGGTCAATCAGCTCGAGGAGCTCTACGACCAGGCCAAGCAACAGACCGACCTACTCGGCACCGGCGGCATCCCGACCGGCGACGAACTGGCCGCCGAATTCGAACAGTTCCTACGAGACCAGGACACCTGAGAGACCGATGAAAGTCGACGGGGGAGTCAGCAACGAGCTCGGCAAGGCGGCCGCGAGCGCCAAGGAGACCGAAGCGGCCGGGTACGACGGGGCGTGGTCCGTGGAGACCGCACACGACCCGTTCATGCCGCTGCTGCTCGCTGCCGAGCACACCGACCACCTCGAACTCGGCACGTCGATCGCTGTCGCATTCGCTCGCAATCCGATGACGCTGGCCAACATCGGTTGGGACCTGCAGGCCTTCTCGAAGGGGAGGTTCATCCTCGGGTTGGGAAGCCAGATCAAGCCGCACATCACCAAGCGCTTCAGCATGGAATGGAGCCATCCCGCACCGCGGATGCGCGAGATGATCCTGGCGATTCGGGCGATCTGGGATACATGGCAGAACGGCACGCCGCTGGCCTTCCGCGGCGAGTTCTACACGCACACGCTGATGACGCCGTTCTTCACACCGAACCGCGGTGACCTCGACGGATTCGGTGTGCCGAGGATCTTCCTGGCCGGGGTCGGTGAGTTCATGACCGAGGTTGCCGGCGAGGTCTGCGACGGATTCATCTGTCACGGGTTCACCACCGAGCGGTATCTGCGCGAGGTCACACTGCCGGCACTCGCTCGAGGCAGAGCGAAGGCCGGCAAGTCGATGGAAGGGTTCGAGATCGTCGGGCCGTCGTTCGTCGTCACGGGCAACAACGACGAGGAGTTCGAGGCTGCCGACGTCGGGCACACGCCAGCAGATCGCGTTCTACGGATCGACGCCTGCCTACAAGGGCGTGCTCGAACTCCACGGCTGGGAGGGACTGCACGAGGAGCTCAACGCGCTCTCGAAGAAGGGTGGCTGGGTGGAGATGGGCAACCTCATCACCGACGACATCCTCAACACGTTCGCAGTGGTCGCCGAACCCGAGCAGATTGCGCCGGAGTTGCTCCGCCGGTACGGCGACGTGGTCCAGCGCATCAGCTTCTACGCCCCGTACAAGAGCAACCCCGACCGCTGGCGCAGCGTCCTCGCCGCCCTCCAGGCATCCTGAACGAGTGTTTCGAGCCCGCCCGGGGTGGACGCAAACACTCGGATGGGGCGTAGCGGGCCGGAAACACTCGGATGGGTTTTGCTACACCAGTTCGAGGGCTTCTTCCAGGTAGAGGTCGCGGCACTTGGCTCGCTGCAGCTTCCCGGAGGAGGTCTTCGGCAGCGTGCCGGGCCTCACCAGCATGACGTCGCGGGGCGGCAAACCGCAGACCTCGAGGGTGCGATGGTGGAGCGCCTCGCGCACCTGCGCCGGATCATCAGTGCGAACTTCAGCAACGACGACAACGCTCTCCTTGCCCTTGTACCCCTCTACGCCGAACGCGATCACGTTGCCGGCGCGCACGCCGTCCAGCGTGCCGCAGGCCCGCTCGATGTCCTCGGGGAAGACGTTCCTGCCGCCGACGATGATGACGTCCTTGATTCGCCCGCACAGAACCAACTCGCCATCGACCAGATACGCCAGATCGCCGGTGCACAACCATCCATCGTGAAACAACGCGGCAGTCGCGTCGGGACGCTTGTAGTAGCCGGGCGTCACGGACGTGCCGCGCAGCAGAAGCTCGCCGACGTGCCGCTCGGGCAGTTCGTCACGAGTCACCGGATCGACAACCTTCATCTCCAACCCCGGAACCGCCTTGCCGAGAACTGGAATCCGGCGCACATCGAGCTCTTCCTCTGCGTCGGCCACGTCGAGAGACTTGGCAATTCGATCGCGCTCCAGCACCACACGGTCGACCGAGTCGCAGACCATTCCGCGGTGCCGCGGTGGGAACACACCGGCGATCGCGACCTCGGCCATCCCGAACGCAGGAAAGACGCTGCCGGGCTTGAAGCCGAACGGCACGGCGGCGGCGACGAACGCCTCGACGGCCTTTGGATCGACTGGCTCGGCACCGCTGAGCGCAAGCGTCAACGACGACAGATCGAGCCCGCTCATCCGACCGAGTGCACGTGTCGCCAGCACCCACGAGAAGTTGGGGCCCGCCGTAACGGTGCCGCCCCAGTCGCTGATCCACTGCATCCAGTTGCCGGGTTTGGCGAGGAAGTCCTGTGGTGCGGCCTGCACGAGATCGCAACCATTCGTCATCGGTATCGACAGGAACCCGACGAGGCCCATGTCGTGGTAAAGCGGCAGCCACGACACCATCACCTCGTGCCCACCCATCTCTCCCGCGGTGCACGCAGCGTCGATGTTGACGGCCAGCACGCGGTCCGGAATCATCACGCCCTTCGGCTCGCTGGTCGATCCGCTGGTGTACTGCAGGATGACGAGCCGTTCGGGATCGTGCGCGGGAATCTCCAACCGTTCGGCGCTCGGCGCAGTCGACGAACCTGCCAACACTGCGCTCATCAGCTCGATCGGTGGATCGCCGATCGTTCGCTCGTAGAACGGGGCCAGTAGTTCGTCGATCAGCAGCAACTTGGCGTCACCGTGGCGGATACGACCCCTGGTCGAATCGATGAACGCATCGAGCGAACCCATCCGCATCGGAAGTGGCAGAACCATGCTGGCGATGCCGGCCAGCCAGCAGCCTTGGATGATGGTGATCAACTGCCGCGATGTCGGGCCGAGGATCGCGACGTGATCGCCGGGAACGAGCCCTCGGGCTTGCAATGCAGCACCGACGACGCGCGGCATCGTCGTGAAGCTCGCGCCACAGCACGAAGGAGTCTCCGGATGCCGGCGCAACCGACGGACCGACGAAACGCACACCGGTGGGTCGGTCAGCTGCGGCAACGATCCGGTCGACGATCCCCACATACGACGACCTGATGCTCGAAGACATGATTTACAACCGTAGTAGCGGCGCCCCGCCTCGTAGAATCTTTGGACTATGAGTTCGGCGCCGACAAGCCAGGATGATGCCCCGAAGTTCCGGTACACCGGCGCGCTCGCGCAGGACATCGAGGCTCGCTGGCAGGAGCGATGGGTCGCCGACGGGACCTTCGAGACCCCGAACCCCGCCGGGCCGCTCGCCGATCCCAAAAAGTTCGCCGGCCGAACCAAGAAGATATTCGTGCTCGACATGTTCCCGTATCCGTCCGGAACGGGCCTGCACGTCGGCCATCCGTTGGGATTCATCGGCACCGACATCTACAGCCGTTACAAGCGGATGACCGGCTACAACGTGATGTACACGATGGGCTTCGATGCGTTCGGCCTGCCAGCCGAGCAGTACGCCGTGCAGACCGGGCAGCATCCGGCAATCACGACCGAGGCCAACGTCACCAACTACCGCCGGCAGTTGCGCCGCCTCGGTCTCAGTCACGACGGTCGCCGCAGCGTCAGCACCACCGACCCCGCCTACTACCGGTGGACGCAGTGGATCTTCCTGCAGATCTTCAACTCGTGGTACGACACCGACGCGGGCCCAGAAGGCGGCAGGGCCAGACCGATCGAAGAACTCATCGAACAGTTCGAGTCCGGACAACGGACGGTCGACGACGGCCGGCGATGGAAGGACATCCCACCCGCCGAGCGCAACCAGATCATCGAGGGCTATCGCCTGGCGTATGTCAGCGATGCGCCGGTCAACTGGTGCCCTGGCCTCGGCACGGTGGTGGCCAACGAGGAGGTCACCGCCGATGGTCGCAGCGACCGCGGCAACTTTCCGGTGTTCAAGCGCAACATGCGCCAATGGATGATGCGGATCACCGCATACGCGGATCGATTGATCTCCGACCTCGACCTGCTCGATTGGACCGATGCAATCAAGGCAATGCAGCGCAACTGGATCGGTCGCAGCGAGGGCGCGACAGTTCACTTCCAGTCCCCTGCCGGCCCGATCAGTGTGTTCACGACCCGTCCCGACACGCTGTTCGGGGCGACGTTCATGGTGCTGGCACCTGAGCACCCGATGGTCGATGCGTTGACGACACCCGACCGCCGTCAGGTCGTCGCCCAGTACCGGCACCAGGCATCATCGAAGAAGGACATCGACCGCCAGGACGACACCCGCGAGAAGACCGGTGTCGCCACGGGCACGTATGCCATCAACCCGCTCAACGGCGAGGCGATCCCGATCTGGATTGCCGACTACGTGCTGATGGGCTACGGCACCGGGGCCATCATGGCCGTGCCCTGCGGCGACCAGCGCGACTTCGAGTTCGCCCGTCTCTATGGCCTGGCCATCCCTGCCATCCAGCAGCCTCCCGACCGCAGCCTCGACACGTCGACCTGGGACGAGGCGTTCATCGGCGACGCCCCGTACGTCAACAGCTCGAACGGTTCGCTCGACCTCGACGGCATCACCAGCGTCACCGAGGGCAAACGGCTGACCAACCAGTGGCTCGAGGCCAATGGTTGCGGCAGCTCTGCAGTCACCTACAAGTTGCGCGATTGGCTGTTCAGCCGGCAGCGCTATTGGGGCGAGCCGTTCCCGATCGTCTATGACCTCGACGGCAATCCTCATGGTCTGCCCGACAGCGAGCTGCCACTGGTGCTGCCGGAGACCGACAGCTTCTCGCCGCGCACCTTCGATCCCGACGACGAGTTCTCCAACCCGGAGAGTCCGCTCGACCGGCTCGAGTGGTGGACCAACGTCGAACTCGACCTGGGCGATGGCCCGAAGCCCTACCGACGCGACACCAACGTGATGCCACAATGGGCCGGTAGTTGCTGGTACGAGCTGCGGTACCTCGACCCGACCAACGAGCAGAAGTTCGTCGATCCCGAGGTCGAGGAGTATTGGATGGGGCCGCAGCCCGAGGGCCACAACGGCCACGAGCATCCCGGTGGCGTCGACTTGTACGTCGGCGGTGTCGAGCATGCGGTATTGCACCTGCTGTACTCGCGGTTCTGGCACAAGGTGTTGTTCGATCTCGGCCACGTGTCGTCGAAGGAGCCGTACTACCGCCTGTTCAACCAGGGATACATCCTCGCTGCCGCCTACAAGGACGACCGCGAGATCTATGTCGAGGCCACCGACATCGTCGAACGCGATGGCGGCTACTTCTTCAACGACATGCCTGTCACACGCGAGTGGGGAAAGATGGGCAAGAGCCTGAAGAACGCCGTCACACCCGACGACATCTGTGGCAGTTACGGCGCCGACACGCTTGCGGCTGTACGAGATGGCGATGGGCCCGCTCGACGCATCGCGTCCATGGGAAACCCGCGACGTCGTCGGGATGTATCGCTTCCTGCAGCGGCTGTGGCGCAACATCGTCGACGAGGAGACCGGCGAACTGGCACTCCTCACGGCCCCCGCCGATACCGACACGCAACGGCTGCTCCACCGCACCATCAGCGGCGTGCGCGACGACATGGACGCGCTGCGGTTCAACACAGCGATCGCCAAGCTGATCGAGTTGAACAACCATCTCACCAAGTTGGGCGGCTGCCCGCCGGATGTCGCCGAGCCGCTGGTGCTGATGGTTGCACCGCTGGCGGCACATGTTGCCGAGGAGTTGTGGGCCAAGCTCGGCCACGACGATTCGCTGGCATACGAGGCATTCCCCGTCGCCGATCCCGCGCTCTTGGTCGCCGACACCGTCGAGTACCCGGTGCAGGTCAACGGCAAGGTACGCAGCCACATCACCGTCGCAGCCGACCTCGACAACGCCGGCGTCGAGGCGGCCGCGTTGGCCGACGGCAAGGTCGCTGCACTGCTCGCCGGTGGGACGCCGAAGAAGGTCATCGTCGTGCCTGGCCGAATGGTCAACATCGTCGCTTGAGCGACGCGGTAATACTGGGCTCGATGTCCGACCTGCCGTATCTCTCCGCACACGAGACCCTCGATCTGTTCCGTAGCGGCGATCTGTCGCCGGTGGAGCACGTCGACAGCCTGATAGAGCAGGTCGAGACGTACGACTCGCCGCTCGCTGCTGTCGTCGATCGCAGATACTCCGAGGCCCGCGCCGAGGCGCGCGCCGCAGAGCAGCGATATCTCGGCAAGGGCGACGCGCCCCGCCCGCTCGAAGGATTGTGCGTCGCCGCCAAGGAGGAGCAGCCGATGGCAGGCCGCTCGTGGAAGCAGGGCTCGTTGGCGCTGATGGACGAGATCGCCAAATACGACCATCCGATCATCGAGCGGATCCAGAGCGCAGGCGGAATCATCCACATTCGTACGGCGACTCCAGAGTTCAGCTGTGCCGGGTTCACCCACAGCCGGCTGTGGGGTGTGACGCGCAACCCGTGGAACACCGAGTTCAGTTCAGGTGGATCGTCGGGCGGGTCCGGTACATCACTCGCTGCCGGTTTCGCACCGCTCGCGACTGGCAGCGACATCGGCGGGTCGATCCGCATCCCTGCCTCGTTCTCCGGAGTGGTCGGCTTCAAGCCTCCGTTCGGCCGAGTACCAGGGTTGGCCCCGTACCACCTCGACCAGTATTGCCACGACGGTCCGCTGGCGCGCACCGTCGCTGATTGTGGCCTGCTGGAGAACGTGATCGCCGGACCGCATTGGCGCGACATCGTCTCGCTGCGCGATCCACCGCAGATCCCCAACGAACCGATGGGCGCCGCCGGCATGCGAATCGGGCTGTGCATCGACGCTGGGCGATTGGCCGGTCGACGCCGACATTGTGGCCAACACTCGCAAGGTTGCCGACGCACTCCGCGGTGCCGGCGCAACCGTCGACGAGGTCGAGTTGCCGTGGACCACCGAGCGCATCTGGCAAGCCGCGCGGGCCCACTTCGGAACGATCTTCGGTCCCGGTATCGCCGAGATCGAAGCCGAAGCCGGCGATCAGTTGAACGACTACACACGAGCCTTCGTCGTCGACGATGAAGACCGAGCTCACGTTCTACGAGGGACTGGTCGAGGAGACTGCGCTGTGGGATCCGCTGGGTCGTTTGTTCGAGGACATCGACATCTTGCTGTGCCCGACGAGTTGCAACCACCGGACTGCAGGCGGGCAACGCCTTACGTCGACGAAGCGGTCGTCATCGAGGGCCAGGCTGTACAGCACCACATCATGGCGATGATGACATTGCCGTTCAACCTCTTCAGCCGATGCCCGGTGATGTCGGTGCCATCCGGGCAAGGCGGCCAACGGCGTGCCCACCGGAGTGCAGATCGTCGGGCGCACCTACGAGGACGTCAGCGTCTTCCAGGTTGGCGCGGCGATCGAAGCCGCAGGCTTCGGCTTCGGCTCGCCCGACTGGCGCCCAACGCTCAGCCCCTGACGTAGCGTCGGATCACATGCGGATCTACATCGCCGGCGTGCAACACGAGTCCAGCTCGTTCTCACCGATCCCGACATCGTTCCGGTCGTTCGAGCGTTGGGACTGGTCAGCCGACAAACCGCACGACGCGGACGGGTTCGGATACGGCGAGGCGTGCCGGCTGGCCGGGTCGGCATCGATGGAGGTGGTGGCGGGACCGTTCTTCAACGCCGAACCGAGCGCGCCCGCGACCGCTGCTGCGTGGCGCCAGATCAGCGAGCAGATCCTCGACGGGCTGCGAGCGTCGATGCCTGTCGACATCGTCTTTCTCTGCCTGCACGGCGCGCAGATGGCTGAGGCGATCGACGACTGCGAAGGGGTGTTGATCGCTGCGGTGCGCGAGCATCGTCGGTCGGGACGTCGCCATCGGCGTCCTGCTCGATCTGCATGCCAATGTCACCTCCGCAATGTGCTCGAACGCGGATCTCACCGTGTCGTGCCGCGAGTACCCGCACATCGACTACGCGCAGCGGGCGTGGGAGATGCTGCCGGTGCTGAGCGAAATCGCCCGCGGTGTCATTCGCCCGATCACACGCGCTTTTCGAGTCCCGGCGACGGGCGTGTTCCCGACGACGGAGGAACCGATGCGATCCTTCGTCTCTCGCAGCCGCGACGTACAAGGGAGACCGGGCGTCTTGATGGTGTCGGCGAATCACGGCTTCGAAGGATCCGACGTTCCGTTCATGGGTGCCTCCGTCGTCATCACGACCGACAACGACGAAGCACTCGCTGACAAGACGCTGGACGAGGTTGCAACCAACTTCTTGGCGATTGTGGCCGGCAACACATGGAGCGGCCTCGGTGTCAGCGAGGCCATCGACGAGGCCTTGCGCCAACCCGTCGGTCCGGTGGTGATCGCCGACCGCAGCGACAACGCGGGTGCCGGTGCAGCAAGCGATTCGACATACATCCTCGCCGAACTGATCGAACGCGGCGTCACCGATGCCACCCTCGGAATGATCTGGGATCCGATGGCTGTCCGCGCCTGCCACGATGCCGGAGTCGGAGCCAGGTTGCCGTTGCGAATCGGCGGGAAGGCCGGCCGACTCTCTGGCCCGCCCGTCGATGCCGATGTCGAAGTGACCTCGGTCCGCGACGACGCAATGCAAGCGTTGTTCGGGCAGGGTCCACCGCGCGAACCACTCGGCAAGACAGCCGCGGTGCGCATCGGTGGCATCGACGTAGTGATCACGTCGCGGCGTCAACAGGTGTTCAGCCCTCACTGTTTCACCGAGCACGACATCGATCTTCAGCGCCGGCACATCGTCGTCGTCAAGAGCATGCAACACTTCATGGGCGGCTTCTCCCCGATCGCTACCCACATCGTGCGTTGCGACGGACCTGGGAGCGCGACCGTGGACATGACCAGGATCCCGTTTCGACGAATCAAACGGCCGATGATGGGACTCGACCCCATCCACACGATCCAGCTCGAGCCCCTGCAGTAGCCATCCGTCCTATTCAGCCAGTTCAGCGATAGTCTGTCCGACGGCGGTGCTACGAACACGTATCCCGCGGTCGAGTGCAGCGCTTCGAGCGCACAGTGATTCCAGCGAGTTGTTGGTCTTTGCATCCACGGCCAACAACCCATAAAGGAATCCCCCACAATGACCACATCCACCTCGAATAGTCGCGGCGCGCGCCGTCGCAACGGCGGACGCAACGGCGGCGGAGATCGCACCGTGCGACCCGCCGACCAAGGCTTCGCGACGCGCACTGCGGCACCGATGCCGACGACGGAGCCAGTCGCTCCCATCGACTACATCACCGACTTCGTCGCCCTCGGCGTCCCCGCCCAACTCATCAAGGTCCTTGCGGATCGAGACGTTCTGACTGCCTTCCCGATCCAATCGGCGACGCTTCCCGATTCGCTGAGGGGCAACGACGTTCTCGGCCGCGGCAAGACAGGCAGCGGCAAGACCATTGCTTTCGCACTGCCGATCGTCGCCCGTCTCGCGGCAAGCGGCAAGCGCCGCGAAAGTGGCCGTCCCCGGGCCCTCATCCTCGTTCCCACCCGCGAATTGGCCAACCAGGTCATGACGTCGCTGAAGCCGCTCGCAGAGGCCATGTCGATGCGCGTTGCGACGGTGTACGGAGGTGTCGGCCAGGGCCCGCAGGTCTCGGCGCTTCGCCAGGGTGTCGACATCGTCGTGGCCTGCCCCGGCCGCCTCGAGGACCTCATCGGACAACGACACTGCCGCCTCGACGCGGTCGAAGTGACCGTGCTCGACGAGGCCGATCACATGGCCGACCTCGGCTTCCTGCCCGGCGTCAAGCGCATCCTCGATGCGACGCCCGTCGGCGGCCAGCGGTTGCTGTTCTCGGCGACACTCGACAAGGCCATCGACGGACTGGTTCGCCAGTACCTCGTCAACCCTGTCGTTCACTCGGTCGACCCGGAAGTCTCGTCGGTCAACACCATGACCCACCACGTCCTCGCCGTTTCATCCGGCGACAAGGCAGCGGTTGTCAGCGCACTGGCGTCGGGACTCGATCGCTCGCTGCTCTTCATGCGCACCAAGCACGGCGCCAAGAAGCTTGCCAAACAACTGTGCGCCGCCGGCATCCCCGCGGTCGAATTGCACGGCAACCTGTCGCAGAGTGCCCGCGAGCGCAACCTCGCCGACTTCAGCAGCGGCGAGATCCGCGTGCTGGTCGCAACCGACATCGCCGCCCGCGGCATCCACGTCGACGACATCGCCCTGGTCATCCACGTCGATCCCCCGGCCGAACACAAGGCATTTCTTCACCGTTCAGGCCGTACGGCCCGAGCCGGCGCCGAGGGCGTCGTCGCCACGGTGATGACACCGGATCAGGCAGGCGATGTGCGCTCGCTGGCACGTGCGGCCGGCATCACGCCGACCGTCACCAACGTCAACCCGACGCACCCCTTGCTCGCCGAACTGGCGGGCCCGTCGGCACCCAAGGTCGCCCCGCGTCCACAGCGTGCCGACGATGTCGTTTCACGGCCGCGGGCGCAACAGCCCGGTCGCCGTCGTGGCCAGGCTGCAGGATCGCGCAATGCCGGGCGCCCAGGTGCGTCTGCCAACCAGTCGCGGGCACGCGCCGGCGGTCCTCGGACCGGTGGTGCCCGTAACGCCGGCGGACGTCGCTCCGCCCCAACTGGTCGCTAGTCGTCGCCGAAGCAGATGCCGATGTCGCGTCCGGCGATCAGGGTGTCGCAGTCCAATGGCACGGTGCGCATCGAACCGATGGCCTCGATCAGCGGCACATAGTCGACACGTGGCTCGTTCAGAGCCACCATCACCCCGTTGAGCCCGTCCTGCAACGCACGCACAGCGGCTGCGCCGAATCTGGTGCCGAGCAGGCGGTCGAGGGCTGACGGTGTGCCACCACGCAGCAGGTGACCGAGGACGACCGTCCTGGCTTCCTTGCCCGTCAGCTCGGTGAGTTGTCGGGCCACGGCGTGGCCGACGCCACCGAGTCGTTCTGACTGATCGAACGACTCGGCGATGATGGAACGATGACCGTCCTTCGCCATCGCTCCCTCGGCCACGACGACGATCGCGAAGCTGGCGCCGCGCTCCTCGCGAGCATGAATCATTCTGGCAACTGACTCGAGACTGAAGGGGATCTCGGGGATCAGGATGGCGTGAGCGCCGGCGGCGACGCCCGCATTGAGCGCGATCCATCCCGCATATCGACCCATCACCTCGACGACGAACACTCGGCTGTGCGACGTCGCCGTCGTGAAGACACGATCGATCGATTCGGTCGCGACCTCGACCGCGGTGTCGAAGCCGAAGCTGACGGTGGTCTTGTCGAGATCGTTGTCGATGGTCTTGGGAACGCCGATCACTCGAAGCCCCGCCTCGTACAGCCGTTGGCCGATTGCCAATGAGCCATCGCCACCGATGGTGATGAGTGCGTCGATTCCCGCGTCGCGGAACAAGGACACGAGGTGTTCGGTGCGGTCCTCGTACACGAAGCTGCCGTCCGGTTGCTGGACAGGGAAGTGACACGGATTCCCGCGGTTCGTGCTCCCCAGCACGGTTCCGCCGAGGTGGCCGATGCCGCGAACCATGTGTCGTTCCAACAAGAACGTGCCGCTCCCCTCGCGGTACAGATCGGGAAACATCAGTCCGTTGAAGCCATCGCGAATGCCGATGACCTCCCACCCAGCCCGTCGCGCACACAGGGTGGCGGAGCGGATGACGGCGTTCAGGCCGGGGGCGTCGCCGCCACCCGTGCTAATGGCGACACGCATAGCGGCCTGTTATAGCACCGTCCATGAAGCGACCGTGACCGAAGCAAGCATGCCGCGATCACGGTCGCTCGAACTCGAGATGAAAACGCTCAGACGCCGCTCGCCGCGAACCACGCGCCTGCCGGGTTGCCGTTGGCAACGAAGACGATCGGTGCGATGCATGGGCTCGGAAGATCGACGTGCACTCTGGCCTTGGCATCGCCCGCTCGATCAACAGGGAAGGTCTCGCTCGACACATTGACAGTGTTCGCTGCCCCTGCAGCATCGGTCGAGAGGCAGCTGACCGTGACCTTCATGTTCGCAACAGGATTGATGCCACCGTTGGGCGGTCCAACGGATGGCGCGATGACGAGACCTTCGAATTCGACATCGACTCGGCCGCTCTCACGAAGCCTGATCTCCGAATCACCGATGATCCACGGAGCACCGCCACCATTGATCCCACGGATCGGAGTCTGTGGGACCGATGAGCCGGTGTACGGCGGCGAAACACCGACCATGACGTCGGCTCGGTAGACAGTGTGGTCCTTGCCGCTGGCGTAGGAAACTCCGGCACCGACTGCGACGGACGCTGGCTGCGGCGAGCGCACACCCGGCGATGATTCCAACACGTGATTTCACGGTCTTCCCCCTTTCGGGCGCACGGACGGGCGCGCCTCTCACTCAACGGTAAGCCTGCCTACCTGGTCGGGCAATTGGCTCTTGGTCCTAGTACGCACCGTGCCAATGTTGTGTCAATCGCGCGCTGAGTCGTCGCCCGTCGTCTCGCCGTGAGCGGAGTTGCCGGGTGCCTTCGTGTCGCCCCGGTGGTCGCGCAAACCCTGGATGACATAGGCATCCTGCTCGGTGGACATCGGCCCGAACCCGAGCACGGCTGTGCCCCGAGCGCCACACGACGGGCACGTCAACGCGACCACGGCGACCATGTCGGCCGGGTCCGATTCGCCCTCGAGCCTGCGCAGAGAGCTCATCTTGACCTTGTCGGCAGTCGATATTCTGGCGCACTCGACGCACTCCAAGGCTGCTTCGTCGGTCACGACGAACGACGACGAGAAGCCGCCCTGCGCATACCCCTCGAGCACCTCCGTGATCGTCGCGTCGGCACTGGTGAGGTCGTCGGCAGACTGGTCTACGAGATCGGTCGGTGTCGGCTCGTTGGTCATGCGGCGGTGTACCCACTTCCGGCGCCGCCAAAACCATCAGCGACCCGACCGGCGTACGATCATCGCGTGGCCACCGTGACTCCCTCTTCGACACCCAACCCCGACGCGATGAAGTTCACGCTCGACACGAGACTCGAGGCAATGTTCAACGCCACCAGTGCAGACGCTGCGGCCGACATCCCGTTCGCCGCTGAAGTGTTCGCCGCCGGTGGCGTGTCCACAGTGTTCGGCGTCAACGACTTCGTCACCGTCACCCGCCAGCCCGGCGCCGATTGGGAGCCAATCATTGCGGCCGTCACCACGGCTGCAGCGAACTACCTGTAGCCAGGTACTACGGCACTTGCGGGCGCAGGGCGTCTGGGTGAAGTGTTGGCAGCTGTGACTGAGTTCTGGAAGAAGACAGGCCGGCTCCTCAGCAGGCGGACCGTGGCCACCGTCGGCTGTTGTGCTGGTCGTCACGATCGCGATGGGGTTCGGACTGCGCAAGCTCGACTTCTCCACCGGTCAGGACAGCTACATCGATCCGAACTCGCAGGTCGCCAAGGACAACGAGAGCTATCAGAAACTGTTCGGCGGCGAGAACATGGTGGTCCTGTTCACCGTCGACGAAGGCACGTCGGTCGAAGATCTGTTCACGACCGCCAACGTGACCCAGTTCGGTGAGATCGAAGCAGAGATGCTGAAGAGCGACGCCGTCCAATCGGTGGTGTCTCCAGTGACGTTGCTGCAATGGACGCAGGATCTCATCACCAAAGGTGTCGCCAGTGAGGTCATCGCCCGCACCATTGCCCGCGAACCCGACCCCGCGGCTGCCGAGCTCCGCCGGCAAGACGCAGTCATCACATCGCTGCGACTCGGCGCTGCAGGCGAGCAGACACATGGACAACCCCGACTGGGTCAAGTTCCTCCTCTTCGGCAACGACGGCTTCACGGTCGATGCACAGAAGCAACTGGTTGCTCCCGCTGACAGTGATCGGGTGATTCGCAAGCCGCTCCAGGCGTTCATCCCGGATGCCCGACATGCAGTGATGGCGGCTGTGCTCGTCGGCAATGCCCCGCTCGACACCCTGGCCGAGGGATCGAATGCCGTGGAAGACGTCCTTCGCGATCGCACGTTCGAAAACGCGACGGTGACGGTGACAGGCACGCCGACATTCCTCACCGACATCAACGACTACTTGCAGGGCGGCATGTTGGTGCTCGGCGGGATCGCCGTCGTAGTGATGATGGTGATCCTGCTGGTTGCCTTCAAGGTCCGCTGGCGACTGCTGCCGCTCGTGGGGATGGCGGTCGGCATCGCCTGGGGCTTCGGTGCGTTCGGGTTCACCGGTACCAAGTTGTCGCTCGTGACGATCGCCGGCCTGCCGATCCTCATCGGTCTCGGTATCGAGTTCGCGATCCAGATCCAGAACCGCCTCGAGGAAGAACGCGGCCTCGAACATTCGGGCAACCCGTTCGAAGTGACGCTGTTGCACATGGGCCCGCCGCTGGTCGCGGCGACGATTGCGGCCGTCATTGCATTCCTCACCGTCAAGATCTCGAAGGTCCCGATGGTGCAGGACTTCGGCGTGCTGCTGTCGATCGGGATCGTCGCTCTGTTGATCGCCGGTGTCGTCGTACCGACCACGTTGATCGGCGCGCGCGAGCGGCGTTCGCCGACCACGAAGGAGCCTGTCGAGAGTTGGGTCGAGGCAACCGTCGACCGCCTCGGCAGCCTGCCCCGAATGGCGGTGATGCCACTGGTGATCTTTGCGATCGCGCTGCCCATCGTCGGCCTGGTGCTGGAGACCGGGTCCAAGATCGAGAGCGATCCGATCAACTGGGCCAACCAATCGAGCACCTCGATCAAGAATGCTCGGACGTTGGAGCACGAGACCGGCTTCGCCACCACTCTCGGGGTGTTCGTCGAGACCGAGAGCGCACCGTCCAGTGGTGTGTTCACGGATCAGATGGGCGCGTTCGTGTTCGACCTCGTCGAACGCTCGACCACGGAGAACCAGGAGCTCGCCGGTGCGTCGAGCCTGTCGACGACGGTCGGCTGGCTGGCCGAAGTGCCCAACACGACGTCGCTGCCACCTACCGGCCTCGACATGCTCGAGGCCTACAACATCGCACCGGCATCGCTCCAAGGTCTGCTGGTTGCCGACAACGGCAATGCGGCGCAGGTGCTGTTCCAGGTCGGTCCGTCATCACTCGAGCAGCGCGCCGCCGTTGTCGACAACGTCAACACCGCTATCGCCGATCCCGGTGACGGAGCGTTGCTGCCGGCACAGTCGTCGGCCACCACCGGCGGGCTTGCAGTGGTCGGTGTCGGGTTGCTCGAGAACATCACGGCAAACCGCGCGCAGCTGACGATTGTGGCGCTGCTGCTGGTCGCGGCATTCGTCGTCCTTCGCTATCGCGACCTGGCACGCGGGCTGCTGACGATGATTCCTGTCCTGGTCGCAGTTGGCACGTCGGCGGTGCTCGTCAGAGTGCTCAACATCACATTGAGCCCGCTCTCCACGGTCGGCGGCCCTTTGGTCGTCGCGACCTGCGCGGAGTTCTCGGTGCTGCTGATTGCCCGCTATGCGGAGGAACGCGAACGCGGGCTCGACCCGGAGGCGGGCACGAAGATGGCAGCGCGACGCACGGGAAGGGCCTTCTTCACATCGGCGCTGACGACCCTCGGTGGCTTTGCAGTGCTGATGTTCTCCTCGCTACCACTGCTCGCCGACTTCGGCACCGTCGTGACGATCAACATCGCGGTCGCCCTGCTGTCGGCTCTGGTCGTCGTGCCACCCCTGGTGAAGGAGGCGGACCGGCGCGGCTTGTTGGCAATGGGGCCGGCCGGCGCGAAGGATGGATCTCGCCACAGTCGAACCGCGACGGGTTGGATCAGTGGAGCGGTGATCGCGGTCCTCGGCGTTGCAGTCATCGGTGCGTCTCTCGCTGACAACGAGCCGGCCGCGGCCGCAGCCCAGACCGCCTCGGCTGTCGAGGCTCCGGCAACGCTTCCGCCGCCGACCACTGCTCCCCCGCCGACGACCGCGCTTCCCGTCGGCGACACCCTCCCGGCCGGGCCGACCGAACGACCGACCGGTCTCGTCGCTGGCGTGTTCTACGACACGCTGGTCGGTGTCGGCGTGGATCCCGGCAAGTCCAGGTGCGCCGCCGACGACCTGCTGGCGAACACCTCGGAAGCCGATCTACTGGCGCAGGGCATTGCAGCCGTTCCACGACCGCCAGAGGTCGACGCCCTTCTCGACGCCTCGGCAAAGCGCTGCGGCGTCACGCAAGAACAACTAGACGCCGCAGCAGCGGCAAGCGGGTAACACACATGAAAGAGCTCATCTTCCACCGGCAGTTCTTCCCCGCGATGGAGCGATGGCCCGACCGCGTCGCGTACCACGACGGCGACTACCACGCCACGTTCCAACAGCACGGCGACCGGGTCCTTCGTCTCGCCGACGGGATGACTCGTCAACTGGGTATGCACCGCGACGATCGGTTCGCCGTGATGTCGTGCAACAGCCATCAGTACCTCGAGTTGTTCCACGCCGGCTTCCTCGGTGCGGGCATCATCAACCCCCTCAACCTGCGCCTCGCCGGCAACGAGTTGCAGCACATCCTTCGTGACTCGGGCACCACAGTGGTGTTCGTGGACGAGGTGTTCGCCGACCACTTCGCTGCGCAACATCGCCGACGTCCGAGCTGAGCTCCCACTGCGCCATGTGGTGCTGATGGGCAACGGCGACCTCCCGCACGACGTGCGCTACGAGGAACTGATCGCCGCCGGCGAACCGGTCATCCCGGACGAGCCGGAGGAGACAGATCCCGTGGTGCTGATGTACACCGGTGGCACCACCGGGCTGGCCAAAGGTGCGCTGCTGGAACAACGCGCCGAGATGCTGAACTTCTACCACGTCGGTCTCGCCGTCGACTTCGATGAGGACCGCGTGTACCTGCATCAAACACCGATGTTCCACGCGGCCTCGATGGCCGGCATCGTCGGAATTCCTGCGACCGGCGGTTCGTCGGTGTTCGTGCCACTGTTCGAACCCGGCCAGGTGTTGCAAGCCATCGAGCACTACCGTGTCGACTGGACGACGATGGTGCCGACGATGATCGCGATGATGCTGAACCATCCCGATTTCCGACCTGAGCGCGTCGAGTCGTTGCGCGATCTGGTCTACGGGGCGTCGCCGATGCCGGCCGCATTGCTCGAAGAGGCTCATGACCGCGCTGCCGAAACTCAACCTCTCGCAGGGCTACGGCATGACGGAATGTGCGTCGGTGCTGACGTTCCTCAACGCAGCCGAACATCGCCGCGGGGGCGACATCCTGCGTTCCGCAGGGCGACCGATGATCGGCATCAACATCAGCGTCCGGCGCGAGGACGACACGGTCGCGGCACCAGGCGAGAACGGCGAGATCTGCGCACGCGGCGGCAACTTCATGCGGGAGTACTGGAACCAGCCCGAGCTCACCGCGACAGCGTTCCGGGACGGATGGTACCGAACGGGCGACGCCGGTCATCTCGACGCCGAGGGGTACCTGTACCTCGTCGATCGTGTCAAGGACATGATTGTGACCGGTGGCGAGAACGTCTATTCGATCGAGGTCGAGAACGCAATCTCGACCCATCCAGCGGTCGAGCAGGTTGCAGTCATCGGCATTCCGCACCCGGTCTGGGGCGAGCAGGTTCACGCCATCGTCGTGCTTCGCGCCGGCCAGACAGCGACGGAGGAGGAGATCAAGGAGCACGCTCGTACGACGATCGCCGGCTACAAGGTGGCCAAGTCGGTGGAGTTCCGGACCGAACCGATTCCGTTGTCCGGCGCGCTCAAGCCGTTGAAGCGAGATCTCCGCGCGCCGTACTGGGAAGGTCACGACGCGGCGGTGAACTAGTGCCGCCACGACGGCGTTGCTCGAACAAGGTGACATAACCGTCGACCATTCGCTCGACCGAGAATCGCTCGCGCGCTCGCTCGCGGCAGACGGCCCGATCGATTTGATCCAACGACATCAGGCCGGTGATCAGTTCGGCGTCGCTGTCGCCGAGGAATCCCGTCAGTCCGTGCTCGACGATCTCCGGCGCCGCGCCCTGTGGGCAGCCGACAACGGGTGTGCCGCAGGCCAATGCTTCGAGCATCGCCATGCCGAACGGCTCTCGCCAACTGATCGGGTTCAGCAACGCCGCCGCGGAGGCCAGTAGTTCGCGCTTCCCATCAGCATCGACCTCGCCGAGATAGATCACGTCGTCGCCGAGATGCGGCCTGCACGAACTCATCGAAGTACGCGTGCTCGTGCGGTTCACGCATCTTTGCAGCGATCTTCAGCGGTATCCCTGCAGCACGCGCAACTGCGATCGCCCGGTGCACGCCCTTGTTCGCGACCATCCGCCCGAGCAGAGCGACGTATCCCCCGTCGCCGGCGCCGAACGGATAGTTCTCGACGTTGATCCCGTGATGAACGACCGCGTCGACGGGCAGGTGCGTCGACGAAGCATGTGATTCGGAGATGGCGACGAGGCCGACCCGCGGTACGACGGCGCTGTAGATGGCGTTGTACGTCCGCGTGAACGGGTTGTGGTTCGTCGTGACGACAGGGAGGTTCGGGAACCGCGCCGAGTACACCGGACCCGCCAGCGTGTGATCGTGGACGATGTCGGCATGCTGTACCAGGTCGTAGGCACCGATCGAATGTTCCAGTTCGATGCTCATACGTCCCATGCGCAGCGTGTCTTCCGCCGGAATCACCGAGGCCTTCGGAACCGGGCACTGCGAATCCGGGTGGCAGACCATGAGGACCTGATGGCCCGCGAATTGCAGCCCGCGGGCGAGCTCGTCGAGGACGGCCTCGGTTCCACCGTACGCAGGTGCCGGCACGGGCAGCCACGGTGGGGCAATGATCGCGATGTCCATGTTTGTCGTTCTCCTTCGCCCGCTCTATCCGAGCGTTCGAATTGTTTCGCCGCTGGCCAGTTCGCCGGTGTCGGATTGCAGCGCCAGATCTTCGGGACGAACTGCCGCAGCGGAGACAAGGCGGTTCAAGAAGTTTCGTGCCCAGCGATGTACGTCGTTGTGCTTCACCGCAGCGCGCATCGTCCTCATGCGGGCTTCACCTTCGGCCGGCGGCATGTTGACCGCCGTGACGAGTGAGCGCTTGATGGCCTCGATGTCGTACGGGTTGACGATGAGCGCGCCGTCGAGGTCGTGCGCTGCGCCGGCGAACTCGCTGAGGATCAACGTCGCCGCGAGATCGCCCCGTGCCGCCACGAACTCCTTGGCAACCAGGTTCATGCCATCCGCCAACGATGTGACCACGAGCGCGTCGGTGGCCCGGAACCAGGCCGCCATCTCCAACTCGTCGAGCGACGAGTCCATGTAGACGACCGGAACTGACCCGTCCGCACGCGCGTGCTTGGTGTTGATCGCCTCGATCAGCGATTCCACTTCCTCGCGCTCGTCCTCGTACGCCGCCACATCCGATCGGCTCGGCACCGCCACCTGCACGAACGCGCATCTCTCCGCGTCGAGCGACCCGTCGTCGAGCAATTCCCCGAACGCCTTGAGGCGTTGCGAGATCCCCTTGGTGTAATCGAGCCGGTCAATGCCGAGAAAGACCGACTCGACGCCGAGCTCCTTGCGGTGCAGCGAACCCTGCGCGTCCGCGTTGTCGCCGAGTGAATTCCAGTGGGCGAAGTCGATGGAGATGGGAAAGGCGTCGACGTCGACCGTGTGAACGCCGTCGAACAGGATGTTGTCGCGAACACGGGCGCCAACATGCCGTTCGGCTGCGGCAACGAAGTTGTCGACATCTTCGAGGACCTGAAAGCCCAACACGTCGGCGCCGAGCATCCCCCTGATCACTTCTTTGCGCCACGGCAGCATCGAGAACAGCTGTGCATTCGGGAACGGGATGTGTAGGAACAGGCCGATCCGCAGATCTGGGCGCTTGGCCCTGATGATTGCGGGGGCCAACAGCAGGTGATAGTCGTGCACCCACACGGTTCCCCCCTGGGGCGCAATGCGACACACCTCGGAGGCGAATCGCCGGTTGACGATCCGGTACGAGTGCCACCAGGCGCGATTCAGCTCGACGCGTCGCAGACGACCGTGGAACAACGGCCACAGGATCGCATTCGAAAACCCCTGGTAGTACCGCTCGACGTCCTCGGCGGAGAGCGCGACGGGGTGAAGCCGCAGGTCACCATGGTCAAACGGTTTCGGCCGACCGGCCTCAGGACCGGCCCACCCGACCCAATGCGTTCCCGCTGCGGTGACCGATGACAACGCTGACGCCAAACCACCGGGACTGGGATGGAGGTGCCCATCGGCACTGACTTCGACAGGCAGCCGGTTGGCCGCCACGACGAGTCCTTTCATCACTGCAGGCCTTTCAACTCTCGATTCACGACCCGACCGCTCTACCCGATGGTACCCCCGTCGAAACCCGGCGCGTCCGATGTTCACACCGCCGACATCTCGGGGTAAGAAGGGGTGTGCAGGAAATGGTGATTGCTGTCGATGTCGACGGAACGCTCTTCGACGGGGTGGGAGTTGCTGACCAGGCAGTCGACGCGCTGCGTGGCGCTCGCACCACCGGCCACCATGTCGTGATCGTCACCGGCCGCCGTTGGGAAGAACTCGGCCGCGTCGTGCCGACGATCGTCGAACTCACGGACCGAGTCGTCTGCGAGGAGGGCGGCGTACTGGTGAACGTCAATACGGGCCAACTGACGTTGTTGGCCGACCCGGCAGAGCCGGAGCTACTTGCTGCGTTGATCGCGGCCGGTGTGCCCGAACTCGATGTCGGCCACGTCGTGATCGGTGCTCCGACGTCGTGGCTCGACATCGTCACGGAGATTCGCGACAGAGCGAACAGCCGACGGGCGATCATCACCAACAAGGGCTCGATCGCGCTGACTCCCGCCGGGTGCAACAAGGCGTCGGGGCTACTCGCCGCGATTGCCGATCTCGGCCTCGATCATCCTCCGATCATGGCCATCGGCGACGCGACCAACGACCTGCCGATGTTCGCGATCGCGACGATTGCCGTTGGTGTCGCTAACGCCGACGCCGCTGTGCAAGCTTCCGGCGTGCAGCTGACCACGGCCAGTTTCGGGCTCGGCGTTGCGGAGGCGCTGCATCGCTTTCTTCCGCCGGCGGGCTGAGCGGTTGATCGACGTGCAGCTCGCGGACCGTGACAGCGCCGTCGTCGATCCGCACGTTGAAGCGCCGATCGACGAGGCGCACGCCGGCCAGCAACAGGTCGTCCTCGATTGCGCCGGGGATCGGCTCGACTTTCAGGCCCACTTCGTCGTCCGGTTCGAGACCCAACATGATCCGCATCAACAAGAACGGTGTCGCCGCCGCCCAGGCTTGGGGAGAACACGACGTCGGAAATGGAATCGGAGTCTCGACATCGAGGCGGTCGAGGCCACTGAACAACTCGGGTAGACGGCCCTGCCACGCCTCGGATGCGGCAAGCAATCCATTGGCGACGACCAGCGCGGCCGCATCGAAGCCGTACGCCTTCAGGCCGGCCGCACACAGCGCGCCGTCGTGTGGCCAGACCGTGCCGCAGTGGTAGCTCATCGGGTCGTAGCCCTGCTCGTTGTCGGCGAGGGTACGGATGCCCCACCCGTTCCACATCGAGGTCGACATCAGTCGCTCGGCAACCAGCAGCGGCGCGATCGTCGTCGACGATTCCGCTCCACAGGCAATGTCCGATGTTGGACGTCAGCGAGTCGACGGGTTCCTTGTCGGGTCCGAGAGCGACCGCGTACCACCCGAGGTCCTCCAGCCAGAAGTCTCGATTGAACCTCGTCTTGAGCTCTTTGGCGAGCTGCGAATGGCGCGCCGCCACGTCGGCATCGCCGAGACGCAGAGCGATCGCTGCTCGGGCGCGGTGCGCGGCATATGCATATCCCTGCACTTCACACAGCGCCAGCGGCGGTTCCGCGATCCGGCCGTCGCGATACCGGATGCCGTCGTTCGAGTCCTTCCAACCCTGGTTGGTCAACCCTCGATCCGATGTCTTGAGATACTCGATGTAGCCGTCACCGTCGCGATCGCCGTACTGCTCCATCCATTCGAAGGCACGGTCCGCATTCGGGAGGAGCTCTCGCAAGACATCCTCTCCGAGCCCCCAACGACTGAGCTCGCCGAGCAACACGACGAACAGCGGCGTGGCATCGGCCGAGCCGTAGTACGTGCTGCCTCCGACCAATGTCGGTTCGTCGACACCGAGATACCGGGTCTCGTGCATGATTCGTCCGGGCTCCTCCTCGGTGACCAGATCGACTTCCTGGCCCTGAAGTTCGGCGAGCGCCTCGAGCACACCGATGGCCAATGTTGGATCGATCGGCAGCGCCATGTACGCGCTGATCAGCGCATCTCGACCGAACAACGTCATGTACCACGGTGCGCCGGCGGCGATCACCGGCTTGCGACGGCCGCTCGGGTCATGCAGGCGCAGCGCACCGATGTCTTCGATCGAGCGGTCAAAGGCTGCGCTCAGCTGGCGGTTGGCGGTGCGCAGCTTCGGCACCGACGACAGCCAGCCCTCGTTGCGTTTGGTCGCATTCGGCAGGTTGGGGTGATGGTGCCGCCGTTCGATCCACGAGGTGCCGAGGGCAACCGTGAGATCGAGTTGCAACATGCATACCCCGTGGCGTTCGATGTTGACACTCCACACGAAGCCGTGGGTCGAGACCTGCACGGGCGGGCCATCGACGCTGAGCTCTGCTTGGCGATGGATGTCGCCGAGCCGCCAGCCGAACAACAGGCTGTGTTCTTTGACCTCGAGTGAATGCTCGCCTTCACTACTGGGTCGGCCCTCCTTGATGGCGAACACGTCGGCGAAGTCGGAGGCAACCTCGAGCTCCACGATTGCTGAGACCGACTCTGCACTGGTGTTGCGCAGCTCGATCTGTTCGTGCCACACCGAGCCGAGTTGTCGGCGGCGGACAACGAGGATCCGGGGGTCCGTCTGGTGGTGGGCGATGGATCGACCGACGAAGGTGCAGCCGCTGGCGTCGGCCAGGCTGACGGCCAGCGGTTCGACGGTCAGCCCACCCACGAGCAATCTGGCCTGGCTGAGCACACGCATGTCGGCGAAGAACACCCCGTGTGTGGGGTTCGTGCTGAAGTCGCCCGAGCGGCCGCTGAGGCAGAACGTCTGACCGTCGACGAGCGTGATGAGACCGGTCGGGTCACCCAGACTGGTCGGTTCACCGGCGAGCACCCACGGACTGGGCTGCATTGGACCCGGGTTCATGGCTCAATACTGGTCGACTGGTGAAGGTCGCGGTACTGCGGCCGCCATTTGTGGGCCTCGACCACCTCGATGATCCGGTCGTCGGGCAGCGGCTCGGCCAGCCCCTCCGCCACCGCTTGGCGTGCTACTGCGAGTGCTACGGCGTCGGCCACTTCGCCGACTTGTACCAGCGAGGGCAGCAAGGTCGCGGCGGCGGTCGGGATCTCGCGGTGCGATCGATCCGATGGCGGTCGCCGCGACGCCGAGCATCGCGTCACTGACCTTGGTGGCCCTGACCGCGACCACGCCGCGCCCGAGACCGGGGAACAGGTAGAGGTTGTTGACCTGGGTGACGGGATGGGATCGAGTGCCGATCATGGTCGCCGGGAACGGACTGCCGGTTCCCACGAGGGCGCGACCGTCGGTCCACGCCAGGACATCCGATGGAAT
The DNA here is from genome assembly GCA_963779295.1 of Ilumatobacteraceae bacterium. Taxonomy (GTDB): domain Bacteria; phylum Actinomycetota; class Acidimicrobiia; order Acidimicrobiales; family Ilumatobacteraceae; genus JAENVT01. The sequence goes on from CAVZXO010000006.1 coordinate 1,216,065, forward strand.
GCACTCCGCCCTCGGAGTCGGGTTCGACAGCGGCAACACGATCGGCCGGATGACGGCGTCGGCCTGCGCCCGAATCACGTCTTCGGTGAACAGTCCCGGTTGGCCTGTGACGCCAACGAGCGCGTGCGGGGCGACATGACGAACGACGTCGAGCAGCGAGATCTGGCCATCGCTGTCGGCCAGGTGCGCGACCGCTTCCCAGGGACGAATGAACTCTGCCTGGAAGTCGTGGAGATCGTCGAGCCGATCGTGCAGCAAGCCGTCGCGATCGACGAGCCAGCACCGACCGCGCGCTTCGCCTGCCGGCACCCCAGCCGACACGAGCGCGCTTGCCGCTTGTCGGGCAATGCCGACACCGGCCGAGCCTGCGCCAACGATGACCATACGCAGATCGACGAGCGGAGTGGCGCTGATGCGCATGCCGCCGACGATTGCCGCGACGGCGACGGCGGCAGTGCCCTGGATGTCGTCGTTGAACGAACAGATCGTGTCTCGATGTGTGTTGAGCAGCCGGTTGGCGTTGCGTTGGGCGAAGTCCTCCCACTGCAGGAGCACGCCCGGGCAGCGATCGTTCAGGGCCGTGACGAACGCACCGACCAACTCGTCGTACTCCTCGTCGCGGAGCCGACGGTGACGCCATCCGAGGTACAACGGATCCGACAGCAGGGCCTCGTTCTCGGTGCCCACATCGAGGAACACGGGCAGTGTCCGTTCGGGATCGACGCCACCGACCGCGGTGTACAGCGCCAGCTTGCCGATGGGTATGCCCATGCCACCGACGCCGAGATCGCCGAGGCCAAGGATGCGCTCACCATCGGTGACGACGACCACATCGATACCGGTGTCCGGATCGCCGACACCGGGTGACAGCGCGTTGTCGAGCAACTCGGGGATGCGATGCCGATCGGGCCACGCCAGGTACAGGCCGTGCTCGCGCCGATACGTGCGCGACCACTCCTGGCATGCCAATCCGACTGTCGGTGTGTAGACGATTGGAAGCAGTTCCTCGAGGTTGTCGACGAGGAATCGGTAGAACAACACGGAATTGTTCGCTTGGAGAGCTCGCAGGAAGATGTGTCGAGCAATGTCGCCGTGAGCGGCATCGATCTCCGCTCGCACACGCTGCAGTTGCGTCTCGAGGTCTTCGACCACAGGCGGCAGGAGACCATTGAGTTGGTACAGGTCGCGCTCTTCGGCGGTGAAGGCGGTGCCCTTGTTGTGATACCGGTTGGCGAGCAACTGACGGCCAACAAGCACGACCCGAAACTACATTGTTCCCATGCCCACCATCACCGTCCCCGGAAGCCACGCCCGCGCCGTTCGTATCAACGCCGGCGAGACCGTGCGGGTCGTCAACACCCACGGCACGCAAGTTGTCGACTTCTGGGCACTGCGCGCAGATCGTCCGGAAATCGCCATGTCGATGCAGCATTCGCGGATCCGCTGGCGCAACCTGCGGCCACGTGCCGGCGACGAGATGCTCGATGAAGAGCGGTCCGTGATGATGACCTTGATCGAAGACACCAGCCCCGGTGTGCACGACACCGTGATCGCGGCCTGCGATCCGTTCCGCTACGCGCAGCTCGGCGCGGAGCCGGGGCACCGGGCATGCACGACCAACTTCGCCGAAGCTCTGTCCGAGCTGTCCATCACTCGCAACACGCCCGTGCCCGCTCCGTTGAACCTGTTCATGAACATCCCATGGGATCTCGACGGCAACATCACATTCGAACCGACGGTCTCTGCACCCGGCGACAGCGTGCTGTTTCGCGCCGAGGTCGACACCATCGTCATCGCATCGGCATGCCCGATGGACATCGTCCCGATCAACGGTCCCGGTGGCGGTACGCCGGTCGACGTCGACCTGGTCAGTTCGGCTGGATGATGGCCTCGAGGTCGATCACCACGTCGGTCTCGACGCTGCTGTAGACACAGAACCGGCTGGAACCGCCGGTCGAGACGAGGGCACGATTTGCGACCGTCGCACCGGCGACGAAGTTGACGTTCGAAACCGCCGGAGTCGCCGAGCCGCACGGGTACAGCGTGAGAAAGCCGTCGATCGACGGGTCGACCGCGGTGACGTTGGCAACAACACCATCCGCCGTGACATCGGCTTCGACCGGCAGCGTCTGGCCGGCGATCATTCGAGCGGACTGTCGTGTGTCGATGACGCGTCGCGGGTCCGTAGCAGTGACCGATCCGCCCGTTGGGCCGCCAGGGGCGCTGTGGGTTGCCTGTAGATCGACGATGACGTCGGTGGCTGTACTGGTGTAGACGCACAGTTGGTGCTCGCCCAACGCGACCGTGGCGGCGGCAGCAACGTTTCGCCCGGTCGTGACGTTGAGGTTCGACGTCGACGGCGGTGGCACCACCGCTGCGCAGGGCCCGGGAAGCACGCTGAGGAACCCCGCACTCGACGGGCTTGCTGCGGTGACGTTGACCGTCGCTGCGGTCGCGAAAGGATCCGAGACGAGTACGGGTCCGAGATCGACGGTCAGCGCCTGCCCCGCACCAAGCCGTTGCTGAGCAACACTGAGGACCTGAGCCTGACCAGGTCGCGTGTCGATCAATCGCACAGGGGCGACGGGAGTCGACCCGAGGCCGGCGGGCCCGATCCAGCCGCTCACATCGACGAGCACGTCGGTCGGCTGCGATGCATAGACACACAACGCCCCGTTGCCGAGACGCACCACCGCGGAGTTGGCAACCGTCGACAACGCGTCGGCGTTGACCATGGACGCCAGCGGGAGTGTCGTGCCGCACGGGTACGCCGTGAGAAACGTGTCCGCGCACGGCTCGACCGCGGTCACCGACACGACCGCGGCAGTCGCATCCGGCGCCACACCGTTCGAGCCCGCGATTGGCACGGTCAGCACGCGTCCGCCTCCGAGCTTTCCCGGCAGATCGCGCGTATCGACGACGCGAACCGGCGTCATCAGATGGAGACCGCCATCGGTCGAGGTCGTGCCGGCGACTCCGGTCGGCACCTCGGTACCTGTCGACAACCCATTGGTGCACCGCAGTGGCACGAGCGCATCGAGCGCATCGCCGATCAGTTCACCCATGGCCGCCGACGCCTGCGCGCCGAGATGGATGCCGTCAGCTGAGAACCAACTCGACGGCATCGCCGCACTCACCGTCGCCCAGTCGGCGATCACCAGTTCCGGATCGTGGCGGCTGCGCAGAACGGCGTTGCTCTGCCGGAACCGCTCCGCGTTCGCTGCCCCGCCCGCTTCGCGGTAGGTCAGCCAGATCACGTGGGCAATACCTTGTCGCCGCGCCTCGGCGAGTATCACATCGATCGAGGCAGCGACACCGAACTCGCCACCGGGCGGGTCGTCGTAGCCCGCCGCAATCACCAATGCCCGGTCGTACTGGCCGGCGCGTGCGCGCAGCACCGTGATCGCATTCGTGGGTGCCGAGCCGGGCGGGATGCGACAGCTGGTGGTGATCAGCCGCCGGCAGCCGGCGCTGTCGAGGATGAAGGAGTGGCGAGCCGCGAGCGCCGCTCGCCCGGCCGCGCTGTAGGGCTGAGCCAACCCGTTGAGCACCGAATCCCCGATGAGCAACGCCTCGACCGTGGCCGGTGCGGCATGGGCGACAGGAGGTGCCCCGTCGAGCACGGGCACTGCCAGCGAGCCGCCCAGCAGCGCAGCGAGTACTACGCGCCCGACCCTCTGGAACAGGGCCGCTCGCCGCGCAGGTTCAAGCATCGAAAGGACCCTAGGGCATTCGCCGATGTACACGCCCTCCGCGGTGCGTAGGGTTGCGGGTTGATGAGCGAGGCCGAGATCGCACCCGTTGAGGCTCGGCAATCCCCGTGGTCTCCGCTGAGGTATCCGGTCTTCCGGGCGTTGTTCATCGCTCAACTCGCATCCAACATCGGCACGTTGATGCAGAGCGTCGGATCGGCGTGGCTGATGGGCGATCTCGGTGCGTCCCCCTTTCTGATCGCGCTGGTGCCGACGGCCAGCATGCTCCCCGTCCTGCTCGTCGGGTTGCCCGGTGGGGCGCTCGCCGACATCTTCGACCGGCGACGGCTACTGATCGGCGGCCAATTGTGGATGCTCGCCTGCGCGGGAGTGCTGGCAGCAATGACGTTCCTCGAGGTCGTCACTCCCGCGAGTCTGCTGGCCCTGACGTTCGGCCTCGGCCTCGGTGCAGCCCTCACGTTTCCTGCCTTCCAGGCGATCCAACCCGACCTGGTGCCGCCCAGCGAGTTCCGTCAAGCGTTCGCCCTCGGAACGTTCACGTTCAACGTCGGTCGGGCAATCGGTCCGGCCATCGGCGGTCTCGTCGTCGCGATCGCGGGCCCAGGTTGGGTGTTCCTGCTCAACGCCGTGTCGTTCCTCGCCATCGTCGCTGTGTTGGTGTGGTGGAAGCGACCTCCCGCTGAGGTCACGATGCCGGCAGAAACGTTCAGCGGGGCGATCCGCGCCGGCCTTCGCTACGCCGTCCATGCGCCCGCCCTTCGGACGGTGCTCAATCGGACAGCGCTCTTCACCTTCCCGGCCGCGGCGCTCCAGGCATTGTTGCCTGTCGTCGCTCGCGGTCGCCTCCACCTCACCAGCGGCGGATACGGGGTGCTGCTCGGATGTTTCGGGATCGGCGCGGCCGGTGCGGCAGTGATTCGTCCGCGCATCGATGCTCGCTTCGACCACGATCAGCTCGTGCTCGGATCGTCGGTGGCGCTGGCAGCGGCCCTCGTGGTCGAGGGCGTCAGCCAGAACACCTGGGCGATCGGCATCGCCATGTTGATCGGCGGCCTGGCGTGGGCCACCGCGCTGACGAGCACGGGAGTGTCGTCCTTCGCAGCATTGCCCGAGTGGGTGCGCGCCCGCGGGATGGGTCTGTACATGCTCGTGCTGGCCGGCGCAGTCGCCATCGGGAGTGCGGTCTGGGGGGCGTTGGCCGAAGCGTCGTTGACCGGAGCACACATCATCGCCGCGTTGGCCCTCGTACTGAGCGCCGTCGCCGGCCGACGCTGGCCACTGGGCTCGCTCGCCGGTCTCGATCTCCGGATGGTCCCCACCGACGACCCGACGGTGACGATCGTGCCGCACCCGACCGACGGGCCGGTGCTGGTCACGGTCACCTACGAGGTTCCCGGTGAGGATGTGCATGGTTTCGCCGACGCGATGCGTCTGGTCGAGCGACATCGGCGACGGACGGGCGCCTACCGCTGGGGGCTGTTCCGCGACCTCGCCGCACCGGATCAGTTCATCGAGACGTTCGTCGTCGAGTCGTGGGGCGAGCATCTGCGCCAGCACCGGCGCACCACCGTCAACGCCGACCGATTCCTCGATCCTGTCCGCCGCTATGTCAGTGAGGGAGTCGTCGTGACGCACTACCTCTCCGTGTACAGCGATGCCGGCCAGAGCCAGGTCGGCCACGACTGGCCTGAATCCTTGTAACCAGGACACTGGATGACCTGTTTACAGATACATACTTGCTGGTGAGCCCGCGCTGAAGGAGGAAGATCACATGCCTGGAGACACACCCGCTGCCAAGGGCGAACGCGCCAATCTGCTCGCCTTTCTCGAACAACAGCGCAACTGCATCCGTCTGACCGCTTTCGGTCTCACCGACGAACAAGCTCGCGCAACGCCGACCGTCAGCACCCTGAGCGTTGGCGGCCTGATCAAGCATGCGACAGGCGCTGAACGCAGTTGGATCGACAAGGTCGCTGGCGTGCCACAGGAGCCGTTCGACCTGTCGGGGTACGCCGATGCTTTCGTCATGGGCCCCGATGAGACGTTGCAGGAGCTGCTCGACGCGAGCGTGGAATGCGGGCGATACACCGAGGCGACCATCGCCGGCATCGCCGATCTCAGCCAGGATGTCCCGGTACCCAAAGATGTTCCGTTCTTCCAGAAGGATCTCGACGCGTGGGAGGTCCGTTGGGTGCTGTTCCACCTCATCGAGGAACTGGCCCGTCACGCCGGCCACGCGGACATCATCCGCGAGCACATCGACGGAGGCACGATGCACGCCATCATGGCGACCGCCGAGAACTGGCCGGAGGAGCCCTGGCTACAACATTGGAAGCCCTCCGGAGATCAAGTCATCCCATAGCCCCGGCTCGTCGAGGTCAGGATTTGCGCAGCGGCGGGAAACCGGTCGGCAGGCCCTTGGCTGCGACCTGGTACAACGGCACCGGATCCGGCAGGCCACGCAGCTTGTGCGTACCGAGCGATTTGAAGCTGACGCCGCTGGGAGCCGACGCCTTCACTCCCTCGCGGGTATTGGCTGACGCGACCACCTGACCGCCGTGCCCGACGGCGGTGATCCGCGACGTGGTGTTGACGTCCATGCCGATGTAGTTGTCGTCCGTCGACGTCGGGTAACCGCTGTGGATCCCGATTCGCACCCGTACATCGAGACCCTCGATCCAGGTACGAGCCAGCAGTTCGCGCTGCACGGAGACCGCAGCGTCGACAGCACACCGTGGCGACTCGAACACGGCGAAGAACTCGTCGGCACGCGCCTCGACCTCGTGACCGCCGGCGTCCGCGACCCCACGTCGAAGGATCGCCCACACCTGATCGATGATCTCCCGGTACCGCGGCCCGAGCTGTTGCACCATCCCCGTCGAGCCTTCGATGTCGGTCATCATCATGGTGACGAAGCCGGACGGTAGCGCTACGGCACCGCCGCGTCCGCCGAGGGCGCGCTCGGTCTGCAACTGCCCGGCAATGAAGCCGACCGGAACGATCTTGAACTTCTTGGCGGCGTTCAGCAGCCGCATCCGGGCCTGCTCGCGGGCTGCTTCGTCCTCGAACGTCACCTGCCCGAAGCGAACCAACGCATTGCGGACGTGTGCGGCGTCGTGAATCGGTAGCCGGCGCTTGCCGTGCGAATCGATGTACGCAAACGCACGGTCGGGAAGACCGGCCCGCTCCTTTGGATCGAGGCGGGGCATGAGCCGACGATACCAAGAGGGTGCTACACGGTTCCCGTGAGGTTGCACGAGTGATCCCGACCGCGCAGCTCCAACGCTCCTCGGGCGCGATTTCAGCCACCCGACGTCTAGTTCCGCGCCCGAGCAACTATTCACGGGCGCGGTTTCCGGCCGATGCGCTGTCTGAGCGTTCCGCACCCACAGCGGCGACCTTCGAGGCCGGCGCTCATCGCATCGGGCGGTACGTACAGACGAGGACGCCGGTGCTGCTCGTCGTGGTCGACACGAGTTCCATGGGTCGCGATTGTCCGTCGTCAGGGAAGAGTCGCTTGCCGCCGCCGACCAGGACGGGTTCGATCATCAGGAGATACTCGTCGACGAGGTCGTTCTCGGTCAGCAGCCTGGTCAAGGTCGGGCTGCCCATCACGAGGAGATCACCACCGTCGTGCTCGCGGAGTCTGCGCACTTCACCGAGCGCGTCGTGCGGTGGCAGCAACGTCGAGTTCGACCAGAACAGATCCTCCTGGTTCAAGGTCCGCGACGCGACATATTTGGGGATGGCGTTCATCCGGTCTGCAAACTCGTCACCGGCGCGCCCCGGCCAGGCGGCAGCCATCGTCTGCCACGTGCGTCGTCCGAAAAGCAAAGCTTCCGTGTGCTCCATCACGCCACCGATCGCGGCTCCCATCGTGGCCGCGTCGAAGTACGGCATCGACCATCCACCGTTGGCGAAGCCGCCGTCGGTGTCCTCCTGCGCTCCACCGGGCGCCTGCACGACGCCGTCCAAACTCATGAAATGGCTGGTGAGAACTCTCATCACTTCCTCCTGACTTGCAGCGCCTCCCACACTCGCAACGGCGAGTACGGAAGGTCGAGGTGATCGACTCCGAATTCTCGCAGTGCGTCGAGCACGGCGCTCTGTAGAGCGGGCGTGCCCACGACAGTGCCCGACTCCCCCACGCCTTTCACACCGAGCGGGTTCCACGGCGACGGCGTCTCCATCTCGTGTGTCTCGAAGCTCGGCAGCTCTGCCGCCGACACCAGCGCATAGTCGGCGAAGTTGCCCGTCTTCGGCACGCCATCGGCGTCGTAGACCATCTCCTCGTACAACGCCGCTGCAACGGCCATCCCGAGGCCTCCGTGTACCTGCCCTTCCGCCAGTTGCGGCTGTAGGAGGGTCCCGGCATCGTCGACGGCGACGAGCGACCGGACCCGCACTGCGCCGGTCTCGATGTCGAGCTCGATCGTGGCGACACACGCTCCGAAGGCAAACGTTCCGGAGCCGCCCGCCGGCTTGAATCGATGCTCGGCCGACTGCGGGCCGAGATCGGTCCAACCAACGTCGCGTGCCGGCGTCCCCGCGACGTGGAATCGGCCGATGGCACGGTCGAACACGATGTCGGCGGCCGCTGCCTCGAGTCGTTCGGCCGCGGCCTGCTTGGCCAACTCGATCACGTCCCGCGCCGCGCCATACGCAGCCGATCCGCCGAGCTGCGCCGACCGCGACCCGATGGTTCCTCCGCCGGTAGGCGACAAGGCCGTGTCGCTGTGCAGCACACGGACCCGCTCGGAGGGAATTCCCAACTCGCCGCCGACAACGGCCGCGAACGTCGTCTCGTGTGCCTGGCCGTGTGGCGATGTGCCGATCACGACTGTGACTGCACCATCGGCGTCGACCGACACCGACGCGTCCTCGCCCTCCCCGCCGCCAGTGATCTCCACGGTGCAGCTCACGCCGATTCCCAAACGCGTCGAGCCGTCGCGGGCGCGTAGGTCGGCCTGCTCGGCGCGCAACGCGTCGTAGCCTGCAACCTCCACACACTTGTCGAGCGCCTCGACGTAGTTGCCACTGTCGTAGGTCGATCCGACAGCCGTCTTGTACGGGAACGCGTCGGCAGGCACCAGGTTGGCGCGGCGTACATCGACGGGATCGAGCCCGATCAGCGCCGCATAGCGATCCATCGCCCGCTCGACATCGCACGACGCCTCGGGTCGCCCGGCTCCGCGCAAAGCCATGGTCGAAGCCGTGTTGGTCGCTACCGATCGCCCGCTGGCTCGCGCCACCGGAATCGCGTAGACGCCCGTGCCCGAGTTGCGCAGGTTGGTCGTGATGAAGGTGCCCATCGCGGGGTACGCGCCACTGTCTTGAAGGGCCGACGCCTCGTACGCCAACACCCTGCCGTCCCGAGTACCACCGATACGGACATGGTGCCTCGACGACCGGCCGTGGCCCATCGCGAGCATCGATTCCGAGCGGGTCTCCACCCAGCGCACGGGTCGGCCGAGCCGGCGCGAGGACCATGCCACGATCACGTCCTCTGGCTGGCAGCCATATCCACCCTTGGAGCCGAACCCGCCGCCGACGTCGGGGGCGATGGCGCGCACCGTTCCAGGTTCCAGACCGAGTGCGCATTCGATGACGTACTTTGCGCCGGCAGGTCGTTGCGAGCACACCCAGATGGTGCATCGTCCGTCGGGACCCCAAGCCGCGGCTGCGGCGCGCGGTTCCAACGCGCCCGCGTGCAACCGCGGATGGCGGATCGTGAACTCGTCGACCACATCGCATTCGGCGAACGGATCGGCTTCGAACTCCGGCAACGACCATTCGAACGACACGTTGGTGCCGGCATCTTCGTGAACCAGTAGGTCGCCGCGCAGGGCTTCGTCGAGGTCGATCACCGCCGGCAACGCTTCGGTCTCGACGATCACCGCTTCGGCAGCGTCGACTGCTTGGGCTCGCGATTCGGCCAACACGACGGCGACGGGCTCACCGACGAACCGCACCACGGTTTGCGCCATCATCGGGCGAACCATCGCTTGGTTCATCATCGGCAGCCGAGGTGGGAGCACCCACACGTCGGTCAGGTCGTCTCCGGTCAACACTGCGGCGACGCCTGGCATTGCCATTGCCTCGGCCGCGTCGATCGACATCAGCCGACCGTGTGGCTCGATCGAACGTACGAACACGGCGTGGAGCGCATCGTCGAGCTCGGGAAGGCGCAGGCCGTCGATGAACGTTCCTCGACCGGACAGCAGTGGACCGTCTTCGCGACGATCAGTGCGTGGGACGTGGCTGGTCACGCCGCGAATCTGTCACATACGTCGTGCCCGCGTGATCTCGGAGAGACAGGCCTCTACTTCCAGAGCCTCGCCGAGGCGATGCGCGCACCCTCCGCCAGCGCTTGGAACTTCGGCCAAACGACTGTCGGGTGCACCTCAGGTGCGTAGCTCGCTCGTGAAGAGAAGCCACAGTCGGCTCCGGCGATCACATTCTCGCGGCCGACGATCGACGCATAGTTGCAGATGTATTCGGCGATCAGTTCGGGATGCTCGACGTAGTTGTTGGCATGCCCCAGAAGGCCAGGAATCAGCACCTTCCCCGCCGGTACGCCGATCTCTTCGAGCTGACGCCACTCGTGCATGTGCCGCGGGTTCATCACCTCGAACGAGTACGCGCCGGCGTTGATCTTGAAGGCGAACTTCATGGCGTCCTTCAAGTCGATGTCCGTCAGGCGTGGGCCGTGGTTCAACCCGTAACACGTGTGGTGACGAACCTTGTCTTCTGGTATCCCGCGCAGCGCGTGGTTCACGATCTCGACGTGCTGCGATGCAGTCTGCTCGCGGGTCTCGATCGGCTTGGTCGGGTCGGACAACGCGCCGATCAGCCAAGGGTCGTCGATCTGAAGGATGAATCCAGCGTCGACGATGCCGAGGTACTCCTCGCGCATCGCCTCGGCAACCGCCTGCACGTACTCCTCCCTGGTGGAGTAGTACCGGTTGTCACCGAACCCGGAGGGACCGTTGGACGGCATGAAGATCTCCGTGACGTCGAGCCCTTCGACGGCGGCCTTGAGGTTGTCGATGTCGATCTTCAGCAGGTCCTGACCGATGTATGTGATGGGACCCGTGGCAACGATCGTCTTGCGCCGGGCGACGGTCGACGAGTACTTCTTCATGTAGTCCGCGTAGTACTCCGGGAACATGTCGATCTCGGCCTTCCAGCTGGCCGGCTGCGACTTCGGGGCTTCGTCTTCCTCGTAACCGCCGAGACGATCCTTGACGTAGTCGACGAACATCACCTTGCTCATCTCGCCGTCGGCGACGATGTCGATGCCGCACTCGACCTGACGACGGACCCGGTCGGCGACCGCGGCCTTCACTTCACGGTCATACGCGTCGTGGTCGTACGGCCGATCGTTCTCCTTCTCCTTCATGATGTCGAGCAGCGACACCGGCCGAGCCAGGCTCCCAACATGTGTCGTCAAGATGCGCTCAGTGCTGCGTTCCATCGTGTTCCCCTTCGGACGCGCGCCCCTGCGCGGTCGTGCGTTGAACCTAGTTGGACACGGCGGCTGCCGGAACTCCGGCGTTTGTCGGCGGCGAACACCCGTGGACCAATCGAGGGCGCTCCGGCCGTCAGGGAGCCCATCCGGTCAGGAGTCCTAGGATGCCGAGATGTTCGAGTTGACCTCCGACCTGATCGCCGAATTGAAGTCCATCGATACACCGACGGTGTGCAATGCGTTGGAGATCCTGGTCCCCGAGCGACGCGGGTACGGTTTCACGACCCAGCCGCTGGTGTGCACGCGACCCGGCCTCGGGCCCGTCGTCGGCATTGCACGAACCGCAACGATTCGCGCCGCTCATCCAAGCGACCCTGGCGCCGACCAGGCATACGCCCGCGACGCCTACTACGCATACATCGACGATGGGCCGAAGCCGAGTGTGGTGGTGATTCAGGACCTCGACGAAGAGCGCGGGTACGGGTCGTTCTGGGGTGAGGTCAACAGCAACATCCACAAAGGTCTCGGATGCGAGGCCGTGATCACCAACGGAAGTGTGCGCGATCTACCCGACATCGCCGTCGGCTTTCAGATGCTGGCCGATCGCGTCGGCCCCTCGCACGCATTCGTTCACGTCGTCGACTTCTCGCGACCCGTGACTGTTGCCGGCATGCGCGTCTCCGATGGCGATGTGATTCACGCAGACCAACACGGCGCGGTCGTCATCCCCCATGCCGTGTGCCACGAGGTGAAAGAAGCTGCAGCGCTGATCGCCCGTCGCGAGCGTGTGATCATCAGCGCCGCCCAGCAGCCGGGCTTCGATGTCGACGGCGCTCCGCAACGCCCAGCGGGACTCCGCGGGCATCCAGTAGATGCACGGGGCATGGGCCCGAGGAGAGTGGGCGCCGCTTTGTCGTGCAGCGGCATCGGGCGCGTGCACTCCACTACGACTTCCGGTTGGAGGCCGGTGGAGTGCTGTTGAGCTGGGCGGTTCCCAAGGGCCCGACGCTCGACCCCAACGTGAAGCGCCTCGCGGTGCACGTCGAGGACCATCAACTCGAGTACTTCGACTTCGAGGGGGTGATCCCCGGCGGACAGTCCGGCGGCGGCGATGTGATCGTGTGGGATTGGGGAACTTGGACGATCACCGATGGCGCTGACCCCATCGAGGCGATTGAGAAAGGGGATCTCCACTTCGATCTCGAGGGCGAGAGGTTGCACGGTCATTTTGCGCTCGTGCGTCGGGGCGAGCGAGGTGGCAAGGAACAGTGGCTGCTGCTGCACAAGAACGACGAGCACGCCGTGACGGGCTGGGATGCCGAGGACTACCCGGCGTCAGTGAAGACGGGCCGGACGAACGACGAGCTCCACGATTGATCGGCGCACGCCTCGGGGTAGACCAGCGGCTAGTGATCTGACCACGAACGCTCCCGTGGCATCATCGATCTGGGCGTTCGTCGATCTGGTTGCCACGGTTTTCGGTGACCTGCGACTGTGAACGACGATTGGCATCCAGATCGGTAGAGCACGCGGTGTCGACCGCTGTGCCGTGAGTCCGATGGCACGTGCATGGACCAGACCCGGGAAGCGAGCGTGGACAGACCTGGTGTGTGTCGAATCTGGCCGTGTTGGTCGACATCGGACACACACCGATCCGAGCGTTGCGTCCACTCAGTCGATCTGGTTGCCACTGCCGGGTCACAGACGCTGGTCTGCGAAATCCTTGGCAACCAGATCCTCGACCCCCCTGCGGACAGGGCAAACGTTGCCGGTCAAGGCACTAGTTCGAGGCGATCGACGGCGTCAGCGCGCCGGACTCGGCGGACTCCGCATCGAGTGTCTCGACCTCCGCTTCGGGAGGCGCAAGCAGGCGCCGAGCACCTGTGTCGATTGCGATGGCGATCGCAACGAGCACGATCGCGACGATGCCGTCCAGCCACCAGTGGTTGCCGGTGGCTGACACCACCATCATGGTCAATGCGAGGTGAAGCAGGAAGATCCATCGCCAACGACTCGTGCTGACAGCGACGATCCCGAACGACACGATCGCTGCCCATCCGACATGGATGGATGGCATCGCCGCGAACTGATCGGACACACCGGTTCCGACCGGGCCGTACAACGACCACCCGTAGTGAGATGCGAGATCGATGTAGCCGAGATCAGGCAGAAACCGCGGAGGCGCGACGCGGACGAATCGGATGACGACGCAGAACGCCGTGACGATCGCGAGAGTGTTCCGCCACGGCGAGTACTGATCACGGTGCCGCACGAACAGCCACACGAGGAACGCGATCAACGCAGGCACATGAACGACGGCGTAGTAGTAGTTCGAGAACCGTGCGAGCCAGTCGTATCGCAGGACGAAGTGCTGCAACGACAACTCGGTCGGCATGTGCAGGGCCTGCTGGATGTTGTCGATCTGACGACCGCGATCGATGGCGCCCTCCGTCCTTGCCAGCGGCAGGACTCTGGCGAGGCGCCACACCGAATAGAGCGTGGCCACTATCGCGATCTCGGTGGCCGCTGACAGCGCCGCAAGTCGCACTCGTGTGGGCCGGGTACGCCGCAGGACAAGCGCGATCACGGCACACGCGGCCGCCACCACCGCAGCCTGATCCCACGTCGGCCATTTCATCCCCGCCAAGCCTGCCGGTCGCGGCCCTGCGACGCAACCGCGGCGGCCTGCAACCAGGCCGCCCAGGCGATCGCGACATCCACCTACGCACGCCGTGCCCGCCACTACCGTGGGCACACCACGACCCAGGGAGAGCGATGTCGACGCAGGTCCCAGCCGAACCACGCAAGACGCCGCCGCCGTGGCTGGTCCCACTCGGCATCGGAATGATCCTCGTCCTGCTCGTGGCGCTGATCGTCGTCCTCGTCACGGACGACGACAACAGCGACAGCAGCGATGCCTCGGTGCCGGTCACCACGGTGGCAGCGGGTGAGTCCACCGTCGAGACAGTGCCCGAGACCACCGCTGCGCCGACTGACACGACTGCGCCCGCCGAGACCCTGCCCGACACGACGGTCCCGGCCACCGAGCCGGCGACGACCGTGCCGGAGGCGGTCACGCAAGGCCAGGCGCAGGTGGCGGCCGAGGGGTCGACCCGAGCGTTCGGCATCCCCGTGGTTTGTTCGGACTTCTGGGCAGGCGCGCAGATCACGAGCCACTTGCTCGTGGATAGCGTCGACCATCACGTCTGGGTGGTCGATGTGTTGTCATTCGAAGAGGGTGGCGACCGGGGGATGCAGGCCGTCGACATGGACTTCACGATCGCCGCCAATGTGTTCGGCCAGGACGTGGGAGTGTCGCCGACGTACTCGGGAACGATCGACGACAGCAACCAGACCGCCGGTCGCACGACCGCGACACTGACGCTCACTTCGGGCGACGGGCCGGCCTCGATCGACGTCACGCTCGGCGAAACACCCGTCGCCGACTGCGCCGTCGGAACGTTCTCCGAACTGACACCATTCGTCGACACGCAAGTCGAGTGGCAGTCCCCCGACAGCACGAGCGGGCAGCGGTTCAACGTGCTCGCCGATTGCGGTGGCAACCTGATCGTCAGCGCCGGCGGTTTCTTGCTGACGGACTACCCGCAGGACGGCAACCCGATGGCCGCCGGCCTCGTGAACACCCACAACCTCATCGGCAACGATGTGTGGTGGACCAATCTGGTCTCACCTACGCCAGAGGAAACGGCGTTCGACCAGGGCGGCGGGGGCGACATCAACGCCGCGCTCAACGTGTTCCCCGACGGCGACCGCACCGCTCCCCCGGGCTACCTGTCGTGGACGCAGCGGCCGCCGCGTTCAGCAGTCGGTGATGCCGGATTGCTCGACGACGTCTGCACCCAAAGCCCCTGATCCACGCCTAACCCTCTTCCTGGTACCGCCACTTGAGGGCTTCCGCGGCGTAGCCCATCTCGGGGGATCCGGCGTAGTCTGCGGCAAACTCGAAATGCTCGCGGGCGACGTCGAAGTCGTGCGCGTGATAGGCGATCATTCCGAGGTAGTACCGGGCCCGTCCCTTGGCCTCGTCATCGTTGAGCCCGGTCGTATCGCCGACGACGAGTTCGAACATCGACTTGCCCTTGTCGCCCAGCCCGCCTTCGAAGGACTGCATAGCAGCAGCGAGCTCGAATCCGTACGAGGTGACGCGGTCATCCATCATGCCGTCCACGCCCTGGGTGTCGTTGGCACGCTCGATCACCTGTCGAGCCTCATCGGCAACAGTCCCCGTACCCTCCGCCAACGCGGCCTGAGCCCACTCCTCGGCCTGCGCGCCGTAGCCACGTTCGAGGAGACTCTTCGCCATCAGCAGACTCAGCTGGCCGCGCTGACCGGGCAGCATCGCGCTGCTCTCCATCATCCGAGCGACGAGTTGGTCGAAGGTGGCGTAGTCCTTCGATTCGTTGGCTGCGTTCACCGCGTTCGTGTAGCGGGTCAGAACCTCCGGGGTCTGCGGAATGACATCGGGATCGACAGCAGCGTCGGTGGTCTTGGCGTCGAGGATCTTCAGCAGATCAGCGCCTGCTGGACCGGCAGCTTCCAGCCAGCGGTACGCCTCGTCGTCGTTGCCCTGTCCCATGAGGATCTGTCCGACCCGCAGATAGGCATGGATGCGGTTGTCGTCGGTGGCGAAGAGCCCTGCCGCCGATGCGGACCAATACAACGACATCGCGAGGTCGAGCTGCTCACGGTCGAACGCAAGATCCGCCTCGCGGAGGTACTCGGTGGTTTGCTGCGCGTTCTCCGGCAGTGCCGTCGGGTCGTCGATAGCCATGCAGAAGTGTCGCGCGGTCGGCACCGACCGTGCGTGCCGATCCCGTGCCCGATCGGGAAATTCATACCCCCCAGGGGTATACTGGAGACCATGATCGCCACATTTCAGGTCATCGGCATGACATGCAGTCATTGTGTGAACGCCGTGACACAGGAAATCTCGAAGCTCGACGGCGTCGAGCGCGTCGCTGTCGATCTCGTCACGGGGCTGGTCACCATCGATTCCAGCCAACCTGTCGATCGTGCTGCGGTCGCCGCAGCCGTCGACGAGGCAGGCTACGAGTTGACCTCATGAACCGCTGCTGACACACCAAGTCGTCACCCGACCGGGGCAGCGCCGGTCAGGATCGCTTCGGCGATCTTCGCCGCCTCGGCAATGTGCTGACGGCAGGCGGCTGCTGCGGCTTCGGGATCATTGCGGTTGATCGCGTCGAAGATCTGGCGCAGTCGGGCAGGGCCGGACACGGTTCGATTCGCAGTGCTCAGCGTCATCACCCGTAGCAGCGAGATACGACTGTTGAGGCGGGCGACGATCTCCCACGCGACATCGTGACCACTGCTGGCGAATATCAAGCGCATAGAACTCAATGGTGGCGTCGAGCATGGCCGGAGGGTCGTGCCGAGCGCGCGCCGCGGTCGAGGTCGTCGAGAATTGCTGCAAGTTGGGACTTGGTCATCGAGTCGGCGCTCGACGCGCAGTCGGCAACCGCTGCCGATTCGAGCAGTGCTCGGATGTCGTAGATCTGGCGGGCATGGTGCCAGTCGAGCCGGGCCACGATCGGTCCCTGCTTGCCCATCTCGATGAGACCCTCGGTCTCGAGGTGCCGAATCACTTCACGGATGACCGAGCGGGAAACGCCCAATTGGTCGCACAGGGTCCGTTCGACCAACCGGGTCCCAGGTTCGAAGGTGCCGGCGACGATCGCCTTGCGTAGGCGGTCGAGTGCCATTTCGCGAAGGGTCACCGGTGGACTGTCGATCCTCAGCGACTCGATCTCAGCCTCGCGAGTTGTCATCGGATCCTCCTTCTCGTTCGCCTTGCGGCCATTCGCCTTGCGTCGCATCGGCGTTTGGTATACCATCATACAGTATTCCATCAGAGGAGAACGCAATGCCGATCGATCTGCGCAAGACATTTCTGAATGTCGAGACCACGTACGTCGAAGGCGGTCGTGGCGTGGCAGTGCCCTTGCGACTGATCGCGGCGATGGCCGTCGTGCGCAATCCATGGGCCGGGCGTGGGTTCGTCGAGGATCTGAAGCCCGAGATCGACGAGATCGCGCCGGTGCTCGGTGAACTGCTGACGCGGATGATCATCGAGACCGTCGGTTCCGGAGATGCCGTCGAGGCGTACGGGAAGTCGGCGGTCGTCGGCCTCGATGGCGAGATCGAACATGCGTCAGCGTTGATCCACACGCTTCGTTTCGGCAACCACTACCGCGAGGCGGTCGGCGCCAAGTCGTACCTCGCGTTCTGCAACACACGCGGTCCCGCCAATGCGCCGGTGATGATCCCGCTGATGGACAAGAACGACGAAGGGCGCCGATCGCACTACCTGACGATCCAATGCGCCATCCCCGACGTGCCCGCATCGGGAGAGATCGTGGTTGCCCTCGGTGCATCCGTCGGAGGCCGGCCGCATCATCGCATCGGCGACCGCTACCAAGACCTGAAGGATCTCGGACATGACCTTTCCAACCCGGCCGCGGTCTAGCACGCCGGGCGGCGCCGCCTACGTCGATGTCGGCGAGGGCGAGCCGGTGGTGCTCATCCATGGTGTCGGGCTGCGGCTCGAGGCCTGGGACCCGCAGATCGATTCCCTCGCAAACTCCCACCGGGTGATCGCGATCGACCTGCCGGGGCACGGCGCCAGTTCGCCGATCGGCAAAGCCTCGGGGCTCGCCTCGTTCGTCGACTGGTTGGTGACCGCGCTCGACGATCTGGGTCTCGACTCGGTGAACATCGCCGGGCACTCGATGGGCGCGCTGATTGCGGGCGGCTGCGCCGTCGTCGCCCCAGAGCGTGTGGAGCGCGTCGCACTGCTCAGTGCGGTCCATCGCAGGGATGGCGAGGCGTCGTCCGCGGTGACGGGCCCGCGCTGCCGAGATCGCAGCCGGCACGGTCGACACGACCGCTCCCCTGGCGCGCTGGTTCGGCGACGAGTGTGCGGGATCGGAGCCCTACATGCTCGTGAAGGCGTGGTTGGCCGGCGTCGACGTCGAGGCGTACGCCACTGCGTACGGAGCTTTCGCCGAGGGCGATGTCGTCTATGCAGACCGCTGGGCCGGCGTCACCGCTCCGGCGTTGTTTCTCACCGGCGAGCTCGACCCGAATTCCACACCACAGATGTCGCTCGATCTCGCTGCTGCGGCACAGCATGGCGAGGCCTGCATCATCGCCGGCCATCGGCACATGGTGAACATGACGGCACCTGTCGAGGTCACTGACGCGCTTCGACATTGGCTCACGAGAAAGGTATGACGATATGAAGTTCTCTCTGTTCGTTCACATGGAGCGGCTCGATTCCGGTCAGAGTCACCAAAGTCTCTACGACGAGTACATCGAGCTCTGCGAGATGGCCGACCGCGGTGGCATGAGCGCGATCTGGACCGGCGAGCACCACTGCATGGACTTCACCATCGCTCCGAATCCGTTCATCAACCTGGCCGATCTCGCCCGGCGCACGACGAACGTGCGGCTCGGGACGAGCACCGTGATCGCGCCGTTCTGGCATCCCATCAAGCTCGCCGGCGAAGCGGCGATGACCGACATCATCACCGGTGGTCGACTCGACATCGGCATCGCCCGCGGGGCATACAACTTCGAGTACCAACGCCTGTCGCCAGGTCTCGACGCCGCCTCGGCGGGCCAGAGGATGCGCGAGCTCGTACCGGCTATCAAGGGCCTGTGGGCGGGTGACTACGCGCACGAGGGAGAAACATGGTCGTTTCCGACCTCCACGTCTGCGCCCAAGCCGCTGCAACAGCCGCACCCACCACTCTGGATCGCCGCCCGCGACCCCAACAGCCACGACTTCGCCGTCGCCAACGGCTGCAACGTGCAGGTCACTCCTCTCGCGCTCGGCGACGAGGAGATCGAGAGCTTGATGCAGCGCTTCAACGATGCCTGCGCGAACCATCCGGAGACGCCGCGCCCCAAGATCATGGTCCTGCGCCACACCTACGTCGGCAGCGACGAGGCGGACATCGAGCAGGCGGCGCGTGAGATCAGCGTCTACTACAACTACTTCGGCGCTTGGTTCAAGAACGAGAAGCCCGTGACCCAGGGTTTGATCGAGCGGTTGACCGAGGACGAGCTCGCCGTGAATCCGGCGTACTCACCCGAGGTGATCCGCAAGAACGCCGTTGTCGGTACCGCAGACGAGGTGATCGCCAGGCTCAAGCACTGCGAGTCGCTCGGCTACGACGAATACTCGATGTGGATCGACACGGGAATGAGCTTCGAGCGCAAGCGCGAGTCGCTGCGGCGGCTCATCGACGACGTCATGCCGGCATTCGCCTGACAAATGCGCCACTTCCAGCAATACATCGACGGGCAGTTCGAAGACGGCGACACGACCTTCCCCAGCATCGACCCCGCTACCGGCGAGCCCTGGGCGACGATGCCCGAGGCGCGATCCGACGATGTCGACAGGGCAGTCGACGCTGCCCACCGAGCCCTGCACAGCGGAGCCTGGCCGGCGATGACCGCAACGGCTCGCGGCAAGTTGCTGATGCGACTCGCCGAGCTGACGGCGACGAACGCGCAAACGCTGGCCGAAGTCGAGACGCGCGATACCGGCAAGATCATCCGCGAGACGTCGGCCCAGATCGCGTACGTCGCCGACTACTACACCTATTACGGCGGACTGGCCGACAAGATCGAGGGTGCCTACCTGCCCATCGACAAGCCCGACATGGAGGTCTGGCTCCGCCGTGAACCGGTCGGCGTCGTCGCCGCGATCGTGCCGTGGAACAGCCAGCTGTTCCTTGCCGCGGTGAAACTCGGGCCGGCACTCGCTGCCGGCTGCACTGTGGTGGTCAAGGCATCCGAGGATGGCCCGGCGCCGTTGCTCGAGTTCGCCCGGCTCGTTCACGAGGCCGGGTTTCCTCCGGGTGTCGTCAACATCATCACCGGGTTCGGTGACGACTGCGGCGCAGCACTCACCCGCCATCCGAAGGTCGCTCATGTGGCGTTCACCGGCGGACCCGCGACCGCTCGGCACATCGTCAGGAACTCGGCGGAGAACCTGGCCAGCACGTCGTTGGAGCTCGGCGGCAAGTCGCCGTTCGTCGTGTTCGCCGACGCCGACCTCGAGAGTGCGGCAAACGCGCAGGTTGCCGGAATCTTCGCCGCAGCGGGCCAGAGCTGTGTCGCCGGTTCGCGGCTGATCGTCGAGGCATCCGTCAAACAGAAGTTCCTGGCGATCTTGAAAGCGAAGGCCGAAGCGGTACGGATCGGACCGCCGGACGACCCTGAGACCGAGGTCGGCCCGCTGTGCACGGATCGCCAACGACGACTGATCGAGTCCATTGTCGACGCGTCGGTTGCCACCGGCGCCGATCTCGTGACCGGTGGTCGAGCAGCGGATCGTCCTGGCTTCTACTTCCCGCCGACGATCCTCGATTGCGACGATGTCGCGGCATCGGCCATCACGACCGAGCTGTTCGGACCCGTGCTCACCGTGCAGTCATTCGACACCGAGGAGCAAGCCGTCGCGCTCGCCAACTGCACCCCGTTCGGCCTCGCCGCCGGCGTCTTCACCCAGAACCTCACACGTGCGCATCGAATGATCAAGCGCATCACTGCAGGTGTCGTGTGGGTCAACACGTATCGCGCCGTCTCACCGATCGCCCCCTTCGGCGGATATGGCATGTCCGGCCATGGTCGAGAGGGCGGTCTGGCCGCAGCGCTCGACTACACCCGCACCAAGACGGTCTGGCTACGGACCTCCGACGAACCGATCCCGACCCATTCGTCGATGCGCTGAGTTCGACAGCGAAGCACGTCGCTCAGGGTTTCGGGTGTGCGAAGAGCCACTCGATGATGGCTGCTGACATCGGTTGCGACCCGTCGGCGAACCGGATGGCAGGGTTGTGGCTGCCACCCTGCACTGTCCACAGCTCCAGCGCAATGCCGTCGGGGCAGCCATCGACACGCGTCAGCACAGTCTCCTTGCCGGGCAGCGACGAGTCGAGGTCGAGCGTGCCCGCGGTGTCGAGCGAGCGGGCGCGGCAGCCGTCGTAGTCCGCCCATGTGACCACCGAGGTGGCGGCACCCGGGTACGCGCCTATGTTGGTCGGGGTCGCTCCGTCGTAGTCGATGGCGACGTCGGCCGTGCCGTGGACCTGGAGCACGCTCACCGGTTCTGACGGGTTGCACTTCGATGTGTCGGCCCAGGTTGCCCCGGCGACGCTGGCGATCGCGGCGATGCGCTCGGCGACGTCGCAGGCCATTCGGTACGACATGAAGCCGCCATTGGAATGGCCCATCACGAAGACCCGGGACGGGTCGACGTTCCTGGTGGCACTGACCTGGTCGATGATCGACGTCAGGTAGGTCACGTCATCGGCGGTGCTGCCGAGTCCACAGCACGCGTCGGTGGCGTCCCAGAACCGATCACCGGCCGGATGGGGGGTGCCGTCGGGGTGTACGTAGAGGAACCCTCGCGACTCGGCGAGCGGTTGCAGCTGGAAGTACGCCTCCACGCCCGTGCCGCTCCCACCGAGGCCGTGGAGGAGGATGACCAGCGGCATCGACGTGTCGTCGCGGTACGACGATGGCGTGAACAGGGTGAATGGTCGGGAGGCGTCGCTCGCCACCATCGTCGCGACGCTTGGGGGGTCGGCGCTGCTCGACGAGCTGGCGCAGGCAGTGAGCGCCACGATGCCCGCGAGGAAGGTGAGGGGACGCCTCATTCGCTTGACTCATGACGCGATGCTCAGGGAAGTGGGACGTCGAGGGTGGGGATCCGCGGGAGGTCCCGCACACCACCGTGCCCACACTTTGATTGGGCTCCGTCGATTCCCACCACGCTGTCCATCTCCTCCACCGTCATGACGGTGCGGAGATAGGCGCACGCTTCGGACTCCGACCACGAGTCGAAGTACATCAGCGTGCCGTCGTCGTTGCCGGTGACGATGACCGTGCCTTCCGGATTCCACGTCACCGTCTCGGAGAGCGTGTCGCCCGTGCTCGTCGGTGCCCCGATCGGACGCCCGGTCGTCACGTCGAACAACCGCAGCATGCCATCACTGCTGGCGGTCGCGATGATCGTGACCGCCGGATTCCACACCATGCTCAATACCGAGGTGCTGCCGATGGCAGCCGGCGCACCGATCGGGCTGCGGGTCGTCGCGTCGAACAGCTGTAACTCGCCGCCACCGATGTCGGTGGCGATGATCGAACCTGTTTGGCTCGCCGCCAGCGCCGTGAAGCCGCGGTCGGTCGTGATCGGGTCACCGATCGGATCATGGGTCGTGGCATCGAACATCTGCAACGTGGGACCGTTGGTGGCGGCCATGATCGTGCCCGAGGGGTTCCAGGCCACCGCCAGTATGGATCCGTCACCGACGCGGATCGGTTCGCCGATACGTTCACCCGTGGTCGGGTCGAACAGCCGAACCATGCCATCGTCGTTACCAGTGGCGATGATCGTGCCGGCGGGATTCCACGCCAAGGACGTGACCGAGACATCGCCGAGAGAGATCGGATCGCCGATCGCGCTATGGGTCGACGCATCGATCAATTGCACCGTGCCATCGCTGTTGCCGACTCCGATGATGGTCCCCTCCGGATTCCAGGCCATCACCGACGAGAGGCTCTCGACCGCCGTGAAACCAATTGGGCCGCGGGTGGTCGCGTCGAAGAACGCCAACGTCCCGTCGAAGTAGAGGACGGC
Source organism: Ilumatobacteraceae bacterium (assembly GCA_963779295.1). Classification (GTDB taxonomy): domain Bacteria; phylum Actinomycetota; class Acidimicrobiia; order Acidimicrobiales; family Ilumatobacteraceae; genus JAENVT01. The sequence goes on from CAVZXO010000006.1 coordinate 1,238,941, forward strand.
GATGGTCGTGCCCGCCGGGTTCCACGCTGCCGCGGTCGGAGGGAGCGCGCCGGAGCGAACCGGGTTGCCGGTTGGGGTGTGAGTCGTTGCGTCGAACAGCCGCACCATTCCCTCACTGCCGCCCGTGGCGATGATCGTGCCCGCAGGGTTCCACGCCACCGTTTCCGTGGGGCCGTCACCGATCGCGATCGGGTCGCCGATCAGGCTGCGGGTCGTCGCGTCGAAGAACCGCAACGCGCCATCGCCGACGCCGCTCGTGGTCGCGATGGTGGTGCCCGCCGGACTCCACGCGACAGCCAACACGGAGCTGTCGCTGACGAGGATCGGGTCACCAATCGGGTTGTGGGTCGCCGCGTCGTACAACCGCAACGTTCCGTCATCGTTGCCAGTGGCAACGATGGTGCCCGCCGGGTTCCACGCCACAGCCTGCACCGAGTTGGAGAACGCATCGCCGATCACGATGGGGTCACCGATCGGATTGCGGGTCGTCGCGTCGAAGAACCGCAACGAGCCATCGTCGTTGCCGGTGGCGATGATCGTGCCCTCCGGGTTCCACGCCAGCGTCCTCGTGTTCGCGTCCCCGGCGATCATCGCGTCGCCAATCTGGCGGAGGGTTGTTGCGTCGAACAAGCGCACCGTGCCATCACCGTTGCCGGTGGCGATGGTCGTGCCCGACGGGTTCCACGCCACCGCCAGCGTGTAGCTGTCGCCGGTGATGACCGCGTCACCGATTTGTGTGCGACTCGTCGCGTCGAGCAGCCGCAACGTGCCGTCGTTGTGGCCGGTGGCGATGACCGTACCCGCCGGATTCCACGCCAGGCCCAGACGGAGTTGCCGGGGGCGACCCTGGCGCCGCCGATCGGGCTGTGGGTCGCCGCGTCGAACAACAGCAACGCGCCGTCGACGTTGCCGGTTGCGATCGTCGTGCCCGCCGGATTCCACGCAATTGTCACCGTCGAGTCATCGCCGGAGTCGATCGGGCCACCGGACCGCAACACGGTCTGCCGTCCGAGCCTCGTCTCGGCACCGTGCCAGGCGCTGCGAGCCTCGAACAACGGGTCTGGAGTCCAGGACTCGGCTTCGATCGCGAGCAGAGCAGCGGCGTAGGGATCGTCGGCAGCGTTGGCCCGCGCCGCGAGGTCGCGTGCCTCGGCCACCCCCGTTGCCCGCTGCGCAGCCTGCCGGCTGTCGTTGGCCCTGACCGATGCGACCGACGCTGCGACGGCGAGCCCTGAAGCGCCGATCGTAAGGACAGCGAGTGCACCGACGACAGCGTTGCGACGACGGCGTCTGCGCGTCAGTTGCTGACGTGACGCAGCGACATACTCCGTCACTGCAGGCGTGGCAGCGTTGGTGTCGAGGGCAAGGAGCTGCTCGGCCTGCTCGGTCGACTCGGATCCGAGCAGGAACTCGGTTCCATCGCCTCTCGCCCATTCCGTCGCCTGCCGTTCGAGCTGCGTACGGAACAGCAGCTCCTTGCGTCGGTCTTGAACTGCTTTGGCCAGACGTGGCCACGCTTCGATCAGACGGTCGTGCACGATCCGCACCGATTCGCCGTCAGTGGTCAGCAAGCGGACGTCCTGAAGCCGGCCGACGAGTCGACGTTCGTCGTCATCCAACAGCGACAGAGCCACCGGACGACCGATCGCGGCATGCTCGTCGTCTTCGAGCGTGACGAACTGCGGTAACAACGCGTCGAGCGCGGCACCGTCGCCGACGAGCTGGGCCTCGGCCTGCTCGGCATATCGCTGGATGGAACCCTTCACGCCACCAACCGCGTCGTAGTCCTCGACCGTCATCTCCCGACGTCCGTTCTTCGCCGCGAGCTCGTACACCGCACGCAACGTCTCAGCCACCAACGGCAGCGCACGTCCGGCATCGTTGTCTCCACCGTCCGTCGCATCCTCGATCACCTTGCGGGTGACGTCTGGATCCACGACCATGCGTGCCAACGCAGCCGGCTCCTCGACGGCCAAACGCAGTCCGTCGACGTCGATGGGAAGCACGGCCACCGGTGAGGTGATGTATCGCCCCAACGGAGCGAAGCGCTGCACGTCCTCGAGACGATCCTGGCGGGCGACCAGCAACAACGTGACCTTCGAACCCGCCGTCATGGCGCCATCGAGCAGGACGAGGAAAGCATCGCGCTCGCCCTCCTCCGCAGTGCCCAGATACTCGACCTGGTCGATCACCACCAAAGCGCGCCGGCACTCCGGCGCAGCATCGAGCATCCGTCCGACAACTCGCGACAAACCCTCGGCACGCAAGCTTGCAGCGTCGAGCGACGTGTTCACCTCCGGCGCTGCCGCCCTCAACGCAGCGACGAGACGATCCGTCGGGAAGTTTCCAGGCTCGAAGGGACCCACGACCAACATCCCGCCGCGGTCCGCCAGTCGCGGGAGGACACCTGCCTTCACAAGCGACGACTTCCCGCTCCCCGATGGTCCGATGAGCGCAAGGAGGTTCCCGTGGGATGTCATCTCCAGATCCTCGAGACGTTTGATGACGTCGCCGACGGCCTCATCGCGACCGAAGAACACACCTGCGTCGGCGGCCTCGAACGAACGCAAACCGGGATAGGGACCCCGGGACCTGTCCCAATGTGCGCTGGCATTGCGCCCGGCAAAATCCTTCGTCAGCGTCGCCCCGAGCCACTCGAGGCTCTCGGCGAGAGTGGTCTCGAGACGGATGCCCTGCTTGTCCGCCAACAGCGGGTGCGGACGGACATCAGCCGTGAGATTCACCGAGTAGATCCACTTGCGGTACAACGCGGCCAAGGCCAACTCGGTATGGCACCACTGCGAAGCCTGCGACTGCGCTGAGTTCAAGAACACGACTGCGTTGCATGCGGTGACCGCCGAGAACAGTTCGGCACGCCACTCCGTGCCCGGAGGAATGCCATCCTCATGATCGCTGTCGACGAACACCGTGTGACCGGCTGCCTCCAGCGCCGCCTCCACCTGCAACGCGGACGTCTTGTCCTTCGTGCTGTGGCTCACGAACACGACGGCCATGAGGAAAGCCTATTTCAACGACCGCGGCTGACCTTCAGGATCGGGCTGCGAGCAACGCCGTGACCACCTTGGTGGTGTCATGTTCCTCGAACCGTCGTGCCAGCGGCGACGAGTGGACGCAGGACCGGGGATGGCCGCGTGATCAAGAAGGACAGCACCGACACGAGCTTGTCAAGTTCCTCGACGTAGGCGAGTCTGCCGCCGGCGGACAGCGGGTACATCGCCTCGGCCGCCTGCCACGCTCGTGCCCGCGCCACGGTCAGCGAGAAGTTGAAGGCTTTGCCGCCGCCCAGTCGAGCCGCGCTGTTCACCCACCGCGACACCCGATCGAGATCGTTGACGACGCCGCCGTAGGTGGCGGCCAGCACGTCGTTGACAGCATCGAAGTCGTGACGAATCGAGCGAAGGTCACCTCGCTCGTCGGCGACCTCGACGACCGCGCGAGGCAGGTCGAGGTTCACATGCGCATTGATGCCGAGCAGCAGATGCTGGACGATCAGCAATCGCTGATCGTCGGCGACGCTCCAGCATGCCTGCCAACACCGCGGGCCAGCCTGGTGATCTCGGGCGGCGGCGAGGTAATGGGATGCAAACCGCGTCGCGAACCCATCGAGCCGGGGACCGTCCTCGAACGTTCCGTCGTCGATCGACGCGCCTACCCGCTCTGTGACTCGCGAGTACAGAGCGGGGAAGTACCCCGACGCATCGCGTGATGCAAGCGCCGCCGCCCTGAGATCTTTGGCGGTGTCGGCGATCATCGCTGAACGACGGGTCGCGGTTGCACCAACGAATCATCCCAGCCACTCGCCGGCAGATCAACCAGCGACGCTGAACTGCACCGCGCGATCAGCATCTTCGTCGACCCAGCGCAGAAACCGCTCTGCCTCCTGGGTGACATCGGCCTCGGCAACTTCGCCGAGGGCCCGTGGTGTCGTGACGGTCATCGTCAGGGCGCGGCGAGTTGAATTCGCGAGTTGCTTCACGTCGTCGACGCGCCACAGGCCGGCGAGCATGCCGTCGACCAGCACGCTGCCCACGAACCCACGCTGCTCCATCCAGATCGCGTTCATCTCCTCGAAGCCCCGAGGGATGAAGCGGCCGCGGTCCTTGTGGGAGAGGAGGAGATTGTCGTATTGCGGTAGTAGGCGAACGGGCGCCGGCGTGTCGGCATCGGGCAGCGCCACACCGGGCACATCGAAGTACTCGCGGCCTGCCTCGTCTCGATATGTGTGGAGCTGCGGGCGCAGGCGTTCGAACACCTCGCGAAGGCCCGTGTACCGCGACCATGTCGCGGCGTCCTGCACCGTCGCCGGACCGAACGCACCCAGGTAGCGCATCATGACGTCGTCCACCGATGGGTTGGATTGAACGTCGCGACCGAGCCAGGCCAGGGCTGTCGTACCCACGACTTGACCACCTCGCGTCCAGAGCCCTCGAGGAGGGACCTGGATGAAAGGGAGAAGGTTCCGGCAAGCGAACGCGAGCGCGGCTGCGTCGTGTTCGGGGAACTTCTCCCCCAGCTCCGCGCGAAGTTCGCGGGTGTTGCGCGGCTCAGAGAGGACGCGCGATGCGTACCGCATGGCAGGCTCGAGATCAACGTCAACAAGATGCGGCGCGTAGTCGCGATGCGAGTGCAATTGTTGCGTGAGCAGCGGTTGGGCCAACGGACGGAGCACGAGGCAATCCTCGGCGGTGACCGCGTGCACTGTTCCGCGCTGCACGACGAGCCGGACCACCTCTCGATCCAGCAGGAGCGACTCGAGTTGAGTTGCCTCGAAATCGACCAGGCGCGACCACAACGCAACATAGGGATCGCGCGGTTCTTGAGCCTGAAGACCGACGAGGTGCGCGATGAGGTCGCGAGCCGGCATCGTCGCTCGTTCCAAGAGATGCTGCCGCCGAAGCGTCGCTCGATTGAGCTGACGCACCGACAACGTGCCGCGTGACGTCGAGGTCACGACTCCGAGGGCTGGAACTTGCTGGCAGCGAAGACCGCACCTTGCGGATCGGCAATCACTGTCATCCTCACAGGCTCGACATCGAAGGGTGGCACGATGACCTTTCCACCAAGGCGTTCTGCTTCGGCCGCGATTCCATCGGCGTCGGCCACTGCGAAGGTGACGCTCCACTGCGGCGGAGGCGCATCCTGCTCGCGGCTCTCGTCGATCAGCGTGGCCACGACATCGGCAAACGTCGCGGCAGTTTCGTCCGCAGCGATCCTGTCGCGAAACTCTGGATTGTTCTGTGCAAGCGAGTCGCCGTATCCGTCCAGCTTGAAGAACGAGTATGCGCTGTCGCCCACGGCGAGATCGATGACTTCCCAGTTGAAGACGGAGCGATAGAAGCCGCGCCGATGCCTCACGGTCGGTCGTGTGGAGCTCGCTGAAGTTCCATGTGCCCGGTTCATTCACGAGTTGCGCGCCGATGAACGAGCCCGCCTCCCACACGGAGAAGACTGCTCCGTGCGGATCGGCGAATGTCGCCATGCGTCCCGCGTCGGGAATGTCCATGGCTTCGGATACGACGGTTCCACCGGCTTGTCGAACGCGCTGGGTTACACGGTCGACACTGTCGACTGCGGTGTACGTGTTCCAGCTCGGCGGGGTGTCGGCTGTGGGTGGCGTGCCGATCGCGGCAACGTCTCGGCCGCGGAGCCGAGCGATGTAGTAGGGCTGCGGCGAGCCTTCCGGCGCGGAGTTCTCGAACTCCCAGCCGAACAGCTCACCGTAGAACTCCTTCGCAGCTTCGGGGTCGGGCTGCCTGATGTCGAGCCAGCACGGCACACCTGCGAGATACGACGTTCGCTCCTGCATGATTCCTCCTCGAATTCCAGTTGAGACTTCCCTCAACCATACGAATCAAACCGGCCATCCTCTGTCCGGGTTTGCACGCGTTCGCGCCAGTGCAGCGATAAGAATGACCCGATGAGTCCGCATGATCACGACACACGGCCACGGCCACGATCAGGACCGCGGGCTGCGTGGGTTTCTTCGCTACATGAAGATGCTTCCGAAGATGTGGCGTTCGCCGGTCAGCACCGAGATCGTTCGCTCGCTGGCGCCGCAACCGGGCGAGCGGGTTCTGGATTTGGGCGCGGGCATGGGCCCCGCCACCGTGCTCGCGGCGAAGACCGGCGCATCGGTGCTGGCGGTGGATCCGACGCCGTACATGCGCGGCATCCTCGGTGTTCGTCGCCTCGGCCAGCGCCACCGCACCGCAATCCACGTTGCCGACGGCAGCGCGGAATCCATTCCCGCTACCGATGGAAGTGTCGACGCGTTGTGGACGGTCAACACCATGCACCATTGGGCGGATCTGGATGCGGCCGTCCACGAACTGGCGCGTGTGTTGCGACCGGGTGGGCGGCTGTTGCTGGTCGACGAAGACTTCGACGATCCGGAACACCCGGCCTATCGACACATGCAAGATCGAAAGGCGCACCGAGCCCAGCACTTTGCCGAGATCGACCCGGTGGCCGTGTCGGCAAAGCTGAGCGCCGCGGGCTTCGCCCAGGTCGAAGGTTCCAAGAGCACCTTGGCCGGCCGCCCCGTCAAGATGGTCCGTGGCACCCGGTGACCGTTGCAAGACGCGGCCGCTCGTGACGCAGTTCGTGCGCCCCATCGATGCCCACTTCGAGGCGTTGGATGATTGGCCGTACACACCTCACGACCACGAGTGGAAGGACCTTCGCGTCCGCTACGTCGACGAGGGGCCGGCCAACGGACCGGTGATGCTGCTGCTTCACGGGATGCCGACCTGGGCGTACCTCTACCGCAACATGATTCCGCAGCTTGTCGATGCCGGTTATCGATGTGTCGCACCAGACCACCTCGGCTTCGGGCGATCCGACAAGCCCACTGATCCGGCGTGGTACACGATCGCCCGTCACACCGAGGTGCTCACGTCGCTGATCACTTCGCTCGACCTCGACGACATCACGCTGGTCTGCCAGGACTGGGGAGGGCCGATCGGCCTCGCCCAGGTTGCGATGATGCCCGAGCGATTCGGCCGTCTCGTCGTGATGAACACGTGGCTGCACCACCCCGAGTTCGAATACACCAATGGCATCCGCAGCTGGCTCGGGATGTGGCTCGCAGGCGGAGTGTTCGATCGCGAACGGCCGAATGTCGCATGCGTGCCACTCTTCTCCGGCGAACTGGCGCCGATGGAGGTGCTGATCGCAGCCGTCGCAGCCGGGGACGAACCGGAGCTCGAGGGCCTAGCGGCAGCCAACTATGCCGGCTGGGCGGCCCCGTTCCGTGACCTGCCCGACGAGGCATTCAACGGGGCACGCTCGTTTCCACTGTCGATCCCGCTGCACGACGCCGACAGCGGAAACGCGATCGCGCAGGCTGCGCACTACCGGACGCTTCTCGGGTGGCGCAAGCCGGCCCACTTCGTCTGGGGCGGAGCCGATCCGGTCTTCACGGAGCAATGGGGCAGGACATGGGCTGCACGTATGGGTGCCACGTTCGATGTCATTCCCGATGCCAACCACTTCCTACAGAACACCCACGGCGCCGAAGTTGTCGAGCACATCCTGCGGCGGATCGCTGAAGAGAACTGATCGAAGCTTTGAGACGGCTCAGCAGGGATTCGGTTCCTCGCCGTATTTCACGACGAAGAGTGTCGCATCGAACTCACCGATGGGCGTCCCCGCCTCGGGATCCTGCCCCACAACTTGCCAGTTGCTGTCGATGATCTGGCGTCGTCCCTGGCCGGTGGCATCCTCGCTGCCCGATGCGAACACGCCGTGATCCTGAATCTCGTTCTGTGCGTCCTGGAGGTTCATGCACAGGACCGACGGCATGAGGCCATCCTCGGCGTCGTTCCCCCCGAACGGGTTGGCGCCATCGTCGATGGTCACGCTGGTCACCTCGACCACGGCTGCCGTTGTCGTAGTCGCCACAGTCGTAGGAACGACCGGCGCCTCGGTCGATGGCGCAGCACCTGAATCGAGTGGCTCGAAGGAGCTGGCCGAGCCGGAGCAGGCGGACAACAGCAGCAGCGCGGTGACGAAGACCAAGGCTCGTTTCACAGGCATCAGACCATAGAGCCAATCCCGAGGACGAGGCGATCACCACCGGCGAAGGTCCCTGACCGAAACCGGCTGTTCGTTGCTTCACCTAGGTATTCGTTGTTCATAGGTATTCCAATGATTCCTATGTGGAATGAATACCAGTGTAACCGTGTTACATAAGTACGAACACAGCCACACGACTGCAAGGACTTCCGCAAGAAATCGGCCATGAAGCCAACCCCACCAACCCCACCACCGGCTCCCCTGAGCGTCCACACCGCAACCAGGTCTGAGATCAGTGCCCTGAACGACGACAACCTCCTGGCCTTCTGGCTGAAGGCCAACCAGGAATTCAACCGGCTCGTGTGGGGCAGCTCAGCGGACTTCCGCCGCACGGGCCTCCTCGTCGAGCTCCGACTGGAGTGGAGCCGCGCGGAGATCGATCACCGCCTGAGGCAGTCGAGCGTCACGTCGACACCGAGGGCCGACACATAGACCGCTACGAAATCTTCCTCCCCGAGTCCGGCTACCGAATGACCGCCGTGGCCGAATCGACCGAGCAAGTCGAACTCCTCGAGCAGCATGGGTGGATGCGCCGCCACGTCGGACAGACCGACGACGAACAACAAACCCCGCATCACCGTCGAGAGTGACGCCGCGCTGTCCGAGTAGCTATTCGAACGATCTCGCCTTGTGCCGGGCGAAGCGTGGGGGCGAAGATCAGAGGAAGAATCCGGTGACGTCGTAGACGAGATGGGTCGCAGGCTGGCTGTGCACCGTGAGCGATCCGGTCGACGTTGCGAGAACCGTGGCGCCGGCAACGACTCGACCGGCCCCGTTGATGTTCACCGAGGAAGTGGATCCGACTGCGGTCGACGAGCCCGTGGGAAACACTTGGACGAAGCCGGGCGCTGTCGTGTCCGTTGCCGTGATCGTGCCTGCCACGGCGCTCGGCGGGATTGCCACGAGCCGCCCGATTGCCAACGGCACATCGAAGGTGGACCCGGCGGCGACGGGGGCACCCGTCGCGCGCGTGTCCCGCACACGCTGCGGCTCGATCGGGATGAAGAGGCCGGTGGTGGCCGACGGGGCGCTCGATCCGGTGAAGTACCCGACAACGTCCGCCACGAGTTGAGCGCCCGACTGGCTGAAGAGTGTGACGGTGCCGTTGGTGCCGAGGGGAACGATGACCGTGTTCGCCACCGTCTCACCGGCACGGTCGACGTTGATGTTCGATGACGCCCGGAACGCGGTGGTTCCACCGGTCGGGACCACCTGGACGAATCCCGGCGCGAGTCCCTGATCGGCGGTGACCGTCATGACCACGGCCGCAGCGTCGGCGGGAACCACGCTGGTAACAGGCAGGACCACACTCCCATCCGGTGGGACGTGCCCTACTGTTCCAATACCAAGACCAATCCGAGTGTCGAGCACTCGAACAGGATCGACGGTGACAAGCCGCCCGGCGGTACTTTCTGGCACTGCAACGAAGTAGCCGAACACGTCGACGACGAGTTGCGTGGATGATTGGGTGAAGATCGAGAAGCGGCCGGTGGCATCCAGGCCGACGATCACAAAGCTGGAAACGATCTGACCGGCTTGCTCGATGTTGAGGCTCGACGATTCACCGGGGGCCCCCTTGTCGGCGGGGAACACCTGGACGAATCCCGGCGCGGTCGGATCCGACGCGGTGACATTGATGGCGACCGCAGTGGCACCCGCCGGAACACCACCGACTCCGGTCGCGGTGAACGTGGTGGTCGAACCCGGCGAGGTCAGGCCAGTGCCGCCGAGGCCGATTCTCGTGTCGACGATCCGTGCCGGATCCAGCGACACGAACTGCGAGCCCACCGTCGCCGGCGGTAATGCCGCGGCCACTGTGATCGTGAATTCGCGGGTGCCCGTTGCACCGTCGGCGTCTGTAACGGTGACCGTGAATGTGAACGTCCCCGGTGTGGTCGGGGTTCCGGCGATGGTGCCGTCGGGGGCCAGGGTCAGACCGTCAGGTAATGCACCGCCAGTGACGGCAAAGGTGCTCGGCGGACTGGTGGAAATCGCCTCCAACGAAGCGCCGTAGACGGAGCCGACTCTGCCGTTCGGTAGTGGCGTGGCGGTGGTGATGCACGGAGGCTGCGTGACGCCGTCGAGGTTTGTGGCCCAACCGCTGAACGTATTGCACACCAGCGTCATCGAGGCGGCGGAGGCCGCGTCGGAGAGCACACCCGTTCCGACGAGTCCACGCAGGACCGGCACGGCGCTCTCGATCAGGTTGTTCTCGATCCGCACATTGGGGCTCGTCTGGACGAAGATGCCCACTTCCGGATCACCGGTGATCGTGTTGTCGCTGATCGTGAGGTTGGACGCCGAGAAGATCAACATTCCCGTGTTGTCATTTCCAGGGCCGCCGAACGCACGCCCGATCACGGTGTTGCTGGTGAATATCCCGCCCGAGCCTCCTGTGCCGTACTGCACACCGTTCTGCCCCAGGGTGCTGGCGGGCAGCAATGTGTCGGGGGGCCCGATCGTCGTTCCAGACACGTTCACCGTCGCCTCGCCAGAAAAGATCATCCCCGTACGCCCGGATCCTCGAATGATCGAGTTAGTGATGTCGACCGTGCGCGCCGTTCCTTCGAGGGCGCGCACGCGCAACCCCATACCCATGCCGCCGAGACAAGGGCCGTGAGTTGTTATGTCTTGTACCGTCACGTTGGAGGCACTGCCGTCCGCATCCTCGAACAGCACCCCGATGAGGCCGCCGGCGTGACAGACGTTTGCAAATCCGGTGCCGAGCACAGTCAGGTTGGTCAGATGCATCGTGTGTCCGCCGTTCATCACGACCGCGCCGGTGAACGGGTCATCGATTGCGGCGTCGTGGGCTCTGATCGTGTGTCCGTTGCCGTCCAGAGTGACGCCCTCGGGTACGAGCAGGGGCACCGTGGTGGTGCAGTCCGCTGTCAAGGTGAACGTCGAGCCAACAAGGGTTCCTGGACAGGCAGCTCTGACGTTGGCTGCCGACGCTGACGACGGCGATGACGCCACCGCCAATCCGGCTGCGACCATGGCCAGCAGGGGCAGAACTCTCATTCCTCGCATCGAATGCACCTCCTTGAAGGAGCCCTTCCATTGCTGCGCCGCCCAAGTCAGCGCTTCGGGCTGTCTCCAGTGTCCTCGGCAAACGTCGACGCAGCGTCACCCCGAGGGGGTGGCTTGCCGATGCTGGGCGCGCCGAAGCGGCCTACCCACATGGGAAGGCCGCTCCGACGTCGGATCACAGTTACGAAGAAGCCACCGTGGTGACGACTCCGAATGGCTCGAAGTTGATCGTCTCGGCGTTGTAGACGAGGGCGTCGACCGCGCCGTTCCATGCGTAGTCCCGGCCCTTTGTGACGGCCAGTGTGAGAATTTGCATGTTGGGGAACGTTCCCGCAACCTTCGTTTGCAATTCGTCGAAGGTGCACAGCGTGGTTTGGTTGCAGCCGACGGTCGCGCCGGTCGCGCCGGTGAACGACCACGTGCCAGCGGTTGCGCTCGTCGCGTCGATCGAGTTGAAGGTGTTGGTCGTCAACGTGGCGCCAGCCGGGTTGAACACCAGCGACGAGTAGTTAGGCCCCGCCGTGCTGTCGAACCCGGTCGGGTCGACCTCGAAGGTGATGTTCGGCAGGTTGTTGACGTTGAGCGCCTTGTTCTCGCCAGTTGTGAACACCGAGAACCCAACCTTGTTGATGTCGGCGACCGCATCGCCGGTGTAGTCGATCTCGTTGCCGAAGGCGACCTTCTCGGTAGCACCAGTGACGTTGGCGACGGCAAAGCCGAGGCTTCCGTCACCGAGGGGAGGAACCGCTTTGCCCTCGAACGGGCCGGTGCGCAGTGCACCGACCGGGGAGCCGATGGTGTTGCGATCGATGATGCCCCAATGCTTGCCTTCGGGAGTGATGGTGCCGGCAGGACCCTGAGGACCTGTAGCTCCCGGCAGGACCGGCAGGACCCTGAGGACCTGTAGCTCCGGCAGGACCAGCGGCGCCGGCCGAAACCTGTGCGCCCGAACTGACCGGGCTGGGCGAGTAGTAGCCGAGGAGATCGATGAGGACGTTGACCGTGCCCTCATTGTTGAACACCGTGATCGAATGACTCGAGGGGACTTGCACAACCGTCTGATTTGCCGTCGCGCCGGCGTCGTTCCAGTTGATGCTGGAGGTGCCGGGACGATCGCTACCGGTCGGGTAAGCCGCCAGGAACGATGGCTGCGAACCATCGACGACCGTCAGGTTGACGGCGACCGATGTGGCATCACTCGGAAGATCGGGGATCACCACGTCGAGCGTCTTCTGTGCTCCGAGTGGCGAACCGTCGAGCCGGGTATCCAGCACCCGAACGCTCGGCAGATTGTGGAACGACAGTGCGACTGTCGAATCCGAGGTGGAAGCAGCCAGTGCCACGCCGCTTGTGAGGAGGATCGCCGCTGCTGCGCCGAACCCCAGAATTGCCTTCTTCAATTGATTCTCCATTGTTGTGTTGAGTTGGTAACTCATCGTGCAACCGAATGAAGCTTCTATGACATCCCTATGAGGTCTCTAATGGGTCGAAAAGACCTAGTTGGTGTTAGCGTGTGTCGCATGGCGCGCCCTTACGGAGACCCGGTAGAGCTAGTCACGGCACCGATTCCCGCCCAATCACCGTTCATCCCGGCCGACGCGAAGATCGTCGTCGGTTCGATCGCTCCGGCCTCGCCCGATCCCATCCCGATCGTGCTGCTACCAGGTTTCGAGTACCGGGTGCGCGAGTGGCGGCACCCGAACACCTACGAGATCCACTGGCTGATCGAGCGGAGAAAGTCCACTCAGCACAACGAGGATGGCGAATAGGCCGGTCGACGCGTTGGACGCGTGACGACGCCACAATTTGTGCGATGTGCTTCACGACTAGCATCCGCGGGCGCAGGCCATCGAGGGCCTGTGTGGGAGCGGCGATTGTTCGCAACGCGGCGCTGACGGGAGACTGGTATGACCGAGAGCACGAATCCGGAACCGGCTGGGAAACAGATGAGCCTCGGCGGCGCGGTGTTCTTGGGTGTGGGCGCGATGGTCGGCGCCGGAATCTTTGCGTTGTTGGGCCAAGCTGGAGCTGTCGCCGGCTCGGCGGTGTGGATCTCGTTCCTCATTGCTGCCAGCGTGGCGGCGCTGCTGGGCTACACCATCTCGAAGCTGAGCGTACGTTTCCCGTCGCGGGGTGGCCTCGTGTCGTTCCTCGCCCGCGGCTTCGGCGACTCGCATGTCACGGGCATCGCCTCGTGGCTCTTCTACCTCGCCGGCATGATCGTCACGGCCATGGTGGCGCTGTCGTTCGGAGGCTATGCACGTGAGTTGTTCCTTCCCGACAGTGCGAGTGCGAAGTGGTCGAAGGTGTTCGCAATCATCGTGGTCGTCGCCATGGCCCTGGTGAACCGCATCGGTGCCGACGCTGTGGGCAAGTTGCAGTCGCTCATCGTCGTCGTGCTGCTCGCTGTATTCGCGGTGTTCATCGTTGCGACGCTGAAGAATGCCGACTTCAGCATGCTCGCGGCCAGTACCTACCCTTCGTGGAACAAGATCATCTCGGCCGTGGCGCTCACCTTCTTCGCCTATCTCGGCTTCGCGGTCATCGCCAACACCGCCGAGTCGATGCCGAATCCCGCGCGTAACGTGCCCCGCGCCACCTACGTGGCGCTGCTCATCAGCGCCACCCTCTACGTGTTGATGTCCATCGGTGTGTTCGGTTCGCTGACCGTGGCCGAGGTCGTCGGCTATGGCGAGACTGCGCTCGCCGAAGCCGCACGGCCCTCACTCGGTGCCGCCGGTTTCACAATGATGTCGGTCGCCGCACTGCTCGCCACGTCGTCGTCGGTCAATGCCAACTCGTTCGCCGCGCAGAACCTCACCGCGAGCCTCGCTGACTCCCGCCAGTTCCCTTCTTTCTTCGGTGGCCCGGCACCGGTGTTCGGCACCCGCGGACTGGCGATCTCGGTCGCAATCGTGCTCGTGCTCGCCTTGTTCCTCGACTTGTCGCAGATCGCCGACATCGGAAGTGCGGTGGCTCTCGCCATCTTCTCGATGGTAGGTATCGCCGGATTCCGCCTGCGTAAGGAGACGAGTTCGAGCGCGGCGGTGATCATCGCAGCGATCGCGCTCGATCTCATTGTGCTCGCGTTCTTCCTCGTCGACACTGCCCGGAACAAGCCACGCGTGTTCGTGTCGATGCTCGTCGTCTTCGCGCTCACCGTCGTGTTTGATGTGTGGTGGAAGGCGGTGCGCGACAAGCCAGCTCCACGAGTTCAACCCGACTGACCGACACGGTGACCCGTAGTGGAGCTCACGGGAATTGAACCGCTGCTCGCTTCGCTCTCCCAGCCCTACGGGCTGCTGACCCCTGCGGAGTCTCGGGTTTGGATGTACCACGCGGGCACAATCAAGCGCTGCAAATACTCTTCATCTATGGAGAGTAAGCATCGAGACGAAATTGCGTGGAGCTGAGGGGAATTGAACCCCTGACCCCTTCCATGCCATGGAAGTGCTCTGCCAACTGAGCTACAGCCCCGTTTGGGACGACTGAGATTACCAACGAGTCATCACCGTTCCCAACGCGCATCTTCGGGCACGATCGCGGCCGGTTCGCGAAGTGCGTAACTTCAGGGCACACAGTCATGCGCTGAAGTTACGCACTTCCCGGCGCCACCGCTCCCAACGCGTCAGAAGCGACGTTTGGCTCGCAGGCGTTTGCGGATCGGCATCACCACGAACTGCATCACCACCGTGACGGCCGCGATGCTTGTCAGGACGCGCAACCCGAAGGGGATCTTGACAAGCAGCGGTGCGAGGATGATCGAGAAGAACAGCGCCGTCGGGTACACCCAGGCCACGTCGAACGACAACTTCTTCCACAGCGGTCGCTTCGGTTCGGCGTTCGCGGCGGAGTTGAACCATTCCTCGACCCCGACCGTCCGTTGCATCCGCGTACCGGTGACGAACGTGTCGGACCGCTCCATCAACTCGTTGCGAATCGGGGAGCGCTCCCAGGTTCGCAACATGATGCCGTCGGAGAAGCGGACGATGATCTGGTACTCGCCGCCATCGGCGCCCGGGTGCAACACGGCGGCACCGAGGCAGCCGGGGAACTCGCGCACGGCTGCGACCAGCTCGTCGGCCCAACGCAGGAACTCTGCTTCCCACCCGGGCGCGATCGTGCGGGCAACAGTCACCGTCACCGGATGCGGCGCGAGCCGAGGCAGTTGTCCTGTATCGAACGGGCCAGAAAGCGGGAGCGACATGGCACGTTCAACAATAGCGACGCGTCGGCTACTCGATCGGGACGTCGGGCCTTTCGGCTTGCCAATCGATCTTGGGAACGTCGCGGTAGAGGCGCTCGATCTCGTAGTAGGCACGGATCTCGTCGCTGAACACATGAATGACCGCGTCGCCGTAGTCGATCAGCACCCACTGCTGTTCGGCGACACCTTCGACCCGCAGCGGCGAGCGACCGTGCTGCTCGCGAACGGCGGTCTCGATCTCGTCGACAACCATGCGTACCAGCCGCCGGTTGGACGCGCTCGGTGATGACGAAGTACTCGGTGATCGACAGCACATCGCCGACGAACAAGACCAATGTGCGCTCGGCCTTCTTGTCGTCGGCTGTGCGAGCCGCTGTCACTGCGAGAGCCGCTGCGGTCGCTGTGCTCATGCGGTGGTCTCGATCGGCTGGACCGACTCGAGAACCGACGTCGATGTCGACGACGTTGCGTCGGGTGCCGAAAGATCGACCCCTTCGAGGTACCTCGTGCCCAGCGCGATCGTCACGTCGACGCCGCCCAGTGCCACGTCGGGCGTCTCGACGTTGATCGTTCCGAACACGGCGTTCTCAGTAGGTTCCGCTTCCGCCGCGGCCTGGTCGTAGATGAAGTACGTGGTCTCTTCCCTCGGCTCGGCGCTGAGATCCACCGACACCACGTTGTTGCCGAACGACAGCAGGATGCCGATCGTCTTGCGAACCTGCTGGTCGAAACCGGGAGGCGCCTCGAGTCGATAGGAGAGCCCACCTGCCGGGCGAGTCATCTGCGCCGGCGCGATGCTGGCGAACACCAGGATCGTGTCGGTTCGATCGAGTTCCTCGACATCGAGTCCTTCCGGGATTCCGCTCCGCGGGCAGCGGGTGGGCGACCAGGCCGCGAGATGCCACCGGACCGGCCGTCAGCCTGGCTGCCAATTCGTCGAAGTTGGCCGGCGCACCTGCGCTGAGGTTCTGATCCTGGCGTCCGGTGCCTACGGCCGCGGTGATGCCGCTCCACAACGCGTCGAGGTTGGGTTGGCGCAACGCCTCGCTCTCGGTCGGCGAGTTCGATGTGATGATCTGGGCGGCCTGCGCCGCGGTGGAGCACCGTCGGACCCTTGGGGTACAGCACCGTCTCGTCGGAACCGAGAACGTCGCGGGGCAAGTCGACCTGCAGCGCGGGCAAACCGGTGAGGAACGCCGTGAACTCGTCGGCGGTCATGACCCTGCTGTAGTCGACGGTGAGGTTGATCGCCGATTCGAGATCGGCGCGCAGCTCTTCCTCGCCACCGAGGGCGTAGGCATCGTGCATCGACAGCAGTTGGTCGCCCGAACACGGAGTCGACGTTGATCGGCACCGAGATCATGCTGCCGCCGCGCTGGTCGTAGCCGGCCGCACTGATGTCGGCATCTGGTGCAAGAACGAACACGGTCACGCTGGTGAGCTCCCCAGCGGCATCGACTGTTGCCAGCATCGCCGTCGGGGTCGCGGGGAAGGTCTGCTCGGGCAGCGCGTCGGCGAGCGCGTTCTTGCCGGCCGTGGAGTTGGTGATGGCCTTGGCTCCCACGTACAGCATCGCCGGCGCAAGCACGGCAGCCAACAGACCTGCCGCAAGAGCCAACAACGTGTTGCGCCGGCGCCGGCCGGCCAACGCGGTCATGCGGCGTCCCGGTACAGGTTGCGCACGGCGATGATGTCGAGAACGGGCTCGGTGACGAGGTAGTCGAGCGGGCGTCCGTCGCGCACTCGGGCGCGCAGATCGGTGCTCGACACTTCCAGACGAGGAACTTCGACGCGTAGCCAGTTGAAACCCGGGGGAAGCTCGACGGGCTCTCCCGGTCGATCAACGACCACCAGTTGCGACTGGGCGACCACCTCTTCGTGGCGTTCCCAGGACGTCAACCCGGCGGCGGCATCGTCGCCCACGATGGTGAAGAGATCGGCTCCCGGATAGCCCTCCACCATGTTGGCGAGGGTGTCGGCGGTGAAACTGGGCCCGCCTCGGCGGATTTCGGCATCGCCGGCGACGAGACCGTCGACATCGGCAACTGCCGCCTCGACCATGGCCAAGCGGTCCTCAGCGGGCGTAATCGGCCTGGTGCCGTGCTTCTGCCAGGGAGAATTGGCCACCATCAGCACCACGGCATCAAGAGCCAGGGCATGACGCACGTTGACCGCCGTTACCAGATGGCCAACGTGAGGCGGATCGAACGTGCCACCGAACAGTCCGATTCGCAGGGGCACGGTTGACCAGTCTAGGGGCGAAGGGCCTGACCACGCAGGCAGCCCTGACCTGCGTATATCTTGACGAGAATCGGGGTATTGACATGACAAATTCGCGCCGATGTAGTACTGTTGCCCGTTCCCCCCATTTCTGACCCCCCACTTTCACCGACAATGAGCGAGCCAGCACGCTACGCGAGCTGCCATGTCTCACCCGGAAGATCCTTGAGTGCTGATCCCCCGGCGTGCCCTCGGCACGTGTCAACCGGCACAGTATGCCCCTGGAATATGTAATCCCACAACGAAGTTGAGAACAATTACCATGAACGACTCTATCGGTCTCTATCTGAATGACATTGGAAAAGTTTCCTTGCTGAACGCTGAAGAAGAGCGCCAGCTGTCCCGCGTTATCGAAGCCGGCCGCGATGCAGCCGAGCGTCTGGCCAAGGGCGAGAAGGGGGCAGCCCTGAAGGCAGCCGTCGCCGCCGCAGCCGATGCCAAGGATCGGTTCATCCGATCCAACCTCCGCCTCGTTGTCTCCATTGCCCGCCGCTACCCCCTCCCGCAAGGGATGGACCTGCTCGACCTCATCCAAGAGGGCAACCTCGGGCTCGAGCACGCCGTCGACAAGTTCGACTGGCGCAGGGGCTTCAAGTTCTCCACCTACGCAACCTTCTGGATCCGCCAAGCCATCGGCCGAGCGCTCGACCAGAAGGCCAGCCTCATCCGCATCCCGGGCGATCGCTCGGCCAGCTTGCGTGCCGCACTTCGTCAGGCATCTGGCGACGGCGAGACCCTCGACCTCGGCAACGCCGAGCTGCACCGGCTCACCACGCCGGTGTCGCTCGACAAGACGATCGGCGACGATGGCGATGCCACCCTCGGCGATCTGATGGCCAACGGCGACGGCACTCCTGAGGATGCCGTGATGGCGATGGTCGACAGCGAGCTGCTCGACGAGCTGCTCGGCACCCTCGACAAGCGGGCCCGCTACGCCATCGAAGCACGCTTCGGCCTGCTCGACGGCGAGCGCAAGAGCTTCCGCGAAGTTGGCGAGAACCTCGGCGTCACCGCCGAGGCCGCACGTCGTCTCGTCAGCCGGGCAGTCGCCGGGCTCCGCGAGGACGCCGTCCGCATCCTCGCCGCCTGACATTCCTCGCTCTACCCTGAGGCCAGGTACCGAAATCGGTACCTGGCCTCTTGCTTTGCAATCACAGCGGAGATCCGCGACGCGGCAATTAGCATTGCGGGGATGGCAAAGGCGTGGACACCTTCGTCTTGGCAGGGGTTTCCTGCCGAGCAGCAGCCGGAGTGGCCGGATCTCGGCGACCTCGATCGCGCACTGAAGCAGATCGCCTCCTATCCCCCGTTGGTATTCGCCGGCGAGGCCCGCTCGCTGCAGACGACACTCGGGCACGTTGCCGCCGGTAACGCCTTCTTGTTGCAGGCCGGCGACTGCGCCGAAAGCTTCGAGGAGTTCTCGGCGGTCAACATTCGCGAGAAGCTGCGCGTCATCCTGCAGATGGCCGTCGTACTGACCTATTCGCTGGGCGTGCCGGTGGTCAAGGTCGGCCGCATCGCCGGCCAGTTCGCCAAGCCGCGATCCGCCGCGTTCGAACGAGTCGGGGAAGTCGACATCCCCACCTTCCGCGGCCACATCGTCAACGACCCGAACCCCACAGAGGCAGCGCGCGTTCCGTCGCCCGATCGTCTCGTGCAGGCCTACCACCAGTCGGCTTCGACGCTGAACCTGCTGAGAGCATTCACCAAAGGCGGCTTCGCCGATCTCGGTCGTCTGCATGCATGGACGCAGGAGTTCGTTGCGACGAGCCCCGAGGGTCGCGCCTACGACCAACTCGCTGCCGAGATCGATCGCGCCTTGCGGTTCATGCGCGCCTGCGGCGTCGACACGGAAAGCCACCAGACCCTGCGCGAAGTCGACTTCTACACCAGCCACGAGGCGTTGCTGCTGGGCTACGAGGAAGCGTTGACCCGCCAGGACTCGCTGGGCGGCGGCTGGTACGACTGCTCGGCCCACATGTTGTGGATCGGCGAGCGGACCCGCCAACTCGACGGTGCCCACATCGAATTCCTCCGCGGGGTCGGCAACCCGGTCGGCTGCAAGATCGGGCACGGCACCTCAGCCGACTTCGTACTGGAACTGTGCGAGAAACTGAACCCGGCACGGATACCGGGCAGGCTGACCCTGATCACCCGCATGGGGGCCAACCAGATCGAGGACGGTCTCCGTCCGCTCCTGCGTGCGGTCCGCGACTCCGGTCACCCCGTGGTATGGGCCTGCGACCCGATGCACGCCAACACCTTCACCTCCGTATCGGGCCGCAAGACCCGCGACTTCGACCACATCGTCGCCGAGATCGGCGGCTTCGTGCGGGCGCACAAGGCCGAGGGCACGTGGCCGGGCGGCATCCACGTCGAGCTCACCGGCGACGATGTCACCGAGTGCATGGGCGGCGCCGACAAGATCCTCGACAGCCAGCTCGACGATCGCTACCAGACGATGTGCGATCCCCGGCTCAACGCCCGTCAGAGCCTCGATCTGGCGTTCCAGGTAGCCGAGATGCTGCGCTCCACCGGTCTCGCCTGAACCTGCCGTGCGGGCCCTACGGCTGATCGACACCTGGCCGGTAACGACCAGCGCTGCTGCCGTCATCGGGCCCGATGGCTCGATCGACTCCGACCGGAGACCAGCACCAGAAGTTTCGAATCGCATCGGTCGCCAAGACGATCACCGCGTGGGCATGCCTCGTAGCGATCGAAGAAGGCATCGTCACGCTCGATCTGCCCATCGGCCAGCCCGGCTGCACTCTGCGTCACCTGCTGTGCCACGCCGGCGGGTACGGGTTCGACGGATCCGAGCCGATTGCCAGACCAGAGCGCAACCGGATCTACTCGAACACCGGCATCGAGATGGCGGCCGCGACAGTTGCCGAGGCCGCCGGGATCGCCTTCGGCGACTACCTCGACGAAGCAGTGCTGCATCCGCTCGGGATGACATCGACCACGCTGCAGGGCTCGCCCGCGCACGGGCTGCGTAGCACGGCCGCTGATCTCACCCGGTTCCTCGCCGAGGTTTGCACCCCGACGCTCATCTCGGCCGACACCAAGGCCCAGGCAACTGTCACCCACTTCCCGGATCTCAACGGGATCATTCCAGGCGTCGGCCGCTTCGCACCATGCCCCTGGGGGCTCGGATTCGAGGTTCGCGGTGCCAAACAACCGCACTGGACCGGCACAACGAACTCGCCGAAAACGTTTGGACATTTCGGTGGGGCCGGTACCTTCATATGGGTGGATCCTGCCGTGGGGGTGGCTTGCCTCGCCCTGACCGATCGAGCGTTCGACGAATGGGCCGACGAGGCCTTGCGCATGTGGCCTGCCTTCAGCGACGCCGTACTGGCCGAGGCAACGGCATGATGTATCGGCCAGGTGATCGCGTCCGGTTCGAAACGACCGGAGACGACGGTTGGCCGTTGATTCGCTACGGCTTCGTCGGCGGCGTCGCCGGCAACGGTGGACCCATTGTGGTCATGCTCGACGGCGAGCTCAGCGGCGACGTCGTCAACCGCGCCGAGTTGCAGCCGGTCACCATCACCAGCGTCGAATTGTGCCTGCGGGGCGCCGACCTCATCGACGATCCCGAGCTACGCCGCGGCCTGGTTGCGCTGTGGCATGCCGAGGCCGACTCTGCCGGACTCGATGTCGACGAGCTGCACCCGATCGGCGATGGCCGGCGCGAATCCGACGCCTGCTGGGCACTTGCCGAACTGCTGACAGCCGACCAGCACTACATCGTGCGCGCGATCCAGCTACCGAACGAACCCGAGATCATCCGGGTCCGTGCCGAGAGCCGCAACGGCCACTGCAGCTGATCAGCCAGGTCAGCTCAGCCGCTCGACGATCATGGCCATTCCCTGGCCGCCGCCGACGCACATGCTCTCCAGCCCGTAGGTCTTGTCCTCGTATTGCAGGCCGTGGATGAGCGTGGTCATGATCCTCGCGCCGGTCATGCCGAACGGGTGACCGAGTGCGATTGCGCCGCCGTGGACGTTGAGCTTGTCCATCGGGATGCCGAGGTGCTTGGCGGACGGGATGACCTGCGCGGCGAATGCCTCGTTGATCTCGACGAGGTCGATCTGGTCGATGGTCATCCCCGCTCGGGCGAGTGCCTGCTTGCAGGCCTCGATGGGCCCGAGGCCCATGATCTCGGGATTGAGGCCCGACACGCCTGAGGCGACGATGCGTGCCAACGGCGTGAGGCCGAGTTGCTTGGCCTTGGTGTCGCTCATCACCATCACTGCCGCGGCGCCGTCGTTGAGCGGGCAGGCGTTGCCGGCCGTGATCGTGCCGTCGGGGCGGAACACCGGCTTCAACTGGCTGACGGTTTCGTAGTTGGTGCCGGGACGTGGGCCATCGTCCTTGCTGACGACAGTGCCGTCTTCGAGC
Organism: Ilumatobacteraceae bacterium; assembly: GCA_963779295.1. Classification (GTDB taxonomy): domain Bacteria; phylum Actinomycetota; class Acidimicrobiia; order Acidimicrobiales; family Ilumatobacteraceae; genus JAENVT01. Next base: position 1,260,962 of record CAVZXO010000006.1, read on the forward strand.
ACCAGCGGCGTGATCTCGGCCTCGAAGAAACCGTTCTCCGCGAACTCGCATGCCAGGTTCTGTGAGCGAACGCCGAACCGGTCCATCTCCTCGCGGGTCACGCCCTCGGCCTCCACCACGTTCTCGGCCGTCTGACCCATGGCGATGTACATGTCGGGCAGACCCGACGGCGGCGTCCACGGACCCTGCCCGCCCTGGGCGCGCAACTTGGTGCGCTCACCCGACGGCTTGAAGACTGCGTTCGGCGCGGTGTCGCTGGCGCCTGTCGCATATCGGCTGACCGTCTCCACGCCGGCCGAGATGAAGCAGTCGCCCTCGCCCGCCTTGATCGCGTGGAACGCCATGCGAATGGTCTGCAGGCTCGACGAGCAGTAGCGATTGACGGTGACACCGGGGACGTCGTCGAGTCCGGCGAGAACGGCGACGACGCGGGCGATGTTGAAGCCGCCCTCGCCGGCGGGCTGACCGATTCCCATCATCAAGTCGTCGATGTCGGAGCCCTGCACCTGCGGCACCTTCTTCATCAGCGCTTCGACGATCTGCACCGACATGTCGTCGGGGCGAAGTGTGGTGAGCGAGCCTTTGTTGGCCCGGCCGATCGGGCTGCGGGCGGTGGCGACGATGACTGCTTCAGGCATGGTGATTCCCCTTCGTTACGGAGTGAAGTTAACGGGTGTCGACGACGCGAAACGTCTCGGCCGAGGCCCCGTCGGGTAGTGCGAACTGTTTGGCGGTGTTGGTCATCCACTCGCGCACCATCGTTTCGGTCCGCTGCGGGTCGGTGTGTTGGCTGACGTGGCACATCAGCGCCTCGATCTTGCGGTCGACCGCAGCGGTGACGTCGACCGAGTGCGTGCCGTTTCCCCCGCCTTGCACCCAGACCTCGTCGACCGACCAGGGCTCGATCGCCTCCTGGAACAGCTCCGGGAACGCGAACGGGTTCCGTGCGTCCGGGTACACGGCACACAGCGTTGCCTCACCTGCGGCGATGTGATCGGGATGGCTGGAATAGACCCGATCGAGGATGCGCTCGGGTGACTGCGCAATGACGACTCGAGGCCGCACCCGGCGGATGACCGCGCTGATGTCGGCACGAAGTTGCAGCGTCACTTGCACGCGACCATCGCCGTAGCCGAGGAAGAAGAGCTCGTTCACCCCGACGACGTTCGCCGCGTCGGTCTGCTCCTTGCGCCGCAGCAGCGCCATGTCGTGTCGAGGCATATCCAGGTCGAAACCGCCCGCATCGCCATCGGTGACGATGCAGTAGCTGACCTTCACTCCGGCGTCGGTCATCATCGCCACGGTGCCGGCAGCGCCGAAGTCGACATCATCGGGATGAGCGGTCACGACGAGGGCGCGTTCGATCTCCGGAAAGGTCAGCACGGCTACGAGCCTACGGTGATGGTTTCGCATCGCTACGCTCCCGAGATGCCCACCGATGTCGCTCTCGGCACCTTCGATCTCTCCAATCCCGAGTTCTGGCTGGAGTCACGCGACTACCGCCACGAGGCATTCCGCGCATTGCGCAAAGCCGACGAGTTGGTCTACTTCGACGAATGGGAGTTCGAGGGCAGCCCTCTTCCGAAGGGGCCCGGGTATTGGGCGGTCACCCGCTACGAGGACGTGTGGGCCGCCAGCCGCAACCCGCAGGTGTTCATCAGCGGCCGCGGCGTCAACATCGGCGACATTCCTCAGGAGATGAACGAGTTCATCGGCTCGATGATTGCGATGGACGACCCGCGCCACTTCCGGCTCCGCAACATCGTCGCCAAGGGCTTCACACCGAAGCAGATCACGCAGGTCGAGGGGTATGTGCGCACCAAGGCGACCGCCATCATCGACCGCTTGATCGAACAGTTCCCCGACGGCGAATGCGACTTCGTCGAACAGATCGCAGCGCCACTCCCCCTGCAGATCATCTGCGAGATGATGGGGATCCCGGCCGAGGACGAGGCCCAGATCTTCAACTGGACCAACGTCATCCTCGGCGTCGGCGACCCAGAGTACGTCGGCTCGTTCGAACAGTTGATGGGCGTGCTGATGTCGATGTTCATGTACGCCCAGCAGTTGGGCGAAGATCGTCGTGCCAATCCGGGCGACGACATTGCGTCGGTGTTGATGCACGCCGAGGTCGATGGCGAGCGGTTGACGCCGCAGGAGTTCGGATCGTTCTTCATCTTGCTGGTCGTCGCGGGCAACGAAACCACTCGCAACGCGATCGCCCACGGGATGAAACTGCTGACCGACAATCCCGATCAGCGGCGCACCTGGTTCGAGGACTACGACGGCCATGTGAAGACCGCTGTCGACGAGATCGTGCGGTGCTCGACGCCGGTCATCCACTTCCGCCGCACTGTCACCGAAGACACGGTCATCAACAACACCAAGGTCGAGGCCGGGCAGAAAGTCGTGCTGTGGTACAACTCGGCGAACCGCGACGAGACCGTGTTCGCCAACGCCGACGCTTTCGACATCGCCCGCCCGCTGCAGCCCCAGCAGGTCGGCTTCGGCGCAGGTGGCCCACACTTCTGCCTCGGTGCCAACCTGGCCCGCCGCGAGATCGCCGTGATCTTCGACGAGATCCGGGCGCGCCTGCCGAAGCTGCAGGTCACCTCGGAGCCCGACTACCTACAGAGCGCCTTCATCAACGGCATCAAGCGGATGCGCTGCACCTGGCGATGAGAGATGAGCCGCCATACGCCGCAAACATCTCATCGCGCCCGGCGTCTCCGTCGGCGTGATGAGAGATGTGCGGTGCTGGGCGGCTCATCTCTCATCGCGGGGCTAGCCGGTGCGGTCGTCGATGGCGAGGTGCTCGACGTCGGACAACTTGGTCAAGCTGAACGTGTGGCCGTCGCCCAGCTTGATCGACACCAGCCGGGTGATCGAGGCATGACCGGTGACAAAGCGGTCCCACTCCCACGGCACCGGATCCAGGCCCAACAGGTGGCAGAGCAACACACCGTTCGTGCCGGCATGGGCGAACACGGCAATGCGCCGGTCGGTGTCGTCGATGTTCCACACTGGCAGCGTCTGCTTGCTGCGATACACGCCGCGGGCCGCAAGGAAGTCGGTCGCACCGGCGCGCACACGCTCGACGAAGTCGCGTGACGGCTCGCCCCCTGCCACACCCTTCCAGCGCTCCGACGCCGCACGCGACCGCTCCTCCTCGTAGGCCTTCTGGGCCAATTCGGCCGGCGTCCCGTGCCAGTTGGGCTCGCGGATCTCCTCGAGGAACCCCTCGATCACCTCGTCGGCGCCGCGCCGGGCCAGGGTGGGGGCGGCGGTCAGGCGCGGGCGATGTAGTGGCGAGATCACGATCTCGTCGAACACCTCACCGTCCAACGCTTCGGCTACTCGGTGTGCTTGTCGATGACCACGCTCCGTCAACGGAGGGTCGACGACATTCAACCCGCCTCGCACCCATTCAGGCTCGCCATGACGAATCAGCACTAGTTCCATTTCGTTCCTTTCACCGACGGCGATCGTAGACGTCGGTAGCGTTCAGGCCAGTGGAACCGGGCCAAGACTCCAAAGGCCATAGTCCCAGCGGCCAGAGTCCCAGCGGCTGGCACCGCGACCCGATGGGGCGATTCGAGTACCGGTACTTCAACGGTGAGCAGTGGACGTCGGACGTGGCAATCAACGGCCAGCGCTATGTCGATGCGCCCATCAGCCAATTGACGCAACAACCAGCCAAGCGGCCACCACGGGGCATGGCGATTGCGTCCATGATCACCGGCATATGCGCCGTCGCGCTCGGCTGGGTTCCGTTCGTGTTCGTCATCGCGGCCGGCGCAGCGATCGCCGCTCTCGTGTTCGGCATTCTCGGGCTGCAGAACGCTCGACGTCACGACGGGTACGGACGTGGATTCGCGATCACCGGGCTGGTGTTGGCGCCGGTCGCACTCGTGGTGTGCGTGGGCGGCTTCTTCTTCACGAGAGCCGTCATTCGCGAGTTCCGCGACTTCATCGAGCCGGGTCCGCACGAACTGGTTGTCGAGCAGCCGTGCACGTTGGAAGATGGTCGAGCGACGGTCAATGGCACCATTCGAAATCTCGACGACCGCGAGCATGACTACCGCATCTTCGTCGACTTCGACGACAACGACGGCGACTCGAAAGCCTCCACGATTGCCGTACGCGATGTGGCTCCCGGCGAGACCGCGCCGTGGACCTCGTCGGTGGCGTTCGACGGGAACACGGTCGAATGCACGGTCAGCGACGTCTTCGGTCCGGCGCCCTTCGGCATCGACCAGGACTAGCGGGTCACTGGGTGGAAGCGGTCGCTGCGATCCACGATTCGTACATCCTGGAGTAGGCACCGCCGGCGGCCACGAGTTCGGCGTGTGGGCCGTCCTCGACCAGGCGGCCATGCTCCAGCACCATCACCCGGTCGGCACGTGCCGCAGTCGAAAGACGGTGTGCAATCGCAATGGTGGTGCGCCCTTCTGCGAGCTTCTCGAGCGCCCGCCCGATGCGCACCTCGGTGAGCGCATCGACCGACGAGGTCGCCTCGTCGAGCACCAACACGTCGGGATCGACCAGCGATGCCCTGACCAACGCAACCAGCTGTCGTTCGCCGGCGGACAACTGCGAACCGCGTTGCCCGACGTGGGTGAAGAGACCGTCCGGGAGGGTCTCGAGCCAGTCGCTGAGGTCCAGGTCGATGATTGCCCGTTCGAGATCGGCCACGCTCAACATCGGCCGGGCGAAGCCCAAGTTGGCGGCGATGGTTCCGTCAAACAGGAACGGCTCCTGCGGAACCACGACCAGTCGGGTCCGCAACTCCTCGTTGGCCACCGCTGTCAGCGGAACCCCGCCGAGTCGCACTGTGCCGATTGTCGGATCGGCGAAGCGGGCGATCAGGCGGCCGAGTGTCGTCTTGCCCGAGCCCGTTTCGCCGACGATCGCCACCTGCTGACCGGCCGGGATCTGGGCGTTGACGTCGTAGAGGACGGGAGGTTCGTCGTCGTCGCCTCGGCTGCGGTAGCCGAACGTGACATTCTCGATGCCGACGCTGAGCACCCCCGGCGGCAGCGTGACGGGGTGGGCGGGCTCGGGCGGGCCGATCGGATTGTCGAGCACGCCCAACACACGACGAAGCCCGGCAACGGCGGTCTGCGTCTGGTCGAGCACCTCGGTGAACTCCGCGATCGGCTCGAGGAACCGATACGTCAAGAAGATGAATCCGACCAGAGCGCCGGCGGTCAGCCCGGAATCTGGTCCCCGGATCAACCCGACGGTCACGACAGCTGCCACCGTCAGCACGCTGAACACCTCGCCGGACGGGAAGAGGTACGCACCGATCTTGTTGGCACGGATGAACGCATTCGATCGCTCGTGGCTCGCCTGCTTCGTCAGCGTGGCGTAGTGCGGACCGGCGCTGTACGCCCGCAGCGTTTCGGCTCCGGACACCACTTCGCTGACAGCGGTGTACACATCGGCGTTGGTCTGGCGGGCCTTGTCGTACGCCGCGACAAGGTGACGCTGCACGCTGCGCAGCACGATGGCCAATGGCGCTGCAGTGGCAAACGCGACGAGCGCGAGCACCCAGTCGTACGCCAGCATGACGCCCGCCACCATCACCATCAGGGTGCCGTCGAGCAACCAGGCCAGCGCGCCCCACGAGAAGAACTGCGACAAGGTCTCGATGTCACTGGTGACGCGGGCGACCAGCGAGCCCTTTCGCTCTTCGCCGTGGTCCGCAAGGCTCAGCCTGTGGATGTGCTCGAACAGGCGCACCCGCAGCCCATAGAGAGCCTCCTCGCTTCGGCGGCCCAGACGGGCGACAGCCGTGCGCTGGGCGATGGTGGCGACGACGATGACACACAGTCCGATCAGGCCGAGAACGGCGATCTGGCCGACGTCGACTTCGTTGGCCTTGAGGCCGCGGTCGATGGCCTGTTGAATGATGATCGGCACGACCACCCGGCCTGCGGAGCCGACCATCGCGAGACCGAATGTGGCACCGATTCCGCGACGAAGTGCCGGCGCCGCCTCGACACCTTTGCCGATCATCTGCACTGCCGACCAGCGGCTGATCGGCTCGGTCACGGCAGTACCTCGACCGTCTGCTCGGCGCGATCGTGTTCGAACGCTTCCATCAGCCGGCGGTAGTCAGGCACGGTGGACAGCAGGTGCTCGTGACGACCGTGAGCCACGACCTGTCCGTCGGCCATGTAGAGGACATCGTCGGCCAAGGCGATGGTCGAGGGGCGCGAGGCGACGGCGACCACCGTTGCGTCTCGCAACGTGTCGCGCAGATTGGCCAACACCCGCGCTTCGGTACCTGGATCGAGTGACGACGTCGTGTCGTCGAGCAGCAAGGCAACCGGATTCCCGACCAGCGCTCGTGCCAACGCGACACGTTGGCGTTGTCCGCCGCTGAGGCCTACCCCTCGCTCGCCGACGATCGTGTCGAGGCCATCGGCGAACTCGTGCACGAAATGTGCCTCGGCGGCGGCGAGCGCCGTCCAGATCTCCTTGTCGTCGATCGAACGACCCATCGCCACGTTGTCGCGCACCGATCCCGCCAGCAGGAACGGCTCCTGGAACACCAGCACGCAACCCTGGTGAGGCACCGTGATCGCCCCCGAGTCGACGGCGATGAGACCGGCGATCAGCTGCAGGAACGTTGTCTTGCCGGACCCTGTCGGGCCGACCACAGCGACCGTGCGGCCGCCCGGGATGGTCGCATCGACCTCGTGCAACACGTCGCGCATGCCGTCGTGGTTGTACGTGACTCCCTCCAGCCGGATGCTGTTGTCGGCGTGGCGGCGCAAGGTGAGGGCAGGGTCGCTGAGCACTGGTTGATCGAGCAGTTCGCGGATGCGGTTCCAGCCGGCGATCGAGTACGGCAGCTCCGACAACGCGAACCCGATCAACCGCAACGGGAACACGAGCAGCGTGAACAGGTAGATGAAGCTGGTGAGCTCGCCGATCGTCATGTCGCCGCTACGCACCCGATACGAACCTGCGACCAGCAGGACGATGTTGATCACGGTTGGGACGCCGTCGAGCAACGCCTCGAAGGTGCTGCGAAGCCTGATGGCACCGAAGCGGGCGTTTCGCAACCGGGACGCGATCACCGACAACCGCTCCGTCTCGCGACTCTCGGCGCCGAACGACTTCACCACAGTGACACCGTCGAAGCTCTCGTGCACGGCTTCGCTGAGCTTGCCGAGCTCCTCCTGGGCCGAATCGTAGAACTTGTCGACACGTCGCTGATAGGTCACGTTGAGCCCGATCAGCAGCGGGAACACGGCCACGGCCGCCATGCCCAACCAGATATCGGTGACCAGCAACCACACCGCCGAAAGGATCAGCATCAACACGACGCTGGTCGCAAACGGCAGCGGGTTGAGCACATGGGTTGCCGCCTCCGCATCGACTCCCGCACGCGTGATGACGTCGCCGGTTCGCTGCTCGCGGTGCCACGAGATCGGTTGTTCGACGACCCGGTCGACCACCTCGGCTGTCAGCGACTCGGTGACCCGCCACGACGTGCGACCGGCAAAGGTTCGCCGACCGACGACCCCGGCAGCTCGAACCACCCCGACGGCGATCAGCAGGCCGAGGATCGCGACGACCCGGCCGGCCGGGACACTGCCTTCCTCGAACCGCGGCACGATGAGTTCGTCGATCATGAGTCGCACCACGACCGACGAGAACACGGTGCACGATGCGTAGACGGCGGCGCAGGCCACAGCGGTGAAGAACAGCTTCTTGTGGTGCCGGAGCAGGCCTCGGATCAACCGGAACGCTTGGGTCCCGCGACCCACATCTGTCGGAACGATCGTCCCGTCGCTCTTGTCGGCCCCCTTCACGTGTATTGGTTCTAGCAGAGCAATTCCAGAGTCCACACGAAATATGGCGTGTCGGGAGCATTGCCGTAGCGTTGTGACCCGTGAACCAGTTCAACGCCGGCCTGCTGATCCTGCGCGCCGTGTACGGACTGTTCCTCGCGTATCACGGCTACAACAAGTTCTTCGGCCCCGGTGGCCTCGCCGGCACGGCTCGATGGTTCGAGGGCATCGGAATGCGGTGGCCAACGTGGCAAGCCCGCTTGGCGGCGACCACCGAGGTCGGTAGTGGCGTCTTGATGGCCATCGGCTTTCTCACCCCATTGGCTGCCGCAGGAATGATCGGGGTCATGACAGTGGCCATCGTCGTCGAACACTGGAAGGTGGGCTTCTTCATCTTCAAGCCCAACCAGGGCTGGGAATACTGCGCATCGATCGCAGTCACCGCCTTCGTCATCGCCATGGTGGGGCCCGGCGAATGGTCGGTCGACCACGCTGTCGGTCTCGATTGGAACGGATGGACCGGCGCTCTGATCGCCGCGATTGCCGGTATCGGTGGCGCAGTGACACAGTTGGCGATCTGCTACCGCAAGAAGGACGAATGATCGAGACAGCAGTGAACACCGAACTCGAGCCAACACCTGACCCCAAGACCCGAGGTTGGGTCAAGGCGATCCTCGTCGTCATCTGCGCGCTGATCGCGGCGATGTGGGTCTACGCCTTCGTCTTCGCCCCCAAGGAAGGCGTGTACTTCGTCACGGAAGACGCGTGGCGGGCGTCGGCCGACCAGATCTGTGCATCCGCCCAGCAGCAGCGACTCGCCCTTGCCGACACAGCGCAGGGTTACATCGCCAACCCGACCCACGAGCAGATGATCCAGCGAGCCGACATCGTCGATCGCGCCACCGACCTGCTCGAAGGCATGGTCACCGATATCGAGGCGCTGCCACTTGCCGGTAGCGACGACCAGCCCACCAAGAACCGCGAGCGTGTCGACATCTTCGTGAAGTACTACCGCCAGATCATCGACGATCGCCGTGCCTACACGGCACGACTGCGGGCGTTCGAGCTGGCGCCATATCGGGAGACCCTGGTGAACAAGGGGCCCGTCTCGAACGTCGTCATCGACTTCACGACGGGCAACGACATCGACCACTGCAAGCCGCCGGGAGAGCTCGGCGGCGACGCCTGACCCCCGTGTTGGCCGAGGCTACGAGGCGGGTCGCACCCAGCCCTGGCCGTCGATGTAGCGACGAATGACCATCGCAGGAACACCGGCAGCAACGCAGTAGTCGGGAAGGTCGCCAGTGACCACGGAGTTGGCTCCGACGGTCACGTGCCGACCGATACGCGCCCCGGGCAGGACCACGGTGCCGAATCCCAGCCACGAACCGTCGCCGATCACCACCGGTTGCTCGGGCATCGTCTGTTGGGAGATCGGTCGTGTGATGTCGTCATAGCCGTGGTTCTGGTCGGTGATGTACACGTTGTGCCCCGTCCAGACGTCGTTGCCGATGTCGATCGACAGGTGCCCGACGATCCCGCTTCCCTTGCCGATCAGGCATCGGTCACCGATGCGCACCACCGAGTCGGTGAGACATTTCTGACCCGGAACCATTCCAGCCGACAGTGTCACCTGCGGACCGATCATCGTGCCGGCGCCGATGTGGATGTAGCGCTCGTTCAGGATCGTGTTCGGGGGGAAGCAGATGATGCTGTTGTCGCCGAACCTGCCGAACCGCCGACCGGCTCTGCTGCGCGGGCCGATGGCCCCCCACCAGCTGATCTGCTTCCACGCCGCGCGAACTGCCGAGCCGCAAAGTTCGTAGGTTGCGCCGCGCAGCCGGTCACGCATGGCAGCGCACGCTATCTGCCCGGCCAATCGTGGAACGCGGTTAACATGATCGCTTCAGCCGATGGCGCTGCTCGTAGCACCGTCCGGCGATGAGGAGCACTCTCGAAATGTCCAACTTGGGCGATGCGGCTGCGGCCGCACTTCGTCACCCGATCGCCAAGGGATGGTTCGTCCACTGCGTCACTGCCAGCGGTGCGATCTGCGGCATGCTCGGCATCATCGCAGTGTCCGACAAGCAGCCTCGCGAAGCCATCCTGTGGCTCGCGGTTGCAATGGTCCTCGACGGAGTCGACGGACCCGCAGCACGAGCGTGGAAGGTGTGCGACCACGTGCCGCGCATCGACGGCTACACACTCGACCTGGTCGTCGACTTCGTCACGTGCATCGTCGTCCCCGTGATCTTCCTGCACCAGTTCGACATGCTTCCCGATGGCGCCTCGCTGTACATCGGTGCATTCGTGCTGTTCATGTCGGCGTTGTGGATGTCGAGGACCGATCAGATGACGCACGACCACTGGTTCAACGGGTTCCCGTGCGAGTGGAACATGATCGTGCCGACGCTCTACCTGCTGCGGGCCGACCCGTGGTTCACCACTGCAGCGTGTGCCGCGTTGGCCCTGACACAGCTGACCAACTGGAAGTTCGTGCACCCGATGCAGGTGCGACGATTCCGCCCGCTGACCGTGTCGGTCACCGTGCTGTGGCTCGCGACCGTGCTGTGGATGACGTACGAATCGCCGCTCGACAAGCCGGCGCTCGGCAGCGTGCTGCTGATCGCCTGCCCGTTGTACATCGTGGGCATCGGTGTGTGGCGCACGATCGGACACGGCGCGGTCGAGGCTGCCGCCGCCGAAGCACACCTAGCCAGCGCTTGACGCCTATGGGCCTCGGCCACATCACCGACGTGCCAGGGGTGCTGGTCGGTCACCACCAACGTCACAGCCGGGGCTGGCGCACCGGCACCACCGTCGTACGCGTCGATGGCGGCGCGATGGCCTCGTGCGACGTGCGCGGTGGTGGGCCGGGCACTCGCGAGACCGACCTGCTCGACCCGGTCGCGATGATCGACCGCGTCCACGCGATCTGCCTCTCCGGCGGAAGCGCGTACGGACTCGCCGCAGCCGATGGGGTGATGCGATGGCACGAGGAGCATCACGCCGGATTCCCCGTCGGGCCACAACCGAATCACGTCGTACCGATTGTGCCGACCGCTGTCATCTTCGACCTCGGGCGTGGCGGTGTGTTCTCCAACAGGCCCGACGCATCATTCGGATACAGAGCCTGCGCCGCGGCGCGAAGCGGTGTCTGTCGCGATGGGTTCTGTCGGTGCCGGTACGGGTGCCATGGCCGGCGGATTGCAGGGTGGCGTCGGCACGGCCAGCACGACCCTGGCGGACGGCATCGTTGTCGGCGCGCTTGCCGTTGTGAACGCCGCCGGTCAGGTCATCGATCCGACCACCGGCCTGCCCCGATTCCACGAGCAGATCACGCTTCGCCGCCCATCTGCCGATCAGCGCGAGGCCCTGGTCGAGGCGACCCGCGCACCACCAACACCGTTGAACACGACGATCGGTGTCGTGGCGACGTCGGCGGCGCTGACCAAACCGGAATGCGCCAAGATGGCCGCAGTCGCCCACGACGGCTTGGCTCGGGCCATCCGGCCCGTCCACTCGATGTTCGACGGCGACACCATCTTCTGCCTCTCGACGGGTCACCACGTGATCTCGGCGACCAGTTCCCCCGGGCTGCGTCGGGCCGACACCCGACCGGCGATCGTCAACACGCTCTTGGCTGCCGCAGCCGACTGTTTCGCCCTCGCCTGCACTCGCGCCGTGATCGAGGCTCGGTCCCGCGGCGGGGCCCCGAGCTACGCAGATCTGTGCCCCAGCGCCTTTCCGGTGCGGCGGTGATGGTCCGGGTAGCTTTTGGAACCGGCGACGCGGTCGATAGCTTGGACCTGGCGTCGGGGACATCCTCACCCCGGTCGAAGGAGGCAACAGCTTCATGACCAATGAGACGCACGATCGGCCGAAGGTCACGGTGCCCGAGTTGGCGCGGATGAAGGCGCTCGGCGAGAAGATCTCGATGATCACCGCCTACGACGTCACGTTCGCCCGTCTCGTCGACATCGCCGGCGTCGACATGATTCTCGTCGGCGATTCGGTGGGCATGGTGGTGCAGGGCGAGGACAACACCATCCCGGTAGCCCTCGACGACATGGTGTACCACGTGCGTCTGGTTTCGCGGGCCAAGCCCCGGGCCCTCATCGTCGGCGATCTGCCGTTCGGGTCATACCAGGTCAGCCCGCAGCAGGCGGTGGAGAGCTCGATCCGGCTGATGAAGGAGGGCGCCGAGTGCGTGAAGTTGGAGGGCGGTGTGGTGATGGGCGAAACCATCCAAGCCCTCACTCGCGTCGACATACCCGTCGTCGGCCACATCGGTCTCACTCCGCAGAGCTTCCACCGGATGGGCGGGCACAAGGTGCAGGGCAGGTCGAGCGGCTACGAGGCCGGCGGGCGCGAGCGACTGCTCGACGATGCGCATGCCGTCGAACAGGCCGGTGCATGTGCCGTGGTGGTCGAAGGTGTGCCGCTCGACCTCGCTGCCGAGATCACCCAGAAGCTGTCGATCCCCACGATCGGCATCGGCGCCGGTCCGTCGTGCGACGGCCAGGTGTTGGTGCTGCACGACGTATTGGGGCTCAGCGACATGTCGTTGAAGTTCGCCAAGCAGTACGCCAACCTGCGAAAGGCGGCGGTCGACGCGACCGCTGCCTACGTGCGCGAGGTTCGCGACGGCACGTGGCCCGACGACGCCCATAGCTTCCACTGAGCCACCCTTCATGCTGATCTGCCGCGATGCTCTGTCGATGCATGCCTGGAGTCGGGAGCAACATGCCCAGGGGCGACGAATCGGCTGCGTCCCGACGATGGGTGCGCTGCACGCCGGACACATGGCCCTGATCGACGAGGCCCATCGCGCTCAGCGATGTCGTTGTCGTATCGATCTTTGTCAACCCCTTGCAGTTCAACCGCGGTGACGACTTCGACCACTACCCGCGTCCGATCGAGGACGACGTCGAGGCTTGCCGCGCAGCCGGAGTCGAGGTGGTCTACGCACCGACAGCAGCTGTGATGTACCCGGCCGGATTTCAGACTCACGTCGAGCCCGGCGCGCTGAGCGAGTCCCTCGAGGGAACAGGGCGCCCGGGGCACTTCCGTGGAGTCACCACCGTCGTGGCCAAGTTGTTCGGCGCGATCCAGCCAGATGTCGCCGTATTCGGCCGCAAGGACTTTCAGCAATTGGCAATCATCCGCCGGATGATTGTCGATCTCGACATGGACATCGAGATCGTCGAGGTACCGACTGTGCGCGAGCCCGACGGCCTGGCGATCTCCAGCCGCAACCAGCGCCTCGGCCCCGATGACCGTCAGGCTGCCGTGTGCGTGGTGCAGGCGTTGAGGGTCGTTGCAGAGGCCGTCGCTTCCGGTGAACACGACGCGGCGCGGCTGATCGCTCTCGGGACCTCGCGCGTCGCCGCCGAACCGCGGGCTCGACTCGAGTACCTCCAGATCGTCGACCCGCTCACGCTCGCGCCGGTCGCAGCCGTGAAACAGCCGGCGACCATCGTTGCCGCGGTCTGGTTCGGCGACGTCCGCCTCATCGACAACCTGCCGCTCACGCCGTAGCTCCTCGGGTGACTACTCAGCGCTCAGGAAACCAGCCGCTGAGGGCGATGGCCATGGCGACGGCGTTCATGATCGCGTGGGCGATCATCGTCGGGGCGATCCTGCGTATGAGGAACGCCGCGCCGCCGAGCGTGCAACCGACCGAGGCCAGCACCATGATCAGGCCGATGTTGCCGGTCCCACGAATCGGGTCGAAATGGGCCATCCCGAACAACAGCCCCTGCAGACCGATGGCCACAGCCGCGCGATGGCGCGACAGCAGACCGCGCAGCACCACGCCACGAAAGACGATCTCCTCACAAATCGGCGCGGCAACGACTGCCAGCACCAGCAGCGACACCACGTAGCCGCGATCGTTTTGCAGGTCCGAGACGTCTCGCACGTTGCTGGTGATCGGGATCTTCAACGCGACAACCAACACGGCAACGATCACCTGCGTCAATAAGCAGGCACCCCACGTCAGGGGGCCCCAGCCGGCATCGATCCAGCGTGCGTTGAGACCGACATCGTCGCGGAAGCGGCCACTACCCCAACGACGACTTGCGTACCAGCACCACGTCAACGCCGGGGCGTACCCGATGATGGCCAGGATCGCGACGTACACGGCGATCGGCCAGTCGTACGAGGAGATGGCCTTCAGCAGATACCGACCGGCTATCAGCGAAACCAGCAGCGTGATGACGGCTCCCCATGCCGCACCGATCGGCAGGGTCGGATGCGGCTGCTTCGGCTCCGTCGGCAAGGCGACATGGCTCGTCCAGCCACGCCCATCCCAGTACCGCACCGCCGAGTCGTTCCACGGATCGGGGAACCAGCCGGTCGGTGTCGGCAACATCGGCGCCAGCGTAGGGGCGCCGTCGATGTATTGCGTAGTGTCGGAGCGATGACCGACCCACGTGCAGTTTCGTTCTGGCTCGACTCGCTTCCGGCCGATCACGACATGACAACGCGCCAGCAACTGCCGGGCGATGTCACCGCCGACGTGGCGATTGTCGGGGCCGGATACACCGGATTGTGGACGGCGTACTACCTCCACCAGATCGACCCCACGTTGCGCATCGTCGTGGTCGAGGCAGAGTTCGCCGGGTTCGGGGCCAGCGGCCGAAATGGTGGTTGGCTCTCGGCCCTGCTGCCGATGAGCTTCGAGAAGATGGCTGCGCAGCACGGCCGCGACCGGGCCGTCGCCCTGCAACGGACGATGCACGACGCCGTCGACGAGGTCGCGCGAGTGACGACGAAAGAGGGCATCGATTGCCATCTCGCCAAGGGTGGATACCTCAATCTGGCACGCAACGAACCGCAGGTCCGACGGATCCATGAGCTGTTGGACTACTACCGCACGTGGAGCTTCGGGGAGGAGGACTACCGCTGGCTGTCGGCCGACGAGGCGTCGGCGCGTCTCAACGCGAGCAATGTGCTGGGCGCCGGCTACACGCCGCACTGCGCGGCGATCCACCCTGCACGCCTTGTGCGCGGACTGGCCGAGACGGTCGAGCGGGCGGGCACAACGATCTACGAGAAGACCCGCGTCCTCGAACTCGGCGACCGCAAGGTGCGTTGTGAGACCGGAACCGTGTCGGCGGACGTGGTCGTGCGGGCCACCGAGGGCTTCACGGCTCGCCTGCCGGGCCTTCGTCGCACGGTCGCGCCGATCTACTCGTTGATGATCGCAACCGAGCCGCTGCCCGACTCGTTCTTCGACGAAGTCGGCTGGGCGCAACGCGAAACGTTCAACGACGATCGCCGGCTGATCATCTACGGGCAGCGAACCGCCGACAACCGCATCGCCTTCGGCGGTCGCGGCGCGCCGTACCACTTCGGGTCGGCAATCGAGCCCGAGTTCGATCGCCACGAAGGCGTGCAGGACTCGCTGCGTCTGTTGCTGAGCGAGCTGTTCCCGACCATCGGCGATGCCAAGGTCACCCACCGATGGGGCGGACCGATCGGGGCGCCGCGCGACTGGTTCTGCTCCGTCGGTTTCGACCAGGCCTCGGGTCAGGCATGGGCCGGTGGCTATGTCGGCGACGGCGTGACGACGACCAATCTGGCCGGACGCACACTCGCCGACCTCATCTTGCGCCGCGAGACCGATCTGGTGACGCTGCCGTGGGTCAACCACCGATCGAGGAAATGGGAGCCCGAGCCGCTCCGGTGGCTGGGCATCAATGCAATGCTGCGACTACCGATCGGCGCCGACCGCTACGAGGAGCGCACCAACAAGACCGAGCGGTTCCGCAGCAAGATCCTCGAGCACTTCATCGGCCACTAGCAGCGATGAGAGATGAGCCGCCACAGACCGCATATCTCTCACATCACGGAGTGCGGCACCAGGAGCGATGAGAGATGTGCGGTGCCAGGCGGCTCATCTCTCATCGCACGAACGCGACTACGAGGGGAATGACGTCGGCACGACGTCGGCGTACAGCCACGTCGCGAAGAACTCGGTGAGGTCCTGACCGGACACCTCGTTTGCCAATGCCACGAAGTCCTCGGTCGTACGCGACGTGCCGTTGTTGTCGGTCACCCACCGACGAAGCAGAGTGAAGAACAGGTCGTCGCCGATCGTCTTGCGCAGGGCATGCAAGATCACCGCGCCCCCGTCGTAGCTGTTGATCGTGAACATCTCGCCCGCGGTCGGGTCCGCGGTGGAATGATCGTCGCGGGCCGCGAGTCCGGCATTCGCCGAGCTCTCGATCGAAGCGATGTCCTCGTGATCCAGCCACATCCATTCGCCGTACGTGGCGAAGCTTTCGTTGAGCCACACGTCGGTCCACCTCGCCGGCGACACCGCGTCGCCGAACCATTGGTGAGCAAGTTCGTGTGAAAGGAAGAGCTGTTGTAGCGAATCGAGACGGCCGCTGGCAAAGTCGCCACGACTGAACGTCGGGCGCCCCATCGTCTCCATCGCCAACCCCGGAAAGCTGTCGGTGATCGCGATGCCGTACCGGTCGAGTGGGTAGGGACCGAAGTAGTCGTCGAAGAAGTCGATCTGCTCGCCGATGGAGTCGATGTACGGCTGCATGGTCTCGCGGTCCTGCTCCAGCACCACGCTGAGCAGCGGCAGACCGTTGGGTCCGGTGCCCTCGATGAGCTCGTAGTCGCCCGTGAGCACCTGGATGAGGTAGGTCGCCATCGGCCGATCCTCCTGCCAGATCCAGGTTTCGGTCGTCGCGGTCGAGGTTTGATCCACGAGGGCGCCGTTGGCAACCGCCGCCACCCCTGATGGAACCGTGACCTCGAACCGGAACGTGGCCTTGTCGCTCGGATGATCGTCGCTGGGCAGCCAGGTGTGAGCACCCTCCGGCTCGTTCAGCACATAGGAACCGCTGATGGAAGGAAACCAGCCCACCTGATCGCCCGCCGCCGATGGCACCGGTCGGGGTGACAACGTGTACGTCACGTCGACGCCGATGCGTTGCCCGGCGGTCAGGTGGCTCGCGGGCGTGATCAACAGCTCCGGCGGTGCGGCAACGAACTCGGCCGCGGCACCGTCGATCGAGACTGCCGACACGTCGGGTCCGTCGGAGTCGAGCGAGAACTCGTCGCGATCCTCGGTCATCACGATGTCGAGGTGCACGGTGGCCGACATCTCCACCTGGGTCGGGTCGTAGTCGAGCACCAGGGTGTAGTGCTCGACATCGATGCCCGGATTGCCCAACGATGGGAACAGCTCGTCGCCGATTCCGTCATCGTCGGGCGAGTCGACGGGGACGGTGGTTTCCCCCGTCGACGACGTGTCCGGCGGATCAGTGGCCGGAGTCGACGCGGGTGGTGGCTCCGAGGTAGCGACCGCCGGGCTCGTCGATTCGGTCGCCGGGGTGCCAGTGCGGGCCTCGGTCGATACGACGCCGGGAGCGGTGGCACACGCTGCCAGATATGTGGTGCCCAGGCAGGCGACCAACAGCAAGCCACCCGTCCGTCGATGCACGGGCAGGAAACCTACCGTCAACGATGCACGGAGTGGTCGCGCACCTCGGCCCTGAGGCGCACGGTGTACACCGAGTCGCCCGAGAGCACCCCGCCACGGGCGAACAGACGGCCGGCTTGCCAGTTGGACAGGCCGAGCTCGGGTTGGTCGAGGGCGAACTGTCCGTCGACCCACCGCGTGAATCCATTGCCCACGAACGGCGCATCGACGGATGCGTAGAACCGCTCCTGCTCGCCAGGGTCGTCGCTGATCAGCGACGCCGAGAACCGCGGGCTGTAGGTGTTGAACAGGTCGGCCGCCTCAGCGATCGAATCGACCTCGACCAGCCAATATTCGGGTGCGTTCTCCCACTCCCATTCGTGACCGAGCCGTGCTTTGTCGTCGCCGTCGGCGCGGTGCATCACCGCCTCGGTCCCCTGCCGTGCGGCCGCACGTTGTGCTGCTTCGGCGACGATTGGCGCGAGCTCGGCGGACCGCGACCGGGGGATGCAACACACGTTCATCGTGTTGCAGACCTTGCGATCGAGCGAATGCTCCACCGTGTCGGCCACGACTGCCGCGTCGGCGTTTTCCGACACCACGAGCCACGCCCCACCCGTGCCGTGCAGGCTCACGGGAACACCGTGCTGGCGGGCAACGGCACCGAGTTGGGCAACCGCCGCACCCGAGCCTCGGGCGACCGCCAAGCCGAGACGCGCGTCGGTGAACAATGCCCAACCAGCGGCATGCGCTGCCGACTCGACCAGTTGCACGGCACCGGCGGGCAACCCTGCTGCAGCCAACGCCGGCGCGACGCAGCAGCGCATGATCGCTTGCGCGGTTCGCAGCGCGTCGCTACCGATCCTGAACACCGCCGTGTTGCCGGTGCGAAGGACTCCGGTGGCATCGGCGAACACGTTCGGTCGTCCCTCGAACACGAACCCGACAACGCCCAGCGGGGCACGCCACGACGACACCGACCACTTCGGATGATCGACCGTCGACAGCAACTGCTCGCGTCGAATCGGCGACGCACCCCAGCTCCGCAGGCCCGCCGACATGTCGGCGCGCATCGCCGCCGACAACACCAGGCGCGTCGTCGAGCGACGCTTGGCAGCTGCGTCGTCGACATCGGCGTGGTTGGCGTCGAACACAGCCGCAAACACAGCATCGTCATCGACGGCGTCGGCGAACCGTTCGAAGAACTCGCTGATCTGCTCGTCGGTGCACTCCGAGAGCGCACCGAACGCATCGACCGCATTCGTCACTGCCGCCGAGGCGAGCTCGTGGTCGGCCCGCGGTATGTGCAGCAGATCGCCCGTGTCCTGCACGATCACCAGACGATCGCCCGCGGTGAACGACTCTGCCAGTTGCGCCGGACACCACGGTCGCATGGTCACCGCCATAGACCAGCACTTGGCCCTCGACAAGATGGGTGAGCCGCGCGGTCTCCGGCTGGCTCATCGGTCGCTCCGTCGCGGCGATCTCATCGTTGGGTAGCGTACGACGGATGGCGATGAACCACCCCGATGATCGGCTGTACTTCCGCCAACTGCTCTCCGGACGCGACTTCGCCAAGGCCGACCCGATTGCCCAGCAGATGGTCAACTTCGTGTACGCGATAGGCGATCGCACCACCGGGGAATGCCTGCTCGTGGACCCCGCCTACGCGGTGGACGACCTCCTCACAGCCGTTGCCGCCGACGGCATGCGCGTCACCGGTGTGTTGGCAACGCATTACCACGCCGACCATGTCGGCGGCTCGATGATGGGCTACTCGATCGAGGGCATCGCCACGCTGCTCGAGCACGTCGACTGCCCGATCCATGTGCAGCGCGACGAGGTGCCATGGGTGCAACGCACGACAGGCGTCGGCGATGATCACCTCGTGGTCCACGATCCGGGCGATGTCGTGACGGTCGGGTCGATCGATGTCACCCTCATCCACACGCCCGGCCACACGCCCGGCAGCCAGTGCTTTCATGTCGACGACCGGCTCGTCAGCGGCGACACCTTGTTCCTCGATGGCTGCGGCCGTACCGACCTGCCGGGAAGCAATCCGGAGGAGATGTACACGAGCCTGCAGAAGTTGGCAGCGATGCCGACCGCCACGATCGTCTACCCCGGCCACCGGTACTCGCAACCGTCGCACGCATCGATGGAATCGATCCTCGAGAGCAACTACGTGTACCGACCGAAGTCAGCGCAGCAATGGCTGCAGATGTTCGGCGGCTGAGCTGGCCGATTCCCTTTCCAGTCAGATGGCGAGACTGAGGGCCAGTGACACGATCGCCACGTGGTAGGTCACCATGATCGCAAGGTGGATCCAGGCCTTCTCGGCAACGAATTGACCCCATCCGAGGATGGAGTCGCTGATGATGAAGGCAGCCGAACCGACCAAGATCAGCCAGTTTCCTGTCGCCCACCCGAACACACACATCGACGTGATCACCACCAGGTATGCCGCGCACCGGAATGCCCAGCCCCTTCGCGGTCGCGCCACGAACGATGGGTGCGGCGATCGTTCCCAACAGCCCTGCGCATCCGACAACCGCGACGCCCGCCAACGCCCACGCGTCGAAGCCGCGCAGCGCGAACATCACGACGAACGCGATGTGACCGAGCAGGAACGACGCCAGGCCGACGACGAACTTGTCGACCGCCGGCAGCAGCGCGACGTCGCCGACCAGGCACAGCACGAGGGCGACGATCCCGGCGATCGTGGCGGCACGGGGGCCTCCGGCCAATCCCGCAATCGCGATTGCGCCGATCGTGGTCAGCGGTTTGGTGATCAGTTCGCCGAGGTCGCTGGGCCTCCAACGGAAGTACCAGTTGCATACCGCCGCAATCACCGTTGCAATCGAAACGACAGCGAGTCCCGACATCACACGATCGCATTCACAATGGTGCTGATCGCCGCGATGACCAGGAGGACCAACACGAGCACCCGGAACCGCTCGCCGTGAACGTGCTTGCGGATCGGGTAACCGAGCAACTGTCCCAAGACCATGGCAGGAATCGTGACCGCCGCGGCGACGATCCCGTCCCGGGTGATCTGGCCGGACGCGATGAACAACGTCAACCCGCCGATGTTGCTCAATGCGAAGATCGTCGAGATCGTCGCCCGGAACCGGTCCGCCGGCAGCTGCCGGGCCTGCAACGCGAAGACGAGCGGCGGGCCGTTGGTCGACAGTGACGTCGCCAGCACTCCCGAGATGAACCCGGCGCCATAGTCGAGGTTCGGGCCGACGTGGTGGAGGTTGACCCGCATCGCCAGCAGGACGACGGCGATGAGGACCGCGATGCCGAGCAGCAATCTCAGCACGTCGTCATTGACCGTCACGAAGACCAAGAGACCGAGCGGCATTCCGACGTACGCGGCGATCGTCATCCGCTTGCACGAGCGGGCGTTCGGCGATGGCCCGGTCCTTGTAGGCCTGCCAGCTGGTGACGAACACTCCTGTCAGCGTGCTGACGACGACGGCGACCTTCGGCTCGATCGCCAGCGTCATCAACGGCACCGCGAGCAGGGCGAACCCGAACCCGGCAACGACCTGCATGAACGCGGCGATGAACACGGCCGCCCCAACGACGATCAGTTGGGTGGTGGTCACGACCATCGATTCTGACACGGCGGACCTGCGCGCCACCTGGTACGCCGCTTAGGCTTGCCGAGCATGCAACTGCCGATCATCGACGTCGAGTCGCCGGAGGCAGCCGGTGACATCGATCGAGCGTGTCGGGAGTTCGGCTTCTTCGCGATCCGCAACCACGGCGTCAGCGAGGAACTGCGCACAGGTGTGCTCGCTGCGGCGATCGACTTCTTCGGGCGCAGCAACGACGAGAAAGAACTGGTATCGCTCGAGCGCGGCGGCGCCGCGTGGCGTGGATGGTTTCCGCTCGGCGGCGAACTGACATCGGGCGTACCCGACCTCAAGGAGGGCTACTACTTCGGCCGCGAACTGCCCGCCGACCCCAGACCGATGCACGGCCCAAACATCTGGCCCGCCGAGCCGGCAGCCTTCCAACCGCTCGTCACCGAATGGATGGCCATGATGGAGCCGTTGGCGCAGCGGGTGCTGTCGCTGATGGCGGAGGGGCTCGGTGTGCCTGATGACTTCTTCCGCAACGACCTGACGGCGGAGCCAACACCGCTGTTTCGAATCTTCCGCTACCCACCCCATCCACCCGACAGCGTCGACCGGTGGGGTGTGGCCGAGCACAGCGACTACGGACTGCTGACACTGCTGGCCCACGACGGCACGGCCGGGCTCCAGGTGAAGGTCGGCGACGAGTGGATCGACGCGCCAAACGATCCGCACTTGATCATCTGCAACCTCGGTGACATGTTGGATCGCCTCACGGCGGGTCGCTATCGCTCGACTCCACACCGGGCACGCAACTCGGCAACCGTCGACCGGTATTCGATGCCGTTCTTCCTCGACCCAGGTTGGGACGCAGTGATCGACCCTGCCGACGTCGAAGCGCGCGCTCGACGACGGCTGGATTGCGCCGGTCGACGCCGACCGGCGTTGGGACAGAGCCAACCTGCGCGACATCGACGGCACCTACGGCGATTGGCTGACCGCCAAGGTCCGCAAGGTCTTTCCACAGCTGGCAGATGCCGTGATCGACACCAGCAGGAATGTCAGCGACTGAGGGTGTAGGTCCGGGCGACACGGTCGACGTCGGTCGCGATCCAGCCATCCTCGAACAACGGCAGCAACGCATCTCTCAATCCGATGCGGGCGCGCAATGCGGCCGGGCTCGCCGTCGAGATCTCGTCCGCAGTGACCGGCGGTACGGCCACCTCGATTGATTCCGTGCCGGCAAAGCGGGGCCCTGCCAAGTCCCATTCGACGACCACCCGGTCGCTCGGCAGGCCACCGTTGATCCCACCCATCGGGCCATAGAAGTCGGGGTGATACTGCGCGCCGACAGCACCGAGTGAACGCAGGTTGAGATGCGCGTTCCCGAGCTGCAACGGATCGTACGTCCAGCGCATCGCAGTGCGCCCGTTGGCCAGGCACCACTGACGTTGTTCACGCTTGAGGGCAACACCAAGACCGGTGCGTCGATAGTCGGGGTCGACCGCGAGGTAGTGCGAGTGCAACACGTGCGGCTGCAGCGTCGCGAAGCCATACACAGAACCGACCAGTCGATCGCCGTCGAACGCACCGATGGCCATCCCACCTTCGGTGACGGTGGCGACCAGCAGGTTGAGCGCAACGAGGTCGACATCGCCCCACACGAGCCGCTCGAGGGCTGGCAGCGGAGCGAGCTCCGCCGCCGTGCGCAGCTCACGAAACTCGATGGTCACCTCCGGAGGACCTCGACCGACTCGGTCACAGTTTCGAGGAATGGCCGATCGAGGGTCACGCCGATGCCAGGCCCAGGTGGAACCGGCATGATCCCGTCGGTCGCCTCCAACGCCTGCTCGGTGATGTCGCGGGCGTATGTGCGGCTGGCAGACGCGGTGTCGCCCGGATAGACGAAACCGGGCATCGTCGCCACGTGAATGTTGTGGGCGCGTCCGATGCCGGTCTCCAACATTCCACCGCACCACATCGGCACCCCCCTCGCGACACACAGATCGTGGATGCGGGTGGTCGCCGCCAAGCCGCCGACCCTGCCGACCTTCACGTTGACGACAGCGCACGCGCCGAGGTCGATCGCAGCGGTGGTGCGGGCCGGCGACGTGAGGGTTTCGTCGAGGCACAGCGGGGTGTGCATCTGCGGCGCGAGCGCGGCGTGATCGGTGAGGTCGTCCCAGTGCAGCGGCTGCTCGATGTAGTGGAGCCCGAAGCCGTCGATCTTGTGGAGCACATCGAGATCGTCGAGCGTGTAGGCCGAGTTGGCATCGACAGTCAGTTCGATGTCGGGGAACTCGGAGCGCACCGCGGACAACATGTCGACGTCCCACCCAGGTTCGATCTTCAACTTGATTCGCTTGTAACCCTGCTCGACATGGCGACCCACCGACGCCACGGTCTCCGGTACCGGGTTCATCCCCAGGCTGGCACCAACCGGCACCTCGGTGCGGTCCCCGCCGAGCAGGGTCCGCAACGGCACACCGAGCTGGCGGGCGTGGCAATCCCACACGGCGAGCTCCAAGGTCGACTTGGCCATCGGGTTGCCGCGCCACCCCCTCCACGAGTCGCACAGCGTCGTGGGGTCGTCGCAGCCATTGGCGAGCAGCCATGGGACCAACGCCTCACGCAGCAGATGCATCGCGCCGACGATCGTCTCCTCGCGATACGAGGGCAATGTGTCCATCACACCTTCGCCATATCCCTCGACGCCGTCGGATCGAACCGTCGCGATCACCGCGACCTTCTCGCTCTCCGCGGCGAACGATGTCTTGAAGACGGATTTGTACGGCAGGCGGACGATCCGCAGCTCGACTTCGTCAACGTGCATGTCGTACTCCTACCAGGTGTCGATGTTGGGGCGCTTCTTGCCGACGCGTGGCGGCACCGGCGGTGACGATCTGAGGATCGCGGAGATCCAACGCCGGGTGTCGGCAGGGTCGATGACATCGTCGATCTCGAAGAACGACGCGGTGTTGAGCGCCTTGCCGTGCGAGTACATCTGCGCGACGCGCTTCTGGAAGTTCTCCTCGCGTTCGTCGGGATCCTCGATTGCTTCCAGCTCCTTGCGATAGCCGAGCCGCACCGCACCCTCCAATCCCATGGGACCGAACTCGCCGGTCGGCCAGGCGATGCACGCGTCAGGCGCCTTGGTACTTCCGCCGACCATTGCCTGCGCGCCCAGGCCATAGCACTTGCGCGTCACCACACTGATCAGCGGCACAGTGATGTTGGCTGCTGTCACGAACAGGCGCGAACAGTGACGCACGAGCGCAGTTTCTTCGACGGCGGGTCCCACCATCATCCCGGGCGTGTCGACGAGCGTGATGACCGGGATGTCGAAGGCATCGCACAGTTGCAGGAACCGAGCTGCCTTGTCGGCGCCGTCGCTGTCGATAGCACCGGCGAGATGACCGGGGTTGTTGGCCAGGACACCGACCGGGTGCCCCTCCACTCGGGCCAAGGCAGTGACCATGCCGAGTGCGAAGTCGCGGCGCAGCTCCAACACCGAGCCGGTGTCGAACAGGGTGTCGATCACCGTGCGCACGTCGTAGCCGCGCTTTCGATCCTCTGGGATCGTCCCACGCAGTTCGAGCTGATCCGCGCACGACCACTCGGCGACCGAACCTTGGAAGTACGAGAGGTACTGCTTGGCAACCGCCACGGCCTCGACCTCGTCGGCCACGGCGATGTCGACCACGCCGTTGAACTGCTGAACGCTCATCGGTCCGATCTCCTTCGGATCGAACACGCCGAGGCCGCCGCCCTCGATCATCGCCGGGCCGCCCATCCCGATGTTGGAGTCGGCGGTCGCGATCACGACGTCGCAACATCCGAGGAGTGACGCGTTTCCGGCGAAGCAATAACCGGCGTTGATGCCGACGAGGGGGACGAGCCCGCTGAGCCCGCCGAGGTAGAAGAACGCCCAGCAATCGAGAAGGCTGACGCCGATCTGGTCGGTGTCGCCGGGCCGGCCTCCCCCA
This sequence comes from Ilumatobacteraceae bacterium, assembly GCA_963779295.1. Classification (GTDB taxonomy): domain Bacteria; phylum Actinomycetota; class Acidimicrobiia; order Acidimicrobiales; family Ilumatobacteraceae; genus JAENVT01. The sequence goes on from CAVZXO010000006.1 coordinate 1,285,791, forward strand.
CCTTCGGTGAAGAACACGACCGGAAGCCGCTTCGATTCGGCGAGCTCGAACAGGCGGTCCTTCTTGCGATGGTTCAGCACACCCTGTGTGCCCGCCAGCACGGTGTAGTCGTACGAAGCCACGACCACCTGGCCGGCGTGCCCTTCGAACAGGTGCCCGTTGACCGTACCGATGCCGCCGACCATGCCGTCGGCCGGCGTGCGCTCGATGAGATCGTCGAGCGGGCGGCGACGGCGTTGTGCCGCGATCACGACCGGTCCGTATTCCACGAACGAGCCCTCGTCGACCAGATCGGCGACGTTCTCGCGGGCGGTGCGCCGACCGACGGCTCGACGTCGAGCGACCGCGTCGGGTCGCGCTGCGTCGAGACCGATCTCGTGTCGCGCCTGCACCTCGGCCAGATCGGACCGGACCCCGGTGGGATCGGTGACGACCGCCTCGACCTGCGCCTGTTGGGCGACGACGCCCGGCTCGACCGAGGCGACGAGCGGCGCCGGCCATCACGGTGGCACCGGCCGCGACCAATATTGCGACGATGGTGCCATCACACGGCGATTCGATCGCGTGATGCATCTTCATCGATTCGATCAGCATCACCTGTTGACCGGTGACGACGGTCTCGCCGGCCGACACGTCGACCGACACGATCGTGCCCTGCATCGGAGCGTCGACCCGCATCTCACCCATCCGTCCGACGGTAGCTGGTACGACCGAATACGGTTGCTGTTGTGAGCGATGCGGTGGAAATCTCCGTGGCCGGCCGGGATGTCACCGTCACCAGTCCCGACAAGGTCTTCTTCACCACGCGCAACGACACGAAACTGGATCTCGTCAACTACTACCTCTCCGTCGGCGACGCTGTCATGCGCCAGATGCTCGATCGACCGGTGTTGCTGCAACGGTTCCCCAATGGAGCCCACGGATCGAACTTCTTCCAGAAGCGGATCCCCGACGGTGCGCCGCAATGGCTGCACACCACGATCGTCCAGACTCCCAACGGAACCGAGTCGCGGGCCTTGGTCGTCGCGGATCTCGCTCATCTGGTGTGGGCCGTCAACCTCGGCTGCCTCGGCTTCCATTCCTGGCCGACGCACGCCGCCGACCTCGAACACTGCGACGAGCTGCGCATCGATCTCGACCCGAGTCCCGGCACGAACTACGCGATGACACAGGAGGCTGCGTTCGCCACGAAGGCCCTGTTCGACGAACTCGGCGTGACCGCCTTCATCAAGACGTCGGGCAATCGCGGACTTCACGTGTACGTGCGTCTACAACCGACCCACGACAGCGTCGCCGTGCGCAGCGCCGCCGTGGCCGTTGCCCGCGAGCTCGAGCGCCGCCACCCGACGCTCATCACTGCGGCCTGGTGGAAGGAGGAGCGCGGCGAGCGCATCTTCATCGACTTCAACCAGAACGCGCCGCACAAGACGGTGTTCGCCCCGTGGTCGGTTCGTGCCCTCGATCATGCTCCGGTGTCGTTCCCGTTTCCGTGGGAGTTGCTGGCGACGCTGCGCCCGCACGACATGACCATCGCGACGGTTCCGCAATGGGTCGCCGAGCACGGTGATGCGTGGGCGACGATGAACGACGCATCCGCAATCCCTCGAGCCGTTCCTCGAGATGGTGCGCCGCGACCAAGCTGCCGGGTTGCAGGATGCACCGTGGCCGCCGGTGTATCCGAAGATGGCCGGCGAGCCCTCGCGCGTCGCGCCCAGCCGCGCCAAGAAGCCGAAAGTTGAGAAGGGAGAGAAATGACCGTGTTGCCCATCGCCGACCACTGGTTCGAGCGGACCACCATCGACGACTCGATCACGCTGCTGTGGGAGCCATACGTGATTCCCGCTGATGCGTTGCAACATCTGGCACGTTCGTGGGCGGGATCGCGACCTGGTCGTCGACACCGGGATGGGACTGATGAGCCTGTCCGACGAGATGGCGGACCTCGTCGACAAGAACGTCACCGCGGTGGCCACGCACGGCCACGACGATCACATCGGCGGCCATCACGAGTTCGACGACGTGGTGGCGCACGCCGACGAAGCCCCGTTGCTGTTGAACCCGCCGATCTCGTCGCTGGCGCCGCGCGAGGCGTGGGGCGACGATGTTGTCGACGCGCTCGAGGCCGCCGGCTATCCGATGCCCGAGCCGTTCTTCGTCAGCGCACTTCCGGCGGGAATGTCGGTCGATTCCTTCCACCAGGAACCAGTCACTCGAGTGCGCCACATCGGCGAGGGCGACGAGATCGACCTCGGCGACCGCTGCTTCGAGGTGATCCACCTTCCCGGGCACTCGCCAGGATCGATCGGTCTGTGGGAGGAGGCCACCGGAATCCTGTTCTCCGGCGACGCGATCTACGACGGCCCGCTGCTCGACGAGCTGCCCGAATCGTCGATCTACGACTACTGCTTGACCATGGACCGGCTGCTGACGATGCCGGTCACGACAGTGCACGCCGGCCATGACCCCAGCTTCGGCCGCGAGCGCCTGCACGAGTTGGCCAGGGCCTATCTGCGACGTCGCCGGGTCTGACCGTTAAGTGGCTTGCCAACCCTCACCTCAAATGTTTGAATATTGAGCACCAGGGAGAGGAGGTGGTCCAAACGATGACAGGTTTAGATTGTGGGACTCTGGAGGTGGTTGGCCGCTAACGGCCTTCGGACTGGACCGTCTGGCGAAACCCCGCCAACCTCCGCTTGAACATCTCACCGAAGCTGGTCCCGTCGGTAGTCAATGAGATGTCGAGTCTTCTATCAGTTCAATGAACGGGGAGAGGTGCGCTCGATAGCGCCCTCTCCCCGTTTCGCGTCTCAGCACTCGGGCGACGTGACCACGGCGGGCGGTCACCGACGCGTCGGGAGCGTCGGAACAGGCGTTAGAGGCCGAGTTCGGCGGCGCGGGCCAACACGCCTTCGCGTTCGGCGCCGATGGTGGTGCTGTCGCCGTGGCCGGTGTGGACCACGGTCTGATCGGGCAGGGCCAGCAGCACGTCGCGGATCGAGCGGACGATGGTCGGTTCGTCGCTGTAGCTGCGACCGGTCGCGCCCGGACCGCCACAGAACAGTGTGTCGCCGCTGAAAACAACGCCGGAGGCGACGTCATGGAAGCAGCAACATCCCGGCGAGTGCCCCGGAGTGTGCAGGATCCCCAGCTCGTGACCGGCCACCTTCAGCAACTCGCCGGGCGTCACCGCCGCATCAGGCTGGGCGTCGGGCCAGACGACGTCCCACAACATGCGATCGGCATCGTGTAGCAGCACCGGGGCATCGACAGCGTCACGCAGCGGCACGGCGGCATTGATGTGGTCGTTGTGCCCGTGGGTCAGCACGATGGCTTTCACCCGCCGACCATTGACGGCCGCCACAATCGTGTCGGCGTCGTGGGCCGCATCGAAGACAACGACCTCGCGGTCGTCGCCCACCAACCAGATGTTGTTGGTGACCTCCCACTCGCCGCCGTCGAGAGCGAAGATCCCGTCGGTCGTGACCAGTTCGATCGTCACAGGGCCCGGCTCACAGAACGACGACGCTGCGCAGCACTTCGCCGCGCTCCATCTTGTGGAAAGCCTCCTCGACCGCGTCGAGCGAGATGGTTTCGCTGACGAACTTGTCGAGGGGCAAGCGGCCCTGCTGGTGCAACGTGACCAGCATCGGGAAGTCGCGCGAAGGCAGGCAGTCGCCGTACCACGACGACTTCAGCGCGCCGCCGCGACCGAACACTTCGATGAACGGCAACTCGAGAACCATGTCGGGTCGGGGCACGCCGACGAGCACCACTGTGCCGGCCAGATCACGGGCCTCGAACGCCTGCTTGTAGACAGCCGGGTTGCCGATGGCCTCGATGCACACGTCGGCGCCGTTGCCACCCGTGACCGACTTGATGTACTCGACCGGATCGGCTTTGGAGGAGTTGCAGGTGTGCGTCGCGCCGAACTCCTTGGCCCACTCGAGCTTGCGATCGTCGATGTCGACGGCGACGATCGTGTGGGCACCGGCCAGCCGCGCGCCGGCGATTGCCGCATCACCCACACCGCCGCAACCGAACACGGCAACCGAGTCGCCGCGCCCGACATTGCCGGTGTTGATCGCCGCGCCGATGCCGGCCATCACCCCACAACCGAGCAGGCCGGCAGTCGTCGCCGGTACCTCCGGATCGACCTTCGTGCACTGTCCGGCGGCAACGAGTGTCTTCTCCACGAACGCCCCGATGCCGAGCGCGGGCGACAGGACCGTGCCATCGGTGAGGGTCATCTTCTGCGTCGCGTTGAACGTGCTGAAGCAGATCCACGGCTTGCCGCGCAGACAGCTGCGGCATGTACCGCACACGGCTCGCCAGTTGAGGATGACGAAGTCGCCGGGCACGACGTTGGTGACGCCTTCGCCCACCGACTCGACGACACCGGCAGCCTCGTGCCCCAACAGGAACGGGAAGTCGTCGTTGATCCCGCCTTCGCGGTAGTGGAGGTCGGTGTGGCACACGCCGCAGGCCTGAACCTTGACCACTGCCTCGCCGGGGCCGGGATCGGGGACGACGATCGTCTCGATCGACACCGGCGCGCCCTTCGAGCGCGCCACGACTCCGCGAACCTGCTGTGCCATCACAACCTCCGTATCAGCGGCCCGCAGGCCGAACCCGTGCGGAGATTACTCGCCGCGCCGTCCGCGACGACGTTCGCGATCGGGCGCGTTGCCGGTCGGCGCCGAGTTGACCAGCGGACCGACCGCGTCGATGATGTCGTCGATGGTCGGCTTGGCGATCAACTCGTCGAGCGACTGGCGCATCGCTGCGAGATGCACTGGCGACGTTCCGCAGCAGCCACCGACGATCCGTGCCCCGGCCTTGACGGCGAGCTGCGTGTACTTGCCCATCAGCTCGGGCGTGCCGGTGTACACGGCCTCCGTGCCTGCGAAGTACGGGACGCCACAGTTGCCCTTGGAGATCAGGTAGGTGTGCGACATCGCGTTCGGTCATGGCCAGCAGCGAGACGAGGATGTCGCTGGCACCGACGCCGCAGTTGGCGCCGATCGCGACCGGCGGCTCGGCGAGCCCGTCGAACACGTGCGACAGGTCGCCGGGCAGCAGTCCCATCATCGTGCGGCCAGCGGTGTCGAACGAGCACGTCGCCGTGTACGGCAGCCCGGCCTGCAGGGCACCCGTTGCCGCGGCGCGGATCTCCTCCGCCGCCGACATGGTCTCGATCCACGCAATGTCGGCGCCGCCGGCCTTCAGGCCCTCGGCCAGCTCGCACGAACGACTCGATGGCGGCAGCTCTCGGTGAGCGCGCCGAGCGGCTCGAACAGCTCGCCCGTCGGGCCCGATCGAACCGGCGACGACGATCGGGCGCGGCGCACGCGTCGGCGACCTCGCAGGCGATCTCGGCGGCCGACTTGGCCAGCTCGAAGACCCGACCCTCGGCGTTGTGCAGCTTGAGCCGATGGCGATTGCAGCCGAACGTGTTGGTGAGGATGATGTCGGCGCCCGCATCCACGAACTGTTGATGCAGGTCACGCACCTTTTCCGGGTGATCCGCATTCCAGAACTCCGGCGGGTCGCCGGCACCGAGACCACGTTCGAAGTAGTTCGTTCCAGTGGCCCCATCGGCCAACAAGGTGCGACCGGCCGACAACAGATTCCGCTAAGTGAGGCTCGCATGATGCGGACAAGGCTACCGCCCGCCTACAGTCCGCACCATGGCCCCCGCGACCGGCACAGAGCGACGACGCAACTCGGCGGCCATGGTGTCGGTGGCGGATCTCCCATCGCTGCTCGCGGCGCTTGCTCACATCAGTTCGACGCCCGAACCTTCGCGGGCGACGGCTTGTTCCTCGACCCCACCAAGCATCACGAACCGCAAGGCGGCTGGACACCGGATCAGCAGGCACAGGCCCGGACCATCGCGCTACGCGCCCTCGTCGAGCTTGCGCGACGCCGGCTGGCCAGCCGGCACCGCCACCGACGACCGACGGCGTGCGGCCGATCATCACGTGGATGATGGGCACCGAGGCTTCCGACGACTACCTGGCATTGCTGCTCGAGGAGCTCGGCGGCCCGACGAGGACCTCCGGGCTCCGACTTGGAGCGCAGCGGAGGTCGCCCCCGATCGCCCGTTTCGCGTTCGCAGTGATCGGTGCGGGAATGTCGGGGCTGCTGGCTGCACATCGGCTGCGACAGGCCGGCCTCGACGTGGTGGTGTACGAGAAGAACGCCGAGGTCGGCGGAACGTGGCTCGAGAACACCTACCCGGGTTGCAGGGTCGACGTCGCCAGCCATCTGTTCTGCTACTCGTTCGCCCAACGCGATGATTGGCCGCAGCACTTCTCCACGCAGCCGGAGTTGCTCGACTACTTCAAACGGTGCGCCGACGACTTCGACGTGCGGCAGTTCATCGAGTTCTCGACCACGGTCGAGGCGGTCCGGTTCGACGACGACTCGGCAATGTGGGAGGTCTGCACGGTCGACACGCACCGGCCATCGAGCACGGACGTGTTCCACGCTGTGGTGAATGCCACCGGTCAGCTCAATCGGCCCAAGATGCCCGATATCGCCGGGATCGGTTCGTTCGATGGCCCGGCATTCCACTCGGCGGAGTGGGACCACAGCGTCGACCTGACGGGGAAGCGCGTGGCTGTCATCGGCACCGGTGCCAGCGCCGCGCAGTTCATTCCCATCATCGCCGAGCAGGCGTGCGAAGTGCTGGTGTTCCAGCGCACACCCAACTGGCTGGTGCCCACCCTCGACTACCACGACGACGTCGCCGACGGGCAGCGTGGCTGCTGAACCACGTGCCCTACTACAGCCAGTGGTACCGCTTCTGGCTGTTCTGGCGATATGCCGAGGGAATCTTGCCTGCGGTGACGGTCGATCCCGACTGGAACGGCGAACGGCCATACGGTCAGCGCCGCCAACGAGCAGTTGCGAATGCTCTTGGGGATGTACATCGGCCTGTGCTTCGGTGACCGGCCGGATCTGCTCGCCAAGGTGATGCCCGACTATCCGCCGGCCGCCAAGCGAATCATCCGCGACAACGGCGTCTGGGCAACGACCCTCAAGCGCGACAACGTGCAGCTGATCACCGACCACATCGCGGCGATCGGGCCTGCCGGGTTGACCATGGACGATGGCACGTCACACGACGTCGACGTCGTCATCTACGGAACGGGATTTCAGGCGTCGCGGTTCCTCACGCCGATGCATGTCAGCGGTCGTGGTGGTATCGATCTGCACGATCAATGGGACGGCAACGCCCGTGCGTACCTCGGCATCGTCGCACCCAACTTCCCCAACTTCTTCATGCTGTACGGGCCGAACACCAACATCGTCGTCAACGGCAGCATCATCTACTTCTCCGAGTGCGAGGTGCACTACGTGTTGCAATGCCTGCACCACATCCTCGCCACGCAGGCGCGGGCCATCGACTGCCGACCGGAAGTCCACGATCGCTACAACGCCCGCATCGACGAGGGCAACCTGCGCATGGCATGGGGTGCGTCGAGTGTGAACAGTTGGTACAAGAGCGATTCGGGCCGCGTCGCCCAGAACTGGCCGTTCAGCCTGCTCGAGTTCTGGCAACAGACCCGCGAGGTCGACAGCGCCGACTACGAGTCGTTGTAGTTGCTCAGTTGATGGGCGTCAGCGCCGGCTGACCTGTCAGCACCGCAACCGTGTTGCGCGCCGCCAGGGTCGCCATTGCCGCCCGCGTCTCGATCGTTGCCGAGCCGAGATGAGGGATGAGCACCGCATTGTCGAGCTCGGTGAGACCGGGCGCCAACTGTGGCTCGTGCTCGTAGACATCGAGTCCGGCTCCGGCGATGGCACCCTCGCGAAGCGCCGCGACCAGCGCCGCCTCGTCGACGATCGGGCCTCGGGCGGTGTTGACGAGGTATGCGGAGGGACGCATCAATTCAAACTGCTCAGGCCCGATCAGATGATGAGTCTCCGTCGAGTACGGGCAGTTGATGCTGACCACGTCGGACGTCGCCAGGAGCTCGTCGAGACTCAGCCGTTCGGCACCCAGCTCAGCTTCGATCTCGGCGACTGGTCGCGCTGCGATTGCTGTACGCCACGGTCATGCCGAACGCCTTTGCACGTCGAGCAAGCGCCTGCCCGATCGCGCCCATCCCCACGATGCCGAGGCGGCGACCCTGCAGGCTGGTGCCCAGCAGCATGAACATGCCCCACTGCCACGGCGTGTTGGATCGGACGATGCGCTCGCCTTCGCCGAGGCGGCGGGTGACCATCAGTACCAAGGCCATCGCGATGTCGGCGGTGGCGTCGGTGAGCACGCCGGGGGTGTTCGTCGCGATCACACCGCGATCGCGGCACTCGGCGACGTCGATGTTGTTGTAACCGACCGCGACGTTGGAGACCACCTTCAACTGCGGTCCGGCAGCGTCGAGGAATGCCCGATCGACCTTGGTCGTCAACAGGGTCAACACTGCGTCGGCATGCTCGATGCGTTCGTACAACTCGTTGATCTCGATTGGCTCGTCGTGCTTCCAGCCCCACACGTTCCCGTGTGGTCGCAACACGTCGAGGCCTGCATCGGGGATTCGTCCGGCGACGATGATCCGCGGTTGGGCCATCAGGCGGCCTCGATCCATTCCCGAAGCTTGCCGATGCCTGTTTGGATGTCGTCGACCGAGATTCCCGAATAGGCGAACCGCACGTACTGCTGCGTCTCGCCGGGCAACGGCCGACCGAAGTGGCGCCGAGTGCAGAACGACACGCCCGTGGCGCGCAAGGCCGCGTCGGCGAACTCGGCAACCTCGGTGAAGCCCAGCGAGTCCATCGCTGCAGTGACGTTGGGGAACAGGTAGAACGTGCTGTCCGGCTTGGCGATGACGAAGCCGGGGACGGTTTGCAGTTGCTCGACCGCAGCGTCGCGTCGACGCTCGAGCTCCGCCAGGATCGCTTGCGCTCCCGATTGATCGCCCTGCAACGCTTCGACACCCGCGGCCTGCACGAAATGTGTGGTGCAACTCTCGTCGTTGGTGTTGATCTTGGTGATCTGGGCAATCAGCTCATCGGGGCCGACAGCGGCTCCAAGGCGCCACCCGGTCATCGCGAACTTCTTCGAGAACGTGTAGAGGATGACGGTGCGCTCGCGCATGCCGGGCAGCGAGGCAATCGACGTGCTGGTGCCCGAGTAGCGCATCTCGAAGTACGCCTCGTCGCTGAGCACCCACAGGTTGTGCTCGATGGCGAGTTCAGCGAGAGCCCGCATCTCGTCGAACGAGCTCTCGCAGCCCAACGGGTTCTGCAAGTTGTTGTAGATCAGCACCTTCGTGGCCGGGGTGATCTGACTGCGAAGATGATCGAGATCGATGGCAAAGCCGGTCGCGGTCTGCGTGTAGCGGTAGGGCTGGCCGACGCCACCGAAGTACTCGACCTGGCTCTCGTAGATCGGGTAGCCGGGAGTCGGGAACAAGCACGCCGTCGCCGGGGTTCATCACCACCTGCAGGAACTTGCCGATCACCGGCTTGCCTCCGGGCTGCACGGCAATGTTGTCCGGTCCGTAGGACAGGCTGCGACGCATCGACACGTCGTCGGCCAGTGCCTCGCGCAGCGGGGCTATCCCCGCCGCAGGGCAGTACCCGGTCTTGCCATCGGCGATGGCTCGATTCATCGCCTCGACCACGTTGGCGGGTGTCGGCAGGTTGATGTCGCCGAGGTGGAACGGAAAGATCTTGTTGCCCTTCGCTCCCCACTCCGCCGCTGCCAGTGAGACGGCAAAGGCTGTCTCGGTCCCAAGATTGTTCAATCGGTCTGCGAGCACGGCTCTCCCACACGTTGGCGTCGTTCGATTGTACAAAACGTCAACGCACGCTCACGAAGCGCCCAGGCCCAATCACTCCGGCCGTCTACCGTGTGGGGCCATGGGGAGTGGATTCAGGGAGGCTCGCGGACAGACGGATTCGACGAATTGGATCGACGCTCCACACAACCGATGGGGATTCCTACACGTTCGCGAGCTGACTCGCACCGCGCGAATCGCCGGCTCCGACAACTCGCTCGATGATCTGCCGCGACACCTCGGCGACATTCAGGGCTTCACGTTCGATCACCTCGATCGCCGGTGGACGATCGGCGAGATGCTCGAGGCGACGTACACCGACGGGTTGATCGTGGTGCACGACGGCACGGTGCTGTTCGAGTACTACGACGGACTCATGTGTCCCCGAGACACCCACCTGTTGATGTCGGTGTCCAAGTCACTGACGGCAACCCTCGCCGGTGTTCTCGTCGGTCAGCGGAGTCATCGATCCTGACGCGTTCGTTCCCGACTACATCGGCAGCCTGCGCGGCACGTGCATGGGAGGGCTGCACGGTGCAACATCTTCTCGACATGCGTGCGGGAACACTGTTCGACGAGGAGGACTACAGCAACCCCGACAGCGATGGACGACTGATCGAGCAGGTCTCGGGATACACGAGTCTGCTGCGAACGGACTTGCCCGCGAACACCTACGAATGGATCGCCAACAGCGTCAATACCACCGACCATGGCGGACCGTTCAAGTACCGATCGATCCTTCCCGACGTGCTCGCTTGGGTGATGTGCGAGGCGACCGGCCAGCCATTTGCCGAGCTCTTCTCGCATCACATCTGGTCGCGCGTCGCCCAACACGACGCCGACATCATCGTCGATTCGGCCGGCTTCCCGGTGGTCGAGGGTGGCATCTGCACGACCCTCGAGGACCTCGCCCGCTTCGGCGTGATGTGTCTACAGCGCGGCGAGTTGGGCGGCGACCAGATCGTGCCGAACGATTGGACGCACAGACCGACGACACGAGATCAGGAACTGATCGATGCGTTCGCTCTCGACGCGAGTCGAGTCGATCCGGGCCGAACTCGTGCTATCGCGACTTCTGGTGGGTCTACGACAGCGTCGCCGGCATCTACTGCGGACTCGGCATCAACGGACAGATGCTGATGATCCATCATCCGTCGAACACAGTGATTGCCAAGCTGTCGACGTGGCCGGATCGCATGGACTACGCACTTGCCGACCTGACCGACGCGGCTCTGCTGGCGTACTGCGCATCGCTCTAGTACGGCATCTCCGCCAGCGATGGCCGATCGTGCAGTTGCTGGAGCGAGAACCCGGCCATCTTGCGGTAGCCATCGGTGACATCGAGGATCTCGTCGGGCGTGATCACGTCGGACAGCTGCTCGAAACCATCCGGCGCACGCTCTTCGACCAGTTGCATCGGCAGCTCGGGGCCGAGCCCGCGGTTGGCCAGCACGATCGCCGAGGTCGCCGGACGGCGAACCTCGTCGTATCGGAGCAGTGCCCTCTCGGTGTCGTCCGGGTACGACAGGAGGCAGCCCGTCAAGGTCCTGGCGTCGAGGATCGCCTGTGACGCGCCGTTGGACCCGATCGGATACATCGGGTGGGCGGCGTCGCCCAGCAGTGTCGTTCTTCCGAACGACCACCGTTCGACGGGATCACGATCGACCATCGGGAACAGGAACGTCGCCGGCGCGGATCCGATCAACGTCGGGACGTCGAGCCACGGGAACCTCCAGCCTTCGAACTGGGGCAAGAAGTCGGCGAGATCGCCCGGACGGTTCCAGTCCTCGCGCTCGAGAAGTTCGGTGTCGTCGGTACGTAGTTCGGCGATGAAGTTGAGTTGCTGACGACCGTCGGACAGATCGCCCAATGGGTACATCACGAACTTCTGGCGCGGATGGCCGGCCCACACCATCGTTCGGCCATCGAACACCGGCGCGCCCTCGGCGAGGCCACGCCACAGCAGCGCACCGTTCCATTTGGGCATCCCCTCGTCGGGATAGAAGTTGCGCCGCGCAACCGAGTGAATGCCGTCGCAGGCGATCAGCATCGAGCCCTTCGCCGTCGCGCTGTCGACACCGGTGCGACGATCGATGAACGTTGCCTTCATGCCACGGCTCGTCTCGGAGAACTGGGCGAGGTGGCAGCCGGTGTGGATGCGGTCGGCGCCGATCTCGGCAGCCGCAGCGGCGTGCAGGATCGTGTGCAGTTCGCCGCGATGAATCGAGATCTGCGGCCACCGATAGCCCGCCGCGAGGCCGCGCGGTTCGTCCCAGATCGGCTCTCCGCGCTTGGTGAAGTACGCGAGCGTGGTGGGAGTCAGACCGCTCGCAGCGAGGTCGGTTGCAAGGCCCAGTGCATCGAGTTCGCGCACCGCGTGCGGCAAGAGGTTGATGCCGACGCCGAGCGCCTGAATGCGATCGACGCTCTCGAACACCCGGACCGGGAACCCGGCGCGGTGCAGGCTGAGCGCGGCGGTGAGACCGCCGATCCCACCACCCGCGATGAGGATGTCGTCCACAGATTCAGCCGGTGAGCTTGTCGATCTCGGGCTTGGTCGTCGATGATCGCCTGCAGGTGCTGGGCGTGCAACAAGCCGGGGTGAGCCATGCGGTTGAAGCCAATGCTGCAATCGGCGAACCCGAGCTCGAACGCCTGCTCGAGCGCGGCTTGCCAGCCGGGGCCGATGTACACGCGGCCATGGATCGGCAACGTCGCCGGGTCGCGACCGGCTTCCTCGGCGAACTGACGGAGCTTCGCGACCGCCGTGCCGATATCGACTGGATCGAGACCGGGGATCAACAGCGGCATCCACCCGTCGGCCTTGCGCACGACCCGGCGCAGCACGGCATCGGACGCGCCACTGCCGATCAGGATCGGCAACGGATGGGTCGGCAGCGGGTTGATCCCCACGCCGCGGAGGTGGTGGAAGCGGCCATCGAAGTCGACGATCGGTTGGCTCCACAGCAGCCGCATCACATCGATCTGCTCTTCGAGCAGTCGCGGTGCGGTCGGCGAAATCGACGCCGAGCGCCTTCGTACTCTGCAGCGTTCCAACCGACGCCGACGGCGAGCCGAATCCGACCACCGCTGAGCATGTCGATCGGTGGCGATCTGCTTGGCGACGACCGCCGTCTGGCGTTGCGGCAACACCAACACGCTGGTGATGAAGCTCATCTTCGTCGTCAACGCCGACGAGGTGGCTGAACAGCACCAGGATCTCGTGGAAGGTGTGCTCCGAGGTGTACGGGGCCTTGGGAAAGCTGCCGAACGGGCCCGGACCCGAGCGCGCTCGGCGAGGCACCGAGAACGTGGTCGTACGCCATGAGATGCTCGAAGCCGGCGGCCTCGGCGTCGATCGCCCACTGCCTGATCGCGTCGGGATCGGTGCCGCTGTCGGCCTGCGAGAAGACGGCGCCAATTCTCATCGGTTCTCCATTCGATCGTTGAGGATCTGTCTCATGTGCGCGATGGCCAATCATACGCATGGACACGGTTTCGGCCGGTTTGGCCGTCGACCGCTTGAGTAGCGTGCAGCCGTGACCCGCCCACTGCTCGTCGGAGTGCAACTACCGGAAGTGGAGTGGGAGGTCCCGTTTCCCGAACTGATTCGCATGGCACAGTCGGCGGAGGCGGTGGGCTTCGATTCGGTATGGCTCGGCGACCACCTGCTGTACGACCTCGCTGTCGGGCCACGCGGTCCTTGGGAAGTCTGGACGTCGCTCGCCGCGCTCGCTGCGTCGACCGAACGCGTGCTGCTGGGCCCGCTGGTCGCTTCGGCAGGATTCCACGAGCCGACAATGTTGGCCAAGCAGGCTGCGACGGTTGACGGCATCTCCGGAGGTCGCCTGATTCTCGGGCTCGGCTCGGGATGGAACGAGCGGGAGTATCGCGCGTTCGGCTTTCCATTCGACCGCCGCGTCAGCCGCTTCTCCGAAGCGTTCACCATCATTCGAACGCTGCTCGCCGAGGGCGAGATCGACTTCGCAGGCGAGTTCTACCGCGCCGAGGACTGCGTCCTACATCCTCGGGCGACACGGCCGGGCGGACCGCCGTTGATGGTCGGCTCGGTGCGGCCGCGGATGCTGTCGATCACGCTCCCCCACGTCGACGCGTGGAACGTGTGGTGGAGCGACTATGGCAACACTCCCGCGGGATTCGCCGAGCTCAAGGCACGCGTCGATGCGCAGGTCGCCGAAATCGGCCGACCGCCCGGCAGCGTGTCGGCAACGTGCGCGGTGCTCATCCAGCTCGATGGTGGCGCGGGTCGTCAGATGGGTGGGTATGGCGGGGTGCCTGTCGAGCCGATACGAGGCACTCCCGAGGAGATCGCCGAGCAGATCCGAGCCTTTGCCGACGCCGGCGCGGATCACGTGCAACTGGTGCTGGATCCCATCACTGCCGGCACCATCGAGTGGTTCTCGGCGGTGTTCGCTGCTCTCGACGGCTGACAACAAGGCTCAAGAAATCGTCAAATCCGACCGATAACCCTATGTGGATGTAGTTGCCCACGTCGACGATCGCGCTACGGCGCCCACGACGCCCAACGGCGGAGACGGCCCCACGTCGGGCGGCCACGGTCCGCGGCGGCGAGGTGCTGAAGAGTCGCAGAGCGCTCATCCGTGGCATCGATGGAACGACGGCCGGCTGTGGCGTGGGGTGTACCACGTGCGATCGACGATGTTGATCGCGCTCGCAGCAGCCTCATGGGTCTCGGGCGCGCACGCCGTCGCATATGTCGTTCTCGGTCTGGTGCTGCCGTTCAACATCCTCGTCGGCTTGCAACACCGCGCCAAGGGCGAGGCGGGGTGGCTTCTCTCCGCCGATCAATACATCGCCGGATCATGCGCGATCATCAATCCAGTCGTCGCCATCGGTGTAGTGGTCTGCCAGCTCGTTGGCGCCGTCACCGGCGCAATGGGCCTTCGCCAGCGCGTCGTGCAACCGTCGATCGTCGCCGGTGGCGTGCTACTCGCAGCCGGCGGTCTGATCAACGACGACCGTGTCGTGCTGGCCTTCTCCATCCCGGTGACGCTGTCGGCGATGGCGATTGCACGAGCCGTTGTATACCTGAAGCATCGCAACCTCACCGCCACTCGGCGGTACGAGGAGTTGCTCGACGGCATCAATGCGTACGTGGTCGAGACCGACTTCGACACAGGGAAGATGCTCTACATGAACCAGCGCATCCGCCAGATCATCGGGCCCCATGCGCGATCGGATCAGGCGCTGCTCGAACTCGTGGTGCCGGAGGATCGTCACCTCGCAACCGCAGCCGCGCAAACGGCTCGCGAGACCGGCGAACCGGTGACCACGGAGGTGCGGGTGATGTCGGGCTGCGACACCAACTACGTCGAACTGCGCACCACCGTGTCGACCAAAGGAAATCATCGTCGCGTTCGCACGGTGATGATCGACGTGTCGGACCGCAAGCGAGCCGAGCTCGAGTTGGCGCATCGCGCTGTGCACGACCCGCTCACCGATCTTCCCAATCGAGCGTTGCTCAGCGAGCGGCTGATCGCAGCGTTGCGCCCATCTACTGCACCTACCGGCGACGCACCGGCGAACAACGCGTTGCTGCTGCTCGATCTCAACAACTTCAAGCGGGTCAACGACGCGCTCGGTCACGCGAGCGGGGACCAACTGCTGATCGAGCTCGGCAGCCGGTTGCAGCGCATCGCGGATCCAGAGGACACAGTCGCTCGACTGGGCGGCGACGAGTTCGCCGTCTTGATGCCGCGCGCCGACGAGGCCCAGGCGCTGGAGTTCGCTCATCGTTGCGCCATTGTGCTGGCTGCGCCGTGGAAGGACCGCGGCGTCACCATCAACCCGCGAGTCAGCATCGGGATCGCTCTCGCGCAGAGCACAGACACCGACGGCGAAGCGATGCTTCGTCAAGCCGACACCGCAATGTACGAATGCAAGCGACGGGGCGCTGATCACGTCGTCTACGACTGCCGCGCTGGAGAGTCTCAACAACGAGCGGCTCCGACTGTTGAGCGACGACAGGGTTGTCGAGCCGCTTCGGAACCGAATCGGCGATCGTCTTCCCGAGATCTAGGCGGCTTCGACCTGGTCGAAGAATCGCAGGAGGCGAGCTTCGGCGTCCTCGAAGGAGTCGGCGCTGAACAGCACTTCTTGAAATGTCGAGATCTCGTAGTCGACGAAGTCGCCCATCGCCGCGGTGTCGAACGGCCGGACGTCGGCATGGCGAAAGTTGGTGATCTCGCCGAACGAGCTCAACAGGCCGGCTCCGTACGTGCGCAGGAGCCCTTGTTCCGTGGCGACACCGAACTCGAGCGTGAACCAGAAGACCCTGCCGAGTAGCTCGGCGAGTCGCGGATCCGTGAGGCGACCGGCAACCTGGCCGGCACGTTCGTACAGCCCGGCGATGCGCGGCGATGCCAGCGAGTTTGCGTGACCGATCAGTTCGTGGATGACATCGGGCTCCGGGCGTGTAGAACGGCACCGACGCGTGGCGCACGTACTGCGACGAGGGGAAACACCTGTCGGCCAGAGCGCTGAAGAATTCTGCGGTCGACACCAGCCCAGGAACTGCGCACAGCCTCCAACCGGTGAGCTCCGTCAGACGATCGGACACGTCTGCGAGTTGCGGCACGCGATCGGTCGGCAGATCCAGCAAGGCTGCTGCCGTGCGGTACTCGTTCACGGCGTAGTCGGTGTGCAGCGCTGTGAGTGCGGAATGCACGGTTGACCAGACATCGTTCTCCACCTGTGTGTACTCCACGTGAGGCGGTCGAGCACCGAGTTCGAGGTTCGCCGACAGATCGGCGAGGTGATTGCGACGGGCGATGTAGACGGGATCCGAGACGCCGGGATGGTCCGTCGGCAGCTCCAGAACTGATCCGATCATTCGACAATCATCCCTCGTGAGCGATGAAGTGTCGAGATCTCCTCGCGCAATCTCGTCGAATTGTCCGATTATCATGCTTCCATGCAGCAGATCGTCGAATCAGGCTCCGTCGATCGGGCGTCAACCCGACAGATCGACAGCGTGGACCAGGCCCTCATCGCCGCAGTTTCGAAGGATGCCCGGATCTCGCTGACCGACCTTGCCGAAGCGATCAACGTGTCCAGGTCGACTGCGCACACCCGCCTGCAACGTCTGCGCGACGACAACATCATCACGGGGTTCACGGCGACTGTCGACCCGCAGGCGCTCGGGCTCGGCGTGGCCGCGTTGGTGTTCATCGACATCGAGCAACACGACTGGCGAACGCTGCGAACCGAACTGGCGGCGATTCCCGGTGTCGAGTACCTGGCGATGTGTGCCGGCCGATTCGACCTGATGCTGATCGCCCGCGCCGAGAGCATTCCGGCAATGCGCGACGTGCTGCTGGAGAAGATCCAACGCATCCCCGGCGTGCGTTCGACCGAGAGCGTGATCATCCTCGACGAAGTTCGCTTAGTCCTCGATCGGTGCGGCGGGCGCGGGCGCGGCGTTTGCCTTCGTGCATGGCTTGGACGCGGGCGACCGGAATGGCGTGACCTTCGGCGACGAGGTCGGCGCTGAGCTCCTGCGGGACTGGCATGTGCTCGACCCACGGATCCCGATCACCGAGGAGCTGCAAGGCGGTGTGAATCGTGAAGTCGCTCGGCGCGACGCTGTCGAGATCGCTCCACGCGATCGGGAACGAGACCGGTACACCGGGTCGGACACGTGGGCTGTACGCGGCGACCACGGTTGCCCCGCCGACACGCGTCGAGTCGATGAACACCTTCCCGCCGCGGTCCTCCTTCATGAACGCGGTCGTGGCGATGTCGGGGTCGAGTCTGCTCGACTCGCGCTGCAATCGCTCGTGTCACCGCGGCCGCATCGTCGAGCGACACACCATCGGCCAGCGGCACGTACACATGCAACCCTTGGCGCCGCTCGTCTTCACCGCACCGTCGAGACCGGCATCGGTCAAGGCCTGTCGTACGAGGTGGGCGGCGCGAACGGCCATCGTGAACGCGTCCGGAGCCGGAGGGTCGAGGTCGAGCACCAGGTGCGTCGCGTGGTCGTGCCGGTCGGCAAGGACCAACGTCGGGTGGTACTCGATGGCACGCTGGTTGGCGAACCACACCAACGTGCGGCGGTCGTTGCACAGCGCGTAGAACACGTCGCGTTTCGACGTCTCCGACCACAGCTTCACCGTCTGGACCCACTCCGGCGTGTACTTCGGAACGTTCTTCTGCATGAACGCGTCCTGCCCGCGATGTACACGAATCACCGACAGCGCACGGTTGGCCAGCGCCGGGATGATCCGCTCGCTCACACCGTCGAGGTAGTCGACGAGATCTCGCTTCGTCGCCTCTGCACCGTCGAACAACGGCTGGTCGAGGTTGGTCAGCGGCACGCCTTCCAGCGACTTCGCCCTTCGACGACGTCGAACCAGCCATGCGCACGACGCTAGTTGCGCCTGCGTCTGCACGAACTTGCGCTGCAGGTCTTCGAAGAACGCCGACGACAGCTGCTCGAACTGGTCGAGCGTGAGGGCGATGGTGTCGCCTACCTGCAGCTTCAGGATCGACTGGTCGGGAATCATCTTGATCACCTTGCTCGCAGCCATCTGAGCCGTTGTTGTTCATCAGCGACTCGGCGATCATCTCCAATTCGTTGAGCGGATTGCCGTCCTTGCCGGTCACCGGCCGAATCCGGTGCACGAAGTATCGGTCGAGGGCCAGCGCCAGGTTGTTGAAGAACAGCGGCTCGAAGTCGTCGAGCGCTGCCGCACCCTTCTTGTCTGCGTCCGGCGACCTCGACCACCGCCTTGTACGCGGCGATCTGCTGGGCGATCAACGCCTTGGCGTGGTCAATCTCGTCCTGGGTGAAGCTGTTGCGGCCGAGCATGTCATGCGTCCTTTCATTCGACGTCACATCGTCTGACGGATCAAGGCGACGAAAGGTAACACGGGTACGGTCGTGGTGTGGCAGCTTCGAAGTCGCCGGCAATCGAGATCCCCGTCGGTGATCGCGTCGTGCGCATCTCCAACCCCGATCGGGTGTACTTCCCGACGCGCGGCGAGACCAAGATCGACCTCGTCAACTACTACCTCAGCGTCGGCGACGGGATCGTCAACGCATTGCGCGAACGTCCGTGCATGCTGCACCGCTTCCCCACCGGCGTCAGCGGCGAGAAGGTCCATCAGAAGCGGGTGCCGGCGGGTGCGCCGCCGTGGCTCGGCACCGTACGGCTGCACTTCCCTCGATACGGCCTGCACGCCGACGAACTGTGCGTCACCGAACTGGCCGAAGTGATCTGGGCCGTGCAGATGTCGACCGTCGAGTTCCATCCGTGGAACTCCCGTCGGGCCGACACGGAGAAGCCCGACGAGTGGCGCATCGACCTCGACCCGATGCCGGAGTGCTCATTCGACACGGTCCGCCGAGTCGCCCATGTCGCCCACGAGGTGCTCGACGAACTCGGCGCCGTCGGCTGGCCGAAGACCTCCGGCGGCAAGGGCATGCACATCTACGTACGCATCGAGCCGACGCACGGGTTCACCGATGTACGCCGTGCCGCGCTCGCCTTTGCCCGCGAGGTCGAGCGTCGCGCCCCGCGCGAGGTGACGACAACGTGGTGGCGCAAGGATCGCGACCCCACGGCATTGTTCGTCGACTACAACCAGAACGCCCGCGACCACACGATGGCGGCTGCGTACTCGGTACGCGGAGTGCCCGAAGGCAGGGTGTCGACACCGATCACATGGGACGAGATCGACGGATGTCGAGCCTGCCGACCTCACGATTGCCACCGTGCCCGCACGGTTCGCCGAGATCGGCGACCTGCACGCCGGCATCGACGACGCTGTGTTCGCGATCGATCCACTGCTCGAATGGGCCGAGCGCGACGAGCGCGCCGGCGAAGTCGACATCGGTGAGCCGGACGAGTCCGACCAACCCGACAAGCCCTAGCATCGGTGCGTGGCGCGAGCAATCATCCTCACGGTCGACGACGATCCCGCGGTGTCCCAAGCGATCACCCGCGATCTGCGTACTCGCTACGGGGATCGCTATCGACTGGCTCGGTCGACCTCGGGCGCCGAGGCGTTGACAGCGTTGGAAGAGTTCGCCCGGCGCGACCAGGCGGTCGCACTCATCGTTTCCGACCATCGCATGCCGGAGATGACCGGCATCGAGTTGCTGCGGCACTCGAAGGCGCCGGCGCCCGGCGCGAAGCTCGTGCTGCTCACTGCATATGCCGACACCGATGTGGCGATCAAGGCGATCAACGACATCGGGCTCGACCACTACCTGATGAAGCCGTGGGCCCCGCCCGAGGAGCGGCTGTTCCCTGTCATCGACGATCTGCTCAGCGATTGGGAGCTCGCCAACAGCCATCGATTCGACGGCATTCGAGTCGTGGGCAATCGATGGTCGGAGCGCAGCTACGACACACGAATGTTCCTCGCCCGCAACCACATGCACTACCAATGGCTCGAGCTCGAACGCGACGCCGAAGCGGCCCGGTTGATTGGTCTGTTCGGGGGCACCGACGCCGAACTCCCCCTGGTCGCTGCTGCCCGACGGCACCGTCCTTCACGGAGCGGGACCGCGAGAGATCGCCGACGCCCTCGGTCTGCGAACGAGCGCCGAATCGACCCTGTACGACCTCGTCGTTGTCGGCGCCGGGCCCGCCGGACTCGCGGCCGCTGTGTACGGCGCCAGCGAGGGGCTGCATACCGCGGTGATCGAGCGCGACGCTCCCGGCGGGCAGGCAGGACAGAGCGCTCGGATCGAGAACTACCTCGGCTTTCCCAACGGCCTCAGCGGCTCGGACCTGTCACACCGGGCCGTGACCCAAGCCCGCAGGCTGGGTGCCGAGATGGTGCTCGCTCGAAACGTCGAAGCACTCGAGCAGCACGGCAATGTGCATCGGATCCGCTTCGACGACGGCAGCGAGATCGAAGCGCGGGCCGTCGTGGTGGCGACCGGGGTCTCCTACCACTTGCTCGAAGCACCAGGGCTCGCGGAGCTGACTGGTCGCGGCGTCTTCTATGGCGCATCGGCCAGCGATGCGCCCGGCACCGAGGGCGACGACGTGTACATCGTCGGTGCTGCGAACTCGGCGGGGCAAGCAGCACTCCACCTGGCCCGGTTCGCGCGGCGAGTCGTGATGCTGGTCCGCGGCGACAGGCTCGAGAAGTCGATGTCGCAGTACCTGGTCGAGCGGATCCACGCGGCCGAGAACGTCGACGTGATGTTGCAGACCGAGATCGTCGGCGGCGGCGGAAGCGAGCACTTGGAGTGGCTCACGCTGGTCGATCGCTCGACGGGAGTCGAGCAGCAGGTGAAGGCGAATTGGCTGTACGCGTTCATCGGCGCTCTGCCTCGTACCGATTGGCTCGGCGATTCGATCGCACGCGATGCGCGGGGCTTCATCCTCACCGGAGCCGACGTCACCGCGCTCGACGGTGCCCGCGGTCGCTGGCCGCTACAACGTGCGCCGTTTCTGTTGGAGACCAGCCGGCCCGGCGTGTTCGCGGTCGGAGATGTTCGGCTCTCGTCGATGAAGCGAGTCGCATCCGCCGTGGGCGAAGGTTCCAGCGCTGTCAGCCTGGTTCACCTCTATCTGGAGACGGTGTGATGCTCGTCGACGATCTGCGCTCAGCCTTCCTCACCAGCGGCCTCAGCGATCAACAGCGCAGCGAGTTGATGGCCGCCGGGGAGGAGACCCCGTTCCAGCGTGGTGACGAACTGTTCCGCGAAGGCGAGCCCGCCGACCTCTTGTGGATCCTTCTCGAGGGCCAGATCCAACTGGTTCGCGGCAGTGTCAACGAGACGGTCGTGCTGGCCACGATGAGCACTCCGGGTCAATGGGCCGGCGGGTTGCGGGCGTGGGGTGACGCCAGCAGCAGCGCCGGGTACCGCGCCACGGGCATCGCCGATGACCGACGGTCGCACGTTCAACGTGCCGTCAGAGGAACTCGGCCGGCTCGTCGGCGAGTGGTTCCCATTCGGCAAGCACATTGTCAGCGGTCGTCTACCAGACCGTCCGTGGAATCGAGGCGGCGGCTCGCCAGCGCGAGTCTCTGGTGGCGTTGGGCACGCTCGCCGCCGGGCTGGCACACGAGATCAACAACCCGGCAGCCGCATCGCTGCGTGCCGTGGACGCGCTGCGCGACACCTGTGACCAGATGTTGTCGTCGCTCGTGAGCCTCGCAGAGAAGGTGATCAGCGCCGAGCAGTACGTGGCGTTGGATGGTTTGCGCAGACAATTGTCGGGGCGAGCGGTGGTCGACGATGGCGCGATCGCGACGATGGACCGCGAGGAGTTCATCGGCAACTGGCTGGACGACCGAGGCGTCGACGATGCCTGGCAGCTCGCTCCGCATGTTCGCGAGTGTCGGCGCCGACAAGGACTGGTTCGACGACTGCGAAGCGACGTCCGGGCCCGACACCCTCGGTCCGGCATTGCACTGGATCTCCTCGACGATCCAAGCGTCTTCGTTGCTGTCGGAGCTGACCGACACCACCAACCGCATCTCGCATCTCGTCGAGGCCGTGAAGTCGTACTCGCAGATGGATCGCGCCGCGCTGCAACGCGTCGACATCCACGACGGGATCGAGAGCACACTCGTGATGCTCGCGCCGAAGCTGGCCAAGGTCGAAGTGGATCGTTCCTTCGGCGACGACGTGCCCGCCATCGACGCGTACGCGGCGGAGTTGAATCAGGTCTGGACCAATCTCATCGACAATGCCATCGACGCCATGGACGGGCAAGGAACGTTGCGGCTGTCGACTCGGATCGAAGGCGGTTTCATCGTTGTCGATATCATCGACAGCGGTCACGGCATGACCGCAGGCGTCCAGGAGCGAGCGTTCGAGCCGTTCTTCACGACGAAGGATGTCGGCAAGGGCACCGGGCTCGGGCTCGACATCTCGCGGCGCATCGTGGTCGAACGACATGGCGGCGAGATCACCTTCGATTCCGTACCCGGCGCGACCACCGCCCACGTGCGCCTGCCGATCTCGCGCTCGAGCCCGCCCTCCACCCTGGCAGGGTCACTGGATGCCGCGCGCTCGAGTTCACCCATCGGGTGCTGCAGCCGTCAAGCGGACGCCCATCTCCGCGCCGAACTCAAGGCGTTGGCCCCAGACACCACCGATGACCTTCCGCGCTTGTGACACGAGGCCTCGCAGACACCAGCATCTTCATCGCGGCCGAGAGTGGCTGCCGGCTTGACGTCGAACTTCTGCCCGACGAGATCGCCGTTTCGGTCGTCACGATCGGAGAACTCAGGGCAGGCGTACTCGCCGCGGCCGACGTCATCACCCGAGACCATCGCCTGAGCACATTGATGCGAGCGCTCGAACTACGACCGATTCCCATCGATGAATCCGTTGCCGAGGCCTGGGCACGTCTACGAATCCTTCTACGCGATCAAGGGCTCCGCATGCCGGTCAACGATTGTTGGATTGCGGCCACGGCGGTCGCGCTTTGGAGTACCGGTCGCCACACAGGATGCCGACTATCTCGAGCTGGCCGGGCTCGAGGTCATCCGGATCTGAGTACCGATCGCCGAGCCGCTAGTCCTTGACGACGGTCAACGCGAACGTGGTCGCACCCTTCGAAGCCATCTGCGTACAAGAACGACACGCTGACCTGATGCACGCCCGGGTTGAGCCCGTGCACGATGGCGGCCGACGCGATTCCGTAGTACATCGGTGTCGGTGCCCGGGACGTCGAGGACGGCCCCGTCGGGGAACGTGAAGCGCCCAGACACCCGCGACAGCGACAGCTTCTTCTCCTTGCCGTCGATGGTGACCGACGCCTGCTGCAGGGCCGTTGCAGGATCGGCCCAGCCGGCTTCGCATTCGTCGCGCGCTGCCTTCAGCGTCGGCTGCCAGCAGGTGAAGCCCGCAGCAATGATCACGATGCGAGCACCCTTGCTGACCGAGCATGCCGACTCGGTCGTCGGCGGATCGGTGATCGGTACCAACATGTACAGCGGATCGTCCTTCGACGAGCCACCGATGCAGCCGTCGTCGAAGAACCACGGGTCGCTTTCGGTCATGCCGAGAAGTTGTCGCTGATACCCGTTCATCAGCGCGGTCGGAGAATGCTTGGATCCCGAATTGTCGGACCCCGAGTGACCCGACCCGTAATCGGCCGATGCTGCTTACCGGTGCCATCGTCATAGCCAACAATGTCAGCGGCAACGCCCGCCATGATCCGTCTCATCCGTCCCCCACTCGATTGTTCCCCTTCACGGCGAGTGTATGTGTGCTGTCAATGAGCACAGAGTGGTCACCCGACTGCGCAAGTCCAGCGGTGGCATTGCGCCATCTGAGGACTTTCGACTCTGTTGGTGCGTGAGGCAATCCGGTGCGATGTATGCATGAACACAGCAGACGTTGAACCCCCTCCGAGCGCTTCCTGGTGGAGTCCCGCCGAGACGCAACTCTTCTCGCACCTCTCCGGCCATGCAGCGCGCGAGGGCGCGATCCTCGAGGAATACGTGCAGGCTGCAAAGGCCACCGAGTCCAAGGCGCTCGCCTACCTCATCAAGATCCTCATGGAGGACGAGCGCAGGCATCACGGGTGGTTCGCCGACCTTGCCTCGTCTCTGGAGACGGATGCGTCGTTCAGCGGCAAGGATCCGATCGTGCCCAGGATGGACTTTCATCGCGCGGATCGGGTCGCCGTCCGCAACGTGACCGAGCGCTTGCTCGAACACGAGAAGGCGGACGAGAAGGAACTCAACCGGCTGCAGAAGGAGTTGCAGGACGTACACGACACGTCGCTATGGGGTCTGCTCGTCGAAGTCATGCAGCGAGACACCGCCAAGCACATCTCGATTCTCACGTTCGTGAAGAAGCACCTGAACGCTTTCGACTGACGGCGGCCGCCGACCGAAGGTCTCAGGTTCCCATCAGCGAGATGCAAAATCCGACCACCGTCGCGACACCGGCGATCTGCCCACCGCGTTCGTAGGCGAAAGGGATCAGTGAGTTCGTCAACATCGCAAGAAGGCCGCCGGCGGCCAACGCCGCGAGACGATCGCCCTGCACCGCGCTGCTGACGTCGACGGCCAGGTACCCGAGCGCAGCGGCCACACCGCAGCCGAGCACCACGAGCAGCCACACGCGTCCGAGCCTGGCGCGTTGCCACCCGGCCGCGGCCAAGTCCGCCGAGGGACCGACTGCTTGGGGAATGTTCGAAACGAAGACCGCGCCGAGGAAGCTGATGCTCACAGGAATGCCCGCTGCCAGTTGAATCCCGAAGATCATCGATTCGGGCACGCCGTCGACCACCGAGCCGACGATGATGCCCATCGAACCGCCGACGCCCTCGCTGCCGAATTTGCGCTCCACGATCGTGTCACCGACAAGGAAGATCGCCACCCCGACCATCATCCACAATCCAAGCTGCCACGATTCAAGGCTTTTGCTTTCGGGCAACAGGTCGAAGGAGATCGCCGACAGCATCGCCCCGGCGCCGAAGCCGGCCAGCGCACCGACCACGCGTCGCGGGAACTTCACCCAGTAGACCATGAGGCCGGCGAGCAGCAAGGACGATTGGGCCAGCAGACCCAACCCGAATGCCTCGAACATGATCGTAAGCATGCCCTCGATCATCGAATCGAACATCACCCGTAGGGGATGATGCGCGTCGCGTCTGTCCACGGCACCGTCGAGATCCGCTTCCCGGTGACGAACGACGGTCGGCTTGTCGGCGCCCTGATCATCGTCATCGGCGTCGGCATCTTCGGCACGTTCACCGGATATCTGGCGAACCTCTTCCTCGCTCCGAAGGAGCCGAGCGAGCCCGACGCCTCGTCGCCGAGCGCCGACGCGCAATCCAAGCTCGACGAGCTCAGGGTGCTCGTCGCCAAGCAACAAGCGGCCATCGACGAGATCGATCTGCTCCTTCGGCCCGACATCTGAGCGACGGTCCAGTTTCGTCGGCCGAAGGTCGCTGATTCGGGGTCCAAAGTCCCTGGTGGGCGTGCCGGCTCGAAGTACATCGTTGCAGGAGAGCTTGCGCCTGCCGATCAACTCGCTCGGCGGGCCGTCATCGAGTCGGAGTTCGAAATGGCCGCCCAACACTACGACACCGGACCGGTTCGGTGGCTGGCGATGGCAGGCGCTCTTCTGTTGATGGTTGCGTCATGCAGCGCTGATTTGAGGACCGGGGAACTAGCGGGTGTCGTGCGCACGCCGCCACTCGTGGTTGACTCCGTCAGCCTCCCCGATGTCGGTAACAACGCTGCACCGGTGACGATGAAGGCACCACCACGTGAGTTGTACCTCGTCTACTTCGGTTACACGAGTTGTCCCGACGTATGCCCGACGACGATGAGCGACATCAGGGTGGCGCTCGACGAACTGAGTGCCGCCGAGGCCGCCAAGGTCACCGTGGCGATGGTGACGGTCGATCCAGAGCGTGACACACCTGAGATACTGACCGGCTACCTCGCTCACTTCTTCGACCAGAGCGTCGCGCTGCGGACCACCGACGCAGCGCAGCTCGCAGCGGCAGCCGAGGCGTTCGGAGTCAAGTTCGAGGTCGCAACTCATTCGTCGGGAGAGGCCTACGGCGTTGCCCACACGGCGTTCACGTACGTCGTCGACGACAGCGGCGCAGTCGTCGACGAATGGCCGTTCGGCCTCGACACCGCGGACATGACCTCAGATCTATCAACGCTTCTCAACAAGGAGAACACCCCATGAACCGATCTCGCAGCTGGGCCCGCGTCGCCGTTGGCACCCTCCTGTTCTCTATGGTCGCCACATTTCTAGTGGCATCGTGCGGGAGCGAGGCACAGTCCAGCAACGCCAGTGCGGCGCCTGCGACCGCTGCGATCGAGCTCAGCGACATCTGGGCACGGACATCGCCAGCCGTCGCCGGAGCCGGAGCCGTCTACGTGACCATCGACAACACCGGCGGGCTCGACGACGCGCTGACTGCCGTACGAGTCGATCCATCGATCGCCATGATGGCCGAACTCCACGAAACCGTTGCCGTCGCCGCCGAGGCCGGCGCGTCCACCGCGGCGGGGGGCATGGCCACATCGGCGCCGGCATCGGAAGCGATGCCGATGGGGACCGCAGCCGGAGACAGGTCGATGATGGAGATGCGCCCGGTGGATCGAATCGTTGTCCCTGCCTACGGTTCCGTGATGCTGGCTCCCGGCGGCTATCACATCATGCTGCAGGACCTGGTCGAGCCACTCACCGTTGGCAGCACCCTGGACCTGACGCTGACATTCGAAACCGCTGGCGACAGGGTGGTGACCGCGAGTGTCCGCGATATGGCACCCTGACCTCGCCGAGCGGGCGCTGCGTGCCGTGATGGTCACCGCACTGATCCTCACGTTGGGAATGACTGCTGCCTCATGCGGCGGTGATGGACGGACCACTGCCAAAGGCCAAGTGACCGAGATCGTCATCCCAGAGGGCACGCAGGCGAAACTGGACCGCGGCGAGCTTGTGAATGTGATGCCCGCCGAGCTGTACTTCAAGGTGGGCGACGTCATCCGCATCCGCAACGACGACTCCGTCGACCAATTCGCCGGCCCCTTCCGAGTACAAGCCGAGACTCAGTTCGAGCTCAAGTTCGGATCCCCCGGACAGTACGGCGGCTATTGCAGCCTCTCCGGCGGAGCCGACTACAAGATCGTGATCACCGAGTGACTCGATCAACCATCTCCAGAGCTCTCGCCGGCGTTCTCGGTTACCGCCACGCTCGCACTTGGCACCGGCTGCGGCGATAGCGGTAGTAACGCTGCAGCATCGTACGCCGCGAAGGACCTCGTCACCGGCGCCGATGTGTCGGTCGCATCCCTTCGGGGTGCACCGGTGTTGCTCGTCAGTTGGGCGACCTGGTGTACCGAGTGCGACAAAGAACTGTCCGGTCTCCAAGACTTCGCAGACTCGAACGCCGCCGACGGTATCGAGGTCGTGGCTGTCAACATCGACGCCTCGAACGTGACCGGTGAAATCAACGCGAAGATCGACAGGAACGGGCTCAACACTTCACTGTGGCGAGACAGGCGAAACGACTTCAAACGGGCCTTCGGAGCACTCGGCGTGCCGACCACAGTTCTTCTCGACGCCGACGGCAAGGTGGCAGCGGTCTTTCCCGGAGCCGTCGACTTCGACGATCAGAACATCCTCGACGCACTCGAACAGGTGAAGGGCACGTAGCCGCATGATCACGTTCACGGCGATCGTGGCGATCGGCGGCGAACAAGTACGGGACGGCTCACTTCTCGTTGCCATTCCCATCGCCGTCGCTGCCGGCCTCGTTTCCTTCCTGTCGCCCTGCGTGCTCCCGCTGGTGCCTGGCTACTTGTCCTACGTCACGGGAACGTCGGCACACGATGTGGCTGACGGAGCGACCGGTTCAACACCGCCGCAGTCCGGCCGCCGAACAGCACTGGGAGCCCTCGGATTCGTCCTCGGAATCTCGGTTGTGTTCGTCTCCTTCGGCGCAGTCTTCGGCGGCTTCGGACGATTCCTGCGCGCCAACGAAGTCGCTCTCACACGAGTGTTCGGTGTCGTCACCATCGTGCTCGGGTTGGTCCTTGCCGGAGCCTTCGGCCACGTTGCGTTCTTCAACAAAGAAGCACGTATCCACAAGCTGCCGCGGGCCGGCATCGTCGGCGCTCCGATCCTCGGGATCACCTTCGCTCTCGGTTGGACCCCATGCATCGGGCCCACCCTCGGTGTGGTTCTCGGTCTCGCCGCATCCAGCGATCAGGCTTCTGCGTGGCGCGGTGCCTTTCTGTCATTCATGTATTGCCTCGGACTCGGCGTCCCATTCCTGATCGCCGGTCTCGCCTTTGATCGAGCAATGCACGCCATGACAGTCGTCAAACGCCACTATCGGGCGTTGATGATCACCGGAGGATCCGTACTGGTCGCAATCGGGATTCTGCAAGTGACGGGAATCTGGGCGCAACTCATGGATCAGCTGCAGTCCAACTTCGGCGGCACCAACCTGCCCCTCTGACACGAGATCGTTTGCAGCGGGAGAGGATGTCACTGCCGGCACAGTGAGCCCGCTCTAGCGAACCGGTGAGATGTCGAGTCCGGCAGTCCGCATCGAGCGGAGTTGGCCGACGTTGGCGATCACTGCCTGCAGCGGGCGCTGCCGCCACTGAGTGGCCCATTGCACGAACTCGGGTCCGTTCATCGGCCGGGCGAACATGTATCCCTGGCCCGCGTCGCATCCGATGGCTTCGAGCAGGTCGAGCTGCTCGGATCGTTCGATTCCTTCGGCAATGACGAACTTGCCGAGCGCGTCACCGAGGGCGACGATCGCGGTGGTGAAGGCGCGTTGCGACGCCGACGACTCGAGATCATCGATGAACGGCTTGGCGATCTTGACGACGTCGACAGGCAATGACTGCAGATAACTGAGCGACGAGTACCCGGTACCGAAGTCGTCGAGCGCCAGCCGCAGACCGATCGTCTTCAGCTCCTGCAACGTTTCGATGGCCCTGTCGGCCTGCTCCGACATCAGGTTCTCGGTGATCTCGATGCCGAGTCGATTCGGCTCGAGATGGTGACGTTCGAGGGCAGCAGTCACGCTCTCGACAAGAGTCGGCTCGTGGAAGCTGCGTGGCGAGACATTGACGTTGACCCATGGCACCAGACCGGGTACCGACGCGTCGACGCCGGCCAGCCATTCGCAGGCCTTGTCCATGATCAGCCTGTCGATCGCGACGATCAGGCCGGTCTGATCCGCAACGGCCAAGAAGCTGTCCGGCGACAGCTCCCCGAGGCTCGGGTGGTGCCAGCGGACCAGGGCTTCGGCACCGATGACGTCTTGCGTGGCGAGCGTGACGATCGGTTGGAAGTGGATGGTCAGCTCATCGCGATCAAGAGCCCGCTGCAAGTCGCTGTGCAGGTTGAACCGATAGACGTTCGACTCGTACATCGAGGGTTCGAACATGACCACGCGGTGTTTACCCTGCGCCTTGGCGATGTACATCGCGGTGTCGGCGTTGCGCATCATGGTCTCCGGATCAGCGTCAGTTGGGATCAGCGCGATCCCGATACTGGCTCGAATGCTGAGACGACGTTGCGCGATCGTTGCCGCTTGTTCGAACGATCGCAGGATCGCCTCTGCGGCCGCGATTGCTTCACACGCATCGTCCGCGTCGCGTAGCAAGAGCGCGAACTCGTCGCCACCCAGCCGAGCGATCACGTCAACGTCGGAAATGCAACTCTTGAGACGAGCTGCGACTTCGATCAGGAGGGCGTCGCCGGTTGCGTGCCCAAAGCTGTCGTTGACCGTCTTGAAGTCATCCAGATCGATGAACAACACGGCGCCGCGTCCACCGTCGTAATGCTCGATCGCCTGCTCCAAGCGAGTGCGGAACAGGGTTCGGTTCGCCAATCCGGTCAACGGATCGTGCAGCGCCTGGAACGTCAAGCGGCCCTCGAGGACGCGGAGCTGCTCCAGCGATTGTTCGAGCCGGCCGTTCTCCAGCGCAGTCATCGTGTGGTTGGCCAGCGTGTCCGCGAGTCGAGCGTCTGTCGAGTCGAACCCGACGACCTCACTGAGGCGGTTGGCGATCACCAGGGCACCGGCGACGCGGACCTCGTTGCGCAATGGAGCGACGATCGCGTCCCGATATCCGCTCATCGCCAAGAACTCGGGGAACGGCCCCTCGACACCATCGCGCAGGATCGCGGCCTCGCCGGACGCCAACAAGCCCATCAGCACCTCGTGACCCTCGCCCAGCGCCTGCGAGGTCTGCACCTGATCCCCCGGACCGACTCGCACACAAACCGACTGCGTGTTCGCCTCGGTGAGGTAGATCAATTCGGCCGCCTCGGCGTTGAACGTCTCGCAGGCGTGCCGAAGCAGATCGATGATTGCGGTCTCCAACTCCGACGACTGATGGAGCAGCTGCGTCGATTGGTACAAGAAGTCGAGGCCCTCGTGCCGACGACGCTGCGTCGTGTACGCCCAGTTGGCCAGGTACGTGCCGGCCGTCGGTACGACCAGCAGCCAGGCGATGCCCGGCTGAGCATCGAGCACTACGACGGCGATGATGCCAAGGCTTGCTGTGAAGGTCGCCGCGACCATGCCGAAGCCGGCGCCCGAACGCAGGTCGGCCACGCGCCACGAGCCGGTCGAGATGGAGATGACCACGAACACCAGGATCACGGAGATGAGTGCTTCGACGAGCAACGCGAACCCACCCCGAAGCAAGACGGAATGGTCCAGTGGTGAGCGTTCCGGGGCCATCCAACGGAACACGGCGATCGCGGTGACCGTCGTGGATGCGAAGACAGCACCGTTGAACAACAGCTTCAACGGACCCTGCTTGCGGTGCAGGGCGAGAGCAAGCCCGGCGCCGAGGAGTTGGGCAGCGACAAGCACGAGCGGCTGGACGAAGAACAACCCAATCGCCAGGGGCAACTCGACGAGTGAGAAGGTGTGGGCATCGGCGCGGATGCGCAGATGCACGACGAAGATCTCGGCAAGTGAGAACAGCGCGGCCAGCGCCGGCAACGCCACGAACCACGGCCACCTTGCTGTCGCAGACCACTCCTGGCGATCGAAGAGCCCCACGGCCAGCAGCGCAGCCATCGCCCAGAGGGCGAGCGAGAAGACCGCGATCTTCGTGGGCGTTCCCATGGCGCGCCGCGGACCGGCCCGCGCCCATGCGTTCACGCCCTCTTGCCCTGTGGTGGCCATGTTCAATAATCGGCGTGAGACAACGAGGACATGAGGCGCAATTGCAGGCCGCGCCCTTGACTCAACGGTGAACGTCGTCGACGACGTTCAACCCCACGCTTCGCCGGACCACGACGAACCTGACCACGACGAACCCGACCACGACGAACGAACCCGACCACGACGAACCCGACCATGACGAACCCGACCATGTCGAACCCGACCAGCTGGAACCCGACCACGACGAGCCCGACCACGATCGAGCCCGACCACGTCGACCCGGACCACGACGAGCCCGACCACGTCGAGCCGTTCCACATTCCACCTGACCAGCTGCTGCCGGCTGTGGTCGATGTGACCGGCTGGCCGAAGATGTCGATTTCACCCTCGAGGACGACCCCGTCCTTGGTCAAGTGATCTCGGCCACGAGACAACTCGATCGACCCTGTGCCGGTGGCCGGGGGGAACGTCTGGGTCGCGTAGGTGCCGGGCGTGGAGTTGGCGAGTCGGCTCAGGTCCAGAGCTCCCGCGCCTGCTGAGCTCTCCTGCTGGTGACGAAGATCGCGAGCATTCGCCTTGAGGAAGCCTTTGACCTGGTCGGGTGTCATCTCTGGGTATTTCTGGAGCACCAGCGCAACGGTCCCCGAGGTCACAGCTGCAGCCTCCGACGTGCCGGTGCCACGAAAGTATCGTGTCCCCAGCAGGCCCTCGGAGTGACGGGCGTCGATGAACGAGCCCGGCACTCGCAAGCCCTGGAGCTTGGTGCCGACGGCAACGAAGTCCGGCTTGCGTGCGCCACGGACGTTTGAGCTGGCCGAATAGTTGCCGACCTTGTCGTCGAATTTCCTCAACGTGCCTTTGGTGTCGTAACCGCCCACCGCCAAGATGTACGGGTTGTACGCGGGGTCGGCCAACCCCGGGGCACCCGCGCCGCGCTGGTAGCCGGTGTTGCCCGCAGCGGAGACCACGACGATGCCTGCCCTCCATGCCCGTTCCGCGGCGAACGACAGTGGATCCACTAGTGACGGTTGCGTCGAGTTC
This sequence comes from Ilumatobacteraceae bacterium, assembly GCA_963779295.1. Lineage (GTDB taxonomy): Bacteria > Actinomycetota > Acidimicrobiia > Acidimicrobiales > Ilumatobacteraceae > JAENVT01. The sequence goes on from CAVZXO010000006.1 coordinate 1,318,270, forward strand.
GTGCCGTACGAGAGATTGAGGACGCGGATGTTCATGCCGTTGTCGTGCCGGTGATCGACGACCCAGTTGATCGCGGCGATCACCTGGGTGACATCGACGCCTCCATCGGCGGTTCCGACTTTGAGACTGACGATGCGAGCATCTGGAGCAACTCCTCGATAGACGCTGGCGGGGGCCTGCGAGTAGGGCTGTTCCAGGATCGAGTCCTTGCCGGCGATCAGGCCCGCAATGAATGTCCCGTGACCGTTGGTGTCGAGGTTGGCAAGGTTCGGAACCTGAGATTCGAGGGAGAGATCCGGACCGTTGATGATCTTGTCGGGGGTGGCCAGACCCTCGACGGGTGCCACACCGGTGTCGATGACCGCCACGTCGATGCCTGCCCCGGTGAAGCCCGCGTCCCAGAACGCAGGTGCGCCGATGTTCTCGGTCATCGCCTTCATCGAGTATCCGTCGAGATTGGGGTCGTAGGTGGCCGCCGAAGCAACGGAGCTGATGCACAAGATTGGTGCCACCGTGCCAATCGCCAACGCCGCAACGAGAGCGCGCCGCTTGGTCACTGATCGATGCGACCGAACCGGGCGTCCACCCCAGGTCGCGCCGCGCGCCGTCCTCTTCTTCTCTGTCATCTCGTCCCGTCCGTGCTCGATGATGCTCTTCGTTTCGTCCCTCGAAGCGCCCGCCTGAGCTGACTTCGAACGCAACCCCGGTTGACCGGATGTCGCAGGGTGGTATCAAACGGGATTCCAGCGCCGAGCGCAAGGCCACTTGAGCAACCTTGCCCAACACCTGAGGTACTTGACCCGGGCTTGACAGCTCGGTCACGTTCGGTCGCACATCGGCGCCGCAATACCACCGAGCGGCTGCCTATCGGGAGGCCTCGTGACGACGACCCTGGGGGCGGGGGCTACGTGCCCTGGGCCTCCGCCTCGTCCTTGAGCAACTGGACCCACGCCCGATAGGTGTCGACGTTCGCCTGCAATCGGAGCGCCGTCTCGCAGGTGTTGTGGTCGCACTTGAGCTGTCCATCGTGGACCGAGAAGTCGTACATGCAGAGGTTGCACGTGACTTGCAGTTCGGCAGGTAACCCCGGGCAGTCGTAGTAGCTGCACGGACGGGCGCCCTCTTCAGTCGCCCTTTCGGGCGTGCAACCCGGGCAGCGCGGCCGGAAGGACCGGACGTTCTGAGGCAGCGCGCTGTAGTCGATGTGTGAGGAGTGGATGTCGGCCATGATGACCCCTTTGTACCGATCGATGATCTCCCCCGGATGAGCTGATCCTCGGCCGTACCCACGTCACAGCGACAGAGGCGAAGGTCCCCCGCATTCATTCATTCGTTCGGTGCATGCGGTCTCCGCGCCGCACAATGGTTTAAGTTGCGGCCACGCGGGCGAAGACCATCGCATCAGATCGTCGGGTCCCGAAGGACAGGAACGATCGCAGCGTCCCTTCGAGCTCGAAGCCCGAGGTGGTGAGCACGTGCCGTGACGTCGAGTTGTCGGGTTCCACCCACGCTTCGACACGAGCCAGGCCCGCGTTGGACAATGCCCATTGACTGAGCGCACGCACAGCCCGCGACGCATGGCCATGGCCTCGCTGTGACGGCACTACCCAGTAGCCGATCCCTGCAACACCGGCTTGTGGTCGCAACATCAGGACGATCAACCCGATCGCGACGCCGGAAACCGATGACGCGATTGCGAGGCTCAGACCTTCGTCATTGTCCAGCCGGGACCACTGACGCTCGATGAACGCTCGTCCGGCCGCGGGGTCGTAACGGGCAGGCACGGTTGTGCCCTCGGGAATCGTTGGGTCCGTGCTTGCTTCCTCGATGCACGCAAGGTCGTCGAGCACCCATCGACGAAGGTGGGTCGGTCCGTCGATCAGATCGGGACTGGGATAGTCCAGGCTTGGCACGGCGAAAGGCTACGCCCGTTGCGCCGCCAGTGTTGGGTCGGATGAAGGTTTGGCCCGCACCGATCGTCACAACGTGGCGATGATGACAACACCCCCAACCATCAGCACCAAACCACCGACAACCTGCAACAGCCGAACCCGCCGCGGCGTCCAGCGCCGCCCGTCATCTCCGGCGTTCGACGGCATCCTCCACCAACCCATCGACACGTTCTGCGACGTGGTCGACCTCGATGCACCACTCCTCGGCGTCATCAGGGCGAACCCGACCAGAATCAACACAAACGCCAGAAAGATCATCGCCCGAATGCTACGACGTGCTACGTAGGCCCCAGATCGTCACGCGGGTCACCGATTAGCGCCCATGGAGGCTCGCCCTCGACCGAGCGCCATCGCCAAGGTGACAACACCACGACGACACTGACGATCTCTTCCTCGTGCTCAACGGTCTGGTGACGATCCGGCAACGCGAGGTCTACGTCACAGTGATTATGCGTGGGCCGAGTGTGCCGCGGCGTAATGAGGGATTGCGGTTCGCTGATGTGGGCAGCATCGCCGGACGAGGCTCGGCTCTGATGAGTCTCCGAACGACCATGACCCCGTGCCGACGAAGCACCGACTACCGTGAAAGCCAGCGATGGACGCCAAGCAAGAAGTGACTGGGCCGGCAAGCGACCTCGGGATGGGATTGATGATCTCGCAGCTCGGCAACGTGATCCAGTCGTCGGTCGACGAGTCGGGTCGGAGCGAGGCCGGCGGTCTGCAGTTCACCGGCCAACAGCTCGGCTCGGCGCTCGGCGTCGCGTTCATCGGCTCGATCGTGCTGATCGGCCTGTCCAGCACCTTCACCTCGACCTTCGCGAGTGACCCGCGCATCAGCGAGGAGATTTCGGCACAGGTCGGAGTGGCGGCGGGAACCAACACCAACTTCGTTGCGTCCACCGAACTCGAAAGTGCAGCTTTGGCCGCCGGTATCGACGAAGCCACCACCGAGGCTCTGGTGGACGACTACGAGACCGCCCAACTCCGCGCGCTCAAAGCCGGTCTCCTCGGTGCCGCCCTCCTCGCGCTGATCGCCCTCGCCTTCACCCGGGAACTGCCACACCAGCCGCCCGAGAAGCGAACAACGCCGGACCTCGCAACGTCGTCGCCATGACGCACAGGTTCAGCCGGAGTCACGGGATCCAGATCTTCTCCGCGCCGTCTGACGCACCCACGGTTCGTTGGTCGACTGACCTCATCTCAGCCGGGTTCACTGCTGCGCTGCTCGGTTTCCTGATCTTTGTCGCCGGGGAGAAATCGTCGTTCGATACCAACGTCCTGCAGTTCGTCGGCGACCTGCCCGGATGGGTATTGTGGCTCGCTCAGGCGGCCTACATCGTCGGAGTGTGTTACGGGTTCGGGCTGCTGATCGGGGTGGCGTTCGTCGCACGTGGCCGGCTGAAACTGTTTCGCGACATGGTCCTCGCGACGCTGCTGTCGATCACGGTGACCGTGCTGCTCACCCAGTTGATCGACAATCGGTGGCCCGAGCTCGCATTCTTCGATCTGAGCACGACTCGCGAGACGTTCCCGGCGTTTTTCGTGTCGACGTTGGTCGCGATCCAGACGGCGGCATCTGCTCACCTCACCGCCCCGATGCGCAAGATCGGCCGGACGATCGTCCTTGCGGCTGTTGCCGGTTCGGTCGTGGGCGGTGTCACGACCGTCAGCGACGCGCTCGGTGGCGCGCTCGTCGGGTTGTTCGCCGCCGCCATCATCAGCTACGCACTCGGCACGACCGCAGGGCTGCCGTCGACAAACCGGATCGGCGCCGGCCTCGCGGACCTGGGCGTCGACGCAACCGACCTGCACTATGCCGGCGACCAGCCGATGACCTCGCTGCTGCTCGAGGGAACTGCCGCTGACGGGACCCCGTTGATCGTCGGCGTGCTCGGACGTGACTCGTGGAACTCCCGACGCTGGTTCCGATTGTGGAGAGCAGCCTGGTATCGAGATCAGGGGGCCCGGTACGGCTCTGGCCGCCGACAGCAGTATGAACACGATGCTCTAGCCATGGTGTTGGCAACACAGCGCGGGGTGTCGGTTCCCGCACTGATCGCGGTCGGAGACAGCACGCTCGACGACGCGATCCTGGTGGCCGAACGTCTCGATCACACCCTCGCCGACGTCGCAGTCGAAGCAATCGACGACGACCTGCTCGACGCGATCTGGGACCAACTCCACAAGCTTCACGACGCGGGCATGAGCCACGGCGCGATCGACTCGGCCCACGTCTGGTTCGACTCGGCCGGATCAGCGGCCCTGATGGGTTTCGGTGACGCGGTGATCAGTGCGACCGATACGCAACGCCACGAGGACGATGCCGCGTTGTTGGTGCTGACCGCGTTGCTCGTGGGATCTGATCGTTCGATCGCCGCCGCGCGACGAGGCCTCACCGACGAGCAGGTGGCTGCGATGCTCCCGCTGGTGCAGACGGCGTCACTCAACGCCGAACTCCGCCGCCGTGTCCGCCAGGAGAAGTTGAAGGTCGGCGACCTTCGCAAGACGACAGCGTCGGCGATCGGCACGGAGACCCCGCCGCTCGAGCAGCTGACGCGGGTCACCTGGAAGAGCATCCTCATGGTGGTGTTCATCGGGTTCGCGGTCTACACGATCGTGGGTGGACTCGCTGACGTCGGCTTCGACACGATCGCCAGCGCATTGGCCGATGCTCGCTGGGGCCTCGTTGTGCTCGCGTTGATCCTGGCCGCTTCCACGAACTTCACCGACGCATCGGCAGTGGCGGCAGTGTCGCCGAAACCGGTACCGATCGGTGTGACAACGGTCGAGCAGTTCGCGATCGGATTCGTCAACATGGCCGTACCGTCGGCCGCTGGGCGGGTGGCGACCAACGCCCGGTACTTCCAGAAGTTCGGGATCAGCCCGGTCACCTCGACCGCGACCGGTGCGATCACCGGCCTCGTCGGATTCGTCGCCCAGACCATCTTGGTGATCGTGACCGTCCTCGCGGGGTCGGGGAGCATCGATCTGTCATCGATGCAGGGCGGCGGCAAGGTGCTGCGACTGGTCGGCCTCGCCGTGGCGATCTTCGTGGGAGTGATCGTTGTCGTGAGCGTGGTGCCGGCGTGGAGATCGTGGGCATGGAGCAAGATCAGCTCGCCGCTGCGCCAGGTCGGTGACGCATTGAAGGTGGTCGAGGATCCGAGGATCGCCATGAAAGCACTTGCTGGATCGTTGGGCACCGAGATCCTGTACGGCGCCGCGTTCGCCCTCTGTGTCCTGGCCGTGGGGGGCTCGATCAGCCTCGGCGAGGCGATCTTCATCAACGTCGCCGTCTCACTGTTCGCCGGCCTGATGCCGATCCCCGGTGGTGTCGGCGTCACCGAAGCCGGCATGACAGCCGGTCTCGCTGCCATCGGCGTGCCCAGCGACATTGCTGTGTCAGCAGTCTTGATCTACAGGCTGATCAGCTACTACCTGCCACCGCTGTGGGGATACGCCTGCCTGCGCTGGCTCACCCGCGAGGACTACCTCTGAGCTGCGTGATGTCGTCGTCATGGTGATGTCAAGGGACCGCTCGTGTATCGCCATTCCCGCTCGTGCCCGACGAGCAGGCGAACACAAGGGGCACATCCACAGTGCGATGCCACAACGATCCCTTGGAGGACGAGATGAGCGTGGACAAGCCCGAGACCGTCGAAGAAATGTTCGTGCAGTTGGCGACCGGCATGGTGACCACACCCAGCTCGTTGAGGCTCGAAGGGGTCACATCGTCGACGCTGTACTTCTCCGACCGGTCCGCTGGGCCGGCCTCTGTCTGCAGTGTCGGTCTGTGGCGTACGCCGACGCGAACGCCGTCGTGAGCGTCGCTAGCGCTGATCGCTCCGTTGACCGTTCTCCGGTCAGGGCCGCAACCGTGACCTCGTCGCTGCGATCTCCGTACGAGACGCCGATCGCGACCCGCGACCGATGATCGAGGCGTTTTGGTGGGGCGGACTCGCTGCGTCGTCGCTGCTAATCGGAGCGCTGCTTTCGTATCTGTTCGCTCCGAGTCGCACGGTGATCGCCGCTGTGATGGCGCTCGGCAGTGGCCTCCTCATCGGGTCCGTGGCCTTTGACCTCGTCGAGGAGGCCTTGACCACGAGTTCGGTTGGCAGCGTCGCACTCGTCGTCCTGGCAGGGTCGGCGGTGTTCACGCTCGGGAACTGGGAGCTCAACCGTCGCGGCGCATCGGCGCGCAAGGACCCCACGGGCGCGCAGGCGGACGGATCGCCGGTGGCGATTTTGATGGGATCGATCCTCGATGGAATTCCCGAGTCCTTCGTCCTGGGTCTCACGGTGCTTCAGGGTGGCGTGAGCGTTCCGCTGCTCATTGCCGTCTCGCTGTCCAACCTGCCGGAGGGCATTTCATCGTCGAGCGGAATGCGGGCCGCAGGCTGGCCGGTACGCCGAGTGATCTTCATCTGGCTCGCGGTCATTGTCGTGTCCGCCACCTCGGCGGCGCTCGGCTACGCATTGCTCGATCCGAGCAGCGGTCGCACGGGAGCGCTCGCACAAGCCTTCGCTGCGGGAGCACTGCTGACCATGTTGGCCGACACGATGCTCCCCGAGGCGTTCGCCACCGAAGGCGTGTTCACGGGGTCGGTCGTCGCCGTGGGATTCGCAGTGGCGATCGCGCTCGAAGCGCTCTGAAGGTCCACCGACCTACAGACGGCGGTGACCAACGCAGGTCCCAGCGGAGTCGCCGGCGTCGACGCTGTTCGACGCCTTACCGCCGCAACGAGAGTCACACACAATTGAGTCGAACGGCCTATGTGCGCACGCTGATCTACCCGTGACACTGAAGGTCAACCACACGTGTGATCACAACAGCGTTGGCTCTTGCCGATGCCCGTGATTCCACCACGTGTGGAAGAAGGCGGATACTCGGGCATCTGGTCCGGATGGCGGAAGGAACAAGGCCGATGAACCGGCTCATGACCAACGATCCACTGTTCATCGTTCTATTCGTTGTCGGCTTCGGAGTCGGTGTGTCCTTGGTCCTGTTCCGGTCCTTGGAACTGCTCCGCTTGGTGCTCCGCCGTCGTCGGCGGATTGTGCATCCAGTGGTTCAGGTACCGGCTGAGGTGATTCCATCGCTGACGACCTTCGATCGACTCGACGCAGTAGTCGATGAACTCGCGAGGAAGGTGTCGTGATGGATGACTCGACGACGTGGTCGCGAATTGCCTGCTCGTTGTAGTCGGTATTCGTCGTCGTTCACGAGGTTCCGTTGAAGGACGGCTCGCAACCAGTCTGACCAGGGATGATGTGGTGTCGAAGGGGGGACTTGAACCCCCACGAGATTTCTCTCACCAGCCCCTCAAGCTGGCGCGTCTGCCTATTTCGCCACTTCGACGTGATGGGATATTGAGGATAACGCAGGGTTAGACGCGGACCAACAGGAATCCGAGTGCAACAACCGTGAAGATCCAAATCAGGGCCAACACGGCGGTGATTCGCGTCAGGTTGCGCTCGGCAGAGGTCGAGCCGAGCGCCGCGCCTCCGCCACCACCGAACATGTCGGAGAGACCGCCGCCACGACCGCTATGCATCAAAATGCCAGCCACCATGCCAAATGTGGCAAGGAGGTTGATCACCACCGTCGAGTACATCACGAAGTCGCGCACGGTTTGCCAGCCTAGCGTCGGTTACGAGCTTGCGACCGCTGGCGCATGGACTGCAACAGCCTCGGGGAAATAGCAGGCCACCCGGTGGCCGCCTCCGTGGTCGATCAGCAACGGCTCCTCGTCGGCGCAGACATCTTGTGCTTTCGGGCAACGGGTGCGGAACCGGCATCCAGAAGGCGGGTTGACCGGGCTCGGAACGTCGCCGGTGAGCACGATTCGCTTGCGCTGGCGCTCGAGCGTCGGGTCGGGCTCGGGTGCCGCCGACAGCAGGGCCTGCGTGTACGGGTGCATCGGGCCGTTGTAGATCAGCTCGGCCGGCCCGATCTCCATCACCTTCCCCAAGTACATCACGGCAACAGTGTCGGAGATGTGGCGCACCACCGAGAGGTCGTGTGCGATGAAGAGGTACGACAAACCGAGTCGAGCCTGCAAGTCCTGCAGAAGGTTCATGACGCCCGCCTGGATGCTGACGTCGAGCGCCGAAACGGGCTCGTCGAGCACGATCAACTTCGGCTCCAACGCCAACGCACGCGCCACACCAACACGCTGTCGTTGGCCACCCGAGAACTCGTGGGGGAACCGTTTGGCATGATCAGGGGCCAAGCCGACCAGTTCGAGCAACTCGGCGACGCGGTCGCTGTGCTTGCCGGGGACCTTGTGCACCTGCAGCGGCTCGGCAATCGCATTGCCGACCGTCAGTCTGGGATCGAGGGATGCATACGGATCTTGGAAGACCATCTGCATCTCTTGACGCAACGGCTGGATCGCTTTGCGCGACATCCCGACCAACTCGGTCCCGTTGAACTTGACGGAGCCGAAGGTCGGCACCAGCAACTGCAGCACGCAACGAGCGACGGTCGACTTACCGGAACCGCTCTCGCCAACGAGGCCCAACGTCGTGCCGGTCTCGATCGAGAAGCTGACCTTGGAGACCGCCTGCACGAGGCCCTTGATGACACGGACGCCTTGAAGCTGGCGGATCGGGAACTCTTTGACGAGGTCGGTGACCTCGAGGACCGGCGTGGCGGTGGATCGGTCGCCGTTGAGTTGGGGATCGGCAAGTGCGTTCACGCCGGGCTCGCAGCCACGAGTAGCTCCTCGGCGCGGACGCAGGCCGTCTCGAGACCGAGCAAGGGATGCAGCTCGGGAATCTCGCCCGCGCAGACTTCCTCGGCATACGGACACCGCGGTCGGAACGCGCAACCCGAAGGCGGTCGCAGCATGTTCGGCGGCGCACCCGGAATAGGTGTCAATCGCTCCCGTCCCAGCGCCGGCAGGCTGGCGAGCAGGCCGCGCGTGTACGGGTGCGTCGGGTTGCGGAAGATGGAATTGACGTCGCCGCGCTCGACTGTGCGACCGGCGTACATCACCTGCACTCGATCGGCAATGCGTGCGACGACACCGAGGTCGTGGGTGATGAACACCACACTGGCCCGGAACTGGTGCTGGATGTTCTGAATGACATCCAGGATCTGTGCCTGCACGGTGACGTCGAGCGCCGTCGTCGGCTCGTCGGCGATCAACACATCGGGGTCGTTGGCGATCGCGATTGCGATCATCACGCGCTGGCGCATGCCGCCGGAGAACTCGTGTGGGTATTGCGTCACGCGCGTTCTCGGCTGTGGAATGCCGACCATGTCGAGCAGTTCGATTGCGCGGTCCCACGCTTGCGGCTTCGACAGGTCTGTGTGACTGCGAACCATCTCCGAAATCTGGTGACCGATCTTGTGGGTCGGATTGAGCGCAGACAACGGGTCCTGGAAGATCATCGAGATCCGCTTGCCTCGCTGCTTGCGCAAGTCGTTGTTGTTCATGCCGACAAGCTCGACGCCGTGAACCTTGACGGAGCCTTCGATCTTCGCCGTCTTTGGCAGCAAGCCCATCGCAGCGAGGAACGTCACCGACTTGCCCGAACCACTCTCGCCGACAACGCCGAGCATCTCGCCCGGGCCGACGGTTACATCGACGCCGCGAACGGCTTGGACCTCGCCGCTTTCGGTCGGAAATGTGACGCGTAGGTCGCGTATCGCAAGAACTGGTTGCTCAGGCTGCGCGTCGGTCACGCTCGGCTCGTGTCTGACTTCGGATCGAATGCGTCGCGCAATCCATCACCAACGAAGTTGATGCAGACGATCGTGACAACCAGGAAGGCGCACGGGAAGACCACCAACCACCAGTAGCCCGACAGCACGGTCTTCTTCGACTGGGCAATCAACAGACCCCACGTCGTGCGTCCTTCGCCCGGGCTGGGCCCGTATCCGAAGAAGGACAGCGTCGACTCGGCAAGAATTGCGCCGACGACCGACAGCGACAACGACACCATGATGGGGCCGAGCGCGTTGGGGATGAGGTGGCGGAACATGATCCGCGGGCCACTGGCGCCAACGGATCGCGAGGCCTCGACGAACTCGCGCTCCTTCAATGACAAAACGACGCCGCGCACGATTCGGGCGACGGCCATCCATCCGACCGCTGATAGCAGTATCACCATGAACCGCACGGACGTTTTGTCCCCCATGATCGTCGATACAAGGGGCAATTCGGCCAAGACGTTTCTGAGCACCAACAGCGACACGAGGATGGGGAACGCGAGGAACACGTCGGTTATTCGCATCAATATGTCGTCGATCCCTCCGCCCCGATACCCGGCGAGCGCGCCCACGATGGTGCCGACGGTGCAGGCGATGAGGGCGACGGAAATGCCGATCATGATCGAGATCCGGCCGCCGTAGAAGATGCGGCTGTACAGGTCGCGGTTGAGATCGTCGGTGCCGAACCACGCGTCGGCACTGGGCGGCGAGTTGATGTACGTCGTCTCGGTCTTCGGCAGGCGCTCCGTCTCGCCGTATCTGGCCGGGATGCTGGGGAACAGGCATGCGAGCACGATGACGGCGAGCACGATGAGTGCCACCATCGCCATCCGGTTCCGCTTGTAGTGGCGCAGTGCCAAGCGAAATGGTGAGAGGGACTCGCCGCCCACACCTTCGGACTCATCGCGAAGATTGAGGCCGGTGAGGTCGGCGTCGGTGTTGGTCACCATCGCCTGGGCGACGTCGGCGTTCGAACCGACGTTGCTGAGGTCGAGGTCGATGTCTGGGTTGTGGTCGATCTCAGTCAAGGCGAATCCTCGGGTCAAGGACGGCGTAGAGCACGTCGGCGAGCAAGTTGGCCAAAATAACGCCGAGGACGACAAAGACCATCCACGGCATCAGCTGTGGGAAGTCTCCGTTCTCGTAGGCAGTCAGGAAGAAGTCGCCCATCCCGTTGTTCTCGAAGATGCGCTCGGTGATGATGAGCCCGCCCATGATGACGCCGATGTCGATCGCGGCGACCGTGACGATGGGAATGAGGGCGTTGCGAAGTGCGTGCCGCACGAGAATCCGTTTGTCGCTGATCCCCTTGGCCCTGGCAGTTCGGAGGTACTCGCTGTTCTTCACCTCGAGCAGCGTGGCTCGCATGTACCGGGAGTACACGGCGATGATCTGGATGGCCACGACGGTGACCGGCAGAATCAGATATTTCAGTCGTAGGACAGGATCGAAACCTTGGTGGCCGGGGGGATACACACCAGACGTCGGCAGCAGCGGCTTGTCGAGGCCGAGCCAGCGAGTCAGCGTGATCGCGAAGAACAGTTGCAACAGAATGGCGCTGACATACGGAGGAATCGAGATTCCGACGAAGGCACCCGTGGTCGTCGCGTTGTCGAAGAACGAGCGGGGGCGAAGCGCCGAGATGATCCCGATGACGAGGCCGATGGTCACGCCAACGAACGTTGCGATCGAACCCAGCACGATGGTGTTGACCAGTGCCTGCTTCAGTTCGGGCCACACCGGGCGGCTGCCCTTGATGGAGTTGCCCCAGTTGAACGTGACGAAGTTCTGCAACCAATTGAAGTACTGCTGAACGAGGGTGCCGGTGAGGCCATTGACCTCTTTGTACTGCTGAACCTTTGCCTCGCTGGCTCGCGGATTGAGCCTGAGGTAGCTCTGCACCGGATCGGTACCGATGCGAATCGCGATGAACACCAGAAAGGTGATGACGAACATTGTGGGAACGGTCCACATGAGCCTGCGGATGGCGAACCTCATCATCGTGACTCATCTCCGATCTTTCGACGTGTGGAATTGAGAGAGCGGGGCCGGCTACTGCCGGCCCCGCTCACACTACTCATTTCTTGGACTGTGTCCTACGTCACCCGAGGGTTACGTCGGGCTCGCCTGTGACGAGCTGCGTTGCCTCGTATGTGCCCTCAGCGGTGGTTGCCCACACTGCTGGGCAGAACCTTGAACGCCGTCGTCCACACGTACCACGAGGAGTTGGCGCACTCGGTGATCGGGTTGAGGCACTCTGGCCACTGCTCCGCACCGATGACGATCTGGCCGTCGCCATTCGTGTCTTCCCACTCGTTGATGTTCTGGAACGCCTGGTAGTTGGCTGCGTCCTTGTCGACCGGGCCACCGACCTGGTCGGTACGCCATGCGGCGATGTTGGGGAACTGGTACAGCGGCAACATGACTGCGTCCTCGGCAAGTGCGGCACCGATCTCGATGAATCAGATCAGCACGAGCGGCGTCGTCGACGGTCTGGTCGGACTCTGTCATCTTCGCCGATGCTTCCTCGTTGCACCAGCCGGCGGAGTTCTGACCCTGGTTGCCATTGGCAGCAGATGGGACCGAATCGCAGGCCATGATTCCGGTGACCGTCGGGTCCGGGCTGGCGGTGTTGATGTACATCGCCATGTCGTACTCGAGGGCTGGGAGACGCTGCTGGAAGTAGCAGGCTGCGTCGCAGTTGTCGGCAATGACGTTGAAGCCGGCCGCCTGCAACTCAGGAATCATCAGTGCTTGCGTCGACTCACGACGGGTGTTGCCGGAGTTGATGATCCAGTGGATCTCCGGAGCAACGCCGTCCTTGGCCCACATGCCGTTCGCGTCCTTCGCCCAGCCTGCGCCGGTGAGGATCGTCTCGGCCCCAGCGGCGTCGTAGTACGCGTCGGTGCCATCGGCGTCGCCGAAGATGGTCTGGTCACACCACGGACCGATGGTCGGAACCCAGAGGCCGCAGTTCAGCAGCGGGCCACCGGGGAAGATCGGGTCGTAGATGTTGGCCAGGATCAGGTTGCGGTCGATCGACTTGGCGAACGCCTTACGGAAGTCGGCGTCCTTGAAGGCGCACGAGCGGCTCTCGTTTGGCGTGCATTCGGCGCCCTGCTGGAAGTACAGGCCTTCGTAGTTGGTGCCGTATCCAGGTGTGGACTTGATGTTCGGGTCATTGAGCGCGTCGGTGATGCCGGCGTACGCCTGCGGGAAGATGAAGTCGCTCTCGCCGGCGACCAGTGACGCGATTTCGGTGTCACTGTCGGCCTTCGGGACCATGACGACCTTGCCGACAGTGGCCTTGTCGGTGCCGTAGTAATTCTCGTTCGTGACGAGGATCAGTTGGTCGAGACTCCACGACTCGATCTTGTATGGCATGGCCGAGAACGGGATGTTGTCGGCCAGGTCGGCCGAGACATCGTTGCAGTCCGGGATGTCGGCTGCCTTGAGCAGGTTCCCGAACAGGTTCTTGTACGGCGCATAGACCTCGGAGAACTTGGCGACGACCTGATGATCGTCTGTGCCCTCTTCGAGCGACGTGATCTTGTCGTAGCCGACGGTGCTCAGCGAGCCGGGCGTGTTCAAGATGGCGTCCATCGAACACTTGAAGTCGGCGAACGTGATCGGCGAACCATCATCCCAAACAGCGTCGGGGTTGATGTTCATCGTCAACGTCATCGCTGCCGCTTCGCCTGCCGCCGCAGTGGTCTCAGCGCCAGCGGTCGTCTCGACGGCTGCAGCTGTGGTCTCCGGGGCTGCCTCGGTGCCAGCGGTCGTGCCGGCTGTCGTGTCGTCTGAGCTGGAACCATCGCCATCGCTACCGCAAGCTGCGGCGATGAAGGCAAGGCCAACAGCCAATGCAGCGTAACGGGTGCTGCGTCTCGTGATCCTCACGTGGGTGTTCCTCCTATGTGAAACGGAGGGAGGTGGGTCTCGGTCGAAACGGCAGGGCAAGCAGACGCTCGTCGGGAAGTATCGACCACACTCTCACACCGTCCTCCCCGATCGGTGTGAGCGCCGACAACATAGCACCGTTGTTTACCGACCGGTAGCCGCGACATTCCGATTGTTTCGAAAAGTCGGCCGGAATATTCCGGCGGACGTACAGCCCGCCTATCGTCCGAGCTTGCAGATCCGGGCGAACTCGTCGGGATCGAGGCTTGCGCCACCGACGAGGGCCCCATCGATGTCGGGCTGGCTGATCAGCTCGGCGATGTTCGACGATTTCACGCTCCCGCCGTACTGGATTCGAACGGCCTGAGCAGCATCGACGCCCGCGATCTCCGACACACAGCCGCGGATCGCTGCACAGACCTGCTGGGCGTCGTCCGATGTCGCCGTGCGGCCGGTACCGATCGCCCAGATCGGCTCGTAGGCAACCACCAGCGCGGCGATCTTGTCGGCGTGCAGACCGCCCAACGCCGGCGCGAATCTGACCGAGCACCTTTGTCTCGGTTTCTCCTGCCTCGCGCTCGTCCAGCGTCTCGCCGACGCACACGATGGGTGTCATCGAATGTCGTTGGATTGCGACGACCTTCCTCGCAACGTCCTCGTCGACCTCGCCGAACAGTTGGCGACGCTCGCTGTGCCCGACGATGACGTACTGCACGTTGAGCTTGGCGAGGAACAGCGGCGAGATCTCGCCGGTGAACGCGCCCTTGTCCTCGAAGTGACAGTGCTGCGCGCCGACGCGCGAACAGCAACTTGTCGGCATCGATCACGGTCTGCACGCTGCGGATGTCGGTGAACGGAGGATGGATGCTGACATCGACGTGCTCGAGGTCGTCCTTGCCGACGAGATACGCCAACTTCTGGACGGTCTGGATCGCCTCGAAGTGGTTGAGGTTCATCTTCCAGTTCGCCGGAGATCAATGGTCTACGCATTGGGTGCACCCCGCAGTGCTTCGAGTCCGGGGAGATCGCCGAACTCCAGCAGCTCCAGCGACGCTCCCCCGCCGGTCGACACATGATCGACCTCGTCGTCGAGGCCGAACTGGGCGAGGGCCGCGGCGCTGTCGCCGCCGCCGACCACCGTGAAGGCCTTCGTGTCGGCCATGGCCTGGGCGACCGTGCGTGTTCCGGCAGCGAATCGCGGATCCTCGAACATGCCCATCGGCCCGTTCCAGAACACTGTCCGGGCGTCCATGATCACGTCGCTGAACGCCGCGGCGGTGCCGGGGCCGATGTCGAGTCCCTTGGCGCCATCCGGCAGACGGACCCCGAACGTCGAGAAGTTGCCGGCGGCGTCGACACCGACGAGATCCTCCGGCAGATGGATGGTCTTGCCCGACGCAGCGGAGTCGACGAGCAGTCGCCTGCAGGTGTCGACCTGATCCGGTTCCCACAGCGAATCGCCGATCGGCATGCCCTGCGCGGCGAGGAACGTGAAGCACATCGCTCCACCGATGACCAGCTCGTCGACAACCTTCAACAACGCCTCGACCACACCGAGCTTGTCGCTGATCTTGGCCCCACCCAGCACGGCGACGAACGGTCGACTTCGGGTCGTTGCGCAGGCCCAGCAGCACGTCGACCTCTTTCTGCAACAGCAATCCCATCGCGGACGGAAGCGTCCGCGGCGGGCCGACGATCGAGGCGTGAGCGCGATGGCATGCGCCGAACGCGTCGTCGACATAGGCGTCGATGCCGTCGATCAGCGAGGCGACGAATGCCGGGTCATTGCCCTCTTCACCCGGATCGAATCGCAGGTTCTCCAGCAACTCGACACCCGGCGCCAACTCGGCGAGCCGGGCCCTGACGGCATCCATCGAGTACTTCGGGTTCGGTGCACCCTTCGGCCGCCCGAGGTGCGATGCGCACACAACGCTGCGCGCCGCGGTTCGGTGAGCCATTCGATCGTCGGAAGTGCGGAGCGGATGCGGAAGTCGTCGGTGATCACACCGTTGTCCATCGGCACGTTGAAGTCGGTGCGCACCAGCACTCGCTTGCCCCGCACATCGCCGAGGTCGGCCAGCGTGGGGATGCGGCTCATTTCCGCTTCTTCGGCATTTTGCTGCAGGCGTACAGCGTGGTGTCGATGAGACGGTTGGAGTAACCCCACTCGTTGTCGTACCACGCCAGCACCTTGACCATCTTGCCCATGCTCATCGTCAGGCCGGCATCGAAGATGCTGCTGTGCGGATCGGTGACGATGTCGCTGGACACGATCGGATCGTCGCAGTACCGCAGGATGCCCTTCAGCGGCCCACTCGACGCGGCCTTCTTGAAGGCGGCGTTGATCTGGTCGACCGATGCCGCCTTCGTCAGGTTGGCGGTGAAGTCGACGATCGATCCGGTCGGCACGGGCACGCGCAGCGACGTGCCGTCGAGCTTGCCCTTCATCGCGGTCATCACCAGGCTGGTGGCACGGGCCGCACCGGTCGAGGTCGGAACGATGTTGATCGCCGCGCCACGGGCCCGACGGAGGTCGCTGTGCGGGCCGTCGACCAGGTTCTGGTCGCCGGTGTAGGCGTGAATGGTCTGCATCAGGCCCTGCTCGACACCGAACGCGTCGTCGAGCACCTTGACCATCGGCACGAAGCAGTTGGTCGTGCAGCTGGCGTTGGAGATGACCTTCTGGGTCTTGAAGTCGAAGTCCTTGTGGTTGACGCCGTACACGAATGTGGCGTCTGCGCCGTCGCACGGCGCCGAGACGATCACCAGCGGGGCCCCGCCGTCGAGGTGCCCGGCGGCGGCATCACGCTTGTTGAAGAGACCCGTCGACTCGATGACGACATCGACGCCGAGCATCGCCCCACGGAAGGTTCTTCGGATCGCGCTCCGAGAAGCACCTTGATCACGTCGTCGTCGACGGAGATGCCGTCCTTGTGCGGCCTTGACGTGTACGGCAGCACGCCGAGGACCGAGTCGTACTTCAACAGGTGGGCCATCGTCTCCAGCGAACCGAGGTCGTTGACGGCGACGAAGTCGATGTCGACACCACGTTGCTTGGCAGCACGGAAGAAGTTGCGGCCGATTCGACCAAAGCCATTGATACCGACACGGACGGTCATGCGCGGTGTGTCCTTTCACAGAACGACGGAAGCACCGAGGATAGTGTTCAGCGGGCGATGTCGCGGTGCCCGGTGGTGACGGCGATGCCGCGGGCGCGCAGGCGGGCGGCCAGGTCCTCGGCCACGGCGACACTGCGATGCCGACCGCCGGTGCAACCCATCGCGATCGTCAGGTAGCTCTTGCCCTCGGCTTCGTAGGCCGGCACGAGCGAGACCATCATCGCCTCGAACTCGTCGAGGAACTGCGAGGCGTGAGAGCGCTCCAACACGAAGTCTCGGACGGCAGGGTCGTGGCCGGTCAACGGTCGCAGACGCCTCCTCCCAATGTGGATTCGGGAGGAAGCGGACGTCCATGACGATGTCGGCGTCGAGCGGCAGGCCGTACTTGTATCCGAAGCTCTCGACCGCGATCTGCAGGCGTTGACCGTCGCCGGCGTGGTCGAACGCAGCGATCAGCTTGGCCTTGAGTTGGTGGATGTTGAGCTCGGTCGTGTCGATCACCAGGTCGGCCGCCGACTTCACCGGATCGAGCAGCGAGCGTTCCAACTCGATCGCCTCGACCAGACCCTTCGGCCTCGGCGTCGAGCGGGTGCTTGCGCCGCGACAAGTCGTATCGCTTGACCAGTTCGGCAGTCGTCGCATCGAGGAAGACGATCCGCACGCGATGACCCTCGCCACGCAACGCGGCGACCTTCGGGAGCACGTCGATGTGCTGGCGACCGGACACCAGCGCCAGCCGCTCGATGTCGCTGCCGGGCTTGCTGGCCAGCTCGACGATGGTGTCGACCAAGCGAGGTCGGAAGGTTGTCGATGACGTACCAGCCGAGGTCCTCGAGCACCGCCGCGGCGCCCGAACGCCCGGCGCCGGACAACCCGGTGATCAGCACGATGTCGGCCACTGCGCGAGCCATCGTATTGCCTACAACTTGCGAGTTCGGAGATACAGCAGCCGCGGGATGGTCGCGGCGTCGAGGTACTCGCTGGCCCGCTCGAGGAATCCGTCGGGCGGCGACGGCTCGAGCATCCGCTCGATCAGCAGACCGTTCTCGGCGAGGGCGTTGACGTAGCGGCTCAGCGGGCGGTGGATGAACGGGATGAAGACGTCCTTCTCGACCTCCTCGTCGCTCTCCTGTTCGACGAGGTACGCGCCGATCCGCCAGTACTGCTCGGGAGGATCGAGCACGTGGTCGTCGATCCAGCCGCTGTTCGGGGTCTGCAGCAACGGGTGGTTGAGGAAGAAGCAGAACCGCCCGCCGGGCTGCAGCACTCGCGCCACCTCGGCGATCGCCTCGTCGACATCGCGGATGTGCTCGAACACCAGGCAGGCCACGACGGCGTCGAAGCTGGCGTCGGCGAACGGCAACGCAGCCGCTTCGCTCCGGGCGAACGATGCCCCGCCGCGCTGTGCGGCGACGCTGACGCAGTTCCACGTCGGGTCGATGCCGACGACATCGGCGCCGAGCCCGGCGGCCAGGCGGCTGATCTGGCCGTCGCCGCAGCCGACATCGAGCACCCGCTTCGCACCGGCAAGCTCGGCCGCCGCCAGCGGAAGGATCTGCTCCTCGTACTCCGGGTCGGCGCCGTCGGTGAATCCCTCGATCCACCACGCGGCATGGGTCTCCCACAAACTCTCGTCGCTCACGCACCGAGCGTACGGTCAGTTCTCGCCATCCACGACATCCGCATGCGGGTACTCGATGCGGGCCGCCGGCGCCCATCTCGGCGCCCGCAGCCGAAGTCGGCGATCGCGACGGTCAGACCGCGGTGGGTGAAACTTGGCGTAGACCGCTTCGGCGACAGCGTCGGGCAGGAACGACTGGGCCTTCAACTCGTCGAGCGACGCCTTCTTCACCGCGTTCACCCCACCCATCACCTGCACCAGCTTCTTCTTTCGCGAGCTCGCCGAGGCCGGCGATGCCGTCGAGCGAGCTGGTCGTCATCCGCTTGCCGCGCAGCTCGCGGTGGAAGGTGTTGGCGAACCGGTGGGCTTCGTCGCGGATCCGCTGCAGCATGAACAATGCCTCGCTGCCGCGGGGCACCTCGACGGGTCGCTGCGGCCCGGTGTGTAGACCTCTTCGAATCGCTTCGCCAGCGATGCGATCGGGATCTCGTCGAACAGGCCGAGCGACCGCACGACTCGTTCGGCAACGGCGAGCTGACCCTTGCCGCCGTCGACGAGCAGGAGCTGCGGCGGATACGAGAACTTTCCGGGCCGCTGTCCCAACTCGTTCAACGGACGATCGCGCTCGTCGAGATACGCGCGTCAGCCGCCGGGTGAGCACCTCCTCCATCGCCGCGTAGTCGTCGTTGCCCGGCACGTCCTTGATCTTGAATCGCCGATACTCGCGCTTGTTCGGCAGGCCGTCCTCGAGCACGACCATCGACCCGACGTAGTCACTGCCCTGCAGGTGCGCCATGTCGTAGCACTCGATGCGCAGCGGGGCCTCGGGCAGGGCGAGCAGGTCCTGCAACTCGGTCAGCGCTCGGCTTCGTGCGTTGTGATCGCCGGCACGGCGCAGACGATGCCGAACGAACTCTTCCTTCGCGTTGCGCGTCACCGTCTCGTGGAGGTCGCGCTTGTCGCCACGCAGCGGCACACGGATCTGCACCCTCGAGCCGCGCATCAACGTGAGCCACTCCTCGTACGTCGCCAGATCCTCCGGCTCGACCGGCACGAGGACCTGCTTCGGTACCCCGAGCGGCGGCTCGTCGCCGTACAGCTCCTCGAGGATTCGATCGATCAGTCCACCCGGGCTGAGCTCCTCGACCTTGTCGACGACGAAGCCCTTCCGGCCCGACGACACGACCCCTTGCGAACGTAGAAGATCTGCACCGCGGCCTCGAGGTCGTCGTCGGCCAGGCCGATCACGTCGATGTCCTCGCTGCGCTCGGCAACCATCTGTTGCTTCTCGATCGCCCGACGCACCGCGAGCAACCGGTCACGCACACGCGCAGCGCGCTCGTACTCCAACGCGTCCGCGGCCGCCTTCATCTCCGCGTCGAGCCGCTTGACGATCTCGTCGGTGTCGCCCTCCAAGAAGTCGCACAACTCGTCGACCAACTGGCGGTACTCGGCCTCACCGATCTCACCGACGCACGGCCCGCTGCACTTCTCGATGTGGAACAACAGGCACGGACGCCCGAGCCGTTGGTGCTCGTTGAACTTGCCGGGACTGCACGTGCGAATCGGGAAGCTGCGCAGCAACAGGTCGAGCGTGTCGCGAATCGCGTATGCGTGGGCGTACGGCCCGAAGTACTTCGTGCCTTTGCGCTTGCGGCCGCGCATCACCAGTGCTCGCGGGAACTGCTCGTCGACGGTGACCGCCAGGAACGGATAGCTCTTGTCGTCGCGCAGTCGAATGTTGAAGCGCGGCCGGTGCTGCTTGATGAGGCTCCACTCGAGCATCAACGCCTCGACCTCGTTGCGCACCTCGATCCATTCCACCGACTCTGCGGTGGCCACCATCTGCGCGGTTCGCGGATGCATGTTCCGCGGATCTTGGAAGTAGTTCGACAGCCGCTGACGCAGGCTCGATGCCTTGCCCACGTAGATCACCCGGCCGAGCGCGTCCTTGAACTGGTACGACCCTGGCGTGTCGGGAATCGTGCCGGTCGGCGGGCGCTGCACCATCGATGCTGAGGTTACGGCGATATCGGGGCTAGGCCTCGGACGGCGTCACCCGCGGTAGGGTTTGGGTCGTGGCCGGTCGTTTTGCCTACTCCAAACCGAACCGTCGTGGACCGAATGATCCATGGTTCCGCGCTCGGCACGTTGGACATCGGTTCGGCGGCGCTGCTGTGCCTGATGTGCGTCGTGTCGGTGTTCGTGTACGCGCTCGAGCCGGTCGCACAAGCCGATCCTCACGAGGTTGGCGCTCATTCCCGACGAGGTGCGGTCGGGTCAGGCATGGCGGGTGCTCACATGGCCGCTCGCCAACGGCCTCGACCGACAACTGCTCTGGGTCATCGTCTCCATTGCGATCCTGTGGTACTTCGGTTCGCGTCTCGAGGAGCAAGTCGGGCGCGTCAAGTTCGCCTGGTTCCTGTTGGCGATCATCGTGATCCCGGGGCTGGCCGGAACGGCCCTCAACCTTCCCCAAGCCGGTGTCCACACCGTGCAACTGGTGGTACTCCTCACCTTCATCGCCGAGTTTCCGAACGTGCGGTTCTTCTTCGGGATCCCGGCGTGGGTACTGGGCGCCGTCTACGTCGCTGCCGAGGTGTTGCAGCTCATGGGAGACCGCGACGGGCGACGCTTGGTGTTCTTCGTCATCTCGCTGCTCGTCGGTGCGTTCGCGGCGAGAGCCGTTGGACTGCTCGAGAACTATCCGTGGATCCCCAAGATCTCCATGCCGCACCGGCGACGCCAGCCGAAGCAGAGCCGACGCCCGGCCGTCGTGGCCGGGCCATGGGCCGGCAGCAGCACCACCGCCACGTCGGCTGCGCAGAGCGAACTCGACGAACTGCTCGACAAGATCAGTGCGAACGGAATCAACTCGTTGAGCAAGGCAGAGAAGGAACGGCTCAACGAGCTCAGCAAGCGTCTCCGCGGAAGCTGACTCCCGGCGCTAGGCCGGCGGAGTAGCGAACCAGCCGTTGATATCGACGACGAGGTCAACGGTGGCCAGGCTGTAGAAGCAGATAGTGCCCTCGGCAGAGACGGGCACCAGCACCGCGTTCGCCGTGCTCGACTGTGGCGCGGCGTAGTTGACACTCGACACCAATGGGACCTGACCGCACGGGAACACGGTGATGTAGCCCGCAGCGGCGACATTGGTTGCGGTGACGTTGAGCGACACGGCCGACACGCCGCTGCTCGGTACCAGGTCCGCCCAGATCTGCGACGTTCACCGCCAGCACCTTGCCCGGTTGCAGCGGGACGGGGGTGACCTGCAGCAGGGCGTTGCCGTTCTCGCCCGGGCGAGTGTCGACGACTCGGACGGGACCCGATCTGGTGAAGTCCGAGACCGACGCCATCCAACCGTTGACGTCGACAACCAGGTCGATCGTTGCGTTGGCGAAGAAGCACACCGACCCCGTCGAGGAGAGCACCGCGATCACCTCGTTGGCGACCGTCGCGCCGACCTCGTAGTTGACGCTCGACACCAGCGGCCGCTGGCCGCATGGATAGACCGACAAGAATCCGGGTTGCTCGGCATCGACGACGGTGACGTTCAGCGACACCGCGGCGACACCAGTCTGTGGAACGTGTGCGCCCAGATCGGAGAGCTGAACCTCCACCTCGGTGTCGGCGACCAGCTTCGTCGCTGGGTACGAATCGCAGAGTCTTGGTGTGCGGGTCCGGGCGGGTGTCGAGGACTCGTTCAGGTCCGACCGGGGTGTATCCCCCGCCGGCGCGGAACCAGCCGTTGATGTCCACCACGATGTCCGCTTGGCGAAGGCTGTAGAAGCACACGGTCCCCGTCGCCGACAGAGGTGCGATCACTGCGTTCGGCACCGTCTGGCCGGCCAGGTAGTTGACGTTCGACGCCAACGGCATCTGCCCGCACGGGTAAACGGTCACGAACCCGGCACCATCGGGATCGACCGCGGTGACGTTCAGCGAAACAGCGCCCACGCCGCTCGCCGGAACCAGACCGGCGAGGTCGGTGATCTTGACTTCGAGAATCCGCTCGCCCCCGACCTTCACCTTGTCGACGACCCGCAGTGCCGGAGGCGCATCGGGTCGAGTATCGAACACACGTGACGGATTCACGGGAATGAAGTCTGCAAGCCGTGCCGGATCGACCGGATCGACCGGATCCACGGGATCGACCGGATCCACGGGGTCGACCGGATCCACGCACGGGCCATCCAGATCGGAGGTGTGCAGCGACGGGGCCACGGTGACGTTGCCGATGTGCTGAGCGTCGTCGGCACCTTCTTCGCTACCCCACCAGTTACAGGTTGCGTCGAGTGCACCCGGATTGAGGTCGTTGCGCACACCAAAACCGATCATGGCGTTGCGAGAGACAACCACGCTTGCCAGGCTGGCCGCGGCGTTGTCGACGGCTACGGCCGGCTCAGTGATCCCGTTGAGGAGGTTGTGGTGGATGGACACGTCCCCGCCCGACCATGCCGACGTGAGGTGCACTGCCGCGCCGCCATCGAGCGACATGTCGTTGTTCCTGACCACCAAGTTCGAGGAGCCCGCATCGGCAACGATGCAACCGGCCGCGCAGGTGAAGGTGAACCCGTCGACCGTCACGTTCGGCGACAGCGATACGAATGGCTTCACTGGCACCGGCAGCATCCATCGACGCCTCGTCGGCACGCGCCGCATTCGGCGAGATCCCGACGTTCGGACCGATCAGGCTGAGGTCCTTGGCGATCTGTACGGGAACGATCGCTGGGTAGGTACCGGCGACGGCGCGCACAATTCCACCGGCATCGACCAGATCGACGCCCTCTTGTAGACGGGCGAGCACCACCGGTCTGGGCACCCTCCGTCGTCACCGCCACCGCGGCGTGACTTCCTTGGAAACCGTGCGCAGCACCGGTATCGACACCCGATTCGAGAAATGGCGTGAAGTCGATGTTTGCCGAGCCGGCACCCGACACGTCGGGCACGCCCAGGGGCTGAACGTCGGTGCCGCCGAACTGGACCGGGATCAAGGCTGCGTAGCCAGGCTCGCCGCTGTCGCCGGTCGTCAGCATGGGTGACGTCGTCCCGAACCAGTTGCCACTGAAGTCCTTCAAATTGGTACCCGGCGCCGGAAGCGAACCGCCGGCGTGACGATCGACGATTCCGCCGTACCAGTTCCCGGAGATGTTGTTGTTCGTGAAGGTCGATCCTGTCGACCGCTGCGGCGGCACGTTGGTCCGCCGCTGCCATCGATCAACAGCACACCGAGCGTCCAGTTGTTGGTGATCTGATTCTCGGTCACCACCGTGTTGTCGGTCGTGTTCCACAGGATCAGGCCGGTCCTGTTGTCGTCGATCACGTTGTTACGAACGACGTTGCCGGTGCTGTTGTTGATGTCGATCGCGGTCCGGTTGCCGGTGAACGTGTTGTTGCGGATCTCGGCGCGCCCACTTGCGTTCACCGAGACGCCGGCGGTGTTCAGCGGGTCGTTCCACGTCGCCAGCGCATTGCCGGCGCGGGTGACGGTGAAGCCATCGATCACCACATCGGCAGCGGTGACGAACAGCGTGGCGTGCGAGCCGCCGCTCTGTCCGATCACCGTCGACAGACCGGCTCCGGCACCTTGCAACGTGACGGCCTTGTTGACGGCGACATCCTCGCCATAGGTACCCGCAGCGACATGCACGAGGCCGCCCGAATTGACCTGGTTCACGCCGGCCTGGATCGTCTTCTTGGCATCGACTGCACCGGTGCCGCCGTTGAGGTCGTTGCCGCTGATGGCATCGACGAAGCATTCCGTCGAACATTGCGGCGTCGGCTCGAAGTCGAACGTCGTGTTGGTGACGTTGCCGAAACCGTCGTTGACCCCGACCGAGAGCGCATCCACCGCGCCGCTGAACGACGGCCATCCACTGCCGGCCTTGAACAGCAACGTCCCGCGAATCGTCGCGTCGGGCCAGTTGGTCATCACCTCGGCCCAGGTGCACGGACTGCCTTGCGGGCACAGCCCGGCGGATCCCGGCGTGCCGGTCCGCGATGCCCACCACTTTCCGTTCAAGGCGTCCCACGACTGCCACATATTGGGCGTGACGGTTTCCGTGAGGTACGGCTCGTACACGAGACGGCCGGCGTACGGGACATCGCCGGGCCGTGATAGTTGACGTCGAACTGCAGCGAGATCGCCTGCGGCGTGCCCGTCTGGTAGCTCGAGTACGAGAGGTTGGTGAGGTTCGCCAACGGCGTGCCGGCGTAGCCGAGCGTGCCGAGTGCCATGCCCTGGTTCGCGGCGGTCAGGCCGATCTGGGCGCTGCCGGTTCCGAGTGGCGGCACCGATGGACCGGTTGCGTAGCTGCCCGTCTGGGCGCCGACGGTGTTCTCCGTGAAGAACCCCAGGTCGGTGTCGAGGCCCGGACCACGACCGTCGAGTCGGCCTGGCTGAGCACCCGGGTGCTGACGTCGCCATCGGGCGGTTGCTCGCCCAGCAGCCGTTGTCGAGGCGCAGCACACCGACGCCACCGGCGCCACCGTCGCAGTAGAAGCCTCCTCCGGAGCTGTTCAGGAACACGCCGGACGGGTCGACGTCCGTGCCTTTCGTCGGCTTCGGCGTCAGCGATGCGGCGCCGACGTTCAGCGAGTCGTAGGGGCAGTTGCGTGCCGCACGCTGCGGCACCGATCGGGTCGTAGCCGTGGTGGTCGTGTTGTACGAGATCGCCCAGATGAAGCGGCTCGGCAGCACCGTGCCCGACGGGAAAGTTGAACGTGACAGGAGCGGCGAAGCCGTTGAAGCACGTGGTCCCGTTGAACCACCGACCGCCGGTGCAGTTCACCAGGTCGGCCGACGGGCGGTACGGAATCGTCGCGTTCATCGTCATCGACGCCAGCACGCCGCCGGGGGTCGCCGTGCCGTTGTCGGCATACAAGTTGAGGGTCAACGGATGGTGAAGGTCGCACCGGAGCGAGTCGAGCACGGATCGTCCTGTCCATCCACCGGTCTCGCACGCCCAACTCGACATCAGGACCGTGACGCTCGAAAGTTCGTGGGTCCCGGGCCGACTTGCACGCGATCGCCGAACTCGCTCGTCGAGGTCGCCTGGAATCCGAGGCTGGCGACGTTGCCCGGCGGGGTCCCGATCGAGTCGTAGACGACGCCCGGATCCGGTGCGGCCTGCACCACCGCAGCGCCACCGACCATCACCCCTGCGCCCACTATTGCCGCGGCGAGCGCGACACGACCCAACCTCGTCGATGTCGACGATAGGACTGTTCCAATATGTCCGGCCCGCTATTCACAAACAAGGACATCGGTACGGAACAGCTGGACCTTTACTGTGCCTCACCCCGCTCTTACCTAGGCGAAGCGCGTCGGACGGGGCTTCAGCACCATCCAGCCGGCATAGCAGCAAGGCCCAAGGCGGCGATGCTCGTGGCGTTGGCCAGCAGATGAAAGCCCCAGGCACGCTTGATGAAGCCCGAGCCGAACGCCGCGCAACCACCGCAGAAGCTCATCATCAGGTCGGCGGTGCCCTGCAGCTCGACCCGTTCCGAGGGCGCCGCCGAACTGGTCACCAGCGAGCTGCCGGCGATCAAGCCGATGTTCCAGCCAAGACCCAGCAGGAACAGCCCGACGAAGATCAGCGGGCGGTGGTAGCCGGCCAGCACCGCCCCGGCTGTGCCGGAGGCGAGCACGACGCCGGCGACCATCACGGCGCGATCCGGATGCGACGCGCTCGACGAAGCGACCGACCCAGGCGCCAAGCCGTACATGCCGGCAATGTGCACGGCGATGACGTAGGCCGACGACCCGCCCTGTTGATGGTCGCGCATGTGCGGTGGCGTCATCGTCATCACCGCCACCATCGCGGCCTGCACGGTGATCATCGAGGCCAGACCGAGTTGCACCATCGGCTCGCGTCGATGACGACCCACGACCGCTTGACCGACTTGATCGGCTGCGAGCGACTGGCGGTCGGATCGATGCCGCCGTTGACGGCGAGCGGATCGGGACGCAGACGAAACCAGATGATGGCCGCGGCGACCAGCGACAGAACGGCGGCGAAGACGATCGGACCCACACTCGGATCCAGTCCCATGTGCACTGCGACGCGCTTCCACAGCGGCGTCAAGCACCGGACCGAACACGGCCCCAGAGTGCCCAACCACACCACCGCGGCGATGGCACTCGGGCCCTCGCCCGGTTCGGCCAGGTCGGCGGCGACGAATCGGCCCTGCAGCGATGCCGCTTGCGACTCCACCGAACAGCACCATGCCGACGAGCAGCAGCCACACCCAGCGCATCTGGCCGCCGAAGGCGGCGACGGCGGCGCCACACGCCCCGATCACGAACGCTGTGACCAGTGCCGGACGCCGCCCGCGCGCCTGCTGAACGCGGCGAACGACGGGGCCATCAGCGCCGAGCCGAGGGTGAACGCCGCGTTGCCCGAGCCGGCGAAGCGGTCGTCGCCCAGCAGGTCGCCGACGAACAGGGCCAGCACCGCGACGACGCCGGCGATCGCTGCCTGGCCGGGCACCTGCGCCAGGCGCAGCGTGGTGATGGTGCGCCGCTGCAGCGCGGGGCGATCGACCGGGCTTCGGTGAGGCTCACCTGTCTGGTCTAGCGCATGGACACCCGGTGACAGCGAGTCTATTGGAGCAGCGGCCGCAGGAACCGGCCGGTGTGGCTGGCGTCGACCGCGGCAACGTCCTCCGGGCTGCCCTGGGCGACGACGAGGCCACCCCCGCTGCCACCCTCGGGACCGAGGTCGATCAGCCAGTCGGCGGTCTTGATGACATCGAGGTTGTGCTCGATGATCAGCACCGTGTTGCCCTGATCGACCAGCCGCGACAGCACGGTCAGCAGCCGGCGCACGTCGTCGAAGTGCAGGCCGGTGGTCGGCTCGTCGAGCAGGTAGATCGTGTGACCGGTCGAGCGCTTGGCCAGTTCGGATGCCAGCTTCACCCGCTGCGCCTCGCCGCCCGACAACGTCGGCGCCGACTGGCCCAGCCGTACGTAGCCGAGCCCGACGTCGAGCAGGGTCTGCATGTAGCGACCGATCGCCGGCTGGTTGGCGAAGAAGCCGACCGCCTCGGCGACCGGCATGTCGAGCACCTCGGCGATGTTCTTGCCCTTGAACGCGATGTCGAGCGTGTCGCGGTTGTAGCGGGCGCCCTTGCACACCTCGCACGGCACGTACACATCGGGCAGGAAGTGCATCTCGATCTTGATCGTGCCGTCACCCGAGCACGCCTCGCAGCGGCCACCGGGCACGTTGAAGCTGAACCGCCCCGGCATGTAGCCGCGCACCTTGGCCTCCGCCGTGGTGGCGAACAGCTTGCGGATGTTGTCGAACACACCGGTGTAGGTGGCCGGGTTGGATCGCGGCGTGCGACCGATCGGCGACTGATCCATGTCGATGACCTTGTCGAGCAGGTCGAGGCCGTCGATCTTCTTGTGCTTGCCGGCGGCATGCTTCGACTTGTAGATCCGCTGCATCAGCACCGGCAGCAAGATGTCGCGGACCAACGTGCTCTTGCCACTGCCGCTGACGCCGGTGATGGCGACGAAGCAACCGAGCGGGATGCGCACGTCGATGTTGCGCAGGTTGTGCTCGCGGGCCCCTTTGATCTCCAGCCATTCGAGGCCCGGCTGGCGGCGTTGCTGCGGCAGCGGGATCGACTTCTTGCCGGCCAGGTACTGGCCGGTGATCGACTCCTTGACCTTGGTGATGCCCTTCACCGGGCCGCTGTAGACCACGTCGCCACCGTGCTCGCCGGCGCCGGGGCCGATGTCGACGATCCAGTCGGCCTCGCGAATGGTCTCCTCGTCGTGCTCGACGACCAGCACCGTGTTGCCGAGGTCGCGCAGCCGCAGCAACGTGTCGATCAGCCGGCGGTTGTCGCGTTGGTGCAGGCCGATCGACGGCTCGTCGAGCACGTACAGCGTGCCGACGAGACCGGAGCCGATCTGGCTGGCCAGGCGGATGCGCTGCGCCTCGCCGCCGGCCAGCGTGGCTGCATAGCGCGACAGGCTGAGGTAGTCGAGCCCGACATCGAGCAGGAATCCGAGGCGAGCGTTGATCTCCTTCGTGACCCGCTCGGCGATCAACCGGTCGCGCTCGCTGAGCTCGAGCGCCGCCAGGAACTTGGCCGACTCGCCGATGGCCATGTCGCAGACCTCGGCGATGTTGAGGTCGTTGACGGTGACAGCGCGCGACGCCGGCTTCAGCCGAGCGCCGCCGCATGCCGTGCACGGCACCTCGCGCATGTAGCCCTCGTACTGCTCGCGCGACCAGTCGCTCTCGGCGCCCGTGCGGCGACGGTTGAGCCACGGGATGACGCCCTCGTATGCGGTCGAGTACTCGCGCGTGCGGCCATAACGGTTCTTGTACTTGACCTTCAGGTTGCCCTCGACGCCGTGCAGCACGACCTTCTGCTGCTTGGCGGTCAGCGTGCGGTACGGCGCGTCGAGATCGAGCTCGTAGACCTCGGCCACGGCCTCGAGCATGCGCGTGAAGTACTGCGTGTTCGAGGTGCGCCATGGGGCGATCGCCCCACCGTTGATCGACTGGTCGGGGTCGGGGATGACCAGTTCGGGGTCGACCTCGAACGTGGTGCCGAGACCGTCGCACGCCTCGCACGCGCCGTACGGCGAGTTGAACGAGAAGTTGCGCGGCGCCGGCTCGTCGTAGCTGGTGCCGCACTTCGGGCAGGCCAGATGCTGGCTGAACGTGAGGGTCTCGCTCTCGCCGCCGTCGGCCGGATCAGCTCGACCTCGGCGACACCCTCGGCCAGCTTCAGCGCCGTCTCCAGCGAGTCGGTGAGGCGGCGCTCGATTCCGTCGCGACGCACGAGACGATCGATGATGATCTCGATCTTGTGCTGCTCGTACCGAGCCAGTCGCTCGTCGCGCTTCAAGAACTCGGCGATGTCGACGACCTCGCCGTCGACCCGGGCGCGGACATAGCCCTGCCCGGCGAGATCTTCCAGCAGCGTGTCGTAGTCGCCCTTGCGACCGCGCACGACCGGCGACAGCACCTGGAACCGGGTGCCGTCGGGCAGCAGCAGGATGCGATCGACGATCTGCTGCGGAGTCTGGCGCTGCAGCCGGGTGCCGTCCTTGGGCAGTGCTGCACGCCGATGCGGGCGTACAGCAGGCGCAGGTAGTCGTAGATCTCGGTGATCGTGCCCACCGTCGACCGAGGGTTGCGGCTGGCCGACTTCTGGTCGATGGAGATCGCCGGCGACAACCCCTCGATCATGTCGACATCGGGCTTGTCCATCTGGCCGAGGAACTGGCGGGCATAGGCGCTGAGGCTCTCGACGTAGCGCCGCTGCCCTTCGGCATAGATGGTGTCGAAGGCCAGGCTGCTCTTGCCGGAACCGGACAGCCCGGTGAACACGATCATCTTGTCGCGCGGCAGTTCGACGTTGACATTTCGCAGGTTGTGCTCGCGTGCGCCGCGAACGATGATCTTTCCGGAGTCGGCAGCAGGCATTGCGGCGAGGCTACCGAGCGGAGCGGGGTCGGCTGCTGTGGAACATGTCGCTCAATGTAGCACGAAAACGAACACACGTTCTGCTGTAGTTGTGGCCGAGTTCGTGCCGATAGCACAGGCATGAACGGCGGACTGACCACTGATGCGACCCTGGGGCGGACGGCTCGCGCCGCGCTCGAACACCTACGACGACACTCGGGATATCCGACCTGGCTGTTGACGCGGATCAACGACTACGAGCGGATCGTGGTCGCCGCGGTCGACCCGCAGTTCTCGATCGTCGCCAACAGCGTGCTGCCGAACGATCTGTCGACGGATCGGTTCCTCGCCAACGTCTCCAAGATGGTCGTGCCGGTGCAGCTCCCCAACGGCCAGCCGTACGGCGCGCTGGTCGGCCTCAGCCGCGAACTTCCGGCGCCGATGCCGGCGCACGCCGAGTCGCTGATCCCACTGCTGGCCAACATGCTCGGCGCACTCGCCGGCGCCGAGGCCGCCCTCGCCGCCAGCACCCGCCGCGCCGAGCGCGAGCCGCGCCCCGCGACGCCCTGACCGGCGCCGCTACCCGACAGGCCTGGGAGACACAGCTCAGCCGCGACGACGAGCGCTGCAACGCCAACGGCGAGCAGGCGTGGGTCTTCATGATCTGCCTCGACGAGCTGCACGAACTCAACAAGCGCCAGGGCCACGAGGCCGGCGACGAGTTGCTCGTCCGAGTTCGGCAAGCTGCTGGAGTCGACCGTCGATGGCCGCCACTTCTGCGCCAGGATCACCGGCTCGCAGTTCGGCGATACTCGCCGTCGATCTCTGCGCTGCCGAGGCCACCGCGTTGGAGACGCAACCTGCGCCAGTCGCTGAGCGCCGCCGGCATCGGGGCGTGGGTCGGCGTCGGTCGTCGCCTCCCCGGTGTCGGCCTCGGCGCCGCGCTCGACGCCGCCGAAGCATCGATCGCCGCCGCTCGCTCTGCCGTCACGATCGCCACGACGAGGTTCGACGACGCGACCGCCGAACTCGTCAACGCGCTCGACCGCGGCCAGATCCGCGCCTACTTCCAACCGATCGTCGACATGCGCACCGGCGATGTCGTCGCCATCGAGGCGCTGGCCCGGTGGCAGACCGACAGCGGCATCCGCGAGCCGTACGAGTTCCTTCCCGGCATCGAGCGTGCCGGTCTGAACGCCTCGCTGTTCCACCGGATGCTCGACGACGGCCTGTCCCATCTGGCGACGTTCCGCAACGTCTCGCCGAACCTGCGCCTCGCCGTCAACTTCGACTTCGACTCGATCCCGGCGTCCGGCTTGCGCAAGGCCGTCACCGACCTCGCCGACAAGCACAACATGCCGCTGGAGCTGATCTCGCTGGAGCTCAGCGAGCGGCAATCGTTCGATCTGTCGCCGGCGACACTGAAGGAGCTGACCGAAGTCGCCGAGTCCGGGGTCAAGCTGGTGCTCGACGACTTCGGCGTCGGGTTCGCCAGCCTCGAGACGCTGACCTCGCTGCCGATCAGCGGCGTGAAGCTCGACCGTCGCTTCACCGGCCAGGTGATCGACGGCGAGCGTGAGCCGGCCGTCGTGAAGGCGATGATCTCGATGGCCGCCGATGCCGGCCTCGAAGTGATCGCCGAGGGCGTGGAGACGCAGACGCAGTGCGACCGCCTGGTTCGCCTCGGTTGCCGGCTGGCCAGGGCTACCTGTTCGCCCTGCCGCTGCCCCCGACTCGATGACGACCGTGCTGTCGGCCCCCTCGTGTCCGCCTGGTAAGCGGAGTTGCGATCGGCCCGCTCCGCGGGCCGCTCGGAAACACCTTGAGTGCGCGGCACTTTAGCCGGCGTCTCGCAGCTCGCGTCGCAACTCGTTGACCTCGTCGCTCAGGCGGGCGGCGTATTCGAACTTCAGCTCCGCGGCGGCCTCGTGCATCTCTTCCTCGAGCGTCAGGATGAGACGGGCGAGCTCCTGCTGAGGCAACGTCTTCAGCTCGCGCTGCACCTTGTCGCGCTCGCGTTGACGGCGGCGATCCTTGCCCGGCACCGGCGAGCTGATCGTCGGGCCGCAGCATCGACAGGATGTCGCCAACGGCCTTGCGAATCGGGCTGTAGCAATGCTGCGAGGCGGCCAAGAAAGGCGAGTAATTGTTCGCTCAAGCTTCCAGCTGCTTCGGCCAAGGCTGGTGCGGCCGGGCGTTGTTGCTTCGGTGCTGTCGTCTTTCCGGAAACTGCCTTTAAAAGGCGAGTTACGCTGGGAGAGACACTCGCAGGTATCGCCTTCGCGTTCGCAGATCGTGCGGCAGTGGAGGATACTGCCGGCTTTCGAGTTCGTACCTTAGCTGACACCAACTAGGTAATCGGCGCGATTAGGTCCTACCTTTACGAAGGACCCAGAAAGAAAAGTCATCTGGCGGCGCCGGGCGTGAAACGGATCTTAAGCCTAGGCGCGGGAGGCCATCGGCACGAACTTCCGTTCGCGGCCCCCAGGTAGATCTGGCGGGGCCGGGCGATTTTCTGGTCGCCGTCGCGCAGCATTTCTTCCCATTGCGAGAGCCAGCCGATGGTGCGCGGAATGGCAAACAGCACGGTAAAGAACTCGGGCGCGAAGCCCAAGCGCCTGATAGATGATGCCCGAATAGAAGTCCACGTTCGGGTAGAGCTTGCGCTTGATGAAGTATTCGTCGGAAAGCGCGATGCGCTCCAGTTCCACGGCGATATCGATCAGCGGATTCTTGCCCGTGACCTCGAATACCTCGTCAGCGGTCTGCTTGACGATTCTCGCGCGCGGGTCGTAGTTCTTATAAACGCGGTGGCCGAAGCCCATCAGCCGGCCCTTGCCGGCTTTCACCTCCTCGATAAACGCCGGGATATTGGCCGTGATGCCGATTTCGGCCAGCATCTTCAGCACGGCTTCGTTGGCGCCCCCATGCAGCGGGCCATAGAGCGCGGCAGCGGCGGCGGCCACGCTCGAATAGGGATCGGCGTGCGAGCTGCCCACCATGCGCATGGTCGAGGTGGAACAGTTCTGTTCGTGATCGGCGTGCAAGGTGAACAGTACGTCCATGGCGCGCTCGAGCACCGGGTTCACCTTGCCAAACATCATGCTGCAGGAAATTCCCCGCATAGCTCAGCGACGGGTCCGGCAGCGCTGGGCGCCTTGCCGGCAAGATGGCGGAAGATCGCCGCGCCCACCAGTGGCGCCTGCGCCAGCACGCGAACGGTCTGCAAATGCCGATTGGCGGGGTCGCCAATATTCTTCGACTCCGGATGCAGCGCGCCCAGCGCGGCCATAGCCGAAATAAACATGCCCATGGGGTGCGCCGTGCGCGGAAACGCCGCAATGATCTTGGTGACGTCGGCGGGCAAGCGACGTCTCCGCAGCCAGTTCTTTGTTCCAGGCGGCCAACTGCGCGGCGTTGGGCAGTTCGCCGTTCAGCACCAGGTAGGCCACTTCGGGGAACGTGCAATTTTCGGCCAACTCATCAATCGGATAGCCGCGGTATTCGAGAATGCCAATATCGCCATCGATGAACGTGATCGTGCTCTTACACGACGCCGTGTTCATGTACGCCGGATCGTAGGTCATCAAGCCGAAATCGTCGGGCGCCTCCTTCATCTGGCGGAGATCGGTGGCCCGAATCGTTTCATTCTCGATCGGGAGTTCGTAGGACTTACCAGTCCGGTTATCGGTAATGGAGAGGGAATTGCTCGGCATGGCCCAAGAAACCATCTTAGCTGACCCAAGCGCCTTCCCACCAGCAACCGACCCTCGAAACTCGGAAATTCCTGTCTGAGTGGGCGCCAGGGGGTTAAGCCGGACTAAACAGGCCGTCCGAGCCGATATTTGACCCCGCGCCATACGATTGTCCGCGAAAATGCCGACGCCAGCAGCAGCGCCCAGCCAGACAAAGGTCGCGAGCGTCACGCCCAAGACATGGGCTTCCGCCAACGATCGGTCAACCTGGCGTCGCTAAATGAAATAGCTCGCGCCCGCGACGCGGCCTTGCTCATGCCGAGCGACATGACAAACATTACCGATGCGCCACCCAGCGCATCGCAGCCCCCAAACCAGCAGCCGCCACGATTGCCCCACATAGATCACGTGCGCCACAGCGCCAGCCACCAGAGTTTCGGCGCATAGACGCGGGTCAAAATGAGTTGCCGCCGCGCCCAAGCCGAGGAACTCGCCCACACCACAGTGGTCCAGAGCACGGCACCACCGCCCCAGGTGCAAACGCGACGCGCAGGCTGGCCTGATGGACGGCTCGCGCAAGCTCAAAATCGTCGGAAACCTGGCCCAGCCAGTGGCGGCGCACCTCCAGCCGGTCGAAATTGGCCCGCGTGATCGCCATGGCCCCGCCCCAGCAGAACGGCGCATCCCCGGGCCCAAGCTGCCGGCGATAGCTGCATTCCAAACCGAGCGCCGATCCGCCGCCGCCGGCCCGTCCCCGGGTCCTGCTGGTCGGCACCGTGCTGGCCTCCGCCGCCATGGTCATGGGCTACGCCGGCCTGATCGGGGCCTATGCCTCGACCCGGGCCACCAGCGCCTCGCCCTGGCTGCCCGACGGTGTGGTCATCCCGCTGTCGGCGCCGAACATGGCCGCGGTCACCCTGCTCATGTCGGTGGTCACCATCCACTGGGCGCAGTACTCGATCCGCAACGACGACCGCCCGAACGCCTACGTGGCCCTCGGCCTCACCCTGGTGCTCGGCCTGGCCTTCGTGAACTCGGCGGTCTACCTGTTCACCCAGATGGGTGCGGCCATCGCCCGCAGCGTCCCGGAGCTCCTGCTCTTCGCCGTGGGTGGCTTCCACATCGCCACGATCGGGGTCGGCATGGTCTTCGTCGCCCTGATGGCGTTCCGGGCCCTGGGGGGGCAGTACTCCGGTCGGGACAGCGAGGGTGTGGCCGCTGCCGCCGTCTTCTGGGACGCCGCCGTCGCGGTCTATCTCGTGTCCTGGCTCGCCGTCTACGTGACCAAGTAGGAGCTCATGGTTGGTACCGGCTCTCGCCTGTTCTTCGCCCTCGCCGCGATCGGCCTCCTCGGGGCCGTCGCGTTCGGCCTGGCCAGCGGTGGTGACCCCGTCGGGGTCGTCTCGCTGGGCTACAAGGGCGGCGTCGGCGAGCACTTCAGCTACGCCCTCCTGACCGCCTTCGGCGTGACCGCGCTCGGCCTCGGCCTGGTGTCGGTCGCCATCCGGGACGCCGACCCCGACGCCACGGCCGCGCTGGTCGGCCTCGAGGCCCTGCCCGAGGTCCCGGCCCCGAACTCCACCAGCCCGTGGCCGATCGTCGGCGCGCTCGGCCTGGTCATCACAGCGCTCGGCCTCGTCGTGGGCGCGGGCTACTTCCTGTTCGGGCTCGTCGTGCTGGCCGTCACCACCGTCGAGTGGGCGGTCAAGGTCTGGTCCGAGCGGGCCACCGGCGATCCGGAGGCCAACCGGGCCATCCGCAACCGCCTCATGGCGCCCTTCGAGATCCCGATCGCCGCGGTCATCGTGATCGCCTTCCTGGTCCTCGGGCTCTCCCGGGTGTTCCTCGCGGTGTCCTCCACCGGGGCGTGGGTCATCGGCACGATCGTCGCCTTCCTCATCGTGCTGGGCGCGGTGATCGTGCTCACCCGGCCCCAGCAGACCAAGCGCCTGGCCACGGCCCTGCTGCTGTCCTGACCCTCGCCGTCCTGGGCGGCGGCATCGCCGGGGTGGTCGCGGGGGAGCGTGAGTTCCACCACGAGGAGCCCGCCCACGAGAGCGAAGGGTGAGGCGGGTGGCTGACTTGGACGCCCCCGAGCAGGTGGGTCACACTCGCCCCGTGGGTCCCCCCGCCTGCGCACCCTGGCCCTCGGCCTGCTCGTCCTGCTCGTCGCGCGCGGGCTGTGCGTCCGACGCCCCGCTGGACACCCTGGACCCCCAGGGCCCCGCTGCCCGCTCGATCGACAACCTGCTGAACCCGGTGATGATCATCGCCGGGGTCGTCTTCCTGTTCGTCGAGCTGGGGATCGTCTTCCTGGTCATCCGCTTCCGTCGCCGCAAGGACGACGACGGCGAGGAGCTGCCCGCCCAGACCCACGGCAACCTCGTGCTGGAGCTGGGCTGGACGATCCTGCCCGCGGTGATCCTGGCCTTCGTCGCCGTGGGCACCCTGGCCACCCTGTTCGACCTGTACCAGGAGCCCGAGGACGCCCTCGAGATCGACGTGGTCGGCCAGCAGTGGTGGTGGGACTTCCAGTACGACGTCGACGGCGACGGCGAGTACGACTTCCGCACGCCCAACGAGATGGTGATCCCGGCGGGGACCCCGATCGACCTCGACATCACCTCCAGGGACGTCATCCACAGCTTCTGGATCCCGGCCCTCAACGGCAAGCGGGACGCCGTCCCCGGCCGGCACCACGACTGGACCCTCGAGGCCGACGAGCCCGGCACCTACTGGGGCCAGTGCACCGAGTACTGCGGCCTCTCCCACGCCAACATGCGCATGCGGGTCATCGCCCTGCCCCAGGACCAGTTCGACGCCTGGTTGGCGAACCAGGTGGAGCCGGCCGAGGCCGCCACCGGCGACGCCGTGGCCGGCGAGACGCTCTTCACCTCGACCTGCACCTCCTGCCACCAGGTCCGCGGCCTCAACGACGACTACACCGGGGCGGCCACCGTGTCGGGCACGGCGCCCGGAGCTGACCCACCTCATGACCCGCTCGACGTTCGCGGGCTCGCTGTTCCGGCTCTACGCCCAGGCCGACGACGACGACCTGAGCACCTTCTATGACCACCTGGCCGAGGAGGGCACCTTCAACCGGGTCCAGCTCGAGGCGTGGTTGCGTGACCCGCCGGGCGAGAAGCCCATGTACGCCGACACCGCGACGCTCAACGGGGCCCTGCCCCGCGGCATGCCCAACCTGGGCCTGACCGAGGAGCAGATCGACCAGCTCGTGGCCTACCTACAGACCCTGGACTAGAGGCACACCCGTGGCACTCACCGAAGAACGCCCGCTCGCCCTGCCCTCGGGGGCCGGGGCCGACGACGACTTCCAGCCGCTCGGCGTCTTCCGCCGCCCGGCCACGACCACCGGCTGGCGCAGCTGGGTCACCACCGTCGATCACAAGAAGATCGGCATCATGTACGGCGTCACCGCCTTCTTCTTCTTCCTGGTCGGCGGCATCGAGGCGCTGCTGATCCGGGCCCAGCTGGCCCGTCCGGGCAGCGACCTGCTGTCGGCGGAGACCTACAACCAGGTCTTCACCATGCACGGCGTGACCATGGTCTTCCTGGTCGTCATGCCGATGGCCGCGGCCTTCGCCAACTACCTCCTGCCGCTGCAGATCGGGGCCCGGGACGTCGCCTTCCCCCGGATGAACGCCTTCAGCCTCTGGTGCTTCCTGGCCGGCGGGATCTTCCTCAACACCAGCTGGTTCCTCGGCGGCGGCGCCGACGGCGGCTGGTTCGCCTACGCCCCCAACACCGGCGTGATCTTCTCGCCCTCCCACGGCCTCGACTTCTTCACCATCGGGCCTGCATCATCACCGGCATCGCCTCGCTGGTCAGCGCCGTCAACCTGACCGTGACGATCCTCAACATGCGGGCGCCGGGCATGGACCTCATGCAGATGCCGGTCTTCACCTGGATGATCTTCGTGGTCCAGTTCCTGCTGGTGTTCGCCCTGCCGGTCATCACCGTGGCCCTGGTCCTGCTGACCCTCGACCGGCTCTTCGACGCCAACTTCTTCAACGTGTCCCAGGGCGCCGATCCGCTGCTGTGGCAGCACCTCTTCTGGATCTTCGGCCACCCCGAGGTCTACATCCTGATCCTGCCCGGCGTTCGGCATCGTGTCCGAGGTCATCCCGACCTTCAGCCGCAAGCCCATCTTCGGCTACCCGTTCATGGTCGTCTCGGGCATCGCCATCGGCTTCATGGGCTGGGGCGTGTGGGCCCACCACATGTTCGCCTCGGGCCTCGGGCCCATCTCGGTGGCCGCCTTCGCGCTCTCCACCATGTTCATCGCCGTGCCCACCGGGCGTGAAGATCCTCAACTGGCTGGCCACGATGTGGGGCGGCAAGCTCAAGTTCACCACCGCCATGCTGTTCGCCATCGGCCTGGTGGCCATGTTCACCATCGGCGGCCTGTCCGGTGTGACCCACGCCGTCGCCCCGGCCGACACCCAGCAGACCGACACCTACTACATCGTCGCCCACTTCCACTACGTGCTCTTCGGTGGGGCGATGATGGGCCTCTTCTCGGGCTTCTACTTCTGGTGGCCGAAGGTCTTCGGCCACTTCCTCGAGCGAGAAGGCGGGCAAGGTCCACTTCTGGCTGATGCTCATCGGCTTCAACCTGACCTTCGGGCCGATGCACATCCTCGGCCTGCAGGGCATGTCCCGCCGGATCTACACCTACGAGGAGGGCCTCGGCTTCGACGTCTGGAACATCGTGTCGAGCATCGGCGCCTTCACCATCGCCGTGTCGGTCCTGGTCTTCCTGGCAACGTGATCCGCAGCCGCCGCGACGCCCCCGACCAGCCGGCCCCCGGTCCGGACCCGTGGGACGCCCGCAGCCTCGAGTGGATGGTCCCGTCGCCCACCCCCGAGCACAACTTCGACGAGATCCCGACGGTCACCCAGCTCGAC
The DNA here is from genome assembly GCA_963779295.1 of Ilumatobacteraceae bacterium. Taxonomy (GTDB): domain Bacteria; phylum Actinomycetota; class Acidimicrobiia; order Acidimicrobiales; family Ilumatobacteraceae; genus JAENVT01. Next base: position 1,356,641 of record CAVZXO010000006.1, read on the forward strand.
GAGTTCTGGCACCGCAAGTACGGCAAGGACGACGACGGGCGCACCGTGCGCATCGCGGCGACCGAGGACGTCACCCAGGACGGCAGCGCCACCGGCGTGCACCTGCCGTCGCCGTCGTACTGGCCCCTGGTCGTCGTCGGTCGGCCTGCCCCTCGTCGGCTACGGCCTGATCTTCAACCTGGCCTGGGCCGTGCCCGGGGCGCTCCTCGTGCTCGCCGGCATCTACGGCTGGGCCCTCGAGCCCGCCGACGACGACGAGAACCCGCCGCACCACGACCACGGCCACGACGACGGCCACAGACGGCGCTGGCGCCGGGCGAGCGCCCCGCGGCCGAGCTGGAGGCCGGTGCGGCCGAGCCGGACGCGGGCGCCGCCGACGCCGAGGAGACGACCGAATGAGCGACACCGTCATCCACGAGCGGGCCACCGAGACCGTCACGCTCGACCCGAGCACCGGCCACGAGTCGTTCTCCACCAGCACCGGGCCTCTCCAACGAGAAGCTCGGCATGTGGGTGTTCCTGTGCTCGGAGTGCCTGCTCTTCGGTGGGCTGATCTCGACCTACCTGCTGCTGCACGACAAGTCGGTCGAGCGGCCCGACGCCCCAGGACGTCTTCGACATCCCGTTCACGTCGGTGTCCTCGTTCGTGCTGCTGTGAGCTCGCTCACCATGGTGCTGGCCGTGTCGGCCATCACCCGGGGCGACCACTCCCGCAGCCGGCTCTGGCTCACCACCACCGCCCTGCTCGGCGCCATCTTCATCGGCGGCCAGGTCTACGAGTTCACCTCCTTCTACCGGGAGGGCCTGGGCTTCACGACCAACATCTTCGGCGTCGGCCTTCTACACCCTGACCGGCTTCCACGGCGTCCACGTGACCGTCGGCATCCTGATGCTGCTGTCCCTGGTCGGGCTGTCCCTGCGGGGCACCTCGCAGGACAAGGCCGAGACCGTCGAGATCATCGGCCTCTACTGGCACTTCGTCGACATCGTCTGGATCATCATCTTCACCGTCGTCTACCTGACCGTGCTGAGGCCACGATGAGCACCACTGAGACCCTCGAGTCGCGACGCAGTACCTCACCGAGCCGCGACGACACCGGCGAGCACGGCCACGCGTCGGACGCGCTGTACGTCAAGGTCTTCATCGTCCTCTTCCTGATCACCGCGGCCGAGGTCGCCACCTACGTCGTGGACATCGGGGACTTCCTGATCCCGGCCCTGATGGTCATGATGAGCGTGAAGTTCGCCCTCGTCGTGGGCTTCTTCATGCACCTGCGCTTCGACAACCGGCTGCTGACCTGGGTCTTCGTCGCCGGCCTGTTCCTGGCCGTGGTCGTCTACATGGTCGACCTCACCACCTTCGAGTACTGGCAGGCGTGATGCCCGTGGCGGCCGCCGTCGACGCCTGGCGTTGGCAGCCGCACCCGGAGGTCTGGTTCCTGGTCCTGGGCGTGGTGGGCCTGTCGCTCTACGTGACCCGGGTGATCGGCCCCAAGGTCGTGCCCGAGGGTCAGCCCGTGCTCACCCGCTTCCAGAAGGTCAACCTGGTCGCCGGGCATCCTCACCCTGTGGCTGGCCTCGGACTGGCCGCTGCACGACCTGGGCGAGGAGTACCTGTTCTCCCTGCACATGACCCAGCACCTGCTGCTGAGCTACGTGATGCCGATGTTCTTCCTGCTGGCCACCCCGACGTGGCTGGCCCGGCTGGTCGTGCCCACCGGCTCGGCGGCCTACCGCTGGCTGCGGCGGTTCTCCCGCCCGCTGGTGGCCGGCCTGCTCTTCAACGCCGTCGTCGTGTTCACCCACTGGCCGGCGCTGGTGAACAAGGTCGTGACCAACGGGCCGATGCACTACTCGATCCACATCCTGGTCGTGACCACCGCCGTGCTCATGTGGATGCCGGTGCTCGGGCCCTTCGCCGAGTGGCGCATGCCGAGCCCGGCGGCCGTGGGCTACCTGTTCGCCATGTCGCTCGCTGCCGACCGTGCCCGCCTCGTGGCTGATCTTCGCCGAGGGCTCGGTCTACAACGTCTATGACACCGCCTTCCGGCTCTGGGGCGTGTCGGTCACCTCGGACCAGCAGGCCGCCGGCCTGATCATGAAGCTGGGTCGGCGGCTCCTACCTCTGGGGGGTCATGGCGGTGATCTTCTTCCGCTGGGCCTACGGCCAGCAGAGCGGCGACCCGGCCCGCATGGAGGCCACCCGCACCGCCCGCTACGACCCGGTGGCCCACCGACGGCTCCCTGACCTACGGCGAGGTCGAGGCCGCGTTCGCCGCCGCGGGCAGCGCGCCGGTCGAGCAGCACTCGTCGACCTGATCCCGATCCCGACCCGGAGACCACCGTGATCCTGCAGGACAAGACCGTCATCGTCGCCGGCGTCGGCCCGGGCCTCGGCGGCGAGGTGGCTCGCCTCGCGGTGCGCGACGGCGCCAACGTGGTGGTGGCCGCCCGTTCCGCCGAGAAGCTGGCCGCGGCCGCCGCCGAGCTGGATCCGTCGGGCGAGCGGGTGCTGGCGCGTGCCCACCGACATCGTGGACCTGGCGGCCTGCGAGGCCCTCGTGGCCGCGCCGCGGTCGAGCGCTTCGGCGCCGTCGACGGCGTGGCCCAGGTGGCCGCGGTCGACACGGCCCTCGGCGACCTCGCCGCCTCCAGCGACGAGGACTGGCGCCGGTGCTTCGACACCAACGTCGTCGGCTCCATGAACCTCGTGCGGGCGGCGGCGCCCGGCCCTGCGGGATGCCGGCGGCGGGGCCGTCGTGCTCATCGGCTCGCAGTCGGCGCTGCTGCCGCCCGTCGGCGATGCCCCAGATCGCCTACGCCGCCTCGAAGGGCGCGCTGCTGTCGGCCATGTACCACCTGGCCGACGAGCTGGGCCCGGACCACATCCGCGTCAACACGGTGATGCCCACCTGGATGTGGGGCCCGCCGGTGCAGATGTACGTGGACTGGCAGGCCGGCGAGCCGGGGCGTCCCGCCCGAGGAGGTCATCGGCGAGATCACCGCGAACATGTCGATCGGCGAGATCCCCGCCGACGAGGACGTGGCCGAGGCCGTGGTCGTGGTTGTGCTCGGACCGGGCCCGCATGATCACCGGCCAGTCCCTCATGGTGAACGCCGGCGAGCTGAAGGGCTGACGGCCGCGCTCAAGAACCGGCCTGAGCGGGCCGACGGGAGACCCGTGACCGAGTCCTCCCCGCCCACCGTCGACGGCCCGCCCGACGACGCCCGCCTCGAGCCGGGTCCCGACCACCGCTGTCGGGCCGCCCGGTCATCGAGGTCGCCGTCGAGCCGGCCCGCACCCGCGTCGGGCGGGGGGCCGCGGCCGGCGCCGGGCTGGTGGTCGTGCTCGCCCTGGCCGCGGTGGCCCTCGCCCTGCTGCGGGGCGGTCCCGACGGCACCGACGTCCGGGCCATGGCGCCGGGACAGTGCTATGTGGAGACCGACGTGGTCCAGGACCACGGCCGGCCCATCCCCCAGGGGCGCGACACCCCCTGCCTGACCACCTCGCCGCGGATCGTGGCCGTGGTCCCGATGCCCCTCGGTCCGTTCCCCGCCAACACCGACTTCGACGCAGTCGTCGAAGGCCACTGCGGTGACGAGCAGGACTTCGTGGTCCTACCCACCGAGGAGAGCTGGCTGGCGGGCGACCGCATCGTGGTCTGCATCGCCTCCCCGAGGTCTGACCCGGCCGGATCAGCCCCGGGCGCAGGCGGCGCCGAAGCCGCGGTCCGCATTGGTCCACCCGGGGTGGTCGCCCTGGGGCCAGAAGTCGCCGGTGTGGGGATCCTGGTCGTAGGTGACCGGGGCGGGCTCGCCGGCGGCGATCGGGTCACCGCGGCGACGAGCCGGTCGACGTCCTCGGCCGAGGTGGACAGGCCGGCACTGGCCCGCACCGCGCCGGGGATCTCCCGCCGGTCCCCCCGCAGGACGGCGCCCCGGTAGGCGGCCACCTCGTCGCTGCTCGAGGCCGAGCAGGCGGAGCAGGTAGGGGTGGGCGCAGAAGCAGCCGTGGCGGACGCCGATGCCGAACTCGGCGCTCAGCCGGGCCGCCACCAGGGCGTGGGGCACGCCGTCGACGGCGAAGGCCGCCGACCGGGAGCGTGGGGACGTCGAGGGCCGGGCCGAGCAGGCGGACGCCGGGCGATCGCGCGCGAGGCCGGGGCGCAGGCGGCGCGCGAGCTCGTCGTCGTGGTCGGCGATCGGCGTCCCAGCCGATGGCCGCGAGCTCGTCGATGGCGGCGTCGAGCGCGACGGCGCCGATCACGTTCGGCGAGCCGGCCTCCTCCCGCTCGGGCGGCTCGGTCCAGATCACCTCGTCGAGGTCGACGAGGTCGACCGCCCCGCCGCCGGCGAGGAACGGGTCGCCGTCGGCGAAGGCGCTCCGGGGCCCGACGAGCACGCCGGCGCCGAACGGGGCGTACATCTTGTGGCCGCTCCAGGCCAGGAAGTCGGCGGTGGCGGGCATCGGGCGGTGGGGGGCGAGCTGGGCGGCGTCGACGAGCACCGGGACGCCCGCGGTCGTGGGCGGCGGCGATGATCGGCGTCGATGTCGGGGCGCCAGCCGGTGACGTTGGACGCGCCGGTGACGGCCAGCAGGCGGGGCGGGGGCCGGCGTCGAGCGCGGCGACCACGTCGTCGGCGGTGAACGTGCCGTCGGTGCCGCACTCGACGAACCGGCGCTGCGCACGGCCCGGGCCCACGGCAGCAGGTTGGCGTGGTGCTCGACCACGGTGGTGACCACGACGTCGTCGGGGGCCAGGCGCAGCCGGTAGGCGAGGTGGTTGATGGCCTCGGTGGTGTTGCGGCAGAGGATGGCGATGTCGTCGCCGCTCGGGGTCGCGGCCGGCGAAGGCGAGCGCGGCCCGGCGGGCCTTCTCGTAGGCGGTGGTCGCCTCGCGGGACTTGTAGCCGGCGCCCCGGTGGACGCTCGAGTACCACGGCAGGAACTCGGTGCACCCGGTCGGCCACCGCGGGCAGGGCGGCGGTCGAGGCCGCCGGCGTCGAGGTTCAGGTAGGGCCGGTCGACGCCGTCGACGCACGGCACCAGGTCGCCGTCGCCCACGAGGGTGGCGGGCAGGGTCGGTCGGTCGGTCACGGGCGTCACTCCCAGCGGAACCAGCGGACGGCGGCGATCGGCGTGGCCACGGCCCAGACGACCAGCACGACCCACGACCGGGCGGCGATCTCGCCGCCGGGGGTGAGCGCGCCGATCATGATGTCGGCGAGGGCGGCGGCCGGGAGCAGCTCGGCCACGGTCTGGACGGCGGACGGGCAGCTCGTCGAGGGGGATGACCATGCCGCCGAGCAGCAGCAGCACGAGGTAGAGGCCGTTGGCCAGCGGCCAGGGTCATCTCGCCCCGGAGCGTGCCCGGCCATCAGCAGGCCGAGGCCGGCGAAGGCGACCGTGGCCAGGACGGCCCCGGCCACGGCCAGCGGGATGCCGGCGGCGTCGGGCTCCCAGCCCAGCAGCAGGGCGACCACCGACAGGATGACGACCTGGACGGCCGAGCACCAGGCCGATGGCGATGGTCTTGGCGCCGAGCAGCCGGCCCCGGCCGAGCGGCGTGGCGCCGAGGCGCTTCAGCACGCAGGTACTGGCGCTCGAAGCCGGTGGCGATGGCCAGGTTGACCATGGCGGTGGACATGACGGCGAGGGCGAGGACGCCGGGGGCCAGGAAGGCGACGGGTCGTCGCCGTCGATGGGGAGCACGTCGACGGTCGAGAAGAAGACCAGCAGCCCGACGGGGATGCCGAGGGTGAGCAGGAGCGACTCGCCCCGGCGCAGGGTGAGCGTGGTCTCGACCCGGGCCTGGGCCCGCAGAGCGGTGGCCCCGCTCATGGCGCCTCCTCCCGGGTGAGGCGGACGAAGACGTCCTCGAGGTGCTGGCGGCCGGCCCGCAGGTCGCCGAGGGCCAGGTCCCGCTCGGCCAGCCAGGCGGTGAGGGCGGCGACGGTGCGGGGCGACGGCTCGGCGGCCGACCAGGTACTCGCCGTCGGTGCGCCTCGCTCACCGGCGCGCCGAGCGCCTCGCCCAGGGCGTCGACGTCGAGGCCGGGCGGGGCGGCGAAGCGGATCTCGGCCGCGGTCGGCGCTGCATGAGCTCGGCCGGCGTGCCGTCGGCCACGACCCGGCCCTGGTCGACGATGACGACCCGGTCGGCCACCTTCTCGGCCTCGGCCAGGTCGTGGGTGGCCAGGAGCACGCACACGCCGGCGTCGCGCTGCTCCCGCGACCACCTCCCGCACCAGCAGGCGGCCGTCGACGTCGAGGCCGGCGGTGGGCTCGTCGAGGAAGGCGACCCGGGGCCGGCCGACCAGGGCGAGGGCCAGGGCCAGGCGCTGCTGCTGGCCGCCGGACAGGCGGCGGGCGGTCGCCTTGGCCTGGTCGGCCAGGCCCGACCCGCTCCAGCAGGGCCGCGGGGTCGGCCGGGTCGTCGTAGTAGGCGGCGAAGAGGTCGAGCACCTCGGCGGTGCGGATGCCCGGGTAGAGGCCGCCCTCCTGGAGCATGACCCCGATCCGGCCGACGACGGCGGCGTGGTCGGCCGAGCGGGTCGTGGCCCAGGACCCGCACCGTGCCCGCGGCGGGGCGCCGGTAGCCCTCGAGGGCCTCGATGGTGGAGGTCTTGCCCGGCCCCGTTCGGGCCCAGGAGGGCCACCACCTCGCCGGCGTCGGCCCGAAGGAGACGCCGTCCACGGCGACCACGTCGCCGTAGGTGATCCGCAGGTCGTCGACCTCGACGGCGGGCGTCGTCGCTCACGGGGCGACGCTACCGACTGCCGTCGCGGCCGGCGCCAAGGCCGAAAGGCCCGGGTTCGGGGGGTGGGCGGGCGGTACCTTCCCTGCGGTGATCGACGTCCGGCTGATCCGTAGCGACCCCGACGCGGTCAAGGCCGCCCTGGGCCGCCGGGGCGAGGACCTCGACGCCGATCGACCGGGTGGCCGACCTGGACCGCCGGCAGCGGGACCTGGCCCAGGAGCGGGACGAGGTCCGCGAACCGGGTCAAGGCCCTGTCCAAGGAGGTCGGCGGCCTCCGCCGGGACGGCAAGGTCGACGAGGCCGAGGCCCTCCAGGCCGAGAGCCGGGCCCTGGCGAGCGGGAGGCGGCGCTGGCCGCCGAGGCCGAGGCGCTGGGCGGCCGAGCTCCGCGACCTCCTGCTCGCAGGTCCCCAACCTGCCGTCGCCCGACGCGCCCGACGGCGCCGGCGAGGACGACAACCCGGTGCTGCGCACCGGCGGTCCGGACCCCGACGGCTACGCCGAGCACCAGCGGGTGCCGCACTGGGAGACCGGCGAGGCCCTCGGCATCCTCGACGTCGAGCGGGGCGTGAAGCTGGCCGGGTCGATGTTCGTGGCCTACCGGGGCCTGGGCGCCACCCTGCTGCCGGGCGCTCTGCCAGCTCGCCCTGGACCGCAACGCCGACCTCTACGAGGAGGTCCGGCCGCCGTCGCTGGTCCGCACCGAGATCATGGTCGGCACCGGCCAGCTGCCGAAGTTCAGCGACGACGCCTACCACCTCGAGCGCGACGACCTCTGGGCCATCCCCACCGCCGAGGTGCCGCTGACCTCGCTCTACCGGGACGAGATCCTCGACGAGGCCGAGCTGCCCGATGCGCTTCATGGCCTACACCCCGTGCTTCCGTCGGGAGGCGGGCTCGGCCGGCCGCGACACCCGCGGCCTGCTGCGGGTCCACGAGTTCGACAAGGTCGAGCTGCTGGCCTTCACCACGCCCGACCAGGCGCCGGACCTGCAGGTCGAGATCATGGCGCGGGCCGAGGCCCTGGTCGCCGACCTCGGGCCTGGCCTACCGGGTGATCGACATCTGCACCGGCGACCTGGGCATCGCCCACCACCGGTCCTGGGACCTCGAGGTCTGGTCGCCCGGCCTGGGTCAGTGGCTGGAGGTCTCGTCGGTCTCGTGGTTCAGCGACTACCAGGCCCGCCGGGCCAACCTCCGCTACCGGCCGACCGAGGGCAAGGGCACCGAGCTGCTGCACACGCTCAACGGCTCGGGCCTGGCCGTCCCGCGGGTGCTGGGCGGCGATCCTCGAGGTCCACCGCCAGCGACGACGGCTCGGTCGCCCTGCCCGAGCCCCTCCACCCCTACCTCCGGGGCGCCACCGAGATCCCCGTCCCCGCTTAGGAGCACCTCTCCGGGCGCGGGTATCGTCCGGACGTGTTCGCCATCACGACGGCGCAGGTGATCTTCAGCATCGCCCTGGGCTCCGTCGCCCTCCTGATCACCGGCTTCAGCCTCTTCGTCGCCCGCACGACCTTCTGGGCCGACCGCTGGTACCCGAAGGGCAAGGCATGAGGGCCGGCACCGCCACCGTCTACAAGGGCCGCAGCGGCCAGTGGGCCTTCGTGGCCCACCGCACCACGGGCTTCCTGGTGTTCATGTTCCTGCTGCTGCACATCATCGACGTGTCGCTGGTCAACGCCGACGTCGACCTCTACGACGAGGTGCACGCCCTCTACGGCAACGTCCTCCTGCGGCTCTTCGAGTGCGGCCTGCTGCTGGCGCTGCTGTTCCACTCCCTCAACGGCCTGCGCATCGTGATCGTCGACTTCTTCCCCCGGGCGGTGGCCAACGAGAAGGCGCTCACCACCGGCGTGGTCGCCCTGACCCTGCTGGCCGGCATCCCCGGCTCACTGGTCATCCTCTGGCCCTTCATCGACGGGCGGATCCTCTGATGGCGTCGACGACCGGCCGGCTGCCCAAGGCCTCGACCCGGGGCGCGCTGACCCGCAAGCCCAAGTCCAACTTCGAGACCTGGTCCTGGTACTTCATGCGGATCTCGGGCCTGGTCCTGCTCTTCCTGGCCCTGACCCACTTCGCCATCACCCACATCATCAACGACGTGGTCGAGACCGACGCCGAGTTCGTGGCCGAGCGCTGGGACAACCCCCTGTGGCGCCTCTTCGACTGGGCCCTGCTCGCCCTGGCCCTGGTCCACGGCGTCAACGGCGTGCGCTGGAGCATCGACGACTACGTCACCAGGCCCGGCCGTCGGGCGGCCCTCAAGGCCCTGCTGTACTCGGTGACCGGCGGACTCTTCGCCTACGGCACCCTCGTCATCATCACGTACTCCAGCTGAACGGCGGGCCGGACCCTCGTCGACCGCTGCGGGATTGGCCGCGTTGGCCCCGGCGGTGGGCGGTCGTGGTCGTCGGCGCGCTGGCGGTGGCGGCGTGGTGCTGTACGCCAGCGGCGGGCCGATCGCCACGCTGGGTGACGGTGGCCACGAGCGAGGCGGCGTCCATCGAATCGATCCGCGCGGTACTTCGCGGGCTGGGGTGTAAACGCGCTCGTGATCTACGTCCTGGGTGGTGACCATCGAAGTGGTCATCGCGCCCTTGCCCGGGACACTGCTCTACGCGCCGGCCGGTGCGGTGTTCGGCCCCGGCCTCGGCGGCACCCTGTCACTCATCGGCAACACGTTGGGCGCGATGCTGGCCTGTCTGCTGGCGCAGGTCTTCGGCGGACGGATTGCCTCGCGCCTCGATCGATCGACCCTCGGACCGTTGATGGACCGCCTGCGGTCACGGGGTCTGGTGATCGTGGCCCTGCTTCGCGTGAATCCGTTGACGTCCTCCGACCTGGTCTCCTACGCGGCCGGACTGGTGCGCGTGCCGGTCTGGCACGTCGCGGTCGGCACGGCGATCGGCATGGCGCCGCTCTGCTACGCGCAGAGCTACGCCGCGGCGCAGATCTTCGATCGGCTGCCGCGCGCCGGACTCGTGCTGGTCATCACGGGCGTCGTCTACCTGTTGGTGGTCGTGCTCGTCGTCGCGCGTGCGCTACGAGCGCCGGCTGGTCAGCAGGATGCCGCACCGAGCACGAGGCAGATCACGCCGGCAATCGGCGGCAGCGGTAGGCAATCGGTCTTGTCGGCGGTCACTTCGAGCGGACCGATGTCCACGACCTTTCGCGCCGCGTCCAGCTGAGTCCGCGTACGCCAATCCGATGATGCCGATCACGATCAGGGCCAACGCGATGACTTTCATGAGACTGTCCTCCACGGCCCCGGCGATTGCGACGACGCCCGGCCGGCCGGGTGTTGTGCAAGGCCCGGGCCGCAAGGCCACCACCTCGGAGGATCCTGGAAACCCGGGTTTACTCGGCGAGGCGACACGGCGCCCGCGGGGTGTGGAACGCCCGTCCCATCCCAACGGCGTCTGCATGCCCACTCTGAGCGCGTTGACCGCCGCGAAACCAGCTCGCGGCAGCGTGGCCTGTCAGGGGCTGGCACGCCAATTGAGTTCTCCCTCATGGCTCGCGACGTTTCTCGTCGCTACTTCGCCACGTCGAGAGGATGGTTTCCAATGTTGATGACGATCTTTGCGGTGCTCGTGGTCCTGTGGCTGCTCGGCATGGTCAGCTTGTACACGCGGTGGATACATTCATATCGCTGCTGTTGGCCGTTGCGGTGATTCTCATCCGCGTGATCCAGGGCAGGAGACCGATCTGACAGGTCAATGTGGTGATGTGGTGATGTGGTGATGTGGTGATGTGGTGATGTCGCGATGTTGTGATAGGGGAGCGGTTGCACCAGGCCCGTGACATCACCACATCGCCACATCATCACATCCGACATTCACCGCTTTTCGTATAATCGCCCCCATGCTTCCTATCGTCGATTTCATCCATGCGAACCGGGATCGGGTACATCTCCGAACTGACGCAGTACTCGCGATTCCCTCAATCAGCGCCTTGCCGGCGCATCAGCCTGATGTGCGGCGGTGCGCGGAGTGGACGGCGGATGAGATGCGGCGGATCGGCCTTGAGAATGTCCGGCTGATCGAGACACCCGGCAATCCCGCCGGTCTCCGGGGACTGGCTGCATGGCGGCAGACGCCCTGGGCACCAACATGCCCACGATCCTCTTCTATGGGCACTACGACGTTCAGCCGGTAAACCCCGTCGAGGTGGGATTCCCCGCCGTTCGAGGCGACGGTTCGCGATGGTGGGATTTACGCGCGAGGCGCCGCCGATGACAAGGGGCAGGTGTTCATGCACCTGAAGGCGATCGAGGCCCACCTGAAGAAGACGGGGAAGCTGCCCGTCAACATCCGGGTCGTGATCGAGGGAGAGGAAGAAGTCGGCTCCGACCACCTCGACGTCACCTCGAGGGCACGTTCGAGGCGAGCGACGCGCGGGCGATCCTCTGGTTCCTCGCGCACTCGGCGGATCACGGAAAGCTCGACCGGCTGCTCGGCAAGCGCGCGATCGTCGCGCACAAGGCGGGCTGGGTGAGCGACGCGCGCCACGACGCGGGGCTCGTCTACACGCCGCGCGGCGCGTTCATCGCGGTCGTCATGACCTACACAGGCGGCGGCGCCGGCGAGTCGTCCGATCTGCTCGCCGCCCGGGTGGCCAAGGCGGTGCAGAAGCGGCTCGGGGAGGCGGCCGCCGACCCCGCGCCCTCGGCTTGCTCCTCGTAACGCCGTACGATTCCCCGATGGAGACCGTCTTCGAAGCGGTCTTCGTCGCGGGGTTCGCGGTCGTGGCGGTCTCGTTTCTCCTCGTGGCGCTGCGCAGGATCTCCGACCGCACGCTGCTCATCCTGACGGGGCGCTCGGGACGGCGGCGGCGCTCGCGCTCGCCGCGCTCGGCGTGAACACGTTCGATGCGTTCACGGACGACGGGCGCGGTCGCACTCGCCGCGGCCGGGCTGCTCGGCGCCACGATCGCCGAGGCCGGGCTCTACGCACTCTCCCGCGGCCTGCGCGGCGATCCGCGACCAGGAGCAGCTCATCAGGGCCGGGCAGCGAGCACGTCGAGGCCTGATCGACGCGCACGCGAAGGAGCAGGCGGCGGCGTTGGACCGGACCTCCAGCGCGAGCGCGCGAACGCCGGCCACGCGCTGAGCCAGCAGGAGCGCAAGCTGACGATCGAGCGGCGCGACATGGTCGCGCGCCAGGCCGACCGCGCCCGGGCCGAGCTGGCGAGCGCGATCGAGCAGATCCAGGAGCAGCTCGAGCAGCGGCTGACCGCCTGGGCCGCCGACCTCGACCGCGGCCAGCGCGGCCTCGAGGCGCGGCTGAACGCGCTCGCGCAGCGCCAGGCCGAGGCGATCAAGGCGTACGAGGCCAGGTCGCCGCCGACTCCGACTACCTCGCGCACCGCGACCGAGGAGCAGCAGACCGGCGCTGGCCCGGCTCCGCGCCGAGCTCGAGCAGGTCGGGCGCGAGTCGTTCGAGGCGGGCCAGGCCGAGATCGAGGTGTACGCGGAGGAGAACCGCCGCGCAGCTCACCGAGATCAGCGAAGCTCCGCGAGCAGGAGCGGAGCGTCCGCGAGCAGATCGAGCGCGAGGAGGCCGACGCGATCACGCGCATCCAGGCGTCCTTCGAGACATCGAGCGGCGGCAGCGCGCAGAGCCTCGAGCGCTCGCTCGAACGCGCGACGCAGCGGCTCGTCGAGGAGGCCGAGAGGCGGTTCGACACGCAGATCAAGGAGTCGCGCGAGAAGTCGGCGCAGCGGCTCTCGCACGAGCTGGAAAGGCGATGCAGCAGTTCGCCCACCAGGCGGAGCGCGAGATCGCCGACCGGATCGACGAGGCGGCGCAAGGCGGCCGCCGTCGCGGCTCGAGCGGCGCATCGGCGACATCACGCGCGCGGCCGGACGCCAGCAGGAGGTCGCGGCCGAGCGGCTCCGCCAGATGAGCGACCGCCTGGCCGAGTCGCTGACCAGGCCGAGGCGCGTCTCGGAGCAGCAGATGTCGCGCGTCCGGCTGCGAACGCTTCGAGCGGCCAATCGACTCGGACGGCTAACCAATTCGGGCAGGGATCGTCTCGCGAGAGAACGAACCGACCCGCGACATGGGAGACGAACCATCGATTGCGATGGACGACGTGATGGAGCAGACGCACCACAGTCGGGCGTGACCTGGACGAGCGGGCCAAGGTCGAGAGCTGGCGGCTCCACGTGCTGATGGAGGCCGGCTATCCGCTCCCGCTGGCGGAGCGGGTCGCCCACTCGAGCGCCGACCTGCACCACGCGGTCGACGCTCGTCGGCCGAGCGGGCTGCAGCCCCGAGCTCGCCGCCGAGATCCTGCTCTAGGACTCGCGGCCCCGAGCTGCATCAGCCTTGAGCATACAGTCGCTGTGAAGGTCGAGGCGACGCGTCTACGGCGACCGCAAGGTCTACGCGGTGGCGGCGTTCAACCGCGGCGTCGCCGCCTGGCTCGCGCGCCTGCCGACGCTCTGGGTCGAGGGCGAGGTGACCGAGCTTCGCCGCCAGGACGCGCTGGCAGAGCGTCTTCTTCACGCTCAAGGATCCCGCGGACGGCGCCGTGCCTGCCGCGTCTCGATGCCGCGCGCGGCAGTTCGACGCGCTGCGGCTCGACCTCGCGGACGGCGAGCGCGTCCACGTTACGGGCGGCCGGAGCTGTACGAGGCGAGGGGCGAGTTCCGGCTGCGCGCGCTGTCGCTCGAGCGGTTCGGGCTCGGCGCGCACCTGGCGCGCGCTCGAGCGGCTGAAGCAGAAGCTCGCCGCCGAGGGGCTCTTCGCGCCGAGCGCAAGCGGCCGCTGCCGCTGCTTCCCGCGCCGGATCGGCCTCGTGACCGGCAACGAGGCCGCCGCGAAGCGCGACGTGTCACGGCGATCCAGCGCGCTTCCCGCCGGCGCGCGATGCTCGTCGCCGAGACGTACGTCCAGGGGCCGCGCGCGCGCCGGGCCGCGATCGCGACGGCGCTCGGGCGCTCTGGCGCGAGCCCGGAGATCGACGTGATCGTGCTCGCGCGCGGCGGCGGCAGCTTCGAGGACCTGCTCCCGTTCAGCGACGAGCGGCTCGTCCGCGCGGTCGCGGCCTGCCCGGTGCCGGTCGTCTCGGCCGTCGGGCACGAGCAGGACACGCCGCTCTGCGACCTCGCCGCCGACGCGCGCGCCTCGACGCCGACCGCGGCCGCGCGGCTCGTCGTGCCCGACGAGGGCGAGCTGCGCGCCGAGCTCGCCGCGCTGCGCGCGGCGCTCGGCGCGCGACGCCGCGAGCTCGGCGCGCGCGAGCGGCTCGGCGTCCGCGACGCGTCGCTCGACCGCGAGCGAACGCGTGCGCTCGCCCGCGCCCGCGAGCGGCTGCTGGCCGACCGCGAGCCGCTGCTGACGGCGCCCGCGTGCTCGTCGAGCGCCGCCGCGCGGCGCTCGAGGCGGTCGCGGCCGGCTCCGCGCGCTCTCGCCGCGCGCGACGCTCGAGCGCGGCTACGCGATCGTCCGCGCCGACGACGCGATCGTCCGCGCGACCGGCCGCGCTCGCCACCGGCGACGCGGGTCGAGGTCGAGCTGGCCGAGGGCGGCTTCGGCGCGCGCGTCGAGGAGACGTCCGAGTGAGCGAGCCGACCTTCGAGGAGGCCCGCGAGGAGCTCGAGCAGATCGTCGCGCGAGCTCGAGAGCGGCAAGGCCCGGCCTCGACGAGGCGATCGCGCTCTGGGAGCGCGGCGAGGAGCTCTACCGCGCTCTGCCTCGGCAAGCTCGACGCGGCGCAGGGCAAGGTCGAGGAGCTCGCCAAGCGTGCCGAGTCCACGCGCCCGGACGCGTGAACGGCTGGGCGCTACGACCCTTGCGCCGCGGCGCGGAGCGGGGCGAGCTGGGCGCCCGAAGGCACGCGCTCCTCGCAGACGTCGAGGGCGACGTCCTCGAGATCGGCGCCGGCACGGGAGCGAACCTGCGCCACTACGCCGCAGCGAGCGCGTCGTCGCCCTCGAGCCCGACCCGAGCATGGCGAAGCGGCTGCCCGCGAAGCTCGCCGAGGCGACCGTCCCCGTCGAGGTCGTCGCGGCGCGCGCCGAGGAGATCCCGTTCCCGGACGCGAGCTTCGACGCCGTGGTCTCGACCTTCGTGCTCTGCTCGGTCGACGAGCCGGCCGCCGGTGCTGGCGGAGATTCGCCGGGTGCTCAAGCCGGACGGGCCGGCTCGTCCTGCTCGAGCACGTCCGCGGAACCGGGCGAACGGCCCGCTGGCAGGATCGCCTCGCCGGCATCCACCGCAAGCTCGCGGGGAACTGCCACCTGAACCGCGACACGCGCGCGGCCTCGCCGCCGCCGGGTTCGACACGACGAACGTCGAGGCGATCGCGATCCCCGGCCACCATCCGCTCGTGCGGCCCGGCATTCAGGGAGTCGCGACCAAGACCTCTTCGTAGTACGCGCCGGCCCGCCGGCCGGTGCGGCGGTTCACCTCGCGGAGCACGCGCTCCTCGAGCCGCAGGCCGGCGCGAGCGGAGGATCCCGTCGTAGAGCCCGCGCGAGTCGTTCACGACGATCGACGACGCGGCCGCCCGGCCGCAGCGCGCGCTTGGCCCGGCGCAGCACGGCGGCGATGTCGTCGCAGTAGCCCGTCATGCCGCGCCCGATCTCCTCCGGGTCGCGCCGCTCGAGGCCGAGCAGCTCGAACGCGTAGGCGTGCTGCTCGTGGTAGTCGATGAGGCCCGGGTAGGGCGGCGAGGTGAAGACGAGGTCGACCGGCCCGGGCGGATCGACCTCGCGCGCGTCGCCCTGGAGGACGGTCGACCGCGTTGCCGGTGCGCACGTCGCCGAACTCCTGCACGCGCTGCGCCGAGTCGCGGGCGTAGCGGCGCAGGAACTTCCGCGCCTCCTCGACGGGACGGCAGACGCGCCGGTGCTTGTGGCAGAAGTACTCGCCCCGCACGGGCTCGCGCGGGAAGTCGAGGTCGTCGTGGCGCGTCAGCCGCGCCGAGCGGGCCGCGCGCGAGAGCACGACGCGCCAGAGCTCCGGGTACGACGGTGCCGTCGATCGCGCGCGGAACGCCAGAAGCTCGGCGAGCGCCTGCGGCGCGAACCACCGCTCGAGATAGCCGGAGTCGCCCGGCTCCGGCGTCGACCCCGTCCAATTCGTCCGAGACGACCACGCAGATCGCCGAGCAGCTCCGACCGGGTCGTAGGCGGCCGTCTTCACGCGGGTCAGGAGGCAGTTGAACGCGCTCAGGTCGCAGCCGGCGGCGCGCGGCGCCGAGCGCGTTCGCCTCGACGAGCGTCGTCCCCGAGCCCGCGAACGGATCCCACACGAGCTGGCCCGGCTTCGCGTAGCGGCGCAGGAACACCTCGGCCAGCTGGGGCACGAACTTGCCCAGGTACGGGATGGAGCCGGTGGACGTGCTTCGTCCGCTCGCGCTCCGGCAGCTCCGGCCTCCGTCCAGGAGATCGCCGGATCGACCTGCGCCCGCGTACGCCGGATTCGCCCGCATGCGGGCGTCATTTCGGCGCCGTAGCGGGACATTCCTTCCACGGTCTATGATCGCGCCATGTCACGCGTACCCGTAGACGAGCTCCGCAACGTCTGGCTCTTCGCCGACCTGTCCGACGACGAGCTCGAGAAGCTCGGCGACCGTTTCGTCGAGCGCACGTTCGCCGAGGGCGACACCGTCGTCGAGGAGGGCGCGACCGGAACGAGCTTCTTCGTCATCAGTCGAGGGAACGTGACCGTCAGCGTCGGCGGCGAGCTCAAGGCGACGCTCGGCCCGAGCGACTACTTCGGCGAGATGGCGATCATGGACGACGGCAGGCGCTCGGCGTCGATCGTCGCTGCGACCGACCTGCGCGTCTGCTTCCTGACGCCGTGGGAGTTCCGCCCGTTCGTGGAGGAGCACCCCGAGATGGCCTGGAAGCTCCTATGCAGCCTGGCGCGCAAGCTGCGCGCCGCGCAGACGCAGCGACTAGCCTCCTAGGCGATCCGCTCGACGCGCTCGTCCACCTCGAGGTCGGTGACCTCGGGCATGCGGCGGAGCATCGCGAACGAGAAGCCCTCGCGGGCGAGGAAGATGAAGCCGAGCGCGACGCCGACCGAGACCTCGACGGCCTGCAGCCCGATCCCGTAGGCGAACCCGCGCTCGAACGCGACGCCGTACGGGAGCAGCGAGACCGCGATCGCGGCCTGGACGAGCCCGACGTTCCCGGGCCAGAGCGGGAAGACCATCACGAGATTCATGATCACGAGGACGAGCGCGGCCATCGTGATCGTCCCGTCGATCTCGAAGGCGAAGAACATCGTCCACACGGCGAGCAGCTGCGTCGCCCAGCCGAGGAGCTGGAAGAACAGGGCGGCGAGCGCGGGCAGCGGGCGCTTGAGCACGATCAGGCCGTAGCGGGCGAGACGCAGCACGCGGCGGACCGGCCCGAGGTCGTCCGCGCCGCCGCTGGTCGTTCGTGCGCCTCGCGATCACGAGCGCCGCGATGAGCAGGCCGAACCCGACGCCGAGCGCGATCGCCAGGGCCGGCCGGCGCCCACTGGGGGATCTTCGCCGCGTAGACGACGTAGACGACGAGGCCCGAGGCGGCGACGACGTCGAAGAGCCGGTGCGCGAAGACCGTCCCGGTCAGCGTCGCCCAAAGACCCGGCCGTCCGCGCATGCGGCGCGTGAGGACGACGATCCGGGCCACCTCGCCGACGCGCCCGGGCAGCGCGGCGTTCCCGAGCAGCCCGACGCAGAACGCGGCGAAGACGTCGCGGCGGCGCGGGCACGGCGGCGCGACGGCCTGGTCGATCACGATCTCCCAGGCGATCGAGCGGAAGACGATCGAGGCCAGGTTCAGGAGCACCGCGGCGACGACCCAGCGCCAGGTGACGAACTCGAAGGCGTGCCGGACGACGTTGATGTCGAGGCGCCAGAGCACGAGCGCGATCGCGCCGGCGAGCACGCCGAGCACGATCGACGAGGCGCCAGAACCGCGTCCTCGGAATGTAGCGTCAGCTCACGCGGCGACCGTCTCCTCGGCCGGGCGTCTCGATGAGCGCGGAGTAGATCTCCACGAGCCGTCCGGCGACGCGCGCCCACGAGTAGCGCTCCTCGGCCTGCGCCCGGGCGGCGGCGCCGAGGCGCACGCGGCGCTCCTCGTCGGTCGAGCAGCTCGACGAGCGCGGCGGCGAGCGCGTCGGGATCGTCGGGCGGCACGAGCAGCCCGGTCTCGGCGTTCGCGACCTCGCGGTAGCCCTCGATGTCCGAGGCGACGACCGGGGTCGCGCACGCGAACGCGCGCGTGAGCACCATGCCGAAGCTCTCGCGTCCGATCGACGGAGCGACGAGCAGCTTCGCCTGCAGGAGCTCGTCCGTGAGCGGCTGCTCCGGGAATCGAGCCGAGCAGGTCGATGTTGCGGCCGTCGAGTCCCTGGCGGCGCATGAGCCATTTCACGGAGAGCGGATCGGCGCCGACGACGCGCAGCCGCGCGCCGGTCGCCTCGGCCACGGCCGGCCAGGCGCGCAGCAGCACCGCCAGGCCCTTCCGCGGCTCGTGCGCGCCCGATGACCGGCCGGTGGGCGAGAACATCAGCACGATGCGCCGCCCTCGCACGTGTGCACACCGGCGAGGTGACCCAGGCGGTGCGCGACGCTTCGGTGGACGGACGCAGGTGCAGGAGGGCGACTGGATCGCGCTCTGCGCGACGGTGTCGTCCGGCCACGGCGTCGCCGGCCGACGCGGTGTGCGAGCTGCTCGGCAACTCGTCGACGACGACAGCGAGATCGTCACCGTGCTCGTCGGCGCCGACGCGGCGAAGGAGACCGAGCGCATCCGCGAGCACATCGAGTTCACGTTCCCGCACCTCGAGGTCGAGTTCCACGACGGCGGCCAGCCGCTGTACCCGTATCTCGTCGGCGTGGAGTAGCGGGACGACCGGTGCCCACCGGCGATCCGCCGCTGACGCTGCGCGGATCTGCGCGACGATCGAGCTCGCGCGGCTGAAGGGCGTCGGCCCCGCGCTCGAGACGCGGCTCGCCGACATGGGGCTGCACAACGTGCTCGACCTGCTGCAGCACTACCCGCGCCGCTGGATCGACCGCACGAAGAAGGCCGACATCGCCGCGCTCGAGGTCGGTGAGGAAGCGACGGTGTTCGCCGAGGTGCGCACGATCCACGGCCGCCGCACACGCGCAAGGGCCGCGCGCTCGTCGAGGTCGTCGTCCACGACGGCACGTCGCTGCTCAACGTCACGTTCTTCAACCAGGCGCTGGCGCGAGAAGCAACTGAGCGGTCGGCACCGAGGCGTCGTTCTTCGGCAAGCTCGACGTGTACCGCGGCAAGCGGCAGATGACGATGCCCGGTCGTCGACGTGGTCGGCCGCGCCGGCGTCGCCGACGAGAAGACCGGCGTGATCGTTCCCGTCTATCCGCAGTCGGGCAAGGCCGAGGTGTTCACGTGGCAGCTGCGCACGCTCGTCGGCGAGGCGCTCGCGAAGTGCACGGCGCGCGGCTTCGCCGATCCGCTCGACGAGGCGATGCTCGACCGCCACGACCTCGTCGACCGCAACGCCGCGCTGCGCGCGATTCACCGTCCCGAGTCGATGGCGGAGATGCGCGCCGCGGAGAAGCGCCTGAAGTTCGACGAGTTCCTGCGCATGCAGGTCGGCCTCGTCGCGCGCAAGCGCGCGCTCGCGGCGCGAGGAGTCGGGGATCCGGCACGACGGTCGACGGCCCGCTCGTCGACGCGTTCCTCGCGCAGCTGCCGTTCGCGCTCACCGGCGATCAGCAGCGCGCGATCGCCGAGATCGCGCACGACATGGCCGGCGCGGCGCCGATGCACCGCCTGCTGCAGGGCGACGTCGGTTCGGGCAAGACCGTCGTCGCGCTCGCCGCGCTGCTCATCGCGGTGCAGGGCGGCTATCAGGGCGCGTTCATGGCGCCGACCGAAGTGCTCGCCGAGCAGCACTACCTCGGTTCGGTGAAGCATGCTCGAAGGGCTGACGGTCGCGGCCGAGGGCTCGCTGCTCGGCGACCGGCCGGTGCGCGTCGAGCTGCTCACCAACCGCACGACCGCGGCCGAGCGCCGCCGCATCAGCGACGGGCCTCGCGAGCAACGAGGTCGACATCCTCGTCGGCACGCACGCGCTGCTCTACGGCGACGCCGAGTTCACGAAGCTCGGCGCTCGCGGTGATCGACGAGCAGCACCGCTTCGGCGTCGAGCAGCGCGCGCTGCTCAAGGCGAAGGCAAGGGCGACTCGTGCCCGACGTGCTCGTGATGACGGCCACGCCGATCCCGCGCACCGCGGCGATGCTCGTCTACGGCGACCTCGACAAGTCGGAGCTGCGCGAGATGCCGCCCGGCCGCACGCCGATCGCGACCGAGGTCGTCGGCCCGAGCCCGCTCGACCAGGTCGCGGCATGTGGAGACGCTGCGCGCCGAGGTCGCGGCCGGCCACCAGGCGTACGTCGTGTGCCCGCTCGTGGAGGACAAGGGCAAGGTCGAGGCCAAGGCCGCGACCGCCGAGTTCGAACGGCTGCAGGCCGAGGAGCTCGCAGGGCCTGCGCCTCGGGCTGCTGCACGGCCAGATGCACGTCGAAGGAGAAGGAAGCCGGTGATGGCCGCGTTCCGCGCCGGCGAGCTCGACGTGCTCGTCGCGACGACCGTGATCGAGGTCGGCGTCGACGTGCCGAACGCGACCGTGATGATCGTCGAGGACGCCGACCGCTTCGGCCTCTCGCAGCTGCACCAGCTGCGCGGCCGCGTCGGGCGCGGCGCCGACGCGTCGTGGTGCTTCCTCGTCGCCGACCCGACCACCGCCGACGGCGAAGCGCGCATGGAGGCGATGGCCGCGTCGCACCGACGGGTTCCTGCTCGCCGAGAAGGACCTCGAGATCCGCGGCGCGGGCGAGGTGTTCGGCGAGCAGCAGTCGGGGATGAGCGACCTCAAGCTCGGCCGCATCCCGCGCGACGAGGACGATCGTGATCGACAGCGCGCGCAGGTCGCCGAGGAGATCCTCGACGACGACCCCGACCTCGGCGCGCCACGCCCAACTCCGCGAAGAGGTCGAGGACCTGCTCGGCGACGACGGTCGAGTTCCTGTTCAAGAGCTGATGAGCAAGCGGCCCGACTGAGCCGGCCCCGGGTGCTGCGGGTGATCGCGGGATCGATCCGCGGGCGGCGGCTCGTCGTCGCCGCCGGGCGACGCGTGCGGCCGACCAAGGACATCGTGCGCGAGGCGTGTTCTCCGCCCTCGACTCCGCGCGGCGCGATCGTCGACGCGCGCGTGCTCGACCTCTACGCGGGCACCGGCGCGCTCGGCGATCGAGGCGCTGTCGCGGGGCGCCGACGAGCGCGTGCTCGTCGAGCGCGACCGGGCCGCGCTCGGCGCCATCGGCCACAACCTCGAGCACGCTCGGACTCGGCGCCCGCGCACGCGTGTCGCTGCGGCCGACGTCGACAGCTTCCTCGCCGGCGCCGCCGCCCGCGGAGGCGCCGTTCGACCTGGTGTTCGCCGATCCGCCGTACGACACGACCGACGAGGACGTCGACCGCGCTCCTGGCCGCGCTGACCGCGCCCGGCTGGCTCGCGCCCGACGCGCTGATCGTGCGTCGAGCGACCGGTCCGGACCCGAGTCGTCGCTCCCGAACGGGCTCCGAGCCTGCTGGGAGCGGACCTTCGGCGATACGCTCGTGTTCTTCGTCGACGCCTCTGACCCGCTCGATCTGACAGGAGCCTGCGTGGCGACCGCCCTCTGCCCGGGGTCCTTCGATCCGGTGACCCTGGGCCACCTCGACATCATCGAGCGCACCGCGCGCCACTTCGACGAGGTGATCGTCGCGGTCATCCGCAACCCGCAGAAGGCGCAGTCGCTGTTCAGCCTCGAGGAGCGCCAGCAGATGCTGAAGGAGGCGACCGCGCACCTCGGCAACATCCAGATCGAGTTCTTCAAGGGGCTGCTGGTCGATTTCGCCACGCGACCACGGCGCCGAACGCGATCGTGAAGGGCCTGCGCGCGATCTCCGACTTCGACTACGAGCTGCAGATGGCGCAGATGAACCAGCGCCTCTCGGGCATCGACACGTTCTTCATCTCGACGAGCCCGCAGCACTCGTTCCTGTCGTCGAGCCTGGTGCGCGAGGTCGCGCGCTTCGGCGGCGACGTCTCGAGCATGGTGCCGCCGCACGTCGCGCGACCGGCTGGCCGAGATGTTCCCGCGAAGCCGACGGAGTCCACGGATGGAGACGCTGATGCTCGAGGACGAGCCCGAGAAGGTTCCCGACACCGCCGCGCTGCTCGCTGCAGCTCCGCGAGACGCTCGACGCGGCGCGCTCGATGCCGCTGTCGGCGTCGGTGATGGTGAACCGCGACGAGTTCGGCGAGATCCTCCAGGACGCGATCGACGGCCTGCCCGAGGAGCTGCGCCAGGCGCGCTGGCTGCTGAAGGAGCGCGACGAGGTGCTCGAGCGGGCCGAGCACGAGGCCGCCCGGATCATCGACGTCGCCCGGGTCCGGGCCGAGCGCATGGTCGAGCGGACCGAGGTCGTGCGGGAGGCCCGCCGGGCCGCCGAGGAGACCATCGACCAGGCCGAGCCGCCTGGCCGCGCAGATGCGGCTCGAGGCCGAGGACTACGTCGACCGCAAGCTCGCGGCGTTCGAGGTCGTGCTCGACCGCACGATGCAGCAGGTCGCGAAGGGCCGCGAGCGCCTCTCGGTGCACGCCCCGCCGCACGAGGACCTCCTCGGGCCCGACGCCGAAGAAGCCGAGCAGGCCTTCTTCGACCAGGACGACGAGCTCTGAGCCCGCACCTGGTGCCGATCACCGGTCGACGGTATTGCCGGTTCGGACCCGCGGAAATACGCGCCCTGACCTGCTACGATCCCGACCTGCCGGCGGTGCTGCGGCGGTACATTCCGCCGCGCCTGCGGGCCGGCGATGCTCGTGCAGGCCCGATCTGCAGCCGGCCCGACCGGCGACCCAAGCGAGCGATCATGCCGTCCACCTCCACCACGTTGCGCATCCCGCTCGCTGCCGCGCTCCGACACCCGGGCAACGCGCGGCCGGTCGCGCGTCGAGGCGCAGCTCGACGGGCTCGCCGGCGTCGGCGCCGAGATCGAGCCGGCACGCCGGTCGCGATCGATCTGCATGCTGGAGCGGGTGCCCGAGGGGATCGTCGTACGCGGCACGCTTGCCGCGCACATGGAACGCCGCCGTGCAGCCGCTGCCTCGAGCCGTCGGCGGCGAGATCTCGGTGCACGTCGACGAGCTGTTCGAGACGCACCCGCTCGAAGGCGAGACCTACAAGCTCGACGAAGACGTCGATCGACCTCGAGCCGCTGGTCCGCGACGCGCTCCTGCTCGAGCTGCCCGCTGGCGCCGCTGTGCAGCGCCGACTGCGCCGGGCTGTGCGTGACCTGCGGTGTCAACCGCAACCTGACGCGCGTGCGACTGCGTCACCGAAGAGCTCGATCCCCGCTGGGCGGCGCTTGCGGTCGCTCGAGATTTGACTCACGATTTCACGAGGAGTGCTGCGATGGCTGTCCCGAAGCGCAAGATGAGTCGCTCGCTCGACCCGCTCGCGCAAGTCCGCCAACATGCGGCTCGTTCCGAGCGCGCACTCGTTGTGCCCGAACTGCGGAGCTTCGCAAGCTCCCGCACACGGTGTGCGGAAACTGTGGTCACTACCGAGGTCGGCAGGTTCTCGACGTCGAGTGACCGAGCGACCGAGCGACGGCCAGACGCGGTCGCGGTGACGCCGGTGATCGCGCTCGACGCGATGGGTGGCGACCGCGCGCCCGCGGAGATCGTCGCGGGCGGCCTGCGCGGCCGTCGCGAGCTCGACGTCGACATCCTGCTCGTCGGCGCGCCCGACGCGATCGCGCGCGCACCTGCCCGGCGGCGACGCGCCCGACGCGGGTCGAGGTGCTCGCGGCGTCCGAAGTGATCGCGATGGACGACGAGCCCGCGTCCGCCGTCCGCACCAAGAAGGATTCCTCGCTGGTGCGTCGGCGCCCGAGCGGTGCGCGACGGCCGGGCCGCACGCGCTGGTCGGCGCCGGCAACACCGGCGCCACGATGGCCGCCGCGCTGCTGCGGCTTCGGCCGCATCCGCGGCGTGCACCGGCCCGCGATCGCGGTGCCGTTGCCGATGTTCGGCGGCGATCGCTCGCAGCTGCTCGATCGACGGCGGCGCGACGGTCGACCCGCAGCCCGAGTGGCTCGTCGAGTGGGCCCTGCTCGGCCGCGCGTACGCGCGGGTGCGGCTCGGCGTCGACGAACCGACGGTCGCGCTGCTCTCGAACGGCGAGGAGCCGGGCAAGGGCGACGCGCTGCGCAAGGCCGCCGTGGCCGCTGCTCGCCGAGGTGAAGGGCTGGGTCGGCAACGTCGAAGGCCGCGATCTCGTGCGCGCCTCGCGCCGACGTGATCGTCACCGACGGCTTCACCGGCAACGTCGCGCTGAAGACGCGTCGAAGGCGCGCTCGTCCGGTCTCGCCGGGATGGTGTTCGGCGTGCTCGACGAGCCCGAGTGCGCGTGCGGATGGCCGACGCGCTTGAAGCTGCGCATGCTCGAAGCGGCCGCGCCGTTGCTCCCCGACAACACCGGCGGCGCGCTGCTCCTCGGCGTCGAAGGGCGTGTGCATCATCTCGCACGGCGCGTCGTCGGCGACCGCGATCGTCGAACGCGGTGCGCGTCGCGCGCGACTGCGTGCACGAGCCGGCGTCGTCGACCGGCTCACCGACGCCGCGCGAGCTCGGGGGCGCGAGTACGATGCCGGCCGAGACGCACAGCCACCGCGGTCCGATCGACGCGCCACGAGGTCGAGCGCATCGTGCGCGAGCAGCTCGCCGAGATCCTCGAGAGTCGATCCCGACGCGGTCACGCCCGACACGCGCCTGCGCGACGACCTCGACGCCGACGACTTCGCGCTGCTCGAGCTCGTCGAAGCGGTCGAGGCCGAGCTCGGCGAGCGCATGGTCGGCCTCACGATCGACGACGAAGACGTCGCCGAGTGGCGGACCGTCCGCGACGCGATCGAGTGCGTCGCTCGCGCCGGCCTCGAAGCGGGAGCGTCGGCAGTGACCGTCGTCGCCCGAAGCCGACCGCGCCGCCGTCGCCGGACGACTCGCTCGACGAGCTCGAGGCGTCGCTCGGCGTCAGCTTCAACGACCGCGCGCTGCTGCTCGCGCTCGCTCGCGCACCGCTCGTGGTGCGCGGAGCACGAGCGCTCGCCGTCGAACGAACGGCTCGAGTTCCTCGGCGACTCCGTGCTCGGCCTCGTCGTGACGCACTACGTGTTCGAGAACTTCCCGCACCTGCCCGAGGGGCAGCTCTCGGAGGTGCGCGCCGGCGTCGTCGAACGCGCGCGTGCTCGCCGAGGTCGCGCAGGAGATCGATCTCGGGCCGCACCTGCTGCTCGGCAAGGGCGAAGACGCGGCCGGCGGGCGCGCGAAGCAGTCGATCCTCGCCGACGCGTTCGAAGCGGTGGTCGCCGCGGTGTACCTCGACAACGGCTTCGCGACCACGCGCGATCTCGTGCTGCGCTGCCTGCAGCGAGCGCATCGCCGAAGCGGTCGCCGGACCCGGCGGCCGCGACTACAAGACCCGCCTGCAGGAGCTCGCGGCGGCGCAGTCGATCGGCCGGCCCTCGCTACGTCGTTCGCGACGAGGGCCCCGACCACGCCAAGCACTTCTTCGCCGCGGTGTTCTTCGGCGACGAGCGCTACGGCGAGGGCGAAGGCGGGTCCAAGAAGCAGGCCGAGCAGGCGGCGGCGTGGGTCGCGTGGACGCGCCTGCAGAGGACGAGCGGCAGAGACGGGCGAACGGGGAGACGGGGATGCCGGAGCTACCTGAGGTCGAAGTCATGCGACGCGACCTCGAAAGGAGGTCGTCGGCAAGAAGATCAAGGCGTGGAGGTCACCGGGCACGCGCTCGGTGCGCCGCCACAAGAACAAGAAGGAGTTCATCGACGTCCTCGACGGCCGCAAGATCATGGCCGTGCAGCGGCGCGGGAAGTACCTCGTGATGAAGCTCGACGGCACCGACGCGCTCGTCGTGCATCTCGGCATGTCGGGCCAGCTGCTGCGCGCGAAGACGCGCGCGAGAAGGCGCCGAAGCACACCCACGTCGTGATCACGTTCACGCAGGGCGGGCTTGTTGCGCTTCGTCGATCCGCGCACGTTCGGCGAGATGTTCGTGACCGAGTACGACGAGATCGACCAGCAGGTCGAGGAGCTCGCGCACCTCGGGCTCGATCCGCTCGAGACCGCGCTGTCGTGGGACCTGTTCGGCCGCATGCTCGCCGAGCGCAAGACGCAAGCTGAAGCCGCTGCTGATGGACCAGAAGTTCATCGCCGGGATCGGCAACGTCTACAGCGACGAGATCCTGTTCGAGGCCGGCCTCAAGTGGGAGCGCAGAGCGACTCGCTGTCGCAGCAGGAAGTGCGCCGCCTGTACCGCGCGATCAGCGAGACGCTGCAGGGCGCGGTGAAGTACCGCGGCTCGTCGCTCGCCGACGAGGGGTACGTCGACCTGTTCGGCAAGCCCGGCGAGTACCAGGACCACCACCAGGTGTACGGCCGCGAGGGCCAGTCGTGCATGCGGTGCCGCCGGCCGATCCACCGGGCCCGCTACTCGAACCGCTCGACCTTCTTCTGCGAGGCGTGTCAGGTCTGACGACCGACGCAGTCCGGCGTGCGCGTGGTCGTCGTGACCGGGCGCGTGCAGGGCGTGTGGTTCCGCGACTCGTGCCGCGAGCAGGCGCGGGCCGCGGGCGTGCGCGGCTTCGTGCGCAACCGCGCCGACGGCGCGGTCGAGGCCGAGTTCGAAGGGCCGCGAGGCCGCGGTCGAGCGCATGGTCGCCTGGTGCCGGGTCGGCCCGCCGCGCGCGCGGGTCGACGCGGTCGAGGTCGAGCGGATCGCGACCGTCGGCGAGCCCGGCTTCCGAGTCCGATGAGCGACTGTCTACCGGCGGTCCGCCGACGGGTCCAGCCGGAGTCCGCAGCGCGTCCGCGCCCCTACGATCGCCGCCGGAGAGGGGGCCCGGTTGTTTCTGCGATCGCTGACGCTGAAGGGCTTCAAGTCCTTCGCCGACAAGACCACGCTCGATTTCGAGCCGGGCGTCTGTGTCGTCGTCGGGCCCGAACGGCTCGGGCAAGTCGAACGTCGTCGACTCCGTCGCGTGGGTGCTCGGTGCGCAGGGCGCACGGGCGCTGCGCGGCGGCAAGATGGACGACGTCATCTTCGCCGGCACCTCCGAACGGCCCGCGCTCGGCCGCGCCGAGGTGTCGCTCACGATCGACAACACCGCGCGGCTGCTGCCGATCGAGTTCTCCGAGGTCACGATCACCCGCACGCTGTTCCGCACCGGCGAGTCGGAGTACATGATCAACGGCGCGCCGTGCCGCTTGCTCGACATCCAGGAGCTGCTCTCCGACACCGGCATCGGTCGCCAGCAGCACGTGATCGTCGGCCAGGGCCAGCTCGACGCGGTGCTCAACGCGCGCCCCGAGGATCGCCGGGCGATCATCGAGGAAGCCGCCGGCATCCTGAAGTTCCGCAAGCGCCGCGAGAAGGCGCAGCGCCGGCTCGAAGCGACCGAAGGCAACCTGCTGCGCCTCACCGACCTGCTGCGCGAGGTGCGGCGCCAGCTGCGGCCGCTCGAACGGCAGGCCGACGCCGCGCGCCGCCACGACGGCATCGTCGACGAGCTGCGCGTCGGTCACGCTGCACCTCGCCGGCCGCGAGATCGATCGGCTGCAGATCGCGCGAGCAGCGCCGCGCCGACCGCGCGGCGAGCTGGCGCAGCGAAGAGCAAGACCTCCGCGTGCGGCTGCGCGGCGCTCGACGACGCGCGTGATCGACGCCGAGCGCGCGCTCGCGGTTCCCGGCGGCGACGACGTCGCCGATCTGCTCGCCCGCACCGAGGCGTTGCGCGAGCGCAGCCGCGGCCTCACCAATCTCGTCGCCGAGCGGCGCCGCGGGCTCGAGCGCGAGCTCGCCGCCGTCGCCGACGAAGGCGTGGTCGAGACGCTCGTGGCCGAAGCCGCGCACGCACGCGCGAGCAGCTCGCCGCGGTCGACCTCGACTTCGACGTCGCTCGCGCCGACGCGCGCCGAGGTCGACGCCGCCGAAGCCGCGCGTCGACGGCGCTGGCGGCGGCCGCGCTCGGTCGCCGAGGCCGAGGCCGAGCATCGCGGCCGCGACCGCCGCGACCTCGAGCAGCTCGCCGACGCGCGCGCGACCGCGATCGGCCGCGAGCTCGCGGCACGCGGCGAGCGCGCTGCGAGCGGTCGACGCCGAGCGCGGCCGCGACTCGCACCCGAGTCGGCCGACGCGCCGAGGCCGACGAGGTCGAGCGGCCGCGCGTCCGCGCCGAGGTCGAAGCCGACGCCGCGGTCGCGCCCGAGCTGACCGACGAGGCGCCGCGCGCTGCGCGCGGCCGAAGAAGCGGTGCAGCAGCCGACGCGCGTGCCGCGCGGCGCCGAGGCCGAGGCGTCGCGGTGGCGGCCCGGGCCGAGACGCTCGCGCTCGCGCTCGACGAGGCGCACGCCGCGGCGGCGGCGCCGACACGCCGGCGCTCGACGGCATGATCGGCCGGCTCGTCGACCACATCGAGATCGAGCGGGCGCGGAGATCGCGGTCGCGGCCGCGCTCGGCGAAGCGCTGCAGGCGGTCGTCGTCGACGGCGACGCCGCGGCCCGCGCCGCGGTCGCCCGCCTGAAGCGCGGCGACGTCGGCGCTGATGCTCGTCGTCGGGGCCGCGCGGCGCGGCGTGCGTCTCGTTCGCGCCCGCGGGCACGCGCCGGCTCGGCGCGTGCGTGCGCGGCCTGCGACCCGGGCTCGACCGGTGCTCACGCGCTTGCTCGCGCCGTTCGTGCTCGTCGACGGCGGATGGGCGGGGCGCTCGACATCGGGCTCGCGTCCCGGGCGTGGTCGCGGTCACCCGCGAAGGCGATCGCTTCGGCGGGCCGAGCCCGTGGCGCGCTCGGCCCCCCGGCTCGTCGGCGGTCACGCCGGCCGCGCTCGCCGAAGCGGTCGAGCACGCCGAGGCGGCCGAGACGCGCGCGACGCGGCGCGAGGCCGCGGTCGAGACCGAGCGGCAGCGCCTCGCGGCGCGCGCGCCGCGCCGAGCTGCGTGGCGACCGAGGACGAACGCCGCCGGCGCGCCGAGCTCGAAGGGCTCACGGCGCCGCGCCGCCGAGCTGCGGCCGCGACGTCGAGGTCGGGCGCTCGCTCGACGAGCGGCACACGACACTGCGGCCGCGAAGGCTCGACAGGCTCGAGGCCGACGACCGCACGCGTTCCCGACGGCCCGAGGCCGAAGCGTCGCCAGCACGCTCGACGCGGCCGCGCAACGACGCAGCGAGCCGCGCGCGCACGCAGCCGAGCTGCGACCGTGCGGTCCGCAGGCCGCCGCCTGCGCCGGGACTACGAACGTCCGGGGCGACGGCGGTCGAGGAACGGCGCACCGTGCTGGGCGGCCGGCTCGCCGAGGTCGAGGCCCGGCTCGCGGTCCGTCCCGACGAGGAGGCCGTGCACGCGGCCCGGCGGGTCGAGCTCGAGAGCACGCCGACGCCGATCGACCGAGCTCGCCGAACGGCTCGCCGACCACACCGGCGAGATCGAGCAGCTCGCCGACCGGCTGCGCCGGCGCCGCCAGGAGCAGTCGGAGGCGGCGCCCGCGCGCGGCCGCCGGCTCGACGGCCTGCGCACGCGCGCCGACGCGGAGAAGCAGCTCACCGAAGTTGCGCGAGCCGCGCCGGCAAGCTCGAGATCGAGGAGGCCGAGATCCGGCTGCGCAGGCCGTCGAGCCGGCGGCCGGCGCGCACCGCGCCGCTCCGGACTGCGCCGCGCCGTCACGTGCCCGCAACCGCTCGGCGAGCTGCCTCGATCTCGGCTCGAACGGTCGGCCGAGGCGTTGCGCGAGGGCACCGACGGCTTCGGCGCGCTGCGGGCTTCGAGCTGCCACCGCGGCGGGCCGCGGCCCGCGCCTCCTCGTCGGGCCGGGCCGCGAGCCGGGCCTCGACCTCGCCCAGACGGGCGCTGAACACCGACGCGCGCTCCTCGACGGCCGCGCCGCGCACTCGAAGTCGCGGCGCAGCGGGATCGCACGCGGACGCTGCGAGCCGATCCGTGCTCGGCGCAATGGCGCGCGCCTGGTCGCGCGCTCGCTACCGGCCGCGTCGAGCCGCGCGCCGGGCCCCGACCTGCGCGCTTCGGGAAGCGTCGGCGAGCTCGGCTTCGAGCTCGGCGGTCCGCGGGCCGAACAGGGCGGCGCGCCGCTCGTCGAGCGACACGCCGCGCACTTCGACCGGCGGGCGGCAGCTTCCGCGGCGCGGGCAACCGAGCCGTCGAGCTCGGCGCGGCGGCGGCGTTCCGTCTTCGGTCGCCTCAGCTCGGCGCGGCCGCGCGGCCCGAGGCGCTGCCGGCGTCTCGACTGCGGCCTCGGCGGCGTCGCGCGCCGTCTCGGCCGCATCGGCACGCACTCGCTGGCGTCGGCGAGCGCGGCCGGCGTCACGACCGAAGAGCCGGGCGGACCGGCGCGCCACGGGCTCGGGCCGCCGAACCGGTCGCCGTCGCGGGTCACCGCGACCACGCCGGGATTGGCGAGCGCGACGTCGAGCGCGTGTTCCCAGCCGCCGTCGACGAGCACGAACGCCGCGAACAAGCGGGCGAGCACCGGATCGAGCCCGGCGCCGCAGGCCGCGCACGCACGCGCCGAGCGGGCGCGTGCCCGCGGGCGCGAACGAGATCTGCACCCCGCGAGCGCGGCCCTCGGTCGACGAGCAGCAACGCCTGGCGGTCGCCGCGCTTGAGCGCGTTCGACCGCGGCACGCGCCGCGTCGTCGCCGTCGACGACGATCGCACTGCAACGCGTCGCCGAGCGCGGCCGCGACCGCGGTCTCGAACCCGTCGTCGATCTCGAGGAGGTCGACGAGCGGGCCGAGCACGCCGTCGAGCTCGGCGAGGTCCTCGCCGCCCGCCGCGGCGTGCGCCTCTTCGAGCGCGAGGCGCGAGCATCTCGGCCCGGGCTCGCCACCGCGACGCCTCGGCTTCGGCGCGCGCGCGTGCGCCGTCGTCGGCTCGCGGCAACGCCTCCTCGGCCGCGCGCAGCTCCTGGCCCTCGGGCGTCAGCTCGCGGGCGACCGCGGCCTCGGCCTCGACCTCGGCCCGCACGCGGCCGCGCTTCGGCCTCGGCCGCGGCGGCCTCGGCGAGCGCGCGGCTCGAGCGCGGCCGCGCTCGGCGTCGACGCGTTCGAGCGCTCGTGCGCCGCCGCGAGCTCGCGTGTCGATCGTCGCCGGCGCGTTCGGTCGACCTGCTCGAAGTCGCGGTCGCGGCACGCTGGAACACGGCCTCGGCCTCGTCCGACCGACGGGACGCCGCGCCAGCGCCTCGAGCCGGGCTTCGGCCGCTTCGACCTCGGCGCGCGTCGGCGCGAGCGAGCCGAAGTCGGCGTCGACGCGCGCGAGTTGCTCGCGCAGCTGCGCGGCTTCGGCGACCAGCGACTCGACGACGCCTTCGTCGGCGACGGCCGCCAGCTCGCGGTCGAGGCCGCGCCGCCGCTCGGTGACGAGGTTGACGAGGCCGCGGCCGCGCTCACGCAGCGCCTCGGTGCGCGCGAGCAGGTCGGCGACGTCGTCGTCGCCCGGAACCGCGAGCGCCTGTTCGGCGTCGATCACTTCGCGTCGTCGAGCGCGCGCAGCCGCACGCGCACGTCCTGTTCCTGCTGCGCGAGATCGCGCGCGCGCGTCGGCGCGCTCGCTGCTCGCGGACTGCAGCTGATCGATCTCGCGGCCGGCGAGGTGCAGGCGGATCGCGTGCGAGCTCGGCGACGAGGCCGTCGTGGCGGCGCGCCGCGTCGGCCTGGCGTTCGAGCGGCCGGAGCTGGCGCCGGACCTCGCGCAGCAGGTCGGTGAGGCGCAGCAGGTTGCCTTCGGTCGCGTCGAGCCGCCGCTCGGCCTTCTCCTTGCGCTTGCGGAACTTGAGGATGCCCGGCGGCCTCTTCGATGATCGCCCGGCGGTCCTCGGGCCGGGCGTTGAGCACCGCGTCGAGCTGGCCCTGCCCGACGATCACGTGCTGCTGGCGGCCGATGCCGGTGTCGGAGAGCAGCTCCTGGATGTCGAGCAGCCGGCACGGCGCGCCGTTGATCATGTACTCGGACTCGCCGGTGCGGAACAGCGTGCGGGTGATCGTGACCTCGGAGAACTCGATCGGCAGCAGGTGCGCGGTGTTGTCGATCGTGAGCGACACCTCGGCGCGGCCGAGCGCCGGGCGGTCGGCGGTGCCGGCGAAGATGACGTCGTCCATCTTGCCGCCGCGCAGCGCGCGCGCGCCCTGGGCGCCGAGCACCCACGCGACGGCGTCGACGATGTTCGACTTGCCCGAGCCGTTGGGGCCGACGACGACGCACACGCCGGGCTCGAACTCGAGCGTGGTCTTGTCGGCGAAGGACTTGAAGCCCTTCAGCGTCAACGACTTAGGAACAAGCAGGCCCCCTCTCCGGCGGCCGATGGTAGGGGCGCGACCGCCGAGCTGGATCGTGGACCTCGACCGGCATCGCCGCGACGAGCCGCTCAGCGGACGCGGAAGCGCGGCTCGCCGCGGTCGGCGATCCGCTCGACCTCGACGTCGTCGACCCGCGCGCGCGGCGGGCCCTCGGCACCACGCGACCATGCGCTCGACGGCCGCGGCTCGGGTCCTCGAACTCGGCCTCGACCGCGCCGTCGCCGCGGTTGCGGACCCAGCCGCCGACGCCTCGGCGCCGCGCGCCTGCTCGCGGCACGAGTCGCGGAACCACACGCCCTGCACGCGCCCGGTCACGACGACACGCACACCGCGACGCGCTGCCGTCGGTCAGACCTGACATGCCTCGCAGTAGAACGTCGAGCGGTTCGAGTAAGCGGCGCGCGGTGCATCGGCGCGGCGGCAGCGCTGGCACGCCTGGCCTTCACGGTCGTACACCTGGTGGTAGTGCTGGTACTCGCCGGGCTGGCCGAACAGGTCGACGTACTGCTCGTCGGCGAGCGACGAACCGCGGTACTTCACCGCGTCCTGCAGCGTCTCGAAGATCGCGCGGTACAGCCGCCGGACCTCCTGCTGCGACAGCGAGTCGCTCATGCGATCCCACTTGCAGGCCCGGCCTCGAACAGGATCTCGTCGCTGTAGACGTTGCCGATGCCGGCGATGAACTTCTGATCCATCAGCAGCGTCTTCAGCTGCGTGCTTGCCTCGGCGAGCATGCGGCCGAACAGCTCCCACGACATCGCGGTCTCGAGCGGATCGATCCCGAGGTGCGCGAGCTCCTCGACCTGCTCGTCGAGCTCGTCGTACTTCGGTCGACGAACATCTCGCCGAACGTGCGCGGGTCGACGAACCGCAACAGCCCGCCCTGCGTGAACGTGATGACGACGTGCGTGTGCTTCGGCGCCTTCTCGCGCGCCGACTTCGCGCGCAGCAGCTGACCCGACATGCCGAGGTGCACGATCGAGCGCGTCGCGGCCGTCGAGCCGCACGACGAGATACTTGCCCCGCCGCTGCGACCGAGATGATCTTGCGGCCCTCGAGCAGCGTCGATGAACTCCTTCTTGTTCTTGTGCCGCCGCACCGAGCGCGTGCCGGTCGACCTCGACCGACTTGATCTTCTTGCCGACGATCTCCTTGTCGAGATCGCGGCGCAAGACCTCGACCTCAGGTAGCTCCGGCATCGTCGTCCCCCCTGCTCGCCCGCTCGTCTTGCCTGCAGCCGCGTCCATGCGACCCACGCCGCGGCCTGCTCGGCTTGCTTCTTCGAGCGGCCTTCGCCCTCGCCGTAGACGTCGTCGCCGACGTACACCGCCGCGAAGAAGTGCTTCGCATGATCGGGACCCTCGTCGCGCACGACGTAGCGGGGCCGGCCGAGCGAATGCGCGGCCGTGAGCTCTTGCAGACGGGTCTTGTAGTCGCGGCCGCCGGGCCCGGCCGCCGCCTCGGCGATGCGGTCGCTGAGGCACCGCAGCACGAGTCGCGCGCGACGCGCGAAACCTGGTCGAGGTAGACCGCGGCGATCACCGCTTCGAACGCGTCGGCGAGGATCGACTGCTTCGTGCGGCCGCCGGCCGCGTCTTCGCCCTTGCCGAGCAGCAGGTGCGCGCCGAGATCGAGCTCGAGCGCGACCTCGGCGAGCACGCGCGCGTTCACGACACCGCGCGCGCACTTCGGAGAGCTGGCCTTCGGGCAGGCTCGGGAAGTGCTCGAACACGTAGTGCGTGACGACGAGACCGAGCACGGAGTCGCCGAGGAACTCGAGGCGCTCGTTCGACTCCGGCTCGCCGTTCTCCGCGCACCACGACCGGTGCGCGAGCGAGCGCAGCAGCAGCGCGCGATCGACGAAGCTGCACGCCGAGGCGCGCCTCGAGCGTCGGCGATCGAGTCGCCGCTCGGGCGACGAGCGACGCGTCGGCGCGACCGGCTCATGACGACGCTCCCGCTCGCAGGCGGGCGAGACGCACTCGACCGCGTCGCGGACGGTGCGCAGCTCGACGAGATCGTCGTCGTCGATCGAGAAGCCGACGGTGCGCTCGCCGAGCTCCGCCTCGACCGCTTCGACGAGATCGATGAGCGCGAAGTCGTCGGCGTCGAGGTCTTCGCGCAGGCGCGTGTCGAGCGCGATCGCGTCGGGATCGACGCCGAGGATCTCGACGAGCTGGTCGCGGACGAGCGCTCGACATCGTCGGCGACCGATCGGGCCCGCGGTGGCTGTGCGTCTCAGCCGGCATCGTCGCTCACCGACCTCGTCGCGCCGCTCGCGAGCCGACGACGATCGGCTCGCACGCAGTCGCGCGCGACGCGCACCGCGTTCACGATCGCGGTCGCCGACGACGAGCCGTGCGAGATGATGCACACGCCGTTGACGCCGAGCAGCATGCGCGCCGCCGGTGTTGTCGGGGAGCAGCGGCGCGGCCGCTTCGAGCAGCGCGCAGCTTCAACGCGTCGGCCGTCGGCCCACGGCGCTCGGGCTCGTCGACCACGCCGAACACCAGGCCGGCGAGCCCCATCATCGCGCCCTCGAGCGTCTTCAGCGCGACGTTGCCGGTGAAGCCGTCGGTGACGATCGACGTCGGCGCGCGGCGCGCATGAGGTCGCGGCCCTCGACGTTGCCGACGAATCCCTTCACGTCGCGCGAGCAGCGGCGACGCGCTCTTGCGCAGCGCGTCGCCCTTGCCCGGCTTCCTCGCCGTTCGAGAGCAGCGCCGATCGTCGGTTCGTCGACGCCGAGCCGCACGCGCGCGTACGCGCGCGCCGAGCTCGGCCCACTCGACGAGCCACTCCGGCTCGGGGTCGACGGTCGCGCCGCCGTCGACGAGGAGCTGCGAGCGGTCGTCGCCGAGCACCGGGATCGGCACCGCGATCGCGGGCCGGTGCACGCCCTTGATCCGGCCGAAGCCGCAGCAGCGCGGCGGCCATCGTCGCGCCGGTGTTGCCGGCGCCGACCATCGCCGCGGCCCGGCCGTCGCGCACCGCTTCGGCGCGCCGCGCACGAGCGACGAGTCCTTCTTCGTGCGCACCGCGGCGGCGGGCTCCTCGTGCATCTCGATCACTTCGGACGCGGCGAGCGATCTCGACCCGCGTCGGGCGCGTCGCCGTCGGGCAGGTGCGCGCGCGATCGCGTCGGGCGCGGCCGACGAGCAGGACGTCGACGTCGCACTCGTCGACGGCCGCGAGCGCGCCCGCGACGATCTCGCCGGGCGCGCGGTCGCCGCCCATCGCGTCGATCGCGATCACGGGCGTCGCACGTGCGGCTCGCGTCGCTCGTCTACTCGACGTCGAGGACCTGGCGGCCTCGGTACCAACCGCAGTTGCTGCACACCGTGTGCGGGAGCCGCGACGCGCCGCAGTTCGGGCACAGCGAGTGCGCGCGGCGGCGCGAGCCGCATGTTCGCCGACTTGCGCGAGCGGGTCGCCGAGCGGCTCATCTTGCGCTTCGGGACGGCCATCGGTTGCAGCTCCTCGTGAGATCGTGAGGTCAGAGGTCGAGCGACCGCAGAGCGCCGCCCAGCGGGGGTCGAGCTCGACGGTGGCGCAGTCGCACGGCGTGAGGTTGCGGTCGGCGCCGCAGGTCGGCGCACAGGCCCGGCGCAGTCGGCGGCGGCACAGCGGCGCCGCGGGCAGCTCGAGCAGGAGCGCGTCGCGGACCAGCGGCTCGAGGTCGACGACGTCGTCGTCGAGCGGGTAGGTCTCGCCCTCGAGCGGGTGCGGTCTCGAACAGCTCGTCGACGTGCGACGCGAGGTCTCGCCGCCGACCGGCGCGCAGGCAGCGGCTGCACGGCGCGTCCAGCGGCGCGTGATCGCGCCCCGGACGACGATGCCCTCGGAGACCCGCTCGAGCGTGCAGGTCGAGCGCGACGGCGTCGTCGGCTGCGATCTCGGCGCCGACGCCGCCGAGCCCGTCGAGCGCGCGCCTCGACGTGCGACCGGCGCGCGACGCGCCGGGCTGCGCCAGCAGGTCGGCGACGCGGGATGCGAAACGGAGTGGAGTGGACGGCATGGTCACTCGCTGGTCGAGGCCGCCGGGTGGGCCGAGTCAGCTGGCCGATCGGGCTC
Source organism: Ilumatobacteraceae bacterium (assembly GCA_963779295.1). Taxonomy (GTDB): domain Bacteria; phylum Actinomycetota; class Acidimicrobiia; order Acidimicrobiales; family Ilumatobacteraceae; genus JAENVT01. The sequence continues at coordinate 1,392,920 of CAVZXO010000006.1, forward strand.
GCGAGAACCCGCAGGACGCGCGGCCGGGATCGTAGCCAGCCGTGCGCACTCGCCGGACGGCCGGATCGTAGCAGGTCAGACCGGCTATCCCGGCGTCAGGCATGCAGTCGATCCCGACGGTCGTCACGGCCGGGACTCGACTCGTCCTGGTCGAAGAAGGCCGCTCGTCGTCGGCGTCGGGCTCGGCTCGACCGCGCGACGGGCGCGTGCACCTGGAGGCGCTCCCGGCCCTTCTGCACCGTCTGCATCGTGCGGTCGAGCACGACCTCGAACGCGCGAGCTTGCGGTCGACGTAGTCCTCGGCCTCGTGGCGGATCGCCGCGGCCTGCCGGCTCGGCGTCCTCGACGATCTCCTCGCGCGGTGCGGCGGGCCTCGCGCACGACCTCGGTCTGCTCGACCATCCGCTCGGCCCGCACCCGCGGCGACTCGATGATCCGGTCGGCCTCGTGCTCGGCCCGCTCGAGGAACTCGTCGCGCTCCTTCAGCAGCCAGCGCGCCTGGCGCAGCTCCTCGGGGAGCCCGTCGATCGCGTCCTCGAGCGATCGCGCCGAACTCGTCGCGGTTGACGAGCACCGACGCCGACATCGGCAGCGTGCGCGCCGCTGTCGAGCATGTCGCGCAGCTGCAGCGAGCAGCGCCGCGGTGTCGGGGACCTTGCTCGGGCTCGTCCTCGAGCATCGCGGTCCCTCCGTGGACCTCGGCTTCGGCGGGAACATCTCGACCAGCCGGTCGGTGACGTGCTCGGGACCATGCTCGAGACGTCGCCGCCGAAGCGCGCGACCTCGCGCACCAGGCTCGACGACAGGAACGAGTGCTGCGGGCTCGTCGAGAAGAAGAACGTGTCGATGCCCGAGAGGCGCTGGTTCATCTGCGCCATCTGCAGCTCGTAGTCGAAGTCGGAGACCGCGCGCAGGCCCTTCACGATCGCGTCGGCGCCGTGGTCCTTGGCGAAGTCGACGAGCAGGCCCTTGAAGAACTCGATGCGGATGTTGCCGAGGTGCGCGGTCGCCTCCTTCAGCATCTGCTGGCGCTCTTCGAGCGTGAACAGCGACTGCGTCTTCTGCGGGTTGCGGATCACCGCGACGATGACCTCGTCGAAGTGGCGGGCGGTGCGCTCGATGATGTCGAGGTGGCCGAGGGTCACCGGATCGAACGATCCCGGGCAGAGGGCGGTCGCCACGCAGGTCTCCTGTCAGATCGAGCTGGATCGAGCGCGTCGACAGAAGGACACGAGCGTATCGCCGAAGGTCCGCTCCCAGCCGGCTCCCAGCCCGTCGGGAGCCGCGACCGCGGTGCCGACGCGGCCGCTCGACGACCACGATCGCGCGTCGGGCGCGAGCCAGCCCGGGCGCGGCCAGCGCGGCCAGCAGCGTCGGTCGACCGTCCTCGTCGGTGGTGTCGTACGGCGGGTCGGCGAACACGAGGTCGAACGGCGCCTCCGCGGGCGGCGGACCGGCGAGGAAGCCGCCGACGTCGGCCGCGACCACGCGCGTCGCGGCGCTCGAGTCCGAGCGTGCTCGAGGTTGTGCGCGGATCGCGGCGAGCGCGGCCCGGTCGCGCTCGACGAGCACGCGCGCTCGGCGCGCCGCGCGACAGCGCCTCGATCGCGAGCGCGCCGCTGCCCGCGTAGAGGTCGAGCACGCGTCGCGTCGACGATCGCGCCGCGCGGCGTCGAGCGCGGAGAACATCGGCCTCGCGCACGATGTCCTTGGTCGGCCGCACGCGGTCGCCCGCCGGCGCGACGAGCCGCCGCCCGCGAGCGATGCCCGCGATCACCCGCAGCACCGGGCCGGCTCACGTCGGGCTCCGGCTTGCTCATCAGCTCTTGAAGAGGAACTCGACGTCGTCGCCGAGGAGGTCCTCGACCTCTTCGCGGAGCTGCGCGTGACGCGGCGAGGTCGGGGTCGTCGTCGAGGATCTCCTCGGCGACGCGCGCGCGCCTCGATCACGATCGGCCTCGTCGCGCGGGATGCGGCCGAGCTTGAGGTCGCTGAAGCCCGACTGGCGCTCGCCGAACACCTCGCCCGCGCCGCGGATCTCGAGGTCCTTCTCGGCGAGCACGAAGCCGTCGGTGCGACGCCGCCATCGCCTCCAGGCGCTGCTTCGCCGTCGTCGGTGGTCGGGTCGGCGAACAAGAAGCACCACGACGCGTCGCCGCCGCGCCCGACGCGGCCGCGCAGCTGGTGGAGCTGCGAGAGGCCGAAGCGGTCGGCGTCCTCGACGACCATCACGGTCGCGTTCGGCACGTCGACGCCGACCTCGATCACGGTCGTGGCGACGAGCACGTCGAGGTCGCCGGCGCGGAACGCGGCCATCACCGCTTCCTTCTCCTCCGACTTGCATCTGGCCGTGCAGCAGACCCGAGCGCGCAGGCCGTGCAGCTCCTCGGCCTGCAGCCGTTCGAACTCCGCGGTCGCGGCCTTGGCCTCGACCTTGCCCTTGTCCTCGACGAGCGGGCACACGACGTACGCCTGGTGGCCGGCCGCGACCTCGTCGCGCAGCGCTTCCACACGCCGCGGCCTGGTCGAGCGGGCTCGGGCCGACGACGTCGGTCGCGATCGGCGTGCGGCCGGGCGGCATCTCGCGCAGCTCCGACTTGTCGAGGTCGCCGTAGATGAGCATCGCCGCGGTGCGCGGGATCGGCGTGGCGGTCATCACGAGCACGTCGGGACGATGCGTCGCCCTTCGCCGCGCAGCAGCGCGCGCTGCTCGACGCCGAAGCGGTGCTGCTCGTCGATCACCGCGAGCGCCGAGCTTGGTGAACTCCGCGTCGCCGTAGAGCAGCGCGTGCGTGCCGACGAGGATGTCGACCTCGCCGCTCGCGAGGCCCGTCGCGATGCGGCGGCGCTCGGCCGCGGTCGTGCGGTTCGTGAGCAGCTCGACGCGCACCGGCCGGTCGCCGAGCAGCGACCCTCGGCGCGGCACCGTCAGCCCTTCGAGCAGCCGCACCGAGCCGAGGTAGTGCTGCTCGGCGAGCACCTCGGTCGGCGCCATGAACGCGCCCTGGTAGCCGCCCTGCACCGCGATGAGCAGCGCGGCGAGCGCGACGACGGTCTTGCCCGAACCGACGTCGCCCTGCAGCAGGCGGTGCATCGGCGCGCGCGCCGCCATGTCGTGCGTGATCTCGGCGATCGCCCGCTGCTGGTCGCCGGTGAGCGCGAACGGCAGCTGCGCGAGGAACTGCGTCGACGAGCGGGCCGTCGACCGTCGTGCCGGATGCCCGACTCGCTCGGCCTCGAGCGCGCGCTTGCGCGCGACGAGCCCGACCTGCATGCGCAGGAACTCGTCGAAGATCAGGCGCTGCTCGGCGCGCGCCGCGTCTCGGCCATCGAGTCGGGGCGGTGGATGGCGCGCGAACGCGACGTTGCGGTCGACGAGGTCGTGGCGATCGAGCAGCGCCTCGTCGAGCGGATCGGCGAACCCGCGCGCCGTGCACTTCGCGAGCGCCTCCGCCGACGAGCGTGCGCAGCTGCCACGTGAACACCTCGGCCTTGCCCGACTGCGGGTAGACGGGGACGATCACGCCGGTCTTGTCGTCGGCGACGCCGGCGCGGCCGAGCACGTCGACGACCGGGATCGTCATCTGGCGCTTGCCGCGGTACACGTCGAGCTTGCCGAAGAACGACACTTCGGTGCCCGACCGCGAGTTGCTTCTCGCGCCACGCCTGGTTGAAGAACGTGACGTTCAGCAGCGACGATGCCGTCGTGGATCGACCGCCTCGACGAGCGCCTGCCGTTGCGGGTGCGGCGGCCGTCGATCGTGCGCACCTCGCCGAACACCGTCGCTTCCTCGCCGACCTCGAGCGCGGCGATGTCGACGCGCTTCGTGCGGTCGATCCAGCGGCGCGGGTAGTGCTGCAGCAGGTCGAGCACGTTGTGCAGGCCCATGTCGGCGAGCCGGGTCTCGAGCGCGGGGCCGACGCCCTTCAGGCGCGCGAGCTCGATCTCGCGCAGATCCCGCAGCGTCAGCGGCGGGTCGCCGGCGGGCACCCGGTCGTCCCGCTACTCCACGCCGACGAGGTACGGGTACAGCGGCTGGCCGCCGTCGTGGAACTCGACCTCGAGGTGCGGGAAGTTGACCTCGATGTGCTCGCGGATCCGCTCGGTGTCCTTGGCCGGCGGCGTCGCAGCCGACGAGCACGGTGACGATCTCGCTGTCGTCGTCGACGAGCTGCCGAGCAGCTCGCACACCGCGTCGGCCGGCGAACCGGCGTGGGCGCGACAACACCGTCGCACGACGAGCGATCCAGTCGCCCTCGTGCACCTGCTCGCCGTCCACGAGCGTCGCGGACCGCTTGCGTGACCTCGCCGGTGCGCACGCGCGCCAGGGCGGAGTTCATCGCGTCGACGTTCTCGCCCACCGGCCGGACGCCTGCCGCACGTCGTG